>CBDEGN010000002.1:0-3622500 GCA_965237885.1 Longimicrobiales bacterium | reverse complement strand
TTCCAGAGCCCGCTCCACGGCTTCGAGGCACATCCGGTGGGTGCCGTGAGGGTCGGAGAGGTCGCCCGCCGCGAAGACCATCGAAGGGCGCAGCTCCTCGAGCAGTCCGGTGACGATGTCCACATCGGCCTCGGTGATCGGCTTCTTCCTGACCTTCCCCGTCTGGTAGAAGGGCAGGTTCAGGAAACGCGCGCGGTCGGCGGACAACCCCAGAGCCTGGATGCCGGCGGACGCCTCGCTCTCGCGGATGATGCGCTTCAAGTGCTGCACCACAACGGGGTCCACGTCGCCCAGCCCCTTGCCCGCAAGTTCCTCCTCGATCGACTGCAGGATGGCTTCGAGGGTGCTGCGGTCCTCGAGTTCGATCACGCTTGCCGCGCGCGCCATGAAGTCGAGGTAGCGGCGGATTTCGTGGTCGAAGACGGCGATGTTCCCGGATGTCAGATACGCCACCGTCACACGGTTGCCGTTCTCGCTGAGCTTGCGCAGCAGCCCGCCCATCGAGATCACGTCGTCGTCGGGGTGAGGTGAGAAAACGAGCACTTCCTGGCCACGCGGCAGTCGGCTCTTGCCGCGGATCTTGGAGATGAGCGCGTTGAACACCTGCCCGTTGAGCGGCTCCGCCGATCCGTGCCGGGACACCAGAGATCCGAGGTGGTGCTCCCGGTAGTCGTCGGTGGCGAGGTGCAGGATCGGCTTTCCTGTACGACGGCTGAGCCAGATGACAGCCTCGGTCTCCCAGTGCGGAGTCCACTCCATGTCGCCGACCAGCCACGGAGTGCGGATCCGCGTCAGCCCTGCGGCGGCCGCCGGATCGAGGTACACGGTCGCCGCGGGGTGCTGCTGCAGGAAGGTGGCGGCGACATCGGCGTGAACCTCTCCCTCGACGGCGCGCCGCACGACATCGGCCTTGTGTTCACCCATCGCCAGCAGCACGACCTCGCGCGCTTCCAGGATCGTCGCCACGCCCATCGTGATCGCCTGCGGCGGCACGTTCTCCTCGCCGAAGAAGTCGGAGGCCGCGTCGACCCGGGTGACCATGTCCAGGTACAGGCACCGTGTGCGCGACCGCCGCCCCGAACCCGGCTCGTTGAAGCCGATGTGACCGCTGCGGCCGATCCCCAGGATCTGCAGATCGATTCCTCCCGCTTCGCGGATGCGGCGCTCGTAGTCGAGGCAGTGAGCCTCCACCTCCGCCTCGGGCAGGTCGCCTCGGGGGATGTGGCGATTGGCGGCGGGGATGTTGACGTGGTCGAAGAGGTTCTCCCGCATGTAGCTGTGGTAGCTGTGGATGCTCCCCACCTCCATGGGGAAGTACTCGTCGAGGTTAAAGGTGACGACGTTGGAGAAGTCCAGACCCTCCGCGCTGTGGAGGCGGACGAGTTCACGGTAGACGCCGACCGGCGTGGAGCCCGTGGCCAGACCCAGCACGGCCGTGCGACCCTCGGCGGCACGTTCCCGCATGAGGGCCGCAATTCGCCCGGCCACTTCAGCGGCGATGCTGTCGTGGCCCTCCATGACGCGAACCGGGATTCGTTCGCGCCGCGCCAAGCCGGTTCCGGGCGTGGGAGGTCTCATGATCTTTCGGGAGTGTCAGCCCGGTCCTCGAAAGGGGATTCCTGCCCGACCTCGGGAAGCCAGCTGAACGAGCCAGCCCGGGAAAACGGGATAAGGGTGAGCGACCGGACTTGAACCGGCGACCTCCAGGGCCACAACCTGGCGCTCTAACCACCTGAGCTACGCCCACCACGTTGGAGGTTGGCGGGACCGAAGGCCCTGCCAGCCTCACGCCTCTTCGGAGGTGCCTCCGAATGAGCGACCAAAACTAATCCGGCGCTTGACCGGCGTAAACCACCCGGGAACCGCAGGATGGACACTCGCGTGCCTCGGCTGGGAGGCAGGCGAGAGCCGGGGCAAGGACGCTCCCGTCCTAGCGCAACCGAACGGGAGACAACTTGCGAGGCGCGCCCGCCAGGACTCGAACCTGGGACCTACGGATTAGAAGTCCGTTGCTCTATCCAGCTGAGCTACGGGCGCCTCTTCTTGAAGGGGCGATCCCCCTAGACCTTTACGACGTTCTCCGCCGCAGGGCCCTTCTGACCCTGGACAATATCGAACTCGACCCGATCTCCTTCGGCTAACGAACGATACCCATCGACTTGGATGGCCGAGTGGTGCACGAAGCAGTCCCGGTCACTGCCCTCGGGTGTAATGAACCCGAAGCCCTTCGCATCATTGAACCACTTCACCGTACCGGTGGTACGCATCCCGCGCTCCTTGCCCGCGCTTCACTCGCGGCCCGTTTGTTGTCCGTCACAGCCCGGTAGCTCCGGTTCCGCGACGCCCAACGCTGAAAACCGCCCCAATGTTACCCGTCCATCCCGCCCGGTGTCAACGCCGTGCCCGAGGTGACGGCCACCCGCTCGCCAGGGGCCGTTCACACCTGCCGCCGGCGTCGATATGCCGCGAGCGGACGGCGGCCCACGGCCGGGGAGAAGCGGCCCCGGCGAGAGAATCCCCCGGAGAAGCCCCGGGCGGGCCGGTGTGCGATCTAGGGGGATGGAACCTCTTGCACCGTGCGTCCGACGCAGCGGTACTCGAATCCCAGTTCCATCATCGCGCGGGGATCGTACAGATTGCGGCCGTCCAGGACGACCGGCGTGCGCATCGCCGATCGCACACGCGCAAAGTCGGGATGCCGATAGGGATACCACTCCGTGTGGATGACCAGGGCGTCGGCCCCCTCGACTGCCCGGTAGTTGTCGGTCGCGTACTCGATGCGGTCGCCGAAGATGGCCCGGGCGGTGTCCAGGGCCTCGGGGTCGTGGGCCACGACCCGGGCACCGCGTTCCAGAAGCCCCTCGATGGTGACGATGCTCGGCGCTTCCCGCATGTCGTTGGTGTTGGGCTTGAAGGCCAGACCCCATACCGCGACGGTACGCCCGGTCAGATCCTCTCCCAGCCCTTCAACCACACGGGTCAGCAGCAGGCGCTTCTGCTGCTCGTTCACCGCCTCCGCGGCTTCGAGGATCGCGGCGTCGACGCCCCAGTCGTCCATCGTGCGGGCGAGCGCGCGCATGTCCTTGGGAAGGCACGAGCCACCGTAGCCTACCCCCGGGTACAGGAAGCGCCTCCCAATGCGGGAATCGGAACCGACGCCGCGTCTCACCGAGCGCACATCGGCACCGGCGAGATCGCACAGGTGGGCGACTGAATTCATGAGGCTGATGCGAACCGCCAGCATGGCGTTGCAGGCGTACTTGGTGATCTCGGCGGAGCGCACGTCCATGATCAGCAGCGCCCTTCCCGTGCGCACGAACGGGGCGTAGAGGTCGCGCAGGATCGCCGTCGCGAACTCGGAGTCGGAACCGATCACCACCCGGTCCGGGGCCATGAAGTCGGAGACCGCCGCACCCTCCTTCAGGAACTCGGGGTTGGCGCATACATGTACCGGATGCGAGGTGCGCGCCTCGATTTCGTTCCGGATCAGACGCGCGGTGCCCACCGGTACGGTGCTCTTGGTGACGACGATCTTCTCGCCGTTCATGTTGTCGCCGATGATGCGAGCGGTCGAAAGAACCGCGCTCAGGTCGGCTGCGTGATCCTCGCCGGGAGGTGTGCCGACGGCCAGGAAGATCAGGTCCGACGCGCGCACCGACTCGGCGATGTCAGTGGTAAAGCGCAGTCGCCGGGCCTCGATGTTTCTTTGCAGCATGGGAGCGAATCCGGGCTCCACGATGGGTACGTCGCCCTGGTTCAGACGCGCGACCTTGCTCTCGTTGATGTCCGCGCCGATGACGTCGTTGCCGGATTCGGCGAAGCAAGCGCCGACCACCAGCCCGACATAGCCGGAACCGATCACGGTGATTCTCATTGTGGATCCTGTGCGAGCAGGAATCTGCTCGACGTGTCGGAAGGGTTGACGGATACAGTCGGGGCGGCCGGATTCGAACCGGCGACCTCCTGCTCCCAAAGCAGGCGCGCTACCTGGCTGCGCCACGCCCCGTCCGTTTTCGTCAACCCGGTAGAATCGGTGATTGTGCGGGTCGCTTCAATCCCCCCGGGCCGAACATGTGTTTCGTGGAGCGCACGGTTCCGAGCCGTGTGCGGCCTGAAAGCGGGGTCTACGAGAGCTAGTAGTGAAGGGTTTTCCGCAGGTGCTCGCCGAGCGCTCGCAATGCGGCCCCGCGGTGGCTGCGGGCGTCCTTCTCCTCCTCCTCGAATTCGGCGAACGTCTTGCCCGTCTCCGGATCCAGGAAGAGCGGATCGTACCCGAACCCCCCTTCCCCTCTGGGTTCCAGAATGATGGTCCCGCGCGCTTCGCCCCGGAACACCATGGGTTCGCCGAGGCCGAAACTCAGCACCGCCACACACACGTAGCGCGCCGTGCGACGCGCGGGTTTGTGGCCCGACAGAAGTCTGACCAGGTGCTCGTTGTTGGCACGATCGCGTTCCTCGCCGGCGAGGTCCGGGACGGGCGCGAAGCGTTTGGTGCGCACCCCCGGTGCCCCGTCGAGCACATCGACTTCCAGGCCCGAGTCATCGGCGATGGTCACGGCACCGCAGAGACGGTTGAAGTAGGCGGCCTTGGCCCTGGCGTTCTCCTCGAAGGTGTCGAAGACCTCGATCCCATCCTCCTCGGGAGAGGCGGGTATTCCAGCCTCGTCCAGGCCCAGCAGCCGCAGTCCGGGATCCTCCCTCAGGATACGTCGGATTTCGTCGAGCTTGTGGGGGCTGCGGGTGGCGACGACCAGCGTGAGTGCGTGCGGCGGGCTCATCGGTGCGCTCCTGTCTGCTTGATATGCGTGCTGACGTACTGTCGGGTCGATGGTGGCGAGTCAGCTCCGCGCAGGAACGGATGATGACTCCTGGCGAGGCAACTCTCGGACAGCAGGCTGCCCGACGCAAGGGACGCGGGCCTGGTTGCGCTCGCGGACATCGGGCGCCCGAGCCGGATCATCCAGCTGTTCGGGCGCCGCCCCGGCGGATTCGGCGCGCCAGCTCGGAGGTCGACCGCCCCTGAAGATAGGGGACCAACACAACTTCCCCGCCCACGGCCAGTACTTCGTCCCGGCCGACCATCTCTTCCACCGTGTAGTCTCCGCCCTTCACCAGGACGTCCGGAAGGAGGGCCGCGATGAGCTGGCGGGGCGTGTCCGAACCGAAAGGGGTGACCACGTCCACGCTGGCAAGCGCCGCGAGGACGGCGGCCCGGTCATCGAGGGGCATGTAGGGCCGGTGCGGCCCCTTCAGACGCGCGACCGAGGCGTCGGTGTTCAGCCCCACTACGAGCACGTCTCCCAGGGCGCGGGCGGCGGCCAGGTACTCCACATGGCCCCGGTGCAGCAGGTCGAAGCACCCGTTGGTGAAGACCAGTCGACGGGAACGAGGCCGGCCGTACCGGGCGAGAAGTTCCTCCACCGGGAGCAGCTTCCGGTTCGGAGATGCCGACCCGGCCATCACGACGGCTGCGGAGTAGTGGAACTCCGGGAGAGATTCGCGAGGATATCGCCCGCGCCGCGGCCGAGGAGGATCTCCGCCACCTCGGCCGCCAGGCGTTCCGGCTCGAACAGCTCTCCCGTGCGGTCGGTGCGCACCACCTGGCGGCCGTCCGGACTCAGCACCATCGCCCAGAGCCGCAGGCCGCTCTGGTAGGGCAGACCCAGCATGCCCACGGGCAGGTGGCATCCGGCACCCAGCAGGCGCAGCAGCTCCCGTTCGGCCCGCACTGCATGCCGGGTCGGCGGGTCGTCCAGCGACGCCGCCAGCCGCCGTGCCCTCTGGTCGTCGGAGCGGACCACCACGGCCAGCGCGCCCTGACCCGCGGCGGGCAGCCACGCCGTCCGCTCGAACAGCTCGTTGACGCGGTGCTCGAGGCCCAGGCGACGGAGCCCGGCGGCAGCCAGCACGAGCGCGTCGCACTGCCCCCGGTCGAGCTTCGACAGCCGGGTATCCACGTTGCCGCGCATGGGCACCACGGCGCAGTCCGGGCGAAACGCGCGGGCGAGCGCGGCCCGGCGCTGAGAGCCGGTGCCGATACGGGAGTGCGCCGGCAGGGTGGCCAGAGTGGGTGACGCGCCCGGCGGCAGCACCAGCGCGTCACGGGGATCTTCGCGCGGAGGGGTCGCGGCGACGCGCAGACCGGGCGTCATGCGGGTCGGAAGATCCTTCAGCGAGTGCACGGCCAGATCTACCGTTCCGTCCAGCAGGGCGCGATCCAGCGCGCTGGTGAAGACGCCCTCGCCGCCTATGCGGGAGAGAGAGGCGTCCACCAGCTGATCGCCGCGGGTGCGGATTGTGTGCAGGGAGACCCGGACGGCGCCCCCCGCCTCGAGGGCCGACGCGATCTGACGGCTCTGGGTCAGGGCAAGCACGGATCCCCGGGTTCCCAACCGCAGGCGGGGAGCATCCAGCCTGGCATCCAGCGAACCAGCCGACACCGGATGCCGGTTCAGAGCGTCCGCAGGATCAGAAACGCAGCCAGGAGCACCGCGACCCACAGCACCATGCTCCCCGTCGGCCAGGAGCGGGCCAGGACGCCGTGCGGGCCGGTGTGGCGGAAGGCACCGCCGAGTGCCCAGCTGACCCCGCTCATCGCGGCGCCCCGGACCGCCGAGTCCGCCGCCCGAATGGCTGATCCCGCCCGTCGCACGACCGCCGGAGCCATCTTCCTGTAGACCCATTCCACGTCCAGGTTGACCGCGCGGATCTCGTCGGGGTAGATGCGGGCAAGCCGGAAGAGGACCACCGCGGCCACCGCGAAGGCCAGCAGCTGCACCTGGGTCAGCATGTGGGTCATGTCGTACGGGGAGTAGTCCATCGCGTTCGGCAGGTGGTCGTAGAGCAACGACGGCACCGACCCGATCAGCACGCACGCGAGGGCGCCCAGCGTCATCGCGGCGAGCATGTTCCACGGAGGTTCCCGCGTGCGGATGCCGGAGTCGTGGGCGAAGAAGGCGAAGAACGGAATCTTGATGCCCGCATGCTCGACCACGCCCGCGGAAGCGAACAGCATCACCGGCCAGATCCAGTTGTGGCCCTCCTCGAGCAGGGCGGTCATGATGAGCGCCTTGCTCACGAAGCCGTTGAAGAATGGGACCGCCGAGATGGACGCCGCCCCTACGATGCAGAGCACGGTGGTGAACGGCATCGTCTTCCAGAGCCCGCCCAGATCGGAGGCCTTGGTGGTTCCGGTGCGGTAGAGGACAGCGCCCATCGACATGAAGAGCAGCCCCTTGAAGAGCACGTCGTTGAACGCGTGCGCGACCGCTCCGTTGATGGCCAGCGCCGAGCCCACCCCCACTCCGCAAACCATGAAGCCGATCTGGTTGATCATGCTGTAGGAAAGGACTCGCCTGAGGTCGTTCTCGATGACGGCGAAGAAGATCGGGTAGCAGGCCATGACCGCGCCCACATAGATGAGCAACTCCGTGCCCGGAAAGCCGCGCGCCAAGGCGTACACCGCGACCTTCGTCGTAAAGGCGCTGAGGAAGACCGTGCCCGTGGGCGTACTCTCGGGGTAGGCGTCCGTCAGCCAGTTGTGGACCAGCGGGAACGCCCCCTTGACGGCGAAGGCGAGGAAGATGAGCCATCCCGAGAGGCCCTCCAGCCCGATGAAGCCGAAGGAGATGTCGCCGGTCTGCGCGGCCCTGGCCATCGTCCCGGCGAGGAGTGCCACGCCCGACACGACCTGGATCACCAGGTAGCGCATGCCGGCCCTGCGCGCACGAGCGGTGCCGCGCGCGAAGATGAGAAACACCGAGCTGACCGCCAGGATCTCCCAGAAGAGGAAGAGGGTCACCAGGTCGCCCGCGAAGACGGCGCCCAGCCCGCTCCCCGCGTACACCAGCGCCGCGGTGTGCTGGAGGGTGGCCGAGTCCTTCTTCTTCAGATGGAGCGAGTAGAGGATGGCGATGAACGCCCCGAGGTGGAACAGATAGCCGAAGAGCAGGCTCAGCCGATCGGCCCGAACCAGCGTCAGCGTGTAGCTCAGGATGCCCGTCGAGAGCTCGAATCCCTCCGGGATGCCCGCGACGTTGATCGCACCCAGGATCGGAATCGCCAGGAGCAGGACGTAGCGCGGCCATCCGCGCACGAACGGCACCAGAAGCGCGCCGGCGAAGAAGATCGCGAACGGAGGGAGACTAGTCGGCATCGTAGTAGTCCTCCGGACGCATCACGATGCGCCTGAGTCCCTTCGCGGCCAGGATCAACCCTGCCACGCCCAGAAGGCCGTATAGCGTGTAGAACGCCGGAATGTGCTCCAGAGGGTGCTCCATGTGCCGGTGGTACACGAAGTCGGTGATCACAGCCGCGGCGCAAACCGAGAAGAACCCGATCAGAATCCAGCGAGTTGCCCTCGGACCGACGCTGGAGGGCGGGTGCCCGGAGCCGTGCGCGTCGCCGTGTCCGGTGTCTCCCTGGTTCATGGCATCGCCCCCGCGTTCATGGTCCGGCCACCATCGAGATAAGCTGGTAGAAGGGATCCGGATAAACAAAGAGGGCGAGGCAGCACAGCGCTGTGATCACGATCGCGATCAGCGAAGGCAGCGGAGCCTCGTGTATTCCCCCGTGCCCGTGCGAGTTGGGCGCCGGGCTGAAGAACGCTCGAATCGGAACGATCATCAGGTAGCCGAGGGACAGCAGCGAACTCACCATCAGCACTGCGACCAGACCGACCTGGCCCGCATCCAGGGCCCCCAGACCCAGGAACCACTTGCTCCAGGTACCTCCCGCGGGTGGCAGCCCGATGATCGACAGCGAGCCCACGAAGAAGGCCGCGAAAGTGATGGGCATCGTGCGTCCCAGCCCCCGCATGTCGCTGATCTCGGTCTTGTGCGCGGCGACCATGATCGCGCCGGCGCAGAAGAAGAGGGTGATCTTGCCGAAGGCGTGCATCACGATGTGCATGCCCCCGCCGATGATCCCCATGGTGTTGGCCAGCATGGCCCCCAGCACCACGTAGGAGAGCTGGCTGATGGTCGAGTACGCCAGCCTCGCTTTGAGGTTGTCCTTCCGGAACGCGACCAGGGATCCGAGGATGATGGTCGCGGCCGCCACCCACATGAGCCAGACGCTGGCCCCCAGTTCGGTGAGAAAACCCGTGCCGAAGATGTAGATGGTGATCTTGAGGATGCTGAAGACGCCCGCCTTCACCACCGCCACCGCGTGCAGCAGGGCGCTGACCGGGGTCGGCGCCACCATGGCCGCGGGCAGCCAGCGATGGAAGGGCATGACCGCCGCCTTGCCGATGCCGAACACGTACAGCGCGAGCAGCACCGCCACCACGCCCTCCCCTGCTCTCCCCCTGAGGATCCCGCCCATCTCGAAGTCGACGGTGCCGGTCAGCAGGTAGGTCCAGATGATGGCGAGCAGCTGGAAGCCGATCGAAGTGCTGAGCAGGATGCCCAGATAGACCCGCCCCGCCCGCTTCGCCGCTTCCGTGCCAGCGTGCGTCACCAGCGGGAAGGTGGAAAGCGTCAGCGCTTCATAGAAGAGGAACAGCGTGAAGAGATTCCCCGCGAAGGCGACCCCCATGGTGCAGGAGATGGCCAGGGCGAAGAAGATGTAGAAGCGGGTCTGGTTCTTCTCGTGATGCCCGCGCATGTAGCCGATTGCGTAGAGCGTGGTCACGATCCAGAGGCTGCTCGCCACCAGGGCGAAGATCATCCCCAGCGGCTCCACCTCGAGTTCCAGCGGAATGCCGGGGAGGGGTTCGGCCAGCACCAGACGGGGCGTCTCGCCCGCGCTCACCGCGCGGTGGATGCGCATCACCACGCCCAGCAGAACCCCGCCCGTAATCAGCGACGCCGCCTCGCGCAGGTTGGGGTGCGCACGCAGGAGGCCGACCAGCCCCGCCCCCGCCGCGGGGATGAGGAGAGCCAGAAGCGCCAGCTCGCCGGGGTTCATGGTGCCCCTCCAAGGAGGGCGCGCGCCGCCTGTCCGGCGACCGAGGTCGTCAGGCTCGCGTCGATGCCGAAGTAGAGGTTCGCGACGATCAGCGCCCAGGTCGGGACCAGAAGCGCCAGCGGCGCCTCGGACACGGGCTCGGAGCGCGCGGGCGGATCGCCGAAGTAGATGGCTTCGACCACGCGCCAGACGTAGACCACGGCCATGGTCGAGGTGACCAGTACGAGCGCGGCGACCGGCCACATCCCCTGTTCGAGCGCCCCCAGCACGAGATACCACTTGCTCACAAACCCCACCGTGAGCGGCACGCCGATAAGGCTGAGGCCGCCGGCGGTGAAGGCGGCCATGGTCCAGGGCATCTTCCGGCCCAGGCCGCGCAGCGCGTCGATATGCACCGATCCCACCCGGTACATGACGCAGCCAAGCGACATGAAGAGCGCGCCCTTCATGAGGGCGTGGTTGAAGAGGTGGAGCGTCGCCGCCGTCAATCCGGTCACCGAGGCAAAGCTGATCCCAAGGATGATATAGCCGATCTGCGCCACGCTGGAGTATGCCAGCATGCGCTTCACGTTGTTCTGGAAGATCGCCACCAGCGACATGGTGAAGATCGCGACCAGGGCGAGCGGCATCAGCCACATGCCGAGCCTGAGGTCGCCGAACGAATACGCCGCCCCGAAGACCGTGAAGAAGAAGCGCAGCAGGACGTAGACCGCGACCTTGGTGGCGGTTGCGGCGATGAACGCCGTGACCGCGGAGGGCGCGAAGGTATAGGCGTTGGGCAGCCACAGGTGCAGGGGAAACAGAGCCAGCTTGAGGCTGATGCCTACCGTGAGGAAGGCGAACGCCACCAGGATGGTCCGTTCGCCGTGCAGCGCCTGGAGGCGGGCGGCCAGGTCGGCCAGGTTCAGGGTTCCCGTCTCGACATAGAGCATCCCGATGCCGATTACGATGAACGTCGCCCCCACGCTGCCCATGATCAGATAGCGGAACGCCGATACCAGCGCCCTCCGATCGGAACCCATCGCGATCAGGGCGTAGGCGGAGAGCGAGGAGATCTCCAGAAAGACGAAGATGTTGAAGGCGTCCCCGGTGATGGCGATGCCCAGGAGCCCGCACAGGCAGAGCATCCAGGCGCCGTAGAAGAGGGGGATGCGGCGCGCGTCCAGCTCGCGCTCGACGCTCGTGAGGGCGAAGGGCGTCACGATCACGCTGATGCCGGCGACGATGAGCAGCACCAGGGCGTTAACGGCGTCGACCCGGTATTCGATCCCCCAGGGGGCCGCCCAGCCGCCGAGCGCGTAGCGGATGTCTTCTCCATCGAGAACGCGTGACAGCAGACCGATGGCCGCGGCGAAGGCCGCCACCGATCCGGCCATCGCGATTCCCCATGAGAACCGCTTCCAGGGAACCAGCACGCACAGCGCGGCGGCCAGCAGGGGCACGACGACCTGAAGCGCCGGAAGGTGCGTCGCGATCATGCCCGGGCGCCCTCCGTCAATTCGTCGGCGAGCACCTGTTCCTGAATCTCGTCGTCCTCGATGGTCCCGTAGCTCTCCTTGATGCGCACCACGAGCGCAAGAGCCATCGCCATGGTGGCCACGCCCACCACGATGGCGGTGAGCATGAGCACGTGCGGCAACGGGTTGGAGTAGACCACCTCGGCCGCGTGCTCGCCCGCTGCGTCCTCGACCAGGATTGGGGCGGTTCCGCCGATGATCTTCCCGGTGCTGACGTAGAAGATGATCACCGAAGTCTGGAAGATGTTGAGCCCGACCACCTTCTTGACCAGGTTGCCGCGCGAGATGAGGGCGTAGAAGCCGACCATCATCAGGAAGATGACGACCCAGTAGTTGAAGTGGCCGAGGAACTCCATCTACCCGGCCCTCCGGCGTCCGGCGAAGCTGTAGAAGAGGGTGACCATGACCCCGAAAACGGTCACCAGAACCCCTAGCTCCACGAGCAGAATGCCGAAATGCTGGGCCTCTGCGGGATCATGCAGCAGGACCCCGTAGTCGAGGTAGTTTCCCCCCATCAGCATCGCCGCCACGCCCACGCCGCCGAAAATCAGCACGCCGAGGGTGCCGCACCAGGTCACGACCTTCAGCGGCACGGCCGCACGGGCCTGGTCCAGCCCGAAGACGAGGGCGTAGAGGATGACGCCCGCGGCAAAGATGACCCCCGCCTGGAATCCCCCCCCCGGTCCGTAGTCCCCGTGAAACTGCACGTACAGCGCGAAGAGCAGGATCGGCCCGGTGAGGAGCTTGGCCGCGATGCGCAGGATGATCTGGTCTCTCATGGCGCTTCGCCCCCGCCGTCGTCCCCTGCCCGTAAGCCGCGCGCTCCCGCCGTCCGTCGTGCCCCGCCTCCGGCGAATAGCAGGAGGACGCCGACCATGGCGGCGAAGACGACCGTCGTCTCGCCCAGCGTGTCGTAGCCGCGATAGCTCGCCAGCACGGTGGTCACGATGTTCGGGATGTGCACCTCCAGCACATCCCCCGCCTCACCCGCGAGAGGTACGTGCATCTCCAGGTACTCCGGGGCGACATGACCGTGGATCGGGTTGTCCGGGTGGCCCCAGCGGGGCAGGTCGTAGGTCCCGTATGCCAGCACGCCGCCGGTGATGACGACGATCAGCAGCGGAATGACGGGCGATCGCGTCTGCCGCTTCTCCCGCGTACCCACCAGCGCGAGCGTCCCGAGCGCGAGAATGGTCGAGACGCCGGCGCCCACCGCGGCTTCGGTGAACGCCACGTCCACCGCGTCGAGCACGACGAACAGGGCTGCCGACAGGAAACTGTAGATCCCCATCAGCATCACGACGGCGACCAGATTGCGCATGCGCAGGACGCCGAACGCGGTCACGGCGAGAAGGCCGAGGAGAGCGAGGTCAACGGCGGCTTCTATCGGTCTCCTCCTTCGGCTTCATGCACCACGGGATCCACCTTGCCGTGCAACGCGGCCTTGGCCAGCGCATGGGTCGACACCGGGCTGGTGAACCAGAGGAAGGCGAGGACCAGAAACAACCGCAGCGTCACCCCGCTGAACCCCGCCTGGAGCATGAGCCCGGTGAGGATGAAGAAGCTGCCCATGGTATCGGTGAGCCCCGCCGCGTGCATGCGCGTGAAAACATCCGGCATGCGCAGCACACCGATGCCTCCGGTGACCACGAAGAAGCTGCCCAGGATAAGGAGCGCTCCGCTGAGGTAGTCGACGAACACCTCCATCAGCCGGACTCCGTCTCCCCGGTGGGCGGGCCCGATGCCCCCAGGCTACCGAACTGAAAGAACTTCAGCACCGCGATGGTGCCAATGAAGTTGAGCAGTCCGTACGCGAGCGCCAGATCCAGAAACTCGGGCCGTTCGGTGAAGAATCCGATCAACGCGATGATCAGGACGGTCTTGGTGCCGAACATGTTGACAGCCAGCACGCGGTCGTAGACGGTCGGTCCCAGAAGCGCCCGAGCCATCGCCAATCCCATGGTGACAAGCACGGCGATGGAGGCCCCGACCACCATCATGAGCTGCCCTCCAGGCGGCACACGCGACGGTCCATCTCCCCTTCCTCGGTTCCATCCAGCGCTTCCTTGGTGAGGGCGTGGATGCGGAACCCGTCGCGGTCGAGCCGGACCGTGATGGTCCCCGGCGTCAGCGTGATGGAGTTGGCATAGATGAAGCGTCCCAGGTCCGTCTTCTGGTGCCCGTGGAAATCCACCACCTGTGGATGGATGGGGAGGCTCGGCGACAGGATCACGCGGGCCACGGCGACATTCGACCGGAAGACCTCGCGCACGAGCCAGGGAAGGTACCTGAACAGGCCGAGAACGATGTGAAACGGGGCGCCTTCCCTGTCCGGCAGCCGCATCCTTCGCACCAGAAGGACAACCCCCACGACGGATGCCGCACCAAGGCTCAATGGCAAGTCGGTGTAGTGCCCCGACATGAGGAGCCACAGGCCGTACCACAGCAGGCACAAGCCGATCACGCGGGCCATGGCATCTCGGGACCAGGGGGGGGTGAAGGAACTCGAGAACGATCTGAGGTTCGGCGACGGGCAACCTACCAAGTGGACTGGGCCCCGTCAATGATCAATTGGGCGAGGCGCTCAATCGCTTCTTCACGGGCTACTTCCTCGGTCTCGGAGGCCTCGAGGAACTGCCCTTGCGCGTTCACCGCGCTATCTTCCCACAGAATTTCGTTGTTGACGACGTCGATCAACTCCACCTGAAGGCCGATGGTCACCTGGCGCTGAAGGACCTCGGGATTGGCGCCCGCCGCTCCCGCTCGATAGAGAGGAGTTTCGAGGCTATATCGCCTTATGGTGCCCCGCAGAATCGCGTCCGCGTTCTCTTCCGCGCCCGGGTTGACGCCCAGGCCTCTGGGAACTTCGCGCAACAGGAACTGATGGATCTCCTGTGTGACCTCGAACAGCCCTGTCTCGTTTTCGAAGGGGAGAATCGCCAGGGTCCGGATGTGATCCGGGAAGCTGCCCCCGCGGAAGCTGTAGTTGCAGCCGGCCACCAGGATGACGGCCAGAAGCGCACCACGCGCAGCCAGACGGGAGAGGCGTGCCGCAAGACCGGCGCCGGGGCCGGCTGGATGCTCTGTGGTTGTGGGCAGGATTCGGAATCTCACGGCGAACTCCTAGTTCCCGGGGAACGAGTTCCCCGGGAACCAGATGTAGGATGGGTACGACTCGACGACTTCAACCGTATCCAGGGTCAGCGTCAGCTCCCGGAAGTCGATGAGATTCCGGTAGGTCGCCCCGGCCGGAAAGCCCTCGCGCGCCGGCTGCGACAGCGAAAGTTGATCTACCGCTTCGCCGTCACGCAAGAGGACGAGGGAGGCCACATCCCCATTACCGTCCAGTGCATAGACGAGTTCGGGCTGACCCTCCGCCCGGTAGCTCAGGCGAAGCGTGCCGTCATCGGCTTCCCATCCCTCCACGGAACGGTAGTCGCCTCCGGGGCGAAACACCCCGAGGGACGACCAGAACAGCGCCGGGGGCGGAATCAGTTCCGCGGACGCCCCTTCGGGCAAGCGTAGTTCGTCGCCCACCAGCGCGGCGCGCAGAACGGTTTCGCCCCTCCCGGTGAAGAGGTCCAGTCGCACCCGGTACGGCGGCTCCAGGCGGGCCACACCGCGGCCGCTTGATCGCAGTCCGGGCTCGCGCACGCTCCAATCGAAAATGATCCGGAAAGGGCTCTTGAGCTGGGTGCTCGCCTCGATCAGCAGCGCCCTTCGGTACACGTCCATGGCCGGCGGCGCGGCGGGAGGAGGAGGCGCACAACTCGCGTACAGAAGAGTACCAGCGAGCAGGCACGCCCACCGATAGCAGAGGCGGCTGGGTCGGAATCGCTGTTTCAAGGACGACGCGCTTGCCAATGTGGGAACGAACCTGTAAACGATAACCGATGTCGCAACGCAATCCGACCCCGACCCCGAAACCTGCCTACGTGGTGAGCGATGCCCACCTCGGTGCCGTACCAGGCAGGCGCGCGGCCGATCTCGTGGACTGGTTGGGTTTCGTTCGAGGGCGAGCCTCGCACCTGGTGCTGAACGGCGACATCTTCGACTTCTGGTTCGAGTACCGGCGGGCGATTCCGCGCGGCCACGTGCGTCTGCTGGGTGCGATCGCGGAGACCGTGGACGCCGGCGTGCCGGTCACCTTTCTGGGGGGCAACCACGACTGGTGGGGCGGCTCGTGTCTCAGCGACGAGATCGGCGTTGCCTTCCACCGGGCACCGATCCGCACGTCTCTCGCCGGCCGAACCGCGTACATCGCTCACGGCGATGGCCTCGGCCGGGGAGACCATGGGTATCGAATCGCAAGCGGCATCCTGCGGGCCCGGCTCTTTCGCCGGCTGTTCCGATCACTCCACCCCGACCTGGGCGGCAGACTTGCCGGATGGCTTTCGAGGAGCGAGAGCCACGAGGGGCCTGTCGATGAAGGGATCCGCAGGCGCGCCCGGGCACTCGAGGCGCTCGCCGTACGCGAACTGGAGCAGGATGCGACCCTCGAACTCGTGGTGTTCGGGCACACCCATGTTCCTGCAGTGGTGGAAGTTGGAGGTCGCTACTACGTAAACGCCGGCAAGTGGATGCGGGAGCGTTCGTACGCCGTCATCGAAGCCTCGGGGCCGCCGCGCATCGAGTATTGGAAGGGCCGGCCTGCAGGCGAGTAGTTACGTACGGATACGGTCGCGGCTTCGGCCCGCCGGCACTCCGTGCTTACAACCCCGGGGTCCACGGGAGCGACACCCCAACTTCGAACGCGGTGCCGGACGGGCCGGCCACGGGCTCCACCGTCAGCGGCACCGGGAAGTCGGCCAGGTGAGCCGCGACGTAGGCGTCGGCTCCTCCGTAGAAGACGATAAACACGGTTATCGCAACCCAGTCTTCCATCTGCTCGCTGCGCGCGGTCGCCAGAAGGCGTATTTCCGCGACGCGCTCGCTTTCGGCGAGCTGGTCCTCCAACGCCTCTGCCTCGATCCCGCTTCGGAGGAGCTCGGCGGTCACCGCGTCCTCCACCAGCTGCTGGCGCCGCCTCGCGGAGTCGAGCAGCGCGTTGGTCTTGTAGGCCATCCACACGGTTCCGGCCTGCGCGAGGAAGTTGAACGCGGCCCGGCCGTAGGCGCCGGAGGACGCCTGGCCCCAGCCCGGGACCAGAATGCTGCGCAGGAAGGCGCCGCCGGGAGAGGGACGGCCGGTCGAGAGAAGCGCCTCGACGGAATCCGCGGGCTCGGGAGCGACGTTGGTCCGGGTTTGCGCCTGGGCGCGGGCATCTGCGGGGGTGGCGAGGACTGTCAATGCCAAGAGCATCGCCGAGAGGGATGCCGCAGACAGGTGACGCGTGATCGGTGGGAGAGGCATCAATCGGGAAGGCGCGTCGGCACGTAGCTGAAATCGGCCGCTGGCGGGCGTGACGGGGAATTCGGCGAAGAAGTCATTTCTGGTGGCAGGATGTATGTGGCGTTCGAAGGACGGCGCTGATACCCGGAAGGGACGGAGACGTTCTGTAGACGTCATCCTGGATTGAACTGGAGCCCCCGTCGACCGCTCTTCCGGCTTGTGAGCCCGATCTGGACCGCCGCCGGCATGGATCCTGCTTGTTCCCCAAGAGTGTTCGACTGTTGGATGGTCCCCGTTCCAGACGCCGCATGGAGGAGAACGATGAACGACAACGACCTTCATCACGAAGCCCCTCTCGGGAAGCCGCGAACGACCGCTTCAAGAAGTCGTTCAACACCTGGCTCTGGGGATCAGTTCTCACCGCTACCGTGCTTCACTTCGCGATGTTCATGTTCTGGCCCGACATGACTGCGGCGGATGTCTCCAGCGACTCGCGGGTGATCGAGGTGGTACCCATCACGCCCGACGTCCCGAAGCCGCCCGAGCCCGAGCCGATCAGCCGGCCCGCGGTCCCGGTGATCGCCACGGCCGACATCAGCGACGACTTCACCATCGAGCCGACCACCTTCGACGACAACCCGGTCGAGACACTTCAGCCTCTGCGGGAGGAGGAAGCCGGCAGCCTCATTGATGAACCCGGCTTCACGCCGTACACCGTTCGCCCGGACCTCACCAACGAGCGGGAGGTTCAGCGGGCACTCGAGCGGGAATACCCCACGATCCTGCGTGACGCTGGTATCGGCGGGACGGTGTATGTGCACTTCTTCATCGACGAGGAAGGGACGGTTCAGCGGACCCTGGTGGCGACCAGTTCGGGGCACACGTCCCTCGACGAGGCCGCACTGCGCGTGGCGAACGTGTTCAAATTCACACCGGCGCTCAACCTGGATAAGATTGTCCCGGTGTGGATCTCGATTCCCATTACTTTCCGGACGCGTGGAGTCGACACTCGGTCCCACCCCGGAGGCTACATGGGCGAGTCGTGATATACAGGGGGATAACCGCTCTCGTGACTCACTAACGGGTAACAATGCCGAGTGGCGGGAGCGTGTGACCCTAGATTAGGGGTTTCGTGCCGCTACACCCAGTTACACGTTGTTCGGTAAGCTGATTTTCTGTTTGAGGTTAGCTGTTCTTGACGTTTCACGGCGTTTCGCCTAATGTCTCTCCAGTTCTGATAACTGGAGGGATAACCCATGAAGCGACCGAGGCAGTTGAGCGCCACATTCGTCAAGACGGTCAAGCATCCGGGCAGGTACGGCGATGGCCGCGGCGGCCACGGCCTGTCGCTGCTCGTGAAGCCCACAACGACCGACCGAATGTCGAAGACCTGGGCTCAACGTTTGAGGATCAACGGGCGGGCTGTCAACATCGGACTTGGCTCTTATCCGGTGGTAACGCTCGCGGAGGCGCGGAAGAAGGCGCTCGCGAATCGCCGGACCGCCGCCCAGGGAAGCGACCCGAGAGGGGGCGGCATCCCGACGTTCGCTGAGGCGACCGAGAAAGTGATCGACGTGTTCCGGGCTTCGTGGCGAGGCGGCGGCTCCGAAAAGCAGTGGCGGTCCAGCCTCGAGCGCTTCGCCTTCCCCCGCCTGGGGCGCAAGCGGGTGGATCGGATCAACACGGCCGACGTGATGGCCGTGCTGCTCGCCGACGATCTCTGGAACACGAAACGCGAAACGGCACGACGGGTGCGCCAGCGGATCGGTGCCGTCATGAAGTGGGCCGTCGCGCAGGGCTACCGAGACGACAATCCAGCTGGCGACGCCATCGGCGCGGCACTCCCGAAAAGCGGCGCGAGACAGCAGCATTTCAATGCCCTTCCCCATGCCGAGGTCGGGGGCGCGCTCGCGAAGGTGCGGAACTCCAAGGCGTGGACCGGGACCAAGCTCGCCATCGAGTTCATGGTCCTGACGGCATCCCGGCCGGGAGAGACACGGCTGGCGACGTGGGATGAGATCGACTTCGAGTCGGCCACCTGGAGGATTCCGGCTTCGCGCATGAAGGGTGGGCGGAAGCATCGCGTCCCGTTGTCCCCGCGGGCGCTCCAGGTGCTCAACGAGGCGCAGGACATCCGCGATGGTACCGGGCTGATCTTCCCGTCGGTCACTGGCCGGGCGATGGCGAACGTCACCATGACGAAGCTGCTTCGCGAACTCGGCATCGCGTCGGTCTCGCACGGGTTCCGGAGTTCGTGCCGCGTCTGGTGCGGGGACACCGGGGTTGCCCGTGAGGTCGCCGAGGCCGCACTGGCTCACGTCGTGCGGAACAAGGTGGAGGCGGCCTACGCGCGCGGAACAATGTTCCAAAGGCGGCGAAGTGTCATGGCGGATTGGGCGGCGTACATCACTGGAGGCGACGATGCTACGTAAACCGAAGCCGGTCCAGCCCCAGGAAGAAGATTGGCTTCAACGAATGGAGCGAGGGCTGAGACGGGACATCGCACAGCCCGGCCTCGAAGGACTGACAGGCTTCGCGGCGTGCATCACGCACCCCTCGTGGCTTGTACACTTATCCGACCGTGAACCGTTGGCGTGGAAGGCCCTACAAGCCGCCGTGGCAGAGCTGCGGAAACAAGGTCCCGACGCGATCCAGGCAGCCGTCGGCGGTCCTCTGATGGACTGGGCGCTTGATGTCGCCGAGGGAAAGCGGAAACGGCCGAGGGGACCCCAAGGCCGCCATCCAATGGAAAACCTGGCTCGCGACATGGTGATCGCGGCAACCATCGCGGCCATCCGTGATCTGGGTCACCGGCCGGTGATGGGCGCCTCCAGGGAGTACGACGGCTCCGCCTGCCACCTCGTGGCCGCCCGACGGAAGCTTTCATACGAAAGAGTCCGCGACATCTGGGAGAAATACCGCTCCCGTTTCAAGCCGGGTAGGCTAATCGAAAAAGGCTAGTAGTGATCTAACCCGGCACCGCCGTTCCCTTCCGGTTCAAGCGACACCCTGCAACCGGGAGGGAAGGATGACGGATCGAGTTTTGCGTCCCAAGGCCGTATGTGACCGGCTCTCGATTTCGAGAACGACACTCTGGCGGCGATGCCGAGAATCCGAATCCGGCGGGTCGGACGAAGCAGCATTCCCGAAGCCGATCAGGCTTGGCCCCAACAGCATCGGCTGGCGTGAATCCCAGATCCAAGAGTGGCTTGAGTCGCGGCCCGAAGCAGCGTGACACCCGCCGAGCTGCTCCACGCCAAGGGAGCCCACCACGTCCTGTTGTCTGATCGTGGGCTGCCCATCTGGCGAGGCTGGCCGGACCGGCGTCCCGTGCTGGAAGTGGTCGAGGCTCACGAGGCCGTGGGCCGGCCGCTCGGCGTGATTCCGCGTTCGCTCAGCGCACTGGTCGTGGACGTGGACCACGGAGACGCTGCGGCGGTCTGGAAGGCGGTGGGGACGCCGATGGTGGCACTCCCGACCCGGCGCGGGACTCACGGCTACTTCGACATGGTTGAGGGCTTCGGAAACCGGCAGGCCTTCACGCTGGCGGATGCCTCAGGCGACTTGATCCAAGGGCCGCGGGCCTACGTCCGGCTCCACCACGATGGTCACGAGCGGCTGGCCGAAGCCATCGTGGACCGGACGCCCGCCCCGCTCCAGTACGAGTTGTTCCGCGCCACGGCCCATGTCGAGTCCTCCGTCGGGACCCCGCGCCTGTCCGCCCGGGAAGCGAAGCCGTCCCCGTTCCTCGAACAGGTGCTCCCGGGAGCCCGTAACGTTTCCCTCTTCGACGCGGTGCGGTTCTGGGCGTATACCCAGGTCCGCGGGAAATGCCTCGATGCCTGGGTGGCCCGTTGCAAGACATGGGCGGCCTCCGAGAACCGGAGGTTCCCAATCCCGCTTCCAGACTCGGAGGCTACGTCCGTCGGCTACTCGGTGGCCACATGGACCTCGAGCCGCCCGCTTCTGGACCGCGGCTCACTCGCGCAGCGGCGCCGGATCGTGAAGCGATGGCATGGCCGTGGCGACCAGAGAGCCCTGGAATGGCTGGAGGCCCGAAACGAGGCGATCCGGGAGGCGGTGGCAGGTGGCCGGTCCTGTCGGGTGGTCGCCGCGGACTTCGGACTATCCGTACGCCATGTCCGCCGGATAGCTGCCTAGTGGGGCGGACATACCTATCAGGGGGGGGTGGGTTGTCCCCGCCCCTTTGTGGGCAGAAAACCCGTAACGATTACGGGGTTTTCAGAGTAGACATCTAGTCCATCGGAAGGCACTCAACCCAAGAGGAGGTACCAATGACGGACGCGACACAGCAGGACGCGGTGAGGGACGCGATCATGGAAGAGCGGGTGACCCGTCACCATGCTTTGCTCACCTTCTGCCGCGAACTGTTCACCGACAATATCATCGGGAGCGACATCGACGATGTACAGGTGTTCGAGGTGACTGGCCGCCGGTTCCCGCAGCAGCCGGACGGTGGGGGGGGTACACGTCACCTTCTCGGTGTCCTGGCACATGATCGGCAAGACGAGCGGGGAGTGCCTTCACGCCCTGAAGCTGCTTCGACCCGCTGAGGGCGACGGCAAGTGAGCCGGGATGGCACCAAGGGCCGGGGGTGGGCCCCCAGCTATCGTAGAGGGGGCTAGGGCTGTGTCCCCATTTCGGGCCCTGGGCCGATGAGGGCCGGCCTCGGGACCCGGGTGATCGCCGCCGTCCAGGCGCACTCCCCGCACCGCCTCCTGCCCTTCCACCGGGCGTGGCTGCGGGCGGTGTTCGCTCCGGGGTGCTCCATCGGGGTCCTGAGCGTCCCTAGGGGCAACGCGAAGTCCTGGCTCGCCGCGCAGCTGCTTGGTCTGACCTTGAGGCCGGGGTCCCCGCTGTTCGATCTGGGCCTGGAGTCGCTGCTGGTGAGCGCGTCGATGGGCCAGTCGAGGGTGACGTTGAGAATGTTGAGGGCATCCTTGGCGGACGTGGCGGACGATTACAGGTGGCTGGATTCGGGGACCCGAATGCAAGTCACGAGGAAGGCGTGCAATACACGGATGCGGGTGTTGTCCAGCTCCGGCAAGAGAAGCCTCGGACTGGAAGGCTGGAAAATATGCGTGGGTGATGAGCCTTCCGCCTGGGAGGCTCGAGGTGGCGAGCTCCAGTTCCACAGTCTCAGACAAGCCATCGGTAAGCGCCCGGGCCAGCGGCTGCTGTTGTGCGGTACGCGCGCACCGGCCGAGCCGGGATCGTGGTGGCCGTCGCTGATCGATGGGGGGTCCCAGCCCGGGGTGTCCGTGTGCGAGCTGCGCGCTCCGGACGATGCAGCTTGGGACCTGTGGCCGACGATCCGTGCGTGCAACCCGATGTCGAACTCGAACCCCGCCTTGCGCCAGGCGCTACTGCGGGAAAGGGATGAGGCTAGGCGCAGCCCGACGATGCGGAGGAGTTTCGAGGCCTTCCGGTTGAACAGGTCGGTCGAGGTCCACTCCGAGGTCTTGGTCGAGGCTGAGGACTGGCTCAGAGTACAGGGGCGCGAGGTGCCACCCCGGAAGGGCCGGCCGATCGTCGGGATCGATTTAGGATCGGAAAGGTCATGGAGTGCTTCGTGGTGTTCATGGGAAAATGGTCGGTCAGAGTGCTACGCCGTCGCCCCTGGGATCCCCTCACTTGAGGAGCGGGAGCGCCAGGATGCTCAGCCTCGAGGATTGTACCGGCGACTCTTCGAGGATGGTGTTCTGGTAGTCGACGAAGGGCTGCGCGTCTCGAGGCCGGAGACGTTGATCAACCATCTTCTCTCGGTCGGCATCACCCCGAAGGGTATAGTGTGCGATAGGTTCCTGCTCGGCAGTTTGAAAGACGCCGTGCGGGGCCGCTGGCCCGTCGTGCCGCGGGTCGTGCGCTGGTCGGAAGCGACCGAGGATATCGCCGCCTTCAGGAAGCTGGTAGCCGACGGTCCCATGAGCATTGTACCAGAGTGTCGGGCACTGGCGACTGTCTCCCTGTCTGGCGCGACTGTGAAGTCTGACGACCAGGGCTCATGCCGGTTGGAGAAGAAGAAGGGCAACAGGTCGAGGGATGATGTTGCAGTCGCCGCGACCCTCGCTTCGGGTGCCCTGGTCCGCGACCTGGCGAGTCGCCCGACCCGTCGCTGGCGCTACCGGGGAGCGGCATGACCCTTCTTCCGACGCGCTTTTGGCAACTTCCCTGTGGCAACCTTCACCCCCCGGGACGGGTGCCGGAGAGCCGCAAAAGAAACCCGTAATCGTTACGGGTTTGGCCTGAGAAATAAATCCACATTCCTTGTGGATTTTATCTGAAAGAACCCCATAACTGTTATGGGGTTTCCGTCTCGGGAGCCATGGACCGGACCGAGAAACCGGGAGGGTAGGTAACGATTACACACCCTCCCCCTTCGCTGACCGGAGGGTCCGTAATCATTACGGAGGCTCCCCTGGGGCGTCTCGTACACCGCGGCTGGAGGCGGTGAGAAGAAACCCGTAATCGTTACGGGATTATCATGTCGAACAAGAGCAACGTGGTACCCATAATCGGTACGGGGTTAGCCTGATGAGCCGACACCACCTCCGCCTGAATCAGCGCCAATGGCGGCGGCGAAGACGCCAACTGCTCGACATCGCGAATTGGCGTTGTGCGCAGTGCGGCCGCTACGCGAACGAGGTCGACCACATCCAACCTCTCGACCGGGGCGGCGATCCGTGGGCGCTCGAAAACCTCCAGGCGCTTTGCGGCGGTCCCGACGGCTGCCACGCCCGGAAAACGGCCAGCGAGAACCGGCGCCAACCCACTCCGGCCGAGGCCGCTTGGCGCGCCTTGGTTGACGAGCTTGCGCGCGACAGGTAACGTCCCTGTAAGTTGTTGCGTAACAGCGTTTTACGCAGCATTACCAAAATCAGGGAGGTTTCTTGACTACCACGCAGAAAATCCGGCTACGTCTTTCGAAGGTTCGCCAGCGACTCAACGAGATCGCGGGTATCGACGATCTCACTGACGAAATCCGGACCGAGGCCGAGAGCCTCCAGGGCGAGTACCGGGACTTGGAGACGAGGCACCAGGCCTCGATTATCGCGGAAGGCGAGCCGGTCACGTCGCCAGCCGCCCCGGACGCGGAATTGCGGGAGCGGCTGGAGCTTCGGAGTCGCTGCACGCTGACCAACTTTGTGACCGCCGCTCTCCAGGGTCGGATGGTGGACGGTCCCGAAGCGGAACTGGCTGCGGCTGCGGAAGTGCGCGGCTCGGCCGTCCCGCTCGAACTGTTCGACGTGGAAACGCGGGTGGATGCCGCAACGCCGTCGCCGACCACGGGAACCGGCGTGAACCTGGACCCGATCCTGCCCGCGATCTTCGCGCGGGCCGTGCTGCCGCGTCTCGGTGTCGCTATGCCCCGGGTCAAATCGGGCCAATATGCGACCGGCACCATCACGACTTCGCAGTCCGCGGCCGCCATCGAGAAGGGCATGCCGGCCAGCTCGACGGCCGGCGCGATCACGACGAAGACGACCGGGCCGCATCGGGTGACCGCGCGGCTCTCGGTGCAGCTGGAGGACGTCGCCAGCGTGGGAACCGCCAACTTCGAAGAAATGCTCAGGCAGAACGCTCAGCTCGCTCTTTCTGATCGACTGGATCATTTGGGGCTGACGGGAGACGGTACAGACCCGAATCCGCAGGGGCTTCTTTCGCAGTTGACCGACCCGGCCGACCCCAGCGCCGTCCTCGACTTCGACGCCTTCGTGTCCTTGGCCGCGGGCGGCATCGACGGCGGACCGTGGGCCGAGTCGATGGGCATGGTTCGGCTGCTCGTGAACCCGGAAACGATGCGTATGGCCGAAACGACCTTCCAGAGCACGGCCACTTACAAGGGGGAGATGAGCGCTGCTGCTTATCTCCGCTCGCACGCCGGCATGTTCGTGTCGAGTTCGCGGATGCCCACTACGGTCACCACGATCGCGCAAGCCCTACGGTATCGGGCCGGCACCATGGGGCTGGATGGCGTAAACGCAATACGCACTGCGGTTTGCCCCGTCTACAATTCGGTCTCGATCGACGACATCTACTCAGATTCCGCGAGCGGCCGCCGACACTTCACGATGCACGTTCTGATCGGTGACGTTCTGATCACGCAGCCCAGCGCCTATGAGCGTGTGGACGTAAAGCTGTCGTAGCGTGTTGACTTTGATCGAGGGAGCCGCGGGCTCGGGAAAATCGCAGGTCGCAGACGACTTGCTGGAGTCCGGCGAGGCCGATGTCTTGGTCGATCTGACGAAACTTTGGGTCGCTTTGTCCGGGGCGCGCCGGGGTCCGGACGGCCGGTATCCTATCCGGCAGTCCGATGATCCCGCGTTGCACCTCGCGCGATACGTCCGGCAGGTCGCCGTCCGGCGCGCCCTGGCCGAAAACATCAATGTCGCCGTCACTGTCAGCTCCTCGGACCAGGTGGAGAAGTACCGCGCTCTCGTTGACGAGGCTGCGGAATCTTTGCGGGTCCGGACTGTGAGCATCCCGGAGGCTGTCGCGCGGGCACGGCTCGCCGATGCCTCGGGACAGCTCTCGCCGGAGTGTGAGGAAGCAGTTCAGAGGTGGTACGGATGAGCGACAAGCTGACGTTCACGGTCGAGGTCCGGGAGGCGTCGAGGGCAGGCTACGAGCCTACTTTGCACGGGATCATGTTGGTCGAGGGAAGGGCGGCGAGTGGCGGCCGCCGGGAGTTGTTCGCGCCTGGCTCCGTGACCTGGCCGCATGATGGAGTCGGGATCACGGTCGGTCATCACGCGGAGGACGTTGAGGCGCGGGCACACCCGACCCGGCAACGCGACGGGCGGATCACGCTGGCGGCCAGGGCAACGGCCGCGATCCAGAAGGCGGTGGAGGACGGCGCAAAGTTCATGAGCGTGGAGTTTCTGTCGCTCAGGGAACGGCGGACGGCGGGCGGAGTCAGGGAGATTTTGGCCGCCCTGGTCCCGCGAGCGGCGCTCGTTCGGAACCCTGAATACGACACGACGGCGGCAGAAGTGCGGTCGAGGGGCAGGAGGCGGCGGATATGGCTGTGACGATCACGGCCAGCGAGCTCGCCGAGGCTGCACAACTGACTCCGGCCCAGGCGGCCCGGCTGCTGGTCGTTGCCTCGGCGCTGGTGGTGCAGTTTGCGCCCGGCGCTCCGGAGGCCGTCCTGAATGAGGCCGTGGTGCGCACGGCTGGTTGGCTCGGTCACACCCCCGCGGGATCGCTCACTCGGGTCGAAACTGGGCCCAGGTCCAGCGAGTTCGCCGCGTCGCAGAAGGGAGCGCTTCGGCACAGCGGCGCGATGTCGCTGCTTTCGCCGTGGAAGGTCCGGCGCGGGGGCGCGATCTGATGCGCTGGCCGTGGCAGCGCCGGGAGACTCGCGACAGCGGGGGGGACTTCAGCGATGCGGTTGTCCGGCTGATCGAAGCCCAGGCGGCCGACACGGCCGCGGACGCATCCTCTACGGCCGCCGTCGAGGCCGCTGCGGGCGCGCTGAGCCGCGCGTTCGCCTCTGCGACGGTGAAGGGGCCGCCTCACGTTCAAGAAGCCGTCACGGGCCGTTTCCTGGCCCAGGCGGGCCGTGATCTGATCCGGTCCGGCGATTCGATGCACGTGATCGACATGGACATGATGGGCCGCGTCTCGCTTTTACCCTGCTCGAGCTGGCATTTCGAGGGAGACGCTCATCCAGACACCTGGACAGTGAGAGCGACCGTGTACGGGCCGTCCACGTCCACGACACGGCATCTCCCGTTCGCCGGCGTGGTCTTCGTGAAGTGGGGCTCGACGCCGGGGCAACCCTACGTCGGGACCGGGCCGCTCTCGTGGGCGCATACAACCGCGCGCCTCCAGTCCGAAGCCGAGCGGAGCCTCGCCGACGAAATGGCCGGGCCGCTCGCGCACTTGCTCCCGATCCCGGCGGACGGCGGCGACGATAGCCAGGACGATCCGCTCGCCGCGCTCCGGGCCGACATACGGGGCGCTCGGGGCCGTGCGCTGCTTCTGGAAACGGTCGCAGCCGGTTGGGGCGATGGCCGGAGCGCTGCACCCCAAAAGGATTGGCAGGCTTCCCGGCTCGGGCCGAACCCGCCCGAGTCTATGGTGCGGGTCCGCTCCGACGCCTTCGCGGCCGTCCTGGCGGCGACAGGCACGCCGCCGTCCCTCTTCCTGGACTCCGACGGGACTTCGCAGCGCGAGGCCGTCCGGCGCTGGCATATCGGAACCGTACTCCCGCTGGCGCGACTGCTGGAAGACGAATTGGCCGAAAAGCTAGAAGGGGACGTGAAGCTGGTCTTCGATAACTACCCGTTGGACTTGGCCGGCCGGGCCCAGGCGTTTCAGAAATTGGTTGCCGGCGGCGTCGGCGCGAACGAGGCTTTGGTCACGGCCGGGCTGCTCGCCGATGACTCGTGATCCAGTTCAAGCACGGCCGTTCCCTGGGGAAACCCGTAACGATTACGGGTTTCTTTCGTGAAGGGCGGACGCGCCTGGCCGAAGATGGTGGCACTGCACTTGGGAGGGCTGCCCCCGACGAAAGCAGATGCGTACGTCTAAGCTCCGGGTCCTGAAAGGTCTGATGCTGAGACCGACCAACGCGGAACCGTTCTGCCGGCTCCATATGGAACGGCGCGAGACTCCCGCGGAGAGGCGGGCCAGGATCCTCGAGGAGGCGGCAGCATGAGGTGGAGGTGGGTTCTGTTCGAAGGGAAGCCGTATCCCCGGGAGAGGTTCTCTTGGCGGGCGTGGTATCGGCGGGAGGGTCCGTAACCGTTACAGACCCTCCCGGGGCCGCCTCCAGCGTACGCGCATGGGTCCCGTCTTGAGCGTCCCGGGCGGCCGGGCGAGGTGGCGCTGGGTTCTGTACGACGGGCTGCCCTATCCGCCTTCTCTCACACTGCCCGTGCGACGGAAGTTGCAGGCGTAGAGTCGCGTATCGGCGGGTAGCTCCGCAGAAGCTTGCCCGACCGTGCACCGTAACGGACGCTGCTGAAAGCCCTCCGTGAACGTCAAGCGAACCTGCTCGATCATGCTGATCCCTATGCCTTCCATCGCCTCGCAGGTGCCCACAAGCTTCACGTAGCCGTCGTCCGAGAAGATCGTCTCGTCCGAGAGATAGTCGCACTGCGCATCGGCCGACGCGACCCTCACGTCCAGGTTGAACTCCGGTATGTCGAACGCCGGATCCGCCCAAGCCGTTAGCGTCTGGCCGAACGGGCCGCGCGCCTCCTTCACGCGGATCCAGACGTTGGCTGACTCCTCATTATCCTGAGCCGCTACGACCGCAGGCGCGGCGAGCAGACCCAGCGCCAGCACCGTAAATGCAGTGTACTTCATGTTTGCTCCCTCCATCGGGGGGTCTTGTGGCCTCGCCAGTCCAAGGCCCTAATGCGAAAGCCAGTGCGCCAGCCTCCGGCAATCACGACCTCTAAGGTGGCCTCTTTCCTTCCGGGCGCGCAAATGGGCCATCGCGACGGCAGCATGGTTACATAGCCACAGTGATAACTAATCACATGTGTTCTACATAACCTGTTGTTAACAACATAGTTGCACATCATAGTGGCGGGAACGTGTGGGAATCGAACCCACCAGCCCGGGTTCTAGCCGGGCCAGACGGTTTTGAAGACCGCTGGGGTCACCAGACCCCCCCCGCCCCCTTGCTACTCCGGCTCGTGCGCGCGTTCGAAGCTAACCGCCGCGCCGCAGTGCCTGACACCCCGCACCAAGTCGTGCCGTTCCCGGAAAAGGACCGAGGGGAGACCGCATGGGTGGCTCATTACATCGCGACGGGGATAACTTGGGCGCATGCCCGACGACACCTTGACCCCCGAAGCACGTGGATTCGCCCGCGGAGGGCGACGCCCGCCACCGGCACCCGCCACAGATGACGGAGAAGCCCAGGCGCGCTCCGACCTCGAGCCGTGGAATCCGGGAGCGCCGCTCGAACTGGACTGGATGCGCCATGTGAGGGTGAATCGGAGCGCCGCGGAGAGGCGTGCCCGATCCCTTCCCGGCCGCAGGAGCGTGAAACGGGAATGGCAGGCGGCCTGGCTGCTGCGGGCGGTCACCTGCATGGACCTCACCACGCTCGCGGGAGATGACACGCCCGGCCGGGTGCGGAGGCTGTGCGGGAAGGCCAGGAACCCGGTGCGCGCCGACCTGCTGGAGGCCGCTGGCGCGGCCCGGCTGCCTATCCGAGTCGCGTCGGTGTGCGTTTACCCGAGCATGGTGTCTACCGCTGTGGAGGCGCTCGCCGGGTCCGGGGTGCCGGTGGCGGCGGTCGCCGCGGGCTTCCCGGCGGGGCAGACCCCGTTCGGGCAACGGCTGGACGAGATCCGCGCGGCGGTGGCCGCGGGCGCGACCGAGATCGACATCGTCATCAGCCGCGAGCACGTCCTGTGCGGCCGCTGGGGTGACCTGTACGACGAGGTCGGGGCCTTCCGCGAGGCGTCCCGGGGAGCCCACCTGAAAACCATCCTGGCCACCGGCGAACTGGCGACCCTGACCAATGTCGCGCGGGCGAGCCTGGTCTGCATGATGGCCGGCGCGGACTTCATCAAGACCTCGACGGGCAAGGAGCGGGTGAACGCCACCCTGCCCGTGGGGCTCACCATGGTGCGCCAGATTCGCGCGTACGGGGAGCGTACCGGGTATCGGGTGGGCTTCAAGCCCGCGGGCGGCATCAGCACGGCCAAGCAGGCTCTGCTCTGGCTGGCGCTGATGCGCGAGGAGCTCGGTCCCCGCTGGATGCAGGCCGGGCTCTTCCGCTTCGGCGCCAGTTCCCTGCTGGGCGACATCGAACGCCAGATCGAGCACTACGTCACCGGCCGCTACTCGGCCACTCACCGACACCCGATGGCCTGACCGCCCCCACGATGCCGAAACTGTCCGAGATCTTCGAGACGCTCGAGTACGGGCCCGCCCCGGAGAGCGCGGCGCGCGCGCAAACATGGCTGGAGGACCACGGGCGCAGCTTCAGCCTGTTCATCGGCGGCAGCTGGGTCGAAGGCGAGGACGCGGAACGATTCGAGACCCTCAACCCCGCCAATGGCACGCCGCTGGCACGGGTCATCCAGGCGGGACCGGAGGATGTCGACCGGGCCGTACAAGCCGCCCGCGCCGCACAGGGACCGTGGTCACGCCTCGGCGGACACGCGCGGGCCCGCTTCCTCTACGCGCTGGCGCGCCGGCTGCACAGGCACGCGCGTCTGTTCTCGGTCCTGGAGACTCTGGACACCGGCAAGCCCGTGCGCGAGTCGCGCGACATCGACATCCCGCTCGTGGTGCGCCACTTCCAACACCACGCCGGATGGGCGCAGCTGATGGATACCGAGTTGCCGGGCCATGTTCCCGTTGGCGTGGCCGGCCAGATCATCCCGTGGAACTTCCCGCTCCTCATGTTGGCGTGGAAGATCGCCCCGGCGCTGGCCACCGGAAACACGGTCGTGCTGAAGCCCGCCGAGTTCACCCCGTTGACCGCCCTGCTGTTCGCGGAGCTGTGCCAGGAAACGGGACTGCCGCCCGGTGTGGTGAACGTGGTCACCGGTGACGGGCGCACCGGCGCCGCGCTGGTGGCACATCCCGATGTCGACAAGATCGCCTTCACCGGCTCCACCGAGGTCGGCCGCCTCATCCGTCGTCAGACCGCGGGCAGCGGCAAGCATCTCTCGCTCGAGCTGGGCGGCAAGTCGCCCTTCATCGTCTACGAAGACGCGGACCTGGATGGAGTGGTCGAAGGCGTCGTGGACGCCATCTGGTTCAACCAGGGACAGGTGTGCTGCGCGGGATCGCGCATCCTGGTGCAAGAGGGTGTCGCGGACGCGCTGGAGAGGAAGCTGAAGGCGCGCATGGAAACGCTGCGCATGGGCGATCCGCTGGACAAGGCGGTGGACATGGGAGCGATCATCGCGCCGGTGCAGCTCGACAGGATCCGGCGGCTGGTGGACGAGGGGCGCCGGGAGGGGGCACACATCTGGCAGCCATCGTGGAGCACGCCGGCGGAAGGGTTCTTCTATCCGCCGACGCTGTGCACGCGCGTGGGGCCGGCGGCCGCGATCGCGCACGTCGAGATCTTCGGGCCGGTGGTGGTGATGATGACCTTCCGCACGCCCGGCGAGTCGGTCCGGCTGGCGAACGACACCCGGTACGGGCTCGCGGCAAGCATCTGGACGGAGAACATCAACCTGGCGCTGGACATTGCCCCGCGGGTGGAGGCCGGTACGGTCTGGATCAACTGCACCAACGTCTTTGACGCGGCGTCCGGCTTCGGCGGCTACCGGGAGAGCGGGTACGGGCGCGAGGGGGGGCGCGAGGGGCTCTACGAATACCTGCGGCCCGCCTGGCAGACGCCTGGCGCGCGTACGGGTAACGACGGCGTCGCTCCCGCACACGAAATCGGCGTAGTGGAGCCCTCCTCGCCGGAGGAGGTGCACCTCGGCGGCGCGGACGGCGCGGGCACCAGTTCGTCCGACGGCCCGAACGCCGGAATCGACCGAACGCGCGCCGCGGGCACCTCCCCGTCCACGATCGCGGGGGCCGGCGGCATGCCTCCAGTGGACCGCACCACGCGCATGTACATCGGCGGGCGCCAGCTGCGGCCCGACGGCGGCTACACCCTGTTCGTGCGCGGGGCTGGGGGGGAGCTGGCGGGGGAAGCGGGACGCGGGAACCGCAAGGACATCCGCAACGCGGTGGAGGCAGCCCGCAGTGCCACCGGCTGGGCAAGTCGCACGGCCCACAACCGCGCGCAGATCCTCTATTTCATCGCCGAGAACCTGTCCGTGCGCGCGCAGGAGTTTGCCGGCCGCATCCGGTCATTGACCGGCGAGACCCACGGCCGCGCGACCGAGGAGGTCGATCTCGCCGTCCGGCGGCTATTCACCTACGCGGCTCATGCCGACAAGTGGGACGGGCAGGTTCACCACACGCCCTATCGCAACGTTACGCTGGCCCTGCCCGAGAGCCTGGGCGTGGTGGGCATCGTGTGCCCGGACCACAGTCCGCTGCTGGGCTTCATCTCCCTGGTGGCTCCCGCGATCGCGGTGGGAAACACGGTGGTCGCCGTTCCGTCCGAACGCTGGCCGCTTCCGGTCACCGACTTCTGCCAGGTCCTGGACACCTCCGACGTGCCCGGCGGCGTGGTCAACGTCGTGACGGGCGAGCACGCCGAACTCTCCCCGGTGCTGGCAGCCCACGACGACGTGGACGCAGTCTGGTACTTTGGCGTCGCCTCGGGGATGGCGGAGGTCGAGCGCATGTCCACCGGAAACATGAAGCAGACCTGGGCCGACGGTGGCGCCACCCGACGATGGCGTTCAGGCGAGCAAGGCGAGGGCGAGGAATTCCTGCGGCGCGCCACCCAGATCAAGAACATCTGGATACCCTACGGCGAATAGGCCGTCGCCTCGAAGGCAGACCGACGGGGGGCGACGAACGAACTTGCCGCCCTATCCGGCCCGGCTTGGTAACGTCGCGCGCTAGCCGTTGAAGGTGTAGCTGCACACCAGGGGGTTGTCGTCGACCAGCGTGATGGAGTCCAGATTGCAGATCTCCTCGTCGCGCACTTGCAATCGAAGACTCACCACCGGAGTGGCTTCAGTCTCCAGGGGCCGGGCGAGGCTCACATAGATGCGACCCCCGTTGCCGAGAGCAAGATCGGCGTCATAGCCGGGATCGATGAAAGATGTGTCGGCCGAAATCAACTCCTGCCGGCGATTGCCGAAGTTGTCGAAGATCTCGACGAACTGATTGGACGTCACCAGCATCAGGGGGCCCGGTCCCGGGCCCCCTATCGTTACGCGGGCGCTCGCGGGCGCCACCGTGGGTCCATCCAGGATCGAGCAAGCCGTCAGGGCCGACAGGACTGCGAGGACCGCAGGCCATCTCATCCGCATCCGTAGCGCGGCATTTGAGTTCATGAATCACCTCACTGCAGGGAAACCTGGATGCTCGCAGGCCGCACGGAGCCGCGCAAGCACCGCGTCCAATATCGTGTCGGATTCGAGAGCGCGCCGCCAGTGCGCAGCACGGACGGGGCACTTCCGAGGCTCCCGAACGCCTCTCGATGGAACAGCTCGCCGATCACGGGAGCAGGGCAATGGCGTCGATCTCGACGCTTACATTCCTTGGGAGAGCCCCCGCCTGTACCGTGGAGCGCGCGGGACGGTGGTTGCCGAAATGCTCGGCATAGACTTCGTTCATGGCGGCGAACTCGCCCATGTCCGCGAGGAACACGGTCGTCTTGACGACGGTGGAAAGCGAAGCTCCCGATGCCTCCAGCACCGCGGCGAGGTTGCGCAGGACCTGGTGTGTCTGCTCCTGAATGTCTCCCCGCAACAGCTCGCCGGTGGAGGGGACCAGCGGGATCTGGCCGGATGCAAAGAGCAATCCGCCCGCCTTGATCGCCTGGGAATAGGGCCCGATGGCGCGGGGAGCGTCATCCGTGTGGACCACCGTTGTTTCGTGCATTCGTGTCAAGCTCCGTTGTTTGATTCCGTCTTGTTCCAGGACGCTACGCGCCCCCTGCCCTCGATGGGCCAGGTCTCGAAGTCATCTCCGTCACGCGCAATCACGCGATCCTGAAGATTCACCGAGACACAGACGTGATTCGGCAGCAGCCGCACCCGTTCGCCCACACGAGGCTGCCAGTCCGTGTGGGTGATGTCCAGCACGCCATGCTCTTCCGAGAGGGCAACGACGCGCACTTCCGGTCTGCCGGCCACGGCAGCGTATCCGGCGCCCGCTGTGCGATGCAGCTCCTTCGAGAGCGCTTTCGAGCCGGCGTCCACCACGGCTCTCCCGGCAACCGCGGTGCTCACCACGGTTGCAAGGATCGAATAGGCGCATTCCCCTTCCCGGGCCACGCCCAGGCCGGTCATGTCCAGGTCATTGTAGATGATCGTGCCGGCGCGCACCTCGGTGAGCCCGGGAAGGAGATGGCTCTGCCACAGGGTCGGGCTCGAGCCGCCACTCACGACCTCCGGCGCCAGACCGGCCTCCGCGAGCGTCGCGTACGCGGCCTCGAGGCGCTCCCCCAGCTCTTTCAGTGCCTGCGTCTGCTCGGACACATGCATTCTGATGTGCCCTGGATAGAACATGATGCCCCTGTACTCCACACTCTCCGCTTCGCGCGCCAGCGCCGCCAGCCGGGCTGCTTCAGCCGGAGTTTGAACGCCTACCCGTCCCAGCCCCACATCCATCTCCACCAGGACTCCGACCGTCCTTCCCGCCGCGCTCGCCGCCCTCGCCAGACCGAGCAGCGCCACGTCGGAATCGAGGCCCACCGTCAGCGCCACCTCCTCCGGCAAGGCCATGAGCCGCGCCAGCTTCCGCTTCCCCAGAGGCGGATAGGCGAGCAGCAGATCGTGGCTCACCCGGGCCATTACTTCGGCCTCATGCGGGGTCGCCACAGTGAGGCCTCGCGCACCCGCCGCCAGTTGAATACGCGCCAGCGCAAGGCTCTTGTGGGTCTTCACGTGAGGGCGCCAAGCCAACCCGTGCCGAGAGGCATAGCTGGCCACTTTCATCGCATTTGCACGAGCGCGCGTGAGGTCGACCAGGGCGACGGGGGTCTCGGCGTCCGCGAGACCGGCGGGCAGCTCGCTCACTCCAGCGCCGCCTCCAGGGCGTCGAAGAACGCCCGGTCCTCCTCGGAGACCGGCCCGATGCGGACGAAGCGGATCGTCCCGTCCCGGTCGATCAGGTAGGAGGCCGGCAGGCCGACGGCGTGATACGCGTCCATCGAACTCATGCCCGGATCGTGCAGGATCGTGTAGGTCACTCCGTGCTCCCCGGTGAACTCGCGCACGGTATCCTCGAAGCCCGCGTCGTCCACGGAGATGCCCACGACTTCAAGGCCTCGTTCACGATACTCGCCGTAGAGCGACTGCAGGAAGGGCGTTTCGAAACGGCAGGGCGCGCACCACGTCGCCCAGAGGTTGACGAGCAGCACCTTGCCGCGCAGATCGGAAAGCGCCATCTCCTCGCCGTCGAGGGTGGCGGCCAGAAGGGCGGGCGCGGGATCTCCGACGCGAGGCGGCCCATCGCCCGGGGCACAGGCGACCACCAGCCAGAGTGCGGCCAGAAGGGCGCGGGCGATGCCCGGCCCAGTCCGCGCCGGGACGGGCTGCCGTGAAAGAGGCTTGATGTCCGTGCTCCTGATGTGCTGAAGATCTGATGTGGCGGGAACGCGAGACCCGGCGGTAAGTTCAACTTCCGCCGCCGCAACCGCAACGACCGAACCCCGCGGCGGGAGCGCGGACAAAAGGGCGCGTTTGCCCGGATCTTACCGGACGAGGTCGGGTACTGACGCCATCGCCCCCCTGACGGTCGAGCACGCCCCGTCCCCAGCCGGTTGCGCAACGACATACGCCAAGGCCAGACCATGACCTCTTCCCTCCCGCTCGCGATCCGCCGGAGCCTCCTGCCAGGGATCGTGCCGGTCTTCGCGGTTCTGGCCGTTCTTCTCCTTCCCGAGTCGGCCGAAGGGCAGTATTTCGGGCGCAACAAGGTGCAGTACGACGCCTTCGACTTCCACGTCATGAAGACCCCCCACTTCGACATTCACTACTATCCCGAGGCCGCCGTAGCCATCGAGGACGCCGCACGCATGTCCGAACGCTGGTACGAGCGCCTGGCGCGCACCTTCCAGCACGAGTTCGAACGGCCCAAGCCCGTCATCCTCTACGCGGACCACCCCGACTTTCAGCAGACGAACACGCTTCAGGGATTCATCAGCGAGGGCGTAGGGGGCGTGACCGAGTCGCTGAAGAACCGCGTGATCATGCCCCTTGCGGGCACCTATTTCGATACCGACCACGTCCTCGGGCACGAGCTGGTGCACGCCTTCCAGTACAATATCGCCCAGTCCCGGCGCGGGGGCGGCCTGCGCGGCATGGCCCAGTTGCCGCTCTGGCTGGTCGAGGGGATGGCCGAGTATCTCTCGGTCGGTCGGGAAGATCCGCTCACGGCCATGTGGCTGCGGGACGCCCTGCTGCGCGACGACGTTCCCACGCTGGAGCAGATGACGCGCGAACGGCGCTTCTTCCCCTACCGCTTCGGCCAGGCTTTCTGGACCTACATCGGCGGCACCTACGGGGACGAAATCGTCACCGAGTTGTATCGCCGCTCGCTGCGGGTCGGCTGGGAAAACGCCCTCGTGAGCGTGTTGGGCAAGACGCAGGACTCGGTCTCGGTGGACTGGCACGCAGCCATCGAGGGCGAGTACCGGCCGTTGATCGCCGGCCGCTCGGCCCCGGGCGAGGTGGGCGCGCTGCTCCTCGCGCCCTCCACCGGGGCGGGAACACAGAACGTGGCTCCGTCGATCAGCCCGGATGGCCGGTATGTGGCGTTCATCTCCGAGAAGGACCTCTTCTCCGTCGACCTGTTCCTGGCCGACGCACGCACCGGCGAGATCATTCGAAGGCTTTCCAGCGCAGCCGCCGACGAGCACATGGACGCTCTCCGCTTCCTGGACTCCTCGGGTTCCTGGTCGCCGGACGGACGGCTGTTCGTCTTCGTGGCGATCGCGGACGGCGATAACCAGCTGGTGATCGTGGACGCCGAAGACTCCGACGTCGAACAGCGCATCGAAGTGGAGAGCGCCAACATCGGCGCCATCTCAAATCCGGCCTGGTCGCCGGACGGCCGCTCGATCGTGTTCGCCGGACAGTCCGGGGGCATTGCCGACCTTTTCATGGTCGACATCGAGACCCAGAGAGTGACCCGGCTCACCAACGACAAGCACGGCGACATGCAGCCCGCGTTTTCGCCGGACGGGTCGACGCTGGCCTTCGTCTCCGACCGGGGATCGGAAACCGATTTTTCGCAGCTCTCCTTCAGCCGTCCGCGGATCTCCCTCATGGACATGGAGACGCGGGAAATCAGAACGCTGGACCTGTTCGGCAACGTGAAGCACCTCAACCCGCAGTTCACGCCGAACGGCCGGGGCCTGTACTTCATCTCCGACCAGGACGGCTTCAGCGACATCTACCGTGTCAATCTGCCGACTGGGGAGATCTACCGGGTAACCAGCGTCGCCACCGCGGTCAGCGGGATTACGAGCGGTTCGCCAGCCATGAGCGTCGCCTCCGAGACCGGCACCCTGGTGTTTTCGGTTTTCGATGAATTCGAGTTCCACATCTACTCGCTGTCGTCGCAGGAGGCCGGAGCCAACCAGTCACTGGCGAGCGAGGTGGAGGTGGCTCCGGGCCGCCTGATTCCACCCTCGGAGCCGGGAGTGCGCAGCCGGGTTACGGCGTACCTGGCCGACCCTCTGACGGGGCTGCCTCCGATCGGCACGTACACCTCCGATGAGGCATCCACGTACGACCCCGGGCTCAAGCTGGACTATGTGGGCCAGCCCATGATCGGCGTCGGGGCCGGTGACCGCTACGGCAACAACCTGGAGGGCGCGGCCGCGGCCTTCTTCAGCGACATGCTGGGTGACCGTACCCTCGGCGTCGCGGTCCAGGCACAGGGCACCATCAAGGATCTGGGGGGGCAGTTCTTCTACCAGAACATGAAGCGCCGCTGGAACTGGGGCGCATCGGGAGGCCGAATCCCGTACCAGCTCCTGTGGGCAAACTACGAGTACGGACCGAACGGTCTGCCGGCGTACAAGTTCCTGCGGGAACGGATATTCATCGACTCCGCGACCGGAATGCTCGCATATCCGTTCTCCACGACGCAGAGGGTCGAGAGCCGCCTGGGCATCACCCGATACTCCTTCGACCTCGAGGAGGAAACCCTCTACCTGGACCCGCTCGGACGCCTGATGGACCGGCGAGTCGAGAATCTCGGCGCCCCCCAGGATCCGCTTACCCTGGCACACGTCTCGATCGCGCTGGTTGGCGACAACTCCTACTCCGCCTTCACCTCACCGGTGCGCGGCTCACGGTATCGCTTCGAATTCGAGAACACGGTGGGCACCGCGGACTACCGGACTCTGACCGTGGACTATCGGCGCTATTTCAACCCGGTGCGCGAGCTCACGATCGGATTCCGGGGACTGCACTACGGGCGCTACGGGGTTACCGAGGACGAAACCGGAGCCGGCCTGCGGCCGCTCTTCGTCGGCTACGAGAGCCTCATCCGCGGCTACGCGAGAGAGAGCTACGACTTCACCAACTGCACGGACTCCGTCGCGTGCGACAGAAGGTACCAACAGTACCTGAAGATGTTCGGTCAGCGCCTGCATGTGTTCAACTTCGAGTTTCGGCTTCCGGTCACCGGGGTCAGCCAGTACGGCTTGATCAATCTGCCCTTCCTCCCGATCGAACTGGTGACCTTCGCCGATGTCGGTCTGGCGTGGGACAACTTCGCGGATGTGGATCTTCGCTTCGACACTCAGGGCGATGACCACGTCCCTCTTTTCAGCACCGGCATCTCGGCCCGGGCCAATCTGCTCGGGTTCCTGATCCTGGAGACTTACTACGCCTATCCCTTCCAGCGGCCCGACAAGGGCTGGCACTGGGGCTTCACTCTGACACCGGGCTGGTAGACAGGCGGAGGCGCCCTGTCAGAAGATGGAGAGGCTGATATACCGGCCGGGATTCTCGCGCACGTCGTCCAGCAGGAGCTGAAGACTCGATGCTGCCGCGTTGAGGTTCAGGTAGAGCGAGTCGTCGTGGGAGAGGCGCCCCAGAGTTCCCTCCCCCCGCTCGATGCGGTCCAGGATGGCACGCAGATCAGTGGTGGCCTCCTCGAGAACCTCAAGGTTGCGCGTGACCACCGCGAGAGCGGAGTCGGCCCGTGCGGCCGCGCTCTCCAACACCGGCGCGGTCGAGGTCGTGGCGCCGCTCACGCTGCGCGCGGCTTCGTTGAGGGACTGCACCACTTGCGTCAGTTCGCCGCGCTGCTCCTGACTGATGTCCGCCAGATCCGTGAGGAATGACTCCAGCTCCCGGGCGCTCGCCTGGAAAGACGCGACCGTGGGTTCCGTCAGCAAATCACTCACCCGCTGAATCATTTCCGTCGCATCGTCCCCGACATCGGACACGATCCCGAATACATCCGAGGTCACGGTGCCGGCGAGAACGTCACCGGCCTCGGCCACGTCGGGCGAATCGCCCGGAAGCACCTCCACGGTGCGTCCGCCGAGCAGTCCGATACCCACGAGACGGACCTGGGAATCACTGGGGATCTCGTACTCCCCTTCGATCTCCAGCTCGATGGTCACGCCCCCCGGCACCATCGTGAACGCCATCACTCGACCGATGTTGACGCCGCGCATCTGCACCGGATCGGACCGCCGCAAACCGGCGGCGTTCTCGACCGTGGTCATGACCGAATATCGTCCACGGAAGAGCGCCGGGTCGGTCATCATGAACAGGGCGACGAGCGTTGCCAGGGCTCCGACGAGGACGAAGATGCCGACGCGTGCCTCGCCCATGAGCGCACGCGGAGGCACAACTCGCTTCAGGTCCGAATCCGATGGCCCGGACCTTGTCTGGTAATCCGTTCCCGCTTCGTTCATGTTGTCGCTACCAAGTCTACCGCTGCCTCGGCGGCGGCCCTGTCCACGAAAGCTCGTACGAGCGGATCGGTGCTCATCCGGAAGCCCATTGGGGTTCCCAGGAACCGCAGTCGGCCACCCTCAAGCATGGATACCCGGTCGCACATGTCCAGTCCCCCCTCGATGTCGTGCGTGACGATGACCGAAGTTACGTCCAGCTCGCGGGAGAGGCGCCGAATCTGACGCTGCACGCCCGCCGTGTTCACCGGATCCAGTCCGGTGGTCGGCTCATCCCACAGCAGGATGTCCGGTCCCCCGACGATGGCGCGGGCGATCCCCACCCTCTTCTTCATCCCTCCCGAAAGCTCGGAGGGAATTTTTCTCATCACCTCGCGCGGGTCCAGAAGAACCCGCTCCAGCACCTCCCACACCACGCGCGCGATCTGCATTCGGCTCATCGAACGAAGTCGGCGCAGGGGCAGTCCGGTTTCCACGTTCTCGAAGACGTTCAGGGAGTCGAAGAGCGCCGCATGCTGGAACACGTACCCGACTCGGTCCCGGATTCGCCGGAGCGCCTGGGGGCCCCCGAAGAATACCGACTTGCCGTCCACCTCCACGTCGCCCTGATCCGGGACGATGAGCCCGATGGTCGTCTTGAGCAGGACGCTCTTCCCCACACCCGAGGCGCCGAAGAGGCCGAACATCTCTCCCTGGAGGATGTCCAGGTCGATACCCCGCAGCACGGGCAGGTCGAACGCCTTGTAGAGCCCGCGATAACGGATGACAGGATCGCCGTGCATCGCCTTAGTCCAGCATGAGGGGCGGGAACAGCGCGTCCATCACCAGAACCGCCAGCGTCATGAACATGACTGACTGAGTGGTCGTTTTACCGACTCCTTCGGCTCCTCCTTCCGTCCGCAACCCCATGTGGATGGCGATCACCGGGATGGTGAAGCCGAACACCAGTGCCTTGGTGAGCGAATAGACGAGATCCCAGGAGTGCCAGTACAGACGCGCGCCGTAGAGAAAGCTGTTGGGACCGAGCCCGACGGTGATCTGGGCAGAGATCATACCCGAGAGAATCCCCACCAGATTCGCAATAGCCACCAGCACGGGAACCACGATGATGCCCGCCACAACCCTGGGAGCCGCGAGAATCGGCACCGGATCGCGCCCGACGCTGTAGAAGGCGTCGATCTGCTCGGACACCTTCATGGTGCCGAGTTCGGCAGTGATGCGGGCGCCCACACGGCCCACCAGGACGATCGCGGTCAGGACCGGCCCCATCTCCAGGATCACCGATTCGGCTACGACGCTGCCCAGCACATACAGCGGGATGGCTCCGGTGAACTGGTAGCCGCCCTGCTGGCTGGTGACGATCCCGGCGAGCACCGCGGTGATGATCACGATGGGGAGACTCTGCACCCCCATCACGTACATCTGGCGGACGATGGAGCGCAGAGAGACCCGCAGACCGACCAGGGCAACGGCGATGTCCCGCAGGAGAATGGCGATTTCCCCCGCGTGCCGAAGCACGGCATGCCCGGCCCGTGCCACTCCCGCCAGCCAACGTTGTCCCCGGGAAAACAGAGAATCGGAATGCCTGGTCACGGCCGGGATTCCAAAGGCAGCCCGACCGCCGGGGACAGCTGGCACAACGACCCGCTTCTTCCTATGCCCGCCATGTCCCGCCCGCGTAACTCTCTGCCGTGCAAGGAGTCTCCACATTGTCCCTCGTGAAATGCCCATTCGGCAATAAAACCATCTACCATTCGCAGGCCGAGGGCAAGGGATCAGGAGGGTAGCCGGCCGTTGATCAGCGCGATTCGTCGCTCGCCACAGTTTCTTCGGCGCGTCGGGTCACCTCGTTCAGCAGGGACTGCAGGCGGGCCCGGTCGAGGCGGTCTGCATCCCGACCGCGTTCGTCATCGATCTCGAAACGGCGTACACAGATGCGCACCCGGGCGAAGGGGCCCGGGATGATCAGCCGATCCCAGGAATTCAGTCGCCAGTAGCGGTTGGCCGCGAAGCCCATGGCCAGGACGGGGACGCCGGACGCCCGAGCGAGTACGAGAGCTCCGCGCTTCAGGTGTCGCGCGGGGCCACGGGGTCCGTCCGGAACCAGGATGGGAGAGGAATTGTGGCGCCGAATGGCTCTGCGCAGCTTCCACATCGCCTCTCTGCCGCCCGCGCTCGATGAGCCTCGGACGATGCGCGCTCCCCACGTTTGCATCACGCGCGCAACCAGTTCCCCATCACCCGAGCGGCTGGTAAGGGCGGTCACGTCCACTCCCTTCTCACAGCCCATCCGCATGCCCGTGTAGTACGCCCCGAGGATCGCCCGATCGTGCCAGAAGGCGAGGATGGCGGGCGGGCCACCCGCGGAGAGCGCGTCCAGGTGTTCCCTGCCCTCCGCCACCTCGATGCGCCAGGTCCGGCCGAGCGCCCGCATGAACCAGCCCAGAAGCGTGGTGACAAGGGTGGTGCGCGCCAGCTCCAGGCGCTTGACGGAGTCGGCGCGCATGCGGCTTCCCTTGTCCGTAAGTGAATGCCGGGAGTGGGACTCGAACCCACACGCCCCAAGGGGCAAAGGTTTTTGAGACCTTCGCGTCTACCAGTTCCGCCATCCCGGCAGGATGGAGCCGATAAAGCTACCCCTTCGCATCCCGCCCGCAAATGGGGTTGAAGGCGGTCGGCGCGATCGCCGACGGGGACGGCGGCGGCGTGCGCATCATCAGGCGGTAGGATGTTACTTTAGGGCCGACGAAAAGGCGTCGCCCCGCGCGACGATGCGCCGGCTCCAGGACTCAGGGACAAGACCCGTGAAATCATCGATCCAAAGCGCCTTCGGCTCGCTCGCGACCCTGAACCTGACCGAGGGGCCCACCTCGTTCTACCGGCTCGGAACTCTGGAGGAACAGGGCCTCGCCTCGCTCGACCGCCTTCCCTTCTCCATCCGCATCCTGCTCGAGAACGCGCTCCGGCACGCCGGAGGGGGCTACGTGAGCGAAGAGGACGTGTGCGCGGTGGCGGCGTGGACCCCAACCAACGCCGGCGCCAACGTGCCCTTCCTGCCCACCCGCGTGGTGCTGCAGGACTTCACCGGCGTGCCCGCCGTGGTCGATCTGGCGGCCATGCGATCGGGGATCGCGGCCATGGGAGGCGATCCCGAGCGCATCAACCCGGTCGTGCCCGCGGACCTCGTCATCGACCACTCGGTCCAGGTGGACTACTTCGGTTCGGACACGGCGTACCGCAAGAACGTGAAGCGCGAGATGGAGCGCAACTGGGAGCGCTACGCCCTCCTGCGCTGGGCCCAGGACGCCTTCCGCAACTTCCGCGTGGTGCCGCCGGGGACGGGCATCGTGCATCAGGTCAACCTGGAGTACCTCGCTTCGGTGGTGGAGCGCCGCAAGCAGGGCGACGCCTGGGTCGCCTGCCCCGACACCCTGGTGGGGACGGACTCGCACACCACCATGATCAACGGGCTGGGGGTCGTCGGATGGGGAGTGGGCGGCATCGAAGCCGAGGCGGTCCTCCTGGGACAGCCCTACTACATGCTGCTGCCGGAGGTCGTGGGGGTGAAGTTCACCGGCGCCCTGCGGGAGGGCGCCACCGCGACCGATCTGGTGCTGGCGGTGACCGAGAAGCTGCGCGCCTATGGCGTCGTGGCCCGATTCGTCGAGTACTTCGGCTCGGGGCTCTCCAGCCTCGCGCTGGCCGACCGCGCCACCATCGCCAACATGTCGCCCGAGTACGGGGCCACCATCGGCTTCTTCCCGGTCGACGACGGGACGCTCGACTACCTGCGCGGCACCGGGCGCCCGGTGCCGCTGGTGGAACGCGTGGAGCGCTATGCCAAGGCGCAGGGGCTGTTCCGCACTGACGAGACGCCCGATCCCGAGTACACGGCGCGTCTGGAGATCGACCTCTCCACCGTGGAGCCCTCGGTGGCGGGGCCGAAGCGGCCGCAGGATCGCATCGCGCTGACCGGGCTGCGTTCGAGCTTCCGGAGGGACCTGCCCGGCCTTCGGCCCGGGATTCCGCTCCCGCAGGTCAACGGCGGCTCCGGGGGCGGGAACGGAACGTCCGCCCCGGCTGCGGCTCGCCGCACCGTCGAGGTCGAGCTCGACTCGGGATCCGCGGAGATCAGGGACGGCACCCTGGTGATCGCGGCCATCACCAGCTGCACCAACACCTCCAACCCGTCGGTGATGGTCGGCGCCGGGCTTATCGCCCGCAACGCGGTGGCGCGCGGACTCACCGTGCCGCACTGGGTCAAGACCAGCATGGCGCCGGGATCCAAGGTGGTGAGCGACTACCTGGACGCGGCCGACCTCACGAAGCACCTGGACCAGCTTGGCTTCAACGTGGTGGGATACGGATGCACGACCTGCATCGGCAACAGCGGGCCGCTTCCGGACCCCATCATTTCGGCCGTAGAGAACCAGGGGCTGGTGGTGACCTCGGCCCTGAGCGGCAACCGCAACTACGAGGCCCGCATCCACCAGCAGATTCGGGGCAACTATCTGGCCTCGCCCATCCTGGTCGTGGCCTTCGCGCTCGCGGGCCGCATCGACATCGACTTCGGAGAAGAGCCGTTGGGAACCGGATCCGACGGCGAGCCCGTCTTCCTTGCCGACATCTGGCCGTCTCCGGAGGAGATCCGCGACACCATCCAGAGCTCGCTCAAGCCGGAGATGTACGAGAATCGCTACGCGGAGGTCTTCGAGGGCGACGACATGTGGAAGTCGCTGGCCCAGGCGGAGTCGTCCGGGCTCTACGACTGGAATCCGGCATCGACCTACATCCGCGAACCTCCGTTCTTCCAGGGGATGAGCGCGGAGGCGGAGCCGTTCGCGGACATCGAGGGTGCCCGGGTGCTGGCGGTCCTCAGCGACACCACCACCACCGACCACATTTCCCCGGCAGGAGCCATTCCCAGAGACGGCTCCGCGGGCCAGTTCCTGCAGGGCGTCGGGGTCAAACCCTGGGAGTTCAACACCTTCGGCGCCCGGCGCGGCAACCACGAAGTGATGATGCGCGGGACCTTCGCCAACGTGCGCATCCGCAACCTGCTGCTGGAGGACAAGGAAGGCGGGTACACGGTCCACCACCCCACCGGCGAGGTCATGTCCATCTACGACGCCGCGATGCGGTACCGGGACGAAGGCACGCCGCTGGTGGTGCTGGCCGGCAAGGAATACGGGACCGGCAGCTCACGCGACTGGGCCGCCAAGGGAACCAGCCTGCTCGGCGTGCGCGCGGTGATCGCCGAGAGCTACGAGCGCATTCACCGCTCGAACCTGGTGGGGATGGGGGTACTTCCACTGCAGTTCAAGGAGGGGGAGGGCGTGAAGGTGCTGGGACTGACGGGCCGCGAGACCTACCGCGTCTCGGGAATCGCCGATGGCGTCGATGTCCACGAGTCCCTCGCGGTATCGGCGGAACGCGAGGACGGCTCGAAGGTGGCCTTCGAAGCGATCGCGCGGCTGGACTCGGACGTGGATGTCGAGTACTACCGGAACGCGGGCATCCTGCACACGGTGCTGCGGCGCATGGCGCGCGGGGAGATGTAGGGGAGCCGACCAGCACCCGCCCCCTGGTGGGGCCAGGGACTGGCCGCACAAGGATAAAGGCGGCCGGCGTGCGGTCGCCCTCTAGCGTGCGTCGCGCCGCTCCGGGCGCTCGGAGACGGGGGCATCCAGAATTTCCTTGAGTACGAAGGCCCGGCGGAGCGAATCCTGGTCTCCGGCGCCGAAGAGCTCCCGGTAGAGCCGGGTCCGGCTCTGGGACCGTCCCTCGACAACGGGCACCGAGGCTGAAGGGGGCGGCACGGGACGCTGCCGGTCCCGGCTGATGGCGGAATCCTGCAGGCGCACGGACTCCCGGGCGGCGGCGGGCGGGCGGCGTCCTGGCCGCTCCGGCAGTGGCCGATCGGCCCGTGAAGATCGCCCCGGACCCTCCGACCGCGGCCGATCCCGACCGGGCACCCGCTCGCGCCCGCGGGTTCGCTCACCGCGCATCCGCTCATCGCGCACTCCGGAGGACACGGGCTCCGCTCCCCGGGCTGCCGATGGCGCGGCGTCCGGTTCTGCCGACGCGGGAGGCGTAGAGGCCTCATCCTCCATGGCTGCCGCGAAACCGGGCCCCATGAGTTCCTCGAGATCCAGACCCTCGCCCAGGCCCCACGGGAGTTGCTTTTCCGCGGCCTCTTCCCTGCCGGCCTCTGCCGGCGACGATCCCGTCGGCAGCTCATCACCGTCCTCCGGTGGCGGCGCCACCTGCCGACTGCGGCGAGCCCGGGCCACGCTGTCGATGATCGACAGCGCCATGAAGACCAGGAAGAGGAGAAGCCCGGTGCTCACCTGAAGTCTCCCCGCCTCACGCCAGCGGCTCGCCCGACGAGCTCTCGTCCTCGCCCGCGATGGAACTCCTCATGGCCGTGTCGGCCTGGAGGTTTTGGTACCGGACGTAGTCCATTACGCCCAGGTTGCCGCTCCGGAAGGCGTCCGCCATGGCCAGCGGCACCTGCGCCTCGGCCGCCACCAGGGTGGCGCGCATCTCCTGCACCCTCGCGACCATTTCCTGCTCCTCGGCAACCGCCATCGCGCGCCGCTCCTCGGCCCGGGCCTGGGCGACGCGCTTGTCCGCCTCGGCCTGGTCGGTCTGGAGTTCGGCGCCGATGTTCTTGCCCACGTCCACGTCGGCGATGTCGATAGACAGGATCTCGAAGGCGGTCCCGGAGTCGAGTCCCTTGGCGAGCACCGCCTTGGAGATGCTGTCCGGGTTCTCCAGCACGGCCTGGTGCGTGTCCGACGAACCGATGCTGGAGACGATCCCCTCCCCAACGCGCGCGATGATGGTCTCCTCCCCGGCGCCGCCCACCAGGCGGTTGATGTTGGCGCGCACGGTCACGCGCGCGACCGCGATCAGCTGGATGCCGTCGCGGGCCATCGCCGCCACCCTGGGCGCGGTGATCACCTTCGGGTTGACCGAGAGCTGCACGGCCTCGAAGACATCACGGCCCGCCAGGTCGATGGCCGCGGCCTGGTTGAAGGAGAGGTCGATGTTGGCCTTGTCGGCGCTGATGAGCGCGGTGACCACGCGGTCCACCCGGCCACCGGCCAGGTAGTGGGCCTCCAGGTCGGCGATGCGGATGAAGAGTCCGGCCTTGGTGGCCCAGATGAGCGGCCGCACCACCCCCGTCGGGGGCACTTTGCGCAGACGCATGCCGATGAGGTAGGTGATGTTGATGCGCACGCCGGCCGAGATGGCCTCGACCCACAGGCGCACGGGAACCGCCCACAGCACCATCAGGATGAACATGATCATCAATGCGGGCAGAATCAGAGAGGCGATGGCTTCCATGAGGCGTTATCCGTGTCGAATGGAGGGCTTGTGTTTCAGGATCGTGCAGGTGTTCCCGGAACTCGTCGTGTGCGTGTCCAGGGCTAGCCTTCGGCGCCGGATTCGGAGGCCGCGGATCTCTTCTTCGCCGGTCTGACCACGCACCGGTACCCTTCGGCGCTCAGAACGCGGATGGTCTCGCCTTCCGAAATGAACTCGGAGTCGGCTACCACATCCACCCGCTCGTCACCGAACAGGCCGGTACCGGCTGGCCGCAGATCGGTGAGCGCCACGCCTTCCAGTCCAACCAGATCCACTCGCCGGAGGGCGGACTCGAAGCCGTGTTCGCGGTCGGTGGCATCCTTGAGCAGGAGGCCGGAACGGGCGATGAGGCGGCTGCGCGGAAGGCGCCGCAAGAGGACCCAGGACGTGACCAGGACGATTCCCAGGGTCAGCGAGACCACTGTGCTGGCCTGGGAGAGGTCGGCGGCGGTCGGCAGGCCACCGAGCATGCTCATGAACACCCCGCCGGCGATGGCGGCGATGCCCAGGATGCCGAAGATGCCGAAGCCGGGGATGACCAGGGCCTCGATCGCCATCAGCCCGACGCCGCCTCCCACCAGCAGAAGATCGTTCCAGCCGGCCAGCCCCACGATCACGTGCGAGCCGAAGTAGCCGGTGAGGCACAGGACGCCGACCAGCCCGGGAGCGCCGAGGCCGGGGGACCGAATCTCGATGATGAGTCCCAGGAATCCCAGTGACAGCAGAAACGGGGCGACGGTCGGGTGGGAGAGGAAACGGACCAGACGCTCGGACCAGTTGATTTCGTGCCTGCGGACGGGGGCCCCTTGTGCCCCGACCACCGCCAGCGCGGCATTCAGGTCCTCGACCTCGCGCGCATAGCCGAGAGCGACCGCCTCCTCGGTGGTGAGGGTGAGGAGCTGCCCCTCCTCTACGACATCGGGAATCTCGATGCGCTCGTCGACCATGGCCTCGGCCACGGTCGGATCAAGGCCTGCGGCCTCAGCCAGCGCGCGCATCTCGCTGCGCATCGCCGAGACGATTTTCTCGCTGGCCTTCTGCCCGGAGCCGTCCACCGGGGTAGCGGCGCCGATGACCGAACCCGGGCGCATGAGAATCCCGTCGGTGGCCAAAGAGATCAGGGCGCCGGCCGAGAGCGCGCGACGGTTGACGTACGCGTACACGGGGACGCCGGCGTCGGCGATCGCGTCACCGATGCGCTCGGCCGCATCCACGCGACCGCCGGGCGTGTCGATGTCCAGCACCAGCGCCGTTGCTCCTTCCTCCTCCGCCTCGCGGAGCGCCCGCTCGATCGACGGCGCCAGGCCGAGCTCGATCACGCCGGTGACGGGGACGACCACCACTGGAGCCCGGTCCTGCGGCACGTCGCCGAACCCGAACCCCAGACTCATCCCGATCCCGGCGAGGATCATCCCCGCCCTGCCACGCGATAACCTCTTCACCAGTACTGGTCTCCTTTGCTTCCCGCCGGCTCGCCGCTGCCTCTTCCAGTCCCCCCGGTGTCGGTGCGCCGTTCCGGCAAGCTAGACCGGGCTTCTTCCCTCGCGCAACGGCACTTGCCCGCCGCGCCCCCGTCCGGCATGGTGTCCCGGCTCGCCCGCCGTCCCTTCGCCTCCGGTACTTCGACGCCCCCGCACGTCATCAGCCCATGAGCACCATGACCCGTTTCGCCCGACACTCCGGTTTCCCGATCACGCTCCTCATGTGCGCCGCGGCCTCCCCCGCCAGCGGCCAGGTCAGCGTCGCCGACGCCCTCTCCGGTCTGCCTCTACGGGAGGTCGGGCCGGCGGTTGCGGGCGGTCGCGTCGCCGACATCGAAGTCAACCCGGCCGACCCGGCCGTGTGGTACGTCGCGGCGGGTTCCGGAGGCGTGTGGAAGACCGGCAACGCCGGCACCACATGGACGCCGGTCTTCGATGACCAGCTCTCCTATTCGATCGGCGACATCGCCCTCGACCCCGGCAACCCCGAGGTCGTCTGGGTGGGCACCGGCGAGAACGTGAGCGGCCGGCACGTGGGGTGGGGGTCCGGGCTCTACAGCAGCCGCGACGGGGGCGGCACGTGGGAGCAGGTGGGGCTTTCCGCCAGCGAGCACATCGGCAAGATACTGGTCCACCCCGGGGACGGAAACACCGTGCTGGTCGCGGCCGAGGGGCCACTGTGGTCGGCCGGCGGCGAGCGCGGCGTCTACAGGACCACGGACGGCGGCGGCAGCTGGCAACAGGTGCTCGCGTTCGATGAGCACACCGGCGCCACGGACATCGAATTCGCGCCCGGGAACCCCGACGTTGTCTACGCCGCGGCCTACCAGCGGCGCCGGCACGTCTGGGGCTTCATGGCGGGCGGCCCCGGCTCCGGCATCTACAAGTCGACCGACGGCGGAGAGAGCTGGCGAGAGGTGACGCGCGGGCTGCCGGCGGGCGACATGGGCAAGATCGGGCTCGCGGTCACGCCAGCGGACCCGGACATCGTCTACGCGACCATTGAAGCCGGCGCCGACGAGCGCGGCTTCTATCGCTCCACCGACCAAGGCGAGAGCTGGGAGCGGCGCAACTCCTACATCTCCGGGGGCACGGGCCCGCACTATTATCAGGAGATCGAAGCTTCTCCGACGGACGCCGATCTGCTGATTCAGATGGACGTATTCCTCCAGATCACGCGCGACGGCGGGGCCACCTTCGCCACCCTGGGCACCGGGCGCGAGAAGCACTCCGACAACCACGCCCTCTGGTTCGATCCGGACGACACGCGCCACATGCTGGCCGGCACCGACGCCGGACTCTACGAGACCTTCGACGAAGGAGAGACCTGGCGCCACTTCCCTAACATGCCCATCTCGCAGTTCTACAAGGTCGCCCTCTCCAACCGCGAGCCGTTCTTCGACATCCTGGGCGGCGCGCAGGACCTGGGAACGCTGTGGGGACCATCCCGCACCACCAACGTCGAGGGAGTGCGCAACGCTGACTGGTATTTCCCGATGGGCGCCGATGGATACGGGGTGCAGGTCGATCCCTCGGACCCGGACATCCTCTATCTGATGACCCAGCAGGGGAACCTGTACCGGGTCGACCGGCGGAGCGAGGAGGCCATCCAGATCCAGCCTCAGCCGGAGCCCGGAGATCCGCCGGAGCGCTGGAACTGGGATTCCCCGATCCTAGTCAGCCCGCACTCCGTGAGCCGCCTCTACTTCGCGTCCCAGCGCCTGTGGCGCAGCGAGGATCGCGGGGACTCCTGGAGCGCCGTCAGCGGGGACCTGACCACGGACACCAACCGCTACGAGCTGCCCTACATGGGCCGGGTATGGGAGCTTGACGCGCTGCACGACAACGGGGCGATGTCCAGGTACGCGACCATCACAGCGGTCAGCGAAAGCCCGCTGCAGGAAGATGCCCTGTACACCGGCTCCGACGACGGGCTGATCCACTTCACCCCCGACGGAGGCGCCAGCTGGACCCCGGCCGCGTCCCTTCCGGGGGTTCCCGAGCGCTCCTTCATCAACGATGTCGAGGCGGGTCAGCACGATGCGGCGACGGTGTTCGCGGTCACGGACGCCCACAAGACCGGCAACTACGCACCCTACATCTTCCACAGCGACGACAACGGGGACAGCTGGTCGTCCATCTCCGGCGATCTGGAAGATGGAACCATCGTGTGGGCGATTCAGCAGGACCACGAGAACGCGGATCTGCTCTTCATCGCCGCCGAGTGGGGGCTGTACTTCTCGCCCAACGGAGGTCGGAACTGGCACCGGCTGCCGGGCGCGCCCACCATCGCGTTCCGGGACCTGAAGCTGCACCGGCGCGACCAGGACGTCGTGGGCGCGACCTTCGGGCGCGGCTTCTACGTACTCGACGACTACACCCCGCTGCGCGAGATCGCGGGCGGGGCGCTGGACGCCGATGCGGGCGCGGGCGTGTGGCCGGTGCGGGACGCCTGGTGGTACATCCCCAGCGTTCCCAACCAGGCGCCGGGCCGCCCCACGCTCGGGACCGATGCATACGCTGCCCCCAATCCTCCCTTCGGCGCCACCCTCACCTACTACCTCCCGGAGGTGCCCTCCACCGCCGAGGCCCTCCGCGGGGAACGCGAGGCCGAGATGCGGGCGCAGGGGGCCGATGCGCCCTTCCCCGGCTATGAGACGTTGCGGGCCGAAGCCGCCGAGAGCGGGCCGAGGGTGCTGGTGCGGGTGTCGGACGACAGTGGAGCGCCTGTCCGCTGGCTCGAGGGTTCCGCGCGAGCGGGGCTCCACCGGGTTGCATGGGATCTCAGGCGCGCCGCGCCCGATCCCATCACTCTGTCCACCCCGGACTTCGTCCCTCCGTGGATGACCGATCCGGTCGGGCCCCTTGCCCCCCCGGGTCAGTATTCGGCGCAGCTGGTCCTCGTTTCCGCCGGTGGAGTTGAAGAGGTTGGTGAGGCACGCAGCTTCCAGGTGAAAGCGATCCCCAGCGCGCCACCCGGGACGGACTTCGTCGCGGTGGCGGCCTTCCAGTATCAGGTGAGCGAACTGCAGCGCCGGATCGGGGTCGCCAGCTCCGAGCTCGGCCGGCAGCTGGAGCGGCTCGAGTACATGCGAGCCGCGCTGCTGCGTACGCCCTCGGCGAGCGCCGAACTCTTCGGCGGCATCGACGAGATCGCCCAGGCCTTCGACGAAATCGTCCTGCGGCTGCAGGGCGACCGCCTGCGCGGCTCTCTCAACGAGTCCAGCGCCCCGTCGGTGGCCAACCGGGTGGGGAACGTTGTCGGCGGGCACTGGCAGACGCGCCAGAATCCGACCGCGACACAGCGGCGCAACATCGAGATCGCCGAGAGCGAGCTGGCGGGAATCGAGCGCGACCTCACCGGCATCATCGACGGACCGCTCGCCGAGCTGGAAGAGGCGCTGGCGGGGGCCGGAGCGCCCTGGACCCCGGGGCGGCGCATCGGGTCGGCGCGCTGAGGAGGACCGCGGGTCCCCGAGCCGGAGCCGCGACACTATAATTGAGCCGCGCGCTTGGGTGGCCGCCAACCATGACTGCGATGGCGGTCCGGGCATCCGCAGAGGGCCGGACCGCTCTCATCGCAACCCGAAGCCTGCGCGCTTCGAGAATCCATCGCACCTGAAATCACGGAGAGACCCGAATGACCGACCAGACTCTGGTCCACTACGACGTCCAGGACGGCGTCTGCATCCTGACCCTCGACGACCCCCCGGCCAACACCTACACGTACACCATGATGCAGCAGCTCGACACCTGCATCCTGCGGGCGCGGATGGACGAGGACGCGCACGTCATCGTGCTCACCGGCAAGGGCGAGAAGTTCTTCAGCGCGGGCGCGAGCATCCAGATGCTCAACGAGGTCACCCCTACCTTCAAGTATTTCTTCTGCCTGCACGCCAACGAGACCCTCAACCGGCTCGAGCAAACCCCCAAGCTCACCATCGCGGCGCTCAACGGGCACACGGTGGGCGGTGGGCTCGAGATCGCGATGGCCTGCGACCTGCGCATGGCGCGCGCGGGCGGTTCGCGGGTCGGGCTGCCGGAGATCAATCTGGGCGTGCTGCCGGGTACGGGTGGCACCCAGCGGCTCTCGCGGCTGGTCGGCAAATCCCGCTCCATCGAGATGATGATTACCGGCGATCTCTTCGGCTTCGACGCCGCGCTCGAACACGGCATCGTCAATCGCGTGATCGAGGCCGACTCCAGAGACGACTTCATGGCCAGCGCGCTGGAGTTCGCGGGCCAGTTCACTCCGCCGGGCAAGGCATCGAAGGCGGTCGGCCTCATTAAGCGGTCTGTCCAGACCGGCGCCGAGATCCCCTTCGAGACCGCCCTCGCCCTCGAGCGCGAGCTCCAGCAGCAGCTCTTCCAGAGCCAGGACGCGAGCGAAGGGATCGCCGCCTACGTCGAGAGGCGGAAAGCCGCCTTCAAGGGCAAGTAGGCGATGTACCACAGATGCGTGTTCAGCCGGACGTTCGGGCCGGAACCAGCGAACCTCGTCCGCATCGGAGGAGAGGGATGAGCGGCGTGCCGTCGCGCGGGCTCTGGATCGACAACACCAGCGTGGCCTCCGCGTCGGGAGCCACCTTCACCACCACCAACCCTGCGACCGGCGAGGTGCTCGCCGAAGTCGCCGAGGCGACGGAAGAGGATGTGGCGCGCGCGGTGGACTCGGCCCGCACGGCTCTCGCGTCGAAGGCGTGGCGGCGCACCGACGCGCACAAGCGCTCGCGGCTGCTGTGGAAGCTGGCCGACCTGATCGAGCGCAACGCCCAGGTCATCGCGGAGACGGAGACCCGGGACAACGGCAAGCCGATCTTCGAGTCGCGCTACGTCGATGTGCCGAGCGTGGTGGAGAACTTCCGCTACTTCGCCGGACTGGCCGACAAGATTCAGGGCGAGACCATCCCGGTGAAGGGACCATTCCTGAACTACACCCTGCGCGAACCGGTTGGGGTCGTGGGGTGCATCGTGCCGTGGAACTTCCCGCTCTCGCTCGCCACTTGGAAGGTCGCGCCGGCATTGGCGTGCGGGAACGCGGTGGTGCTCAAACCCGCCATGGAGACGCCCCTGACCGCCCTCCTGCTCGGCGAGCTGGCGGCCGAGGCGGGCTTCCCGCCCGGGATGCTCAACGTAGTCCCGGGGCGCGGCACCCGGGCCGGCGCCGCCCTTGTGCGGCATCCCGGGGTGGACGCCATCGCCTTCACCGGCTCGACCAGTGTCGGCAAGACCATCATGCGGGAGGCGGCTGACTCGCTGAAGAAGGTCTCGCTCGAGCTGGGCGGCAAGTCGCCCAACATCGTCTTTGCGGATGCGGACCTGGAGAGCGCGGTGCGAGGGGCGAACACCGGCATCTTCTACGGAAAGGGAGAGGTGTGCGCCGCGGGCTCGCGCATTCTGGTGCAGGAGTCGGTCTACGAGGAGTTCCTGGCGGGGCTGGCCGCGCGCGGTAGCAAGATGGCGGTGGGAGACCCCATGGCGCCCACCACGCGCATGGGCGCGATCGTGAGCCGCAAGCAGCGGGACGTAGTGCTGGGCTACATCGAGGCGGGCAAGGCCGATGGCGCGCGTCTGGTGCTGGGCGGTGAAGCGGCAACGGTCAACGGCAAGGGCAACTTCGTGCAGGCAACCATCTTCGCCGACGTGACCCCGGAGATGCGCATCGCGCAGGAAGAGATCTTCGGGCCGGTTGCGGCGGTCATTCCCTTCAGCGACACGGCCGACGCCATCGAGAAGGCCAACGGGACCATCTACGGGCTCGCGGCCGGGATCTGGACCCGCGACATCGGCCGGGCTCACCGCATCGCCCGGGACGTGCGCGCCGGGACAGTGTGGATCAACACCTACAACCAGTATGACTCGGGGTCACCCTTCGGCGGGTACAAGCAGAGCGGATTCGGCCGCGACCTGGGCTACCAGGCTGCGCTGGACAAGTACACCCAGGTGAAGAGCGTCTGGGTGGCGCTGGACGGATGAGGCGAGCAGTCATCGTAGACGCCGTTCGCACGCCCATCGGACGGCACGGCGGGGCGCTCGCGGCGGTGCGGCCGGACGACCTGGCAGCCACCGCCATCCGCGCGCTGGTCGACCGCAACGGCCTGGACCCGAGCGGCATCGACGACGTGATCTTCGGGTGCACCAACCAGGCCGGCGAGGACAACCGCAACGTGGCGCGCATGGCGCTGCTGCGCGCGGGGCTGCCGGTCACGGTGCCCGGGCAGACCGTCAACCGGCTGTGTGGCTCCGGCCTGCAGGCGGTCAACAGCGCCTTCCACGCGGTCGCCCAGGACGAGGGGGATGTGTTCGTTGCGGGCGGCGTGGAGAGCATGAGCCGGGCGCCGTACGTCATGCTCAAGCCCTCCGTGGCGTACGCGCGCGGCCAGCCGACCGTAGCCGACACCGTGCTGGGATGGAGATTCCCCAACCCGGCCTTCACCCCGGAGTGGACCATCGGGCTGGGCCAGACCGCCGAGGTCGTGGCGCGGGAGTTCGGGGTGACGCGCGAGGAGCAGGACGCCTTCGCGGCGGAGAGCCAGGCGCGCGCCGGACGCGCCCTCGCCCGGGACCGCTTCCGCGAGGAGCTGGTGGCGGTCGAGGTCCCGACGCGCAGGGGCAAGCCGGTTTTCGCGGACACCGACGAACACCCGCGCGCGGGAGTGACCCCCGCGTCGCTCGCCCGGCTCTCCCCGGTGTTCGAGAAGGGCGGCACGGTCACCGCCGGCAACTCCTCGGGCATCAACGATGGCGCAGCCGCGCTTCTGGTAGTGGAGGAGGAGCGGGCCCGCAGCCTGGGGCTGTCCCCCATGGCGCGCATTCGCGCCAGCGCCGTAGCCGGAGTCGAGCCACAGCGCATGGGCATCGGACCCGTGCCCGCCACCAGGAAGGCTTTCCAGCGGGCCGGCATCGGACCCGGAGACCTCGACCTGGCCGAAGTCAACGAGGCCTTCGCCGCGCAGGCCATCCCCTGCCTGCGGCTCCTCGAGCTCGACCCGGAGCGGGTCAACGTGAACGGGGGCGCGATCGCGCTCGGCCACCCGGTGGGCTGCTCGGGCGCACGCATCCTCTGCACCCTGGTGCACGAGATGGTGAAGCGCGGCAGCGGGGTCGGGCTGGCCACGATGTGCATCGGGGTCGGCCAGGGCATCGCCACCGTGGTCACCGCAGACTAGCGCCATGACCCACCGCCTTGAACACGTCACCGTCCTCGGCGCTGGCGTCATGGGACACGGAATCGCCCAGGTCTCCGCGATGGCGGGACACCAGGTGACCCTCCACGACCCCGACGCGGCGGCCGCCGAGCAGGGGCTGGCCCTCATCCGCGCCAACCTGGACAAGGGCTTTTCCCTCGGCAAAGTCAGCGAGTCCGCCCGGGCGCGGACGCTGGCCCGCATCTCTCTGGTCTCGCCGCTGGCGGGGGCCTGTGAACGCGCGCACCTGGTGGTGGAAGCAGCACCCGAACGCATGGCACTCAAGCAGAAGCTCCTCCGGGAGGTGGAAGCCGCCGCGCCGCCCTCGGCGCTCCTGGCCAGCAACACGTCCTCGCTCAGCATCGACACCATGGCCGAAGCGCTTGCCGAGCCGGGACGCTTCCTCGGGCTGCATTTCTTCAACCCGGTGCACCTGATGGCGCTGGTGGAGGTCGTGCGCGGCAGCCGGACCGACGATGCCATCCTGGACGCGGCGGTCGAATTCGCGCGCGGGCTGGGCAAGGAGCCCATCGTCGTGCGGGACGCCCCCGGTTTCGCGTCTTCGCGGCTCGGCGTGGCGCTGGGGCTCGAGGCCATGCGCATGGTCGAGGAAGGAGTGGCCGAACCCCGCGCCATCGACAGGGCCATGGAACTGGGTTACCGCCACCCCATGGGCCCGCTCCGGCTCACCGATCTGGTGGGGCTGGACGTGCGGCTGGCGATCGCCGAATATCTGCACCGGAAGCTGGGCGGAGAGCGCTATCGCCCGCCGGCCATCTTGCGGCGCATGGTGGAAGAGGGGAAGCTCGGACGGAAGACGGGAGAAGGATTCTACCGCTGGGACAAGGGGGAACGGTGACCCGGACGGCGATCGGACCTGAATACGAAACCCTCGTCGTGGAGCGAGAGGGCCCGGTGGCGATGGTCCGCATCGACCGGCCCGAAAAGCTCAACGCGCTCAACGCCGAGGTGCGGCGCGAAATCGCGCAGGCGATGGCCACGCTGGCCGAGGACACCACGGTGCGCGTCGCCATCCTGCATGGAGCGGGCGACAGGGCTTTCGTGGCGGGCGCCGACGTCTCCGAGTTTGCGGGCCGGACCCCGGGGGAACAGCGCGAAGTCTACCAGCGCCCCCGGGTATACGACGCCGTGGCTGCTTTTCCCAAACCCCTCATCGCCGCTATCCACGGCTTCTGCCTGGGCGGGGGCGTTGAACTGGCATTGGCCTGCGATGTGCGCGTGGCCGACCCCAGCGCCCGCTTCGGCCAGTTCGAGATCCGCCTGGGGTTGATTCCGGGGGCGGGAGGCACGCAGCGCCTGGCGCGGCTGGTGGGGCCGGGACAGGCCGCCCGCATCACGATGAGCGGCGATGTGGTCGATGCGGCCGAAGCCCACCGGATCGGCCTGGTGGAGATTCTCGCCGGGGAAGGCGAACACCTGGAGCAGGCGCGGAAGCTCGCGGGTCGCATGGCGCGCTGGAGCCCGGTGGCGCTGCGGCTGGTCAAGCAGTCTCTCCGGGCCGCGGCGGATACGACGCTGACGGCGGGCCTGGCACTGGAGAAGGAACTCTTCCTGGCCGCCTTCGCCAGCGACGACGGCCGCGAGGGCGTAAGCGCCTTCGTGGAGAAGCGGCGTCCGGAGTTTCGCGGACGATGAGTCGCGTGAACCGGGTGCGCGCCGGAGCCACGATCTACTTCGTGCTCTTCGTGATCTTCGTGACCTGGCCGGGCTTCATCCCGTTCAACCATCCCCTGCCGCTGGTCCTCGGCCTCCCCTTCAACATGGCCATGATCGCGCTGTGGGTGGCGGTCGGGTCGGTGGTGCTCTTCGTCCTGGACCGCTCGGAAAGCCGGCACGCGGCGGAGAGCCGTACCCGAGCCGAATCCGGGCCAGGGGGGCCCTCTGCGCACCGGAGGGCCGGGTAGATGGAGCGCTGGCAGCTGATCGGCGTGGTGATCCTGCTCTACCTGGCGGTCACGCTGGGCATCGGCTTGGCGGCGGGCCGGCGCGCCTCCAGGAGCGTGACCGGCTATGTGGCCGGCGATCGTCGCTTCGGGCTTCTGGTCATGTACTTCGTCACCGGCGCGACCGTCTTTTCCGCTTTCGCCTTCCTCGGCGGTCCGGGCTGGGCCTACTCCCGTGGCGCGGCAGCCTTCTACATCCTCTCCTACGGCGCGCTGGGGATCGCCCCGTGGTACTTCATGGGCCCGCGCGCTGCCGAGATCGGGCGGCAACGCGGCTACGTGACCCAGGCTCAGCTTCTGGTGGGGCGCTTCCCTTCCCGCTTTCTCTCCGCGCTGGTGGCGGCGCTCTCGCTGGCCGCCTTCGTTCCATACGTAACCCTGCAGATGCGCGGCGCCGGCATCGTGATCGAGGCGGTGACGGACGGCCACGTCCCGCTCGCCCTGGGAGCGGCGCTGGCTTACGGAATCGTGGTGCTCTACGTGCTGGCGAGCGGCGTGGCCGCGGTCGGATGGACCAACACCTTCCAGGGCATCTTCATGGTCACGATCGCCTGGTCGCTCGGCATCTACCTGCCGTTTCGCCTGTATGGGGGGATTGGGGAGATGTTCCAGCGCATCCTGGCCGAGCGTCCCGAGATGCTCTCGGTCCCGGGGCTGACCGCCGCGGGCGATCCGTGGAGCTGGGGAGGTTATTCGAGCGCCATCCTGGTGAGCGCGATCGGCCTCATGATGTGGCCCCACCTCTTCATGAAGGCCTTCACCGCGCGCGACGACCAGACCCTGCGGCGCACGGTCGTCCTGTTTCCGACCTTCCAGCTCTTCCTCGTGCCCGTCTTCCTGATCGGCTTCGCCGGCGTTCTGCTGCCGGAGTCTCCGCCTGAACCGGACTTCATCCTTCCCTTCCTGATCCTCCGCTCGGAGTTGCCGGCGCTGGTCGTGGGGTTGTTCTGCGCGGGGGCCCTGTCGGCGTCGATGTCCACCGGCGACGCACTCCTGCACGCGGCGGCATCGGTAACGGTGGAAGACGGGGTCCGCCCCTTCCTACGGCTGAGCGATGCCGCCCAGCGCCGTCTCATGCGGGTGCTGGTCCTGGTCGTGGGGGTGGTCGCCTATTACTTCGCGCTGGACGAAGACTCTTCGCTGGTGGTGCTGCTGCTGACCGCTTACGGGATCATCTGCCAGTTCGCGCCCCCCATCTGCGCCGCCCTCTTCTGGCGCCGGGCGACGACGGCGGGCGTCGTGGCGGGCCTGGTGGCGGGCTCACTGACGGCGATCTTCTTCTTTACCACCGGTTACCTGGGGATGGAATTGCGTCCCCTTGACCTGCACGAGGGCGTGCTGGGCCTGTTGGTCCACATTCCGGTGCTGGTGGGCGTCAGCCTGGCGACCCAACCGCAGGACCGGGACCACGCGGAGGCCTTCGTGAACCCGCGTGGCGAGAGAACGGCCTCGGAGGCCTCACATGGATGAAACGACGTCCGCAACGCCCGCGCCCGAGGTACGGCTGGAGCAGCTGCGCGCGGTGATGAGCGAGGTGACCGACCGCCTCATCGAGTTGATGGGGGAACGCCGGGCGCTCGCGATCGAAATCGGCAAGATGAAGGAGGAACTGGGCCTGCCGGTCCTCGACCCGGCGCGTGAGGCCCGGGTGGTGCGCCAGGCGGCCGCGCGGGCGCGCGAACTGGGGGTGGACGCGGAGATGGCGCGTGACATCCTGTGGCGCATCATCGCTTCGGCGCGCGAGGCTCAGGGAGGACGCCAGCCCGGATGGCCGGATCCCCCGCCACGCGGGCTTGCCGAGGGCAAGGACAAACTTCGGTAGGGGGTGTTTCGGGCGGCGCCAGCGGATGGCGCCGGTGCTGCGGCTGGATGCTACCGGGGACTCACCGAAACGAACTTGCGGTTTCGGCGCCGCTCGAATGCCACTACCCCGTCCACCAGCGCAAACAGGGTGTCGTCGCCCCCCTTCGCCACGTTGGTGCCCGGGTGGAAGCGGGTACCCCGCTGGCGCACGATGATGCTGCCCGCGGTTACGGGCTGCCCGCCGTAGCGCTTGACCCCCAGGAACTTCGGTTTCGAATCGCGGCCGTTGCGGCTTGAACCGACACCCTTCTTGTGTGCCATCTCGATTCCTTCCCGGTGCCTAGGTGACGATCTCGTCTATGCGCACTTCGGTGAACTTCTGACGGTGCCCCTGCTTCTTGCGGTACCCCTTGCGGCGCTTGCGCTTGAAGACGATGAGCTTCTTCCCTTTCCCGTGGGTCAGCACTTCAGCCCGGACGGCGGCACCCTCGACGGTGGGCGTCCCGACCGCGGGATCCCCGCCGTCTCCGCCGGTCAACAGCACGCGGTCGAAAGTGACGGTGGAACCCTCCTCTACAGCCAGCGTAGGCACCTGCACCCGGAGGCCGGGCTCGGCCCTGAATTGCTTACCGCCGGTTTCGAACACCGCGTACATGCCTGCCTCGTCGCGAAAAAGGAAAACCCTGCCAGGGCGCATCAAGAAGCGCCATAGCCTGAGAAAGGACCGCGCCCCGCCGTGCGCCTTCCGGTACCGCTGCCAGGGGCTAAAGAGTCGCCCGGTCAGGTCAAGGTTTGTGCTACGGGAGGGGCGGCCTGACCAGTCGCTTACGCGATCATCGGCGGCGAGGTCAGGTTACACCGTCGCGTACTTCGCCGTCACATCGACCTGCGCTCGGCCGGAGAGAAGTCGGAATTCGTCTTCGCCCAGGAGAGGATCGTCCCGCAACTTGATCTGCAGGCTGGTCGCGCGCGACACCCGTTTGAGGAAGTCCGGCTCCGAGTCGAGCACGTGGAGTGCCACTTCCGGATGGATGCGCACCGCCACGCTGTGCTCGGCCTTGGCGGCCGCGGCGCGCCGGAGGCTGCGTTCCACCCGGCGCATCACCGTATCCGGCGCGAAGACCCGGCCCAGACCGCCGCAGTGGGAACAGGGCTCCGTGATCGAGTTGAAGATCGACGGGCGCACCCGCTGACGCGTCATCTGGATCAGCCCCAGTTCGGAGACCGCGAACGCCCGGGTGCGCGCCCGATCCCTGCCCAGATGGGTGCGCAGCTCTTGCAGAACCCGGTCACGGTCCTTTTGCGTGTCCATGTCGATGAAGTCCACGACCACAATTCCACCGATGTCGCGGAGCCGGAGCTGGCGTGCGGTCTCGCGCGCCGCCTCCAGGTTGGTCTTCAGGATCATTTGCTCGGGATCGTTCTTCTTCTTGCCCGCGAAGCGTCCCGTGTTCACATCGATCGACACCAGCGCCTCGGTCGGTTCGATCACCACGTGGCCGCCTGACTTGAGCCCCACCTGGAGGCGGAAGGAGCGGTGAATCTCCTCCTCGATCCCGTAGGCGTCGAATAACGACTCCTGCCCCTGGTGGAGCTTCAGCCGATCGAGCAGGTCGGGCGCGACCCCCTTCACGTAGTCTTCAATTTCATGGAAGATCTCGGGCGAGTCCACTGTCAGCGCGTCGAACTTGTCGCTGAACAGGTCCCGGATGACCCCGCTGATCAGCTTGGCCTCGCGTCGCACGGGCCCGGGGGCTTCCGCCTCCTCCGCAGCTCGCTGGATTGCCAGCCAGCTTCCTCGCAGACTCTCGAACTCGCGCGCGAATCGCTGCTCGGTCGCCTCCTCCCCGACCGTGCGCACGATCACGCCGCCGGAATCCGCCGGAACCACCTTGCGGGCGAGGCTGCGCAGGCGCGTCCGCTGCTTGCGGTCCTCGATCTTGCGGCTCACGCCCACACGTGACGAGAACGGCATGTAGACCAGGAAGCGCCCGGCCAGTGACACCTGGGCGGTCAGGCGCGGGCCCTTGGTGCCGATGGGCTCCTTGGTGACCTGCACCGTGACCCGGTCGCCCTTGCTAAGCACCTGCTGGATCGGCGGGTACTTGCGGTTGTCGCCCCCGCGCCCGTTCTCGGACGGCTCGTCGTCGTCCTGGACCACATCCGACACGTGCAGGAAGCCCGCCTTCTCGACTCCGATGTCGACGAAGGCCGCCTGAATACCGGGAAGCACCGCATCGACCCGTCCCAGGAACACGTCGCCGACCAGCCGTCCCTGATCGGGGCGGTCCAGCATGAGTTCCACAAGCCCGTTGTCTTCCAAGAGCGCCACTCGCGTTTCGCGCGAGGACGCACTGATTACGATTTCTCTCCTCAAACCTCTGGCTTCTCCCCGAGTCTCCGGGCGGACGGGCCGACCAGCAGCCCCTTCACCCGGCCTTCAGCTCCGCAGTTCTTCCGCTTCCGCCGGCCTCCCGCACCAGATGTCGAGCGATCAGCAAGCGCTGGATCTCGCTCGTGCCCTCTCCGATCTCGCAGACCTTGGCGTCGCGAAACATTCTCTCCACCGGGTAGTCGCTCGTGTACCCGGCGCCTCCCATGAGCTGGATCGCGTCCGTGGTGGCACGCATGGACAACTCCGAGGCAAACAGCTTCGCCATCGAGGCTTCCTTGGAGAAGGGTCGGCCCTGGTCCTTGAGCCATGCCGCGTGATAGGTCAGGTGCTTTGCGGCCTGGATCCCGGTGGCCATGTCGGACAAGCGGAATTGAACCGCCTGATAGTCGTAGATTCTGTGTCCGTACTGCTTTCGTTGCAACGTATACTCAAGAGCGGTGTCAAAAGCTCCCTCGGCGATCCCGAGGGCCAGCGCGGCCATGCCGATGCGCCCGGCATCGAGAGTGCGCATGAAGTTCACGAACCCCTGGCCTTCGGTGCCGAGCCTGTTCCCTCGGGGGACGAAGGCGTTGTCGAGCACCAGCTCGCGCGTGTCGGACGCCCGCCACCCCATCTTGTCTTCCTTCTTGCCGGCCCGCACGCCGTCCGTGAAGGCAAGGTTCTCGGAATGTCCCACCCCCAGACGGCGCGCGGTCTCCAGGTCGCAGGTCGGCTTGGTGACGATGAAGCTGGTGATGCCCCGGGTGCCCTGCCCCGGATCGGTGAGCGCGGTGATCGTGAAAATCTCCCCGACGCCGGCGTGTGTGATGAAGATCTTGGCGCCGTTGATGCGGTAGCCGCCCGCTTCGCGCACGGCGCGGGTGCGTGTGCCGGCGGAATCGGAACCCGCGGCCGGCTCGGTCAGGCCGAAACCGCCCAGCACCTGGCCACGGGCGAGAAGCGGCAGATAGGTGCGCCGCTGCTCCTCGGACCCGAAGTTGAGGATCGGGCTGGCGCCCAGCGTCGTGTGCGCCGACACGGTGATCCCGTGGCTGGCGTCGTGCCGCGCGAGCTCCTCGACGACCAGAATGTAGCTCAGGTAGTCGCGTCCCATCCCGCCGTACTTCTCGGGAATCGGCACCCCGAGGAGACCCATCCTGCCCATGGCGCGCACGTTCTCCCATGGGAAGGTCTGGGTCCGGTCGATGTGCCTTGCAATCGGCGCGATGTGCTCCAGCGCGAAGGCTCGAACCTCGTCGCGCAGGCGGGTGTGTTCGGGGCCGAGGTAGGGATTCATGCGTCGGCTCTCCCTTCACATAATACATTATATGAACAATGGTAACTCATCTTATGGCAATCGATAAGAGTATCTGTCGAAACAGAGCACCAAGGGTAGGAATCGGGATACGAGCGTTGGTTGTACGTGTGGGATGGTACACCACAACCGGCGCAGAAGTGCGCCTTGCGGGGGCCGAGGCACGCGAGTGGTCGCCGGGATGGCGGCGGATCACCGGAGCAGGAGGTCGATCTCCCAGATTCCCACCTGAAGATGGCCGGCTCCGACGTAGTCTGCGGCCCACAGGGCGTCGTCTCCCAGGAAGTCGACGATCACCACCCCCTCCATCCTGGTGCGTGCGATCACGGTGGCGCTGGTCAGGTCGATGACGTCGATCTGGCCATCGAATCCGTCCATGGTTTCAAGACCGGGCTTCATCTCGAGCGTGACGCGCCCGTCTGGTCCCCGGCGCTCCTCCATCAGGTCCAGCCAATCGTCTCGCAGTTGCCACGTCACGACCCACAACCGCTCTTCGGAGTCCACGCGCAGCGCCCGCATGGTGTTCGGAGGAGGATTGTCCGCGGACTGCGGAGCATCCGAATCGAATGGGGGATCGTTAAACGTGGGATCGATGAAGCCCGTGATGCGGCGGCCGGCTTCATTCCAGACCTCGATCTCGTAGCCTCGGTACAACGGCGCCGAGAAGATGCGCTCGGCGGAATCCGTGGTGATGATCCTCCAGGGTTGAGTCGACGCCGAACGGTCATTCGCGAGATCGCTCATGCCTCCCAGGGACCTTGCGATCTCCCCACCCTGAAGGATGACCAGGGGCTCGCCACGGGCTGCGCCCGGAGGGTGCCACATGTTGACCACCCACCGCGCTCCATCGCCCAGGGCGCGGAACTCCCTGCCGCCGGCAGCCTTTCTTCTTCGATCAGCGTGAAGTCCGGGCCTACCACGCTGTGGCGAAAGTTCCCCAGGTCGAAGATGTGTACCTGCCCCTCCCCGTCCGTGTACGCTGGCATCGCGTAGTCCCACTCCATCGGACCCTCGCCCGCGCGTCCGACTTCCCCCACGAAGCCGCCAGCCGCATCGAAGACCTTCACGGCGTCGTATTGTCCGAACCAGTGGTTGCCGAGGCTGTCGCGCACCATGTGGAACGCCTCCTCGAGGTATCCGGGCCCGATGGTGTCTCCCATGACGAGGACGCGCTCGAGGGTGATGCAGTCTTCGCAGGGGGGCTCCGGCTCGAGGATGCGCCGGACTTCGGCGCTGTCGGTCACGTCCGTCCAGTGGACGCGGTGTGGCTCTTCGGGTTGGGCGCAGGCCTGGAGGAGGCCATGGGCGAGGAGGCCCGTGACCGTGGCAATGATCCGTGGTGCATTCACGCGTTACCATCTCCGCGACGGGTCGAAAGGAGCCGGAAAGGGGACATTCGGGCTCTCGCAAAGTACGGAGATGCCGGCGCGACTCGCCAGCCAGGGGGGTCACGCGCGCCGGCAGTTGTCGCACGCGCCGCAGTGAGCCGAGCCGCTGGTGTCCCCGAAATAGGCGAGGATGCGGGCCCGCCGGCAGCGCCGGGTGCGTGCGTAGCCCTCCACGGCGGCAAGCTTGGCCAGCTCGGCTTTGCGCCGCTCGCGCAACGGACCCAGCGGGAGGCGCCGGACGAGGGGGCGCAGGTCGATGTGGAGAGTTCCGCCGGGCTCTTCGGGTGGATCCTCGCGCACGCGCACCACGCGGCACGCGGCCAGGGTGCGGGCCAGAGCGCCCACATTGCTGGGGGTCAGCGGGGTCCCGTCGCGGGCGCGCAGTTCGTCGACCGGGACCTCGAGTCTGTCCCGCCCGGCTGCCCGCTTGCGCAGATCCCGCCAGAATCGGCGCACGGCGCGCGGCGGCGGATAGCTGTGGTCGATGAACGCCATCTGGCCGGATCGGTCGGCCTTCGACCACAGCGCCAGGCAGCGTGCGGTGTCGCCGTCACGGCCGGCCCGGCCGGCCTCCTGGTAGTAGGCTTCGATGGTGCGGGGCAGCTCGTGGTGGATGACCAGGCGCACGTCGCTCTTGTCCACGCCCATGCCGAAGGCGTTGGTGGCGACCACGAGCGGGGCCTTCCCCTCCATGAAGGCGTCCTGTACACGCGTTCGTTCCGCGGCGGGGAGACCCGCATGGTAGGCCTCGGCGTGGTGGCCGAGGCCGGCCAGGTTGTCGCGCACGCTCTCCACGCCCTTGCGGCTGCTCGCATAGATCAGGGTCACGCCCGGGCGGTTGCGAACGAGGGCGCGCAGTCGCTCCCGCTTCTCCTTCGAGGACCGGACCCGCTGCACTTGCCACACCAGGTTGGGGCGGTCGAAGCCACCGACTACGGTGACCGGATCGGACAGCCGCAGCCGCGCGACGATCTCCTCGCGGGTGCGGTGGGTGGCGGTGGCGGTCAGCGCGATCATGGGGGCGTCGAACATCCCCCGCAGGCGGCCGAGCCGCAGGTAGGCGGGGCGAAAGTCGTGGCCCCATTCGGAGATGCAGTGGGCCTCGTCCACCGCCAGCAGGCTCACCCGCAAGCGCGGCAGGAGCCGGCGGAAGGAGCGGCTCTCGAAGCGCTCGGGGGCGACGAAGAGCACGCGCACGCCGCCCTGCACGACCTTCGCCTCCACGTCGTCCCGCTCCGAACGGGAGAGGGTGGAGTTCAGGAGGGCGGCGGGGATGTTTGCTTTGCGGCAGCGCATGGCCTGGTCGGCCATGAGCGAGACCAGCGGGCTTACGACGATGGTGGTGTGGGGAAGCAGGGCGGCGGGTACCTGGTAGCACACGCTCTTGCCTCCGCCGGTCGGGAGGATGCCCAGCGCGTCGTGCCCCTGCAGGACCGCACGCACCAGCACATCCTGGCCGGGCCGAAAGCCCGGGTAGCCGAAGTGACGCTTGAGGGTGTCGAGAGCCACCCGGTCCACTTCGTCCTGTCCGGGGACCGGACGCTGCCCGGCCATGGTCGCCGTCGGAGCTGCCATGCGTGGAAAGCTGCGGCCAGGGCCGGGGCGCTTCCATGGGCGAGCGGGACGACGCTGGCAGCGGCGAGGAGTCCGAGCCCCCTGGGGCGATTCCATGGCCGAAGGGGACGATGCTGGCGGCAGGGCCGTCCCCTGAGCGGGCGAAGTCCGGCTTCTGCGGCCGCTTCCCGGTGACCCCTGCCGCAGGCGTGCCGGTGCCTGGCCCGAAGCTGGTCTCTATACTGGATGTGCTACTTGTGCGAACCGGGGCCGGACGATGGCCATCGACCGAGGAGAGGGCCATGCGATTTCGATCCATCCACACCCGCATCGTGGCCGGAGGGTTGGCCGCATTGGCGGCCGCGCCGGTCGCCGGACAGAGCTCCGGGACCGGCGACCCCGTCTACTCTTCCGCGCGCCACGACTTCCGCGTGGTCACGGTCGCCGACGGGCTCGACCATCCCTGGTCCATGGCGTGGCTACCGAGCGGCGAGATGCTGATCGTGGAGCGTCCGGGCCGCTTGCGCATCGTGCGCGGCGGCGTGCTCCAGCCCGAGCCGGTGGCCGGCTGGCCCGCCGTGTACCGGAGCGAGGGCCAGGGGGGCTTCATGGACATCCTGCCCCACCCCGACTTCGCCGGGAATCGCTGGATCTACCTCAGCTACGGCAAGCCCAACGAGGACGGATCCGAGGGCACCACAGCGGTGGTGCGGGGGCGCTGGGCCGACGGCCGGGTCACCGATGTCGAGGAGGTCTTCGAGTCCAACGCGTGGGGCGGCAACAACAACCACTTCTCCGGGCGCATGGCGTTCGACCTGGACGGGTATCTCTACCTGACGGTGGGCGACCGCATGCTGCCGCCGAACATGATGGCGAACCACCCGGCGCTGGATGTGACCAACCACATGGGCACCATCGTGCGCCTGCACGACGACGGACGCGTGCCCGCCGGCAACCCCTTCGTCGGGCGCGCCGACACGCTGCCGGAGATCTGGAGCTTCGGGCACCGCAATCTGCAGGGCCTCGCCACCGACCCGCTTACCGGGGACCTCTGGTCGAACGAGCACGGCCCCCGGGGCGGAGACGAGCTGAACCTCGTGGCGCGTGGCGGAAACTACGGCTGGCCGGTGGTCTCCCACGGCATCAACTACGACGGCACAGTCTACACGACGGAGGCGTCCCGGCCTGGAGTGGAATCCCCGAGCTTCGTATGGGTGCCCTCCATCGGCATCTCCGGCATGATGATCTACCGCGGTGACGAGTTCCCCTGGTGGAGGGGCAGCGCGTTCGTCGGGGGCATGGTGGGACAGCAACTCGGGCGCGTCACCCTGGAGGGTACGGACGCCCTCGGGGTTGAAACCCTGCTGCAGGGCGAGTTGGGACGCATCCGGGATGTGCGCGAGGGCCCGGACGGCTTCATCTACCTCGCTCTCGAGCACGCCGAGGAACTCACCGCGGTCGTGCGCCTGGAGCCGGTGGCGAGCGACGTGATGCCGCCCGGATGAAGGCCTGCCCGGCGAGTCATCCGGGAAAACCGCCTGCGGGCATGTTGGGGATGATTCGCAGCGCGTTCTCAAAATAGACCTTGCGCAGCACGTCATCCGGAAGCCCCATGCCGTAGAGCTTCCAGAAGGCGTGGTAGTCCCGGTAGTAGTCGAAGTACTCGTCCTCGGTCTCGAAGACGCGCCAGTAGTAGGGGTACTCCTCCGGCTGGAAGGAGTCCTTTCCGAAGAGGATGCGATCCTGGTACTTCACGAAGAACTCACGCCCGAAGCGCGGCTGCCGTCCCAGATCGTAGAGCACGGCTCCGACCTCGCCGTGGACGTTGGGAAAGCGGTCGAAAAGTTCACCCAGACGGCCCAGGTCCTGGGTGTGCCATCCCATGTGCGCCAGCACCCAGGTCGTGTTCGGGTGCTTCGCCAGCATCCGGTCCCGCTCGTCCATGAGCTCTTCGAAGGACGGGTAGCGGGAGCGGTCGAAGAAGCGGCGGTTCGGGAAGATCGCCATCTCCAGCCAGCGCTCGTTCTCGTAGTCGAGGGGCTCGAAGAACTCGGCGGGATCCGCGGTGTGAATGAAGACCGGGATGCCGAGGCGGGCCGCAGTCTCCCAGACGATGTCGAGTTCGGGATCGTCGAGCGGGAGGCGGCTACCGTCGGCCTTGCGCGTGGTGAGTCCGAACTGCTTGCCGATTTCACCGATTCCCACGGCCCCCGCCCGAACGTCTTCTTCCAGCTGGGCCGCGATGCGAGCGCCCGACCCGGGGCCGACGTCGCGCAGATTGAGGGTCGTGAAGAATACGAAGCGATCTGCATGGCCGGCGGCACGCACCGCCTCGATCTGCTGCGTGAGGCGGCGGCCGGAGCTGCCCCGGGCCTGGACCATGACCTGAAGGTTGAGGGCATCCATGGCGGCGACGACCTGCTCGATCGCAGCCGGGTTGTCGAGCGTCGGGGGATGCCCGTGCAGGTCAACGGCCGGGAATTTCGCCCGCGGCACGGCATGCTCGGGAACGACGAGCGTCGAGCGCGGCTGGTATTCGGTGATGCTGGGCGGCGGAAGGGTCGGCCTGCGACCCTGGGCGGCGAGCGCGGCTGGCAGGGCGAGCAGTGCGACGGCGAGCAGTGCGGGTCGGCGCATCAGGGGCTCCGGCGTGAGGGGTCCGCCCTCCACGCAGGATGGAGGGTCTCCTAAAGTCGGGGAGTTGGCCGCGCCAGCCAATGCCCGCTCGCCGCCGTCGCTTCGCGGGCCACCGCCCGCACCGGACTCGGCTGCGTGCATGGACGCAATCCGAATCCGGGGACAGGAACCGGATCGCAACCTTGATTGTGAGTCGAGGAACAGGGATGATGTAGTTTCGCGCTCCAAACGGTGTAAGCGAGGTCAGCGGGCGGTCGATTGCGCCGGTCGAGCGGCGGGGCAGGCCTGCCCCGCCACCGTCGCGACCCGCATGAAAGGGAGGCAGATATGTCCCGGAAGTTGCTGAAACGGCTCGCCTGGGTGCCGATCGGGCTGGTCTCGGTCGGGTGTTTCGGACCGGCTGATGCGCAGGACCACACGATCATCGCGCTCAGCCACTCCGACTTCACAGCCTACGAGCTCGATCCGGCGACGGGCCGGATCGTCAACCAGTTCACCGCCGAGAATCAGCCGCACGAGGGGGCGGTTTCACCCGATGGGCTCACCATCTTCGTGGTGATTCCGCGGGACCCCCCGTACATCAGCATTCTCGACGCGGCCACCTTCGAGGAGAGAGGCAGGATCGAATCGGAGTACTTCCACCGCCCTCCGGAGCCGGTACAACCCGGGTCCGAAGCGACCCCGAACACGTCGGCGCTTCCGCACGGCGTCGCGCTGAACCGGGCGGGAACCAAGCTCTACGTCGGCGTGGAGGGCTCCGAGGTGCCGGGAATCGTCGTGTACGATGTGGCCGGCGGCGTTGTGAGCAAGAAGATCGACCTCCTCCTCGAGGGTGGACACTTTCTGGCGATCGACACGCGCACCGACAAGCTGTACTACCCGCATCGGGATGACGATCGAGTGGTCGTGATCGACACGCGCACCGATGAGATCGTGAAGATCATCGACGTGCCGGGAGGTCCGGTCGGGGTGGACTTCACGCCCGGTGGCGAAGCGTGGGTGCACTCCGACTACGACGGCACCGTGACGGTGATCGACACCTCCGTCGACGAAGTGGTCGCAACGATCGACACGGGTGGCCAGGGAGCCGGCCGCATCGCGGTTTCGCCCGACGGGCGGTTCGCGGCCTCCACGCGGAACGACACTGAGAACGTGGCCATCATCGACATCGAGAAACGCGAGGTCGCGGGGCACGTCGCGATCGGGCCCGGGCCGGGATTCCCGCTCTTCGCTCCTGACAGCCGGATGCTCTACGTGATGAACTCTCGCGGCGGCGACGTGGCAATTGTCGAGGTGAGCGGGGACGGAGCCGGCCACGTTGAGGCGCGGTATCCAGTGGGGGTGAATCCGTTCGGGGGGACTCTGCGCCACCTGCGCGACCGGTAACCAATGCGCGCACCGTAGCCAATCGGTTTGCCGCGCCTCCCGATACCCGCCCGCCGCCGACTCCACGCTTGGGCTCTGGGCAGATCGCGACATCGCCCGATCTCGCCCGGACGCCCGACTGGAGGTCCTACATCTGGTTTGGAGGTAGACGTGACAAGATCATCGTCGTTGACGTGCAGCGCTCTCGCTTTTCTTCTCGCCGCCCCGGTGCTCTCCTTCGCCGCACCCGCTCTCGCACAGGAGCCGGTCGCCTGGGGACCGGACCTGCAGTTCCACACCTTCTCGATCGTCGCCATCGATCCGGCGACCGGCGAGTCCGGGGTCGTGGTCACCACGCGCGTGGCCTGCGTCGGCAACGCCGTCCCGTGGGTCCGGCCGGGGGTGGGCGCGGTCGCCACCCAGGGCGGCACCCGGCTCGAGTACGGCCACGACCTTCTCGACCTGCTGGAGCAGGGGGTGGTGCCCCAGGAGGCGATGGACCGCGTGGTCGCGGCGGACGAGGGACGGGAACGCAGGCAGGTCGGCGTCATCGACATGCAGGGCCGGTCGGCCCAGTGGACGGGCTCCGGCCAGTACGGAGCCGAGGAGCGGGGCGACTGGGTCTGGGAGCGCACCGGCCTCAACTATGCCGTGCAGGGCAACTCGCTGGTGAGCACTGCGGTGGTAGACTCGGTAGCGGTCGCGTTCGAGAGGAGCGAAGGATCCGGGCGCCACCTCGCGGACCGGATCATCGAAGCGCTGTACGCTGGGCAGGCGCTGGGCGGGGACGGCCGGCACGGTCGGACCCAGTCGGCGGCGGTGCTGGTCGCGGACCCGCGCCCGGAGATGTCACGCCGCCAGGACGGGGTCACAACGGACATCAACGTCTGCGAGCACCCCGAGCCGGTGAAGGAGGTGCGGCGCATCTACGACACGATCTCCGAGACGCTCGGCTTCCGTAGTCTCCAGCAGTTCGCGGGCCGCGATGTGCTCCAGCTCAAGGTCATGCTGCACGCCCTCGGGTACTATCGCGCCGATTCTTCGCCTCCATCCATGGAATCACCGGACGCGCTTCTCTACGATCGCGAGGCGGTGGACGCCGTGGACGCCTTCCGCGCGGATCAGGCCTGGCAGACCTCCGTACCGGGCTGGGTGGACAACAACACCATCGACCGGCTGTGGAGCCGTTTGGAGGAGGCCGGCCTGGCGGACGAGGTGCGCCAGCGGATGCGCGAAGTGGTGCGGGTGAGACGGTAGGCGCAACCGAGGATAATCGGCGATGACGGAAACCGAGCGTATGGGTGGATCACCCTGGGAGGGTGACGCGGGCGCCCGCGTCATGGACTACCTGCATTCCTGCCGCCGCCGGATGCGCGACCTCGTGGAACGGCTGGTCGAGTTGGAGTCGCCTTCCACAATTCCCGCCTCGCAGCGGCCGGTACAGGCCCTCCTTCAGGAGGCGTTGAGCGACATCGGATATCGCTCGCGGATTCTGCCTGGCGAGACGACGGGCGGGACCTTGTACGCCTCCCCGCGTGAGCGCGGTCGGTCGGTCCCATACCAGCTCGTCATCGGGCACACCGACACGATCTGGCCGGTGGGAACCCTGGACGGGATGCCATTGCGAAGGGACGGCGGACGCCTGTACGGACCGGGCGTGTTCGACATGAAGGCCGGGCTGGTCCAGGGCCTCTTCGCGGTCGAGGCCGTACAGCACTGCCTGGGAGAACCCGAGGTCACTCCGGTTTTCGTCTACAACTCGGACGAGGAGATCGGCAGCCCCGACTCCAAGGCGCACATCGTGCGCATGGCCATGCGGGCCGATCGCGCGCTGGTTCTGGAGCCGGCCATGCACAGCGCGGGCAGGTTGAAGACGACGCGAAAGGGGGGCGGGGATTTCACGGTCCGCGTCACCGGCAAGGCAGCCCATGCGGGGCTGGAACCGGAGAAGGGGGTAAGCGCGATCCTGGAGCTTGCGCACGTGATCCGAAAGCTGCACGCGCTGAGCGAGCCAGGGAGCGGGGTTACCGTGAATGTCGGAACCATTACCGGCGGGATTCGTCCCAACGTGATCGCCCCGGAGGCCAGCGCGGAAGTGGATGTGCGCGTGCCCACCCTCAAGGACGCCCGCAGGGTGGAGCACGCAATTCGCGCAATCGGGGCCTCGCTGCCCGGGGCTTCCGTCGAGGTGCGGGGGGTCATGGACCGCCCCCCCATGGAGCAGACCCCCGGCAATCGTCGACTCTGGGGATTGGCTCGAGAAGCCGGGACGGAGCTGGGCCTGGAGATAGAGGAATCGGCCTCGGGCGGGGGCTCCGACGGCAACACCACCAGCCTGTACACGCCCACACTCGACGGTCTGGGTGCGGTCGGAGCGGGCGCGCATGCCATCCACGAGCATGTCGTGGTGGATCGGATGCCGGAGCGGGCCGCGCTCGTCGCGTTGCTGCTGTCGGCTCCGTCGATGCAGCCCTACGGCGCGGAGGCCTGACCACCCGGGCGAGACGGGCGCTTCAGTATTCCTCGGCTTCCCCCTGCTCTTCTCCTTCTTCGCGCGGTCGTACATGCCGGAGCGCCACGCCCGCGAGCAGGATGGCGAGTGCCAGCCAGATCAACCAGAGGATGTCGAGGAGCATCCCCGCGAGCCCCAGCCCGGCGCCCACGCACATCAGCGCCGTGCGGGCCCGCAGATACCGTTCGTCATCGGTGCGCGAGCGGTTCAGGAAGAGGATGAGCACGATCAACTCCGTTTGCGCGCGAGGAATCGGCGCACGCGCTCCCGGCAGATGTGGGTGAGCCGGGCGGCGACGTTGATCTTTGCAGCGCGCGTAATGCCCTCTTCGAAGCCGAGACCGTCAAGATCATAGAGTAGCCTCTTGGAGAGGGTAACGGAGGAGGGAGGACGGCTCGCCAGTTCCCTGGCATAGGCTGTGACCGACGACTCGAAGGCATCCGCGGGTATCACGCGGGTTGCAAGGCCCCAGGCCAGGGCGTCGGCTGCGGAGAAGCGTTCACCGAGGGTCGCCAGCTCGAAGGCGCGTCCTTCCGGGACTTTGCGCCGCAGCAGGGTCATCACCAGGGCGGGCACAAAGCCGAGGTGCACCTCAGGATAGCCCAGTTCCGCGTCCTCGCGCACCAGAACCACATCACACGCGGTTGCCAGGCCGCACCCGCCGCCGAGTGCCCGGCCGTGAACGGCCGCCACCACCGGTTTCGTGAGCTGGCGCATCTGGACGAAGAGCTTGCCCATGCGAAGCGCGTCGTCATGGATCTTCTCCGGCCCCATGCTGGTGATCCGATCCATCTCGGCGAGGTCGGCCCCGGCACAGAAGTCGGGCCCCGCGCCTCGCAGAAGCACCACCCGCGTGTCGGCGTCGCTACGCGCCTTTGCGAGCGCCGCGAGCAGCGCCTTCACCAGGTGCGAGTCGAGCGCGTTGCGCTTTCCGGGGCGGTTGAGGGTCAGCGTCAACACCTGGTCCTCAACACTGTACAGGAGTCGCTCGTCGGCGCTCATCGGTTGGTCTCCTCGGCTTCCTGCTGGGGCATCCTTCCCCGCCCTCGCACGCGCCGTGCCACCTCCTCGGGCACCTCCAGTTCCATCCGAAGAAGGGCGGTCGAGAACACCTTGCCCTGGGCGTCCATCATCAGCGACACCGTCCCGCCGCCGCCCAGCGCCCCGGGCAGCACGAAGTTGAGGGCGTGCAGGTTGGCAAGCTCGTAGCGTATCACCTTCCCCTTCACCATGTCACCGAAGTGCTCCTGCACGCGTTTGGCGGTCACCCCCTCCTCCAGCAGCGGATAGTCCCCGGGATCGTAGGCGATGACGCCGATGTTGACCATATCCCCCTTGTCGCCCGAGCGCGCGTGCGCGAGTTCCACCAGCTGGACGGTCGCCATGGTCAGCTGCTCCGGGAGCCGCTGCGCCGGGTGGCCCCAATCCGCCCGGCGAGCGCCCGGCGAACGCGTAACACCCTCATGCCTCCCGCACCTCCACGCGCACGAACGGATCCACCGCTTCGCGCGGCACAAGCGCCGGCCAGAAGGCCACGACCTTACGTACGCGGGGACGCCCCTCCCCGAACCCGGTCACCGAGGGCGGCCCGGTCAGAACGAGCGGGGCCATCTCCCGGGTGAAGCGCTCCACCGGGGCGCGCTCCCCGCTGCGCACCCCGACCCGCAGCTGCACCTCGGGCAGATCCGGTGGCGGGGGGCCCGCCAGCGCGCCGTGGGTGGAATCCCACCCCACCAGCTCGCTGCGCACCTCGTCGAAGCGGAGCCCCAGCCGGTCGAGCCGTGCCCGCAGGACGCGGTCGGCCGCGCGCGCCTTGGCGGCCGCGTCCGGCCAGGCGTACACGAGCGTGCCGACCGCCCTCCACCCCCCCGAGTACACGATCGACGCCTTCAGCCAGCCACTCGGCGGCCGGCCGCGCGCGCCCTCGACCCGCACCCGGTCCTCCCCGGCCTGGCTCAGCCGGATGGCCGTGAAGTCGGCGATGGCGTCGGGCGTGGGATATGCCGCCGGGTCGCCGATCTCGTAGACGATCTGCTCGGTGACGGTGGCCGGGGTCACGCGCCCGCCCGACCCCTCGTGCTTGGTCACCACGAACGCCCCGGAGGGCTCGGCCTCGATGATCGGAAAACCGACCCGGTCGAGGTCGGGGATGGTCCACCACTCCGCCAGACAGTTCCCGCCCGTGCACTGGGCGCCGCACTCGTTGATGTGGCCCGCCACCACCCCGGCGGCCAGGCGGTCGTAGTCGTCCTCCCGCCACCCGAACTCGTGCAGGAGCGGCGCCAGCGTGAGCGCGGCGTCCACGCAGCGCCCCGTCACGACCACGTCCGCCCCCCGCCCCAGCGCCCGCGCGATCGGGAAGGCGCCCAGGTACACGTTGGCCCCCGTGACCCGCTCGCGGATGGTCGCCAGCGGCTCGCCGGTCTCCATGTTGCGCAACTCGTGGCCGGCGGCGAGCAGATCGTCCAAGCGGGGCATCAGGTCGTCGCCGGTCACCACCCCCAGCCGAACCCGCCCGTGCACGCCCGCGCGCCGGGCGGCGAGCGCCAACTGGTCGGCACATCCTCCCGGGTTGACCCCGCCGGCGTTGGCCACCACGCGGATGCCCCGCTCCAGGCAGGCCGGAAAGATGCGCTCCATGAGCGAGACGAAGTCGCCCGCGTATCCGGCTTCCGGGTTGCGGGCGCGCTGCTTGTGCAGGATCGACATGGTCACCTCGGCCAGGTAGTCCATGACCAGGTAGTCGATCGGTCCTTCTTCGACCTGGCGCACCGGCGCCTCCAGGTCGTCGCCCCAGAAGCCGCTCGCGCCCGCGACGCGCACCGGGCGCACGCCACCCCGCCCCGGAGCGCCCTTCCCTCCCCGGGGCGCGGCCACGGCGCCCACGCGAATGGACGCGGCCTCCCTGGCCGCGGGTCCCGGGCTCACACCACGCCGGGAGGAAGGTGGAACGCGCCCAGATGCGGCCCCGGATTGTTGAGCGCGGCCCGCAACAGCAGGGCCAGCGCCCCGCGCAGCTCCTCGGGCAGCACCACCTCGTCCACGAACCCGCGGGCGCCGGCAAACCGGGCATCCAGCTGCCGGTCGTACTCCTCCCGCACCTCGTCCATGCGCGTGCGCAGATTCTCGTCCGGCACGTCGCCACGCTTGCGGAGCTCTTCCAGCTGCCGGCTGAACAACGCCATGACCGCGCTCTCGCCCTCCATCACCCCCATGCGCCCGGTGGGCAGCGACAGGATGAAGTCGGGATCGAAGCCCTGGCCGGCCATCGCGTAGTATCCGGCGCCGGAAGCGTGATTGAGGGTGACCACCAGCTTGGGGACGGTGGCCGTCGACATCGCCTCCACGAAGTCGGCACCCGCCCGGATGATCCCGGAGCGCTCCGCTCTGAGCCCCACCATGAAGCCGGACACGTCCTGCACGAAGAGCAGCGGCGTGCGGCGGCGGTTCATGGTGTCGATGAAGGCGGCGACCTTCTCGGCGCTCCGGGTATAGACGATGCCCCCGAACCTGGGAGGTCCGCCCTCCGAATCGCGGATCAGTCCGCGCGCGTTGGCGATGACCGCGACCGGCATCCCCTGGATGGAGCCGTTTCCGCACATCATCTCCCGCGCGTAGTCGGGCTGGTACTCTTCCAACCCCGGTTCATCCAGGATGCAGCGCAGCACCTGCGGCATGTCGTAGGGGTGCCGGTGATCGTCGGGGAGGAGGTCGTAGAGGTCTTCCGCAGCCCGCGCGGGGCCGAAGCGGGAAGAGCCGTGCTCATGCGAAGAATCCCCTGGCGATCCGTACGGATCCTCGCCCACCGACCCTCCCTCGAAGCCGGGCGGGCGCGCGTCCCCTCGCGGCAGCGCCCCGATCAGCGCGCGCACCTTCTCGATGCAGGCGGGATCGTCCCTGGCAAGGTAGTGCGCGACCCCGCTGACCGAGGTGTGCATGCGCGCTCCCCCCAGTTCCTCCGCCTCCACCGTCTGCCCCGTGGCCCCCTTGACCAGGTTCGGCCCGCCGAGCCCCATGAAGCTGGTGCCCTCGACCATCACGATCACGTCCGAGAGCGCGGGCAGGTAGGCGCCGCCCGCGATGCAGGGGCCCATGACCGCCGCGATCTGGGGGATGGCCAGGTAGCGGCGCATCAGCGAGTTGTAGTAGAAGATGCGCGCGGCCCCGTACTTCCCGGGGAAAACGCCGCTCTGGTACGGCAGGTTGACCCCAGCCGAGTCCACCAGGTAGACGATGGGGATGCGGCAGCGCATGGCGATCTCCTGTGCCCGCAGGATCTTGCCGATGGTCTCGGGCCACCACGCGCCCGCCTTTACGGTGGCGTCGTTGGCGACCACGACCACCTCGCGCCCGTGGGCCCGTCCGACGCCCGTGACCACGCCTGCCGCTGGCGCCCGGCCGTCGTACAGGTCGTGCGCGACCAGCAGGCCGATCTCCACGAAGGTCTCGCCCGCATCAAGCAACGCCGCAACCCGCTCGCGGGCGGTCCACTTGCCGCGCCCGTGCTCGCGTTCGATGCGCTCCGGCCCTCCGCCTTGCCGGAGGCGCTCCCGCAGCAGCTTCAGCTCCTCGGAGAGCTGGTGGATGCGAGCCGATCCCACCGGGCGCGCGCTCACCCCGAAGCCCGCTCCGAGGACGCGAACCAGTCGCGAATGTAGGCCACGGCGTCACCGGTCCGTGTTCCGGGTCCGAAGAGCCGCCCGATCCCCATCGCCTGAAGCGCGACCGCGTCCTCCTCGGGGATGATGCCGCCGCCGGTCATGAGAACGGACCCCAGTCCGGCCTCGTCCAACAGATCCTTCACGCGCGGCAGGAGGGTCATGTGCGCACCCGAGAGGATCGACAACGCCACCACGTCGACATCCTCCTGCAGCGCGGCCTCGACGATCGTTTCCGGCGTCTGGTGCAGGCCCGTGTAGATGACTTCGAAGCCCGCGTCGCGGAAGGCGCTGACGATGACCCGCGCCCCGCGGTCGTGCCCGTCGAGTCCCGGCTTCGCGACCAGGACACGGATCCTGCGGTCTGCTGTGCTCATCAGTGTTCGTCTCCGGGAGACGTGGCCGACTGCGCCGAGGTTCCGGGCAAGATACCTTCCCGGGCCAGCAAACGTTCTGCGGCGTCGTATGCCGTCTCCTCGCCGTTCGCCACCGCCCGCACCGCCTCCGCGTAACCGCCGGCGGCGGCGAGCCGGGCCAGATGACGCTCGAAGGCAGCCCGGAGACCGGCGTTGACGCGCGCGCCGGCGCGGGCGATGCGGCGCGCCTCCAGCGCTCCCGACGCCCTCAGGCTGCGCCGGTGATCTTCGAGGGCGTCCGCGAGGGCCTGCACGCCCTCGCCCGTGGTCGCGACCGCAGCAAGGACGGGGGGCTCCCACTCCGGCGCGGCGCCGTCGCCCGCAGCGGCATCACGCCGGTTGCGGCTGAGCCCGAGCGCCTCGCGCAGTTGCCGCATCAGGGGGCGGGCGCCCGATCGATCCGCCTTGTTCACCACGAAGATGTCGGCCACCTCGCCCAGCCCGGCTTTCATGGCCTGCACCTCGTCCCCGGACTCGGGGGTCAGCACGACCACCACCGTGTCGGCCGCGGCGGCGACGCTCAGCTCCGTCTGACCGACGCCCACGGTTTCCAGCAGGATATGGTCGAAGCCGCACCCTTCCATCAAGTCGGCTACATCGTGGACCGCCTCGGCCAGGCCGCCCCCCGCCCCGCGCGTCGCCATGGAGCGTATGAAGGTGCCCCGGTCGAGCCGAAGCGGAGCCATCCGCACACGGTCCCCCAGCAGAGCCCCCCCGGAGTACGGCGAAGTGGGGTCCACCGCGACGATCCCCACCTCCTCCCCCGCCTCCCGGTGCCGCTGTGCCAGCGCGGCCACCAGGGTGGACTTGCCCGCGCCGGGGGGGCCGGTGACCCCGGTCCGCGAAGCGCGCCGCCCCAGAGCGGCCATGCGGGCCAGCAGCCCCCGATACCCCGGGCGGCGGTCCTCCACCACCGAAATGGCCCGCGCCAGCGCCGCCCGCTCTCCCGCCGCGCACCTATCCGCCAGCCGCTCGGCGGCGTCCTGCCGGTCTACGGCCGCCATGTACGCGATCCGAGGCCGCGAGCGTGGCGCAACGGGTTGTCGAGCAGGTGGGCGGGGATGACGAGCACGACCAGGAAGAGTAGCAGGGACGCAAGCAGGCCGGCGGCCAGAATCCACACGTTCTCGAGCGAAACGTAGATGATCGCCGAGATGATCGCGGTGGAGGCCGCGAAGATCGACAGCAGGAGCCGCCGTCCCAGCAGCGTCAGCGAGCGTTCGATGCCCTGTATGTCGCGCGGGTGTACCCGAACCCGCAGGTTCTCCCTCTCGGCCCGCACCAGCAGCTCGCGCGCGGAACGCACCAGCCCGCTGGTCTCGGACCAGACATCTCGCGCGATCGCGACCGGCTCCCGCCCCGCGGCGCGCAGGATTTCGCTCCGGTGCGCCCTCACCACCCGGCGGAAGACCGCGAAGGCGTCGAAGTGCGCGTCATAGGCGGTGCCGATGCCCTCGAGCAGCGCGAGCGTGCGGCACAGGTAGACCAACTCGCGCGGGAGCATGAGCGGCCAGGTGTAGAAGGTGTCCAGGACATCGCGCACGCTCTCCTGCACACCCCCGCCGCCCTTCTTGCGCGCGTTCTCGACCACGCGCACGATCTCGGCGGCAGCCTCGCGAATCTCCCCGCGCGAGACTTCGGGGCCGATCATCCCCAGGCGGTACATGGCGCTGATGGCTCCGTCGATGTCCTCGCGCACGACGGCCAGCGACAGCCCGAGGAGGGTCTGGCGGGTCCAGCGCGGCACCTCGATGACCGCCCCCCAGTCGAGCACCACCAGCGAGCCGTCGTCCGCGACCAGCAGGTTGCCCGGGTGCGGGTCGGCGTGCAGGAAACCGTCCATCATCATCATGCGCAGGTACACCGAAGAGAGCCTTTCCATGAGCGGGAGCGCCGAGGGACGCCCCCTCCTGACGCGCTCGCCCAGCCGGTCGATGCGGGTCCCCTCCATGTACTGCATCACCAGCACGCGCCGTGTCGTGAAGTCCGTGAAGACGCGTGGCGCCTTCACCGCGCGGTCGCCGGCGAAGGCCCGCTGGAAGCGCCGGATGTTGTCGGCTTCGATGCGGAAATCCATCTCCTCGCGCACCTTCACCGAGAATTCCCGGATCACGTTGGCCAGCGCCCGCATGCGATGGGTCGGAAAGAGCACGTTCAGCCAGAAGACGACCCGAAACGCGGTATCCACATCGAGAGCGATCCGCTGCTCGACGCGGGGGCGCAGCACCTTGACCGCGACATCCCGCCCATCGACCCGGGCCCGGTGAACCTGTCCGAGGCTGGCGGCGGCGATGGGTTCCCGGTCGAAGCTCTCGAAGAGATCCGCGAGCGTGCCCTCCAGCTCGGCCTCGATCACCCCGACGATCTGGTCCGCGGGATCGGGCGGCACCCGGTCCCGGAGGGTGCCGATAGCGGTCAGATAGGGCTCGGGAAGGATGTCGGCGCGAGCGGCGAACATCTGCCCCAGCTTGATGAAGGCCGGCCCCAGGCCGGCGACCGTCTTCACGAGCTTGCGAGCGCGCCGTTCGTGATGGCCCGGTTTGCGCCGAGCCGGCCGGCCGACCACGATCCAGCGACGGCGGTCGCGCGTGAACGCGATCAGGAACGGCTGGAGACGAAGCAAGATCCACGCAAAACGTGCGATTCGCCTCATGATGGAGCCATGGCCTCTTCGTCTTCGCTGTGAGAAGTCGGGATGCCCAAAGCTGGAAGCCGGGTGCCCGCTTCGTCTACCCCCAAGCGGCTGGCGGGATCGCGAAGCCGGACCCGGCGCAACCGGGGGACCTCCCTGCGCGCGGGATGGGACCGAGAAGTGCCCCGGCTCGGGTAGACGAACCTGCGGCATCCTGCCCATCTTGGTCCGGCTGCCCACAACGACACATCCAGGAGCATTCGAAATCATGAGCGCTGCACTTGAGCGGTTCTGTACCCGCAATATGACGAAAACGACGCAGGCCGTATTCGCGAGCCTCGGGCTGGTGTGTGCGTTCGGTTGCAGTACTGGAAGCGACGAACCAGACGGCGTCGGCATCGGCCCCGCGGAGGCGGCGCTCGAGCAGGAGTTCGCCGTCATCCAGACCGTGCGCGAGCTGCCGGACGGACGCGTGCTCGTGGCCGACCCGCTGGGCCAGGCGCTCACAGTCGTGGACATGGAAGCGCAGACCGTCGGCACGCTCGGCCGCGTGGGCGAGGGACCGGAGGAGTACCGCCAACCCGACGCCGTCTGGCCTCTCCGCGACGGCAAGTCGCTCCTGGTGGACCTGGGCAACGGGCGCCTCACCGAACTGGGTGCCGATCTGAGCTTCGGCGACACCCGCCCCTACATGCTGGGGTCGTTCGAACTGGGATCGCCCATCATGCTGGCCATCCCGCAGGGCGTGGACAGCCGGGGCGGCATCTTCTTCCAGGGCTTCGGCATGAGCGCGGGAGGGAACGTCGCGGACTCCGCGGAAGTCCTTCGCTACGACCTGGAGACGGAGGCGGTGGACACGGTGGCGAGCGTCAAGCTGAACGACCGCGTCCGTGAGACCTCGGGGGGGGGGTGAACAACCAGAACGTGTCGATCTCGCCCGTGCCGCTGTCGTCGGCGGACTCCTGGGGCGTGGCCGAAGACGGACGAGTGGTGGTGGCCCGCGCCGTGCCCGGATCCGGAGAGTTCTGGGTCGAGTGGTATGCTCCGGACGGCGAAATGACCCGCGGCCCCGCATACCCGTATTCCCCGGTGCGCATCGGGCAGTCCGAGAAGGAGGAGTGGCGGGACTCGCGCGCCGAGAGCGGCGGCGGCATGAGCATCCAGGTGACGGCCGTCAACGGAGTCATGAACATGCGCGCGGGCCGTGGCGGCCCCCCGGGGAACAACGACCTGGACCGCTACCAGTGGCCGGACAGCAAGCCTGCCTTCTTCCAGGGACGCGTCCCGGTCGATCCAGCGGGACGCGCCTGGGTACGCCGGCACACCGAGGCGGGCGACGCCCCGGCATACGATGTGTTCTCCGGCTCCGGCATGCGCGAGATGACCGTCGAGCTGCCGATGGGGAGGCGAGTGGTGTCGTTCGGCAACGGCGTTCTGTACGCGGTCAGGATGGACGAGTTCGACTTGCAGTACCTGGAGAGGTACGCGCTGCCGTAAACCCTGGGCCAACGCGCAGCACGGCCCCGTGCGCAGCGGCCTGCACATCGCCGTGCTCGCCGGTTCTGGCGCGCAATCGCTCGAAGCCTTCCCCGCCCACTTCGATCAGCGGGATGCCCGGGTAGCCCAGTTCCTCCGCCACCAGGATCCCCAGCACCAGAATCGCGTCGCTGGAGCCGACGGCGATCGCGGCGGGGGCGACGTCGTTGCGCAGCAGCTCCAGCATGATGGCGCTGGACGAGCTGGAGCCGATGCCTCGCTCCATGACCAGAATGCGGCCGCGCAGCGATTTTCCGTGCTGCGGGTGCCTCGGATCAGAGATGCGTCCGGTTTCAGGATCCACGCCGCCCCAGAAGCTGAGGGGGCGCTCGAGCACCAGCAGCGGGCCCCGGCCCGTGCCCTCGTGCACGCGGATGCCGGTCAGCTCCACAGGCCCTCGTCCCGGGCGACGCGGCCGGTTGCCGCGGAACGCACGCAGTCTTCCAGGCTCCCGTAGACGACGTCGTAGCCGGTGGTGGCCGGGGTGTAGTGCGCGAACTTTCCCGAGTTGGTCATCAGCACGCCTCCGCGGGGGGGCAGGATGGGCGTGACCACGACGCAGGTGTCCGCCACGATGTCGACGCCGGCCTCCCGAAAACGGCGCAGGCGCCCGCCTTCCTCCAGGCGCTGGACCTCCCCTCTTCCTGTGCAGACGTAGAAGGGCACTCCAAAGGGCTCCCGTGGCAGGAGCGCCTCCAGGAGCGCGAACTCCTCTCGCGAGAAGTGCGGGCTCCCCAGCGCCACGGCGTCGATTTCGTTCGCGCCGGTCGTGCTCAGCGCGTCCCGCACCCGCCGGAGTTCGCGCGCCGAGGGGGTCAGCACGGTTTCGGGAGCCCGGCTACCCAGCGCGGTCTCGAGGTCCGGGGCTTCCGGAGTCACGCCCTCGACATGGAAGAGCCCGACCGCGCCAGACGACGCGGACGCCGCCCCCATCGCCTTGAGCTGGTCCTCGGTTACGGATGCGGGGAGGCCCGTGACGACCGCGACCCGCTCGCCAACGGCGGCTCCCAGCCACGTGCCCAGGACGGGATAGAAGACGTCTCGCTCCTTGAGCGCCGGGTTCAAAGAGCCCGTGTCCACAACCACGGTGGCCCGCCTCCGTTCGCCCAGGTGCAGGCCGGTGCGCGGCGCCCGGCCCACCAGCGCGCAGCAGATGTCCATGAAGTCGCCGTAGCGGTTGGTGCGCGCGCCCAGCACCGTGTTGGCGAAAACGACAGCGTTGCTCTCGCCCCACGCGACATGCTCGCCCAGGGAAGGCCGGTGTCCGGCCTGGTACGGAGCGCACGTCCATGTTGGGCGGCATCCGAGTGACTCGTACGCCTTCATCAGCCGCAAAGCCATCTCTCTGCGGCGCTCCGACGCGCGCACGTTGCGCGGGTTGAGAAGATCGAGGGCACCGACATTCAGCGTCGTCGGCACCGACACCGCGCCCCCCAGGTCGACCAGCCGCTCGGCGAATTCGACCCCTCCGTCGCCGTGGTAGAGGCAGCCGTCGATGTGAGCCGAAGCCACCGGAACGAGCTCCTCCGCTCCGAGGATGGCGGCCATACGCACCACAATGCGCATCGCCAGCTGCGGAGCCGAGCCGGCGGCGCCGTCCAGGGTGGCGTTTTCTTCCTCAGAGAGCTTCAACGATGGTTCCCGTATGGGGGGGCAGGCAGTTCGAGAGCTTAATCGTGCCAGGCCCGCTCCGCACGAAAGAGTCCAGCGGCAGAAGACGGCGGCCTTCCTCGCCGGCAGGGCGCCGGCCGCGTAGACTGTCAGTTGCGGGTTTGGCAGGCGACGTCTCGGCAGGGAGCAAACGATGGTCGGCACGAGGTGGGCATGGGTAGCGGGGTGCGCGGCATTCATCACGGCATGTGCTCCGGCGGCCGAGGCCCCTTCGGACGGCGTCCTTCTCCGTGCCGCCCGTGCGCTCGACGGCAACGGGGACGCCGTCGAGCCCGCGGTCGTGCACGTGCAGGGCGAACGGATCGTCGCGGTAGGAGCCGACGTTGACGCGCCTTCTGGAACGGAGACGATCGATCTCGGCGACGTCACGCTTCTCCCTGGACTCATCGACGCCCATGTCCACATCACGGCCTCGTTCTCCGACGAGCCGCCGCGTGACGCCGACACTGGAATCGAGGGAGCGAGCAACGCCGCAGCGCTCCTCATGAGTGGGTTCACGACCGTGCGCTCGTTGGGGAGCGCCGACTTCGCCGACGTCGCCCTGCGCAACGCGATCTCGGCGGGGACCGTAGTGGGCCCGCGTCTGATCGTCTCCGGTCAGGGTCTCACCGACAACCTCGCCGCCGCCCTGGAAGGCGACCTGGTCCCAACGGGTGTGCCGGCCGCCACCGAGGAGGAGCTGCGGGCGTTCGTGCGGTCGCGCGCGGAGGGGGGCGCCGACTGGCTGAAGATCTTCGGAAGCCGGAGCAGCCGCTCGGGAGGAACGCCCACGTACTCCCTGGAACAGTTGCAGTGGGCGATCGACGAAGCCACCCTCGCGGGTCTGCCCGTCTCGGTCCACGCGCACGCAGCGGAAGCGGCTCGCCGGGCGGTAGAAGCGGGCGCGCGAACGATCGAGCACGGTGCGCTTCTGGACGAGGCGGTGCTGGATCTCATGGTGGAGCGTGGGACGTTCTTCGCCCCCAACCTCTACCTGGCCGAATACTATCTGGAGAACGGTGAAAAATTCGGCTTCACGGAGGAGGCCCTCGAATGGACGGCCAGACTCCTTCCGCCCCGGACCGACGTCTTCACGAAGGCCGTGGAGCGGGGCGTCTCGATCGTCTTCAGCACGGACGCGAATTCGGGCTGGGTCTGGTCGGGCGACACCGCCATCGAGTTCGAGCGACGCGGGGCCGCAGGGCAGCCCCCCAGGGACGCGATCATCAGCGCCACGAGTCGGGCGGCGGCAGCCTTGTTCATGCCGGACGTGGGTGACCTGGCCGCGGGCAAGCTCGCCGACGTCGTCGCGGTCGAGGGGGACCCCCTCGCAGACATCGGATCTCTGCGTAGAGCCGTGTTCGTGATGAAGGACGGGGTGATCTACAAGCGGCCGGCTGGCTGAGAGCCACGATCGATCAGAATGTCCGCCCCGTAGGGTGCGAGGCATCCCGCACGGACCGCGGGCCCTGGTCCAGTCCATTTCTACGGCACAAGGTTGCCGTGACGAAAAATTGCCTCAGGGCATCCAATTTGTTAGAATGTGAGTTTTTCTGTTGCAAGTGTGCGCAGCACCGCTCGAAGAGGAGGGGTCATGAAGCGGCGTCTAGTTCTAGTCCCAAAACAAGCGAGTGCAGTTGCACGGGCATGTGTCGCTCGTGCGACGCGGGGTTTTCGGGCCGGTTACCGCTTTTCGACGAATCGGGATGGGGGTTTGGGGGTGTCAGGCACCTGCTTCTGGCCGGCTGAACCGTCGTTCACAGGGCCTGTCTGGAGCCGGGGGACACCGGTCCCCGAAGCGAGTTCGACGCGACTGGCAAGGCGAGAGGGACGAGGCAGCGTCAGCCGAAGCCGGTCCGTTCGATCGTGTTCCAGGTGCTGAACAGGCGGTCGGTGGTGGGCTGCCAGCCGATGATCCGCAGCGTGGTTCGGCGCGCCCGGCGGATGACCTGGCAGGGCAGCAGGATCATCTCGCGGATGAAGCGCCTGAACTCCATGGCGATGTACTTTCGGCGGTCGGCCTTCAGGTGCATCATCATCGCGAACCAGCTCTTCAGATTCCACGCCAGCGCCGCCATCACCATGTAGGCCCAGTTGCTGACCAGATCGTACATCGGCACCCGCAGCGCGTTCACCCCGTTCTTGAGCTGCTCGATCACGTTCTCCTGGTCGCAGCGGGCGTTGGCCAGCCGGACGACCTCGGCCGCGCTCAGGTCCTTCCGGGTGGTGATGTAGAAGAAGTAGCGGATCTCGTCCATCAGGGTCAGGTCGCCCTTCATCCTGCTGATGTTCTTGCGCACGACCACCATCCGGCAGGTCTCCCGGCACTGGGTGGGCCGGTAGTCGAACTCGGCCACGTCCTCGTGGTTCAGCCGCTTGTTGACGTAGCCGCGCTCCCGCACGATCCGCGCTTTCACGTCCGCCCGCTTGCGCCGGGTTTTCCCCGTCCGATGCCGCGGCCGGCGCGCCAGGCGCGTCCACGCGTCCTCTCCCAGCGCCTCCGCGCGCTTCACGATCGCCGGCTGGGCGTCAAAGCCGAAGATGAAGTCCACCTCCTCGCTCCAGCGGTCGAAGTTGACGGTCAGCGAGAAGTCCGTGTCCCCGCGCACGCACACCCGCCTGGCATGGGGCGCCACGAGGCCGATCGCCCGGTCGATCCACGGCGCCGCTCCCCGGTGGCTCACCGCGTTGCCCGGCCGGTTCACCAGGTACAGCACCTCGCCCGTGTTGGCCAGCGAGATGACCAGCGGGTGGTAGCCCCACACCCCTTTGAAGGACATGTCCATGCCCGCCTTCTTCTTTCCCAGGGTGGGCGCCAGCGTCCCGTCCACGTCGATGTAGGCCACCGGCGCCAGCAGATCCCGGCCCCGGCCTCGCCACAACCGCCGGCCGCACCGCGTTGAAGCATTCCATCAGCTCCACAACATCCGCCTCGGCGAAGCGCCGCGTGAAGTCTCCCGCCGCCGTCGGGCTCGGGATCAGCTCCGCTCCCAGGGCGTCCATATAGGCCACGTTGTTGCGAAGCGCGTTGATGTCCTCCAGCCGCACGCCCCCGCACAGCAGATTGTACGCGACATTCAGCACATGGTCGGACTCGAAGTAGGGCAGGTGCCTCTTCAGCAACTCCAGACGCCCGTCGATCTCGCCGGCCAGCCCCAGCTTCGCCACCAGCCGCCGGACCACGCCGATGCCCCCGAAGCTCATCGCGTTGATCCGCGCCCCGATCTCGTAGCCGACCCTGCCCGCACCGAACATCGGGCGCGCCCCGCAGCGCCACCGCCCCGCCTTCGCGTGCCGCGCCTTCACCTTCCGCTTCCGCCGGGCACTGTTCCTTCGACTTTGCTTGCGTGATATTCTCTTCACCGGAAAGGCCTCCTGGTTGACATCCGACGACTCGCGCCGGACTGTGCTAACTACAATCAGGATACGCCTTTCCGGTACTCATTGGTAGCTACGGCATACAAGTCACGCTTGGTTGGGGTCTAGTCAGGTTGAAAGAGTTCTTGGGAAGGCGTCGAGTCCGGGCCAGCTCCCGCGCGCGCGCTCACACGGGCCTCGGAGCCATGCTCGCGTTCATCGCGCTGGCGCTGCCGCTTTCCGGCGTCTCGGCGCAGGAGCCGGGGCGGATCGCGGGCCGCGTGACGGCCATACAGTCGGGCGGCCCGGTGGGAGAGGTGCAGGTCTTCATCCCCGGGGCCGGGATCGGGACGCTGACCCGCCAGAACGGGAACTTCATCATTCTCGAGATCGCTCCCGGAACCTATGAAATCCGGGCCGAGAGGATCGGCTTCGCGGCCGGGTCCCAGCAGGTCACGGTGACGGCGGGAGCCACGGCCGAGGTCGACTTCCAGCTCACGACCCAGGTGCTTGGTCTCGACGAGATCGTCGTCACCGGGACCGCCGGCGCGTCCCGGCGGCGTGAGATCGGCAACACGATCAACCAGATCAACACGGCCGAGCTCCCCAACAAACCCATCGAAGTGATCGACATGCTGCAGGCGGCCGCGCCCGGGATCACGGTGACATCGACCGGCGGACAGCTCGGCGGCGGGGCGAACATCCGGCTCAGGGGCAACACGACGGTATCCATGAGCAACCAGCCGATCATCTACGTCGACGGCGTGCGCATGCAGAGCAAGTCGTTCCCGATGGGCAGGGCCCGAGCGGCGGGGACCTCGGGGGCAGCCGGCAACGTCCAGGCACACCCGCTGAACTTCATCGACCCCAACGACATCGAGCGCATCGAGGTCATCAAGGGCTCGGCGGCCACCACCCTGTACGGCACGGAGGCTTCGGCGGGCGTCATCCAGGTGTTCACCAAGCGGGGCGCGGCCGGAGCGCCCGTGTGGAGCCTGGAGACCCAGCAGCGGCGCATGCGCGCGCTGAAGATCGGGAACGAGAGGTTCCCCTACCACCGCATCGACCCGTTCCTGAGCAACGGCTACCTCGGCATGTACAACGCATCGGTGCGGGGCGGAGGGGAGAACCTGCAGTACTTCACGTCCGCCAAGTTCGAGGGGGGGACCGGCATCCTTCCCCAGGACTCGATCGCGACCTGGACCGTCCGCAACAACTTCACGTTCACACCGGCGGAGGGCCTGCAGCTGCAGTGGAACACCGGCTACGCGAACACGGTGCAGCGGAACACGCCCGTCGGGGGCAACGCGAACGGGCTCACGCACAACGCCTACCGCGGCTACGCCAACTACTTCAACAGTGAGGACCCCGATGTCCTCGCGGCCGCGCTCTTCACCCAGAAGTACAAACAGCAGATCGAGCGCTTCACGACCGGAGGGACCGTCACCTACTCGCCCATGGCGAACATGACGCACCGCATGACGGTCGGCTACGACAACTCTCAGCAGGCGATAAGGGGCGAGCGGCCGTTCGGCTTCTCGCGCTTCGCCCGCGGGAGCATCTACAACGACACCTGGCAGAACCGCCTCCTGACGCTCGACTATGTCGGGACTTACAACTTCGGAGTGGTCGGAGACGTCCGATCCAGCTTCTCCTGGGGCGGTCAGGCGATCGGCGAGGAGGAACTCCGCCTCAACGGATACGGCGAAACCCTGCCCCCAGGCGCCGACCCGACGGTGAGTTCGGCGGCCACCCTGATCGCGTACGAGGGTCGCTCGAAGATCTGGAACGCCGGGTTCTTCTTCCAGAACGTCTTCGACATCTCCAACCGGTACTTCATTACGGTCGGCACGCGCGTGGATGGCAACAGCGCGTTCGGCAAGGACTTCGGCCTCCAGGTCTATCCCAAGGCGAGCGCGTCCTGGGTCATGTCGGACGAGGACTTCTGGAACGCGGATTGGGGCTCGCTGAAGCTGCGGGCGGCGTACGGGCAGTCGGGACGGGCACCCGCCGCGTTCGACGCGGTGCGGACCTGGGATCCCGTTGGCTGGGACGGCGAGACGTCGCTCCTGCCGCTGAACGTGGGAAGCCCCGACATCGGCCCCGAGGTGACCGCCGAGTTCGAGACCGGGTTCGACGGGTCCTTCTGGGACGACCGGGTGTCGGCGACCTTCACCTACTATCGCCAGACCACGAGCGACGCGCTGTTCAACGTGGCGCAGATCCCGTCCAACGGGTTCTCCGGTCAGCAACGTCAGAACATCGGCGAGCTGGTCAGCAGCGGGATCGAGCTGAGCCTCGACGGATCTCCCATCCGAGGCGCCGACTGGGGCTGGGACGTCGGGATCGACATCACCACGAACCACTCCGAGGTGACCGACATCGGGGGAATCCCGGCCTTCGCGGTGGATGGAGACGTCTGGGTGATGGAGGGCCAGCCCGCGCCGGTCCTCCGGGGCCGCTACGTCAGCAATCCGGACGCCATCGAAGATCCCGTCTTCGTCAACAACTTCGTCCACGGTCCCACGTATCCCACGCTCATCTGGTCCCCGAGAACCTCCATCCGGGCGCCCGGCGGGATCACGCTGTCCGCCAACGGCGAGTTCCGCGGCGGCCACTACACGCAGGAGCGGAACTTCACGAGCGGTGGCGTCGGCCGCGGCGCGTGGATGCCCGTCTGCTGGGACTACTACGTGAATCCTTACGACGGCCCGACGAACAACTACGCGAGGCCCGGTCCAGAGTTCACCCGGGCGCTCAAGCCGGACACGCCCGCGTTGTGGAGGGCCATCTGCACCCCGTCCACGACGCGCGACAGCCTCACCGCCCGCAAGTCGGATTTCTTTCGACTGCGCAACGTGAGCGCGCAGATCCCGGTGAACGCCGTGTTCCCCGAGAGGATCAGCAACGCCGTGCTCACGGTGACCGTGAGCAACTACTGGAGCTGGTTCAACGACCAATGGGTGATCGGAGACCCGGAGCAGGGGTTTGCGGAGGACTACACCTTCGGTCCGGAGAGCCTGCCACCGCCCACGTGGAATTTGAACGCGTCCCTTCGCGTGACCTTCTAGTGTAGTGTCCGCAATATAACCTTGTTACGATGGTGGTAAGGGTTATGGTTTCTCTTCGGGCGGGATCGAGAGGCGTCGACAGGGAGGAGCCATGCGGAAGGCGGTCGGGATCGAGCTTGCGGACGGGGACCGGGAGGTTCTGGAGCGTTGGTCGCGGTCGAGGAGCGCGACGGTGCGGCTGCGGGAGCGGTCGAGGATCGTGCTGATGGCGGCCGGGGGGATGACGAACACGGCGATCGCCCGGGAGCTCGGGACGAACACGGACAAAGTGGGCCGCTGGCGGCGGCGCTATGCGGACGAGGGGCTGAAGGGGATCGAGAAGGAGCGTCCCCGCGGGGGCAACCACGGGGGCTGGTGCCCGAAGGCTCAGGCGGCGCTGAGGACGGAGATCATCCGGCGTACGACGCAGGAGAGGCCGCCGGACGCGACGCACTGGTCGTGCCGGTCGATGGCGAGGGCGGTCGGCACGACGCACAGCTTCGTGAACACCGTGTGGCGGGCGGCGGGGTTGAAGCCGCATCTGTGGCGGACCTTCAAGGTGAGCACCGACCCGCGCTTCGAGGAGAAGCTGCAAGACGTTGTGGGGCTGTACCTTGACCCGCCGGACAACGCGGTCGTGTTCAGCTTCGACGAGAAGAGTTCGGTCCAGGCGCTTGACCGGACGCAGCCGGGGCTGCCGCTGAAGAGGGGCCGCTGCGGGACGATGACGCACGACTACAAGCGCCACGGGACCACGTCGCTCTTCGTCGCAATGGACGTGGCGTCGGGCGAGGTGGTCGGCGAAACCTACGGCCGGCACCGGCACCAGGAGGTTCTCCGGTTCTTCCGCAAGGTGGAGAAGGAGGTGCCGAAGGGCCGGGAGATCCACATCATCCTGGACAACTACTCGACCCACAGGCACCGGCGGGTCCGGGACTGGGCGGCGGGCACGGGGCGCGTCCGGTTCCACTTCGTCCCGACGAGCTCCTCGTGGCTGAACCTGGTCGAGCGCTTCTTCAGCACGCTGACGCAGAAGCGGATCCGCCGCGGCGTCTTCCATTCCGTCCCCCACCTCGAATCGTGCCTGAAGCAGTACATCGAGACCTACAACGAGAACCCCCGACCGTTCCTGTGGACGAAGTCGGCCGCCCAGATCATCGAGAAGGTGGACCGGGCCCGCAAGGCACTCGCAGCCGCCTCAGCATAGGCGTATTATATTGCGGACACTACACTAGGGTGCCGGCGATGAAGACCAATATCAAGAATCCGGAGACAGACATGAGAAGAGGTCACGCGAGTCATACAACAGGACGGGGTCGCCAACCCCGCTTCGCGCTCCTGGCGGTTCTTCTTGCGGGCATCTCGCTCGCAGGGTGCGAGATCACGAATCCGGGACCCGTGAACGACGAGCTGGTCAACGATCCCGAGGCCCACAGGTCGCTCGTGAACGGAGCGGGACGGGAGCTGTCCGTGGCGCTAAGCCAGCTCGGATACACGGGGGCGATCGCGGCCCGCGAGCTCATGCCGGGGGGTCAGACCGGTGCCGGAGGCCATTCCCCCATCGGCCAGGCCGGCCAGCTCCTTCCCAGCGAAGTCACGGTTCAGTGGAACGCCGCACAGACGTCGCGGTGGATCGCCGAGAACGCGATCGAGCGTTTCACGGAGGTGCTCGAGCCCGCGGAGGTCGAGCAGTCGATTCTGGCCCAGGCATACCTGTGGGGCGGGTACGCGAACCGGATCCTCGGCGAGAACATGTGCGAGGCCGTGTTCGACGGAGGGCCGGCCGAGCCCAGCTCCAGGTACTTCGAGCGAGCCGAGCAGCACTTCAGCGATGCGATCTCGACCGGCTCCGGCGAGGTCGTCACAGCTGCGCATGCGGGCCGTGCGGGCGGCAACTGGCAGTCGGCCATGACGCTCATCAACAGCCTGCGCGCAAGCCAGATCAGCGACGTGACGGGGGAGCCCCTGGAAGACTGGGTGGCGAGCACGTCGACCGAAGCGTGGACGTTCCTGAAGCGCGAGCGGTCGATCGAGCTGTGGCTTGAGGCGAGAAGGCTCGGAGACCTCCGCCGCTGGGCGGACAACGGTACTCCGGGAGAGATCGACTGGCCCGATTTCGAGTCGATCTCGCAGCTCTTCATCGACAACCCGCCGAGCGATTGCTTCCCGATTCCGGACGTCGAACTGAACACGAATCCCAACCTGGGTGAATGACCCGAACCGCGGGCATCGCCGCGCTGCTGCTCTGCTGCGGCGCGTGCTATACGTTCTCGCCCGCCGAGCTGGCGAGCGTGCCGACCGGGGAGGAGATCCGGGTCTACCTGAGCAGCGAGGGGGCGGCTCGGCTCGTCGAGGCTGAGCAGGAAGGCCTGATCGACTCCGCCAGCCCGGTGGTGACGGGGACTTTGGCAGAACGTCGCGGCGACGCCGTGTCCATCATGATTCCGGTGACCCGTCGCCAGGTCGGCTTTCTGCAGGAGCGGCTCGCGCAACAGGTGACCCTTCCGGCGGCGGCGATCGTCGCTCTCGAAACGAAGGATCTCAACGCCCTCCGGACCACGGCCGCGGTTGTGGGTGCCACGGCCGCCGTCGGGACCTTCATCGTCCTGATCATCCGGGGTGCCCGGAGCAGCGTCGAGCCTCCCTACGAGTACCCCGTCGACTTCAGAGCGCCTGGCCTCACGTTCACGCTGCGGACCCCGGGTTGGCGATGAAGGTTCGCCGGCGCGATCAAGCCCGGGACAGGTCCCGCCCGAACACCGCCCCGCCCCGAACCACGGCCCGGCACGGGTTGGCGCCGACCCAATAGACAATCTCGGCCGGATGGTCCACGTCCCATAGCACCAGGTCCGCGCCCATGCCCGGCGCCACTACGCCAACTTCCCCCTCCAGTCCCAGCACCGGCGCCGCGTGGCGGGTCATCCCGGCCAGCGCCTCCTCCGGCGTGAGGCCGAAGAGGACGCACGCCATGTTCATCGCCAGGAGCGGAGAGGTCACGGGGGATGAACCCGGGTTGAGATCGGTCGCGACCGCGATGGGCACGCCGTGCCGTCGCAGCGCTTCTACCGGTGGCCGTCGGGTCTCGTTCAGGAAGTAGAACGCGCCCGGGAGCAATACCGCAGTGGTCCCGGCCACGGCGAGCGCGCGGCACCCCGCTTCCGATGCATACTCCAGGTGGTCGGCGGAGCGGGCGAGGTAGTGGGCTGCGAGCTCGGCGCCACCGAGGGCGGAGAGCTGGTCGGCGTGCAGGCGCACCGGCAGACCGTGGGCCGCGGCCGCATCGAAGACGCGCGCGCATTCCAGCGGGGTGAACGCGATGCCTTCGCAGAAGGCGTCGACCGCGTGGGCGAGGCCGGTGGCCGCGGCGCGCGGGATCATCTCGTGGCACACCACATCGAGATAGGCTTCGCGGCGTCCGGCGTACTCTCGCGGCAGGGCGTGCGCGGCCAGGAGGGTTCGCGACACGCGCACCGGGAGGCGTTCGCCGAGGGCCCGGGCGACGCGAAGCATGCGCAGCTCAGCGTCGACATCAAGCCCGTATCCGGACTTGATTTCAACCGTCGTAACACCATGCGCGGCAAGAGACTGTAGTCTGGCACCGGACGCCTCGTACAACTCCTCCGGGGACGCGCCGTGCGTAGCTGCCACGGTGGAGCGGATCCCGCCCCCCGCCCGCGCCATCTCCTCGTAGGTCATGCCCCGCAGGCGCATCTCGAACTCGTTCGCGCGCGTGCCGGCGAAAACGAGGTGGGTGTGGCAGTCGATGAGTCCGGGAGTGACCCAACCCCCTTCCCCGTCCACCGTGCGCCGGGCACGGGCGACCACTTCCGGTGGTGCCGCGCCTTCAGGCCCCACCCACACAATCCGCCCGTCGGCAACCGCCACCAAGCCATCCCGCACGGCCCCGTAGGGCTCGCCCGTGTCCGCCATAGTGGCGACATGGACGTTGCGAATCAGCAGGTCCGGTCCGGCTAGCGCTTCCTTCCCCAGATGTTCCCCCTTACTGCCATTTCGGCAGTATGCCATTTTGTCAGGTTACGCCACGCGGCCCCAGTGCCGGGCGGCAGCGCAGTCCACCGTAGCGCCAACACCTGATGCCCACGGTCATGTAGCCGACATTCTTGTTGCGAACAGTTTCGTTGCCAACCGTCCCGTTGGGAACCTTCGCGCACTGACCATTGGACTTGCAAGGCGGAGGTCGCTACGCCGTGTCGTCGATTCCGGGTTGCTCAACGAACGGCTGGATGATCAGAGAGCCGGCTGGGCCGAGCTGTCTCCCGCCACGATGACTCAGGTGCTCGACGTGCTACAGCGAATATTCGCGCCCTGATGGCATCATCCCTCCCTACCCCGGCGGTGACACCCCCCGAACGGAAACCCGCCCCGGACTCCTCGGCCCACGTTCGAAGTCCACGGCGCTGGTCCGGGTGCGCTGCAGAATGTGGCGCCCGGCTGGGGTGGTCCCGAGTACCTTGCGGTGAATGGAGTTACCGGCCGTTGGGTCCAGGATCAAGGCCGGCTGATGTTCGAATGCTTCATTCACCAGCCGATCGCAGACGCGTTGATCCTGATCCACCGTCGCAGGATCGTGGTGGAGGACGACGAGGTCGAGGATCGCCTCGCCGGGAAACCTGCGGTAATCGGCATATGGAAGAGGCAACTCGTCGAGTGGCAGTGACTCCAGATCGGTCTTGTCGACGATCATGATGGCGGGCTCGAGGCTCACAAACCCCCTTCCCAGCGCGTCTATTGAGGGTCGAAAGCCGACATCTTCCATGTTCGGCACGGTCGGATTGTCCACATCCTGGCCTGTGCCCACCACTTCGAAGTCAGCCTGGGACAGGTCCGGAAAGCCGAGTTCCGGAGCCACTTCGCGGTGATCGATCGCCTGCATCGCCACCAATCGGGCCTGACCGGGAGAGAGAGCGTATTCCCGGCCGGAACCGGGGAACCGCAGGTGCCACTCCGACCAGATGCCTTCCGGATCCAACCGCCAGCGGCCGAACTCCTCGCAGTTGTCCAGAGAAGTTTGGTGAACACTGCTTTCCCAGACGTACCAGAAGGCCGAGGCCAGGATCTTGCCATCCAGGTACACGGTAGTGTCGGCGTTATTGTACACCTCTACGTACTGGATCTGCGAGTAGTGAAGCGCGGGTCCGAAGTCCACGACGGGCGACCAGTCGTGGACTTCGCTGATCACGATAGAGCCCCGCCGACCCGCCACGGCCTCCACTTCCGCCGTTGCAGCAGGGGGTTGGACCGTCGCGAGCCCACCGCCGCCGAAAGCGTTGATGCCGGTCAGATGTGCATGTGCCGCGGCAACGACTCGGGTCTCGGCCCGGTCCAACAGGCGGAGAGAGGTGACACGATAACGCCCGGGGAGCATGTCGGTGAACGTCACGAGCCCCCGCGAATCCGTGGAAGCGAAACGGACCGATGACTCGCCGGACCGTTGGATGCCCACCTGCGCGCCTGGTATGCGGCCGACCGGCCCGCCCAGCGCCTGCATGGCTTGAGCCGCTTCTCCGGCCGCGCGCACGGTGACCGTCACGCTCCCCCGTTGAACCGTGCCGGTCGTGTCTCCGGTCGCAGGACCGCCGGTCCCGGGGGGCTCGACTACGACTGGGTCGTCCCCCCTACCGCAGGCGAGAAAAAAGCAGAGGAGAATTCCCGCTATGCACGCATTCCTGGTGCGAAATACATGCGCGGCTTCGAAGCCGGTGTGCGGCCAACGCCATCCTGCGGTCTCCAGCGTGCCTCCTGGTCAAGAGCCAACCTCCGTCAAGTTAACCACGCCCGGGATCGCAAGTCGATTATCATGGCGAACGTCGGTGCCTGCTGCGGTCGCGACACGACCAGACTACGTCAGTCCGATTTCGAAAACAGCGGCACAATACGCCGACAAAATCATAATCGTCCGCGCGACGGACTGAAGGCGCGACGAGTTGAGCTTGTCTCTTGAATCCACGAGCACGCCGAGGAGCACGCGCCTGTTCCTACCATCGGGAGCCTCGTACCCAGAGAAGATCAATCCAGCTACGATCAAGCACCTGTTAGGAGCACATAATCTGTCCGGTTTCGTAGCACATAACTTGTCCGGTTTCGGATGGCCGATAGGGAGGCTGGATGAACCGGACGGAGGTGCTGCGAGAAGTACGGATGCTGAGGTTTGCGGAGGTGTACGGAGCGTGGCGGGGCAAGCGGGTGACGCAGACGCGGGCGGCCGAGGTGCTGGGGGTGAGCGACCGGACGTTCCGGCGCTGGGCGGCGCGGTACGAGGCACGGGGTCTGGAGGGACTTCGGGACATGCGCTCGACCGGGGGCTCGCACCGCAAGGCTCCGGACGCGGAGGTCGCCGCGTTGGAGACGCTGTACGCGAGGGAGTACGCGGGCTGGAACGTGCGGCATTTCTGGGAGCGGTACCGGAAGGCGCACGGCGGGGCGCGGTCCTACACCTGGCTGAAGAACCGGCTCCAGGCGGCGGGATTGGTGAAGAGAGGGCGCCGGCGGGGCCGTCATCGGAAGTGGCGGCCGCGCAAGCCGGTGGAGGGGCTGATGCTGCACCAGGACGCCTCGACGCATGGGTGGTTCGGGGACCGGAAGCGGGACCTGGTGATCACGATGGACGATGCCACGAGTCGGATATACTCGGGGTTCTTCGTGGAGCAGGAGGGGACGTGGTCGAGCTTCCTGGGGGTGCGGGAGACGATCGCGGCGAAGGGGATCTTCGCGAGTCTGTACACCGACCGGGGCTCGCACTACTGGTACACGCCGAAGGCCGGGGGCAAGGTGGACAAGGAGCAGCCGACGCAGTTTGGGCGGGCGATGAAGGAGCTGGGGATCGAGATGATCCCGTCGTACTCGCCGCAGGCGCGGGGCCGTTGCGAGCAGTGCTTCGGGACGCTTCAGGGGCGGCTGCCGCAGGAGCTGGCGCGGGAAGGGATCCGGGAGATGGCTGCCGCGAACGAGTATCTGCGGGGTTACTGGCCGCGCTTCAACGCGGTGTTCGGGGTCAGGGCGGAGGAAGCGGGCGGAGCTTTTGTCCCGCTTCTGGAGGTGGATCTGAACGAGATTCTGTGCCTGAAAGAGACGCGGACGGTGCGCAATGTCAATGGCCATTGAAAATGTCACACTTCTGGCCATTGAAAATGTCGCACTTCGCGGGCTGACCTGCGGAGGGAGCGGAGCGACCGGAGCGGGGCAGCCCGCCGAGAGCCTGGTGACCCTCATGAGGCCGGCTCTCGGGAAGCAGGATGTTCAGTATGTCTTCGGTTTACGCTCGGATGGATCGCCCTCGAGAGCTCGGCGTGGCGGCGCATCCGGTAGCTGTTGCCCAGGATGTTGACGATGTGGCAGCGGTGCAGCACCCTGTCCAGCAGCGCGGCGGCCATGACCTCGTCGCCGAGGATGCGGCCCCACTCCTCGAAGCCCTTGTTCGAGGTCAGCACCGTCGAGGCCCGTCCGTAGCGGCGGTTGACGAGCTGGAAGAAGAGGACCGCGCCGCTCTGGGTCACGGGCAGGTAGCCGATCTCGTCAACGACCAGGAGTGCCGGGTAGGTGAGGGTCTTGAGGCGGCGGTCGAGCCGGCCGGCGGCCTTGGCCTCCTCGAGGGAGTCGACCAGGTCGGTCAGGGACCCGAAGTAGATCTTGCGCCCGCTTTCGGCAGCCGTGATCGCGAGGCTGATCGCCAGATGCGTCTTGCCGACGCCGGGGGGACCGAGGAAGACCACGTTCTCCTTGCGCTCCAGGAAGCCGAGTTCGTGGAGCGCGTCGATCTGCTCGCGCTTGATCGAGGGCTGGAAGGCGAAGTCGAAGTCCGTCAGCGTCCTGACGTACGGCAGTCGGCTGGAGCGCATGGCCGCCTCGAGGCGCCGGCTGTTGCGAAGCGCGATCTGGGCGGCCAGCAGGCGCTCGATCGCCTCGCCGCCGGTCGTCGCGCCGCCGTCGACCCCGGCGAGCACTTCGTCCAGAGCTTCCAGCGCGCCGGGCATCTTGAGGTCGGCGAGCTGGGCCGCGATGCGCTCCCTGCGCGATGGCGGCCTCACGGTGCTCCTCCGGCGATCCGGGCGTACTCGGCCAGCGGGCGGCGCTCGACCTCGACGAGCGGAGGGAACGCCGCCCCCTCAGCCCGCTCTGGCGCTGGCTCCGCGGGCCGGGGAGCCACCGACCGGTAAGGCCAAGGGGGCAAAGGCATCAGGTGAGGCCGCTCCGCCTCGAACCGGTCGGCCGGACGCTCCTTCAGCGTCCCGTGGATCCGGACGTTGGCTTCGGTGTCGAGCCACAGCAGCACCTGCGCGTTGAGGTCATCGTCCGACCCGAAGACCCGGCCGTAGAAGAAGTTCTTCCGGATATAGCTGACCAGCCGCTCGACCTTGCCCTTCGTCTGGGCCCGGTAGGGGCGGCACGCCCGGATGCGGAAGCCCCAGTGGACGCTGAAGCGCAGGAACTCCCGGTTCTCCACCAGACGCCCGCCCTTCCCGCGGCCGTCCTCGATGATGACCGCCTTCATCTGGTCTAACAGGAGTTCCGAGGGCACGCCGCGGAAGTGGCGGAACGCCGACTCCAGCCCCCGCATCACCACCGCCATCGTCTGGCGCTCGTAGTACTGAACCCACATCAGCCGCGAGTAGCCCAGCACCACGATCAGCGCGTACCGCTTGCCCCACGGCAGCCGGAACTCCGCGAAGTCCACCTGGGCCTGGTGGCCCGGAGGGGTTTCGAACCGCTGCACCGGCTCCTCCGGGGGCCGGGGCCGGACCTCGCGCACGTAGCGCTTCACCTGGCCCGCCCGGATAGCCCGCCGCCTGGACTTCGTTGAACAGGCGAACGGCGCTGAGCTCCGGATACTCGGCCAAACGGGCGTCGATGATCCCCCTGTACGGATCGAGCTTCGAGGGCCGCGAACGCCTCGGTCCGTACCTGACTGCCCCGTCGTCCAGCTCCCGGTCCAGTTGTCCCGCCGCGATCCAGCGGTACACCGTCCGCGGATTGATCCCGACCTGCCGCGCGATCGCGGCCTTACTCATCCCCTGCTCCAGATAGTGCCGCAGCAGCACCCGCGTCTCTCTCCCGATCATCGCGTCTCCTCCGTTCGGTGGAGACGCCATCGTATGGAACCCGCCGGGAACCCTCATGGACACCCGGACCCCGCGTCGCAGCCATCGCTCCGTCACCCTGCCCACATCTGACATTTTCGACGGCCACTTCTGCGCAATTTTGCATGGCCGGTAACAGCGCAACGACAACTGCGTGGCCTACAACGGGAAGGTGCTGCAGATCTCGCCTCAGCGACACTGAGGCGGTCCTACTTCGTTGGACAGTCCGAGGGCAAAGTTAAGGTGGACTCCTGCTGGTTTTGAGAGCCCTCGGTAGCTTTCGCTGAGTGTTCTGTTGGCATGCGTTCTCGACCCCGGCATCCTGTCCCGGAACGGGAGGGGCAGGGTCCAATATAGGCCCTGGGCGGCGGACGGGTCCCCCGTCTGCCGGACAGGGTTCATCGGCGAGCGCTGCGAGCCGCGCGCGGCGCGGACATCCGGGGCTCCCGCCCGCGGCCCGCCGGATCCGCAACGTATGCCCCGGTGCGCCCGGGAATCCTTCCGTCGTCACGCCGCCTCCGTGCCTTCCCGATAGGCATCGCCCGGCGTCCGCCCGCGAAGGGACGAGTGCGGACGCACCTCGTTGTAGAAGTCGATCCAGGAACCGATGATGCGTTCGGCGTCCAGCCCGTCCCGGAGTTCGTGGAGATACACGGCCTCGTACTTCAGCGACCGCCACAGCCGCTCGATGAAGATGTTGTCGAGGAAGCGGCCCCGGCCGTCCATCGAGAACGCCACGCCCGCACTCAGCACCCTGTCCGCAAAGGCCTCGCTGGTGAACTGGGCGCCTTGATCGGTGTTCAGGATCTCCGGTGCCCGCCAGCCCAGCGCGTCGTCCAGCGCTTCGACGCAGAACGAGGCGTCCATCGTGTTCGACAACCGCCAGGCGAGCACATGCCGGGTCGCCCAGTCCATCACGGCCACGAGGTAGAAAAACCCCTGCGTCACAGGGACATAGGTGATGTCCGCGCACCACACGTGGTCCGCCCGCTCGATCGGCAGGCCGCGCAGGAGATAGGGGAAGACCCGGTGCTGCGGACTCGCCACGCTCGTGCGCGGCCGCCGGTAGATTGCCTCCATCCCCATCAGGCGCATGAGCCGCCGGATACGGTGTCGGCCCGCAGTGACGCCCTCGCGGCGCAGATGCCGCATCAGCTGCCGGCTGCCGTAGAACGGATACGCCATGTGCAGCTCGTCCAGGCGCCGCATCAACGCCAGGTTCTCCGCGCTCTCCCCCTTCGGCCGGTAGTACAGCGACGACCGGCTCACGCCCACCAGCGCGCACTGCCTCGACACGCTCAGCGGTCCGTCCCGCCCGATCATCCGCACACGCTCCGCCCGGCTCAGCGCTTGAGCCCGCGCCGAAAAAAATCCCGCTCGACCGTGAGCTCCCCGATCTTCGCGTGCAAATCCCGGATCTTCGCCTCATGCTCCCTGGCGGCCTTCCGGCCCGCGCCCCCGGCGAACACCTCCGGCAGCCCCTCGAGCAACTGCCGCTTCCATGTACTCACCTGGTTCGGATGAAGCTCGTGCCGCGCGGCGATCGCCTGCACGCTGTCCCGCTCGCGAAGCGCCTCGAGCGCCACCCGCGCCTTGAACTCCGGCGTGAACCTCCGTCTCTTCCTGGCCATCTCGGTGCCTCCTGTTCCGTCCTGGAATCCACCTTAACGACCTGTCCAAAAAACCGGGACCACCTCAACACAGAATCCACTACGTGCGGGCACAGGTCGAGGTGCGCGAATACGAGGATGGGTGCCTGGCCGTTTTCCACAACCAGCTCACGCTGGGGCGTTACGATCCGGACGGGCGGCTCGAGGAAGCCCGCGACCGGGCCCGGCAGGCCGCGTAGAGGGGGCTCCCGCCCCTCGCTCCCCTCGCTCCGCTCGCGTCGCTCCGGGCGGGACGAGAAAAGCGGACAGACTACGTGCTACCAAGACCGGACATGTTCATTTGCTTCTAACACTACGATCAAGCACCCTGTGATCGCCCACTTCCACTGAAGCTCGATGGAATTCGCAATGCCTACAACTACAACAGCAAAGGGACCGCTACACTAAGCCGATAGTTGATCATTGTCGTGCCTTGCATGAGCCGCGAAGTACGCTCACGCGCACATGCACTGGCCATCGCCTAGGCAGACGCTACCCGGTGTATAGCAACACATCCCGCACCAGAAGTCGCTAGTGCACGCATTGCAGCCATTGTTCGTCTTGCCACTCCCACGCGTCGCTTCCGCCGTCGCAAGACTTACCGCCGCGACCAGCAGCAGACCAACAAGGAACCGGCTTATCAGAGTGACCTTCGTCTTCATGATGCCTCCAGGAAATGGATGATGGAACCCCGGAAATCTGCCGGGGGGAGTGGACCTCTCAGGAAGGCGGTCGCCCGCCTGGTGGGACGTGTCTGGATCAACGCGCACGCCTCACTTCAGCGCCGCGCTCACCACCGAGTCCATAGCCGCGACCTCCACTTCGCCGAAGATCGACCCGATGCGGGCGTAGCTGACCGCCCCGATCTCGTCCGCCACGAGGGTGATGGGTACGCCGCGTATTCGGTAGAGCTCCTGCATCCGCTTGTCGAGGAACGGAACCACCGGAAACGTCAGGCCATGCTCCTCGACGTATGCCCGGGTCTCCGGGACCGGATCCAGCGACAGGCCATAGACTTCGACTGAATCCGCGTGTGGCCTGAGCGCCTCGGTCATGCGCACCCAGGACGGAAGGGTGACGAGGCAGTTGCCACAGCGGGTGTCGAAGACGAAGAGCACCTGTCGGGCCCCACGCCGGAGATGGCCGATAGTGACGGAGTCTCCGGCTACTGTGACTGCGTCAAAGGCAGGGACGACCATCCCGGCATGGGGCAAATCGACATACCGCCACACGGTGTCGCGCAGCGCGACCACCTCGATCCGAAGCTGACGCTTCTGGAACGTCACCAGCACCAGCAGGGCTGCCAGCACGATGGCGACGACCTGGAGGATCCGCGTTCGCGTACCCGCACCCAGCTTGCTCCATTGGAGACCAAAGGCGGACGTTGACCTGCCAGTGATTCCCAGCACGTAGCCCAAGCCCCTTTCCCGGCAGATTCGTGAACGCATACGGTGTCATCACCTTAACGGCTGACCGCGCCGTTTCTTGACAACCGGGGGAGGAACCGGAACCCTTGTCTGCAACCGGGCTCGCCTTTCGAGGACGGCATTCCTGCAGTTGTCGTGTCCGATCCGTCTCCTCGTCAGGAACCAGCCCATTCGCGCGTTAACTATCTAAGCGGCCCACCCGTCGCTGTCCGGGAAGTCCCGCACGTCCATTGACGTTCGCGGAGTTCCCGAAAGGGAGCACCGTGCATCCTGCCAGGCTGTTTGCCGAGGTGTACCCGGCGCTCCTGCGGTACGCCCACAGACTCACCGCTGATCCTGACGTCTCCGAAGACGTTGCCCAGGAAGCTTTTGTGCGTCTTGTTGAAAGAGACGTGAAAGGTACCGATCAGGAACTGAGACTTTGGCTGTTCAGGGTGGCGACCAATGTGATTCGGGACCGTCAGCGCAAGGCGAAGACGCGGCGGCGGCTGGCGCTGGTGAACCTCGTACCTTCGGATGCCCCGCGCTCGCACGAACGGGCCGAGCGGGCCGAACGGATCCGGATTGTACGGGGGGTCCTGGCAAGTCTGGACGCTCGCGGGAGGGAGTTGCTCGTGATGCGGGAAGAAGGTTTCAGTCATCGCGAAATGGCGCAGGCGACCGGCGTCGCGACGGGTTCCGTCGGAACCCTGTTGGCGCGGGCACGGAAGAAGTTTGCGGCGGAGCTAAGGGAGCGGGGATATCGGCATGATTCATTTTTCTGACGGGGAGCTCCAGGCCTATCTCGACGGCGAGATAATACCGGATGACAGCCGGGAGATGGAGCGTCATCTCCAGTCATGTCCGGAGTGCACGGCGGCGCTGAACCAGCTCGACATCGCAGGGCGCGTCACAACCCGTGCGCTCACGCAGCTGGACACGCTACCGGAAGTGGAAGCGTCCCCGGATGGAGTGGAGGAGCGGGCGCGCGCAATCAGACGTCGGGCGGCAGCGAGAGGCAGTCGCCGCGCACGAAAGAGAAGGCTCCTGGCAGCAAGCGTGATCCTGGCGATCGGGGCGGGCGCGGCTCTTCCCGCCTCGCCGCTGCGAGCCTGGGTGATCCGTGCCTGGGAGCAAGTGGTCCTGGTGTTCAGTCCGGAGGACCAACCAGCACAGCCTTCGGAACCGGACACGGCATCAGTGCCACCAGCGGGTTCCGTTCCGCCGCCGTCCCCTGAGCCGGGCCCGGAAGAGGCTTCCGCACCGCCCGAGGAAGCCGGCCTTCATGCGGACGCGTCGGCCCTTCCCGTCCTGATCCTGCTCCAGGAGCTGTTGCCCGGAACCGAGATACAGGTCGTCTTCGTGGACGGCACCCAGGCCGGGGTCTTTGCTTCGCTCGACTCCCGCTTCCGATCGGGCCCTGGTCGACTCGTGGCTGTGGTGCGTGGCGAACGAGTGAGGGTGGAGGTCCCCCGCGTGGCTGGCCACATCATCTTGCTGGCGGACGGACAGCGTCTCCTCGAGAAGTCTGGAGACTCTTTGTCCGTGCCTGGTCCCGTCCAGGGGCGCGACGCAAATGGAATCCTGTTCGTAATTCCAGACGGATGAAGGTGCTGGCCCGCCGATCTCGCCTCCGCGCCTTCGCCGGTCTCCTCCTGGGGGCGGTCATCCTGCCTTTCCCGGTCCAGGCCCAGACACGCGCCGAAATCACAGGTCGCGTCGTGGACCAGGAGACGAACGAGCCGGTGGCGAGCGCCATCGTGTCGATAGAGGGCCAGGAACTGAGAACGGTCACCGACTCGGCGGGCCACTATCGAGTGACGGGCGTGCCGCCGGGCCCGCAGGTGCTGGTGGCCGGGCGCATCGGTTACGCCACGATCCGTATCCCTCTCACCGTTCCCGCGGCCGGTGTCGTGGCGCTGGACATCGAACTCGCTACCTCGGCCCTGCGGATGGAGCGCATCACGGTTACGGCGGATGCCATCGCGCGGGCGCGGGGCGAACTCGGCACCGCCAGCGTCATCGAGCAGGACGCCATCGACGTGTATACGGCGAGTTCCCTGTCCGGATTGCTGGAGCTCATACCTGGCGTCGAGCTGAGGCCCCCGGGTCTGGACGATGTCGAGCAGATATCGCTCCGCACCGCACCGACAAGCTCGATCTTGAGCTTGGTCGAGGGTGACCCATCGGCGGCCGAGCTTGCGTCCTTCGGCACCCTCATCGTGCTGGACGGCGTCCCGATCTCCAACAACGCCAACCTCCAGAGCACGGACCTGCGGGGACGATTGCGCACCCCTTCCAGCGCCGGTGGCGGCATCGACTTGCGTCGCATCCCCGCGACCACGCTCGAACGCGTCGAAGTGATCCGGGGGGTCCCGTCCGTCCGCTTCGGCGATCTGACCCAGGGCGTGATCGTCGTAGATACCCGGGCAGGGGTATTCGAGCCGCGCCTGGAGGGCATCTTCGACCCCCACACCGGCGGCGCCAGCTTCGTCGGAGGCTGGAGCCTGGCGCCCAACGAAGTGCTCTCGGGGACCTTCGACCTGACCGGTACTCGTCCCAATCCCGGCTTTATCGACAACGAATCGGTACGGTTTTCCGGCCAGGTAGCGCACCGGACGGAGCTGGGCGCGGCGGCTCCTGGCGAGCCAGCGGGCCCAAACGCCAATCCCCGGTTCCGCTTCGACACTCGCCTGGACCTCTTCCAGGTCATCCATGACATCCCCGAGGACCCGGATGTCGCGCCCGGGTTCTCCTCCCGCAACCGGGATCGGGGACTCCGCCTGTCCGAGCGCGCACGACTCGATTTCTCGCCCGGCTTCCGGCTGGAGTTCACCGGCGCCCTGGACCTGACGCTCCAGCGCTCGTTCGCGGAGTCGCCCAACTTCCGCGGAGCCTCGCCCTTCACCGACCGTGTGACGGAAGGGCTCTCGATCGGACGCTTTCTTGCCGGACAGTTCCAGAGCCGAGTTGATGTGGAGGGGAACGTGTGGCAGATCTACTCCCGGATCGAAGCCGACCGGCGAACGAACGGGCCGGGCGGGGACCATCGCCTGCGTGCCGGGATGGTGCTGCGCCGCGAGTGGAACTCCGGGCCCGGATATCAGTTCGACATCGAGTTCCCTCCCCAGGTGACCTTCAACGGCGTGCAGGGTTTCCGGCGGCCCCACCGCTTCGACGAACTCCAGGCCACGGCCACCAGCGCCTTCTATCTGGACGACCGCGTCGCCGGCAGCTTCCGCGGCGGCTGGAGCTACGACGTTCAGGGCGGGCTGCGGCTGGATCTGCTGCACGGCAGCGGCCGATGGGCCTCCGGTGTACGGGACGGCGTGCTCCAGCCCCGGCTGAACGTTCAGGTCGCCCCCAGGCCCTGGCTTCGGCTGCGTGCGGGCGCTGGCCGGACCGCCAAGCAGCCTGCGCTGGCGCAGCTGAGTCCGGTGCCCCAGTTCTTCGATATCGTCAACCTGAACTGGTTCGCGCCGGCTCCCGCGGAGCGTCTCGCGATCCTCACGACCTTCATCCGGGACCCGACGAATCCGGAGGTGGGGTTCTCCAGGACGCTCAAGACCGAGGCCGGAATCGAGATATCCGGTCCTGCTTCCGACTTCTCGCTCAGCCTGACCGCGTTCCGAGACCGCACCACGGGCGGCGCGGGCATCCGTCACACCCCGCGGGCAGTCCTCCGCGACCGATACGCCCTGGCGGATTCCACGCTCGGAACCGGCGTCCCTCCGCGAATGCTGGAACCGCCCGTCGCCACCGACTCGATCCCCGTGCTGCTGGACATCCCGGACAACATCCTCACTCTCCAGTCCAGAGGCCTGGAGCTTACCGCCCGGCTCCCGGAACTGCGTCCGCTGCGCACGCGGCTGGATGTCCAGGGTGCCCTGATCGAAACCAGACTGATCAAGGAGGGGCTCGACTTCGGAACCCGTTTCGGCGACTTCCAACTCGATTGGCGAGTGCCGCGAGCACCTTTCTGGGAGAGCGTCACCCAGACCGGGGTGCGCGGGTTGCTCACCTACCGGGTGATTCACCATCAGCCGGAGCTCGGCCTGGTGATCACCGGCACCCTCCAGCACTTCGCTCTGGAGAAGACTCACAACGTCGCCGGAACCGACCGGCTGGCCTGGGCGGGGTACGTCACGCGCGGAGGAAGCATCGTGCCCGTGGCGGAGGCAGACCGGGAACGGCCCGAGTTCGCGGACCTGCGCGACCCGCGCACCAACGTCTTCGCTTCGCCCGAGGAGGTCGTTGGGGACTGGCTCCTCAGCCTGCAGATGAGCCTCGATCTGCCCTACGACGGGCGGCTCTCCTTTTGGGCCTTCAACGCCCTGGACCGGCCCGGAGGCCGGGGGGACGACGAGTATCGACCCCGCTTCCACCCGGCGCTCCGCTTCGGGCTTGAAGGGACGTTCCGGTTGGGGTGGCTGCTGGAGCCGAATCGGCGCGAGCCGTGAGAAGACTGGCCTGCGTCCTGGCGGCTCTCCTCGCTCCCGGCGCGGCGGGTGGCCAGTCGACCGATCCTCTTACGCCGCTTCGGGATTCGGGCCGGCCAGGCTGGACGGCCGCCTGGGGCCCCCTCGCGGGGCTGAACGCAGACCAGCGCGTCCTGCCTTCGGCCCCCGAGTTGCCGAGCCTGCTCGATGCGCCCGCTCCACGCGTGGGGCAGTTCTGGAGCGCCGGCAACCCGGCGGCGCTGGCGTATGAGGTTACCGGCTCGTGGGGCGAGATCCGTCTCCGGAAAGGCGGTGAGCGCGGAACACATCGCCGGCCCCTCGATGCCGCGGACTACGGTATCCAACAGTTCTCCGGTCTCCGCTGGCAGCCGCTGGGCGGGCGATCGGCGGTCGTGGGACAGGTGACAGCCGACGAAGCCATCTCCGACGCCGGCTCCCTCTCTCCCTTCCTTGTCCGACATTCCCCCGATCCTTTCGCGGTTACCGACGCGATGACGCCGCCGATGCGCCACATCAGGGTTCGTGCCGAGGGCGCCTACGGGTGGCGCGCGGGGCCTTGGGGCTTTGGCGTCGGGCTCGGACTCGAAGTCAGCGACGACCGCTCAATGGAGACCCGCACACCGCGCCTGGGACGCACCTCCGCGCCCGCGCTGAGCTTCGGTCTGCTGCGTGTTCTGGACGCCGGCTTCACGGTCTCTGCCCATGGACGCTGGATCGGCGCCCACGAGAACAGCCGGATCGCCGTGCCTCGAGGCACTGAGATCGTTGTGCGGGAACTCGACGGCTTTGGGGAGCCGCAACCGCTCCGCGTGGCCGGGCCCGATATCTTCGGCCGCAGTGTCGGCCGCGCGCGTCGTACGGCCGGTGCGGCACTGTCCGGGCGCATGGGAACGTGGCAGTGGGTGGCCCGTAGCGAACACGAGGACATCGGCCACGAGCATGAAAGCAGCCGCCTTTCCACGGACCCGCCCAACCGCTGGGAAGCGGGGACCTGGCGGATCGGGCTGGATGTACTGGGCCACGCCGGTCCCCTTCGCGCGGCGGTCTCGGCGGTCTACACGACGCTGGACGGGGATGCCTTCCGGCGGGATCTCGTGGGCCAGGGCGCCATCTTCAGAGTTCGTCAGACCGCGTTCCTGGGACGGGTCGATCTGCGGATGCCCTTGACCGACTCGGCCTGGATCGCCGCGGTTCGCGTGTCAGTCCGGCGCGAGAGCCGCCTGCGCCACGATTTCCTGATCGCCGCGGCGTCCGACCTCCGCATCTGGCACCCGGGCATCAGCTTCGAAATCTCGCGCAACTTGTCGGAGCACGCCGGCCTGTCCGCAGGTGGAGGAGCTTCGGGATACGAACCCGCCGGCCATGTCCCGGGTGCGGGCGTGTTCGGCGACGTAGACCCGGTCCTGGTCGCCCCGGAGTTGGCGCTCTACTCCGCCCGGGCGCGAGCCTACACGGCTTCGGCGGCCATCCGTTTCCGGTTGGCGCGCGGGCCCGCGCTGGTCGCGAGAGGGCGCTTTGAGCGGTTGGTGCCGGTCGCGCGGCAGGCGCAACCCGGTGAGCGCCGGTCGTTGTGGAGCGTGACGGCCAGCGCCATCTGGGAAGTCGGCGGAGAGGAATCTGCCCGCTGACGGGATCCAGGCGACCTGATCCGTTGTGGTGAACGGGGCATCCGCTCGTTGACCGGTACTCCGGCTCCGATGTAGAGTCCTCTGCCATGTCCGACCTCTTCTTCGAACTCGCCCTCTTGCCCGGCGGCTGGGCCCGCGACGTCCGCGTCGAGCTATCCGCCGACGGCGACTTCGACCAGGTCCACCCGGGGGCCGGCCCGGAAGGAGCGCGGCGGGTCGGCGGGGCCGCGGTACCGGGCGTCCCCAACCTGCATTCCCACGCCTTCCAGAGGGCGATGGCGGGCCTCGCGGAGCGTGGGAGCACTGCGGAATTCGGCTTCTGGAGCTGGCGCGAGCAGATGTACGCCTTCCTGGCGCAACTCACGCCCGACCACGTCCAGGCAATCGCCGCGCAGCTCTACGTGGAGATGCTTCGCCACGGCTACACGGCGGTCAGCGAGTTCCACTACCTGCGCAACGACCTGGACGGCCGGCCCTATGGCGTGCCGCACGAGATGGCCCTCCGGCTCCACGGGGCCGCCTCCAACTCCGGGATCGGACTCACCCTGCTGCCGACCGTCTACCGGGTGGCAGACTTCGGCGCTGACGCTCCGGCTGCGGAGCAGTGCAGATTCGTCACGACCGTCGAGGAGATCCTCACCGATGTGGAAGCACTGCGGCAGGCCGCTGCGGGCGACGGGAACCGCCGCGTCGGCCTGGCCCTGCACTCACTGCGCGCCGTGCCACCGGACGACCTGGCCGACGCCGTCGCCACTCTTCATGCGACCGACCCGGCCGCCCCCGTCCACATCCACGTTGCCGAACAGCTGCGCGAGGTGCGGGCCTGCCTGGCCTGGAGCGGGGCGCGCCCCGTGGAGTGGCTGCTGGATCACACCCCGGTGGACGGTCGCTGGTGCGCGGTCCATGCGACCCATATGACCGCCGGGGAGACCCGCGCCCTGGCCGCGTCGGGCGCGGTGGCGGGGCTCTGTCCGACCACCGAGGCAAACCTGGGGGACGGCGTCTTCCCCTTCGCGAGCTACTCGGTCGCCGGTGGTCGCTGGGGAGTGGGGAGCGACTCCCACGTCAGCGTAAGCCCGGCCGCGGACCTGAGGATGTTGGAGTACTCGCAGCGGCTTACGATGCATGAGCGAAACATCGCCGGCAGCCGCGCGGCGCACTCCACGGGACGGGCGTTGCTGGAGGGTGCCTGGGCCGGGGGCGCTCAGGCGAGCGGTCGGCGTCTGGGGGCGTTCCGAACGGGCTACAGGGCAGACGTCGTCGTACTCGACACCGAGCACCCCGCGCTCGTCGGTCGAAGCGGGGACGAACTGCTGGACGCCTGGATCTTCAGCGGAGAGGACACCCCCGTGCGCGACGTGATGGTGGGAGGAGCCTGGGTCGTCGAAGACGGCCGCCACCGGGCGCAGGAACGAATCGTGAACGCGTATGGGGCGGTGGCCCGGCAGCTGAACCCGGCTCGCCAGCCCGGCGCGCCCGCAGACTCGGCCCGCTAGCCCTGCATCGGCACGCTCTGCGTGCGCACGATCAGCTCGATGTCCCAAATGGCCTCGGCGACCGCACGCCCAATGAGATCCATCCGACGCACGTCGCTGATGCGCGACTGGGCGTTCTTGAGTTCGCGCTTGGACAGCAGCCACCGGAAGATGCCGCAGGCGTCGGCAAGCGCGATAATGACGATGTCCCGCGGATCGGGGATCATGTCGCTGAAGAGCACTTCCATGATGCGCAGCTTCACCTCGCGTTCCGCCTTCCCGTCGACTACCGGATAGCGCCGCGACCGGAACACCCACAGGAAGCGCTCGTCATGGCGGGCCAGGATGCCCGCGTTGACCAGCCGATCCAGCGCGGTCTCGCGGATTTCGGCGGCCCGGCCGGCGGCGCGCTCCACCCAGAAGCGGGCATCGTGGGTTTCCCCGGCCCGAGCGATCTCCCCGAGCATCGGGTCCAGAAGGATGTCCCCGAGCGGCGTTTCGTCGACCAGGAAGAGCTTTTCCAGGTCCGTGTCGATGCGGTTCTCGAGCGCGAGGTCCATCAGCACGGCGCCGCCGAGGGCATAGTTGAGCGACCAGCTGGGGACGTGCGCGAACGTTCCGTTCTCGTCGTCGAGCAGCAGCAGCAGCATCTCTTCGGCAAATCTCAGCACGGCCGGTTCTCCCATTGGGTCGGTGACGCCGACAATGTACCACGGTCGTCATGTCCTGTTCCCCCATCGCGGGAAACACGGACCGAAACCTGAAGCATCATGCCACCGGGGACGCCAACTCCAGCGCCTCCACGAATCCATCGGCAAGCTGTCCCCGCACCACTTCCTGAACCGGCCCCCTGAGGACCACCTCCAAGTCGCGGGAGACACTCACCTGGAGCGTCCCGCCCTCCATGCGAACCTCCACGTCCCCATAGTTCACCGCACCCCGGCTGGCGGCCGCCACCGCCGCCGCGCAGGAGCTGGTGCCCGACGCCTGCGTCTTGCCCACACCCCGCTCCCAGATGGCGATCTCGATGCAGGTGGCGGAGACGGATCGGGCCAGCTGCACGTTCACACCGGCGGGAAAGGCCGGATGGGCCGTAAGAAAGGGTCCCAGGCGCGACAGCGCCGCGTCGGAAAGGTCATCGGTGAAGACCACGCAGTGCGGGTTGCCGATGCTCACCGGGACGCAGTCGAGCGGACCGTGGCGGGGGTGCTCGAAGGGCTTCCCCGCCCAGTCGCGCGCGAGCCCCGCGTCGGCCGGATTCAGCGATGCGCTCCCCATCTCGACCGAGATGTCGTAGACGCCTTGCGCCAGGCGCGCCTCCACGCGCATGCGGACACGGTCGCCGCCCACTTCAACGCCAAAGGAGTCAGCCCCTATCCAGCCGCGTGAGGCGGCGCAGGCCGCGAACACGCGCAGCCCGTTGCCGCTCCGCTCGAACTCGGAGCCGTCGGGGTTGAACATGCGCAGCCGCCACGGGGACTCGCCTGGTGGCGAATGCAGGACGATGCCATCCGCGCCCAGACCCCGCCAGCGGTCGCACACGGCGCGCACCGCCTCGGTAGACGCCGGCCAGTCATCCCCGAATGGGAAGACGAGATAGTCGTTGCCCAGGCCGTGACCCTTGAAGAAGTCGGCTCCCGCCCGAGGCGGCTCGCTCATCGCTAGGGAAAGAGCCGCCGGCAACTCCACCCTTCCCCCTCGCGCTGGAAGAGCAGCCGGTTGTGAAGCCGACTCGCGCGGCCCTGCCAGAACTCGATGCGTTCCGGATCCAGACGGAAGCCACCCCAGAAATCGGGCAGAGGCACTTCCCCGCTCTCGAACCTCTTCTCCATCTCGTGTACGCGCCGCTCCAGCTCTCCTCGCTCCTCGAGGATCCGGCTCTGCCGCGACGCCCACGCTCCGATACGGCTGCCGCGCGGGCGGGTGCGGAAATAGGCGGCTGCAGTCTCGCGACTCAACTCGGTGACGCTGCCCTCGACCCGGACCTGGCGCTGCAGGACACCCCAGTGGAAGCAGAGGGCCGCCTGTGGGTTGGATTTCAGCTCGCGCGCCTTGCGGCTGCCCAGATTGGTGTAGAACTCGAACCCGCGCACGTCGAACTCCTTCAGCAGGACCATGCGCGCGCTGGGGGCTGCGTCGGAAGACGCGGTGGCCAGCGTCATGGCTTCGGGAAGCAGAATCCCGGCTTTGCGCGCGGCTTCGAACCACTGTCCGAAGAGCTGGATCGGATCAAGACCGGGATCCGCGTCCGGCAGTCCGCGCGTCAGACCGCGTCCCAGCGAGAACACCAGGCGAAGGTTGGATCGAAGCGACATGAGGCGTATGGAAGGTTGCAGATGCAGGAGGCTTTCAGGATGCGGAAGGGTATTCGGAAGATCGAACCCGACGGCACGTTCCAAGATCGTGAAGCTCGGGCGCGCTGCCTAGGGGACCCGCCGTGCCCGGGGTCGGACGCGAAACCCGCAAGAACATGCTACCGCAGAAATCGGGCCGGCGAAAAGGGCGCAAGCCGCGGATCTTCGGTACCCAGCACATGGTTGGCGATCATCTCGCCGGTGACCGCGGACAGGGTGAGTCCGAGGTTGCCGTGTCCGGCCGCCACGCTGAGGCCTGTGATGTCGCCCAGCGCCCCGACGAAGGGCAGGCCGTCCGGCGACATGGGGCGCAGGCCGCACCATTCCGATACCGGCGGAGCGTCCCCCAGGCCAGGCAGCCAGGCGCGGGCCTTCCCGGTGAGCTGTTCGAGCCGGACCCGGTTCAGCTCCAGGTTGTACCCCGAAAACTCCATCGTCCCCACGAACCGCACCCGTCCCTCGAGTGGAGTGCAGATGATGCCCGTTTCCCGATTCGTGCACGCCATTCGCATGGCGGGAGCCCCGCCCGGACCGACGGCCACCTCGCGGTGGTATCCCTTCCCGGGCTGAATCGGGAGCCGGAATCCGGCCTGATTCGCAAGAGAGAGGCTGAAGGGGCCGGTCGCCAGCACAACCGCGTCGGCCGACACGGTTTCGCCGCCGTCCGCCACCACGCCCCGAACCTTCCCCCCCTTCACCGCCAACCTCCGTACCGCCACGCCCTCCCGGATGGACACCCCACGGCGACGGGCGGCTTCGGCCAGGCCGAGCAGGAAGAGATAGGGGTCGAGAATCCGGGTCTCCGGAAAGAGGACTCCGCCGACCACCGCGGGACCCAGGGCCGGCTCCGCCTCACGCGCCTCGCCGCCGCCAACGACTTCGGGATGATAGCCGTGGGATCGCATCAGAGCCGCCTCTTCGCGTGCGTGCTCCATGCTCTTCTCGCGAACGCAGATCTCCAGATAGCTCCCGCGGCGGTAGGTACAGTCGATCCCCTCCTCCTCCATGATCGCGTCGAAGCGCGCCAGCGTGTCCAGCCCCAGCGGAGCAAGCGTGCGCAGGCAGTGCATCTCGTGCCGGTGGGTGCAGTGGCGAGCAAAGCTGGCCAGCCATCGCCAGACCCGGACGTCCCGGCGCGCCGAGACGTACAGCGGACTCCGCGGGTCGAACATCCGCGGCAGCGACTGGCGAACCTTGCCCGGCCGGTTCAGCGGAGGATGTCCGGCGGCAACAATGCCGGCATTGCCCCGGGATGCGCCCGCGCCCAGCTGCCGGCGCTCGAGCAGGATGACCTGCGCTCCGCTCCGTGCCAGGGAATAGGCCGACCAGAGGCCGATCAGGCCGCCCCCTGCGACGACGACGCGAGAACTGGACATGGCCTCCCCCGAGATGGACGATGACGCGCGCGTGGACACTGGAGCAGCCGCTTGTCCCGGCGTCAACCTTTCACGCCGGCGGCTTGTCGCCAAGGGTGCGATGCTCTTCTCGACGGCCTACCTTTGGCCCGCGGAAGCTGTTCCCTCGTCCTCAGGGGCGACCCAAGGACCTACAATGGACTTACGGCACTATCTGGCCGGGACGTGTGCAGCCATCGCGCTAACTCACTCCATGGCGGTGCCGGCCGGGGCGCAGCTCCCCACGCCTGGTCTTGGCGCGGAGCTGGCGGACGCGACTGGCCAGACCATCTACGCGGCTTCGTGCGCCAACTGCCATGGGCTGGACGGACGCGGGCTCGACCGATCGCTGCTGGCCTTCGAGGAGGAAATACCCGACTTCACCGACTGCGATTTCGCCGCGCGCGAGCCCGACGGGGACTGGATCGCGGTGGCCCACGAAGGCGGCCCGGTACGGGGCTTCAGCGAGATGATGCCCGCCTTTCGCGGGGCGCTCACGGTCGAGCAGCTGGGGCGCGCCATGGAGTACATCCGCACGCTGTGCACCGACCCCCGCTGGCCACGCGGCGAACTCAACCTGCCGCGCGCCCTCCTCACCGAAAAAGCCTATCCGGAGGACGAATGGGTGGTGGAGGGGGGAGCGGACATGGAAGGCGACGGCGCGACCGGAGCCTTCGTCTATGAGAAACGATTCGGCCCTCGCAGCCAGATCGAGGTGGTGGTTCCCTACGGATGGCGGCGCGGGGACAGTGATGGGGACCACGGCGACGGCGCGGACGACGACATGCATGGCGGCGAGCGCTGGCGCCACGGCCTGGGTGATGTCGTTCTGGGCGTGAAGCACGCGGTATATCACAACTTCGATCGCGGCTCCATCGTATCGCTGGCGGGTGAAGTCATCCTCCAGACGGGCGATCAGGGCGCCGGACTGGGTGCCCCCGGGAACGCGGTCGAAGCCTTCCTGTCGATAGGACAGATTCTTCCGGGCGATGCCTTCCTGCAGGGGCAGACGGGCGTTGAAGTGCCCCTTTACGGCGACAGTCCCGCAGAAGCGTTCGGACGCCTGGTGCTGGGGGCGAGCCTGGCCCAGGGAGAGTGGGGACGTAGTTGGTCACCCATGTTGGAAGTACAGGCGAAGCGGGACCTGGAGTCTGGCGCGGCGGCGCGCATCGATCTCGTACCGCAGGTTCAGGTGTCGCTGAACACCCGGCAGCATGTACTCGCCAACGTCGGCGTGCTGGTGCCCGTGCAGGGCGATGTCGAGACACGCCCGGTCCGTCTGCTCGCGTACATCCTGCTGGACTGGTTCGACGGCGGGTTCTTCGAGGGGTGGTGACGATGCAGCACGCTGAATTCCTGGTCGCGGGAATGCTGGTGACAGGGCTGTTGCTGGCGGGCCAACAGGAGGTGGGGCGGGTGGCGCGAGAGAACCGTGTGCCCGTCCAGGGCGGGCCGCTGGCGATGGAAGAGCCTGGGGATCTGGCCGACTCGGACGCCCTGTTTCAGACCTCCGACCGGTGCATCGCCTGCCACCAGGGCGTCGCCGCCCCGGACGGCGCCGACGTCTCGATCGGTTTCGACTGGCGCGCCTCCATGATGGCCAACGCCGCCCGTGACCCGTATTTCCATGCCGCCGTGCGGCGCGAGATCATGGACTATCCGGCCGCGGCCGCGGACATCGAGGGCGAGTGTTCCCGATGCCACATGCCGATGGCGACCGTTGCCGTGATGCAGGAGGGACGGCCCGGAGAGGTCTTCGCCAACCTCCCGATCGGAACCGCGGAAGGACCGTACGCCGACCTCGCGGCCGACGGCGTGTCCTGCGCCCTCTGCCACCAGATCCAACCGGACGGACTGGGTAGCGAAGAGACCTTCACGGCACGATTCCAGATCTCGGACGTGTCTCCGCCCGAGGGACGCCGCGTGTTTGGCCCCTTCGAGCCCGACGAGGGAGGCGCGGGGATCATGCATTCGGCCACCGGCTTCCGGCCCGGCGAGGGCGAGCACGTAGCGTCCTCCGGGCTGTGCGCTTCCTGCCACACGGTCCTCACCCACGCGGTGCGGGCCGAGGGGAGCGGCCCCGAGTTCCCCGAGCAGGCGCCCTACCTGGAGTGGGAGGCGAGCATCTATTCCGCCGGCGGAGAGGCCGGCTCGACCTGCCAGGACTGCCACATGCCCGAAGTGGCGGCGGAGGTCCCCGTCACGCGGGTTCTGGGCCGTGCGCGACCCGAGGTGTCCCGTCACGTCTTCAGGGGCGGCAACTTCTTCATGCTGCGCATGCTCAACCGCTACCGCGACGAGTTGGGCGTGGCCGCGCTCCCGCAGGAGCTGGAGCTGGCCGCCGAGCGGACCGCAGACCACCTGCGCACGTCCACCGCCGCGCTGGAGATCAGCCATCCGCTGATGAACGGCGACCGTCTCGAGGCTTTGGTGACCGTGCGCAACCTGGCGGGCCACAAGTTCCCGACCGCGTATCCGTCGCGCCGGGCGTGGCTGCGGGTAACGGTTACCGATGCGGACGGGCGGCGCGTCTTCGAATCGGGCGCCCTCACCTCAGAGGGCCGCGTGACCGGAGACGACCACGACGCCGACGGCTCCGGCTACGAGCCGCACTACACCGCCATCGACTCTCCCGACCAGGTTCAGATCTACCAGGGCGTGATGGTCGACGGCGGCGGCAGGGTGACCACCGGCCTCATGTCGGCCGAACGATGGGTGAAGGACAACCGCATCCTGCCGGACGGCTTCGATCCGGCCAATGCCGACGCCCGCGTGCGCCCCGTCGGCGGTGCAGCCTCCGATGCGGATTTCACGGCCGGGAGCGACCGGGTGCGGTACTCCGTTCAGGTGGATCCCGACGCCGGACCCTTCACCGTCGAAGCCGAGCTCTGGTTCCAGCCGATCGGGTATCGCTGGGCCGAGAATCTCGCCGCCTACGATGCCCCCGAGACCCGCCGCTTCGTCCGCTACTACCGCGAGATGGCCGGCTCCTCCGCCCTCTTGCTGGCGCGGGGCTCGGCAGTAGCCGGCTCTTGACCCCCCGGCCGGCCTCAAGGCACATTGCAGCGCTCCATAGATGAAAGTGATTCTCAATCCCAGCTTCATCGCGGCTGGGACGGAGTTCATCGCGGCCGGGACGGAGCTTGAAGATTAAGAACGCCCGGATCTCATCCGGCGATCGCCTCCCCAACCTCGGTTGGCGTCGGCTGGCGCTCTGGCTGTTGATCTTCGGGCAGGCGGGAGTCCTCCTCGAACTCCTGTTTCTGGAACACTACGAGGACGTCTGGCAGTGGACACCGCTGGCGCTCTTGTCGGGCGGGCTGATCGCAAGTTTGTGGATCGCCGGACGCCCGGGTCGGCGAGTGCTGCGGATGCTGTGGTGGCTCATGGGGGTACAGGTGGCCTCGGGGGCCGTCGGCCTGTTCCTTCACCTCAAGGCCAACGTCGAGTTCGAACTGGAGTTGCACCCGGACAACGGCGGCTGGCCACTCGTTCAGGAAACCTTGACGGGCGCAATCCCCGCGCTCGCCCCCGGCGCCATGTTTCAGCTGGGGCTCCTGGGGATGTTGTTTTGTTGGTGGCATCCGGGAAGAACGTCCAGAGACGGAACCGGTTGACGCCTGACTTGGGGCGAAGGGGAATGCCCCGCTTTTCCAGCCGGCGAGAACACTCGCCGAGGGAGTGATGGACGATGAGAAACTGGAGTGGAATCTGGATGGTCGCGGGCCTGGGCATCGCAGCCTATGCAGGGGCCTGCGCCCCGGAGCAGGCAGCCGACGAGCCCATGGAGATGGAAGCGGAGATGGAGATGGATGCGCCGGACGAGATGCGGTCGGCGGATCCGGGTCTTCTGGACGCCAACGAAGCCACCGCCGAACAACTGGCCTCGGTCATGGGGCTCGGAGCGGCGACCGCGGAGGCCATCCTTGCGGCCCGGCCCTTCGATCGCGTCGCCGATCTGCATGCCGTGGTCTCGGCGCATGTGGCGGAAGACGGGCTCGACGCCGTATATAGTAGGCTCTGGGTGCCGATTGACCTCAACACGGCCACGGCCGATGAAATCCTGCTTATTCCCGGCGTCGGCGATCGCATGCTTCACGAGTTCGAAGAGTACCGTCCCTATGCCTCGATGGCTCAGTTCCGGCGCGAGATCGGCAAGTACGTCGACGACGAGGAGCTCGAGCGACTGGCGCAGTACGTCGAGGTGCGCTGATCCTTCCCCGGTTCGCAGTCTCAGGCACGACCGGGGGGCGACGATCACAGGCAGGACCAACAGGGTCGCCGGCTGTCTGCCGGCGGCTCTCCTACTCGCAGTCTGCACGCCCTCCACGGCCTCGACGCCGGACGGCGAGTCGGCGACAACCCCCGTGGCCGGAGGCCCGGAACAGGTCGCGCACCAGGTCGTAACCGTGGTCGACGACCTGTCCAACCCGTGGTCGGTGACCTGGCTCCCGAACGGCGACATGCTGGTGACCGAGAGGCCGGGGCGGCTGCGCATCGTGCGCGACGGTCAACTCCTGCGCGACCCCGTCGACGGAGTGCCCGAGGTAGTGGCCCGCGGGCAGGGCGGCCTGCTGGATGTCGCTCTGCACCCGGACTTCGACAGCAACCGCCTGCTCTACCTGAGCTACGCTCGGCCGCACGAGGAGGGCGGCGCCAGTACCGGCGTCGTGCGCGGGCGCTTTGAGAACGATGCGCTGACGGGGCTGGAGCAGATCTGGGTCGCGCAGTCCCAGGGCCGCGACCACTACGGATCGCGCCTGGCCTTCGACGCAGACAATTTCCTGTACATCACCGCGGGCGACCGGCAGGCCTCGGCCCGGGGCGAGCTGGCCGAACTGTCGGCGCATCCGGCACAGGACCTCTCCAACCACAACGGCGTGGTCGTGCGCCTGCACGACGATGGGCGCATCCCGGCGGACAACCCGTTCGTCGGAAGAGACGACGCGCTCGCGGACATCTACAGCTACGGGCACCGCAACCCGCAGGGGCTCGCCTTCCATCCCGCTACCGGGGACCTCTGGCTGAACGAACACGGCCCGCAGGGCGGCGACGAAGTCAACGTCGTCCTTCCGGGCCGCAACTACGGCTGGCCCGTCGTGGGATACGGCGTCAACTACGGCAGCGGGTCGAGGATCCATGTGGGCACGCACCGGGACGGGATGGAGCCGCCCATCCACTACTGGGTGCCCTCCATCGCCACCTCGGGGCTGCTGATCTACACAGGCGACGCCTTCCCCGAATGGCGCGGCTCCGTCTTCGTCGGCGGGCTGGCGGGAGAACAGCTGGCCCGCCTCACGCTGGAGGGACGAACCGTCACCAGCGAGGAGACCCTGGTTCAGCGCATGGGCCGCATCCGGGACGTGCGCCAGGGACCGGACGACCTTGTCTATCTCGTCTTCGACCGGCCCGGCAGGGTCGCTCGCCTGGAGCCGGCGGGAAGCTAAGCTCTCCAGAGGACGAGGAATCATGGCAGATCATCACCCGCAGACCAGCGGCAGGGCGCAAGCGATCGGCTTCTGGCTCGGCCTGGGCTGCTTCCTCCTGCTGCTGGCTTTTCCGATCGATCCGGCCAACGTGCCGGCAAGCCGCCTCGCCGCCGTCGCGAGCCTCATGGCGATCTGGTGGGTGAGCAACGCGCTTCCGCTCTTCGCGACCGCCATTCTTCCGCTGGTGCTCTTTCCCCTGCTCGGCATCATGTCCGCCGGCAACGTCGCGCCGGTCTACTTCAACAGCACGATCGTCCTCTTCCTGGGAGGCTTCATGATCGCGCTGACCATGGAGAGGTGGAACCTGCACAAGCGCATCGCCCTCGCCATCATCCACACCGTGGGAGGCGGACCCTCGCGCATCATCCTGGGCTTCATGGTGGCGGCTGCCTTCCTGTCCATGTGGATCTCCAACACCGCCACCGCGGTGATGATGGTGCCGATCGGGCTCGCGATGGTGCTTCAGGTGGAGGAGACCGCCGGCGTCAGGCACTCGCGTACGTTCACGATCGCCCTCATGCTCGGCATCGCCTACGGCTGTTCGATGGGCGGGTTGACAACGCTGGTCGGAACCCCGCCCAACCTGTCCTTCCAGCGCATCTTCCAGATCATCTTTCCCGAAGCGCCCCCGATCGACTTCGGCACCTGGATCGTGCTGGGTCTCCCGATCGGGATCACGATGATCGCGGTCGCCTGGCTACTCCTTACCCACGTCCTCTATCGGCCATCGCCCGAAGTTCGGATCGAACCGGACGTCATCGAGCGCCAGCGCGCCGGGCTCGGTCCGATCTCGTTCGAGGAGCGTTCCGTGCTGGTCGTCTTCGCCATGACCGCGCTGCTGTGGGTCTTCCGGCGGGATCTGGAGCTCGGCTTCGCCACGGTTCCGGGCTGGTCGCGTCTACTCCCCTTCCCCGGGATGATCGACGACGGCACCGTGGCGATCGCGATGGCGTCGGTCCTCTTCTTCATCCCGACACGAAACCCGGCGCCGCGCAGCCCGGGCGGCACGGCTGCGGATCGGATCCCGAAGCTGCTTCGGCCGCTGCGCTGGGCAGCCCGATTCGGAACGGCCAACCGGGTCATGGGCGCAGAAGTGATCCCGCGCCTGCCGTGGAACATCGTGCTCCTCTTCGGAGGGGGCTTCGCCCTTGCGGCCGGTTTCACCGAGACCGGGCTCGCGAACATCATCGGGAATCAGTTTCAGGGACTCGGCGGGCTCCCGGACTTCGTCGTCGTCCTCCTGGTGTGCCTCACCCTCACCTTCCTCACCGAGCTCACGAGCAACCTGGCCACCACGGAGATGATTCTCCCAATCCTGGCTTCGGTGGCCGTGCTGACCGAAATGAATCCGCTCATCCTGATGGTCCCCGCGACGCTGTCCGCGTCGTGCGCCTTCATGATGCCGGTCGCGACGCCGCCCAACGCCATCGTCTTCGGAAGCGACCGCATCTCGGTCGGGGAGATGGCGCGCGCGGGCATCATACTCAACCTGATCGGGGCGGTCGTGATCGCCACGCTGGTCATCACGCTGGGAGAGACGGTCTTCGGCATCGAATCGGGCGTGATGCCGGATTGGGCGACGGGGACCGCCGCGGGCGAGGTCGGCGGCTAAACACCGCGAATCAGGGTCGCTACCGGACCATACCATGACGGACCATCAACCACCGACAAGCCGCAGGGCGCAAGCGATCGGCTTCTGGCTCGGCCTGGGCTGTTTCCTCCTGCTGCTGGCCTTTCCGGTGGATGCGGCCAACGGACCCGCAAGCGGCCTCGCCGCCGTCGTGAGCCTGATGGCGATCTGGTGGGTGAGCAACGCGCTTCCGCTCTTCGTGACCGCCATTCTTCCGCTGGTGCTCTTCCCCCTGCTCGGCATCATGTCCAGCGGAGAGGTCGCGCCTGTCTACTTCAACAGCACGATCGTCCTCTTCCTGGGGGGCTTCATGATCGCGCTCACCATGCAGAGGTGGAACCTGCACAAGCGCATAGCCCTGAGTATCATCCACGCCGTGGGGGGCGGACCCTCGCGCATCATCCTGGGCTACATGGTGGCGGCCGCCTTCCTCTCCATGTGGATCGCCAACACCGCCACCGCCGTGATGATGGTGCCGATCGGGCTCGCGATGGTGCTCCAGGTCGAGGAAACCGCCGGCGTCAAACACTCCCGCACGTTCACCGTCGCCCTCATGCTCGGCATCGCCTACGCCTGTTCGATGGGCGGAGTGACGACGCTGGTCGGAACCACTCCCAACCTGTCCTTCCAGCGCATATTTCAGATCATCTTCCCCGAAGCGCCCCCGATCGAGTTCGGCACCTGGATGGTGCTGGCCCTGCCGATCGGGATCACGATGGTCGCGGTGGCCTGGTTTCTCCTTACCCACGTCCTCTATCGTCCGTCGCCGGAAGTGCGGATCGACCGGAATGTTCTTAAGCGCGAGCGCGCCGGGCTCGGTCCGATCTCGTTCGAAGAGCGTACCGTGCTGGTCGTCTTTGCCATCACCGCGTTGCTATGGATCTTCCGGCGAGATCTGGAGCTCGGTTTTGGAACGATTCCGGGCTGGTCGAACCTCCTGCCCTTCCCCGGGATGATCGACGATGGCACCGTGGCGATCACCATGGCGGCGGTCCTCTTCTTCATCCCGACCCGGAACCAGGCGCCGCGCGGTACGAGCGAGGCGGTGACCGGCCCGATCCCCAAGTGGCTGGAGCCGCTTCGCCGGGCGGCCCGTTTCGCAACTGCGAACCGCGTCATGGGCGCGGAGGTGATTCCGCGTCTGCCGTGGAACATCGTGCTCCTGTTCGGAGGGGGCTTCGCCCTTGCGGCCGGTTTCACCGAGACCGGGCTCGCGGACATCATCGGGAATCAGTTCCAGGGACTCGGCGGGCTACCGGACTTCGTCGTCATCCTCCTGGTGTGCCTCGCTCTCACCTTCCTGACCGAGCTGACCAGCAACCTGGCCACCACGGAGATGATCCTCCCCATCCTGGCTTCGGTGGCGGTGGTGACGGAGATGAATCCGCTCACGCTGATGCTCCCCGCGACACTCTCCGCGTCGTGCGCTTTCATGATGCCGGTCGCGACGCCGGCCAACGCCATCGTCTTCGGGAGCGACCGCATCTCGGTCGGGGAAATGGCGCGCGCGGGCATCATACTGAACCTGATCGGGGTCATCGTGGTCGCCACGGTGGTGATCACGCTGGGAGAGTCGGTCTTCGGCTTCGACCGGGCGGTGATGCCGGATTGGGCGACGGGGGCGACGGCGGGCGAGATCGGCCGGTAGCCAGCCGGTCCGCCGAAGCTCTCCGGGTCCGCTCCGTCGTCGCCTGCCGAGCGCGCTCCCTAGTCCTGCTGTCTGGTTTGACTCCCGACAGCGCTGCGGATCGCTTCCTCCAGGCGCTGGGGGTGATCGCTTCCCACGTAGAGCCGATGGCCCTCCGGGAGGCCGATCACCACCGCACGGTCCCCGCGGGCGGTCCAGGCCTGTTTCCTGCGGGCGCCGCGCACCCCCCAGCCGCCGAACTCCACCAGCGGACGGTAGCGCACGCTCCCGAGCGACACGATGTCGGCAAAGGGCACGACTTTGCGTACCAGCGCGACCGATCCCAGATGGATCACGATGCGGGTCTCCCGGACCAGAACGGTCAGGCCGCCCAGCACCCGGCGGAGGCCCCATCCAGAGGCCACGATCGCCGCTGTGATGCCCAGGCGGGCGAGCAGGTGGGTGTCCCACCCCACCAGCGCAGGATAGCAGCACGCCAGGATGGCGGAGCAATAGACGATGTCCACCCACAACGCCCACGGCGTGCGCTCGCGATAGCGGGTCGGTTCTTCCGTCGTCACGGTGGCTCCGGTAGAGATCGGGGGCCTGGGGATGCTGCTTTCCACGGTCATAGTACCATCCCTCGTCCGTTGTCGCCTGTCCGGGTGATCTCGGGGATTGCCGAGGCGTCGGCGCCCGGGTCGGAGCGCGCAGCGTCCGCCTCGGAAGTGTCGCGCGAAGTCGCCCCGGCACCTCCCGGGATCGGATCCAGCCGGGCGCGCAGGAAACGCTGCAAGATGCGGTACGTGAGCCCCCACACCGGCTGACCCGCAACCCAGTAACACGGAAAATCGCGCCCTCCCGCAGGCGTGTCCATCGTCACCGCTGATCGCGCGCCGGGGGCCGTGAGATCGGCGATGCGCACCCAGTAGACTGCCGCGATTTCCGGGCTGGCGACGCGTGCCCGCGCCTCACGCGACAAGCGGAAGACGAAGGGCGCGATGACGAGCGGGGGAATCGCCCGGGAAGTCGGCTCGAGGTCCGGCAGCCGACCGAGCAGCACGCCCGCGCGGTCCAGATCGATGCCCGCCTCCTCGTGCGTCTCCCGAACCGCGGTCTCCCGGAGATCGGCGTCGCCGGGGTCTCGCCGCCCTCCCGGCAGCGCCATCTGGCCGGACCAGGGGTCGCGCGGCGAGCGCGCTCGCCGGACGAGGAGGAAGGCGGGCTCCGGCTTCTGGCGCAGCACGAGCGCCACCGCTGCCTGCCTGCCCGAGCCGCCTGGGGCCGAGGTCCCTCCCGTCACCGGCGTCTACTCCTGGCTCACGACCCTCTTCTTCGGTTTCGGCCCGTCCTTCTGCTCCAGGTACGGGACCCCCTTCGTGATCCAGTCGGGGGCCGGCTCGCCCTTGAGGTAGTGGCCGAACCACTCGAGAATGCGGCTCTGATAGTCCAGTTGGTTGGCGTCCTGGGCCAGCCCGTGGTTCTCCCCATCGTAGACGAGGAGCACCATCTGCTTCCCGGCCCGGCGCGCGGCGTTATAGAACTCGACCCCCTGGTTGAACTCGACGGCCCCGTCTTCGGTGCCGAACTCCATCAGCAGCGGCGTATTGAGGTTCTGGATGTGATGGAGGGGGGAGTTGTTGAAGTAGGAATCCCAATCCTCCCACCAGGGCACCTGCATGCGCCCCTGGCTGATCTCGAAGATGCGCGCGTCCGTGCCCCCGCTGTTCCAGTAGAACGACAGGTACATGCTCATCAGGTTGGTGAGAGGCGCGCCCGCCACCGCGCTCGCGAACAGGTCGTCCTGGGTGACGAAGAAGGTCGTCTGGTAGCCGCCCCAGGAGTGCCCGATCAGGCCGATGCGCTCGGCGTCGACCAGCCCCGTCTCCAGCACCGCTGCCACCGCCGGCCGCAGCGTCTCCACATTCGACTGCCCTGGCCTGCGGTCGCGGTAGACGATGTCCGGACGCAGGACGAAATAGCCCTCCTGGCTCCAGATCTGAATGTTGTAGTAGCGGGTCGGATCCGGGATCTGGTACTGATGCAGGGTCTGCGATAGCAGCTCGTAGTGATAGACGATCATCGGGTACTGCCCGCCCGGCTCGTAGCCCGCCGGATAGGTCAGCGCTCCCTGCAGGCGCCGCCCCCACTCGTTCTCGTATTCGATCAGCTCGGTGCGGCCCCAGGCGAAGTTGTCCTGGAAGGGATTGGTGCGCGTCACCTGGCGCGCGTCGTCCAGATCCGGACCGCCCGCGAAGTAGTCGGGGGAGTCGTCGAAGCGCTCGCGGCGGAAGACGAACACATCCGTCTCCGTGGCCTTGCGCAGAGGCCCGGCAAAGGCCGCGTCTTCAACGACCAGCGGCTCGAGGTCGCGCCCGGGGCGCATGCGCGAGAAACCCGCCTGCTTGGTCCACTGACTGTAGGTGCTGAAATAGACGGGCTCGTCCGGATCGAGCGCGTCGGCGTCCGGATCGACGCGCTCGATCCGGTGCCGCACCTCCCCCTCCGCTCCGCGGGTGAGCCGCCGCCCGTCGGACCCGTCCGGGCTGACCTCCCAGACGTCGTAGCGGTCGTTGATCAGCACCGCCTCGTCTTCCTCCATCCAGCCGGCGACACCGAAGGGCGGCATCTGCTCGCGGGTCGGAGTGAGGTCGAGGTTCACGAACTGGCCGTCCAGCCCCTCCGTGATGTTGCGCGTCTCCCCGTTGGAGAGGTCGTGGCTCCAGTAGTCCTCCCCCTCGAACCACACCACGTAGCGACCGCCCGGGCTGCCCTCGGCCCCGAGAGTGAGCCGCTCCCTGACCCGCGACTCGCGGCCCGAGCGGGCGTCCACCGCGTACAAATCGTAGAACTGCTGGTTGAACATGGCCTCCACGTCGTACGGCGTTTCGTCCCGGTTGAGGACGTGGCGCCCGCCCTCCACCAGCTCGGTCTGGTCGGCATGCTCGCCGCCCAGCACCAGGAAGCGGCCGGCATCCAGCTGCCACGCGCCGATGTGGTTCTGCTCGCGCAGGCGTTGCTCTCGCACCCGCTGCTGCGGAACCGGATCGACATCGAGGCTGTGCCAGATCTCCACGCCGGCGCGCTCTTCGTCCTCTTCGTCCTCACCTTCGTCATCCGCCTCGGCTTCTCCGCCCGGCTCACCCTGTTCCTCGTCTCCCTCTGCCGCCGTGTCTTCTCCCTCCGCGTCTTCAGCGGCCAGCGGAATCCGATCCTGGACTCCGAGGAAGAGGGTCGATCCGTCATCGGCCCACGCCGGCGAGCGGTGCTCGACAACGCGCTGACCGGGGAGGAGCGCGGACGATTCGCGGGGATCGAGGACGAACGCGGCGCCGGATCCCTCGTCCAGATCGCGCCATGCGAGGGCAACGTGGGCCGTATCCTCGTGTTCTTCATCCGTGTACGTCTTGAGGACCGCCAGATCCGCGGCTTCGTCTCGCCAGGAGAGCTCGCGGTACTCGGCCTCATCCGTGTCCAGCGACTGAATCCGGCCCGAAGCCGGGTCGAAGAGCCGGACCCCGTTCCCCACCTGGCCATCGGCGTCCACGGTCATCGCCAGCAGATGCCCGCCATCCTCCCAGGCAAGTCCCGAGACGTTGCCGAAGCTCATGGCCGTGCCCGCCGCCAGATCGCGCACGATGGCATCCGCACCCGCGCTCTCCTTGTCCTCGGGCTTGTAGCGCTGGAGCGCCAGGTAGCGGCCATCCCCGGAGAAGGAAAACGACGCGATCTCCTCGATCGTCTCCTGCTCGCCGGTGCGCAGGTTGAGGATTCCCATCCCGTTGCGCACCGGCTTGCTCTGCTCCGTCAACGCCTCCCGCTCGTCGGGCGACATGCCGATGGCGTAGGCGAGCCAAGCCCCGTCGTCGCTGAACTGTGGGCCGCGGCCGAAGGGCACCACGACCACGGAGTCGGACTCGGTGTGATGCACGCGCAGCTCGTCCTCGTCGTTGACCCGGCTGATGCCCACCGCCAGCCTCTGGCCGTCGGGTGAGAGCACGGCCTGACCCAGGGTCTCCCACTGGCCGTAGTCGTCGGAGGTGAGCGCTGGCTTCTGCTGGGCGGAGGCGCCCGAAGCCAGCACGCCGGCGGCGGCCGCGAGAAGGAACAGGCGAAACAGGGATGCGTGGCTCATGGCTTCCTCCTCCTGGTCTCCTTTGCCTCGCAACAGGAAAACGTTGCGAGCTGACGTTCGAATTGGCGCTGCTTGCGGCGCCGCTACGCCACCCCGCCGCCGGACAGCGCCTTCACCAGCCGGTACAGGAACTCCTGGCCCTCGAAGAAGCTCTCGACGCCGATGCGCTCGTCCCGGCCGTGGGCGCGCACGTCGTCCATGTCCCCGAACAGGCCGCTCACCCCGTACACCGGGATGCCGGCGTTGCGCAGGTAGAGGCCATCGGTGGCGCCGGTGGACATGACTGGCAGCACGCGCACCTCCGGCCACATCTCGGTGGTGATGCGCTCGATGGGCCCCAGCACGTCATCGGTCAGGGGAGAGGGCGGGCTCGGGGTGACGTTTCCGCGGGGCTCGACGGTCACGTCGAAGGGGGCGGCGAGTTCCGCAAGGCCCGCCTGCACGTCCGCGGGATCGTGTCCCGGAAAGATGCGGCAGTTGACGTTGGCGCGGGCGAGCTGGGGCAACGCGTTCTGAGCGTGGCCGCCCTCGAGCAGGGTCGCCACACAGGTGGTTCGCAGGCGGGAGTTGTATCCGGCCTCCACGGACAGCACGCCAGCCGCCTCGTCGTCTCCCGGATCGGCCACGATGCGGCGCATCGCCTCGCCCATCTCCCCTCCGACCAGGTCCGCGGAGCGTCCGAAGAACTCCTCGGTGGTCTCGTTGAGCATGACCGGGAAGTTGTGGTTCTGGACCGCAAGCAGGGCGTTCGAAAGGTCGTAGATGGCGTTCTTGGGCACCGGCAGCGAGGAGTGCCCGCCCGGATTGGTAGCCGTGAAGAAGAAGGACAGGTAGAGCTTCTCCGCCGCCTGTACGTTGTTGGAGAGCCTCTGTCCGTTCTGCGACATCCCGCCGCCGCCCTCGTTGAGTGCGTAGGCGGCGTCGATCAGCTCGCGATGTTCCTCCAGGAGATAGGCGACCCCGTTGCGCGGCCCTCCTTCTTCGTCCGCGGTGAGCGCCACGATGATGTCGCGGTCGGGGACGAAGCCCTCCTGCTTCATGCGAATGAGGTTGGCGGTATAGATGGCCGCCTCGTCCTTGTCGTCTGTGACGCCGCGGCCGTAGAAGTAGCCGTCCCGCTCAAGGAATTCGAAGGGCGGCAGGTCCGGGCTCCAGTCCTCGGGAAGGGCTTCGACGACATCGATGTGGGCGAGCAGCAGGACGGGCTCGAGCCCGGTGTCGCGGCCCCGCAGGCGCGCCACCAGGTTGCCCTTTGTGGGAGCGTCGTCCGGCACGAGAACGTGAACGTCCTCCTCGGAAAAGCCGGCATCCAGAAGAGCCCGTGCCATCGCCCGCGCCGCGATGGTGTTGTCGCCGCGCTCGGTGTTGGTGGTGTTGATCTCGATCAGCTCTTCGAGAAGCGAGCGGGCCAGCTCCATGTACTCCGCCGGCGAGGTGTTCTGGGCCGCGAGCGGAGCGGGAGTCAGGTGCATCGCGCCGATGGCGAGCACTGCCCAGGACGCGGCGAGGACGAGGGGGTTTTTCATGTCGGAGGATCTCCGTTTTCGGACCATTGATTTCCCGGGATGCGGGGTTTGGAAGGTGCTCGCGGGAACCGCGTCAGGCAAGCGGAAATCAGCGCCCCGGCACCAGCCTCCGATGCTCGAACCCGGCGCTCGTGTAGGCGACCAGCTCGAGTCTTCCGTCCAGCAGATCGTGCATCAGTCGCGTTGACAGAGGTGTCGTCCGCGTGATCTCGGGCGCTTCCGGGCCCGCCAGGCGGAGCACCACCACCCCACCCCCCTCCCCGTCGGCCGCCGGGAGCCGCCGCAGGACCACCCCCAGCGCGTCCGCGGGCTCCACACCCGCGAGCCGGATGCGGTAGGACAGCGTGCCGGTCGGCAGATCGAGCAGGAACGTGCCCTCCACATCCCCCTGCGGCGGGTCCAGCGCGACCAGGACCGGATCCGGCGGGCGTCCCCCGTCCAGAGGCGGGGTGCGGAGCGGTGCCCGCCGATTCGGACTGGCCGTCTCGAGCGCGTAGGCGAAGGCGACCAGACGGGCGTCGTCGAGCGGGCGACCGAGCAGCTCGAGCCCCGCCGGCACCTCCGTTTCGGTGAACCCGGCCGGCACCGTGAGCGCCGGAAGTCCGGTGCTGGCGCTGAGCGAGCAGGTGGAGCCGACCGGCGCCGCCCCGATGAGCGCGGTCTCCTGGCGCATGGTGGGATAGGCGAGAGCGTCCAGCTCCATCTCGTCCATGAAAGCGGTCACCGCGTCCCGCAGGACCCGGCGGCGGGCCAGGATCCCCTCGTACTCGTCGGCGGGCTGCTCTGTGCGCGCGATGCGCCGCCGGAAGGTCGCGTCGAGCGCCTCATGGTGGAGGCCGGCCTCCACGATTTCGTCCAGCGACGCCACCGGGGCATCCGGGACCCCGGCCAGGTAGTCCATCAGGTCGAACTTGAACTCCAGGTCGATCAGGCCGGTGTTCGCGAGCAAGCTGTCCATATCCGGAATGATCACGTCCACGACTTCGGCGCCCAGGGAATCCATCTCCACCAGGGCGGCGCGCAGGGTCGCCGTGATGCGGCCCCCGCCCCCGCCCTCCTCCAGCCAGTCGGTCAGCACGCCGATGCGGGCGCCCTCCAGGGCTCTCGCGTCGAGGGCGGCCTGGAACGACGGGATCGGGCGCCCCTCGAGCACGGCGGTCGCCGGATCCGCCGCATCCGGCCCGACCGTCGCGTCCAAAGCGATCGCCAGGTCGGTCACGGTGCGCGCCAGCGGCCCGCCCGTGTCCTGCGAATGCGAGAGCGGCAGAATGCCGTCGATGCTCGAGAGCCCCTTGGTGGGACGCAGCCCGAAAAGGTTGTGCACGGCCGCGGGAATGCGGATCGACCCACAGGTGTCGCTCCCCCACCCCACCGCCGCGAAGCTCGCGGCCACGGCCGCCCCGGTTCCGCCCGAACTCCCGCCGGGGTTGCGCGCCGGCTCGTAGGCGTTGCGGCTCTGTCCGCCCAGCGAGCTGATGGTGGTGATCCCGGCCGCCAGTTCGTGCAGATTGGTCTTCCCCACCACAACCGCGCCGGCCTCCCGCAGCCGCGCCACCTGGAAGGCATCGTCGGGCGGGCGTAGCCCGGAGAGCGCCAGGCTTGACCCGGTGGTGGGCATCCCGGCCACGTCGTAGTTGTCCTTCATCAGCACCGGAATGCCGTGCAGAGGCCCGCGCACCCGCCCCGTCGCCCGCTCCAGATCGAGCGCGTCCGCGTCCTCCCGGGCCCGGGGATTCAGCCGCGTGATGGCGTTGAGTTCCGGTCCGGCGCCGTTGTACGCGGCGATGCGGGCAAGATAGAGGTCGACCAGCTGGCGGGATGTCACCCGCCCCTCCTCCAGCGCCTGCTGCAGATCGAGAATGGAGGCTTCCGCGACCTCGAACTCCGAATTCGCGGTCCCACCGCCGTCGCAGCCGGTCATCCCGAGGGCGACAGCCGTCAAGAAGAGAATGGGGCAACGAGTGCGCATGAGAACTCCGATGGCTGGGGAACCGGGCCGCGTCCCCGGAATCATGCCGCGTTACCTGCCCCGGCGCCATCGCTGCAGATACTCCTCGACCGTGACAACCTCGTGGGTGTCCGCCACCTCCCGCACGATCCGCTCGATCAGGTCCGCCCTCACGCCCTCCACGAACGGGTGGCCGTACATCAGCGCAAAACTGCGCTCCCGGATGGCGCCCGCCGCCGCCTGCACGATCTCTTCGTCGGCACACCCGAGCGCCAACATCTGCTCGACGAGCGGGACCGTGCCCTCCCCGACCACATTTACCGGAACCTGATAGTGAGCCAGCGTCGTGCCCCCGACCGCCGGGCGGAAGGGCCGCTCGCCGGGCAGGTCGGACCCGTAGTCGAATCCGTAGTCATCGGTGAGCCGCAGCACCCGGTCGTCGCAGCGGAACCCGGGACTGGCGAAGCCCCGCGGCCTGCCGTAGTCCCGCCGGAAGCCCTCGTAGGCGGGGCGCAAGAGGTCGTCAAGTTGCTGGTCCGAGAGATCGGACAGGGCCCGCTGCCAGAGGGCGTGATCGGTCCCTCCGTGGAGTCCGAGTTCGTGCCCGGCGTCCCCCAGCCGACCGAACGTCCTCCGGAAACGGCGGCCCAACTGCGGGTTCAGGAGCATCGTGTCCAGGACGTCCAGCGGCCGCAACTTGCGCCGTGTCGGCAGAGACGGGTGCCGGGGCGAGCCCGCGGCGACGCGTCCAAGCTGCTTGCGCGCCACATGCCTGAGGGTGTGCTTCCAGTTGAAGGTATGGCCCAGGTTTAAATAGAACGTGAAGCGCACCCCAAGTCGGTCGGCGGCCTCCATCAGACGCGGAATCCCCTGCGCGCAGCAGCGAACCGAATCCACGTCGAAGCGGAAGGCGAGCGTCTTCACTCGATCCGCCCCTCGAGCCTGGAGGCGATGAGCGCCTTCATCGCTCGAAAGGATGTGGCCCTCCCTGCGTCCTCTGGAGAAAGCACCACCCCGAACTCCTGTTCAACCGTCAGAATCAGGTTGATGTGAGCAAGGGAATCCCAGGAACCGTCCGAATCCGCGCCCAAGTCCCCTTCCGGCGACACAGTCACCCCGAACTGACGCTGGAAGATCGTCGCCAATCGGTCATGCACGGTCATCGAATCCCTCTCTCAAGATCACATGTGGAAGATGTTCCAATGCCGCTGGGTCGCGCGGAAGTAGCAGGAGATAGTCGGTTCCCGCAGCCGTCCCGGCGTCGGCTCCCCGCGCCGGGCCCGGACACGCCTCGAATCCCCGCCGCAGGTAGAAGTCCCGCACCATGCCGTTGCGTGCGGTGGGCCGAAACGCCGCCGTCACCCGTCGCACGCCGGTCGTTTCCAGGTCTTCGAGGACGACCCTCAGAAACGATTCCTCGATGCGGCGGCCGAAGGCCCGGCAGCTCATCATGAGCGAGTCAATATCTGCTTCCCCCGCCGTGGTCTCCTTGACGATGGCAACCGCGACCGTGCCGTAGTCGGAGAACCTGTCCCGCATCGCCATGGTGTAGACGCGGTCGCGCTCCAGCATCCCCCGCACATCCGGCACGGAATACCGGCGAGTGGTCAGGTTGAACTGGTTGGTGCGCTGCGTGAGCTGGCTGATCCGCTCGACCAGCTCGGGAGTACCGCGCCGGATCGTGAGTTCGATGCCCAGGCTCTCCAGGAACTCGCGGTAGCCGCCCACCCTTTCGCGCAGCGCGCGCCGTTTGACGTCCGCCCGGATGGACTTCGTGCGCCGGAGATCGTCTTCGGTCACCCGCAGAATCTCTGTACCGCGCAAAGACTCGAGGAAGGCGGGGATCTCCAGGGGCACGCCCGGAAACCGTTCCACCTGGACTTCGGGCAACGCCTGTCGCACCCGCTCGCACTCCACAGCGCTGTCGTCGATGAAGATGAGCGAGTCGATGCCGATATTCAGATCGCGGGCGATGCCGCGGATGTTGTCGGCCTTGTCTTCCCAGTTGATGCGGTGAGTCGCGAAGTGTTTCTGGCGCAGCACCATGTCGGGAGAAGAACTCAGGAAGGACAGGACTTCAGCCTCGTCGTTCCTGCTGTTGATCGCCAGGAGGAAGCCCTGGTCGTGCAGCGCCTTGAGATGCTGTTGAAAGAGGCGGTACAGGCTTCCGGGGTATTCCGCGCCGATCAGGACACCCGCGGGACCGTCCTCCCCCAGCACGCCCCCCCAGAGGGTGTTGTCGCAATCGACCACAACGCACTTCCTGGGCTGGCACAGCGCGGCGGCGACAGTGGAAGCGAAGACGTTCGCGAAGCGAGGCGTGAAGGCGGCACTGAACGCGACCCGGGACGGATAGTAGGTGCGCGCATCGCGGTAGCTGGATACGCCGACACGTGCGACGGCATCCGCCAGGTCGAGGATGGCGATCGACTCACTTTCTGCGGCGAACTCGGCCAGAGCCAGGTTCAGGCGGCGGGAAATCTGCGGCCAGCTGAGGAGATCCCGGGCGCCACGCGCCCCAAACACATCGAGCATCGCCGGTGCCAGATTGGCGGCGACCACAAGGTCGCTTCCGCGCTCCAGCAGACCCTCCAGAACGCCGGTCATTCGGGCGCGCAGAGCCTCGAAGAGCCCGTCGGGAGGCGCGAAGAGGACATCGCCGGCCAGTTGCTCCGGATCCCAGTACACGAGGGTGATGTCGGTTCCCGCCAGGAGGGCCCGGTGCCGCTCGCCGAGTCCCTCCGAGTAGGGCTCGTAGACATCGAAGTCGCCCAGTCGAAACTCCGGGACGAATCCGCGCTGCATCAGGGCGGCGGCGGTCGCGGGAAGCGCGGGCTCCAGGATGGCGTTGCGTAGAATGGCAACCCGCAGAGGGCGAAAACCCACCGGGAGCGCGTCGAGGTCAAGCTGTGCCGCGAGCCGCTGGATGAGCGCGACCAATGACATGTCGGCCAGCGCGTCCGGCCCGGCTGCGCGCACGAGCGACAGGAAAGCGGACCAGTCTTCCGCCTCCGCCGACCGGGTGAGGCGATTGGCCATGATGTGGCCGGAGGAAGTTTCAGTCACGGAGACGAATCAATGGAGTTGGGAGCACTCGCCGCAACTTGCGCCCCACCGTGTTGGAGTGGCAGTGGTTCTGCCACCGCCCCGGTAGCCGGAACCCGGTGGAACCTAGCATTCACGTAGACCCCATGGGAACCCGCGTCACACCGCTGTCGACACCCGGTACATTGATGCGGCCCCTTCTGCTCATGTAGTTTTCCTGGGACCGTGTTCGGGAAACCCGTCCCACCTGTCCCGGCAATGTTACGCGGGGAGGCAACGTATGCTGGGCAAGCTCATTCGGTATTTCGCGTCGATGGCGCCCATGGGGCTTCATTTTCGCGCCCGGCTGTATCGGCTGTCGGGGGTGCAGGTCGGAAGAGGGGCTGCCATCGACCGCAACGTACAGCTCACATATCCAGGGGACATATCCATCGGCGATCGCGTGACCATCGCCGCGGGTGTCTCCCTTCTGGCCGAGACGACGGCGCTGAATTCGCGCCTCGAATCCGACTACGGCATCCGCAAGGCGGCCCCGGTCGTCATCGAAGATGATGCCTGGATCGGTGTCAAGGCGACCATTCTGCCCGGAGTTACGGTCGGAAGCATGGCGACGGTGGGAGCGAACTCCCTTGTGCTCCAGGATGTCCCGCCCCGCGCAGTCGTCATCGGAGTGCCGGCTCGGGTCATCTTCGTGAGGCCGAGCAGAGACTCCGAGGCACTCCCCGGCCTGTCCCCGGATGATTCGGAACACTCATGACCAGAGGGGGCTCGGTGGGAGGAATCGCGCGAATCGTCCGCGGCCTCACCAAGGTCGCGCGGAATCCCCAAGTGGCCCTGCGCGTGCTCTGGCCCCGTTTTTCGCCGATCACTACCGGATCTCCTGACCCGGAGGCCCGGCGCATCGCCAGATGGTCCTTCGGTGCCCTGGACCGCGAGCCCGTAACGGCGGTCTTTCCGGGCATCGAAACCATCGACGTCAATGTGATCCGTACTTTCGACCGGCAACCCGGGATGTCCCTGGATCCATCCGAGATCCTCATCCTGGCAGCCATGGTGCGCCTGCTCAAGCCGCACCGGCTGCTGGAGATCGGCACCTTCGACGGCAACACCACTCTCAACCTGGCAGCCAACTGCCCGTCCGGTGCGCGAGTCTTTACTCTCGACCTGCCCGCCGACTGGGGCGGCGATTTCGCTTTGGACGTGCCGAGCATTCAGGAGAACGCCGTGGTCGGGGACATCACGGGAATCCAGTTCCGCGACTCTCCTCTCCGAGACAGGATCACGCAGCTTTTTGACGACTCCGCGCGCTTCGACTGGGACCGCTTCGCGCCATTCGACCTCATCTTCATCGACGGCTGCCACACATACGATTACGTCCGCTCCGACACTCTCAACGCTCTTAGCGTCCTCCGCCCCGGCGGCACGCTGGTCTGGCACGACTACGGGATGCTCGAGGACGTGAGCCGAGCGGTAGATGAGACCGCCGGACAAATCAGCGTGCGCGCAATTCAGGGGACGCGGCTCGCCGTCGGATTTCCCTGAACCCCTCCTCCGGAACGCCCGGCGCGACCCTCGGGTACGGCTTCTCCATGAACGACGAATCTGGCGACGGCCACAAAAACGTGAGATCAGGCGGGCTCAACCGCCGGGACTTCCTGAAAGCCGGCGCGCTGGGCTTGGCGGCCGGCGCGACCCCCGGGTGCGCCGGGCCGGGGACCGAAGCTTCGGTGGCGACCCAAGCCCCCGCGGCTATCCCGCAGGGACTGGCAGCTCCGCCCGATCGACCCCTCGCCGCCCCGCCCCTCGACCCGGTGCGCATCGGTTTCGTCGGCGTGGGCGGGATGGGGACCGCGCACGTGCGCAACCTCGTGCGCATCGACGGGTGCGTCATCACCGCCGTCTGCGACGTCGTGGAGGCCCACGCCGAGCGGGCCGCCGCCATCGTCGAGGAGGCGGGGCACCCCCGCCCGGCCCTCTACACCCGCGGGGAGCGCGACTTCGAGCGCCTGTGCGCCGAGGAGGACCTCGACCTGGTCTACACCGCCACGCCCTGGCGCTGGCACGTGCCGGTGTGCGTCGCCGCCATGGAGAACGGGAAGCACGCGGCCACCGAGGTGCCCGCCGCCTACAGGCTGGAGGACTGCTGGCGGCTCGTGGAGACGGCCGAGCGCACGCGCCGCCACTGCGCCATGATGGAAAACGTGAACTACGGCCGGCCGGAACTCCTCTGCCTCAACCTGGTGCGCCAGGGGCTGCTCGGAGAGATCCTGCACGCCGAGTGCGGCTACCTGCACGACCTGCGCGAGATCAAGTTCGCCGACGAGGGCGAGGGACTGTGGCGGCGCGCCCACGCCTGGACGCGCGACGGCAACCTCTACCCGACCCACGGCCTGGGCCCGGTCGCCAACTGCATGGACATCAACCGGGGCGACCGCTTCGACCATCTGGTGTCGATGAGCAGCCCGTCACGGGGGCTCGAGGAGTGGGCGGCGACGCACTACCCCGAAGGCCATCCCAAGCGCGCCGAGACCTTCGCCCTGGGCGATGTCAACGGAAGCCTCATCAAGACCGCGCTCGGGCGCACCATCTACATCGCCCACGACACCAACCTGCCCCGCCCCTACGACCGCATCAACAAGGTCCAGGGCACGCGCGGCATCTTCCAGGGCTACCCGGACCGGGTCTACATCGAGGGCCGGAGCCCGTCCCATCAGTGGGACGAGGCGGAAGCCTGGTACGGGGAGTTCGAGCACCCGCTCTGGAGCGCGCTGCGCGAGGCCTCCATCGGCGCCGGCCACGGCGGCATGGACTTCATGGAGGATTATCGGCTCGTCGAGTGCCTGCGGCGCGGCGAACCCACGGACATGAACGTCTACGACGCGGCCGCCATGAGCGCGGTCTGCGAGCTGTCGGAGATCAGCGTCGCCCAGGGCAGCGCACCGGTCCCGTTCCCCGACTTCACCCGCGGGAAGTGGAGGGATTGGACCCCCTGGCCCATCGTGACGGCGTAACGAGCCTCTACCGCCTGCCCTCCGTTGCCACCGCCGCGCCGTCCATCAGGTAGCGGTCGAAGAACCGGTCCGTGGCGCCAAAGGTGGTCAGCCAGCGCTCGTGCAGCAGGAAGTCGTGCACGTCGTCCGGGAAGACGATGAGCTCGTGGGGCACGCCCTGCGCCCTCAGCAGCTGCACCAGACCGACGGTCTGGGAGAAAGCCACGTTGCGATCGTCGTCGCCGTGAATAAGGAGAACCGGCGAAGTCCAGTTCTCTATTTCCGAGATCGACGATGACTGGTACGACACCGACTCGGGGTCGATGGAGTTGCCCCACAGGTGCACGCCGGCGATGTCCACACCGGCGGCAAAGAGATCCGAGTCCCGCGCCAGACCTTGCGCCGTGAGGATGCCTCCATATGACAACCCCCAGAGCCCGATGCGCGCCGGATCCACGTCGGCGCGGTCTCTCAGATACTCCCCGGCGGCCCTGACGTCCTGATATTCGGTGTTCCCCTCGCGCCCCCGTCCGGGCGCGTTGCGGAAATCGCGGCCGTAGCCGATGCCGCTCCGGTAGTTCACCGACAGCACCACGTACCCCTTGTTGGCGAAGTACTGGTTGATGGCGTAGGCCATGTGGTAGAAGTGCATGTAGTGGTAGCCGAGCAGCATCTGCCGCCGGGATCCCCCGTGGATGAAGACGAGCGCCGGGCGCTGTTCGCCGGGCTCGAGGTCCGGGGGCAGGAAGAGCTGGTTGTAGAACTCGAAGCCGTCCTCCGCGTCGAGGGTCACCGCCTCGGGGACGACGTGCTGGCTTAGGGGAAAGCGGCCGGGCAGCTCGCGGATGGTCCTCGCTTCCCCGCCGGAGGCCGGCACAACCGCCACCGTCAGGGGATGGCTCGCGCTCGCGCTCAGAACCGCAACCTGTTCGCCGCTCGCCAGCGCCGCGGGCCAGGTCTCCACGCCGTCGCCGCGGGTGAGCTGTCGTGCCCTTTCGCCCCCGGTGGGCATGCTCCACAGGTGGCGCCGGTCGATGTCTCCCGCATTGGTGGCGTAGAAGAGGGTTCCCCCGTCCGCCGATAGCGAAACGTACTCGGCGATCCCGTCGCCCGGAGTCAGCTCGACCGGATCGCGCGTGCCCCCCTCCGCGGCGACCGCGTAGTAGCGGCGCCACCCGTCGGGCTCCGCCTGGAAGATGATGTGATCGCCGGCCCAGGTGACCTCGCGCACCTCCCGGTAGATGCTGTCGCCGGGCGGGCTGTGCCAGACCTCGGCCGCCTCCCCGGTGCGCGCGTCGCCGACCCAGATGGAGAAGTCGTACCCGCCGGCGAAGCGGGCTTCGGTCATCCCCTCGGGCCAGATGTCCTCGGTGGCACTGTCCCCGGTGGCGCCCCCCCGCTCCGCTCGCGCCCCGAAGGGCAGCCCGGGCCTGCGGATGAAGGCGACCCGGGTTCCATCCGGCGACCAGGTCGGACTGGTGTCGCGGTCGACCGCGGGGCCCAGGTATGTAATGCCGGGACTCTCGGTGTCGTAGACGCCGATGAAGCTGTGGTCCTCCCGGTCGCTCACGAAGGCCAGCCTGCGCGAATCCGGCGACCAAGCCGGGTCGCCCTGGCTGCCGAACACGCTGAACAGCGGCCGCTCCGGGTCGCCGGCCGCGACCCCGGGGTTCACCGGCGCCCGGTAGATGTCGCCGTCGCTGTCCCAGGCCACCCACGCCCCGTCGGGCGAGAGCGCCAGGTTCCAGGCTTCCGCCACCCGCCAGGGGTCACCCCCGCCCGTGCTCACCGCCCACCCCGCCCGCTCGGCGCCCCGGGGATCGCTGGCCGGGTTGGCGATCCATCCCTGCCGGTTGGGGGTGTGCCCGCGCAGGAAGACCAGGGTGGAGCCGTCGTCCGAGATGCGGAGCGTCGACAGGTCGCGCCCGTCGTCCTCCTCGAAGCGCGTCAGCCGCACGGGCGCAAAGTCCGGCGCCGCCGCCGTGTAGACGTTGCGCTTCCCCTCCTCGTACTCGATCCACGCGATGCGGTCGGCCGCCCTGGCGGCGACCAGCTGCACCGGATAGCCGGGACTGAGCACATCCTCGATCGAGAAGCGCTGTGCCTGGGCAGGCAAGGTGGTGAGCGCGGCGAGGGCCGGAACGGAGAGGAATCGGAGCGAAAGGCAACCGAGAGTCGACAGCAGCAAGCGAGCGCGCGTCATGATTCGCCTCCGGGACGTGGGCGAGAGGGCCGGGCCTGTCAGGATGCCACGGCACCTTCCGCCCTGCAACTTCGGCTGGCGCTTTCCCGCGTCTTGGCCCATCCTGACGGCTTGAAGCCCTGCGCGCTGGAACCCGCGCGCGCAGCTCCCGACACGCATGTGAACCCGACTCTCACCGCATCTGCACAGTGCCTGCGACAACATCCGCAGACGAAGGAACCATCCCATGAGCATCAGACGCATTCTTCTCGCCGCGGCCGCCCTCTCGCTCGCGGCGCCTCTTCCCGCCCAGACCTTCCCCTCCGACGACCCGGTCATTCAGGCCATGTGGGAGGAGGGGATGGGCTCGGGGAGCCAGACCTTCGACCTCGCGCAGGCCCTGCTCGACTCCATCGGCCCCCGGCTGATGGGCTCGCCGGCCTTCTCGCGCTCGGCGGACTGGCTGATCTCCAACTATGAACGCTGGGGCATCGAGGCGGAGCGTCAGGAGTACGGCACCTGGACCGGATGGGACCGCGGCTTTACCCACATCGACATGCTGGAGCCCCGCAGGCGCACGCTGGAGGGCACGCTGCTCGCCTGGAGCCCCGGCACGGACGGGGCCGTGGAGGGCGAAGTCATCGCGCTCCCCAACTTCGCCAGCGCGGCTGAGATGGATGCCTGGCTGCCCTCGGCAGAGGGCAAGTTCGTGGCCGTCTCCTTCGCCCAACCCACCTGCCGCGAGGACCAGTCGTGGATGGACCACGCCAGGCCCGAGTCCTTCCAGCGCATGAGCGAAGCGCGCGAAGCGGCCAGAATGGAATCGGAGATCAGCTATCAGCGGACGTTCATGCCCAATGGCCCCCAGCGGCTCGAGGAAGCGGGCGCGCTCGGGCTCATTACCGGGCGCTGGTCCGAGGGCTGGGGCGTCGACAAGATCTTCTCCTCCTCGACCCGCGAGATCCCTTCGATACACCTGGCGTGCGAGGACTACTCTCTAATCCACCGGCTCGCGTCACGCGGCCAAGGGCCGCGCATCCGTCTGGAAGCGGACGCCGAATTCCTGGGCGACGTGCCCTCCTTCAACGTGGTGGCCACCATCCCCGGCACCGAGCTCCCGGACGAATACGTGCTGCTTAGCGCGCACCTGGACTCGTGGGACGGCGCCTCGGGCGCGACCGACAACGGCACCGGCACCATCATGATGCACGAGGCCATGCGCATCCTGAGGGAGACCTACCCCAACCCGCGCCGCACCATCATGGTGGGGCACTGGGGGGGCGAGGAGCAGGGGCTGATTGGTTCCACCGCCTTCGCGGCCGACAATCCCGAGGTGGTGGACGGGCTCCAGGCCTCCTTCAACCAGGACAACGGCACCTGGCGCATCGACTTCATCCGCATGCAGGGCTTCCTGGGCGCCGGAGAGCACTTCGCCCGCTGGTTCGAGCGCATCCCGCCCGAGATCACCGGCCATATCGAACTGGACGTCCCGGGCGTGCCCGAGACCGGCGGCTCGGACCACATGTCCTTCATCTGCAAGCCCGCGCCCGGCTTCCGGCTCCAGTCCAACTATCCGGACTACCGCCAGTACACCTGGCACACCAACCGCGACACCTTCGACAAGATCGTCTTTGACGACCTGCGCAACAACGCGACCCTGGCCGCCATGCTCACCTACATGGCGTCGGAGGACCCCGAGCGCATGGACGTCACCCAGCGGGTGCTGCCGCGCAACGAGAACACGGGCGCGCCGGGTGCGTGGCCGCAGTGCCGGGCGCCGAGGAGGAGCCCCGGAGGGTAGCCATCAAGGCCCTGTTCCTCCTGGTCCCGCTCCTTTCGGTCGTCGCCCACGACGCGGACAACGTCCGCCTCCACTTGAACGACGCGGGCAATGCCCAGGCAGCGTTGGATACGGTCGCAACCCAGGCCCTGCTTCTGTGGGGCGGGATCGACGCGGGCAGTGTGCCGTTCCTGGAGCCGGTCTTCGTGATCGACGCCCCGCCCGCGCTTCCGCGTTCGGCCGGCGACTACAGGCTCACGGGCCGGACCGGCGCCGGGACCGAACTCTTCTCCGTAGACTTCGAGATGCCGGAAGTAGCCGACGGCGATGGCAGTTCCAGCTTCATCTTCGTGCTCCCGGTGCGGCCCGGGTGGGAGGGCAACCTGGCCAGCGTGACGCTCACCGGACCCGGCGGATCGGCCACCCTGGACGAGGACAGCAATCGCCCGATGGCAATCCTGCGCGACCCCCGAACCGGGCAAATCCAGGGCATCCTGCGAGACCTGCCCCCGAGCGTCCTGACCCAGGCGGACGCGGACGCTGCGGTGCCACGGGCTCCGGGACTCGAGGTGCTCTTCAGCCGCGGGATCCCGCATGCGGAGGCCTGGCGAAGGTGACGGCGACCGTCTCGACCTGAAAGGCCAGCGGGCTTTCGTCACCCCGCCGGTGCGGTGAGCACTACCGCTTCAGGGCGCCGAAGCTGCGCTGCCCGTCTTGATGGTCACGTTGACCATCGCTCCCTCCTCGATAACGATGCGATCGGTGTCGATCTCGCCGTCCACATGGCAGGAAGCCTGAAGTTCCACCAGCGAAGTAGCCATCAGTTTGCCGTGAATCCTGCCGGCGATAACGGCATCGCGAGCGATGATGTCGCCGACAATCACCCCGTCTTTCCCGACGGTGATGGTGTTCCCGGACTCCACGCTGCCTTCCACGCTGCCTTCGATCTGGACAATGCCTGCGGTCTTGCAGTGACCCACTACGCTTGTCCCGGACCCGATGATAGAAACCGTATTATCGGGCACGGCAGGCGGGTTCTGCATCTGCCGATGCTCGTTCATCCCCGGTCTTCCTTTCCTGCAAAGAGGAGTCAAGGTTCGGCCGTCCGCAACGTCACGGTTGCAGCTGCTATAACCCGCAGTCCTGGCCAATTCCGGGGTTGATCGCCCGGGCTGATTCAAGCTACTTCGCCGGACCCCGTATCGACAGGTGCATCAAGGATTTCGGGGCGGCCGCCAGGAGTCTCCCTCTTGTCAATTGATGTCACCAATGGGCGGGAATTGGACGAGCCTGGTCGTTCCGTCGTATGGAGCCCAGTCCAGGTGTCGCGTCGGATCGTTCCCGTCCATCACCGTCCAGCCTGTCAGCATTCTCCCGGGGCCGAGCGACCACGAACCCAGCAACTCGCCTCCGGATGAATAGAGTTCGTGAGAGCGCCTGCCTCCTTCGTCAACGAAGAGACCCGCGCGAGTCAGCATCCGTCCATCGGGCAACACTGCGAAGTCAGCCATCACCTGGTACGAGCGGCGCTCGCCGGATCGCAGGTTCAGCCCTCGAGGACCAGATCTGCCTGGTGCCTCGTCCTCGGCGCGAAACACGTCGAGGGCACCTTCGGGTACGCAGCCGCGAACAACGACCTCGTACTCTTCTGGTCCCGTAATCTTCCAGATCTCATAACCTTCGGTGAACCCGACGTAGACATCGCCGCTGGCGTCGACCCACCACCTCACCATCCGTAGCCATTCCGCTCGGCGTAAGGGTCATCCTGAGCGCATCCTCTCGAACAAAGCCGCCGTCCTCCCCGTACACGATCACGCTCCCGTAGCCGCCGGCGCCGTCGGCCACAAGAATCCTTCCGTTTCCGTCCATGACCGCAGCCATGGGATCCGCGTACTCGCCAGGGCCCGGCCCGTGGCGTCCGATATCGCGGACCAGGTTGAGATCGGTGTCCAGGACCATGACGCGCTTGGCAGTCCTGTCGACCTCGACGATCAATCCGTTGGGCGCAAACCAGGCGGAGTGCAGGACGGGAGCGTCCAGATCCGTCATCGCGGAACGCTCGGCCACCACCGTCCCATCCAGGCCAGTCCGGTCGAGCGAACAGGCGTAGACCCGGTTCCCGGGAATCTGAGCTTCGACCTTGTAAGATAGCAGCAATGTGGACAGCCACAACACGCTGACGACAAGTGTAGCGCCGATAGGAGACGCGGGGGCTCTCATCCTGGATCACTCCTCGCTACAGAAATCGACCACCTCTGCCGCCCCCCTCACCGCGTCTTCGGCGCGTTCACCTGCAGCGGAACGATGTCCGGGTTCCAGTGGTCGGCGCCCAACAGGTGCTTCACGAAGTACTCCGCGCGCAGCCAGAACCAGTAGTCGCTCATGTCGCCGTAGCCGTGGCGCTGGCCCGGGAACGTGAAGAAGTCGAAGCGCTTGTTGGCGCGGATGAGCGCCTCCGCCATGCGGAAGGTGCCGGCGTGATGCACGTTGTTGTCGAGGTCCCCCGTGGTGAGCAGGAGATGGCCCTTCAGGTTGGCGGCGAGGTCCGAGTTGCGCTCGATGTCGTATTCGAAGCTCACGTCGCCCTCGTCGTCCACGACTTCCTTCACCCCGTGGTGGGTCTCCGACCAGGACCGGTTGTACACGTCGTTGTTGTGGTTCCCCGATGAGGACACCGCGACCTTGAAGAAGTCCGGATACACCAGCATGGCGGCGGTGGACATGAAACCGCCTCCTGAATGTCCATATATTCCTACTTTGTCTATGTCTATATAGTCATGGCGGTCGCCGAGCTGCTCGATGACCGCTTTCTTGTCCGCCAGTCCATAGTCGCGCAGATCGCCATATCCATAGTTGTGGTACCACTTGGAGCGGTCGGGATGGCCGCCCCGGTTCCCCATGGTCACCACGATCATGCCGAACTGCGCCAGCGCCTGCTCGTACGGGTTGGCCGACCACGACTTCGACACCGATTCGGTCTGCGGCCCGGGATAGACGTAGGCGACGATGGGATAGGTCTTTGACGGATCGAAGTCGTAGGGCCTGTACATCACCCCGTAGATGTCGGTCACGCCGTCCGCGGCTTCGACCCGGTACGGCTCCGGGAACCCGTATCCGGCCGCCTCGAGGGCGCTGAAGTCGGCCTCGCCCAGGTCGAGGATCCGCCTCCCGGCGGGGTCGAAGAGGGCCGAAGCCGGCACGGTGTTCACCCGCGAATAGTTGCTTACGAAGAACCGGCTGGACTCGCTCATCTCCGACTGGTGGTCGTAGTCCCCCGGGTTCAGCAGGGTGAGCCCGGTGCCGTTCAGACCGACCCGGTAGAGGTGCGCGTAGTAGGGATCCTCCCCCTCCTCGCGGCCCTGCCCGGTGAAGAACACGAACCCGCGCGCCTCGTCCACGCCGACGATGCCGTCCACGTGCCAGGCGCCCTCGGTGAGCCGCTGCTTCACCTGCCCGTCGGGCCCGTAGAGATAGAGATGAGCCCAACCGTCACGCTCCGACCACCACAGCATGTCGCCGTTGGCGAGTATCTCGAGCGGGCGCGTCTCGATGTATGTGTTCAGGCTGTCCACGAAGAGCATGCGCGCCTCGCCGCTGCCGGCGTCGGCGACCATCACCGCGGCGCGGTGGCGGTCCCGGCTCAGGCGCTCGAAGTAGAGCTCCTCGGAGTCGTCCGAAATCCACAGCGAGCGATCCGGCTCCTCGGAATCCGGGTAGTCGAACTGCCGCTGGCTGGTGACGCGCAGGTCTTCGTCCTTCCAGGGCTCGTGCGCGACCGTCACCTGGCTCTGCGAGGCGAGGTCGTAGACGACGATCTCCTCCTGCGTCACCGACTCCTCCCCCGCCATCTCATAGGAATAGGCCTCAAGCTCCGGGCGGTCGTTGCCCTTCCCCACCACGTGCACGACCCAGAGCTCGCCCACCTCGCGATTGTCCCGCCGCACCAGCGCGAAGCGGCGCGAGTCCTTGGCCCAGGAGATCGACGCCGCCTTGCGGTCGTCCATGTTCTCCTCGAGGGTGACGTTGGTTTCCCCGCGTCCGGTGTAGTTGGCCTCGTAGGTGTAGTACTTCTCGCCGTCGGTGGTCAGCTGCGTTTCCTCGACCTCGACGTCTTCCTCGGCGTCGTCGGCGTCGTCCCCGGACTTGCCCCGGCGGGCATCCAGAATCCTCTGGTAGTCGGCCCCGCTCATCATCCACAGGTTGTGCTCCCTGGCGAAGACCACGGTCTCGCCGTCGGGGGACACGCTCGCCCAATCCGGATGATCGTCGGGCGCCTCGTAGTCCTCAAGCTCCCGCAGGGTCCGGGTCGAGACCGTATACTCGAAGTGATGGACACGCTTGCGGGTCGAGCTGCCGGCGTCGTCTTCCTCCTCGTCCTGATCCTCCTCCACTTCCTCTTCGTCGTCGTCTTCCACCTCCTCGTCCTGCGAGGACTCCACCTCGAAGTGGAGCACGTCGTCGCTGATGAAGCGGATGTTGCGGATCGGCAGATGCTGCCCGTCCCAGGGATCGCGGGTGATGCGTGTCAATTCTGCGGCGATCCGGTCGTTGTCGAAGAGGAGCGTGCGCGAACTGCGTCCGGGATCGACGATGTAGAAGAACTTGCCGTCGGCGTTCTCCCACTCGTACCAGAACTTGTCGGTCCCCTCGATCCAGCGCGGATCGACCGAGGTACTGTGCACCATCTCCTGGATGCGATAGGGCGCGAAGCGGGCGGCGAGGTCATAGTTGGCCGGATCGGCCTGGGCTTCCGATTCCTGAGGCGCCAGCGCAGCGCCGGTGTCAGCGGAACCCAGGGCGAGCACGACCACGGTCAGAGCGGGCGCGAAAGGACTGGCGAGAAACCTGACGATGGCGTTCATGGTAGGGCTCGTTTTGATGGAGGGACGATGCGGGCGGGCCTCGGCGACGGTCTTGCACAAGTGAATCCGTCGCGGAAGGTCCGGCAAGAGCTTGCGGGCTCACCTGGCGTTTCCCACGCGCAACCGGGCGGGGAACCATCCCGCGCGTTCGCACGATAAACGGTTCTGACGCGGGTCCGCCGAAGCGCGGCGCCGGCGCGGATTTCCTCGAACGAGGCAGCCAGCAATGGGAGTGGAGTTCTGGGTAGCGCTGGTAGCGGTCTTCGTCAGTGGCGGGATGATCGGCGCGGCCGGCATCCTGCTCGCCCAGTTCTTCATGCGCCGCATCCCGGGCGTGAGCGCCACCGGCGCGCCGACCCGGGCCGAGCTCGAGGGCATCCGCCGGGACGTGACCGAGATCGCCTACCACCTGGGTTCGGTGGAGGAGCGGCTGGACTTCACGGAGCAGTTGCTGGGCGGCGCCAGCCCGACCGAGGTGCCGAAGGCGGTGGCGCGGAAGGGGGTTGAGGGGAAGCAGGCGTAGGAATTGCAGGGCTACCATCGTGAACCGTCGGTCGCGATGGGCGCATGCCCACGGAGAGATATGCCATGAGAACCCTGACCCATTCCTGCTGCTCGTCCTGGCCTGCAGTGGCGAGACCGAGGTAACCGCGCCGGAGCCCGATCCCACCCTGAACGGCGCCTGGTCCGCCACCTTCGGCGTGGTCACGCCACGCTCGGCACTCTCGAAGAAGCCGTGGTCCCTTACCAAACCCTAGGCTTTCGGATGTTGGTGCCCGGAATCGGATCCGGCAGCTGAGAGTTCGCCAACGCATTCGGCCGGATATGTCTCGAAAAGTCCGCATGCGCTCTCAGTTGCTGCGATGGTCTGCCGGTTCCAGGTGTCAGAAGGCCGATTCGTATGCCGTGATGCAGCCTGACGAGGCGCATCGCCTCCGCGATGTCGCTGTCGTTGGTTACTACGACCGCGCAGTCGTAGGCCTGGAGCCAAGCGTCATTCAAGAGATGGACGGCAAGGTTGACGTCCGAGCCCTTCTCCTCGGTCTTGATCACCTGCGCCATGCGGGTGCCGCCCATCGGCCGTTTTAGGGGCGCCCAGACCGCGTGGCTCAGGAAGTGCCCGAAATAGACCTCAACCTCGGGGCGGTGCCGTTGAAGGGCGCGGATGTAGACATCCTGCCGCTGCGGCTTTGATGGGTCGGTCCGCGTGCCCGACACGCGAGCCGTGAAGTACTTGACCGTCAGGATATCGTGTTGGGGTTGCAGTACCTTCGTGAACACCGCAGGGAGGTCAAGCCACTTCCACGGCTTTCCCTTGAGCGCCCCGTAGTAGAGGTTGAAGCCGTCAACATAGACGAAGGTACGCATCGACACCTGCTGCAAAAAGCAAGGGCCTCCGAAGAGGCCCCGCGCCCTGCGGTCGAAACCGCAAGGGGTATCGCTAGTAGTTTAGGCTTCTGGCGGCTGAGGTCAAGTCTGGTACCTCCCTACTGACGGCACGCGGAAGCTTGCCCGCATCCCGTAGCGTCCAGCTCGATAGGGACCCGATCGGCGGCAGCCTGTTCGCGCTCTCTCAGGACCCGGCCCGCCCCCTCCCCCAGCGACTCACAGCCTCCCGCCCCAGATTCACGAGCACCGTGATCAGGCTTGTGAGGGCCACAAGCTCCAGGAACGCTGAGCCGGTCAGCCAGTACGCTGTCGCGGCTGCCACTGTCGAGGCGGAAAACACTCTCAGGCGGTAGGCGTCGACCCACACTACGGCCCTATAGAGGAACCGCACGGCGTTGTCGTTCTGTTCACGCATGGCCCCTCCTTCCGGTACTAAACGCCACGGGATGAGCAGGGCGGCGGCCTGCATGCCACGCGTGTCGCACCCCGGCCTACTCCGCCTCGACTTCCCGACCTCTCTTCCAGCGCTTGTGCGCCTCCCACCACCAACAGCCAATTGCAATGGGTATGCAAAACTTGATCAGCATCCAGTCGGTCTCAAACCAGTAGCCGATGAAGGCCAGGGTCATCAAGCCCTCGAAAACTCTTCGGTGGTGGGCTCCGGCCCAGGCCACAGCTCTGACCGATGCCTCGACGACCTTCCCGTAGGTCACCGCCGGCTCCGGCGCGCCCGCCTCTCGGCCGCCATCTCCACCAGGCGGCGCAGCTCGGCGATGGGCTCGTCATGGTCGTCCACCTGGAGGCGCAGCACCACATCGTTGTTGAGCCAGACGCCACCGTCCTCCTTGACGATCAGCAAGGCGGCGGACTGCATGCCGCGGGTGTCGCCGCCTGCCGCCTGGCCGGCTTCCAGGGCCGCCACCAGCCGGAGCGACAGGTGCCCCGAAGTGTTCTCGAAGGCGGTGACCATGTCGTCCACCACCGCGGGGCCCGCCAAGATGTTGCCCTGCGCGGAGGTGTAGCGGCCGATGCGGTGCCCCGCCCAGTCGCTGGCGCGCGGGCCGGTGTGGGTCGCAACTTCGCCCTGCGCGTTCATGACCGAGAACTGGCGCCCCTCGACGGCCCACCGCTCCGGGTCGGGATTCGGGTCGGCGGCCAGCACGCGCTCTACCACTTCGGCGGGAGAATGCCCCTCGCGCAGGAGGGCGAGCGCCTGGGGGCCGTAGCTCACGTCCACCACGGCCTGGGTGGCCACCACCCCCACCCCGGCCTCGCCCCAGATGACGCCGTTGCCCACGCTGAACACCCGCGACTGGACGGCGACGCCGACCTCCTCGGTCTCCGGGTCGTAGCCCACGACCGAGAAGGTCGCAACCGGGTCCCAGTTCGCGCTCGCGGTGGGCGTCGCGGGCTCCTGGGCGTTGAGAGCCCGGGTCGCTACCGTGAAGGCCAAGACGGAGAAGAGCGTGAGCGCCAGCCCACTCCCTCGCCGACGCCTCCGCAGCCCTTCTCTCACTCGTGTACAGGAAGTTCGCGATGGCACTTCCATAAGCGTTACTCCTGCAACAGTTTACGTTGCACCCGTCGGCCCGTGTGGCAGTGTGTGTGTGTGTGCGTCCTGTCAGGTCGCGACCGGCTCAGCCTGCTCCCCTCCACACGCCACTCGATGATGGACTGGTCCGAAGAAACCGCAACCTCCAGTGACACAATAGGTTAGCGTACATCGCACTGAGTGCTGTATCACTTCAGATACCCGATTCTGTGCTGGAATCCATGCGACGACATCGGAAGTCGCCGGACGTAACTGTTCGGTAAGGCCGTGGGCTTGACCTCCTTCCGGTTCGCCCTGGATGGCGACCCGAGCAACCGACGAAGTGTCCCCCTTTCACCTCCAAGGCCCCGCTTACGTCCCAGCACGACCTTCCCCGGCGTCTCTTCCAATTGCCTTGACCCGCCGGCCGCTGGCCATGCAGCTTGGGTACGCCACTACCACCCAAACCTCGGAGAACCGCCGTGGCCGAAATGTCGTGGAAGGATGCCGCCCAGAAGGTGCTCGAAGACGCTGACGGACCGCTACACTACAAGGACATTGCGGATCGGATTCTCGACCAGGGCCTGAAGACCACGGCTGGCGCAACTCCAGCTTCGACCGTCAATGCCACAATCAGTACCGTGATCCAGAAGGAAGGGTCGGCTGGAGTGTTTGAGCGCACCGGACGTGGCGAATACGGATTGAAGACGGGTGGGAAGTCCGACGCTGCACTTGACGATGACGCGGAATCCGGGTCCCTCGAGGCGTTCGGCGTGTACTGGGAACGTGACCGAGTGAATTGGGCCGGCAAGCCGCGGTTGTTCGGTCGATCACACTCCAAGGCGGACCGAGTAAACCTCGCCGGTCAGCACGGCGTATACCTCCTGTATGACGAATACAGAGTGGTGGTCTACGTTGGCCAAACTGCGAAACAATCGATCTGGCAGCGGCTAGCGCAACACCACTCAGGTCGGCTCACGGGTCGCTGGCAACGGTTTTCCTGGTTCGGTATTCGGCCCGTCGCGGAGGACGGTGAGTTGGGCGATGTGGCGACCGGGACCATCACGCCGGAACGGCTGATACGCACGCTGGAGGCGTTGCTGATCGAAGCTCTGGAACCGCGCCAGAACCGTGCCGGATCGTCGTATTCGGGCAAGGAGTACATCCAGGCCGATGACCCCCAGAAGTAACCTGGACTTCCGAACCTGTCCGGGTGTCCCGGGATCTCAGCGCGAATTCACGACGTCGGAATAAGCGATTCGAGCGAGGCATGGGGTCCGGGCCGCCGTCGCGACAGCGTGGGCGCTGGCTCGAAGCAGCGTCAGGTGCTCAAGCCGTTGGGTTGACCCTCCTTCCGTCCGGGGTTGGGAGGGGGACTCGACCCCGGTGGGAGGGACGGGCGGAGTCCGTCCCGGAGGCCGGGGGGACCGGCACGAAGCGGTGGCAACGCCGACCACGCCGCCCGCCGGTCACGACGCGGACTCAGCCGCGAAACCGACGGCCTCGACCGGCGGTGATCGGTGGTCGGCGGGAGAACATCCGGCGACTGGCCGCCTGGGGCCGAGCGGCCCCCGCGGAAGTGGCCGAACTCCCCAACCGCGAACGCTGCCGGAGCGGGGGGGTTTCCGGGGGGATCGAAGGGGGGCAGCGCCACCCTCGCCAGAGCGCGAATGTTTTACATCGCGTAGGCTGGCTTACGCACCTTAAGAGCGTGAGCCAGCCATCGGCGGAGCCGCCGAAACCGCCTCTCAGGTCGCCGCCCGGAACAGCATCCACCGGGCCGTCGCCAGCAAGCTCCCCGGCCTCTTGGCCGCCAGCACTCTAGGACGGCGCGCCGACGTACCCCGGCGCTCCTGCCGCCCGGTCGCATTTCGCCCTACCCCGTACCCCTCGGAGACCAGATCGTCGATCTGGGGCGATCCTACGGCCCGTATCCACCCCGGAATGTGCGTGGACCGCCGGGAAACGGCCTCCGAGCCCGGTCGCGGGGTCAAATCAGGGCTCGGTGCCTGCTCTCCCACCCGCGAGATACGCCGCCCAGTCCTGGGCATGACTTGGCGTCGGGATCACCTCCGTCCCCGTCCCGTACGTGGACGATTGACGCGGGACAGCCGGGGTCCTAGTACTCCTTCCAAGACGATCACCAGCGGCACCCGTAGCCGCGCTACGGAAGGAAGGGATCAGATGAAGAACCTCACGGCGGTACTCATGACGCTGGTAGTGCTCGCGTTCATGGTGCTGATGGGCGTGAGGGTGGTTGGCGTTCCCCCCGTTAGCGGAACGTGGGAACACGGCGAGCCGGAACATTGGACGTGGCTCCGTCTTGTGGAGGAGGATGGCCGGGTGGTTGGAGACCTGTCCGGGACCTTGAAGGAGGCCATGACGCGGGACGCCAGTGCGCTCCCCCTACACGTCGCCGGGTCTTGGGATAATCCGTACTTGGAGTTGGAGCTAGGGGGCTTCAACTACCAAATGGGTGAGGCGGGCGCAGTGTGCTCCATAGCGGGGGAGATGGAAGGCGGTGGCGACCGGTCCCTGCTTGCGGAATGGTTAGGACGCCAGCACCCGTATCGGTTGGTTGCCGTGATCCGGTGCCCGGAGGAGGAGTCGTTCCGCATGGTCTTTGAGTGGGTCCGGGAATGATCCCCCGGACGTGCGGGATGGCGCGTGCTGGAATATGTGCGGGGTGCGGGCATAAGTTCCGACGAAGAGACAGACCCGTGGACCCCCGCTTCTACCGCTGTTCCCGGTGCGGCTACAGCTTCCCCCTAAATGTACGGTTCGTGAGCGGGGGGAAGGACCCGCCCCGGAGGGGGCGGCGCATGAGCTTTTGGGAAGGTTGGTGGTTAGCGTACTGGCCGGTTGCCATGGTGGTGCTTCTGGCCACGGGCGCGGAGGGGGCGGCGGCTGCGGTGATCTGGTTACAAATCCCGTGGATGCTGTTGGGCTGGCCGGTCAAGCGAGTGTCGGCGTGCTGGACGGCCAACATGCGGCGGAAAAAGGCATTGATGGCGCTGGACCGCGTGCGAGAAGAAGCCGAGCGGGTCATCCCTGACCAGGAGCGGAAGAAGTGAGCCCCGCGGACGGGGTGCGCGCGGTGGCGTGCTGGAGCGGCCAAGGCCCCCCGGTGGGGAGCTGGCGGCGCACCTAGAGCCGCAAGGGGGGGCAGAGCACTCAGAATCACGCCGCCTATCGCTGCGTGACGTACTCGCTCCACGCCTGCATGACCTCGGCGCGGCGCTCCAGCAGGTCGGAGCGCTGATACGCCTGAACGACCCGGCTTCTCGGGACGTGGGCGAGGCAGGCCTCCGCGACCTCCGCCGGGACGCCGGACTCGGCCATCCACGACCGCGCACTCGACCGGAACCCGTGAACCGTCGAGGCGACCCCGGCGCGGCGCAGCACGCGCCCCGGCGCGTTCCTCGGCAACACCCCGCCGGTTCTCGACGGAAACACCAGCGACGAGTCCGGAGCCAGCGCCCGCGCCCGTTCGAGCACGCCGAGTGCGGCCGTGCTCAGCGGAACGGAGAACTGGCGCCCGGCCTTCATCCTCGACGCCGGGATCGTCCACACGTCCGCCTCCAGGTCGATCTCGTCCCACCGCGCCCCGCGCGCCTCTCCGGCCCGCACCGCCGTCAACGCGATCATCTCGACGCACAGCACCGCCGAGGGATGTATGTACCTGACCCCGCGGATCGCCCGGAGCGCCGCCGCGACCTCCCGGTGCGGCAGCGCGCGATAATGGGTGGGCGCGTTGCCGTTCGCCCTCGGCAGCGCCACGGCCGCCCGGTCCACCGGGTTGTCAGGGCGGAGGTTTGTCCCAATGCACCAGCGAAAGACCGCAGAGATCCGGCGCTTGGCCTTCCGGGCGGCGGCGGGCTTCGATGACCAGATCGGCGCGAGGCACGCCAGCACGTCCGCGCTCGTGATCCGGTCCACCGGCTTGTCAAGCAGGGGCACGGCGTGGAGGCGGAACGTCGCGGCCCATTGCTCGGCCACCGTGCTCCCGGCCTTCCAGCCGTCGCGGTGCAGCTCGATGGTGCGTTCGACCGCCTCGGCGAACGTCGGGACGCCGCGCCCGCGCGGGTCGCCGCCGTGGCGGACCGCCCGGCTGTTGTCCAGCGCCTTCCGGCGCGCCTCGGCGAGCGTGATCTCGGGATACGGCCCGAGCCCGACCGAAGTCAGCCGCCCCTCGATCCGAAAGCGCTGGCGCCACGTCCTGCTGATGCGGCCGGTCTTCGTCCGGTGCACCCGGAGGCTCAGTCCTCGCCCGCCTCGCCCGTCGCCGTAGACGCCGGGACGGTTGACCGTGCGCACGAAGGCGGCGGTGAGCGTCCTGGGTCGCTTCGTCATGGGTTCCTTCCCTGATAGTGTATCACTTATTGCAACACTACACGGGGAAGAATACACCGGATGGCGGTAGACCGCAAGGGATGTGAAGATTACCGTAAGTGACGATAACACAGTGTACTATAGGATGTTACTGGACTACTGGCGGACGGCTATGGATCGTGTTGGAAGATGGCAAGGCAGTTGATGATGGACTGCACGATCTGCACAGTGGAAACTTCGCGTAGCGACGGCGTCTCCGCCAGACAGGCGATTACCCAGGGCAGCCGAAGGGCGTGCCGCCTGGCCAGCAGATGATCCGCCACCTCGAAGCGGCGCTGAACCGCTTCCGGCGTAGACGGCCGCGGCCGTCCGATCGCTCCGGCTCGTCACGTGGACGGCCGCTTGTGGACACGGGGGCCGTCGGGCGTCCCTTTTCGGCGCATGGGAGTCGTCACATTATCCATCCCGTAATCCTGGGCGGGGATGCAGCTGGATTCCAGATTCCACGAAGATCCGGCCCCAAGGACAAGGACTGTAAACAAGATGACACTTCGCAGAGCAGACATGACAATGGCGATCTTCCTGATCCCCGCGCTCTCGGCGTGCGCGCCGGAAGGCGGCAGGGACGCCGCCACCAGCGAAGTCCTCGACTTCGAAGCCCTCTCGGCGAGCCTCCTCGCGCGGATGGACCTCCAGCCCGGTGAACGCGTCCTGCTGGTCGGGGAGAGCGGCAGCCGCTGGGACGCGATCGTGCCGTTGCTGCGCGCAGGCGTCAGGGCGGCTGGCGGGGTGGATCTGGGTGCGGTGGATGTACGTGGCGCGGTGCTTGGGGCGGGTGAGGCGGTTGCGGGGGCGGACTCGGCCGCAAGTCGGCCCGCGGAGTTCGCGGCTTCCCTGGGGACTGCGCCGGAGGGGTGGGCGGAGCCGCTCGCCACGGTGAATGTGGCGGTCAAGCTCCCAGGTGCCGTGGCGGACCCGACGCTGGACAGCGACGTGTACCGCGCGCTGCAGGACGTGCTGCGGCGCGGGCGGGGGCGGACTGTTCACTTCCACTGGGCCGGCGCCACCTCGTTCGAGATGGAGGAGCTTGCCGTCGACGACCGGGTAGATCGCCTCTACCAGACCGCGGTGCTGGACACCGACTACGCGGCCCTCGCCGACGCACTCGCGGCCTTCGAGGCGGCGCTGAGAAACGGGCCGGTGCGGGTGACGACGCCCGCCGGGACCGACATCACCTTCCTTGTGGACCACGGACCGGTGACGCGCCAGGATGGGGACGCGTCGGCTGCGCGTGCGGACCGTGCGCGCAACCTGATCGATCGCGAGGTGGAGCTGCCGGCGGGAGCGGCGAGAGTCTTGCCGGTGCTGGAGACGGTCGTGGGGCGGATCGCCTTCCCTCCCGCGCAGTGGGGCGGTGAACGCGCGGAAGGGGTGGTGCTGCGCTTCGAGGGAGGTCGTGTGGTGGGGGTGGAGGCCGACACCGGGCGTGACGGGGTGGTGCGCGAGATGGAGGAAGCCGGGGAGGCGGGCCGGACCTTCCGCGAGCTGGCGGTGGGGTTCAACCCGCTGCTCGCGATTCCCGAGGGCGAGGCGTGGATTCCGTACTACGGCTACGGGGACGCCGTGGTGAGGCTGTCGCTGGGCGACAACTCCGAGCTGGGCGGGTCGGTCGGGGGCGGCTACGTGCGCTGGAACTTCTTCCCGGACGCGACGGTGACGGTGGGGGACGAGATCTGGGTGGAGGGTGGAAGGCTGGTGGAGGGTGGGGCTCCCGCTATCTTCACCACTGGGCCCAGCCAACTTGGAAGGAAGGGATACGGTGATTTGATTTCATGAGTCGATTGGATGCAGGAATGAAGGCAGTCAATCCGCAACGCAGTGACTCACGCACTTGGATCGTTTACAGCGGTTGCGCCACGCTGTGCTTGGGTGTCGCCGTGTGGTTCGCTGTTGCGTCCTTGTCGCAAGCGTCCGAATTTCCGTTGTGGCGGTTTGTTGCAGTACTCGGTCTGACTTTCCGCTTCGCGTTCTTGGCGGACCATGGCGTGCGTCCTGGCCAACTCATGTCGGTTGTTGCACGTGCCGCCGTGCCGGAGAAGTGGGCGCGTTGGGCGGACGGCAAGGCGAATCCCAGAAGGCTTCCGTGAGTGTCGGACCAGAACCCATTTTGCCAATAAATGCCCTGGCTAAGGTGGTGGGCGCACCCATGCGCGCCGTTCGGCCTAGCCGTCGCGTCCCGCACGTCGCTGCGTAGGTAAGAAGGTCTCCACCACCACACCTATAGCGCCGCCGTGGCATTCCCGGGCGGTCAGCTCGCCGTGCTCGAAATCCGCCTACCGTTCCGCCGCGCTGCGCTCCAATGCGCCCTTATACCGATTTCCCGCCGTTGTCAATGCTCCCGCCGAACCGCTGGCCAAGGTGCGGGAGCGGTTGGCGTGGGCGGCGTCCGGCCTTCGCGCGCCGTACCTGTCCAAGTCAGCCAGACAGGTAGCCAACGCTGGTCTTCGGGAAGACTCCGCTTGAGCATGTACAGTTCATCTTGTAGATGCCTGCTCAGGCCCCTGACCGTCACGCGCTTCCCGCATTCTGTCTTCACATAACACCTACGCGCCTGAGCGAACATCGCGGCGTTGCGCGTCTTGCCGGAAATCTCGAAGGAGGTTGATCTGCTGCGGCGGGGCTCTAAGGCATCGAAGTTCTTGGAATACGACCGTGGGAAGCGCAGGTCAGATTGACCGCGCACGACCGCGTACACCTCATCAATGGCGACCGGGAAGGAACTGAGGTTGGTTACGGTCACGACCCCGCCAATGGACCGTTCGCTCGACTGCACGGGTCGAAACGACACCCGGAGCTTGACCCGATCCTGACGAATGTCCCTCCACATGTTCAGGACACCGAGCACGGCACCCAACGCCGCCGCGCCAACGGTCAGCCACTCCACCAACCCGAGCGAAGACAGGTCCATTTATCTGTTGGCTTCCACTGTCCACCTACACGCCTTGCGCCTTGAGCTTGGCGAGCAATTCGGCCTGGGTCCTCGTCCCCTTAAGCGAGTTACAAGCACCGCATAGCAGTTGCAGGTTCTCGCGGTGGTCGGAGCCGCCCTTTTCGCGCGGCACCACATGATCCACCGTGAGATTGCGGAACGGGAAGTGAATCCGGCATCCGGTGCAGTGCCCCTCCTGCTCCCCGTACAGGATGTGCCTGTGCGTCCGGTAGGGCGCGGGTTGCCTTGGTCGGTCCGGTGCGGAATGTCGGTTCGAGCGATTGAAGTGACCCCCAAAAGTTGTACATCAGACCTCTGGGTTTGTTGTGCTGCTCAGCCCTCGCGGTAGAGGTTCTGAATGATTGCCAAGGGTGGCCGGTCTCCGAGGGAGGAGTGACGGCGCACCCGATTGTAATACCTGATCCGATCCCGGACGACTGTGTTGAGTTCCGTGAGTGATTCGGCGTCGAGGATCAGGGATCGGTTCTCCACCTTGAAGCGGCCGAAGAAGCTTTCCATCTCGGGGTTGTCTCCGGGCCCGCGGAGGGCGTAGGAGAGCCGCACGCCCGCCGAGAGCAGCTGGCCGGTCCAGGCGTAGCCGGTGAACACGGGATCCTGGTCCTGGTGGACGATCACGCCCCCGAGCGAGTCGCGGAAGCGGGTGAGAGCCTTCTGTGCCGCATTCCAGGCCGTGAGCGCCAGTTCGGAGTTCGCCCGTTGCCCGACCGCGTAGCCGGCAACGTACTTCGTCCTGTGATCGAGGAGGGGGATCAGCCATGCCTTCCGGACCCCGCCAGCGAAGCGGAGTTCAGTGAAGTCCGTGTAGAAGACCTCGAACGGTCCGATCTCCGCCTTCTTGCGTCTCGACAACAGGTTTGCACGCAGACCCGCGGTGTCGATCGCCCGCCGGATCGCACTCGGCTTCGGCCGCGAGACGCGCCGCAACGGCAGATCCCACAGCCGGTGCAGCCGCTCCACCACCTTGCGGTTCACGTGCTGCCCGTACGTCTCCCTGAGTTCCGCGGTGGCACGCCGGTACCCGTACTCCGGGTGCGCTTCGGCGATCGCCTTCAGCGGCGCCTCCAGGTGCGCGTACTTCTCGGCGTACGTCACCCGGGTCCGGGTGTGGTAGTACCACGTCGAGCGCGCCAGCCCGGTCGCCCGCAGCGCCGCCGCCAAGCCGTGTGTCTCGCGTGTACTGGAGACCAGCGCCACCTTCGCCTCCACGCTCAACCGCTCCCGCCCAAGAAATTTTTTAGGAGCGCGATCTCGACCTCCTTCTTGCCCAGCAGCTGCTCCAGATCCCGGAGGCGACGCTCGTACTCGTTGACCGTCGTCTCATCCGCAAAGATCTCCGGAGCCCTCTCGATGAAACGCCGCTTCCAGAGCCCGACCGAGTTCGGGTGAACCCCGTACGCCTTAGCCACCTGACCGGGCGTCTTGTCGCCCGCCAGGACCTCCAGCACCACCTGCGCCTTCAGCTTGGGTGTGTACCTCCGCCTCGCCATGACCCACCTCCTTCGCGTCTGCCAGGCTCTACCCTGCGCAGCGTCGCTCCCGGAGGTCAACTCCACAATGATGGGGTGTCCAAGATTCGGGGGTCATATCCGATGATCTGGCCAAACACGCCGTGCTGATCTTGGAGCCGCCGATCAAAACGCGGCTCCGGCGGCCTTCGAGCCGATGGGCGCGGCGTACTGGCGGTTCGAGTTGAACGGCGGGTCCAGATAGATCAGGTCCACGCACTCCGAGTTGATCCCACGGAGAACGTCGAGGTTGTCCCCGGTCCAGACGGTGCGGTTGACGAAGTTTGGGTCAGGCATCGGCTTCCTTCTTCTCGCCCCATTTCTTCAGCATCCCCGGCAGCGTGAAAAGGTACATCAATACAAGGTGCGTAAACTGTTGCAAGTCCTTGATCTTCTCGGGCGTGACAGCTTCATACGCGTGGGCTGCATCATTGCCGTCGAGTTGAATGCGCTCGGCCCACTTTCCCAACTCCGGCGTAATATCTCCGTCCCGAGCCGCCCGATTTATTCGAGCCTTCAGCGGCAGCTTATCGTCATCGTTCCGTCGGATCGTCTTTAGGCCAATCTCAAGAGTCTTTCGTAGCGCCATGCCCGCTGGCTCTGGGGCGTCGCCCATGATGCCGAGCGCTTGCGAATACAATTCATCGACCCTTTTGGGTAGATGGTCTGGCGCGGTTTGGGCAGAAGGATGAAGAGCCTTCGGAGACTTGCCCTCGGGCGAAAAACCGCTGAAGCCCGCATACACCGCCATGGATGCGGCATCGCAGCAGCCACACACAACAAGGGAATATACGGCATCGCGACCGATGGTACGGAGCGCGCGATTTGGAGTTGCCCCGCTATGACGGACGCCTTTCCCTTTGGGCCAACCAAGGAGGTGTGTCATGGCGGGAAGCAGAGGGCGGTATCCGCCCGAGTACAAGGAGCAGATCGTCGAGCTTGTGAGATCCGGGCGTAGTCCGGGATCGCTCGCGCGGGAGTTCGAGCCCTCGGAGCAGACGATCCGGAACTGGGTCAAGCAGGCGGATCTGGACGAGGGCCGCCGCAGCGACGGGCTGACGACCGAGGCGCGCCTCGAGCTGCTGCGTCTGAAGCGAGAAGTCAAGCGGCTGCGGATGGAGCGGGACATCCTAAAAAAAGCCGCGGCCTGGTTCGCGAGGGAGAGCGACTCGATCCCCAGCGGGGGTACGCGTTCATGAAGGAGAACCGGGCCACGTTTCCGCTTGCGGCCATGTGCCGGGTGCTGGGTCTCTCCCCCAGCGGGTACTACGACTGGCTGACGCGTCCTCCCTCGGCGCGGACGCGGCGCGACATCGAGCTTCAGGGCAAGATCCTGTTGATCTGGGGCGGCAGCGGGGAGACCTATGGCTGCCCTCGGATCCACGCGGAACTGCAAGCGGCGGGCGAGCGGGTGAGCCGGAAGCGCGTGGCGCGCCTGATGAAGGATTTGGGCATTCAGGGGGTGACGCGGAGGCGCTTCAAGACGGCGACGACGCGGAAGGACGCGAAGGCTCGGCCTGCGCCCGACCTGGTGAACCGCAACTTCTCGGCCGAGGGGCCCGACCAGCTGTGGGTCGCCGACATCACCCAGGTGCGCACTTGGGCGGGCTGGCTGTACCTCGCGGTCGTGCTCGACGCCTGGAGCCGCCGCATCGTAGGCTGGGCGATGGCGCCGCACATGCGGGCCGAACTTGTCGAGGGCGCGCTGGCGATGGCGATCTCGAACCGGAAGCCCAAGGGGCGGGTGGTGCATCATTCCGACAGGGGCTCGCTGGGTGAATTCAAGCGGTCGTCGCAACACCTCAAGGAGATGTTGCGATGGAGGCAAGCAGGCGCCGAGGAGCGGATCGAGCCCTACGTCGACGGATGCGTTCACCAGGCCGTCCGCCGGTGGGACGCCGCGAGCATCGGCAGAGGTTCTGGGAAGAGGTCGCTCGAGGTCTGTCGAGCGAGAAGGCCGCCGTGGCAGCGGGTGTGTCCCCCGCTGTCGGGGTGCGCTGGTTTCGCGAATGTGGTGGCATGCCACCCCTCAATCTTCGTCCCCAGTCGCGGCGCTATCTCTCGTTCGTTGAGCGAGAAGAGATCGCCGTTCTTCGAGCCCGTGGTCGTGGCGTGCGCGAGATCGCCCGGCATTTGGGCCGCTCACCCTCGACGATCTCGCGAGAACTGCGGCGAAACGCAGCTACACGAGGAGGCAACCTCGAGTATCGGGCCACGACCGCTCAATGGCACGCCGATCGGCGAGCGAAACGTCCAAAGCCTGCGAAACTCGCTACGAACGGCGAACTGAGGCAGTATGTACAGGATCGCCTCGGAGGCCTGATCGCGGCTCCAGATGGTACGGCCGTGCCGGGCCCCGCTGTGCGCTGGATCGGACGGCGTCGCGGTCGCCGACAAGACCGGCGGTGGGCGGTCTCGTGGAGTCCCGAGCAGATCGCCAACAGGCTACGGGTCGACTTCCCCGACGATGAGTCCATGCGCATATCGCACGAAGCCATCTACCAGGCGCTCTACGTTCAGGGCCGCGGTGCGGAACCTGTCAACGAATTTGAGACACGTTGCTGATTCAGTGTAGTGAGCCCTCCTTTCCGTCGTCACCCTCACCATCCGCTGTCCGATCTTCACCGTCAACTGCGCTGACGGGGAGTGGGGGGTTGATCCAGACCTGCGCGGGGAGTTCCGAGGCCCGGGGCGGGCCGGCCACAAAGCGCTCCGGACGGGCGGCGTAGGCGGCGGCGAGAACGTCCTGCCTCTGGCGGATCACCTCGGGGGCATCGCCGAAGTGGACCTGGGCGGGGGTGAGCAGGCCGATGCCGCCATGCCGGTGCTCGGTGTTGTACCACGGGAAGAACGACCGGCAGAACTCCTTCGCCTCCTCGATGTTGGAGAACCGGCCGGGGAAGCCGGGGTGGTACTTGACGGTCTTGAACTGCGCCTCCGAGTAGGGGTTGTCGTTCGAGACCCGGGGACGGCTCAGCGATTGCGTGACGCCCAGGTCGGCCAGCAGTTGCGCCGTGCACTTGGCCGTCATGGGAGATCCCCGATCCGAATGAAGGGTAAGCACTTGGGGCCGGACGCCGTGCTTAAGGCAGCTTGCCTCGATCAGGCGTCCGGCCAGGCCTGCGGTTTCGCGCTCCGCCACCATCCATCCGGTGACGTAGCGGCTGAAGATGTCCAGGATCACGTAGAGGTGGAAGTACTGCCCCTTCCGCGGTCCAAGAAGCCGGGTGACGTCCCAGGACCACGCCTCGTTGGGCCCGCGGGCCACGACCTCGGGCTTCGGATGGTTCGGGTGGCTGCGCTGGGCGCGGCGCTCACGGACCGCCCGGTTCTCGGCCAGAATCCGGTACATCGTGCGCTCGGAGCACAGGTAGACGCCTTCGTCCAGCAGCGTCGCGTACACTTCCGCGGGAGCGCGGTCCGCGAAGCGCGACGAGCACAGCACCTCGAACACCTCCGTCCGCTCCGCTTCGCTCAAGGCCCGGGCAGGCGTCGGCCGGGGCTGCCGCTGCCCGGTCTTCTTCGGCCTCCGGCGACGGTAGTACGTCGAGTGCGCAACCCGCAGCGCCTTGCACGCGGCTCTCACGCCCACATGCCCGGCAAGCTCTCCGGCCGCGCTCAAGAGGACTTCCCGTCCCCGAGGCTCAACCCCAGCAGCCCCGATACTTTTCCCTGCACCTCGATGACGATCCGCGCCTTGCGGAGCTCCTCACGCAGGCGCGCGTTCTCACGCTCGAGCCTTCGCAGGTTCTTCAAATCCCGCTTCCCGGCCGAAGGCTTCGGGCCGCGCTTCCTGGCCAGCTCCCGCAGCGACCCTTCCCGCGCCGCCTTCCGCCACGCCGACAGATGCGAGCTGTACAGCCCCTCGCGCCGCAGCAGACGACCGATCTCGCCCGGTGTCCCGCACTGGTCGGCCTGCTCGATGATCGACAGCTTGTACCCCGCCGTGAAGCGCCGCCGCTTCGCCTTCGCCGAAACCTCCGGGTCCGGCGGGACCGCCGCGCCTCGCTTCCTCTCCCCCGCAGCAGGGGGGACTCCGTTCGATTTCATTCCTTCTCCTCGTCCCATCCTCCAACTCTCCACCTCGCCCTACTCTAAGCGTTTGCTCCTCTCGTGTCTCATGCTGCGTTGGCAGAGAGGGTAACGCCGGGGGAACGGCCTTCGCCGATGACACCCTTGGTACCTTCCAGGTCAATTGCGAACAGAACTAGAACTCGACTACACTCGGTAACCACTCACCCCCGCCGTTCCTCAATCGTTCGGACAATGTCCCCGACCACCTTCTCGAACTCCTCAGGCACTCTCTCTGGCCGCCCCGCAAGCTTTCGGAGCGCGGCCAGCAGCGGCACGAGCTCCTCGCAATCTTCAGCACTGGCCTCGAGTGCGTCCGCGAAGACGCCCGGTCTCGCACCGGCCGCCATCAGATCGATCGTGTCCCAGACGATCTTGCGGACCATCCCGTTGTCCGCGATATCGAGGTCATCACACATCTTCTGGAACCCCCGGGCAGCCGCCGATTCGTCACCATCGAGCACCAATGCGTGTACCTGGCTTCCCATTGCGCGCCAAGCGACGGGGATTCCGCCTTGCCCTGCGATGCCTCCGAAGTCACGGACCAGGACATCGCAAGCTTCGAGAGCTTCCCGACCCCGTCCCATTTGGTTCAGAATCATCGCCTTGAGCTCCAGCGCCGTGGCCACCTCGCGTCGCACGTCCAACCGGTCGCTTGCCGAGTAACGACGAACGGACTCGTCACAGGCCGCGACCGCTGCTTGGTCCCTGCCCATCTTCATCTGCGCGGCCGCCTTCTTCGTCAGAGCGTTTGCAACCTGCATCTGGATGTCCGGTTCGTAGTCCTCGCCGAATCGGTCGATGAGATCATCCCAAGTCGCGATCCCCCTGTCCATCGAGGACGGTGATCCGAGTCCGGCCAGCGTGGAGCCCTTGTTTCGGAGCGACATCGCGACGCACAAGCGAAGCCGAGGCGCGGGACTTTCGCCAAAGCGCCCGATTGCGTCGTCGAAGGACGCCATCGCCGCTTCCGGCTTGCCAAGTCGACCATGGTGAAATCCCGTGCTCAAGAGCGCCGCGCCCACGCATCCCTGGATGTCCGGTTCTTCGGACTCTCCGAAACGCTTCACCACTGCGTTGAACGCGGTCACTGCAGCCTTGTGGTCGCTGACGCGCTGTGTCGCCACGGCTTTGTTGAGGAGTGCCTTGGCAACGGAAGTCTGCACTTCTGAGATCGGTATAGAGTCGAAACGCCGGATCAGTTCCTCGTTGTACTCGATCGAGCGCTCGGCCTCTCCTGATTTCCCAAGCCTCGCGCCGATGGCGAGCAGTTCGCCCGCGACCCGGATCCGCCATTCGGGGTCACAAAGATCCCGATGGCGCTCGACGAGTTCCCGGTAGGTCGCCGCAGCCCCGCCCGCGGGAATCTCGGCGAGGCTTGGATCGAGATCTTCCTGTGCGCGAAGGAAGACTGTGTGGTGTGTCTTGTCGGCCAGCAGGGAGCCCAGAATCTTTGCGGTCTCGTCCGGACCGTAGAAGGCCACCATGAAGCGAATGAGCCCGTGGACGACAGCCGCTTCATCCCTCCAACGCCTCAGCTTGTAGTAGATGCAGTGGAGCGGTTCCCCGACGGAGTATAGCCGGTTTCTTCCATTCCCATCGACCTTGACGGCGTCTCGCCCGACCAGTCGGCCCAGCAAGGCGGACGTCGTCCGTACTCCCAAGCGTGCTCTGATCGCCACCTCACGAGTGGTCGCGGGTCGCCACAGGTCAGCCAAAGCTGCGAAGACCCGTCGCTCGGTCTTGGGCAGGGAGTTCAGATTGCCGCGAAAGTACTCGCTGTGATCGTCGACGAGGCCCACCAGTTCCTCCAACAGCTTCGGCATTGTACGGTGGCGCGCAAATTCGGCGACGATCACCAGGAGGCGTGGACTTCCACCCGTGAAGATCTCCAGCGGTCGCATCTGCCTGGCGTCACGTTGCTCACCGGTGATCACGTGCCAAAGCTTCTGGCACTCGGCAGTGCTCAGGGGCTCCAGCCGGAGGATGCGAAAGAGTTCGAAGAATGGCGCGCCTGCGTCATCCAGCGCTTCGAAATGGCTTGTGGCGGTCCCCAGGAAAATGATTTCGGGATCCGATTGGAGCGACTGGCGAAGTTGCCACCCGAAGTCCTCGTCCAACTCTTCGCACAGGCTCTGAAGGTTCTCCACCATGAGGACCAGCCGTCTCTCCAGCCGGTCGGCCGCGTCCAGGAGAGTGGCCTTGGCCTGCCCGGCGATGTCCTCTCCCCGCGTCCGGCGGGCCAGAGTTGCGTGTGTCGCCTCGATCTCGCTGCAGAGGCCGGGGTGATGCTCAGCGCACTCCTTCGCCAGGTAAAGCAGGGCTTCCAGCCAGAAGTCTCCGATGTCGAAGACCTCCACGCTTTCCTCCATGAAGCGAACCGGCAGCAGAGCCCGCCGGAGTTGCGGATCGGTACGGAGCTCCGCAGCGACACGGGCCAGCAGCATGGTCTTGCCACGGCCCCGGGGACCCACGACGAGCGTGTGCTGGCAGGAAGGAGCACCGATATTGTCGCGGATTAGCTCCAGGACCACACTCAGCTCCCGCTCGCGTACAACGAACTGGTCGATGATGTCCCGGTCCGACTGGAAGACGCCCGGATTGAACTTGCGTATCGTGCGCTTTGGTGGTCCGCTCATGGGGCGTCACTCTCCCGGAAAGCGATCACGCGACTCTCGACCAAGGGCCTGTAGTGGTGCCGGAAGCGGGCCTTCCACCAGTCGCGCAGCAGGTTCAGCGCGAATCGGTGGCCATCCGGGTGCGGTTCGAGATAGCCGTCATGGACGAGGACGGCGAGGGTGTCGGCGACCTGCCGCGAGGCGTCCTCTACAAGCCTGGAATGCCTGTTTTCGAGTTGACGGTGTGCCTCCGCAGTAAAGATGCCCTGAACGGCCGCTTCGGCCAGGATCTCCATTGCGATCCGGTAGCGGTGTGTGTCACCCAAGCCATCCCTCAGTCGCGCTTCGTAGTGCGCGAGGTCGTTCTGCCCTGACGGTCCGAGGAGCTCGGTACGGTACACTTCCGCGACGTCGTCCAGCATGATCCGGTTTCGGTCGCGCATCCGGACGTAGTCCCGCAGACGGGCAAAGAAGGATTGCACGTGCTGCGGGATGCCAATGCCGAGGTGCTCGTAGACCGCCCGCGCTACTCCGTTCGTCAGCGGATAAGCCATAGCTCCTCGTCAGCGTCTCGAAGCATCGGACGGAGACCTCAAGGTTCCACGGACCCAGCCGGATTGGATCCAGATAGTTGATTCGATCAGAGATGCCCAGCCGTTCGACCAGTGGGGCAAGTCCGATGCTGCCCGAGAGGATCAGGGCCAGCTGACGGCCATCGACCTTCTGGAAAATGGCCCGCAACCAGCTTAGAAACTCGTCGACCGCCCGATCACCATTTTCTTGACGGAGCAGTCTCGCGAGGAAGATCGGCACCTCGTCGATGACGATCAGCACCCGTTGTTCGTGTTCGGCGCAGTGGGCGATCAGATCTTCTCCGTGACGCCGCCAGTTTCCAGAGTCCAAGCCGGCACGGAGGCGGACGGCAAACTGATGGGCGCTGACTTTGTCGACCCGGCCGACCAGTCTGCGCAGCCTGCGACGCATGCCCCTCAGGAGGCGCGCCCGGATTGGCGTGATCGGATGAACGGCCTTGGCCAAGCTCGCGATCAAGTCTTCTTCGGATCGATCCGCCTCCACATCAGCGAAGAGAAACACCCAGCCGTTCTGCTCCAGCCGACGCCCCAGCTCGCGTAGAATGCTGGTCTTTCCCATGCGGCGCTGGCCAGTCATGACCATGTGGTTTCCGTCGCGGACACGGGCCTCGATGAGTTTCAGCTCTTTTTCCCGATTGAAGAAGTCTTCGCCGCTTACCCAGCGACCAGTAGATGATTTCATGAATGCTTCTCCCTACGTCCGTAGGCGAATGCCGCCGCTGCGAACCCATGAGATCGTGGGCCGACACGTCAAGCTATGCGTCAACGGTTTTGTTGTCAACGATTTCGTTGACGTGTTGGACATCCCTTGACCCGCCTCGGCGAAGTGTACGGCACGACGTCACATGCCTTGTCTTGGGCGGTGATCCGGGCCTAGCAGTTCGACCGGCGCGATGGAAGCACGAAGACAGCGACGACGATGGCCACCAAGCAGACTGACACCGGCGCCACGACCGGCTACGAAACCGAGCTATGGGCGATGGCCGATGCGCTCCGCGGCTCGATGGATGCGGCCGAGTACAAGCACGTCGTGCTCGGCTTGATCTTCCTCAAGTACATCTCGGACGCCTTCGAGGAGCGGCACGCGACGGTGCTGGCCGAGTGGGGGGAGGAGGCTGCCGAGATCGCGACGAGTACATCGCCGAGAACATCTTCTGGGTGCCGCAGGACGATCCGGCTAGCGAGGCCGCGGTCATGTATAACGCTTTCATCGCAGCCATCGAGGATGGTAACGATCCGACCCCGGCCGTAGGCGCGCTTCTGGACGCTACCAGCGAGGCCATAGCAAAGACAGACGACCCCGCGGGGGCGGTCGAGGTGTTGCTCAGCGGTCTGTCCGTCCCGCCGGCTGGCGGGCCACCACCCACCCCCGCTTGGGCATGGTATCTGTCTGCGTAGGTCTTCCACGGCGCAAGGGTTTCCGTTCAGTAGAGGCAAGGAAGTTGACGAGCGTCACGGTGGGTCTCCACGGGGTGCACGTGCACGCCTGACGGTCGCGCCCCGCCCAATCCAAGGACCCAAAGGGGCCTCGGCATGCACCGAAGCCGAAACGGTTGCTGCGAGCCGCCGGCAGCCTTCTATTCTGGGGCTAATTGCGGGCTCTTGGTGGCGACGCGGCCGGAACAGTCCCAAGTCGATTCCCCCTGACCAGGCGGCAAACAATGGCGATGCGGGTTCAGAAGCCCGATACAGGTCGGCAGAGCGAAGGGTTCGAGGAGGTTCATGGGGGTCTCACCGCCGGGCAAATCGCCGTTCTGCGCCTCGAACTCAGGATGTGTAACGCGAGCAATCGGGTGTCTGAAATCCGAGCGCGGAACCGCGATCCGGTCTTCGACTATCTTCCGGTGAATGACGCCGGCGGGCACCTGATCGGACTGCTCTCCAACCAAGCGATCGGCACCGCGAGCCGCGACGGCGATGATGCGAGGGTCGGCGACCACATGGATCCGTTGTCCGAGGCGGACTTGATAGGTGCGGGAACACCGATTGTTGACGTGATCGGCCGAATCCGACAAAAGCCATTCCTGGTGGTGTCCGGCCAGGAGATCATCGGGATGGTCGCGTGGTCAGACCTTCAGAAGTTGCCGGTTCGCGCCGCCCTCTTCGCGTTGGTAACCGGATTCGAGTTAACGATGTACGAGGCCATCAAGAGGCATTTTGGGAAGCAGGACGACTGGACCGAACACCTAGACAAATGTCGGCTCTGTATGGCCGAGAAGGAGTACGGCGATCGGCGCGAGCGAGGCAGTGACGTCGATCTCTTGCTGTGTACGCAGTTCTGCGACAAGCGTGATATCCTCATCAAGTCGTTCGACTTCACCATCGGGAAAAAGAAACTGGGGAAGAAGTTCAGGGCGATTGAGCGGGTTCGCAACGATGTCGCCCACGCCAACAACTACGCCATGACCTTCGAGCAGGCCCAGTTGCTCCGCACTACGCTTCGGGACCTTGGCGAGCTTCGCACGCAGATCCACCTATTTGCCCGGTGATTCTGCCTCGAAGGGCAGCAACGGTCACCACTAGACCAATAGGGAGCTCAATAGGATGCGTCGTGACGCAAGCGGATTGATTCCGTGGTTAGTGAGGGCCGTTAAGCCGAGGGCCACCGACTGTCCAGCCAGCGGGCACCAAGGACGCCTCAGAAACCTCTACGTGATTCGGCTTGACGACGCCGTGTTGCGAAAGCGGAAGTTCAGGGAGAGGAGCCCGCACTATCGGCTCAGGGGCATTGGCCTCTTCAGGAAGCCGTGCGTGTACGTTGGTCAGACTGCGCGCGACCCTGAGGTGCGCTTCCAGCAACACAAGGACGGCCACAAGGCCTCACCCATTGCCAGGAAGTATGGCAAGAATCTCATGAGGAAAAAGTACGAGCATTTGAACCCAGTCCCCGCATCTGAAGCGGAGGAGCGAGAGGAGGAATTGGCCATCGACCTGCAAAAGAAAGGCTACGCGGTGTGGTGGAACTGATGGCTTCTTCGATCCGACTCCTCGCCTTTCGCATTACCAGAAGTGATACCGCAATGTCAGTGATTCCTATAACGTGCTGTACGCCAACTCGTTACAACTTCACGAGTAACTCCATGCCAAGTCGATCTTCTGAATCTCAGGACATAGCCGGGCGATCCGGTTCGGATGCGGTCCCTTCGCGCCCGGCATCCGGTCGAGCAGGCCGTCGGTACCGTAGACTTGAAAGTTGCGCCGGATCTCGTAGAACTGCACCTCGAATCGTATCTGACCTACGCTGACACAAATGCTTAGAACCTATCTCAAAAATGTTTTAGCAACATACATAGAGCCGCGGTCTGGACGAAGCCGAGAAAGTTCTCCATATGATATTCCCAGCGGACCAGGACCCGGCGGCTCCACTGAAGCCACGCGAAGAACCGTTCCACGATCCAGCGGCGCTTGTACCGCCGCAGCCGGCGCCCGTCCTGCGTCTTGGGCCGCGTCCGGTTGCGCCGGTGCGGCGCGATCATCTCCACCCCCCGTTCGCGCAGTTCCGCGTCCAGGGGATCGCTGTCGTACGCCTTGTCGCCGATCAGGTTCGCGGGCTCCCCGCAGAGGCAGAGGTCGAGGCTCAGCTGCGCGAGCTTCGTCTCGTGATGGTTGGCCGCGTGAACGCTGACCGAAAGCGGTAGCCCGCTCCGGTCCGCTATCGCCATGATTTTCACGCCCTTGCCGACTTTCGTGAGCCCGACGCCCGGCCCTCCGCCCTTCGCCCGCGCGAAGGAGGCGTCGATGAAGGCTTCCGACCCGTCGATCCTCCCGGAGTCCCGGAGTTCGCCGGCCAGATCCCTCAGCGCTCGATCCAGCACCCCCGTCCGGCACCACTTCTGGAACCGCCGGTGCACGGTCTTGTAATTCGGATGGCATTGCGGCATCATGTGCCACTGGGCACCGGTCTTCAGGATCCACAAAACGGCCTCGAAAACCCTCCGGGCCGGCACCGGCGGCCGCCCACGCCTCTTTCCCCTTCGCTCCTCGGGAAAGTGGTGGCGGATCCGCCTCCATTGGTCGTCGGTCAGCTTAGTCATAAGGAAATCTATAGTGCATCCACAGTCAGCGAAAGGTCATGGGGAATTTTGAGATAGCTTCTACTACAACGCCTCTCTGACATCCCGGCCGTTGCGGTCCGCAGCCTGAGAGTGATCGAGACCGCGAGGAGATTGAAGACAAGGATCGAGACATTGAGGCGGTCCTACTTCGTTGGACAGTCCGAGGGCAAAGTTAAGGTGGACTCCTGCTGGTTTTGAGAGCCCTCGGTAGCTTTCGCTGAGTGTTCTGTTGGCATGCGTTCTCGACCCCGGCATCCTGTCCCGGAACGGGAGGGGCAGGGTCCAATATAGGCCCTGGGCGGCGGACGGGTCCCCCGTCTGCCGGACAGGGTTCATCGGCGAGCGCTGCGAGCCGCGCGCGGCGCGGACATCCGGGGCTCCCGCCCGCGGCCCGCCGGATCCGCAACGTATGCCCCGGTGCGCCCGGGAATCCTTCCGTCGTCACGCCGCCTCCGTGCCTTCCCGATAGGCATCGCCCGGCGTCCGCCCGCGAAGGGACGAGTGCGGACGCACCTCGTTGTAGAAGTCGATCCAGGAACCGATGATGCGTTCGGCGTCCAGCCCGTCCCGGAGTTCGTGGAGATACACGGCCTCGTACTTCAGCGACCGCCACAGCCGCTCGATGAAGATGTTGTCGAGGAAGCGGCCCCGGCCGTCCATCGAGAACGCCACGCCCGCACTCAGCACCCTGTCCGCAAAGGCCTCGCTGGTGAACTGGGCGCCTTGATCGGTGTTCAGGATCTCCGGTGCCCGCCAGCCCAGCGCGTCGTCCAGCGCTTCGACGCAGAACGAGGCGTCCATCGTGTTCGACAACCGCCAGGCGAGCACATGCCGGGTCGCCCAGTCCATCACGGCCACGAGGTAGAAAAACCCCTGCGTCACAGGGACATAGGTGATGTCCGCGCACCACACGTGGTCCGCCCGCTCGATCGGCAGGCCGCGCAGGAGATAGGGGAAGACCCGGTGCTGCGGACTCGCCACGCTCGTGCGCGGCCGCCGGTAGATTGCCTCCATCCCCATCAGGCGCATGAGCCGCCGGATACGGTGTCGGCCCGCAGTGACGCCCTCGCGGCGCAGATGCCGCATCAGCTGCCGGCTGCCGTAGAACGGATACGCCATGTGCAGCTCGTCCAGGCGCCGCATCAACGCCAGGTTCTCCGCGCTCTCCCCCTTCGGCCGGTAGTACAGCGACGACCGGCTCACGCCCACCAGCGCGCACTGCCTCGACACGCTCAGCGGTCCGTCCCGCCCGATCATCCGCACACGCTCCGCCCGGCTCAGCGCTTGAGCCCGCGCCGAAAAAAATCCCGCTCGACCGTGAGCTCCCCGATCTTCGCGTGCAAATCCCGGATCTTCGCCTCATGCTCCCTGGCGGCCTTCCGGCCCGCGCCCCCGGCGAACACCTCCGGCAGCCCCTCGAGCAACTGCCGCTTCCATGTACTCACCTGGTTCGGATGAAGCTCGTGCCGCGCGGCGATCGCCTGCACGCTGTCGCGCTCGCGAAGCGCCTCGAGCGCCACCCGCGCCTTGAACTCCGGCGTGAACCTCCGTCTCTTCCTGGCCATCTCGGTGCCTCCTGTTCCGTCCTGGAATCCACCTTAACGACCTGTCCAAAAAACCGGGACCACCTCAACATGTCGATCAGAAGCGAATGCGCGCGCCCAGAATCATGGTGGCGTTCCCGTTGCGGCCAGATCCGATGTCTACGAGGGGACTAAGTGTCGGACCGCGCCGATCCGGCATCGGGATGATCTCCCACCTGTCCCGAAGAACCGTCTTTCCCACGACAAGGCCGACCACGCCCCCGCCGAGAACTCCCCACCAGAAACCGTTACCCTGAATGTCACATGATTCGTCCTCGAAAAGCCCCAGGAGCGAGGTGCGTGAGCAGGTTACGTCACCACCCCAGTAGGCCGCCAACAAGCCCCCCACGCCCACGCCGAGTAACGCCGAGTAGACCCACGCGTAGTCGACACAGCACGTCCTGACTTCCAGCTTCTCGACTTCCGTGTCGGAGACTTCGATCAGTTCCTCCTCCGACAGAGCCAAAGTGAATCCTGCGTCGCTTGTTTCGACAACGCCGCCTGTCAGTATGTCTCCACCGATTGTCACGCGGACACGATTGCCTACATCCTGGGCAACAAGCGAGTTGCAAGTGACGAGGCAAACGCTCGCAAGGATCGTAGCAGCCGTTCCAGCGGCCTTCCTGGATGTCATGGTGTTCTCTCATGGCTTGCGGCGCTCACCGAATCGCAAGGTTCGGCACCGCCGTGGTTACGCGATCCGAATCGCAAGAGGGAACGGGTCAGAACCGAATACGCGTTCCCAGAATCATGGTGGTTCCTCCGTAGTCGGATCGGATGCCCACCAATGGAGCAAGCGACGGACCACTCCGATCCGTGGCCGGGATGGTCTCCCACCTCTCCCTGAGGACGGTCAGCGCCACAGCGAGGCCGACCGCTCCGCCGATGAGGCCCCCCCACAGCTCGTTATCGCCGGTTCTGGTGCAGCTTTGGGACACAATGAGCAGGAGGACAAGGGTGTCTGAGCAGGTCTTGTTATTGGTCAGCTCCCCCAGCCCAGCCCCCAGGACCAGACCACCCGCCGCGGCCAACAGCCGTGCGTAGTCCATGCAGCAGGTTCTCACTTCGAGCTTCTCGACCTGTCTGTACTCGACATCCCGCTGTGCCTGGTACCCGGACATGATCCCGGACGACAGAGTCATCGTGAATCCCGTCTCACTCGTTTCGGCGACGTCCCCGGTCAATGTGTCACCGGCGATGACCACGCGGACCCGATCACCCGCGTTCTGGGCAACGACGGGATGTGAGGTGACCAACAACAGGAGAACTGTCCAAAATGCCGCAGCGCAAGCATGTGCGAACCTCATTGCTTTCTCCTTGCTTCACAAGATATTGGCCCGGGAGGAACCAGGCAGCGATCAGAACTCAATACGCGCTCCCAACAACAGGCCGTGGCGTCCCTCCAGGCCGCGCTGTGGCGCGACAATGGGACTGATGCTGACCATGTCGTCGAAAAGCGCGATGGGTTCCCATGACTCACGCTTTATCAAAGCGCCCACACCGAGACCCAGGAGGGCTCCTGTTCCGACCCAGGCCGCCGCCAGCGCGCCATCTTCCTTCTCTCGACATGATGGCCCCTTCCAGTCGTCCATCAAGCATCCCCAGGCACCCTTGTAGGTCGGAAAGGCGACCAACCCGCCAAAAACGCCGATGCCCAACCCCACCTTCCAACGAGATCGCATCCCGATACTCCGTTCCAGGCCATCGATGTCCCGGTAGGCGAAGGATCGACGCATGTCACCTTGAACCAACTCGAGTCCGTCGTGGTTCACAACGGTGACCCGGCCGATGAGCCTGATGCCAGCGACGGAAACGCGAACGCGGTCTCCACCGCCGAACCTCGGTGCGTCAGGGAGATCGACCACGACCTCGTTGCCGGGACGCGGGACCGCATTGCCGGGAAGGGGGGCCACATCATCGCGAAGCGGGACGGATTCCCACGACTCATACTTCATCCGCGCGCCAACGCCTGCGCCTGCGCCACCCCCTATTGCGAGTCCGATAAGCGCTTTACGGACGAAGTCTCCGAAGCAATACCCCGGGGCCACCAGCCATCCCCCCACAACACAAAGCGCCATGCCGAGATCACTCTCCGGCAGTTCACCCTGGCTGAGACCCACAAGCACCCCGCCAGTAAGGCCGATAGCGGCTCCTTGCGCCCACCGAGATCGGATTCCGTTACTCACTTCCAGGCGGTCCAGGTCTCGATAGGCGAAGGATCGACGCAGCTCGTCGTTTACGAACTCGAACCCTTCGTCACTCAAGCCGGTGACCTGGCCAATGATCGTGGTATCCGCAGTGAACAAGCGGACGCGGTCTCCAACAATCTGAGCTCGCAGCGGGGTTGACACGGTCACGACTGCCAGCGCGATGAACGCGAAGGGGTGCAACAGGATACTGTCCCGGGTCTGCATGAGATCCATCCTGGTGTATGTGGTTGACACGCGGCCACCGGCAACCAGCGCGACTAGTCCCAAAACAAGGACGTTCTGTGGCCGGGGTCTGTTAGAGAGTACCGGAAAGGCTTATCCTGATTGTAGTTAGGAGAATCCGGCGAGAGTCGTCGGGTTCCAACCAGGAGGCCTTTCCGGTGAAGACAATATCGCACAGACAGAGCCGAAGGAACAGTGCCCGGCGGAGGCGGAAGGTGAAGGCGCGGCACGCGAGGGGGAGGCGGCGGGGTGCCCTGCCGAAGCCGGTGTTCGGGTCCGGCAGGGTGCGCTACGAGATCGGGGCGCGGATCAACGCGATGAGCTTCGGGGGCATCGGCGCGATTGGGCGCCTGGTGTCGAAGCTGGGGCTGGCCGGCGAGATCGACCGGCGGCTGAAGCTGCTGAAGCGGCATCTGCCGTACCACGAGTCGGACCACGTGCTGAACATCGCCTACAACCTGCTGTGCGGGGGCATGCGGCTGGAGGATCTGGGCGCCCTGCGCAACAACGCGGCCTACATGGACGCCCTGGGGGCGGAGGTGATCCCGAGCCCGACGGCGGCGGGCGACTTCACGCGGCGCTATGACGAGGCGGACGTGATCGAGCTGCAGGAGGGCTTCAACGCGGTGCGGCCGCGGCTGTGGACGGGCCGGGGCCGCGATCTGCTGGCGCCGGTGGCCTACATCGACGTGGACGGGACGCTGGCGCCCACGCTGGGCACGAAGAAGGAGGGCATGGACATGTCCTACAAGGGGGTGTGGGGCTACCACCCGCTCATCGTCTCGCTGGCCAACACGGGCGAGGTGCTCTACCTGGTGAACCGGCCGGGCAACGTTCCCAGCCACACGGGCGCGGCGGAGTGGATCGACCGGGCGGTCGGCCTGGTGGCGCCCCACGTGGAGCGGGTGTGCGTGCGCGGCGACACGGACTTCTCGCTGACCGCCAACTTCGACCGCTGGAGCGAGGAGGCGGACTTCATCTTCGGCTACGACGCCCAGCCGGGGATGGTGAAGCGCGCCGAGGCGCTGGAGGAGGGCGACTGGAAGCCTCTGGAGCGCCGGCTGCGCTACACGTCCCGGACGGGGAGGACGCGGCGCAGACGCGAGGACGTGAAGGGGCGGATCGTGCGGGAGCGCGGCTACCTGAACAGGCGGCTGAACTGCGAGCATGTGGGCGAATACGAGTACCAGCCGGGCAAGTGCCGCAAGACGTACCGGATGGTCGTGGTACGCAAGAACATCAGCAGCATGAGGGGCGAGAACGCCCTGATCGACGAGCTCCGCTACTTCTTCTACATCACCACCCGGCGGGACATCGGCGCGGCCGAGATCGTCCGGCTGGCCAACGCCCGCTGCGACCAGGAGAACGTGGTGGCGCAGCTGAAGAGCGGCGTGGGCGCGATGCGGGTGCCGGTCTACGATCTGGTGAGCAACTGGTCCTACATGGTGATGGCGGCGCTGGCGTGGAATCTGAAGAGCTGGTTCGCCCTGATGATGCACTTCAAGGCCGACCGCCGGAAGTACGTCGCCATGGAGTTCAGGACGTTCATCCGCGAGATGATCCTGCTGCCCTGCCAGGTCATCCGCCGGGCCCGGCGGACCACGCTGCGGATCATCGGCTGGCAGCCCTCCGTCGACCGGCTGTTCAGCGTGTGCCGAACGATCGAGCGGACCGGCTTCGGCTGACGCCGCACAGCCCCTCCGTCCCCCTCGCGCGCCGCTCCGCGCCTCCACCGGGACCGGTGTCGCCCGCGGCCGGAATCACTCGGGAAACCGCCGAGAAGACCGCCCCGAAGTCCCCGTTCATCCTCCTGCAACCCCGCGAACGGCCTCCCGCGACGCCTCCACGTCCGCCTTGTGCCAACTTGCACAAGGGAAAACCGCCGCGTGTGGCCTACTCGCTTGTTTTGGGACTAGTGCCGGACGCGTCCGCCGAGAAGCGCGACCGTTGCCCAAGGTCATCGATGCGGTCAGGGCGCGCTTTACGGAAATCCTGCTGTAGCCAAACATTCCAGACTCCTCTCGTTGGTAGCGCCCCCGGATTCCAACTCGGTCAGGAGGGATCCAGAAATTCGTCAAGCAGAGAGCGGCGAATCACGATTCCGACCCCAACCACCCAGGATGACCAGTGATCGACCTTGACACCGTACCGGGCCGTGAGCCCATCGAACGGCCACTCGTGCTCCTCCTCGAATCCGCTGAAGCCCGTTCTCCGTAACTTCACCGAGTACGAGACATGCTCCGATCCCGCGTAATCCACACCGACAAACCCCTGGTAGCCTGCGAGCGTCTTCGAGAACGCTCGTCGCGTAGTGGATCCATCGCCGGTTGACTCGCAGTGGGGCATGAAAATGAGAAGCGTGAGAACGCAAAGACCAATATCTCCAAGATTTGTGGCGTCGGCATCGAACAGTTCAACTCTGTAGTCAAGTGACGCTCTCACAACACCTGCGCCAAAACCAACATAGGGCTTGAGGCGGGAAGAGTTGGAGAAGCTGTAGGAGATATTGGCAAATATGTGGCGCATCCTCGCATCACCAAATTCGCTGTATACGTTGTCGAGGTGGGCCGCATTCCGAATCATCTGGTCAACATCGGGCGCAAGAGGACCCGTGTATTTCGCTATTCCCTCGAGATATTCCGTTTCGATTCTCCACTGACCCAAGTCATATCCAACACCCGCAGCCCACACGATCCCGTTAACTTCAGACACGCTTTGCGGATCTGGCCCCCATTCATTCGTCAGGTGCGCAGTCACCGGCGGCGCCCCCGGCTGGCCGACGCCGCTGGAAACACCACCAGCGGAAGGTCGACTGACCTGGAGAGAGCGTAGCCTCGATGGTAAGGATCACCGCCGGAGCCTCGTCGCGTGGGCAGGTCGGGAAGCACTCCCAGGTCCACCGTCACGGCACCCGTCGTGCCGGCCGCGCGGGTTACGGACACGACCCGGCTCTCCACACTGCCACGGGCAATCGTGACGCTGCTCCCGCCGTCCATGTTGCCATTGGCGACGGTTATGGGAAGGACCATCTCAAACGGGGCGCCGGTGTGCGCCCTGGCCCTGAAGCGGCCTTCACCGGCCGACTCGAGCGAAATGATGAGCTGCAGGGGATCTACAGGATTGCCATGCAGCCAGAGCGAGAATAGACGGGACATCCCGGCAAACACTCCCTCCGGCAGGCTGGTCAGAAGATTCTCGGACAGGTCGAGGTTTCCCAGCGAAGTGAGGCCGGAGAACTCGGCGCCCGAGAGGTCGGTCAGTTGATTGTTGTCCAGATCGAGAAACCACAGAGAAGTCAGGTCGGAAAAGACGCCGTCCGGCAGACCGGCGGCCTCCAACCGGTTCTCGTACAACCAGAGCCTGGCCAGCAGGGACAGCCCGGAAAAAGTCTCTCTGGTGACGCTACGGAGCTGATTTCGACTCAATTGCATTTCTTCCAGCACGGGCATCCCGGCAAACACGCGGTCCGGAAGACTGGTCAGCCGGTTGCCATTCAGATGCAGGCTCTGAAGCGTCGACAACCCGATAAACATGCCCTCCTCGAGGCTGGACAGCCGATTGTTGGTCAGCCTGAGTTCCGTCAGCTCGGAAAGCTCGAAGAACGCCGCCCTCGGCAGGCTGGAGAGGCGGTTGTTGAACAGCCACAGCGTCTCGAGCGAGCGCAGCCCGGCGAACATCTCGTCCGGGAGGACAGTCAGGGGGTTGTCGGTGATCGTAAGTTCCTTCAGCGAGGACAGCCCGGCGAAGTCGCCCGGCTTGAGCGAGGTGATTCCCTTGTTGCCGAGATCGATCCGGCGGTCGATGGCGGCCAGATGGGCGTCTGTGACCAGCGCGCAGTCGGAAACGTCGCGGATCCTGGCGAGGATGGCCGCCACGACCTGCTCGGTCCGCCCGCAGATGCCGGCGGCCGAGGATTCGACCGATACGAAGATGACTTGCCGGGCCGACAAGCTCCCGTCCGTTGCGCTCGCGGTGACCCTCGCCCTCCCCACGGCCACGCCGGAGATGGTCAGGGCGCTGCCGGACACGCTTGTCGTCGCCACGTCGGGGTCGTTCGATGACGCGTCGTAAGTGAGCGCGTCCCCGTCCGGGTCGCTGAAGTAGAGCGACAGGTTCACCACCGCGGATTCGCCCGCCGCGACGGTCTGGTCGGGGATCGTGCCCACGGCCTCCGGGGCCTGGTTGCGGCCCCCTACGGTGACACTCACGCTCTGCGAGGCCGACAAGCCTCCCGGGTCGCTCGCCGCGACTGTCACCGTCGCACTTCCCTCCGCGACTCCGGAGATCGTCAGCGTGGAGCCGGACACGCCCGCCGTCACCACGCCGGCGTTGTTCGGCCGCGCATCGTAGGCGAGCGCGTCACCGTCCGGGTCGCTGAAGTAGGGGGACAGGTCTACCTGCGCGGATTCGCCAACCCGGAGGGTCTGGCCGGGAATCGCGCCCACGGCTTCCGGGGCGCGGCTGGGGCGTTGCACGGTCACGGTCACACTCTGCGAGGCCGACAGACCGCCCGGGTCCCGCGCCGTAACCGTCACGGTCGCACTACCGGCAGCCACTGCGCCGATGGTGATCGTGCTCCCGGCCACCGAGGCCGCGGCCACCGAGGCCGCGGCCACCGAGGCGTTCGATGTCGTGGCCGCATACTCCAGCGCGTCTCCGTCCGGGTCGCTGAAGTAGGGGGACACGTCCACCGTGACCGTCTCGCCCACGTTGACCGTTTGCCCCGGAATCGCGCCCATGACGACGGGTGCCTGGTTGGGGGGTTCGGGTTCGGTCGGCGGTTCCTTGTCTCCGCAGGAGGCCGCCCAGAGGACGCCGAGGATCGCGACGGCGTAGCTCCGCAGATGGTGCGGGGTCGTGGAAGCTTGCGATTCAGGGCCTGTCAGCATATTCCGCTCCGCTTGCGGGGTCGCCGGGAGTGCGGACCCGGGGGGGCGACTCATCTCGGGATCACCCGGGTAACGCGCCCGTTCTCGCCAACGACCACGATGGGTGTCCTGATGATGTCGTTTCCGAGGAAGATCTTCCGGCCGCGGTCGCGGGCCGCCGCAGCTGAATCAGGCAACTGGTAGGCTTCGGCCTCGCTCACATCCACCGTGTAGCCCATGTCCGCCAGAGACTGGATCGTGATGGCGCTCAAGGGACTGGCGCCCGAACCCAGGAAGGGCGTCATCAGTTCGGTATCGAGTACGGACTCACGCCAGTGACCATCGTCGGAGCCCCGGCGGTCACCGCAGGTCTCAGCACCGCGATGTCTGTTGGCGCAATTCTCGACCGGTACTTTCTCACCCCCATAGTCGGCGCCGCCCGCGTTGTCGAAGGCCTCGATGGTCAACGAGCCTGAGAAGTGCGTGTCCACCTCCTCATCGGTGCCCAGGGACGGGTTCTGGAGCAGGCCCAGATCGCCCCAGGTCGAACCGACCCCCAGGACATGGCCCATCTCGTGAAGTATCACTGCCTCCAAAACGCCGTCTTCCTCCAGAGCAGCGAGGTCGTCCACGTCGAACTCCATGAATCCCTGGAACGGGATCAGCGACTCACGAAAAGCGCACGGCCCGGCCCGGCCGAGAATTTTTCCGCGCCCGTCGATTTCCACGACCGACGCGCCGATGATCAGTTCGTCCACCGAGTCGCCCGACGCGCCGGCCGGGCAGTTCGATCCGATGGGAATACAAACCCCGAAGAGACAGATCTCCCCGGACTCCGGCACGGTCATGTCCGGGAACTCACTGTCGGCCAGAATTGACATCCACCGCTCCGCCGCGTTCCGGAACACTTCGGCGTTCGACTCCGAAAGCGAGCTCCTGAAGTCCAGTTCCAAGTTGAACTGCCCGGAAACATTCAGAACCGCGACGGCACTGCTCTGCGTGGCCTCCAGCTGGTCCGGATCCCGCGCGGTGACCGTGATCGTCGCTGTGCCCGACCTTACACCCGAAATCGTGACGTCGCTGCCCGACACGGAAGCCGTAGCCACGCCTGAGTTCGAGGTCGTTGCGCTGAATTCCAGCTCGCCGCCGTCCGGGTCGTTGAAGTAGGACGACACGTCCAGCGTGACCGTCTGGCCGCGGGCGACGGCTTGCGCGAACATTTCGCCCGTGGCCTCCGGAGGCCGCTCGACCCTCTCCACAGTCATGCTGAATGTCTGCGTGGCCTCAAGGCCGGCGGGATCGCGGGCCACCGCGGTCACCGTCGCGGTCCCTGGGCCGACGCCCGTGACGGTCACATCGCTCCCGCCCACCGAGACGGAGAGGGTGTTCTGGTCGGAGGTCGTCGCGCTGTATGTCAGCGAGTCTCCGTCCGGGTCGCTGAAGTTGGAAGAGACATTCACCTGGATCGCGTCGCCCTCATCCATGGTAGACCGGGGCGGCACAATCTGTCCCACGGTTTCCGGCGCCCGGTTGCTCTGCACCGTCACGCCGAACTCCTGGGTGGCCTCCAGGCCGCCTGGATCCCGCGCTGTCACCGTTACCGTCGCGGTTCCCTGCGCCACGCCCGAGACGGTTACCGCGCTGGCCGACGTGGAGGCCGTGGCGACGTTCCCGTCCGAAGTCGATGCAGTGTAGTCGAGCGGGTCGCCGTCGGGGTCGTTGAAGTAGGTCGCCAGGTCCACGGTGACCGTCTCGCTCACCCCCAGGACCTGGGAGGGGATCGAATTGGCGGATGCGGGCGGTTGGTTGGTCCGCTGGACCGAAACGCTGATCTGCTGCGTGGCTTCCAGGCCGTCGGGATCGCGGGCCTTCACCGTTACCGTCGCGATGCCGCGCGCCACGCCCGTGATCGTCACCGCAACCCCCGACGCCGAGGCCGTGGCCGCGTTCGTATCCGAACTCGTGGCTGTGTAGCTCAGTGCGTCTCCGTCGGGATCGCTGAAGTAGGACGCCACACTCACCGTGACCGTCTCGCCCGCACTGAGGTCGCGGGCGGAGATCGTCCCCGTCGGCTCGGGCGGCCGGTTGGGCACCGTTACGCTGATGGTCTGCGTGGCTTCCTGACCGTCGGGGTCGGCGGCCGTGATGGTGAGGGTCGCGGTGCCCTTCGCGACGCCGGAGATCGTGACCACCGCGCCCGAGATGGAAACCGTGGCCACGGTTCCATTCGAGGTCGCGGCGGTGTAGCCAAGCGTATTCCCGTCGGGGTCGCTGAAGTAGGAGGACACGTTCACGGTCGCCATCGCGCCCACCTGGACGGTCTGGGCGGGGATCGTGCCGCGCGTCTCCGGCGCACCGTTGACCGCCTCGACCGTCACCCAGAGCTCTTGCGTGGCCTCCAGGCCGCGCGGATCGCGGGCCGTCACGGTGATGGTCCCCGTCCCTGCGCTGACGCCCCTTATCCTCACCGTGCTGCCCGAGACGGAAGCCGTCACGACATTCGAGGCGGAGCTCGCAACCCGGTAGGTCAGCGCGTCCCCGTCGGGGTCGCTGAAGTAGGAGGACACGTCCACAGTGCCCGTGGCGCCCTCGGTGACAGTCTCGGCGGGGATCGTGCCCACGGCCTCGGGTGCCAGATTGTCGGGCTCGACCGTGACCCGGGTTCTCTGCGTGGCTTCCAGCCCTTCCGGATCGCGCGCCGTCACGGTGATCTGGGTGTTGCCGGCGGCCACGCCCGAGATGGTCATCCTGCCGCCCGACACCGAGACCGTGGCCACGGCGTCCGAGAACGAGCTGGCCGCGTAGTCCAGGTTGTCCCCGTCCGGGTCGGTGAAATAGGAGGACAGGTCCACCTGCGCGGTCGCGCCCGCCTTGACCGCCTGATCCGGGATGGTGCCCGTAGCTGCCGGCCACTGGTTGACCGCCCCGACCGCCACGTTGGCCTGCTGGGTGGCCGTCAGCCCGCTCGGATCCCGGGCCGTGACGGTCACCATCGCGTTGCCCTCGGCCGCGCCGGTGATCGTGACCGTGCCGCCCGAGGCTGTAGCCGTCGCTACGGCATCGTTCGAAGTCGCGGCCTCGTATTCCAGGGGATCCGCGTCCGGATCATTGAAATAGGAGGTCACCCGCAGCGAGACCTGCCGGCCGACGTCCATGCTCTGGGCGGGGATGGCGCCGACGGCCGCTGGCGCCTCGTTGACCGACGAGACCGACACCGTGGCGCTCTGGGTGGCCTCGAGGCCGCCCGGATCGCGCGCAGTCACCGTGATCGTCGCCGTTCCCCGTGCCACGCCCGTGATGGTGACGGTACCGCCGGACACCGAGGCCCTGGCCACGCCGGTATTTGCGGATGCCGCCCGGTAGCTCAGCCCGTCTCCGTCCGGGTCGTGGAAGTAGGATGAGGCGTCCACCTCGTCCGTGTCGCCCACGTCCACGGTCCGGTTGGAAATCGTGCCCGACGTCACGGGCGCCCGGTTGACCGCCCGGACCGTGACGCCGGCCTGCTGCGTGGCCCGCAGGCCGTCCGGGTCGCTCGCGGTCACCGTGATGGTGGTCATTCCGCGCGCCACGCCTTCGATGGTCACCGTGCTGCCCGACACCGAGACGGTGGCCGTGCTCCCATCCGAACTCGTCGCCGAGTAGCGCAGCCGATCCCCGTCGGGATCCCGGAAGTACCGAGATGCGTCGATCGTGGCGGATGCGCCCTCGCTAATGGTTTGGCTCGGGATCGAGCCCACTGTTTCCGGCGCCTCGTTGGTTCCCGCGACCCCGACATCCATGGTCTGCGTGGCCTCGAGGCCTCCGGGGTCCCGTGCCGTGACCGTGATCGTCGCCGTGCCGCTCGCCGCGCCCGTGATCGTCACGGTGCTGCCCGACACCGAGACGGTGGCCACGTTCGCGTTGGAGGTTGAGGCCCTGTAGCTCAACGCGTCCTGGTCCGGGTCGCTGAAGTAGGAGGACACATCCACGGTGGCCGTCGCGCCGACATCCAGAGTCTGGCCGGGGATGCTGCCTCGAGTACGCGGCTGCCCGTTCGACGACGTGACGGTCACGCCGATGGTCTGCCGGGCCTCCAGCCCGTCCGGATCGCTGGCGGTGACGGTCACGGTCGCGCTACCCGCGGCCACACCGGAAATCGTGACCACGCCGCCGCTCGTCACGGACGCGGTGGCCACCCGTGCGCTCGAGGTCGCGACCTGGTAGCTCAGCCGGTCGCTGTCCGGATCCCGGAAGTAGGAATGCGTTTGTACGGTCACCGACCTGCCTTCGTCGATGGTCTGGTTCGGGATCGAGCCCACCGCCTGCGGAGCACCGTTGACCGCCTGGACCGTCACCCGGGTCCGCTGTCTGGCTTCCAGACCGCCCGGATCGCTCGCCGTAACCGTCAGCGACGTGCTGCCCTCGCCAACTCCGGTAATCGTCATCACGCTGCCGGACATCGACACCGTGGCCCGGTTCGTGAAGAACGTTTCGGCCTCGTATTCGAGCCGATCCCCGTCTGGATCCCGGAAATAGCGGGCCACGTCTACGGTGACTCTGCTGCCCACGTTGACGGTTTGCTCGGGAATCGTGCCCACCGTCTCGGGGTGCTGATTGACCGCCCCGACCGACACGCCGATCTCCTGCGTGGCGGTCAGCCCGTCCGGGTCGCTGGCGGTCACGGTTACGGTCGCGTTCCCTTCCGCCACGCCCGTGATGGACACGATGGTGCCCGAGACGGTGGCCGTCGCCACTCCCGAGTTCGAACTCGCGACCGAATACTCCAGCCGGTCGCCGTCCGGGTCGCGGAAATAGGACCGCACGAACACCCGCGCCGTCGCGCCCACCGTGATCGACTCGGCGGGGATCGATCCCACCGCCTCCGGTGGCCGGTTGACGGACTCGACCGTCACCCGGGTGCGCTGCCGGGCCTCCGCGCCGTCCGGATCGCGCGCCGTCACCGTGATCGACGTGCCGCCGGCAAAGTCGCTAAGAGCCGTGACCGTCATCACGCTGCCGGACATCGAGACGGAGGCCACGTTGTCGAACAGCGCGTCGGCCTCGTATTCCAGCGGGTCCCCGTCCGGGTCGCTGAAGTAGGGAGACACATCCACCGTGAACGATTCGCCCACGTTGATGGTCCGCTCGGGGATCTCGCCTACCGCTTCGGGCCGCCGGTTCACCCGGGTGACCGTGACCCCGACCTCCTGCGACGCGTGCTGGCCTTCCGGATCGGTCGCCGTGACCGTCACCGTCGCGGTCCCAGGCTCCACCCCCGTGATCCTCACCGTGCTGCGCGAGACCTCTACGGTCGCGACGCTCTCGTTCGAGCTGACGGCAGTGTACTCCAGGCGGTCCCGGTCGGGATCCTCGAAGTAGGAAGAGGCGAAAAACCACACGGTCCTCCGCTGGTCAACCGTCTGGTCGGGGATCTGGTCCGTCACCTCCGGCGGCCGGTTCAGCTGGATCACATCCACTCGCGTGCGCTGCCGCGCCTCCTCGCCATCCGGGTCGCGCGCCGTCACCGTCACCGTCGTGCCTCCGGCGAAGTCGCTCAGCGCCGTGACCGTCATCACGGTGCCGGACATCGAGACGGAGGCCACGTTGTCGAAGAACGCATCGGCTTCGTACTCGAGCGCGTCTCCGTCCGGGTCGGTGAAGTAGGGAGACACATCCACCGTGAACGATTCGCCCACGTTGAGGCTTCGGTCCGGGATCGTGCCCACCGCCTCGGGTCGCCGGTTCACCCGGTTGACCGTGACCCCGACCTGCTGCGAAGCCTCCAGGCCGTCCGGATCGCTCGCCGTCACCGTCACCGTCACCGTCCCGGGCTCCACCCCCGTGATCCTCACCGTGCTGCGCGAGACCTCTACGGTCGCGACGCTCTCGTTCGAGCTGACGGCAGCGTACTCCAGGCGGTCGAAGTCCGGATCCCGGAAATAGGCGAAGGCAAGGAACCATGCCGTCCTGTGCTGGTCGACGGTCTGGTCGGGGATGACGTCGCTGGCCTGAGGCGGGCGGTTCGGCTGGATAACCTCCACCCGGGTGCGCTGCCGAGCCTCCTCGCCGTCCGGATCGCGCGCCGTCACGGTGATCGACGTGCTCCCTTTGCCCTCGCCGGTGATCGTCAGCACGCTGCCCGATACCGAGACCGTGGCCACGCGGTCGAAGAACGCCTCGGCCTCGTACGCCAGTTGGTCGCCGTCCGGGTCGGTGAAGTAGGCGGACAGATCCACCGTGAAGCTCTCGCCCACGTTCATGGTGGTGTCGGGGATCGAGCCGACCGCCTCCGGCGCCCCGTTGGCGACCTCGACCATGAACTGCTGCGTTGCCTCCAGCCCGTCTGGATCGCTTGCCGTGACCGTCATGGTCGCGGTCCCGCGGGCCACTGCCTCGAGCCACGCCGTGCTCCCCGACACCGAGACGGTGACGGCCGCCGGGTCCGAGGTCGCGGCCTCGTAGGACAGGGCGTCGAAGTCCGGATCGCTGAAGTATGCGAACAGGTTCACGAAGGTCCGCCTGCCCGGGTCGATGGTGCGGTCGGCGATCGTGCCCGACGCGACCGGCGCCTGGTTGCCCTGCGCGACCGTCACCCACGCCCGCTGTGTCGCCTCCAGGCCCTCAGGGTCGCGGGCGGTCACGGTCACCGACGTGAGGCCGCGCGCTACCGCCGTGACCGTCAGAGTGGAGCCGGACAGCGAGGCCGTGGCGACGTTTTCGTTCCCGGACGCGACCGCGAAGGACAGCGCATCCCCGTCCGGATCGATAAAGTAGGAAGACACGTCCACCGTGGCCGCCTCGCCCGCATCCAGGGTCTGCTCGGAGATCGTGCCTTCCGCTCGCGGCGACCCGTTCGGCACCGTCACCACGAAGGCCTGGGTGACCTCCAGCCCTCCCCGGTCACGGCCCGTGACAGTGATGGTGGCAGTCCCCCGGGAAACCCCCGTCAGCGTGACGATGCTACCTGCGGCCGTGGCCCTGGCCACACCGGCATCGGAGGTCGCGACCGTGTACTCCAGCGGGTCGCCGTCCGGATCACGGAAATGGGAATGCACGCTCACCCAGACCGTCCGGCCGGACTGAACGGTCTGGGCGGGGACCGTACCGACCGCTGCGGGAGGCTGGTTGACCGCATCGACCGTTACCCAGAATCGCTGCGTGGCCACCAGACCGTCCGAATCGCGCGCCGTCACCGTCACCTGAGCAGTGCCGCGGGCCACGCCCGTGATCGTCACCGCGCTGCCCGTCACCAAGGCCGTAGCGACGCGCGCGTTCGAACTTGCGACGGCGTAGCTCAGCTGCTCCCCGTCGGGCTCGCTGAAATACGAGGCCGCGTCCACCGTGGTCGTGCCGCCCTCCGAGACAGTCTGAGCCGGGATCATCCCTTCCGGCTCGGGAGCACGGTTGGGCGTCCGGACCGTCACCTCGAATCTCTGCGCGGCCTCCAGTCCGCCCGGATCGCGGGCCGTCACGCTCACCGTCGCGGCTCCCGGGGCTACGCCGAAGATCGTCAGCAGGCCACCCGAAACGGACGCCGTCGCAACGCCGACGGCCGAAGTCGAGACCGCATAGGTCAACGCGTCCCCATCGGGATCGCTGAGATAGGAGCGGACGTTCAGAAAACCCGTCTCGCCCACGACCAGGCGATGCGCGGGGATCGTGCCTTCCGCCTCGGGGGCCCGGTTGACAAGATCGACTGCGACGCGGAACTCCTGCGTGGCTTCCAGCCCGCCCGGATCACGGGCCGTCACCGCTACTGCGGTCACCCCCGGCGCCACGGCGGTGATCGTCACCACGCTGCCCGACGCCGAGGCCGTAGCCACGCTCGCGGTCCCGGTCGTAGCCGTGTAGGTCAAAGCGTCTCCGTCCGGATCGCGGAAGTAGGGGGACACGTCCAGCGACGTGGTCTCCCCCACACGAACGCCGCGCGGCCTGATGACGTCCACCGGCTCTGGACGGCGCTCGGCCCGCTCGACCACGACCTCGAAGCCCTGCATTACCTCCAGCCCGCCGGGATCGCGGGCGGTGACCAATACCGTCGAGGTCCCCGCCCCGACGCCAAAGACCGTCGCCGTTCCTTCCTGGACGACGACGGCGACGACCCGCTCATCGGAGGTGGCTGCCGCGTAGGTCAGGGAGTCCCCATCCGGGTCGCTGAAGTACGGAAACAGGTTGACCCAGGCCGCATCGCCCGCATAGATGAACTGGCCGTTGATTGCGCGCACCACTTCCGGCGCCGCGTTCGCCGGCTCCACCACCACGCTCATCGTCTGCGAGGCACTCAGCCCGCCCGGATCACGTGCCGTCACGGTCACCGTGGCCGTCCCCTCGGCCACCGCCTGGATGGTGGCTGTGCCGCCCGACACCGAGACCGTCGCGACGGCGGTGTTCGAGCTCGTCGCCGTGTAGGTCAGCGCATCCCCGTTCGCGTCGCTGAAGAAGGACGCGACGTTAACCGATGCCGACTCGCCCGCCACAAGCGTCCGGGCCGGAATCGTGCCGGTCGTCGCGGGTGGCTGGTTGGGCGCTGGCGGCGGCTCGACCGGACCAGGTTCGCCTCCGCCCCCGTCGCCGCAGGTAGCTGCCCACAGCGCAGCCAGCACGACGGAGGCGAAGACCACAGCCCGACGCCAGCCGGCAGACGTGGCTGTTCCGGCCCCGGACAACGGACGACCTGTCGTGGCGCTCCTTGAGTCGGAGGGGCCTGGCCCGCCCACGCGGTAGACCCGGCCAAGGGCTCGCCGCCCCGCGGCAAGCACGCTTCGCGGCAAGAACGGCTTCTCTCGCTTCCAGGTCATCCGTCTCTCAAAGCCTCATCAGCCCGAAACGCCTCCACAGATGGTCGAGATACTCGCTCTCCTCCGGCGTCAGGGGTCGCGCGGGGCGGGTCTGCAACGACTCGCCAGCGACGGTCGCCCAGGACACGGGCGACAGTGCCCTGGGCCATCGTCACCGTGGCCGCCGCTCCGACCCGGGATTATCTCTTATGGATCGCTAACTGGATCACAACTTTCCTTCGTGTGGTGGTGGTGCCAGGGTGCCTCCGAAGCACCCGCGCGCCACCGGCGACCAGGGACGGTCTGGGCATGGGCTCCGCCTTGCGAGTTGGTTTTCGTAGTCTGCCATCCCTCACGTACCTTGGCACAAACGGATCGTGTCATGGGATCTGATCTTCGCCAACCACGCTGCGAAACTATCAGTATTCGGGAAGCACAGACCCTCGTTCTCGGCAAAGCGGAAAACCGTAAGAGTAAGCTGCAAAAAGCTTTGGGGAATAGTGCCCGTCAGCTTGTTGTCGTTGAGGAAGAGGTTGATTAGGCGGGTCAGTTTGCCGAGTTCGGGCGGGATTGGGCCCTCCAGCCCGTTGTTCCAGAGGGTGAGTGTCAACAGGCTCGAAAGGTCGCCGAGTGCGGGCGGAATGGGACCCGTCAGGGCATTGTAACCGAGACCCAGGCTGCGCAGGCCCGAGAGGTTGCCGAGTGCGGGGGGAATGGGGCCGGTTAGGCCGTTGGAGCCCAGGTTGAGGGTGCTCAGGCTGGAGAGGTTGCCGAGTTCGGGCGGGATGGGACTCGTCAGGGCGTTGAAGCTCAGGGACAGGTAGGTCAGGTTCGAGAGGTCGCCGAGTTCGGGCGGGATGGGACCAGTTAAGTCGTTAGCGCCCAGGTCGAGGGTGCTCAGGTTCAAAAGAACGCCGAGTTCGGCCAGGATGGGACCCGTTAAGTCGTTACCGCTGAGGTCAAGCCTGATCAGGCTGGCGAGCTTGGCGAGTTCGGGCGGGATGCGACCCGTCAGATCGTTACCGCTAAGCTTTAGGTCGCTCAGGTTCGAGAGGTTGCCGAGTTCGGGCGGGATGCGACCCGTCAGTTCGTTGGAGGCAAGGTTCAGGGTGCTCAGGTTTGCGAGGCTGCCGAGTTCGGGCGGGATGCGGCCCGTCAATTCATTGGGGTCGTAGTCAAGGCAGGGGCCGAATCCGATGGAGCGAAGGTAGGAGAGGTTGGCAAGCTCGGTCGGGATGGGGCCCATCAAACGGTTACATGGGAGATGTAGCTCGACGACACGGCCATCCGCATTGACCGCGACCCCGGACCAATCTCCGAGCGGTGCGTCGGTTAGCCATCCGCGCTTTGAACGCCAGTTCGGGCCGCCAGTCGACTGATACAGCGCTACGAGCGCCGCACGATCCGCGTTCGGCATCACCGTAACCGTAAAGCTCTGTTCTGCCTTCAGCAGCAGGGGGTCGACAGCAACAACAGTTACGATGGCACTCCCCTCGGCCACCGCGTTCACGGTGACCGTGCTGCTCGACACTGACACGGTTACCAGCCCGCTGTTCGATGATTCCGCCTCGTAGGTAAGTGGATCGCCGTCCGGGTCGTTGAAGTACTGGGATGCATTCAACGTCGCCATCTCGCCGGCGGTCATATTCTGGGCCGGGATCGTGGCCACTACCACGGGCGCTTGATTGGCTTGGACCGTAACGCTCATGCTCTGCGTAGCCGTGAGGCCGCCCGGATCGCGCGCCGTCACGGTTACTGTCGCGGTCCCCGGGGCCACGCCCACGATCGCCATCCAGCTGGGCGACACGGTGAAGGATGCCGAGGCCACATTGGCGTCCGACGATTCCGCCGAGTAGACCAGACGGTCCCCGTCCGGGTCGCGGAAGAAGGGGTCTACTCTCACCCGCTCAGTCTTGCCTTCGGTCAAGGTCAAGGGCGGGATTGTTCCGACCGCCACGGGCCTGCCCTGCGCGACAGTGACGCTCGCGCTCTGCACGGCCTCCAGGCCGCCCGGGTCGCGCGCCGTCACCGTCACGGTCGCGGTCCCCGGGGCCACGCCCGCGATCGTCATCGTGCTGCCCGACACCGAAACCCCGGCCACGGCCGCGTTCGAGGTCGCCGCCGAGTAGACCAGCGCGTCGCCGTCCGGATCGCGGAAATAGGAAGACACGTTCACCGTGGCCGTCCCGCCTTCGGTCACGGTCTGGGACGGGATCTGGCCCCTCGCCACCGGTGCCCGGTTCCCGCTCTGGACTGTGACACCCACGCTCTGCGCGGCCTCCAGGCCGCCCGGGTCGCGCGCCGTCACCGTCACGGTCGCGGTCCCCGGGGCCACGCCCGCGATCGTCATCGTGCTGCCCGACACCGAAACCCCGGCCACGGCCGCGTTCGAGGTCGCCGCCGAGTAGGTCAGCGCGTCGCCGTCCGGATCGTTGAAATAGGAAGACACGTTCACCGGGGCCGTCTCGCCTTCGGTCACGGTCTGGGACGGGATCGCGCCCGCCGTCACGGGCGCCTGGTTGGCGCGCTGGACCGTCACGCTCGCGCTCTGCGCGGCCTCCAGACCCCCCGGGTCGCGCGCCGTCACCGTCACGCTCGCGGTCCCCGGGGCCACGCCCGCGATCGTCATCGTGCTGCCCGATACCGAAACCCCGGCCACGGCCGCGTTCGAGGTCGCCGCCGAGTAGGTCAGCGCGTCGCCGTCCGGATCGTTGAAATAGGAGGACACGTTTACCGTGGCCGTCTCGCCTTCGGTCACGGTCTGGGACGGGATCGCGCCCGCTGCTACCGGTGCGCGGTTGGGTTCAACGGGGCTGCCGCCTCCGTCGCCATCCTTGCCGCAGGAAGCGGCTCCCGCGGCTGAGACCACCGCAAGCACGAAAATGAAGTTCGGCCGAAACGTTGGCGCGCTGGAATTCATGTGCGTGTCCTCAGCTCTAGCTTTAGTGTCCGAGACATACGGATGACTATGGAGTGGCGGTCGGTAGCGGAAAGGGAGCATTCAGGGTGGAGAATTCGCTCCCGCATCTACCGAATCGTCTGGGACCGTTTCCGGGATGATTCCTGGTCATGCTTCCTCCTGCTTTCCCCATGGCCCACGGCAGCGGAACAACGAACTTGTGGAGGGGATATGCGCGCCGCTATACCCTATTTGGGGGACCCTGGAGGGTCGTGTCGCTGCTGCGGGCAGGCAGCCAAACGAAAGCGTTGGCGATGTCGAAGTGCTCTCCGACCTGGCGAGCGGGCAGGGTTCCGCCGGCGCTCTCAGCAGTCAGAGCACAAAGAGCGACAATGGCATGGAATGTGGCCGGATTGCCGCGGTGGATTTCCGTTAGCGGAAAGACTCTTGCAGGGTTCCCAGCGACAGAACCCTCCGCACGAGTTCGGTTTGCTTACGAATCCCCTGCTTGCGGTAGACCCGCTTGAGGTGCGTGCGCACGGTGCTCTGCGCGCAGCCCAGCGCGTCCGCAGTGCGAGCTACCGTCTGGCCGCTCGCCACCGCCACCGCCACACGGCTCTCGGTGAGCGTCAGGCCCAGGACCTCAGCCGCCAACTCCGGATCTACCCGGGGTCGGGCTGCCGGGTCGACGACAAGCACCAGTGCCCCGACCTGCCACCCACGATAGTCCGTGCCCCTATCCCCTACGGGATGGATTTCAAGGACCAGCGGCGCTCCACCCTTCCGGCGCGTGATCTTCATCGAGCCCCCGGCGCCCTGAACGCCGTACGGGGGCAACGCCCGCGCCAGCAATCGCTGCAGCTGCGCGTCCTCCCCCGGGTCCCCGGCAGCCAGCACGCCCTCCTCGTCGCAGAGCCCATCGCGTTTCAGCAGCATGTTCCGGGCCAGGTCGTTCGCCTCCAGGATGCGCCCTCGGCGATCCAGCTGGATGAACCCCGACCGCCTGTTCTCGAGCAGTTCGGCAAGCGACGCACCCAACGCCTCAGCATCGGCAATCGCGCGCCGGACGCGCGCGAACTGGCGTATGTGAGGCGCGAGACGCTTGATGGCCTGGATCTGATCCTGCCCCCAACCTCCGCGTTCAGTGGAGTTGGCGAAGGACATGATGATCCCGGCCCCGCCAAGCTCGTCGAGCGGCATGAAGAGGCCGTTATGCGTCCCGTGGACGCGCCGAAACTGGTAGGCGGCGGACGTCCTTTTCTCCTGGTCGGTGTATAAATCCGGCTTATGGACCAACTGGCCGTCACGAAGTCGTGAGAGCCGCGGAATAGCTTCATCCCGCCAGCAGTAGTCAAGAAAATACGACCGCTCCAGGTCTTCCCGACGTTCCGCACCCACAAAGAACCTGGCCAGGTAGACCTCGGGCTCGCCCATCGGACCCTGCTCCCCGTACACCAGGCTATGGCCGCTCGTCCGGATCATGTCGTTGATCGAGGCGGCCGCCGAGACCCACTTGTCATTCGCCAGCGCCGCTTGGTACAGATTCGCCAATACGCGCTCGAATTTGTCCTCCGCTGCCATCCTCTACCCCCATTACAGTGCGGTTCCGGTAACTCCAGACTGGCCACAGAACCGATTGATCTGAAAGCTACCCACTCAAGCGCCCGCCTGTCACCCTGGAGTTCCCCGCTATGACGCACCTTTCCATTTGGGCCAACCAGAGAGGTGTGTCATGGCGGGAAGCAGAGGGCGGTATCCGCCCGAGTACAAGGAGCAGATTGTCGAGCTGGACGAGGGCCGCAGCAGCGACGGGCTGACGACCGAGGCGCGCCTTCCATCCGTCGTGCAGCCCGGTCCAAGTATGGCACACAGACCGGCGTATCGAAAGTGCTTCCGCAGAGGTCCTATAATGACCAAGTTACTAAATCACAAGCAACCCCATGCCAAAGTCAATCTTCTGAGTTCCCTCGCGAGACGACTAAGTCCACGTCCACAGCCTGATTCTGGAGTCAGGCCCCGTCATTCATCGATAGCGGACCGGAGCGGGCTACCGCCGGTCAGCGTTCACGCGGCCAACCATCACGCCTGATCTACGACAGCGATCCCCTGGACGCGGAACTGCGCGCACGGGGGGTGGAGATGATCGCGCCGCACGGCGCAACCGGACGCGGCCCAAGACGCAGGACGGGCGCCGGCTGCGGCGGTACAAGCGCCGCTGGATCGTGGAACGGTTCTTCGCGTGGCTTCAGTGGAGCCGCCGGGTCTGGTCCGCTGGGAATATCATATGGAGAACTTTCTCGGCTTCGTCCAGACCGCGGCTCTATGTATGTTGCGAGATAGGTTCTAAATCACAAGCAACCCCATGCCAAAGTCAATCTTCTGAGTTCCCTCGCGAGACGACTAAGTCCACGTCCACAGCCTGATTCTGGAGTCAGGCCCCGTCATTCATCCGCCAACGCCTCTCCAACCGTGAGGTGATAGACCGTCTGCTGCCGCTCGTAGATCACGAGGGCCAGCCCCTCGGACTGCGCCTCCAGGAGCACCCGGCTGAAGATGGCTCCCAGTTCGCGGGACTTCCGGGCCGAGACCGATTCCAGCGCCAGGTCCACGATCCGCCCGACGTGCGGCGCGAGCTTCGCGGGCACGCGGGCGAGAATTTCCGGTGGTCGCTCGGCCGGTGGTGCGAACGCGGCGTAGGAGAGGTCCACGGTGGTGCCAAACTCGTGAGAGCTCACGCCGGCGGCTGCATTTGGGTTCGAGCCCCACAGCCGTGCCTGCCGCTGCGACGTGCGCAGGGCACTCGTGACCTCGATTCGGTACGGCGGAAGCCCCATTTCCGCGAGGCGTTCCTGGAACCGCCGGCCCAGCTGCTCGAGCAGGGCCGGCATGTGGGGAACAACGTACGCGGGGGAGGTGCCGGGGCGAACGATCCAGTGAGCGGTGCTGTCCTCGAGCTGAACCAGCCGTCCCGCCGCGACTAGGGAGTCCCTGGCGGCACGGTCGGCTACCTGCACGCCCAGGGCGCGGGCGCGGGCCACGTGCGACGCGTTGAGGAAGCGGCGGAGCGCGTTCTCCTGGGCCGTCGTCATTACCGGGAGGGGAGAAAGAATGTCGTTGGCCCTGTCCGCTTCTCGATCCGTGAGGCCGAGCGCCTGTGACAAGGCTCGCTCGATCTCACTTGCCGTGGCGGCCCTGGCCGCCTCTACGGCCGCCTCCCTCTCCCGTTCCGCTCTACCACACGAGGCGAGGAACAGGGCCAGAACCGCCACCCATCCGGCCCTGAATCGAAACGCGACCGCGCTGCCGGTTCTCATCGAAGTCCTCCAATCGAACGGGTCACCCGCTAACCAGGCTTTCGACGCTAGGCGCGTGCCTGGCGGCAGACAAGCCGGCTCGGCGTGGGTGGAGGCCGGGGCTGAGGAAGCAGGCAACCGGAACCTGCGGCCGTTCATCTGATTAGACAGACAGAGCAAGCACGCTTCCCGAGCCTGGCTCAGCCATGACCACCGACCGCTCCACACGTCTCCGTCAGCGACCGCATCGGAGCATCTCATCGGCGCATCGGCGCATCGCACCGGGAGCAACACACGCCCTGACCGCGGTCCTTCTTCTCGCATCTGCTGCCTTCGCCGTCTTCACCGCGTCTCCCGCGCAGGCCCAGATCACCGGCCACGTGCTCAACGAGGAAGGCGATCCGGTTCCCGGCGCCGCCGTGGAGGCGTGGGCGGCGGACCGCAAGATCGGAGGACGCCTGGTCGACGAGGACGGCTGGTTCCTCTTCCCCGCCGCCATGACGGGGCAGATCCGCGCACTGTACGCGGGGCAGCTCGGCTACCACCCGGAGGTCGTGCAGATCGAGGAAGGCGTCGATGCCTACGAGATCCGGCTCACGCGCGAGCCCATTCCGCTTCCGGAGCTCGTCGTGGACGCACGTCGCGACCGCTGCGCCGGCGGTGAGGAACGCGACGCGCGACGCCTGTGGGAACGGGCCGCTGGGCGCTACAGCCAGAGTCTCGACACGATGGGGGTGGCCACCTACCTGGCGTCCGTGGAGACGATCCTGCCCGAGGGCGAGGTGGGGACGGTTCAGGCGGCGGGCGAGGCCATCGCCCAGCGCGGCTCCTCTTCCCTGCTCCGCTTCAGCTGGCAGCGGCGCATCGAGCGCGAGGGATACGCGTACCAGATCCGGCGCTCGACGCCCGAACAATCGTACACGTCCTGGGTCTATCCTCCCCTGGAGGCCGATTTCGCGACACATTTCGTGGGAGAACAGTTCGGCGACCTGCATCGCTTCCGCTTCGACACCGCCGACGAGCCCGACGGGACGGAAGGCGTGACGCTGGTGTTCTGCGCCAAGGACGACGACGATCCGTCAATGGAAGGCACGCTGCGCATCAGTCCGGACACGACCATCGTGGTCGCACAGTGGCTCTTCCGCACCCCCGAACCGGTCGAGCACGCGGGTGGGCGCGCGGTGTTCGGCGCGGTGGCCGACAATCCCGAGGAAGCGTATCTGCTCCCCATCGAGAGCGTCTTCTGGCGCAAGTCGCCGCCCGAGAGCTTCTGGCAGCGGTATCAGAAGTACGAGCAGTGGATGGTGGCGCAGGGAGACTCGGTGCCTTTCCTTCCCAGGAGGCCGGGCGGAGATTGAGGCGGGCTCCGGGCACGCCGGAGCGACTTCCGCTACTCGAGCCAGCCACCGCCATGAGACATTCCGACGCCGGACTGCGTGCCCAGGGACTGTCGTCCCGGCAGCCGCACGTCACCGAGACCCTGCGTCGCACGCGCTTCGGGTTCGACCTGCTCCGCGCCTGCTCCGTTCTCGTTCTGCTTTCCGCCTGCGCCGACTCCGCGCCCGCGCCCGAGCCGCCCGGCGACGGGGACTGGGTCGCCTACGGCCGCGACGCGGGGGGATCGAAGTACTCGCCTCTCGACCAGATCACGACCGGGAACGTGGGCGACCTCGAGCTGGCGTGGAGCTGGGAGACGGGCGAGCGGGTGATTTCCGGACCGCAGGCGCCGATCCGCGGGCAGGAGGTGCGGCCGGGCAACTTCGAGACGACGCCGCTGGCCTTCAACGACACCCTCTTCTTCACGACGGCGTACAACCGCGTCATCGCGCTGGACGGGAGCACCGGGGAGCCGCACTGGGAGTACGATCCGCGCACCGTGGAGTGGGGGCAGCCGCCCAACGGCACCGGCTTCGTGCACCGCGGGGCGGCCGTGTGGAGCGGGGCGGACGAGAGGCGCATCTTCCTCAACACGCGCTGGCGCCTGATCGCGTTGGACGCCGGCACGGGCGAGCCGGTGCAGTCGTTCGGCCACCGGGGCGAGATCGACCTCACCGAGCAGCTGCTCTGGCCCACCAACCGCCTGCACTACACGCAGACGTCGCCGCCCGTGGTCTTCGAGGACCTGGTGATCATCGGCAACGGGGTGTGGGACGGCTTCGTGTACCCGCGCGATCCGCCGGGCAACGTGCAGGCCTTCGACGTGCACACCGGCGAGCTGGCGTGGTCGTTCAACCTGATCCCGCAGCCCGGCGAGCCCGGAAACGAGACCTGGGAGGACGGCAGCTGGGACTACACCGGGCACACCAATGCCTGGGCGCCGATGGTCGTGGACGAGGAACGGGGGCTCGTGTATGCGGGAATCGGCACGCCGTCCAACGACTACTACGGCGGCCACCGCTTGGGCGACAACCTCTATGCCGAGTCACTGGTCGCCCTGGACGCGCGCACCGGCGAGCTCGCGTGGCACTACCAGACGGTGCACCACGGGCTGTGGGACTTCGATCTGCCGGGGGCGCCGGTGCTGCTCACCGTGACGGTGGACGGCCGGGCGGTCGACGCGGTGGCGGTGGCGGGTAAGACCGGTTTCGTCTACACCTTCGACCGCGAGACCGGCGAGCCGGTGTGGCCCATCGAGGAGCGACCGATCCCGCCGAGCGACGTGCCCGGGGAGGTCGCCGCCGCGACCCAGCCCTTCCCCACCTGGCCGCCCCCCTTCGCGCGCCAGGGGTTCACCCGCGACGACCTCCTCAGCCTCACGCCCGAGCTGCGGCAGCGCGCGGAGGAGCTGACCGCCGGCTACCGCTTCGGTCCCCTCTACGCGCCGCCTTCCATGGAAGGCACGATCGCCATGCCGGGCATCCTGGGCGGCGGCAACTGGGGCGGGGTGGCGGTGGATCCCGCGAACGCGGTCCTGTTCGTGAAGGCGTCCGAGGAGCCCAGCCTGCTCAGGATCGCCCCCGCCAACCCGGAGACCACGGTGGGCGACTACTCGCTCGACCGCGGGTCGTCGCGGTCGCTGTCGGTCGACGGGCTGCCCGTCTCCAACCCGCCGTACGGCACCCTGACCGCCATCGACATGAACGCCGGCGAGATCCTCTGGCAGGAGGCCGTCGGGGAGCGCCCGGAGATCGCGGGGCATCCCGCGCTGGCCGGGCTCGACCTGCCCGCGCGGCTGGGGGTGGTGGGGGCTCCCGGGCCATTCGCGACAGGCGGCGGCCTGGTGTTCCTGACGGGCGGCTCGGACATCCTCTACGCCTTCAACGCCGCGAGCGGAGAAGTGCTATGGGAGGGCCGGCTGCCCGCGCGCGGCTACGCCAACCCCATGACCTTCCAGACCCGCGACGGACGGCAACTGGTGGTGATCGCGGCGGGCGAGCGCGAGGGCGGGACGCTGCTGGCGTTCGGCCTCGGGGGATAGCTGCCCGGGGGGCGCGCATCCGCCGTCGTCTGGCGGCTACAGCCCGTATCTCTCCTGCAGCACCGCCGCCGATGCCAGCATGAGCAGCAACGAATCGACCGACGGACGATCCTCGTCAGCGAGGCGGGGCAACCCGTCCAGGATATCCGCCACCGCCCCCGCGTCCAGGAACGGGACCGCGCGCAGTGACGCTCCCCGCAGCGTGTCCTGCAGGAAGTCGTGCAGCGGGCCATCGGTGCCGACGGCGGCGGGAGCCATGAAGGCGCGCTTGGTTCTGCCGTACACCGAGTCCGGGATGTAGGGCCGCATCGCCTCGCGGAGCAGGTGCTTCTCCTGGGGAGGAGCCGTGAGCTGCGCGACCGGGAGGCGGTTCACGTACTCGAAGAGCTCATGGTCGAGGAAGGGGAGCCGCACCTCCACGCCGTGCGCCATGTCCAGTCGGTCCGCGGCGAGATGGTAGTTGACGAAGATCGAGTGCAGCCAGAGGTAGAGGAGTTGCCTCGCAGGCTCGCGTCGGGAGAGGGCCCCGCTCTCGCGGCAGCGGCGGTAGTAGGCGCGGTACAGGTCGTATCCGGTGAAGTCGTGCCGGAAATCCTCCGAACACACCGACTGGATAAGGCCGAGCCCGCGGGTGAGGCGGGTGAAGAGCGAGGGAGCCGCGGGCAGCAACAGCGCAATGCGTGCGAGCCATGGAGAGACGGCGGCCAGCCCCGGATGGTGCCGGGCCGGCGAGCGCAACAGCCCCCGCAACATGCGCAGCAGTCTGCCGGGACCGAGCCCGCCCCCGCCCGCCCCCGCCGCCGCGCGCAGGAACTCGTAGCCGAAGAAGGCCTCGTCGGCCCCCTCCCCCGCCAGGACCGACCGGTATCCGGCTTCGCGCACGCCGCGGGCGAGCAGATAGCGCGCGACGCCGTGCGTGTTGTACTGCAGCGTCTCGGCGTGCCGGATCGCGTCGGCGAAATGGTCGGCCAGCGCCGCGTCGTCCAGCATCACGACGGTGTGGTGCGCTCCCGCCGCGGCCGCCATTTCGCGCGCGCCCGGGGTTTCGTCGTACTGGCGGCGCTCGAACCCCACCGTGAAGGCCGCGACCGGCTTGTCCGTGCACCCCGCGGCTACGCCCAGCACCGACGAGGAGTCCAGGCCGCCGCTCAGCAGGCAACCCACCGGCACCCCGGCGACCATGCGTAGCCCGACGGCCTCTTCCGTGAGCTCCCGCACGCGCTGGACGGCGTCCGGAAATCCGGGCGCGCCTGCACCCCCGCCCTGCCGCGGGGACGGCGGCAGGTCCCAGTAGCGCTCCAGCCGCACCCCGCCCTCGCCAGCTCGCAGGATGTGCCCGGGCGGCACCTGCGAGATCCCCGCGAAGAGCGACCGCCTCTCGTCCGGACAGGCGTGGAGCGAATGGTAGACCGCGCGCGCATCCCACGACCGCGGAATCCCCGCCGCGAACAGGGCTTTCGCCTCCGAGGCCAGGTACAGCGCGCCGCCGTGCTCGGCAAAGAAAAGCGGCTTGAGCCCGAAGCGGTCGCGCGCGGCGAAGAGGCGCCCGGTCTCCTCGTCCCAGATGACGAAGGCGAATTGCCCGCGCAGTTGCTCCAAGCACCCAGCGCCAAGCTCTTCATAGAGGTGCAGCGCGATCTCGCTGTCGGACCAGGTGCGGAAGCGGTGCCCTCGTCCTTCCAGTTCCGCGCGAATCCTGGCGAAGTCGTAGAACTGGCCGTTGACGATGATCCGCAGCCGCCCGTCCTCGCTGGCGATAGGCTGAAACCCCTCCGGGTCGTTGATCGCGAGGAGGGTATGGCCCAGGCCCGCCCGTCCGGTCGGGGAAAGCCAGGTCCGCTCACCGTCCGGGCCCCGATGCCGCAGCGCCGCGGTGGCGCGCCCCAACGCCGGCTCGGGGACCGTGCCGTTGCGGGAGAGGATTGCGACGATTCCGCACATGGGAAACGGGCCTCAGCGGGGGGAGTGCATGACGGCGTCGCCGCCCTGGCAGGTGAAGCGCATCAGCGGCCGCGGCTCGCCGCGGGTCAGCTCGAGGTTGTCGGCGGTAACGCGCTGCACGACCGCAACCACGTCGATCGTGCCAGCCTCCGGATGGGCGCGGGCGTAGCGGCGGGCGTGGCGGACCAGCAGCGACCTGCGCACCGCCTCGAGCCTTTCGGGGCTCAGTTGCAGCCAGATATTGCCGATCAGGTAGGACTGGAGCAGCAGATGGCGCATGCTCTGTGGAAAGAGCGGCTCGGGGTCGACGAGGCGCCCCGCATCCGCGTCCGCGACGTGACGGCCCACGTCAGCATCCCCGACCTCCCTCACCTCGAAACGCACATGGTAGTTCCGCTCGTCGACCCAGTCGAAGAGCCGGTAGCTCTGGAAGATGCCCCCTATCCAGAGCAGGGCGTGCGCCGGGTTGTGCCAGCCCCTCGACGAGTACCGCTCCATCAGCCTCGTCCGGGTGTCCACGATGTCCCAGAGCAGCATGAGCACCAGCAGCACGACAAGCGCGACCGCGACCACGCCCGACGGAGACAGTCCGGGTGCTGCGGCCTCGTGCAGAGGCGGAAGCCCCAACCAGCCGTGCATGATCTCCGGGCCGAGGGCGAGCGGCAACGCCCCGAGCATGGCAAGGTTGGAGTACGGGATCTTGAGCGTCAGCGCGATCCCGAGATGAAAGAACAAGGCCCCCGCCACGAGCGGCCACTTGGCGATCGAGCCGGCCGGAAGCACGAAGATGAGCGCCAAAAGGGGCTCCATCATCAGGGAGGCATGGTTGACCAGGCGCAGGGGCAAGCGCCACCGCAGCGTCCAGAACCCGGGAGCGCGGGCGATCGGCATCCGCAGCGCGGCGTGCATGGCGGAGCCGTCCCGCCACATCGGGCTCGTGAACTTGTAGAGTCCGGCGACCAGGTAGACGAGCACCATGTTGGCCAGAAAGGCGCGCGGGGCGAGGCCGGGAACCGTCGCCGAAACCCACTCCCCGGCTGCCGCCGGCCCGCCGGCCAACAGGTCCTGCAGGGTCAGGGTGTGCCCGACCGGAAGCAGCACCAGCCACAGGCAGAAGATGTGGATGATGGCGTCGTCCAGGTACGCCACCAGCACGTTCCAGCGGTAGTTGGAGACGGCCGCCAGGAAGAGGAAGAAGGCGGCCGCTCTCGGATGGTATCCCGCCACAACAAGAAGCGACGCCACGCACGCGCACAGGAAAACGACCCGAAACAGAACGCCGGGCATCCCCGGCTGAAAGAGGCTGAGCCGGGTGGGCGGAAGGAGCCGCATCGAGAGCCGGTGGTCGATCAGGCCGTCCGGATCGCTGAAGTCCCGCGCCTGCCGCAAGGCTCCCAGGAAATAGAAGAAGAGGACTCCGCCGATGATGATGCGGGCGATGTCCAGGGGCAGCGCGTGGACGGGTGCGGTGAGGTCGATCAGGACTCGCCGGCCTCCTTCCGATTCTCCCGCAGAAACTCCTCCGCCCCCTCAGGAAGAAACAGCCTGTCGGAGATGTCCGCGATCTCCTCCGCCTCTTCCCAGGCCCTCTCCAGCAGCCAGAGCTCGCCTTCCAAGGCGCGTCGCTCCTGCTCCTCGTGGAGAGCCATTTCGAGGGCGAGCTTGTGTGGCTTCGGCATCTTGTTGACGTAGCCGGGGACCCCCTTCTTGTCTTCGAAGCGCTGTCCCTCCGCGACCCTGACCAGATAGCGCTCCGGATGCCCCGTCGTCTCGATCAGGTCCACGGCGTTCCTGACCGTGTCCTTGCTCCCACCCATGTGGTTCATCTTCGGAAGGATCGCCCCCGCGAAACGGTGCGCTTCGGCGCCCTCGTACCAGGTCTTCTTTTTTCCCTTGCGGACCTGAAGTCTGAAGCCTTGCCCGTCTTCAGCCGGCCGAACGCGGGTGCCGAGCAGATTCTGGCGATTGAGCTTGACGGGCGGTTCACCTTCGGGACGAAGCTTCACGAGAGTACGCCGGGCCTGCCAGATGTTGAACCAGTTCGGAACCCAGCTGATCAGGCCTGCGCCCACGCCCGCAGCGACTCCGCCCACCACGATGCCTCCGATCACTACAGCCCCGGCGGCCCCGTACAGGATCGTGCGCCGACGCCGGCGCCCGAACTGATCTCCGTAGCGCCACGCGGCAAACTCGGGGCGCAAGGGGGCGCCGATGCGTACCAGCGAGAGCCCTTCCGGATGGCGGGCGAGACCGATGTTGTCGGTGGAGACGCGGATGCGGGTGTCCCGGAAGAGGCGCTCGCAGTCCTCGACCGCTTCCCAGCGCTCTTCCAGCGGCGTGAGGTTCCAGCGCTCGCACTTCGCGCACACCACCCAGAGGCGGCCGCGAGCCGCGTCGAAGGCCAGCCGGCGCCCCACCGGGAAGGATTCCACCACCTCGTTGGCACCGAGGGGTTTATGGCAGAACATGCACGAAGTGTACACGGCGGTCCTTCTTGGATGGGAAGGTCATCCTGCTCTGCATGGATGTGGGCTTCACACTGCAGCCTGTGTGAGGGGAACAATGCAAGTTATGCTCCACCTGCGGACCGGGCCGTGCCCTTCCGACTCTCCCGCATGAACTCCTCCGCCCCCTCCGGAAGAAACAGCTTGTCGGAGATGTCCGCGATCTCCTCCGCCTCTTCCCAGGCCCTCTCCAGCAGCCAGAGCTCACCCTCCAGAGCGCGCCGCTCCTGCTCCTCGTGCAAGGCCATCTCGAGGGCGAGCTTGTGCGGCTTCGGCATCTTGTTGATGTAGCCGGGGACCCCCTTCTTGTCTTCGAAGCGCTGTCCCTCCGCGACCCTGACCAGATAGCGCTCCGGATGCCCCGTCGTCTCGATCAGGTCCACGGCGTTCCTGACCGTGTCCTTGTTCCCACCCATGTGGTTCATCTTCGGAAGGATCGCCCCTGCGAACCGGCGCGCTTCAGCCCCCTCGTACCAGGTCTTGTTCTTCCCCTTCCGGATCTGAAGTTTGAAGCCTTGCTCGTCGTTGGCTGGGCGAACGCGGGTGCCGAGCAGATCCTGCCGATTGAGCTTGACGGGCGGTTCACCTTCGGGACGAAGCTTCACGAGAGTACGGCGCATCTGCCAGATGTTGAACCAGTTCGGGACATGGTAGATCAGGCCGAAGCCGACACCCGCGGCAGCTCCGCCAACCACGACGCCCCCGACAACGACAGCTGCGCCGACCCCGTACATGATCGCCCGCCGCCGCCGCCGCCCGAACTGGTCGCCGTAGCGCCAAGCCGCGAACTCGGGACGGAGTGGCTCGCCGATGCGTACCAGCGAGAGCCCTTCGGGATGGCGGGCGAGGCCGACGTTCTCGGTGGAGACTCGGATGCGGGTGTCCCGGAAGAGCCGCTCGCAGTCCTCGACCGCTTCCCAGCGCTCTTCCAGCGGCGTGAGGTTCCAGCGTTCGCACTTCGTGCACACGACCCAGAGGCGGCCCCTGGCGGCGTCGAAGGCCAGGCGCCGCCCGACGGGGAACGACTCCACGACCTCGTTGGTGCCGAGGGGCTTATGGCAGAACATGCAGCTCGTGTACATAGCTATCGGCCTTGCTCAGGCCACGAGGTCCGAAGGGGTCTCACGGGGTTCTTGGTACCGGGCGGATGTCCAAGACCTGGAGCCAAAGGCTGCGGATCCATGGCCACCCTGTCAATGTCGGGCTCGGAGCCTATCCGATCGTGACGCTGGCGGAAGCCCGGGACGCGGCCTTGGACGATTCCGGAGGACCGGACCAAGTCGGGGCGCGAGCACCGGGTGCCTTTGTCCTCGAGAGCCCTCAAGGTGCTCGACCAGGCGAAAGCGCTTCGGGGCGGGGACGGCTTGGTCTTCCCCGGGCTGCGGCTTCGGCCGCTCGAGGACGCGACCCTCTCGCTCCTGCTTCGGCGTCACGGCATCGCATGCGTCCCCCACGGCATGAGGTCGTCGTTCCGGGACTGGTGCTTGGAGACGGGAGTTCGGCGGGAGGTGGCGGAGGCGGCACTGGCCCATGTCGTGAAGAACAAGGTCGAAGCTGCCTATGCGCGCTCGGACCTGCTGGAGAGTTCCAGAACTCAGCCGTGGCCCGTGCCCTCACGCGAGCCGCCGTGCTCACGACCGTATCTTCTACTAGCAACGGGGTATCGCGTCCGGTGTCCACGCGCGTCGCATGCGTGGGGGCTCTGCTTCTCTCTGCCTGCGGGGAGGCGGAGAGTCCGGCCACGGCTCCCGTTGCCGCGACCCTCGAAGAGGTGTTCGTCGTCGAAGCCGTCATGCAGCTCGGCGAAGACCCCGCCGACTCGATTGCCGATATCGGAGACTTCGTCGAGCGGCGGAGCGGCGGCTATGTGATCGGTGACCGGTTCCTGCCGCGCGTGCGGAGCTACGACGAGGAGGGGCGGCTGGAGGCAGCCTTCGGGAGGTTCGGAGACGGTCCTTTCGAGTTTCAGCGGATCAGAGCAGTGGCTGAGGCACCATCAGGGAGGATCGTGGTCGCGAGCTCCCGCCAATCCCACCTGACCTATCTGACCAGTTCCCTGGCTCCCGATACCATGGTCGCGTTGCCGGGGGCTCCCTTGGATGCCCGGGCGCTCGGACCTGACCTGCTCGTGCGGATGTATTTGGGAGACCCTGACAGAGGCCGCTTCGGCCATCCACCACTCCTTCACCGGATGGCGCCGCCGGAGTTGGTATGGAGCAGCTACGCACTCCCGTTCTCCCTCTCCGAGAGGCCCTATTGGAGCTCATTCGCGCCTTTTCCGGTCGCGGTCGGCGGCGACTCGACATATGTGATGTCGGGTCTGGAGTACCCGGTCACGATAATCGACGGCGCGGGGCAGACCGTGGGCACCTTTGGAGCTCCGTCCGCCTCCTTCCGGCCGATTCCCGTGTTGGAACGGGGCGCGCTGGCCGATCTCGGAAACTACGGCACTACGCTGGGGGAGCTTCTCGCGAGCTTCGATGTCGTCGACCGCATCGACGCGGTCGGGTCGCACCTGGTCCTGACACGAGCTCGGTACAACCCCGAGCGGCCAATGCCTCCCTTCGAGGTTCTACACACGTCGCTCGAGGTCTATGACCGGCACAGCGGAACCAAGCTCTATGAGGATGTCCCGCTTCCGGACGGATCCAAGGTCCTGGGCGGAGGACGGTTTCTGTACCTGCTCCTGAATATGCACTCTCCGCCCTGGCGGATCGCGAAGCTCCGGCTCCTGACGGAGGACTGAGGCTAGCCCGAGCCCTAGACGCGAGCCTGGTCGCAGATGCATGGCCGCAGAGAGTCTGGAAGCCGGGGAGGGACTCCCCTATCATGCATGACTGGAGGAATCGACGGCTCGCCTAGCAGGCCGTGGAAGAAGTGGTCTGCCAGCGCGCCGATTGTACGAACGGCGGGAGGCGAGTGAGCGCGGTCTTGTTGTGCAAGAGGCGGCCTGAAGGGCGGAAGGAGCCGGTGTTGGAGCTTAGGAGGCCGAAAATGCGCCCGATTTGGCCGACAACGGTCGCAAAGTGGCGTGCGGAGGCGTCGGCGAGGGCCGTTGCCGCTGCCGCGAGGCCCTGCAGGCCGCGCGGGGTGCCGAAGCCGAAGCGCGCGCGCATCATCAGCCCGAGGTTGAAGGCGGCGGCGTGAACCAGCAAGCGTTTGCGGATCTCCTTCTGCCCGCGAACGTGGACGCGGCGCAACCCTCCGCTCACGAGCAGGTGCGCGAACGTCCGCTCCAGCTTCTCGCCCCTCCGCCGCAGCAGCCGCTTCCCCCGGTTGCCCCGGATCCGCCGGCGATTGCCGTAGACCGCCTTCTGTGCGTCCCGCTTGCCTTTCCACTTCCGGCGGCCCCGGTTCGGCTCGCTCACGTAGCTGCGCAGCCCGCGGTCCTTCACCCCCGTCATGGTCGCGTTCGAGTGGTAGCCCTTGTCGCCCACCACTTCCTTCGGCTCCGCTCCCACCTTCGCCAGCTGCCGCTCCGTCTCGTCCAGCGTCACCGGCAGCGAGGCGGTGTCGCCGCCGTCCATCGTCTGCACCGTCACCCCGGCCACCGCGCCGGTCTCCATGTCCACCCCCACCTCGAGCTTGTGCGCCAGGCGCGTGCGGCCGTCCTTCATCTTCGTGATCCGCGCCTCCGGGTCGTGCGGATGCTTCCAGTCCTTGTTGGACCCCTTCTTCGGGCGCTTGCGGTCCAGCTTCGCAAGGTCCTGCCGCGTCGGCGTCTCGATCCCCGATGCCCGCGCCAGCTGCTCGAGCCACGCGTCGTACTCCGTCCCGTCGTCCCTCCGCACGATCGCGCGCATCGCCGCGTTCGCCTCCAGCGTCGTCGAATCCACCCCCACGGTCTTGCCTCGCAGCAGTCCCGACTCCCGCAGCCGTTCCAGCACCCAGCCGAACACCGACCCGTGGGCCTCCAGGCTCAGCCGCTTGCGCGTCTTCGACAGCGTGGAATGCTCCGGCGGCGTCTTCGCCAGACCGTAGCCCAGAAACTCCCGCAGCGAGATCGAGTCCCTGCACCGCCACGCGATGCCCCGCTCGGAGCCGATCCCCTCCAGGTATCCCGCCATCAGCATCCGGAAGTACACGCCCGGAGGAAGGCCCGGCCGGCCCATCCGCTCCGCGTAGAACTCCCGGCACGTCTCCTCCGCGAACTCGTCAAAGCCGCTCTCGCGCAGGAGCTTGTCCAGAGCCGCGTAGAACGGGTTGTCCAGCGCCCTGACCGCACTGGCCGCGATGAACAGCTCCTCCTGCCGCGCCCCGGGCATCCTGCCTATCGCCATCGCCGTCACCTCTCGCTGAGGTCCTTGTGTACTCCTAATTTAACTCATTCACAAAGGTCTCGCAGAACGGACTTTATCCACGGCCTGCTAGTGGACGGTACGTGGCGGCGCCCAAGCAGAGGCCCCGATCATGAAATGCAGTTGGACGATTCACGACCGAATGCGAACGACGCTGCTCGCCGTGGCGTGGGTAGCCTTGGCCGGCTGCGGCGACACCGCGTCGCGGAGCAACTGGACCACGGTGCGAGATACGTTGCCTTCCGGCACGGTCCGCGTCACGAACGTCCCGACGGCGGACGTACCCCCCACCTGGATACTGGTCGAGGAACTGCGCGTCGGTTCCGTGGACGGTGCCGGGCCGGACGTGTTCGGGTATCTGAAGGGCCTCGTCGTGCTGGACGGCGGAGGCTTCGCCGTCCTCGATTCCCAGGTGCAGGAACTGCGCGTCTTTGGCCCGGACGGCGCTCACATCGCGACCCACGGCCGCAAGGGGCAGGGACCCGGCGAGTTCGTGGACGCGAACGGTCTCATGCTCGGCCCCAACGGACGCCTCTGGGTCCCGGATACGCGCAACGGGCGGATGTCGGTCTTCGATCCCGAGGACGGCTTCATCGAGTCCTTTCCGTTCGCCGACGGGACCTTCAACTCGGTGTGGAACGGCGCAATGGTTAACGGGAGCCGCATCTACCGGCCCTCGTCGGCGTCCGGGAACCGGAAGCAGCTTCGCGTCTACGACCTGACGATGACGCAGATCGACTCGCTGCCCCTGCCCGCCGACCGCCCGGAGGATGAAGAGTACGATCCCGAAAGTCAGCCCGGCGTTTCTACCAGGAGACCGATGGCGGCTACATGATGTACGGGATCCCATTCTTTCCGGCCGAGGTCAGTTACATCGATTCGCGAGGCACAGCGTGGTCCACCCGGGCCGGCGATCCCCAATACCGCATCAGGCGGTGGCAGCCGAGCGGCGGTACCGAGCTCCTCCTCGAGACCCGACGACCGCCGGTCCCCGTGCCCGCGGCCGAACGCGACTCGGTGATCGATCTGATGCGGCAAATGCTCTCGAACATGGGCGTGGATCGCCAGTGGGACTGGTCCCGGATCCCCAACGTCAAGCCCGCCGTCGAGGCCATATTCGAGTCGGCCGAGGGCAACCTGTGGGTCCGCACCCCGTCCGGCGGCGACGGAGTCCTGTTCGATGTCTACTCGGGGGACGGCGCCCATCTCGGAACGGCCAGCCTGGGGCCCGGACTCAACCTCTTCGACCGAGTCGCCCCGGTTGTGCGAGGCGACATGGCATGGCTGATCGTGATGGACGAGCTGGACGTGAACTACGTCGTCCGGGGCCGAATCGCGCCAGCCAACCGAGGTCTATCATGAGAGGCCACTGCTCTGACCGGGGTGTGCATCGTGGCCGCCTCTTCCCCCGCGTGATCGCCCACCAACAATGAATTGGCTGCGGATGACCGTGGCATCCATGCGCCACTACACTGGCTCTTCGGCTATCTTGTAGTGTCCTTTCGGGTAAGCGTCAAGACCTGAGGATGCTCGACATCGAGTTCGTCCCTCCAAACACCGAGCACGGTTTCCATGGTGACCTCCATTACCGCGAAGCGGTCAGGGACATCTACGATTCCGAGCCAACTGCCGGTGGCGTCCAGCACCAACCATGCCTGTGGCCGGTTCTGCTCGCTCCTTCCCCGGTACAGCTCTAGCCAGACTGCTCCCGTCGGATCCGCCAACATTTCGGCATAGGCGGGGCGGCTTGCCGGAACGGGGAGTTCGTCGACGAATTGACGAATAGGCGCAGGAAGAGTTATCCCCGCGGGCAGTTGGTCCCCCAGGTATGCCTGCCGCTCAGCAAGAATCTCGTCGTTAGTAAGGCTCAGAGGAAAATCGGGAATGCGAAGGATGCGGACGAGTTCCCCACGGAGGTCACGCTCCTCCACCTCCATAAGGTCCCCGGAACCAGAGAAAACCACCGAGCCCCACGTCGCTACCTGTGCTTCCTTTGCAAACAGAGCGGCACCGATGGTGGGACCACCACCGAGCATCCGGAATACTTGCTCCCGGCCACGGGTCTGGCCGAGGCTGTCGACACGAGCACCGCGTAGGTCGTAGCGAAGGAGGGCAACTGGCGTTCGCATGACCTGCTTACTCGGCTCAGATTCTCCCGTGGGTAGCGTGGACTCCAAGAGGACCGTGCCGTCCCCTAGGCTATGAATGCCGCGAGTGGGCGCTGATACTTCGAACGTGCGCACCAGTGCGAGATCGGACTGGACTACGGTGACCCGCCCCTGTCGCTGATCGAGGGCGAGAATCTGGTCGTTGACCGTCTCCACCATCCATAGGTTCCGGAATTCTCCCGGTGCGTCTCCATCGCCTCCAATGGAACCTAGAAATTGGCCTGTCGCTGAGAAGAGTCGCACCTGCTGGGAGCCGCCATCGGCAACTACCATCGACCCGTCCGGTCGCTGCATCAGGCTTCGGACGCGGAAGAACTCGTGGGGTGTTCCGCTGCCGGAAAGCGTCAGGTCAACGAGCGGATCCGGATCGATGATCCAGAGGCTGGAGTCGCCCCACTGGGGCTCTGCCGCCTCTATGATCTGGATGCCAGCGCTATCGTGCCGAACCATCAGCGGCGGGCCAGAGTCTTGGGAGACGCAGGATAACAGACAGGGTAGAAGCAGAACGGCTATGGACCGGAGAGAAGTCGCTCGAGGCATTGACGGCTCATGGTTGCGGTGGCTTGGGCTCATAGTTGCGGTGGATTGTAGGCGGATTAGATCTTCTTAGGCCAGCGATCAGAGAAGAACGGGTATCAGCAAAATGCTGGTGAGTGTGTCTGGCGGCGCTGCCCTCGCAACGTCTTCCTCCTCCGGCGTGTGCTGGAGCCGACTACCGTTTTGGCGGAGACCCGAACGCCAGACCGCCGATGTCGTACCAGTCGATCCCGCGGTCAGGAAAACCGTCCGGATCATCCGGGCCGACCGGGCGGTCGACCAGAACCGCGAGCGTCCGGCCCAGCACGTCAAACCTTTCCGCCCGGTGACGCACACGGACCGTTCCTGCGTACTCGGGACCCACATAGATGTCGAGGTACGAAAACTCGTTGCGATCGCGGTTGGTGAGGATCCAGAGTCTGCCGTGATCGTCGATCCCTGCTCGGGCGTTGTCCGAATATGGCTTCGGCGTCCGCCGGTATTCCTCTTCGTAGCACGGTAGGCGAAACATGTTCGGGGTCGCGGGGAAGGCAAACGGGGCGGGGCCGCAGTTTTCCAAGTATCGCTCGACATCTTTGGGAGATGGGCGTTCCGCAGTGTATGTCGGCGCCTGAATCACGATACTGGTATCGTCGTCCCGACTCGCCAGGTACAGCATCTGCCCGCGGCAGAGTCCTGGGAACAGCATGGCGTGATTCGGGAACATGTACCCCCGGCCCAAGCTCGGCGGCAGGCGGGGAACGCTGCCCTCTGGGAGAGGACGTCCCTCGCCCGGCTTACATCCGGCTTCCGCAGCCAGGCGGTAGGGAAAAATTCTCTGCCAAGTCGTTTTTCCAGACGCGATATCGAGCTCGAGGTGCCTGAATGATATCGATTCCAATTCGAGCCGCTGACCCATCAGCCTATGCCCGAGCGAAACCCCCGGGTTAATGCCACTGGGAATGCGCGCTTCGGACACTCGCTTTCCCGACGGCTCGAAAACCGTCAATCGGTCCAGCGCGTAGTCGATCACACCTATGGTGCCCCCGGATCCGCGGACGACGTGCGTGAGATCCCGGAATTCGCCAGGGCCCTCGCCTGCTCGTCCAAAGACGTTCACCGAGCCATCATCCCGGTTGATGCAGTGGACGCGGTACTCGTAGGACTCGATCACGCAGGCGGTGGTTTCGGCGGCCAGTGCGATCTCGCCTTCGTCGCTGAGCGGAGCTTCAGAGGTGGCGACCGGATCCAGGGGAATGACCCACGACACCACTGAATCGGGCTCGCCGCAGGAAATGCCGACGAGCGTGGAAACAACCGCGGTGGCGAACCGTCGTGACCATCGAATAGGGTTCATAGTGCTCACGCTCCTGTCCAGAACCGCGACGCGCGTCCGTGCCCCAGAGTTCGTCCGGCCGCTCGGTGCCGATCCGGGCGCTGTGGCTCCGGTCTCCGCGGGGATGTCCCTGCCGCACCGGCCGCTCGCCAGGTCCTGCTCTTCCGATCTCCCAGACATTCAGTGCCTCCGCTCCCTTGGACCCCGGGATGTCGGCTAAACTACTGTCCAGAGAAATCGAGGGCACCATAGGGGCCGCACCCCGCGGTGCTGAACTTCCCCGGAACGGCCTACCCGTCGAGGTAAATGACATGTTCAACAGCTGCCTTGAGGAGAACCTTTGCTCCTAGGTGTTCCTCGCCGCGGGCATGGTATTGCCACGCTGCTCGCGTGCGCTCTCTTCGCCGTCGCGTGCGCTGAGCCGGGGCCAGAGACGGCGATCCCCCTGGCCCCGGTGGCCACGTCCCGAGCCCCGCTGAGTCAGAACTCGCGGGTCGCCCTGGTCAACCAGGCCACGGCGTGCGTGATCGAGTCGTTCGAGCATCGCATCTATTGCGCCGACCGGAATGACGTCCCGGTGGGCGTCTTCGGCCGAGAGGGAGAGGGCCCGGGTGAGTTCCGCAGGCCTACACGTCTCCTCCGCGGGCCAGACGAAACCATCGGTGTAGTCGACCCCAGGCTCGCCCGGATGACCGTCTTCGAACTGACGGGCACGCGGGTTGGGGAAGTACGGCTTCCGGGCAGTGCTTTCGTGGACGCGGCCCTCTTCTTCTCATCGACCTTGATCGGCCGATACATGGAGGGAAGTCAATCGCGACAGGTCGAGGTGGATGTCGCTTCGGGCGATGTCCTTTGGGAGCGGGTCTACCCTACCGACCTGCGAGAGGCTTCCGGATGCGAACCGAGTGCCCAGATCGAAGGGATTGTGGGCGGCATTGCCTCCCCCGGGGGAGGCATGATGTTTGTCGGCTGCCGCGGCCATCTGATCTTCTACGAGCACCGGGACGACGAGTCCGGCACGCTGGTCCAGGCGCCGACGTACGCTCCGGAACTTCCCAGCCAGCGGGACGTGGACGCGTATGCTGAGTCAACGACCGGCACATTCATCACCTTCGGCCCGTCGGTAGAGGAATTCCGGCTCACGTCCAAGCGGTACAGCCGAGCCTGGATTTTCGACGAGCAAGAGCGGCTCTGGGTCCTCACAACTCGAGACCGCGACAAATTCTCGTATCTCGACATCTACGTGGGTCCCGAGTACGCGGGCACGGTACGCGTCCGCCAACGCGCGCTGGGTTTCGACGTGCTGGGTTCCACGCTCGCGGTGCTTGTGGACCGTCCGGTCGGACCCGATGACCCCGACGGCTTCCCCGACCGCGGAATCGACTGGTACGACATCAGCGGGCTGGGTTCGGATCCTTTGAGTGCTCGATGAACTGCCACGATTGCGCCCAGGGTATCTACAATGGGAACGGCGGAAACGCGAAAGAGGCGTGGGCAGCTGAAAACGATTGCGTTCAGAACATATGCGGGTAAGACCACTCATGTCGCACGTGCGTAGGGTGGGTCGTGGCAGGAAGCGATCAGTGTGGCCCACCCACGCACGCGCGATAGCTCCACTGGCCCTTGTCCTCGTCTCCTGCGGCGAGCCGGAGCGAGAGGTGTCGCATTTCCCTCTCGTTCCGCTCGCTGTGTCTCAAGCTCCCCTCAGCCAAGACGAGGTAATCACCTTGGCGAGCGAGACCACGGCGTGCGTGATCGAGTCCTACGAAGTCCGTATTCACTGCATCGACCGAAGCGACGGACCGATTGCCGTCTTTGGTCAGCAAGGCCAGGGGCCGGGTGAATTCCGTTACATCCCCTACTACATTGTCCGTGGCCCCGGCGGGACCATTGGTGTCATCGGCACCCGGCGCATGTTCGTTTTCGAACCTTCGGGCAGGCTAGTCTCTGAGGTGCCCCTTCCCAGCCGAACGCTCTATCCGGGCGGGCCATTGGGTCCGGCGTTGGTCGGTGCTGAGCTGCAGTCGAACATGGAAGTCTTCACAACAACGAGTTGGCGGCACATGGAGATAGATGTCGCTTCGGGCGAGATTCTTTGGCAGAGGGTCTTTCCTGCCGATATGGCCGCTGATGCGGGGTGTCCTCCTCGCCCAGAGGGCGTCGTGATCCCTGAGCGGGTTCGGGCTACTCTCCCGCCACCGGCGGAGGGGATGAGGCGCGCCCTAACGTTTCCGGATGGTGGCATGGTCTTCACGATGTTGTGCCGCGGACAGATGCTGTTCTTGGCGGACCGGGACGACGAACGGGAGCGACGGTACAGTCTGGCCCTCCGGCGATTCACACGAGCACCGCGAAGCAAACCACGCCACAGCCGCACCCTACGTCTTATCAGCCCCTGCTCTCGTTGCCGTACGGGCCGACGCGCGCGAGCGATGCCTGGTGCGCACGGCGCAGGACGGGCGGCACCAAGTCCGGGTCATAGAGGTCCGCCAGCGTCGCATCGGGATGCGCGGCGCGAGCGTCGAGGACGGCTTGCGCGAAAGATTCAAGTCTTGGAGGCTGCTCGGAACCGTGCGTGGCTTCAGCCGGCCGATCGGAACCTACTCCGGCCGTTGCGAACCGACTTCAGATCACTAGACTACATGTCGCTGACGGTCTCTCGGGGCTCGAAGGCCGGTCCCGCCCCGCCCGCCCGCGGCTGATGGCCAAGTGCATGGGGCTCCACCGCCCCTCCCCTTCTTCGGGAAGCCCCGCGACTGTGGTAGGGCTCTACTGGCGCCGCGCGGGCACGACGGAACAGAACTCGATGCAGCGATTCGACCGGATCTGGTTTCCCGCCCTGTTTCTCACATGAATGATACCTCGCGTCTGTCCCAGACCCCCCTGGTTGCCCTGGTCCTTGCGGCCGTCGTTTGGATCTTCGCCTGCGAAAACCCGCTGTCGCCCGAGCTGTGCGGGACGATCCCCGACCAGACGATCGTGGTGGGCGAGACGGTCAACCTGGACCTGTGCTTCCGCGACCCCAACGGGGACAGGCTCGACTTCGAGGTGTTCAGCTCCGACCCGGGCGTGGCCACCGTCCTGGGCAGGGGCAGCACGGTGGCGGTCACGGCGGTGTACCCCGGCACCGCGCTCGTGACGATGGTCGCGACCGATCCGACGGGCCTCAAGGTGCAGCAAAGCTTCCGGGTCGTGGTGCCGGACCGGCCGCCGACCGCCGTGGGGACGATCGACGACCGGGAACTGATGGTGGGGGACTCCGCCTCGATCGACGTTGCGGGATACTTCAGCGAGCCCGACGGGCAGGCGCTCGGCTACTCGGCAGCGGTGTCCAACTCGAGCCGCCTCGCGGTTTCGATGGAGGGAACGCTGGTGACGCTGGTGGCGGTGGCGAAGGGCACGGTGGTGGTGACGGTAACCGCGACCGATCCAATCGGCCTCCCGGCCACACAGAGCTTTCAGGTGAAGATCCAGAACCGGCCGCCGGTTCCGGTCGACTCGATCGCGGCCCGGGAGATCATGGTCGGTCACGCTGACACCCTGGACATGTCGCCGTTCTTCAGCGACCCGGACGAGGATCCGCTGGCCTACGTGGCCGCAGTGTCCGACAGCACAGTGGTCGGGGCGACCGTGTCCGGGAGCGCCTTGACGGTGACTGGACTCGCCAAGGGCGAAGCGATGGTGACCATCACCGCCACCGACGACGAGGGACTCTTCGCCACGCAGCGCTTCCAGGTGACGGTGCCCAACCGGCCGCCGATGGTGACCGACACGATCCCGGGACGGACGCTCTTCAAGAACGAGGCGGACACGGTGGCGCTGGCGCGCTACTTCTCCGATCCCGACGGCGACCCGCTAACCTGGGGCGCCGAGGCGTCGGACCGCGGCGTGGTCGCGCTGGAATTCTCCGGGAGCGAGGACATGCTGGTCGTCACGGCCCTGTCGCAGGGCGAAGCGGTGGTCACCGTGACCGTGACCGACACCGAAGGCCTGACGGCGGAGCAGCGCTTCCAGGTGACCGTGCCCAACCGGCCGCCGATGGTGACCGACACGATCCCGGGACGGACGCTCTTCAAGAACGAGGCGGACACGGTGGCGCTGGCGCGCTACTTCTCCGACCCCGACGGCGACCCGCTGACCGCGGACGCCGAGGCGTCGGACAGCGGCGTGGTCGCGCTGGAAACCTCCGGGAGCGAAGGCACGCTGGTCGTCACGGCCCTGTCGCAGGGCGAGGCGGTGGTCACCGTGACCGTGACCGACACCGAAGGCCTGACGGCGGAGCAGCGCTTCGCGGTGACCGTCCCCAACCGCGGCCCGGTCGCGTCCGACTCCATTCCCGCACAGACCCTCAACAAGCGCGAGACGGTCCCGCTGGACCTCACCCGCCACTTCAGCGATCCCGACGGCGACGTTCTGCAGTATGAGATCGAGTCGACGGACACTCTCGTGGCGACCGCGACGGTCGCGGCGACCATGCTCACCGTGCGGGCCGGGGTGAAGGGCCAAGCCACCCTCGCGGTGACCGCCACTGACCCTGGCGGCCTGTCGGCGCGGCAGAGCTTCGCGGTGACCGTGCTGAACCGGGCGCCGACCGTGACCACTCCGATCCTGCCGCAAACGATCTTTCGCGGGCCGCCCCAGACGGTGGACCTAGCCGTCCACTTCAGCGACCCCGACGGAGACACGCTCAGCTACTCGGCGGTGTCGTCGAACCCCTGGGTCGTGCGGGTCCGGGTCGGCGGGAGCAACGTCATCCTGACTGCGTGGTCGCAGGGCACGGTCGAGGTGACGGTCACCGCGACCGATCCGGACAGCTTAACGGTACAGCAGACCTTCACCGTGACGGTGGGCAACCGGGCGCCGGTTCCGGTCGGCACGTTCCCGGATCTCGAACTCGGCCGGAATGACAGGCTGACACTCCCGATCAACCGCTTCTTCAGCGATCCGGACCGGGACGCCCTCATGTACGGAGCAAGCACCACCGAGCCCGGCATCGTAACGGCCACCACGCGCGGCAACTCGGTCACGCTCAGGGGCGGACGGTCAGACTACCTTGACGCTCACGGCCACCGACCCGGGAGGTCTCGCTGCCACCCAGACCTCCCGGATCACCGTCGCCGGCCAGGGCAGCACACCCGCCCCGGTCGGCGAGATCCCCGAACAGCCCATCGCGGAAGGTAGTGATCGGACGCTGGTGGTCTCCGGCTATTTCCAGGATCCCAACGGAGATCCGCTCACGTACAGTGCGACCACCGAGGACCGGGACATAGCTACGGCGTCGGCGTCGGGAGCAAGAGTGACGATCACGGGTGTTTCGGTCGGCCAGACCATTCTGACGGTAACGGCCACTGATCCCGGCAACCTGTCGGCCACCCTGAGCACCCGGGTCACGGTCGTGGGTCCGGGACAGGGACCGGTCGCGGTGGCTCTGATACCGGAGCAGAGCGTGGGTGTCGGCCAGGCCAGAACCCTGTCCGTAGCCGGCCACTTCCAGGATCCGGACGGTGGCAGCCTGGACTTCTCCGCGGTGTCATCGGACCCGAACATTGTCACGGCCGCGGCGTCGAGGAGCGACGTGACTCTGACGGGTGTCACGGAGGGACGCGCCACCGTGACCGTCACGGCCACCGATTCCGATGGCCTCTCGATCTCACAGACGGCTCTCGTGAGGGTTGAACCGAAGGGGCAGGCCCCGGTCACCGTCGGCGACATCCCCACGCAGTCGATCAACGCGGGCGGCGTCGCGATCTTCGGCGTCGCGCCGTACTTCCGCGACCCCGAGGGCGCCGATCTGAGCTACGACGCGGGCACTTCGAACTCAACGATCGCAACCGCTTCGGCGACAGGCAGCACTGTCACCGTGCGAGGTGTCGCGGCAGGCAAGACCACGCTCACCGTTACGGCCACCGACCCGAGCGGCCTCTCCGCCACCCAGTCCGCAGAGGTGGAAGTCTCGACGCCGCCGCGAGGACCGGAGGCCGTGGGCACTATCCCGGACGAGAGCATCCTGGCGGGCGATGAGATCATGATCGACGTGGCTCCCTATTTCAGAGATCCCAACGGGAACACGCTGACGTACACGGCGGGCACATCGAGCTCGGGTGTCGCGACGGTGGCAATGAGGGGTGCCACCCTCGAGGTGAAGGGCCAGGGCAGCGGCACGGCGACCATCACGGTCATCGCCTCCGATCCCAACAGCCGGACGGCCGTCCAGCGGTTCAGCGTCACGGTCACGCGGATCGACACGGGCTTCCACATCCAATTCGGTTTCGCGTCCAACGTGAGCCAGGCCCTGGAGGATGCAGTCCGCGACGCGGGGGCGTACTGGATGTCCATATTGTCGGCCACGGAGTTCACAGACCTCAATCTCAACGACACTATTACCTGCAGCATCTTCGGGGTCCGTTTCGAGGTGGACATCGGAAGCCTGGACGATCTGGGGATCGCCGTGGCAACCTACGACGGCAGCCCCGGTGGTACGTTGGCGGCGGCAGGCGCCTGCGCGAGGCGTGGCTCAGGTGACCCATTACTGGGGGTCATCGTCTTTGACGAGGCCGATCTGAACTCCCTCGCTGGATCGGATCTGACGGAGGTGGCGCTCCACGAGATCGCACATGTCCTGGGCTTTGGGGCGGATTCCAATTGGGATGGCCTACTCCGGGATCCATCCGGTGCAGACCTGCATTTCGCGGGACCCCGTGCCATTGGCGCGTTCGACGCCGCCGGTGGTACCAGCTATACAGGTGGCAAGGTGCCGGTCGAAAGCGGGGGTAGTCACTGGCGGGACTCGGTTCTGGGCCTGGAACTGATGACGCCGTCGCTCAGAAGGGGAACACTCGATCCCCTGAGCACGATCAGCATACAAGCCCTGGCGGACATGGGGTACAGCGTCAATGCCGGGCTGGCCCAGTCCTATGTCCTGGCGTCGCCGCACGCGGCAGCCGAGGTCGCCGAGGAGGCGCGGACAATCGACCTGGGGAACGACGTCTACAGGGGACCGGTCATGGTGATAGACGACGAGGGGAATGTCGTGCGGGTTGTTCCGGGCGAAAGCGGTGAGGAACCTGAGCCCGGACTGCGTTCTGGAGAAGCTCCAGCGCGGGCGGACTCGGCGATCAGGATCACCATCGGGAGTCGCCGCTGAGCGATTTTCTGTCCATGTCATTACCGGCGTGCTCCGGCGGTGCGCCCCGTACCTCGCGAATTCCAGAATCAGCGGGACGCGAGCCGCACGTTGCAGAACTGAGATGGAGGAACGGCATATGGGTCAGGAGACGACGGCGCTCATCACTGAGCCGATGGCGGTGTTCGGATTCCTGGCCGCCATCGTGGCCCTCGTCTTCTGGGTCTCGGAGCTGCCGCGCTTCCGCAAGGTGTTCGAGGTCGTCCCGCCGGTCATCTACGTCTACTTCCTGCCCATGCTGGCCACCACCGCCGGCATCACGCCCTCGCAGTCGCCCCTCTACGAATGGACGGTCCCCTACCTGCTTCTCTTCGCGCTCCTGCTGCTGATGGTCTCGGTGGACGTGGGGAGCATCCTCAAGCTCGGGGGCACGGCGCTCTTCATGGTCGCGGCGGGCACGGTCGGGATCATCATCGGCGGGCCGATTTCGCTCCTGATCTTCAGGGACATGCTGCCGCCGGACGCCTGGACCGGCTTCGCGGCGCTATCGGGGAGCTGGATCGGGGGCACGGCGAACATGGTGGCCATCGCCGAGAGCGTGGGCACTTCGCCGGATGCGATGGGGCCGGCGATCGTGGTCGACACCGTGGTCGGGTACGGCTGGATGGGCGTGCTGATCGCGATGGTCGGGCTGCAGGGCCGCTTCGACCGCCGCACGAAGGCGCGCACCAGCGTGGTCGAGGAAACCAACCGCCGGCTGGAGGCCATCAACCGGGAGCGGCGCCCGATGTCCATGCGCGACGCGATCATGATGATCGGGTTGGGGATGGCGTGCGCGGTGGGCGCCCAGCGGGTGGGCGCGATGCTCCCCTCCATCGGGGATCCCACCATCATCAGCGGTACCACCTGGGCGATCCTCATCGTCGTGACCGGGGGACTGATTCTGTCCTTCACCCGGCTCCGCGACCTGGAGTCCGCGGGGGCTTCGCATCTGGGCTACACCGCGCTCTACCTGCTGCTGGCGGGGATCGGGGCCCAGGCCGACCTGAAGGCGGTGCTGGAGACCCCCGTCTACCTCGCGGCGGGGGCGGTGTGGATCAGCATCCATCTGGTGGTGCTCCTGATCGCCGCCCGCATCGTGCGCGCGCCCTTCTTCTTCGTGGCGACGGGAAGCATGGCCAACATAGGCGGGGCAGCCTCCGCCCCGGTGGTCGCGGGAGTGTACCACCGGGCCATGGCACCGATCGGGCTATTGATGGCGGTCGCGGGCTACATCCTGGGGATCTACGGGGCACTGGTGTGCGCGTGGCTGCTGGGGATTGTGGGGGCGTGAGGCGGCTGGTCCTGTTGCTTTTCGCCTCAGCGTGCTCCCCTGCCCCGGCGGATCCCGGCCCCACCCTTCTCGAGGCGGTGGACTGGTACACTGGGGTGGCGGGAATCGTCGACGACGCCCGCGCCCGCGACCTCCTCGAACAGGCAGTAGAGGGCGAAGGCCCGCTGGCACTGATGTGGCTGGCGCGCGCCCACTCCACCGGGCGGATGGGGTTCCCCCGAGACGAAGAGCGGGCGCGCGCGATCGCCGCACAGGTCATCGATGAGGTGGAGCGCGCGGCAGAGGCCGGCGTGCTGGAAGCCATCTTCCTGATGGGGACCGCCTACGACGAGGGGCTGGGCAAATCGGTCGACCCGGTTCAGGCGGCGGCGTGGCACCGCCGGGCGGGCGAGCGGGGACACGTGCTCGGCGCGCACAACCTGGGCAACGCATACGCCGCCGGCCGCGGGGTGGAGGAGGATCCCGCCCTCGCGGCGGAATGGTGGCTGCGCGCCGCCGACCGGGGAGACGCCATCACCCAGCTGCGACTCGGGGAAGCCTACGAGGCCGGGCGGGGCGTCCAAATGGACCCGGACCGGGCCCGGGAGTGGTACGCGCGCGCGGCGGCGGCAGGCAACCGGCAGGCCCAGGAGGCGTTGGAGCGACTGGAGGGGTAGAGCGACGGCGCCTGACAGAATGACGGCTCTGTCGTCATTTTGCCCGTCAATTTGACGACTCGAAACGCAAAGGGATCGGAGTTCTGGAGGAAGGCGGCGGGAGACCGGGAGGCGCTCGCGCGGCCGGGCGCAGCGTCCTGGCGTCAGTCCGGCGGCCGGTATGCCGCCGCCGCCCGGTGTAGCGCCCGGAACACCACCCCACGATCCCCGAGCCGGTGATGGAGCTCACGCTCCAGACCCGCGATCGGGTAGAGGTTCTGCGGGGCGCGGTCGTCCTTGTGGGGTTCGGAGGCGAACCGGGGAAGTACGGCCGCCATCGCGTTGGCGATCCTGATTACTTTCTCGATCCGCGTGTCCGGCCAAGCTTCGCAGCGTACGATGCCCGCCCACGGGTGCCCGGCCGCTTCCGTCAGGCGCAGATACCACGAATACCGCGTCCACCCGGTCTGGATGAGGAAGACGGGGGTTCGCTGGCGGGGGGCGAGGCGGGCCACGACGGCACGCGGGCCTGCGGGGAGATACTGCACGCGGTGGCTCTTCACGTAACCGATCGCCCCCGGGATGCGCTGGCGGCCGCGCAGAGGGCCATCCATCACGATCAAGGCGCCGGGATCACGAGGGAGGCTGTCGCCACGCGAATCCGCACCGGACCCGACGGGTGTCGAAGTGCCGCGGGATGCGCCCTCGATCCAGGCCCCGGCAACCTCGACCTCCAGCTGGCCCATGCGCTCCTGAAGCCCGTTGACCAACTGCTGGATGTCGTCGTCGGCCACCACACACGTCCGAAACGTCCCCACCCGGGTCATCAGGTCCAGAATCCCGGCCTGCCCGAAGAAACCTCGCCGCACCTCGGCCGACACGATCTCCGCCCTGCGGCCACAGCGGACCGCCCCCGCGGCGTAGGAGGCGCAGATGCCCAGCCGGGACTCGCCCGCTGCGGTCATCCAAACGCGCGCCTCGATGCGGCGCACGCCGTCGACGAAGTAGACGTGTGCGGGGACGGCGGCGGCTTCTACCGGACCCAGCGGACGCCATTCGTCCTCGGGGAGTTCCGCACCGGCGTCCACCTCCGCCGCAGGAACCTCTTCCCCCTCCATCTCCACCGGCGAGCCGTACTCCGGCGCCCAGCCTTCGATGGCGAGGGCCTCGATGCGCCTCGACGGCTCGCCCTCGACACGTCGGATCTGAATCACGTTTCGACCCGCTTCACCGACGACGAATTCCCCACCTTCTTCACCCGGTACTGAACCGGGATGCGGTCGGCCAGCTCCGGAACGTGGGTCACGATCCCGACCATGCGCTCGGTCCCCAACTGCTCGATGGTAGCCGCCACGACATCGAGCGTCTCCGAATCGAGCGTGCCGAAACCCTCGTCCAGGAACAGCGCCTCGAGTTTGGCGCTGCCGTGCGCCGCCAGGTTGGCGACCTGCTCAGCCAGCGACAGCGCAAGGGCCAGCGACGCCAGGAACGTCTCGCCCCCCGACAACGTCTTCGCCAGCCGGGGCTCGTCGGCGTTGCGATGGTCGATCACCAGGAACTCGTTCTTGTCGGAGAGATCCAGCGAGTACTGGCCACTGGACAACTCCCGCAGTCGCGCCGTCGCCCCCTGGACGAGCCAGGCGAGAATCTGGTTCTGGAGCCAGGCACCGAACTTGGTCGCGCTGAGATGGCTGCCCAGATCCTTCGCGATCTGGGCGCGGCCCCGAGCCTCCTTCTCTTCCCCCGCAACACGCTCTCTCTCGGCGGCGGTCCTGCGGAGATGATCCAGCTCCCTGCCCGCCGCGCCCAACGCTCCCGCGCACTTCGTCGCGGGCTCGTCGCCGTCCTCCAGAGAAAGGCCGTCGGCCCGGCAGCGTTCCCGGAGCTCGGCATCGAGATCGTTTTTCCGGGCGGCGGCCGCCGCCCGCTCCGCGTCAGCCCGGACCATGACCTGTCTAGCGGCCTCGTATGCCTCTTCGGACCAGTCTGAAAGGGCCCCCCATGAGACGGCCAGATCACCTTCCACGGCAGCCGGTGGTCTGATCTCTGCCACGACATCGCGGATGTTCCGGTACTCTTGCCAGGCGGCGCTCACACGCGACTGCCAGCGTCGCAACTCCTGCTCCGCTTCGTGCAGCCTCCGCCGAGCGGACTCCTCTTCAGCCTGGGCGTGGTGCAGCGCCTCATCGGCCACGGAAATGGCGTCCAGGAGTGCGCTGGTTTCATCCGGGGTCGGCGCCTCCGCAAGGCCGGTTCGCAGGTCTGCGGCGAACCTCTTCTGCTGATCGAGCCTGGCGCTGGCGGCGTTCAGCACACGTTCGCACTCCGCACGCTGCGCGCCAGCCTCTTCGACGCGCTCTTCGAGGAGCCGGACCCCTTCCTCCGCCTGCGTGATGTCCGCCAGCAGGGCGTCGATCTCCTCGTCCGTCGGCTTCCCGGCGAGATCCTCCCGCAGCGGGCGGGCGAACCTCTCGTGCTGCCTCAGCGCTTCGGCCGCGGTGTTGCGCGCGAGTTCGCACTGTGCCCGGCGCCGAGTGGCGTGGTCGAAGTTCGTCTCCAGGTCCCTGACCGCCGCCTCCATTTCGACGATGCGGGCCAGCAGCGAGACGATCTCGTCCCGTGTCGACGACTCCACCAGCACCTCCCGGAGGGACCTGGCAGACCGTTCCTGGAGTTCGAGTGTGGCCGAGCAGGATGTCCTCCGCGACGCACACCGTTCCAACTCCGCCTGGGCTCCAGCGCAGGCGTCGGCCGAGGCGCTCTTCGCCTCGCGCGCCGTTTCGAGATCCGACGGAGCGTCGTGCTCGGGCAGCCGGACCACGGACTGGAGACAGACCGGACACGGCTCGCCTCGCTCGAGGTGGCGGGCCATGTCGGCGGCGCTGTGCGCGACCCTGAGCGCCTCCAGAGCCTGTGTGGCCACTGCGAGCCGCTGATCTGTGGTCGCCTTGCTGCTCTCGGCAGCCGCGTACAATTCCTCGGCCCGAGCCAGCTCGCGGCGGGTTCCGTCGGCCTCGCCTTCCACCCGGGCCAGCCGCTCCCTCCGCTCTCGGACAGCCTCCAGCCCCTCCTTCGTCGGCAGGGCCGCGAGCACGCCTTGCGCCTGCGCGAGATCCTCAACGACCGATTTCTCGCGGACACTGGAAGCCTGGTGCGCCTGCTCCGCCTCCGCCAGCTTCTCGCGCGTGTATTCTGTCTCTCGCTCCAGCTCCCGGAGCTGCCGTCTCGCCTTGCGGACGCCCTCCAGCTCCGCCCTTGCGGGAAGGCGCTTAAGCGACTCCTGGGCCTCTGTGAAATCTCTCCGGACCGACTTCTCCAGTCTCGTTGCGTGTGCGGCGGCCTCCGCCGCGCCCCCGAGTTCGCTCCGGATCTGCGTAATCCCCGCTTCCGCGCGTGCCAGGTCCTGCCGCTTCTCGACGATCTTCTCGATGGCCGCCCTCTCCGGGAGGTCGGATCGCGCGGCCTGGGCGGCACGCAGGCGCGCTGCCGCCGCATCCTTGGCTTCCGAGGCCTTGCGCAGCCTCTCCTCCGCTTCCCGGTGCCGCGTCGCCAGTTCGGCCACCCCCTCCGGAACCCGTACCTCGGCCAGGAGCTCGAGTTGCGCGGCGGCCTTCTTCCAGCGATCGCCTGCGCTCTGGATCGTCTGATCAAGCTGGCTCAGGTCGCTGGAGACATCGTCGATGTGCACCCTTAACTGGTCCAGCGCCGCGACCCGGGCCTCGGCGGCGCGCACGGCTTCTGGAGTCGCGTGCGCCAACGCCGATTCCAGCTGCCACCGGAGCTGGTCCGCCCTGCCGTCCTCGAGCTTCCCACGCAAGTTGGCGGCCTTGCGCAGCTTGTCGTACAACCCGAGCCCGAGCAAGCGCTTCAGCAGCTTTTCACGGTCACCCGGCTTGTCGCGCAGGAAAGCGGCGAACTCACCCTGCGGAAGCACGACGCACTTGGTGAAGTGGTCCAGATCGAGCCCGATCACGTCAGTCTTGACGCTCGCGGAGAGTTCCGCCTCCGTGGCCGCGAGCGTCCTGGCCGGCTCTCCGTTCGCGTGCTCCTCGAGGCGGGCTTCCTTCGTGGTCGCGCCGGTCTTTGTGCGCTGGATGACCCGCACCGCCGTGTACACCCTGCCCCGCACCTCGAAGTCCAGCCGCACCCTCGCCCGGACCTTGCCCTGGCTGATGACAGGAGCGATCAGGTTGCGGTTGTCGTAGCGAGGGACGGATCCGTAGAGCGCGAAGATCATGGCGTCGATCAGGCTCGATTTTCCGGATCCCGTCGCCCCAGTGAAGACGAAGAGGTTGGTGTCCTCGAAACTCACCTCCGTCCGCTCGCGGAAGGAGGTGAAGCCCTCCAACTCAAGCCGAAGCGGACGCATACTCCTCCTCCAGCAGCTCGTCGAAGAGCTTCGCCAGCTCTTCGCCCGCGATGTCCCGCTCCTTCAGATAACGGCGGAACTGTTTGCGCGGATCGCGCAGCTCGCCGGGGTCGACGGCCTTGCGCTCTTCCTTCGACTCTCCCGGACGCGCAACGATCACGTCCACCGCGTGGGGAAACATCTCCCGCACCCTCTCGGCGAGGCCCGGTGACGGCGCCTCCTCGACGAACACGCGCAGGAAGTCGTTGCTGGTCTTGTCGACCATGTCCGTGAGCTCGAAACTGCTGCCGCGGATGGTTCTGAGGGCTCGCCCCGATGTGAGCGGGACCTCTCGGACCTTCGCCGGCCGCCCGGTCTCCGCTTCGACGACGAGGACACAGTTCTCTCCGTGGGTCTCTCCGAAATCGAGGGCGAAGGGCGATCCGGCATACCAGATGGGACACCGGCCGCCAATCTTCTGCGGTTTGTGGATATGTCCCAAGGCGACGTAGTGGGTTGACTCCGGAAAGATGTCGGCGGGCACGTAGTAGCCGAGAACGTGGGCTTGGCGTTCGCCGCCTCCTTCCGCGGCACCAAGCACCGTCAAGTGAGCCACGACCAGGTTGACGGTGTCGTCCGAAAAGCCTCCGCACAGCGCCCCCGCGATCGTGCGGCAGCGGTCGCTGTATTCCTTCTGGTGGTCGTCCGGGTCGTCCTGCATGAGGGCCTCGGCCTTCACGATCCCGCGCTTCGACTGGAAGGGAAAGAGCACGATGCAGGCGGTCTCGCCGGAGCGGGTGGCGTGGCGCAGGACCCCTCCACGGGCGGGCGGCGCGACGGATGAAGCCGAGGTCACGTTGGCCAGCTCCAGCAGGGGGCCGACGGCACTCAACCGCCGCGGGTTGTCGTGATTGCCCGCGATGACGACGACGTGCGCCCCCGTCCACGCCAGCCGCAGCAACGCGTCGTAGACGATCTCCTCCGACTCCGGGCTCGGGACCGCCCGGTCGAACTGATCGCCGGCCACCAGAACCAGATCGACCGCTTCGTCGCGTGCGATGCCCACAATCTCATCCAGGACCGCTCTGTGCTCGTCGGCCCGGCTGCGTCCGCGCAGGGTCTTGCCGACGTGCCAGTCCGCAGTATGGAGGATTTTCATGGTGACTCGCTCATGGACGCGGACCGTGCTCTGGCGTGGAGCAGTGCAAGGCGGGCAGGCGAGTTCTCACCACGCCTCCAGCCCCTCGAAGGGATCGCCGGCGTCCTCGTCGTCGCCGGGCGGGTCTTCCGCCTCGTCCGGCCGCGTGGCCCACGCCGGAAAGGGGAACTCGAGCACCAGCGGGACCGGCAGCTCGGGCTGCGACAGGATCATGGTGCCGGGCTTGAGGATGGTGGCGCGCTGGCGCTGGGCCGTAGGCAGGAAGGCGTACTCGGGGCGTCCGGCCTCGGCGCTGTCCAGCCGGCCCACCACACGGAGCGACGAGTTCGCGATCACCCGGCGCTCCACCTCGCTGGCGGTCTGCTGGGCACCGACGAGGATCACCCCCAGGGAACGACCGCGCTCGGCCATGTCCAGGAGGATCTCCTTGATCGGGCTGCGTCCCTCGCGCGGAGCATACTTGTTGAGCTCGTCCAGGACGACGAACAGCAGGGGCTTGCGCGACCCCGTTTCCTCTTTTTCCCGGAATGTCTTGCGCAGAACCACGCCGACCACGAAGCGCTGCGCCCGGCGCGACAGCTTCGCGATGTCGACCACGGTGACCTGTTCCTGCAGGTCGATGCGATGCTTGCCCGGGTTGGGCACGTCACCCCGCACGAGGTGCTCGGCGTCCTTGCGAGCCGCGTACAGACGCCGCACGAAGGCGTTGATGGTGCCGCCGCCGATCGCCCGGCCGGCCCAGTGCCCCTGGTCTTCCGGGTCCTCCACCCTGTCGCGGATGGCGTCCATCAGCTGCTCGAAGGTGCGACAGGTCGCGCCGCCGAGGCGCACCGCCCCGTCGCCGCACGGCATGGCGTCACGCCGCAGGCGGGCCGTCACGTTGTGCACCACGATCGTGTACTGCTGCCGCTCGTCGTCGGCGTCCGCGAAGAGGAAGGGGAGCAGCTCGTCCCGGCAGAACTCCTCCAGTGTCCAGAAGAACGAGGTCACGCCCTCCGCGCGGCTTCCGGTGTGAGGCGCGGCGGAAGGGTCACCCCGACGCGGCGGAGCGCGCAGGTCCACGCTCCCGAAGGGCCTGGCCGGAAGGCCGACCAGCGCGTACCTGGCCCTCTGCCCTCCGTCCAGCTTCCGGTTCTCGCGGTCCAGGAAGAGCAGATCCTCGCCCTTCACGTTGAAGATCAGGGCCTTGGTGTTGTGGGTGCCGGCGCCGAGCTGCCCCGAAGTAAACAGGCTGTGGAGGAGGAAGATGGCGTAGCTGGTCTTGGTCGCCACACCGGAGACGCCGCTGATGTTGACGTGAGCTCCCCGGGTGCCGTCCATGAATTCCACGTTGGCGTAGACGACTTCGCCGTCGCGCGAGAGGCCAACCGGAACCTTGCGCTCCATGCCGTCGAAGAAGAGGGCCTGGTCACGGGCCTCGCCGACGGCCTTGCACACGACCGCTCCGGGCATCGGCGGCACGAAGACCTCGGGCTCGAAGCGTGTCGCCAGCACCTTGGCCGCTTCGGTCACCTGGGCGGGAAGCACCCCCTCCTCGATCAGGAAGACATCGCTGTCGAAGCGCGCGCCCTCGTGCCGGGCGCGCAGGTCGGACACCATGCCGTAGATCCTGATCGGGTCCTTGCGCCCCGGGAGGGTGCGCTCGACCACGACCACATCGTCGAGCTGCAGAAAGCACCCCTCGCTCACCGCGACCCAGAATTCCAGGGGCGTCGCCGGATCCGTGCCGATGACCCGGCCCACGGGAATCGAGCCGCTCACGCGAGAACCCTGGTCCGGCTAGCCGATCTCGACATCCTCCCTCCGGCGATGCTGACAACCGCGCGGCGCACCGCTTCGCCCCGGCGGGACGACATCGGCCGCACGGCCTCCCCGCTTCAGGCCGTCCGGCAGGCCTCCGTCAGCGCCGGGGCCAGCTCGCGGTCGATGGCGTCCGCGATGCCGCGCACATGCGCCATCATTTCCACGAACTGTTCGGGGTAGAGCGACTGGGCCCCGTCCGACAGCGCCGCGGGAGGATTCGGATGCACCTCCACCATGAGCCCGTCCGCACCCGCGGCGACGGCGGCTTGCGCCATCGGAGTCACCTTGTCGCGGATGCCGGTGCCGTGGCTGGGATCGGCGATGATGGGCAGGTGCGAGAGCGACTGGACCACCGGAATGGCTGTGAGATCCAGCAGGTTGCGGGTCTCGGTGTCGAAGCTGCGCACCCCCCGCTCGCACAGGATGATGTTGGCGTTGCCCTCGGAGAGGATGTACTCGGCCGCTAGCAGCAGCTCCTTGATGGTGGCCGACAGCCCGCGCTTCAGCAGAACAGGCCGCGGCGAGCGCCCCGCACGGCGCAGCAGCGGATAGTTCTGCATGTTGCGGGCGCCGATCTGCACGATGTCGGTGTATTCCTCGACCGCATCGAAGCTGTCCAGGTCCAGCGCTTCGGTCACGATCGCGAGTCCGGTCGCATCGCGGGCGCGCCCGAGCAGTTTGAGACCCTCGACCCCCAGCCCCTGGAACGAGTAGGGTGATGTGCGCGGCTTGTACGCGCCCCCACGCAGGATGGTGGCCCCGGCTTCCGCGACCAGCTCCGCCACCGCCATGATCTGCCCCTCCGACTCCACCGAACACGGGCCCGCCATCACCGCGATCTCGCGCCCGCCGATGGTGGTGCCGTTACCGAGCGTCACCACGGTGTCGTCTTCGCGCCATTCGCGCGACACCTGCTTGTACGGGCGGCTGACGGGAATGATCTCCAGCACGCCGGGGAGCCCGACGAGCCGCGCCGAGTCGACCCGCCCGTCGTTCCCGACCAGACCGATCGCCGTACGCTGGCGACCGGGCATGGGACGCGCCTCGTACCCCAGGGCGCGAATCGAATCCACGGCCCCCTGAACCTCCTCGGCCGTGGCGTTGTGCTTCATGACGATGAGCATGTCGGTCTCGCGGATGAAGTGTGGCTACGCTGATGCGGGAGCCTCAAGACGAACCCCTACCACCGAACTCACGCCCGGTTCCTCCATGGTCAGTCCGTAGATCCAGTCTGCCGCTTCGATCGTACGCGGATTGTGGGTGATCACCACGAACTGGCTCTGCTGCTTGAACTCTCGCAGCAGCTGGACGAAGCGGTCAATGTTGCTCTCGTCAAGCGGGGCGTCCACTTCGTCCAGCACGCAGAAGGGGCTGGGCTTCACGAGATAGATCCCGAAGAGGAGCGCGAGCGCGGTCAGCGCTCTCTCCCCGCCCGAGAGCAGGTCGATGCGGCGGGTTCTCTTGCCCATCGGAGAGGCGTGGATGTTGACCGGCCCCTCCAGCGGGTTCTCGGGGTCGCCCAGGCGAAGATCGCATTCGCCGCCCTCGAACAGGCGCTCGTAGATGTGGTGGAAGTTCGTGCGCGCCGCGTCGAAGGTCTCCAGGAAGAGGCGGGTCGCGGTCTGGTCGATCTCGCGGATGGCTGTGCGCAGGTCGTCGCGCGCCCGCTCGAGATCCTCCCGTTGTTCGGTCAGGAACGAGAGCCTGTCGTTCTGCTCGGCGTGCTCCTCGATCGCGAGCATGTTGACGGGCCCCAGGCGTCCGATCGCCTGCACGGTCTCGCCCAGCTCCTCCTTCAACTGACCGGGATCTCCTTCGACCGGCTCCGCCATCTGCACCAGCCTCTCGAAGGAGCGCCCCCATTCGGCTTCCAGGCGTTCCCGGATGCGCACGATCTTCCCGCGCAGTTCCTGTTCTTCCAGGCTCAGGCGGTGACGCGTCTCGGAGGCCGCCCGTTCAGCCGCTCGGGCGGCGTTGACCCGCCGGTCGGCTGCTTTCACGGCTTCATTCGCTTCGGTGAGGGTTTCGTCGTGGCGATCCAGCCTTGCCCGCGCCTCGTCACGGCGCTGGAAGAGGCGTTGCGTGGCTCGCCCACCCGCCGCTCGCACGTCTCGGGCGGCCGCCAGCTCGCGGGCCAGTTCCTCCTCCTCTTTCTCCAGCCGTTCGATTTGCGCAGACGCGAGTTCACCCGCCTTGCGGAGATCGGCGACGCGCTCATCCGCGCGAGCCAGCTCCCCCTGGTGCTGGCTCGACAGGATGGCCATCCGGGACTCCTCCATGCGCGTCCGCTCCCACTCGGCCTCGGCCAATTCGAGGACTTCGGCGGCCAGTTCGCCCCGCCGGCGCAGACCGGCGGCCTGGGCGGCGAGGCCGTCGTGCTCCTCGCGGGCCTCGCGCTCCCGCGCCTCCGCGGCGGCTTCGGCCTCGCGGGCTTCACGGGCGCGCCGCATCAGTTCCTGTTGGTCGCGCTCCGTGCGCTGGTGTTGTTCCGCCTGTGCGGTTCGGCGCCCCCGGGCGGCGCGCAGGTCGTCCTCGGCGCGCGCCAGTGCGTCCTGCTTCTCCTCCAGCACCTGTTCCGCCCGTCGTGCGCGCGTCTGGGCCGCCTCGCGCGCCCCCCGGGCGCGCGAGGCGGCCTCGGCAGCGGAGGCGCCGGCCTCCTCGAGCTCCGCGAGCTTGCCGCGGCGCTCGAGGAGGCCGGCCGTCCCCGCGGGGTTGCCCACCACCACCACGCCGCGCGCGTCCACCGAGGCGCGGGAGCGATCCGCATGTCCGGGCGCGCCGTCCTCCCCGGCGAGCGTGGACTCCCCTGCCAGCTCCACCCCGGCCAGCAGGACACGCACCCACGAGGCACCCGCACCCTCGGGGTGCAGCGCAGCCAGCAGCGACCCCGCGGGCCCCGGCTCGGGGGCATCGTCCAGCGGGAGCAGCACGATGCCCCCGCCCCCCGTCCACTCCCGGGCGAACCACGCCCGCAGGCGCGCGGCAGCCTCCCGGTTCTCCACCAACAGGGCCTGGGCCAGGTGTCCAAGATACGATTCGGCGGCGGCCAGCATCTCGGCCGGCCCCGAAGCGCACTGCGACAACATCCCCAGCACCAGATCCGGGCATGCCTCGCGGGCCGCGCGCAACACCGGCTCGTAGCCGGCCCCCTCCCGCTCCATGGTCTCCAGGGCGGTCCGGCGGGTCGCCAGCGCGGATGCCCGGCCCACCGCCTTGAGCTCGGCGTCCCGCGCCTCTGCCCAGGCCGAACGCGCCAGGTCGCGGCGCCGGCGCGCCTCGTCCACCTGTTCCCGCGCCAGCGCCGCATCCCGTTCCATGCGAGCCATGTGCTGGTCCGATGCGCCTCCCTGCTTGCGCAGCCCGGCCAATTCCACTCCCGACTCGGAAACCCTCTCGTCAAGCCGGGCGAGGCGGTCACGCAACTCGCCCAGCCGGGCGCGCGAGGCGGTCGCAGCCCCCTCCAGCTGGGCGACTCGGCGCAAGACCGTACGCTCTTCACGGCGCACGTCCGCGAGCGTCGCGCGCGACCTCAGAAGTCGCTTCCGGGTTCCCGCAGTCTCGGTCCGGGACGCCTTCGTCAGCGCGCGAACTTCCGAGAGGTCGTCAGCCGCCTGGGCTTGCGACCTCCGCAACCCCGCGATCTCGCTCTCCAGTTCGCCGGCGCGCCGGCGGGCCGTCACCTGATCCTCGCCGATCTGCCCCAGCCGACGCTCGGCGTAGGTGATCCGCTCACGGGCCACCGCCAGGTCCCGTTCCCAGCGAACCAGGTCCTTCTGAATGGTGTCCAGCACCCCCGCGGCCTCGGCGCGCGACCTCTCCGCCTCCACCCTCCGGACGCGCAACGTCTCGCGCTCGGTTTCCGCGGTCTGAAGCTCCACCAGCTTTGCCTGCTCCTCTTCCACCCCACCTGCGAGGACTGCCTGAACGCGCCCGCGCCGGTCCTCGAACTCCGCCAGCTCCGCCGACACGACCGCGACCTCGACCGAGAGATGCCGCTGTCGCAACTCCTTGTAGCGCCGCGCCTTGCCCTTCTGGCGCGCGAGGGAGCGCACCTTCGAAGCCACTTCGGCGATCACGTCCTCCAGCCGCTCGAGATCCAACTCGGCGCGAGCCAGGCGCTGGCCGGCGATCCGGCTGCGGTCCTTGTACTTCCCGATGCCCGCCGCCTCCTCAAACAGCCCTCTGCGTTCTTCCGCGCGTTCCGAGAGAATCGCATCGATCATGCGGCTTTCGATGATCGAGTAGGCGTTGGCGCCGAGTCCGGTATCCCGGCACAACTCCTGGACATCCCGCAGGCGGCAGGCTGCGCGGTTGATCGAGTACTCGCTGCCGCCGTCGCGGAACACGGTGCGTCCGATCTCGACTTCCTCGAAAGGCACCGGGAGCAGGCCATCCTCGTTGGTGACCCGGAGAATCACGGAGCCGCGGTTGATGGGCCGTCGCTTGACGGTTCCCTGGAAGATCACCTCGTCCATCCGGGAGCCGCGCACCACGGTGGGCCGCTGCTCTCCGAGCACCCAGCGCACCGCGTCACTGATGTTGGATTTTCCGCATCCGTTGGGTCCCACGATCGCAGTGATGCCCTCGTGGAATTCGATATTGGTGCGATCCGGGAAGGACTTGAACCCGTGCAGGCTTAGCGAACTGAGCCTCATCAGACGAAGAACTGGCTGATCCAGTCCAGGAGACGCTCGAAGAGTTCCATAAGCCAGCCGGCCCCGGGCACATCGACGATACCCGCGTTGTGAACCCCGAGCAGGGTCATCAAGGCGGCAAACAGCATCAGGACGGTGAAAGCCGCGACGCTGAGGGCGCGGCCCCGCGGACGGTGCCGGGATTCCGCCGCGAGAGTGGCCGCCTCCGCCGCCGCGAGAGCGGCCGCAGCTTCCTGCTGCTCCCTTGCCGCCACCTCTTCGTCAACGTCGTGCCAGAGCGACGCCTGGTAGCTCTGCGCACCGAGGCCGTTCGCCTGTCTGGAGACCGCGACGGCGGCATCGCGGCCGGGCCGCGGTCCCAGCAAGGCCACGGCATCCCTGAGGCCCACGTTCCCGAGCGCCTTCATCGGCTCGCCCTTGCAAGCCAGCACAATCGAGGGGGCCACACGCGGCTGAACGGGGGATTCGGCGGGCTGATAGGTCACAAGCGTGACGCCTCTTCCCACCAGGCTTTCCACGAGATGGCGCCAGCGCGGCTGGCCGAGCAAGACGCGGGAATCCGCCGCGGGAGTCCCGGCGGTGACAACCCAGAAGCCCCCCTTGCTGGCGGGGCGTGCGATCCGCCTCAGGGAAGCCCCGTAGTCGATGGCGTCGGAGATGCCCTCGAGGTTCCGGGCGCCGAACGCCCGGTGAAGATGAGGGCTGTCCAGGAAGAGGTCGACCAGCAGCACCCGCGCGCCCTCCGAGACCCACGCGCCCGCGATCGCGATCGCGGCGTGAGCCGCCCATTCCTTCTCGAGCGCTCGGGAGGTGACCCGCAGCGCGACGACGCGGCCCTCCTGCTCGTCGGGGGGGAGATCGACTTCCAGTATGCGGGCGAGGCTTTCCCGCGTGAGATCGAAGGGCTGCAGCTCCAGGGCAGAATAGCCGCGAACGGGGCGGCTCGGCGGGTTGGTTCCGGTGGTCATGTTGATGCGAGACCCGGGTCCGCTTCGAATTCGTGTCTGGGCGCGTCTCCCCAGAGCGTCTCCAGCTGGTAGAAGGATCGCATCTCGGGATGGAAGACGTGGACCACGAAATCGATGTAGTCGATCAGAACCCAGCGGGCCTCGCGCGAACCCTCGGCGTGAACGGCACGCGTACCTTCCTTGCGCAGTTGCTTGGCCACATGATCCGAGATCGAGCGCACCTGGGTATCGGACGTGCCGGTGGCTAGAAGAAAGTAGTCGGTCGCCGAGGAAATACCGCGCAAATCGAGCACGACGACGTCGTGAGCCTTGCGTTCCAGAGTCAGCCGCGCCGCCCGCTGGACCGCGCGTGGGAGCCGGGAAGCCGTGGAGCGGTCCGCTTCAGTCATGCGCCTGCCGGCCGGCGGCCTCAGCTCACCCTTTCGACGTGGACGGTTACGTTGACCTCCACATCCGCGTGAAGCTTGATCGGGACATCGAAGTCGCCCAGCGTCTTGATGGGTTCCGGGAGGACGACATGCCGCCTTTCCAGCGTGAAATCCAGCCCCGACTGGATCGCTCGATCGACGATGTCGGCGGCGGTCACGGAACCGAACAGCTTGTCCGATTCGCCGGCCCGCGCCCGAAAGACGAGGTGCATCCCGTCCAGCCGCGAGGCACGCCGGCGCGCTTCCAGATACTCCCTCCGGGCCCGCTCTTCCGCCCGCCGATGTTCCTCCTCCAGGCGGCGCATGTTGGCCGCGGAGGCTTCGTACGCCAGGCCCCGCGGCAACAGGAAGTTGCGGGCGTACCCCGGCTTTACCTTCACAACGTCGCCCGGTTCGCCGAGGCGCTCTACGGATTCCTTGAGGATCAATCTCACCGTCTACTCCTGGTCTCTCGAATCATGTGGACCTGCGCCGGCACGCGCCACGCAGGTCCGGGTCGTCCGCTAAGTCTTTCCGGCCCGTGCTCGTATGTCCAGCCACGTATCACCGAGTCCGATCAATAGTGCCGCCGCTAGCAGGAAGGGCGCCAGCAGCAGGAAGCCCAACGCAAGCAGGACCCACCCGAAGGCCGAGACGCCGCGCGTGACGGCGGCGACCACTGCCGCACCGCGTACCGCGTACAAGGACCCGGTGAAGAACAGAAGGTTCAGGCCTGCCCGGCCCAGCCCGTCGTCCGGTTGCAGAATGAACAGCACGGCGCCCAGGACGAAGGCCCAGACGAGCTGGTCGTTGAACCGGAAGTCGCCCAGCGGGCCCAGCCCCTCGCCGCTCCCCCGCACCAGACGCACGTACAGCCACCAGGCAACTCCCAGCGCCGCCAGCGATGACAGCGCGAGCATGGCCGGAAACAGGTTGCTCTGCCATTCGGCGACCTGGAAAACGGTGCTCACGATGGTTGCGGGAAGCGGAGTTCCGTCCCTCAGCACGCGCAGGACTTCAAGGGAAGTCCCGACGCCATCCCTCAACCTGTGGGCAACCATTTCGTCGATGATCCCCCAGCGCCTGGAGCTCAGGCCCAGTGCAGCCCACAGGCCGCCAACCGAAATGGCCACCGCCAGGAGAGCCCTTGGGAGGAACCCATGTTCGGGCCGACGCAGGGTAATCGAGGCAAAACAGCCGCCCAGGATGATCGTCCACCCGCGCTCCACGTACCACAGACCGGAACGCGCCGCACCGCCGCTCAGAGCCACCAGCACCCCCGCGGCACCCACCACGAGGGGTAGCAGGCGCCGGCCCGGCGATGTCAGCACGAGACAGGAGAACGGGATCAGGACCAGAACGACCGGGGCGAAGACGGAGAGCAGCAGGGTAGCAAGGAACAGGGCCCCCGCGCGTCCCCAGCCCCTCAAAGGGCTCCCCCTCGGCCCACGGCGATAGCTAGCCTTGGTGCCGGCGCACGTAGGGCAGCAGCGCAAGATAACGCGCCCGCTTCACGGCCCGGCCCAGCTTGCGCTGGAACTTCGCAGCCACCCGCGTAGTCCGCCGCGGCAGGAGCTTGCCCTGCTCCGTGATGAAGCGCGAAAGCGTCGTGACATCCTTGTAGTTGAGGATGGCGATGGGAGCACCCTCGATCCGCCTGCGGCGCCCGCGTCCGCCGGAGAATTCGGGCGGGCTCATGCGGAAACGGGACGGGGCGTCGTCCTCCGCGGGCTCGTCGTCCTCGGAGTCCTCGCTAGGTCGGGAGACCGAAGATGGCGCGGTGACCACCGACATCCCCGAGGAGGGCTCGCCCTCTCTAAGGACGATCAGGTAGCGCAGCACGTCCTCGTCGAGCTTCACGATGCGCTCCAGTTCCGGCAGGGACGTGGGGTCCCCGAAGAACTGGGTCACGACGTAGTAGCCGGACGTCTGCTTCTGGATGGGATAGGCGAGCTGGCGACCGCCCCAGTGGTCTACGACCTTGATCTCGGCGTCTCCGCCGGACACCAGGGCGTGGAATCGCTCCAGCTTGAGATGGATGGCATCCTCGCCCAGGGCGGGATGGAAAATGAGGACGAGTTCATAGTCGCGCATGGTCTCTCCCATGGACCGCGTGTTGACGGGGCCTCGCTCCCGGGGCTGCTCGCGTTGGAGAATCCCTCCGGGGCCGAGGCGGGATCGGCAAGGGAATATACCCTTCCGGGCCGAAGCTTCAACCCGTCCGGGTCGATGGAGCGCTCGGGTCTGCCGCAGGGTGCTTCATCGGCGCCGATCCGGCGAGAGGTCAGGATCCAGCGAGCGCCTCCTGAACGGCGACGATCAGCGCCGGATGGCGGCTGAAGGCCCAGCGGGCTTCCTCCACGTCCAGGCGTTCGCGGTTGGTGTGCGCATAGCGCTCCTCGCCGGGGGCGAAACCGATGGTCGGAATGCCGAACACACCGCACGTCCAGCCCCCGTCGGTGGCGAAGGTCCATGGGCGGCAGTGTGCGGCTGCCCCGGGATCGTTGCGTCGTCCGACGGCGCGCGCCGCCGCCGTCACCACCGGGTGGTCCGGCTCCATGAGGAAGCCCGGCGTGAGCAGGCTCCGGTCGGTGGACCGGCCGGTGTAGGCAGTCTGGTGCTGGCTGGCCAGGCGGCACTCCACCGAATAGCCGGCCGGTACACTCGGGAGGGTCTCCGCGATGGCGTGCTCCACCCGGGCGATGAGGCTCGCCTCCGTGTCCGTCGGCAGGATGCGCCAATCCAGTACCACGGTCACCTCGTCGGGAATGACGTTGGGGCTCTCGGGCCGCACCGTCACGTCGGTGGGGGTCAGGCTGGCGGGGCCGAGCACGGAATCGGACTCCTGCCGCTCCGCCAGGCGGGCCACGGCGGTCAGCACCTGGGGAAGGAAAGCCAGGGCGTTGCGCGCCCGGTCGGGGGCGCTGGCGTGGCCGGCCTCGCCGTGGATCACGACCTCGATCTGCGCGCGCCCGCGGTGCCCCAGCGCGATGTCGCCGTGGGTCGACTCACCGATGATCACGGCGGCCGGGTTCACGAGACCCGATCGCACCAGGTTTTCCATCCCCCAGCCGCCCCGCTCCTCGTAGACCACCTGGCCGACGATCACGTCACCGGGGGCGCGGCCCGCCAGCGCAGCCGCCGCGTAGACCTGAAGCGCCAGGGGGCCCTTGATGTCCATCGCCCCGCGGCCGTGCAGGAAGCCGTCCTTCACGTCGCCGCCGAAGGGCGGGTGTTCCCACTCCTCGTGCGAGCCTTCGGCCACCACGTCCAAGTGGCAGGAGAGCATCACCGGGGGCGCGTCTCCCCTTCCCTTCACGACTCCGGCCACGCTGCCCAGCTCGTCCACCCGAATCCGGTCGAATCCGAGCAGGCGCATCTCCTCCTGGAGACGCGAGGCCACGGCGTGCTCCTCCCCGCTCATGGAGGGAATGCGGATCAGATCCGCGGCGAAGGCCAGGGCGTTCTCGAAGGTCGGTTGGCGAGTCATCGGCTCAGGCTCCGGTCGGCGTCCCAGCATCTATCCGAACAACACGTTCAGGATGTCCCCGATCCACGACGTCGAGACCCCGCCCTCTCCGTGCACGCGCACAAACCACGGCGCCAGCACCAGCGCGACCACGCTCATGAGCTTGATGAGGATGTTGAGCGAGGGGCCGGACGTGTCCTTGAAGGGATCGCCGACCGTGTCTCCGACGACCGCCGCCTTGTGCGGTTCGGAGCCCTTTCCGCCCATCGCCCCGCTCTCGATGTACTTCTTGGCGTTGTCCCAGGCGCCGCCCGCGTTGGCCATGAAGAGCGCCATCAGCACACCGGTCACGGTCGCGCCGGCGAGCAGTCCGCCGAGCGCCTCCACGCCCAGGAAACGGCCGACCACCACCGGCGACAGCACCGCGATGACCCCCGGGAGGATCATCTCGCGCAGCGCGGCCCGGGTGGAGATATCGACGCAGCGGGCGGAATCGGGCTTGGTGCGCCCCTCCATGATCCCCGGGATCTCGCGGAACTGGCGGCGCACCTCGTCGACCATGCCGGCCGCGGCACGCCCCACTGCCGTCATCGTGAGCGCCGCCACCAGGAAGGGCAGCGTCCCTCCAAGGAACAGGCCGATCACCACGATCGGATCGACGATGTTGATGCCGCTCTGCTGAAGGCCGACCTTGGTGGTGTACGCCGAGAACAGGGCAAGCGCGGTGAGCGCCGCCGAGCCGATGGCGAATCCCTTGCCGATCGCCGCCGTCGTGTTGCCGATCGCGTCCAGGGAGTCCGTGATCTTGCGGGTCTCCTCGCCCAGGCCGCTCATCTCCGAGATGCCTCCGGCGTTGTCCGCGACCGGCCCGTAGGCGTCCACGGACATCGTGACTCCCACCGTCGCCAGCATGCCCACGGCGGCGATGCCGATGCCGTAGAGCCCCGCGGCGGCGAAGGAGACGGAGATCGCCACGCAGATGAGCAGGACCGGAACCACGGTGGACTCCATGCCCACCGCGAGACCCGTGATGATGTTGGTGGCGGAGCCGGTGCTGCTCGCCTTGGCGATCCGCTGAACCGGGCGGCCGGCGGTATAGTACTCGGTGGCCAGACCGATGAAGATCCCCACCATTGTGCCCGCGAGGATCGCCCAGAACGGCCCCATCGGGGAGTAGACCGTGTCGCCGTCCGCCAGCTGTAGCCCCAGCGACCGGACGATCACGTACATCGCCACCAGGAAGAGGCCCGCGGCGACAAAGGTGACGTTGCGCAGGGCACCCGCGGGATTGCTGTGCTCCAGAACCTTCATGGCCGCGATGCCCAGCAGTGACGCGATAAGCCCCGCCATCACGGTGAGAAGGGGCAGAGCCACCGTCTCCGTCACGCTGACCGCGGTCAGCTGGGAGGTCGCCGCGATGGCGATGGTGGCGATGATCGACCCGACGTAGGACTCGAAGATGTCCGCGCCCATGCCGGCCACGTCACCCACGTTGTCGCCCACGTTGTCTGCGATGGTCGCGGGGTTGCGCGGATCGTCCTCCGGGATGCCAGCCTCCACCTTCCCCACCAGATCCGCCCCTACGTCCGCGGCCTTGGTGAAGATCCCTCCGCCGACGCGCGCAAAGAGAGCGATGGAGCTGGCCCCCATCGCGAAGCCGGAGACAATCTCGGAGAAGCGCGGGAAATCGCTTGTCCCCGGGATGGCGCCCGCCGCGAAGATCCAGTAGAAGATCCCCACCCCGAGCAGGCCCAGCGCCGCCACCGACAGACCCATGACCGCGCCCCCGGCAAAGGCGATGCGCAGCGCCTTGCCCTGGCCCTCCGTGCTCGCCGCCGCCGAGGTGCGCACGTTGGCCCGGGTGGCGGCCTTCATGCCGAAGAAGCCGGCGAGCACCGAAGAGGCGGCGCCCGACACGTAGGCCACCCAGGTCCATCCCGGAATCGCCAACGCCAGCAGGGCCGCCACCGCCACGACGAAGACCGACAGCACCGCGTATTCGCGGCGCAGAAACGCCATCGCCCCGTCGTGAATCTGATCGGCCAGGTCGACCATCAGGTCCGAGCCTGGATCCTGCCTTTTGACGTAGGTGAAGACCGCGCCAGCCGCCGCGAGCCCGAGGATGCCGAAGGCCCAGGCCCAGTTCGCTAGGGATACCAAGTCGCTCATCTGATTTGCTCTGCTTGAGGTAGCCGTTCAGTCCCGCAGCCCGACCGGCGGATCATCGGTTATAGGCATTCATGACGGGCTCCATGCCCTTGTCCATCCAGAGTCGGACCGGCTCGGCCAGATCGGCCAGGAGGGCCACGACCGCGTCCTCGTCGTTCTCGTCCATGGGGGAGAGCACCCAGTCCGCCAGATCGGTGCGCGGCGGCCTGGCACCGACGCCGAGGCGCAACCGGGGATAGTCCGGGGTGCCAAGGACTCTCATCACCGATTCGAATCCCTTGTGCCCGCCGGCACCGCCCCCCGGCCGGAAGCGCAGACGCCCGACGTCGAGATTGACGTCGTCCGCCACCACCAGCAGATCGTGCTGGATCCGGAAACCATCGACATCCAGATAGGGCACCAGCGCCGCCCCGCTCCGATTCACGTAGGTGACCGGCTTCACCAGGTGTACCGTCCGGCCATCCACGACGCCGTCGGCCAAGAGCGCCGCGCGCGTCTTCTCGAAGGGCCCGAGGTTCCAGTCGTAGGCTAGCCGGTCGATTGCCCACCAGCCGACGTTGTGGCGTGTGGCATCGTAGCGGGGTCCCGGATTTCCGAGACCCACAATGACCTTCAATTAGAGTTCCCCGATATCCTCGACGAGTTCTCCATCTTCCTCTTCTTCCTCTTCGATGACCCGGGCGTCGGTGACGTGACACACGACCGAGTCCGGGTTGGCGAGCAACTCGATGTCGTCATCGAAGGTGATGTCGCCGAGGCGGATCGAGTCGCCGATGTCGAGTCCCGAGATGTCCAGCTGGATCGACTCGGGAATCTTCGAAGGCGTGCAGCGCACCTGTACTTCGTGCACGACGACATCCAGGCGCCCGCCGCTTCGCGTGCCAATCGCTGTTCCGGAAAGCGCGAACGGCACGTTCACCTCGACCGCGACGCCCTTGCGCACGCGCAGGAAGTCCACGTGGAGGATGTCGGAGCGGTACGGGTGGGTCTGGATTTCGCGCACCAGGGCGCGCAGCGTCGCTTCGTCGCCGATGCTCAGCGTGAGGACCGTGTTCTCCACGGGGATGGAGTGGAACAGCAGGACCGTCTCCTGTTCGTCCAGAGAGAGGGGGACGGGTTCCATGCCCTTTCCGTACACGACCGCCGGGATGCGTCCCGCGCGCCGCAGGCGGCGGGCCACGCCCTTGCCGGCCTCGTCCCTGCGCTGGGCCCCGAGGAATGCTTCTGCTACGCTCATTTCACGCTCTTCGTCAGAGTTGGGAAGTTGTCAGACGGGATTGGCCGCGCTGACCGGCCATGTGCTCACCGGTGCGGAATCGGCATCGCCGGCCTGCACCACGATCGGCGCCTCGCGCGCGGGCATCTCGAACAGCTGGCTCACGGACGCGTTGGAGTGAATGTAGCGAATGGCATCGGAGAGCAGTCCGGCCACCGACAGCACCTTGAGCTTGGGAAAGCGCCGCTCGGCCGGGATGTCGATGGTGTTGGTGACCACGACTTCATCCACCGGAGCCTCCTGCAGCCGCTCCGAGGCCCTTCCCGAGAGGAGCGCGTGGGTGGCGCACGCATAGACCGCCTCCGCACCGCGCTCCTTCAGGGCGTAGATGCCGTTGGTGAGGGTGCCCGCGGTGTCCACCATGTCGTCGGCGATCAGGCAGGTCTTGCCCGCGACGTCACCCACCACGTTGACGACTTCCGCCACGTTGGCGGTGCGCCGGCGTTTGTCGATGACCGCCAGAGAGGCCCCGAGACGCCGGGCGAAGCTGCGCGCCATCTTCGCCGATCCCGCGTCCGGGGCGACGACGACCAGATGCTTCAGGTTCAGGTCGCTGAAGTATCGGGTCAGCACCGGAGCGGCGTACAGGTGATCCACCGGAATGTCGAAGAACCCCTGGATCTGGTGCTGGTGAAAGTCCATGCCGAGCAGGCGGTCCGCGCCCGCGGCCACGATCAGGTTGGCCACGAGTTTGGCGCCGATCGAGACCCGGGGCTGGTCCTTGCGGTCCTGCCTCCCATAGCCGAAGTAGGAAACCACGGCGGTGACGCGGGCGGCCGAGGCACGCACGGCGGCGTCGATGAGGAGCAGCAGCTCCATGATGTTGTCGCCGGGCGTCGTCGTCGGCTGGATGACGAAGACATCCCGCCCGCGCGCATTACGGTCCAGCCGAACGAAGATCTCTCCGTCGGCAAAGTCCCGGACCGTGGCGCCGAAGGCGGATTCGCCCAGTCTTTCCCCGATCTCCGCGGCCAAGGGCCGGTTGGCCCGGCCAGCCAGGAGCAGTAAGGGACCCCGGCGGTATTGATCGTCCATAGAGCCGTCACCGTTGAACTGGCGTTGAGATGCTGGGAGCCGACGTTGTGATAGCCGTCTATTTTAGACAGGATGGAGAGAGGCGTCAACGCAAGCCTCAACCGGCAATTTCGACCCGCCGACGGCGGATCACCGGAGCCCATTCCTGCACTCTCAGTTCCAGCCGCAACTCGTAACTCCCGGCATCAAGATTCCTCAGGTCCAGGTCCACGGAGCGAAACTGGGGTCCGGGGCGATCCGGACTGGCCTCGCTCCACTCCAGGGTCAGGGGATCCTCGCCCCCGCCTAGCCGCAGGAACTCCCCGAGACGGCTGAAGAAAGAGCGGTCCAGGCGTTCGATCACGAGGCTGTACGCGACCTCGACCTCACCCGAGGCGAGCCCGTACGCCTCCCACGCGATAGCCAGCTCCTGCAGGCCGCCAAGCACCATGGATGGCAGAATGTGTGCCTTCACGTCGTCCACGGATTCAGGTGGCGGGTCGACCGCTTCGATGACGAGGAAGTCGGAGAGATCGGGGATTTCGGGCGGATGCGGGGCCATGGCGATGCGGCCGCGGGCGCGCGCGCCGTGGCGGCCCGCCCGGTCGAGAGCCTCCACGCTGTACACATAGTTGCCCAGCGGCACCCTGACCGACAGCGTACCGCTCTCCGCCAGGATGGGGCTTGCTCCGCCTTGTATCTCCGCCGGCGCCTCGCCCAAGGGCAGCAGGAATAGCCCCGCCCGAACCCGGGTCCCGTCGCCGTCCGCTCTCTCGGCACCCGGCACGTGCGACGCTGCACCTGAGCTGGCGGCACGCTCGAACCGGAACGGAGCCAGCACCAGCAGGGAGTCTCCGCGCCGGAACCGGGCCAACACCGTCTGCATCGTGCCGAGTTCGGGGGCATAGGACGGCGCGTATGCGCTGCGGGGTCTCTCCACTGCCATGCCCCAGGCAGTTCCGGCCGGAAGGCCGGCCCCGGCCAGAACACCGTCGGGGGGCATGTACCGTTCGGAGTGCGGAGGATGGCGCCCGGTCACCGTGGGACGCATGCTGGATCCCACCGTGGGGACGGACCGGGTCCAACTGGTCTCGTGCCCGTATCGGATCGCCAGCTCGTCCAGCCCCGCCGTCCACGGCAGACCGTGCGGATTGTCGGCACGGTTCAGGATGCGGCCACCGGTGTGGCGGCTCATGTGCTCGGTCCAGCGGTCGTTGCCGCGCACGAGGTAGTAGGGATCCGCGAGAGACCAGAGCTGGCGGCTCGCCGCCTCCCGGGCCTCGGGCGCCAGCCGGTCGAAATGAGAACCGTCCGTCCGCTCCAGGAGGGGCTCCGGAGACCGCCATAGCTCCGCTTGCCGAGCTTCCATGGCTTCCAGTGCCGAGCGAAAGGCACGCTCGGAGTCCTCGAAACGCTCCAGGCGATGGAGCGCCAGACCGCGAAGCGCCTCGCACCAGCCGGGTTCGGGAGCCGCGCAGGCGCGGGCGGCAGCGAGGGCTTCGTGCGCCCGCCCCGCCTCGACCAGATAGTGGACGCGCTGGCCCGTGATCCAGCCGTCCCCCGGCAGCAGGCGCGCGGCCAGCGCCAGAGTGTCGAGAAGCTCCTCGCGCGCCGCCGTGATCTGCACGGCCTCCGGATCGGGCTCGGAGTGGTTGTCGCCGTGCCAGTAGCACATGCTGCCGATGCGCTCGTCGCACGGTGTCGAGCCGGGGGCGAGGGAGATGGGGAGATGGCGGACGCGCAGCCGTTCGAAACGTCGTTGTGCCTGAAGGCTCTGGTCGAAGATCGCCGAAGAGTCCGGCTCTGACGGCAACTCCTGCGGGAACGGGCCCGAGGGCAGGCTTCCGTCCACTCCGGTAGCAGCCGCACCGGTAGCCGCTGCCGCGGACGGCACCGGCCAGGCCGCGACGAGTGCGAGCAGAACGGACGTGAGAACCGGACTCCTGATGGCGGCTCCTGGTTCACGGCTGAAGGGGACTGGCCCGGGTGGATTCGAACCACCACCGCCGGTTCCAAAGACCGGTGTCCTGCCATTAGACGACGGGCCACTCACGACGGCTTTGCGAATCCTATCAGCGCGCCGGTACGCTCTCAAGAGCAGCGGCAGCGGACGCGCCACGCTGGCCAAGCCACGCTAGTGTAGTGTCCGCAATATAATACGCCTATGCTGAGGCGGCTGCGAGTGCCTTGCGGGCCCGGTCCACCTTCTCGATGATCTGGGCGGCCGACTTCGTCCACAGGAACGGTCGGGGGTTCTCGTTGTAGGTCTCGATGTACTGCTTCAGGCACGATTCGAGGTGGGGGACGGAATGGAAGACGCCGCGGCGGATCCGCTTCTGCGTCAGCGTGCTGAAGAAGCGCTCGACCAGGTTCAGCCACGAGGAGCTCGTCGGGACGAAGTGGAACCGGACGCGCCCCGTGCCCGCCGCCCAGTCCCGGACCCGCCGGTGCCTGTGGGTCGAGTAGTTGTCCAGGATGATGTGGATCTCCCGGCCCTTCGGCACCTCCTTCTCCACCTTGCGGAAGAACCGGAGAACCTCCTGGTGCCGGTGCCGGCCGTAGGTTTCGCCGACCACCTCGCCCGACGCCACGTCCATTGCGACGAAGAGCGACGTGGTCCCGTGGCGCTTGTAGTCGTGCGTCATCGTCCCGCAGCGGCCCCTCTTCAGCGGCAGCCCCGGCTGCGTCCGGTCAAGCGCCTGGACCGAACTCTTCTCGTCGAAGCTGAACACGACCGCGTTGTCCGGCGGGTCAAGGTACAGCCCCACAACGTCTTGCAGCTTCTCCTCGAAGCGCGGGTCGGTGCTCACCTTGAAGGTCCGCCACAGATGCGGCTTCAACCCCGCCGCCCGCCACACGGTGTTCACGAAGCTGTGCGTCGTGCCGACCGCCCTCGCCATCGACCGGCACGACCAGTGCGTCGCGTCCGGCGGCCTCTCCTGCGTCGTACGCCGGATGATCTCCGTCCTCAGCGCCGCCTGAGCCTTCGGGCACCAGCCCCCGTGGTTGCCCCCGCGGGGACGCTCCTTCTCGATCCCCTTCAGCCCCTCGTCCGCATAGCGCCGCCGCCAGCGGCCCACTTTGTCCGTGTTCGTCCCGAGCTCCCGGGCGATCGCCGTGTTCGTCATCCCCCCGGCCGCCATCAGCACGATCCTCGACCGCTCCCGCAGCCGCACCGTCGCGCTCCTCGACCGCGACCAACGCTCCAGAACCTCCCGGTCCCCGTCCGCAAGCTCGATCCCGACCGCCTTCCGCATGGCTCCTCCCTGTCGACGCCTCTCGATCCCGCCCGAAGAGAAACCATAACCCTTACCACCATCGTAACAAGGTTATATTGCGGACACTACACTAGGAGCCTGCGCCGCAGAAGCGCAGTGGACGTGACAGGATCGGGAGAGGGCCCGCGGCGGCTTGACAGATTCGGGTAACGAGCGGTTGGGGATCCGGGCCGCTGACGGGCCGGGCGGCCGCGAATGACGGTTGCGGAGCCCTGCGGAAGCACTGGGGTCCGCGTCTGCGGGGCAACGATCGCCGCCTCATGCCGCCTGAAGGGTGTGCAGCCGCTTGATGTTGAGCGCCAGGCACACGAGGGTCCACTCGGCCTGGACCTTCTTCAGGCCCCGGAAGCTGAATCTTCGAAATCCCATCACCTCCTTGATCCAGCCGACGGGCGCCTCCGCCATCCACTTGCGGCGTGCGTACCGTCTTCGGCCCATGTCGCTCGCCAGCTTCCCGGCCATGCGCGCCTTCGCGGGATACTTGTCCGGATCGGGGTCCACGCCTGCCGTGCCCTCCCGGGCCAGCGACACATACCCGTCGATGTCCCGCGCTTCCAGTCCCTTCAAGTCCCGCTCGTTGCAATAGTTCGCGTCCGCCAGCACCTGTTGGGGCATCTCGCTGTAGGCGTCAGCCACCGCATCGACCATCGGGACCAGCTGGCCCTGGTCGCTCGCGTTGTCCGTCACCGTCGTCGCCACCACCAGCTGGTTCTCCCCGTCCACGACCGTCTGTGCGTTGTAGCACTGCTGGAATCCTTCCGAGCTCGTCTTCATGATCCGGCTCTCGGGGTCCGTGAAGTTGCTCTGCGCCTTCTCGTCCGGCTCACCGTACTCCCGCTTGTAGGGCTTGCCTCCCTTCGGATTGCGCGCCTGGCCCGGCTTGCGGCCCCGCGCGTCGTCCATCGCTCTCTGTTCGGCTTCCAGGCGGGCCTTCGCCTCCTCGATCGCCGCCAGCCGGTCCTCGCGCCGCTTGAGTTCCTCCGGCAGCTCGTCGCCGCGAGCGTCCTCCCCGTAGCGCGCATCCTCTGCTTCGTCGACCGCCTCGGCCCTCTTCAGCAACGCCCCGATCTCCGCTCGCAGTCGCCGCTCCGCCTTGACCATCCGGCCGTAGCTCATCGCCTTGCGCTTGCTCGCGTTCGCCCGAACCTTCGTCCCGTCCACCGACACCCGTCCGAACCCCGCTAGACCCACCCCCCGCGCCAGGCGAACCACCTCGGCGAACACCGCCCGGAAGTCGTCAAGATGCCGCCGGCGAAACTCGCACAGCGTCCGGTGCTTCGGAAAGTTGCCCGCCGCCAGCATCCGGAAGGCAATGTCCTCTTCCAGCTTCCTCGCCATCTTCCGCGACGAGAAGGTGCCGGTGGCATACGCGTAGATCAGCACCTTCACAATCATCTGCGGATCGTAGGGCGAGTTGCGACGCCCGTCCCCCTCGTACGGCGCGTAGAACGGACTCAGATCCAAGGCGTCCACCAGGTCACTCACATGGTGCGCCAAGTGCCCTTCCGGAACCCACTCTCGAAGATCCTGCGGGAGCAGCAGCATCTGGTCCGGCTGGTACGGCCGGAATGTCGTCCCCATTGACCCCCCTCGGTGAACCGCAAACCGTTCAAAACGCCTTCGGTATCCCTCAAGATAGCGGTCGCGGTTTTCTGCGGCGCAGACTCCTAGAGCGCTTTGACGGCGGGGAAACTCGAAAGCGTATTCGCCAGATGAATGCACCGGCTCCCGGGCGTCAGCTCAAGACGATGCTGGGCGCGCTCCGCCGCTGCGCGGTTCCGGTACACGCCGAAGAGAGTGCTGCCACTGCCCGACATGAGCGCCAGAAGAGGCGTGCTTGCGTGCAGGGATTGCATCGCTTCGCAAAGGTCGGGGCGGGCGGCGAAGACGGGCGCTTCGAAGTCGTTGTGCGCCAAGGTGGCGATCGTCTCCCAGTCCGAGCAGCGGGCCGCCGTGAGGGGCCGTGGCGGCCGGGTCGGGCCCGCCCCCCCCTCTTCTCTACCCCGGGCGAGCAGGTTGTAGGCCCATGCCGTCCCCACCCCTTGCGACGATCCCACCAACAGCACCGGGAGCGAGGGGAGGACGGGCAGCGGCGTGAGTCTGTCGCCGCGGCCGCTCCCCAGCGCGAGCGGCGACGAGGACAGGAAGAAGGGGACGTCCGACCCCAGGGAGCCCGCCACCTCCACCAGGGCGGGGAGACCCGCGGGCCGCGCGAACAACTCGTCCAGGCAACGGAGCGTCGCCGCGGCGTCCGAGGACCCTCCGCCCAGCCCGCCCCCTATGGGAATGCGTTTTTCCAGCCGGATCGCCACCCCGCCCCGCCCGCGGCGCGCCGCCAGGTAGGCCCGCGCCGCCTTGTAGACCAGATTGTCGCGCGGGTCCCCAAGGTCGGCCCCGGTGACCTCCACGGTGATCCCGCCCGCGGTGCGCTCCACCCACAGACGATCGCACAGCCCGACAGCCGCGAAGAGCGTGTCAACGTTGTGGTAGCCGTCCGCGCGCCTCGCGCCCACTCGCAGGACGAGATTGACCTTGGCCGGCGCCTCGACGAAAACTGCGCCGCTCACGTCTCCGAAGCTTCCGGCAAACGCGGGCGCCTCACGCCCCGCCAAGCTCCCGGCGGCCGTCGGGACGGGGAGCATGCCCGGTCCCATCCCCCGCCCCCATCTCCCTGAGCGAGAACCCCATGCGCCACGCGTACCAGAGCCCGATCGCGGTGACGGGGATGAAAGCCGCAATGTGATAGCCTGCGGCGAACGCCAGCGCCGGGTTCTCGTCAATGCCGAGGACGTTGACGAGTGCGACCCGCACCGCGGCCTCGAAGGGACCGAAGAAGCCGGGCGCGGACGGGATCGCCACCGCGAGCGCGGTGATTCCGTTCAGAAAGAGCGCCCCTGCGTAACCTGCTTCGATGCCGAACGCGCGGAAGCCCAGCCAGAACGAAGCCGAATGCCAGAGCCAGAAGAAGAGGCTCCACACCATTCCCCGGATCAGGAGGCTCGGTCTTCGCAGCGCGCCCAGTCCCTCGATGAGTCCGTCGAGGATCGGCAGCACCCTTTCTCCCGCCCGGCCCGGGAGACGGGAGGCGAAGGGGCGCGCGACAGCCCGGGCCAGTCCCGGACGCCAAAGCACGATGGTCACGGCGATGGCGAAGATCGCGAGCACCGCCACCATGGCCGCCAGCGCTCCCTCGAAGGACTGGCTGGCGATGGCCGCATCGGCCGGAAATCCCGGCAGCGACAACGAAAGAACCAACAGCGTCACGATGATGACCCCGTCGAGAAAGCGTTCCACCGCCAGCGACGCCAAGCATCCGGAGACGCTCATCTTCTCCATGCGCGCGAACGACCAGGCCCTGACCAACTCGCCGGCCCGCGCGGGCAGCAGGTTGTTCGCCATGCAGCCGATCATCGTGGCGGCGAAGCGGTTGCCCAGCCCGGTATGGGGACGCAGGGGGCTGAGCAGCACCTTCCATCGCATCGCTCGCACGAGGTTGCCGCCGGTGGCGACCGACGCCGAAGCGAGCAGCCACCACGGGTCGGCGGCCGCGATTTCCGTCGCGATGGCGCCCAGATCCTCCCCGCGGAACACCCACCACAGCAGCGCGACGCTGATGGAAAGCCCGATGACGGACTTCCACGCCATTGTCACGGAGCGAACCTCAGTAGCCGATCGGAGGCAGCCAGCCCTCCGCGCTCATCATTCCGGGAGCGCCCAAGATCAGCTCCTTCATCTCCGCGACCGCCCTCTCCAGCCCCACCAGAACCGCGCGAGAGATGATGCTGTGGCCGATGTTGAGCTCTTCGATCTCGCCCACGGCGGCGACCGGGATCACGTTCTCGTAGGTCAGCCCGTGACCGGCGTGCACGGCCAGCCCGGCCGTCCGCCCGGCTCGCGCTGCCGAGACGATGCGCTGCAGCTGGGCGGGACGTCCGCCCCGGCTCGCCAGGGCGTACTCCCCCGTGTGAAGCTCCACGCAATCGGCCCCCAGCTCGGCGCTGGCTTCGATCGCCGCCTCGTCCGGGTCGATGAAGAGCGAAGTCCTTACGCCGGCATCGCCCAGGTGTTCGAGGGCGTCTCGCATGCCGGCCCGGAGCTCCGCCGAACCGAGCGCCAGCCCGCCCTCCGTCGTCACTTCCTCGCGGCGCTCGGGCACCAGGGTCGCCTGCATGGGCCGCAACTCGCACGCCAGCTTGAGGATATCGGGGGCGGTGGCCAGCTCGAGATTGATCCCGGTCCGCGTCGTCTCCATGAGCAGGCGGACGTCACGGTCGTTGATGTGGCGGCGGTCCTCGCGCAGGTGCACGGTGATCCCGTCGGCCCCGCCCAGTTCGGCCAGTACGGCCGCGCGCACGGGATCGGGCTCGTCGGTCCGGCGCGCCTGCCGAACGGTCGCGACATGATCGATGTTGACGTAGAAACGCATGGGTTGGCTCAACCAGATGAAAAGACGGTGTCTCCGGACACTCCCGGTGGGGCGACTTCCAGAATCTCGATGTCCCTGCGTGCCTGAAGGCGGCCGAGCACCGGCGCCGGCAGGCGGGCGGTGACCGTGATGGCCGAGTCGTCTCGCGTCGTGCCCACAACCTCACCCTCGCGATAGAGCGCTGCAAGCGTCTCCCCGTCCGTCACCTTCAGCACCACGCGAACGCTCTGCAACGCGGCCCGAATACGCTCGACAAGCACGTTCTTCAGCCGCTCCAGGGTCTCGGGCTGAAAGACCGACACGAAGACGGCAGGAACAGGCTCGCGACTCCGCACGCTTTCCCTCAGTATTTCCTCCTCCGCGTGGGTAATGAGGTCGGTCTTGTTGAACACGAGCAAGCGGGGCGCATCCAGCAGGTCCAGCTCTTCCAGCACCTCGTACACGACGGTGAGGCGACCCTCCCAGTCGGGGCGCGAGGCGTCGACGACATGCAGGATGAGGTTCGCTTCCCGGGCCTCCTCCAACGTCGACCGGAAGGAGGCGACGAGGTCGTGCGGAAGCTTGCGGATGAAGCCGACGGTGTCGGTCAGCAACGCCTGGTGGCCCCCACCCAGGGCGACGACGCGGGTGGCGGGATCCAGTGTGGCGAAGAGCCGGTCCTCGACCAGGAGATCCGAGCCAGAGAGTGCCTTCAGCAGCGACGACTTTCCCGCGTTCGTATACCCGACCAGCGCCGCCCGGAAAGAGTTGGCGCGCCCCTTGCGCTGTGTGGCGCGCGACCGGGTGACCCCCTCCAGCTTGTGCTTCAGTTCGGTGATGCGGTTGCCGATCAGGCGGCGATCGGTCTCCAGCTGGGTCTCGCCCGGCCCTCTCAGCCCGATCCCGCCGCGGATGCGCGACAGGTGGCTCCACATCCGCTTCAGGCGGGGCAACAGGTACTCGAGTTGTGCCAGTTCCACCTGCATTCTCGCTTCGCGGGTGCGAGCACGGGTGGCGAAGATATCCAGGATCAGTTCGGCGCGGTCCATCACCCGGATCCCCAGGAAGTCCTCCAGGTGCCTGGCCTGATCCGGCTTCAGTTCCTCGTCGAAGATGACCAGCTCGGCGCCCGCCGCGCGCGCCGCCAGGCGCAGCTCGCCGGCCTTGCCCTTGCCGATGTAGTAGTGTGGATGAGGAGTGCGGATGCGCTGCCGGACAAGGCCCACGACCTCGGCGCCGGCCGTGTCGGCCAGACGGGCCAGTTCCTCGAGATGCTCCTCCGCCGTGACCCGGTGCACCCGGGCGCGGGAAGCCCCGACCAGAATCGCGCGATCCGTGGAAGGGCTGGTGTCGACTAGTCGGTCGTTGATTGCGATGCCTCCGCGGGCCCGGGAACGCCTTCGGTGTTCCCGGCCTGGTTTGGGGAGCGCGGGGACGGGTCGCCTCCCTCGGACCCGTCATCCGATGCGGCGCCGGCCCGCAAACGGGCAAAGTGCTCCAGCCTGGCGGCGACCTCGGATTCCTTCCCCGCCGCACCCGGATAGTAGAATCGCCGACCCTCGAGGTCGTCGGGCAAGTAGCTTTGGGCGGCAACGCCTTCCGGGGTATCGGGGTCGTACTGATACCCGGCTCCATACCCGAGTTGCTCCATCAGATCGGTGGGCGCGTTTCGGAGATGGAGAGGCACCGGCGCGCCGGGAGTCTTGCGTGCCGTCCGGGCCGCCGTGGTCCATCCCCGGTAGAGACGATTCGACTTGGGAGCCGCAGCCAGATACACCACGACCTCCGCCAGAGCCAACTCGCCTTCGGGTGCACCCAGAAAGCGGAAGGCGTCCCGTCCGGCCAAGGCGACGGCCAGCGCCCCCGGATCCGCGAGGCCGATGTCCTCGGAGGCCATGCGCACGAGCCGCCGGGCGATGTAGAGAGCATCCTGCCCGCCCTGAAGCATGCGCGCCAGCCAGTAGAGGGCGCCATCCGGATCACTTCCGCGGATCGCCTTGTGCAGCGCGGAGATGGTATTGTAGTGCTCCTCGCCGGCCTTGTCGAAGTGCGAAAAACGGTGCTGGGCCGCCTCTCGCGCATGTTCCATGGAGATCGTCCGGTCCGGTCCGGCGAGATCGCCCGCCCGTTCCAGCACCCCGAGGGCGCGTCGCGCATCCCCATCGGAGCGCCGGGCGATCCAGGCGAGCACATCGGCTTGCGCGGCCTCTCGGGAGCGTCCCAGCCCGTATTCGCCATCCTCCAGCGCGCGTCCCAGGATCTCGATCAGCTCCGGCACCGAAAGGGGCTCGAGGACAAACACCGGCGCCCGCGAGAGCAGCGGCCGGATGATCTCGAAGCTCGGATTCTCCGTCGTCGCCCCGACCAGGAAGACGACCCCCTCTTCGACGTAGGGAAGAAACGCGTCCTGCTGCGCCTTGTTGAAGCGGTGGATCTCGTCGCAGAACAGGATCGTTCCGCGGCCCGTCGCCACGAGGCGCTGACGGGCTTCGGCGATGATTCCGCGGACGCGCGCCACCCCCTCGGTCACTGCGGAAAACGCAACGAAGGCGGCGTCGTTGCGGCGGGCCAGGAGCCGTGCCAGCGTCGTCTTGCCGCTGCCCGGCGGCCCCCACAGGATGAGGCTGGAAAGAGTGCCTCCATCGAGCATCGCCCGAAGCGGGCTTCCCTTCCCCAGAAGGCGGCCTTGCCCCACGAATTCCCCGAGGTCTCCCGGCCGCATGCGCGCCGCGAGGGGAGCGGTTGCGCGCCGCGCCGGTCCCTGCCCCCGCAGGCCGCTGCCGGCTCCTGCCCCCGCATGCGCACCGCGAGAGCGCATGTCTCCGGTTCGAGCGTCCCCGAAGAGCGTGGGTTCGTCGAGCGCGTCGCGCTTCTTCGGGCTCACGTCCGCTTCCCCCGCGCCGCCATGTACAGCCGAGCCCGTTGCGCCAGGGCCGCATGCCGGTTTCGCGCAGGCTCCTCGAGGACCAGCTCCAACAGGTGAGCGAGGATCTCGCCGAACCCGGGACCGGGCTGCATCCCCATCGCGATCAGATCCTTGCCGTTGAAGGCGAGGTCTGCGATGGCGAGCGGGGGATCGGTCGCCAACTCCGTCCTGACCGCCTTCCAGCGGGAGAGCACGGCCCTGCGCGAACCCCGGATTCCCCAGGCGGCTCCAAGACGCGCACGCGCAATCCAGATGCGGAAGAGGTCGCGCCGGTCAACCATGCGCGTTTCCCGGAGCCAGCGGCGCAGTTCCGCAGGCTGGGCGTCCAACTCCGGAGGGGCCGCGGCGGCCCTCACCAGCGCGCTGACCTTGTCGATGTTGGCCCGTGAAAAACGTAGCCGCTCCATCAGCGCGGTCGCGCGTCGCCCGGCACGCTCGCCTTCCGGACGAGTTCCGCCCACACCCCGGGAGGGTCCGCCAATCCCGTGGAGGAGACAGGCCAGTCGCGCCAGCGGATGCGTCGCCGAGACGTCGTCCACCATGAGGAGGGCGATGCTCCAGATGTCGACCGGAACTCCGTCCTCCTGGCAGCCCAGACACCGGTCCAGCTCCGGGTAGAGCACGGGGAGGACGCCGGCCGCGGCATACAGGGAAAGGGCGCGGGAGGGGCGCGCCGAAATGAGGACCTTCATCAACTCCTCGCGCACCCGCTCGGGTGACAGATGCGCGAGGTGCTGCCTTTGCCCGCACAGCGCGGACCAGGTCTCCGGCTCGATGGTCAGGGCGAAGCGTCCGGCGAAGCGTAGTGCGCGCAGGATTCGCAGGAAGTCTTCGGCGAAGCGGGTGCGGGCATCGCCCACCGTGCGCAGAATCCCCTTGCCGAGGTCGTTTGCGCCACCAAACGGATCACGCATCTCGCCGCGCAGGGGATGCCAGGCGATGGCGTTGATGGTGAAGTCCCGGCGAGCCAGATCTTCATCGATGTCATCGGCGAACGCCACGGTGGCCCGGCGACCGAAAGTCTCGACGTCTCGCCGAAAGGTGGTGACCTCGTACATGCCTTCCCGCGTAACGACCCCCACCGTCCCGTGCTCCACGCCGATGGGCACGACCCTGCCGAACTCCGACCGCACCTGCTCCGGGCGGGCGCGGGTGGCCAGATCCCAGTCGCCCGCATCGGCGCGTCGTCCCGTCAGGGCGTCCCGTACGACCCCTCCGACGGCCCATGTGTCGAAGCCCGCCCGCTCCAGCTTGCGAATCAACCAGCGGACTGAGTCGGGGACCGGTGGCAGCACCTTCGTGCCGTTCACCGCCAGGCAGCCGCGCAGCGATCCAGAATCAGGTCGAGGCAGGAGGCGACGTCGGTTTCGTCGGCGGCAGCCTCACAGGCGTACGTCAGAAACGCGTCGGCTGCCAGCAGCTGATAGGCCGCATCGCGATCGAGCCGCAACGCTGCGTGGGCACGGCCCATCAGCGCGATGCCGAGTCCGGTAAGTCCTTCGGCCGACAGGGGCAGGTCGTCAGCGACCGCCAACCGCTCCTTCAGCGTGTCCGGTACAACCGGATGGCGAGCGTCGAGCCAGCTTCGAAGCGTTGTCACCGCGCGCCGCCGCGGGCACGAATGGACAGTTCTCGCACGATCGCCTCCCCCGCGGCCAGTGCCTCGTCCAGCCGGCTGGGATCCGCGACGCCGGCCTGGGCCATGTGGGGACGTCCGCCGCCCCGCCCCCCCACCACCGCGGCAACCGCGCGCACCACCGCGTCGGCCTTGACCCCGCGCCGGATGAGCGCGGTGCCCACAAAGCTGAACAGGGTCTGCTTCCCGCCCGGGAGCTCCGCAGCGACCACCGCCACCCCGCCGGGCTGGGCGGCCAGGAACTCATCCCCGTAGCTGCGCACGTCTTCCGCCCCGCGTGCCCGCAGACGCACCGCGCGGTAGGCCGCCCGGAACGGGTCGCCGTCTCCGAGGATCAGCTCGCTCGCCGCGACCACGGTTTCACGCCCGCTCCCCGACCGGCTCATCTCGTCCAGCAGCCCATCGAGCTCCTTCTTCTCGGCGATCATCTGCTTCGTGCGTCGGACCGCGTTTTGCACCGGAGTCCTGAGGAGGCCGGCAACCTGCTCCAGCTGCTCCTCGATGCCCCGATAGTGCTGCAGCGCGCCGGGGCCCGTGACTGCCTCGATGCGGCGAACTCCCGCCGCGACGCTGGCCTCGCCCACAATCTTGAAGAGTCCAACCTCACCGGTGTGGCGCAGGTGGGTGCCCCCGCACAGCTCAATGCTGATCCCGGGAATCGTCACGGTGCGCACGCGATCGCCGTACTTCTCGCCGAAGAGCGCCATCGCGCCCTGGCCGATGGCCTCGTCATAGGAGGACTCGCCCAACTCGACCGGGTAGTCACGCCATACGGCCTCGTTGACGAAGGTCTCGACCCGCGAGACCTCGTCCGGCGTCATCGGCCCCGAGTGGGCGAAGTCGAAGCGCAGCCGGTCCGGAGCCACCAGCGAACCCTGCTGGGTCGCGTGCTCCCCGAGCACCGACCGGAGTGCCGCGTGAAGAAGGTGGGTCGCAGTGTGATTCCGCTCGGTATTGTGCCGCACCTGCTCGGGAACCTGTGCCCGCACCGGGATCGGCCCCGCATCCAGCGCGGGGGGATCGCCCGCGAGCGGCCCCAGCAGCGCGGTGCGCCCGTGGACCCGCTCGACCCGCTCCACCGTGAGCTTCCACCCGTCGCCGGAAACGGTACCGCCATCGCTGATCTGACCGCCCGCCTCCGCATAGAAGGGATTCTCGCGCAGCTGCACGCCCCATGCGGCATCGCCCTTGCGCACGGCGATGACCTCGGTGGACACGCCCCGGTGGTCGTAGCCGACGAAGGTCTGCTCGGCGTCCTCGTTTAGCTGCCGCCAAGCTGGTCCTGCTCGACCCTCCGCACGACCGAGGGCCATTGTGGCCGTGATCGTGTCCGCCGTCCTGGTCCGACTCCGCGCCCGCTGCCTCTCCAGCGCCACCCCAAACCCCTCCACATCCACATCGTACCCCCGCTCGCGCGCCATCACTTCGGTGAGGTCCAGCGGAAAACCGAAGGTGTCGTACAGACGGAAGGCATCCTCTCCCGCGATCACGCGGTCGCTCGCGCTCTCCCCTGCCGACACGAGCGCTTCGAAGCGCTCGATCCCGCCCTCGATCGTGTTGAGGAAGCGCTCCTCCTCCGCCCGCGTTACAGAAAGGATGTGCTCCGCCCGCTCGACGAGCGTCGGGTACGCTTCCCCCATGGCCGAGATCACCTCGTCCACGACTTCCACGAGCGTCGGCTGCCGGCGGCCCATCAACCAGGCGTGCCGCACCCCCCGCCGCAGAATCCGGCGCAGCACATAGCCCCGTCCCTCGTTGGACGGATAGACCCCGTCCCCCAGCAGGAAGGCCACCGCCCGGCTGTGGTCGGCGAGAACCCGGTAGCTCACTCCCTCGGGCTCACCCGGCGAATACGGCCGCCCCACGACGTCCGCAGCGCGCGCCAGCAGCGGCCGGAAGAGGTCGATGTGGTAGTTGGAGTCCGCGCCCTGCAGGACCGTGGCCAGGCGCTCCAGCCCCGCCCCTGTGTCGATGGACGGCGCCGGCAGCGCGTGCTGGACACCCGCCTCGTCCCGGTTGAACTGCATGAAGACCAGGTTCCACAACTCGAGGAACTCTCCCCGCTCGCCCCGCTCCTCGAACTCGGCAACCGGAAGGATCACACCCCGCTCTTCCTCTGGCCGCAGGTCGTAGTGCACTTCCGAACACGGCCCGCAGGGTCCCGTGTCGGCCATCTGCCAGAAATTGTCCTTGTCACCCAGCCGGTAGATGCGCGCCCGATCCAGCCCCGCCACCTCGTGCCACAACTCCGCCGCCTCGTCGTCGGTATGGTGCACCGTCGCGTACAGCCGGTCCGGGTCCATGGCCAACTCGACGGTCAGGAAATCCCATGCGTAGCGGATGGCCTCGCGCTTGAAGTAGTCCCCGAACGAGAAGTTGCCGAGCATCTCGAAGAAGGTGTGGTGGCGGGCGGTCCGCCCCACCTCCTCGAGGTCGTTGTGCTTTCCGCCAGCGCGAAGGCACTTCTGGGAGGTGACCGCCGTCCGGTGGGGTGGAGACTCCTCTCCCAGAAACACGCTCTTGAACTGGACCATGCCCGCGTTCGTGAACAGCAGGCTGGGATCGTTACCGGGAACCAGCGACGAGCTTTGAACGACGCCGTGCCCGCGCTCTTCGAAGAATCTCAGAAAGCGTCGGCGAATCTCAGCTGTGTCCATCTGGACCGGGTCACTCTCGGGGGAGGCAACAACGGGCCCCGCAAGGGGCGGTAGGCTCTTAGAATAACCTCGCCCCGCAGCCGGACTCAATACACGCCCGGCTTGCGCCACCGAGCCTCACGCTACAACGCGCTTTTCGCCGACTTTCCTGACCGGGCTTCTACGCGGACCCACCAAAGGGGCCGCTGCGGCAGCCGACCGAGCCCGGGTCGCGGGAGGCGCGGGCGTCTTGGCCGCATCGGCGGCCGGGCCCTCGTCGGGGCGATCCAACCCGATCGCAACCCGGACCTTTCCCTCGATTTCCCGGGCGATGTCTTCATTCTCTTCGAGGAACTTGCGGGAATTGTCCTTGCCCTGACCCAGACGCAGATCCCCGAAGGAGAACCACGAACCCGACCGGGACACGACGCCCTTCTCGACTCCGAGATCGATGAGGAGCGACGAGTGGCTGATGCCATAGTTGTAGAGAACGTCGAATTCCGCCTGGCGGAAAGGCGGCGCGCACTTGTTCTTCACCACCTTGACGCGAACCCGGTTGCCCAGGAATTCCTGGCCGTCCTTGATGGCTCCGATGCGGCGGATGTCAAGCCGCAGCGAAGCATAGAACTTCAGAGCCCGCCCCCCGGAGGTCGTCTCGGGACTCCCGAACATGACCCCCACCTTCTCGCGGATCTGATTGGTGAAAATCACCGACGTGTGCGAGCGACTCACCGCTCCCGTCAGCTTGCGCAGCGCCTGGCTCATCAGACGCGCCTGCAATCCGACGTGCGAGTCGCCCATCTCCCCCTCGATCTCCGCGCGAGGCACCAGCGCGGCAACCGAATCGATGACGATCACGTCGATGGCGTTGGAACGGATCAGCACTTCCGCGATCTCCAGAGCCTGCTCTCCGTTGTCCGGCTGCGCCACCAGAAGCTCATCAATGTCGACCCCGAGCTTGCGCGCGTAGCCTATGTCAAGAGCGTGCTCCGCGTCGATGAACGCGGCGATGCCGCCCGCACGCTGGGCGTTCGCGATCACATGCAGACAGAGCGTGGTCTTCCCGCTGGATTCGGGCCCGTAAACCTCGCTCATCCGCCCCCGCGGCACGCCTCCGATGCCCGTCGCCGCGTCCAGATTCAGCGAGCCCGTGGAGATGGACTCGATCTGAATTCGGGATGAGTCCGACCCCATTTTCATGATCGCGCCCTTTCCATGCGCTCTCTCGATCTGCGTGAGGGCGGTGTCCAGCGCTTTCTGCTTCGAACCGGTTTGGACCTTCCGTGCCATCGCCGTCCGTCTCCTGATGGTTTCCTGTGGTAAGGAAGTACAGTACAAAATACGAAACCCGAACAGAAAGCGAAAGGGTTCCGGGCGGAACGAATCATAACGCTTCGGCGATGGCACCTGGAATGTCTATTCGGGACGACGTTCCGGCCCCTGTTGCGGAGGGATGGCAACCGCTGTTTACTTTTAAGGCCCACTTCTTGAAGGGATGGACGCCAACCTCCGCTCGACCGAGAACACTCGCCGGAGTCGCGCACAATGATGACAAGAAAGATCCTTCCGCTGGCGTTGCTCGCCCTGGCGTCCACGCAATCCCCGCTCGCGGGACAGGAAATCCCCGATCATGCGGATTTCACCCGTATCCTCGCGGAGACCGTCCACACGCCGCGCGTGGACTACCGGGCGCTCCAAAGCCGCAGTGCCGATCTCGCGGCGTACCTCGACCAGCTCGCGCGCACCGACGCCGATGCCCTGAAGGCCGCTCCTCCCAAGGTTCAACTCGCCTTCTGGATCAACGCCTACAACGCCTGCATGCTGGACCGCGTGTCGACGCACTACCCGATCCGGAAGAACGCCGGGCTGGTGGGTTCGATCCGCAACGCGTTCGCCGACCGCCCCGACAATTCCGTCTGGCAGATCCGGGATGTCTTCACCGGGCCCTTCTGTCCGGTGGCGGGGGCTACGCGCTCTCTCGACCAGATCGAGCACGAGATCATCCGGCCGATGGGCGACCCGCGCATTCACTTCGCGGTCAACTGCGCCGCGCTCAGCTGCCCACCGCTGGCGGCGGAGGCATACGTCGCCGAGCACCTCGACGATCAGCTCGACCGGGCCGTGAACGGTTTGGTCGCCAGTCCCGAGCACTTCCTCATCGACCGCTCGGGTTCGGGATCGCTGACCTTGAATCAGGTCCTGGACTGGTACGGTGGCGACTTCGGCGGCAAGGACGATCTCCTGAGCTTTTTCGCTCGGTACGTGTCGCAAGCCGACGCCGAGTTCCTGACCGGTTCGGGAGTCGACGTGCTCTTCTTCGAATACGACTGGACGCTGAACGACACCGATCCGTGACCGGGGCCATCCTCGGGGTGGTGATCCCGACGCTCAACGAAGCTCATCACTTGCCAGGGCTTCTTGCCGACCTCGCCAGGATCCCGGTCGGGACACGCATCGTGGTCTCCGACGGTGGATCGAGAGACGAAACCCTGACTCTCGCCCGCGCGGGGGGCGCGGAGTGCATTTCCGCCCCCCGGGGGCGCGCCACCCAGATGAACGCCGGAGCTCGGGTCCTGAATACGCCATGGCTCCTCTTCCTGCACGCCGATTCCCGACTCCCATCCGCGTCGCGAACGGCATTGGTTGCCATGCTCCGTTCCAGGACCGGTCCGGGTGCGGCGTATTTTCTCTTTCGCCTGGATGGACGCAGCTGGTTCTGGCGCCTGGTGGAGACGGGGCAGCGGGTGCGCGAGCGCCTGACCGGGCTGGTCTATGGAGACCAGGGGCTGCTGGTACGGCGCGACATGTTCGACGCCGTCGGCGGCTACCCGGAGCTTCCGCTCATGGAAGACGTGGAAATCGTGCGCCGGTTGCGGCGATCGGGCGGGATTGAACGCCTCCCGGGTCCTCTGGTGACCAGCCCGCGGACGTACCAGCGCCTCGGAAGATGGAAGGTATGGCTTCGCAACGGCCTGACCATTTCCCTCTATCTGGCGGGTGTCGCTCCCCGTCACCTCGTGCGCTGGTATCCTGAACGGCTCCCTGCTTCAGGACATGGACGTGCCAGGTGACGTGAAGGGTGAGGGATGCACCCTTGTCGTGTTCGCCAAGATTCCCCGGCCGGGTCGTGTGAAAACACGCCTGGCCACAGACATCGGCGCTGCCGAGGCCGCGTCGCTCTACCGCGTGCTCGGCCGCCAGGTGCTGGACGGCGTGCGCGGCGGAGACTATCGCATCGTTGCCTACATCGATCCCGCGAACCAGCTCGCGCAGGCACGCGAATGGCTGGGAGAGGCCGGCATCGACTTCCGCCCGCAGCAGGGCGCCGGACTCGGAGAACGCCTGGCTCATGCCTTCCGACAGGAATTGCGAGGGACACGACATGTGTGCGCCATCGGCACCGACGCGCCGGGGGTGGATCGCCATGTGGTCGCCCGGGCTTTCGCCGAACTCGCCGCGAACGAGCTCGTGCTAGGTCCGGCCATGGATGGAGGCTACTACCTGATCGGCATGAGCGGTCACAGGCCCACGCTCTTCAGGGGCGTGCCCTGGAGCACGAAGGAAGTTCTGGCGACGACGCTGGCCCGGGCTCGTGACCTGAAGCTACGGACGTCAATGCTGCCGCCCCTGGCGGACATCGACACATTCGACGACCTGAAGCGGACGGGGTATCCGATGCCTGGCCACCACTTTCCGGCACAGGCATCCGGCTCGAAGTCTCCCGCTGATTCTTCCCGCTAGCTTCCGGCCCCGGCATCAAGGAGCCCGCCCCGGCGGTCAACGCCGGGGCGGGCTCCGCAAACCTTCGCGAATTCGGAAAGACTCAGCCGCGAACGCGCGCTGGAAGCTCGTAGGGCTGCCACCGTCCCGGGTTCACCGGAACGTAGACCACGGGAAGCGGATCCTCACCCGTCGCGGCGGATTCGGCGAACAGCGGAACTCCCATCCACTCGCCCACTCGGGTGATGGTTCCGCAGGTGAGGCTTACTTGTCCGCCCGCCTTCTCGTATGGGTTGCCGGCGTGCTCGATCTCGCTGTCGTCATTGAACCACTCTGCTTCGCCCGCGTACACCCCGCCCAGCGCGTCCAGGGCCACGAGTTCCGCACCCTCGGCGGTCCGGAACACCGTGCCGTTCTCACCGGTCGCGAGACACACCACGCGATCCTCGGTCAGGGGAACCGGCACTTCGGCGGTGCGCTCGATGATCACCGTATCCGGCGGAGGCGCCGGAATCTGGATCGGCTCGCGACGTTCCAGCAGCTCGGGCTTGCACAGTAGCCCGCTCCCTGGACACAGCGCCACGGAAGCGAGGATGCCATAGCGGGAACTCCGATACTCGGTGGTGTTGTCGAGGACCTGGGCACCCAGCACATACGCACCGGCCCGAATCCCGCCCAGATCCAGCTGCAATCCGGTGTTCACGTCCCACCCATCGTACTCCCCGATGACATTCAGGAGCACCCCCTCGGCAAGCTCGAGGTGAAGGGCAGCGGCGGCCAGCATTCCACGAGAAGAGGCCGTGCCGTACCAGCCCAGCTGCCTTCCACTGCCGCCGAACATGCCCGTACCGTATCCAAGCCCGAAAGTGAGGTCGTGTCTCGGAAGGAAGGCCACATCCAGGCCGGCGAGATGGAAACTACCCATCACGTAGGGAGAAAACGTCGTCGACACGTCGTCGACGAGATCACCCTCGTAGCTGCCATAGAATCGGTTGTCCGGGTATCCGAGGCGGGGAGGCATGTAGTCCTGATCGGCCCCTGAGAAGGACGGTCCTGTGACGAAGCGAGTGCCCACCGCCAGACCTACTCCTGAGGACGAAGAAGGCTTCAGCAGCGCCAGTCGACCGAATCCGCCCACCATGTTACCGCCGCTATCAGCGTCGGCAAAGTGCTGAAGAGACGCGCCCACCTCAACTCGGTCGAACAGGCCGATCGCAACCGAACCGTCCTGGCGCCAGTGCTTGAGCTCCCCCGCGAGGCGGCCCGCCTCGAGGCCTCTTCGGGAAATGAACACCTGATCGCTCACGTTGACCCCGAAGCCCGAATAGGTGCCCGTGATAGCCAGGTGCGGGAGCGTGGAAGCGGCGGGCACGTTGAAAAACCCCGAACCGTACCGCAGGGTGCTTGGCATCTTGGTGTGCTGGGCGCTGAGGGGTCCAACCTGGACCAGCACGGCCAGGACCACCATGAACGCGGGCAGCCGACGGCCCGAATTCGTGAGTCTGTTCATCCTGCGACTCCTTGGGATTATCTGGGACAGGTACACATCCTCATGCGCCGAGATCAACTGCTCGGACCTCGCGCTCTGTGATGTAGGCATGTAACGAACTAAATGCTAGCGATCCGAGGCCAAACCCTGCGCGCCACCGCCATCTGTTCCCGCGTCGTCCAGCTTGCTCATCCGCCGGGCAATGGACACCACCCACCCCATCAGCAAGATCCAGACCAACGAGTAGGCGATAAACACATACCAGTATGGCCGGAGCGACTGCTGCGCCAGGACATCGGTTCCCACCTGCGCGACAGCGGGATCCGAGGGAGCAAGCAGTACCGCGATAGTGGCCGGAACGGCGATTCGAAGCCGGCGAAGGAATCTGTGCATGGCTGTAGTCCTACGTTGCTTGAGCCCGACTTCGCGTCTCCAGGGCACGCTGGTAGCGCATGTGCTCAAGTCCGTATCTGAAGAAGAAGAGTGAGAAAAACAGCAGCGTGAAGGCAAGCAGCCCGGTGAAGAGCGTGACCAGCATGTCCCCGTCCAGCGACGGACCCTCGTCCTTTAAGACCACCGGCCCCGGGTGAAGCGATGGAAACCAGAGCACGCTTACGTGAATCAGAGGGATCAGCACCGCGCCCAGGACGCCGACAACCGCGGCCATCCGCTTCCCGGCCTGCGGATCGTCGGCCGACCCGCGCACCAGAAAGTAGCCCAGGTAGACGAACCACATGAGCAGCGTGAGCGTGAGGCGCGGCTCCCACGTCCAGGGCGTTCCCCAGGCATAGGCTGCCCAGAGCGGCCCGGAGGTAAGCATGGCCGCCCCGAATATGAGCCCGCCTTCCGCCGAGGACTGCGCTGCCCAGTCCAGCCTCTCGTCGCGCAGCCACAGGTACGCGGCACTGCAGAGGGCCGTGATGCCGAAGGCCAGGAATGTCACCCACGCCGCGGGGAGGTGGACGTAGAAGATCCGTTGCACGACCCCCATGGTCCGTTCGGTTCCCACCCAGAAGAATACCAGCCAGTGAAGGACCAGCACCCCGGCGACTCCGAGAGCCGCCAGCAGAACTGCCATCCGCCGGATGCGCGCCAGTGACATCACTCCTCCACCACGTATCGGAACAGGATCGTGCCCGCCGTCAATGCTATGACCGTAAAGGCAGCCAGCAGATACAGGCTCCCCTCGATTTCTTGCGCGGGACGCGAGAGGAAGATGCGCCCCGTGGCCGTGACTCCAAAGATGACCACCGGAACCAGAAGTGGAAAGGTCAGGATGGGAAGAAGTGTCTGCCCCATCTTCGTTTGAACCGATACCGCGCTGAACAGGGTAGCGACCGCCACAAATCCAAGCGTCGCCAGACCCAGCACTCCGACCAGGGAGAGAGGGTCGTCTCCGTAGTCGAACCCAAAGAACAGCCAGTACGCGGCCACGGCAACGATCTCCATCACAGCCACGAGAACAAAGTTGGATATCACCTTCGCCAGGTAAATGCCATCCAATGGGATTGGGCTCGTGAGAAGACCTTGTATCGCACCTTGTTCACGCTCCATCTCGAAGGTGCGCCCCATGCCCAGCATGCCCCCGAACAGGATCGTGATCCAGATCAGCCCACCGGCCAGGAGCTGCATCCGGACAAGCCCCTGGTCGATCGCGAAATGGAAGAGGATGGCCACGAGCACGGTCAAAGCCGCCATCGCCGCCAGGCGCTCCCAGGTGCGCAGTTCCAGCAGGAGGTCCTTGCGTACGATGGCCCCGACCTGCCTCAGATAGGCCGTCACGTGCCCTCCTCCACCACCTGCCGATAGGACTGCTCCAGGCGGTCGGCGTCCAGGTCACCACGCTCTCCCTCAAACACGAATCGCCCCCGAACCTGGATCGCCACGCGGTCGGCCAGTTCCAGCCCCCTCCCCAGATTGTGCGTGACCATGACGACCGTTCGCCCTCCGCCTTTCAGGGCGGACAGGACATCCTGCAGCACCGCGCAGGCATAGCTGTCGAGACCGGTATACGGCTCGTCGAGCAGCACGATCTCGGGGTCGTGCAGCAACGCGCGCGCCACCGCCAGCCGCTGAACCGTACCCCGCGAAAGCGTCTGCACCGGGCTGTCGGCGTATCGCTCGAGGCCGACGGCGGACAAACGGGCGGACACCCGCGACTCGAGGTCCCTCAGGTCGTGAAGGCGGCCGTAGAACTGAAGGTTCTCGCGCGCCGTGAGACGACTGTAGAGGAAGCTCAGGTGGGAGAGGATGCCGATGCGGCCCCGCGCCGCGCGATCGCCGATGCTGAGCGGAACACCCGATACGCGGACCTCGCCGGCGGTTGGGCGAAGCCCTCCCGCCAGGAGTCGAAGCAGCGAGGTCTTTCCGGCGCCGTTGGGGCCGAAAACGGAGAGGAACTCCCCCGCGTGAAGGCGGAAGGAGACATCATCAACGGCTCGCACCGGCCCGTAGTCGCGGACCAGCGATGCGGCCTCCAGCACAGGGGTGTCGGAGCCGGGAACGGCTGAAGGCGGAACGGACATCAGGTGTTCATCCCCGTGCCGCGGGCGTGGCCTCTTCCTCCCGCTCGGACTCCAGGGACTTGCCGCAGGTCGCGCAGAAGAGCGCCTCCGCAACGTTCGCGCTGCCGCAGCGGTCGCACAACGTTCCCGCCCGCAGGGCGACCCGATACGCGGCGATCTCCCGCTCAAGATCGTCTTCCTGAGCGTAGGGCGCTTCCTCCAGTGGAGAGTCGCCCGCCCCCTCCCTGCTTCGCCGGACCTCGTGCAGCGCCGCCAGCGCCTCTCGCGCCAACTCGTCTCGCAGTCTGCGGTAGTCGTGACTGTCCACCTTGCCGGTCGCGTAATCGTATTCGACATCGCGCAGAGCGACCAGGCTGAGGTGTCTGCGGGCTTCCGCCTCGGTGAACTCCTCGTCGAGTCCGGCGAGGGGTGCCTTCTCTCCGGTGAACACGGGTTGCACGACGTACAGGACCACCGCCGCGGCGACCAGCGCAGCCCCCAGAAAGATCGTCATACGCGTCGCGGCAGCACGGCGAGGGACAGGACTCGACGCCCCCCGCTCAGACCTTCGCGAGCCGGGAGCGTACGGTCGCGACCTGAACCTCGCGCCGCGCGGGACCACCCGCGCCCGGCCAGAGCGCGATCAGGGCGCCAAGGGTCATCACCAATCCGCCATACCAGATCCATCCCACCAGAGGACGGACCAGCACCTGGAAAACGGCCCCCTGTGCCGACGGATCGTTCTGGATGGCACCCTCGAAGTTCTCCACTCCGGCGAGGATGACGTATACGTCCTCGAGCGGGGTCGAGCGGATGCCGACCTCCCGAATCGGCTGATCGGCGGTCATGTAGATGCGTTGTTCCGCGGTGATGGTGCCGACGCGGCGACCCTCCCGGGAGACATCCATGAGGGCAACCCACTGCCACATGTTGTCGGTGCGCGCCGATGAGAGCCCCTGGTAGGTCAGCACGTACTCGTGCCCGTACGGAGAGGCGGCGCGGATCTCGTCGCCCGGCTCGACGCTCTGATCCACCTCGGTGTGAAACGAGGAGCCGGCGAACCCGGCAAAAATGAGGACGATGCCCACGTGCACGATGTAGCCACCCCAGCGGCGGCGGTTGCGCGCGATCAGATGCAGGAATGCCAGACCCAGCCCCTCGCCCTCAATGCGGGCACGGGCCCTGGTCCCCTTCCAGAACTCGGTTGCCAGGACCGTGAGCACGAAGCCGCAGATCGCAAACGTCGCAAGGGCATAGAAGCCCCGCACGCCGGCGATCGCAAGCCCCATCACGACGGCGACCGCCATCATTACCGGCGCGAGGAAGTTGCGGCGAAGGTTTCGGCCCGTCGCCCTGCGCCAGGCAATGACCGGGCCGATACCGGTCAACGCCAGCAGCACCAGACCGATCGGGATGTTGACGCGATTGAAGAACGCCGGCCCCACGGCCACCTTTTGCCCGGCAAAACCCTCGGAGATCAACGGAAACAGAGTGCCCCACAGAACCGCAAACGCCGACCCGAGCAGGATCAGGTTGTTCATCAGGAAGGCGGACTCGCGGGAAAGGAACGATTCGATGGTGCGTTCCGCGCGCAGGTCGTCCTTGCGCCAGAGGATGAGGATCAGGCTGACGGCCGCGACACCTCCCAGAAACGCCAGGAAGATGTACGCGATGCGGGTGTTCTGCGCGAAGGAGTGGACGGACTCGATCAGCCCGGAACGAGTCAGGAAGGTCGCAAAGATGGTCAGCAGGAAGGTGAGCGTCACCAGCGACAGATTCCACATCTTCAGCATTCCCCGGTGCTCCTGGATCATGATGGAGTGGAGGAATGCCGTTGCGGTAAGCCAGGGCAGCAGGGAGGCGTTCTCGACCGGATCCCAGAACCAGTAGCCGCCCCAGCCCAGCTCTTCGTACGCCCAGCGCATGCCGAAGATGATCCCGTTGGTCAGGAAGAACCAGCTCACAAGAGTCCAGCGCCGGGTCACGATCAGCCAGCGGGAGTCGGTCTTCCCGGTGATCAGCGCGGCGATGCCGAAGGCGAAGGGCACCGAGAAGGAGGTGAACCCCAGATAGAGCGTGGGCGGATGGATGGTCATCCAGTAGTTCTGGAGCTGCGGGTTCAGCCCCTGCCCGTTCGCGGGAGTGAACGCCAGTTTCTCGAAGGGGTTTACGTCCGCGAAGAGGAGAACAGCCAGAAAGAACGCGGTGATGGTGAGCAGGACGCCGACCACGGCGGGCATGAACTCCCGGTTCTTCCGGCGGTTCTGGAAGACGGCGATGCTCGAGAAGACGGTGAGCAGCAGCACCCAGAAGACCAGCGACCCGCGCTGGCCGGCCCAGAGCCCGGTGATCTTGAAATAGGTTTCCAACTCCCGGTTGGAGTAGGCCCATACGTACCAGTACTCGTAGTGGCCGCCCAGAAACGCCAGGATAATCCCCAGCGAGGTAAGGCACAGGAGAAAGAAGACGGCGTAGACCGACCGTTCCGCCGAGAGAACCAGATCGCCACGCTTGCGCTGCCCGCCCACGAAGGCGAGCACAACGCCCCAGATTGAGACCGGCAGAGCCACCCAGAGGGCGAACTCCCCCAGTAGAATCATCCAGCCATCCCTTCCGGAACCGCCTCGTAGCGGCTGCCGCACTTGGTCAGCACGGTCGTCGCCTCGAAGACGCCGTCACGCCGGAAGCGCCCTTCGACCACGACTTCGGTCTCGTCGCTGAAGGTATCCGGGAGGATGTCGCGGTATTCCACGCGGAAGCTGGTATCCTCGCGCGCCAGATCCGCCACGGAGAAATAGTGCTCAAACGGACCATCGCCCTTCTGGTAGCTACCCTTGACCACGCGGCCGCTGACCTTCACCCCGATGTCGTGGAAGCTGTCGTCTTCGGCCACTTTCGCCACCAGTTCGACCGGGGTCAGATAGTACATCATGGCCTTGTCGAACCCGGTCCAGATGAGGAAGGTCACGACCACGGCCACGCCGACCAGACCAATGTAGAAGCGGTTGTTGTTCCTCATTCTCTACGCACCTTGTCCATGTGTGTCCCGACCTGGAGCGGAGCTGCCTTCCTCCGCCCCGCCAATATACGCGGAGACGCGGGTTTCTGAAACCTTGCCGGGTCCCCTATGCCTGGCGGGCCCACATGCGCGCAACACGCACCGCCCTCGTCCAGCCCGAGAGCAGCTCCTCCCGCAGCTCCTGCGCCATCGCGGGCGCGAAGAACCCGGGCTCTCCCGCGGACGCCGCGAACGCCTCCCCGTCGGGCCAGAAACCGGTGCTGATCCCCGCCAGGCCGGCGGCGCCCAGCGCGGTGGTCTCGACTCGCGGCGCCCGGCGCACCGGCACTCCCAGGACATCCGACTGGAACTGCATCAACCAGCGGTTGCGGGCCGCTCCACCGTCGGCCCGAAGCTCCTCCGTGGTGAGCGCCGCGTCCTGCTCCATCGCGCGGATGACGTCGACCGTGCCGTAGGCCATCGACTCCAGCGCCGCACGAACAAGGTGAGACGCCGTCGTTCCGCGTGTGATCCCCACTACCGTACCGCGCGCTTCGGGAATCCAGTGCGGGGCTCCCAGCCCCACGAAGGCGGGCACGAAATACACCCCCGCGTTGTCCGCCACTTCGCGGGCGCGTTCTTCTGATTCGGAAGCGTGGTCGAGAATCCCGAGGCCGTCGCGCAGCCACTGCACGGCGGCGCCGGCCGAAAAAATCGACCCCTCGAGAGCGTACGCCGGGGCTCCCCGCGCATCGCACGCCAGCGTCGTCAGAAGTCCGTTCTCGGAGGCGATCACCTCCTGGCCCGTATGCAGCAGAAGGAACGCGCCGGTCCCGTAGGTCACCTTCGCGAGGCCGGCGCGGCAGCAGCCCTGGCCGAAAAGGGCGGCCTGCTGGTCTCCAACGACTCCCGTGACCGGGATTTCCGCCCCGAAATGCTCGCCACGCGCCATCCCGAAGTCACCGGCACTGGGACGCACTTCCGGCAGGATGCCGATCGGCACCTCGAGCATGCTGGCGAGCTCCGCATCCCAGGCCTGTGTGCGCAGGTCGTACAGGAGAGTGCGGGATGCGTTGGTGTGGTCCGTGGCGTGCACGGCTCCCCCGGTCAGGCGGGCCACCAGCCAGGCGTCGATCGTGCCGGCGGCGAGATCTCCGGCTTCCGCCGCCGACCGGAGTTCCGGGTACTCGCGAAAGAGCCAGGTCAGCTTGGTTCCCGAGAAATACGGATCCAGGACCAGCCCCGTTCGGTCGCGCACGTCCGCCTCGTGACCGCGTCGCCGCAGCTCCGCGCAGATGGACGCCGTGCGGCGATCCTGCCAGACGATTGCCCGGCAAGCCGGCGCCAGCGTGGCGCGATCCCAGAGCACCACGGTCTCCCGCTGGTTCGCGATGCCGACCGCCTCCACGCGGACCCGGTTCCCGGCCGCGCTCAGCGCCGCGAGCGCAACCCGCACGGTCACCCGCCAGATCTCCTCGGCGTCGTGCTCCACCCAGCCGGGTCTGGGGAAGTGCTGGGTGAACTCCGAATAGCCGCGACCCAGGATGCGTCCGTCGCTCGCCACCACCAGCGCGGTCGAGCCCGTCGTCCCCTGGTCGAGCGCCAGAACCGCAGCCGTCCTGCTCACAATGCGACTCCCCTGCCCGGCTTCACGCGGGCTCCCGGCAGCTTCCCCCGATCACCGAAGCCGAAGGGGGCGCCAGCCTCGGCCAGCAGACGCACGAGCAGCGGAATGGGAAGGCCCACCACGGTGAAGTAGTCGCCCTCGAGCGCCTCCACAAGCACCGCGCCCACCCCCTGAATCGCATACGCCCCTGCCTTGTCCATCGGCTCGCCGGTGGCCACGTAGGCGCGCGCCTCGTCCGCGCCGAAAGACCGAAGCCACACCCTGGTTCGCGAAACCCCGGTGTACAGCCGCCCCCCGGACTCGGCCAACGCCAGCGCGCTCACCACATCGTGGGAGCGGCCCGCGAGGCTCAGCAGCATCGAGACGGCGTGATCGGCGTCGCGTGGCTTCCCGAGAATGCATCCGTCCCGCACCACCACCGTGTCCCCCGCGAGCACGCGCCTGTTCGGTCGGCGCTCCGCCACCGCGCGCGCCTTCTCCTGCGCCAGCCGCCGGGTATGCGCGGTCGCGCGCTCCCCGGGCAGAACCTCCTCGACGATATCCGCTGGATCGACCGCAAAGGGAATCCCCAGCATGGAGAGCAGGTCCGCCCGCCGGGGCGACCGCGACGCGAGCACGAGCGTGCGGTCTCCCTCGCCCGCCGGCCGGGAAGTCACCGCTCGAGCACGAGGGTCACGGGGCCGTCGTTGACGAGTTCGACGTCCATCATGGCTCCGAACACGCCGGTTTCCACCCTCGCCGGCGCCTGCTGCCGCAGCATGGCGACAAATGCTTCGTAGAGGGGCACCGCGACCTCGGGACCCGCGGCACGAACGAAGCTCGGACGGCGGCCCTTGCGGGTATCCCCGTACAGGGTGAATTGACTCACAACCAGAATGTCTCCCGAGATGTCCTGCAGCGACAAATCCATCCTGCCGAGCGGATCGGCGAACACACGCAGCCCCACAACCCTGTTCGCCATCCATTGCAGCGTCTCCCGGCGGTCTCCTCCGGTAAAGCCGACCAGCAGCAGCAGACCCGGGCCGATGCGGCCCGCCACCGAGCCCTCCACCGTCACCGCCGCGCGCGACACGCGCTGGAGAACGATCCTCACATCCCCGCGCCGAGACCGGCCGCTTTCGCCGGCGTGACCGTCCCGCGTCTCCGCTCCCTCGCGTTCACTCGACGGTGACGGACTTGGCCAGGTTGCGAGGCTGATCCACGTCGCAGCCCCGCAAGACCGCGATGTGGTAGGCGAGCAGTTGCAGAGGCACCGTGCTCAGCACGGGACGCAGGAAGGGCAGCGTGTCCGGAATGCGGATGACATGATCCACCCTGTCTTCGAGCTCCGCGTTGCCTTCGCTGACGACGGCGATCACACGCGCGTGCCTCGCCTTCACTTCCTCTATGTTGGACACGACCTTGGGGTACACGGGATCACTGGGGGCGAGGATGACGACCGGCATGGCCTCGTCGATCAACGCGATCGGGCCGTGCTTCATCTCCGCCGCGGGGTATCCTTCCGCGTGTATGTAGCTCACCTCCTTCAGCTTGAGCGCCCCTTCCAGAGCCACCGGAAACTGATATCCGCGGCCCAGGTAGAGAAAGTTGAGGGCGTCCTTGTAGGTGCGCGCGAGTTCCAGAATGGAGTCGTTCAGGCGCAGGACTTCCTCCACCTGGCCGGGCAGGGCCTGGAGGGCCTGGACGATGCGGCGACCCCGCAGAATGGAGATTTGCCTGCGCCGGCCCATCCAGAGGGAGAAGAGCGCGAGCACCACCAGCTGACTGGTGAAGGCCTTGGTGGAAGCCACCCCGATCTCGGGCCCGGCGTGCAGGTGGCAGCCGAAGCCGGTTTCGCGGGCGATGGAGGAGCCTACGACGTTGACGATGCCCATGGTGAGCGCTCCCCGCCGGCGTGCTTCCCGCAGCGCCGCCAGGGTGTCCGCGGTCTCTCCCGACTGGCTGATCGCGATGACCAGAGTGCGCTCGTTCAGGACGGGGTTCTTGTAGCGGAACTCCGAGGCGTACTCCACCTCGACCGGAATGCGCGCGAGATCCTCGAGCATGTACTCGCCGATCAACGCCGCGTGCCAGCTGGTTCCGCACGCGGTCATGACGACGCGCTCCACGGAGAGCAGTTCCTCCTGGTGCCGCTCGATCCCGCCCAGACGAGCCATGCCGTCCGCCTCCAGCAACCGCCCGCGCATCACGTCGCGCAGGCTGCGCGGCTGCTCGAAGACCTCCTTGAGCATGAAGTGCTCGAAGCCGCCCCGCTCGATCGCGTCCAGATCCCACGTCACCTGATGCACCGAGCGGCGCACCGAGCCCCGGCCCATGTGGTAGACGCGGTAGCCGTTCCGGTCCAGCACTGCGTAGTCACCGTCCGCCAGGTACACCACATCGCGGGTCTGCGACACCACCGCAGCCGCGTCGGAGCCCACCAGGTACTGTCCCGAGGCTCCCACGCCGAGCAGGAGAGGGCTTCCCCGGCGCGCTGCGACGACCTTGCCGGGATCGTGACTGCTGACCGCCGCGATGCCGTAGGTGCCTTCAACCTGTGCCAGGGCGAGGGCGAGTGCCTCCTCCAGCGGGGCCCCTTCCTTCAGAAAGACATCGATCAGGTGCACGACGACTTCGGTATCGGTTTCGCTCCGGAAACAGTACCCGCGCTCCTGCAGCTGCTGTCTGAGGAGCGCCGCGTTCTCGATGATGCCGTTGTGCACCAGCGCCACGCCTCCGTCCTGGCTCACAAGCGGATGAGCGTTGCGCTCGGTTGGCGGTCCGTGCGTGGCCCAGCGCGTGTGACCGATGCCGCAGCTCCCGCCGAGCGGGTTCTCCCCGAGCGCCTCCTCCACCCGCGCCAGCTTGCCCGCCCGCTTGATCACCGTCAGCCTGGAATCGTCGCTCACCACCGCGAGGCCAGCCGAATCGTATCCGCGGTATTCGAGGCGGCGCAGACCCTCCAGGAGGACGTGGGTCGCCTCACCCGGACCCACATATCCCACTATTCCGCACATGATGCCTTTGGTAGCGTCGTCATCCTGGTGCTCCGGCCGTCCCCCGGAAGCTCGGCGGCAAGCCCACCGGAAGCTACCGCGTCCATTCGCTAGTGGAAACGCACCAGTGCCCGCAACTCGGCGCGCGCTTCATCCACGAGCTCGCCCGCCCGCGGCCCGGCTGGGGCTTCCGCGATCAGCCGCACCACCGGCTCCGTGCCTGACGGCCGCACATGCAGCCACTCGCGGTGGTCGAGCCAGGTGAGCCGCAGCCCGTCGGATTGGTCCCGCGCCGCGCCGGGCCACCGGTCGCTCAGCTTGGCGTAGGCCGCCTCAAGCCGCTCGGACGGGAAAGCGACCTTCTCCTTGACAATGCGGTATGCGGGATAGCGCGCGATGGCCGCACTCATCGAGAGGCCCTCGCCGAGCAGGTATTGCAGCACGAGCGCCGCCCCGGCCAGCGCGTCCCGGGTATGGTGCAGCGCCGGTACGATGACCCCGCCATTCCCCTCCCCACCGACTACGGCTCCTTCGGCCTGCATGCTCCGCACGACGTTGATCTCGCCCACCGGCGCGCGAACCGTTCTCGCCCCGGCCCCGGCCGCCGCGTCCTCCACGACCTGGCTGGTGGAAAGGTTGGTGACGACCACGCCCGGACGCTGCTTCACGACCGCAGCGGCCGCCAGCGCCAGCGTGAAGTCCTCCCCCACGGGCCTGCCGGTCTCGTCCACCAGCGACAGCCGATCGACGTCGGGATCCACCGCCATCCCCAGGTCGGCCCCGCTCTCGCGCACCAGCGCCCCGAGCGCGCCCAGGTGCGCGGCGGTCGGCTCGGGATCCCTCGGGAAGCGCCCGTCCATCTCCAGCCCGATGGCATGAACGCGGCACCCCAGGCCTTCCAGCAGCGCGGGCATGACCCCGCCCCCGGCCCCGTGAACGCAGTCGAGCGCCACCGAAAAACGGCGCGCACGCAGCGCGGATACGTCCACGAAGGGGAGATCCAGAACCGCCCGCAGGTGCCGGTGCCCCGCATTCGCGTCCCGGGTGACACCGCCGAGTTCGTCCCAGGCCGCACGCGGGATTTCCTCGTCCAGCGACCGGCGGAAACGCGCCATCCCGGGGGCATCGAGAAACATCCCCTCGGCTGTGGCGAACTTGAGGGCGTTCCACTCCGCCGGATTGTGACTCGCCGTCACCGCGATCCCGCCGCAGGCGCCAGCGTCGCGCACCGCCATCATGAGGGTCGGAGTGGGTACGACACCGATGTCCACAACGTCACATCCCACCGACGCGAAACCGGCACCCGCGCTTGCCGCGAGCATGCCCCCGGAGGTCCGCGAGTCGCGGCCCAGAATGACGGTCCGTCCCCCGTCCTCAGCGCGCAGGAAAACGCCGTAGGCGGCTGCCAGAGCCGTGACCAATTCCGGCGTCAAGGGATCTCCGACCCGGCCGCGGAAGCCCGAAACGCTCACCATGAGCCCCGGCGGAAGAACGATCGGCATGCTGGCAACCTCCATGTTGGGCGCTGGGACTCGCTTTCGTCCCGCCGCGCGGAGTACATTTGACTACCTGACCGCTGTCCAGAACCCCTTCGGACTTATCCGGATCCATGACCCAATCCTCTTCCAGGACAGAACCGCTCCCGCCTCGGCTCGGCACCCTCGCGATACACGGGGGACAGGAGCCTGAGCCCCAGACCGGGGCGATCATGCCTCCCATCTTCCAGACGTCGACCTATGTACAGCCGGGGCTCGACCAGGGCTGGCCCTACGACTACGCTCGCGTGTCGAACCCGACCCGCGAAGCCCTGGAGCGCAATATCGCGGCTCTGGAAGGCGCATCACACGGTATCGCCTTCTCCAGCGGGCTCGCCGCCATCGACTGTGTCACGCGGATGCTCTCCTCGGGCGATCATGTGGTTTGCGAGGAGAACACCTACGGAGGGACGACCCGTCTCGCCACCCAGGTCCTCGCCCGAGCCGGCCTCACCTTCTCTTTTGTGGACTCGCGGGATCCCCAGCGAATCCGCGACGCGCTACGCCCGACGACCCGTCTGGTTCTCCTCGAGACCCCGACCAATCCCATGATGCGCCTGTGCGACATTCGCGCGGCCGCCGAGGTGGCCCGCGACGCCGGCGCCCTCCTTTGCGTGGACAACACCTTCGCGACGCCCGTGAACCAGCGCCCGCACGAGTTCGGCGCGGACATTGTCATGCACTCGACGACCAAGTACCTGAACGGCCACAGCGACATCATCGGCGGCATGCTGACCGTGCTCGACTCCTCCCTGGCCGACCGCATCCACTTCCTGCGCAAGTCGACGGGCGGCGTGCCCGGCCCGATGGACTGCTGGCTCTGCCTGCGGGGCACCAAGACGCTGCTCGTTCGCATGCGCGAGCACAACGCCAACGGAACGGTGGTGGCGCGGTTTCTGGAAGACCACTCGGAGGTCGAGCAAGTGCACTATCCAGGCCTGGCCTCCCACCCGCAGCACGACCTGGCGGGGCGCCAGATGAACGGGTTCAGCGGTATGGTGTCCCTCACCCTGCCAACCGCGCGGGCCGCGCGGCGGCTGGTGGAGCACACGCGCATCTTCGCGCTGGCCGAGAGCCTGGGAGGTGTCGAATCGCTCATCTCGGTGCCCGCGCTCATGACCCATGCGTCGGTCCCGCGCGAGCGGAGGAGGGAGATGGGGGTCACCAACCGCCTGGTGCGGCTGTCGGTCGGCATCGAGGATCCGCAGGACCTGCTGGAGGATCTCGACCAGGCACTTGGATGCAGTTCTGGAAGGTGTTGAATGGTTGACACATAGAGTGAAACCTCGTTCCGAGCGATGGCGTACTGGACCGGACCGTAGCGGACGGGAGTCCGGCGCGGCCCCAAACTCGAGTACCACGACGCCGGAGAGATGTCCGGCTAAGGAGAACAACGATGGCCGGTTCTGACGGAGACACCGTGAACGGCGGAACCGCGGGTGCCAACGGAAACGGCGGCGGGGCGCCCCATGCGCACGCCCGCCGCATCCTCACGGGCATCTCGTCCCGCTCCTGGGAGCACCCGGCGGATCGCGCGGCTCTCTCGGCCCTGCGCAAGCTTCCGGTCTTCGATGAAGTCCTGAAGTCGCTCTTCGGCTTCTTCGGCGAGAAGCCCATCCGGCTGGCGTTCCAGGCCAACGCGCTGCGCGTGAGCGAGCGGCAGTACGGCCACATCCACGAACGCTACCGCGACATCTGCGAAACGCTGGATACGGAGGAATATCCGCTCTACGTCTCCCAGACGCCGATCGCCAACGCCGGCGCATACGGCATGGACAAGCCGTTCATCATCCTGAACTCGGGCACGGTCCTGATCCTGAGCGACGAGGAGCTGTCCTTCATTCTGGGGCACGAGGTGGGCCACATCATCAGCGGCCACGTACTCTACCGCACGATGATGGTGCTGCTCATCCAGCTCGCCAGCCTGGGCTTCCCCATGGTGGGGCTGGCCGCGCGCGCCGTGCTCATGGGGCTGCTCGAATGGTCGCGCAAGAGCGAACTGTCCTCCGACCGTGCGGGCCTGCTCTCCATCCAGGACGCGGACGTCGCCATGACCGCCATGATGAAGATGGCGGGCGGAGGCGCGTCGTCGGATCGCCTCGACCTCGGCGAATTCGTGCGGCAGGCCGAAGAGTATCGTGAGGGTGGAGACGTCGCCGACCACGTCTTCAAGGTGCTCAACCTCCTCGGCGTCACTCATCCGTTCTGGGTGCTGCGGCTGTCCGAGATGCGGAGCTGGATCGAGAGCGGCGAGTACGATCGGATCGTGGCGGGCGAATACGTCCGCCGGGACGACCCCGATCCGTCCTACCGTCAAGACGTCTCCTCCGCTGCCCAGGCCTATGCGGATGAAGCCCGCAGCTTCGTCGGATCCGTGCGCGGAGCAGCTCGCAAAATGAGCGAATCGATCATGGACAACATCCGCAAGTAGCTCGGGCACCTGTTACATGCGCATTCTGATCGTTGGCAACGGGGGGCGCGAGCACACGCTGCTCTGGAAGCTCAGGCGGGACACTCCCGAGAGCACCTTCTTCGCGACCCGCCCCAACGGCGCCATGTCCCGGACGGCCCGGACCGTGGATATCTCCCCGACCGATGTTGCGGCGCTGACCTCGTGGGCGAGGACCAGCCGGATCGATCTCGTCGTAATCGGCCCGGAAGTCCCGCTCGCGCTCGGCCTCTCCGACCACCTCGAGCAGGCGGGCATTCCCGCCTTCGGGCCGTCCCGCGCAGCGGCCCGCATCGAATCCAGCAAGGCCTTCGCCAAGGACCTGATGAACGCCGCGGGGGTGCCCACGGCCGACTATCGCGTCTTCACCGATGCGGAACGGGCCCGGGCGCATGTCATCGAGGGCGGCGGGCCGTGCGTGGTGAAGGCCTCCGGGCTGGCGGCCGGCAAGGGCGCGATCGTATGCGACGACCCCGAACAGGCCTGCGTGGCGATTCAGGAGATGCTCGTGCAGGGAAGCATGGGCGACGCCGGACGCGAGATCGTGATCGAAGAGCGCATGAGCGGCGAAGAGTTGTCGGTGTTCGCTCTGTCGGACGGGGAGCGGGCAGTCCTGCTGGTCGCCTCCCAGGATCACAAGCGTGTCGGGGAGGGCGATACGGGACCGAATACCGGCGGCATGGGTGCGTACGCGCCGGTCTCGCTGGCCACCGACGACCTGCTGGCGCGGGTCGGCGAGGAAGTCCTGGCCCCCACGTTGAACGTTCTCGCCGCCGCCGGCTGTCCCTTCCGCGGCCTGCTCTACGCCGGCCTCATGCTTACGGACCGGGGACCCAGGGTGGTGGAGTTCAACTGCCGCTTCGGGGACCCCGAAACCCAGGTCGTGCTTCCCCTCATGAAGGGTTCCCTGCTCGAGCCCGTGATGGCCATCGCGGATGGAAGCGGGCTGGCCGGATACCGGGCTGAGACCGCCGCCGGAGCCGCGGTGACCACCGTCCTGGCGGCCGAAGGATATCCCGGGTCCTATCGCACAGGCGCGGAGATGGAGATCCCCGGCTCCCTGGCCGACGACCCCGACGTGCTGCTCTTCCACGCGGGCACCCGGTACCATGAGGGGGTGCTGCGCACCTCGGGTGGCCGGGTCCTCGCGGCCACCGGCCTGGGCAACACGCTTGCGGAGGCGGCGACGCGCTCGCGGCGGGCGGCGCGGGAAATCCGGTTCGAAGGCAAGTACTTCCGTTCCGACATCGGCTGGCGGGAGTTGGCGCGAAGCTGAAGCAGCCGCTTTCCGCGGGTCGGCCGATCCAGCAAGGGGTTCATTCGGAGAAACCATGATCATCACGACTACGCCGACGCTCGAAGGACATCCGGTGCGCGACTACCTGGGCATCGTCACCGGCGAAGCGATCGTCGGCGCCAATATATTCAAGGATCTTCTCGCTGCAGTGCGGGATGTCGTAGGTGGACGGTCCGGCGCCTACGAGCGGGCGCTCAGGAGCGCCCGCGAGGACGCGCTGCGCGAGATGGCCAACCGAGCGGCCGACCGGGGCGCCAACGCCGTGGTGGCGGTGGATCTGGACTACGAGGTCATCGGCAGCATGCTCATGGTCACGGCAGCGGGAACCGCCGTACAGACGTAAACGCGAGGGAGCGCTTCTCCTTCACGCGCCTCCACACGCCGGAGTCAGACTGCCCGAACTTCCCGAAGCCGAAACGATCGCTCGCGGCCTGGAGCCACATCTCAAGGGCCGCATCATAAAGCGCGTGCGCGTGGCGCGTCCGGATCTTCTCGCGGAGCCGGCCGCCGATTTCGCGCGCGGTCTGCGCGGTGCGAAGATCCGCCGGGTGGGCCGCCGGGGCAAGAACGTGGTGTGGTTCTGTTCCCCGGACACGATCATGGTGGTCAACCTGGGCATGACGGGCCGCCTGCTCTTCCGCCCTCTCGACGACCCGACCCCTCCCCCGGTCCACACGGGCGTCACCTTTGATCTGGCCGGGGGAGACGCGGCCATCTACAGCGATGCGCGCAGATTCGGCCGGCTGCGGCGCTTCACCGGGCGCGCGTGGCGCCGGTGGTCACGCACCCTGGGCATTGAACCGCTGAGCCGGTCCTTCAGCGCGCGCCGCCTGGCGGCGGAGATGGCGAGATCCCGCTCCCCGATTCGTTCCTGGCTGCTCGACCAGCGGCGCGTTGCGGGGATCGGAAACATCTACGCGAACGAAGCCCTGTTTCTCGCCGGCATCCATCCGGCCGTGCCGGCACGCGCGATTCCTGAGGGGAGGGTTGCACCCCTTCATCGCTCCATTCGCCGGGTGCTGCGCGCCGCTATCGCCGCCTGCGGGACGACCTTGCGGGACTATCGGGACCCGGCCGGACTCGAAGGATCGTTCGGGCCCCGTCTGGTGGTATACGGTCGAGAAGGTGAACCGTGCGTCAAGTGTGGAGGGGTCGTCTTGCGAACCGTGATCGGCAGCCGATCGGCGTTCTACTGTCCCCACTGCCAACCGCCACCTTCATGACTGGGCGGCGGTCGACGAGGCGGCGCTGTTTCGACTGCTCCCGGCTCTTGCGTGAACGGGCGGCGTGCGCCCTGGCAGTCGCCGCACTGGCTTCGCTCGCATCGACGCCTCAGCGCGCTTCGGGTCAGGACGGCCTCATTCCCGAGCTCCCCGTTCGAGAGTTGACGCTGGACAACGGGATGCGCCTCCTCATCCTCCCGCGACCCTCGGCTCCAACGGTGGCGTTCGTCGTCGAATACACGGTGGGGGGCGTGAACGAGACGCTCGGATCCACCGGCACGGCCCATCTTCTGGAACACATGCTCTTCAAGGGAACCACGACCGTTGGCACCCGGGATGTGGAGACCGAGCTTCGTCTCTTTGGTCCAATGGACGCAACCCACGACTCGTTGCTCGCCGAGGCCTCCGCTACGGCGCCGGATACCGCCCGCATCGGCGCGCTCGAGGGCCGGCTGAAGACCTACGGGGGCCTGGCGCAGTCCCCTGTTGTCTCCAACGAGTTCAGTCGCATGCTGACCCGCAACGGTGCCCGCAACCTCAACGCCACCACAACCTCGGAGGCCACGACCTATTTCGTGGAACTTCCGGCCAACCGGGCCAAGTTGTGGTTCGTGCTCGAGAGTGATCGGGCGCACAATCCCGTGTTTCGCGAGTTCTACACGGAGCGCGACGTGGTCATGGAGGAGCGTCGAACCCGGGTGGATACCAACCCGGGGGGACTGCTGCACGAGGTCCACCTGGCGACGGCGTTTCTCATGCACCCCTACGGCGTGCCCGTGGTCGGGTACATGTCCGATCTGGAGCGGCTGGCGCGCCGCGATGTGGAGGAATACCACCGGCGATACTACGGCGCCCGCAACGCCGTGGTCGCCATCGTGGGCGACGTCGTGGTGGATTCGATCGCAAAGTGGGCGCAGGACTACCTGGGCGACGTCCGGGCGGGCGATTCGCCGCCCCCGGTCCTCGCCGTAGAGCCCGCTCAGCGGGGAGAGCGACGGGTCGAACTGGTGATGAACGCGGAACCCCAGTTGCGTGTGGGATGGCGCACCGTGAGCGAGCATCACCCCGACCGCCCCGCCCTCACCATGCTGGCATCGGTCCTGGCGGGCCGACGCACCGCGCGCCTCTACAAGCGCCTGGTTACGCAAGACCGCCTGGCCGCCACCGTGACCGCCTCGACCGTGCCGGGATCGCGCTTCCCCGGGCAGTTCGTCGTTCACGTGACGCCGCGCGCGCCCAACACGCCCGCCCAGATCGAAGCGGCCCTCTACGAAGAGATCGAGCGCCTCGCTGTGGAACCTCCGCTGGAGCGCGAACTCCAGCGAGTGCGCAACCAGCTGGTGGCATCCGGCGTGCGCAGGCTGCAGTCCAACCTTGGGCTCGCGCTCCAGCTCGCCAGCTCGGTGACGCGTTTCGGCACCTGGCAGGCCACCTTTGAACGAACCACCCGGTTGTACGAAGTACAGCCCGCCGATGTGCAGCGCGTCGTCCAGACTTATTTCACGCGCGAAAACCGCACCGTGGCCACCCTGGTGAAGCGCACGGAAGGGTCGGAACCGTGATGGGGCGCACTCCGCACGCCGCGGCGGCGCTCGTGATCCTCGCTGCCGCCACCGCCGTGACCCCGGACCGGGCCGCCGCGCAGACGCCACGAGCGGACCGGGAGGCAGCCGAGGCACTTCGGTTCCAGCCGCTCTCCTTCAGCCCGCCCACCGCTTCGGACCACGAGATCGAAGGCGTGACCGTCTTCTTCCTGGCCGACCACTCCCTTCCTCTGGTCAACGTATACGCGCGTTTCGAAGGCGGCTTCGGGCTGTTGGGCCGTGAACTCTACGCCGCGACCACGGCGCTGCCCTCGCTGCTTCGCTTCGGCGGAACCCTCGAGCTCCATCCGGACTCGGTTGACGAACAGGTCGACCAGCACGCGCTGCAGCTCGCATTCGGATCCTCGGGCGGGAGCACGACCGCGACCCTGAACGCCCTCACGCCCAATATCGAGGCGGGACTACGCCTCTGGAAGGACATGCTTCTACATCCCCGCTTCGACTCGGTGCATGTTGAGGTGTGGAGGGGCCAGGAGCTCGAGAGCGCCCTGCGCCGCCCCGATGACCCCGGCCGGCTGGCCTTCTCCGAGTTCAACCGCCTCATGTTCGGGGACCACCCCATCGGCTGGGAGATGGGGCCGGACGATCTCGAGCCGGAGGATCTCTCGCGGGCGACACTGCTCGCCGTCCACGGCAGGATCCTGTGCCGGGACAACCTGACCCTGGGTGTCACTGCGAACCTCGCGTGGGAAGACATCGAGCCGCAGCTTCGCGGCTTCCTTGCCGACTGGCCCCCCTGCGAGGCCGCGCTGCCGGAGCCGCCGGTTCCCGACATCCTGAACACCCCGGGGGTATACCTGATCCCCAGGGAGCTGGATCAGACGACGATCGTCATGGCGCACCGAACCGCGATCCGGCAGGAAGACTCACAAGACTATTTCTCCTCCCGCATCGCCAACTCCATCCTCGGATCCAGCGGCTTCTCGAGCCGCATCCTCAACCGGGTGCGCACTGAACTCGGCCTGTCGTACAGCGCGGGTTCGTTCTGGACCACGCCCAGCGAGTCCGACGGCATCGTGGGTGCCCTCACCCGGACGAAGGCCGAGTCAACCATTGCGGCGACGCGAGCCATCCTCGATGTCATGGAGGAGATGCGCCGGTCAGCTCCGGAGCGCGCGGAGGTGGAAGCCGCGGTGGATGCGGCCAGCAACGGCTTCTCCTTCAACTTCCAGGGGGCCATGCAGGTCGTATCGAGGCGTGTGCTTCATCAGGCCCAGGAACTGCCGGAAGACTGGCTGGAGCGTTACGTGGCCGGTGTGCAGCGCGTGTCTCCCGGCGATGTGCGCAACGTCCTCCGCCGACACCTGGACCCGGACCGCATGATCATCATGATCCTCGGCGATCCATCCAGGTTCGACCTGCCACCAGAGACGTTGGGGGAGGTGACAATCTGGCAGGTGGAGGGAATCTCCGATCCAGGACCACGGATCGGACCTCACCGCAAGTGACCCGACCCCTCGGGCGTCGCTTGTGGGCTCTGCGACTACCTCACACCGATGTGGATCGCCGCAATCCCGAAGGTCAGCAGGTGCCAGCGGACGCTACGGAATCCCGCGTCCAGCAGGTGTTGGCCCAAAGCTTGCGAGCCCGGGAACTCACCGACCGACGCCGGCAGATAGCTGTACGCCCAGCGGTGACCGGACACGATCCGGCCGATCGCCGGAAGAATGCGCCGGAAATACCAAAGGTAGGCGGCCCGTACCACCGGGTTGGGGGGAATGGTGAATTCGAGAATGACGAGCGGGCAATCGTCGCGCAGAACCCGGCGCAACTCAACCAGGCCCGCGCCGAGATCCGAGAGATTTCGCACCCCGAACGCCACCATGGCACCGTCGAACGACTGGCTCTGGAAGGGCAGCCGCTGCGCGTCGCCGCACAGGGGATGCACCGCCAGACGCGTGATCTTCCTCCGGCCTCTGCGCAACATGGGCTCCGCGAAATCCACGGCCACCACCCTGCCCTGGAAGTCTCGGCGGGTCGCAAGGTCGATGGCCAGGTCGCAGGTGCCCGCGCACGCGTCCAGATATCGGGCTGAACGATGACGCGAGTAATCGAGCTCGCGCACCGCCCGGCGGCGCCACCATCGATCGATGCCCAGGCTCAATACGCGGTTGAGCAAGTCGTAGCGGGGCGCGATGCGGGAGAAGATCTCGTGCACCTGGCGCGCTCGCTCGTCTCCCGACGACGGCCTGGCTTCAGAAACGATCATCATGAGTTCTCGTACGGGGCAACGCGAACCTCATCCGGTGGATACTCTTGAACTACCAGAGCGTCAAAGACGCCGAACTCGTAGCCCTGGCCGCGCAGGGACGGGAGGGGGCCTATCGCGAACTCCTTTCCAGATACGAACGCCCCGTCTTCTCCCTCATCTACCGGATGGTGAGGAATCGTACCGTCGCGGAAGACCTGGCGCAGGAAGCCTTCATCCGCACGTTCAACGCCATCGACACCTACAATCCCCGGTACAAGTTCTCGAGTTGGATCTTCAAGATCGCCAACAACCTCACCATCGACCACCTGCGCAAGCGACGCGTGCCGACGATATCGATGCACGGCGCCCCGGACGCAGTCACGCCGGAGGCCCAGGCCCGCACTCAGCTCGTGCTGAAGTCGCCCGGGGAGAGTCCCGAGGAGTACGTTCAGAACCGTGAACTCGCCAGCCAGATCGAGGCCGCCATCGGCGAACTTCGCGAGGAGTATCGGACCGCGGTACTGCTCCGCCACATTGAGGGACATACGTACGACGAAATCGCCCGCATCATGGACGTCCCACTCGGGACCGTGAAGACCTATCTGCATCGTGCCAGGGCCGAACTCAAGCGTCTTCTCGAGGAGGCGTGAATCCGATGTGCGGGCATGCGAAACTCCCGGGACTCCCGAATCGTACGCGATGGAAGCCGACACACGGAGTTTGTGTTCGACTCACGATAACCACAAAGTGTAGGAATTCCGTGAGGACAGGGTGGCGACGACGGGTGGCAGCGGGAGCAGGCCGAACATGAATTCAAGCCGACGCAACCACGACGAGCACCTGGACGTTGATGCGATCCAGGCATTTCTTGATGTCGGGGAAGAGAGTGGCCAGGCTGCGGCCGGGCCCACTCACGAGCACCTGGCCAACTGCGCCCGGTGCCGCAGCCAGGTCGAAGCCTGGCGGGAGGTCTTCCGCGAGCTTGGCCAGTTGCGACGTTTCGCCCCTCCCGGGCGCCTTGCGGAACGGGTCATGTCCGGGATGGAGTTCCCGAAGACGGCCGCGCGCCCGTTCGGGATGTGGTGGCGGCTGCCGGTGCGCCGCTGGTTTGCCCGGCCGAGCGCCCGCTCTCATCTGTCTGGCCGCCGCCTGCAGGACTTGGCGGACGGCGCACTTTCCCTGCCCCGTGCCTGGCGCGCGAAGGCACATCTGGCGGCCTGCGGGCGATGCGAGAGCAGATTCGCAGGCTGGCGGCGTCTGGTGGCGGCGCTTGAGTCCCTTCCTTCCCTGTCACCCACCCCGGGCTTCGCGGAAGGAGTGATGGCGCGTTGGTGCCGGATGGCCGAAGAGACGACCCGTCGGGGCCGGACAGCATCGGACCGGGGGCCTTGGCCCCATTCGCTGCGCGGATGGGCGCTGGCCGGCGTGCTCGTGGGCGTGCCGGCTGCCGCATTCTCGAGCGCGGCGGCCTTCGTCTCCACATTCCCGCAGCTCACGGCGGACGATCTGGTCTCCTATCTGTGGTGGCAGGCTCGCGACGCCCTGTCAGCGCTCGCAAGCTCGGTCCTGGGCGGGCTGATGCAGAGTGGGGCGGCCTTCCGCGCATACGCGTTCGCCGACTTCCTGATCGCGTCTCCCGCAACCGCGGCCGCTGGCGGTGCCGCTCTCACGACGCTCACCCTGGCAGCCGTCTGGGTGTTGCGCCGCAACCTCGCCTTCACCTATGGACTTCCCCGCCATGTTGGCGCCTGAGCGCATGTCTCCGGCTGTCCTGGTCCCCGTCGCCGGAGCGATTCTCGCGTTGTCGGCCGCGGGAGCGGCGGAGGTCGCCGCCGTCCAGGAGCGCCAGATCGTTTCGAACCGCGTCGTCGTTTCCGATTCGGACGCGACCCTGTCTCTCGAGTTCGACTCCGGTGCCGCCCTTGAGATCTCCCTCCGCGACGGAGGCGTCTGGGTCAACGGAGAGGAAATCGGCAGCGACGGGGCCAACGGAGAACTCGCGGCCGCGTGGCGTGCCCTCCTCTCCGAGGTCATTTCGCTCGATTACGGACCTCTTGCGGCGGCGCTGCGCGCGTGGGAGCCCGGCGAGCGGGTGGCCGGGGAGACACGGTTGGTGGCAGCGCGTCTTGAGGAAACGCTGGAGGCGGTACTCGCCAACCCCACACCGGCCGCCGGAGCGGCACTTCAGACCGCGTTGGGCGCGCAGGCGGGTGGCGCGACCGAAGGCATGAATCCCGCGCAGCTTCGCCTCCTCCTCCAACGCAGCGTTGAGCTGGAACAGGCGTTGCAGGGCGTGGACCTCAGTCTGCCGTCTCTTCATGTGGGCGAAGATGTGACCATTGACGACGGCCGCGAGGTGGAGGGGACGCTCGTCGTCGTGGAAGGCGACGCCACCATACTTGGGGAGGTCTCCGGCGATGTGGTCGTGGTCGGGGGGTCGCTGCGCATCAGCGGCGACGCGCACATCCACGGAGAGGTGCGCCTGGTCGACGGTCGACTCGAGAGGGACGGCGGAACGGTCGAGGGCGCCGTTCGCACCCTGGATGACCCCGCTGTGGCAGAGCCCGTGACGCGCGCGGACCCGGGTGCCTCGGAAGAGCAGGATCCGAGCGACCGCGACGCCGAAGCCGGTTTCCGGCCGCTTCGCCACATCATGTCGGGGCTGGCCGGGCTGTTCGGTGACATGTTCGGGCTCGTGATCGTGGTGGCGCTGGGGTTCGTGGTCGTCCACTTCGCCGGAAACCGGCTGCAGAACGTGGCCGACGCGGCGGTTGCTTCTCCGGGTCGGGCGGCGCTGGTCGGCCTGGCCGGCGGCTTCCTTCTGTTGCCTGTCTGGGTGCTGGGGTCTCTCGCGCTCCTTGTCTCGATCGTCGGAATCCCGCTTCTGATCGTCTGGCTGCCGTTCTTTCCCCTCGCCGCTTTCCTCGCTCACGGACTGGGGTATCTGGCTGTCGCCATCGGCATCGGAGAGTGGCTGGCGCGGAGGGGCATCCCGGCTCTGGATCGAATCCGGCCGTCGAACCAGCTGCATGTGTTGGGCGCCGGCGCGGCGGCTCTGGTCGCTCCCTCCGCTTTCTCTCATGTGGCGGAAATGGGCGGGTCGTCGCTTGGCTCCTTCCTGAGCGGGTTGTTCACCTTTCTTTCGGTCGCCATCGCGCTGGCCGCCCTGACCGTAGGCTTCGGCGCCGTGTTGCTCACGGGAGCGGGCCGGACCTCAAGCGTGGATGACATGGCGGCCACGTACGGCAGCGGATATCGGGCGACCCGCGCGTGGACACGGTGGCGTTCTCGGCGTGCTGGGCGGGAAGACTACGGTCACCGCGGCGGGGATCCCACCCGCGAGCAACACCCCGAACCGGGGGACACATCCAGGGGAGGCCCCGCATGACTGGAAGGATAGGGCTCATCTGCGCCGCAGTCGGAGGTCTGATGTGCGGCGTGACCGGCGTCGCCGCCCAGAACTGGAGCACCCAGACCGTGTCCCGCCAGCTGGCGGGCGAAGACGAGGTTCGCGTCCACGTCAAGTACGGGGCAGGTGTTCTGCGGGTTCACCCGGGTGAGTCAGGCACCCTGTACAGAATGGAACTCCGCTACGATGAGGACGCCGTCGAGCCGCGGACCCGCTACGACGACGGACGCCTGGAAATCGGCGTGGACCGCATCGGCCGGGGCATCCGGGTCAAGCGCGGAGACGGATCCGGCCAGCTCGAGCTGGCGCTGACCCGGGAAGTCCCCCTTTACCTGGACATGGAATTCGGGGCGGCGCGCGCCGACTTCGACCTGGGAGGACTCTCGGTTCGCGGATTGAACCTCGAGACGGGCGCATCGGATACGCGAATCGATGTGTCGCAGCCCAACCCCGTAGAGCTCGAACTCGCTTCTTTCGGGGCGAGGGCGGCCAGTTTTGTCGCGACCGGCCTCGGCAACCTCAATGCCGAGCGCATCCGGCTGGAGGTAAAGGCGGGCAAGGCAACCCTCGATTTTACCGGGGAATGGCAACGGAACACCGACGTCAGCGTTGAATTGGACCTGGGCGCGGTCGAACTTCGCTTCCCGAGAGGGCTCGGCGTGCGGTTGGTTTCTGACGTTTTCCTCGCCTCCGTGGATGCGCAGGAGATGGTGAAGCGCGGCCAGGACTACTTTTCGCTGGATTGGGATAGCGCCGAAACGCAAGTCACGGTAGAGGTTGACGCGCGGATTGGTGCGTTGGACGTCGTCTGGGTACCGTAAATCGCAACTTCAAGCCCTGATTCCGGGCGATCGCCCACGGGAGAGAGATGATCAGCACCCTGTTGAAACTGCTCGCGGTAGGCTTCGTTACGCTTCTGGCGGTGGGAGTCCTGCTCGCGGTGGCGGGCACCGTCTTCTCCATTGGTTTCGGCCTCGCCAGCTTCCTGCTCTTCAAGGTGGCCCCGATAGCGCTCGTCGGGTACGTCGTGCTCAGGCTGCTGGGGCCTCGCAAGCGGGATGAGCTGACCGAGGCCGACCGCAAGTGGCTGGACAGCTAGCCCGCATCGCTGTCAGTTGGACGAAGAGCCAGCTTTCGGACGCCAGGCGATAGTTTCTTCGATCTCGACAACCAGCTCCGGGTCGGCGAAGTCCCCTACCGGCCGAGTACCGACCCGGTCGAGATCCACGCCCCTCCTCAGGAGCAGTGCGAGCGTCTCGGGATAGTCTCGTACCATCGCATGGGCCGGTAGCGTGCGGATGCGCCCGCGACCGACGCGTGGAAAGGGAGACTGCCTCAACCAGGCCCGGCCCGCAGCGCCACCGCGACTTGGTCGCAGATGCGGTTCAACGCCTGCGCGACCGGCGATTCCGGTCGCCCCACGACGGTCGGCAGCCCGTCGTCCCCGGCTTGTCTGACCGCGAGATCCAGGGGGATGGTGCCCAGGAAAGGCACGCCCTGCTCCTTTGCCAGAGCCTTCCCCCCTCCGCTGCCGAAGACATCCACGGGCTCGCCGCAGTGAGGGCAGGCCATCCCGCTCATGTTCTCGACGACGCCGATCACCCGGGTGTTGACGCGCTCGAACATCTTGATGCCCCGGCGGACATCGCCGGTCGCCACTCCCTGCGGGGTGGTCACCATGATGGCCCCGTCCAGGTTGACGGACTGCACCAGCGACAACTGCGCGTCCCCGGTGCCGGGCGGCATGTCGACCAGAAGGATGTCCAGCGAGCCCCATCGAACCTGCTCCAGGAACTGCTTCAGCACTCCCGCGATCAGCGGGCCGCGCATGATCGCGGGCTGCTCGTCGGCAAGCAGAAAACCGAGACTCATGAGCTTGACGCCGTGGGCTCTGAGGGGCTCGATCATCTCCTTGCCCTTGCCGCCGGATACGCTGGGTCGGCGGCGCTCGCCGAACATGACGGGAATGTTCGGGCCATAGATGTCGGCGTCGAGAAGCCCCACACGCAAGCGCCGCCGAGCGAAGGCGGCGGCAAGGTTGGTGGCGACCATGGATTTGCCCACCCCGCCCTTGCCCGAACTCACCGCAACCACGTAGCGGGTGTCGGCCAGGATGCCCGGCCGAGGGGTGGGCGCGGGCACCGAACCGGGCACGAGTCCGGAGCGCGGAGGACTCGCGGGAGCAGGCTCCGAAGCGGGAGCCGGCGCGCTCCGGGGAAGCTGGACGTTGACGCGCACGCCGGAGACGCCGCGGACGGCTCCGGCGGCAGTACGGGCGGATTTCACCAGCGACCCGGGATCGTCCGGCGCGAGGTGGAAGGCAAAACGCACCTGGCCCGCCCCGTCGACCTCAAGTTTCTGGACGTGTCCGCTGGAGACAATGTCGCGCCCGCTGGCCGGATGTCTTACCCCGGACAGAGCGTTCGTTACCGCATCTGCAAGAGTTTGTTGGGACATACCCGAAGAAGTTGGAGTGCCCGTGGGGAACTTAGACGGCGGCGACCCTGGTGACCCCCGGAACCTGATCCTTCAGGCGCCGCTCGATGCCCTCTCTCAGGGTCAGCATGGAGATCGGGCACGATTCGCACGCGCCCATCAGGCGAAGCATAACGACGCCTTCCGCCTCGTCATAGTTGATGAGCTCAACGTCACCCCCGTCCTGGCGGATGGCGGGCCGCACGGTCGCCAGGACCTCCTCGATCATGTCCGTCGCCAGCATTGTTCGTCGCTCTCCCTCGGCGGGGCCCGCTTGGCGCCTCCGGTATGCAGGCGCGCGGACTCCGAGAATGCGTCCGAAGTTTAGGCCCCGCCTGCGGGCGCGGTCAACCTTCCTTCGCGCCAACCGACAGCCGTGCCCGCTGGTGCAACACCCACAGGATGGCGGCAGGAATCACCTCCGCCGCGGTCATCCACAACCGGGCGGCAATGGCGAGCACGGTCGCCGGACCGACCCCCAGCGAAGGAGCCAGAAACACAATCAGAAAGCCCTCCCGCACACCGACCCCGGCGGGAGCAAAGAGCATGAGATACCCCGCGACATAGGCCGCCGCGAACGCGCAACCCGCGAACGCGGGAGCCAGCTCCACCCCCAGGCTCACGGCGAACAGCCAGAAGGACGCTCCCATCGCAACCCACGCCACCAGCACCTGTAGCTGCCAACGGAGTACCGCGGCTACCGTCAGGTTCCGGGGAGGTTCCGCCCGGGCCAGGCGAAACCACAGGGCGACCGCGCGACGAAACAGCCCGGGAACGGCGGCCACCATCAGCATCAGGGCGACTGTCAGCCCCGTGCCCGCGATCCCCCAGCGCGGCAGCGGCTCGGGCGCTCCGGCAAACGCTCCCAGACCAATCAGGCCGGCCGCCACCAGGCCCACGCCCTGCACGACCACGGCCGCCGTGGTCGAGATCGCCACGGGAACCCCTTTCCCTCGCGCGAGCACGGCCATGCCGACGATCGACCAGACTTTGCCGGGCACGTACCGGCCCAGGTTGCCAAGCAGGAAAACGCTCACCGCGTCGCGCGGCGAAAGACCCGGCCCCCCAAGGCCGGCCACCACCCAGCCCCAGATCAGGCCCGCCAGGACGAAGCTCCCGAGCAGAAGAAGCGTGGCGGCCGCGAGGGGAATCGGTCGCGGACTCGCGAGGGCGCTGCCCACTCCCTGCAGCTCGGCCACGGTCAGCCCCACCCGATCGAGAATGAACCAGGTAACGGCGGCCGTGAGAGCGACTCGTGCCGCCAGCGAAAGCCACTTCTTCAGGGCTTTGCGCTCCCGGTCGCTCGGCGAGCGAGCCATGTGTGAACTCCGTTTGCGGCGAGCAGACTCGCCAGGACGATGATGCCTAGCCAGAAGCTCCACCGCACCACGTCGGACTGATACCACAGCTCGATCTCGGATTCTCCGGCCGGCACGGGGATCGCGCGCAGGGTGTGGTAGGCGCGCAGCACGGGAACGTCGCTCCCGTTGACGCGGGCGCGCCACGCGGGATACCAGTTGTCGGCGAGGGCGAGCAACGTCGGCTGGGAGGTCCGGGCGGCCAGCCTCATGCGGTCGCGGCCGCGCTCCAGCCAGACCACCTCCCCCTCGACAGGCTCGCCGGGCAACATGATGGGCGGTGGCTCCGCCAGCACGACTTCCGCCTCGGGGTCGAAGTCGGGGGAGAGCATGTAGGACACTGCCTCGTCGTCGGATTTGACGACGGCGCTCCCCACCAGCCGGGCGCGCGCCAGACCCGGCTCCATGAACACGCTCTCGTAGACGCGGCCGTCCACCAGCTGTGTGCGGCTCAGGACGTTCCCCTGGGGCGAGCTGCCCATCTGCAGGTCGGGCCACAGCAGGTAGCGAACGTTGAGCAGCCTGCGGATGTTCCGGTTGCCGTACAGGTTGACCGGCTGGCTCGAGCCGACCATGCCGATCAGGTGGCGGTAGCGCGCCAGGTCGTTGGGGTGATGTCCGCCCGCGAGCTCGATTCCGTGAAGCGCCGGCATGAGGTCCTGGCCTGCGTTTCGGAACGACAGCATGCGGTAGGGTTCGGAGCTGCCGGCTTCGCGTTCCAGCACGGCGCGAGTATTCGCGTCCGGGGCCGACCATTGCTGGAAGTCGAAGGTCTGGATGAACACGCGGTCGACACGCAGGGCGTCGATGGCGACGAGGGCGATCAGCAGGCTCAACACGGCCCTCGGCCCGACACGCGCCGTGCGAACGCTCCACACCAGAACGGCGAGGGCACCGGCCAGAAAAACCGCGATCCAGGCACCGCTGCGGATGTAGGGCAGCGCCACCACGAGCGCTTGGCGTTTGGCCTCCCCGATCCCCTGATAGAAGACCGCTGTCCAGACGGAAGTCAGCACACCCGCCGTCGCCAGAAGCGCAATGGCGGCCAGAGCGCCGGTTGCAAGCAGGAGAACGCGCTGGACCCGCCGGCCGGGACCTGGATTTCGCCCGCAGGCGAAGACCCGGTCCACGCCGAGAGCGGCAAGCGTCGCTGCGCTGAAGGCAAGCAGATAGACCGCCTGGGAGGGGGCGCGGAAAAGGCTGACGCCGGGAAGGACTTCGTAGAAGAGGCGCCAAACGGGCGTGTGAACGCCGAGACCGAAGAGCAGAGCGACGCCCGCCAGCCCCGCAAAGAACCAGCGCACTCCACGCCGGGGACCGCCGACAAAGGAAAGCGCAGCCAGCAGGATCAGCACCAGGCCCGCGTATTCATGGTTGTGCTTGAACGGGTTGCGGCCCCAATAGGTGTTGTCCGCCCAGGTTCCGGAGCCGCTGATGTTGGCCCCGGCGAACTCGGGAATCACGAGGGAGAAGGCCTCCTCCGGGTGCAGCGACCACGAGCTCGACCACGCCAGGGCGGCCTCCTCGTCGAGTGCCTCCGACGTGGCGGTGCGCCGCGAATCGTTGGCCACGTAGTCCACTGCGGGCAACAGCTGGCCGGCGGCGATGATGGCCCCCGTGATCGCTGCCGCCAGGAACAGGCCGAACCGCGAGGCGGCTCGGGATCGGGAACCGGGGGCTGGCGCGACGACACTCGAACTCGAGGCGCCCTCGTTCGACGAGGCCGCGGGTATCGTCCCGCCACCGCGCAGGATCTGCACGCTGCGGAAGATTGCGAACAGCCCGGTGGCGCCGAAGAGGAAGTACGCCATCTGGAAGTGTGGCGTCAGGATGGTCAGGGCGACGACCAGGGCGAGAGCCGTGAACGACCTGATCCCGGGCCGCACAAAGTGTCGCTCCGTCACCCAGAACAGGAGCGGAGTCAGGGCCGTCACGAACATCTTGCCGTCGTGACCCGCGAACACCAGCCCGACGAAGACCGGAGCGAGCATGTAGCCGGTTCCGGCCACGAGCGCGGCCGCCCGGGAGGCGCCGAGCACGCGAACCCATCCGAACATGAAGAAGCCGGCAGCCGCCACGTGAATGACGAGTTTCCACCCCAGCGCCCGGTACGGCTCCAGCAGGATGAGCAGCAGGAGTGAGGGCGGATAGAAGGCGTCCGCACCGCTGAGCGCTTCGACGAACGGGGTGCCGCCCAGGAACTCAGGTTGCCATCCCGGGATCCGGCCGAACTGCGCCAGCGCGTTCGCATAGATCGCCCGTGCGACGTAGCCCCCGGAGAGCGTATCGCTCCCGTAGAGCATGGCGTCGCTGAAGATGAACGCACGGAACAGCGCAACGGTCAGACCGAGGAAGAGCGCCCACGGCACCCAGCGCGGAATCGAGGGCGCCTGACCGGGCCCGGCCGGCACGCTCGTCCGGATCGGCGGGCCGGTGGCCATCCTCCCGCCGGAGGCTTTGCCACCGGGTCTGCCCGTCCGCTTTCGGTTGGCCCGTCGCCCTGCGCTCATCCGTGTTCTCCGGGGACTACGCCTCTACCCTGCAACATCCGCAATCGCGATGGCCTCGCTAGGGTGCCGTCGGGCCGCGACGACCGTCTTTCGCCCCCTCGGCTCCCGTCAGCCGCCGCCTGAGCGCCTCCACCTCATGACGCACATGCGCGATTTGCTCGCTCACCAGGCCGAACCCCGCAAGCAGGAACCCGAGTGTCTCGAGCAGCACCACCAGCTGAATCAGCGGCCGGTAGCCGAAGGGCGGCAGATAGGGTTCGAACCCCAGGGCCGGATGCAGGTAGCGCAGATACACCGCGCCCGCCGCGACCAATCCGCCCAGGGCAGCCAGCGCCAGCCCGGAAGCCCCGAAGAGGAGCAGCGGCTTGCGCGAAAAGAACACCAGGAAGGCTACCGATGCCAGGTCGGTGAGGCCGATCGCGACGCGCCACAGCCCCTGGTACTTGGACTCGCCCGCCCTTCGGTCGTAGAGCTGAATGTCGATTTCGGTTACGGTGGCGCCTCGTCCGTACGCCAGGACCACGAAGAAGCGATGCCAGTCGTGGCGTAGGGTGAGCCCGTCCAGAATGTCCCGGCGGAACCCCTTCATGGCGGAGTTGAGGTGAGTCACGGGAACCCGGAAGAGCATGCGTGACATGCGGTTATATATGCCTGACACCGCGGCCTTGTCGTAGTGCCCGATCCGCCGGCCGGAGACGATGTCCCATCCTTCGTCCAGCTTTTCCAGGAAGCGCGGGATGTCGCGCGGCGAGTGCTGGAGATCGGCGTCGAAGAGGACGATGTTGGACCGGTCCGTCGCGTTCACCCCGGTGACCATGGCCTCGGTCTTTCCGCGGTTGCGCCGGTGGCTCACGACGCGGAAGGCGTCCCAATCCGCCGCCTCGCGCCGGGCGAGGTCGGCCGTGCCGTCGGTGGATCCGTCGTCCACCAGCACGACCTCGCCGTCCAGCTCGAATTCACGGAAGGCCTCTCGCATCTCGCGCACCAGGTCGGGGACCACGGGTGCCTCGTTGTACGCGGGGATGACGACTGCGAAGTCTTCTCTGGCCTGCCTGGTCTCTGCGTTCAGATCTCGCCCCGGTCGGAGGATCACCATGCCGGTCGCGCGCGCCGCCCGACCCAGCCGGTCAACATGGTCTCGCAACACAGGGTACGCCACCACCGCTCCCCCGTTCCGAATCGGACCGGGCATGCGGATCCCCTCGGGACCGTGGTTCGCCGCTCCGCGCGCACAACGCCCCGGCCCGTTCGCGAGAACACTTGCGGTCGACTGGCGAATCGCGAGATTCCGAGCGTGCCGACCGGCGGTCGCGCTCTCCGGCAGAGCCCCCGAGAGGGGGATCCGGGGCGCGGGGCCCGGTTGCTCGAACGCCGTACACCAAACACGCAATCCCGTACCCGAGGCTGTCATGTCCATGGCCGGAACCGTCCGAGTCCCTCCTCCCATCAATGAACCTGTGCTCGATTTCGCGCCGGGCGATTCCGCGCGCGCAGCCCTCAAGGCGAAACTGGCCGAGCTGTCCGGCCAGGAAATCGAGATCCCCCTGATCATCGGCGGAAAGGAAGTGCGGACCGGCGACCTGGCCACCTGCATCCTCCCTCACGACCACGGCCATGTAGTGGCGCGCTATCATCAGGCGGGGCCCGCCGAGGTGGAGGCGGCCACGAAGGCGGCCATGGAGGCGCGCAGGGAATGGGCGTCGTGGCCGTGGGAGGTTCGGGCCTCCGTCTTTCTCACCGCCGCCGACCTGCTTGCCGGCCGGTGGCGCTCGACCCTGAACGCGGCCACCATGCTCGGCCAGAGCAAGACCTGTCACCAGGCGGAGATTGACGCGGCCTGCGAGACCATCGACTTCTTCCGCTTCAACGCCCACTTCGCCCAACAGATCTACGCCGAGCAGCCCCACTCTTCACAAGGCATCTGGAACTGGGCCGACTACCGGCCCCTGGACGGCTTCGTCTACGCCGTCTCGCCCTTCAACTTCACCGCGATCGGCGGGAACCTGACGGGTTCGCCGGCTCTCATGGGCAATTCCGTGGTGTGGAAGCCCTCGCACAGCGCCGTCTACTCCAGCTACTTCGTGATGCGGCTGCTCGAGGAGGCGGGCCTTCCCCCCGGGGTCATCAACTTCGTGCCGGGAGACCCGGAGACCGTCACGCGGGTGGTGCTGGACAACGAGGACTTCTCGGGCATCCACTTCACCGGTTCCACTGCCGTCTTCCGGTCGCTCTGGCGGGCGGCCGCCGGTAACCTGCCCCGCTACCGGTCGTATCCTCGCATTGTCGGCGAGACCGGCGGCAAGAATTTCCTGATCGCACACGAATCCGCCGAAGCCGAAGCCCTCGTGACCGCCATGCTGCGGGGGGCGTTCGAGTACCAGGGGCAGAAGTGCAGCGCCCTCTCGCGCGCCTACATTCCGGAGAGTCTCTGGGGACAGATCGGCGACCGCCTCGTGGAGGAGACCGAGGGCATCAGCGTGGGCAATCCCGCCGACTTCCGGAACTTCATGGGCGCGGTGATCCACCGGCAGTCGTTCGACAAGATCACCGGGTATATCGACGGCGCAAGGAACTCGTCCGATTCCGAGGTTCTGGCCGGCGGAACGGCGGACGACAGCACGGGATACTTCGTTCGCCCGACCGTGATCCGCGCGAGCCGCCCCGACTACCGCACCATGTGCGAGGAGATTTTCGGCCCGGTCCTGAGCGTCTTCGTCTATCCGGACCGCATGTGGAGTGAAGCCCTCGAGCAGGTCGACGGCACGTCACCGTACGGGCTCACGGGGGCTGTCTTCGCCCGGGACCGGCGGGCCGTGGAGGACGCGCTCAGCTCCCTCCGATTCGCGGCCGGAAACTTCTACGTGAACGACAAGCCCACCGGCGCGGTTGTAGGGCAGCAGCCCTTCGGGGGCGGACGCGCGAGCGGCACCAACGATAAGGCCGGATCGAAGCTGAACCTGCTGCGCTGGGTGTCGCCGCGCAGCGTCAAGGAGACCTTCGCGCCCCCGACCCAGTACCGCTATCCCTTCATGGCCTCGTAGGCTGGCTGCCGCGGCGCGGTGAGCGGCGTGATGGCGTCGTCGCCACGGAACACGGTACAGGGCACTCGACGGGCGTCCGACGAGCGAACGTTCGGGAGCGCACCATAACCGCCAAGTTGCTGAAAGACGTCAATGTGGCCTTCATCGGCAGCGGAGCCATGGGCTCGGCCATGATCGGAGGCCTGCTGGCTGGCTACGACGTGGATCCTGGCCGGGTCACCGCGAGCGACCGCCACGAAGACCGGCTTGCCGCCGTGCGCGACCAGTTCGGCATCCGAACCACGCTGAGCAACCCCGAGGCCGTTCGACGCGCGGACATCGTGGTCCTGGCGATCAAGCCGCAGGTACTGTCCACTGTCGCGGGGGAGCTCCGGGGTCGCATCCGGGACGGCGCGCTGACGCTGTCGATCGTTGCCGGGGCCACCATTTCGTCGATCGCCACCCAGCTGAACCACCGCGCCATCGTGCGCACGATGCCCAACACCCCGGCGCAGGTCGGCGAGGGCATGACGGTCTGGACCGCCACCCCCGAGGTCTCCGCGGACCAGCGCGCCCAGGCAGGCGCCATCGTCGGCGCACTGGGCCGGCACCTGTTCGTTGAGGAGGAGAAATTCCTCGACATCGCCACTGCCATCAGCGGGACGGGACCGGCCTATGTGTTCCTGATGATGGAGGCGCTGATCGACGCGGCCGTCCATCTGGGCTTCTCGCGGAGCGACGCGCGCGAACTGGTGGTACAGACCATCCGCGGGGCGGCGATCTACGCCCAGGAGCAACCGGTGCATCCGGCCGAACTGCGCAATCGCGTAACTTCACCCGGGGGAACCACCGCCGAGGCCCTCTACCAGCTCGAGAAAGGGAGCTTCCGGACGATCATGTCCAAGGCGGTGCTGGCGGCGTTTAGACGAAGCGTGGCGCTCGGCGAGATGAGCACCCGGTCGTAGGGGGGGCGAAGCCGGGCCCGTGTGGAAGCACCCGCCGCCCGAGAGCTGTCGCGGCCCCGGGGGAGCCGCAGCGTCAGGGTGTCGCTGGCCCCGCGGGTAGCAGGATCAGGCGTGCGACCGCGCGGGCTTCAACCGCCTGCCGATCGAGCGGCAGACGCCACAGCTCGCCCCGCTGCCAGCGCTCGAACTGGTCCCAGCCGTGGCGGCTGGCGGGGCGGCCGGACTGGCCCCCCGGAAGGATGAACCCGCCTCCACCGCTCAGATCCGCCAGGTCGGCAACGGAGCGCTGGCTGGGCCCGCTCGTAACCTCGAAGGGCGGGGCGGAGCCGTTGAACTGCGCCACGTCAACTGTGTACGGATCGCCCGGCCGGGGAATGTCGCGCCTGCCGAAGCCCAGCAGGCTACCTATCACGGGAACCGTCTCAAAGGGATGCGAGACCCGAAGTGGGTGCGCGCGTCCCCACGGCAGCTCGCCGGCGCCGACCACTCGCAGCGCGACGGCCTCCGCAAGAGAGTCCATGCCCGCGCCCCCGGCGTCCAGAGCCCGTTCAACCATGTAGCGTGGAAAGTATCCATCGACGCCGCTTTCCCGGTAGAAGCGGGCCCGCATTTCGGCTCGCATCGACTCCATCCACGCGTAGAAGAGCGTGGTCTCGGTGCTCTCGATCGTGGCCCGGCCATCCCAGGCGTCCAGCGCGCGCGCCAAGCTGTCCAGCCCCGACCCCCGAAAGGCCGCGCTCGCCCTGTCGCGGTAGCGGGCGATGAAGCCGCTTTGGACATCCAGCTGGATGGCTCTCATCGATTCCGGATCGTGGTCGCTGCGCGCCTCGACCAGCTCGGTGATACGCTGTGCCCGGTACGGCGCCTCCCAGCGATCCGGCGAGATGAGCAGCGCCAGCGAGTCCCGGCTCTGGCGGTTGTTGGCTGAGGCGATGAAGCCCGACGCCGGGTTGAGCAGATGGGGATTGCGCTCGAAGGGCAGCGTCCCCGTCCAGTCATGCTCCCCGGTCCAGCCGGGCACCGGGAAGAGCTGCGGCCGTCCCGACCGGCGCAGGGGGATGGCTCCGGCAAGCCAGTAGCCGAAGTCGCCTGTCGTATCCGCGAAGACCACGTTCTGGTAGGGACTGGTGAAGTGCTTCATGGCTTCGATGACATCCGCGACCGTGTTCGCCCGGTTCATCGCCAGCAGCCCGTCGAAGGTCGTGGACGGGTCGTAGGCCCCCCAGCGGTAGGAGAGCAATTCGCCACCGGTCCGCGCTTCCACCGGCGTTACGACGGGTCCGTGGCGCGTCTCGCGCACGACCAGGCGCACGGGCTCGTCGCGGCCGCGAACCCGGATCGACTCCTCGCGCACCCGGAAGGGCTCGCTCCCCTGCGGGGTGAGGTAGCGGGCGGAGTCGGCGGGATCCACCCGTTCGATGAAGAGGTCGGAATCATCGGCGGCGGCGTTGGTGAAGCCCCACGCGACACCGGCCGTGTGGCCGGCGATCACCCCGGGCGCGCCGGGCAGGCTCTCGCCGACGACATCCAGGCCGGGGGCGTGCAACCCGACCAGATACCAGACGTTGGGCTGGCCGAGGCTCAGATGCATGTCGTTGGCGACCATGGGCTTGCCGCTGCGGGTACGCTCGCCGCCCACGACCCACGAGTTGGAGGCGCGGACGATGCTGGCCGCCTCGAGAGGAGCGCGCGCGGCCTCCGGAATGCGGGCCGAGGCGATCAGTTCGGCGGAAACGGCGGGAGGCAGCAGCGCTTCGGGGTGGGAGGCCCCGGGAGGTGACCCGCGCAGGGCCGGCGCGCCGGATGCAGAGGCATCGAGGGCAGCCGCATCCGGAGCAGAGCCATCGGGAGCATCCTGCAGGATCGTGACCCCCCATTCAGGATAGTGTGGCAGCAGCGCCTGCACCGCTTCGTCGCCGACGGTCGCGCGCGCCGCGGCGAACGAAATCGAGGTCCCGTACTCGGAGAGATCCCAGGCCATGATCTTCTCGATGGCGAGCGTGTGCTCGATCTCCCAGGGCTCGAGGGAGACGCGCAGCAGGACCAGCTCGGGCGGCAGGGGACCGCGCCAGCCGGCCACAGCCGCGTTCACGCCGCGGGCGTAGGCCTCTCCGAGGGCCCGGGTCTCAGGGCTAATCACGGCCGCCGACCCCCGTCCCGCCCTCGCCAGACCCAGAGTGCGCAGAAACCGGTCGGCTTCGACGGTCTCCTCGCCGAAGAGCTCGCTCAGGCGTCCCTGGGCAACCCGCCGGAACATCTCCATCTGCCATAGCCGATCTGTGGCGTGCAGGTAGCCCTGGGCCAAGACGGCGTCGGCCATCGAGCTGGCCCACACGTGGGGAACGCCGAGGGAGTCGCGCATGACCTCGACCGGCTCCTCCAGACCGGGCAGGACGAGTTCCCCCGAAGCCGGCGCGGGCCCCGTGACCAGTCGCCTCACCCACATCCCGCCTGCGAGCGAAGCGATCAGTACCGCGGCGAGCGTCCAGAGAAGGACCCCCCCGAGTGTGCTGCCCCTCTTCAGCGTGACGCCTCCAGCGCGCGGGTGAAGTCGTGTTTCAGGTCCTGCGTGTCCTCAAGCCCCACCGAGAGGCGTACGAATCCGTCCGGGATGCCGGCGTCCGCCCTCTCCGCGGCCGTCAGCCCCATGTGCGAGGTGAAGCGCGGCTGCGAAACCAGGGTCTCGACGCCGCCGAGGCTGGGCGCGACTCTGGCCACCTCCAGGGTCCGGCAGAACGCGTCCGCACCCGCTCCGCCGCTTGCAAGCACGAAGCCGATCATGCCGCCGAAGCCGCTCATCAGCTCGCCCGCCAGATCCCGGTCCGGATGGCTCGAGAGACCCGGGTAGGAGACCCGGCTGATCTCGGGGCGGCTTTCCAGCCAGGCGGCGAGTTCGAGGCCGCTCTGGTTGTGGCGCGCCATCCGCACCGCCAGGGTCTTCATCCCTCGCTCCAGAAGCCAGGCCGCATGGGGATCCAGCGCCGGCCCGTAGAGTACCAGCATGCGCCGCACCCGCTCGATCACGTCCTGGCTGCCGGAGACCACGCCCGCGATCAGGTCCGAGTGACCGCCCAGGTACTTGGTCGCGCTGTGAATGATGACGTCCACACCGAGTCCGGCGGGCCGAAAGTTGGCCGGCGAGGCGAAGGTGGCGTCCATCATCGTGGCGGCCTCGGCTTCGCGCGCGAGGCGCACCGGGACGCGCGGGTCGAAGACGCGCATCACGGGATTGGTGGGGACCTCCAGGAAGAGGATGCGCGTGTTGTCGCGCATGGCCGATTCCCAGGCGCCGACCTCGTCCGGATCGATGAAGGTCGTGGTGACGCCCCGATGCGGCATCTCCTCGGAAAGCAGCGTGTAGGTGGCGCCGTAGAGATGCCTGGACGCGACGATATGGTCGCCGGAGCGGGTGAGGGCCAGGATGCCGAGAGCGGTGGCCGCCATGCCGCTCGCGACCGCAACGGACGCCTCGGTGCCTTCGAGCGCCGCCAGTTTGCGCGCCACGGCGATCTGGTTTGGGTTGTTCCCGTAACGGGTATAGCGCAATTCGGACGCGTCCTCCGGCCCGGCCCAGAAGAACGTGGAACTCTGGACCACGGGCAGCACGACCGGCTCGCCGGCACGGGGCTCCGGACTGCCGACATGAACCCCTATGGTGGCCGGACGCCATCCGTTACCGGATTGCGGCGATTGGCTCATCTTTTCCTCCAAACCGGATGATTCATTTGATCAGATTTCTCATCAGACTGCTCAGCGCCAGGTAGTCTCCCGAAGCCGGCCTCCGAAACACCAGCCCGCGGCGCACCAGCGATTCCAGGGTGGCGCGGTCGGCTTCGTCCGGAAGGTGGTCCGGCAACTCCGCGCGGGACAGAGCACCCCGCTCCTCCAGGGAGCTCCATACGCGGACATCGGCCTCGCTCGGGATGCCGACCAGCAGGCAGCGCCCCCCTGAAGTCTCGGTCACGGCGGCGAGGCGATGGCGCTCCAGGACGGCCTGGATGGGTTCGAGATGGGCATCGCTCACGCCGCGAAACACGAAGAACGCCCGAGTTGCCTCCCCGGTCGGCTGATGGCGCAGGATCAGCTGGGCCACGACTTCGTCCGCGCAGGAGAAATCCAGCACGCGAACCTCCGAAAAATCAATGACCGACAGCGCCATCTCCCCCGCGCCGGCGAGTTGGCTCTGAATGGCCAGCCGCACCGCACGCCCCGTGGGCCGGGTCACCAAGTGCGCGTAGAGCGACGCCACCTGCCGCTGGATCAGCCGACTGACGTCGATCGCCACCGGGTCGATGCCGTATCCGCTTCTGCTGCCGGCGCGCAAGTCCGTCATACGCGACTCCGCTCCATCATGCGCCGCTCCATTCGTCATGCGCCGCTCCATTCGTCATGTGCGACTCCGCTCTTTCCCCCGCTCCCGCGCGGGCAGAACGATGTTGATCTGGGAACCCGGGAAAAAGGAGAGTCCCTCCTGCAGCGCGGGCGTGTCGTCCCAGGCGGGCACATCGGCGATGCGCGCGGTCCCGCTGCGGATGGAGATGAGACCGTCCCAGCGTCGCACCTGCTTGCGGATCTGCTGGATCCCCTGCCCCCTTCCCGAGTCGTTGAAGCGGGTCACGCCGTGCAGGAAGGCAGCCTCCAGCGCGGTGCCGTCAGCCCAGCGGCTCCCGTGGCGATGGGCGTGCTCCTCGGCCAGCGATCCGCGGAAGCCGCGTCCCAGATCCGAAACCGCGATCATCAGCATCCAGCGCTCCAGACGCTTGGCCCAGTAGTACGCCTGTGCAGCCACCCAGCCCGGAGCCTCGGCGTGCTCGATGACGTTCTGGCACACTTCCGAGAGCATCACCGAGAACTGGACGACGGTGACCAGCGGGTATCCCAGGGTGCGGGTGAGGATGGTCCCTGCCCGTGTCTGCACCCGATCGACCACGGCGTGCACGTCGCTGTTGGTGGTCACGGGCGTGATTTCGAGCAGCACGTCCGAGCTCGCCGGAAGCTCGCGTGGGCGTCTGGCCTCCATGGAGAAAAAGGAACGAGCCTGCTCGAAGAAGCGGATGCGCGCCAGGTATCCGAGCACCTGGGTCTGCCTGGGAAGCCTGAGATAGGGCGCCTGTCCGAGCTTGCCCTTGAGCAGCGCGCCCGCGCTCAGGAGACCGACCAGGCCCTGGGGATCCACGAAGCGAAGATAGCCCGCATCGAAGAGCGCCTTGCCTTCCGAGACGCCGGCACACTGCCGGAAGACGCTGTCGACGGTCGTGTAGTCCAGGGATGAGGGCACGCGGATTACATGCACCCGGCGAACTCCGGCGTAGACGCATCGGGAAGAACGAGGACGAAGCAGTTCATCCGGGGGCGATCCGGCCCTTCAGGTGGAGATGCAGCCCGCGCGCGCCGCGATGTTCGACGTTGCGGGCGGCCATCGAGTTGGCATTGGCGATTGCGTCCTCGATCGGTTCGCCCTCGAGCAATCGAGCAAAGAAGGTAGCGCCCCACACGTCCCCGCAGCCAGTCACGTCCCCCTCGCGCGGGCCTCCCGGGATGTCAACCTGCCGGGTAGTGGCGGGGGCCGCCGTGGTGAGCTGTCCCCGCATCCCCGGCCACGTCGAGGTGTCGGACGAGAAGGCCGGCGCGGCGACGTAGGCCGCTCCCCTCGGACCCATGGTCACCGTGATCAGCTTCAGGTCCGGACCCACCACCTGCGCAGCCAGCCGCCACGGGTCTCCCGCCTCGCGGCCCAGAAGCGCGAATTCATCGTGGTTCATCTGCACTGCGTCGAAGCAGCGGAGCCAGGAATCCCAGAGCGGGAGCGGGCGTGGCTCACGTTCGCCGGACCGCCCGATGCCCAGAAAGAGCGAGTGCAGGTCGGCATAGATCGGGCCCTGGAAGGCATCGCGCAGTCTCTCAGCCGTCGCGAGCTCCATTTCGAACCCGGAGATGAAGTTGACGTAGAGGGCGTCGCACTCGCGGACGAGCAGCCAGAACTCCTCCCAGCTCCAGGCGGGGACCCCGCCGGAAAGACGCTCCAAGCGGCGCTCGTCGTCCTGGTAGCGGAGCTCCACGCGGTTGTTGGGTTCGGGGACGACGCGGACGGCGCGGTGCGGATCGACACGGGGGATCTCGGCGAGGAACCGTAGCGCGGCTTCGGCGAGGTCCTGGCCTACCTTGAGGATGGGGACGATCTGCCAGGGCGCCGGAAGTGACGCCGCCAGCGCTTCCAGAGCGTAGCTGACCCCGCCCCACTCCTCCGCCGGATGGCCGCGGCCGTCACGCAGGTAGATGGTGTCCCAGACGAGCGTGCCTACGACGCCGAGACGGAGTTGCCCTGGCCTTCGGCTGGATTCAGGGACAGGCATCGGGGGACTCACGTTGCGTATGAAGGTTCAGTCGAATTCCGAAGTCAAATATGGCTTATTGTCCACCACGAGTGTCTTCATTTCATTCCCGCGTCTGTGTCTGCGGGCGGCGTAGGCTCTGGATGCCCACCGTCCGCGTTCTCCGCTCGCTGCAGGCGGAACACCCCCGCCGCCCCCACCACCCCGGCGGTGCCCGGGAGCGCCCCCGGCAAGACCGTACAGGCCTGGAGCGCCGAGCGGAAGCGGGGACGGCCGAGCTCCGCGGCGAGCGGGCCGAAGAAGAGGGCGTCGGCCGCGGTGACCCCGCCCATCACCACCACCGAGTCCGGGCTGAGCACGTTGACCACCCCGGCAATCCCGGCCGCCAGCATGCGGGCCGCGCGCTCGAGGACGCCGGCGGCGTAGGCGTCCCTCGCCACCGCGGCCTCATGGACGGTGGCAGCCGTTACGCGCGCCAAGTCGCCCTCCACGAGTTCCGAAAGCGAAGACCGGGCGCCACTCTCCAGCCCCTCGACCGCACTGCGCGCGATCCCGGGCCCGGAGGCGTATGCCTCAAGACACCCTGCGTTGCCGCAGGTGCAGCGACGGCCGCCGAACACCACCGTCATGTGTCCGATCTCTCCGGCGGTGCCAGTGGCTCCCAGGAAGAGCCGGCCGTCCATCACGATGCCGCCTCCGATGCCGGTACCGACGGTGATCCCCACCACCGACCGGAATCCGCGCCCGGCGCCCCGCCACCACTCCCCATAGGCGGCGCAGTTGGCGTCGTTCTCCACCACGACCGGCAATCCCGTGCCGGTTTCGACCTGGTCACGCAGCGGAACCTCGAACCAGCCCAGGTTGTGCGACTCCAGCACCACGCCGCGGCCGCGGTCGAGCGATCCCGGGGTTCCAACCCCTACTCCGACTATTTTATCGCCCTGACTCCCCTCGCGGCGCGCCAGGTCATCCGCGGCTTCGCGGATCATCGCGCACACCGTGTCGACGACCTTCGACCCGCCCCGCCCCTCCGGCGTCGCGGTCACCCTGAAGGCGCGCACGCGGCCTCCCGCCACCGGGACCAGGCCCACCGAAAGCGTGGTTCCGCCGATGTCGACGCCCGCGATCCACCTCCCCATCAGGCAGGCCTTCGAAGACGACCGCTCACTGTTCGATCGAGAGCACGGCGAGGAACGCCTCCTGCGGGATCTCCACCGACCCCACCTGCTTCATCCGCTTCTTCCCCTCCTTCTGCTTCTCCAGGAGCTTGCGCTTGCGCGTGATGTCCCCGCCGTAGCACTTGGCGGTCACCTGCTTGCGCAGCGCCTTCACGTTGGTGCGCGCCACGACCTTGGATCCGATCGCGGCCTGGAGCGCAACCTGGAATTGCTGGCGCGGGATGAGCTGCTTGAGCCGGCGCACCATGTCGCGTCCGTACAATTCCGCGCGCTCCCGGTGGATGATGACGCTGAAGGCGTCCACCGCATCGCCGTTCACGAGTACATCCAGCTTCACCAGATCCTCGGGCCGGTATTCCGCGAACTCGTAGTCGAGCGCCGCGTAGCCGCGCGTGCTTCCCTTGAGGCGGTCATAGAAGTCCAGCACGATCTCGGCCAGGGGCAGCTCGAAGTCCATCTCGACGCGCCGGGGATCCAGATAACGCATGGCCTTGAACGTCCCGCGCCGGTCGTGGCAGAGCTTCTGCACGTTTCCGATGTACTCGGCCGGAGACACGATGCGGGCATCAACCCAGGGCTCGGCGACCGACTTCAGCCGGCCGCGGTCGGGCAGACGGGTGGGGCTCTCGATCGCCATCTCGGTGCCATCGGTGAGTTCCACATGATACTCGACGTTCGGCACGGTGGTGATCAGGCTTACGCCGAACTCGCGATCCAGTCGCTCCTGGATGATCTCCATGTGCAGCAGGCCGAGGAAGCCGCAGCGGAACCCGAAGCCGAGCGCCGCTGAAGTCTCCGGCTCGTAGTGCAGGCTTCCGTCGTTCAGCCTCAGCCGGTCGAGGGCGTCGCGCAGTGACTCATAGTCGTCCGCGTTGCTCGGATAGAGCCCCGCGAAGACCATGGGGCGGACCTCCTTGTACCCCGGCAGCAGCTCGGACGCCCTCCGGGCAGCGTCAAGGACGGTATCACCTACACGCGTATGGGACACCGACTTGATGGCCGCCACCAGGTATCCCACCTCGCCCGGGTGGAGCGCGTCGCAGCGGATGCGCGCCAGCCGGGTGTAGCCCACTTCGGTCACTTCGTAGCTCGCGCCCACGGTGCCGAAACCGATGCTCATTCCCGGCCGCAGAACCCCGTCCACGACGCGCACGCTGGGGACCGCGCCCAGATACTGGTCGTAGTAGGAGTCGAAGATGAGCGCGCGCAGCGGCGCCTTCGCGTCTCCCGTCGGCGGGGGCACCCGCTCGATGACGGCTTCCAGGATCTCCGCCGCCCCGGTGCCCTCCTTGGCGCTCGCCAGCAGCACGCTGGAGGGGTCGACGCCCAGGAGGTCCGCCAGTTCGTCGCGGCGGCGCTCCGGTTCCGCGCCGGGGAGATCGATCTTGTTCAGGACCGGAATCACTTCCAGGTCCGCATCCAGCGCCAGAAACAGGTTGGAGAGGGTCTGGGCCTGGACGCCCTGGCTCGCGTCGACGACGAGGATGGCCCCTTCGCAGGCGGCCAGCGAGCGCGAGACCTCGTAGGTGAAATCGACGTGCCCGGGGGTGTCGATCAGGTTGAGCTCGTAGCGGTCCCCGTCCTGCGCAGTGTGGTCCATGCGCACGGCGTGAAGCTTGATGGTGATGCCCCGTTCACGCTCCAACTCGTTGGAGTCGAGCACCTGGGCGCGCATCTGGCGGGGCTCCACGGTGTGAGTGAGCTCGAGCAGTCGATCCGCAAGGGTAGACTTCCCATGGTCGATATGGGCGATGATGCAGAAATTGCGGATGTGGTCGAGTTGCACGGTCCTCGTCTCCTCAGGCCCGGCGCGAGCCGCGCAGCACGCACTCCATGATCTCGAGCGCGCGGTCCACATCGGATCGGGAGATGTCTCGGTGGGTCACAGCTCGGATTCCGGTGTCGCCCTGAGGCAGAAGATGAAGCCCCTGTGCATGACAACAGGTGGCGAACGAGCCCGCCGGCGTCGCCGTCACCGTGAAGCGCACGAGGTTGGACTGCACGCGCTCGAGGTCGATCTCCAGGCCGTCGATGCGCGCGATGCCGCGGGCAAGGTAGCGGGCGTTGGCGATGTCGCCGGGCAGCCCGGCGCGGTGGTGCTCCAGAGCATACAAGGCGCCGGCCGCGAGGATCCCCGCCTGGCGGAAGCCGCCCCCGAACTGCTGCTTGAAGCGCCGCGCCCGCGCCACCAGTGCGCTCGAACCCGCCAGGGCGGAGCCGACGGGGGCACCCAGCCCCTTGCTGAAACATACGTTCACGGTATCGAAGGGCGCAGCGAAGCGGGCCTCCGAGACCCCGGAAGCGGCGGTGGCATGCCAGAGGCGGGCGCCGTCGAGGTGGGTCGCCAGTCCGTGTCGGCGCGCCGCCGCGCACACCTCTTCAACCTGTTCCAGGGGCCACACGGTTCCCCCTCCGCCGTTGTGCGTGTTCTCCAGACACAACAGCCGCGGCGGGGACTCGAGATGACCGGGATAGAAGGCGTGGGGCGGCTCTATGGCGGCGTCCACGTCGGCGGCCGCGAAGATCCCGGCCCGGCCCGGAAGCGGTTTCATCGTCACGCCGCTGAGCGCCGCACCGGCACCCGCCTCGCCCCGGATGATGTGGGCGCTGCGGTCGATCAGGACAAGGTCGCCGGGTTCGGTGTGGGTGCGCAGCGCGATCTGGTTGGACATGGTGCCGGTTGGGACGAAGACCGCCGCCGCCTTACCGAGCAGCTTGGCGGTGCGCCTCTCGAGGGTGTTGACCGAGGGATCGTCGCCATACACATCGTCGCCCACTTCAGCATGGGCCATCGCCGCCCGCATGGCCCGGCTGGGCAGGGTGACGGTGTCGCTGCGCAAATCGATCATGACGCGCGGCACCTGGGAGTCAAACGGGCTCTGGAGGAAGGCGGTAACGTCTCCCCGGCGACGCGGCGTCGCAAGGCGCGGATCTCCGCCGGGCCGACGCGGCAGCATCCGCCTACGCCGGTCGCGCCGCGGGCGATCCATTCGAGCGCGCGGAGACCGAAGTCACCGGTGTCGCCCCGGCCATCCGCAGGCCATCTCCACTTCCTGGTGTGAGCGTCGTAGATCTCTCCCGAGTTCGGATAGACGATCACGGGGAGACGCGTCTCCGCCCGCATTCGCTCGACGAGTTCGCCGACATGCGCGGGCGCCACGCAGTTTGCGCCGACCGCGACGACCCGCCCGGTCCGCTCACAGAGACGCGCGACCTCCTCCACCGGTGTGCCGTCGCAAAGACGGGCGCCGTCGCGACAGCAGAAGCTCATCCACACCCACGCCTCCGGAGTCTCGGCAACGATGCGCAGCAGCACCTCTGCCTCGAGACCGGACGGTATCGTCTCGCACAGCATCAGGTCGGCGGCGGACCTCGTAAGGACGCCGAAGCGGCGCCGATGGAAGTCGTCCAGGGCCTGGGCACTGACGCCGTAGCGGCCGTCGTACTCCGACCCGTCCGCGAGATAGGCCCCGTAGGGGCCGATGCTGGCGGCCACCAGCGGACGCAGCCGCCCGCGGCGATTGGCTTCCTGTGCCCAGAACTCGTCGCGCGCCTCCGTGGCCAGCGCGACCGAGAGTTCCATGAGTCCGGCCGCCCCGGCGTCGCCGAAGCCCTCCTCGCTGAATCCCGCGAACGTCGCCTGATAGCTGGCGGTCGTGAGGCAGTCGGCACCGGCCGCGAGGTAGTCGCGATGGACCGCGCGGATCGCTGCGGGAGCGCTGATGATCAACTCGGCGGACCAGAGCCGGGTATTGAGCCGGTATCCGCTTGCCTCGAGGGCTGTCGCGAGGCCTCCGTCGGTGACGAACGGCTGGCCGCGATCCAGGAACGGCTTCAGGGGTCCGGCCCGGTCCGCCCGGCTCATCCCTCCGCGCCGAGCAGCGACGTCAGCATGTCCGCGTTGTATCCGACCAGCAGGCGATCTCCGCTGCGCATCGTGGGGGCGCGCAGCTTCCCGAAGCGGTTGCACAGCAGCGCCACCAGATCTTCGTCAATGGGACGCTCGGCCGTCAGATCGATGTGCAGTATCTTCTTGCCTCTTGCGATGTACAGCTGATTCACTCCTTCCAGAAGGGCGAGGACATCGTCGCCCACCACGGGATTGCGGGTGGCGCTGTGCACCTCCCCTACCGCAATCTCGTTCTGCGCAAGAAACTCTTGCGTGCGCTTGCAGCTGGTTCAGCCGGGGCGATGGTACCGCCATTCAACGGAAGGTGTAGCCATGGGTGCCTCCAGTCGGTTCCCGGGTTCGAGCGATAGACGGATGTAACGGTAACCCTGCCGCAGAGAGAATCAAGCAAACAGGGGAAGCAACCATGCGACTCGCTATCAACACGGGCGGCGGCGACGCCCCCGGCCTCAACGCGGTCATCCGCGCGGCCGTGCTCGCGGCTCGGGCCCGTGGATGGGAGGTATTCGGGATCCGGAAGGGCTACTCGGGCCTCTTCTCGGCAGGCTACGGTGGGGTGGTGGTGCTCGACGAGCCAGCGGTTCGGAGGATCACCCATGAGGGGGGCACGATCCTGGGGACGACCAACCGGGGCAGCCCCTTCTCGTTTCCGGTGACACAGCCGGATGGGTCGATCGAAATGGTGGACCGATCCGAGGAAGTGTTGGCTCGATTCCGGGAGATGGGCATCGGCTGCCTGATCGCGATCGGCGGTGACGGGTCTCTCAGGATCGCCCGCGATCTGGCGCGTAGGGGGCTCAACGTCATAGGAGTGCCCAAGACCATCGACAACGATCTGGACGCCACAGTGATGACGTTCGGCTTCCTGACCGCGGTTCAGACCGCGACCGACGCCATCGACAAGCTTCACTCCACGACGGAGGCACACGAGAGGATCATGGTGGTGGAACTGATGGGGCGGCATGCCGGCTGGATCGCGCTGTTCGCGGGACTCGCGTCCACCGCGGACGTGATCCTCATCCCCGAGATTCCGTACCGCCTGGCGTCCGTCGTCAAGGCGATCGAGGCCCGTTGGGCCACCGGCCACCGGTATGCGATCGTGGTCGTGGCCGAAGGTGCCCGTCCCGTGGGGGGAGAAGCTTCCTACCTGGGCGCCGAAGCGGGGCTGAAGCGGCGGCTGGGCGGGGCCGCGAAGCTGCTGAGCCGCCAGCTCCGGGAACTGACGAGCCACGAGACCCGCAGCCTGGTTCTGGGGCACTTGCAGCGCGGCGGCGCCCCGACCTCGTACGACCGCCTGATCTCCCTGCGCTTCGGGGCCGCGGCGGTCGAGCTAGCGGCGCAAGGCAAGTTCGGCTGCATGGTCGCGCTCGAGCCGCCCGATGTGAAGGCGGTACCTCTGGCCGACGCGGTGAAGCGCATCAAGACGGTGCCGACGGAAGGGGACATCGTTCGCACCGGCCGGGCGCTGGGTATCTCTTTCGGAGACTGAGCAGGAAGAACCCGGGCCCGCCGCCACCTCTTCCCGACCATCCCGGCCGCCCCGCATGCTTGAGAAGTTCTCTGATTCTGTCAACCAGATACGCGCGGGAGCGCGCGTTATCCGCCTGCCCGGTCCAGCCGCCGCCTGCTCCAGGCCGCACGCGAGGCGGGGAAAATCCTTTTCGGGACATGCGGTCCCGCAGTACGTTGCACTTCGTCGCGTCTCACGAATCCACTAGTTTGCGTTCCGGGTAAATTGCTGCATCGTTGGGCTTCGGGCGAATCGCGAAGGCCGGCAACTCGAACATGAGGACCGCGCGTGCCTGAGTATTGCCGCAATCCTCAGGTGGACTGATGACCTCGCAGGCTGGCTCCCGAACCGAGCCATCCCAGGCCGGACACGGCTTCGGGACGGCGCCCGTGTTCCTCGCTTCGATCAGCACGATCCTGGGCGCCATCCTCTTCCTCAGGTTCGGCTATGCCGTGGGGCATGTCGGCCTCTGGGGAACGATGATGATCATCGTCATCGGGCACATGGTGACGATCCCCACCGTGCTGGCGGTCTCCGAGATCGCCACGAACCGGCGCGTGGCCGGCGGCGGAGCCTATTTCATCATCAGCCGGTCCTTCGGAACCACGATCGGCGGCTCCATCGGAATTGCGCTCTACCTGTCCCAGGCGATTTCCGTCGCCTTCTATCTGGTCGCCTTCGCGGAGGCCTTCCAGCCCGTCTTCGCGTGGGTCACCGCCCGGTTCGGCATCACCCCGACAATTCAGTGGATCAGCATCCCGGGCCTGGCAGCACTGGTCGCCCTCATGCTGACCAAGGGCGCCGAGCAGGGCGTGCGGGTCCTGTGGATCGTCTGCGCGATCCTGGCCGTCGTCATCGTGGCTTTCCTGTTCGGAACCGGGCCGCCCGAGATCCGGCCCGATGGACTGAACCTGACTTCGACCATCAGCGAGCCCGACGGCTTCGGAATCGTCTTCGCGACCTGCTTCCCGGCCTTTACCGGCATGATCGCCGGATTGGGGCTGTCGGGGGACCTGAAGGACCCGAAACGTTCAATTCCTCTCGGGACCATCGGTGCGACATTGGTCGGCATGGCCGTGTACGCGCTGGTGGCCATCAAGCTGGCTCAGAGCGCGACGCCGGAGGCGCTCGCCGAGGACCAGTTCATCATGGCGCGGATCGCCGTCTGGGGCCCGTCCATCTACATCGGCCTGGCGGCGGCGGCGTTTTCCTCCGCGCTGGGATCAATCATGGTGGCCCCGCGGACGCTGCAGGCGCTCGCCCGGCGGAGCTTAGGGGGAATCGGGCTTGGAACGGTTGCTGCGGGCCGTGGAGTTGTGGGCCGGCGGGCTGCCCGGCTGGGTGGTGACGGTTGGGCTGATTCTGGGCGCGGCCGCCATCGGCTGGATCTCCGAGAAGGTCTGCGCCCGGTGGCTCCGCAGGGCGGCCACGCGAAAGAAAGCTGCGCTGGGCATCTCGGGACTCGCGGTGGCGCTGGCGCTGCAGGACACCCTCGGCAACCTGTTCGCCGGCATGCAGATCATCATGTCCCGCCAGATCAACCCGGGTGACTACGTCGCCCTCGCCAGCGGCGAAGAGGGCCACGTCACCGATGTCCAGGCCAGGAACACCACGATCAGGACGTACCCCGAATGCAACCGCGTACTGGTTCCCAACGGGATTCTGGCCTCCACGGTCGTGACGAACTACAGCCTGCCCGCCAAGAGGCTTCTAGTCAGGCTTCCCGTTGACGTAGCCTACGACTCGGACCTGGAAAAAGTGGAATCGGTCACCCTTGCCGTCGCCAGAGAGGTCCTGCATGAGGTGGAAGGGGGGCTCACCGACGAAGATCCCCTTGTGCGGTTCGAGGAGTTCTCCGACTTCAGCATCAACTTTCTTCTGCGAGTGCCGGTGCGCGAGTTCAAGGACCAGTTCATGATCCGGCACATGCTCGTCAAGCGTCTGCACAAACGCTACGCCGCCGAAGGGATCGAAATCCCCTTCCCCATCAGGACCGTTTACATGCGAGACCGGGACAGGCCCGGAGGAGACCGCATCGGCGCAGCCGGCTGACGACGCACTCCGTCAGCCCTTCATGACGTGCCGCCCGCCCGATCCAGCCGCGGGATGCTCCAGAGCGCGCGCGAGGCGGGCCAGCTCGACCTGCCGTCGATGCTTCAGCTGCAAAGTCGGCTTGCATCGCCGCCGCCGAGTCCCACGAGCTCCAGCAGCCGCAGGGCGTTCGTCGAGGTGGCGATGCCGGCCCTGAGGCGGTAGTCAAAGGTGAGCCCCTCGTTCCCGTCGCCGACGGACTCGGTGAAGTGGACGGGGACAGCCCGCACGACCAGGTCTTCCGCGTCGGCCAGCGCCAGATCGTGGGTCGTCACGGCACCGATCGCACCGGAGTCGAGCAGCTTCCGGAGGACGGTTCGCGCCGCGATCCTGCGCTCGGCGCTGTTGGTCCCCTGAAGGATCTCGTCGAGGAGGTAGAGGACGCCAGGGCCGGGCGGCGTAGTGGACATTTCGGCCGCATCCACGACCTGCTTGAGGCGGTGGAGCCCGGCCATGAAGAACGACACGCCGGCGGCGAGGGAGTCCGCGACATGCACGCTGGTGACGACGCGTAGCGGCGGGATTCGGAGGGCGCTGGCGCACACCGGCCCGCCCGCCTGGCCGAGCACAACATTCAGGCCGACTGCCTTCAGGAGCGTGGACTTTCCGGACATGTTCGAGCCCGTGACCAGCAGAAAAAGACCAGCCGGGCCCACCTCCACGTCGTTGCGCACGCAGATCCCCGGTTCGAGCAGGGGATGGCCCAAGGCCTCGGCATGGAGGGTGTTGGCCTCGGAGTCCAGCTTGGGCATGGTCCAATCGGGGTGATCGGCGGCGAGGGCCGCCAAGGCGGCCAGCGCTTCGGCCTCGCCAACCGCGCGGAGCCATTCCCGGACGTGGGCGCCTGACCGCTCCTTCCAGCGTTCGAGCGCGGCCAGGACATGTACGTCCCACAGCAGGACCACAGCCAAGGGGATGTGGAAGAGGGGCGATCTCCTGACTTCCGCCATGTCGAGAAGGCGGCGCAGCGTCCCGATCTCCCGATGGGCCGGTCTGGTGCTGGCGCCGAGCCGCTGGCGGAGGCCGGTTGCGTAGCGTGAATCAAGGGGCGCGTCGGCCAGGAGGCCGAGAAGCGCCCCGTAGCGCCGCACGCCCGATTCGCCGTCGTCGGCATCAGAGAAGGCTCGGTTGATCCCCTTCCACACTGGCGCGAGCACCAGCACTGATACAAGAAGTGGCCAGGCAACGGCGGCGACGGGCACCGTCCCAAGGGAGTAGAGAACGATGGTGGCCAGATTCACCGGCGGAAGCACAATCGCCGCCGCGCGCAGCCAGGCGCGCCCGGACAGCCAGCTTCCGCTCTCACACCAGCGCAGGAATCCCTCCATCTCCCGCGTCGAGTCGGCCTCCATCAGCCGAGCCTCGGCCGCCAAACGATCCCGGAAGTCGAAGGCGCCGGCCATCTCGCGCACCGCCTCCTGCCGCAGGGCGATTGTCTCCGGGTCCGCGGGTGTGAGTAGCCAGGAGTCGAGCGTCGTCCAGCCGGGTGCGGTTCCGCAAACGCCCGCGAGGTGAAGGAGCGACGCGTGACCGTGCAGGTCGAGGTCGTCCGCATAGTCGTGGTTCCCGAGCGCGGCCGGACTGGACAACCGAGGCAGACCAGACCACCGGCGCTCGACGCGCGCGATCCCCTCACGGTTGAAGTCGGCCATGAGTTCGGCTCGGCGCAGACGCCGGCGGGAGGCCCGGTGCCGCGCGACCAGGATCACGAAGGCGGCGGCCGCCCCCGCCATGAACAGCCAGGCCGCCTGGCTACGTCCCTGGGAGATGAGGAACCAGGCGCCAATCGCGGTGACTGCGAAGACCACAAGCCGGAGCTGCTGGTGCAATCGGACCGCCCGGGCCCTCTCGGCCGCCTCCCGATCGAAACGGCGGGCGCGGTCCGCGTACAGGGCGGTGGGGCTGCTAGCCACCGACTCCCTTCTCGCCCCCCGCGAGGCGCTTCTTCTCTTCCTCCAGCCGCTCGAGGGTGACCCCCTCGGTGATCCAGGAGGGGGCCGGATCTCCCTTCAGGTAGTGGCCGAACCACTCCAGAATGCGGCGGTGGTAGTCCTTCTGGTTGGCCTCTTCGCGGAATCCATGGTCCTCGCCCTCGTAGACCAGCAGAACCATCTGTTTCCCGGCACGGCGGGCGAAGTTGTAGAACTCGGTGCCCTGGTCCCAGTCCACTACGCCATCCTCGTCGCCGAAGGCCATGAGAATGGGCGTTTCCAGGTTGTGCACCTCGTGGATCGGGGAGTTGCGCCGATGCGCCTCCGGATCTTCCCAGAAGGGCACTTCCATCCTCGCCTGGCCCGTCTCCCAATGGCTCAACTCGGGCAGCCCGGGATTCCAGTGGATGGCGCCCATGAAGCTGACGAAATCGGTGAGCGGCGCGCCGGCCACCGAAGCCGCAAAGATGTCGGTCCGGGTCGGCAGGTAGGTGGCCTGGTATCCTCCCCAGGAGTGCCCGATCAACCCGACCGCGTCGGGGTCGGCAATGCCCATGTCGACCACCTTGGCTACGGCGGCCCGCACCGATTCCAGCGCACTCACGCCGGGCTCGCGTGCGCGATACACGATGTCGGGCAGGAGCACCGCGTATCCGTGCTGGGTCCACGCCGTGAAGTTGTAGTAGTCGCGCTCGCTGGGGACCCGGAAGCGGTGCATCTGCGGCGAGAGCATCTCGTAGGTGTAGACGATCGTGGGCACGGCCTGTCCCGCCTCGTACCCCGCCGGGTAGAGCACAACGGCCTGCAGGTCTCTCCCGCCCTCGCTCACGAAGTCCACCAGCTCGGACTCGCCCCACGCCACCTCCGAGATGAACGGGTTGACGTCGGTGACCTGGACCGCATCGGACAGGTCCGGGCCGGCGACAAAGTAGTCGGGCGGGTCGTCGAAGGCCATGGCGCGATAGAGCAGGACGTCGGCGCTGTCCGCCCGCGTCAATCCTTCCACCAGCCGGTCCTCCAGGACCAGCGTCTCGGCCGGCCCGCCCCAGCCTCCGGCGAGGCGCGCAAACCCCCGCTCTTCGGTCTTCTCGTCGTAGAGGGACAGGTACAGGGACGCAGCGGGATCGACGCCGGGGGTGTCACCGTCAGACAGATCCACGACCCGGTGCGTGAGCCTTGCCTCGGCGCCGTCCGTCAGCCGTGTCGGGCCGCTTCCGTCCAGCGCCACCCTCCAGACGTCATGCCTGTCGTACAGCAGCACCCCGGCATCGCCCTCCAGCCATCCTCCCGGACCGAAGCCGTAGGGCGGGAGGACATCGGTGGGGGTGTCGTATTCCGTGTCCGCGAACGCGGTGGGCAGGGCCGAAGTGAGGTCGTGGCGCTCCCCGGTCGCGATTTCGACGCTCGCGTAGCTGGCCCCGTCGTAGGAGACCAGCCAGCTGCCGCCCGCGCTCGGCCATTCGTAGCGCACCCGGGTCAGGAGCATGGCCCTTTCCCCGGTCGCCACGTCGATGGACCAGACATCGTGATAGGGTCGCCCGAACATCGCTCCCTCGGGATAGGGCTCGGCGATGTCCTCCAGGGCGAAGTTCCACCCGTGCAGCAACGTCGCGGCCGCCATGAGATCCGAGCCGAGGGTGACGACGTGGTCCCGGTCCAGGTCCCAGACGGCCAGCAGCGCGCGGCCCGCGTCCCGGCTCTCCGCCGCCTGTTGCTGGGGGTAGATCCGAACGTCCCGGGAGTGCCAGATCTGGAGGCCGGGAAGATCCGGCTCCCCCTCGTCCCCGGATGCACCCGCTGAGCTGTCCTCGGGATCGCCGGTCGTGGAGCCGCCTTCGCCGCCGAACTCCCGTTCGTTCGCTCCGGTCCGGCCGTCTTCCGCCGGGTCGGCATTGCCCTCCACGGCGTCGTCTTCCCCTGGGCGCAGCCCGATCGAGATCATGGTGCCGTCGTCGGACCACTCCGGCGCCTGGTCCACAACTTCCAGAGTGTCCGCGATGCCGACCGTCCCCTCACCCAGAACCATCATCTCCACGCCCCGGTCGAGGCCGCGCCACGCGAGCACGTCGTAGGCGGTGCCCTCCTCAGAGGCGTCCGCCCGCGAGCGCAGGGCGGCCAGATCAGCCGAATCGTCCCGCCACCCGAGGCTCCGGTACCGGGCTCCCGAGGCATCCGCCGACGTCAGTGTGCCCGAAACGGGGTCGTAGACCTGAACCCCGTTGCCGAGGTCGGTCCCGGTCGCGACAGCCATGGCGAGCAGCGACCCGGAGGCACTCCACGCCATCTCGCCCACATTGCCGAAGCTGGTTTCCGCATCCGTGGCCAGGCTGAGGACGCGCAGGTCGGCTCCCTTGCCCGCCGGCTCTTCCGGCGGATGGCCCAGCAGCGCCAGAAAGCGCCCCGAGGCGTCGAAGCGCCACTCCGAGACCGATTCGAATTCGCGGGTTTCGCCGGTTTCCAGACTGAGCAGCATCGCCTTTCCGCGGATGGCCTCACCTTCTTCCTCGAGCCGTTCCCTTTCCTCGGGAGACAGGCCAACGGTCCAGGCCAGCCAGCGGCCATCCGGCGAGAAAGCGGGCGACTCGCCCCACGCGAAGACGCCGGTCGAGTCTTCGCCGACTCGACGCAGCCGGAGCTCGGACTTCTCGTCCACTCGGGTCACCGGGTAGGCGATCCAGCCGCCGTCCGGCGAAAGGACCGCCGGACCGAGGTTCTCCCAGCGGCCGTAGTCCTCCGGGGCGACGCGAGGCAGCTCCTGGGCGGAGAGCGGGAACGAGCCGGCGAGAAAGGCTGTGACGATGAACGCGCCAGTCGTCGCGAAGCATCGGGTGCGGGCCGGAACCCTGGCCAGGGTCGTGCACGGGCTCACGGGAACCTCCTTGCGTGAAAACGCTCTCGGTGTCATCGCGGAAGATCGGGAGCGTGCGCCGATTCCGGATCCCATGAACATATCACGCGTCACGGCCGCATGACGCCGCTTCAGAGCCCTGGAATGCCGCCGCGGATCACGCTCGAGCAGACCGAATCCGGGCTGTCAGCGTCAGACCCTCACTCCCAGACCACCCACACCGCCGGAGGAGCCCGGAACTCGTGGCCATGCGGACGGGTGGGCCGCTCCGGGTCCAGCCGCAGCCCCGGCAGGCGGAAAACCCTCGCCAGCGCCTCTCTCGCCTCGATGCGTGCCAGCGTGGCCCCCAGACAGAAGTGGCGTCCGGCGCCGAAGGACAGGTGGTCGCGGGCGTTGGGCCGCCCCGGATCGAAGCGGTCAGGGTCCTCGAAATGGGCGGGATCCCGGTTCGCGGCACCCAGCATGCACTGAACGGTCTCGTGTGCGGGGATCGATACGCCCCGGATCTCGACCGGCTCGGTCGTGAAGCGGGTGCATGACTGGACCGCCGCGTCCCAGCGCAGAGACTCCTCGACCATGTCGCCAACCTCCCGCCGGTCATCCACGGTCAACCGGGTGGCGCCCGGGTGAGACAGGGCTGCCCAGATCGCGCTCGCGATGGCGGACTCGGTCGTCTCGATGCCGCCAAAGAGGATGATGAGCAGATTCGCCACCATCTCCGTCTCGGACAGGGGATCCGCACCGGTTCCCAGATCCGCGATGGTCGAACCGGAAGGCACGGACCGCTCCCCCTTCAGGAATGGCGTCACGTACACCCCGAACTCTCCGGCCGCGACCTGGCCCTTCTCCCGGACCTCCAGGTCGCCGGTGAAGTTCTCGAGCGCCGCCGCGAAGTCGTCGTACCAGGCCAGCAGCCGGGGACCATCCCGCTCCGGAAGCCCCAGCACGCGACAAATGCTCCGCACCGAGAGGGGCCGCGCCAGACGCGCGCGCAGGTCGGCCGCCCGGCGCCTGGCGCCCTGCAGTTCCTCCATCAGCTCATCGAGCACGGTCCGAACCGTTCCCAGCAGGGTGCGCTCCAGGTTGCCGCGCCTGAAAGGCGTGATGAAGCGGCGCTTGTAGCGGATCTGCGGGTCGCCGTCGGTGGTGAGCATGTGCGATCCGAAGATGTCGCGGATGGTCGAGGCGGGAGAGTCGGTGGTGAAGCGCTCCCAGTCCGCGAGCACGCGGACGATGTCGTCGCGGCGCGTGAGCATCCACATCCCCAGCTCGGGGACCCACGTCACCGGCTCCGCAGCCCTGAGCTCGTGGAAGAGCGGGTACGGATCGCCCGCCAGTGCCTTGACGGTGACCCGGGCTCCCAGAGGGAAGCGGCGGATGCGGGCGTCGCCCGGGCGTGTTCCTATATGGAGTGCTGCATGCAGTCAGGCTCATTTGGAACGGCACGTCCATCGCGGCAGCACGCGCATGCGTGTCGTCATGCTCCGACTCATCCGGGTACCCTCGAAGCCCCGGCGCACCCGCTCGACCCGCCGTCGGTTCACGCCGAAATCGAACACACCGGTGCGCGAGGCCGACCGGACGTGGACAACACCCTCGGCGGCGGAGTAGCGGAACTCGAGATCGTCGCGGAACCCGAGGAACCGCGTCCGGCAAACCGCGTGCAGGTAGGTCTCCGTCGCCACCATGATGTTCGTTTGCGGCATGGAAACGATGACGTCCTCGAGTCGCCGCAGCGTACTGGCTGAATCGCCCGCCACGGCGAACGGCGCGACTCGGTGGATCCACCACTCCCCGGGCCGGCTGCTCACGTGATTCAGTAGAACTCGATAGAACGACCGTTTCGGGGGGCCTGCTTCCGGCGGCATGAGGCCGTTCACTTCCCCACCCCCCCAACCGGTAAGCCCCCCACGCCATCGCGTCATCGGGCGAAAGGGGTGGATCTCACATCTCGGGCTACTACAACGGCGATGATGATATGTTTGCAACGCCTTTGATGACAAGCCTGCAATGCCTGTCACCTTCATTGACACACTGGTCAGACTAGTTAGATTGACGGATATGAATCCCACCTATTCCACCTACGAAGCCAAGGCCCGGTTCTCGGAAGTGTTGCGCCTGGTCCGGGAGGGCACGCCGGTGACCGTGACCTACCGGGGCGATCCCGTGGCGGAGATCCGGCCGATCAAACCGCGGGCCAAGGACGTCGAGGAGCACTTCAGGGAACTTGAGAAGCGCGGGATCGTGACCCCGGCCGAGAATCCGCGAAGCCCGCTCAGGCCCGGGCCTCCAAATCCCGGCGGGCTGGCTCGCTTCCTCGCGGACCGCAACGAGTGAGCGTCGCCTACGTCGACACGTCGGCGATCGTCGCCATCGCATTCGCCGAAGAGGGTTGGGAGAGTGTGGCGGGGAGCCTGACCGCCCATTCGCGTCTCGTTTCGTCCAATCTCCTTGAAGCGGAAGTGCGGGCGGCGTGTCAGCGCGAAGACCGACCTGTCCCTGCCCACCTCCTGGCTCGCATCAGTTGGGTTCTCACCCACAGGCCTCTCTCCCGCGAAATGGAGACGGCGCTCGACGCGGGGACACTCAGAGGCGCCGACCTCTGGCACGTCGCCACTGCTCTTTACGCCGCGCCGAAGCCGGGAGCGATCTCATTCGTTACCCTGGACCGGAGACAGGCTGAGGTGGTGGCGGCGCTCGGTTTCCGAGGAGGCGCTGCTTGACGTACTCTTGTGTCCGCACACGAGGACCCCGATGAGGCATCTTCGCCGGCTCCGCGCAACGGCGCGGCGGTGCGTCGGATGTTCGCTCGCTAGAGAGGAAGTCAGATGAGGCAGTCCCTCCCCGCACGTCTGGTGGCGCCGTTCTCGATGGCGATGCTGCTCGCCCACGTCTGGCCCGCCTGCGCGAGTGCCCAGCGCCAGCCGGCACCCTCCCCCGGCGACCTGGCCGCGCTGTCCGTCCCCCGCTTCGACATCGCCCCCTCCCCCATCGAGCTCACCGGTCCGGTACGGCCCGGGGAATACCTCGGCGTGGTCGGCCCGCGCGCGGCCTGGCTGGGACTCGAGACGGGCGAAGCCGAGCTGTGGGTGCACCCGCTCAAGGTCGGCAACGCCTTTCGCCTGAGCTTCTCGACCGCGAGCTACGGGGCGCCGATCCCGGGAAGCGAAGTGGCGCGCAGCGTGCAGGTCCGGCCGGAACTCACCACCATCACGTACAGCCACGCGGCCTTCCAGGTGCGGCAGCACATCCTGGCGCCCGCCGACACCGCCTCCCCGGGCATCCTCGTGCTGCTGGAAGTGGAGAGTCTGGAGCCGATGGAGGTCGTCGTCGAGTTCGAACCCGTCCTCAACTACATGTGGCCCGGCTCCATCGGGGGCCAGTACGCGTTTTGGGACGCCGGGCGTCGTCTCTTTGTCCTCTCCGAGAGCCTGCAGACGCGCAACGCGGTCGTGGGCTCGCCATGGGCCACCAACTCGGTGGAGCATCCGGCGCATCAGCTGGGCGAGGCCCCCCGCACGATGATCATCCCGGTCGACCCGGAGCGGGCGCGGCGCGAGTTCATTCCCATCGCGGTAACGGCCGGGACCGCCCCGCGCGACACCGTCTTCGCCCGCTACGGCAGGCTGATCGCGGGCGCCGAGATGCTCTATCGGGACACCCGGGCATGGGCCGAGTCCGTGCTCAGCAGCACCGTCTCTGTCGAGACCCCCGATCCCGAGCTGGATCTCGCCCTCGAATGGGCCAAGGTCAACCTGGAGGAGCAGCGGGTCTGCAACCCCGAACTGGGGTGCGGCTTCGTGGCCGGATGGGGGCTCTCGGGCAACGGCACCCGCCCCGGCTTCGGCTGGTTCTTCGGCGGCGACGCGGCGATCAACACCTTCGCCATGGACGCCCTCGGCCAGTGGGAGCTGGTGGCCGAGGAACTGGTGTTCCTCGCCCGGTATCAGCGGGAAGACGGCAAGATCACCCATGAGATCTCGCAGGCCGCCGCGCACATCGACTGGTTCGGCAGCTACCCCTACGCCTACTACCACGCCGACACGACCCCGTACTGGATGTTCGCGCTCTACCAGTACTGGCGCGCCAGCGGCGACGACGACCTGTTGCGCGAACTGTGGCCCGCCTACCGGCGCGCGTGGGCGTGGTGCCTCACCGCCGAGACCGATGGCGACGGCATCATCGAGAACACGGTGGGCGGCTTGGGCGCGGTCGAGGTGGGCGGTCTGGGCGAAGCGCTGCACCAGGACGTCTACCTGGCGGGGGTCTGGGTGGCCGCGCTGGAAGGCACGCTCGCGATGGCGGAGCGGATGGCGGACCGGGAGCTCGCAGCCGCGGCCGCGCGGATCGCGCCGGTGGCCAGGAGGACGCTGAACCGGGACTACTGGCGCGAGGCGGAAGGACACCACGCCTTCGGGATCCTGGCCGGCGGCGGCACCAACGACAACCTGACCGTCTGGCCCGCCACCGCTGCGGCCTTCGGCCTCCTCGACGGAGAGCGAGCCCGCAGCACGATGACCCGAATGGCAAGCGATCGAATCTCCTCCGACTGGGGCGCGCACATGCTCTCGACGGAGAGCGAGCTGTACGATCCGCTCCAGTACAACATGGGCACCGTGTGGCCCTTCGTGACCGGGTTCGCGGCCTGGGGCCAGTACCGCTACCGCCGCCCCTGGGCGGGCTTCCACCTGATGGACGCGGTCAAGCAGATGACGTTCGACTGGAGCCTGGGGCGCCACGGCGAACTCTTCTCGGGGACCTTCTACCAGCCGCTGGACCAGACCGTGCCGCACCAGTTCTTCGCCAGCTCCATGCTCGCCACTCCGCTGTTGAGAGGTGTCTTCGGATGGGAGCCGGATGCGCCGCTGGGGCGGGCCCGGCTGGCGCCGCAGTTGCCCCCGGACTGGTCGGGCGCGGCGGTGCGACGACTGCGTGCCGGCGAGACCGTGCTGGATGTCGAGATCCGCCAGCGGTGGATGGCGGATGGGGGCGAGCGGCGTACCGTGATTCGAAGCGAGGGGCCGGCCCTCGAATTGCAGTTCGTCCCGGACGTGCCCGCGGGTGCGCGCAACGTTTCAGTCGCGGTGGATGGCGCCCCGGTTCAAGTGTCCGGCGATGGAACCGTCCCGGTGCCGGCAGGCGCTGCCTCCGGGCGTCAGGACCAGCAGCCACCGGCCGGCCAGGACCGCGTCAGCGAGATCGTGCTCACCTGGGAGGGCGGGCTGTCGGTGGCGCCGCCGCGCATCGATCTGCAGCCGGGCCAGCGGAGCACCGGACTCCGGATCCTCGATTTGGCGGCCGACGGAGACGGGTGGATTCTGGCCATCGAGGGCACCGCGTCACATGAGTACCTGGTCGACCTCTATGGAACCGCTGTGCAAGGGGTCCCATCGAGTGACGCAGTTCGCGTGACGACTGCCGGGCCAGCGGCCGAGCGCGCCGACGCCGCTGGCACACGCCTTCGCGTCGACTTCGCCGACGGCGAGGGGCGGCGCACGGTGACGCTCCGCCTGACGCCGACCGGCACGTGATGCAGGCATCCCTGGCGGTGTTCACAAGCCCCAGCGGGGCACACCGGTACCCCGCTGGACCGTAGCCCCCGGTACGCCCGGCCCGTGCGGTATCGGCTCTCACACTGTATTAATAGAACGCTCTGGATGTTCCAGGTTGTGGATGCGGACGCACACCGATTTCCCCATGGTCTCGAGGACAACACATGACGAGAAATCGCCCGCGCCTGGCCTTGCTCGCAGCCTGGCCCGTGGTGGGCGTGTGCCTCGCCCTTGGCGGCGGCTCCTCCGCCACCGGCCGGCCTTCGCCGGCCGGTGAGCCTGACGCCGTCCTCGCGATCCCGGCCACCCCTCCCTCCCCCGCCGTAGCCTCCCCGGCGCTCACGGCAGTCGTTCAGCAGTACTGCGTGGTGTGCCACAACGACGCGCTTCTCACCGGCAACCTCTCGCTGCAGGGGTTCGCGGTCGAGCAGGCCGCCGAGGAGCGGGAGGCCGCGGAGAAGATCATCCGCAAGCTGCGCGCCGGCATGATGCCGCCTCCCGGATTTCCGCGTCCGACGGCCGACACCCTGCTGGCGCTGGCGGAGACGCTCGAGTCCACGGTGGACGAGGTAGCCCGCGCCGCGCCCAACGTGGGCACACGCCGGTTCCAGCGGCTCAGCCGGGCCGAGTACGAACGGGTGATCCGGGAACTCCTGGGCCTGGAGGTGGACGCGGGCAAATGGCTTCCCGCCGACCTGCTGGTGGGGAGCTTCGACAACATGTCCGCCGCCCAGGCGCTCTCGACCACCCTGCTCGACTCCTACCTCAAGGCCGCCGCCGACGTGAGCCGGCTCGCGATCGGGAACCCGCAGGCGCTCTCGTCCACCACCAAGCACAGGAACCCCATGGAGGTGTCGCAGCACGCCTGGGACCATATCGAGGGCGCGCCCTTCGGTACGCGGGGCGGGATGGTGGTGACGCACGACTTTCCCGCCGACGGGGAGTACGTCTTCCGGGTGGAGACGGATTTCGGCAGCGGCAACCAGGTGGCCGCCGAAGACATCGACATCTCCATGGATGGCGAGCCCGTCGCGCTCCTGAAGCTCGAATACAACGCCGCGCGCACCGTGCCCGCCATTGAGACCGAGCCCATCTTCGTTCTCGCCGGACAGCGCAAGGTGTCGGCCGCGTTCGTCAACCTCGTCGAGGGACCCTACGAGGATCGCTTCAGCCCGACCGCTTGGTCGGCGGCGGGTACGGCGGGAGGCAACTACGGCGTGACCGGCCTCACCCACCTGAAAGAACTGCTCATCACCGGCCCGAGCAACGTCTCGGGCGTGGCAGAGACCGAGAGCCGGCACCGGGTCTTCACCTGTCGCCCCTCGTCGGACGAGGAGGCGCGTCCCTGCGCGGCATCGATCCTCACAGGTCTCGCGACCCGCGCCTACCGGCGGCCTCCGCCCGCTGACGACGTCGCGGATCTGATGGGTTTCTCCGACGCGGCCGCGTCGGAGGCGGGCTTCGAGGCCGGGGTACAGATGGGGTTGCAGGCGATTCTGGTGTCGCCGGAGTTCCTCTTTCGGCTGGAGCGCGAGCCGGCCGACACCCGGCCGGGGGAAGGCTACCCGCTGAGCGACATCGACCTCGCCACCCGGCTCTCCTTCTTCCTGTGGGCCACGGTGCCCGACGAGGAGCTGCTGGCACTCGCCGGCGGCGGCCGGCTCTCCCATCCGGTGGTGCTGGAGCGTCAGGTCGAGCGCATGCTGGCGGACCCCCGTTCCGAGACCCTCGCCACTCGCTTCGCCCACCAGTGGCTTCGCCTGCAGGACGTGGGCAAGGTGTGGCCGGAATCGTATCTTTATCCGGACTTCTCGCGGCAGCTCGCCGATGCCCTGGTGCGGGAAACCGAGCTGCTCTTCGAATACCTGGTGCGGGAGGACCGCAGCCTGCTCGAACTGCTCGACGCCGACTACACCTTCCTCAACCAGCGGCTCGCGCGGCACTATGGCATCGAAGGCGATTTCGTGGGCGAGGATTTTCGTCGAATCGGTTACCCGGATGGTCGGCGCCGGGGCGTCCTCGGCCACGGGAGCGTGCTGCACCTGACCTCCATGTCGAGCCGCACGTCTCCGGTGCTGCGCGGAAAGTGGGTCATGGAGGTCCTCATGGGGACGCCTCCGCCTCCGCCTCCGCCCAACGTGCCGACCCTGGAGGGAAGTCCCGACGCCGACGAGGGACGTCCTCTGACCACGCGCGAACGCATGGAATTGCACCGCAGCAGCCCGGTGTGCAGTTCCTGCCACAACTTCATCGACCCGATCGGCCTGGCCCTCGACAACTTCGACGCGACCGGCCGATGGCGGGTGCGAGAGAACATGGCCCCGCTCGACACCCGGGGCGTCTTCTACGACGGCACCGCCCTCAGCACGCCGGGCGAGCTGGCCGTCGTCCTGCTGAAGCGCCCGATACCCCTCGCGCGCAACTTCACCGAGCATCTGCTGTCGTACGCGCTCGGGCGTCCGGCGGACCACCTCGACCAACCGACCATCCGCGCCATTACGAGGATGGCGGCAGACAGCAACTACAGCATATCGTCGATTATATTGGGAATCATTAAGAGCGCACCCTTCCGTATGCGGCAAACACAGGAGGTTCAATGAAAGACCAGATGTTCGAAACCCGATCCACGGCGACCAGCGCCCGCGCGGCGCCGAAGTACGCCACCCTCGCCGCCATCGCGCTCCTGTGGGCCGCCCCCCTGGCAGCCCAGCAGGGGCAGATCACGGGGCGCGTCACCAACGCCGCCACCGGCCAGCCCATCTCCTCGGCGCAGGTGTTCCTGCCCGAGTTGAGCGTCGGGGCGCTCTCCGCCTCCAACGGGCGCTACCTGCTGCTGGGCATCAACGCCGGCACGCACACGGTTCGCGTGGAACGCATCGGCTTCGCGGCCGCCACCATGGAGGTCACCGTCACGGTTGACCAGACCAGCGAGGTGAACTTCGAGCTCCAGGAGGTGGCCCTGAACCTCGACGAGATCGTGGTGACCGGGACCGGCGCTCCCACCCAGCGCCGCCGTCTGGGACAGACCATCACGTCGGTCACGGCCGACGAACTCGCGATCGCGCCCATCACCAGCCTCGCCGACGCGCTGGTGGGACGTCTTGCCGGGGCCCGCGGCCTGATCTCCGGAGGCCAGACCGGCGCCGGCAGCGCGATCGTGCTGCGGGGCACGTCGAGCATCAGCCAGCGGCAGAGCCCCCTCATCTACGTGGACGGCGTCCGCATGGACAACGCGACCGAGAGCGCGTCGTCCGCGCGCACCGACCGGCTGCAGGACATCAACCCGCAGGACATCGATCGGGTAGAGGTCATCCGCGGCGCCGCCGCGGCCACTCTCTACGGCACCGAGGCCTCGAGCGGCGTGATCCAGATCTTCACCAAGCGGGGACAGACGGGCGCGCCGGTGTACGCCTTCTCCACCGACCTCCAGCACCTGAGCTTCCCGCGCGCCTTCCCGGATAACTGCGGATACAACGCCGCCGACCACGTGCTCCTCTGCGAGAATCCGTACGCGGAGAACACGGAGTTTGCGTACCATCAGAATTACAACCTGTCCGTACGGGGCGGGACGCCCGGCCTGCGCTATTACCTGTCGGGGCGCCTCATGGAAGAGGTGAATCCTTCGCCCAACAACGAGCTGGCGAACCAGTCGGTTCGCGCCTCCTTCGACTTCACCCACACCGAGAAGCTGACCAGCCAGATCGGGGTGAACATCGTGCGGCGCAACCTGAGGACGGCAACCCCCGGCTGGGGCGACCTCTTCGGCAACCTGATGCTCGGAAATCCGCTGCGGGCCACCGAGACCAATCCCCACGGAGCCTACACGCCCCTCCTGGCCAGCCGCATCACGGAGAACTTCCAGGAGTCCGTGAACACCATGCTCAACGCCTCGCTGGTCTACCAGTGGGCGGAGGGACTCACCTCCACTCTTCAGCTGGGGCACAACTTCATCGACAGCCGCTTCAGCAGCTTCTTCCCCCAGGGCGTGGTCGCCGAAGCGGTGACGGGCAGCAAGAGCGTGCGGAGTTCGCGGTTCGCCACCACGACGCTGGACTTCAGCACCCACTGGGAGACCCAGATCAGCGACGGACTGGTCGGGAACGTAACCGTGGGCGGCCAGAGCTTCCGCGAGGTGCAGGCGTACGAGTCGGCGCGTGTGCGCGAGTTCGGGTCCCCCACCCTGAAGACCCTCAGCGGGGGCGCCCAGATCACGGGCGTGAGCGAAGGCTACGAGGAGGTCATCAACGCGGGCCTCTTCGTCCAGGGCCAGATCGGGCTCGATGACCGGCTCTTCCTGACCGGCGGCGTGCGCGCGGACGGCAACTCGGCCTTCGGCGAGGACTTCGGCCTGCAGGTGTATCCCAAGGCGGGCGTGTCCTGGGTCGTCTCCGAGTACGACTTCTGGAACGTCGGCTGGATGAACGAGTTCAGGCTGCGCGCGGCGCTGGGAGCCTCGGGCCTGCAGCCGGGCGCCTTCGACGCCCAGCGCACCTGGAACCCGAACAGCAGCGTCATCGGCGGCTACCTGACGCCCCAGAACCTGGGCAATGCGGAACTCAAGCCCGAGCGCTCCACGGAGATCGAGATGGCGATCGAGGCCGGGATGCTCAACGGCCGCTTCGGCATGGAGCTGGTCTACTTCAACCAGACCACCAACGACGCGCTGCTTCCGGTGCCGCCCTCGCCCGGCGACGGGTTCACCCGCTCCCAGCTGCGCAACCTGGGCACGCTCAAGTCGTGGGGGCTCGAACTCACCACCGACGCGCGGCTGGTGCAGACCCCCGGCTTCACCTGGGATCTTACCCTCAGCCCCACCTATCTCAAGCAGTGGGCGGACGACCTGGGCGGGTTGCCGGACCGGCGCCTCGGCAGCCGGCGCCGTTTCCACTCCCTCTATGAGGGAATGTGGCCCGGCATCTGGATCGCCCCCATCGTCGACCCCAACCAGCCCTACATTCTGTCCGGCCCCATCGACGAACTCCGCACCCGCCGGGACATCGCTCCAAATATCCTGAAGGCGGCCGACGGCACCGACTCGCTGGCGGTGATCGGCAGACCCCAGCCCAACTGGACCCTCGACATCCGCAGCTCCATGCAGGTCGGAAGCTTCAACATCCGCAACATCCTGGAAGCGGCGGGCGGATTCATCGTCTCGAACGAGACCGATCACCTGCGCAACGCGCTGGGCAACGGCCCGCTGGTGGCGACGCTCGAGTATACCCTCAACGACCCCAATGCCAGCACCGAAGAGAAACAGCGTCTGGTGGACGAGTACGGCCGCAAGCACAACGGGGTCATCTCCAACACCGTCTATCCGGGCGACTATCTGCGCTGGGCCGAGGCCACGGTCTCCTGGCAGCTGCCCGATGCGTTCGCCGAGCGCCTCGCCGCCACCAGCGCGCAGATCAGCGTGGGCGTTAAGAACCTCAAGGTCTTCAGTGACTACCTGAAGGCGCCGAAGAACGGCTGGATCGATCCAGGCACCCGCGGCATCGCAGCGGGCACCGCCGGCGCCAGCTACTTCACCCAGAACGTCGACTACCTCAAGGTGCCGACTCCCAGACGGTTGGTCTTCTCCCTCAGGGCCCAGTTCTGATCGGGCCGCAACCTGTGGAGGCAACGATGAAGATGCACAAGACACAAGGGAGTCGACGGATGAAGAAGCATGGAGATCGTGGTATCGGAAGAACCACCGGAACCGGAGAAGGCAGGGGCTTCCTGGCCCTCGCCGCGGGAGTGCTGCTGGCCGCCGCCATCGGCTGCAGCGACTTCCTGGAGGTCGACAACCCGGCGAGCCTTCTGGACGAGGACCTGGAGCGAAAGGAGCTTCTGGGCACGCTGGCCAACACACCCGAGGGCAACATCACGGGCACGTATTCGGGGCTGCTGACGCGCCATGGGCTGCTCAGCGACGAGCTGTTCCATCCCACCACCCAGCTTGAGAACATCGACGCCATGCGCGGGAACCGGCTGGCGTCCAATTCGGCCGTGGAGGGCCACTGGCGGGGCCTGGCGCAGGCCCGCTGGCTCGCGGACGAAGTGGCCGATCGCCTCACTTCGGCTGGAGGCAACGACCTGGGCGTCGCACGGGCGTACTTCTTCGGCGGCATCGCGCGCATCACCATGGCCGATCACTACAACGTCATCGTCTACGGGGCGGAGGGTGAGCTGCGCGGCCCCATCGACGTGATCGGAGACGCTCTCGATCGCTTCCAGCAAGCCGCCCAGGTGGCGCAGGCCGCGGGAGACGTGAACCTGGCCGCCGGCGCGATGGGGCAGGTCGCGCGCGCCTATCGCTCGCTCTATTACGAACGCACCCACCTGCAGGGCAACATGGATCGCAGCCTGATGGACCAGGCGGAATCGGCGGCCCGGCAGGCGCTCGCGACCGCCGCGGACTACAACGTTTCGCTGCGCTTCGGCGCCCCCGGCGGCTCCAACTCGGCATCCTCTCTGGGAGGTCCCTTCGGCGGCACCAATCGGATAGACGAGATCTATCTCTTCCTGCCGGACCCGGTGACCGGAGAGTGGGACCCGCGCATCCCGCACGAGGAAACAGTCCGCACCGAGCCTCTCGGCATCACCGCCTACAACCTGAAGTTCTCCGCACGCGAAACTCCTCTCCCGCTCAGCCGGGCGGCGGAGGCGATGCTCATCATCGCCGAGTCCCGCCTGCTGGCCGGGGATCTCTCGGGCGCCGTCGAGTGGATCAACAATACGCGCGCGGCGGCGAGAACCCGGACGATGTCGGGAGATTGGGGAGACGCCTCGAGAGGCTGGCCGCCCACCGAGCATGCGCTCTCGGACCTGCCGGACTTCACCAGCATGGACGCCGGCGAGATCATGGCCCAGCTCCAGCACGAGCGCCGGGTGGAGTTCTGGCTGGAGATGCGGCGCTGGCAGGACATGCGCTACTACGAGATCTTCCCGTATCGCTGGTTCGACCAGAACAAGGCGATGGGGATCCATCTGCGCTGGCCGCCCTCTCCCGAGGACGTGAACGCCAACCCCAACCTGACCAACGAGATCGCGCAGAGGCTCTACACGAACTGAGTCACTCGATGGAGGAAGCTCGTCCATGAATTTCATCACGGGAAGCCACCTTTCGCGGCGCACTTTTCTCAGAGGTGCGGGAGCGTCCGTGGCCCTGCCTTTCCTCGACGCGATGGTCCCGGCGGGCAGGCCGTGGACCGACGCGGCGCAGTCGGAGTTCACGCGTCTGGTCTGCGTCGAGGAATCGATGGGGTGCGCAGGCGGCAACGACTGGGGGGACGCGCAGAACCTGTTCGCTCCGGCGACGGCCGGACGCGACTTCGAGCTGAAGGCGGAGAGCCAGCTCAAGCCTCTGGAGCGGTTCCGCGAATATCTGACCATCGTCAGCAATACCGACGTGCGCATGGCGGAGCCCTATCAGGCAGCGGAAATCGGCGGCGACCACGATCGCTCCACGGCGGTGTTCCTCACTCAGGCGCATCCCCTGCAGACCCAGGCTGACGTCTTCCTGGGCAAGTCCCTGGACCAGGTCCACGCGGAGCGCTTCGGACAGGACACCGCCCTTCCCTCGCTGGAGATTACGACCGAGCAGATGGACCGGGGAGGCGGGTGCGCCTACAACTACCATTGCGCGTACACGACCACGTTGGCCTGGGCGTCGCCCACCCAGCCGCTGCCGGCGATCCGCGAGCCCAGGCGGGTGTTCGAGCAGCTCTTCGGCGCCGGCGACTCTCCGGCTGACCGCGCTGTGCGGCTGCGCAACAACCAGAGCCTGCTCGACTGGGTGCTGGTCGAACTGAACGACCTGAAGCGGGAGCTGGGGGCGCTGGACCGTCAGGCGCTGGACCAGTACGCCACCCACATCCGCGAGCTGGAGCGGCGAATCGAGCTGGTGGAGGCGCAGAACTCGAGCGGCGAGGAGCGGCGGATGCCTGAGGCGCCGTCGGGCATCCCGGACCGCTGGGAAGACCACATGCGCCTGATGTTCGACCTCCAGGTGCTCGCCCTGCAAGCGGATATGACCCGGGTCATCACCTTCAAGACGGGCTTCGACCTGCAGAACGACACCTTCCCCGACAGCGGCACCAGCAAGTCGTTCCACGCGTCGTCGCACCACGGCAACGTCCCGTCCGCCATCATGGAGTTCAACGTCATCAACACCCATCGCCTGGGGCAGATGGCGTACTTCCTCGAGAAGATGAAGAACACCATGGAGGGCGAGACGTCGCTGCTCGACAAGACCGCCATCATCTGGGGCTCCCCCATGGGAGACCCGAACCTGCACAACCACCGGCGCTGCCCGCTCCTGCTCATGGGACACGCCAATGGAGCGCTCGAGGGCAACCTGCATCTGAGGGCGCCCAAGGGCACCCCGATGGCCAACGTGTTCGTGAGCCTGATGCAGCGCCTCGGGCACGACAACATGCACGCGTTCGGGGACAGCACCGGGGAGTTCCCGCTCAGCTTTCCGATGGGTCGGTCTGTGAGCACGCGGAGTGGACGATGAGCCTCGGCTCCGGGACGAAGCTCGGGCGCCGGATGGGGGTCGCCGGCGCGGTTCTGGCGGTCGTCCTGGCCGTCGCCGCCGCGCCCCTTCAGGACGGGCTTCTGGAGGCGGTGAAGCGAGGCGACGCGGACGCGGTGCAGACGCTGCTCGAGGAGGGCGCCGACCCCAACCTCGCCCAGGGAGACGGCCTGACGGCGCTGCACCTGGCGGCCCGCGAGGGACATCTGGATATCGTGGACCTCCTGATCGGCGCCGGGGCCGAGACCGGGGCGGCGACGCGCATCGGTGACTACACGCCGCTGCATCTGGCCGGCGGCGCGGGACACACGGAGGTGGTGGGCGCCCTTCTGGAAGCGGGGGCCGAACCGGGGGCGGTGACGACCTCCAGCGGCGTGACTCCCCTCCACCTGGCGGCGAAGGCGCGCGGCGGCGAGGGCGCGGTTCGGCTGCTGCTGGAGCACGGCGCGCCAGTGAACGCGAGAGAGATGTCGGCCGGGCAGACGCCGCTGATTTTCGCCGCAGCAGCCGGGCGGGCGGCGGCCGCGGCCGAGTTGCTGCGCCACGGCGCCGACCCGTCGATCGGCACCGAGGTCGTGGACGTGCTGCGCCGGATGGCGGTCAGCAGCGCGGCGCAGGGACGCCTGATCGAGGCGCTGTCCGAGATCCAGCGGGAATCCGAAGGCGGAACCGCCAGGGCGCCCACCGCCGCCGAGGTGCAGGCCGCGCTCGCAGTCCAGCGGGAGTTCCTCGCCTCGGGGGAACTCGAGAAGCAGTTAGAGGACTTCCAGCCGGACGACCTTTCCCTGCGCGTACCGGCCTGGGACACGCCCGCGGGCTACGTCAGCGAGGCGGAGATCGACAAGCGCCCGATGTACGAGACCCTGGTCGGCAGGACGGGCGGGATGACCGCCCTGCTCCACGCCGCGCGCGAGGGCCATCTGGAGGTCGCGCGGGTGCTTCTGGACGGCGGGGCCGATATCGACCAGGTCGGCGGCGACGGGAGCAGCCCGCTGACCATGGCCGCGCTCAACGGCCAGTTCGACATGGCGATGCTGCTGGTCGAGCGGGGCGCCGACCCCGACCTGGCCACTCACACCGACGGCGTCTTCCCACTGTTCGCGGTGCTGCAGACGCAGTGGGCCTTCAAGTTCACCGACCATCCCCATCCGCGCGCACACGACAACCAGGCGACCACGCACATGGATGTCCTGAACGCGCTGCTCGCGGCCGGGGCCGACCCCAACGTGCCGATCAGGACGCATCTGTGGTACTCGGACTTCCTGCGCGGCAAGCTCGGCCTCAACCTCACAGGGGCCACCCCCTTCTGGCGAGCAGCGCTGGCCCAGGACCTGCCCGCCATGAAGGCGCTGGTGGCACACGGCGCCGACCCCGACATCCCGACCACCTGGCCGGAACCGGGGATGCGCGAGGGCCGTCAGAACGACGGGCGCCTGCAAGAGGATTCCGGGCTGCCCATGATCCCCGAGGGCACCCCCAACATGTATCCCATCCACGCGGCGGCGGGCGGCGGATACATGGGGCTCGGCGCCTTCCTGATGAACCATGTGCACAACCGCTTCCTCAACACCGTGAAATACCTGGTCGAGGAGCACGGCGCCGACGTCAACCTCCCGGACTCCTGGGGCTACACGCCCCTGCACTACGCATCGGTGCGGGGCGGAAACGACCTCATCGAGTACCTGGTGTCGATGGGTGCCGATGTGGGCGCGCTCAGCCGGCTGGGCCAGTCCACCGCCGACATGGCGCGCGGGGGCCGGGCGGGCTACTTCTCGCGGCCGTCCTATCCCGGGACGGTGGATCTGCTGGTGGGCCTCGGGTCCGAACTGCGATGCATGGACACCCACTTCCGGGGGACCGGAGACTTCTGTCCGGGTGCCGGGGTGGAGCCTTTCGGTACCGAGAAGGCCCCCGGCGGGTCGGGGAACCCGCCGCCGGGGGGAAGGCGGTGACCGGCGTAGTCAGGCGGGCGGAAACGCCCGAAGGGTAGCGCGCCCGGACTCGAAAGACCGGTCAGGGCGAACGCCGAGTCCCGGACGGGTGTGTCGTCACGAGAACGGAACCGGCGGGCGCGGCAGGGGGCGGCGGGTCGGAGGCGGCGGGCCGGAGGAAGGCGTGCGGGGCCGAGCCGCCGGGGGCTGGGTGGACCCGGCCGCGGGCGGCTCGGGCCGCCGCCGCAACACGGGCCGCTCCTCCCGGCCTTCCGCAGAGCGAGTGCCGGCCGGCACTTCCTGGACGGACCGTTCGCGGGCGCCCCGTGGCAGTGGATCCGGTAGCGGTGGACCCGCCGCGCTCCCCCCTGCCGGGTTCGGCCTCACCCTGGGATCAACCCGTTCGACCGGGACCCGGCGACCCGCGGCCCCGGATGGATCGGTCGCCACGGGCGGAACCCGCCCCCCGGCGGGCTCGGCCTCTGGCGACGCCGTGGCCCCTTCGCCCGGCTGCCTCATGGCCGACGGCCAGAGAGGCTCGTCCGGGCGGGGCAGCCGAACGGCGGGCGCGTCCCGCCCCTCCGGGGTCGCGCGCGGCGCCCCGGCCCCCACATCGACATCCCGCGCCGGCAACCGCGGGCGGGTTGGGGTGCGGCTCCGGATGAGCGGAGTCGCCGGCTCGTCCCCCGCGCGCTCCTTGAAGTCGAACATGGGACGCAACCGGGCGACCGGGCGCGTGTAGACGACCCTGTCGCCACGGTACCGATACACCGGGTAGTAGTAGGGATCGTCGTGGATCACAACCCGGAAATCGGTGCACCAGTAATCGTACGGATTCCAGTCGAATATCGGGATGAACCCGTGACAGTCGTAGCACAGAAAGCGCGGGTAGTCGTGGGGCTGATCGACGTCGTACGCGTGGAAATCGAGCGCGTAGTCCTCGGCCCACCATTGGGGAATCAGCGCCGCAACGACATCGTCCATCACCAGAAACGGATCGCGATACCCGGTCTGCGCCATCGCAGTGATGTCCCATCCCCCCCGCCGACGGGAGTAGGTGAAGTTCGAGAAGTCGAGCGGTTCCGGAGAAGCGACGATGAAGAGGTAGCCCTTGCCTTCATCCTCGTCGACATGCCAATAGCGCGACTCCGGAAAGAGCACCCGATAGTCGCGGCCGCCCAGCACGAAGTGGTCGTCGGTGGGGGACCCTGGATGGAGCAGGCGCGCGAAGCCGTTGGTATCGATATGGAAAATGCTCACGAAGGCATCGCGAGAGGCGCGGTAGTAGACCCTCACCTGATCCCCTCGCCGCAGAACCGGATCCACGCCGCGGTCCAGCCAGATCCGCGCCTCCAGCACGTCGCCCTGGACCGCAGTCGGCTCTTGCGCGGCCATCTGTGCCGCACACAGAAGCGCCGCCCCGAGCATCGGGGCGCTGAGCCAGCCCATGCGCATTGTCCTGATCTCCCCCCCCAGCCATCGCCAGCGACCGCCGAAACGCAACATCCTTCAGGCCTGCACTATGCGTGCCAGCAGAACGGCCCTCCTCCGCAGGCGTGAGATGCCCCGCACCCCGCCTTTCGCCCCGGGGAACGTCACCCCGGAGTCACGTTGCCGTCTATTCCCGGAGACGCCGCGACGGCTCCCGCGGACACGCATGCTCCACCAATATGCAAACGCCAGGGGCATGGCATCCTCCGCCCTGGTTCTCTACACTACGCTACCATGAACGAAGCCAACACTTCCGCGCCCGTCGGCCGCAACCCCGGCGTGCCGGGCCGCCGCCGAGCCGACCTGATGGATCCGGTTGCGCTATCCGGGATCGGCGGCCTCGAGTTCATCGCCCGGCACGTCGTGGAAGGGTTCTTCATGGGCCTGCACCGCTCGCCGCACCGGGGCTTCTCCGCAGAATTTGCGGAGCACCGCGCCTACCAGGCGGGCGACGACCTGCGCTACATCGACTGGCGCATGTACGGGCGGTCGGACCGATTCTACGTGAAGCAGTACGAAGAGGAGACCAACCTGCGCGCCTACCTCCTGCTCGACAACAGCCTGTCCATGGGATGGAGTTCGCAGCCGGAGACGCTCGCGACCAAGTCGTGGTATGCGAAACATCTCCTGGCGTGCATCGCGCTCGTGCTCCTGAGGCAGGGAGACCTGGTGGGCTTCGCTTCCTTCCACCACGAGATCCAGGCGCGGCTGGGACCCAGCGGCGGGCGCAAGCAGTGGCACCAGATCATCCGGCGCCTCGGGCCCCTGCAACCCACCGGGCTGACTTCCCCACACTCGGCACTGCGCGATATCGCGGGACGGCTGCGGCGACGCGGCCTGGTCGTACTCCTCTCCGACCTCCTGGTCGATCCGGAGGAAACCCGTCTCGCGCTGCGCTATCTGAGGCACTACGGCCACGAGGTTCTCGTCTTCCACATTCTGGACCCCGGCGAGCGAGACCTGCCGCCCGCGGGCGATGTGCGCTTCTTCGATCCCGAGACCCGCGATGAGCTGCAGATCAGCGTGCCGGACATGCGCCGGGAGTACCGGGAGGCGGTGGCAAGCGCGATTGCCGAGTGGGAGCGCGCCACCGTGCCCTACGGGGTCGACTACAGGCTGATCGAGACCAGCCAGCCCTTCTCGCGTGCGTTGAGGGCCTATCTGCGCAAGCGGCAAAGGCTCGGATAGGAGCCGGCGGCGTGGGCTTTCTGAACCCTCTCTTCCTGGCCACGGCGGCGGTCGTCGCCGTCCCGCTGATTCTTCACCTGTTCCACCGCCATGAACTCCGCCGCATCCCGTTCCCCGCCCTGCGCTATCTGCTGCGCGCCACCCGCGATCACGCGCGCACCATCCGCATCCGGCAGCTCCTCCTGCTGATCCTGCGGATTTCCATCTGTCTTCTCCTGGTGCTGGCCGGCAGCCGCATGTACTGGAGAGGAGCGGGCGGAACGCACAGGCCCACCGCTCTGGTCATCATCCTCGACAACTCGCTCAGCTCGGGGCTGGTCCAGGGAGGACAGCGAGTGCTGGACCGCTTGAAGGCCCTCGCTCTGGAAACGATCGACGAAGCCGGCCCTGAGGATCGCATCTGGGTGGTGCGGGCGGGAGAGCCCTGGGACGTGGCGGTCCCGGGATCCCGTATCGAAGCACGCGCGCGCGTGCTGGAGACGCAGGCGAGCAGCGCCCGCGGCGAGCTCGTGGCCGCCCTCCAGAGAGCCGTCGCCCTCGTCTCCGCGGTCCCTCTCGAGGAGTCCGAGATTCAGCTGCTGTCGGACCTCCAGGCCACCGCGTTCCCGGGAGGGGGCCTCGATTCGCTGGCCGCCGAAACCCGATTGCTGGTCTTCGAACCCCCGCCCTTCGCGGCGGACAACCGCTATCTGCGCGATGTCCTGATTGGAGGAGGACTCGCGCCGATGGCCAACGAGCGCTCCCAGGTATCGATCGCGGTCGGCGGCACGGAGGGCGGCCGCGACACCCTGGCCGTGCGCCTGGTGGCGGGAGGGCGCACCGTTGGAGCCACGACCATCACGGCGGGGTCGCAGGCCCTGCTCGGCGTGGGCCCGTTCGCCGGGGGGATGGTGAGCGGCTACGCGGAGATCGACCCCGACGCGTTGCGCGGCGACGACCGCCGCTACTTCTCGGTCTCGGTGCGGCCGCCCGTGCGGGTCTCCCTCGAAGGCGAGGGCAGCTTTTTCTTCGAGCAGGCGATTGAGGTGCTGGCCCGGGCGGGGCGGGCGCAGTCGGTTCCCCGGGAGGCCGCGCAGGTGCTGGTCAGCGTGGGGGGCGCGGGGCTGGACACCCGGCCCGCCGGCTCCGCCGCCATCGTGGCCCCGCCCTCCGACGGGGCGATGCTGCCCGCACTCAACCGGCAGCTCCTGCTGGCCGAGATCCCTTGGCGCTACGAGAGCGTGGGGGGCGCGGGAGAAGCGGGCGTGGCCGAAAGCCGGCTGCCCGTTTCCCTCGACGAGATCCGCGTGCGGCGCCGCTATCGCCTGGTATCCAACGCAGAGGAGTCCCCCGGGCAGGTACAAGCCACCCTCGACTCGGGCTCCCCCTGGGTCGTGACGGGGACGTCGCCCGGAGGGGCTTACCTGCTGCTCGCCTCGCCGGTGGACATCGAGGCAACCAACCTGGCCGTATCGGCACCCATGCTGCCGCTGGTCGAGTGGATGGTGTCCCGCTGGCCCTTCGCGGGCGAAGGGAGGTCGCTCACGGTCGGGGATGCGCTGCAGATCCCGGACGGGGTCACGTCGGTTGCGGGCGCCGGGGGAGAGGTCGAGCCGGCAGGGCCGGATGCCCAGGTGGTGGCTCGTTCGCCGGGTCTCTATCGCCTCCTGGCAGGAGACTCCCTGGTGCAGCAGGTGGCGGTCAATCCTCCCGAGGCGGAGTCGCGCCTGGAGCGCATCGGCGACCCCGCGCTACGCGCCCTTCTGGGGGCAACCTACGACCGCGCCGACGCCTCCTCCTGGCGGCGATCCGTCTTCGCCAGCCAACAGGGTACCGAACTCTGGCGCTGGCTCCTGCTCGCCGTCCTGCTGCTGCTGCTGCTGGAGACCCGCGTCGCGGCGACCGGCCGCCGGTCTCAGTCCTCCCAGCGCCCCAGCGCGCCGGGCGTGTCCGGCCCATCACCCTATCGTCCCATCCCTCGAGGCGGATGAACGCGGCGGGCAACCTGATCCTCGACTCGATCGAGGCGACCGCGCCGTTCCAGGCGTTACGCGCGCAGCTTCCCGCCCGCGGTCAGGAGTTGCGGGTCGGAGGAGCGACGGGATCGCTTGGACATGCCGTGGCCGCCGCCCTGACCCGCGCGATGCCGGACCGCGTCTTCGTGCTCCTCGCCCCCGGCGTGGACAAGGCGACCGCCGCCGAAGCGGATCTGGAGGCCCTCCTCGGTTCGGACTCCGTGGTGGCCTATCCGCAGCGCGAGTCCCTCCCCTACGAGAGCGAGGACTTCCAGGTCGAGATCGAGGGGCGCCGGGTCGAGGCGGTGGAGGCCGTCTTCGGCAACCGTTGCCGCCTTCTGGTCACCACGCCGCGCGCGCTCCAGGAGCTGGCCTCGTTTCCCGCCCGGCTCACCCACCTGCATCTCACCCTGCGCGCGGGCGACGAGCCCGGGCTCACCCCTCTGGTCGGGCAACTCGTCGAGCGAGGCTTCCGCAAAGTGCCTCTGGTGGAGGAGGTCGGACAGTTCGCGGTGCGCGGCGGCATCGTGGATGTCTTCTCCTTCGGCTTCGCCGATCCGGTGCGGATCGAGTTCCACGGGGACGAGGTCGGCTCGATGCGCTTCTTCGACATCTTCGACCAACGATCGAAGGAGGCCGTCAGCGAAGTCCGACTGCTCCCTGTGAGGCTGGAGACCGGCGGGGGGACGAATGCTCCCGGCCCGCCGCGCTCCCTTCTCGACCTGCTTCCGGCGGACACGTTTGTCGCGAGATGGGCGAACTACGACCTGAAGGCTTCCGCCCGCCACACCTGGGGCGAGGTCGTGCGCCGCCACGACGAGGCGGTGGAGAGCGGCGACGACCCTCCCCCTCCCGGCGCCGTCTGCCTTCCCCCCGGCGACCTTCTCGAGCGGCTGGCTTCCTTCCCCGGGCTCAGCCTCGCCGCCCCCGCCGAGGGCCATGTGGTCTTCGACACGGCACCGCCATCTCCCGTTGCGCGGGACATGAAGCGGCTGAAGACATCGCTGCGCGAGGGAGCCGATCTCGGGCACCGGACCCTGATTCTGTGCGACAACGACGGACAGGTTCAGCGCCTCGAAGAGATCATGGGGGGGCAGGCGCGGCTGCCCGCGGGCACGCAGCTCGCCGTGGGAGCGCTGGAGCAGGGATTCACCCTGCGGGACTCGGTTCCGTGTCTGCGGGTTCTGACGGATCACGAGATCTTCCTGCGCTCGCGCCGAATACGCCGGCGACGGCGCTTCCGCGGCTCCGCCTCCCTGGAGAGCGTAGCCCAGCTCACTCCGGGGGACGCCGTCGTGCATATGGACCACGGCATCGGCCGCTTTCGCGGCCTGGACCGGGTCACCATAGGCGGGGAGAAGATCGAGGCGATCGTCATCGAATACGCGGGTGCCGAGCTCCTGCGCGTGCCGGTGTATCGGCTGGACTTGCTGGAACGCTGGGTGGGCAGCACCGAGGACGCGGAGCCTCCCCCCGTGCACCGCATCGGCGGCAAGCGCTGGAAGAATCTGCGGGCGCGCACCGAGCAGGCCATTCGCAAGGTCGCCACCGAACTCCTCGAGCTATACGCCCGCCGGGAGATGGCCGAGGGTCACGCCTTCCCGCCCGACACGCGCTGGCAAAGGGAAATGGAGTCGTCCTTCCTCTACGAGGACACGCGCGACCAGCGCAGGGCGGTCGAAGACATCAAACGGGACATGGAAGCCCGCGCTCCCATGGACCGGCTCGTTTGCGGCGATGTCGGATACGGCAAGACCGAGGTCGCCATTCGAGCCGCCTTCAAGGCGGTCCAGGACGGCAAACAGGTCGCCATCCTCGCGCCCACCACAGTGCTGGTCGAACAGCACGCGCGCACGTTCGGAGAACGACTCGCCGACTACCCTGTGAACATCGGGGCGCTGAACCGCTTCCGCAGCGCGAACGAGACCAGCCGCCTGCTGAAGGAAGCCCGGAAGGGAACACTGGACATCGTCATCGGGACGCATCGCCTCCTCTCCAGGGATGTCGCCTTCAAGGACCTCGGCCTTCTTATCGTCGACGAGGAACAGCGATTCGGGGTCCGCCACAAGGAGCGGCTCAAGAGGATGCGGACCTCGCTCGACGTGCTTACCCTCACGGCCACGCCGATCCCACGCACCCTCCAGCTTGCTCTGGCCGGCCTGCGCAACCTCTCGCTCATCCGAACTCCGCCTCGCGACCGGGTCCCCATCATGACCCACGTCATCCCGTGGACCGAACATATCCTGTGTGACGGACTGGCGCGGGAGCTCGACCGGGGCGGACAGATCTTCTTCCTCCACAACCGCGTGGAGACGATCCACAGCACGGCCGGGAAGGTGCGCGCTCTGGTGCCCGATGCATCGGTGGCCGTAGCCCACGGCCAGATGGGGGGCATGCAGCTCGACGAGGTGATGCGCGACTTCGTGAACGGCGAAGTGGACGTGCTGGTGTGTACCTCCATCATCGAGAACGGCCTGGACGTCCCCAACGCCAACACGCTGATCATCGACCGGGCGGACCGCTTCGGGCTCGCGCAGCTCTACCAGATCCGTGGCCGGGTAGGTCGCTCCGACCGCCACGCCCACTGCTATCTGGTTATCCCCGACGGCATCTCGGAGGAGGCCATGCGGCGCGTGCGGGTGCTCGAGCACTACACCCATCTGGGCAGCGGCTACGCCGTGGCCATGCGCGACCTGGAGATGCGCGGCGCCGGAAATCTCCTGGGGTCGGATCAATCGGGATATGCTCAGGCCGTGGGCCTCGATACCTACATGCGCCTCCTTCGCAAGACAGTGGAGCGGATGAAGCGGGGACAGTCAGAGGAGCGCGAACCGAGGGATCCCGAGATCTCTCTCGCCGGATCGGCCTACCTGCCCGACAGCTACGTGTCCGACTCGGGCCAGAAGCTCCACCTGTACCGGCGTTTGTCGCGCATCGCGACCAAGCCGGAGCTGGAGGAGTTCGCCGCGGAATTGCGGGATCGCTTCGGCGTCCCGCCGCCCCAGGCCGATCGCCTGCTGGACAGCCACATGCTGCGGCTGCTGGGCCGCGAGATCGGCATCCAGCGCATCCTCGTGCGCGGACGGAGCGCGCGTCTCACTTTTCGGGATGACGTGGTGCCCCGGCTGACCGTGCTGGAAGGCCCCCTGCGGGACCGGCTGATCGCGGTGGAGGTTCGCAGGATGTCGCCCCTGTCGCTGGTACTCCGGCAGGAAGGGGCGGACCCGCTGACCCGTACGCTGATCCGTGCGCTGGACCGGCTGTCGAGCAACCGGGCGAGAGCCGCTTGAACGGAACACGATAAGATCATAATGCACATAACGATAAGGAAGTCAACATGAAGTGTCATGTGAACAACGGCTCACGGATCCTCAGCGCCTTTTTCTTCGGCCTGCTGCCGGCGCTCGGGGGGTGCGGCGACTCGGCCCCGGGCGCCGAAACCGTGGCCCGCGCCGCGGGATACGAGCTGACCGTGGACGAGACCGCCGACCTGCTCGCGCGCCAGACGCAACTCCCCGACCAGGCGGACGTGGTGGAGGCGATCGCCAACCTGTGGATCGATTACACGCTCTTCGCCATCGCGGCCCTGGAGGACTCCACCTTCCAGCGGATCGATCTGGTCCCGCTGGTGAGGCAGGAGATGGACCAGGAGCTGGTCGCCCGCCTGCGCGAGCGCGTCATCCAGGTGGATACGGTCTTCACCGAAGAACAGCTGCGCCAGATCTACGAAGTCCAGGCGGCCGGCGCCGAGGTGCGCGCGAGCCATATCCTCCTCTCGCTGGATCCGGCAGCGGACGCCGCCACTGCCGACAGCGTCTTCGAATTCGCCCGCGGCTTGCGTAACAGAGTCCTGGCCGGAGAGGACTTCGGCGCCCTCGCCGGCGAGTTCAGCCAGGATCCGGGGACGGCGACGCAGGGCGGAGACCTGGGGGCCTTCCGGCGGGGCCAGATGGTGCCGACCTTCGACTCGGTGGCCTTCACCCTGCCTCCCGGAGAGATCAGCGACCCGGTGCGCACTGGGTTCGGCGTCCACATCTTGCGGGTCGACGAACGCACCCAGACCCCCTTCGAGGAAGCCCGCTCCCAGTTCGAGCCGCAGCTCAAGCTGAACATCGTCACGCAGGCGGAGGAGGCATATCTGGCGCGTGTCATCGGGCGGGCGGAGATGGAGCCCGCGGATGGAGCCGCCGAGGTGGTTCGCCAACTGGCCAGCCGCCCCCGCCAGCGGCTCACCCGCCGGGCCGCCGCCCGCCCCCTCTTCCACTTCGAGGGGGGCGCGTACACGGCCTCCGACTTCCACCGCTTCCTGGGCGATCAGGGACCGCCCTTCCGCGCGCAGGTGCAAGGCGCCACCGACACTGAGCTCATCTCCCTTCTCGCCAACCTCACGCAGAGCCAGGTGCTGGTGAACGAGGCGCAGCAGGCCGGCATCTCGCTCACCGATGCGGAACAGGACTCGCTGCTCACAGTCGCCCGTAACCGCTTCTCGCGGGCGGCCCGCGAACTGGAGCTGACCACGTTGGCGCCGGCGGAGGGCGAGTCGACGCAGGACGACATCGAGGTCATGGTCCTCGACGTGATGCGGCGCATCCTCGACGGGGACCAGGACATTCCGCCCCTGGGAACTCTCGCCTATGTCCTGCGGGAGGCCTACCGGGCGGACGTGTACACGCACACCTTCACCCCCGTGCTGGAGCGCACCAGCGAGTTCAGGGTGATCCGGGGCCGCTCCCTTCCGATTCAGCCGCCGGACTCCCCTGCCGTGGCTCCCAACGCGCCCCCGCCCGGCAACTGAGGGATCGGGCGGCGATGACAGCGCTGGCGCTCGGGGCGACCGGACATTCCGGAACCAGACGCACACGGAGGGTTTACACGGGATCGAAGTCTCGGTGTGCTTCGCGTCCTCATTCCATCCCCCGCTTTCCGAAGATCGACACGGTATGGTAAAGCTCTCTCTCCCGACCCCGGGCCGCCCCCTCTCGCGGTGTTTCCTGGCCATCGCGCTGGTTCTCTCCCCCGGTCTGGCCCGTGCGCAGCAGCCGGGATCCGTGCCCGAGGTCGTGGACGGCATCGTGGCGATCGCCGGCGACTCGGTGATTCTGCGCTCGGAGGTGCAGGAACGCCTGCTCCAGATGCGTGCCGGCGGGGCTCCCATGCCGGAAGATCCCGCGGGCATCATGCAGCTTCAGGATGAGATCGTTGACGCTCTCATCAACGAACAGCTGCTGCTGCAGGCCGCCCAGAGCGACTCGACCATCGTGGTGTCCGACGAGGAGTTGGAGGCCATCGTGCAGGAGGACCTGAGCGAGCGGGTTCGCAACGTCGGAGGGCCGGCGCAGATGCAGACCCTGCTCAGTGAGCAGGGATTGAACCTGATCAGCTACACCCAGGTGCTGAAGGAGCAGGCGCGCCGGCAGCGCCTTCAGACGCTTTACATGGGCAAGAGACGCGCGGACATGGGTCCTGTCGTCGTGACCGACACGGATGTGCGCGAGTTCATCGACGCCCAACGGGACCAGCTGCCCAAACGCCCTGCCTCGATCACCTTCCGCCAGGTCCTCGTGCGCGCGGAACCCTCCGATTCCACGCGCGAGGCCGCCCGCCTGGAAGCCGAGCGCATTCTGGGGCTCGTGAACGAAGGCGAGGACTTCGAAGAGCTAGCGCGGCGCTATTCCCAGGATCCGACGAGCCGGACCCAGGGCGGAGATCTGGGGTGGTTTCCTCGTGGGCGCATGGTGCGCGAGTTCGAGGATGCCGCTTTCGGGATGTTCCAGGAAGGCCAGGTGAGCAACGTCGTCGAGACGGAGTACGGCGCGCACATCATCAAGGTCGACCGGATGAGCCTCGGCGAACGGAAGGCGCGACACATCCTCATTACCGCCGAGACGACGGAAGCGGACCAGGAGGCCGCCCGGATCCTGGCTGACCAGATCCTCGAACGGGCGCGCGCCGACGAGTCCATGAAGGCTCTCCACGAAGAGTACGGGTACAGGGCTCAGCCTCCACTGGATTCGCTGCAGATCTTCACGCCTCAGCTGCAGTCGCTCCCTCCGGGATACGTCGCGGGAATCGGATCCGCTGCCAACGGGGACGTGGTCGGCCCGATCGAGTTCGAGGACCGGGGCAAGGTGTTTGCGGTGGTGAAGGTCCTCGAGACGCGCCCGGAAGGGGACTATACCTACGACGATCTGCGGGTCCGGGTGGAGGACCAGCTCCGGGAAACCAAGGTGATCGACGAGATCGTGGCGGAGTTGCGCGCAAAGGCGCATGTCGAAATCCGCCCGTGAGCGGCCCCGCCTGAAACTCTCCTCGGGCGCGAAAGAAAGGTTGATGTGATGCCCCCGCCCAATGCGTCCCGCAGGCGGGTCGCCGTGACCCTCGGCGACCCGCGCGGCATCGGGCCCGAAGTCATGTCCCGCGCCGCCCGCCGCTTCGCGGACGAAGAGCCCGACACCGAGTTGCTCCTGCTGGGGGCGGAGGGGACGGACCCGGGCGCCGGCGAGTATCGCTCCATGGGGCGGTGGGACGGCACCGAGCTCAGTGCGGGAGAGGTGTCGCTGAGGGCGCTGGAGGCAGGGGTGGCGCTGGCCATGGCAGGAGACGTGGACGGGCTCGTCACCGGACCCGTGCACAAGCCCGCCCTGCAGGCGGCCGGGAGCCACCACCCCGGTCAGACCGAGTTGTTGCAGGCCCTCGCCGGAGCCGGGGATGCCGGGATGCTGATGTGCGCCGAGCGGACCCGCCTCGGTCCTCCGCTGCGGGTTCTGCTGGCCACGCGGCACATCCCGCTGGCGCAGGTCGCCTCCGAGGTCACCAAGCGCGTGCTGCTGCAACAGACCCGCCTCCTGCTCGCGGGACTTCGGGCGGACTGGGCGATCTCCGAGCCGCGGGTGGCGTTGTGCGCTCTCAACCCGCACGCGTCGGACGGCGGACTCTTCGGTGACGAGGAAGAGCGGGTGTATGCGCCCGCGCTCGCACAGTTGGCGATCGAAGCAGCCGGTGCGGTCACTGGCCCCCTCCCCGCCGACACGGTGTTCGTGCGCACGTTGCGCGGGGAGTTCGACGCCGTCGTCGCCCCCTACCACGATGTAGCCATGGCGGCCTTCAAGACGGTCTCCTTCGGCACCGGTGTGAACGTCACCATGGGGCTGCCGTTCGTGCGCACCTCCCCCGACCACGGCACCGCCTTCGATATCGCGGGCCGGGGCGTGGCGGACTTCTCCTCCGCCCTGGAAGCGTTGCGCCTCGCGAGCAGCATCGCCGCGAATCGGGCTGCTGGCCCCTCCCGCCCGGGAGCAAGGGCGGAGGAACCGGCGTCCCTTTCCGCGACCCCGTGACCCTGCCGGCGGTAGCGGGGCACGAGCTGGCGCTCGCGACCTTCGCGGCAGCGCACGGGCGCGGTTTCCTTCCGGCCTCGCTGCTGATCCATGGCCTGGCCGGAACCGGCAAGCAGCGCATCGCCCTCTGGATCGGCCAGCTCCTGCTCTGCCACGCCCCCGGGCCGAACGGTCCGTGCGATCGCTGCCGTTCGTGCCGCATGGCGCTCGGGTTACAGCACCCCGACCTCCACTGGTTCTTCCCCCTGCCCCGCCCTCAGGGCGCCAGCGGGGCGGAACGCATGGTGGCCGCTCTGGAGGAAGCCCGCGCCGCCGCGCTGGACTCCCTGCGGCGCGAGCCCCTGCGTCCGACCTACAGCGACGAACCCCGCGGGATCTACCTGGGGGCGGTCACCACCATCCGCCGCATGGCCCTCAAGCGCCCTTCGCTCGGGGAAATACAGGTCTTCGTCATCGGCAACGCCGAAGATATGGTCCCCCAGGAAGCCAGCGACCAGGCGGCCAACGCCCTGCTCAAGCTCCTCGAGGAACCGCCCGCCAGCACCACCTTCATCCTCACGTCCAGCGAGCCCGGCAGGCTGCTCCCCACGACGCGATCACGCACCGTCCCCTTCCACCTGGGACCACTCCCCCGGGAGCGCGTGGAGCGCTTTCTGATCGAGGTCGCCGGAAGCCCCGCCGCGGACGCGCGCCTGGCCGCCGAACTATCGCGCGGGTCCATCGGCCGCGCTCTGGCCTTCCTCCCTGCCGACGGCGAGCCCGGGCCGTTGGAAAGGGAGCGTGCGCAGGCCCGTGGCCTGCTGGAAGCCGCCCTCGACGGCGGCATGGGGGCGGCCGCGGCGGCCGCGAGCCGCGTCAGGGCCGCGGGCGCACGCGGCCTGCTCGGCCTTTTCGCCGCGCTGGAGGACTGGTTGCGCGACCTGGCGGCGGTCGCCACGGGCGCGCCCCCCTTCAACCACGACGCCCGTTCCTTCCTCGAGCAGGCGGTCGCGCGAGGCAGCCTCCATCCGGACGGGGTTGCGCGCGCGGTGGCCGAAGTCGAGCAAGCCAAACACCTCGCCGCCTCCAACGTCAACCCTCAGCTTCTCGTTTACGGCGTGGTGCGCGATGCGGCCGCGGCCCTGGAGACACGCACATGAGCGAAGTCCCGAAACTCACGCATCTGGACGCACGTGGCCGCCCGCGCATGGTGGACGTGAGCGCCAAACCCGGCTCGCGGCGCACCGCCGTGGCCGAGGGTTGTATCCGCATGGCCCGGGCAACTCTGGCGGCCATCCAGGAAGGCTCGGTCGCGAAGGGCAACGTCCTGCGCGTCGCCGAGGTGGCGGGGGTCATGGCCGGCAAACGCACCGGCGAACTCATCCCCCTGTGCCACCTTCTTCCCGGGGCCTCGATCGGGGTGGAGGTCACGGCCGCGCCCGACCTTCCCGGGGTTCGTGCCCGGGCGGTGGCCCGCATCGAAGGTCAGACCGGGGTCGAAATGGAAGCGCTCACCGCGGTGTCGCTGGCGCTGCTCACGGTCTACGACATGGCCAAGGCGGTCGACCGCGGGATGGTCATCGAAGGCATACGCCTGCTGCTCAAGGAAGGAGGCGGGTCCGGGGTCTGGCAGGTCACCGAGTGAAGCCGCGGCGATCGGCCGCTGCCGGCCGGCACAGCGACAGGGGCCTGCCCGACGCCTAGTTGCGGGCCAGCACCCTCTGCAGACGCGGTACCACGACCTTCTGCCCGATTTGCAGGTATCGCGGACGGAGCCCCGGATTGGTGGAGATCAACTCCGATAGCCGCACTCCGTAGGTCTGCGCGATGTGGCCGAGCGTTTCGCCGGCGCTGATGGTGTGCTCCACGATGGTCATGCGCGCCTCGGTAGGGATCGCCGCGTAGTTGCTCTCGAAGCGCGGTGCCGTGCCCGGAGGCAGCCGGAGCACGGTCTCGATATGGGCTGGAACGATGCGCATCGGCAGATGCGGATTCAGGGCCCGAATCTCTTCCTCCGGCACATCCGCCGCCATCGCCACCACGTCCAGGGAGGTCGCGTCCGGCACCGTCACTTCGTCGTAGGCCAGGACCGGCTCGAGAACGATGTCGTCGATGTCGTATGCACCGGGGTTGTCGGCGATCGCGGCGGCGGCCAGAAACTTGGGGATGAAGTGGCGGGTTTCCCCGGGCAGGTGCTCGCGGATTTCCAGAAAGGTGGCGTCGCTCAGCGTCGTCCCCGAGGCGCGCTCCCGCACCACGCGGGCAAGCCGGTTGGGACCGCCGTTGTAGGCGGCCAGCGCGAGGAACCAGGAGTCGAAGCGCTCGTGCAATTCGGCCAGCATGTCGAGCGCTGCTTCGGTGGCGGCCACCGGGTCGCGCCGCTCGTCCACCAGCGAGTTCACCATGAGTCCGCGCTCGCGCGCGGTGGCGGGCATGAACTGCCACATGCCCGCAGCACCCACCCGGCTGTAGGCGCGGGGGTTGTAGTAGCTCTCCACGATCGGCAGATAGCGGAGGCTGCGAGGCATCCCGCGCTCCTCCAGCGCGGTGTCCACGATGTCCCCGTAGCGTCCCATGCGCTCGAGCGACAGCCGCATCTGGGGCCCGTATTCCTGCACCCAGTACTCGAACCAGTCGTCAAGGTGGTCCGCGAGTTCGGGGTGAAGGGCGGCGGGCGAACCCGTGACATGGTCCGCGGGAGGCTCCGGAACCGCGTCCGCGACCGGCGCCGAGTCGGAATCCGGCGCCGCTTCCCGGTCACCCCGCGTCGCGGGAGCGGGTGCTGGCTCGGTCACTTCCGGCTCAACCGCAACCGGCTCGGGTGCCTCCTCCAGAGGCGATACCGGCTCGGGAGCCGCGGGAACCTCGACCGGCCCCGGACTCGCCGCCAGAAAGCATCCGGACGACATGGCCGCGGACATCCCCGTCATCAGAAGCAGGATCATGGGGCGCCCGCCCCCGGCCGACCGGGCCAAATGCTGCGCCAGGTACCGAACAACCCTCCATTTTCTGCCCACCGACCCTTTCGGGCACCTGCCTGTGCATGTGTTCATCATGTGTGGTAGTTGGGAGCTTCGCGCGTTATGGTCACGTCGTGGGGGTGGGATTCGCGCAGGCCGCCGCTGGTGACGCGCAGCAGCCTGGCCTTCTCCCGCAGCTCGTCCAGATCGGCGGCACCACAGTATCCCATGCCGCTTCTCAGCCCCCCCACCAACTGAAAAATCGTGTCCGCGACGGGCCCCTTGTACGGCAGCCTCGCCTCGATCCCCTCCGGCACCAGCTTGCTCGCGCCGGAATCCGCTTCCTGAAAGTAGCGATCGGCAGAGCCTTCCTCCATCGCCGACAGCGACCCCATGCCCCGGACGATCTTGAACCGCCTCCCCTCGTACAGGAAGCTCTCGCCGGGCGATTCCTCCGTCCCCGCAAACATTGAGCCCATCATCACACAGCGGGCTCCGACGGCAAGCGCCTTCACCATGTCGCCGGAGTAGCGAATGCCGCCGTCGGCGATGACGGGAACCCGGTCGCCGGCGCCCTCGACGGCATTCATGATCGCGGTGAGCTGGGGAACGCCCACGCCGGTCACCACCCGCGTCGTGCAGATGGAACCCGGGCCTACGCCCACCTTGACGGCATCCGCGCCACGTTCGACGAGAGCCTCGGCGCCTTCCGAAGTGGCCACGTTGCCCGCGATGATGTCGGTGTCCGGAAAGGCCTCCCGAACGCGGCTGAGGGCGTCGAGAACCCCCTGCGCGTGTCCGTGCGCGGTATCGATTACCAGCGCATCCACGCCAGCGTCAACCAGCAGCCTGGCCCTTTCCATGTCCCCCGTCGCGGCGCCCACCGCTGCCGCGACGCGCAGGCGCCCGTGCCCGTCCTTGCAGGCGTTGGGATGTCTGCGGCGCTTGAAGATGTCCTTGACCGTGATGAGCCCGCACAGCTTGCCGTCGTCATCCACCACGGGGAGCTTTTCGATGCGGTGCCGGTGAAGGACGCGCTCGGCCTCCTTCAGCGTGGTGCCCACGGGAGCGGTGACGATGCGATCCCGCGTCATGACATCCCGAATGATCCGGTCCAGGTCAGTCTCGAACTGGAGATCCCGGTTGGTGACGATGCCGACCAGCCGACCATCCTCCTCGACGATGGGCACACCGCTGATCGAGAACCGGGCCATCAGCGCGTGAGCCTCGTGCAGCGTCGCAGCCGGACCCAGGGTGATGGGATCCAGGATCATTCCGCTCTCGGACCGCTTGACGCGATCGACTTCCTCCGCCTGGCGCTCCGCGGGCATGTTCTTGTGAATGACCCCGAGACCGCCTTCCCGGGCCACCGCGATCGCCATGCGCGACTCGGTGACGGTGTCCATGGCCGCCGAGAGGACCGGAACCGGCAGAAGGATGCGACGGGTGAGCCGCGTGTTAACGGCCGTGTCGCGGGGGTGGACGGTGGAATGCCCCGGAACGAGCAGGACATCGTCGAAGGTCAGGCCCTCGGCGATGGAAGTCATTCGGCTGTGGAGCCTGCCCAACGCGTCCGTCCCCAAAGCGAACATCGCATGATGCCGCTCGGGAGCATCGCTCGCGCCCCAAATCTAGAAGTCCAGTACATGCGGGAGTTTACGGAATTTCGACGCCGGGTGTCAACTCCGGGGGACGCGAGGGCTACCGGGAGGACCCGTCCTCGCGTTCGGGTCCGGCGGCTCCGTCGCCAGTCGGGCGGGCGTCGTCGCTCTCGCGCTCACTACGCTCGCCGGAGCCGTTCAGATCCTGAAGGAACTTCTGGCCCTTGGCCGAAACGTTGGAGAGAACGCGATCCGCCGCCGCGATCAGCTGGAATGCCTCGCGGATGTTGGCCGGGCTGACGGTTCGCTTGCGCAGGCCGTCCTCGAGTTTTTCGGCGAAGCGCTGGAGCCCGGTGGTCTCCGGCTCGACCTCCTCTCCGGCGTACTTCGCCTCCAGAAACTCGATATAGTCCAGCACTTGGTAGATCTGCCGGTCGGGAAGGCTCTCGATCTTTCTCAGCAAGCGTGTGCGCAAGACGTCATGCATTCGCTTCATCCTTTCCGGGGGGTGCCCTTCCCGGCCGTTGTCCCGGGACCGCGCGGGTCCAGTATCTGGGCATCGAGGATCCGGGTCATCCTACGACAGGTTCCGGGGAGGGGTTCCGTGGGCCGCCGTGGCAGGTCTCCCCTCCAACCCTTGCTGCGGTTCACGAACCGCGTATCGTTTGGTCGGGGCCTGGGTATCAGCCGATCAAACATCCGCGGCAAGGCATCCGGTGCACGCGGATTCATAATACAACCCAATACGGGGTTCGCGAAGATGGCCTATCTGCCTCTGCGAAGCGTCGCCCTCCCCGGAGAAGCCATTGCCGCCTACCACGGGTGGCTGCAGGGAATCGACGACGAACTGTCCCGTCCGGGCTGCGACCGGCGGGAGCTGTGCCGGCGCGTCCTGACCGATATCTACTTTCCGTCCGGCATGCCCTCGGGTGCCCTGACGGAATCGGAGCGGATCACGCTCCTGAACCTGGACTCCGCCAACGTCACCGTCGAACCCGAGCACTACGCAGAAATCGATCCCGCGCGCTACGGGCGGGTGAAGCCGCTGCTCTGGCTGTGGGAGATGTTCGACAAGAGCCCGTGGGGCGAGAACCTGTACCTGGGCGTGCTCCTCCGGCGCATCCTGGCGCGGCGTATCTTCCGCCGCTGCGGCAAGGACTTCAAGGCTTTCCACCAGGTCAAGTTCTCCTTCGGATACAACATGGAGGTAGGAGACGGGGTGGTCGTGCACCGGCATGTCCTGCTCGATGACCGGGGCGGCATCCGGCTCGGCGACGGCGCCTCGGTATCCGACTATTCGAACATCTACAGCCACAGCCACGACATCGTGAACGCTCCGGAGATCACGAACACGCCCACGGTGGTCGGGGCGGGTGTGCGCATCGCATACCACGCCACCATCCTCACCGGGGTGAAGCTCGGCGACGACAGCATGATCGGCGCGGGCGCGGTGGTGTCCAGGCACACCGAACCGAGTTCGATCTACGCGGGGATCCCGGCCAAGCTGATCCGTGCCAAGCCCGATCTCCCGAGGAGGCCTGCCGTCCCGGATCCGTTCGCGGGGATGTTCAACGGGTAGGAGAGGTCGCGCAACGCCAGTGTGCCAGCGCCGACGCCCGCATACGTTACTCCCATGCTTCAGCGCTTCGACGAACGCAACCGCGACCTGATCGTCAATGTGAACGGCAGGCTGCTTCACCGGGACGAGGCGGGCGTCAGTCCCTTCGACTCGGTCGTACAGGGAGGCGACGCCGTGTGGGAGGGGCTCCGGCTCTACGATGGCCGGATCTTCAAGCTCGAGGAGCACCTCGCCCGTCTGCGCTCGTCAGCTGGCGCGCTCGCCTTCGCCGAGATTCCCTCGGACGACAAGATCATTGGCGAGATTCGCAAGACGCTTGCCGCGAACCGGATGCGCGACGGGGTGCACATCCGGCTGACCCTCACGCGCGGCGTGAAGTACACGAGCGGCATGGATCCCCGCTTGAACCGGTCCGGCCCCACGCTGATCGTGCTGGCGGAGCACAAGGCTCCGGTCTACGACCGCGCGGGGCTCCGGCTGGTCACCAGCTCGCTGCGGCGCTTTGATCCGGATGCGCTCGACCCCAAGATCCACCACGCCAATCTGCTGCAGTCGATCCTGGCCAAGATCGAGGCGAATGGCGCGGGGGCCGACGACGCGCTCATGCTCGACCGGCGCGGCTTCGTTGCGGAGACCAACGCCACCAACTTCTTCATCGTGACGGGTGGAGCGGTGATGACCAGCCGCGCCGTGGCCTGTCCCGAAGGGATCACGCGCGCGACCGTCCTCGAGCTGTGCGCGGAGAACGGCATTCCGTCACGGGTGAAGGACCTTTCCCTGACGGAAGCCTACCGTGCCGACGAGGCGTTCTGCAGCGGAACCATGGGGGAGCTGGCCAGCGTGACCGAAATCGACGGTCGGACCATTGGGGACGGCCAACCCGGGCCGATGACGGCGCGCCTGAGTGAACTGTTCCAGGCACTGACGGCCCGCGCGGGGACGGAGATGTGACACCCGGTTTGGCGCAAGGGAGAAAACGAGATGCCCAACCCAGACCTTTGCCGCCGGACGTTCCTCCAGGTCGCGACGGTCGCGGTCGGAGGGCTGAGCATCGGCGCCTGTCGCGTGAACGACGAGCCGACACCGGCCCCACTCCGGATCCTCATCCTGGGCGGCACCGGCTTCGTGGGCCCCAACCAGGTGCGGAGCGCCGTCACGCGCGGGCACGAAGTCACTCTCTTCAACCGGGGTGTCAGCAACCCGGGGCTGTTTCCCGACCTCGAGACCCTGATCGGCGACCGTGACGGAGACCTGGCCGCGCTCGAGGGTCGCGAGTGGGGTACGGCTCTCGGCCGAGGCGCTGCGCGGATCCGTCCGGAAGTACCTCTTCGTGTCCTCCACCGGCGTCTACATTCCCTACCTCACGACCGACATTCATGAGGACGCCCCGGTCGACACGATCGACGATCCGGAGACCGAGGTCGTCAATGGCCGGACCTTCGGGGCCCTGAAGGCCCTCGCGGAAGACGAGGCCCGCAACGCCTTCCCGGACCATCACCTGGTCCTGCGCCCCACCTATATCATCGGACCCGGCGACCCGACCGACAGATGGTCCTAGCGCGCGGCGGCGAAGTTCTCGCCCCGGGAACGCCCGAAGACCCCATACAGAACGTGGACGTGCGCGACCTGGCCGCGCGACCCACCTATATCATCGGACCCGGCGAGACCGACAGATACACCGACAGATACACCTACTGGCCGGTGCGGCTAGCGCGCGGCGGCGAAGTTCTCGCCGGAGCCGGGAACTGCGGGGCCGATTGACACCAATACCATAGACCACGGATCACCTCAGCTAGAACGTGGACGTGCGCAATATAACCTTGACGATGGTGGTAAGGGTTATGGTTTCTGGCCGAGAGGCGTTGCAAGGCGGTGATCAACGGGGACAGGTGGAGGTTGGTCGCGGTCGACGCGACGGTGCTGCGGGACGGGAGGATCGTGCTGACGGCCGGGGGGATGACGACACGGCGATGGTCGGGACGCCGCGGGGCCGCTGGCGGCGGCGCTAGCGGACGAGGGGCTGAAGGGGATCTCACGATGGGCGACCTGCTCGAGCGGACACGCGCGGCGGTGGGCTCGGACGCGACCCTGACCTGGGTGGATGCGGCGCCTTCCTGGCGGAGCACGGACTGCCGGCGCTCACGCTACTGGACCGAACCCGCGGGCGACTACGGCTGGGGATGATGCAGGTCAATGGCGACAGGGCGTTCGGGGCCGAGTTCGCGATGCGGCCGCTGGAGCAGACGGCCGTCGAGACGCTCGAGTGGTTCAACGCGCAGGACGCGGAGCGGCAGGAGCTGTGGGCACGGCTGACGCCGGAGCGGGAGGCGGAGCTGCTGGCGGCGTTCCGGGGGTGAATGGCCGCTGTACCTTGACCGTGCCCGGACAACGGGTCGGACGGGGGTGTGGATCGAGCTGCGGGGCTCCGGGATTGACACCAACGCACGACTACAAGCGCGGGCGGGACCATAGTTAACTGAGCACGGATCGGTCGGACCTCAGCTATTGGGACCCACAGGCGTCGGCGGAAAGTCCCAACGGACGGCCGCCTGCGGCGTCTCGCCCGCACCTCGAAAGCTCGCAAGCCCCCGGTTAATCCAATCCTAGTTGTTGTTCAGATCTCGCACCAGCAACACAATGGCTGCCGCCGTGCTTGTTATGGCGTATTCGGCGATGTGGCGCTCGACCGTACGCACACTGCTCCCACCACCATGAGACTTGCTCAATCGGTTGCGCATCGTGGCGATGAGCACTAATGGTTGCTTGAAGAATGAATCGAGCGTTGTCTGGTCTACGACGGTATCCAAGAGCTGATTAATGGTGACACGCTCATTTGCTATCCATCCATTCTTCGTACAGAGCACTTTCAGTGTACTCTCCAGCGCGCTACTGCACTTAGTCAAGCAATCACCATAGTCTCCCTTACGATATTCTTCCAGTGCATCCCGGAACTCTAGACTTGCTGACTCAAAATGAGGCGCGGTGAGAACAGAAAGCGCCGGTACAACAGCCATTTCAGAAGTCACTTCATCTTCCGTGCGAATCACCTTCGGATAAGCAGAAGGACGTCTATATACTATTCTGTTTCTCTTTTCCTCGATCCATACCATTGACGTCAACTGATATGGTGCTCTCTCAACGCGAAAAACCTGGTTTACGGCATCGACAACATCGGATCCGTCGGTCGTGATATGCCGAGTGACTTCTAGCTTGAAACTGAGTTCTATAAAATCAAAAAAATTGAATTGTAGAACACTCTTGCAAGAAAGCGACAGTATCCTCGGTCTCGTCCATCGCCGGCCTCTCAGACAGGCGGAAACGGCCATACAGATGCTGTAGGCTATTGTGCATTTCGTCCCGGAATGGGCCAGCGTGGTTGCCGCCCTTATTCCATCGACCAGAGATGATGTCCCGGTACAGGAGCAGAATACGAGATCGAAGGCGTGGCGAGATGTCGTCTTCTTTGTAGTCACTAACAGTGGGTCGTCGTCGTGAGAAGACGTCAAGTATTAGACTCAGGCGATTCTTGTAACGCATGTGGACTCATGACTCGCTGATCTAGTAGGCGAACCTCGCAATAGCATCAAGATCGCCTCCGCGAGGTCGTTTTCCTACCCCCCTACCCTGGCATCCTCCGGAACAGCCGCAGAAGCGACCAGAAGGCCAGGGCGTACATCACCGCGCCCAGGAGGAACGGCGCCCCGGGCAGCTCCATCGGGGCACCCGGCGAGGTGAAGTAGCTGAAGAGCCCGGCAGTGAAGATCAGAGGCGCCACGATGCCGCTCAGGCTCATGAGGGACTGGATTCCGCCCTGTACCTTGCCCTGGTCCTCAGGGGGGACTGCTCCGGCCACCAGGCTCTGGATGGCGGGGCCCGCGACGCCGCCGATCGACCCGAACACGATGAAGGCGAGCAGCATCCATCCCGCCGAGGCCAGTCCGTACCCCAGGAAGGTGACCACCGCGACGATCAAGCCGTACAGGATCGCCCGGCGCTCACCGAGGCGTCTGACCACGGGCTGGACCAGTCCCCCCTGAACGATCACGGCCATCACACCCACCAGGGCCAGAGAAAGGCCGTTCGCCTGTGCGTCCCAGCCGAACTTGTGGCCCGTGTAGAGAACCACAAGCAAACGCGCTAGCAGTCGATCCCATGGGATGTATGCCGACCTGATAGCAGTGTAACCCGTGCAATGGCAACCACTTACATAGCGGAATCCGTGACAGGGTTACGGCAAGCGCTGGCTTCGGTTTAGCCGTGTTTTGCGGGATGCCGTGCCGAAATGTGTACTACGGAGTGGTCTCTTTCGCTCCCGGCTTCGGTCGCGGAAGCAGCGACGGAGCTAGCGTCGCCTCTCTCCAGACGACGCTTTACAACTTTGCTCTGACGATCTCCCGCACGTAATCCGGCAGCGGCTTCGAGCCAGCGGCTCGCTTCCATTCGTCGAATTCTTCCGGTTCGAGCATCACGGCAACGCGCACGAGACGCGGCGCTTTCCGTGCCGTGGCGCTCTGATTGCAGACGAAAAAGGCTTGACCGATCCGGCATCCGAACTTCTCGCCGATCTCGCGATATGTCGCGCCAGACGCTCGAAGAGCAATCATTGCGAGATGGCGCTGGCGGATCGTCTCGCTTGCCGGAGCCAAGCCAAGCTCGTCTCGCATCGCGTACTTCGAACGGTGCAGACGGTTGCGCGTCGCTCGACACTTCGCGCCGCAGCGATCCGAGCAGTATTTGCGACGGCTTCGCGGGAAACGCTTCCCGCATTGCTTGCAAGCGATCCGGGTTTGCAGGAACATCCCGCCATCCCGGCCCATGGCGAAGCCAGCGCGAGCGAGCTTGAGACGCGCCATATCGCGCGCTTCCGGCGTGCTCGCTGTCAGCTTCATCGAGCAGCCATCTCGATCAGCTTTTCTTCGAACGCGGGATCTGTCCAGAGATGGCGCTTCCGAATGGCGTTCCGCGCTGTAATCTCTGACACGGGACCGGCTGCCATGATCGATCTGACAAGCTCGCCAGCGTCCCAAAGATTGATGATGGCACGATTGCGACGGCAGAGCGCGCGCAGGAATGGCTCTGACTCGCTGCCGTGCCAGCGTCGGCTGGAGCATATCACGCTGTAGACGCTGGCGTCGCTCCATTCTGCCGCTTCCGTGCGCTGCTCTGCTCGCGGAAAGATCAGCAATTGCCGGAAGTGCGCGCGCATGATTTGATCGTGTCCAGAGCGCATCCTGCGCGCTCGCTTCGCTGGCAAGGCTGGCTTTAGTGGCTTTCGCTGGCGTCGCTCGATGCGCGGATATGGCGCGACACCTTGCCGCTGGAAGCTCGCTCTGCGTTCCGCTGTCAGATCAATCTCAGACATCATCCAGCCCGCTCTGACGCATGGCGTACCGCTAGCGGTACGCCAGCTTCGACCATGCCTTTCAGAGCATTGACGCGCCCGCCAGAAGCTCAGCCGCAGGGCAGCCTGATGTTTAGGCCGGCCCCTTGTCCAGAAAACCGGGTGCGGTACAGGTGGGACGCCAGCGCGGGTTGTCTATAAACACGTTCCGGATCCCGGAGCGGGGGAAAGCTCCTTACGACGCGGTTTCCTCCGGGCCCGCCCGGTCTCGCATGTAAACGGTCCTGATGGGGAAGGGGATTTCGATCCCTTCGGCGGCGTAGCGTTTGTGCAGACGCTTGACGAGCATGTGCCGGATTCTGAACTGGTCCGTGAACTCGCGCACCGGAACTCGCAAGAGAAAGTTGATGCTGAAGTCGGAGAACTCCTCGAACCTTACAAAAGGATCTTCGTCGCTAAGTCCCCCCTCCACCTCGCGCAGAACCTCGCCGGCGACGGCAAGGGTGACCGATTCCACTTTTTCCAGGTCCGAGTCGTAGGCTACGCCAATGGGAAGCCTGATTAGAAGCCGCTTGGCAGGCAGGCTGTAGTTCGTCACGACCGTGGAGGCCAGAATCCCGTTGGGAACCAGTACGCGGTTGCATTCGGGGTACGTCCTGATCGTGGTGTTCCTGGCCTGGACATCGGTGACGTGGCCCTCTTCGCCGCTGGCGAGGGCGACGTAGTCACCGGGATTGATCTGGCGGGACATGATGATCTGCATGCCGGCGAACAGGTTCCCGAGGGTGTCCTGCAACGCCAGCGCCACCGCGAGCCCCGAGATTCCCAGCGCCGTAACCAGGGTCGTGATCTCGACGCCCAGAACCTGGAAAACGAAGGCGGGGCCGATGATCAGCAACAGCAGCCTGACCAGGTTCGCCACCAGGGTCGTCGACGTCAGGTTTCCCCCGGACCTCCGCGCGATCATCGCGATGGCGGACACCGAGAGGCGCATCGCCACGATAGTATACACGTTGACCTCCCGAACCGGAGCCACCAATGAGCCACCCCGACACCGCCGTCGCGATCATCGCCCACCGCCCGGAAGCCGCCGCGATCCGCGCCGCCGCCGCGCTCGCGCTCCGGGGGGCCGACGAATCCGCCCGCCGCTCCGGGGCCGTCCCCGTCGACGTGCGCCGCCTCGCGCCGTCGACGTGTAGGCTTCGGGGTCACGCGCTCCGGAGATTCGCCGCCTGGGTCGAGGGGAACCCGCAACCGGACATGTCCGCCTCGGCCGATGCCTACGCGGAATGCCTGTTCGCGGCCGGGAAGTCGGTCGCCACCGTCGCCGCCGATCTGTGCGCGAGGGTGTCCGAAGTCGCCGCGCTCCGGAACCGGGACGTGACGGCCGCCGAAGACGGAAGCGCCACCGTCGAAGTATGGGCCGCGAAGACGGGGACGGCCCGGACGGGCTACCTACGGGCCTCCACAGTGCGCCGGGTGCGCGCATGGACGGCCGCCGCCGGGATCGGCAACGGGTCGCCGCTATTCCCCTCCATGGACCGTTGGGGCCGTCCGAAGGGCCGGGCCATGTCGCCCCGCGCCGTCGCCGACGCGATCCGGCTTCGGGCCGCCGCCGTCAAGCTGGACGCCTCGGGACATTCGCTCCGGGTCGGGGCCGCCGTCATCATGGCCAGCCGGGGGGCTTCGTTGGTCGCCATGCAAGCCGCCGGGGGTTGGACTTCCCCCACCATGCCCGCCCACTACGGCCGACAGGCCAGCGCCCGCCGGGGGGCCGTCGCGACACTTCGCCCGGAAGACAAGCGAGCCTAGCGGCGACTAGCGGGGGGGCGTCCCCTCCCGCGCAAACTGCGGGGCCATTTGTTCGGCCATCCACGCGACCACGCTGGCGAACCGCCGCCGGTCTTGGTGAAACTCCAGACCCGCGCCGACTATCACCGCTTCCACGTCTACCGCATGGCCCGCCGCGAGTAGCGTCCGGGTTCCGACCCGCAACCGATCCACGATCAGGTCTTCCGCCCCCCGCGCCCTGGAGTTCTTTCCATGTTTCGGGTGCGTCATTCGCCGCCGTAGATCCGGCGCGCCGCCTGGGGATCCGCGGCCGTCAGCGCTTCACGGACAAGTCCGGGATCGTCCAGCCCGGCCCGGACCCGCTCGAGCGTCAGGTCGGGCCACAGTAGGGCCAGCAAGCCCGCCGCCGCGTCTAGCGCCACCGGAGCCCCCAGAGCGCCGCCGCGACATGCGCCATCGCCGCGATCTGCAATCCGCCCCGGTGCAGACGATCCCCAGTCGGGCCGGAATGACAGGGACGGAAGCCTTGCGCCGGGTGGCTCTCACTCCCCCCGCCGGCCAACGTCGCCGTTGCTGGAGACTTCCGCCCCGTGCCTCATTCGTAATGCAGCAGGCTTTCAGGGTGGCTTGCGCTTCGTGCACGGCGCGCCGGATTGCCCGCCGCAGGAACTCCGGTCGGGTCATCAGTTGGCTTGCCCCCGCCCGGTCAACGGCTTCGGCGGTCCCGCCCGCACCGCTTCCAGTATCCGGGCCTCCATGGCCTGCCGGTCCGCCCGCGCCCGGTCCAGCCGCTCGTTGATCCGGGATTCCACGCGGTCCAGCCGTTCGTTGACGCTCCGGAGTCCGTCGCCGATCCGGTCTTCGAGATGCTTGAAGTCGTTGGACTTCAGGCGCTCGTACAGCGCCTCGGTGGCTCCCTTCGCCGCTTCCCGCATCCACGGGCGCGCCAGACGGGCCAGCGCCGCCAGTCCCCCGACCAGCGCGCCCACCGCCGCCAGCAACACCGCCAGCAACGGGAGAACGTCGCTCCATCCGGGCCAGGTCATCGGGGTTGCTCCAGTGTCGAGGGTGTGACTTCAACGTATACCCCCACGGCGCGCCGCCGCGCCAGTTGCCCACACTCGCGATCTCCCGCGCGGGGACCCCTGCGCTCCGTTGGGCTAGTCCCCCTTCCAATCATTCCGGCCGGTCCGCGCAAACTGCCCGGCCATTTGTTCGGCCATCCACGCGACCACGCCGTCGAAGCGCGCCCGGTCGGGGTGAAACTGCAGCCCCGCGCCGACTATCACCGCTTCCCTCGTGTCACCGCTACCATACCGATGGGGGGGCGATGAATGTGATCGAATTCGTATGGCTAGGGGCTGCCGTGCTCGTGGCCGTCTTGGCGGGCGTCAGTTGGGACTGGTGGCGCGCTCGCCGACGATGATCCCGCCAGTGCCGGGGCGACGTCTCGCGCGCTCGCGCCCGTCGAACGTCACCGCCGCCCTTTACGGCACCGCCGGGCTTCTTCGGGGCCAGGGCCCCATAGGTTGGACTGGTAGCGCGCGTCTAGCGCCCGGAAGCCGCGAGGCTCCGCGCGGTTTGAAGAACCGGCGAAACGCTAGGCGCGTCGCCCCACCCTGCCTCACGGCCTTCCGCATTCCTTGGACGATATCAGGTTTTTTCAGGTTCTCGCTCGCCAATAATGGCGAGGGGGCCGCCCATAGGTCGCCGTTGTCGAGGGGGAGCCACAGCCGCCCCGCGCGCATGATTACCACGCTGTGAACGCTAGCGCGTCCCATACCGCTCGATCAGCAGCTCGGCAGCCTCGACACCGAGGGACTGCATGGATCGGTCCTGGCCTACCGGGGCGGGTGGACGAAGGGACTGCCGTCTTCGTCGCGGCCGATCACGTCCCGGATGATTTTGCCCGGGCCGATGCCATGTACTCCGAGGCTTCCCGAAGGGCGCGCTTCGCGCCGGACAACTCCCGCGTGGCCTCGATCAGTTCGTAAGCCTGGCCTTCGGTGAGTACCAGCTTCCGCTCGTTGCTCATCCGCCGCCCGGAATGTTGATGAAGGGAACGGCGCCGTCGCCGCCGACAACCTGCGGCATGACCCCGTTCCACTTCTCGATCGCCCGCATCTGTAGGACTGAGGACCCGGCCTGCCGGAGGGCCTCGGACTCGATGCGGATGGCCTCGGCCTTCGCGATTGCCTCGATCCGCATGGCCTCGGCAACTCCGTTCGCTTGGGCGATCCGCTGCTGCGCTTCAGCTTGACTCTGGCGGACGGCTTCCTCGGCCTCGTTCGCGCGCTGTGTCGCTTCGATCACCGCGTTGATGCTGGCCTCGACCCGGGCGTCGACCCGTGGCTGTCCGACCATGTTCACATACTCGACGATGATCTCTGCACCGAGGGACTCGCGCACAAGAGTCGTGACGGTCTCGTTGAGCTGGGTAACCCCAGACCCGAGAATCGCGAGCCCGCCCATCTGTGAGGCGGCGTCGACGAAAGCCTCGCGCACGATGTCACGGAACGGTCCGTTGATGATCTCGGGGCCGGTCCTGCGGTACTTAGCGAACAGGTGAGGGCTGATGCCGGCACGGAAGGTGAAGCCGAAACCCACGTCCGCGTCAAACGCATACCCTTCCTGCGATCGGAACGTGAAGCTCTGCCCCATGGAGCTCGACCAACTTACGCGCTGCAAAAACACGGGGAACTCGTAGACGTCGTAGGCGATGGGGTTGTACCAGACTCGGCCCGTAGGGAGAGGCTCTTCCTCGATCCCGCCCGCTCCGAGCATGTCGACCTTGACGCCCTCGTAGCCCGGCTCGATCCGGGTGCAGGCGGTGGCGGTGATGAGCAGAAGGATTGCGAGCCAGGCTCGCGTCAGCATGGTTCTCGTGGTGGTCATTCCTTCTCCTGTTGGTTTGTGGTCAGACTTCTCTTCTCTTCCTGCGCCCTCTCTTACTTCGCTTGATTGCCCGGTAGAACCAGGGCGGCGTCCGGGACATACTCGGCAGTTCCCAGAAGCGGAAGCCCCTGTCGTCTGCCTCGCCCGGCCACAGGTACCCGTGTTTCCCGCAGCGCCATACGCCCATCCGCTTACCGCTACCGCACTTGCGGATTCTGGAGAAATGCACGGACGCGCGGTACCGATCGCGCCCTTCCCGCAAGCACAGTCGGCACTTGGGCCCGGAGTGGCCGCGCGGCCAAGTGACTCTTGCCGTTCGACCGAGCGACCGTGAGCGCGGCAGTCCGAACACCAGGACTGGAGATGTAGCGTCCCTGCCCAACACGCTGGACGAGGCGGAGCGGCAGCTGGAAGGCGTGGAAGCGGAGCCCCGGGAAGTGGTGGCCGACAAGGGCTACCACGCGAACAAGACCATGACGGGCGTGAAGCATCGGGGGCTGCGAAGCTACGTGAGCGAACCCGACCGCGGGCCCCGGAAGTGGAAGCGGAACCGGGACGCGCAGCAGCCGACCTACGCCAACCGTCGCCGGATTCGCGGCAACCGCGGGAAGCGGCTGCTGCGCCAGCGCGGCGAGAAGCTGGAGCGCGGGTTTGCGCACCTGCTCGTGACCGGAGGCATGCGCCGCGTCCACCTTCGCGGGCAGGAGAACATCCGAAAACGGATGCTCATTCACGCCGCCGCCTTCAACCTCGGGCTTCTGATGCGCAAGCGCTTCGGCGTTGGCACTCCCCGGGGCTTGCAGGGCCTCGCGACCGTACAAGCTGCGCTCGCAACTCAGGTTACAATCCACGTTGTGCGCTTCTTCCGCCGTATCCGGCGCCATCTTGCCCCTCCTGGGCCGGATATCTTGCCTCCTCACACCCCACCCCAAACACCCGCCTCCTGGGCCGGATATCGCCTCCGCGCCCGCGTCCCTGTCTTCTCTCCCAGCCCTCATCCGCTGGGAACCCGTTTCTTCCACGGACTGCTAGCGGACTAGAACCTATCTCAAAAATGTTTTAGCAACATACATAGAGCCGCGGTCTGGACGAAGCCGAGAAAGTTCTCCATATGATATTCCCAGCGGACCAGGACCCGGCGGCTCCACTGAAGCCACGCGAAGAACCGTTCCACGATCCAGCGGCGCTTGTACCGCCGCAGCCGGCGCCCGTCCTGCGTCTTGGGCCGCGTCCGGTTGCGCCGGTGCGGCGCGATCATCTCCACCCCCCGTGCGCGCAGTTCCGCGTCCAGGGGATCGCTGTCGTACGCCTTGTCGCCGATCAGGTTCGCGGGCTCCCCGCAGAGGCAGAGGTCGAGGCTCAGCTGCGCGAGCTTCGTCTCGTGATGGTTGGCCGCGTGAACGCTGACCGAAAGCGGTAGCCCGCTCCGGTCCGCTATCGCCATGATTTTCACGCCCTTGCCGACTTTCGTGAGCCCGACGCCCGGCCCTCCGCCCTTCGCCCGCGCGAAGGAGGCGTCGATGAAGGCTTCCGACCCGTCGATCCTCCCGGAGTCCCGGAGTTCGCCGGCCAGATCCCTCAGCGCTCGATCCAGCACCCCCGTCCGGCACCACTTCTGGAACCGCCGGTGCACGGTCTTGTAATTCGGATGGCATTGCGGCATCATGTGCCACTGGGCACCGGTCTTCAGGATCCACAAAACGGCCTCGAAAACCCTCCGGGCCGGCACCGGCGGCCGCCCACGCCTCTTTCCCCTTCGCTCCTCGGGAAAGTGGTGGCGGATCCGCCTCCATTGGTCGTCGGTCAGCTTAGTCATAAGGAAATCTATAGTGCATCCACAGTCAGCGAAAGGTCATGGGGAATTTTGAGATAGCTTCTAGTCCCCCTTCCAATCATTCCGGCCGGTCCGCGCAAATTGCGGGGCCATTTGTTCGGCCATCCACGCGACCACGCCGGCGAACCGCCGCCGGTCTGGGTGAAACTGCAGCCCCGCGCCGACTATCACCGCTTCCACGTCTACCGCATGGCCCGCCGCGAGTAGCGTCCGGGTTCCGACCCGCAACCGATCCACGATCAGGTCTTCCGCCCCCCGCGCCCTGGAGTTCTTTCCATGTTTCGGGGGGTGCGTCATTCGCCGCCGTAGATCAGTCGCGCCGCCTGGGGATCCGCGGCCGTCAGCGCTTCACGGACAAGTCCGAGATCGTCCAGCCCGGCCCGGACCCGCTCGAGCGACAGGTCGGGCCACAGTAGGGCCAGCAGGGCCGCAGCCGCGTCCAGCGCCACCAGACGGGCCCGCGACATGCGCCATCGCCGCGAGCATCAATCCGGCGCGATGCAGCCGATCCCCCAGCCGCGGGCCGGGGATGGAAGCCTTGCGTCGGGTGCTCTCACTTCCCGCCGGCAACGTCGCCGTTGCTGGAGACTTCCGCCCCGTTGTCGCCGGGCGCGCCCTTCAGGACATTCTCGGGAGTGGCGGGAATCTTCTCGGGCATCGGATACTTCACGGGCATCGGATACTTCACGGACCGGCCCTTGGGCCGGCGCTTCTTGTCGCTCATGGGGATTCCTCGCTCATCGGGGTTGCCTCCAGTGTCGAGGGTGTGACTCTTCAACGTAATACCATCCACGGCGCGCCGCCGCGCCAGTGCCTAGCGGACTAGTCCCCCTGCCAATCATTCCGGCCGGTCCGCGCAAAGCCGCGACAGCCGCTAGGCTTTGCTTCATCGGCATTTTCGAGTTCCTCCCGTTTTCAATCGTCAGCCGCTTCGGGGATCTCCGGGGCCGGGTCGGGGCCGCTTTCGGACGTGTCCGATTCCGGACGCCTGGAGGCTTCAAACGCCGCCCGCGACCGCTCGAGCATCCGGGCGTAGCGCTCTTTGTTCTGCCTCCGGTTGCGGTCATGGAACGACTCACGCGTTGCCACGGACTCGCTTTCGGCCGGATCGGCGGGAGGGGCTTCCTCCGAAGCCGGGAAGTCCCCTCGCAGCCAGCCTGCGATTTCGGCGGCGAGTAACGGGCCGACCTGGAGGGTAGCCGCGCCCGTCCAGGCTTCGTCCTGTTCGCGGGTCGCCTCCATCAAGTCCGATTCCGAAGCGAAGCAAGCCAGGGGGCAGCCGCCAAGCTCGGGCCACTCGTCCAGTTCGTCGGGCACCGGGCCGGGCCGGATCACGATGTGCGCGACGGCCAGCCGTGCGCGGTCGCTCGCTATTGCCGCTGCTCGTGCGAGCCGGGCCGCTCTCTCGCGCCTGCGGTCATCGTTCCGCCGGCGCGTTGCAGAATCGCGCACAATCCGCCTTGCGAGCTCGACGTGCAGGAAACTCCCGCCCGGTCCCCATCGCGGATCCTTGCGCAATCTTTCGGCGGCCGCGGCGCGGGCGTCGGGGACGTTCAGCGCCCATCCGTTGCCTTCCGCCTGCGTTGTCAGTTGGGGGACCATGGCCCGGATCTCGCCAGCTTGCCGGGTCGCCTCGTGCAGCAACGAATCGGCCAGCGCTTCAAGCTGTAGCGCGGCCACGTCGTCATCGCTTTCGGGCACTGGCAAAGCAGGCAGGTCCTCGCCATCCGGGCGCGATGCCGCGCGAACGAGCAGCGGAAGCATCGCGCCCGAACCGATGGGGGGGGGACGAATGATCGAATTCGTATGGCTAGGGGCCGCCGCGCTCGTGTCCGTCCTGGCGGGCGTCGGTTGGGATTGGTGGCGCGCGCGCCGCCGATGATCTCTCGCCAGTGCCGGGGCGGACAGTCTCGCGCGCGCGCGCTCGAGGAGCGTCACCGGCCGCCCCCCGTCCTGCCTCGTTCGGTCACACGGGCTTCCGCATCCCTTCGACGATCTCAGCTTTTTTCAACCTTTCGCGCATGGTCAGGGGTTCGCGGGATTCCCTCGACGATCTCAGGTTTTCTCAGGTCCTCGGCAATTACGGCACCGGCCACTGGGTGGCGCTCCGGGGGCCGCCTCTGCGCGCGCCGATCCCTGTACTGCGCGCTCCCGGCCTGGTCGCCCGTGCTACGCATTCGATCTAACGCGAACCCCGCTGCGCGCGCACGAGCGCATTTACCCGCCGCCGGCCGCCGGGGTTGCGAGCGGCACTACCCCGACGGGTGTCAGCCCCCTGAGGAACCGGACGGGGCCCACAGGCGCCGGGGGTCCGCCGCAAAAACCAGTGCTCGCGATCTAAACCACTGCTTTTTGCCGCCGGGGGGTTGTGATTCTGAGTCGAGGGAAGGGGGTGCCGGGACGCGCCAAGCGGCACCGAACGGGATTGAGCATGATTACCACGCTATGAACGCTAGCGCATCCCGTACCGCTCGATCAGCCAATCCGCGGCCTCGACACCGAGGCTCTGCATGGAGCGATCCGACATGGCCGCAGCCGCCTTCAGCCGTCGCGCCGTGTCTCGGTCCAGGTAGATCACCCACGCGCGCTTCCCGCGCCGCGAGGGGATCGTCTTCGCCGCCGGTTTCGGTTTGGCCGCCGCTTGCAGGGCGTCCGCCAGGGTGCGTTTCGTCACACTGCCTCCATTGCCCATCGGTATAGGTCCGCGATCTCTCGGGCCGCCGGTGACGCCGGTTCCGTTTCCTGGGCCGTCCGGCCGAGGGTGAACGCCTTTGCGTGGGCCACCCGGGCCACGAGGGGGGCAGGCGTTGAGCACGGCCACCGCGTCCGCCATCGGGATGGCCGCCAGCGTTGCGGGGATCGCCGCCAGGTCGATCGCGGACGGCCGACACGGGATCATCACCAGGTCCGCGAGCCGGGCCGCTTCCGCAGCGCCGCCCGCCTCCCGGGGCGCCGTGTCGATCACCGCCAGGGACGCGCCGGCATCGGCCGCGGCCTCGACCACCCGGGCCAGCCTGGGCGGGTGCGCCGCGATCACCGCCGGGGGGACGCCCTCGCGGAGCCGTCCCCACACCGTCGCCGATCCTTGCGGGTCCAGGTCGATCACCGCCGCCTGTCCGCCGGCGAGCTCATGGGCCGCCGCGAGGGCAAGGGCGAGGGTCGTCTTCCCGCTTCCGCCCTTCTGCGAGATCAGCGCCAGCGTTCGTAGCATGGTAAGCACGCTGGCGCTTGCTTTCCGTCAAGTCAACGCGGCGGCCGCCGCATGGCACCGGCAACGTTCAGGCGAAGGGGGAGGCCGGAGGGGTCTAGACGGTCACACACACTTGAGCCGCAGGGGACCCCTGCCCGCCGTTCTGCAGCCGTTCCGGGAGCCGTTGAGGGAGCTTTGCCTTGCCCAGACGAAGGCCGCGGTCAGTCCGGCGACCAGGGGATAGGAACCGAGCACACGGAGGGTACCCACCGGGTTGGCCTTCCTCCAGCTGAAGGCGTCGCGCTTCTCCGGGGGCAGCGATTCCGGCAACACGAAGAAGCCGTAGAGCCAGTTCACCAGAGCGAGCCCCGCCGAGACGAAGAAGGGAAGCCTCACGTCGACACCGCCGAGGATTCCGCCCAGAGCGGGGCCGAAGATGAACCCCAGCCCGAAGGCCACGCCTATGAGCCCGAAGTTCCTGGCGCGGTTCTCCGGCTTCGACACATCGGCGATGTAGGCGTTGGCGGTGGTGATGCTGGCTCCCATCACCCCGGCGATCAGCCGCCCGACGAAGAGCCAGCCCAGCGTGGGGGCGAACCCCATGATGAGATAGTCGATTCCGAGCCCGAAGAGGGAGATCAGGATGACCGGCCTGCGCCCCACCCGGTCGGAGAGTGCCCCCAGCAACGGCGAGAATACGAACTGAGTCACGGCGTAGGAGGCGGCGAGGACGCCGAACCACCGCCCCGCCAGGGCGGTACTTCCTCCCGCGAAGCCCCTTACGAGTTCGGGGAGGATTGGGATGATGATCCCGATCCCCAGCACGTCGATGAAGACGGTGATGAGGATGAAGATCATGGCCGCCCTGCGGCCCTGCGGTGCTGTCAACCCGGAGTACTGGCGAAAAGTCCCAGCCCTCAGCAGGACACGCAGTTGTGGTTGTTCTTCGACCCCAGTCGCTCCAGCAGGGAGATGGTGGCCGGGAAGGGCTGAACCCGCTGCACCGGCCCGTTGGCCATGTCGGCGGTGGTCTGGCCCTTGCGGCTCAGAACCGTCACGTCGGCACCATGGTCCACCAGATACAGCACCACTCCGTTGTCGCCCCGGGACGCGGCGTGATGGAGCGCGGTGTAAGCGTTGGCATCGCGCACGTTGACGTCCGCCTTGCACTCCTCGACCAGGAACTTCACCGCCGCGAGCCAGTTGTCCGGCACGTAGCGATGCGCGTTGCCCGCGAAGGACTGGCCGTACCCGACGCCCGTTGCGGCGTGGATCGGGAAGATCGCCGGGCCGCCCACGGAAACGGGCGGAATCCCGGAAAGATCCTCGTCCTCGTCTCTCCGCGACTCCTCCTGGGCGGGCGGCTCGTCTTCCTCGGCCTCGCCCTCGGCCGTCTCTTCGCCTTCAGCCCCGGTGTCGGCTTCTTGACCCTCCGAAGCTTCGGCCTCGGTCTCTTCGCCTGCCGAAGCCTCGACCTCGGCTTCGGTCTCTTCGCCCTCAACCGCCGCGGCTTCGGCCTCTTCCTCCGCCTTCGGCTCCTCGGTCGGCGGACGGCGGCGGCGGCGCTCGGGCGGCTTCATGGTGGGGATGTTGGGGTCGGCTCCGTGCTCCTTGAGGAGCCTCATGGCATCCACGTCGAGGGCGTAGGCGGCTCTCCAGAAGGGCGTGGCGCCCTGCAGGTTGATGCCGCTCCCCCGCAGCACACCGAAGGTGTATTCCATGAACCACAGGTGCCTCTTCAGGCGCACGTTGGGATCCGCGCCAGCCTCCAGAAGGGCTTCCAGGGCTTCCAGGTGGGTCGTGTTCTGCTGCAGATGCTCGGTGGGGTGCGCGTAGGACGCCCGGGGCGCCCACTGGCGCTCCAGAACGGCGAACAGGGGTGTCGTGCCCGCCAGGCTCGCCAGGTTGGGATCCGCGCCCCGCTCGAGCAGCATGACCGCAACGTCGAACTGACCGTTTACGGCCGCCATGAGGAGTGGGGACGTCTGGTCGCCGCTCGACGCCTGGTTGATGTCCACGCCGGCTTCGAGCAGCCTCAGAGTCGCCTCCGCATGGCCCTGCCGGACGGCGTGCAACAGCGGGGTCAGCCCGCCCCAGGACCCGACCATTTCGGGATAGGACATGGGACGAGGCGCTTCGGCCTCCTCGTCTGCGGCGTCGGCCTCGTCCGCCATCTCGCCCGAAGCCTTTTCTTCTGACCCGGAAGCCTCTTCTCCCGACTCGGCGACCTGCTCCGGCTCGGGGACCTCTTCCGGCTCGGAAGCCTCATCGACCTCGGTCCCCGCCTCGCCTGCGGGAGTTTCCTCCTCCTTCCCGTCCTCCTCCTCCTCCTCCTCGCCTTCCTGGTTGGCCAGCGTGCTCTGTCCTTCCCCGTCGTCCGCCGGATCGGGCACGTCGGGCCACTTGCGCTGAATCTCGCGCGAGGCCTCGATGGCCGCCTGCACCTGGCTGGGGGTGGGTTGCCAGTCCGGGCCACCGCCCTCCTTCTCCTTGAAGGCGGCCAGGAACTCGTTGAGGCGGCGCTCGGCGGCGGCATCCCCATCCGCCTGCTCCTCGACGTTCACCGAGTGAGCTGCCAGCGACAGATCGGCGCCCGCTCTCAGCAGCACATCCATGGCCGCGACCCGGTTGTTGGCGGCCGCGAAAATCAGGGGCGTCTGGCCCCAGGCGCCCTCGCGCCCGTTCACGTCGGCACCGCCGTCGGCCAGCGTCGCGACCACCCCGGGATCGCCTGTGGCGGCGGCGAGGTGCAGGGGCGCGGCGCCCGAGTTGGTCGTGGCGGCGTTGGGGTCGCTGCCTGCGTCGAGCAGCATCTCCACCACGGTGGTGCCCGCGGCCCGGGCGGCCAGGTGGAGCGGCGTGTAGTGCCCGATCCGGGTGCCCGAGTCAACTCGCGCGCCCGCGTACAGCAACACGTCGACCAGCTCGTCGTCATCGTGCTGCGCCGCCCAGTGCAGCGCGGTCATGCCATCGCCCTGGGCCGCGTTCACGTCGGCGCCATCGCGCAGCAGCGCACGCACCGCGTCCAGGTCGCCCCGCTGCGCCGCGTCGGCCACCGGCGTATCCGAGCCCCCCCAGAACCCCAGCAACAACAGCGGCAGCACGGCAACCCCCAGGAACCGCGCCCGCAAGGGCCGGCCCGCGGCCATCCCACTGCTTGACTTCATGACGTCACGGGCGCGCTGAGGGAGAACTCGCCCGTAGCATCGCCGAACTTCTCCAGGTCGTGATGCCCGAGCTGATGGAGCAGCGTCGTGAAGACGTTGGCCATGGGGGTGCCCGCCTCGGCCTTGATATGGAGGTTCGCGTCCAGCTGGCCGTTCGCCCCGCCCAGGACCACCAGCGGGCAGCGGCGGTGGTTGTGCAGGTTCGCGTCGCCCATCGGGGAGCCCCAGATGATCATGGAGCGGTCCAGCAGGCTCGCCTCCCCGTCCATGGTCTCCTGCAGGCGCTCGAGCAGGTAGCCCAGCTGCCCCGTGCGCCATTGGCAGATCGTGTTGAACTTGAGAATGGCCTCCTCGTTGCCCCCGTGGTGCGAGGCGGGATGGAAGGCCCGGTCCGAACCGCTCTCCGGGAAGGTCCGGTTGGACGCGTCCCGTCCCATCTTCAGTGATACCACGCGTGTGGCGTCGGTCTCGAAGGCCAGCACCTGCAGGTCGAAGAGGAGACGCATGTGCTCCGAGAAGGAGTCGGGCACGCCGGGGGGCGCGCCGGGCAGCTCCCTCGGCGTGCCGCTGCTGTTCTGCGCTTCTACACGCTCGATGCGCCGCTCGATTTCGCGCACGCTGTCCAGATAGCGCTCCACGCGCTGGCGGTCCACCGCCCCCAGCTGCCGCCGCATTTCGGCCACCTCACCGGCGACCCAGTCCAGGATGCTCCCGTGGGTCCGGCGGCGGCGCGCCCGCTCCTCGGCGCTCCCGCCCGCTCCGAAGAGCATGTCGAAGGCGGTCCGCGGGCTGCGGATCATCGGCAGCGGCAAGGTGGGCGAGGCCCAGCTGATCGAGTCCGTGTAGGAGCACGAATAGTTGTAGTCGCAGCCTCCGCCCGTGTCGGTCGGCTCGATGCAGAGCTGCAGCGAGGGCAGCACGGTATCCTGGCCGAAGCGCTGCGCGTGCAGCTGATCCAGCGATGTCCCGCACAAGATGTCGGAGCCCTGCGTCTGCTTGGGGTGCGACTGCGTCAGGAACACGGCGCTGGAGCGGAAGTGGTCACCGCCCACCTCCGGAGCTGCGAAGGCCTCCGCCATTTTCACGTCGGTGTTGCTGATGATGGTCATGTAGTCACGCCACGGCTCGAGCCCCTTGAGGACGTTCGCCCCGCTGAGCTCGAAGTCGCGCCCTTCCGTGACCGGCGCGAAGAGATGCTGCTGCGCGCCCCACTCGTTGCACCCGGGCACACCGTGCACTTCCTCGATGCATACCAGACGCGTGGGCTGATCGGCAGCAGACCCGCGCAGCCGACCGGCCGGGATCATCGCATCCAGCAGGGGGAGCGCGACGGTCGCGCCCGCCCCGCGCAGGAACGTGCGTCGCGGAAGAGACCTGCCAGTCAGGAAATACATGCCATAACCCATGCGAAAGGAATCGACCTCGACCGCCCGGGCCGTCCCTCGGGCGACGCCGCGCAGCGCGCGCATATCATTGCATACTATCCCGATCCGCTGCGCCCGCGCCATCGTCCGCAGCAAGCGCCTGCTTCATGCGGAAGGCATCACTCATCACCACGCCGATGACGAAGGACGACATCCGGTAGTCGTCACGCTCAGCCTGTCGCGTGATGGCGCGAATCGTCGGCTGGTCCCGGTACTCGATGCCCCGCCCCAGCGCAAATGCCATCAAACTCTCGGTGAACTGCCGCACCAGGGGGATGGGGCGCTTCAGCAGGACGCGTGAGAGGTCGCTCGCGTTCTCGATGTCGGTGCCATCGTAGTAGGTGCCGCGGGTGTCCAGCGGCGTGCCCTCCTCGCGGATGCGCCACTTGCCGGTCACATCGAAGTTGTCGAGCGCCAGCCCGATCGGGTCCATGAGGTCGTGGCAGGAGGAGCAGTCCGGGTCTTCGCGGTGGGCTTCCAGGCGCTCCCGGGTGGTCAGCGCCTTGCCGTCTCGCGCGCTCGCGGTCTCCTCCAGGTCGGGAATGCCCGGGGGAGGCGGCGGGGGGGGCGTGCCCAGCAGCACCTCCATCACCCACAGGCCGCGCAGCACCGGCGACGTGCGGTTCCCGAGCGACGTCTGCACGAGCACGCTGCCGTGGCCCAGGACTCCGCGCCTGCGGTCGTCGGGATAGGACACCCGCCGGAAGGCTTCGCCCCGCACGCCGTCGATGCCGTAGTGACGCGCCAGCCGCTCGTTGACGAAGGTGTAGTCGGCGCCGTAGAGCTCGAGCAGGCTGCGGTCCTCGCGGACCAGGTTGTGGAAGAAAAGCTCGGTCTCGCGCCGCATCGCCTGCGCGAACTGGCGGCTGTAGTTGGGGAAGCGGAACGCGTCCGGGCTGACCTTCTCCACATCCTGAAGCCGCAGCCATAGCGACGCGAAGCGAGTAGCCAGCGCCTCGGAGCGGGGATCGGCGAGAAGCCGGCGAACCTGGGCCTCGAGTTCCCGCGGATCCGTCAACGCGCCCTCGCGCGCGGCAGTGACGAGCTCGGGGTCGGGCCCCGTCCCCCACAGGAAGAATGACAGGCGGGCCGCCAGGTCCTCGCCCGCGAGCGGATAGACCTCGCCGGGCGCCACCTGCGCCGGCTCGCGCTCCATGCGGAAAAGGAAGTGGGGACTGGCGAGGATCGCCTCCAGCGCCGTGCGCACCCCCGCCTCGAAGCCTCCGTCCTCCGCGCCCAGTTCGTAGAAGACGAGGAGGTCGTCCACCTCGCCGCCTTCCGGATCGCGGCCGTAGGCTTCCGCCGCCAGCCGGGAAACGATCTCGCCCGCGCAGGGCAACTCTTCGACCGCGGAGGTGGGCCGGCAGGAGAAGACCCGGCGCCGGGCGTCGAACTCGGACACCCCGGTGGTGTTGTACGGCCCCTCGACCGTCAGGCTCATGATGTGCGGGAGCGACGTCGTGCCGTAGCTGGTCTCGGTTCCGGTGAGGGACCAGTCGTTGGGGCGGATGAGGTCCTCGTACGGGCCGTCCATCTTGCGGATGAAGGCAGCTGAAAGACGATGCTCGCCGGCGCGTACGGAGACGGGCTCGGTCTGGACGGGAAAGCCCTTGCGCCCCTGGAAGTCGATATCGCCCCCGTATCGCACCAGGGCCACGCGCTCGCCGTCAACGGAGATGTCGATGTCGTGGAAGCGCTCGCCCCAACCCGACATGAAGCTCATCGAGAAGACGTACTCTCCGTCGGCCGGGAAGGCGTGCAGGACGCTCACGCCTCCGCGCGTGCCGAAGGGCGCGCCCTCGACCCGCTCCCACTCGTGCTGCGAGACGGAGGCCGGGTTGCTGTAGGTGACGGACGCGGTCGCCGCGTCGCGGTCACCGATGGCGCGCCGCGCGATCTCGCTGGCGGCGGCCAGATAGGCGTCCATCAGCGTGGCGGTCAGCGTCTGCGCCTCGGCGATGTTGTCGAAGCCGTCGCTGATGCGGTCAGGCGGCAGCCAGTCCTCCGGGTCGACAGTCAGGCCGAGCAGGTCGTGAACGACGCGGGCGTACTCGGCACGGTTGAGGCGCTGGAACGGGCGCGTGCCTGCGTGCGGACGGGCGGCAGCGGCCTCGTCCACCACGTCCTCCAGGAACTGGGCGAGGGCCGTGAGCGTGTCGTCGGCGGGACGGCGCGCGCCGGGCGGTGGCATCATCCCCGCGCGCAGCTTGCGGATCATGCGCTCCGCGGTCTCGGCGTTCTCGGCCGCCCGGGTGATGTCGAAGCCCTCCAGCGAGAGGTTGCCACGCAACCTGCGCTCGCTGTGGCACCGCGTGCAGTAGCGCTCGACGATTTCGTCCAGGGCTGCGGAGCCCAGATCGGCGGGGAGAACGGGATGGGGACTTCCCACCGGACGAGCCCCTCCCAGAGCCACATGCATCACCGGACCGGCCCGGTATTTCTCGGCGGGGTATCCGGCGGGCCCGGTGTCGCGCGCACCCCCGGCGACCAGGGCCACACCTCCCAGCGCAACCGCGACGGCCAGAACCTTCATGGCATCTCCTTACCGAACGGGCGTCTTGTCGCCCTCATTCCTACAACCGTTTAATCTAACAGTGCACGCCAACCAGAACAGCCTGGTCACGAAGAATCTGCGGATGAGAGCGGCCAGCTCGGCGGCTTGCCGCACTCTCCCCCAACTTCTCATTCTACATCCGCGCCGTCTGACATTCCTGGGGGGGGACTCCCCACCCTTTATCAAGGGGTCTGAGAGCGGGGCTGTAACCCCGCGAGGCGAGGGATGATCAGGCTGCATGATGTTGTTGTTCCGGATGACCGGGCCTGAAGGTGGTCTGAGATTTGAGCATCGCGCAGGCGACAGCGAGCAGGCGGTCCGCGACCGAACGCAGAGCCCGGCCGTGGCGGTGTCCGCGGGCGCGGAGGGCGGCGTACTTGGCCTTGCTGACGGGGTCGTGCTGGACGGCGACCCGTGCCCAGTGGTAGACTGCATCGCGGAGGCGCGGATGGGCTGCGAGGCGGCGAACGACGATCATGGATTTGCCGGATCGCCGCGTGACGGGAGCAACTCCGCACAGGCACCGCAGCGCTTGGTAGTCGCGCCTCTGTAGAGCGTGGGGGGCCTCGGCGAGCAGCGTGGCGAGGACAGTCTGGCCGACTCCGGGCAGGGAGAAGAGGACCGTCACGTCGCGCTGCCCGCCGGGCTGTCCAGAGCCGTCATCCCCGGGGTCCAGGGACTCAAGCAAGCACTCGATTTCCCGTTTGGCCTCCACGAGTTGACGCTGGACAAGGCGGAGGCGCTCGGAGGCGCTGCGGATGTGAGCCACCGCGGCCTCGGTCGTTCCGGGCGCGACGGGGATCGCTGGCGCACGGAGGATTTTCATCAGCTGATCTGCGGTGATCCGCCGGATCCGATGGCGCTTGAGGATGCCATCGAGGGTCTTGCGCCGGATGCGCCGGGCCTTGGCGGGCGTCGGCACGCGCGCCCACAGCTCGAGGAACCAGGCCTGGGCGACGCTGTCCGCGGCTTCGAGGATCTGGGGGTAGTAGCGCCAGAGCTGCTCGCGCACCCGGTTCGCGAGGCGCGTGCGGTCCCGCGTGAGTTCCTCCGCGATGCGCGACCACTCCCGCAACTTGACGACGGCCGGGTCAACGGGGTCGATCCGGCGAAAGCAGTGGAGATCGGTCCGGAGCGCGTCGGCGAGGACGCGGGCGTCGCGGCTGTCGTCCTTCGCCCCGGCCGGCGAGAAGCGGTCGCGGAAGCGGTCGAGCTGCTTCGGGTTGATCGAATACACCGCGAAGCCCCGGTCCATGAGGCTCTCCACCACCGGGCCGTGAGGGACCTCGATGGCCACCGGAATGTCCTCGGCGGCACCCTCCGACCTGGCCGCGATCCACTCGGCCATCTCCGCCAGCCCCGCACCGCCGTGCCGGAACGTGCGTTCCTCCCGCTTGGCTCCGCCGTCGCTGACCACGCAGACGTGATGTGTCTCCGTTGCCCAGTCGACTCCGGCGAAGCAGGCGTACTGTTCTACCATACTCCCTCCCTTGCGAAGGTCTCCTTCCAGGCGAAGGTCCGTGGGCGCCGCGATGCCTGCCGATCCCTGTACTGGCGCTCGATGGCGCAAACTCCCCACTGGGCATCCATCGCGGCTCCGGGCCGGGGTACGAGTCCCCCCCAGGTGCTCGGCGGCACAGGGGGCGTTTGGTTACTCCCGGCCTGGTCGCCCGTGCTACGTTCAAGAACATTCGATCTAACGCGAACCCCGCTGACAAGGGTACAGGGGGGAGGCCGGAGTGATGAAGCGTTTGTCGAGGCTCGTGTTGTATTCCGTGGCTGTCGCGTTTCTGTCCGCCGTTCCCGCAGCCGGGCAGCAAGGCACGATCGCGGGTCGAGTGACGGACATGGAAACCGGCACGCCGCTGGCATCCGCAGCGGTCGAGGTGCTGGGCCGGGGGGCGGCGGTGGTCACCGACGCTTCTGGCGACTTCCGGGTCACCATACCCGCCGGAACCCACTCCATCCTGGTGACTGTGATCGGCTACGAGACCCTGCGCAGAGACGATGTCACAGTTGATGCGGGAGGTTCCGTTTCAGTCAGCCTGGAGCTGCGCTCCCAGGCGCTGGTGCTCAACCAGATCGTTGTGACCGTGTCACGCCGCGAGGAAAAGGAACTCGATGCCCCGGCCTCCATCTCCACCCTGACCGGCGATCAGATTTCCCGCATCATCGCGCGGACTCCCGCGGACCATATAAAGACGCTTCCCGGAGTGGACATGGCGGCCACGGGACTTACCCAGAGCTACGCGGTCGTGCGCGGCTTCAACAATGTGTCCTCCGGACGCCTGCTGAGCATCGTCGACAACCGCTATGCGCGCATCCCGGCGCTCAGGATCAACGCCATCAACATGATCCCGACGACCGACATGGACATCGAGCGCATCGAACTCGCGAGGGGCCCCGGGGCGGCGCTGTACGGCCCCAACGCGGCAGAAGGGGTCATGCACATCATCACGGCCTCGCCGATCGACAAGCCGGGAACGACGGTCTCCCTGGCGGGGGGCGAGCGCTCGGTCGTCCAGTTCCTGGCGCGCAGCGCGCACGCGCTGTCCGAGAGTTTCGGGCTGAAGCTCTCGGGCCAGTATCTGCGGGGCAACGACTGGGAATATGTGGATCCGTGGGAGGTCGATGCCCGCAAGCAGGATCCCGGCCACCCGCGCAAGGGCGTGCGCGACCCGCTCAACGAGCGCTACTTCGGCGACATCCGGGCCGACTGGCGCTTCGCGGACGACGGAGAATTCATCGTCTCCGGGGGCCTGAACAACTCGCTGAACAGCATCAACCTTACCTCGGTCGGCTCTTCGCAGACGCACGACTGGCAGTACCGCTACGGGCAGGCGCGGTTGCTGAAGGGCCGCCTCTTCGGGCAATTCTTCCTCAACCAGACGCATTCCGGCGACAACAGCTACCTGCTGCGCAGCGGCGAACTCATCCTTGACCGGTCGCGCACCGTGGCTGCCCAGCTGCAGCACGGAGTCGATCTCGGCGACCGCCAGAGCTTCACCTACGGGTTCGACTGGCAGCGTACCGAACCGCGCTCCGAGGGCACCATCTACGGGCGCAACGAAGACGACGACGTCCTGGTCGAGGCGGGCGCCTACCTGCACTCGGAGACGCGCCTCGCGGATCGGGTCGATCTGGTGACGGCATTCCGGGCCGACCATCACAACCGCCTCTCCGGGATGCACTTCTCGCCCCGCGCCGCACTGGTATTCCGCCCTGCCGACGGCCAGAACCTGCGCCTGACGTACAACCGCGCGTTCACCACCCCGTCGACCACCAGCCTCTTCCTGGACATTGCGACGGGACGTCTCCCGATCACCCGGGGCATCGGATATACGTTGCGCGGGTTCGGGGTGCCTTCGACCGGACTCACCTTCGCGGACCAATGCCCGGGCGGGCTCATGGACTACTGCATGCGCTCCCCGTTCCTGCGGGGCCAGCTTCCCGCGAACGCCGCGCCGTTCTGGGACGCGCTGGTCACCCAGTTCGCCCCGGAGTCGCTGCGCCCGCTCCTGCTGGGGCCTGGGAATCTGCCCGCGGATCCCGTGCTGGCCACGGTATTCCGGCGCCTCAACACGGACGCGCTGGGGCCCGAAGGCGGCGACATCTTTCCTCTCGACACGGGCCCCGTGGACATTCCGGCGCTCGGCCCGACGATCTTCAACACCATCGAGGCCGGGTACAAGGGGCTGATTCAGGACCGCGTCAGGCTGGCCGCGGACGTGTATCTGGCCAGGGTCGAGAACTTCATCGGACCCCTGCGGGTGGAATCCCCGAACGTCTTCCTCGATCCGGCGTCTACCGGCGCGTTCCTCGCGGGTCGCCTCGGCCCGCTGATGCAGGCGGGGATGGTCACGCCGGATCAGATCGCCGAACTGGCCGCGGATCTCGCGTCGGTGCCGGTTGGCGTCCTCACGCCGGATCAGTTCGATGTCCCGGACCTGGTCCTGTCCAGCCGCAACTTCGGGTCGGCCAGCTACTGGGGCGCGGACTTCTCCGTCCAGATCCTCGCCTCCGATCGGTTGAGCCTGACCGCCGGCTACTCGTTCCAGAACACGGAGTGCTTCGACTTTGACGATGACGGGGATTGTCCCGGCTCGGGCGACCTCGCCCTCAACGCCCCGAGTCACAAGGGCTCCGTCGGCTTCGCCTATACCGACCGCGCCTCGGGTTTCCTGTTTGATGGCCGCTGGCGGTTTTCGGACGGGTTCGCGATGAGTTCCGGGGTGTTTGCCGGAACCGTGGACGCGTTTCAGGTCCTGGACGTCACATCGGGATACCAGCTCCCTTTCCAGCCGAATACGCGCCTGGAGCTGACCGTCTACAACGCCCTCGACAACCGGCACCGCGAGTTCGTGGGCGCCCCCGAGCTGGGGAGGCTGGCGCTGGTGCGGGTACGCTACGACTTCTGAGGGGGGGACGGATCGCGCCCCGGAGCTACGCCGAACTGCTCGCTCGCTGCTTACCGTTTCACCCGACCAACAGTCGGCCGTTTTGCCCGCTGGAGTCCTGCCGACTCACCCGTTGATGATGCGCTGTATTACATGATGAATTCGTGCCGTGCCACCTGCTAGCTTCGTGCCGTTTCACTTGTTATATTGCTGTCACCTTACCCGCTGAGTTCATTTTCACAGGGCACTGTTCGCCCCCGAGACTCGCATCGGAAGACCACCTCTGATCGCCGGAACAAGAGCCGATGAGATACCTGCCCCGAATTGTTGACGCAGAACTGGCAGATCGGCTTGCGGCCATCGGCGCGGTGGTCATGGAGGGCCCCAAGAACTGCGGCAAGACCGTCACCGCCAGGAACGTGGCCTCCAGCGAGGTACTACTGGATGTCGACGAGAACGCCCGGCGCATGGTTGGCGTCGATCCCTCCTCGGTTCTCCGGGGCGAGACTCCCCGCCTTATCGACGAGTGGCAAACCGAGCCCGCAATCTGGAACCACATACGGCGCGCCGTGGACGACCGAGCCTCCCCGGGACAGTTCATCCTCACCGGTTCGGCCGTGCCCGCGGACGATGTGACCCGACACAGCGGCGCCGGCCGGCTCACGCGGCTGCGCATGCGCCCGATGTCCCTCTTCGAGACGAAGCACTCATCGGGGGAAATCTCGTTGCGGCAGCTGCTGGATGGCGCTGGACAGCGCTCTGATCCGTCCGGCATGACTGTCCCGAAACTGGCGGAACTCGTCTGCGCGGGAGGTTGGCCGGGCCACCTCGACCGCCCCATGCCGCTGCGTCTTAGACTGAACCGGGACTACCTCAACGAAATCCGCCGCGTCGACATCTCCCGAGTCAGCGGGGCCAGGAGGGATCCCGTCAAGGTGGGGAGGCTGCTGCGCTCCCTGGCGCGCAACGTGGCCACTCCCGCCGCAATGTCGACACTCGTAACCGACGTTCGCGGAGGCGGTACGACCATGCAGGCGGATACGGCCGCCGAGTATCTCGACGTCCTCGAACGGCTCATGATCGTGGAGGACCTCCCCGCCTGGCAGCCACACCTGCGCTCCAGAACCACACTGAGGACGACTCCCGTGCGGCACTTCGCCGATCCATCTCTCGCGGTCGCAGCCCTGCACGCCACACCGCAGCGTCTCATGGACGATCTCGAGTTCTTCGGGTTGCTGTTCGAATCCATGGTCGTGCGCGACCTGCGCGTCTACGGCCAGGCGGTGGATGCCGAGGTCTTTCACTACCGGGAGAAGGGGGGGCTTGAGGTGGACGTCATCGTAGAAGCCGAAGACGGGCGCTGGGCGGCATTCGAGGTGAAGCTGGGGGAGCGCTGGGTGGGGGAAGGCGCGGCGACGCTCCGCAGGGTGGCCGGCCGCATGAAGCAGGGCGGGCGCGGAGAGCCCTGTGCGCTGGCCGTGATCATCCCGAACGGCTACGGTCATGTGCGCGCCGGGGAGGTGGGGGTCATCCCGGTGGCAGCGCTGGGTCCATAGCTGCCCGAAGTGGTCGCATGACGGGGGTTACTTCAAGCTGCGGGAACGGGTCGCATGCTGAGTCATTTCCAGTTGCAGGAGCGGGGATCGTCCGTCCGGACCGAGGTGCTGGCGGGATGCACGACGTTCTTGACGCTCGCGTACATCATCTTCGTGAATCCGCTGGTTCTGGGAGGCGCGGGGATGGACACCGGGGCCGTTCTGGTGGCTACCTGCCTGGCCTCCGCGTTCGGTTGTCTGGTGATGGGGCTCTACGCCAACTATCCCATCGCGCTGGCCCCGGGGATGGGGCTGAACGCGTACTTCGCGGCGATCGCCGTGGGTACCATGGGGCTGTCGTGGCAGGTCGCGCTCGGGGCGGTGTTCCTCTCCGGGGTACTGATGTTCGTGCTGTCGGTTCTCCCCGTGCGCAAGTGGGTGGTGGACAGCATCCCGCGGTCGCAGAAGCTGGCGATCGGGGCGGGCATCGGCTTCTTTCTGGCGATCATCGCGCTGCAGAACGCCGGGGTGGTGGTGAACAGCGAGGCCACCCTGGTCACGCTCGGCGACCTGACCCGGTGGACGGTGCTTCTGGCGGTGCTGGGCTTCATCGCCATGGTGGCGCTGGAGCACCGCGGGCTACCCGGGGCGGTTCTGATCTGCATCCTGATCGTGGCCGCGGTGGGATGGATCTCCGGACTTTCGCCAGCGCCCGAGTCGGTGGTGTCCGCCCCGCCGTCACTGGCCCCGACCGCGTTCCAGCTGGACGTGGCGGGTGCGCTCGATGTGGGCTTGGTGGCGATCGTGTTTTCCTTCCTGATGGTGGACCTGTTCGACACCAGCGGCACCCTGGTCGCGGTGCTCAACGAGGCCGGGCTGTCCGACAAGGACGGGCGGGTCCCGGGACTGAAGCGCGCCCTGGTCGCCGACAGCTCGGCCACCATGGTGGGCGCGCTCCTCGGCACCTCGACCACGACCTCCTACATCGAGAGCGCGGCGGGAGTGCGCGCGGGCGGGCGCACGGGCCTTACCGCGGTGGTGGTGGCGGGCCTCTTCCTGCTGGCGCTGGTGCTGGCGCCGGTGGCGACCGCCATCCCGGCCTACGCGACCGCCCCGGCCATTCTGTTCGTCGGCTGCATCATGGCACGGGCGCTGCGCAACGTGCCCTGGGACGACCTCACGGAATGCGTCCCGGCCATCGTAACCGCGTTGGCGATGCCGTTCACCTACTCGATCGCCACAGGGATCGGCATGGGATTCATCGCCTACGCGCTCATCAAGCTGTTCGCGGGTCGCGCCTCTGAGCTGAACGCCGCGGTAGTGATCGTCGCGATCCTGTTCGGGATTCGGTTCGCGATCAGCTAGCCGGTTCACGGGAGGCGGCCACTGCTTGATGCCAGGCCCGGTTGCCACTTGGGTACAGGCTAATGCGGTAGAGGGGTTCGCCGCCCATTTGATGCCGATACCATACATGTTTCATACAGGATTCATACATGTTCAATACAGATTATCATTCGATGGCTATCTCCTCTGCTTCCCTGCGACCGGGCTCACTGGCCGTAGCCGTCGCGCTGCTCGCCTCCTGCGCTCCCGGCGAGCGGGCGGCCGACGCCGAGCCCGCCATCCAGGGGCCCGCGGTTTCTCCACACCCGGTGGAACTCTTTGACGGCCGCGTGATCCCGGGGATGCCCGAACTCCTGGGCATGCGCGCGCAATACGAGGTCCGTCTCGACTGGCTTGCCCGGAAGCGTCCCCTGCTGCTCGAGCAGATGCGCGAGCACGGAATCGAGATGTGGATCGTGGTGAGCGAGGAGTTCCACCCCGACCCCGTCACCCAGTACGTCGCCCCTCCGATGCGCTACACGCGCCGAAGAGACGTCATGGTGTTCGTGGATGCCGGCGAGGAAGGTCTCGCGGCCTACTCCGACTACTGGCGCCCGACCGAGGACTACCGCCGGTTCTTCGAGCCCCTCCCCTCAGCGCGCGACGCCAGGGGCATCCAGGACACCCGGGCCGGGCTGCGGGCGCTGATGGAGCAATACGATCCCGCCGCCATCGGACTCAACATCGGCGGGACGCGCGGCCACGACAGCGGGCTCACCCACGACAGCTACCTGTTCCTGGCGGAGGCGCTGGGCCCGGAAGCAGAGGAGCGTTTCGTTTCCGCCGCCAGCCTCATCGAGGATGTTTTCGACACCCGGCTGCCTGAAGAACTCGAGCACTACCGCCAGCTCGTGCTCGCCACGGACGTTATCGCCCAGACGGCGCTCTCGAACGTGGTCATCACTCCCGGCGAAACCCGCGCGGCCGACATCAAGTGGTTCTTCGAGGAGAGCATCGCCGAGCTCGGCGTCGGCGGCGTCCCCTGGTTCGAGATCCACGTGGCCGTGCAGCGCTTCGATCCCGGTACCGGCGAGATGATCCCCTACGTGCACCCCGCGCCCGACGACCTGGTCTTCCAGCGGGGCGACATCATCCATCTCGACTGCGGCTTCGACTATCTGGGGTTCGCGAGCGACTGGCAGAAGGTCGCCTACATTCTGCGGGACGGCGAGGAGGATGTGCCGGAGGGACTCAGGACCGCGCTGCGCAACGCCAACCAGGTGCACGAGGTGTTCGCATCCGCACCCCGTCCGGGGATGATGGGCTGGGAGGCCACGCTCGCCATCGCGGCCGAGCTCGAGGGCGTCGACTTTCTCCCCAGTCTGTACTCACACCCCATCGGCTTTCACGGGCACGCGCTGGGGCCCAGCATCAACGCCCGCAACATGGACCTGTCCTCGCCCCCGGAGCGGGACTCACATCTCAGGGACGGCGCCTATCGCTCCATCGAGTTCAGTGCCACCACGGCGATCCTGGAGTACGGTGGCGGCACGGTGACGATCCCGATGGAGGACGACGGTTACCTCACGCCGGACGGCTACGAGTACTTCCGGCCCTATCAGACGGGGTGGTATGTGATCCGGTGAGGCGGATTGGTTGACCTGCCATTTTGTCAGACTGACAAAATGGCGGAATCTCATTCCCCTCTCTCCCCGTACGCCTCCGTCAGCTGCTGCACCACCGACGGGTCCGCCAGCGTCGTCGTATCCCCCAGAGCACGCCCCTCGGCGATGTCGCGCAGCAGGCGCCGCATGATCTTCCCGGATCGCGTCTTGGGCAGCTCCGCCGTGAAGAGGATGGCTTCCGGCCGGGCAATGGCGCCGATCTTGGTGCGCACGTACTGCCCCAGCTCACCCATCAGTTCGTCCGAGGGCAAGAAGCCCTCCCGCAGCGTAACGAACGCTACGATAGCCTCTCCCTTTACCTCGTGCGGCCGAGCCACTACCGCCGCCTCCGCCACCGACTCGTGCTCCACCAGCGCGCTCTCCACCTCGGAGGTGCCGATGCGATGCCCGGCGACATTGAGCACGTCGTCGACCCGGCCGAGTACCCAGATGTAGCCGTGTGCGTCCTCCTTGGCCCCGTCCCCGGCGAAGTAGATGCCGTCCCATTTCGACCAGTAGACCTCACGGTAACGCTCGTCGTCGCCGTAGATGGTTCGGAGCATCGCCGGCCAGGGCCGGTCGATCGCCAGGTACCCGGCCTTGACGCGCTTGCCGGCGTCGTCACGCAGCGACACCGAGATGCCCGGGAAGGCACGGGTCGCGCTCCCCGGCGTGGTCGCGGTGATGCCCGGCAGCGGCGTGATCATCATCCCGCCGGTCTCGGTCTGCCACCACGTGTCGATGATGGGACAGCGCCCCGCGCCGATGGTCTTGTGGTACCACATCCACGCCTCGGGATTGATCGGCTCCCCGACGGTGCCCAGCAGGCGCAGCTGCGAGAGGTCGTGCCTGGCGGGCCACTCGTCCCCCCACTTCATGAAGGCCCTGATCGCTGTCGGCGCGGTGTAGAAGATGGTCACGCCGTACTTCGCGCAGAGCTCCCAGAAGCGGTCCCTCCGGGGCCAGTCGGGCGCCCCTTCGTACATCAGCACGGTCGCTCCGGCTGCGAGGGGACCGTAGACGATGTAGCTGTGCCCGGTCACCCACCCCACGTCGGCCGTGCACCAGAAGACGTCGTCCTCCTTCAGGTCGAAGACGCACCTGGCGGTGGCGTGCACCTGGGTGAGGTACCCGCCGGTGGTGTGCACCACGCCCTTGGGCTTCCCGGTCGTCCCGGAGGTATAGAGGATGAAGAGCAGATCCTCGGCGTCCATCGCCTCGGGTACGCAGTCGGCGCTGGCCCCCTCCATGAGCTCGTGGTACCAGTGGTCGTGTCCCTCCAGCATCTCCACCGGTGTGTCGGCGCTCAGCTGGCCGCCCCGCCGCACCACGATCACGTTCTCGACCGAGGGGCAGTCCGCCACCGCCACGTCGGTGTTGGCCTTGAGTGCGACGTAGCCCCCCCGCCGCCACCCGCCGTCCGCGGTGATCACGGCCGAAGCCTGTGCGTCGTTGATGCGCCCCGACAGCGACTCCGGGCTGAACCCCCCGAACACCACCGAGTGGGCCGCGCCGATGCGGGTGCAGGCCAGCATGGCGATGGCCGCCTCCGGTATCATGGGCAGGTAGATCGCGACCCGGTCTCCCCGGCGCACGCCCAGCCCGCGCAGCACGTTGGCGAACTTGCACACCTCGCGGTGCAGGTCCCAGTAGGTGAAGGTGCGCGTGTCCCCGGGTTCACCCTCCCAGATGAGCGCCGCCTTGTTGCGGCGGAAGCCGCCCAGGTGCCGGTCGAGGCAGTTGTGGGAGACGTTGAGCTTGCCACCCAGGAACCAGCGCGCGTGCGGCGGATTCCATTCCAGCACCGTATGCCACTTCTCGAACCAGTCGAGCTCTTCGGCCCACTCCGCCCAGAACCCTTCCGGGTCGGCGTCCGCGCGTTCGTAGACGCCCGCATCGGACAGGTTGGCTTGTGCGCGAAACTCGTCGCTCGGTGGGAAGAGACGGGTTTCCCGCAACAGGTCGTCGAGCACTCCAGGCTTTCCGCTCATTTTCAGGTCTCCGCCAGGTGTTTCGTGTTTGCTCCGCCATGTCCGCACTCAGGATCTCCGTTGTTGCCGATCCCGTTTGGGGCCCGGCCCTGCCGAACCGGGGATGCCATTTCCACTCAGGAATCTGCTGCGCCCATGAAGTCGGCGACAACCCGGGTGGCGAGCAAAGCCTCGAACGCCTCCACCGTCGCCGCGCTGAGGGTGCGCACAACTCGCGCCCCCGCATCGATCGCCACCGACGGGATCACCAGTCTGAAGCGACACTCGGTGTGGGCCTCCTCGGGGCTGGCATTCCGGTGAGGCACTGTCGCCCGCAGCGTGACCGGCGTCCGGTGCCCGCGGGTCAGTTCGCGGTCGGCAACCCGCACCAGGCGCTCCAGCGCCTCGGTCACGCCCCCCAGCTGCCGCAGGGCTGGGCCCGCGACAGCGAGCGTCAGGTTTCCGCTCAGGCCGCGCGATGTCTCGTCGAGAAAGACATCGACACTCACCGATCCATGGCCGCGCGGCTGATGGAAAAAGAGATAGGCGCTGCGCGTGGATTCTCCCGCCCAGCGGCCGTCGAACTCGTGACTGGTCGTCTTCTGAAGCCCGGAGAGCGTCCAGCCGGCGTCTTCGACCCCCAGCCGCACAGCGTCGAGCAAGGGCTCCAGCGTAAGCAGCGGGCCACCCTCGTTCGGATCGATCACGCCGCCTCCCGCGAGGCCGTCTCAGGTTGACACTTTTTCGTCCCGATCATTACGTTGCCTTGTTGAGCGAATACGTTTACGGGCCCGGGTGCAAGCAGCGTTCAGCGCTGGCGGGCCCAGCATCACTTGCGATGTTGACTCAGTCCGAACACAGCGACGCCGTCCTGCGAACGGCGATGGAGCAGAGCGGTCAGCGCTTCACCGCTCAACGCGCCGCGGTGTTCCACTTCCTGCACAACACCAATACCCATCCCACGGCCGACGATGTGTACCGCCATGTGAGGGCCGACCTTCCCGGCATCTCCCTGGGAACCGTGTACAAGAGTCTGGAGACGCTGGTGGGATGCGGGCTCGCGCGCAAGCTCACCCGGGGAAACGCCTCGGCGAGATACGACGGGCGCATGGATCCGCACTTTCACGCGCGTTGCCTCGAGTGCGGCCGGCTGCGGGACGTGCCGGGCCTCGGCCAGCCGGATTCGTTCGTGGACGGGCCCGTCGTCATGCGGGGTTTCTCCGTGACCGAGCTCAGGCTGGAAGTGGTCGGCTACTGCGAAGGCTGCCGCCCCACCCATGATATGTAACTAGTCAGCGCTCTGGTGGCGTCAAGTATCGGACCACGTTGCCGTCCCGGTCCACGACCGCCAGCGGCATCTGCAGGATGTCGTGCCCGAGGTCGATCGTGTCCTGGGGAGCCCCCGCCGCCCCCGCTTCGACCCCCTCCACCACCGCCGCCGCATACACTGGAGGCGGCAGCACGTACTCATCCGCCACGCTGTAGTCGACCCCCTCGTATCCGATATCCACCAGCGACGCGATGCTGACCACGCTCAGTGGATTGAGGCCACGGTCGGGGAAGGGGGTCATCAGTTCGGACCGGAAGACCAGCTCGCGCCAGTGCCCGTTCCACACGCCCTCCCCGCCCAGGTTCTGCACCGGAACGAGATCGCTGTCGGTGTAGTTGTCGCCGCGAATATCGTCGAAGGCCGCCTTCGCCGCGTCGCCGGTGAAGTGCGTATTCGCGCTGCGGCCCTGCCTGGCCGGATCCTGCAGGAGGCCAAGGTGGCCCCAAAGGGTCCCGAACCCGATCACGTGCGCCATCTCATGGAGGATGGTGCCCTCCAGATGGCCGTTGGTCTCGAGGCGGTCCATGTCGTCGAGGTCGAAGAACATCACCCCAACCGCAGGAAGCGAGTTGTTCACGCGAATCTGGCAAGGCCCGGCGCCTCCGAAGACGCCGGCCGGCCCGTCGATTTCCTTGATCTGGACATAGATCAGCAGGTCGTCGACCACCCGGTCACCGGGGACGTCCTCCGAAATGTCGTTCCTCGCGAGGCAATCATCGAGGGCGGGCTTGCGCAGCGTGCTCCAGCCGAGGTTCCCCGTGATCGCGCGCTCCCAGAACTGTTCGGCCCCCTCGAAGGCCTCGCGCTGCGAGTCGGTCAGCAGCGACGAGGTCACGTGCACGATCTCGATGTCGTAGACCGCCGGCGTCGCCTCGGCTGTGAAGGTTGCCGTCGCCGACGTTTTGGCCGCGGTGGTCACGCTCGCGGTGAGCCTGTAGGTCGTACCAGCGCCAATGCCGAGGACCCATTTGTCGACCGCCGCGAACCCGGCGGAGTCAGTCGTCGTCTCCGCCGGGATGACTTCGCTATCGCCGCTCGCGGAGAAGGTGACCTTGACCCCGGCGGCGGGGTTGCCGTACGCATCTTCCGCCCTCACGCGGGGCGCAACCCGCACGGGGAGCGCGATTTCCGATTGCTGCCCGTCGCCCTCGACGGCCACGAGCCCGGTGGCTGGCCCGGCGAGCGCGACGGCCTCGAAGTGGAGTGGATTGCCCTCGATGCCGTCGCCCTCCACGCTCGCGGTCAGGCGGTAGACGCCCGTCGAGGTGCCGAGCGTCCAGGCACCGGGGCTGGCACGGCCTTGCACGTCGGTGTGCACCTCGGAGTTGGCGACCGTCGCGCCCCGTTCGGTCGTGAAGACCACCGGGATTCCGGACATCGGCGCGCCGGCGGCGTCGCTGACGAGCACTTCGGGCGGCACGGCGACCGCAGTGGCCACCGGGGCTTCCTGGTCGGCTCCGGCGACCACCGCGATCTCGGCCGGGCTTCCGAGCGCGGTGGCGGTAAACACCGTATTCGGACCTTCAGCCACAGATGCGACCACCGACTGAAGGCCGATAGCGTCGCCCAGGGTCCAGGAAACCCGAGCCTCGCCGGCCATGTCGGTCGGTACCGTGGCAGGAGTGACGAAGCCGCTCCCGTCCGAGGGTGTGAAGAACACCGCCGTGCCCGCGACGGGATTGTCCCCTGCGTCCAGGATGAGGCCGACCAGCGGTTCGTTCAGGGGTGTTCCCGGACCCCCTCTCTGCGCGTCGCCGCCAACGCGTTCGATGGTGGTGGGCGTCTGGTGGACCGTCACGGTGGCGATTCCGCTGACTCCGTCCAGGATGGCCCTGACCGTGCCAGTTCCGTTCGAAACGGCCGTGGCCATACCGGCAGAGTTCACGGTCAGGATGGCCGGAGAGTCGGTCGTCCAGGCTACCGTCCCTGCGAACGCGTTCCCGTACTGATCCGTGACGGTCGCCGTGAACACCGTCGACTGCCCCAGGAAGGTGAGCGTCTCAGCCCCCGGCGATACCGCGATTGATGCCACCATCGGCGGTTCGAGCTCGGTCGCGCACCCGGCCGCTACAACCGTTAGCCCCAGACGGATTGCAGCGCTGAGTGATATGCGTGTCATCAGGGATCTCGAATTGAAGCCGCCGCCTCTCTTCTGCGGAAACTCTTTGAGAGCGGGCTTCTCGACGATTCCACTATGGAGTTATAGGACTCCATGAGACAGCCTGAGACAGTCAGTTCAGTCGCTGCGAAGGCTGCCAGCCCGACTAGCTGACCTGGCGAGGAGCGCGGGTGGAAGCCCGGCCTCGGGCGGAGCGCAAGCGGCGGCGCAATTCCACATCGGACGTGGTCGCGAGGGTCCGCTGCGCCGTCTTGAGAGAATTCCAGCGCACGTCGGCCAGTTCGATCGGATCGCCGCTGTTTTCGCCTGCCGGAGCGAAGACAAACGAGTAGCGACCCTTGTAGTCGTGCCCCGGCCTCTCGCGGACGGACGCGATCCAGGTTCGTCCGCTCTCGTCTTGGAAACTTCTCATGTCTCCCCGCTCTCCGATTTCTCCGCATCTCCGAGCCATCGCCGCAACTCGGGGAACTCGTATACGATAACCCCCTCGTCTGTCACTTCCGAGTTCACGTACAGACTGTTTTCCAGCTCCATGCCGTCCAGAAGCTTCTTGGCGGCGGCCAGCGGGAGATCCATGTACGCGGCCACTACGGTTACGGTAAGCCGTCCTCCCCGCTCACCGGCGAGCCGCAGGACGCCCCCTCTGAGCTGATCCGTGTCCGCTTCCCGACGGCCCCGCAACTTCCTGAGTCCGGACGAGATCAATCCCACTCCGCCGCCGCCGGCAGCGACTCCGGCGCCAAACAGAAACATGGGCATGATGCCAAGCCCCAGGCCCATCATCTGCGTGGCGACCGTGATCCAGCCGAAACCCACCATGCCCAGCAAGGCTCCGCCCCCGATCCGAAGCCAGCCCCCGGTGGAGTCGCCTTCGGGAGGCATGAACCTCTCGGGTGCGCGCGACCCCCCGTACGGCGTCAGGGCCTCCGGGGACCCCGCGTCGGCATCCGGATGCGACACTGCCCGGTAGGAGGCGCGCCGCCAGTTCATGCCGCACCCGGGACAGACCCGGCTACTGTGTCGCATCAGCCAGTAGGCCAGCCCCCCGATGCCGGAGGTGAGAATGCTCACCAATACCAGCAGCGCGACGTTCTGCATCTTCGAGAAATAGTGATCCCCATACCCCTGATACCGGCACCGTGGACACTGCTTCACCCAGGTCACCGGGACGCCGGCAGGGTTTTCCGTTCTGCAGGTGGTGCAGCGTCGGGTGGATCTCTCCAGGGCCGCGCCGCAGGTGGAACAGCGGATCGATTGTGCCATGGGTCCTCGTGTGGCGGAATCCGGGGACCTTACGATAATCGGCTGGCGCGGATTCGCGAAACCCGCCGCGGGCCCCTCCCCGGCCGTCTATCGGATCAGCAGAATCCGGTTGTTGACGGGATAGAGCCACTCGACGCCCCGCTCGGTCACCACGGCGTCGTCCTCGAGCGGTATGCGTACCTTGGCGTTGTCCCACTCGGGGTTTGCCGTATAGGCGAAGAGCTCCACGGAGATCAGCGTGCCCGGACGCAGTTCGTAGGTGAGCCGGGTCGGGTTGAAGAAGGCCAGCGAGGGACCGAAGCCGTGGCCCCAGTTCCCCACCGAGTGCGGCCCTATCACCACGTCCGTGACCGCTGGATCATCGGTGGGCTGGTTGAACTCGATGCGATTGAAACCGGCAGCCTCGATAGCGGCCCAGGTCGCGTCCACCGCCTGCTGCGCGCTGGGGGCGGGCCTGATGGAGGCTTTCATGACGTCGCGCACCTCCACCGCCCGGTCGAAGGCGTGCTGCAGCCCCGGCGGGGCCTCCGTCTCTCCCTCGCGCAGCACGTAGGCGATGCGCTTCATGTCGGTGTAGAAGTCGAGATAGCCCACGCCCCAGTCGATCAGCAGCAGGTCGCCCCGCTGGATGATGCGCTCGGAGGAGGTGGCCACGATGCCCTCCGGACCGGTGATGTAGATCGAGGGCATGTCGAACGACGACTCCAGGCCCCGCTCCAGGAGGCGGTCCCAGATCCACCAGGCCACGTCCTCGAGTGCGGTCACGCCCGGCTGGATCACTTCGTTGGAGAAGGCGCGCTCGGCGATCTCGCGGCTGATCTCGCCAGCCTCGGCGAAGGTCGCGATCTCCATGGCGGTGCGGGTGGCCCGGAAGTCGGACACGAAGCGCTCCGCCGAAACCAGGCGATCGCCATAGGTCGGGCCCAGCACCTCCTTCAGATGGAGAAACGACGTGTGCGAGAGACCGTCGGCGCCGCCGATGGAGGCGGCCATGTTCACGCCGATGCGGGCAGGATCGCGCTCGGCCACGTGGTCGGCGAGCGACGCCGCGGAACCGAAGTGGTCGTAGACGCCGCACCGTTCCAGCATGTAGCCGCCCACGCCCAGGGCCGCGCGTTCCACGCGCCCGCCGCCATCGTGGCTCGTGAAGACGTAGTAGGCCCAGTCCCCCACGTAGCCCCGGCCCAGAGCCTCCCACAGCGGACCCGGCAGCCCCTCGCGCACGACCACGATCCACATGTCGAGGTCGTTGTCCTGCATCGCCTTCGGCAGGACGAGATCAAACTTCTCGGCACGGATCTGGCACATGCGCTCCCAGCGGCGGCGCGCTTCCTGCCCCTCTGCGGGAGACGCGCTCGTGAATCCGGCCAGCAGCAGCGCGGCGACCAGGAACAGAGCCCGGGGGAGCGTGCGGCGGCGGTGTGCCCCGGCCGATGCGGCGTGACCCGCGGCGGACGGGAAAAACGCCGACTGTAGAGAGGGGCGGGCCGATTGGGTATCTTCGATCATGGTCATGGCAACGTTCCTGAACGGCGGGGAATCTCAAATACATGTTGTGGATGCACACAACCGGGGAATTTCGACGATCGGCGGCGGCTTGGCAAAGCCGGCGCTCGCGGTTTCTCCTCGTCCTGACCCTTCTGGGCGTCCCCGTTTTCGGAATCCGTCCCGCCAGCCTGTCCGCGCAAAGCATTCCCTCCCCCTACAGGTTTGTCGAGACCTCGCAAGAGGCGGGCGTGTCGGTGTCCACGATGAGTCCCAAAGCGGGCCTGTTCGGCTTCGGACCCAAGGGCGGGCGCATGCTCGGTGGCTACTACGAGGTGCGCGCAGGAGGACCGTTCCACATCCAGGGGGATCTCGGTTACCTGCCCACGACCCGGGACGTCATCGACCCGCGCCGGGACGAGGGAGACCGCAAGATCGGAGAAGCCGACGTCACCATGGCCACGGCCGATGTCCGCTTCCAGTTTGCATTGACCGGCCCACGAACCTGGAACCGGCTGGCGCCGCACCTGTTTGCCGGGGGCGGGGCGGCTTTCGATTTCGCTCCGGACCAGGACATCGACAACGTTCTCGAAGAGGATGATCGCTTCAAATTCGGTCCTTCCTTTCTGGGAAGCTTCGGAGGAGGCATCAAGTGGTTCCCCATCGACCGCATCGCCGTGCGCGCGGAGGGCATCGTCACCTACTGGAAGGTGAATACGCCGCGCGGCTACCTGCGCACCGATCGTGCGCTGGTCGATCCGCCCGAGGGCTCCGACGAGCCGGGCACTCCGGAAGAGGGCTTCTGGGCGCTGGGACGGGGGTGGTCGGTCGGCATCGCCTTCCGGTTCTAGCGGGGCGCGGGTGATGGGCGGGGGGGCCGCCGACAGGCCGGGACAGGCGTCAGCGACGCGATTCGAATCCCGCTCCGCCGATTGGCTCTCCTGCGCGGATGCGCTGCGGCGGGTGATGCGCGGCGCGCGCCCGCTGCCGTCGGTGCGGCGGCCGGTGGAGGAGGCGGGGGGACTGGCGCTGGCCAGTTCGATAGAGAGCCCGGTCACCCTTCCCCCCTGGGACAACTCGGCCATGGACGGATATGCCGTGCAGGGCGATTCCATCGCGGGAGCCTCGCGGTCGCATCCCCGCTACCTGCGCGTAACCGGCGCCCGGCGCGCGGGCGATACCGCGGGGGGGCCGGTGGAGGCCGGCGAGGCGGTGCGCATCATGACCGGAGCCCCGGTGCCCGAAGGGGCGGATTGCGTGGTGCGGGTGGAGGACACCGACGCGGAGCGCCAGCCGGGGCGGGTGGCGGTGTTCTCGGACCGGGACTACGGCCGCAACGTGCGCCCGGCCGGCCAGGACATGCTGGCGGGCGCGACCGTGCTCGCCCGGGGAACCACCCTCGGCCCGGGCGCGATCGGCGTGCTTGCGGGCTGCGGGCTCACCTTCGTGGATGTCCACCGGAGGCCCGTGGCGGCGGTGTTGGCCAGCGGAGACGAAATCGTCCCGGCGGAGCGATTCGCGGAGGTGGCGGCCGGCCGCGCGATCCCCGACACCAACGGGCCCGTGCTGGCGGCGGCGGTGCGGGAGGCCGGGGGCGAGGCGGTGCGCCCGGGGATCGCGCGCGACACCGAGGAGAGCGTGCGCGAACACATCCTTCGGGGAGCGGCGGAGGCGGATCTGCTGATCACCATCGGGGGCGCTTCCATGGGTGAGGGAGACCTTTTCAAGCGGGTTCTTGACGACCTGGGATACCAGCCCGGCTTCTGGCGGGTGCGCATCCGCCCGGGCAGCCCTTTCGGGTTCGGGCATCTGCCCGTCGAGGGGCGGGATCCCGTGCCGGTGTTCGGGTTGCCGGGGAACCCGGCGTCGGCATTCGTCACCTTCCATCTCTTCGTCCGGCCCTTCATCAGCGCGCTGGCAGGCCACCGGCACCCCCTGCCCCCCGCCATCCGGGCGCGTGCGGGACAAGCCATGCGCGGCCCCAGGGGGCTCGCGATCTACCCCAGGGTAAGGCTGCGGCCCGCGCCCGACGGAAGCTGGCGTGCCTGGCTGGCAGGTCATCAGAGTTCGGCTCTGGTCGTGCCTACGGGCCGCGCCGACGGGCTGGCGGTGATCCCCGAGGGCGTGCAGGCCATCGACGAGGGGGAAGAAATCGACGTTCTGCTTTTCGGCCGCCCTGGCTGGCTACCGGGCGAGACCGGCCCCGGCGCGGGGCGGGCGTGACCATGCCCCTCCCGCCCGTGCGGGCACCGGCGCGGGCCGCCCACGCCTGTCGATAGTGTTCTCCCGCACGCGGCGCCCGCCCCGACTCGCGCGCACGCCCGGCAACGAGCTGGACCTTCTCGCCCTGGTCGTCATCTGGGGGGTGAACTTCACGGTCGTGAAGGTCGTGTTGCGGGAAATCGACCCGCTGGCGTTCAACGCCCTGCGCTTTCCGTTCGCGGTGCTGGCGGTGTGGGTTCTCATGCGCTGGCAGGGGCGGCGCATGATCCCGCGCGCCAGGGATTGGGCCAAGGTCACGGGGCTGTCCCTGCTGGGACACGTCGCCTACCAGGTCTTCTTCATCATCGGCCTCGCCTTGACGCTGGCCGGCAACGCCTCGCTGATGCTGGCGACGGTCCCGATATGGATCGCGATCCTCTCGCCCGCGCTGGGCTACGAGCGCTTCAACTGGATGATTCTGGGCGGGGTTTTGATCGCGATAACGGGCTTGACGCTCGTCATTCTGGGAGGAGCCTCCGGGATGGCGCTGGGCGGCGAGACCCTGCGGGGAGATCTGTTCGTGCTGGGCGCATCCGTCGTCTGGGCGCTCTACACGATCCTGGGACGGCGGGCGGTGAGGCGCAACGGGGCGCTGGAAGTGACCGCCTGGACCCTGTGGCTGGGCGCCCCCGCGCTCATTCTGATCGGGCTCCCGAGCCTGCTCCGCACGGACCTCGCGTCGCTCTCGGCGGGGGCCTGGGCGGGCATCGTGTACGCGGGAGCGATGGCGGTCGGCGTTGCCTACTTCATCTGGTACCGGGGGGTTCAGAGGCTCGGCAGCAGTCGCACCGCGGTGTACTCCAACCTCGTGCCGGTAGCCGCCATCCTCACGGCCTGGCTGTGGATCGGCGAAACCCCGGGAGCGTTGCAGCTGCTGGGGGCCGTCGTCATCCTGGCGGGCGTCGCCGTCGTGCGCCTCGCTCCCCCGACGAGAGCCGGCGACCGCGCGCGCCGCCGTTCCGCGAGGGAGCGGCGGCGTTCCGAAAAAGCGACTCGATCCAGGAGGACGACCTCATGAACTCCGCCCCTGCCCGTTCTCGCCCAGCGCACGCCAGCCCTCGGGCAACCTGCACATGCGCCCCGTCCCGGGCCCGTAGCCGGGGCGTTCGCCGGCCCGCTGTCTTGAGCGTCCTGCTACCGAAGGCGCTTCTCGCGTGGCTGTCGGCGGCACTCGTGCCCGGGGCCGCCCTCCCCATCGCCGGCCAGGAGTCTCCCGCCGGCTACATCGCCCGCATCGAAGGCGTCCAGAGTCCCAGCCGCCAGGGACTGGACGTCCTTACCTTGCCGGAGGTGATGGAGCGCCTCGGCGTGCCGGGGATGAGCGTCGCCGTCATTCGCGATTTCGAAGTGCACTGGGCCAAGGGGTACGGCATCGCCGATGTGGAAAACGGTGCTCCGGTAGACACCGAAACCCTCTTTCAGGCGGCGTCGATCAGCAAGCCGGTGACCGCCATGGCGGCGCTGGCGGCCGTTCAGGAGGGCCTGTTCTCGCTGGACGACGACATCAACTCGATCCTCCGGTCCTGGACGCTGCCGGGCGATGGCTTCACCGAAGAGCGGCCGGTCACACCGCGGCTGCTCTTCAGCCACACCGCCGGACTGGGCGACGGCCACGGCTTTCCGGGCTACGAGCCAGGCGAGCCGCGCCCCACCCCGGTTCAGATCTTCGAAGGGCTACCGCCATCCAATGTGGGTCCCGTGGCGCTGGTGCGCCCTCCTCTCGCCGCCATGCACTATTCCGGCGGCGGGACCACGATCATGCAGCTGGCCCTGACCGACGTGCGCGGCGAGCCCTTCCCGGACCTCATGCGCAGAACCGTTCTGCAACCCGTGGGGATGACGCGCAGCACCTTCGAGCAGCCCCTCCCCCCCGCACTCGACGCAAACGCCGCCCGCGGACACCGGGGCGACGGCCAGCCGATGGGCACGGCCAAGTGGCACGCGTACGCGGCGCTGGCGGCAGCCGGGCTGTGGACCACGGCCACCGACCTGGCGCGCTTCGCCATCGAGGTGCAGGAGTCGGCCCGCGGCAACCCGGACCGGGTGCTGTCGCGCAGCAGCGCCCAGGAAATGCTCGCTCCGGTCGGTGTCGGCTCCTACGCGGTCGGTTTCCACACCGAACAGCGCGGGGAAGGCTGGTACTTCAGCCACTCCGGGGGCAACTGGGGCTTCGTGTGCTACCTGACGGCCCACAAGGCCAAGGGATACGGGGTCGTGGTCATGACCAATTCAGCCGGCGGCGGCGCCGTGTACGGGGAGGTGCTGGCGCGCGTAGAGCGGGCCTACGGCTGGGATTCGCTGGAATAGCCGGTGCTGCGCTAGTACAGGCTCAGATCATCTCATAACAGCTTATTAACACGTCATTTACACTGCTGTTTGCCGTCTCACGTCATCCCCCTTGGTTTTGTGATACCTAGCATCGTATCACAAAACTTGGTATCTTCGCATGTGATACAAGAGATCGTAGGGATCTCTGTATCACATTCGTTTTTTGTACGGAGTTTTCCAACGGGAAGGCAAGATGGCCAGAAGGAGAGGTCTACCGCTCTCGGCAACCTTCGTGAAGGGAGTCCGTCAGCCGGGACGGTATGGGGATGGTGGCCGGGGATCGTTCGGGCTGTACCTGAGGGTCTACCGGCGAGCCAACGGACGCACAGGGAAGTCTTGGGGCCAGCGGGTCACGATCTCAGGCAGGATCACGAATCTTGGCCTGGGCACCTATCCGGTTGTGACCCTGGCTGAGGCACGGGAGAAGGCGTTGCACAACCTCCGCGAGATTGCGGCCGGTCGTAATCCCCGTGGGGGAGGCATTCCGCCGTTCGCGAAGGCGGCCGAGAAGGTGATCCGGCTCCATAGGAAGGAATGGAAGGGAGATGCGACCGAGAAGCAGTGGAGATCGTCGCTGGCTCGGTACGTCCATCCCAACATTGGGGAAAAGCCAGTCAGCAAGATCACGGTGGCTGACGTGATGAGCGTTCTGGTGCCGATCTGGCATGAGAAGAGGGTCACCGCTCAAAGGATCCGCAACCGCATCTCCGCGGTCATGAAGTGGTCGATAGCCCAGGGATATCGGCAAGATGATCCGGCGGGAGATGCCATCGCCGCCGCCTTGCCACGGAACGGCAGGCGCACGGTTCACCATGCCGCCTTGCCCCATGCAGAAGTAGGAAAGGCTCTCGAGACGATCAGGGGTAGCAAGACACCTCGCTCCCTAGCACTGGCCATCGAGCTATTGGCTCACACGGGTACTCGATCCGGTGAGGTGCGAGGTGCGACATGGGATGAATTCGACATGGAGATGGCTACATGGACGATCCCGGCCAGCCGCATGAAGAGCGGGGTTGAGCACCGTGTCCCTCTGAGCACTCATGCTCTCGCAATCCTGAACGAGGCAAGGCGACAGTGCACGACTTCGCGTCTTGTATTCTTCGGGGAACGACGGAGGGGGATGCTGGGCGCGCAGCGATTCAACGACCTGTTCAGGCAACTCGCGATCCCCGGAACCCCTCACGGGTTGCGAAGCTCGTTGAGGGACTGGTGCTCAGAGCGCGGCATCCGCCGTCCCGTCGCCGAACGTGCACTCGCTCATGCCGTCCGCGACCGGACGGAAGCAGCGTATCATCATACGGACTTGCTCCAGGAACGACGCGAGGTCATGCAGGCTTGGAGCGATTATCTCAATAACGGCGAGGGAGTTACGAATATTGCTCTATGACATGCCCGCCGGACAGCAATTAGATTGTCCGGCGGGAACGTCGAGTTCTTGGTGCTGACGGCCGTGAGGTGGGGCGAGGTGCGGTGGGCCGAGTGGGCGGAGATCGATCGGGGGGGGGACTCCCCACCCTTTATCAAGGGGTCTGAGAGCGGGGCTGTAACCCCGCGAGGCGAGGGATGATCAGGCTGCATGATGTTGTTGTTCCGGATGACCGGGCCTGAAGGTGGTCTGAGATTTGAGCATCGCGCAGGCGACAGCGAGCAGGCGGTCCGCGACCGAACGCAGAGCCCGGCCGTGGCGGTGTCCGCGGGCGCGGAGGGCGGCGTACTTGGCCTTGCTGACGGGGTCGTGCTGGACGGCGACCCGTGCCCAGTGGTAGACTGCATCGCGGAGGCGCGGATGGGCTGCGAGGCGGCGAACGACGATCATGGATTTGCCGGATCGCCGCGTGACGGGAGCAACTCCGCACAGGCACCGCAGCGCTTGGTAGTCGCGCCTCTGTAGAGCGTGGGGGGCCTCGGCGAGCAGCGTGGCGAGGACAGTCTGGCCGACTCCGGGCAGGGAGAAGAGGACCGTCACGTCGCGCTGCCCGCCGGGCTGTCCAGAGCCGTCATCCCCGGGGTCCAGGGACTCAAGCAAGCACTCGATTTCCCGTTTGGCCTCCACGAGTTGACGCTGGACAAGGCGGAGGCGCTCGGAGGCGCTGCGGATGTGAGCCACCGCGGCCTCGGTCGTTCCGGGCGCGACGGGGATCGCTGGCGCACGGAGGATTTTCATCAGCTGATCTGCGGTGATCCGCCGGATCCGATGGCGCTTGAGGATGCCATCGAGGGTCTTGCGCCGGATGCGCCGGGCCTTGGCGGGCGTCGGCACGCGCGCCCACAGCTCGAGGAACCAGGCCTGGGCGACGCTGTCCGCGGCTTCGAGGATCTGGGGGTAGTAGCGCCAGAGCTGCTCGCGCACCCGGTTCGCGAGGCGCGTGCGGTCCCGCGTGAGTTCCTCCGCGATGCGCGACCACTCCCGCAACTTGACGACGGCCGGGTCAACGGGGTCGATCCGGCGAAAAGCAGTGGAGATCGGTCCGGAGCGCGTCGGCGAGGACGCGGGCGTCGCGGCTGTCGTCCTTCGCCCCGGCCGGCGAGAAGCGGTCGCGGAAGCGGTCGAGCTGCTTCGGGTTGATCGAATACACCGCGAAGCCCCGGTCCATGAGGCTCTCCACCACCGGGCCGTGAGGGACCTCGATGGCCACCGGAATGTCCTCGGCGGCACCCTCCGACCTGGCCGCGATCCACTCGGCCATCTCCGCCAGCCCCGCACCGCCGTGCCGGAACGTGCGTTCCTCCCGCTTGGCTCCGCCGTCGCTGACCACGCAGACGTGATGTGTCTCCGTTGCCCAGTCGACTCCGGCGAAGCAGGCGTACTGTTCTACCATACTCCCTCCCTTGCGAAGGTCTCCTTCCAGGCGAAGGTCCGTGGGCGCCGCGATGCCTGCCGATCCCTGTACTGGCGCTCGATGGCGCAAACTCCCCACTGGGCATCCATCGCGGCTCCGGGCCGGGGTACGAGTCCCCCCCAGGTGCTCGGCGGCACAGGGGGCGTTTGGTTACTCCCGGCCTGGTCGCCCGTGCTACGTTCAAGAACATTCGATCTAACGCGAACCCCGCTGACAAGGGTACAGGGAGGCGTGTGGACGATCCCCCCCGGGCGCATGAAGGCGAAGCGCGTGCACTGGGTGCCGCTGTGCGGCCGCGCCCTGGACATCCTCGATGCGGCGCGGAGGCTGGCGGCGGCGAGAGCCCGATCGTGTTCGTCAACGAGCGCGGGCAGTCGTTGGGCAGCGAGCGGCTGACCCGACTTGCTCAAGAGGCACCGGATCGCGGCGGTGCCCCATGGATTCCGGTCGAGCTTTCGGGACTGGGCGGCCGAGGAGACGGACCATCCCCGGGAGGTCGTCGAGGCGGCCTTGGCCCATGGGGTCCGGAACAAGGTCGAGGCGGCCTGCATGCGCTCGGATCTGTTCGAGCGCCGGCGCCGGCTCATGAACGACTGGGCCGCCTACCTCGCTGCCGGGAACCATCAGCGGCTCGGACCATGATCGCCCTCCCGGCCACGCTGGCGTATCAGAGCCAGCGCCCGCGCAACGTCGCGGCGAGCGTCCTGTAGTCCCGGGCCAAGCGTGTCATTTGCCCGCTGAGCCGCTCGACTTGCCGCCGCAAGGTCTCGCTCCGCGCGGCCTGCCGCTCGACCCGCTGCTGCAAGGCTTCGACCTGCACGGAGTGCCGCCGCCGTTCCATCTCGTACTGCGCGGACAACCTCTCCAAGGCCGCCGTCAACTGCCGCTCCAACTCGCTCATATAGCTCCCTCACTCTCTCGATAGCTTCACGGCTGGCCGATCGCGCACGGTCCAGGGCGGATGCTCCAGCGTGCCGGCCGGCAGCACCACGAACCGCTCCCCGTCGATCTCCCGCAGCGTCACGCCCCAGGTCGTCTCCTCGATCTCGGCCAGGGTCCAGCGGGCCTCCTCGATTTGCACGTTCAGCGTCGCCAACGTCTCGATCCGGCCCTCGATGCTCCTCGACAACCAGCGCATCGTCGCCCAGCTGCCGCCGCTGATACCGAGAAAAAGGCTCAGCCCGACCACCAGGGGCCGGAGCCACGCGCGCCTCAGCAGGGCGCTCACCCGCGCGGTCGCCGCCGCCGTATCGGCTTCGATGGAACGCAGCGCGCCGCTTGCGACGGCGCTCAACCTCTCGCCAAGCCGCTCGAGCTCGCGCGCGGCCGCCTCCTCGATCTGCCGGCGGTCGGCCTCCAGCCGCTGGCGCAGCCGGGAGGTCAAGTCGTTCGGGCCGGAAGTCATGCTCATACAGCGCTCCTCTCAGCCGCCACCGCTTTCCGCTGTCGGGATCGCGGGCGGTCAGGTAGTTCTTGCCCTGGCGCGGTACTTCGAGGCCGACTTCCTCCAGGGCGGAGACCACGTCGGCGCGGCTTTGCACCGCGCCGTGCTCGACGCGCTGCACCAGGTAGTCGCGGATCAACGCGCGCGGGTCGGCTTCGTGCTCGAGGCCGGCCCGCAGCTTCGACGCCTCGATGTAGGCGCGATGGCCCGGCTGCTGCGCCCTGGCCCGCGCCGGGTCGTCCGGCCGGCTCCAGCCGTGCTCGTGGTTGAAGGCGTCGCGCAGCGGGTCGAAGGTCCTCTGCCAGCCGGGCGGCGCGATGTTGAGGCTCCGGCCCGTCTCCAGGTCGCACTGCGCGGCGAGGACGTGCGCGTGGACGCCGCCGCCGCGCTCGCGGTGCAGGACCGCCGTCCACGCGTAGCGGTCCGGCTCGAACCCCGCCCACGCCGTCTTCTCGAACTCGTCGAGGACGGCTTCGACCTGCTCGTCGGTCGGCCGGTCGTCCGGCGCCCACGCGATCACGACCGACGTGTACCTGCGCTCGAACTCCAGCGAATCGGCGACGGCGGCCACCATGTCCGGATTCCCGCGGAGGACCTCGACGCCCTCGCGCCTGTGCCCCTCGGCGTCCCGTTCGCCGACGAGATAGTCGACCGCCGCCCGGGCCGAGCCCCTGCCGCGCGGGAGGCACTTAATGTGCATCGCCGCCGTCTCCGTCGAAGCGGGCCACGGCGAGCAGCGACCGCTCGAACGACACGAGGTTGGCGATCACCGCGACGGCCTCGGCCGCCGTCTTGTGGGTGTTCGCCCAGCGCGCGAGCTGGTTCAGGTTGTTGCCGATCCGCGCGATCTGGCGAATGCGCTCGCTCTCGACGGCCAGGGCAGGCGCGGTCCATGTCCGCGTCCGCGCCATCGCCTCCCGCAGCAGCGCGGAGGGGGACACGCCCGCCGCCGCCGCCTTGTCCTGCCAGGCGGCGTGCTCCGCAGGCGTGACGCGGGCGGCGACCATCACGGTGCGGCGCTCAGCCATGAGCGCACCGGCGACGGGGTTCGGGGGGCGGCGCACCCCGCCCGCCCGCTGCTCGGGCAGCGGCGCGGAACGCTGGGGGTTCGAAGGGGGGCGCAGCGTCCCCTTGCCAGGTCGCAATGTTCAACATTGCGTGGGCTGGCTCTCCCATGCTAACGGGCAAACTCGGCCGCCGACGCCGGGAAACCTGGGCCGTCAGAATCTCCATACCCGTACATTGAAGAGCCCGATTCGGCCGGTGTCAACAACGGGCAAAAGGGCAGTGTCCCAGGTGTTCCAGCGTAGTGCCGGAGTGTGACCGGGCTCTGCCAGCGAACCCGTTGAGCCGCTCCCGGAGAGCCTCGGGAAAGCCTTGATCGCCGCTGGTCGGACTTGCCGTCGCTCGAGGGCAGTCCATGCGCCGCCGCATGCCGCCGAGCGTCACATCCAGAACGGAACGGCGCTCGTCACCAAGCAGTGCTGCGGTTCCACACTTTCGCCGCATCGACCCGCACTACGACACCAGACAGCAGGGCGTGCCTCGCGCGACATGTGCTATGAGCCGGCGTCTGAGAGCCCGATGGTCTCCAGCATCTCCTTGTGAATGTGGCGCCAATCTCGAATCGAGGTTGACGGTCCGGGCCTGGATCCGGAACCCCTCGAGGCGGATGTCGGCTCTCAGCGGCTCCCCGACCTCCGGATACAGCAGGAAGCCTTCGTGCGTGGACCGTCCCCAGCGCTCCGTCGAGTGCAAGTTGGATCTGCCACGGATCTACAGACCCTCTCGGCCGCTCGGCCCCGGGTCCTCGGTTGATCGGTCGGAACTCGTCCACGGATCCACGAAGATCCGATACGGTCGAATGGCTTCCCGGTCAGAAAGAGAGGATGCTCTGCGTCCATGGAGCCGGCGGAGCTGGATCTTCGCGCGTGATCCACAGTTGGCGCCCAAGGCGGGGCGTGTGCTCGATCTCTATCACCGGGGCTGGAACGGTCGTGCGCTCACTGGCGACGATTTCGTCATCAGTGCAGACGAGAAGACCCAGATTCCCATCCAAAAGCCGGTGTCATCCGATCACGCCACCGGCGCCCGGCCTACATCGCGGCTTGGGACGTGCACCGCGCCCAGCTCTTCGGCGAGGTCGTCAGCAAGGTCTCCAATCGTCGCCTTGGACGCCCAGGTGATGGCTCTGGAACCCTATCGCTCGGCCAAGCGAGTCTTCTGGCTCGTCGACGGCAGCGCAATCCACCGCGGCCAGTGCGCCGCCGACCGTTTCCCGGCACAATTCCACAACCTCACCTTGGCGCATCTGCTCAAGCACGCGACCTGGCTCAACCCGTGACCTGGCCCACGGCATTGTGTCGCCGGGGTGGGAGCCCCGGCCTTCGTTGAGCGCTCTGGGACGACCAGGACCCTGCAGGCCGCCGACGCGTGTCGCCGGGGTGGTGTTGCCGGCCATGCAAAGTTGCACAGATATGGCCGCTGAAAGGTGCACACCTGGAGGACCGGAAGGGGAGGGTCGGTAGGGGATAGGGGGTGGGTTCGGGGAAGCTCGCCCGGCAGCGGAGGGACGAGGCCCGCAAGCTTGTGGCCCGGGACATCGACCCGAGCGCCTACCGGAAGGCCGAGAAGCAGTCGAAGCGGCAGTGGGCCATGAACAGCTTCGAGGCCGTGGCCGCGGAATGGCTCGCGAAGCACTCGCCCAATTGGTCCGCCGGCTACGTTCGGCGAATCGAGCGGGATCTGGGAAAGGATGTGTTCCCGTGGATCGGGGCGAAGCCGGTCGCGGAACTCACGGCACCAGAGCTGTTGGCCGCGCTGCGCCGCATCGAGGAACGCGGCCACCTGGACATGGCGCAGCGCACGCTACAGGTCTGTGGGCGGGTGCTCCCTGACGCGCACGGGCAACCTGTGCGCGTCGGGGAGCCTTCGGCTCGGCCGCCCCTAATGACATCTCTCAGGTCGAACCGCTCCGGCGACCAACACTGCTCGACAACTACTACTCCCGAGATTCTTCACCACCCGGGGAGGCGCTGTTGGTGCAGGCGGCTTGCAAGACTGCGCGGACGTGGCTGGCTCCCGGGGTATGGTCCGGCTGCCCGGTAGAGGCGCGCACGCAGGATTTGCATCCGCGAGAAGCCGCCCCTGGCTGGCTGGGTCGGATCTCCGTTCCGCGCACCTGGGCGGGCCGCCGTGAGGAAAGTCAGCTTCGGGAATCGGGCGGTGCCCCTCGGCGCGATGGGCGCGGGCCGCCGGACAGTGGGCTGCGCATATCCTTGCCTGTCTTCTGCGGGGCGCGACGACCGCGCTCAAGCCCCGCGTTCGACATCGGCCACGCCGGGTGGACGATTCCTGATCGGCCGTGCCCGGGCCGACCTCCCGGTCGAGCTCCGGACCCTTGACGGGAACCTCTGGCGAGCCGCTGCGGGGGGTGTCTGCCATGTCACTGGCGGCGCCACCCGGCAGCCTGCTCGCCTTACTGGCTATCTCTAGACGCTACAGGATTTTAGGACATTTCCTATGAGTTGACGGTCTTGACTATGTGACCTCACCGTTATGGGCATGGAGACGCTGGAGCAGCTGTTCAGGTCGCGGGTGAGTGCGTTCCTGGGGCGCACGGGCCTCAGGCCGACGACCTTCGGCATGAAGGCGTTGGGCGACCCGAACCTGTTGCGCCAGATCGACCGCGGACGCTCGCTGTCGCTGAGGACGGCGGACCGGATTCTGGCGTTCATGGACGAGTACGACGGGGACTCGGGCGGCGCTCGGGACCCGCCGCGCCGCCATCGACACCGGAAGCCTTCATCACGGGCGAGGAGAACAAGGAGGAGCAGAATGATGACCGAACAACCGATGGACCAGAGAACGAACCCGCCGACCCGCTTCCTGCGGCTGCCGGAGGTGCAGGCCCGCACGGGACTGTCGCGGAGCACGATCTATGTGCGGCTGGACCAGGGGCGCTTCCCCCGGCCGGTCTCGCTGGGATCGCGCGCCGTGGGCTGGATCGAGTCGGAGCTGGACGAGTGGATCCGCGAGCGGATCGAGGCGAGCCGGGGCGAGGGCCGGAGTGCGTCTCATGACCGGACCACGGTGTGAAAACGACATGAGGCATCGATTCACAATTCGCCCGGGCTCGGATTCACACGGGGAGCCACCGCGTATCCGCCGAGGCGGCCATCTCTTACGCCTCCGCGGCCCGCCCGTGCGTTGGCGGACGGGCTGCTCGGGCGGTGACGGGAGTATCCATGTCAAGTGGATGCCCGTACTCGCGGCATAGACGTGCCTCGCGGCGTTCCTCGCGACGCCTCCGTTGCGATGTCCGCTCTTCCCCGGCTCGATCATCCGTGACCGCTCCCCGCGTGGCGGGGCGTCGGGAAGACGGAGCTGGAGCATTCTCTGGGCGCATGCGCCGTCCAGATGCGGTCCTGCTGCACCAGCGCGTTGGCGAGAACGAGCTTCCGCATCACCGCCGTCAGGGCGACTTTCGGCGGTTTCCCCTTGGCCACGAGCGCCTCGTACTTCCGCTTGAGGTCGGGATTGTACTGGACCGCGACCAGCGCGGGCATGTAGAGCAGCCGGCGCAACCGGTGCCTGCCGCCCTGGATGAAGCCGCGTCCCTTCCAGTATCCGGACTCCCGGGTGATCGGGGCGAGTCCGGCGAGGCTGGCGGCACGGGCGCCGGTGAGCGTGCCCAGCTCCGGCATGTGGATGATCAGTCCCGCGGCGGTGATGTCCGAGATGCCCGGGATGGAGGTCAGGATCTCGGCCCGGCGCTCCAGGGCCTCCTCCGCCTCGAGCCGTTGCCGGATCTCGGCGTCGATGACTTTCAGCTGGCGCTTGATCTGCTTCAGCCTCTGCCTGGTGAGCCGCTTGTCCACGGGAGTGCGCAAGTGCTTGCCGCGGTTGGTGGTGGCGACTCGGTCCTTCAGCAGCGCGTCGCGGATCTGTTGGAGTTCGGCGAGATCGCGCTGTCCCTCCGATCTCGCTTGAGCCGGGCGCAGATCCTCGATGGCCGCCGCCATGGTGGCCAGCATGCGGGCGTCCACGGCATCGGTCTTGGCGCGCCGGCCGAGGGAGCGGGCGAAGGACCGGACCTGGAAGGGGTTGATCGCGTACAGGGGGAGTCCGGCCTTCAGGAGGGTATCCTCGAAGTCGCGGTGGAAGGGTCCGGTGGGTTCGTACGCGATCCGGTCGACCTCGGAGCCGATCCAGGCGATCAGCTTGCGGAAGCCCGCCGCATCGTTCGAAAACCGGGATGCTCTCCCCTCGGGCGAGGCGAAGGCGTCGAGCCAGTCCTTGGAGATGTCGATCCCGATGGTGCGACGGATGCTGCTCATCAGTTCTTCCCTTTTCCTGTGCTTGTCATGCGAGCCTCGATGCTCATGTATCCATTCAGGACGTAGGGAAGGACGGTGGCGACCAAAACTCCCGTGCGGCCCATTACGGCCAAGCGACCCCGCGGTCCGACCACCGTCCCTGTTTGGGCACCCGCTCCGGCTCGCTACGCTCGCCTTTGCGGCTGCCCAAACAGCCGGGCCTTCCCCGTGACCCGGACCTGCAAATCAAACGGACATACCCAAGAATGGAAAAGACAAGCGACCCCCCAGTCCGAGGGCCTGGTACGGGTTCGGCGGCAGGTGTGTTTTCACAACCTGCCGCCGTCCCCTCGGGGTCGCTCCCATACCAGCAATCCCTCGGCGGGAAGGCCACGTGGCGCCGCTGTGAGGCGGCGGATGGAGGACCGGACGACCCCGTCCGAACTGCTGAGAGACGCCTCCTGCGCACGCGCGCCGATGGATGGCACCAGGATCGTGCCGGCCACCGCGGCGGCCACACAAAGAAACGGGCGGGCACGCCAAGCTTGTTCGGAATCATCGTGTCGCCTCTGCGTTAGGTGCCTTGCGCCCCTGCGAGCTATTCACGAGGCTTCGCGCCTGCGGTATTTCGGGTTCCGGCTGCGCCGCCTCTTCTTTGGTCTCAGAGGTCGTCTTGCGCGCGTGGCCCTCTTCCTTCGCTTCGGGGGTTTCTCGTTCTTCGGGGGCAGCCATTTTTTCATGGTGCGATGACCTCTTCGAGTCCCACATTGGCCAGGCGGTGGGAAAGTGGTAGCGGGGAGTCGGTGGCTGGGTCTCTCTCCCGATCATTGTGCCTCCTCCGTTCGGTGGAGACACCGTGGTGGGTTCGGTGGCATGGACGTAGAGGTGGCGCGCGCCCGGTGGGCGATGTTCCGCGCCAGGACGCCCTCGAGCACGCGGTGGATCTTCTGCACTTCGGGGTTTCGGAGCCGTCCGGACGCGTAACAATCGCGGGCTCGGGCGACCTTGGCCACAGCCGTCCGGCCTGCGACTGTCGCCGGAGCCGTCGCGGGCGTACACGGCGCCGCGATACGCCCCGCGTTGCCTTCCACATGCATGTCAGGCGGTAGGTGCCCGCGTCCCCTCATCGGTCAGGCTCCCTTGAAGAACTCATTGGCGGAGGCCGGGCGGTCCATCGGCCGTGGCTGATCTGCAGAACACGGCCATCTGACTGGAGGCGGGTGAGCATCGCGGAGACGGTGTAGTAGCTGGAAAACACCAATCCCTCGGCCTCGAGCGACTTCTGGATTTCCCGAGACCCGAAGACCCGGGCGGGGCGCTCCTGCAGGAACTCCGCGACTGCTTCCTTGTGCGTCAGGGAAGCGAACCGCGCTCGCCGCACGAGCCGGTCGCAGTCGTCGAGGAACGCCGCGAACTCCTGACGTAGCTCGGCTGACCGTCGTGCAAGGCGCTGCCATTCCTCCTCGAAGCCCGGCGGAGGTGGCCGCTTGAACGCCATGACGCTGTCCCCGCGCCTACCGGAACCTCACCCTTCCGCGGATCCCCACGCTGTGCTCCGCCGCACCGAGCGCGCTCTCGCGCCGCGTGCCTTCGAGGCGCAGGCCGAGCCCCGAGCCGAGGTCGTAGCGCACGCCGCTGCTGAAGGCGCGCACGCCGTTCTCTGCCAGGTAGAAGCCGCTGTAAGGCGTCCCCTGGAACCCGGCTACGCCGTAGGCGACCTCGCCGTCCAGGTTGGCCGCCCGGCCCAGGTCATGGTCGCGGACCGCACCGGAAACACCGCGCTCCCAGAGCTGGTTCACGCCGCTCGCGGCATCGCCGTACGAGGGCGCCAGCCGGATCGAGAGCCCCTGGCCGCGGGCCGCCGGGTCGAACAGGATCATGCCGCCCAGGCCCCATTCCTCGTAGCCTTTGCGGGCGGAGACGAGGAGCCTGCCGCGGCCTTCCGCGGTCACGCCCACACCGGCGTTGCTGTACCGGAGGCCGCCGCCGACTTCTCCGCTGGTGCCGTTCACGCCATCGCCGTTATCGTAGCGCATCCCGCCCTCGAGCACGATTGCGACCTCGTGCCCTGCGGCGGAGCGGAAGCCCTGCGTCCATTCGAGGGCGAGCTTGCCGCGCTGCATTGCGAGCGTGACCGAGTCGACCCGCTCACCGCCATCGACCATGACCTGGCCAGCCCACCCCTCGGCCTTGACGCGGACGCCGCCGATGCCGCTCTCGAGCAGCTGGTAGCTGCCGCCCGCCCCTCCCGTCACCGAACGGACGGGGCTGGTCCGGAGCCCCTCGCGCTCGTCGTCGACCTCGATGTCGCCCCAGCCGTAGCCCGCGGTGCCCCACACGGCGTTGCCGCGGTCGCCCGAGAACCAGGCCATGTAGGGATTCACGCTGGTCATCGTGGTTGCGTAGGTGCCGGTCACCGGGGTGGCGCCGGTCCTGTCGGTGAAGTCGAAGGTGCCCGAAGAGTACGAGGCCGCAAGGCCCGCGAGGATGTCGGGCCCCACTCGCCCGTCCACGCCGACATGGGCGCTCACCATGTTGCCGCTCCAGTCGAGGACGCTCGAGCCGGGTTCGCCGAGGTAGTGGTACTCGCCCGCGCCCCAGCTCCCCATCTGGGTGCCCGTGGATGTCGCTTGCGGTGCGTCGGTGGCGCCGAACGGCATCTGGAACGAGGCGCCGCCGAAGAGGGAGGACAGGCCGGAGCGGTCCTGGCGGCCGAGACCGACGCCGCCCGCGCCGGGGTCGGACAGGCTCGCGGCCATGGAGGACAGTCCGTTCGCCTCCACGCGCCGTTCCATCCCCATCCCGTTGGCCACCACGTCGACGCGGCGGGCGATCGCCGAGACCGTGCTCGAGGTCATCGCCGCGGCCACATGCGGCAGGACGCGGGTGTTGAGCCGTCCCGCGCGTTCGACGGGATCGTCCGTCGCCGCTGAAGCGATCCCGGACGGCGCGCCGGTGCCCGCGCGGTTGATCGCCGAGACGCGGTAGAAGCGCGTGCTTCCCGGAAGCAGCCCGGGGTGCGTGAACGTGGGGCTCGCGATCCCGGTGTTGGGCTGCAGATCGGTCCAGGCGGCGCCGGTCTCCGAGACCTCGATCCGGTAGCCGCTGATCGGGGCGCCGCCATCGTAGGCGGGCGCGACCCAGGCGAGGTCGATCTGCGTGGGCGTGGTCGCGGTGGCGACCAGCCCGGTGGGCGCGTCGGGCACGGTCGCGTCGGTGGTGGCGCTCACGACGCGCGACGCACGGCCCAGGCCGATCCGGTTGATCGCCGAGACGCGGTAGTGGCGCGTCGTCGCCGGCTCGAGCCCGGTGTGTGGGTAGGTGGTGCGCGTGGTGCGCGTGGTGCTCACCAGATCCTGCCAGCTCACGCCCTCGTCCTCGGAGACCTCGATGCGGTAGCCGGTGATGGCGGCGCCCCCGTCGTCCGAGGGTGTCCGCCAGGAGAGGTCGATCTGCGAGGTGCCGCGCGCCTCCGCGCTGAGCCCCTGGGGCAGACCCGGCAGGGTCGCATCGGTGGTCGCCCGCGCCACGTTCGAGAAGGGCCCCACCCCCGCGAGGTTGATCGCGCCGACCCGGTAGTGCCGCGTGGTGGCGGGCCGGAGGTTCAGGTCAGAGAATGTCGTCGTCCTCGAGTTGGTGTTGCGGCGGATGATGTTCCAGGTCGCGCCCCCGTCGTCGGAGGCCTCGATGCGGTAGCCGAGGATCGAGACCCCGCCGGTGTAGCGGGGCGCGTTCCACGACAGATCGATGCGCGACGTGCCGTTCGCCCGGGCCGTGAGCCCGGCCGGGGCCCCGGCAAAGTCGGCGTGCGTGATCGTCGCCGCCGTGAACGACCACTGGCCCTCTCCCACGCTGTTGATCGCCGCGACCTGGTACTGGTACCGGGTCACCGGCTGCAGTCCGGTATGCGTGAAGGTGGTCGCCGTCATCCGGGTATTGGGTTGGATAATGATCCAGGAGTTGTCGTTGGGCCCGAGCATCCGGATCGTGTAGCTGGTGATGCGTGCCCCCCCGTCGCTCTCCGGCGCGTCCCAGGCGAGGAGGACGCCGTTCGGTCCGGTAGCGCGCGCACGCACGTTCCGCGGCTGTCCGGGACGCGCGGCGTTGGTCGCGCCCCGCGCCACGTTCGAGTAACTCCCCCGTCCGCGGGCGTTCACCGCCGCCACCCGATAGTACCGGGTGGTGCCGGGCGGAAGGCCGGTGTGCAGGTAGGTGGTGGCGGTGCTGCCGGTGTTGGCCACGAGCGCGAGCCAGCCGGAGACGCGGGTGGGGGACACCTCGATCCAGTAGCTCGTGATCGTGCTCCCCCCGTCGCTGGGGGGGGGCGTCCAGCTGAGCAGCAGCTGCTCGGTTCCCCCCGCGCCGCTCGTAACCACCCTGAGCCCGGTAGGCGCGTCCGGAAACGTTGTATCGGTGGTCCCCCGGACGATATCCGACCAGGGCCCCGTGCCCGCCTGGTTGATCGCAGCGACCCGGTAGTAGCGGATGGCGCCCGCGCTCAGGTCGGTGTGACTGTATCCGTTGGCTCGGGCGTTCGGGTTGGCCAGCACCACCCATCCGCCGGTTCCGGTGCGCGACACCCCGATGCGGTAGCCTGTGATCACGCTTCCGCCGTCGGAGGCGGGCGCGGTCCAGCCCAGATCGATGGTGGTCGTCCCCCTCGCCCGGGCCGTGAGCCGCCGGGGCGCGCCCGGCAGGAGCGCCGCCGTCGTGGCGCTGGCGACGTTTGAGGGCTGTCCCGGCCCGTTCGGGTTGATCGCGTAGACCCGGTAGTGGCGCGTGTCGCCGGCAGCGAGGCCGGTGTTGTGCGTGTAGGTGGTTCTGGTGCTCCGGGTGTTCGCCACCAGATCCGACCAGGTGTTGCCGCCGTCCGCCGACACCTGGATCCAGTACCCGGTGATGTCGGAGCCGCCGTCCTCCTCCGGTTCATCCCACACCAGCCCGATGCTGTCGGGGCCTTGGGCCTTCGCCGCCAGGTTCCGCGGCGCGCCGGGAACCTCGGACCCCGCCGTGGTGAGGTTCCGGATCGAGCGCCTGTTGAAGCCCGGCACGCGATTGCCCACCCGGTCCCGGGCCGCGTTGACGCCGGTATTGGTGTAGAACAGTTCAACCACGTCGTCGGCGAGGACAGGCTCGGTCAGGATCAGGACCACCTGGTTCGCGGCCACCTCGACCCGGGACACCTCCTTCCTGTCGAACACCGCGTCCCTGATGAAGGACACGGCGAAGCTGGTGGGCTCCGGAACGAAGTCCTCGTCCAGACTTTCGTCGAGGACCAGGACCAGCTCCCTGCCGGCGATCCTGTCGGTGACGATACGGGGGGCCTTGTTGTCGACCCTGAAGCTGAGCGTCCTGGCGCGGTTCCCCTCGCCGAGCGAGTTCTCGGCCACGCCCGAAGGGATGATGATGATCACCGAACCCACCCAGTTCGTGTTGGTATCGAGCGTGAGCGAATAGCTCCGGCCGCTCCCGTTCAGCGGGGGAACCTTCCGCGCGCCCGTGACCTGGATGTCGCCGATGTCGAAGCGGGTCACGCTCTCCGAGAAACGGATGTTGAGGCGGAATTCCTCGTCTACGGACCCCGTCGGGGTTCGCGACAGCGTCGTGATCCTGGGGGCTGCGGCCCCGCTCGCTTTGACGCGCTCCACGGCCGGCCGGCCGGCTTCGTCCCAGTCGTCCAGAGCGGGTTCCTGGGCACCCGCGCCCGCGGAGGAAACCAGGGACGTGCAGGTCGCGGCGGCGGCAAGGAAGGAACGAACCGATGTCCTGGGCAAGTTCGCGATCATCGTGCCGCCTCTGGGTCGGAGGAAACGCAAGGATTGAACAATCATTTGTTTATGAACCTCGTGCCAAACTAGCGCAAGGCAGCCCGCGCCAACAACCAGCCTGCGGCTCGTCCCGTCATCCGTCCGGGATCACGAACAGGATCCCGGTCGCGTCCCGTTCGCGAACGGGGCCGGGTACCGACAACGAGTCTCCATGCTGCTCGGGGAGAGGGTGTCCGTCGCTCAGCAGGAGGAGCTGGCGAGCCGCACACGGGACCTCGAATCTCGGTACCGGACGCCAGATCGTGGAGCAGGATCCGGACCGGCAGGTTCGACGCCTCCGCATGAAGCTCGGCTTCTCCGGACGGCGTGGAAGTCTCTTCAGGGCGAGGGCTCGGGGGCGGGGTCAGGACGGAACTCGTCGGAGAGTCTGATGGGGCATCCGCTCCCTGAGATGCCGCCGGATCAATCGCTGGCCCCTTGGAACACGAAAACCACCTGGTCCCAGGCGCGGATCAACCACGCGCGTAGGGGCGAGGCGGGCAAGGCCACGGAGGTCCCGAAAAACAAGACCAAGGCGCCTACGAGAATCCATCGCCTGCGCCCGCGGCGTCGGCGCCTCGCTGCCGCCTGGCGTCTGATCGCGCGCAATCGCTCTTCTGATTCTTCTCAGGATGTTCCAGCTGCGGCAGCGTGTCCAGCGCGGTCAGGGCACAGGTTGTGACCCGTCCCGCGATGTCGAGTTGGTTCAGCGCCTCAATACACTTCGAACATGAAAGGAGATGACCCTCCATCTCCCGGGTGCCTTCCTGTGTGAGCTCGCCGTCGAGATAGGCCTGGAGCTCCCCGTCGGAAAAATGAGTCATCCCGATATCCCCGCTCTCTTGGCACCGCCGCAGACTTCTTCCGTGCCCGTGTCGGACTAGCGGAAGGCGGTTCGCGCCAATGACCAGCCCGCGCGCATCCGCCGCGTTAACGAGCGTCACCCCCCGCCCGAAAAGTCCCGGACGGGGGGTGCGCCGTCCTGCGACCATCAGTCTGGCTGATGGTGAATCAGCCAGACTGATGGTGTTGAAGGGTGATTAGCTGCCGTCGTCCTTCGCAGCGAGTTCATCTGCCGCGGAGCGCTTCCATTCGTTGTCCGCGCTCGCAGCACCCTGTACCGACTCGACGGCAAGCATGATCGAGATGTCGTCGTCGGTGCCGATTTCCCCGTCCGGGCCGGCCCCGTTGAGATCCGCATCGGTGACCGTGACAGGGGAGCCCGTGCCGGTGGCAGTAGCCACATTCAACTCCTGGCTGAAGCCGTCAGCGATCTCCCGTGTGGACATCCTGACGTCGCCGGTGATGGCGCTCTGGTTCAGGACCACCCACACAGCCGATCCACCCGTAGAGGCGGGGCTGACCTGGGCGACGACTCGGAACGCCGAGTTGGTATTCGTCACGGCGCTCCAGCTGACCTGGACGAAGTCGCCGTCCGCAGCTGCCTCGTCCGAGTCTGTTGCATCCTGACGCCTCGCACTCACACCGCTGGCCGACGGTTCGATCGCGTCAACCGTGACCGGATCGGACTCGATCATGATGTCCGGATTCTCCGTCGTGGTGCCGCCACTGTGCTCAGCCGTGGCTACGACCCGAACCATGAACTCGGTATCGCGCGGATTCACGATCGTGAACCTGCCCGGGATCGGGCCGTCGTCATCGGTGACCGCAGTTTCCGTGGCCTCCTGCCACGCATCGTCCGTATCCGTGTTGGTCTGGATCTCGTACATCGCGTCGTTGTACCCGTCCGGCACGTCCTCAGCGTCGGCCGTGTAGGTGACCAGGATGTTGGCACCCCAGCGCGTGGGAACGGATTCGTCCGTCTCCGTGGTGGCCGCGTCGTCGGGAACACGCTGACGCGCTGCGCTGACGCTCAAGGCCCCAGCCGTCGTCGCCTTGATGGTGCCCATGTCAACGAACTGACCCGAGTTGGTGTTCACAAGGCCATTCGGGTGTGCCGTCGGGTATGTGAAGTTGTGGTCAGCCAGCGTCGCCTCGACCGTGTAGGTACCGAACGGCACGCTGAGCGAGAAGCTGCCCGTCCTGCCCGTGGTGGCTTCAGCCGCGGGTGTGGTTGCACCCGACATTGTCGCCGTGACCTTGACGCCACTCAGCGGTCCGCCGCCCGGCGCTTCCACCTTGCCCCTGATCGTGGCGTGCAGGAAGCCGGTGAAGTCGAAGCCCGTAACGGCCGACCCGGCGTGCGCAGGAATACCGCGGGTCACCCCAGGCACGAAGCTCATGCCCTTCTTGGTCACGCGAACCGACACGGATCCGCCCAGCCCCTGGGCCACAACCTCTATCGAGTAGGTTCCGTCGGAACCCGACTCGTAGATGTCGTCGTCATCGGGTTCGAGGTCCGACTTCGCGTTCGGGTTGGTCGGAGCTACGAATCCGTTGTCGTCGCCGTAGTCCACTTCGACGAGCGCGCCCGCAATCGGAGCGGCGCTGCCGGAAGCCCTGACTGAACCGCTGACCGTGGCGAACTCGCCGACGGACGTGAGGTCGATGTCAAACTCGTAGGGGTCGTTCGGACTGATGACGGTGTTGTCCAGGAGGCTGTCCGTTACCGGATTCTGTCCCGCGCGGGCAGTCGACCAAATGTACCCTCGCCGTCTGACATCGTCGTCGTCGTAGTACCACACCCGGTTGATGCCCTTGATGATGTAGCGGCCCGCGTCGTCGGTCATCGCCGACTCACCGTTCACAGTCACGGTCACGCTGTCCACGGCAAAGTCGTCGGCGCCGACGACATGGCCGTAGAAGGTATGCGTAGTCGGCCTGATCGCGATGTGGACATCGCTCCCGATTGGGTCGACAGTGCTCCCTATAGCGACGCCGGCAGCGGTCATGTCAACCTCGCCGTCGCTGTCCACGGCGAATACGCTGGCCCCCCATCCGCTCGGATCAACGACGCTGTAGGCGCCCGCCGCCACGTCCTCGAACTTGAACTCACTTTCCTCGTCGAGGTCGGTGTCGTCGTCGTCGTCCTCCGCGGTGGTGGACGACACTCTCTCACCGCCGAAGTTCTCGCCTTCTTTCGGGACCAGGCTGACCGTGAAGTCGGGGACGAACGTGGGATCGTCCGCGAGGTCGACCTCGAAGTCGTCACCGTTCCTCTCCATCTTGACGTCCTGCATCGACACGTCGCCGGTCACGGTGTGCAAGCTGACGATGGCGAACGACGAGCAGCTGTCGAAGTTCTGCGGGTTCGTTTCCTGCAGCGGACAGAGCGAAACCCTGGAGCTGAAGCCGCCCTGGGCACCGAAAGCGCCGCCGACGACACCATTTGTTTCGAGGTTCCGGAACGTGTCCAGTTGATCGTCATGCGGGTCCCTGTCCAGGACCATGTACGGGGCCCCGGATTTCACAGACGCGGATACGAAGATGTCCTTGTCCGCGGGCAGGTGGCGGAACACGACGAGACGACTGGTCCCACGGTGGCCCATAATGAGGGTGTCGCCGTCGGGCCCCTGGACGGTTACATCGCCACTGTACTGGGTGTTCAGATCGGCGTCCCACTCGTCGGACTCGAACGAATGATCCCGTCCGCCTTCCTCGTACTCGATTTCCAGCTCGACTACGGACCCAGGGGACATGCTGAAGCTGCCGTCGCCGCCGACGATGTTGCCGGTGTAGCCCTCGACCTGGTCGCGCTCGCGGTGCACGTAGACCCTGAGGGTCTGGGTCGTGAACCGCACCTCGATGGGATCAAGGTCCACGTTACCGGCCAGCGCGAGACCGGTGTGCGTGTACTCGGCTGCGTTCCCCTCGAAGCTCTCACCGCCGTCATTGGCCTGGTCGTCGGCGACGTTGAAGGAGTAGCTCACCGGGAGGTCGGCCGCCGCGACGGTCGCCGTGAATGAGGCGGTGCCGGCGGTGTCCAGCTCCGCGGGGGCACCATCGACCGCTTCGCCACCCGACGTGACGCTGAGCTCCCAATCGCCGAGCGCCTCGCCGCCACCGTACTCGGTGGTGACCGTGGCGCCGCTGACGGACACGTCGACGTTCAGGTTGACGATGTCGTTGGCGTTCGTGCCCTGGGCGTGCGGCCTCTTCGCATCCCACGGCACCGGGGACAGGCCGGGGGCGACGTCGTAGCCGTCCACGGAGACACCCGCGTGGACTGCGTTGCCGGTGGTACCGGCGCGAGAGAACCTGATTCCGGCCACGCCGGTCTCGCCGGTCTCGCCGCTGGCGACCCTGTTCTCGCCGCCGGCGTCGGAGTAGAACGTCACCGTGGCGCCGGGAACCGGCATGCCGCGGGCGTCGCCCGCCTTCAGCGTGACAGCGAAGTAGACCGACGTGTGCGTGATGTCGAGAGGAATGTTCTGGGTGACGACCTCGCCGACACCGACCTCGAGGGGATAGCCGCTCGCGGGTCCGCCGTATTCGAAGTCCCGCAGCACGGCGGCCACCTCGGCCGGCACTCCTGCCAGCAGCGACGCAATCGATCCGACGTTCAGTTGATACGTGCCCGCGCGCAGGTCGCCGAACGAGAACTGCCCGGTCAAGAGGTTCAGGCTGCCCGACCTCACCTCACTGACGCCCGGACCCACCAGGGTGATCGGCACGGGCAGCACCGGGGGCAGATTGGCCGCCGCCAGCGCCTCCGCCATGAAGGGCGCCGGGAAGGGGTCCTCGCCCTCGTCGAAGGTGTCGTTCTTGGTCCCCTCGTCGATGAACAACATCCCCGAGACGCTCGCCGTCGTGGCGTGCGCACCCTCGAAGTTCACGATCTGCGAGTCGTCGTCACCGACCGCCCTGTCGTAGCTCATCACGTCGAAGACGTAGGCGTTGCTCTCGACCGCGATCGAGACCGTGTAGTCGCCCGCCGCCAGGCCCGCGAAGGCATACTGGCCGCTGGCGTCGGTCATCGTGGTGTCAGCGGCTGCGCCCGAAAGCGTGACCGCGATGTCCGCGATGCCCATGCCCTCGACGCTGACCCGGCCACTGATGCCGGATGTGCGGAGCAGGACGCCCGTGAAGGAAACCGTCTCGGTTTCACCGAGATCCACGCTGACGTCGTGAGAGCTGGACGCGAACTCGTAGTCGTCCGGGTCGTAGCCGGAGATGCTGATCTGGTAGTCGCCGGGGCGCAGTTCCGTGAACGCATACCCGCCGTCGGCGCCGGTCAGCTTGGTGTAGTTGTCATTGCCGGGACCGCCGGTCAGCGTGACCGTCACGCCCGCGAGTCCCTCGCCTTCGATGATCACGCGGCCTTCAACGGCAGCCGTGCGGATGTAGGCGCCCTCGAAATTCGCCATGCCGACATCGCCCACTCCGACCTCGACGGTCATGCTGACCTCGTCGAACTTCACGTCCTCCGGATAGCCGCTGATCGTCGACCGTGTAGGTGCCGGCCCGGAGGCCGGTGAAGGCGAAGCCGCCCTCCATCGTGCTCTGCGGCTCAGCCATCGTGTGCTCGCCCTCCAGCGTGACGGTAATGCCGTCAAGCATGTCGGGCCGGATGATGTCGCCGTTGGAGTCCGACCCCATCATCATGGGGTCTGCCGCGACCACGTTACCGACCACCGAAGAGGAGCGGATGTACTCCCCGGCGAAGTTGAGTTGTACGGTCTGGCCGTCCGACGCGATGGTCGCGGCCTGGGTCGCGCTCGGGAACGCCGCATCAGCGGGAAATCCGCTGATCGTGACGGTGTAGCTCCCAGCTTCCACCCCCGCGAAAGAGAAGGTGCCGCCCGCGCCCGTCGCCGTGGTGGCGCCCGAGGAAAGAGTAGCCGTGATGCCGGTGGCACCCGTCCCGTCGATCGTCACTGTCCCGGAGATCGTTCCCACGGGAGTTGGCGGCGGCGGCACGTCGACAGGCGGCATTTCGCCTTCGTCGCACGCGGTGATTGTCAGGGCTACAAGCGCAGCCAGTGCGAATTTTCTCAAACGATGCATGGGTTCTCCCTCGACTGGAGGTTGGCGAATCGGGCGGAACTGCCCGCTGGTGGGTCTTAGGGCAAGAGTGGTGCCATCGCCGGGAGTCGACTATCCGCGATCTGGCGGGGGTTTTGACACCGGGCTGGTCGGCCACAAGGGCTCATCACGTACAGAATTCTGACAGAGGCATCAAGTTTCCGAGGGGCACCCAAGCGTTCCCGATGGCTCGCCTCAGCAGGCCCAGGAGCACGATACTTGCGCCAAGGACCGTATCTGCGGGCGACGGTGTTGGAACTTTAGGTGGGGTCCGTTGATCTCTTGTGGATCTAGTTCGCAAAACTGGGTCAATCTAGCCGGCTGTACACGCTGAAACAAGGACGATTACTACGATCAACATTCTCATGGGCGTGCCCTTCCGCTGGATCGCGACGTGCTCGGCCATGTGTCCTCCCCTCCTTCGGACCACCCAACCCCGCCTCAAACTGCTTCGGCCTTCGCATCCCGCGATTCGCGCTTCAACGACCGGGCCGAAGCTCGATCTCCGCGCGCGTCGGGTTCCGGCGGGCCTCGCCGTACCTGTAGCTCACGCCCGTGCCACTGCGCCTTGTACTCGAGCTGGCGCAGCATCTCGCCCCGCACGCCCTCCACGACGATCGTGCCGGCACCGAGCACGATCATCGTCGTGAGCTTGTGGTGTCGATCCCGCTCGCGGTTCCTGATGTTCCTCGCGACGTTGCGAAGCTGCCCCAGGACGCGCGCCCGTCGCTTCGACCCGTCCGCACACCGGCTGAGGCGGCGCTGCAGCCGCCTCAGCCGCCGCCTGTCAGCGTGCGCGCCCTCGCCCGCTGCCGCTGCTTCGACGGGCCTGCCATCGAGCTCGACGGCGATTCTCCGTCCTTCGAGGCGCACTACGGCCACGGCCGCGGCGGGGGCGACGGCTTCCACCGGACCGCACTCGAACACGCATGAGAGCATCCAGCGATCGCCGGCATCTCGCCAGACGCGGCCGGCCAGCAGACCGCGCGTCGTGCGACTCTTGGGGCCCGCCAGCCGCTCGGACGGCAGGTTCCCGCCCCGCCACCGCATCCAGCCGAACTTCGGGAGCCGGACACGGTTGCCGTCGAAGCGGATGCCGGCGTTGCTCAAGTAGATCCCCGGTGCGCGTCCCTCCGACTTGAACCTCGGGAGTCCCTGGGTCGCGCGGGGCTTCCGGTGCCAGTTGCGGAACGCGGTGTGCATGTCGGCCGCGGTCTGATAGATGGCAGTTGACGGGAAGTGGTCCCGGTTCGCTCTCCTATAGTACCAGTCCTGGGCGAACGAGCGGAGCTCGGCGCTCGTCATGTGTCGCCCCGTCCTCGAGTACTCCAGTTGGGAAGTGCCGAGCAGGACGTTCGACAGCTCTCGCAACCCCTCCCGGCAGAGAGCAAGAGAGCGCGCCTGGGACCGGTTCGGGTACACGCGGCACTGCCAGCCGACATAGCGCACGTCGCGGGCCTCTCCTTGCTTCGTGATACGCACCGGGCTAGGGTGCCCTCTGCGCGGCGAGGCCCGCCGGAGCGCGGGGAGACCGGATGCCCGGTCGATGAACCGCGAATCGCACTCGCGAAGGCCGGAACAGACTTAACGCCGGTGAACGAGGGAAGTCCCCGCCTTGCCCTGATGGCAGACGGGGGCTTTGAGTCGAAGCCGGGCACCTCGGCTGTTTTCGCTTCCCGATCACGCACGAGACTTCAAGGCGCTGGGGCGCTTGTAGCAGCGTGTCGCGCAGCAGGATCGTGACCGTCAGCGAGCGGTCCTTCGACGGAGCCTCGACCGACACCAGCTCGAAGTCACCCACGAAGCGCAGCCCCTTATCGTGGGCGTGGATGGACGTGTGGCCGAGCACGGCCTCCAGGGTGATCCGCACGACGCTACGGCTCTACGTCGAGGCGCAGGTTAGCCTCCGACATGAGCATCCCGCAGGCCGTTCCGCGACCGGGGAGGTCGCTCCGGAGATGCACCCTCGACTTCGGGCGCGTGGGCGTCATTGGTAGACTAGACCTCTCTCTTATGGTTGCATTCCTCGTCGTCCGCGATGGTCAGTGCCCTTTCTCGCCAGACGCCGGGGCATTCCCTGGGGCCAGAACGCGGACCAACAGGAGGAGGGACCCCGGACCTTCTTCTTGTCCTCCGCAATCGCAGAGTAAGACTCACCCCGCTTCCCGCGCAAAACTCGCCCCTCCTCTGACCAATCGTTTGTCACCGGCCCCGCGCCCCGCGCCGGGAGCAGACGATCGAACAGAACCGGCGCTTGGCCAAGTCGGCGCGGCTGACCGTCCTCGGGCGGTGGCGGGTCTGCCCGCAGGTCTCGCACTGGCGCGAGTCCTCGGGTAGTACCCGTTTTTTTGCGCGACCCAGTAGTCCTGCATGACCGTCACTCGCTGGCTGTAGAGCCGGGTCCGAAGATAGCTCGCCTCGACACCCTTCACGACATGGGCGAGATACGCTTCGGCAACCTCGCGCCGGACACCCGTGACGGCGGTCCAGTCGCGGAACGAGGAGCGGAACCCATGAGCCGTACAGGGGATGCCGTGGCGCCGGAGCAGCATCGAGAAGGCGGATTTTCCCAGCTTCCGCCCGTGATTCACGAACACCAGTCGTGACCCATCGGAGAGCTCCCTCGCCTCATGCAGCACCGCGAGCGCCCGACCCGAAAGCGGAATCCTGTGCTCCACGCCCGTCTTCGTCCTGGTGGCCGGGATCGTCCACATCCGATCATCCAGGCTGATCTCGTCACAGCGGGTATGCGCTCCCGAAACTCCGTTGTGGCTTTGCAACGCACGGGGAACCGTACCGCCGCCGCTGGGTGGCGTGCCGTGGAAGTGACGCGGTATCATGCAACGAGCATCGTTGCGTTCGGCTGGCCGAAGGAGGAGCAAAATGAGCGTCATCGGCGCTCCACAGTCTTCCCGATTCTCAAGTCCCGGGCGGCCAGAGGGCTTTGCGACATGACGGTCGAGACGGCTCTCGGAACAGGGGCCAGGAGGTTGCCGGAAAGGCACGTTTCGGGGTTTATACGGCTCAACGACTGGTCACAATGGGTTGCGAAATGTGATACCGTAGTTTTCCTGATTCTGTCCTAAGATGTTGTTATTATGGTACTTATACGTTTAGCGGTCTGGGATTCGCTGGACAAGCCGGTGCTGCGCTGAAGCCTTCGCGCCACGGACAGCCTGTTCGCTTGTGAGCTGCCGGGTTGCCGTCGTCGGGCGCGGGCACCCCTACTCGCTCCTGAGCCGGCGGATCTCCGCGGCCAGCACGGGCGCCACTTCGAAGACGTCCCCGACGATGCCGTAGTCGGCCACGTTGAAGATGGGCGCGTCGGCGTCCTTGTTCACGGCCACGATGGTGCGCGCGGTGCGCATCCCGGCCAGGTGCTGGATCGCGCCCGAGATCGCCAGCGCGAAGTAGAGCTTCGGCGAGATGGTCTTTCCCGTCTGCCCCACCTGTTCGGCGTGCGGCCGCCAGCCGGCGTCCACCACCGCCCGCGAGGCACCCAGCGCGGCAGCCGAACCCAGCGCGTCGCGCACCTCCTCCAGCACCCCCCAGTTCTCCGGGCCGCGCATCCCGCGCCCCCCCGAGACCACGATCTCCGCCTCCGCCACGTCGACGCTCCCCCGCGAGGCGGAGCGGAACTCGACGACCCGCCCGCCGGCCGGCGCGCTCCCGTCCGGGACGAACGCCTCCACCCGGCCGGCAGCCGGATGGGCGGCGGGCGGAAACACATGGGGACGGAGCGACACCACAGCCGGACTCGCGTCGAAAGCCACGCGGGCGAACGCCTTGCCTCCGTATACCGGGCGGGTCACGATCAGCACACCGTCCTCCACCTCCAGGGCGGTCACGTCCGAAGCGAGTGGCACGTCGAGCAGCGCGGCCACCCGGGGAGCCAGGTCGGCCCCCAGCGCCGTGGCGGGAAACAGCACGACTCGATAGCCGCCGCCCGCAACCATGTCCGCCACGACGCGCGCGTAGCTCTCGGACTGATAGCGCGCCAGGTCGTCGCGCTCCGCCACGCGGATCACCTCCGCCCCGCACGCGCCCAGCGGGCCGCACTGCGCGGCGAATCCGGGCCCGCCCGCGGTCAGCGCGTGCGCGCTTCCCCCCAGCTCACGGGCCAGTCCGGCCGCCGCCGCCACCACCTCGTGGGAGGTGGCGCGCAGACTCCCGTCTCGCTGCTCCACGTACGCAGCCACCACACCCACGGCAGATTCCATGCTCTCCGTCTCCAAACCGGCACGCGGCATCGTTACAGGCTCGACCAGCAATCCCGAGGCGCTCACAGCGCTCCCGCTTCTTCCCGGAGCAACCGCACCAGCTCGGGAACCGCATCAACGCCCTCTCCCACGATCCGTCCCGGAGGTCTGGGCGCCGGCAACTCGAGCCTCAGTACGCGCAGGCGCGAGGCCGGAAGTTGCGCCGGTTTTCTCTCCAGCGGCTTCCGGCGCGCGGCCATGATCCCTCGCAAGGTGGCGTAGCGGGGCTCGTGCTTCCCCTTGGTGATCGTGACCACGCACGGGAGGGGCAGATCGATCACCTCCGTTCCACCCTCAACCTCGCGGTGGCAGCGGACGTGCTCCTCTCCCGCCTCCAGCTGCGTCACCGCGGTCGCGCAGGGCCGTCCCAGCAGGGTGGCGAGCATCGGCCCCACCTGCTGCTGGTCGTCGTCCGCCGCCTTCACGCCGAGCAGAATAAGCGGGGCGTCGGCTTCCTCCAGCTCCGCCGCCAGAGCCTTGGCGGTGGCAAGCCCGTCCATGGACACCTCGCCCTCGAGCAGCACCGCCCGGTGCGCGCCCATGGCCAGGCTGATTTTCAGGCTCTCGGTGGCATCGGCGTCCCCGACGGTTACGACCGTCACCTGGCCCGCTCCCCGGCCCTCCGTCACGCGCAGTCCCGCCTCGAGCGCGAATTCGTCGTACGGGCTCACGATGTACTTCACACCGCTCGTATCGATGGAGACGCCGTCGTCTCCGATGCGTATCCGCGTCTCGGTATCGGGGACCCTGCGGATGCAGACGCCTACGTTCAAACCTGAATCGCTCCTGCCTGAGGTGATGGACTCACGAGATACCGGCGAGCGCCGACCTCAACGTTGCCTCCGGAGACTCAAAACGGCCCACGGAAAGTACATCAGATCCCGCATTGGGGAATGGCCTCACAGGGTCGCCCCCAGCACGGCAAAACAGACCGTGGCCGCCACCCCGGCCAGAAGGGCGTAGGGCAGCTGCGTGCGCACATGGTCGATGTGATCGGTGGCAGCCGCCATGGACGAGATGATGGTGGTGTCGCTGATGGGCGAGGAGTGGTCGCCGAAAATGCCCCCGGAGAGCGCCGCGGCCACGAAGGGTGCCAGCGGCATGCCGAGCGTCTCCGCCACCGGGACCGCGATGGGCAGCATGATGGCGAAGGTGCCCCAGCTGGAGCCGATCGAGAAGGCGATCCCGCCCGCGACCAGGAACACCAGCGGCAGGAACAGCACCGGTGGCAAGGCTCCCTCGGTGACCTGGGCCACGAATTCGCCGGCCTCCAGAGTCCGGGCGACCGAGCCAAGGGCCAGGGCCAGCAGCAGAATCAGCGCTAGCGGCATCAGCCCGCCCGCTCCCTTCAACCCCGTGCGGGTGAGTTCGTCCAGGGTCGCCCCCCGCTGCGCGAGCAGCAGAATCCAGGCCGAGCCCAGCCCGGCCAGCACCGCCCACAGGACGCTCGTCGACCCGGAGCCATCGAGCATCGATCCGTCACCCGTGACGTAGAGCCCCAGAGGCATGGTCAGCACCATCACCGCGATGGGCACCAGCATGTTCCGCGCGCGCGGCGTGATGCGGTCGACGGGCGTCGGCGACAGCACGGTTTCGTCCACCATGGGCTGCGCGTTCGGCCACAGCACCTGCGCCCCGGCTGCGCGCTTCTCGGCCCGCTTCATGGGACCGATGTCGATCTTCCATAAAATCGACGCCCCCGCGAGCAGGATGGCGATGAGGGCGTAGAAGTTCAACGGGATCGCCGCCACGAACACCGCGAGCGCATTCTCCACCCCCAGCTCGTTGAGGATCCCCAGGTTCAGGGCTCCCCAGGCGTTCAGCGGGATCAGGATGCAGATGGGCGCCGAGGTGGAGTCGATGATGTAGGCGAGCTTCTCGCGCGAGGTTCGGAAGCGGTCGAAGAGCGGCCGCGCGACGGCCCCGGCCACCAGCACGGTGATGTTCGACTCGATGAAGATCACGATGCCGATGATCCACGCCAGAAACTGAGCTCGACGACCGTTGGTGACCCAGCGGTTGCGCTCGATCCAGTGCACGAAGCCGCGTACGCCGCCCGCCGCCTCCAGAGTCGCGATCATCGCGCCGATGACCAGCGTGAAGAGGATCACCTTGGCGTTGCCCGGATCCCCGAGCACGGCCACGGTCTGCTCGATGGAGGTGGCGAGCCCGGCAAGCGGATTCCAGCCCTCCAGGATCGTCCAGCCGATCCACACGCCGGCCGCCAGCGACACGTAGACTTGTCGGCTCCAGATCGCCAGCACGATCGCCAGGAGGGTGGGAAGGAGCGAAATCCAGGTCGGTTCGTTCATCTTGCTCCGCCCGTGCGTTTGGAGACGTGGGGGTTATCGCGCAGAAAGAAGCGAAGCTCGCGCTCGCGCCCCCGCGCCACGCCGATCCGGCGCGACCGTCCGATGCTCGCGGGTGTGACCGGCTCGCGGGGGATGAGGCGCAGCGGCGCCCGATGCAGGGGGTGCCCGTCGAGGGCGCCGGTGATCCCCAGCGCCTGGCAGAGCCGCCCCGGGCCCGAGCACAGATCGGTGGTGCGGCCCCGGCGCGCGGCCATCGCCGCCTCACCCGCCACCGGTTCGAGCGCGCGCACCAGCACGGCGGCCGGATAGTCCTCCTCGCCGGTGACCACGTTCAGGCACCAGTGCACGCCGTAGATGAGGTAGACGTACGCGATGCCGGGAGGGCCGAACATCGACGCGTTGCGGCGGGTGCGGCCGATGCGCTCGGCGGCGTGCGATGCCGGGTCGTGTGGTCCCGTGTAGGCCTCTACTTCCACGATGCGCCCCGCCGTCCTCACCCCGCCGGCGGTCGACTCCACTTCCCAGCCAAGCAGCTCCAGAGCGACTTCCTGCGCGCCCCTCGCCAGGAAACCGGCGAGCGTCTCCCCCTCAGTGGAGGTACCGGCCGATACCACCCGCCAGACCCGGTGCGGCCCTCAGGAAGAACCGCGCCGCCGTCCCAGCCGGGTACGGCGTGCCACGGCCGAGGCGGGCTCGGCGGCCGGTTCCGACCGGGACCGGCGCGCGAAGTCCTCCTGCCACGCCTCCCTGACCTTGGCAACGCGGTTGGGGGGGAGGACGCCCTCCATCCTGTCGGGGGTTTCGTGCAGGACCTGGAAGACCCTGTCCCCGAAGGCCTCGACCAGACGTTCCGCCGTCTTCGCCCCCACCCCCCGGTACCGGTTGGCCAGATAGCGCCGGACCGCGTCGGGGTCGGTGGGCAACCCGAGTCCCGAGGGGTCCAGCGGAGGAGCCTCCGGCGCGGCCTGCGCTGCATCATCCAGTTGCGCCACGACCCGCTCCTCCTTCTCGTGCTCCTCCTTGTCGGGCTCTTCCTGCTCGCGCTCATTTGCCCTCTGGCTCTGGCGTCGCATGCGCTGCCGGGGAGAACGGGGTGTACGCCCCCCCTTCCGCGCCGCGGGAGCCTCCGCGGCGGACGCCGATGGTCCCGGGGATGCCTTCGAGGCCTGCGGAGCCCCGGCCGACGGCTCGGATGCCCCGGCCCTCGCGTCGGAAGCGGTTTCCGACGACTTCGGAGCGGCGACCCGCGACTCGGATGCGGCCCCGCTCTCGGTTCCGGACGATGCACCCGCGGGCGGCACCCTGTCCAGGCGCCCGCGAGCGGATCGGGGCAGCCGCACCACGTAGTTCCCCGCTTCATTCCTGCGGATGCGCACGACTTCGTGCTCATGCGCCTGGGTGAGGAACTTGCTGAACTTGCTGAAACCCAGCTCCGCCTCGTCAAAGCTCCGGTCGAGGTCCAGCATCCGCCGTTTCACGTCGGAATCGCGCGTCCGGTCGTTTTCCGGGCTGAGTTCCAGCAACGCCTTGCGCAGAAGCCTGTAGGCGCCCGCGAGCGGATCGGGGACCGTGGTTCCGTTCCCCCGAACCGACACGCTCTTGCGACCGGGGTCATCCCTGGGCGGCGCTCCCTTCGCATCCGCCACAGGGGCCGCGGCCCGACTGCGTTCCACTGGACGCCTGGGTTCGGATGAGTGCCTGGGCTCGGGTGAGTGCCTGGGGGCGCCGGGACGTTTCTGCCCGGGTCCATCCGCCTGGGCGTCCTCCCCCCGGTCGGCTCCCGGGGGACCCACCTCGTGCTGTCCGTTGTCCAGCTTGCGCAACTGTACGAGACCACGCGACGCAGCCTCGGCGAGAAACTTGCTGAATTTGCTGAACCCGAACTTCGATTCCTCAAAGCCCGGACTCATCTCCAGCATCACCTGCTTGAGCCGGTCCGACCGCATCACGTCGCCGCGCTCGAGCATCTTCCCGGAGGCTCGCGTAACCAGCTGCCACGGATCGATGGACTTGCCCTGGTCACCCACCGAAGCCTTCTGCAGCCCGGTAATGGAAGAATATGAATAGTACTCGTCGCAATTCTGTACCAGAATATCCGAACTGGATTCCTGGATTCCGACGCCGACTACATATTTGCCATATTCCTTCAGCTTCAGTACCAGACTGGAGAAATCGCTGTCACCGGTAAGGAGAATATAGGTCCCGATCTCCGGACGGATGAAGACCAGCTCCATGCCGTCGATGGCCATGCGAATGTCGGTGGCGTTCTTCTTGGAGCTGCCGTAGGCGGGAGCGAAGATGAGGTCGACCGACGCCTCCGAGAGAGGCACGATGTACTGGGGATACCGCCGCCAGTCGGCGTAGGCCCGCTGAACGGTAACCTTCCCCTTGATGATGTCAGAGTTGAGGAGCGTCTTGAGTTCTTTGGAGAGATCGCTCCGAATGCCCATCGTGACGTTGTCGAAGTCGATGAGCAGAGCCGCGTTGGGTGCCGAGGGCAGGACCGGGCCCGCCGCCTCGACATGCGGGGCGCGCGTATAGTGATTGATCATGGGTGAAATCTCGCAACCGAATTTGAGGTTCCGGCCATCGAGCCTCCTCTCCCGTTCCACCCTCTCGTCGGCGGCGCACGCCGCGATCGGTCGTGGAGCGGGTCAAGGAAGCCAGGGGCCTAATCGTGCCGGCGCAGCACTTCGGCTCGCAACATGCGAACCTTCTCGCCGCGCCGGATCTTCCCGGTTCCCGTCACCGGGAACTCGTCAAACAAGCGGACCTGATCGGGCACTTTGTAGTCGGCCAGCGAAAACCCACACCAGGCTTTCAGTTCCTGATCCGAAACGATGGCGCCCTCAATCACATGCACACAGGCGCAGATGGCCTCGCCCAGAAGTTCGTCGGGCATCCCCAGAACCACCGCATCCCGTACCGCCGGGTGTGTTACGATTCTATTCTCGACTTCCCGGGGGTATACATCCAGTCCACCTCTAAGGATAACATCTCCCTGACGGCCGACCAAGTGCAGGTAGCCCTCCTCGTCTACGATGCCCATGTCACCCGTGTGAAAGTACCGGTCGGCGTCGAAATGCCTTTCCGTGTTTTCCGGCTGCCGGTAGTAGCCGCGCATGACACCGGGCCCGCGAACCCTGATCTCGCCCAGGCTCTCCACGGGAAGCTCCGGTCCGTCGGCATCGTGCACGCGCACCGAAATCCCCTCCAGAGGCCGTCCCACCGTGAAGCGCTGCTTTTCCGCGGGATCATCGGAACGCGTCATGGAGAGGGTGGAACCGGCTTCGGTAAGCGAGTACGCCACCTGAAGATCGGGACACAGCTCACCGCGCACCTGGCGCAGGGATGCGTCGCCGATGGGCCCGCCGGTAACGATCCCCGTGCGCAGACTGCCGAGGTCGCGCGGATCGCGCCGCTGCGCGTACAGCTCGGTCAGGAAGTGCGTGGGAACCCCGTAGTGCACGGTCGCGCCGTGCTGCTCGATGAGATCCAGGGCTTCCGGCCCGTCGAAGGTCTCCTGCAGCACGATGGATCCGCCTGCGCTCGCCGTACCCAGAATGGCCGGACCGAGCGAGAAGGCGTGGTAGATGTCGCTCGCCCCGATGACACGGTCGCTGGATGTCACGCCGAGCTCCGCCACGGTTTGGCAGGCCGTCCGCACCAGGTTTTCGTGCGTCAGCTCCACGCCCTTGGGCTTGCCGGTCGTTCCTGAGGTGTAGAGGATCGCGAAGAGGTCGTCGCCGGCCAGCTCCGGCTCCGGGCACTTCCTCCCTTGCCCCGCTGAGATCAGGTCTTCGAAGGGATAGATCTGGTCGTCGTACCAGAGATCCTCGTCCCCCGCCGTGATCACGTACCCCAGCTCCGGCAACTCCTCCAGGACATCCTCGGCGAACTGCAGATAGTCACGGCCCCCGAAGGCCTGGGGTGTCACCGCGGCCGCGGCCTGGGAGTGGCGCAGCCGGTAGCGCAGTTCCAGCGAGGGAAGGCGGGGATTGAGCGGAACCACGACGACCCCGAGTCTGGCCGCCGCAAATGTGGCGATGACGAATTCAGGGCAGCCCGGCAGTACAAGGGCGAGACGCTCACCCCGTTCGATGCCCAGGTTGTGCAGAGAAGCCGCCAGGGCCAGGGCCCGGCCCGCAACCTCGCCGTAGGTGAGGCCGCCGTCTTCAAAGAAGAGGAATGGCTGGCCGGGGTGGCTGGCGGCTGTCGCGGAAAGCACGGCCGCAGCGGTCGAGAGCGGCGGGCTTTGCGCCGGGTGGGCGCGGCTGGAAGCGCGGTCCATCACAAGATGCCTGCCTGAGGGAATCATTCTGCCTCGCGAAGTACGTCCAACACCACTTCGTCGGGCACTGTCCAGGTCCATCCACCTGTACCATCCACGCGCCCGATCCGGTCCAGGATGACGTAGGAGGGGGATCCGGCGCGGGTCTTCTTGTCCGAACGGGTGCGCGCCAGGACGGCATCGGCATCGGTGTCCGGCAGCGGGGTCGTCGGCAACCGGCAGGCCTCCAGCACCTCGCCGAGCCGGTCGGCGGTACCGGGCGCGGTACGTCCCAGGCGCTCGCCGGCGCGCGCTTCCAGAATCATCCCGAGCGAGACGGCCGATCCATGCGGCAGCGCGTATCCGGATTCCGCCTCCAGCGCATGCCCGAGCGTATGCCCGAAGTTGAGGAGCTGCCGCAGCCCCCCCTCCCGCTCGTCCTCGCTGACCACATGGGCCTTCAGCTCCACCGACCGATGTACGAGTGCCTCCGTGGCCGCGGCGTCTCCGGCCAGCACGTCTCCGGAGGAGCGCGCCACCTCTTCGAAGTACCCCGCGTCCAGAATCGCCCCGTGCTTGACCGCCTCGGCGAGCCCCTGGGCGCGCTCCGCCTCCGGCAGGGTGGCCAGGTACTCGGGATCGGCGACCACCACCCGCGGCGGGTGGAACGCCCCGATCAGATTCTTGCCGGCCCGGGTGTCCACCCCCGTCTTCCCTCCCACCGATGCGTCCACCATCGCAACCAGGCTGGTCGGCACCTGCACCACCGGAATGCCCCGCAGCAAGGTTGCGGCCACAAAACCGCCCACGTCCCCGGCCACCCCGCCCCCGAGCGCCACCACGCAGCCGTCGCGCCCGTATCCGGCACCCAACAGCTCGTCCGAGAGGCGCGACCACGTCCTGCGGGTCTTGTTCGCCTCGCCCGCCGGAAAGGTGAACATCTGCGCCCTGAGGCCGCTCGCCTCCAGAATCCCCAGCAGGGCGTCGCCGTGGAGCGCGCACACGCGGGCATCCGTGATGACTGCGTAGCGATGGGCGGGGGAATACTCGTGCAACAACTCCGGCAGAGCGTGGCGAAGGCCCCGTCCGACGAGCACGGTATACCCCGCACCCTCCTTCGTGGCCACGGGCACGACGCGCGCCCGGGACGCCCGCTCGCTCACCTCCCCTCCACGATGCTCGCCTCCAGGGCGGCCGGCACCCGACCCACGGTCAGAACCGCGGCCGGCAACCCGCCCAGGACACTCGCCTCCAGGGTGGCGTCGGTCAGTGCGGCAGCGACGGCCCGGCCCCGGGTCAGGAACGCGTCGCGGGCCGGCTCGTCCTCCCACACCGACCACCAGACCAGACCCTGGCCTTCGGCGCCTTCCACCAGGGCGAACTCATCGCCCTCCCAGCCGCGGATCGGGTCCGCGTCGCCCGCCACTTCCTCGAAGAGAATCGGTATCGCCGCGAGCCCGAGCGAGTTGGTGTACGTGACCCGGGCATCTTCGCCACCGGAGATTGCGATCTCCACGGGCGAATCCGGTTCCGGCCCGAAAGCCCGCTCCGGCTCCAGAACCTGCTCCGTCGAGTGAGGCAGGAATCCTCCGAAGGGGGCCGGTCTGCCGTCGTACCTCCGCCACAGCGCATGGACGTAACCGGTCCCCTGCAGGTACGGAAAGATGAGCGACTCGCGCACAATCCTGGGAGCAGCTCTCATCGCGGGCGACGAACTCGCTGTCAACGCCAGCGCCGCACCCATCAGTTCAACGATGTCAGGCAGTTCCATCAGGTTCGCCGGAGCGCCCGTCTGCTTCTCGATCGCGTACTCCAGCATCACCAGGGTGGCATGGCCCTCGATCGCGGCCTGTGCCGCCACCTGGCGGTCGTTGCCCAGATCGCGGTCGGTCAGCGAAGCAAGGTCGATGACCTGATCCTGACCCGCGTGGACGAGTTCGTGGACCAGCACGGTCTCGACAGCTTCCTCGTCCTGGCCGGACCTCACGTAGAGCGCCACCGAATCGGGCTCGTAATAGCCGGCGACCTGCTCGGTGTACAACTCGAGGAAGAGCTCCGCCAGGTCCAGATCTGTGGGGACCAGCCCGAGAAGCGCGTAACTGTCCCGAATTCGTTCGACCTCGCCCTCCGGAAGCTCCGATTCGAGCTTGAACAGGAGATACCGGGACAACTCCTCTTCGCTTCGCCATTCGACGTGGACCGGTTCGGCAAAGGGGAGCCCCGAGCGCTCGCTGATGTCCTGAAGCAGCCCGTCGGCCATTTCCTGCAAGGCGGAATCCGAGGACACCACCAGATCACTGGTAGGAGAGGACTGGCTACATGCAATGGTGGGGACGAATGCAAGCAGCAGGAGCGCGCGGCACCAGCGGAAGGGTTCGTGAACGGTGTTCGTCATCCCCGCGCCGCGGCGCGGGCGACGATCGCCGGCGCCCGCTGGCCGCGGCGGCCCATCAGCGGTGCGCGTCATCCCTTCGGTCCCGAGCTCCCGGCGCGCCCGTAGCGATCTTCAATCCGGACCACGTCGTCCAACTCGGGCGTCGATGCCTCCAGAATGTCCACATCCGACACCGCCTCCATGCGGTGAACGGTTCCGGGCGTGACGCGCACCGAGTCCCCCTCCCCCATCATCATCTCTTCCAGCTCATCGGCCGAGGGGCCCAACCACAGACGCATCGACCCGGCGAGCACGTAGAGCGTCTCGTCCTTTTGCCGATGGTACTGGAGCGAGAGCGCTTCGCCGGCGTTGACGTGGAGAATCTTGCCCACATACCGCTCCGTGTGCGCCCAGATCAACTCGAACCCCCAAGGCTTTTCAACTCGGAGAGAAAGTGTCTTCATCCCTCGGGCTCCGCCAGATTGCAATGCCGCAGAGAAAATCTATCACCCGGGACAGGTTGCGCGAGCGCTTGCCCCCGGAAACGGAACTCCCTGCAAAAAACACGCCCGCCACCTCGGGCAGGTGACGGGCGTGGATCCAGCGATGCACGGGCGACGGGCGTTCAGCCGCCGAAGAACTCCTTGAACTTGATCGCGTAGTCGTCGCTCTGCTGCACCCGCATCTCCGTGATGGACTGGATGCCGTCCGGCTCCAGGACCAGCAGATAGGTGCTGAACGAACCGAAGTCGCCGATGGCGCCCTGCTCCAGCCTGTCCGCCCCGTTGCCGCGGGCATCCAGGGTAATCGTGTTGCCGCGGGCGGAACTGTCGACGCCCGTAGCCGAGATGGCAGCAAGATAGCTCTGGTAGTGGAGTCCCGGCGGAGGCGCGGGCAGCCGGCGCAGATCCACCAGCAGCGAGGTCTCGTAGAAGGACGCCGTGCCCGAGCCGCCGGCGGAGAAGGGCGTAATCGCCCCATCCGAACCCATGCCGCCGAAGGTCATGGCGCCCTGCTGCATGAGGTTGTCGGAGGTCAGGTACTCCTGGAAGAGGAACGGTCCCCCGGAAGGAGAGCCCGACGTACCCGATTCGGCGCTCACGGCGACGTGCGAGAAGTCCCCGAAGTTCAGATCCATGGACGCTTCCATCTTGGCGTGGTACACGTCCTCGGAGGATGACGGCGAGAAGGTCGAGCCCATCATCATCATGTCCATGTCGCCGTCGGGATAGATGGTGGCGTCAACGGCCGCGTAGGACCCGGAACCATACATCCACAGCTGGTAGGAGCCGCCCAAGAGGGGCGAGAATCCCGTGAGGGTGAGGTCGATCTGGCCCGGCGCGGCGAAGGCGTTGGCGCCCCCGGACAGTTCCGGGGCGTTGGGGACGGGACCGGCCGGGAAAGGACCCATCGCGTTGTTGATGACGTTTCCGGCCATGTCGATGTCGGGGCCGAGCTGCATGCGCACCGTCGGGCTCCCGGACGGGATGGCGTCTCCGGTGGGCGCGCCCTCGTAGAGGAGGAGGTAGTTGAACTGCCCGGCGGCGACGTTGGCGCCGGTTGCGTTCGAGCCGAAGGGAGTATTCTCCGCCGTAAAGTTTTCCGCAGTAGAAACTTCGGCTCCTTCCGCCGGCGTTGGCCACAGGGCCGCGGGGGTAGCGCGCACGATGCAGTCGACGACCCCGTTTCCGTCGGCATCCGTCTCGATAACACCGAGCGCTACCGGGTTCATCTCCGCGCGTACACGCGTGATCGCGGAGAAATCACATGCGACACCGTCATAGACCGCCAGCTCCCCGGGCAGGAGGGACAGCTCATCCGGGGCGCTCACGGGAGCCCCGGTCAGGACCTGGTGCTGGTCCAGCTCCCCGTTTACCTGGACGGCCATGCGCGCAAGCACGACGGTATAGACCGTGGATGGCGCAAGGCCCGTTAACTCACCCCAAAGATCCCAATCACCAGGCGCAAAGGCCGGGTTGCTGGAAATCGAAATCAATTCGAACAGGGCGAAGTGGCCGCCCACGCCCGCCGAACTCTCCTGAAGCGCCGGAAGCCGGGTCTCCTGGGAGGAATTGCGCACGGTCCCTCCCATATCCACCGCCGGGTAGTTTCCGCCGGCGGCTGTAACAACACGGAAGAGCCCCCCTGGCCCGGTGCCCCGGTCAAACCCATCCGGAACCGAGAGATCAAACCCGGATACGATCGCCTTCGACAAGGCCACCGAGCCGGAGGGGTACACCGCGTCTCCCGGCGCCAGGACGACCTTGAGCACCGGCCGGTCTTCGGTAAGGTCGGTGACGTTGTCGGTTTCGCAGGCCGCGACGAGGAGCGCACCGAACAGGGCAACACCCACCGCGTCCCGAAGTCTCATGCGTTCGAGTTTCATTGGATAGCCTCCTGCCCGCTAGCGGTTGAGTCCGGGGACGTATGTCAACCCGATCGACAGGCGGATGTTGTGGATCATGTCCTGTTTGTCCGGGAGATCTGTGCGTTCGGCGTCCGGAAACCGACAGGTCCCGTCGCTGCCGCAGTTGCGCAGACGCTCCTGGACCGGATTCAGGACATCGCGGTCGAAGTTCATGTAGATCACGTCGCGCGCGTCCACCTGAATCCCGGCGGATTCGCTGACCACATAGCGCACGCCAGCCCCTCCCTGGAACATCTGGTGGGTCACGCGCCGGAAGTTGTCGTTCGCCTGCGTATCCAGATACAGCGTGTATCCGCCCGCTCCGACAACGACGTAAGGATCCAGGCGATTCCCGGGCATTACGCTGATGTGCGCGTTCGCCCCGTAGTGGAGCGCGCTCAGAGTCTGACCGACCTGGTAGATCCGGGTACTGTCCGCTCCGAAGTCCAGAGCAGCCACGTAGAAGCTACCGTCGGTGTCCGCGCGGTGGAACTGAATCGCAGGACCCACCGCGATTCGCGGCGTGATCTGATACAACGCTTCCAAGGCGAGCATGGGGGTGCCGGTGAGCGAACTCGACTCGGCGTAGTTCTGCGTTCCAGCGGATATCTCAACGCTCCAGGCGCCTTGCTGCGACTGTGCATGCACGGCGGACGGCACCGTCAGTACCAGCCCCGCCAGCGCCAACCAGTTCACTACTCTCATGAGTCTATTTCCTCCCGTTGTTTCCACGGGGTCGTACGGCAAGGTCCCCTTCCCCGCACGCAGCCGGATCAGAACTGCAATTGAAAGCTGAAGACCTGAATGTTCTCCAACTGCTCCATCGCCGTGTAGGCATAGTCCACGGTCAGCGTGCCGATTTCTCCGACCGGCAGCCGGACACCTCCGCCCGCCGCCGCCCCGTGCATCATCCCGTGGTCGATCTGATCTTCATTGGCAAAACGCTTGCCGGCACGTGCAAAGGCCAGCCCCCTGAACCCGTACTCGAGTCCGAGCGCGGTCTGCTGAGGGGCGTCAACAGGATCGTGGACGTCCAACATGAGACGCAGGGACTGGTTCGCGTCGGGTGACAGGATGGCGTCGGCCCCTCCGATCAGATCCGCCAGCACGCTGAAGCGGAAGGAGGTGGGAAGCTCCAGGTCGTCGGTGGCCGCGGCGACTTCCATGATTCGAACGAAGCCGGCGAGGGCTTGTCCCTCGGAGTCCCCCGTGTTGACCCGAGTGTTCAGGAGGTTTCCTTCGAACCGGCCCGTCGTTCCCAGGTTGGTGAGCGAAGCTCCCAGCGTGACCCCGTAGAGCCCGGTGCGGAACACCATGCTCATGTCCACGCCAACGTAGCGTGCCATGGCGTTGGTGATGCCTTCCTCGATGACCTTGGCGGCTACGCCCACCGTCAGACGATCGGTGATCGGCTGAGCCAGGTGAAGCCCGATGGCCATTCCCGTCCAGCTGAAGGAGGCCGAGGTGGGATCCTGCTCGCCCCCGAAGCCCGCGTTCGGCCAGTTCTCGCTCTGCCACGGCATTTCTCCGGAATCCAGCGTGTTGATGCTGAGACCGAGCCGGGTAAAGCCGAAGGGCATTACAACGCCGACGAAGGTATGCTGGATATCCAGGTCGGCGAACAGCCGGGCGGTCGTCATGCCGGCGGAAAAGCCGTCGATGCGCGTCATCCCCGCCGTATTCCAGTACAGGGCGGTCACGTCATCCGCCGCGGCGCCGTACGCGCCACCCAGCGCCTGACCTCGCGCCCCGACGCCCAGCGAGAGAAAGGCCGCGCCCCGGGTGCCGATGCGAGTTACCACCTGCTCCGGGCTCGAGGTCAGCGTTTCCTGAGCCTCCAGCATCTCCGTCGTCGCCACGAGCGTGAGCGCTAGCAGCAGTGCACGGTTCATTGATCTATCTCCTTGGCCTGAGGCTCAGCGAATGACGACGAACTTGCCCATCTTCTTCTCACCACCGGACTCGAGAACGAAGATGTAAAGCCCAGCACCCAGGTTTGTTCGCTCGCGAGTCTGCATATCCCAGTTCAGGTCTCCTCCGCAATCCAGGGTGCCACAGAAGGCCGAAATCCCCTGAAGATCTTCGGGCCCGAAATTGATCTCCTGGATGAACCGGCCCGCGACATCAAAGATGCGGATGATTCCCTCCTGGGGAAGGTTTGTGAACTTCAGGATCCTGGCGGTGGTGTTACGCTCGAACTCACTCCCGAACAGATACGGGTTGGGCACGACATGGACATTCTCGAGGGAGACGGCGCCGCTGGCAGCCGCCTCGGAAGCCGTAATCGCCCTTTGCACGTCCACCACGACCTCGTCTCCGCCCTGTAGAGGCACCAGCCAGGACACCATCAGGGTGAGCTGCTCGGTCACCGCGATGTAGCCGGAATTGAGCTCCCCCCCGGTGGTTGGATCGCAGGACGGACGCGGCGCCGTGCACCCCAGGGTCACGTCGAAGGTCACGACGAGCTCCTGCTCGGTCATGGGTTGCCCGCTCGCGTCCAGCACGGTGTTGCCGGAGCTGTCGGCAACTTCCCGGGTGACGGATTCCACGAAGTAGAGCTGGTCGCCGGACACCCAGACGCCCGCCGGAACCTCGACCCGAACCGAGTCGACTCCCTGTCCCACGAGCACCGATTCCTGGTGGTCCACCACCACGACCTGGACATCGCGGCCGTAGGTGTTGTTGCGGACCGAGAACGGCATCGTGTACGACTCCAGCTCGGTGATGTCGGGATTGACCGCCATCACGGCTTCCAGCACATCCTCCCCCACACTCGAAGTCGAGCCGGACGCCCGGCCGGAAAGGGCTCCGGCCACGGTGGATTCGATGCCGGGGTCGGTGGCCTGGAAGGGCGCTCCCGCACCCCAGGCGTCGGCGTTCCAGACGATCGCGTACTCCCCGTACTCGCTTCCTCCCACGTAGCCTGAAGGCCCGGTCAGCCAAGCCACCGAGGGCGCGACGCGCGCCGCAACGGTGTCTGCGGACGCGGTCGTAAAGAACTGCTGGTCCAGCGTGCCCCCGTCCTCGGCGTTTACGAACACGGTGAAGAACGGGAAGTCCTCCCGGCTGAAGAAGGTTCCGGGCGTGGCCTCGTCACCGGTCAGGGTGGTGGAGGCGAGCAGGGGCGTGGAGCCAGCGGCGACCACCATGCCGAAGCCACCCTCGAACACCGTCGTGCGCTGCATCGAGCCCTGCATGGCGCTGTCGGGCGGCTGTTCTTCAAGCCCCGACAGGGTGACCGTGCCGGTGCGGCTGAAGTCCACGCTCGCGATCACAACCTCCTCTGGAGCCTCCGCCCCGCTCACCGTACGCACGTTCTGCACCTGCACGGTGGTCTGGGTGGAGGTAGGTGAACCGGTATCGTCCAGGTTGTCCACCTGGCTGACGACCAGCTTGTCTCCGAAGACGACCCGGTACTGCCCGGAAACGGGCGCCGTTCCGATCACGTTGAAGAAGACCGGCACGGTCGAATTCCCGCTACGCGAGACCTCGGTGAGTTCGGCCCGGCTGGCGCCGGCCGCCAGGTTCAGAGGCGCATAGACCACGGCCACGTTGGGGTTCGTGCCCGACGCCGACACCGAACCGACCAACTCGGGGGCAAACTCCACTTCCTCCGCCAGGAGCGAGTCGGCGTTCGTGCCGCGAATCACGTTGAACTTGGCGCCGCGCGTCTCCGTGACGATGGAATAGGTATAGGTCACGCCTGGAATCAGCGCAAAATCGTTGAAGACATTGGGCAGCGTTCCGTCGTCTTCGGCCTCGAAGGTGACGTACGGCTGCCACCCGAAGCTCGCCCACTTGGAGGTCTCGTCGAAAATCGGATCGCCGTCGCAATCCGCGTCCTGGGTGAAGGTCGAGCCTCCGTCGCAGGACTTGAAGATATGGAGGGCCGCAACATTGTTCTTCGACCGCGCGGCAACCGAGTCAGCCAGCCAGTAGTTGAGCGGGAGGTCGACGCTTACATCCAGATTCTCCAGATATGCGTCTACCCATTCCTCGCTGGTGTCGTCAAAGAACAGCGCGATGCGGTTACCTTCGGTTTCCCCGGTCGTTGCCGCTTGCCCGGCGATAACATCCACCGCGGAAATCGTCGGCGGAGGCGCCGTTTCCGGGCCCAGAAACATCTGCTGGTAGAAGCCTATGGCGTTGTCCAGAGAGGCCTCCATCGTGGCGGAGTCCGCGGCTCCGACGAGCGCCACCACGAAGGGAACCGTGTCCCCCGGCGCCATGTGCACCGGACCCACGGCGAGGTCGGAGATGTTCCCGTAGCTGTTGGTGTAACCCGACGGAAGAGTGTCCGCCCACAAGGCTACGCATCCGCGGCTTCCGCAGGCGTCCGCATAGATGGTGTCGGGCTGCCCGTCGTGGTTCCAGTCCCACATGGGAGCCCCCGCCTCGCCCTCGCCCGGCACGTACTTGTTGTAGACGCCGGTACGCTCGGGCCAGGCCTCGGGCCGGAAGATGCGGTGGTAGGTGCGGTCGTCCAGGTCTCCCGGCGTCTCCCCGTCCAGCGTGTATTCGCCGATGGAGGTGAAATGCCCGAAGTGGGCGCGCTGGCTGCGGCTCCAGGTGCGGGGAATGCAGCCTCCGAACCCGCACTGGCGCTGGTGCTGGAACATGATGGTGTCCCCCGCACGCGGATGCGAGGGGTTGTAGAAGTCACTCGAGGGGTCGCTGAACAGCTTGTAGCGGGCGTCACCGATGGGGGTCTTCAGGAAGACGATGCCCGCTCCCGCCGCGCCGTTGGCCCAGTCGTCGCTTCCGTCCCGCTGGCACCCCGAGCCCGGAGGATCGATCGCCGCCGCGCATCGACTCCCGGTTTCCTTCCACAGCATCGCGCTGCGCACGGGGTCGTAGTAGTGGGCATCCCCCTGCCCCTGCAACAGCGGGTCGACGTTCATCCCGATGTAGACCGAGTCGTACGTCATCCCCACGCCGTACACCTTCTCGGACTCGTTCACGATGGTGGACTGGAAGTACATCACGTTCGCCACCGTCGGAAGCCCGTAGTAGAAGGCGTCGTAGAACTGGGTCAACCCGAGGGGCCAGCCGGAATAGTTCGGCGATCCCGCGCCCCCGGGGATGACCGTGCCGTAGCGTTCCAGCGCGTTTCGGTAGAAGTCGCTCAGCTCGCCATAGGTCTGCCAGTCGCCCAGGAACTTCTCGCTGCTCTGCATCTCTTCGGGGACGCGCCAGAAGGCGAACGGATCGTACAAATTGGGGCTCATCGCCTCGTACATGGCTCCGAACTCCGGCGTGGAGGCCTGGAGCTCCAGGTACGACTCCGCCGGGATCGGGTGGCTCCCCTTCCATCCGGACGCGGGATGAGTCCCCTCGCAATCTGATGTCGGGGTGAGCTGGAAGCCCGAACTCATGCCGCCGTCGCGATCCGCACTGTGGTTGAAGCAAGTCGCGTCCTCGGTCGTCCTGGCCGCAAGATTCAGCAGATCGATCGGGCTTCGGTCGGAGGCCCACAGCTTGTCGCCGCCACCCTGCACAGCGCCCCCGATGATCAGCGTGGTCATGTTGACGGTGAAGCCCCCGCCGCCGAGACCGCTGGTCGCCGGGTCGATCACGTCGGGCAAGTCGCTCGCCGGCGCCCCCCACTTCATACCCATGTCGAAGATGGTGCTCGAATAGGCCCCAGTCACCGTGCGGGTCCGCCAGCCGGTACCGCAACCGAACTGGTTGCGGCTTGCGAAGCCCACGATGTTCTGGATGCACCAGACGTTCGATCCATTGGAGCGGACCCCCGCCGCTCCCTCGTCTCCGAAAGCCCGCAGTTGGAAAAGGCTCGGGCGAGTCGGCACCACGAGATCGGGACCAACTCCTCCCGCGTCGATGACCGTCACCTCTTCCTGCGCTCGCACGCCGCCGGGCGCACCCAGTGGCATCAGGACAAAGCCCGCGAGGAGAAGGGCGCCCTTACGCATGACAGGTTTCATCATGAGAACTCCGATTTGGCCAATTTGGCATCTGTTTTCCATTGTCGCGTGGCAGCCGGCACGGTGGCCAGGTGTCGCGCAATTTCCAGCTTCCTAGAACGTGACCCGCAGACCGGCCGTGATCGTTCTGCGCAGCCCCACGAACTGCGGCCGGTCGAAGAACGTGGAATCCGTGTTGCTCCCCACGGTGTTGCCCGAGCGACGGCGGCTCTGGTCCTCCGTGCCGTCGGTGCATTCACCGGTGGACTCGTAGACCTGAATGCAGTTCACGCGGTCGGTGAGGTTGTTGACGTTCACAAAGAACCCGTAGCGGACGTTGTTGATCGTCCAGTCCTTGCGGACCTGCATGTTCATGGACATCAACAGAGGAGCCCGCCCGCTGTAGCGATCAAACTGATTTTCCTCGCCAAAGCCGGCGAACGACAGCGTCGGCGTATAAGGCAGCCCGCTCGAGGCCTGCGCGACCAGGGACAGGTTCGTATTGGCGAGCAGATCCCCGAACGGGATTTCCGGCACATCGTCGCGCACGGCCAGCCGCAGTATGCCGGTGAACTTGTGGGGCTGGTCGATCTCGCAGGCAATCTCGTCCCGGATGAAGGGATCGCCCTCTTCGGTGGTGGCCTCGAACTCGCGCTCCGGATCGGCCGCGTTGGTGCGGCAGGCCGAGAGACCATAGTTGATGTCGAAGCCCCAGTAGTCCTCGACGCGGCGGCGCAGCGAAACCTCGATCCCCCGCGTCGTCGAGAAGTCCTGGTTGGTCAGGATGGCGTAGTCGGGCGCCGAGAAACCGTAGGTGGCGCCCGGATCGATCACCGTATAGGGAGGCTGACCAACCCTCGCCACGCCCGTGAGACCACTCTGGTCCTTCGAGTAGACGACCCCCGAAAGAGCGTACTGGCCATCGATTTCCTGGGTGTAGCCGATTTCGTAGGTGGTCGCCTGTTCGGTGACCAGGTGCGGGTTGCCGAGGAACGGGGTGGTCCCCGCGGATGCGTTCACGAAGATCGCGGGTCCGGCGATGGTTCCCTCGCGCGGCGTTCCGATTCCCGAGTTCCGGTAGTTGTTGAGCAGGATGGGGTTCTGCGACAGGCGCTGGAAGTTCAGGAACAGGCTCGAACTCGCGGTGACCGGGAAGCTCACGCCGATGCGGGGCGAGAACTGGGATCGGGCATCAGCCTCCGAGAAGTCGTCGGAGGAAGCAACGCGCGTTGCTTCGTCCCGGACGTCGAGCGTGCAGCCGGCCAGCGTCCAGCTCGGGTCGGCCGAAACGGTCGCGGTACTGACCGTCTCCGTCGCGGGATCGTAGTCGCGAACGGTGACGTTCTGCCACTGCGAGGGATTGCTGCACACGTCGAGAGCCGTGGTTCCGTTGGTCGGATCGACGGGATTGGCGAAGAACAGGCCGCTCGCTCTGCCGTAGTCGAAGCGCGCACCCAGCTTGAGGGTCAGGAAGTCGTACTCGATCTGGTCCTGGATGTAGACGGCCCCGTCCCAGGGCTGCGCCTCGAACAACTGGTGCAGTTTGACGACATCGTTGACGCCCACGTCGTGCCATTCGTCGTACGTCAGATCGTGGCCCTGGAAGAAGACGCCGCCGGAGATATTGTGGTGGTCGGAGACCTGCGACTGGAAATCGAACCGGCCGGTCGTGGTCTGCACGGTTTCCCCACCCCAGAACGCATCCGTCCCGGATGTCGGCGTGTTCAGGAAGACCGCCGGGCCCGGGCCCACGAATCCTCCGTTGAAGTTCGGGTCTTCGAAGTGGTTCTGCAGGCACACGCCGCTCAGCACATTGCACGTCTCGCGGCTCTGGTCGAAGCGCCCCAGGGTGATCTTGTAGGCCGAACGTCCGAAGGTGTGGTCCCAGCGCGCGATGAACAGGTTGCGGTCGAGCCGGAGGGAGTTCTGAACCAGGTACTGGTAGTCCAGCGTCCTCTGTCGCGACAGGTAGTAGGCGCTATCGGTCGCGGTGGTCATTTGCTCGAGCGGGTTGCCCGCCAGCAGCCAGTCGAAATCGAAGGGCTTGTACTCCCGCTCGTACCCCGCCCACGAGATGTTGAGTTTCGCCGCGGGGGTGGCATAGTAGGTGAGCTTGGCGTAGCCGTCGCGGATCTCGTCGAATCCCGAGGCCCGCCAGCCGGGAATGACGTCGTTGGCGTCTGGGCTGTTGAAGTCGTCGGAGGGATTCGACGGGTCGAAGACGTCGGAGTCGAACTCGTAGGCCCGCCCCGCGCCGTACCTCTGCCTTCCGGCCATCAGGAAGCGGACCTTGTCCTGGGTCATCGGAATGGGGCCCGAGATGACACCCTCGAACATGTCGAAACCGCGGGTGTCGTCGAACTTGTTGCCCAGCCAGCCACCCACCGCCGAGGAACGGAATTCCAGCTCGCCCTGCAACTCGTCGGTCCCCTCGGGCGTGGCGTAGTTGATGACGCCGGAAAGGGCGTTCCCGTACTGCGCGTCGAGCTGACCCTTGAACACCGCCACCTGCTCGATGGCCTTGTTGGTGATGTCGAATGCGGGACCACCCAGCGCGAAGTTGTTGATCGGAATCCCGTCGATCATCACGGTGGTTTCGGCTCCCCGCCCCCCGCGGATGCGCAGCGCGGTGACGCCCTGCCTCTGCTGGGCGAAGGAAACGACCGTGGTGTTGTCTTCGGGAACCTGCAGGAAGCCCTGTTCGAGTTCGAGCACGCCCATGATGTCGGTGACCGGCAGAGCGTCGATCTCGTCCTTGGAGATCAGCTCCAGCGAGCCGGTCTGGCCCTCTGCCACCAGAGGCGTTCGGCTGGTCGAGACCACGATTTCGCCGAGCGCGATGGCCTGGGTGACGAGCTGGAAGTTCTGCTGGACCGTCACGTCAATGGAGACGGCGACGTTCTCCCGGCGCTCGCTGGCGTAGCCGATGAGCTCCGCGACCAGCGTGTAACTCCCGGGAGGAACGTTGATGATGAAGAAGCGACCGTTCTCCTGGGTCAGTGATCCGCGTCCGGTTCCATCGATGAAGATCGAGACGTTGCTCAGGGGCTCGCCTGTGGACTGGTCCGTGACGACGCCGGTCACCTTTCCGGTTTGGGCGGCTGCGGGTACGGCGGAGAGCAGAAATGCCGCCGTGGCGATCCCCAGCACAGCCGGGATCGCGGACGTGATACGCTTCATGATTGCCTCCTTGAGCCAGCAAAAAACGGGCTCCGCCCTGTCAGGCGTGCCCGCTCTCGAAAGTGCACCCCCACGGCGCCCACAACCTGACTCGCATGGCATTAGAGTCCTGACTCGTTCAACCCTCACACAGGACGTCTGGTACCGTGGCCGGTTATGTGACATGAGGTGTGGATATCTGTGGTAGGTAGCGCGAACATGTCGTGATGTCACAGGCAGCCTCCCGCAGCCAGGGGGGATTACTGGTAACCGACTCCATAATCACTCAATAAACGGTTTCCGGCAAGCACTCCAGGCATGGATCCAAGTTCGTCCCAGGCGTACACTCAGCGAGCGCATTCTAACATTTCGCTGCATTATGCAACAGGGCCTTGCCAGAGGGATCCGGGCACGGCGCCCCGGGGTATTGCGCCACATGAAATCCTTGAGTTCGGCGCTTCGAGCATTCGTCGCGATTCCGGCGGTAGCCTGGACCCTGCTCGCATGTGCGGGGCTCGCCTGCGGCTTCATGTGGGGTTCCTGGCGGAACCTGTGTGTCGACTGTCCCTCTATCGCCCAGATCCATAGCTGGGAGCCTCGCCAGACCTCCAAGCTGCTCGCCCGCGACGGCCGACTCATCGAGGAGTTCGGCATCCAGCGGAGGACCCCGGTGGCCATCGGCTCTCTGCCCGGCTACGTCCCGGGGGCCTTTGTCGCCGTGGAGGACAAGCGCTTCTACCGCCACGGCGGTGTGGACCCGCTCGGCATCGCGCGCGCGGTACGCGACGTGCTGCTCACTCGATCCCTGGACCAGGGCGGGGGAAGCACGCTCACGCAACAGCTGGCGCGCAACATCTGGGATGAGGACATCGGCTTCGAAAAACGGCTCCTGCGCAAGCTCAAGGAGGCGCAGGTGGCGCTGGAACTGGAGCGTGCCTATTCGAAGGACCAGATTCTGGAAGCCTACATGAATCAGGTCAACTATGATGGCGTGTACGGTATCGAGGCTGCCTCGCAAAAGTATCTGGGCAAGCCGGCCACGCAGGCAGACCCGGCGGAAGCGGCTCTCCTGGCGGCCATCCCGAACCGTCCCCGCGCTTACAACCCATTCCTCAATCCGGCGGCGGCAAAATCCAGACGCGACCTGGTTCTGCGGCGCATGGCGGAGCAGGGCTTCATCAGTCCGAGCGACCTGGAAAGGTGGTCCGCCGCCCCGCTTCCGACTCCGGCCACGAGGGACCGGGAACCGGTGGCGACGTACTTCGAAGAATGGGTCCGGCAGATCCTGGATGACCGCTACGGCAGCCAATTGTACACCGCAGGTCTCGTAATTCGGACCACGCTCGATCCGGACCTGCAGTTCCTCGCCGAGCAGGCCATGGAGTACGGGTTTCAGCGCATCGAGGCGCGGTCCGGATTCGCACATCCGCGCTACGAGGAATTCGCGGAAGCCACCGAGGCCTTCGAGACCCCGTATGTGCAGGGGGCGATGGTCGTCCTGGATCCGGCGACCGGGGAGGTGCTGGCGATGGTCGGAGGCCGCGACTTCGCGCACTCCAAGTTCAATCGCGCCACCCAGGCGCTGCGCCAGCCGGGCTCGTCGTTCAAGCCGTTCGTCTATGCCGCGGCGATCGAGAGCGGGATCCCGCCCTCGCACGTGGTGGTCGATGCCCCCTTCGCCTACATGCAGGTAAGCGGCGAACCGTGGCTGCCGCAGAACTTCGACGAGACCTTCAAGGGCCGCATGACGATCCGCCAGGGCCTGAGGGAATCCCGCAACATGATCGCCATCAGGCTCGGGTGGAATGCCGTGGGAATCGAGACCGTCGCCCAGATGGCCACCCGGCTGGGGCTGAGCACCGAGGTCCCGCGCTATCCATCGACCACCATCGGCGCGGCGGAGGTCCTCCCCATCGACATGGCGAAGGCCTACGCGTCCTTTGCGACGCTGGGCACACGCGTCGAGCCGCATGGCATCCTGCGGGTGGAGAACGCCGACGGGGATGTTCTCTGGGAGCCCCAGCCCGAGAAGACTCGGGTGCTCGACAGCCTGGAGGCGCGGGTCATCGTGGACATGCTCGAGGACGTGGTCTCGAACGGGACCGGCTTCACGGCGATCCGCATCATTGCCGAGCTCCCCCGCGAGGTGCCCGCGGCCGGCAAGACCGGGACGACCAACAACTCGACGGATGTATGGTTCAACGGCTTCACCCCCGATCTGCACGCAACCGTCTGGTTCGGAATGGATCAACCCCAGGAAATCCGTCCCGGCGCAACCGGCGGCGGGGATGCGGCTCCGGTCTGGGGCAGGTTCATGCGCAGTGTCTACTACGGATGGGAGGGAGACGAAACTACGCCCGCCATTCCGCCGGTGCGCGAGATCCCGGCGCGCTGGCCGCTGCCGGAGACCCTCGTCCGGCTCGAGGTGGACAACAGGACGGGACTGCTGGCTTCCGAATGGTGTCCGGAAACCCAGCGCTACCTGGAGATCTACATTCCGGGCACGGAGCCAACCGAGCCCTGTGACGCGTCCCGAATCTTCGGTCGCGTGCCGCCGCAGCCACGCTGACGACGCATCCCGGCGCCCTCTCCTACAGCCGCTCGACTCCCGCGGCCGTGACCCGGTGCGAAACCAGGGGATTGGGGGCGGAGGTGGCTCCGGAATGATCGTAATCGCCCGCTCGAGTACCGCGGACGCCCGGTCGGCGTCGGCCGGGGTGGCCGCATTCACAACCCCGAGCGTTCGCCTGCGGACCACTTCCTCGCCGACGCCGACGTCCACCCGGAATCCCACACCCCTGTCAATTGCCGCGCCAAGCCGCAACCGGCCTCCGCCCATCTCAACTACGGCTCGGCCCAGCGCCATTGGATCGATGGCCCCCACGAATCCGCCCGAGCGCGCCCGTACATAACGCCGGACGCGGGCGGAGGGCAGCCGTTCGGGACGATGGATCGCGCGCGCATCTCCGCCCTGGAGTTCGACCACGCGCGCAAAGCGTTCGAGCGGGCGGCCCGGAGTCGAGTGTGGCGGCCGCCTGGTCGCGGGCGGTTTCGGCGTCGCGCGCGAGCCCTCCGGTGATCATCATCTGAGCGACCAGGGCGAGCGTGACTTCCCGCAAGTCGGCGGGGCCGCCCCCGGCCAGGCAATCCAGCGCCTCGGCCACTTCCAGGGCATTCCCGATCGCGCGCCCGAGAGGTCGGTCCATCGCGGTCACCAGGGCCACGGTCTCGACGCCGGCGCGCACTCCGAGCCGCACCATGGTCTGCGCCAGCTCGAGGGCTCGCTCCGTCTCCGGCAGGAAGGCGCCGGAGCCGGTCTTCACATCCAGCACGAGGCCGGTCAGCCCCTCCGCCAGCTTCTTGCTCATGATGCTGGTGGCGATGAGAGGAATCGACGAGACCGTTCCCGTCACCGAGCGGAGATCGTAGAGCCGGCGGTCGAGCGGCGCGATTTCCGGCGTCTGCCCTATCATGGCGAACCGCTCCCGTTCGAGGATCGCCACGAAGCGGTCGAGAGGAATGTCGGTGTGGAAGCCCGGGATCGATTCCAGCTTGTCCAGGGTGCCGCCCGTGTGGCCCAGACCCCGGCCCGACATCATGGGGACGTAGAGGCCCAGTTCGGCTGCGAGCGGAGCCAGGACCAGCGAGACCTTGTCCCCTACCCCGCCCGTCGAGTGCTTGTCGACCCGGGGTCCGTCGAGATGCGTGAGGTCGAGGGAGGCGCCGGACGCGATCATGGTGTGCAGCACGGTATCCAGCTCGGTTCCCGACAAGCCCCGGAACCAGACGGCCATCAGAAAGGCCGCCATCTGATAGTCGGGGACGTCGCCTGCGAGATACGCGCGCAGAAAACGTGCGAGCTCGTCCGCGCCCAGGGGCTCGCCCGCGCTCTTGCGCTCGATCATGCGGACCGTGCTCATCGGTTTCGTCCGTGCCGGCGCTCGACGCGGATTGGCCTGGCGTGCGATGTTACGAGCGTCATATGAAGTGGGTTGAGGAGGTGGATGATCGGGCCGCGACAATGTGCTCGCGCGACGCAGGTACAAACGGGAGAAAGCCGCGCATGCGGATGCTCGGAATCGATTATGGGAAACGGCGGATCGGTGTGGCAGTCAGCGACCCCACCGGCAGCTTCGCCATGCCCCTGCCCACCCTGACCCGGCGGCGCGGAAAGCGACCGCCCTTTCGCGCATTGCAGACGTTCGTACGGGAGTATGACGCGACCGCCCTGGTGATCGGGCTCCCGCTCGCCGCTGACGGAACGGAAACCGAGTGGTGTGCCGAGGTTCGCCGTTTCGGAGATCATCTCGGCGGCAGGTTGGAACTCGAAGTATACTATATGGACGAGCGCATGACGTCCGCCCGCGCCGAGAGGGTGGTGCGTTCGCTCGGGTTGTCCCGACACCAGCGGGAGCAGAAGGAGCGCGTCGACGCGGCGGCAGCGGCTTTGATCCTGCAGCGATGGCTGGACTCGGGAGGGGAGCGCGCCCGAAGTGAGTAGGAGAGCGAAGATCGCCCTCGCGGCAGCCGCTTCCGCGCTTCGGGCGGCCAGCCGCCGGGGCGCAGCGCTGGGTCGGAAGATCACCCGGGCCACCGCTATCGCGTGGCAGGCTACCGACCATCGGGGTCGGGCGCTGGTCGGAGAGATCACCCGGAGCGCCGCCTCCGTGGTACGGTCTGCCAGACGTGCGGGTGGAGCGCTGGGACGCGGGAGGCTCGCTCTCGCGGCCGCCGCCGTGCTCCTGCTGGGTTGCTTCTCCCTGCTGATGTGGCTGGCGGCCCCGGTGGAGACTGGTGGCGACACCCCCGCGGACGGCGAGGCGGTCCTGTTCACCGTGGCGCCGGGTGCCACCTTCGTGCAGATCACCGACACGCTGGTGGAGCGCGGACTGATCCGCCGGCCCCTGCTCTTTCGGGTCTACGGCCGGCTGCGGCGGGACGAACGCAACGTGCACTCCGGAACGTATTCCCTCGCCGCCGGGAGCGGTTGGAAGACGTTGCTCGACGCCTTGGTCGAGGGCCGGGTGAGGATGGTGTCGGTCACCATTCCCGAGGGCTTCACGCTGCCGCAGATCGCCTCGCGCATCGCCGTCATCACGGACCTCGCGGCGGACACCGTGGAGAGCCGGCTCGGGGAGGACAGCGCCCACGTCCAGTGGAGCATCCCCGGGCCGGGTCTGGAGGGCTACCTCTTTCCGGACACCTACCTGTTCGCCCGCGGAGTCCCTCTGGGGACCGTGGTCGAGGCGATGAACGCTCGCTACAGGAGGTACTGGACGCCAGAGCGGCGGGCTCGCGCGGTGGAGCTGGGGCTGTCCGAGAGGGAGGTGGTGACCCTGGCGTCGATCATCCAGGCGGAAGTCCGCGTCGCCGAAGAGATGCCCACGATCTCGGCGGTCTATCACAATCGTCTTCGCATCGGCATGCCGCTCCAGGCCGACCCTACCGTGCTCTACGCGCTGGGTGGTCACCGCCCGCGCCTGCTCTTCGCCGCCATCGACTCGGTGGCCGGCCACCCGTACAACACCTACACGCAGAGCGGACTGCCCCCGGGTCCCATCGGCGCGCCCGGAGCCGCCGCCCTGGATGCCGCTCTCCACGCGGCCGAGGTCGACTACCTGTACTTCGTTGCCAACCCCGACGGTTCGCACACCTTCTCGCGCACCCTGGCCGAACACAATCGCGCGACGGTGCGAGCGCGGCGCGCCGCAGCAGCAGCCACCCCGGGAGGCGGATGACCGGCGTCCCGGACGCGACGCGGCACGCGCTGCGGCTGATGGTTATCACGGACCCGCGGCCATCGGGCGGGCGGTCCGTCGAGACGGTGGTGGAAGAGGTCCTGGCGGTGGGCGTCAGGGCGATTCAGCTGCGCGACAAGCAGGCGTCGGCGCGCAAACTGCTCGGTGAGGCTCGCCGGCTGCGACAGCTCACCGCCCGCCACGGGGCCTTGCTGATCGTCAACGACCGGCTGGATGTCGCCCTGGCGGCGGGCGCCGACGGCGTCCACCTCGGACCGGGGGACATTCCGGTCGCAGCGGCGCGCCGAGTCGTTCCCGACGGCTTTCTGCTGGGCCACTCGACCGACGATCCCCGTCTGGCCCGCCAGGCGGAAGCCGACGGGGCGGACTATCTGGGGTGCGGCACCGTCTTCCCCACCAGCAGCAAGGAGGACGCGGGCGCGGTCATCGGCGCCGGCGGTCTCGCAGAGGTCGCGCGCTCGGTCGCGATTCCGGTCCTCGCCATTGGCGGCATCACCGCCGCACGTACACGACTGCTGCGCGGCAGCGGGGTAAGCGGTGTGGCGGTCATCTCGGCGGTGATGAGAGCCGAGCGGCCCGGCGCCGCAGCGCGCCGGATGCTTGCTTCCATGGAGTAGCGAGTCTGGCGCCAGGCCGGCGCGCCGCCTGCTTACATCCCGCCCGCTTCCAGCAGCTCGGCCACCTCGTCTCCTGAAACGTGAAAGTCGCCCAGCGGCCCCGAGTCAGGGCCGTGCCAGTCCGAACCGCCGGTAACCAGCAGGCTCCAGGAGCGCGCGATCCGCTCCAGCGCGAGGACGCGTTCCGGAGAAGTCCGGGGCCGATATACCTCGATCCCCCTCAGTCCCGCCAGCTTCAGCCCGGGAAGAAACCCTTCCAGCAGGTCAAAGCGCGGATGTGCCCAGACCGGAACACCGCCCGACTCCAGAATGATCTGAACGGCTTCCTGCGCGGAGACGAAGGCGGTCGGGACGTACGCGGGATGGCGGTTGCCGATGAAGCGGTCAAAGGCGTCGGGAATGCTCTTCGCATACCCTGTCTGCATGAGGGCGCGCGCAAGATGGGGCCGCCCCAGGCTGCGGCGCGAGGGCCCGGCGATCTCGACGACCGTCTCGAATGAGATGCGAATGCCGCGGGCAGCCAGCCGCTGGATCATTTCGTGCATGCGCTCTTCGCGCCGGTAGCCCGCCCGGACCTCGTACGCCCGCAGCCTCGGTGACGAAGGGTCTACGAAGTACCCCAGGATGTGGAGCCCCTCGCCGGCGTGCTCGCTGCTCACTTCGATGCCGGGGATGACGTCGATCGGGACTTTGCGCGCGGCGCTCCAGGCGGAGTCGAGGCCCTGGGTGGTATCGTGGTCGGTGAGCGCGATGACATCCAGCCGCGCGGCCGCGGCCGCGGCCACGACTTCGGAGGGAGGCTCGGAGCCGTCCGAAGCTTGCGAGTGCAGATGGAGGTCCAGGCGCACCGGGTTCAGGCGGACGAGGTGGTGCGTTCGGACTCCGTGAGCACGATCACGTCATTGGCCAGAACCTTGAGCACGCCCCCGGAAACGGCGTACCGCTCGCTCCCGCCGCCCGCCAGGTCCACATCCACATCCCCCTCGCCGAGCAGCGTCAACAGGGGCGCGTGGCTGGGCAGGATGCCCACCTTCCCGTCCCAGGCGGGCGCGACCAGGGAAACCGCCTCGCCCTCGAAGAGGATGCGCTCCGGGGTCACGACCTTCACATGCAGAGAACCCACGTCAGGCCCCCATCTTCTCGGCGGCGGCCACGACTTCCTCGATCCCGCCTTTCATGTAGAAGGCCTGCTCGGGAAGATGGTCGAAGTCTCCTGCCACGACCCGCTCGAACGAATCGATCGTGTCGCTCAGCTTGACGTACCGCCCGGGAATGCCCGTGAACTGCTCGGCGACAAAGAAGGGCTGCGAAAGGAATCGCTGCAGCCGGCGGGCCCGGTTGACGATGATCTTGTCTTCCTCGGTGAGCTCGTCCATTCCCAGGATGGCAATGATGTCCTGCAGATCCTTGTAGCGCTGGAGGATATGCTGCACTCCCGTGGCCACTTCGTAATGCCGCGCGCCCAGGAATTGGGGATCCAGAATGCGGGAGTTGGAGTCCAGGGGATCCACCGCGGGATAGATGCCCAGCTCGGCGATCGAGCGCGAAAGCACGGTTGTGGCGTCCAGGTGGGCGAACGCGGCGGCCGGGGCGGGGTCGGTGAGGTCGTCGGCGGGAACGTAGATCGCCTGCACGGACGTGATCGACCCGTCGCGGGTGGAGGTGATGCGCTCCTGCAGTTCGCCCATCTCGGTCCCCAGGGTGGGTTGGTACCCCACGGCGGAGGGCATGCGCCCGAGCAGCGCCGAAACCTCCGAGCCGGCCTGGGTGAAACGGAAGATGTTGTCGATGAAGAGGAGCACGTCCTGCTTCTCCACGTCGCGGAAGTACTCGGCGATGGTCAGCCCCGAAAGACCGACGCGCAGGCGCGCCCCCGGAGGCTCGTTCATCTGGCCGTAGCAGAGCGCGGTCGAATCCAGAACGCCGGATTCCTTCATCTCCAGCCAGAGGTCGTTGCCCTCGCGCGTGCGCTCGCCCACTCCACAGAACACGGAGCGGCCGCCGTGCTCCGTGCCGATGTTGTTGATGAGCTCCATGATGATGACGGTCTTGCCCACCCCGGCGCCGCCGAAGAGACCGGTCTTGCCCCCCTTGACGTAGGGCGCCAGCAGGTCGACCACCTTGATGCCGGTCTCGAAGATCTCCGTCTTGGGCTCGAGAGCGTAGAACCGCGGCGGCTCCCGGTGAATCGGCCAGCGCTCCGGCGCGGCTCCGTCCGGGCCTACGACCGGGCCCATCTCGTCGACAGGCTCACCGATGACGTTCAGAATGCGTCCCAGCGCCGCCTCGCCCACCGGCACGGTAATCGGCTGGCCGGTGTCGACCACCTCCATTCCACGGGTGACGCCGTCGGTGGAGGACATTGACACCGCACGCACCTGGCCGCGGCCGATGTGCTGCTGCACCTCCGCCACCAGCGAAATCTCCCGGCCTTCGCCGGTGTCGCCTTCGAGGCGCAGCGCGCTGTAAATCTCGGGGAGGTGGCCGGACTCGAACTCCACGTCGAGCACGGGCCCGATCACCGTAACCACTCTGCCGATATCGTTCTGGGACATGATTTCCGTTGTCTTTCGGTTTCGTATGGACTACCGGGTCGCTCGGAGCCGGATCGTCTGGGCCAGGCGCTGGCACCGGGTCATCCCACGCCCTCCGCGCCTCCGACGATCTCCGCAATCTCCTGGGTGATCTGCGCCTGTCGGGCGCGGTTGTACGTGCGGGTGAGACGTTCGAGCATGTCTCCCGCATTGTCGGTCGCGTTCTTCATCGCGGTCCGGCGCGCTCCCTGCTCGGCCGCCGCGTTCTCCACCAGCGCCGTGTATACCATGTTGCGCAGGTGAAGCGGAATGAGTTGGCGCAGCACCCCGACAGCATTGGGCGAGAGGATGAACGAATCGGCCGCCAGGGCGCCTTCCGCGGGTTGCAGCGGGAGAAGCTGACGTGTCCGGGGTGGGGTGGACATCGCGGACCGGAACTCGGAGGAGATGAGGTACACTGCGTCGATGTCGCCCGCCTCGAAGGCCTCGCGCAGCGACCCGGACACGGACTCGGCGTCCTGGACCGTCGGAGTGTCGCTGATGTCCGTGCGGCTCGAAGCAATGGCCTCGCCCCGGAACTTGAAGTACGCGAGCCCCTTCTTGCCCGCCAGATGCAGGTCGACCTTCACCCCGTCGCCCCTCAATTCCTCGAGCAGGCGGCGTCCCTCGCGGATCAGGTTCGCGTTGAAGGCCCCCGCCAGCCCCCTGTTGGCGGTCAGCAGCAGAATCGCGGCGCGGCGGACCTCCTGCGGCGCGCGCAGCACCGGCAGCGCCTCCGCCAAATCGGGCGCGTGCAGGCTGGACACGATGTCGCTCAAGGCTTCGCTGTAGGGTCGTGCCGCGTTTACCCGGTCCGTGGCCCGCTTCAACTTGGACGTGGCCACCAACTCCATGGTCCGCGTGATCTGACGGGTGTTCTCGACCGAGCGAATCCGGCGCTTGACATCGCGCGCTCCGGTCATGCTAGCTCGCCCCGGCGGTCGCGGCGGCCTCCGCGTCGGCCATGTACAGCCCGGAGTACGCCTGGATGGCGTCCACCAGCCGGGCCTCGATGTCCTCGTTGAGCACGCCCTCGGAGCGGATATCGCTCAACAGATCCTGCCTGGATGCCCCCAGGAATTCGTGGAAGCCGTGCTCCCACTTGCGCACCTGCCCCACCGCGAGCTGGTCCAGGTAGCTGTTGGTGACGGCGTAGATGGTCGCGATCTGGTTCTCCACCGGCATCGGCTGGTACTGCGGCTGCTTCAGTATCTCCACCGTGCGCTCGCCCAGCGCCAGCTGCTTCTGGGTGGCCGCGTCCAGATCGGAACCGAACTGGGCGAATGCCTCCAGTTCACGGTACTGCGCCAGATCCAGGCGCAAGCGGCCCGCCACCTTCTTCATGGCCTTGATCTGTGCGTTGCCGCCCACGCGCGAGACCGAAATACCCACGTTCACGGCGGGACGGACGCCCGAGTAGAACAGGTCCGGCTCAAGGAAGATCTGACCGTCGGTGATCGAGATCACGTTGGTGGGGATGTACGCGGAAACGTCTCCGCCCTGGGTTTCGATGATCGGCAGCGCCGTGAGCGAACCTCCGCCGTGCGCGTCGGAGAGCTTGGCCGCCCGCTCCAGCAGCCGAGAGTGCAGGTAGAAGACATCGCCCGGATACGCCTCGCGCCCCGGCGGGCGCCGCAGAATCAGTGACAGCTGGCGGTACGCCTGAGCCTGTTTGGACAGGTCGTCGTAGACCACCAGCGTGGCCATCCCCTGCCACATGAAGTGCTCCGCCAGCGCGCAGGCGGCGTAGGGCGCGATGTACTGCATGGGCGCGGGGTCGGCGGCGTTGGCCGCCACCACGACCGTGTAGTCCATCGCCCCATGCTCGCGGAGGGTCTCGACCACCGAAGCGATCTTGCCCGCCCGCTGGCCCACCGCGCAGTAGATGCAGACGACGTTGGAGTCACCCTGGTTGATGATCGTGTCCACCGCGATGGCCGTCTTGCCGGTGCCGCGGTCGCCGATGATCAGCTCGCGCTGGCCGCGGCCGATGGGGATCATCGAATCGATCGCCTTGATCCCGGTCTGCAGCGGCTCCTTCACGGGCTGCCGCAGCACGATGCCGGGGGCCACCACGTCGATCTGACGGCTGCCCTCGATCGGGGAGACCGGACCCCTGCCGTCCAGCGGGTCGCCGAGCGCGTCCACGATGCGGCCGATGTACCCGGACCCGACCTGCACCTCCAGCACGCGGCCGGTGCGGCGCACCTCGTCTCCCTCATGGAGCTGGGTCCAGTCGCCCATGATCACGGCGCCGATGTTGTCTTCCTCCAGGTTGAGCGCCAGCCCCGTGACGGTTTCTCCCGTCCCCTTGGAGGTGATGTCCAGCATCTCGCTGGCCATGGCGTTCGTCAGCCCGTAGATGCGGGCGATCCCGTCCCTGACCTCGAGAACCTCGCCGATCTCCTCGGCATGCAACTTCTCGTCGTAGGCCTCGATCTCAGCGAGCAATACATCCTTGATCTCGCTGGCCCGAAGCTGCGAATCAGTATGAGCCATTCCGTATCCTCGAAAGCTGGAAGGCGTCAGCCTCCGCCATTGAATTCTGAAGCGTCCCTCAGGGAAGCCCTGAGCAGCGAGTGGCGCATCCCCTCCAGACGGCGTCTCAGGGAACCGTCGTATACCATGTCTCCGGCGCGTGCCACCACACCGCCCAGGATCTCCGGGCGGACGCGGATGTGCGGGATCGCCGTGCGCCCCAGGAGCCGCGAGAGCCGGTCGGCAACCCGCCCCTCCGTGGCATCGTCGAAGGCGCGGGCCACCGTCACCTCCACATGGACCCGCTTGCGATGTTCGTCCAGAAGCGCGCTGAAGCTGAGCGCGATGTCCTCAAGCAGTCCCTGGCGCCGCTTGTCGACCGTGACCAGCAGGAAGTTGAGGAAGCTCGGTGGCACTCGCCCGCCCAGGGCCGAGCGCAGCACGTCCTTCTTGCGGGCGGCGGCGATCCGCGGTGTCGCCAGGAAGCTGCGCAGCTGCGGGGTGTCGTTGAGGACATCGACGAGTGTTCCGAGGGCGTCTTCGCATGCTTCCACGCCCTCGTGACGCTCCGCCAGCGCGAAGAGGGTCTCCGCGTAGTTCCTCGCGACGGTTTCCTCTCTCACGCGTCGTGCTCCCTCTCCGCGGCCGAGAGCGACGACAGGTAGTCGATCACGAGCTCGCGGTCCTCCGGCGCATCCAGACGCTGCTGGACCAGCCTGGAGGCGGCGGCCAGGGCGAGGCCGACGGTTTCCTTGCGGATCGCCTCCAGCACCGCGTCTCTCTCGGCCTCGATCTCGCGGCGCGCGCGCTGCACGAGGGCCGCGCTTTCCTCGCGCGCCTTCGCCTCCAATTCGCGCCCCAGCCGGGTCGCGGCCTCCTTCGACTCGGCGATGATCCGGCTCGCCTCCTGACGCGCTGCACCCAGCTGCCGCCGGTGCTGCTCCAGGGTGCTGGCCGCCTCGCTCTGGAGCCGGGCGGCTTCGTCTATCGAGCCCTGGATGTTCCGCTCTCTGGCCTCGAGGGCTCCAAGAATCGGACCCCAGGCATACCGGCGCAGCACAACCAGCAGCGAAATGAAGACGACAACGGTCCACAGGCTCAGGCCGGTATTGATGTCGAAGAGTCCCGGTCCTTCCTGGCCCATCAGCGACGCGGGCGCGGCGAGAATGGCCAGCCCGGACATGGTGGTGACCCACAAACCTTTCATGATGCCTTGCTGTGGTCCCGCGACGGGTCGCCGGACGCGACCCAACCCGATGTGTGGGGGGCGTCCGGCGTCCGTCTGCGAGGGTTTCCCCTATAGCAGCTTGTACAGGATCGCGATCACGAGGCCGAAGAGGGCGGCCCCTTCGATCATGGCCGCCAGGATGATGCTGATTTGGAAGATCCGGCCGGCGGCTTCGGGCTGGCGCGCGATCCCTCCGGTCGCGCCCCTGCCGATGAGCCCGATGCCGACCCCGGCGCCCAGCACCGAGAGGCCGAAGCCGATCCCGGCGCCCAGCAGGCTCAGATTGGACCGGGCGGTTTCCACTTCCACGTTGAAGGCAGCCTCCTGGACCGCCGTGAGCGTCGCATGCAGCATGGTGAGTCGTCTCGTCCGTAAGTGGGGGAGTTTAGTTACGTGAAATTAGAAGCGGGCGCGCGTGCGCACCGTCAGTGGGCGTGGCGGATCAGGCCGATGAAGACGGCCGTGAGCATGGCGAAGATGTAGGCCTGCAGAAACGCCACGAACAACTCCAGCCCCATCAGCGCGACGGATGTGCCGACCGAAGCCCCCGCGATCACCCATTTCCCGAACGTCATGTTCGCGAAAACAAAGATGAGGCCCAGGATCGAGAGAATGAGGGTATGTCCCGCGGTCATGTTGGCGAAGAGCCGGATGGCGAGGGCGAACGGCTTGCTGAGCTTGCCGATGAATTCCACCGGGATCATCACCAGAAGCATGATCGGCTTCAACCACCCCGGAAGCCCCGGGGGCAGGAAGAAGATCGTGCGCGCGTAACCGGCGGGGCCGAGTGCGCGAAACCCGGAAACCTCCACGACCACCAGCGTGACCACCGCCAGCGCCGCGGTCACGGAGATGTTCCCGGTGGCGGACGATCCCCAGGGGACCAGTCCGAGCAGGTTCATCGCCAGAATGAAGAAGAAGAGGGTCAGGATGTAGGACGTGTACTTGTCCGCACCCTTGCCGATGTTCTGGCGCACCACGTCTTCCCGGAAGTAGAGCACGAGCGCTTCGATCGCGTTCGCGAAACCCGTCGGAGCCCGGCTGGCGTCGCGGTTGCGCGCCGCCCGCCCCACCATCAGGAAGACCGCGGCACACAGCACGGCCGCCACCAGGAGGAAGACGGCGTGTTTGGTGGGCGACACGTCGAGAGTGAGCGGCCCCAGGTGAAGCGGCTCCCATTCCGGAAGGTGCCACGTCGGGATACCCGGCGGGAACTCGATTTCGGGAGCGTCCGCGATGTGGTGCATCAGGGTGGCACCGAGGTCCGGGCCCTCGGTGGCCGCGCCGTGCCCTGCCTGCTGCAGCGCCATCGCCGTCATGCTGCCGGGCGCCCTCAAGCCGTTTCCGCCATGGCCCGGACGCGGGCGGCGAGGAAGACCGGCTCGAGCATCAGGAGCACGAAGAAAAAGCCGGCGCAGCCAAGCAGGGTCGTCACGGGAGAAAGGCCGGGAAACCACGTCAGCGACAGCCCGACGGCAACCACAATGCCCATGCGAACCGCTCCCGTGCCGATCCAGACGACCAGGCCCTCCACAGGATGGGCGGCGTGTTTGGCGAGCAGCGCGAAAGCGAGCACCTGAACCGGGAACGTGATGGTGGCTGCGACCAGAAGACCGGCCCTTTCGGGGCCGTCGAGCCAGGGAAACATCACGCTATTGACGGCAACCAGAATGGCCAGGGCTGCCCATGCGTATTTGAGCATCATCGCTCGTGCTCTTCTCGTTCTCTCTTCTGGCGCGGTTCCAGCACGACATGGTAGTAGAGGCTGTAGAAGCCCGCGGCCGCTCCGACGAACGCACCCAGGATGGTGAACAGCGGAACCGTGCCCGCCCGGTTGTCCAGCCACCATCCGGCCCAGAGGAAGAGCCCGGTCGCAAGTGCCAGCGTGAGTCCCTGCCCCGCGACACGGGCTACATCTGCCCGAGGATTCCAAGGATCTTCCGCTGGGGCTCGCGGGGGCTTGCTCTCGCCCACCTGTTCAACCTCCGCCGGTGCGATCCAGTCCCGGAACAACCGACAGAAGCTAGAAGCTTGTGAAATCCTGCGCAAGCTCCGCGGGAGCCCTTTTTGGGCGTCCCGCGAAGCGGCATCCCACGGACTCGCCTACGGCGCCGGCGCTGGCGTTGCCAGGCCCTGCGCCCCTACCTTCGGCATCGCCGGTTGCGCCGGGATCCTACCCCCTGGAAACGGTTTGCTCTCGCTAGGCTCACTGCCCCGATACGAGGTCCAGCTACCATCGGCCTGCTTAGCGCAATCCGTGACATAAATGCTTGCAGGATAAGCGCTTACGTTAGCGGAATCCGTGACAGGGTCTAGTCGTTGGGGCGCAGCCCGATAGCGATTTCAAGGGGTATCGGCCGCGTAAGTGGTACACGGTGTGACGAACCGAGGCAGGTAAACTCACGTTCTTTTCCGAAGGATTGAGCGACCGCCAGAGCCACCTGCGGGAGGGCTGGACACCCTGCCGACGCAGACTCCGGCCGCGCTCTTGTGCGACATCGAACACTTCGGCTAAGCCACCAGAGACGCCTGATAGCAGTAGTAGCAAGGCTGGTTCGGTCGGCATCTCCGCCGCCAGTGTCGCTTGTAATGCATCATGCACAGGTACCTTGCTCGCTGCGGCCGATCGCAGCCAGGGATCCGGCACGGATCGCGACCGATCTTCCGGGGCTTCACGCCCTTGTCGCGTCGCAGGGCGCGTACATAGCACGAGCTACAGAGCCCCCATGCGTGACGTTCGCGCTCCGGGTGCGTGCACGTCTCCGTCAGGATCATGTCGGCGGCTCCAGGAAACTGCGCCGCCTCCTCCTCCACGGCACGCCAGCCAGCGCTGCCGAGCGGCCGGCCGTGCCCATCGAAAAGCGTCCATTGTCCGCCTCGGAGACGCAACTCCCAGCCGAGCACGTCTACGGCCCAGCAGATCGCGTCTACGGTCAGCGTCTCACACATCACGTCAGCAACCCGGAAGTCGCCAGCGCTTCGTTCACCTCGACGCCGCCGGCCACGAGCTTCTGGAAGGTGGACGCCCGAGCCTGCAAATCCATCGGGTAGCCGTCGAAGGTGAGCCGGATGTCTACCTCCAGCTTGTCCCTCAATTCGACCTCCAGCATCCGGGCCAGCGGCAAAACCGTGTTCATGTGCCAGCGCCTCAGACCCTCACGTTGTGCAGTACCGTCCGCGCCCCCGAGGAACAGCGAAGGAGGCGTACCGCACGCGGCCAGAACCGACTCGAACGCGTCGGAGCGTACCTGCGCCATTGCAGCCGGTGGATTCGGCCCGAGCCGTGAAGCAACCCAATCCTTGCGGGGTGCGCTCGACATTCCCTCACCCCATCCTGCTGCGACGGTTTCAAGAAGCAATGCCTTGCCCCGCGCCGTCCTTAGGTCGGACTTTAGCATGGAGAGCGGATCATCGTCGGAGCCATCTCCACCATCAGCCGGGATGCTGAGCAGTTGCGCCAACGGGCCCTGAGCCTCATCCGCAAGGCTGCGTTCTGTCTCGCTCTGCAACCGCGCCGTCGTGTGCGCCCATGAGAGCGGCCCGGTGCCGATGTACGGCTGGCCGGGAGTCGAACCCCAGCGCACAAAGACCACGCCATCATAGGGGAGATGCCGCGTCGTGGACGTGCTCGGCCCGTAGACCGTCGCTCTTACCGTCCACGTGTTCGGGTGCGCGTCGCCCTCGAAATGCCAGCTTGAGCACGGCAGGAGCTCTACACGTCCACCCATGGACACGTCGATGACGTGCATCGAGTCGCCCGACCGGATCAGGTCGCGCCCGACCTGCCCCAGAAACGACGGTGTGACGGCATCGAGCACGTGGTTAGGCCCAGGCACCTGCGCGGACGCGAACGCACGCGAGAGCGCGCCTGAGGCGGCTTCCACGGCTGCCGTGCTGGAGGCATCCGCAGCGGAGCCCGCAGCTTGTGCCTCGATCAGCCTGACAACGGCATCGCTGAAGTCGCCGCCAGAGTCGCGCGTTTCCGACTTCCTCGCCCACGGCCAACGCATCAGATCGCGCCCGCCCTGCGGACCCGCCACGGAGAAAGCAACATCGCGGCTCCGCAGTTTCGGAATGCTGGACCATGCAAGTATTGGGGCATCGTGTCGATGTGCGAGATGGACAGCTTCGAGAAGCCTATGAACGCACGTGTGTTCGACAGGTAGGCACCGAACCGGATCACGGCTTCATTCTGAATGTCATCGGGAGCCGATGGCGCGTACCGCTCGACATGGCTGCTAACGACGGAGAGCAACCGGGTTGCCGTCGCGAAATCGTCCGCGTCCTGAGGATCGAGGTCAAGCTCGTTCGCGAGCGCGGAAGCGGACAGCGTCACAGCCACACGCGTCTCCGGTTCGGCTTCTCACGGACCTCGGCGGATGTCTGGCTGTACACGGGCGAGCTGGTCACGGTCGCGCCGGTGACGAAGGCCTTCAGTACCTCCCGCACGCCGGTCTTGGTGCGGTTCTCTTTGAGGGAATGGAACTCGACCGACATGTACCTCTTCCCATTCTCCACGGCTCTCTTGATCGCATCCGTCGCGCGTGCTCGGATCGTGATACGGCCATCCCCTGCACGAACAGGATGAGCATGTACTTCCGGCTCGCCACGGTGCTCCGTCATGATCCCGACGCCTGACGCGGGCCATTCCACCGAGCCGGGAACGAAGATTTCCAAGAGGTCGCTGGATGCGGCCCTGCCTTCCTGAATCATGACGCCGTAAAGATGTTGGTCGCCGCCGATCTCGCGCAGCTCGACTTCGGACGTGATCGTGTTCATGGTTGATACCATCTCTTGATGGCGTTCTCGCATTGCTTCGACAGCTTGCCGTCCACCGACAGCCGTTCACGCACCACGTCTTCACCGGGGTCGATGGTCACGCGCTCAAAAACCGCGCCAAGCTCTTCGGCGATTCGTGCGTAGATGTCAGCCTCGTGCCTCGACCCGGAGGTTACGACCACGTTCAGGTTTGACCTGAGCGCTTGGCGGACCACGACGCGCCTGATGTACGCGGCCAACCCCGTAGTGATCGCAGGATCGGTGTCGAGCCTGACAGGGTACTTCCCGTTTGACCCGCGTTCGACGGCACGGATCGCAGCCCAAATCTGCGTCAGATCGGCGACAACATCCGACTCGCCAGCTTGGATGCGCTCGGCGACGATGCTGCTCTTTGCGCTGCCCGCCGGGCCCTCGATGAGCGTGAGCATTAGGTGCTGACGCGGTACGCGACCTGGGCGTAAGCGTCAGGCTGAACTAGGATCACGTCGCCGAGCAGGACGTGGAGCGTGAAAGCCCGCTCGCCTTTGGCTGAGCCGGAATAGATGTCATCGATCCCGATCTCGTTCCAGTGCGGGCAAACCGCCGTCCGCATCCCCGGCCTACCCATCCGGTAGAGGATGGCTTGCTGCACGTGCGAATCGACGGCAGGCATCCGCGAGTTGGTCCAAAATCCGCCGGTCACTCGCATGGCATAGCTGGCTGCGGAATCCTCTGAGTCAGTGCCCTGGAAGGTCCCTGCCGACAACCTGTACGTCTCGGGCCCGCAGACGATGCTCACGTCGTTTAGCGTGGACGCCCACAGCCCATCCACGCCGCCTGCGTGCACCGCAGCGAACGTGCCCCACGTCGCGATTGGCGAGGGTGGAGCGCTTGGATCGGTGAGCCGGCTGAGGATCCCGGCTAGGTCCGGCGCGGTCCCGTTCCCCGAGATCGCTTGCTTGTCGAGTTCATCGGAGAGCACGAGAGAAAGGTTCTCACGCAGGATGCTCTCGAAGTTCTCCTGCCCGACCGCGGCGATGTCCTCGATGGCGAGTTCCAGACGCGCGCTGACCCTTTTCGGTGTGGCCGTCGTCACGGTGAAACCGCCGGCCGTTCCCGCTGCGGCCCCGCTCTTGCCCAAGGCGGCTGCGGACTGGCTCGTGGTGATCGTCGCGCTCGCGTAGCTGCCGCTCATCACGCGTGGCATCTCGATACCCAGGCGCGGCGCAATCGAGTTCGCGAAGACGGCAGGACGGATGCGATCTAGTGTATCGTATCATAAGTTCTTGCGCAGTGGATGATCGTCTGATACCGTTCCCCGTGGCCTTCAGGGACCTCAAGGGGGGAGAATGCGACGGTCATGGCGAATCACCACACGCGGGCGGTACCGGAGATCGACGACGGGCAGCGAGAGGAGCTGGAGCGCTGGCTGCGGCGTTCCAAGACGGGGCAGGCCCTGGCGCTGCGCGCCCGGATCGTGCTGGCGGCGGCCGGGGGTGAGAGCGACGTGGGGGTGGCGGCGCGGCTGGGCACGACGCGCGAGACGGTGGGCAAGTGGCGCCGCCGGTTCATCGAGAAGGGATGCGACGGTCTTCTGGACGAGCCGAGGCCGGGCGCGCCGCGCACGGTCGGTGACGCGGACGTCGAACAGGTGGTGACGATGACGCTCGAGTCGATGCCGCGGGATGCCACGCAATGGAGCACGCGCTCGATGGCAAAGGCGTGCGGATTGAGTTCCGCGACGGTGAACCGGATCTGGCGGGCCTTCGGCCTGCAGCCGCACCGCACGGAGACCTTCAAGCTCTCGGCCGACCCCCTGTTCATCGAGAAGGTGCGCGACGTCGTGGGCCTGTACATGGCCCCCCCGGAGCGGGCCGTGGTGCTCTGCGTGGACGAGAAGTCGCAGATCCAGGCGCTGGAGCGCAGCCAGCCGATGCTGCCGCTGCGTCCGGGGATGCCGGCCCGGCAGACCCACGACTACAAGCGCCACGGCACCACGTCGCTCTTCGCCGCCCTCGACATCGCCACCGGCGAAGTCATCGGGAGATGCTACCCGCGCCACCGGTCCGTCGAGTTCAGGAAGTTCCTCACGGTCATCGAGAAGGCGGTGCCGAAGGATCTCGAGGTCCATCTGGTCCTGGACAACTACACAACCCACAGGACCGCGATGATCCACAAGTGGCTTCTCAGGCACCCCCGCTTCCACCTGCACTTCACCCCGACCAGCGCGTCATGGCTCAACCAGGTCGAACGCTGGTTTGCGGAGATCACCAACAAGCGGATCCGGCGCGGTAGCTACCGAAGCACCCGGCAACTCGTGCACGCCATCGAGGACTATCTGAGCGTCTACAACGACGACCCCAAGCCCTTCATCTGGACGAAGTCAGCGGACGACATCCTCGAATCCCTGAAGAGATACTGCGAAACCATTAGTGATACAGGACACTAGGTTCACGCCGACCGTGCCCGGCGCTTCGGTGATCGCGCGGGTCTCGACATCCGAATCCCACAATTCGAGGGGGATCCCGTCGCCGATCCCGGCAGCGGATTGCAGCTCTGCCTCGGGCCCGCTGGCGAGTCTTCCACGTGCGGCAGACATGAAGTAGTTGGTGAGGCTGGCCTTGCTGCGCAGCTCGATCCGTTCCCTCATCTCTGCATCCGGGTGGACCTCACGGGTTTCCTCTTCACCCTCGCCCACGATTGCGGCGCGGTGCCGGGTTTCGAGGTCGGCGTACTCGGTCTGGAGGGTCTCGGACTCGGTGCGGACTTCGTCGGTGAGATCGTCGATCCCGGCGATCTCATTCAGGCGGGATCTCACTTCGGAAAGACGTACACGAATACGTTGGCTGGCGGTCATGGTCCCTTCTGGTTGTGCGGAATATATGCGGTATATCTAAGCTATTATTCCGCCAGCATTTCCGCAACGCGCGCGCGCCACACGAGAACGTCGGGATCGACCTGGCGCTCGTTCTCCTTGCGAGTCTTCGCGATGTGATGGCGGGAACACAATACTTGCAGATTCGCCTTGTCCCACGCGGATCCACCGAGATGAAGGGGAATACGATGATCGACTTCGTTGCCATACCTCTGGCAACACGCACATCTCCAGCCTGCCGCATTCAGGATGGATTTTCGCAGCCCGCGCCAGCGCTTCTGGTTGAGCTGCCGATGGTGGCGGCTCATGAGGAAGTCCAGAGAGGTTCCGGCTGACGCCGAGATGGCCTAGGTTGGGGGCGAACGTTCGATAGGTTCGCCTCCAGCCCGGAAAACCGAGGAGACGTTGAATGAAATTCCTGTCCACACTCGAACAGGCACACTCCAGCTTGAAAGCGCTCGAAGATCAGCTCGACTCGGTCGAAGAATATGCCAGCAGGATGGCAGGGACAACTGATGTGATCCCCTTCGACCACCAAAAGGAGCAGCTCAATAAACGCTACGGCCGCTACATCAAGGCCGTGTACGACCTGGGGACCAAGATGAGGGCTGTGGAGCACCGTCTGCCCGAAGACGCGGAATACAAGAACATCTTGGGGTGGGCTCTGGCCTTCGATGAGATATCGCGCGGCTGAGAGCCGCCGAGATTCCCTGAATCTCACGCCACCCCCCGATAGCGCCAGCGACGTGGCGGGCGGCGCTGGGCACGCTCGTAGACTCCGGCAGCCAACACCAGCGCGGCCGAAATGTCATCACGAGCGCAATTGTTGTGGGCGTCCCTTTTCCGCAACCGCACGTTGCCGGAGGTATCGTTTTGAACCATCGCAGCCGACAGGCTGGCCGCTATCAACAACCTCGATGACTTCGGGATCGACAACGGGCCGTCGCGAGCCATCTTCCTGAGCGCCCGGATGTCGCTGGATGCCTCGCTCCATCTCGATACGCGCGGCTCAACGGGGATCGTGCCAGCGCAATCCCTCAGCTCGTTCGCCCGGAACCTGTCGGCGACGATCACCTGAGGTCTGCCCCATTCCTGCCGGATCGCATCCACCAACTGAACCGGAGGCTGCACCCGGAGCCCATGGGCCACCCTTGCGTATTCCGACGATGCCGATCACCAGTTCCGACAAGCCGATCACCGATTCCGGAGCATGCCGATCACCCTGGAGGAGCGGAGGTCCATAGGGGCGCTGAGGGTTCGGGTTTTCGGGGTTGAAGTTTAGGGGTTGGAGTGGGTCCCCGTCGAGTGCCGGGGTCTTGTCGGGTGTGTTGCGGGGACAGCCGAGGGCCGGTTTTCCGGAGGGGTAGAGGTAGGGCGAAGGGGTTCGGACGGCCTCTACGGCGGGATTTTCGGGGCTCTGGAGGCTGGTTTGGCTCGGAACCGGGCCATTTGTCCCGGATTCGGGGGATTCGGGGGATTCGTGGGGATCCGGGACGGCCGCAACGGCTCCTGGCGGTCATACGGGCCGCTCAGAGCCGTCCTTCCGTCTTCTCGCCCCCATCGCAGGGAGAGACACGCTCCCGGAGGCATGCTTGAGCCGGTTTTCCGGTGGTTCATGCGTCGCCGGGGGCGGTGTGGACCGCCTTGGTCGAGTCGTACAGCCTTCTCATCGATCCGCCCTTGAGGGTGATCCGGTGCGCATTATTGAGGAGACGGTCGAGGATGGCGTCGCCGAAGGTGGGATCGCCGACGACATCGTGCCAGTGCTCGACGGGGACCTGGCTGGCGAGCAGCGTGCCACGGCGGGCATAGCGGTCGTCGAGGACTTCGAGGAGGTCGTGCCGTCCCTGGCCTGAGAGCGAAGCGAGGCCCCAGTCATCGAGGATGAGCAGCCACGTCCTTGCGAGCCGCTGGATGAGCTTGGGATAGGAACCGTCCCCACGCGCGAGGGTGAGCTCGTCGAGGAGCCGGGAGACGCGGTAGTAGCGGGTGGAGATGCCGAGGCGGCAGGCCTGGTGGCCGAACGCACAGGCGAGATAGGACTTCCCCGACCCCGTCGCGCCGGCGACGAGCACGGTCTGGCCGTCCCGGATCCACTGCCCGGAGGCGAGGCGGAGCACGAGGGATCGGTCCAGCCCGCGGGGAGCCTTGAAGTTGAGGTCTTCGATGGTGGCGTCGAGGTGGAGTTTGGCGTGGCCCTTGAGACGCTGGTAGCGGCGCTGGGCCCGGTCGGTCTTCTCGCGTTCGAGGAGGAGGGAGAGGCGGTCCTCGAAGGACAGCTCGCTGATGTCGGGCATGGCGGCCTGCTCCTCGAAGGCCTGGGCCATGCCCGCGAGCCGGAGTTCGTGGAGCAGGTCGAGGGTGGGTTGGCGAAGCATGAGAGTCAGGACTCCTTTCCGTTTGGGGAGTTGGTGTAGTACTCCGGCCCGCGGATGTGGGCGTGCTCTGCGGGCAGGGAGAGCGTGTGTTGCTCGTCGTTGCCGGCCTGGTCCAGGCCGGTCGCGAGGATGGACTTGACGGACCCGTAGCTCAGCGTGCCGATGTCCAGCGCGCGGCGGCAGGCGGCCTCCAGGCGTTCGGCGGAGTAGGCGCGCAGCAGCTTCATGAGTCCGAGGCAACTGCGGTAGCCCTGTTCGGGGTGGGGCCGGCTCTCGAGGAGCCGTTCGACGAACGCGGCCGTGTGCGGTCCGGCCTTGCGGCCCCAGGCGATGAGCCGCGACGGTGTCCATTCCGCATGGGCGCGGTGGGCGGCCGGCATGTGCGACGGTTCGGTCGCGTATCCGCCTTTCCTGCGGATCCGGAGGTGCGCGGCGACCCGGCGGTGCTTGTGGAAGATCTCCACGGTCTGGGCCGTGATCCGAACATCGACCTCGGAGCGGGCCAGCGGGTAGGGGACGCTGTAGAGGGCGTGCCCGGCCTGGATGTGATAGTCGATGTTGACGCGGGCCTTGCGCCACTCGGCGTACTCGTAGCGCTGGGCCGGGAGCGGCTTGAGCGCCGGCCGGTCCAGATCCTCGAACCAGCCGCGGCGGCTGCCTTCGGTCTTCTGGAACGGCCGCTCGTTCAGCGCGGCCAGCAGCGGCGCGATGGCGTCGCGGAGTTCGCCGAGCGAGAAGAACGTCTGGTTGCGCAGCGGCGCCATGATCCAGCGCTCGACATGCTGGACCGCGGCTTCGACCTTCGCCTTGTCCCGCGGAGCGCGGGGCCGTGCCGGCAGCACCGTGGTTCCGTAGTGCGTGGCCAGTTCCTGGTACGTCGGGTTCAGATCCGGCTCGTAGCGGCTGGCCTTGCGCACCCCGGACTTCTCGTTGTCCGGGATCACGAGTTCCGGCACGCCTCCCCAGAACTCGAACGTCCGGACGTGGGACATCGTCCAGTCCGGCAGCGCGCGGCTCCAGGTCACGTCCACGAACGTGTAGTTCGACGCGGCCAGGACCCCGACGAAGACCATGGCATCGCGCACCTCGCCGGTGCTCCGGTCCACGACAGCGAACTTCGGGCCCGCGTAGTCGACGAACGCCTTCTCGCCCGCCCGGTAGACCTGCCGCATGACCACGTCGAGCTGCCCCCGCCACGCCCTGTAGCGCTCGCAGAACCAGCTGTACTGGTAGCCGTTCGGATGGACCGTCCGGTACTCCAGCCACAACAGCTGCAGCGTCACGCCCTTGTGGCGCTGAAGCTCCCGGTGCACGTACTGCCAGTCGGGCTCGGGCCGGGGAACCCGCGACGGCGGCGGGGCCGGGAACAGCGCCGCCTCCAGCGCGGCGTCGTCCAGTCCCTCCGGCAACGGCCACGACAAGCCCGCCGCCGCCGCGCGGCGCACGTAGTCGCTCACCGTGCTGTTGGCAATGCCGAGCGACGCGGCGATCTCGCGGTGGCTGCGCCCGAGCTCGTGCTTCAGGCGCATCAGTTCTCGAATCTTCCGCATGGACAACCTCTTCTGCGACACCCTCTTCCTCCTCGTCTCGGGGGACCTCGGCGAGGATGGAAGAAGGCGTCGCTACAACAGGTTCTCCAGCGCTCCTACTCGCTCACTCCAGGGTGATCGGCATGCTCTGGAATCGGTGATCGGCATGAAATGGAATCACTGATCGGCATCTGCCGGAATCCGCAACCCTGAGCGCGCCTGTGTCGATCAACGTCTGGTAGGTGCCGCTGGGTACTCGGTCACGCTTCTCCTGTTCTGGAATGTCCGGGATACCCGGTGCTACGGCCAGCGCCTCGACCCTCCCCGGGGGAAAGATCGCCACCGCAGCCGACCACGATCTACCCTGCCCCAAATCCACAGCTACCACAGGCTGCCCCTGCCGTGCTGGTACGTCCCGCTCCGCCATCATGTCGAAGTCGTCCAGCGTGAGCAGAACACTCGCTTCGTCGCTAGACGGAACGTTCAATCGGTATGAGAGGAACCGGGCCTTGAGTCGAGAATCGGCCCGAGCCGCGTCCCGTTCCTCAAGCAGCTTCCTGCGGAACGTCGGCGAGATGTTGCATAGCGGGTTGGCTTTGCGGATCGTGTGCCACGAGTCCCACGTCTTCGGGTCGCCCTGGAGCGCCATGACGTACTGTGAGCCGCGCGTGCCCCGTGCCACGAGATCATGCCACCATCCGCCCGTTGCTGGCGCTAGAGTCCCGATGTAGATGGCTCTCAGACGCGACCCAGGTTTGCCCATGGAGCCTTGGATCGCGGTATTCAGCAGTTCGCCGCCAGACACCGACAGCACCGCGCCGGGCTCGTCAAAAACCACCAGAGGCGTCCGCACCAATCCCATCGCCGCTTTCCCGCTGCTGGACAACACGCGCAGGCGCGTGCCGGTGGATTTGCAGGTGATTCCAACACGTGTCACGCTGTCGATGAACCTGTACCTGCCGCTCGGCTCCAGCGCCTGCCGTAGCGGCCGGAAGACGTGACGGCTCTGCTCAAGTGTGCTAGCGAGCAACGCATACTCTTGCCCAGGGAAATGCCACTCGTGGCCCGGCGTCAGACACCTTTCGAGGATCAGCGCGGCCAGGGTGGACTTCCCGTTCCCACGCGGGATGCTGAGAGCTGCCGTGTCGATATGTTCCGCGAACGCGCCTTTGAGAAACCGCTTTTGGAACGGCCTAAGCTCGATCATCGGGCAGAACCTTACACCGAACGGGAACCCTCCGCGACACCCCGGTGCGCGCGGCATCCCGGCGGTGCCATAAAACGCTGCTAGGCAAGGGCTTGGCGGATTGCGCGCGCCAAGATGTAAGGCATCTCGGCCGCGGTCAGCCGGATCATGCCGACAGGCTTACGACCATCGCCGCCATACTCTACTAGTACTAGTCCCAAAATAAGCGAGTGGCGTTCCTGAGGCAGGTGTCGGTGGTGGGGCGAGGGGCTTTGCCTCGGAGACCGCTTGCGGAGCCGTCCGGATGGCGGGTTTCATGGCGCCGGGTACCCGTTTCCGGGCGGTTGGGGCATCGTCGGGAGAGATGGTCCGGCGCCAGGGGACACCGGTCCCCGCAATGGTTCCACACGGTCGGCAAGGCGGGTGGAGCGAGGCGGCGTCAGCCGAACCCGGTCCGTTCGATCGTGTTCCAGGTGCTGAACAGGCGGTCGGTCGTCGGCTGCCAGCCGATGATGCGCAGCGTGGTGCGCCGGGCCCGGCGGATGACCTGGCAGGGCAGCAGGATCATCTCGCGGATGAACCGCTTGAACTCCATGGCGATGTACTTCCGGCGGTCGGCCTTCAGGTGCATCATCATCGCGAGCCAGCTCTTGAGGTTCCACGCCAGCGCCGCCATGACCATGTAGGCCCAGTTGCTCACCAAGTCGTAGACCGGCACCCGCAGTGCATTCACACCGCTCTTCAACTGGGCGACCACGTTCTCCTGGTTGCAGCGGGCGTTGGCCAGCCGGACGACCTCGGCCGCGCTCAGGTCCCGCCGGGTAGTGATGTAGAAGAAGTAGCAGATCTCGTCCATCAGGCTCAGTTCGCCCTTCATCTTGCTGATGTTCTTGCGCACCACCACCATCCGGTAGGTCTTGCGGCACTTCGTCGGCCGGTACTCGTATTCGGCCACGTCCTCGTGGTTCAGCCGTTTGTTGACATAGCCGCGCTCCCGCACGATGCGCCCCTTCTCGTCCGCGCGCTTGCTCCTTGTCCTCCCCGTCCGGGATGTGTACCGCGGCCTGCGCTCCAAGCGCTTCCAGTCGCCCTCTTCCAGCGCTTCGGCCCGCTTCACGATCGCCGGCTGGGCGTCATAGCCGAAGACCAAGTCCGCCTCCTCGCTCCAGCGGTCGAAGTTGACGGTGAGCGAGAAGTCCGTGTCCCCGCGCACGCACACCCTGGGGACATGCGGTGAGACGAGTGCGATGGCCTTGTCGATCCACTCCGCCGCGCCCTGGTGGCTCACCGCGTTGCCCGGCCGGTTCACCAGGTACAGCACCTCGCCCGTGTTGGCCAGCGAGACGATGAGCGGGTGGTAGCCCCACACCCCCTTGTAGGACATGTCCATGCCCTCCTTCTTCTTTCCCAGGGTGGGCGCCAGCGTCCCGTCCACGTCGATGTGGGCCACCGGCGCCAGCAGGTCCCGGCCCCGGCCCCGCCACAACCGCGGCCGCACCGCGTTGACGCTCTCCATCAGCTCGATCACGTCCGCCTCGTCGTAGCGCCGCGTGAAGTCGCCCGCCGCCGTCGGGCTCGGAATCAGCTCCGCTCCCAGGGCGTCCATGTAGGCCGCGTCGTTGCGCAGGGCGTTGAGATCCTCCAGCCGCGCGCCCCCGCACAGCAGGTTGTAGGCGATGTTCAGCACGTGGTCCGATTCGTGGTACGGCAGGTGCCTCTTCAGCAGCTTCAGCCGCCGGTTGATCTCGCCGTCCAGCCCCAGCTTCGACACCAGCCGCCGGACCACTCCGATTCCTCCGTAGCTCATCGCGTTGATCCGCGCCCCGATCTCGTAGCGGACCTTGCCCGAACCGAACACCGGCTGTGCCCGCGACCCCCGCCGCCGCGCCCTCGCGTGCCGCGCCTGCACCTTCCGCCTGCGCCGGGCACTGTTCCCACGGCTTTGTTTGTGCGCTATTCTCTTCACCGGAAAGGCCTCCTGGTTGACATCCGACGACTCGCGCCGGAATGTGCTAAGTACAATCAGGATACGCCTTTCCGGTACTCATTGCTAGCAACGCCGCACAAATCGTGCTTGCTTTGGGACTAGTCTGGCGTGAGGCGCATTGTTGGTGACGAAGACCACATCGCCAGCCCTGATCTGCTTCACGACGCGTAGCGCGCGCTGGCGGGCCCGCTGGATGTCACCCTCCTCGGCGTGCCATGTCACGCTGCGGTCAGGGTGCGAGATCCCGACGCGGTAGTTTGCCTTCAGCCTCCCGCTCTCTTCGGGGCTGAGCTGTAGTAGGCGGTCCAGCGTCAGCACCGTCGTTCGCTGCACCACTTTGTCAGCACGCTGCGTGAGCCGCTGGATGAGCCGTTTCCGACCTGTCAGCTTGCCCTCAGGCATCTGTCATCTCCCGCAGTCGGCTACGCGCTGCCCTCAGGTGCCCGGACAGCTCTTCGTCTTCCCGCATGGCTCGGTGGAAGCGCGCGTGGTCCTCGGAATGCTTCCGGACGGCTGCAGCCCGTCTCTCGCTGGCGTCGCCCAGCAGGCCCCCAATCGCTGTCTCCAGCCGTTCCCGCATCTCGCCGACCGGGATCACTTCCGCGTTCGGATCGCCTCTTTCCTCGGCTTCTTCGTCTGAAATCGCGACCCTGCGCAAAAGTACTGGCGTGTACCATGGGTTTCCCGCAGATCGGCTTCGATGAATCGCTGAATGCGCCATCCGTACGCGTCGGCATCGCCGATATACAGGAGTATCGGGGTATGATTACCATCGGATGCCTGGATGAGCCGAGACGCCTCGTAATGCAGGGTGGCGCTGGACATGCCACCCGCGCCAGTGCAGCCAATACCATACCGCTCGCATACCGGCCTCATGGCACCCGCCATGCCGCGTGTTTCGGTCCAGACCTCCAGATGTATGGGCGGGTCTGTGAACTGCGAGATGCTGCACTCGTAATGCCGTCCGTAGACATCCAGATCGACGACCGCTCCGATATCGGGTGGCGGCTCGAAAGACCATGCCACGCCGCCGGCGGTACGCGTCTCATCCACGATGTACTCCCACGGCACCAGCCCCGCACGCCGCGCATTGGTGCTTATGTCGCTGACCAGGTTCTCGTTGGACTGGCTCTTCTTTTCGAGGACCCCCGCAGCGAGCAGTTCGTAGTATAGCTGACGGTTGGAAAGCGGGTGACCGGCTGCGGCGGACGCGAGGATGGCCTCCTCGACGCGGAGGTAGCGGGCCCGGGGCTTTCGCGGACGCCGTTTGATCGTCACGCCAGCCACTCCTCGACTTCGTCCAAATCCAGAGCGTGGTCCGTCGGGAAGCCGGCGTAGATCGCCGCGTTCAGCGCGCGACCGGTCTCGGCGTCGCAGACTGACCATTTACCGTAGTCCAGCGCGCACGGATCGCGTCTCCTGGACTTACGCAGCCATAGCCCCTGACGGAGTGCCTTCCGGCGCAGCCGATTTTCTCTTGCTTTGGTGTCGTCCATTGCGAATCCTCCCGGTATGTGATGCGTGAGCCGATGCGGGAAGGATACTGCGAGTGATGCGGGATTACAATGGCCTTGCATTGTCCCGACCGTGGCTATAGTCAGTTCGCCATGTAAGCGCGGGCGTCCTCGCAATGTGCCGGATTATCCCACTGCATTGCATCCTCGAAGATGGCCTGCTTCTCTGTGAGCAGGATAACCGCGTTGATGTAGCTCTGGATGGTGACGGCGTACATCGCTGCTCGTTCCCGCGCGTCATCGTCGAAACGGGGATCGGTGGCTATCCGCCTTACGACCGCCAGACGATGGCGCTCCTGTGCTACGACATCCTCGCGCATCTGGTAGTCCATGACTTCCTCCGGGTTGTGGGATACCATGAATCTACTAAATGGCGCACCGCATTGCGATATTCGGGACAGACATTGCCTTGTCCTATATGCGCTTATAGTTCCTCCCACCCGCTCGCGCGCGCGCGTTAAGGACTTCTTTAACCTATAAAAGCTTAAGGCATTCCAGCGCAGCGGGATGCCAGAAACAATCCCGGCTGAAACCGGCTGAAATAGTGGGGAGACAGCCGTATCGTCTCCCCGCCATTTCGGCCCCCTCAGCCCAACAACAACTGCCCAGCGTCTCAGTTAATAAGGACAATCATTGTTGCTGCGTCACGGGTTCCGCAATGAAAAGCCCCGGAAGCAAGGAAGCCGGTAAGTTACCTTGCGCCGGAGCTTTTCGACGGGAGCCACCCGCCGGTGCTCTTTACATCACCTGTCTGGAATCTATCAGCTTTGCGCCGGCGTAGATAGACAGTCGGCTGAATAACGCTCCATTATCTCGCGCCGGGTTTCAAGCATGGACGTCCGGCGATATGCCGCGTCCACCTTGTCGAGCGAATGTCCGAGCCCCGCGACGGCGACTTCGCGCGAGACGCCATTTTCCGCACACCATCCCCGGAACGTGGCGCGAAAACCGTGGGGCGTGCAAGCGATGGCGAGCTTTTTCAAGAGCGATAGATGCGCGTTCTGGGCCAGCGGCTTGCCGGTTCTGCCGGGAAAGACGACATCGCCCCTCGTCTTCGCTCTGGCTTCCGCCAGGATCTCGCGACAGCGGTAAGACAACGGCACCGTGTGGTTGCTCCCGGATTTGTGGCGAGACGCCGGGCACGTCCACGTGTCGCCTTCGACCTCCGAGAATCGCATTCCGCGGATTTCGGCAGAACGCGAAGCGCACAACGCCATCATTTCGAGCGACAGGCGAGTAGAGCGCATGACCCTCTTGGCGTTCCTGATCTTGTTGAGCGCGGCCGGAAGCGCGCGATGGTGAATCGCTTCGCGATGCTTGACGCCATTCCGCACTTTCGGGAGTGTGGCGATCATGGCTTGGCCCGCCGGATCGTCTGGGCGATGGCCCTGCGTGATACTCCATTTCATCACCGCTGAGATGCGATGGCGGACGTTCTTGGCGGTCGCGTGCTTCGCCGCCCAAATCGGTTCGAGCACGGCCATGACATCGGCGCTGGTGATCTGATCGACAGGCGTGGCGCTGAGGGCTGCGGCATGGACGGCGAGCGTGCTACGCCACGTCGCTTCATTGCGCGAGCCTGCCTTCCATGTCGGCGCGTTGAGGGCGATCACGGCTTCGCTGGCTGCACGGAATGTCGGCACGCCCCTGCGAGCCGTGCGCGGGTCGATGCCGTGCGCGCAGGCGCGAGCGTTCTCGATGGCTTGCTCTCTGGCTTCCTTCAGTGAAATCTCTGGCCACGATTTCAAACCGACCGAGGTCAGCTTCCCGTCGATGCGCACGCGCTGCCGCCAGCTTTTCGATACTCGGCCGTTCGCCATCGCGTGAACGCGCAAGCTCAAACCTCGGGATCCTCTGCCGTCTCCATAAACACCCGGAACCCGGATGTTCGCGACGAAAGCAGCCGTGAGCGTTGAAGGTCGTGCCATGTTGCCTGCTCCTGTTTGGCCGTTAGCTTACCCTTCAGAATAGCATAAGCGAAAGTGACGAGTCAAGTGATACATGGCAAATAACGAGACGCGGAAACATCGATGATAGAAGAGGTTACGGGAAGCAGGCGGCTTACTCTCGCTAGGCTCACGTGATTCGCGATTTGCGGATGTCCGTCGTATCCGTTGCCGGACCCTCGACTGAAACCCGGAGTTGTAGCTCTGACATGAGAACCCTTGAGAAGGCGGCGGTGGACGACAGGGACCTGTTGCTGCTCGACCGCGTTGGCACGGTTGCGCAAGCACTGCGGCACGAGGTCGCGAAGCGCATCGTGGGTCAGGAACAGATCATAGGCGGATTGCTGACCGCTCTGCTCGCAAACGGCCATGTTCTTCTGGTGGGCGTGCCGGGACTGGCCAAGACGCTTCTTGTCTCGACCCTGGCCGACGCCCTCGACCTGGAATTCGGCCGCGTGCAGTTCACACCCGATCTGATGCCTACCGACATCACCGGAACCGAGGTGATCGAGGAGGACAGAACCTCGGGGCGGCGCGTCTTCCGCTTCGTTCGCGGGCCGATCTTCGCCAACGTGGTTCTGGCCGACGAGATCAACCGCGCACCGCCCAAGACCCAGGCCGCGCTGCTCCAGGCGATGCAGGAGCGGGCGGTGACCGCGGCGGGCGAGACCTTCCCCCTGGCTCCTCCCTTCTTCGTCCTCGCAACTCAGAATCCCATAGAGCAGGAGGGCACCTATCCTCTTCCGGAGGCGCAGCTTGACCGCTTCATGCTGGAGCTGCGCATCGGTTACCCGGACCTGGGCGAAGAGGAAGAGATCGCCATGAGGACGACCGGCGAGGAAGTCGGCCATGTTTCTCCGGTTGTTTCCGGGGAAGAGCTGATCGAACTACAGAACCTGGTGCGACGAGTGCCTGCGTCGCCCTCGCTGGTCTCGTTCGCGGTTCACCTCGCGCGGGCTACCCGTCCCGCCCCGGACGCGCCTGCGGTCACACGCAGGTACGTGAGCTGGGGAGCCGGTCCGCGCGCCTCCCAGTTTCTCGTGCTGGGAGCGAAGGCGCGCGCCGCCATGAGCGGGGAGGCCATGCCCTCGGTTGACGATGTGCGCGCGGTGGCCGCGGATGTGCTGGCACATCGTCTGGTGCTCAACTTCGAGGCCGAGGCCGACAACCACAGCACCCACGACATCATCCGTGAGCTGCTCGAGGAGAGCCGCCAATGGAGGTAGAACCCAGCAGTAGCAGCGCTCCCGAGCCTCCGTCTAGCCAGCAGCCACGACCCGGCACCGATTGGGTGGACCCGGGGTCCCTGGGTCCGGACGGCTGCCCATGACCGGGATCCTGGTGGGGCTCGGCCTGGTCCTTCTCTTCGGGTCGGCGCTGCTGACCGCAGCCCAGACCGCCTGCTTCAAGGTGGGCGACTCGCGCATCCGCACTCTTGTGGACGAAGGCTTTCAGGAGGCGGACAAGCTCTCCCGCCTGCGTGAGGACCCCGTCCAGTTCCTCGACTCCTACGTGCTCTTCGATACGGTGCTCAATGTGGGTGCGGCCGGGCTCATCGTGGGTGCCTTCGGCGGGGGAAGAGCCGGGGCGGTGACGATCGCGGCAGGCGTGACCGCCGTGATCGTGCTGGTTGCGGGCGAACTCCTGCCGCGTGCCGCCGCCGGGGCTCGTCCGGTGCGCCTGGCGCTCGCCAGCGCCTCCGTGTTGCTGCTGCTCGAGCGGCTGTCGCGCCCGACGCTCTTTCTGGTACGGCGATTCGGACGCTACTGGACCCACCGGCGCGGCGACCGGGGCCGCTCCGCCGGGGAGCGCGAGACGAGCGAGCTGGCGGAGCTGGGCCAGGAGGAAGGGGTGGTGATGCCGGAGGAGCACGAGCTGGCGGAGCGTGCCTTCCGCCTGGACGAGACCACCGCCTGGGATGTGATGACGCCGCGGGTGTCGATCTTCGCCTGGAGCGACTCTCTGAAACTCGCCGACATCGTCGAACAGCTCCCCGAAGTGCCGTACTCGCGGGTTCCGGTCTTCGGAGAATCGATCGACGACGTCACCGGCGTTCTGTATGTGCGCGAGGCCTACGCCACCCACGCGGGCGGGCAGGCGAACGTGCGCCTGTCGGAGCTCTCCCGCGAGCCCTTCTTCGTTCCCGGTTCCCTGCCGCTCACGCGCCTCCTGCGTGATTTCCAGGGACGGCGCATCCACATGGGCATCGTGGCGGACGAGTTCGGGGGCACCGATGGACTCGTGACTCTGGAGGACATTCTGGAGGAGCTGGTGGGCGAGATCGTGGACGAAACGGACCCAGCCTCCGAGCCCATTGTACGCGTCTCGCGGACTGAAGCGATCATTGAAGGGTCCACGGAACTGCGCGAGATCAACTACGCGATGAACGTGTCACTGCCGCACCTGGAGCACCGCTCGCTGAACGGCTTCCTGGTGGAGAAGCTGGGGCAGGTACCTTCGGCGGGTGAAAAAGTGACTGTGGTGGGAGTCGACATCGAGATCGTGGAGGCTTCCGAGACCCAGATTCTGCGCGCCCGGCTGCGCAAGGTGCCGGCTTCTGCGTCCGACCCCGGATAGGGGCCGGCAGAAGCACGCGCGACCACACCGGACGAGGCTCCCATGGCGCTGATTCTCCCCTTCAACGGATACACGCCCAAGGTGGCGGAGAGCGCCTTTCTCGCCCCCACAGCCGTCCTCATCGGCAACGTGACGGTGGAAGAGGAGGCCAGCATCTGGTTCGGGGCGGTCCTGCGGGGCGACAACCCGGAGCACGGTATCGTGATCGGCGCGCGCTCCAACATTCAGGAGCACTGCGTGGTGCACGTGGGCCACTGGGGACCCACGGTGGTGGGAAGGGACGTCACCGTGGGCCACGGCGCGAAGTTCGAGAGCTGCGTGCTCGGCGACGGCACGCTCGTGGGGATGAACGCGGTCATCCTGCAGGGCGCCCGGGTGGGCGCCAGCTGCGTGCTGGCGGCAGGAACGGTCGTGCTCGAGTACGCCGACATTCCCGCGCGCAGCCTGGTCGCGGGGGTTCCCGGCCGGATCAAGAAGACCCTGGACGGGGCGTCGGCGCAGTGGGTGGAGGGCGGGGGTGGACACTACGTGCGGCTGTCGCGGCGCTACATGCAGGAGCTGGCGGGATTCGACCTGGAGGAGGATTCGTAGGCCTCCGGAATGGGCCGGCCCCGGTCACGACAGGCCCGGCAGACTCAGATACCAGGAAAGAATCGCCTCACCAAACAAGAGGGTGGTGGCGGCACCGACCGCCAGGAACACGCCGAAGGGAATGAGCTGGCGGGTGCGGACCAGCAGGCGCAGGGCGAGATAGGCCAGGACGCCGACGAAGGCCGCCAGAAACACCGTGAGAACCGCACCCCAGGGACCGGTGAACGCGCCCACCAGCGCCATCATCTTGACGTCCCCACCCCCCACCACCGCCCCCGGTGACGCGTGCGCGGCCGCCGGGGTGGGGGCGACGGCGGGGGTGTGCACATCGACTGGGGTGTGCGCGTCGGCCGGGGCGGCGCCGGCCTCCTCCCCCAGCCCCTCCACCCACGCGACCAGGATGGCCACGGCGGCCGCACAGCCCGCCACCGCCGCCAGCGCCCCCGCCCAGCCGAATCCCCGCCCCGTCAGGAACGCCGCCGGTACCGCTGGCAAGAGCGCCGCCAGCTGGCCGGGCGGCCGCGACAGGGTGTGCACGACCCGGGTGTCGCGCGTCCGCCGGCGACCGTCGGCGTGTTCGCGCCCGGCCGCGTCCAGCCTGCCCGGGCTGGCGCGCACGATCATCCAGGTACCCGCCACCCCCACCAGCCACATCCCCCCGAACCCCACCGCCGCCCCCAGGGCCGCGGTGCCCGGGGTGATGCCTCCCGGCGCCAGCGCCAGCGCCAGCCCGGCCGCCGCGCCGCCGAGCGAAAACTCGTCGGGGATCAGGTAACAACGGGCGTCGGTGAGGGCGATGCCCAGCAGGATGAGAAGAAAGAGGCTGCCCCCGGCCGCCTCGAGGCTTACGCTGCGGGTCAGGACAATGGCCACGCAGATCGCGGCGGCGGCGGCCTCCACCAGCGGGTAGCGAAGCGAGATGCGGACCCCACAAGCACGGCAGCGGGCGCGGAGCACCAGCCAACTCACGACCGGGATCTGATCGTGCCACCGGACAGGCTTCGAGCACGCCGGGCATGCCGAGCCGGGCCGGACAACCGACGCCCCGCGCGGCCAGCGGACCACGCACACGTTCAGGAACGATCCCAGCGCCAGGCCGACCAGCCCGGCGAAGAAGAGCACTGCCGGATCGGTCACCGCCGGTCGAGCGCGTAGAGCAGGATCGCGCCCGCGACCGCGGCGTTCAGGGAGTCGCCCGTCCCGCGCATGGGAACGCCCGCGCAGGCGCCCGCGACCTCCCGGATCTCGCCGCGCACCCCCGCCCCCTCGTTGCCCACTACCAGCATCCACGGAGGCCGAACCGCGAGGGTGGCCGCATCCTGTCCGGCGGCGTCCGCCGCGATCACCTCCACGCGGGAGGCCCAGGCCCGCACGTCGCTCCACGGCGCGCGCACAACCGGAATGCGGAAGACGCACCCCGCAGAGGCGCGCACCACCCTCGGGTTCCACGGATCGACGGTTCCATCCAGGACGATCACGGCGCTGAGAGCGAAGGCGCGCGCGGTGCGCACCAGAGTGCCCAGGTTGCCCGGATCCTGGATGCCGTCCGCCGCCAGAAACCGCGACTCCGGCGTGACTTGCAGCCGATCCAGGGCGAACGATGGCTCCGCGCACACGAGCAGGATCCCCTGAGGGCTGGCCGTTGCCGACAGGGACCTCATCTCGGGCTCTCCCACCCAGTCCGGCTGTATGCCGCGCGCCTCCAGTGCCGCGAGCAGCGCTTCCCCCGCGGAGGAACGCGTGAGCGCGGGTGAGCATATGGCGAAGCGCACGGGCGCCCCGGACCCGATGGCCTCATCGGCGGCGCGCACGCCCTCGACCAGGACGCACTCTTCGCGGACACGGCCGTGGCGACTCTGAAGCCGGGCCAGCAGCCGCGCCCTGCGCTTGCTCAATGCGGGTTCACCTCGGTTCACGGGCTTCTCATATCCCGAAAGGGACGTATGTTTCCGGCATCGGGTCCTTCACCGGGCCATGGTCTCCGTTCGCCCCGCCTGCCCTGATGCGAACCCCGCCGACAACAGCTCCCGGCTCCCTCCCGGTGGCGCTCACCATCGCCGGAAGCGACTCCGGTGGGGGGGCGGGCATCCAGGCGGATCTCAAGACCTTTCACGCGTTCGGGGTGTTCGGCACTTCGGCGATCACCGCCGTCACGGCTCAGAACACCGTGGGCGTTGCCGCGGTCCACACCATCCCCGCGGATGTCGTGCGCGCGCAGATCGACGCGGTCGCCGGGGACCTGCACCCGAGCGCCGTGAAGACCGGCATGCTGGCCACGGCCGAACTGGCGGAAGTGGTCGCCGAGGCCATCGCCGCGCACGGCCTGACCGCCTACGTGATGGATCCGGTCATGCTCGCCGCCAGTGGCGACCGACTGCTGCAAACCGACGCCGAGGCCACCCTGGTGGAGCGACTCCTCCCCTTGGCCGTGCTGGTGACCCCCAACCTGGACGAGGCCGCGTTGCTCACCGGCGCGCCGGTCGATTCGCTGGCTGCGATGAAGGCGGCGGCGCGGCACCTGGTCGGGATGGGGGCGGGGGCGGCGCTGGTGAAGGGCGGCCACCTGCCCTCCGGCGAAGCGGCTGACGTGTTCTGGAATGGCGCCGAAGAACGCGTGTGGCGGCGCCCGCGCATCCCCACCCGTCATGTGCATGGTACCGGCTGCACTCTGTCCGCCGCAGTTGCCGCCGGCCTGGCGCGCGGAAGGACGATGCTACAAGCCGTGGATGCCGCGGTCGAGTTCGTCGCGCGCGCGATCGCGATGGCACCGGGGCTCGGAGCGGGGGGCGGCCCGATCAACCATTTCGTCGGGACGAACCACGACTGAAGAACCGGGTCGCCCCCAGGGTCGGGCTGCTGCCGGGGGTTCCGTCATCAGAGCGAGCCCGCCGCCAGCATTCCCCGGATCACCCGGCCGAGCACCTTCCCTGCCCCTCTCCCCATTTCCAGCACTTCTTCATGGGAGATGGCGTCCGCTCCCTCCGCCCCGAGCGTCATCCCCACCCCGCACGCCAGGTTGGTGATCATGGCGAACGCCAGCACGCGCACCCCACGGGCGCGCAGGGAGAGTACCTCGGGCACGACCGACATCCCGACCGCATCGCCGCCCAGGCGGTCGACCATGCGCACCTCGGCGGGAGTTTCGAAGTTCGGACCCAGCAGGGCCGCATAGGTGCCCCGCTGAAGACGAACCCCCAGCCCGGCCGCCACTTCCAGCGCCCGCCTCTGAAGCTCCGGGTCGTAGGGGGCGCTCATGTCCGGAAAGGGATTCGCTCCGGCAGCCTGGGCGGGCGGCGGCAGCGGCGTACGGAACATCAGGTTGACGTGGTCGTCCAGCATCATCAGATCGCCCGGCCCCAGGCGGGCATTCACCCCCCCCGCCGCGCAGGTGATGATGGCGGTCTTCACTCCCAGAGCGGCGGCGATGCGGGCCGGTGCCGAGATCACCCAGGGCGAGTACCCCTCGTACATGTGCAGCCGCCCCGACTGGACCAGCACCGGGACACCCTCGCAGCGACCGAAGACGAAGCTGCCCGAGTGTCCCACCACCCCCGCCGAAGGGAGCCCCGGCACCTCCCCGAACGCCACCTCGTCCTCCACCTCGACCACCCGTGCAAGCCCTCCCAGCCCGGAGCCGAGCACGAGGTAGACACGCGGAGCTGTGCGGATGCGCCTGCCGAGCGCCGCGACGACGGCAGTGAAGTCGTCGCCCGGGCCAACACCCGGCTTCACAGCAGAATCCCCGGCATCACAGGATCATCCCGGCCACAGTCGCGGTCATGAAGGCGGCGAGCGTTCCCCCGACCATCGCCCGCAGGCCGATACGCGAGAGGTCACTCCGCCTCGAGGGCGCGATCCCGCCGATGCCCCCGATCTGGATGGCGATGGAGGAGAAGTTGGCGAAGCCGCACAGCGCATAGGTCGCGATGACCACCGAGCGCGGGTGCAGGGTGGAGCCTTCCCCGAGCAGGCCCGCCAGCTCCACGTACGCGACGAACTCGTTGAGTGCCGTCTTGATCCCCATCAGCGAACCCACCGAAGCCGCGTCCGCCCAGGGCACGCCCATGAGCCACGCCAGCGGCGCCATGGCCAGCCCCAGAACCGACTGCAGGGTCAGGTCCGGCAGGCCGACCAGCCCCCCGGCCCATCCCATCAGCCCGTTGATCAGGTAGACCAGCGCCACGAAGGCGAGCAGCATGGCGCCCACATTGAGGGCCAGGCGCAGCCCTTCCCCCGCGCCGCGCGCCGCGGCGTCGATGACGTTGACGTCGGGCTTCTCGACCTGCTTCACCAGGCGGCCCGCGGTCTCCGGCTCGCCGTCCTCCGGATACATGAGCTTGGCCATCATGAGCGCCGCGGGCGCGGACATGACCGACGCCGCCATCAGATGCCCGGCGATGTCCGGGAAATAGGAGATCAGGAAGCCGACGTATGCCGCCATCACCCCGCCCGCGACAGTGGCGAAGCCCGAGGTCATGACCGCGTTCAGCTCCGACATGGTCATCTTCTCGACGAAGGGCTTGATGAGGAGAGGCGCCTCGGTCTGCCCGACGAAGATGTTGCCCGCCGCGGAGAGGGTCTCGGCCCCCGAGGTGCGCATGGTGCGCTGCATCACCCAGGCCATCCCCCGCACCACGAACTGCATCACGCCCAGGTGATACAGAACCGTCATGAGGGAGGCCAGGAAGATGATGGTCGGCAGCACCGTGAAGGCCACGTAGGCGGCGGGGTTGGCGACCTGTCCGGGAATCGGATTGAACGCGCCGTTGCCGGGCTCCCCGGTGCCGATCGGAATGTTGTTGTCGACCAGGTTGCCGAAGATGAAGCGGGAGCCCTCGAGCGTGTATCCCAGCAGCCCGACCACCACCGTGTTGGCCCCCTGGAAGAGCGCCAGTCCGACGGCCGTCTTGAGAATGAAAAAGGCGAAGATCAACTGGAGAGAGACCCCCCAGGCCACGACCCGCCAGGGTATGGCTCCCCGGTTGACGCTGAAGCACCAGGCCAGCCCGCCCAGCGCCAGCATTCCGAGCAGCGACCGAAGACGTTCGGGAAAGGACGTATCCAGTCCCTCCGAGGCGATCGAGATCCCCAGCCCCGGACTCTGGGCCTGCGCGACCGCGTCCGCCGCCGGGGCGTCTGCCGCTCCTGCCGCGCCCAGCGTCGAGGCGGCCACGCCGGCAGCGAGCAGAAGGGCACAGATCGCCCACAGGACAACGACGCCGGACAGGGGACCGGGACGGGATCCGGCAGCTGTCCGGATCACGCGAACACCCTGGCGGCAGATCTCACGCGAGCCCGCATCGGGCCCGGAAAACGGGTGTCGCAGTACGAGGGAAGCATATTCGATCCGGTCTCGGGTGGGCTGCGCGGAAGTCATTCCACGCATCATGATAATGCGAAGGCCGAAGAAGCTGCCACTTCGTCGGGTTTCGGGGAGGCAGTCTGCCATTTTGGCAGCTTTCGAGGGGAAGGCGGGGCACGAACGTTGCTGGACAACCTGCTGTTGATCAGGACATCACGCGAGTTCAGGCACATCACACGACTAGGAGAAAAGATGGGAAAGGTCATCGGTATCGATCTGGGGACGACCAACTCGGTGGTCGCGGTCATGGAAGGCGGCGAGCCGGTCGTGATCCCGAGCGCGGAGGGAGGGCGCACGACGCCCTCGGTGGTGGCGTTCACCAGGGACGGCGAGCGTCTGGTCGGCCAGGTGGCCCGGCGACAGGCCATCACGAATCCGGAGAACACCATCTTCTCCATCAAACGCTTCATGGGCCGCAAGTCCTCGGAAGTGAGCGAGGAACGCAAGCTGGTCCCGTACGACGTCACGAGCGACGCCCGCAACCGGGTGCAGGTCTCCATCCCGAACGCCGGCAAGACTTTCAACCCGCCGGAAATTTCCGCGCTCATCCTGCAGAAGATGAAGCAGACCGCGGAGGACTATCTCGGCCAGAAGGTGAGCCAGGCGGTCATCACCGTGCCCGCCTACTTCAACGACGCCCAGCGGCAGGCGACCAAGGACGCCGGCAAGATTGCCGGCCTCGAGGTGCTCAGGATCATCAACGAGCCGACCGCGGCGGCGCTCGCCTACGGGCTGGACAAGAAGAAGGACGAGAAGATCGCGGTCTTCGACCTGGGCGGCGGGACCTACGACATCTCCATCCTCGAGCTGGGTGACGGCGTCTTCGAGGTGAAGGCCACCAACGGCGACACCCACCTCGGCGGGGACGACATCGACCAGGTCATCATCGACTGGCTGGTGACGGAGTTCAAGAAGGAGCAGGGCATCGACCTGTCTCGCGATTCCATGGCGCTGCAGCGTCTCAAGGAAGCCGCCGAGAAGGCCAAGATGGAGCTCTCGTCGACGATGCAGTCCGACATCAATCTTCCGTTCATCACCGCGACCCAGGAAGGCCCCAAGCACCTGAACTACTCGCTCACGCGCGCCCGCTTCGAGCAGCTGGCCGACTCGCTGCTGCAGCGCACCATCCCGCCGATGAAGGCCGCGCTCAAGGATGCCGGACTCACTCAGAAAGACATCGACGAGGTCATCCTGGTCGGTGGCTCGACGCGTATCCCGAAGATTCAGGAAATCGTGCGCAAGTTCTTCGGCAAGGAGCCGCACCGGGGCGTGAATCCCGACGAGGTGGTGGGCGTCGGCGCCTCCATCCAGGGCGGCGTGCTGGCCGGCGAGGTCAAGGACGTGCTTCTGCTGGACGTCATTCCGCTGTCGCTGGGCATCGAGACGCTGGGCGGGATCATGACGCCGCTGATCGAGCGCAACACGACCATCCCGACGCGCAAGTCGGAGGTCTTCTCGACCGCGCAGGACAACCAGACCACGGTGGAGATCCACGTGCTGCAGGGCGAGCGCAAGATGGCGCTCGACAACAAGACCATCGGCAAGTTCCAGCTCACCGGCATCCCCCCGGCGCCGCGCGGCATGCCCCAGGTGGAAGTCACCTTCGACATCGACGCCAACGGGATCCTCAACGTCTCGGCGAAGGATCGCACCACCGCCAAGGAGCAGAAGATCCGCATCGAGGCCTCCAGCGGGCTCTCCGATGCCGAGATCGACAGGATGGTGCGCGACGCCGAGGTGCACGCCCGGGAAGACGAGGAGCGCAAGGACAAGATCGAGGCGCGCAACCAGCTGGACTCCCTCGTCTACCAGGTGGAAAAGGACATCGGCGAGTGGGGCGACAAGGTGAGCGAGGGCACTCGCGGGCGGCTCGACGACGCGCTCTCCAAGGCCAGGGACGCGCTCAAGGGCGAGGATCTCGCGAACCTCAACTCCGCCCGGGACGAGCTCATGCAGGCCTTCAGCGCCGCCGGCCAGGAGATGTATCAGTCGCAGGCCGCCGAAGCCGGCGCGGCCGAGGACGCTTCCGCCGAGGAAAGCGGGGACGAAACCGGGAACGGCGTCACGGACGATGAAGATGTCATGGAAGCCGACTACGAGATCGTCGACGAAGAGAAGTAGCCCGCCCCGGCCGCGTGCGGCCGCGCCGCGTCGGAGCCCGGCTCGCCGGGACAACTCTGGCGCGGCGCGGCGCGTCAAACGGAGCGAAGGCAAGACAGGAGAAACCGGCGGCGAAGGCGTGGGTAGCAGCTAACGACACCCTCGCCGCGGGTTGCAGCCATACTCGTATTTCGACAGGAGGCCAGGCAATGTTCGATCCCCTGAGAACCAAGACCAAAGTGCTCCTCTACGTCGCCCTCGCGTTCCTGGTGGGCGTCGGCACCGCCTCGGGACTGGGATGGACGCAGGACGTGGCCGCAACGCCCGCGATCACGGACGTCCCCCAGATTCCCGTCGAAGCGGTGCAGCCGGCCCAGGATCTGAGCGAGGCCTTTGTCCGCGTCGCTGGAGTGGTGACGCCCGCGGTGGTGAGCATCACGACCAGCCGCATGGTGATGCCGAGTTCCCGCGATCCGTTTCGCGGCTTCTTCGGGGCGCCCGACCCGGAACCCCGTTCGGGGAGTGGCAGCGGGTTTCTGGTATCCAGCGACGGCTACATCCTGACCAACAACCATGTGGTCGCGGACGCCGACGAGATCACTGTCCAGCTGGAGGACAGGCGCTCCTACCAGGCCACGCTGGTGGGGGGCGATCCCACCACCGATGTTGCGGTCATCAAGGTGGAGGGAAGCGATCTGCCGACGTTGAGCCTGGGCGACTCCGACGGTGTGCGCGTGGGACAATGGGTGCTCGCGGTAGGCAACCCCGGTTTGGGCGGGCCGACTTCGTTCAACCACACGGTCACGGCGGGAATCGTAAGCTTCAAGGGACGTCCGCTCGGGCTCATTCAGAATGAACTGAACAACAATCCCGATTTCCGGGAGAGCTCGTCATACGCGATCGAGGACTTCATTCAGACCGACGCGGTCATCAACCCCGGAAACTCGGGGGGACCGATGGTCAACCTGCAGGGACAGGTCGTCGGCATTAACTCCGCGATCGCCAGCCAGTCCGGGTACTATCAGGGATACGGCTTTGCGATACCGATCAGCCTGGCCCGCAGAGTCATGGAGGATCTCATCGAGTACCGCGCGGTACGGCGCGCTTTTCTGGGCGTGCAGATCGGAGCCGTGGCCGCGGAGGACGCCGAGAAGTATGGACTGCCCGAAGTCCGCGGCGCGCTGGTCCAGGATGTGAACGAGGACGGGGCGGCGGCGGAGGCTGGATTGATGCCGGAGGACGTCATCGTGGCGATCGACGACAATCCCGTCTACTACTCGAACCAGCTGCAGCAGCTGATCGCTCGCCAGAGGCCGGGAGACCGCGTCCGCATCGACTTCTATCGTGACGGCGAGCGCCGGGAAGTCATCGCCCGGCTGCACGAGTCGCCGGTGAACGAAGCCACTGCCACCGAGGAACCCGAGCGCGTGGCGCGCGCGCAGGAAAGACTCGGTATCGAAGTGATCGACAACAGCCCGGCGCTGGCTGGGCGCTACCAGCTCCGCACCGATGAGGGCGTGCTGATCGTCAACGTTACGCGCACCGGCCCGGCGGGTCGGCGTGGCGTGGCACCCGGGGAGTTGATCGCGGCCATCAACAGGCAGCCGGTGGAATCGACGGACGACGTGGAGAAGATCCTGGACGCCATCGAGCCCGGCCAGATCGTCACCCTGCTCCTGGGAGACCCCGTCACCGGACGCGAGCGCTTCCTCAACATCCGTATGCCCGAGTGACCGTTCCCGCGAACGGCGGCCATGACCGGGCGGGCGGAGGAGGAGGCCAGAGCCGCTTCCCCGCCCGCCCGGTTGTAGTGTGCATGCCCGCTCGTTTATCTTCCTGAGCTTGCAGGGCAGGCCCCTGGGGACCGTCGCGGCGGCGGATCCCTCGATGGGCCGAAGTTCCCCGCGAAAGTGGCGGAATTGGTAGACGCGCGGGATTTAGGATCCCGTGGCCCGAGGCCGTGGGGGTTCGAGTCCCCCCTTTCGCACTTCCCGCTCGCGGGAGCGGGCCACCTGAACCCACGACGACGAGTCCCCATTTGACCATCGACCCCACCCGCCTGCGCATTTCCGTCACAGAGGGGGAGCGCTGGAGGCGCGAACTGGCGATCACGGTTCCCGCCGAAATCGTCCTCCTGGAGCGCACACGGATCCTGGGCGATCTCTCCGGGCGCGTGCGCATGCCGGGATTCCGCAAGGGCAGGATCCCCGCGGGAGTGCTCAAGCGACGCTATGGAGCGGCCGTGGAGCAGGAAACCCTCGAGAAGATCCTCAACGAGGCGACCCGGGCGGCCATTCGCAGCGAGAAGCTGCGGCCCATCAGCGACCCCGAAGTCGGCACGGTGCGGAGCGACCCCGAGCAGGATCTCTTCTTCGAGATCTCGTTCGATGTGCAGCCCGAGATCGAGATCGGCCGCAGCGGTGGGTTCGTGGTGGAGAAGCCGGCGGTTGCGGTCAGCGAGGCCGACATCGATACCGTCCTGCAACGCCTGCTCCAGCAGAACGGCGCCTGGCGGCCGCTGGAAGGAGGCTTGCCCGAAGCGGGCAACGCCGTCTCGGTCGCCATCCAGCAGCTGGACCAGCCCGACGCGAAGCCGAGGGACTACGAGTTCATCCTGGGAGAGGGAGACGCCATTCCGGATGTCGAGCGCGCCATCGAGCAACTGGAGGTGGGAACCGGGGGTGACTTCGTCGTCGGTTTCCCCGACGACTTCCCGGACGAAGCGCGCCGGGGGGAGGAACAGCGCCTGCATATCCATGTCGTCAGCCGAAAGGTTCTCGACCTGCCCGAGCTGGACGACGACTTCGCCAACAGCCTGGACTTCGACAGCCTCGCCGACCTGCAGGACAAGGTGCGCGCCGACCTCGAGAAGACGGCCTCCGCGCAGGCCGAACAGGTGGTCAGGGCGCGGCTGATGGAGTTTGTTCTGGAGGCCAACGCCTTCGACGCCCCCGCCTCGATGGTCGAGCGGTACATGGAGGCGGTGGCGGGCGACATGCCCGAGGGCACCTCTCCCGAAGAGGTCGAGAAGATGAAGGACGCCTTCCGTCCCCGGGCGGAAAGGGCGGTTCGCACCATGCTGGCGGTGGACAGCCTGGCGCAGGCGAACGACCTGAGTGCGACCCCGTTCGAACTCGCGGAGCGCGTCGACGAAATCGCGCGCCACAACGGCGTGGAACCGGAGACCGTGGATGCCCAACTGCGCAGGAACGGGCGCATGGAGTCTCTGGAGCGGGACATTACCGAAGAGAAGGTCTTCGAATTCCTGAAGGAGAAGTCCGAGATCATCGCGGCCGGCTGACCAACGCCGGACCCAACCGGGAACGAGAACCCAATGCCCATCTATCCTCCGTACGTCATCGAGCGGACGAGCCGCGGAGAACGAAGCTACGACATCTTCAGCCGACTGCTGATGGACCGCATCGTCTTCCTGGGCTCGCACATCGACGACAACGTGGCCAACATCATTCTGGCTCAGCTTCTCTTTCTGGACGCGGAGGATCCCGAGCGAGACATTTATCTGTACATCAACTCGCCGGGAGGGAGTGTGTATGCCGGCCTGGCCATCTTCGACACCATGCTGCACCTGCGCGCGCCCGTGTCGACGTACTGCGTGGGCATGGCCGCTTCGATGGCCGCGATCCTGGTTGCGGCGGGCGAGCGGGGCAAGCGCAGCGCCCTCCCCAACTCGCGCATCATGATCCACCAGCCGTCCACGGGCGCGCAGGGCACCGCGGCCGACATCGAGATCGCCGCCCGCGAGGTGCTGGATGTGCGGCAGAGGTTGAACGGCATTCTCGCCGAATGCACCGGCCAGTCGGCCGAAAAGATCGGCCAGGATGTGGACCGCGACCGCTTCATGAGCCCGGAGGAAGCGCGTGACTACGGACTGATTGACCGCGTGTTGACCGGCCGGGAGGACGGCGCCGAGGCAAGCGTACGTCTGGAAGAGTAGAATGGCACTGAGTTCCCGAACCCCCTGCTTCGCCGAGTAAACCGTGGCCACAACCAGCGACAAGTATCCCCGCTGCAGCTTCTGCGGAAAGACCAAGGACTCCGTCAAGAAGTTCATCTCCGGGCCCTCGGTCTACATCTGCAACGAGTGTATCTCGCTCTGCAACGAGATCCTCGCGGAGGAGGAGGAGCGCGAGGCGGTGTCCGTGGTTGTGCCCACCATGGTTCCCGCAGAGATCAAGGAGACCCTCGACCAGTACGTGATCGGCCAGGAGGAAGCGAAGCGGGCTCTTTCGGTATCCGTCTACAACCACTACAAGAGGGTCAATCACCAGGGGAAGATCGATGACGTCGAGATCGACAAGGCGAACATCCTCCTGGTCGGACCCACCGGTGTCGGCAAGACGCTGCTGGCGCAGACGCTGGCGCGCGTCCTCAAGGTGCCCTTCACGATCGCCGACGCGACCACCCTCACCGAAGCGGGCTACGTGGGCGAGGATGTGGAAAACATCCTGGTGCGCCTGCTCCAGGCCAGTGAATTCAACATCACGGCCTGCGAGCGTGGGATCGTCTACATCGACGAGCTGGACAAGATCGCGCGCAAGTCCGAGAACCCCTCGATCACGCGCGACGTCTCGGGCGAAGGGGTTCAGCAGGCGCTCCTCAAGATTCTCGAGGGAACCGTGGCCAGCGTGCCTCCCCAGGGTGGACGCAAACATCCACAGCAGGAGTACCTGCAGGTCGACACGCGCAACATTCTCTTCATCTGCGGGGGCGCATTCGACGGTCTGGAAGAGATCGTCGAGAAGCGGATCGGCCAGCGGCGCATCGGCTTCGGGAAGGCGTCGCGGCAGGGCGCCGACGAGTACCGGAGCCGCGATGATCTGGTCAAGCTGATCGAGCCCGAGGATCTGCAGCGCTACGGACTCATTCCCGAGCTGGTGGGACGCCTGCCGGTTTCCGTGGGCCTCACGGAGCTGGATGAGGATGACCTCGTGCGCATTCTCCAGGAGCCCAGGAACGCCTTGGTCAAGCAGTACCGGAAGATGTTCGACCTGGAGGGCGTCGGCATCACGTTCGACCCCCAGGCGTTGCGGGCGGTGGCCCGGAAAGCCTCCGAGCGGGGCACGGGTGCGCGCGGGTTGCGCGCGGTGCTCGAAGAAGTGATGCAGGACGTGATGTTCGATGTGCCATCGCGGCGGGACGTGCGCGAAGTGGTCATCACGGTGGAATCGGTCACCTCGGGAACGCCCCCGCTCCTGGTGCTCGAAGGGGAGCAGCAGCAGAAAGAGGCTTGACAGCGGCACAGGCCGCCAGTGCGCTGGGGCCGGAATCGATGCCCCTGGCTCCTGTCCACCAAACTCGTAAGGCCATGATCATTCGGAGCGTCGAGTTCGCGGGCAGTCATGTCGATCCGCGTGTGTCGATCGCGCCGGAACTCCCACACATCGCCTTCTCGGGGCGCTCCAATGTCGGCAAATCGTCGCTGATCAACGTCCTCCTGAGGCGCACCCGCAAGAAGGTGGCGCGTGTTTCCACGCGTCCCGGCAAGACCCAGACGCTCAACTTCTACATCGTCAACGGCCGCTTCGTGCTGGTCGACCTGCCGGGGTTCGGGTACGCAAAGGTGCCGCGCACCCTGCGGGAGAACTGGCAGCGGCTGGTGCGCGGATATCTCAGGCAGAGTCGCGAACTCGCCGGCGTGGTGCACCTGGTGGATGCCCGGCGGGATCCTGCGCCCGGCGACCTCGCCGCGCTGGACTTGCTGGGAGAACTCCGCTTGCCTGCACTGGTTGTAGTGACCAAGATCGACAAGGTAGGGAAGAACGCCCGCGGAGAACGGATCGCGCGTTTGCTGGAGAGGCTCCAGGTGGCGGGAGACCAGTTGCTGGTGTCCTCGGCCCGAACCGGCGAAGGGCGGGAGGAGGTGCTCGGCGCGATCGCGCAGCTGCTGGAGGCCGATGGCGATCCGGCGGACGGCGGAGGCAATCCCGCGGACGACGGCGGGGGCAGCGAGACCACCGGGAGACCGCCGCGAGGCGAACCCCGATAGCGGCGCGATATGGGATGAACCGCCGTGCGCGATGGCCAGCGGCCGGGGACGGGCGCCCGCGCAGGGCCCGGTACGGCGAGGATCGGGAGGGAATCATGCGAGAGAGAAACGTATTCCGCAGCCTTTGGTGGGCGTTGGCGGGAGCTGCCGCCGCCTGTGCGGCGCCCGCCGCTTCCTTCCCGGAGGCACCCGCGCCGGCGACTGCCGTGCAGGCCCCGGAAGACGAAGACCTGGTGCCCGCCGGATTCGGGACCCTGTTGCAGGACGAGGTGACGCTTTCGCTCCGTTCGGAAGACCTGCTGATCAAAGCCACGCCACTCGCCGAAGAGGTGACTCGCCTGACCGCGCCCGACACCTACGCCCGCCTTTCGGGGCTGGCCGGCGCGCATCGCGAAGCGCTCGAGCTTCAGACCCGCGCAACCGATCCGGTGCTCTTTCTGGTGTCCATCTTCAGCTATCAGCCCAACGTCACCTACCAACCCGAGGACATCAACATCGTCAGCCAGGGGATCCGGGAGCGGCCGCTGGCGATTCAGGCGATCACTCCGGGATGGGGGCTACAGAGGCTGGACCAGCAGGAGACGCAGATGGCGGTGTACGCCTTCAGTCCCGCGGTCAACCTCGATCTCGACCTGGAGATCGAGTACGGGGACGCTCGCAACGCCGGCTGGCAGCGCATCCTCACCGTGCTGGAGGCTGAACGCGCCAAAGTGCGGGCCCGCGCCGGAGGCTGAACGCGACGAGTTGCGCGTGCAAGCCCGCGACCGCGTCCGACGCGCTGCGGGGCCGAGGCTTGAGGCGACGCGCTGCGGGCCCGGGCCGGGGTTGACGCCACGAAGGGTGCTACCGGGCGTCAGTCGAGCTCGTAGCGGCGGATTTTGCGGTAGAGGGTCCGCTCGGCGATGCCAAGCAGTTGCGCGGCCTCGCGGCGTTTGCCTTCGACCTGCTGAAGCGCCGCCAGGATGGCTTCGCGCTCCAGGTCTTCCAGGGTCATGCCGGGCTGGAAAACGATCCCGCCGGGAGGGACCACCGGTTCCGGCGGGGCCGATGGCTCCAGGGCTTCGGAGACGGCGTCCTCAGGCGCGACATCGGTCTCCGGGGCGGCCTGGGAGAAATCGCCGGGCACGCCTTCGGGGAAGTGCCCCGGCGTCGCTTCGGCGAGCGGCACGGGCGCGGCGTGCGGGGCCGAATGGCGGGGTGAAACGATCTCCACCCGCCCGGTTTCGGCGGAAAGCAGTGCGTCCGCATACCGGTTTTCTTGCCGGTAGGCGTCGAATGCCCGGCGCAGGTCGTCCATGTCGACCCGGAGTTCCACCAGGGTGCGGAACACGAACTCCAGCTGGGGGCGAAGCTTTCCGGCGTCGCCGGATCCGGAGTCGATGATCGGTGACCGTACCGGGAGCAGCAGTGACGAACCGGGAGAGCGCACCTGTGACGGGATGTCATCGGGGCCGATCTCCTTCCCCGGGGAAAGCACCACCATGCTCTCCACCAGGTTGCGCAGTTCGCGAACGTTCCCCGGCCAGGCGTAGTTCCGCAGGATGCGCATGGCGTCGTCGTTGATACCGGCGAACTTGCGGTCGTTGCGGGCGCTCACCTCGCGCACGAACTCATCCACCAGCCGGGGCACGTCATCCGCCCGGTTGCGCAGGGGCGGAAGTTCGATGTGCAGGACGTTGATGCGGTAGTAGAGGTCGCGACGGAATCTTCCGGCCGCGACCTCGTGGCGGAGGTCCTGGTTGGTGGCGGCGATGACGCGCGCGTCAACCCGGATCGGGGCCTCGCCGCCCACGCGCAGGAACTCCTTCTGTTCCAGCACGCGCAGCAGCTTGGTCTGCATGGCGGCCGGAATCTCGCCGATCTCGTCCAGGAAGATGGTGCCGTGGTTGGCGAGTTCGAAGAGGCCCCGGCGCGAATCGATGGCTCCGGTGAAGGCGCCCTTCTCGTGGCCGAAGATCTCGCTCTCCAGAACCGTGGCGGAGAGCGCGGCCACGTTGACGGCGATGAAGGCCTTGTGACGGCGGGGGGAGAGTAGGTGCACCCCACGCGCGAAGAGCTCCTTGCCTGTGCCCGACTCCCCGGTGATGAGCACGGTCGAGTTGACCGGGGCGATCTGCACCACCCGTTCGAGAGCCTCCCGGATGGCGTCGGTCTCCCCCACGATGCCGGTCAGCCGCTGAAGGCGGCGGCGCTCCAGGAGGGTGTGGGCGAGCAGAAGCACCTCGTCCGGATCGACCGGATCGGTGAAGGTTTCCACCAGCCCCAGGGCGGTGCCAAGTTCGCGCGCGCGGCCGGGCGGGGCCACCCCGAACGCGGGGATGTGCAGCCGGTCGCGGGCCTGGGCCGCCAGCGCCCCGGAGGCCGCCTCGGCCTCGGCGTCGGTCAGCACCAGCAGCACGCCCGAGCCCGGATCCAGCTCCTCGTCGGGGGTGACCAGCTCGACCCGGTAGCCGGATGACACGAAGGCCTGGCGGAGCGGCCGCGCCGCGCGCAGGTCGTGGGTGCTGATCAGAACCGTGTCCCTCACGAGGGGGCTCCGGCCCGGCCGGCGTGGGAGACCGAAGTGCCCCGCGCGAGTTCGACGGTGTGTTCGATGACGGGGTCGAGGACCTCGAGTCCGTCGCGCACCCCCCCGGTGCTGCCGGGGAAGTTGACGACCACCGTGCCGCCCCGGAAGCCCGCCACACCGCGCGACAGGTTGGAATACGGAGTCTTGCGCGCGCCCCGCGCCCGCAGCGCTTCGGCGAGGCCCGGAGCCTCCCCCTCGAGGACCGCGCGGGTCGCTTCCGGGGTGACGTCGCGGGCGGTGAAGCCGGTGCCCCCGGTGGTGAGGATCACGTCGGCGTCCAGCCGGTCGGCCCAGTCGAGAAGAACCGGGACGATGGCCGCGGTTTCGTCGGGGACGACGGCGCGGGCAACCACCTCGTATCCGCGCGCGCGACACCATGATTCAATGGCGTCTCCACTGCGGTCGGCGCGCTTGCCCACGGAGCACAGGTCGCTGGCAGTCAGGATCGCCACCGTTACCGGGCGGGGGGTTGTCGGTTCGCCAGTCACTTCGTCGGTCTCCGTGTCAGCGCCGGATCGAACCATCCCGGTAGAAGGGGGGGCGCGCCACGACCGCCGGCACTTCCGCCCGGCGAATGCGCACCGCCACCTCCGTGCCCGGGGCGGCGAGGGGGGCGGGGAGGTATCCCATTGCGATTCCCTCCCCCAGCGACGGGCTCACCGTGCCGCTGGTGAGGGCTCCCGCGACCTCGCCCCGCGCCAGGATCTCGTACCCCGGCCGCGGAAAGCCGCGTTCCAGAAGGCGGAGACCCACCAGACGGCGGGACACCCCCGCGGCCTTCTCGCTCACCAGCGCGTTCCGGCCCGAGAAGTCGCCCTTCCCCGGCTTCACCACCCAGCCCAGCCCCGACTCGAGCGCGCTGTGTTCCTCGTCAAGATCATTCCCATACAAGGCGTAGCCCATCTCCAGGCGCAGGGAATCCCGAGATCCCAGCCCGGCGAGCTCCATGCCCTGGGCGCCGCCGGCGTCGACCAGGGCACGCCAGACGCCGGAAGCGAGAGCAGTGTCCAGATAGAGCTCGAAGCCGTCCTCGCCCGTATACCCGGTGCGAGCCACCATCGCCGGGACTCCAGCAACCTCGCCGGTCGTAAAGCGATAGTAGCCCACGGCCCCCAGATCCGTGTGCGTGAGCCCGGCGAGGATGCCGGCCGCCGCCGGTCCCTGTAGCGCCAACAGCGCGGTCTGGTCGGAAACATCGCTCAGGCGGCAGTCGAAGCGGGCCGCATGCCCGGACACCCACGCCCAGTCCTTCTCCCGGTTGGCCGCGTTCACGACCAGCAGGTAACGGTCCTCGAAGCGGTAGACGAGGAGGTCGTCGAGGATGCAACCGGCCTCGTTGCAGAGCAGCGAGTACTGGGCCTGCCCCACATCGACGCGGCTGGCATCGTTGGTGGTGAGCCACTGCACGAGCGCCAGCGCCTCCGGTCCCCGCACTTCGAATTCTCCCATGTGCGAGACATCGAAGAGACCCGCGCGCTCCCGAACCGCATGGTGTTCCGCCCGGATCCCGCGCCTGTACTGCACCGGCATCTCGTATCCCGCGAAGGGAACCATCTTCCCTCCGGCCCGCACGTGTTCCTCGTAGAGAGGGGTGCGGGCAAGCCCGGCACTCACTGGACCCATCCCGTGGTCATCCGTCTCCATCCTCCCCGAGAAGCGCGACAAGGAGCGCCTTCTGGGTGTGCAAGCGGTTCTCGGCCTCCCGGAACACTCGCGAGCGCGAGCCCTCCAGGACGGCTTCGGTGACCTCCTCGCCCCGGTGGGCGGGAAGGCAGTGCAAGAAAATCGACCGGGCGGATGCCCGCTCCATCAGCGTCTCGTCCACGGTGTAGCCCTCAAAGGCCCGGCGGCGAGCCTCCGCCTCGCCCTTCTGTCCCATCGATGCCCACACATCGGTGGTGACCACATCCGCTCCCTCGGCCGCCTCGAGGGGCGACCGGGTGAGGCGCACGCAGGCGCACGAACGGGCGCGCTCCAGAATCTCCTCATCGGGATCGAAACCCGGGGGACAGGCCAGAGCCAGCTCAAAGCCCAGGATGGAGGCGGCGTTGAGCCACGAGTTGGCCATGTTGTTGCCATCGCCGATCCACGCCACCCGAAGCCCCTCGAACCCGGTGCCGAACTCCTCACGCATGGTCATGAGGTCGGCGAGCAGCTGACAGGGATGGAGGAGGTCGGTGAGGCCGTTGATGACCGGAACCGGAGCCCAGCGCGCAAGCTGGACAACGTCCTCCTGCGCGAAGGTGCGTATCATGATCCCGTCCACGTAGCGTCCCAGAACGCGCGCCGTGTCGGCCAGCGGCTCGTCGCGGCCGATCTGGGTGTCGGCTACGGAGAGGAAGAGAGCGTGCCCGCCCAGCTGGTACATGCCCACCTCGAACGCCACACGGGTCCGCGTGGAGTTCTTGGTGAAGATCATCGCCAGAGTCTTGCCCTTCAGCGGTGAGGGTGCGTTCTCCCCCGCCTTCAGCCGCTGCGCGCGCACCAGCAACCCGACCAGCTGGTCGCGGCTCAGGTCCCGGAGGGACAGGAAATCCTTCTTGGCGGCTTTCGTCATGATCGTGTCTGGTCGGGTGCCAGGATTGCGGGGCCGCGGGGGATGATGCCGGAAAACCTGCCATTTTGGCGGAAGCGCTCCAAGGTACCACGGGTGGCGACCCCGGGGGAAGCGTTCTCGTGGCGGGCTTACAGAATGTAGCGGCGCAGATCCTCGTCCTCTGCGATCTCCTCGAGATGCCTGCGCACGAATTCCCGATCCACCAGCAGCGGCTTTTCGCTCATTTGCTCCGGCAATTCGAAGAGGATCTCTTCGAGAAGCGTCGTCATGACGGTCTGCAGGCGGCGGGCGCCGATGTTCTCCATTCGCTCGTTCAGGCGCGTGGCGATGCGCGCGATTTCTTCGACCCCCCCGGGGGTGAAGTCCACCTTCGCTCCTTCGGTCTCGATCAGGGCCTTGTATTGAACCAGAAGGGCGTTCTTGGGCTCCTGCAGGATGCGCTTGAAGTGCTCTTCGCCGAGGTTGTGCAGCTCCACGCGGATCGGGAAGCGGCCCTGCAGCTCGGGAATGAGATCGCTGGGCTTCGAGATGTGGAAGGCACCCGCGGCGATGAAGAGGACATGGTCGGTGCGCACCAGACCGTACTTGGTCTGCACGTTCGAGCCCTCCACCACCGGAAGCAGGTCGCGCTGGACCCCCCCTCGGCTGACGTCGGGTCCGTAGCCGCTTCGCTCGCCGGCGATCTTGTCGATCTCGTCGAGAAAGATCATGCCCATGTCCTCGGCCCGGATCAGCGCCTCGTTCACCACTTCCTCCATGTCCACGAGCCGGTCGAGCTCGTCCTGGACGAGGATGCGTCGCGCCTCCGACACCGTGACGGTGCGCCGCTTGGTGCGCTTGGGAAGCATGTCCTGGAGCATCTCGTAAAAGTTGTGGTCCATCCCCTCCATGCCGCCCATCGGCACCATCATTCCATCGATGGCGGGTGCTGCCTGGCTCACCTCCACCTCGACCTCGCGCTCCTCGAGCTGTCCATCCCGCAGCAGCGTGCGCAGCTTCGCGCGCGTGCGCTCCTGCCGGAGAAGAAGGCGCTGGCCCTCCTCGTCCAGCGTCTCCGCGTGCGAGCGTTCCTGGACTCCCTGAGGCCCGGCGACGAAGACCTTGGGGACTCCGTCCGTGACGACCACCGGTCCTGCGGGGGGCTTGCGCCCCTTCACGGGCGGGAGCAACAGGTCCAGCAACTGCTCCTCCACGCGGCGCTCCGCTTCTTCCTGAACGCTGTCCTCCCGCTCGGCGCGCACCATGTTCACGGACGTGTCCACCAGGTCGCGAATCATCGATTCGACATCGCGCCCCACGTAGCCCACTTCCGTGAACTTGGACGCCTCCACCTTAACGAAGGGTGCCCCCGTCAGCCGGGCCAGGCGGCGCGCAATCTCGGTCTTGCCCACGCCCGTTGTGCCCATGAGGATCAGGTTGTTGGGCAGAATCTCGTCTCTCAACTCTTCGTCGACGCGCTGTCGCCGCCAGCGGTTCCGCATCGCGATAGCGACGGCACGCTTGGCTTCCTGCTGGCCCACGATGTACTTGTCGAGTTCGCCGACGATCTGGCGGGGCGTCAGATCTTCGAGCCAAACGGGCGCGGAATCGCCTTCAGGCGCGGATGCGGAAGGCGCCGCGGGGTCCGTCGAATGAACGGTCATGGAAGGAACCTCCCGGACTAGCTGGACTCCAGGTCCAGAACCGTGATTTCGTCGTTCGTGTAGATGCAGATGTCCCCGGCAATGCTCAGGCTGGCACGTACGATCTCGGGGGCCGAGAGCGTGGAATGCCGCTTGAGGGCGCGGGCGGCCGCGAGCGCATAGGCACCGCCTGAACCGATCGCCACGACCTCGTCGTCCGGCTCGAGAACGTTGCCGTCGCCGCTGATGAGAAACAGGTGCTCGCGGTCGGCCACCACAAGCAGCGCGTCAAGCCGTCGCAGCGCGCGATCCGTCCTCCAGTCCTTCGCAAGTTCGACGCACGCACGAGTCAGGTTGGAGGGGTATTGCTCCAGCTTCGACTCCAGCGTTTCGAAGAGGGTGAAGGCGTCCGCCACGGCCCCGGCGAAACCCGCCAGAAAATGACCGTCCTTGAGCTTGCGGACCTTGCGGGCGGCGGATTTCACGATGGTGTCGCCCATGGTCACCTGGCCGTCGGCTCCCATGGCCATCCGGCCTTCCTTGCGGACCGCCAGTACGGTGGTCGCGTGGGGACTCTGCATGCTTGTGTGCTCTCGGTCGGGGCGCGGGAAGGAACGGCGAGGGACTACTGACAAATCGGCAGTCGCGCGCGTTGGAAACGTATCCAGACATGCAAAGAGTACACCACCCGTCACAGAGAGGGAACCGCCCGGGAGGGCGCTGGCAGTTATGCGCGGGGGTGCGCGGCGCCGTAGATGCGTTTGAGTCGTTCCTTGGACGTGTGCGTGTAGATCTGGGTGGTGGAAAGCGAGATGTGGCCCAGCAGTTCCTTTACCGAGATCAGATCGGCGCCGGAATCGAGGAGGTGGGTCGCGAAGCTGTGGCGCAGCGAGTGCACGGACAGCCCCTCCGCTTCGGCTCCGCGTTCCAGCGCGTCGCGCACGACGTATTGGATGGAGCGGCGCGAGAGACGGCCACCATTGCGGCTCACGATGGCCGCTCGCTGGTCGCCCTGGTTCAGCGTCACGACGCGTTCGCGATGGGGTTCGTATCGCCTCAGCGCCTGCACGGCGGCACGCGTCAGGGGCACGATGCGTTCCCTGCGCCCCTTCCCCATCACCCGGACGCGGTCGGAGATCAGGTCGACGCGGTCCCGGTCAAGGCCGTGCAGCTCGGCAAGGCGCACGCCGCTGCCGTAGAGAATCTCGAGAATGGCCAGGTTGCGCGTGCCGAGAAGGGTGTTCTCGGCGGCGCGCGCCTCCGCGAACTGAAAGACGGACTGTGCCTCCGTGTGCGACATGTGTCCAGGGAGCCGCCTGTCTCCCCGCGGAGTGCGCAACGCGCGCGCGGGGTTGCTGTCGATGTGTCCTTCCAGATGAAGGAACCGGAAAAGCGATCGCAGCGCCGAGAGTTTGCGGCCCGAGGTGCGCCGGGAGAGGCCGCGACGGCGGCAATGCCCCAGAAAGCCGCGCAGCGCGAGCCGGTCAACTTCCTTCCAGCTCCAGCCCGCGTGACCCGTGTAGTCGCTGAAGAAGCGCTCGAAGTCCTCGATGTCACGCCGGTACGCCGAGACCGTGTTCGGGGAAAGCTGCCGTTCGTCGGCGATGGAACGCAGAAACTCGCGGGCCTGGGGACTTGTGCTCTCGCCAGCCCCGGAGCCCGTCATCTCTTTCTGCGAGCCCGCGTGCCGCGAGAGGGAGCGGCGCCCTTTTTGCCGGCCTTGCGCGCGGCTGCCCGGGCCAGCAGGTCGAGGGCTTCGGAGACCGCGACGGAGGCGGGATCCCGGCCCTTGGGTATGCTGGCGTTCACCTTGCCATCCGTGACGTAGGGGCCGTAGCGCCCTTTGTAGACGTTGAGCGGCTCGCCGGTGTCGGGGTGTTGGCCGAGGATGGCTACGACGGACTCGCCCGACCTTGAGCTGAGGAGCTCGAGCGCATCTTTCAGCGTGATGTCGAACACGCGCTCGACGGACGTGAGGTTGCGGTAGGTGCGCGCGCGATGGACATAGGGGCCGTATCTGCCCAGCCCGGCGGTCACCGGTTGGCCGGTCCGGGGATCCTCCCCGAGGGTGCGGGGAAGCGACAGAAGCCGGAGGGCGTAGACCAGATCGACCTCGCCGGGCGAGCGTCCCGAGGGGAGGCTGACCCGCTTCGGTTTGTCCTCTCCGCTCTCGCCGAGCTGGATGTACGGGCCGAATGGCCCGCTTCGAACGTAGACGTTCAGCCCGCTTTCCTCGTCGAGGCCGAGCGGCGCATCCCCGCGCAGGCGGCCCTCGATCAGCTCTGAAGCCTTCGCCGGGGTCAACTCGTCGATGAGCAGATCCACCGGCAAGGCGGCCTTCGGACTGTCTTTCCCCTCGCCGCGCTGAAGCAGGACATGCTGCTTGCCGATGCGCACGAAGAGCGGCTCGCCGGTGGTCGGGTCTTCGCCCACCGGGAGGGCGGGATACTCGATCCGCGGAAGCGCCTCTTCGATGCGCCTCTCCAGACCGGGCGCGCCGTCGCCATCGCCGCGATAGAAGTCGGACAGGAAGCGAACGTGATCGACGGAGCCGCGCGCGATGCGGTCGAGGGCATCCTCCATGTCGGCCGTGAACTTCAGGTCGACGTAGTGGGGGAAATGGTCGCGCAGCAGCTTCGTGACACACAGCCCAAGGTAGGTGGGGACCAGAACGCCCTTCTTCCTGATGGCGTATTCACGGGTGCGGAGCTTCCCCAGGGTGGGCTCGTAGGTGGAAGGACGCCCAATGCCCCTCTCCTCCAGCTTCCTCACCAGGGTGGCCTCGGAGTAGCGCGGCCGTGGCTGGGTACGGTGATCGATGGGTTTGACGCCGCTGATGTCGACCTGGGTCGAGGGCGCGTCCGTGGAGCGATCCAACGTCGTGCCCTCCCCGCCGATGGTCTGCCCTTCGACCAGGCGCGGCAGGATCACGTCCTGTTGGTTCGTGCCCCACACCTGGAGGAATCCCGGAAAGAGCACCACCGAGCCGGACGCGCGGAAGATGTGGCTGTGCTCGCCGCCATCGACCTGGAATTCGATGGTGGTGCGGGCGATGCGCGCGTCGGCCATCTGCGACGCCACCGCCCGGCGCCAGATGAGCCCGTAGAGCTTGAGCTGGTCACGGTCCAGGAAGCCACGCAGGGATTCGGGAGTGCGTCTGAAGTCGGTCGGGCGAATGGCTTCATGAGCCTCCTGCGCGGTACGGGACCGGGTCGCGTACTGGCGCGTGCCCTGATGATAGGCGTCTCCGTAGTTCGTGCGGATGAACCTGGCCGCGTCCGCGAGCGCCTTCTGACTGAGGCTCACGGAGTCGGTGCGCATGTAGGTGATCAACCCCTCCCGCTCGTCGCCGTCCAGGCCGATCCCTTCGTACAACTGCTGGGCCAGGGCCATGGTGCGCTTGGGAGTCAGGCGCAGGCTCGAACTGGCTGCCTGCTGCAACGTGGAGGTGATGAAGGGTGGAGACGGGCGCCGGTTCGTGTCCTTCTCTTCCACGCCGCTGACCAGCCAGGGACGTGTCGTCATCGCCTCCTCGGCGATGCGGCCCGCGGCTTCCTGGTCCAGCACCACGACATTCCGGGTGCGCTGCAACTCCCCGGTCGTGGTGTCGAAGTTCTTCGCGGTAGCGACGGTCTGGCCGTCGGTTTGAATCAGGTCGGCGGTGAAGCCCGCGCCATTGGGGTCGGCGGGGGACTGGAGGGACGCCTTCACCGCCCAGTACTCCGAAGACTTGAACCGCTGGCGCTCCTCTTCCCGCTCCACCAGCAAACGCAGGGCGGCGCTCTGAACCCGGCCGGCGCTCAGCTTCCCCCGGATCTTCTTCCACAGCACCGGGGAGAGCGAGTAGCCGAACAGGCGGTCGAGGACACGGCGGGTTTCCTGGGCACGGACGAGTTGTTGATCCACCTGGCGCGGTTCGGCGAGCGCGGCCTGGATGGCGCTGCGGGTGATTTCGTGGAATGCGATGCGCTGCACCGGAACGCCCGGCTTCAGGACCTCGATCAGGTGCCAGCTGATGGACTCGCCCTCGCGGTCTTCATCGGTGGCCAGGATGAGTTCGTCCGCCTCCCTGGCCTTCCTGCGAAGAGCGGCGATGTGTTTCTTCGATTCCCCGGGGACCACATAGATGGGCTCAAAGTCTCCCTCGGTATCGACGCCCAGACGTCCCCACGGCTTCGAGCGCAGGGGCGCAGGGATTTCGCTCGCCGACCGGGGCAGGTCACGAATGTGCCCGAAGCTTGCCTCAACTTCGTAGCCCTGGCCCAGAAAGCGCTTGATGGTGGTGGCCTTCGCGGGCGATTCGACGATGACGAGCTTCATGGTTGGTCTTCAGGGGTTCTGGTTGTGGCGCAAGTGGCCGGTTTGTGGCTGCGGGCGACACGGGCGATCCGACTCGCCAGCGTCGTTACGGAAACCCCCTCGCTGTCCAGTGTCAACCGGGCGAGACGGTAGTACGGCTCCCGCCGGGCGAGCAAGCAGCGGGCCTGCCCGATGGGTTGGTCCACATCCAGAAGAGGTCGCGGGACGCCCTGTGCGCGCGCTCGCTCCGCCGCCGTTTCGGCCGTGACCTCGAGCCAGACGGACAGGGTCTCCCCGGTCAGGTTCTCCATTTGGCCAGGTTGGGCTGCCCAGCCACCGCCGGAGGCGAGGACGACGCGCTCGCGGCGAAGCAGGCGCTGGGCCACGCGCGCCTCCATGGCCCTGAACCCCGCTTCCCCGACCCGGGAGAAGATGTCCGCGACCTCCTCCCCGCTCTCGCGCCGGATCTCCTCGTCGAAGTCGGCGAACTGCCACTCCAGCAGGCGAGCCACCTCTCGTCCCACCGCGGACTTGCCGCTGGCCATGAAGCCGACCAGGAGGACGCGTGAGGCGGGCCGGGGGGCGCTCTCTTCGCCGACCCGGTCAGTCATTGCGTCGCCGGCGCGCGCGCAGGTGGGCGGCGTAACCTTCGAAGTTCCTGCGCATCTCCGAGAGGCTGTCGCCCCCGAACTTCTCGATGAGCGCGTCGGCCACCACCAGCGCGGCCATGGCTTCGCCCACAACCGCGGCAGCGGGTACCGCGCAGACGTCACTTCTCTCGACGGCGGCGTCGGCCTCCGAGCCGTCCCGCAGGTCCACGCTGGGCAGCCGCTTGCGCAGCGTAGAGATGGGCTTCATGGCTCCGCGGATGACGAGCGGCTCTCCGGTGGTGACGCCGCCCTCCAGGCCTCCGGCGCGATTGGACGGACGTGCGTATCCGCTCGGGGGACGGTCGCCGGCGGCGGGGTGGATGGGGTCGTGGACGCGCGAGCCGGGCCGGCGGGCGCCTTCGAACCCGACGCCCAGTTCGACCCCCTTGATGGCGTGGATCGACATCATGGCTCCGGCGAGGCGGCCGTCCAGCTTGGTGTCCCAGGAGATGTAGCTGCCCAGCCCCACCGGCGCGTGTCGGACCACAACCTCGAAGATGCCGCCCAGTGTGTCCCCTTCCCTCTTGGCCCGGTCGATGGATTCGATGATGCGGGCTTCCGCTCCGGGGTCCAGGGTGCGCACCGGCGAGGCGTCGGCGGCGGCGTTCAGATCGTCCGGGAGTTCGTCCGGAAGGACGGATTCGACATCCCCGATGGAGACGACGTGCGAGCCAACGGTGATCCCGAATTGCCTGAGCAGCGTCTTCGCCACAGCACCGCAGGCGACTCGTGCGGCAGTCTCGCGCGCGCTGGCCCGCTCGAGGATGTCGCGGGTATCGTAGCGGTCGTACTTCAGCACGCCTACCAGGTCCGCGTGGCCCGGGCGGGGCAGATGCATGCGGCGGAGCGCCTTGGGGTTGCCCTCCGGATCCGGCGGGGCGTGGCTCATCGCCGTCGTCCAGTTCTTCCAGTCGCGGTTCCAGAGGAGCATCCCGATGGGCGAGCCCAGCGTCTCCCCGAGCCGCACGCCTGACATCAGCTCGATCCGGTCCGCCTCGATCTGCATGCGTCGGCCGCGGCCGTACCCACCCATGCGGCGCTTCATGTCGGGATCCACATCGCGCTCCATCGAGAGCGGGAGCCCGGCCGGGAACCCCTCCACAATGGCCAACAGGCCCCGCCCGTGGGATTCACCGGCTGTCCTGAAACTGATTCGCCTCATGTGCGTGCGTCTCCCGGAGATAAGAATCGTGGGCAGTGATAGCGATCCCCGTCGCGGGCGTCAACCCGGAGCGGAGACGGAGATGCGAACAGAAACAGGGCTGCCGGAGCGGGTGCCGCCCTGTGGTGGATCGCCCTCCGGCGGACTAACGGTCGATAAACGGAGTCACCAGAATGATGAGGTCGCGCTGAATCTGTTGCTTGCGGTCGACGCGGAAAAGGGCGCCGAGGACGGGAATCCTCATGAGCCACGGGATGCCGGAGCGGCTTTCGATCTGCTCCGTGACCGTCAGCCCGCCGATGACCACCGTCTCGCCGTCCTGGACCAGTACGCGGGACGCGGCTTCCTGGGTGTGGAAGATGACTCCGGCGTCGGCTGCGGCTGGGGTGAATTCGGCGAAGGAGCGCTCCGCGTGGAGATCGAGCAGGATGTTGTCTCCCTCGGTTACGTGCGGGGTCACTTCGAAGACAATGCCGGTTTCCTGAATGTCGACCGAGGCAGTCGGAACCCTCGGTGACCCGGCGGCGCCAGCGCTGCCTCCCCCAGCGTCGAGCACCCGGATGGGGGTTCTCTCACCGACCAGAATGCGCGCGGTCTGGTTGTCCAGCACGGAGATGTAGGGAGCCGCCTCCGTGCGAGACAGACTCAGCGTCTCCAGGGCCTCCAGGAATGCCAGGAGCGCATGGCGCCCCAGAATCAGCGACGTAAGTACGGAAAGCGCGGGGTTGGAAACACGGGTTCCCGCGTTGCCGAGGGCCGAAATGGAGCTGCCGCCCAGCAGAACCATGTCTCCGTTCACGGCTTCCGCCGGCGGCTCGCTCCCGGAAGTCTCGCCTGCCCCACCCGCAGGAGCCGTTTCCGGATCCGGGGCCTGGCCCGCATCCGGGCCGTCACTCGGGAAAAGCAGTTCCTCCCCCCGGGAGTCCCGCAGGTCGTACGCGATTCCCAACTCCTCCAGTCCGGTTCTGTTCACGAAGATGATGCGGGCCGAGATCGTGATCTGGGGCGTGCGGATGTCGAGCTCCTGAACCAGAGTCTCCACCTGGGCCAGCACTCGGGGAACGTCCATCACGATGACGCTGTTGGTGGTCAGCACCAGCGACGCGGTTCCCCGGTCGGTCAGGAGGGACTCCGCAGCTGGAAGAATGTCGGCCGCGGTCGCGTAGTTGATGTGAAACACTCTGATCTCCAGCGGCTCGACCTGCTCGCGGCGGCTCAGGTTCTCGATGTCGTCCACCCGCAGGATCCCGCTCTCCAGCTCGCGCGCGACGAGGCCCTGCGAATCCAGGATGACGCGCAGGGCTTCATCCCAGGGCTGGTCGCGGATGTCGGCCGAGACGACGCCGGCCACATCGGACCCGGGCACGATGGATATCGCCGCGAATTCCGAAAACATGAAGAGCACGTCACGAAGAGGGGTGGCGACAAAGGTGACCGTGATGCGCGGCGCGGCAGACCGTGTTGGTTGAGCCTGGGGCGCGGGGGTGGCTGGAGCGGCCGTGTAGGCACCAGTTCCCTCGCCGAGGAAAACGGACGGAGAGGTCGACTCGGCGCCACGAGCCGACGAAACATCCCCCAACACCAGGCACATACACACGCTTGCTGCCAGAATCCATCTCATCGTTCGCTCCTCCCCCGCTGTCGGTCCAATGCCAGCTCGCGTTGCTCCTTCACGCCGAAGTGTTCGATCTCGACGATCACGCGTGAACGCTCGACCCGGAGGATCTTCATATCGCCGAGCACCGTTTCCGGCCGCACCCGGAAGGTCCGTCGTCCCGTTCCCGCAGACGGGAGCGGGCGGGCGGCGTCCACCCCTACCAGAGCGATGCTTTGCCGGGGATCGGGGGAGAGGATGACGCCCAGCAGCCGGAGTTCCTCAAACCTCGGTGTGGCCGGATCGCCGGCAAGGAGAGGGCGGAACGGGTCTCGGCGGCGGGTCCCCGGGTAGACGAAGACCTCCCGGTCGAGCACGAGTTCGGCCACCGCCGGATCCGGGGACGCTACGGGCGGAACCTGCCCGGTTAGCGCACCGGGTACCGCTGCCGCCATCACGATTGCCAGCCCCAGACCGCCCCCCGTGCTCATCGTGCAACCTCCGGGGATGACGCGTCTCCCGCAGCGAGTTGTGCCTCGGTTTCCCCGGGCGGACGCACGTAGGTCTCGATCCAGAAGTGCGCGCTGACCCTGGCATCTTCGTCCGCGCCGACGCCGGGCGATGCGGTCATCTCCAGCTCCACGGGCGTAACGATTCGGGGCAGCGACGCGATCGCGGTCAGAAAGCGAGCCGTCTCGTGGTAGCCTCCCACGACCGACAGCTCATAGCTCTGCCTGGTGTAGAACAAACCCGGCTCGACCGCCCCCGGGCGAATGAACGCGAGGTCTCCCAGCCCCGAGCGCCGAGCTTCCCAAGCCAGCGACTCCAGGAGCGCGGGGACTTCCTCGCTCCGCGGAATCAGCTTCTCCAGCCGGGCGATGCGGGCTGCGTATTCATCGAGACGGCGCCGCAATTGCGCGACTCCCGCGGGTGTGAAGCTCCGCGCGCGCCGATTCCCGCTGTCGAGTCGTTCCAGGCGCTCCTCCATGTGCCCGATCTGCTCCTTCCGCCCTTGGTGCTTCCCGTACAGGAGGAGCCCGGCCATGACCAGCAACGCGGCGGTGAGCAGGGCGGCTCGGCGGCTCGGACTACGAAGCATCATGGCTGGCCCTCCGTTGGACCGGCATGTTCGTCCCCCGCGCTGAGCAGCGGGTACCCGTCCGCGGGCTCCCACCGGGACTGATACGTCAATTGCAGGACGAAGGAGTTGACGATCCATTCGCCACCGGCCGGCAACCGTTCCGCGACCTGTTCGGTGGTAACCAAAGCAACCGAATGCAGGAAGGGAGAGGACTCCAGCTGGTTCATGTAGCGCGTCAGGGCGAACGTGTTTCCGGCCCTTCCCTCGATCTGCAGATCCGGGCCGTCATCCGGGCCGACCTGCGCGATCCGCATAAGCCATGTGAATTCCGGCAGCGCCAAGGCCACTTCATCAAGGATGTGGGGCCAGACGTACCGCCCCCGGTCGAGTTCCTGGATGGTGCTCACCTGCGCTGCAACGGAATCACGTCTGGCACGCAACTGCTCCGTGGCCAGGATCAGCTCGGCAAGTTCGGTTGAGTCGCGCACGGCATCGGCGATCCGCGTTTCCAGTGCCAGGTGTCGGTCACGAGCCCCCCAGTGGAGGAACGCGAGCACGAGCAGGCCAACAAGCCCCGGAACGCTTGCCGCCAGGAGCCATCGCGACCCCGGCGGCTGCGGGGACGTTGCAGGGGACGTCCGCGCTCCGCGAGCCGAGCGACCCTCCCTGCGGGGCATCAGGTTGACCTCGATCACCGGCCTCGGCTCCCTGCGGGTGCTCGCAGCGCCAACCCCAGTGGCAGCAACAGCATCGGCGCGACGTCCTCAAGCCGGACACCGACACACGCATCGGGACGAACGGGAACCCGCTCGAACGGGTTCGCAACGTGCGTTTCCACACTCAGGATGCGCCCCAACGCCTGTGCGAAGCCGGGAAGCCGAGCTCCGCCGCCGCTCAGGTAGATGCGACCCAGGCCGAGGTCGGCCGGCCGGGTCTTGAGGAAAGCGGCCGCTCTGTCCACGCCCATCGCAATCTCGTCCGCTCCGAACTCAATGACCGCCTTCAGCTCGGACGATACCTCCGGGGCGCGAAGCTCGGCCTCCGCGAAGAGCCGGTCCAAACCCGCTTCCTCCTGCACATTCTCGTGCAGGGAGCGAATCCCGAAAGGAAGATCACGAGTGACCGCGGGGACCCCCTCATCGACCACGACCATCGTGGTCGTCTCCCAGCCGACATCCGCGAGCACAGCGATGCCCTCTGTCGACTCGGGATGGTTGTGGACGAGGGCGTTGTGGAGCGCAAAGCCATCCACATCCATCACTTGGACGGTCAGGCCGGCGGCGCGGGCGATTTCCGCCGTGCTCTTCACCAGCTCGCGTTTGGCCGCGACGAGCAACACTTCCATCGGATCTCCGGAGGTGAGGATCTGGAAGTCCAGCTCCACATTGCCGGTGTCGAAGGGAAGATGTTTTTCGGCTTCCCACCGAATCACTTCGCGGAGTTCGGACCGCCTCATGCGCTCCATCTCGAATCTCTTGACGATCACATCATGGCCGCCGACGCTGGTCACGACATCGCAGCTCTTCAGTCCGGCGTCCCGGAACAGCCCAGCCACCGTCTCCACCACGGGGGCGGCATCCGGCACGCCTTCGCCCGCGTCCGGCAGCGGGCGCATGCCGATGTAGGACACTTCAGGGACATCCCCGGAGTGGTTCACCCGCACGACCTTCACGTACCGGCTGCCGACATCGAGGCCGACGCACACCTGGCTGCGCGAAAACAAACGCATGAGCCGACCGCTAGATGGGAGCCAGCCAGGAGCCGCCCGGCAGGGCGCGCATCGCGCGCAGCCCGGGATGGCCGAGCGCGCGCAGGCCGGCACACGCAGACGCCTCCATCCGTGCCCGATCCCCAAGACGCACCCAGCCACCCGCGCGGATCCACCCCGCGATGCGGGCGTCGCCCGAGAGACGGACCCCGTTTTCCGCCAGCACAAGCCCGGCGAAGGTGGCATCGCCCGAGAAGCCCACATCCCCGGCAACCACGAGAACTCCCTGTCCCTGGCCACCGGTCACCTCCAGCGAACCATGTACGACGATGACCGGGAAGTACGCTCCGCAGCCTCCGGCGGGGTCCAGGGGCGTCCCCCACCTCCCGGCAGCCGAGGCGGGACAACCCACCTCCATGTCCACGCGCGTATTGCCGCCGACAACCCCGAGCGTCACATCCGCCAGCGCCGCAAGGTCCTCGAGAGGGAGTATGCCCAGATTCAGGGACGGGGGATTCGCACCGAGGCGCAGCCGGTGCATCCTTGCGGGCTCCATCGCCATGACCGGGGGCACCCAGCGGGCGCTCGAAGCCACCCGGCCGCCGGGGAAGAGCGAATCCGCCAGCGGTGCGTTCGGCGCGCAATCCGCTGCGCTCCATGCCAGGGGCGGGGCGGCAACGCCGTCGTTTGCGATCTCAGCTGAGTCGGACACCACGAGATCGGTCGCGAAGGCAACCGCGGCCGGGAGCGCGGCCAGCCGGGCGCCTGGGTCCAGCGCCCACGTCAGTTGCCCCGCTCGCGCGCTCGTCATCTCCCCCACGCTCCCCTCTCCGGCGAGCAGATAGATCTCGCTCGTCAGCCGATGGGCTGCTACGCGATACACACCTCGGTCCCCCTGGTCGCCGGTCACGAGCACACTGTCACCGACCGGCATGGCCGTCAGCAATGCCTCCTGCGTGCCCGCCACCGTGCGCACGCCTCCCTCCGCGGCCAGCCGCGCGATCAGCAGATCGCGCTCCACGCTGGCCAAGGCCAACTCCTGCTGTGCCAGGTAGTGCAGGAGATGCCCGAACGCGGTGGCGGCGAGCAACACCATGAGCATGACCGGGATCGCGAAGCCCCCCTCGCCGCTACGGCTCATGGCCAGACCTCCCGGGCCCACACGCGTATCGAATCGGCGGATGCCGGGAAATGGCCCGGGTTGAAGTCCAGACGAAGGTCGAGTCCCGCGCCGACAGGGAAAAAGCCGGACCCGGCTCCTCGCCCAGTGCGCAGCACCTGGGCGGTGAGCGGCTGACGGCCACCCCGGCCCGGCCGGTAGCGAAACGCTCCCGCGGCGACATGGTAGCTGCCGCGCTCGAAGATGCGTCCGATGACCGCCCCGGGCACGGGAGGATCCAGCAGCCACACTTCGCCGGCCAATCCGGGGCCGCACGCGTCGGGCCGCGAGCGCGCCCGCATCAGGCCGCTCACCCGCCAGACGGCGTCTCCTGACAGGACGAGCACCGAATCCTTGGAGGTGTTGGGACGGCGCAGCCCCGTGTAGCGTACCGCCATCGCGGGCGGAGGCGCGGCACCGCACACTATGCCCGTGCCCCGGAACGCCCTCAGGGCGATCGAGTCCGCTGCGCCCGCCAGCCAATCCACGGCTGGAACTCCCGCCCTCAGCTCCTCGGAGAGAACGTGCCGTGCGATTCTCCCGGTTTCACGCAACTCGGCGCCTTCGGTCACGCTGGCGACGGTCAGCCGAAGGGTCGCCAGCATCCGCAGTGCCGCCCCCATGACCGTGACCATGAGCAGCATGGCCGTGAGCGCCTCTACGATCGAGGACCCCCGACGGGAAGAGATGCCGGGTACCCGAACCATGCTCATTCAGTGGCTCGGCACAGTGGCGACGACACGCACCAACTCGGTCCTCGTCGTGTCCCACACGCTCGCCCGAAGGCTGACCTGCTGCACCCCAGCGCCGAGGGGAATGGGATCGCCCCAGACCACCGTTCCCCAGGCGTACTGGCGACGGCCGCCGGCCGCCACTCCGAAGACCCCGAAGGAATCGGCGATCTCCCCGACGGCCACGACCGCCACCGTCATTTCCCCGGCACGACGCCAGGAGTGAACGGCCACGGAGGCCAGCGTGGCCACGGCCAGCAGACCTGAACAGAGGAGGAGGACGGCGAACATTGCCTCGACCAGGGTGAAGCCCTCCGATCCCTGCCCGCGCCGGCCAAAACGGTGCGGCCGACTCATCGGCGAGACACCCGTCCGTACGTCGAAATCACGATGGACGCGGATACTCGGCCTCGTTCGAAGCGAACCGTCCTGGCGGCCATGCGGCCCAGTCCGAGCGCGTTGAACTCGATGGTGGCGAGCGAGTCCGACCCCGATATCTCGAGCGAGACGCCGTAGCGATCTCCGAACTCGACCCTTTCCCGAACCGTCCCACGCAGGCTGCGTTCGATGCGCCTCAGCGTCGGGGAAATCGTGACGGTAGAGCCACCGGACCCCATCGCATCCCGCCGTGCCCGCGCCAGAAGCGCCGCGCTCGCCTCGCGCGCCTGGGTCACGGCCCAGCGGTCCCGCTGGAGCTGCAACGCCGGCATCCCCAGGGCCACGCCGATGCCGACGATCGCCAGCACGACTACGCACTCGAAAAGTGTGAATCCCTTGTCCATGCCAGGAAAGATGGCGTCGAGGGACTCTATCGGGGATGGCGCCCGGGGACCGCTACAAGTGAGTTTGGGACTGCGGGAAGGCCCGCCTCGCTAGCGGGACTGCATCGGGATGGTCAGCACCTGGCCGGGGTAGATGCGGCTGCCGCGCAGGTTGTTGGAGCGCCGGAGGGCCGTAACCGTGGTGCGGTGGGCGCGCGCGATGTCCCAAAGCGAATCTCCACGCTGGACCCGGTAGCTGCCGCCGATCGCATTGCCCACGGCGGTCGCGCCGCCCGACGGGAGGGTCAGCATCTGGCCGGGGTAGATGCGGCTGCTGCGCAGGTTGTTGGACCCCCGAAGCGCCGCCACGGTCGTGCCGTGAGCGCGCGCGATGTCCCACAAGGCGTCCCCCCGCCGCACGCGGTACTGCCCCCCTCCGGATGCAACCGGAGCCGCCGATGGCCGTGATTCCATCGCCTCCGCAGGCCGCGGCTCCGGTCCCTGCGCGACTTCCGTTACGAGCTCATCCACATAGCGAGCGTATGGACTGGGAAACAGGGCGATGTGATAGTGGGGAGGACGGGATTCGCGCGTGGCCTCGAGGACGCCGTTGGCCTCCAGGGAGAGCAGGACATCCTCCAGCCAGGCGCGGCACGCACGCTGGTTCGACCGGCGCAGGTCGACAGCCATGCCGGTGGGATGAACCGAGCGGGCGGAGGCGTTTCGGGGCTGGCGGTTTAGCGGGCGCGTCAGGCTGGTGACGACCATCGTCTCCCCGCAGGCCCTCCGGTACTGACCCGCAAGTCGTTCGATAAACGTGCGAACCTGGGGACGGGTGTACGCAAAGCTGACCTCGTCGTCAATGTCATAGTCGCGGTTGCCGTGCAGGGGCACCAGGTAGCCCAGCTCCACGAAACGCTGCACCTGCGCCGGGGTCTGCAGGTACGTGAAGTCGTGGGCCTGCGCCTGCGTGTTCTGGGCAGTGAGCGAACGGGACGACCCGCGGAGGCTCTGCGCGGCGGATGACGCGGGAGCGAGGCCCGCCAGAATTGCGGCCAGAAGTGCACCGACAACGAAAACTCTTGCTCGAGTGCGGTCTCGTCCCATCATCTCCATCCGAATCCAGGCTGACCGGGAGGGTGATCGGGTCGCCCCCCTCCGATCGTCTCCTACTTCATTTGTTTACACTGCGCAGGCAATATTCTATACGTAGAATTTCCGCCGTCCGCAAGGGTTCGAAGCGAAACGCCGCGCTGCCGCAGCCCAAACGCCGGCGCGGCAGGCGGAATCGGCGATAACCGGCGGGAGGCCCTACCCGGCAGCGGCGAAATTGGCGGCCACGACGTCCCAGTTGACCGTGTTCCACCATGCCGACAGATAGTCGGGGCGGCGATTCTGATACCGCAGATAGTAGGCATGCTCCCACACATCCACGCCCAGGATCGGTGGCTGCCCATCCATCAACGGGCTGTCCTGATTCGCGGTGGAGCGCACCACAAGCCCGGAATCCGTCGAGACCAGCCAGCTCCAGCCGGAGCCGAAACGGGTAATGCCGGCAGTCTTGAGCTGAGCCTGAAGTTCGCCGACCGAACCGAAGGAAGCATCGATCGCGGCGGCCAGTTCCCCACCGGGGGCACCGGCACCGCCGGGCGTCATCAACCGCCAGAAGAACGTATGATTGACGTATCCGCCGCCATTGTTGCGAACGGCGCCGCGAATGGCCTCGGGGACATCGCCCATGTTGCTCAGCAGATCCTCTACGGAGCGCGCCTGGAGGCCGGGATGCGATGCGAGGGCGGCGTTGAGGTTGGCGGTGTAGGCCGCGTGGTGCTTCGAGTGGTGTATCTCCATCGTGCGCGCGTCGATGTGCGGTTCGAGCGCGTCATAGTCGTAACCGAGATCGGGGAGCGAGTGAGGATAGGCCATGGTCTTGGACTCCGCTGGGTGAACGGGATGTGGTCCCGGCAACTCCGCCAGGGCGCGGCCTCGTATCTTACAGGCAACCGCAGCGCAGTTCCACCATCCGCCGAGAGAGGGTATCGAAGCTGAAAACGAAACCACCCCGCATCCTGCTGGTGGACTGCGACAGTTTCTTCGTCCAGGTGGCGCGCCTGGAGGATCCTGACGGCGCGGGGCGTCATCCGCTGCTCATCGTGGGAGGAAAGCCGGAAGGCCGCGGCGTGGTCGCGTCGGCTTCCTACGAGGCCCGCGAGCACGGGGTGCGCTCGGCGATGCCCACCGCGCAGGCGTTGCGCCTCTGTCCCGAAGCGGTCGTGGTCCCGGTGGCGCGGGCGGCGTGTGTGCGTCGCAGCCGGGAGGTGCGGCTGGCTCTGGAAGAGATGTCGCCGGTGGTCCGCGCGGCTTCGATCGACGAATTCTATCTGGATCTGTCGGGTACGGAGCGGATGCTGGCAGGCGAGACGCTCGAAGACAGCGCCCGCCGGATCCGCGAGGAGGTGCTGGGACGCACCGGCATTTCGGTGTCGGCGGGAGGCGGGACGAGGCGGATCATCGCCAAGCTCGCCACCACACTCGCCAAACCCGGGGGTGTGCACGTCGTGCCCGCCGGTTCGGAGGCCGAGTTCATGCGCCGGTTCGATCTCGGTGACATCCCGGGAATCGGCCCCGCGTTCCTCGCCGAACTCGAGCGCCGGTCGCTCCGTTCGGTGAACGACGTGTTGCGCGTGCAGCCGGACTGGCTCGAGCGCTGGTTCGGAGCCAGGCGGGCGCGCTGGCTTCACGACCGGGCGCGGGGACTGGAAGGCGAGGGCGCGCTCTCCGAACGGGAGCGGAAATCCGTCAGCGCGGAGCGCACCTTCGCGACCGACATCTCCGACGACGACGAGCTGGACGCGGTGCTGTCCCGGCAAGTGAACTCGGTCGCCAGAAGCATCCGCAAACTCGGCCTGGGCGCCCGCACGATCACGGTGAAGGTCCGCGACCGGGACTTCTCGACCCGCCAGCGCAGCCACACCCTCCCCGAGCCCGTGGAGTCCGATCAGGCCATTCTTGCGGTGGCCCGCCAGCTCCTGGCCGAGTTGCGCGCGAGTCGCCGCGTCCCTGCACGCCTCCTCGGCCTCGCCGCCAGCGGACTCTCGGGCGAACCGGGGACCTCGCAACTCGCCCTCTTCCCGGAATCCGACGGCCCGGACCCGGAGCGCGCCAAACGCATCTCTCGCGTGATGGACCTCGCCAGGAACCGTTTCGGCGAAGGCGCCGTCAACCCCGGCCGCAGCCTGCCCTCCTGACGCAGCCAGCCCGCTTGACGATCTTCAAACGATACTGCAAACGAGTCCTGTCATCTCGTTTGCGTGTTGATCCTGTCTATCTCATCCAAGGCTTGCGAGTGAAATAGTTGTTGGTCTCCTCGACCACCTTGGGAGCCAGCATGATTAGCGCGATCAGGTTGGGCACGATCACAATCGCAAGGAAGATATCGCCCAGATTCCAGATGACGGTCAGGGGCAACACCGCGCCGACGAAGTGCATGGCCACGAAGACCAGCTTGTACGGGAGAACGGCCCTGTGTCCCAGCAGATAGTTCGCGCAGCGATCGCCGTAGTAGCTCCACGAGATCGCGGTGGAGATGGCGAAGAGCAGCACCGAGAAGACGACGATCAGGTGGCCCCAGTCCCCCAGGGCGCTCAGCCCTCTTCGGAAGCCCTCCATGGTAAGGGGCGCACCGCTTTCGATGGCGTCCGCGTAGAGCGATGTGTAGCTCTGGCCGTCGTCGCCCCTGGCCATCCCGTCCGCGGGAAGGACGGTGCCGGTGAAGGGCGTGGTGTGGGCCTCGTCCGCGTACAGCGTTTCGACAAATGCATCATGCCAGGCGACGTGCACTCCGCCGGGTTCCGCGGGGGCACCGTTCTCGATCCGGATTTCGGCTGGCGCCGCCGCGCCCGCGTGGTTGCCTACCGCGTCAACCGTAACGTAGCCGAGGTCGCCGCCGCCCAGCGTGATCTCCGTCGGAATACGGTCGTTCCACACGCCCGTGGTGATGATCACCAGTCCGGTCATCGAGCAGATCACGATCGTGTCGATGAAGGGCTCGAGCAGGGCGACAACGCCCTCGGACACGGGCTCGTCGGTCTTGGCCGCGGCGTGCGCGATGGGCGCCGAACCCTGCCCGGCCTCGTTGGAGAAGAGGCCGCGCCGCACCCCCCACATCATGGTGACGAGGAAAGCGCCGACGCCGGTTCCGGCAACACCCGCGGTCGGGTTGAAGGCTTCACGGAAGATGAGCGCCAGCGCCGGAATGATGTCGCCTGCATTGAGGAACAGGATGATCAGAGCGCCCAGGCAGTAGATCGTGGCCATGAGGGGCGCCAAAACTCCGGTCACCCGCCCAATACGCGTGATGCCGCCCAGGATGACCAGGGCGACCACACCCGAAGTCACCAGGCCGCTTACGGCGACCGGGACGCCGAAGATCGTGCGCATCGAATCGGACACGGTGTTGGCCTGGATCGCGTTGCCGGTGAGGAACGCGGTGAGCCCGAGCATGATGGCGAAGAAGACGGCCATCCACTTCCAGCGCGCCCCCAGTCCGCGCTCGATGTAGTACATGGGGCCGCCGCTCACCGTCCCCTCCCACTTGTGGGGGTCGCGATCGACCGCCTCCACGTCCCGGTATTTCTGGGCGAGCGTCACCTCGGTGAACTTGGTGGCCATGCCGAGCGCCGCCGTAACCCACATCCAGAAGAGCGCGCCCGGGCCTCCCCAGTGAATGGCGATCGCGACGCCGGCGATGTTGCCGATGCCGACGGTCGCGGACAGGGCGGTGGTCAGCGCCTGGAAGTGCGTGACGTCACCGGGCTCGTCGGGATCGTCGTACTTTCCTGACGTCACCGCGAATCCGTGGCCCAGCCTGCGAAGCTGGACGAAGCCGAGGCGCACGGTAAGGAAGACGCCCGCGCCCAGCAGCAGAATAACCATGAAGGGGACCGTCTCGTCGCCGACCGAGATGCCGAACTCGACGATATAGCGGTTCCCAAGGTCCGATAGTCTTTGGAACAGTTCCACGGCGGCTCCTCGGCTGCAGGACGGGTTGGACGTCAGAATCGGGAAGGATGCCCCGCAAACGGACGGCGGTCAACACTGTCCGGCATCCGAACGCCGGAAACGGGAACGCGGACCCTGGCGAGGGACGCCTCGGGGCCCGGGGTGGATTTCGTCAAGTCCTTCGCCGGGCAAGCGCGTCGCCGAGGCGGATTTCCCGCCCCGGCGCCAGCCCGGGCAGCCACTCGTAACTCCCGGGCTCCAGCAGCATGATCACGCATGACCCCAGGTGAAAGGCCATGACCTCCTCGCCACGCGAGATGGCCAGCGGGGGCTCGTAGACACGCCTGCGCCGGGAAGGCGGGCTGCGGTTGGTCACCCAGCCGCACTCTCCCCCGCCCCACTCGGGGTCGAACGCGGTCGAGATGCGTCCGACGTTGTAAGCCCCGACCGCAACGAGGGCGATGCTGCCGGACTGGCCCGCGAAGGAACACACGATGCGCTCGTTGGTGGCGAGCAGGTCGGGGATCTCGGCGACGGCGGCCGCGTTCACCGGGAAGAGTCCTCCCGGAATGTACGACGCCGAGCGCAGTTCGCCCGCGAGCGGGGCGTGGATGCGGTGGTAGTGCCGGGGTGAAAGGTAGATGGTGGCGTACAGTCCGCCGCGGAAGCGGTCCGCTGAGGCCTCGCTCGCCAGCAGGGCGGCCGCCGAGTAGCGGAGACCCTTGGCCTGCAGCAGGCACCCGTCCTCGATGGCGCCCAGCCGGGTGAGTACGCCGTCCACCGGCGACGCCAGAACGGACTCGTCGCCAGGCCATTGGCGCGCGCCGGGCGCCAGCCGCCGAACGAAGAAGGCGTTGAGGCTGGCGTATTCGCGGAGCGGCCGTTCGGCTTCCTCCGTCCGTGCACCCACCATGCGCGCGAAGGCCCCGATAAAGGGCACCCGCAACCAGGGCCGGATCCTTGCGTCGGCCAGGCGGCCGAAGCCGCGGCTGGCCAACGCTCGCGGGATGCGGGACAGGATCGCGAGCAGGAGGCGTCCTCCCCACGATGCTCGAGGCCGTTTTTCCTTCGCTGCGTTCGTCACTCCGTCCCGCGTTACCGTACGACGTTGATCATGTCGAAGATCGGAAGATACATGGCCACGATCATCCCGCCGACCACGATACCCAATAGCGTGACCAGGACCGGCTCGAAGCCCGCCAGCAGCCCCTCCACACTTCGGCCGACCTCATCGTCGTAGAAGTCGGCGATCTTCGCCAGCATCTCGTCGAGACCGCCGGTCTGTTCGCCGACATGGATCATCTGCACCACCATGGCCGGGAATACCCCGGACTGCCGGAGGGGCTGCGCAATGGTCTGGCCTCCGGCGATCGATGTCCGCGAGTTCATCACGGCGTCGTGAACCACGCGGTTGCCCGTGCCCGTGGCGGTGATCTCGAGTCCCTCCAGAATCGCCACTCCGGAGCCCACCAGAGTGCCCAGCGTACGGGCAAAGCGGGCCACCACCATCTTCAACTGCAGCTCTCCCACCACCGGGAGAGCCAGCATCATCCGGTCCAGGGCCAGCCTCCCCTTTGGGGTCGCCCGGGCGCGCCGCAGTCCCGCCCATCCGGCGGCGGCGGCGAGGGCGGGCAGCCACCACCAGTCGCGCAGCCCTGTGGAGATGCCGATCACAACGCGCGTAGGCAGAGGGAGCGGGATGTCCGCCGCCTCGAACATCTCCTGGAAGGTCGGGATGACGAACTTGAGGAGAGTGAGCACGGCTAGCGCCGACACCGCCAGGACCACGGCCGGATAAACCATCGCGCCCCTTACCTTGCGCACCAGCCTGTCGGTCTTCTCAAGAGAGTCCGCGAGACGCGCCAGCACCGTGTCCAGCACCCCGCCCGCCTCTCCCGCGGACACCATGCTGACGAACAGCTGGTTGAACACCGCCGGATGCTCGCCCAGTGCTCCGGCAAGCGTCCGGCCCGACTCGACATCGTACCGCACCTCGCCCACGACAGCCGCCAGCCTCCGGTTTCCGGTCTGCTCCGCGAGCACACCCAGGCTCTGAACCAGGGGCAAACCCGCCTGGATCATGGTCGCGAACTGGCGTGCAAGTACGACGATGTCGCGCATAGGCACGCGTCTGCGAAGTCTCTGCCGGATCCTGTGCCACAACCGCTCGACCTGCGGCTGCGGAGGCAAGCGGTAGACCGAACGAGCCATCGAACCCGGCCGGCCTACAGCGACCCGCCGTCACCGACCGAACGGAGCAGTTCCCCGGGGTCGCCGGACAGCGGGAGCGCGGCCTCCAGCGAGACCTCCCCTCTCATGCACAGCTGCCGCAGGGCATCGTTCATCGTCTGCATGCCGTGCTTCCTGCCCGTCTGCATCATCGACGGGATCTGGTGCACCTTCTGGTCCCGGATGGCGGCGCGGACCGCCGGTGTACAGATCAGCACCTCGCACGCCGCGACCCGTCCCGGTCCCCGTGCCCGGGGCAGGAGGTTCTGGGTCACGACCCCTTCCAGCACCAGCGCGAGCTGGGCGCGCACCTGTCCCTGCTGCCGGGAGGGAAAGGCATCGATGATGCGGTGAACCGAGGCCGGCGCCGAATTGGTGTGCAGGCTGGCGAGCACGAGATGACCGGTCTCCGCGATGGTCAACGCCGCGGAAATCGTCTCCGGATCGCGCATCTCGCCGACGAGCATGACATCCGGATCCTGGCGGGTCGCGGACTTGAGGGCGCTGGTGAAGCTCATCGTGTCCACTCCGACCTCGCGCTGGCTGACGATGCAGCCGCGGGGCAGGTGAATGAACTCCACCGGGTCCTCGATGGTGAGGATGTGCCCGCGACGGCTGTCGTTGATGCGGTTGATCATGGCCGCCAGAGTCGTCGACTTGCCCGAGCCGGTGGGCCCGGTCACCAGCACCAGACCGCGCGGCCGCTCCACCAGCCGGCTCACCGCGCGCGGCAGCCGCAGATCCTCCAGGGGACGGATTTCATACGGGATTCGCCGCAGGGCCATCGCCGGATGCCCGCGCTGTCTGAAGCAGTTGCACCGAAAGCGGGCAAGGCCTGCCAGATCGAATGCGAAATCGACCTCCTTGCCCGCCGCGAGTCGGCTTTGCCGCGGCTCCGTCAAGATCGAGTGCACCAGTTCTCTTGTCTCTTGCGGAAGGAGCTTGCGCCCCATGCGCGAGTCGCTCAGTTCGCCATCGATCCGCAGCCTGGGACGAATCCCGGCCGTGATGTGCAGGTCGGATGCTCCTCTCTCGACCATCTCCTCGAGCAGCGCCCGCAGGGGCGTGGAGCCGCGCGTGCCATCGGCGGCACGGTCGTCTCCCGCCGCTGGTGCCGGGACGCGAGCGGTCATGGCCGCACGAAGAGGCGGCTGCGTATGGTTTCCAGCATGACTGGACCGATGCCGCGCACCTGGATGAGATCTTCCACACGTGTGAATCCGCCCACTTCGTCGCGCCGCGCGATGATCCTGGCTGCGAGCGCCGGGCCAATGCCGCGAACGTCCTCCAGCTCCTCCGCCGTGGCCCGGTTCAGGTCCATGGGGATCGCGTCCTGCGGGTTCACCGGGGAAGCCCCGTCCGGGGCGGTCGCGGGCCTCGCCCCGGCGGCCCCACGCCGTACGGGACGTCCCCCGCCGCTCGTCTCGAAGGCCAGATGCGGCCTCAGGCGGTCGACCGTGGCCGGACCGATCCCACGCACCCGCGCGAGGGCCCCGACTTCCGCGAAAGGACCGTCAGCCGCACGCGATTCCACAATCGCCCGGGCCGCCGCCGGACCGATGCCCGGAAGCCGGTCAAGCTCTTCCTCGGCCGCGGTATTGGGGTCGATGCGCTCGCCGGGCGCGAGGGGAGCGGATCGCCGCTCCTCCTCGTCCAGCATTTCGCGCGAGGTGGTCGCCAGCGCTTGCGCGGACACCGTATCGGCATGGATGGCGAGCGGAGGCCGCATGACCTCCAGCCCCGCTCGCACGCCGCCGGCGAGGAAGAGAACTCCTGCCGTGATCGCCAGGGTACGGGATTCGTCTCGTGTCATGCGAGACGATCGCACGACCCGGCGGGCGAAAGAATGGCGCGATAGGGCGTCTCACGGGAGCCCGGCGAAGGCTCCCGCGTTGTAGATGAACTGGCCCCAGAAGCCCACCTGAAGCTGGGTTGAGCCGAGCCGCTGTCCGATACTCGACTGCCGATCGTTATAGCTGGCCTGAAAGCCGACCTGCAGATCGGAGACCACGGTGTCCAGAGTGAGGTTGAAGGTGCTGTTGTACTGATCCACGAAGGGCACGCACTCGTCGTTCCCCGAGGTGATGCGGCAGTCGCTCTGCGCCGCCCGGTTGTACCGCACGGATGCCTGGACGGGCCGCGTCAGCCTCTCTCCGAAGTTGCCCGGAGGTACGAAACTGCCGCTCATGGTGAAGACATGGGTGGTGCGGCGCCGGCGGGTGTCCCCGGTTGGGTCCGTGCCTTCGCCCCGCGTCCGGGTCGTGCGGTAGCTCGTCGCGAAGCCGCCTCCCCAGCGCACCGACACGTCCAGGGGAATCGTCGCGTCTTCCTGCAGCCGTTGCTGCTGGGTTCCCCTGCCGAACGAGATGCGGCGGGTGTCGAAGCGGTATCCGGAGTTCAGAGTGAGGCGCTCGACTACTGGCCGCACGAAAGAGGGAAGCGGCACCGAGCCAGCCCGCAGGACCAGGTTGGGCCAGCTGCGGGTGTGCGACGCCCGGTCGCTGCGAGTGTCGAAGGTGGCGATGTCCGTGACCGAGTAGTCGGCATCGATGGTGATCCCGGGCAGGAGCGTCAGCCCCGAGCCCCACGCCCAGCCGTTCCGGTCCACGAGGGTGGCCGCGGTGGCTCCGTCCACGACCCTGAATCCCTCCAGGTCGTTCAGTCCGAACTGATACCAGATGTCCGGGTCCAGGACTTCGCGGTTGAAGCGGGAGATGATGCCGTCCTGCCAGTTGACCACGAAGGGCGAGAGCGCACCTGCCAGGGTGCGCATCATCCCCTGCCGGGGGCCGGCGGCGGCGCCCGGTCTCCTGGGCCCGCCCCGGGCGAGCATGCCTGCATCGAAGGTGAGCGAGGCGCTGGCACTGCGCTGTCCGCCCACGTTGCGCTGCAGCTCGCGAAGGGTGTCGGCCTCCGCGATCCGGCGCCGCACCAGGGTGGCGTTGCGGCTCGTGTTGTAGTTGGTCGTCCAGGTCACGGTCCACTGCAGCCAGTCGGCGGGACGAGGCGCCCAGCGCATGTTGGTGCGCAGCCTGCGGTTCGTCTCCCAGCCCAGATCCATCCCCGCCAGATACCACCGTTCCCGCGCCAGCAGCGGCCTCACCGCCGGATCCCTCACGGCCAGCTCGGGAGAAAGAAGGTCGCGGCTGGAGGTGAAATCGGTGGTCGCCGTCACAGACTGGAAGGGGCGGAAGATGACGCGCCCGTCTGTATCCATGCCTCTGCGGGGAGAACTCGTGCGCGTGGCGCTGCTGTCTCCCGGCAGACGCAGGATCTGCTGGAAGCGCAGGGTCTGGTTGCGCTGGTTGGCGTAGGACGCCCCGAAGCCGATCCGCTCCGGGCTCCAGCGCAGGCGGCTGGCCAGCACCCGTTCCTCCAGCGATTCCGGGAGCAGAAGACGCACGACGCCGCCCAGAAAGCCCGGAACCACAGGCAGAGTGCGCGGCTCCACTGCGCGGTCGTAGCCGACGCGGGCATCCAGCACGTGCGAGCCCGACTCCGTTGTCGCGGTCGTGGACTCGGCCGAGGAGTACCCCGCGCGCGCGTTCAGGCCGTCCAGGAATATTGCCAGCCACGGACTGGTGGACGGTGTTCGCTTGCGGAACGAGACGCCCACCCGGGTCCGATCGAAGGCGACTTTGCGCAGCTGCTCCAGGCGGTCCGCGCGGATGTCGCTTCGCAGGAGAAAGGTGGGGTCCTGGCCTGAGCTGGTGTGCGACACGGTGAGCGGGAGTTCAATGCCCCAGGAGGCGGGCGTGAAGCGGCTCAGCTGCATCGTCGAGTTGGCCGTCCACTGCTGGTCGCGCTGGTAGCTGGGATCCCCTTCCAGCTGGCGGAACAGGGCACCGCGGTCCGAGACCGAGATGCGCGTCGTCATGAAGTCGGAGGCGTTGAGATCCACGTTCAGATGGCTGGCGAGCCCCCGGTCGGTGACCGCGTTCGACAGGCGGAATTCGTTAACCCACACCTCGCCGTCGTCGGTGAATTCCCCCTGGTTCCACACTCCGAGCGAGAGCTCGCGCACCTGCGACAGGTTGGGAGCGCGCGCCCGGTCCTGGAGGACCACCGCATAGGTCGAGTCTGCGCTCCACACTACCAGCGCCGGCGCTCCCGCGGGCGGAGGATCGTCGATCAGACGCTGCTCCGCCTCGCTGCGCAGCTCCAGCCAGCGGTCGAAGTCCACCAGAATCTCGGGAAGCCAGTCGTCCGAACGCACCCCGTTGGGGTCTACCGCCGGCTCCAGCCGGGTTTGGTACAGATAGAAGTTGTCCGCGTCGCTGCCGACCTTCAGGTAGAAATAGGAGGGGCGCTCCATCCCCCAGTCGCCGTTGCGCGCCAGGGCCCAGATGCGCGCCTGGCGGTAGGTGAGGAAGTTCCTGGGCCTCTGGGGAAACCGGTGATACACTTCCGCCCGCTCCCCGGGGGGCAGCCCCCGATAGCGGATGCCGAGCGCCTTCTCGTTGAACTCGACCCCCTGCGCCCCGAGAGCGGTGGTGGGATCGTCCAGCTGTTCGACCACCCCCGGCGGGGGCTGGTAGGCGGCGCCGACCTCGACCGCGCTGACCGGGCTCACCTCAACCGTGCCGCCCGTCCCGGGATCGTCCCCCACCACCCCGGAGACTACGCCTTCGCCCGCGCGCTTCACCCAGCGCGAGCCCACCAGCCGCATGCGCGCCAGCACCGCGGCTCCCTCCGCGTTGCCGGCCACCGACAGGCGCAGCTGCTTGATGGCCCGAAAGTCCCCGTCGGTGAACATCCCGCCCGGATTGACGCCGTGTGGTCCGCGCAGGGGAATCCGGTAGAGGCGGAAGCGGGTTCCGGTCCCGGTGGTGTCCCGCACCAGATAGGGAGAGGACCCGTCGAGCTCCACGACGTAACGCATGTAGCGCTCGTCGGTATCCAGGTTGCCGTCCCCGTCCAGGTCTTCCGTATCCCGCCGTCCGTTGCCCCGTGTGCAGTTCACCCTCGCGTCGCCGATGCGGTAGGCCACGGCCCGCGTCGCCTGGCAGGTCTCGCCCCAGAGTCCACGATGGTCCAGCTCGTCGTTCCAGATCTCGCCCTTGCGGGGGTCGGCTTCCTGGTCGAGCGTCCCGAGCCCCCAGGCGGCTCCGTCCTCGCGCGACCCGTTGGCGAGCCCGGTTTCATCCACGAAGAGCGCGTCCTCGCTCACCGTTCCCAGGTCGAAGATGAAGGTGAGGGCTTCGCCTCCCGCGATATAGAGGTCGAGGAATTCGGTGCGCGTCAGGTCGAGGCCGGTGCTGCTGAGATTGGTCGTGACGGAACGCCAGCGCCGCCGGTCGAAGCGTCCCCCGGCGCCGCTCTCCTCGATGCCGAAGGTGATCAGCAGCCCGGGCTCGCGAATCTCGTTTCCGGCCACGTTGATCTGCCGGTCGATGTCGTTGCGGGGAAGAAACCCCTCGAAAACGCCGGTGCTGTCCCCGCTTGCCCCCTCGGTGATCCAGGTATGCTGCCACTCGAGAGAGGCGATGTCGCTCGGCCCGAGCGCCGGCGGAAGAGCCTGCAGCGCGCCATCGCGGAACTGGGGGGCGCTGCCCAGGCGCCAGCTCGTGTTCAGGCTCGACAGCGGCAGATCGTTTGAGGAGTCGAAGTCGTGGAGGTAGACATCTCCCGCGGTATTCGGGCTGGGGAGGGAGAGCGCCATCTCTCCGGCCACGCGGAGGCTCGAAACCCCGGAATGATTCAGCCCCGGCACCCGGTCCAGCGCGCGGTCCAGCGCCGGCAGATCCATCTCCATGCGGCCGTTGAGGCCCCCGAGGAGAATCGAGGCGGGCTCCACGCCCAGCTGGGGGCGGCGCATGAGCCCCTTCTCGCGCTGGTAGAGCCCCAGAAAGTTCACTTCGCCCACTTCGCCGAGAGCGTAGCTGGCGTTCATGCCGAAGACCGAGGTCGGGGCGATCTGGAAGAGCGCCTGCTGCTCCCAGGTGGCGCGCAGATCCGCCGCCGGATCCGTTGCGAAGAGGTTCTCCGCGTCGAGCAGCGTCACCTGGCCCATGTCATAGTCGATGATGTAGTCGGTGCTCGCTTCGAGAACGCGGTCGCCGAAGGCAAGGCGTTCGCTGCCGTCGCGGATGCCGAGCGCGCCCAGCGAAAAGGAGGACACGATGCCCTCGCTGCGCACGCGGAACGGAATGGTCAGCCAGTAGAGCCCCGCGTTCTGCCGCTCGAAGGGGTCCACCGCATCGTAGATCTCCGGGTTGGCATCTCCCGCGAGAATCTCGGAAGTCTGTTCGTACGAGAGCCCGAGGGAGGGCACCGGAGGCGGCTGGGCAAAGGGCTTCAGCGTCGGGAAAACGATGAAGGTGCCCGAAACCGGCGGCCGATCCTCGAAGGCGTCAGCTGCTGGCTTGTAGACGTAGGCGCGGTCCAGGACGTCGGCCGGGGATTCTTCGTCGAGCCCGAGCAGCTTCAGGTAGGTAATGTCCTCCCCCGCGAGACCGCGAGTGAAGGTCCGCCCGGCGCTCAGCTCGCCGACCGAAATCTCCAGCGAGACCGAAGGGATCTCCACATCGTTGGAACCGGAGACCCGGTAGACCTGATGCATCTCCAGATCCCACGTGGGCCGGGCGGGCTGGTGGTTGGGCTGCGAGGCGCGCAGCAGCGACAGACGAGGGCGCCCTCCCTCGTTGTGAATGCGCTCCGGGTTGTAGTCTCCGATGGTGTCCCCGGCAGCGGTGATGTAGGTCACCGCCAGCATTTCGTCGCGACGCAGCGGACTGCGCAGCGCGATCCACAGCCCGCTCGGGTGCACGAAGAAGTCCACCCCGGGCTGCAGGTAGCGGAACCAGCCCGACTCCGTGACGGTGTCGTCTCCGAGCGTGGCGGAGGCGTCCGCCTGGATGTAGCCCTCCACCTGCTGGCGGGTCACGGGATCGCTCTCGAAGCGGTAGAGCTGAATGGGCTCGGCGCCCGGGATGGCGGACGAGGGCACGGTGCTGGGGTCGGCGGCCAGGATGTCGATGTGAGGGTAGTCGAAGAGATTGCGCGGGTCGGCGAGGAAGAAGAACTGGCCCCTCACATAGTCGGCGTTGTCGACCACGAGGGTGTCTTCCTGAACGAAAGCGCGGTCGGTCCCCGCGCCGGCCAGACGAAACTCGCGCGACGATAGGTCACCCTTCTGCTGCGCGAACACGGTCTCGAAGTCGACCGGGCCCAGCTGGCCGGTGGCGCGCAGACCGAAGTTGCCGGCGGGGATGCCCTCGGTGAGGAAGCGCGACTCCGGGAGTCCGAAGGTCACATCGCCAACCTCGACCCGCTGCAGAATCTCGTCCTCCACCCCCCGATAGAAGACGTTGATGTTGTTCGTCGCCGAAAACTCGCGGGTCTGGTCGTAGTCGACGTTGACCACGATCCGGTCGGAGATGGTGCCGCCCATCTGGACGCCGAACTGCAGTTCGGGGACGAGGCGGGGGAGGAGGCCGGGCTGACACCCCAGCTGGATGCCGGCGTCGCAGGGGCGGAAGCGGGTCCAGTCACCTCCGAACTCGCCCCTGCCCCGAATGCGCACATCCAGATCGGCGAACTCCACCGGGCCGGCCCGCGGCGGCAGAGCGGCTTCCGGCGCGACGGGCAGCTCGGGCAGGAACTGAACCGGCCCGGGTTCTTCGGCCGCCTCTTCCGCCGCCGGGCGCGCGATGCGCGTCGCCAGCACGGCTCCCGGTCGCAGGGGCGACGAGGGGGGCGGACCCGGAAGCCGCAGCAGAGGCGACCGGAACCAGGGCGAGCCGATGCCGGGAGCGAGCTCCAGGGCAACTTCGAATAGAAGCGGAACGCGGGCCAGCCCGAGCTGGACGAGCACGGGCGAGGGCGGCGCGGGGGAGGCAAGCGGCGGCGGCTCAGCCAGGAATGGTCCCCGCCATCGCACCGAGTCGGCTGCGGGAGCGGCCTGGGGAGACGCGGGCACCAGGGGAGCGGACGCCATGGCCTTCCCGGGGACGAGCGCGCATGCCAGCATCACCGCTCCGACAGCCGCGAAGCCCGCGCCGATTTCGGCGGTTCGTCCTCCGGGGCGCGAACCCCCGCGCCCGGGACCACCGGCACGCGGCCGGTGTACGGTGCGAGTTGAAGGAGGCTCGCTCACCGTGTAACCCGCGACCGACTACGGATGAACATTCTCACGCGGTATCTGATCCGGGCACATGTGGCGCCGTTCTTCTTTTCGCTGACTGTGCTGACCGGCCTGTTCTTCCTCAACCTGGTCGCCCTGAGAATGGGCGCGCTCATGGGCAAGGGCTTGCCCTGGCAGGTCTATGCCGAATTCCTGCTCCTTTCTCTCCCGCACACCCTGGCCCTCACCATACCGATGTCGGTGCTGGTCGCCGTACTCTACGCCTTCTCCGAGCTGACGGAGGCGAACGAGATCACCGCGATGTCGGCGGGCGGCGTGCGCCCGGCGCGGATTCTGCTTCCCCTTCTCACCGCGGGCACGATCGCGGCTGCCCTCGTCTTCGTGCTGCACGACCGTCTGCTCCCCGAATCCAACCATCGTCTCAAGAACCTCATGGTCGACGTCCAGGGCAAAAGCCCGACGTTTCGACTGCGCGAGCAGGTGATCAACGAGATCCGCGCGGTGGACGGCGCGACGCGCTACTTCCTGCAGGCGCATGCCATCGACCCGCTCACCAATGAACTCGATGATGTCACCATCTTCGACGTTAGCGAATACGACCAATATCGCACCATCTATGCCGCGCGCGGCACGATGGCGTTCGACGAAGACGGCACGGATCTCTTCCTGACCCTCTATGACGGCAGCGCCTACGAGGTGAGCGACTCGCGTCCGGCGGGCTTCCGGCAGCTGGCGTTCGCCAAGCAGATTATTCCCATGCGGGGAGTCGTGGATGCGCTGGAACGCAGCAGCAGCGACCAGCGCGGAGACCGCGAAATGTCCACCGCCATGCTGGCGGCCGAGGTGCGCAAGGTCCGCGAGGAACTGGCCGAGGTCCGCCGCACCAGCCTGGCGCGCTCGCGGGGCGCCGTGCGCGAGGCGCTGGGGATCGAGGCTGTGGAAGGGGAGGAGATCGACGATCTGCTGCCGCCCGGTGCGCTCGCGACGCAGCGAAACATCCTCGCCGACCTGGACTTGACGCCCCCGGACGCGGTCACGGAGACCGTCACCGCCACTCTGCGCACCAACGCCGTGCGCGAAGAGGGGCTGCTGCTCAACGAAAACCGCTACCGCGTGGAGTTCCACAAGAAGTGGGCCATCGCGATCGCCTGCTTCGTCTTCGTACTCGTGGGCGTTCCCCTGGCCATCCGCTTCCCCCGGGGAGGGCTGGGCACCGTGATCGTCCTGTCGGGGACCATCTTCGCCATCTACTGGACGACGCTGATCGGGGGCGAGTCACTCGCCGACCGGGGCTACATGGAGCCGAACGTGGCGATGTGGATCTCCAACTTCATCTTCCTGACCGCCGGGATCTGGCTGGCTTCGCGCATGGGTCGCGCGGTGTCGGCTCCGCGAGACTCTGGCCAGGCGGGCGTGTTGCAGCGCCTGATGAGGCAAGTGGGCCGGCTGCGGAGACCACGTGGGGTTCGCGTGGACCACGGGCACATCGGAGCGTAGACCCATGAGGCTGCTCGACCGGCTGATCGCGACCAACTTTCTCAGAATCTTCCTGGCCTTCGTGGCCGCCGTGCCCCTCCTGTTCGTCATCGGCGACCTCACGGAAAACATCGACGAATACATCGACCAGGGGCTGTCCATGGCCGATGTCGCCACGGCGTACGTGCTCCAGATCCTCCAGTTCGTTTTCTGGGCGTTTCCGATGGCGACCCTCATTGCGGCCGTCTTCACCATTCACGCCATGACCGTTCACCGGGAGATCGTCGCCGCCAAGGCGGGCGGCATCTCCTTCTACCGCCTGGCGGTGCCCGCGCTGGTCCTGGGCGTGGCGCTGTCGGGGGTGTCGCTCTACATCAGCGACATCGTTCCGCGCACGAACCGTGCCGCCTCCGACATCCTCGAAAGGCGAGACTTCAGTCGGGATTGGCGCATAAACTTCGTCTACCAGACCGAAGACGGGCACACCCTCTCGGTTCGCCGGCTGACCGTGATGGCGCGCGAGCTGCAGGACGTGGTGCTGGAGCGCGAGTCGGCGACGGAGGATACGATCCCGGCGATGGGACCTTCCCTGCATGTCGTCGCGGACCGTGCCTACTTCAACGAAGAGTCGGGATGGACTTTCAGCGACGGTTATCTGCGCCACCTGCTCCCCGATTCCCGCGAGCAGACCTACCGCTTCGAGAGCATGAAGACACGCGGGTTCTCCGAGCATCCGGAGGAATTGCTCGAGCGACCCCGCGCCGGTGACCAGATGACCAATGCGGAGATCGACCGCCTGTCGGGGATCATCGAACGGTCGGGGGGAGACGCCTCCGAGTACGTCGTCGAGCGCGAGCAGCGTACGGCGCTCGCCGTCGCCACCTTCATCATGGTGCTCTTCGGCCTGCCCCTCGGGACCTCGTCCCGGCGTGGAGGAGCGGCCTATGGAGTCGGGGTGTCGATCGCCGCGATCACCCTCTATCTGATCCTCTTCCGGGTCCTGGGAGCCGCGGCCGGAGCCGGAGCCCTGTCACCGACGATCGCCGCCTGGACCCCCAACGCCGTCTTCCTCGCCTTCGGCGCGTTTCTCATGGCGCGCGTGCGCACGTAGGGACACACCCGTCCTTCCGCGGATGCGTGCTCCCTCCGGCCGGGGCGCGCAGATGTGCTTCCGGGCCGCGAGGGCCCGGCTGGTTCAACTGACCGGGCGCTCCTTCGGCAGAATCTTGACCGACCAGAGCCCCGAGTTGATATCGGCGAAGAAGACGTTGCCCTTCCACGGCATAACGCCCCAGGCAGCCGGCGCGTTCGGGATGTAGCCGAGCGGATCGTGCGCCTTGAAGACCGAGATCTCGCGTCCCTGGGTGTAGAGGTTGCCCATCAGATCGCCGGAGAGATCCACCATCCTCAAGCCGCCCTCGTAGTAGGCCTCGTAGAGGATGTCGTCCTCGACCCACATGTTGTGGGTACCGTATTCCGACACCTCGTAGCGGGCCACCATCTCGGGTGATTCGGGGTCGGTGAAGTCCACGATCTGGATGTAGCCCGTCGTGGCGCGCGGGTATCCACCCCGACCCGTATCCGGATCGTACTGAATTCTGTGGTCCGGGCCGGTGCCTGCCCAGGCGAGCCCTTCACGGCCGACGATCTCGTCCCCGGCGATGAGGTAGAACTTGCCGGTCGACTCCTGCAGATACGGGAATATCGCGTGCGTCTGACCCGAGGGGAGCGGGACGTTGGTCACGAAGACCGGGTTCTCGGGCGAGCCGCCCCAGCGTCCGTTCCCCACGTCGACCACGACGATGCCGTTCTCCCATTCCGCGGAGTAGGCCATGCCGTCGTGCACCCACACGTCGTGGACGCGGCTGTCCGGATGGTCGTACTCGCCGGCGTAGCGCGGGTTGTAGATGTCGGCCATGTCCAGAATGACGTACTTGTCGCCCGCCGAGAGGACGAAGAGGTGCTCGTTGGTGGCGAACATGTTGTGCACGCCGCCGGTGACGCCCTCGTCCCAGATGGAGGCGATCGTGGGGTGCGCCGGGTTGGCCAGGTCGAGGATCACCACGCCGTTGCGGCGGTTGGAAGCGCCTTCGCGCGAGATGACGCCGTAGCGGCCGTCGGGGGACGCCTTGACGTCGTTGGTGGTGCGCGCGTCGACGATGATCGAGTCGGTCTTGACGATGTTGGCGGGATCGGTGATGTCCCAGATGAAGGTGACCCCGTTCCCCATCTTGGAGCCCGTGAGTGCGTAGTCGCGCCCGTCAACCCCTTCCCAGATCCAAAGGTCGGTGGTGAAGACGCGCGACTCGCGCCCCTGCCCCACGATATCCAGCTCCTGCACCACTTCGCGCCGGCTGACCCGCACCGACTCGCGCCCCGACAGGTGGCCGGCGCTCGCGATCACGGTGTAGAGCCCCGGCCAGTCGGCCACGAAGCGGCCGTCGTCGACCTGCCCCGGCCCGGCGGGCGCCACGATGCTGTCATCGGGTGTGTAGGCCAGCGACCAGGTGACGGGCGCGCCCGGGACTTCGCTGCCCGCCTCGTCCAGCACGTTGGCGGTGAACTGCACCACGTCGCCGGTGAACAGGTCCCCCCCGCCCCCCTCCAGCTGCAGGGACGTGGCCGGGAAGGGTTCCACGGTCCGGTCGACCGAACCCCTCACCCCTTCCACCATGGCGGTCACGGTGACGGGACCGGGTTGGCCCGCGCTCACATTGCCGAAGGCGTCGACGGTGGCGACCTCCGAATCGGAGACCGACCAGTCCACCTCCGCGAACGGGCGCGCCGACCCGTCGGCGTGGAGGGCAGCCGCCGTGTAGCGGATCGTCGAACCGGCGTACAGGATGTCCGCGCCCGGGTCGATTTCGACGGCCGCGACCGCCGGCCAGTCCACCACCACCGGCACGGTGAGCTCGGCTACCGGCGCCCCGCTAGCGGGCATCACCACCATCGCAACCAGCTCGTACTGGCCGGCCTCGAACGCCTCGACGCTCCCGTCACGGATGCGCATTGCCCGACGCGGGGCGCTCACCCGGATGGGGATGTCCACCACCGCGCCGCTCGCGTCATAGGCGGTCACCCGCAGGGACACGATCTCTCCGACGCGCATCGACAGCTCGGCGGGCTCGGCCGTCAGGCGGGTGACGGTCGAGGGATCGGGTTCGGGCGTCTGGGCAGCCAGCTTGACCGCCGGGGAAAGCGCGGCGCCGACGGCGACCACGGACGCGAGGACGAGCCTGAAAGAACGCATGGGACCTCCTTGATGCGGGCACGACGAACCTCAGCCCCTAGAATAGCGTGCAGGGGCGAGTCGTCGAAAGAGTAAGGGGGCGTCGGGTGGAAGACCGTTCCATCCAGCCATTCCTGGCGCCCGGCCCACTGCCCATACTCCACGAGAGCCGACCTGTAAGCTCGGATCACGAGATCGACGACAGGCTCATGTCATAGTCCGGGCGACCTGAAGCCCGATATTATAGTTTCACTCCCCCGCCGCTCTCGGTGCCATCGACAGGATCACTGGACTGTATGTCACGACGCCCTGATCGTTGATCGTTGCCAGAAGCTTGCCATCGTGTCGGAACTCGACGGTGTGGGTATCGCTGACAAACGCATGATAGCGCATCAATGCGCCGGCATATATGGTGCGCTCACGGATCGCGGCCGCCTCGTCCGAGGTGACCTCGACACGGAGAACCGCCCCAACCGGGACGCTGGCCGCAGGACCGCCACCACGAGACAGGGGCAACGGCACGCAGCCGGCCAAAACCAGCACCAGGCACAACACCCTGGTCATTGCGTTCCCCCGGTGACCAGACCCGCCAGCGTGGTGACTGTGAACACCGCCCGGTTTGCGAGCTGCGCGCGAAATGAGTCCAATTCGTGGCTCCGATGGACGACGGCTGCTGCGGCAGAACGTACTCTTGCCCCAACAAGTCCGCCAGCGATTGCGGCGGGCAGCAGGAGCAGGGCTGGCGCTGCGAGCGTTATGGACGGGTGAAGCCGAAGCCCGGATGGTCTGGCGAGGGGGATCCGTCACCCCGATCAGGGAGTCCGTCCAGCGCCAACACCAGCCGCACCAGGGCGGACTGCCGCGAAACGCCTTGCTTGGGGAAGATCATCATGAGGTGCCAACGGATCGTGCCTTCCCGACTCTCCCCAGCAAATATGGCGGGTACGGTGGGCGGACACAGATGCGCGCCTGCGTTCAGGGCGCGGACGGCGGAGTTGGTCAGGGCGCGCCCGAGCCCGGATCGTCGCGCGCGGGTGATCCGCCCCCGAGGCTTGGGAAGCCGTCGAATGCCAACACCCGCCGCACCAGGGCGACCTGGCTCGAGACGCGTTGTTTGCGGAAGATCTTCTTGAGGTGCCAACGGATCGTGCCTTCCGTGCGCCCCGTAGCCTCGGCGATGTCACGCACTGTATGGCCAGCGGCGATCATGACGGCCAGCTGGCTCTCGGTCGGACTGAGGCCCAGGGCGCGCGCCACGAGCTCGACATCAATGCGGGGCCGGCTCTCCGGGTCGACGATCAGTACGACCGCAGCGACCTGCCGCCCGCCCAGATCCCACTTGCGATCGGTGACGGGATTGATGTGCACGACCAGCCGCGCGCGGGTCGATGAGCGCCCGATCGCGATCGAGCCCGCCGTAGCCACGATCCCGAGCGGGGGGGCCGCGCGCGCCAGCAGGCGCTGCAACTCGATGTCTTCAGCAGGCGCTTGGGCCCGCAAGCAACCCCTCCGGTCATGCAGCCCGTCGCCCCGCAGCAGGAGGTCGCGCGCCCGGTCGTTGGCCGCCATGATCCCCGCGCGCCGGCCAAGATGGATGACGCCGAAGCGACTGTTGTCGAGCAGCTCGACGAGCGAGCTCCCCAGCGCCCCGGCATCGGCGAGGACCTGGCGCACACATACGAATTGCCGCACATGCGGAAGGAGGCGCGTTACAGTCTCGACTTGGGCCGAGCCCCAGCCGCCGCGTGTGATGGGGTCGCCAAGTTGCCACACAATGTTGGATCGCTGCGGGCCGTCCAGACGCACATTGAGGCCGTGTTGTGACTCGGTATCGCCCAAAAACTCGTTGTAGACTCGCGACGTCCTCTTCTCCGCGTCGGTGTACAGATCGTCGTTGTGGGCCAGTTCGCCGTGCCGAAGCCCGAGGAGACGTGGGACGCGTTCGTCCCGGTGCCAGTAGTCGCTGAAATACCGTCGCTCCAGGTCTTCGCGGCGTTGCCCGCCGATGACAACGCGCGTGAAGGCAACCGTCGCGTCTCCCCAACTTCCCCCGCCGAACCCCAGTGCATTGCCCTTCGAGCCGCTAGCGTCCTCAATCAGGCCGGCCGCAACGGGCCAGTGCACAGGGTCGAGAGCGGCCTCGTGCAGCGACACGAGAATGCGCTCGAACTGATCCTGTGCTCCCATGCGACGTCTCCTCTGTTGTCCGGAGCCGACCCTCTTGGCTGATTGATCTTCAAAAGATGAAGGATACAACACGCGATTGCGCCTCCCAAATTGGGGGGGGATTGCGAACAGGAGCGATACCATCTCGCGGCTGGTGGCGATCCCCACCGACCAGGGCCCGGAGACGCCCGCCCGGGAACAGATGGCGGAATGGATGCAGGCGGCGGGCATGGATGTGGATGTCTGGGAGATCGACTTTGACGAGCTGCGCACCCACCCCCGCTTCAGCATCGAGATCGAGCGCGGTCGGTCGCTGGGGGTGGTCGGATCGCTCGGGCGCCCGCACGGCCCGGGCCGCTCGCTTATCCTCAGAGCGCATGTCGATGTCGCTCGGCCTCGAGGGCGCCCAAGCTGATCGACCAGCGCCCCTCCCCCGCTCGCGCGGGGCAAGCGGCCTGGGGATCATCATGACCACCCCTGGACGCTCGTTTGCACGCCCGGCGGCCCCGTGAGGCCGTCGGTTCAGGCGGGCGAGCGTGCGGGCCAAACGGAACCCGTTGTTGTTGTTCCGGTTCCCGGCCTGGTTCCTGTTGCGGTTCGCCGAGCGGAGGTTGTCCGGTTCGTTGTTCCAGGAGCCGCCGCGCAACACACGTTGGCAGGGGGGTGGTCAGGCTTCAGGGCTGGATCGAACCATCCCGCCCTAAAGATGGCGTGGCGCAAGCGCCAGGTCTCGGCGTGGTCCGCGTGCGCGATCCACGCTTGTATGCGTTGTTCGACCTCCTCGCGGGTCACGGTGCCGTGCCGCCAGCGGTCCCTCAGGCCCCGCAACCGGTTGCGGAAACGGCGCACGTTCTCCTCCGGCAGGCGCCGGCGACCGCCCGGCAGCAGCACGAACCCCAGGAAGGTGGCGGGAGTCGCGGACTCAGCGATGTGCGTCTTGAGCGGGTGAAGGCGCAGGCGGCGGCACTCCAGGAACCCGTCGATGCGCCGGCGCCACTCTTCGAGCTGTGCCGGGTCGTCGTGGAAGAGCGCGAAGTCGTCCACGTAACGGAGGTAGCCTTTGGCCCGCAGCACCTCCTTGCAGAAGTGATCGAGGCCATTGAGATAGGCGTTGGCGAAGAACTGGCTGGTCAGGTTCCCGATCGGGAGCCCGCGACGTCGCGCGAAGGGCGCGAACAGGTCGTCGCCGGGGAAATAGAGGTTGACCGGCTCCTGCGGGTTCGAGCCATCGATGATGCGGTCGGCCAGCTCGAGGGTGGGCGCGCAGGCGAGCCGGCGGCGCAGGTCGCGCTTCAGGATCGCGTGGTCCACCGCGGGGAAGTAGCGGTAGATGTCGCAGCGGAGGACATGCTTGAAGCGGTCGCGGAACTTCTCGTAGCGGGCGACGGCGCGGTGCGTCCCCTTCCCCTTCCGGTTGGCGTAGCTGTCGTAGACGAAGCCGCGCTCGAAGATGGGCTCGCAGACCGCGCAGAAGGCGTGGTGCACCACCCGGTCGCGAAACGGAGCCGCGGAGACCATCCGGTGCTTGGGGTCGAAGATCTCGATGACCGTGTAGCGGCCCGGCCGGTAGCGCCCCGACCTGAGCTCCCGCTCCAGCCGCAGCACCTCCTTCTCGAGGTTGGCGAGGAAGGATGCCGCGGCGGGCTTGGCGCGCTTCCCTTTCGCCGCGCGCAGGGCCGCCGCCCGGAGCGCGGGAAAGGACGCGATGGCGTCAAACAGGTCGCGCGACTTTGTTGGCACGGTGGGTCTTGATCCAGGCGCCGATCTTGCGGCCGGTCTCGTCGAGGGAGCGCGCGGCGAACTCGTAGCGGCGGCGGTCGAGGTAGCGCAGGTCGTGGGCCAGACGCATCAGAAAGCGGAGCTTCTCGATGCCGAGATTGGCCCGGGCCAGGGCCGCCTGACGCCGCCGCGTGTAGGTCGCCTCGATGAGCGATTCCAGTACATCCAAGGCGGCGCGCTGGATGCGATCCCCGAGCAGAAAGCGCTGCGCTCGGGGAAATCGGTCGAGAGCCGGGACCAGCCAGAGGATGAACTGGTAGTGGCGCTCGATGGCGGGGCCGGTGACGCGCGCTCCGTCCCCGCGGGGTCGCGCCGATTGAGCCTTGCCGGGGGGCGCAGTCTGCGGCTTGCTGGTCTGCGCCGCTTCCTCCTCGGTGGCCTGCGGCGCTTGCGGCTCAGTAGCCTGCGTCCCGTTCGCTTCGGCGTTGCTCAAACGCTCATCCAATAGTGCGGGTGAATCCGAAAATCAAGGTGAAGACGGTCGCTTGGCAGCGACCAGGGGGCGGTGCCCCCTGGACCCCCGTGAAAGAAGTAAAGAGGTAAAGAGGAAGGTTTCAATTTATTGTCCGGGCCAGACGGAACCCGCTGTAGCTGAGCCCGCTCCCGGCCCGGATCCTGTTGCGGTCCGCCGAGCGGAGGAGGTCCGGTACGTCGTACCAGGAGCCGCCGCGCAACGCACGAAGGGTACAATCTCCGCTTGCCCAAGGGCTCCCGTCGGTCGGAGCGCCCGCGTAACTCTCGTTCCAACAATCGTCCGTCCATTCCCATACGTTCCCCAACACGTCGTACAGTCTGAAAGCGTTCGGTTCGAACGAACCTACCGGCGCCGTGTCCGCATGTCCGTCCGAGCAGGAAATCGGGTCCCACAGAAAGTCGTGCTTTTGATCCCCGGTCCTATCGTACCCGTTCGCGTAACCGCACTGCCCCGACGAACTGGCTCCCCAATGCCTCGCCGTCTGCGTCCCCCCACGCGCCACATATTCCCACTCCGCCTCGCTCAACAGGCGGTATTCCTCCCCTGTCTCGCTCGACATCCACTCGACATACGCCTGCGCATCCTCCCAGCTCACGTAGATCACCGGACGCCTCCCCCGGCCCCACCCCGCGTCCTCTGGACGGTATCCCGCGCATCCGCCCGCGCGCACGCAGGCGGCCCACTCCGCGAACGTCACCTCGTAGACCCCAACCGCCAGCGGATACCCTATCGTCACCCGGTGACGTGGCCCTTCGTTATCATCCCGGCCCTCCTCCGTCGCAGGCGACCCCATCATGAAACTCCCCGGCGGTACCACCACCATTTCCGGACACGCGGCGCAGTCCCGGAACACCGTGCCCGGCTCCAGCGCCGCCCGCCGATCCGCCGATGCCTTCGCCTCTTCCGCGCGCTGGACCCAGAACCCCTCCGGGAGCTCCAGTTCGTGTTCCGCCTGCAGTGTCAGTACCTGCTCCAAGGTCTCCAGGGCCGCAGCGTAGTCCCCGCTCTCCATCTGCCGCTCCGCCTGCAACCGATAGCGGTCTACCTGGATGGCCGGCGGCAACCGCCAACAGAAAACGGTAGTTCCGCGAGCGCCGGCGAGCGAGATTGGCGGATCCGCAGCGCATCCTCATCTTTCCACCAGCTTCGCGACGCCTTAGGGGCCCGGTCATGCCTCCAGCCTGAGTCACTGGCCCGAGCATGACCCTATCCCCCGGAACCAACGCCCCCCGACCACCCGGACCAAGAACCCCATGACACCACCCACCCCCAACCTCACCCCCACCGAAGCCCGCGTGCTCGCCGCCGTCGACATGGATGGCCTGCTCGACACCATCTCGCGGCTGGTGGCGATCCCCACCGACCGGGGCCGGGAGACGCCCGCCCAGGAACAGATGGCGGAATGGATGCGGGCGGCGGGCATGGAGGTGGATGTCTGGGAGATCGACTTCGACGAGTTGCGCACCCACCCGCGCTTCAGCACCGAGATCGAGCGGGGACGGTCGCTCGGGGTGGTGGGCTCGCTCGGGCGCGCGCACGGCGCGGGCCGCTCCCTCATCCTCAACGGGCATGTCGACGTCGTGCCCGCGGGCGACGAGTCGAGGTGGACGGTTCCGCCCTGGCAGGGCACCATCCGCGACGGCAACCTGGTAGGCCGCGGCGCGCTGGACATGAAGGGGGCGCTCTGCTGTGGTCTCTACGCGGCGCGGGCCATCGCGGAGGCGGGTGTAGAGCTGGACGGGCCGCTCCTCCTCCAGAGCGTGATCGCCGAGGAGGACGGGGGCGCAGGAACCCTGGCCGCCATCCAGCGCGGCTACACCGCCGACGGCGCGGTGGTCATCGAGCCAACCCGCCTGTCGCTCGCGCCCGCGCAGGGGGGCGCGCTCAACTTCCGCATCCGAGTGAGGGGCCGTTCCGCGCACGGCGCCCTGCGCACCGAGGGGGTCAGCGCCATCGATGGCTTCATCCCCATTTACCGGGCGCTGCAGGCGCTCGAGGCGCGACGCAACTCAGGGGTCTCGGACCCGCTCTTCGCTCACTACGACGTGGCCTTCCCGCTATCGGTGGGAACGGTGCGCGCGGGGGAGTGGGCGTCGAACGTGCCCGAAAGCCTCTGCTTCGAAGGGCGCTACGGGGTGGCGGTGGGTGAAGAGCCCGCCACGGCACAGTCGATGTTCGAGGAGGCGGTCGCCGCCGCGGCGCGCTCGGACCCCTGGCTGCAGCGCTATCCGCCGGAAGTGCAGTGGTGGGGCGGGCAGTTCCATCCGGCCACCACCGACCCTTCGGACCCCATCGTCCGCACCCTGGCCGGGGCGTTCCGCGACGTGGAAGGGCGCGATCCGCGCATCGAGGGGATGCCCTACGGGGCGGACATGCAGCTGCTGGTGAACGTGGGGCACACTCCGACGGTGATGTTCGGCCCGGGAGACGTGCGCAACGCCCATCGGCCCGACGAATGGGTTCCCATCGCGGAGCTTGAGACCGTCACCCGCACGCTCGCCCTGACGGCACTGCGTTTCTGTGGGCACGGGGGCCAGGCGGGGTAGCCCATCCGGCCATTCTGACGCCCGCGCTTCGGCCCCATCGTTTTCCCGCGACCACCGAAGGACCCGGAGGCGACCCGCCCGGGCCGCGCCACCGTCCTTCCCCGCCGGGAAGCGTCAGACGATGCCCGGGACGAGCAGGCCATCCCAACGACCCAAGCACGACGGCGCGTACAGGAAGCTCTTCGGCCACCCGCGCACGGTAGCCGACCTCCTGCGCGGATTCGCCGGCGATCTCTCCCGCCACCTTGACTTCACCACGCTCGAACGGCTTCCCGCCAGCTTCGTCAGCGAACATCTGGGGCAGCGCCACGCCGACATGCTCTGGAAGATCCGGACCGTTGGCGGTGGCTGGCTCTACTTGATGGTCGTGCTGGAGTTTCAGTCCACGGTCGACTCCCGCATGGCGCTGCGCATGCTCGACTACACTGTCCAGATCCTTCACGCCCTGGGACGGGAGGATCGCGGTCCTGGCGGGGCGCTTCCACCCGTCCTTCCGGTCGTAATCTACAACGGCGAACGGCGCTGGGACGCGGCGATGGAAATGCGCGATCTGTTCGCGCCGGTGCCGGCAGAGTTGGTTGGATACCTGCCGCGGCACCGATATTCTCTATTGGACCTGAGAGCGCTCGACCCGTCCCGGCTTCCGCCCGAGAACGTGGTGTCGCTGGTCGCGATGCTCGAGCAGGCCGGATCTGCGGGGCAGCTGGAACACCTGGGGGCGTCGCTCGCGGACTGGCTCCTGCGTATGGGTGAGACAGCGCTGCTGGACGCGTTTGAAGCGTGGATCACGCAGGTGCTGGCGGCGCGGGCGGACCCCGCCGGGAGGAGCATGGAGTTACGGACCTGGAACCGGAAGGAGGGACCGATGTCGACATTGGCCGAGCGCGTGAAGAAGTGGGGCGACGAACTCAATCAGGCGTGGCTGGAGAAGGGCATCGAACAGGGCCGGCAGGAAGCGCGGGAGCTGCTGTATCGGATGACGGCCCGCAGGTTCGGAAGCAGCACCGCCGAGCAGCTGAGGCCTCTGCTCGAGGGCATCTCGGATCCCGACCGGATCGCAGCGATCGCCGACGGCGTCGTGGAGTGCCGAACAGGCGACGAGTTCCTGGCACGGGCAAGAGAGCGCTGAGCTACTTGGCGCCCGGACTGAATGCGGCCGGCATCCGGAACCCTACGCACCGCGTTGCGTCCATGCAGATGCTGAGCCCTTCTCACTCCGCCCAAATATCCCCCACGGTGAACCCCTCCGGGAAGGGATCGGTGTCGTCGAGCACGTACTGGGCGATCCCGGTGATCCACGCGGTGCCGCTGAGCGTCGGCACGACCGCGGGCATGCCGCCCACCTCGGTCTCCTCGACCAGCTTGCCCGTCCACACGGTCCCGATAATGCTCTCGTGGCGGAACTCCTCTCCCAGGCGGAGCTCCCCCTTGGCGTGCAACACGGCCATCTTGGCGCAAGTGCCGGTCCCGCAAGGCGAGCGGTCCAGGCAGCCCTTCCAGCTCTCGGGCCGGTCCCAGCTCGGCCGCCCCGTGGAGACCGTCACTGCGTTGCGCCGGTGGGCGTCCCCCAGGGGCGGTCCGGAGAGCTGCGAGATCGACACGCCGCCCATCTCCGGGTTTAGGGGATGGGCGCACGACAGCTGCTCCGTCGCCGCCACGCGCAGCATCTCGCCCACGCGCACGATCTGGCCGCCGTTCTCGGGCAGGAGTTCGATGCCGAACTGCTCGGCATCCGCGATGACGTAGAACATTCCTCCGTAGCCCACGTCCACGGTCACCCTGCCAATCCCGGGCACATCCACGACGGCGTCCAGATGCAGGGCGAAGGCGGGGACGTTGCGGAAGGTGACACGCGTGACCTTGCCCCCGGCCACATCCGCGCGCACCCGGATCAGCCCCGCGGGCGCCTCGAGCACCAATTCGGTAACCGGCTCGGTCGCGGCCACCATCCCGGTTTCGATGAGCACCGTGGCCACGCAGATGGTGTTGCTGCCCGACATGGCCGGGTATTCGGTGTGCTCCATGATGACGAAGCCGGCGTCCGCCTCCGGGCGAGTCGGGGGCAGGATGACGTTGCAGCAGAGAGCCGGGTAACCCCGGGGCTCGCGCAGCATGCGCCGCCTCAGATCGTCGCGGTAGCGCTCCAGCCAGAGCTTCTTCTCGAACATCGTCTTCCCGGGGACGTCCATCACCCCGCCGACGATGACTCGGCCGGGCTCCCCGCCCGCGTGGGCGTCGACTGCGGTGACCATCTTCGATACGCGCATCGCTTCACTCCGTCGTTTTGGGCGCGGGGATGTAAGGTTCGGTCGCACTCGCCGGAGGCGGCGGCGTGAGCAGGCTGACAGTCACCATCAGGAGAGCCGAGACCAGGAAGCCCGGAAGCACCGGGTCGATCGCGTCCGCCGGCCCCCACCCCTCCCAGGCGAGCGCGGTAGTCACGCCGCCAACCATCGCCGCGGCCGCCCCTTCCCGGGTCGCCCGCCGCCAGTAAACCCCGACCACGACCGGGATGAAGAAGCTCGACGCCATGAGTGCGGTGAAGAGCAGCACGATGAACTGGACCAGCTCGCCCTCCCCCACCCCGCTGAGGAGCAGCACCACTGGGATGGTCCCCACCACCAGGATGCCCAGCCGGTCCACCCACAGCCGCCGCCCGGGCGGGGCGTCGGGGCGGAACAGCTGGTAGATGTCGACCGAAAGCGCCGACCCTGCCACCAGCAGGAGCGAGTCCACGGTGGACATCATGGCCGCCGTGATTGCCGCCAGCAGGATCGCGCCCAGCGTCGCCGGGAGGACCGCGGTCGCCAGCATGGGCATCGCCAGGTCGCCGGTCGGCAGATTCGGGAAGAGCACCACCGCCGCAAGCGAGAGCACGAACACCATCAGGTTCAGGCTGGTGACCGCGATGATGGTGAGCAGGATACCCCGGCGAATGGTGCGCATGTCGCGCATCGCGTAGAGCCGGATGAGCTTCTCGGGGGTCGCCACCCCGCCCAGCAGGAAGGAGAGCGCCATGGTGAAGAGCAGCAGGGCGGGCATCGCTTCCCAGCTGAAGGTCAGCGGGTTCACCGCCTCGACGTAGGTGAAGAGCGGCTCCACCCCGCCCACCTGGCGGATCGCCAGCGGCACCGCGCAGATCGCGCCCAGCACCATGATGACCAGCTGCAGCAGATCCGTGTACACGACCGCGATCATCCCGCCGATCACGGTATACGCCAGCAGGATGACGGTGAAGCCCACCATCCCCCAGCTCACGGGCACGCCGAAGACGATGTTGGCGATCAGCCCCCCGGCCACGATCTGCGCCTGAACGTAGACCACCGTGGCGATGAGGATGATGACGGCCGCGAGAGCGCGCACGCCCTTCGAGTAGTAGCGCGTCTCGATGAAGGCCGGCAGGGTGAGCTGCTTCACCCGCGTGAAGCGGGGCGCGAGCACCGCGGCCATGAACCAGTAGGCCAGCGGCAGGGCCAGCACGAGCCACCCGAACGACCATCCCGCCACGTACATCACGCCAATAGTGCCCACGAAGGTGCCGGCGCTCGTGTGGGTCGCGGCCATGGTCGCCCCGCCCACCAGCCAGCCCAGCTTCCCCCCCGCGATCCAGTAGTCGGCCTCGCTGCGCGTCGCCCGCATCGCGTACCACCCGATCGCGAACACCACCACGAAGTAGAGCAGGAAGGTCGCGAGCTGGACGTTCACCGCTCCTCCTCCCGCCGGTCCGCCAGGTACATCCACACCAGATAGGCCACCACGATGAGCGCGGACACCAGGAAGAGCCCCCAGAAGACGAAGCCCGCCTCCAGCACGGCCCTCAACGGACCCTCCTCGCGCCCACGCGACGCGACCTCCGAGCCACTAAACCTGAGCCCGATGATCGGACCCTGACCCCGCTCACCGGAGCCTCCTCACATAGCGCAGCCCGGCCATCCCGCACGCGATCACGACGATCAGCACCAGCAGCTCGAGAACCCGCGGAAGCGAGAGGCCGAAACTCCCCTCGGGTCGGGCGCGGACCTGAACGACCGCCGGGACCACCTGAAGGCTGGCCCGCGCCACCCCCGGGATCGCGCCGCCGGACGGCGTCACCGGAAAGATCTCGCGCGCTTCCATCCCCTCCGGCAGGGTCACCTCCGCCTCGAACGTGCCCGGCGACGCTTCCGCCGGCGCCCAGTCGATCGCGAGCAGGGGGAGCACGACCCGCACGCCCTCACCCTCCGAGCGCACCGCGTCTTCGACCCAGTAGCCCAGATCCAGCGATATCGGGCCCGAGCCGGCAAGTCCGGCGGGAAGCTCGATCTCGCCCTCCAGCCGAGGCCCGCCGTCTTCCGTCATCCGGAGCGGGAGAACTACCCCGCCTGCCTGGGCGGAGATCTCGCCGACGCTCGCGGGAGCGAACAGCAACAACGTGAACGGCACCACGCGCGTCTCCGTACCCAACTCCAACTGGTAGTTCATGGACACGAAGGCGGCGCCGACCTCGCGCGCGTCCGCCGACACGGCCACCCGGAGCACCTGGCCACCCTGGCCAGCCTCCTCGCCCTCCTGGGCGGGCCCCGTTCCGTCCCACGCGGCCATGTCGCTGCCCACGCCAGACATGGCCGCCAGCCCGCCACCGCCGGACGCAGCCGCCGTCCCCGCCAGTATCCCCGCGGCCACCGCCACCACGGCCCCCCACCCCCTCAGGGCCATACCTCCTTCATCACCCGCAAGGTGTTCTCCCCCATCACCTTGCCGATGTCTTCATCCGAATACCCCTCCCGCACCAGCCAGCGCAGGATGTTGTGCGACGCCTCGGTGGGGTTCTCCACGCCCTTCACGTACTCGACCTCGTCGAACGGCGGGTTTGCTTTGGGGCCCTGCCGGGCCGCCGCCGAGCGCGACTCCTTGATGGACAGGTTCGCCGCATACACGTGGTGCAGCCCCACATGGTCCCCGTAGACCGAGTCCGGGCCGAAACTCACATGGTCGATCCCCACCAGCGCCTTCACGTACGCGAAGTGCTCCATGAAGGCCTCGATCCCGTGCACCGTGTTGTTGCGGGTGAGGGTCGTGTGCGGCGCGGCCTCGATCCCGATCACGCCCCCCTTGGCGGCGCACGCCTCCAGCACGTCGTCGGGCGCCAGCCGGTTCGACTCCCACAGAGCGCGCGCGCCGATGTGCGACAGCACGATGGGATGCTCGCTCCACTCGATGGTGTCGAGCGTGGTCTGGTCCCCGCAGTGGGAACAGTCGATGAGCATCCCCAGTTTGTTCATGCGCCCGACCGCGCGCCGCCCGAACATCGTCAGCCCGCCGTCGCGAGGCTCCTTCAGCCCCGACCCCAGCGCGTTGGCCTCGCTGTAGGCGATCCCCAGCGCCCGCAACCCGTACCCGAACAGCAGGTCGATGCGGTCCAGCTCGTTCTCGATCATGGCCGCGCCCTCCATCGACGCGACCCACGCCACCTTTCCCTCCCGATGCGCCCGCAGGATGTCGCCCACGCCCCTGCAGTGGATGAGGAAGTCCTGGTGCGCCAGATCACACAGCCGCATCCCGAAGTCGTGGAGCACATCGTCCCACTTCCAGCCCCCGTGCGAATGGATGGTGCAGATGCCGTCGAGCATGTTGTCGAAGACCGCGTCCCAGCACGAATGCCGGAGCCCCTCGAACGCCGTCGCCATCCGCCCCGCGCGCACATACGCCGGCGTCTCGTCAATGTCCTGCGGGAAGACGCCCGCGTGCTCGTGCATCGAAATCATGACCAGCTCGGAGGCCAGCCTCCCGGCCCGGGCCTGCTCCGCTTCCGAGAGCGGCACCAGGTACGGCTCGACGCGCCCGACCTGCGCCGCCAGTTCGAAGGGCGCGTAGTCGATGCCCGGCTCGAGGTAGGAAAAGGACTGGTATCCGTCGTACTGTTTGTTGACGCCCATGCGCGCTCCGGGGAGTTGGTCTGTTCGTTGAAGCCCACAAGATGCAGGCTCGGGCCACGAGGGGCCAGCTATTGCCAACACCGCGCCCGATGCTGTATTTCAAGCGCGGCAAACGCGCGCGGACCCGCCTACACACCCTCCGACTTCTGGAATTAGTCCGAATTGACTCGCTGGCTACGACTGTCCCGGGCAATCGACCGGATGAACCTCGGCATCGGACGATGGACCTCCTGGCTCTGCCTGCTGATGGTGCTCGTCACGGCCTACAACACCGCCGTCCGCTATCTCGGCGGCTACTTCGGCTTCAGGCTGAGCTCCAACCTCTACCTGGAGCTACAGTGGTACCTGTTCAGCCTGCTCTTTCTGCTCGTTGCCGCCTCGGCGCTCAGCAAGGGCGAGCATGTGCGCGTCGACATCCTCTACTGCCGCCTGTCGGCGAAAGGCCGAGCCTGGATCGATCTCTTCGGCACCATCCTGCTGATGCTCCCGTTCTCGTCGGTGACGCTGTGGCTCTCCTGGCCCTCCATCCGCAACTCCTGGGCGGTGCGAGAGATCTCCTCCGATCCGGGAGGCCTGCCCCGCTATCCCATCAAGACCTTCATCTTCATCTGCTTTCTGCTTCTCATCGTCCAGGGCATCTCGGAGATCATCAAGAAGATCCGGGTGCTGCGCGGTCTGAGGATGGACGGCAACGGAACGGATGAAGAGGAGGCCGGCTCGAGTCCCCGCGTAACCGAAGGCATCGTGTAATGGAGAACCTCCTCGCGCCGCTGATGTTCATCGGCGTCTTCGCGATGATCTTCCTGGGGTATCCGGTCGCCTTCGCCCTCGGCGGCACCTCCCTGATCTTCGCCTTCATCGGCATCTCCATGGGGCTCTTCGACTGGGTGCTGCTCTACGCCCTGCCCCAGCGCATCTTCGGGGTGATGTCCAACCTGGTGCTGGTGGCGATCCCCTTCTTCATCTTCATGGGGGTGGTGCTCGAGAAGTCTCGCCTGGCGGAGGACCTGCTCACCACCATCGGCAAGCTCTTCGGTACCCTGCGAGGGGGGCTGGCGCTGGCGGTGGTCTTCGTGGGCGCGATGCTGGCGGCGGCGACGGGCGTGGTCGGGGCGTCGGTGGTCGCGATGGGGCTCATCTCCCTCCCCATCATGCTGCGCTACGGCTACTCGAAGACGCTCTCCACCGGGGTGATCCTGGCGTCGGGCACCCTCGGGCAGATCATTCCGCCGAGCGTCGTGCTGATCGTGCTGGCCGACCAGCTCGGCATCTCGGTTGGGGACCTCTTTCTGGGAGCGCTGATTCCCGGCGTCTCGCTCGCCGTGATGTACGCGCTCTACGTGGTGCTGGTCGCCAAGGTGAGCCCCGCCTCCGCGCCCGCGCTGCCTGCGCACGTGCGCGACGCCGCGGGGTGGAAGCTGGCGCGCCAGGTGCTCACCGTGCTGATGCCGCCGCTGGTGCTGATCCTGCTCGTGCTGGGCAGCATCTTCGCGGGGATCGCCACCCCTACGGAGGCGGGGGCTGTGGGCGCCGTGGGCGCGATCGGGCTCGCGGCCGCCAACAGGCGCCTCTCGTGGAGAGTGCTCCGGGAGGCCAGCGAGTACACCACGTCGCTCACCGCGATGGTGATGTTCATCCTGGTGGGCTCGACCGCCTTCGCGCTGGTCTTCCGCGGCCTCAACGGGGACCTCTGGATCGAGGCCCTTCTGACCAACCTCCCCGGCGGCCGCGTCGGCCTGCTGATTGTGGCCAACCTGGCGATCTTCATCCTCGGATTCTTTCTCGATTTCTTCGAGATCGCGTTCATCATCATCCCGCTGCTGGCCCCGGCCGCGGCCCTGCTGGGCATCGATCTGGTGTGGTTCGGGGTGATGATCGGGATGAACATCCAGACCTCGTTCCTGACCCCGCCCTTCGGCTTCGCGCTGTTCTACCTGAGGGGCGTGGCGCCACCCGAAGTGCGCACTTCGGAGATGTACCGCGCGGTCATCCCGTTCATCATTATCCAGCTGATCGGCCTGGTGCTGATCACGGTCTTCCCGGGGATGGTCACGGCGCTGGTGAACTGAAGATCAGGCGCCCCGTCCGAACGCCGCGTTCGCGTAGGCCCACTCCGCCCGGCTGAACCAGTCGAACACCTCCGTGCGGAACGCCGACCAGTGGTCGTACACTCGACGGTAGGTGGCGTCGGCGGCCGCACGCTCCTCCAGAATCTCCTGCGACGCCACGCGCGACACTTCCATGATCTCGGGAGAGAAGGGACGCAGCTGAACCCCACCCTCGACGAGGCGCCGGAGGGCGGCCGGGTTCCTGGCGTCGTACCTGGTCTCGACGCCGTGCGCGGCCGAACGCACCGCCACCCGGAAAGCCTCCTGGTACGTGGAGGGCAGCGAGTCCCAGGCGGCCTGGTTCACCTGGAAGGTGGTCGAGGGTCCCGGCTCCCACCAGCCTGGGTAGTAGTAGAACCGCGCGGCATTTTGGAATCCCAGCTTCTCGTCGTCGTAGGGGCCTACCCACTCGGTGGCGTCGATCGCTCCCCGTTCAAGCGCCTGATAGATCTCGCCCGCCGCGAGATTCTGCACGGTCACGCCCAGGCGGTCCATTACCTCCGCGCCCAGCCCGGGGATGCGCATCTTGAGCCCGTTAAGGTCCTCGGGAGTGTCGATTTCGCGGCGGAACCAGCCACCCATCTGCGCGCCGGTGTTGCCTGCCGGGAATGGCAGGATGTTGAAGTCCGAGAAGACTTCGCGGACGAGCTCGAGCCCGCCCGCCTCGTACAGCCAGGCGTGCTGCTGGCGCGCGTTGAGCCCGAAGGGCACGCAGGTGTCGAAAGCCAGCACCGGCGCCTTGCCCGTATAGTAGTAGCTCGGGCTGTGGCCCACCTGAACGGTGCCCTGCTGCACCGCGTCCATGACCTCCAGCCCGGGAACCAACTCGCCCGCCTCGTAGACCCGGATCTGGAAGCGCCCGTCGGTCATCGCTGCCAACGATTCGGCGGCGCGGGTGGCGGTGTCGAAGATGGCGTCCACGGTGCGCGGATAGCTGGACGCCAGACGCCAGCGAACGTTCGGGTTGGTGATCACCTGCGGAGCACCGTCACCGCTGCTCGCTTCCTCCGCGCCGCCGCATGAGGCCGCCAGCACCCCGGCCGCCGCGGCTCCGAGGGCCGCCTTGCCGAGGAATGCTCTTCTTTCGATAACCGACGCCGGTTCTATCCGGGTGGTGCTTTCCTGGTTGGCCGAGCCGATGCTATCGCGCGGCTGGCCACCTTCGACCGTCCCGCTGCCGGAATCGTTGTCCATGGGTACTCAATCCTTTGCTGGTTCCGCATCTCCGGCGACCCCTTGCCGCCGACGCCCGCGCAAGTTAGCCAGAAGTCCGATGGGGCGCACTTCTCCGCAGGGCCGAGCGCCGCTCTCGGTTACCGCCACTCCTCAGTCGGCGCCGTTCTCTGGGTTCAGCGCCGCTCCTCGGTGGCGTGCGAGGACGCGATCACCATCCCCAGGAACTCGTCGATGGCGCCGCCCTGGATCCAGCGCGCCACCACCACCAGGTCGTTCTCGCGATCGACGTAGACGAGGTTCGTGCCCGCCCCACGATGGCTGAACGACGAGGCCGGCGTGCTGGCGTACGAGCGCTGGCCGGTGTTCAGGAAAAAGTTCATGAAGCCGTACATGTCGTTGACCTGTCCCGGCGTCTCCGCCATCGCCAGCCACTCCTCGGAGACGAGCTGCTTGCCGTCCCAGTTGCCTTTGTGGAGCGTGAAGTAGCCGAGCCGGGCCTGGTCCTCGGCGCTCAGGTTCATCCCTCCGCCCCAGTGGGTCCCGCCGCTCACCGACTGCATCATCTCGCCGTCGACGTTCACCCACGAGTTCTCGTATCCATACCAGCGCCAGGTGTTGGACGCGCCGATGGGGTCCATGATGTGCTCGCGCAGCACCTGTGGCAGGGGCCGGCGCCAGACCTGGAGCGCCGCCAGCGCCAGCAGGTTCACCCGCACGTCGTTGTACTTGTATGCGGTGCCCGGCTGGTTGCGCTCGCGCGAGCGGTTGGCCGCCAGATCGCGCCCGGGCCGGTCGCCCCAGTCGGGCTTGCCCCAGAGCGTGCCTTCCCAGTCGCTGGTCTGCCGCAGCAGATGGTCCCAGGTGATCTTGCGGTTGTGCTCGGAGTCGAAGAGCGGTACCGGGGTCGGCACGCCGCGCCCGTCGTGCTCCATGCCCGGTTCGCCGTCTCCAACCGGCAGAACCAGCGGAGGCATGTAGTCGCGCACGCTGTCGTGGATATCGCGGATCATCCCGCGGTCCCAGGCCAGCCCCACGGTAGAGGAGAGGAAGCTCTTGGCCACGCTGAACGTGGGGTCGACGCGCCTGGTCTCTCCCCATTCGGCCACGATGTAGCCCCCCTTCACGACGATGCCGCTCTGCGGACCCCGCACCTTGAGCGGGCCGATGGCCTCGTCGAAGGGCTCGGCGTTCCAGGTGAGGGCGTGCGCCACCTCCAGATCGCGCGGCGCGGTGCTCTCGCTCGCGACGGCGAAATCGACCGCCGTCTGCAGGAGCCCGGCGTCCATGCCCATCGACTCGGGAGCCCTGCGCTCCCAGTCTCCCGCGGGGGGGAAGTAGGCGTTTTGCGCCTCAAGGCCGGCGGCACCGAGGAAGAGAGCCGCGGCGAGGAAGGCGACGGCGGAGAACAGAACCGGGGTGGCCGGATGCGGCCGCTTTGTTGATCTCATGGGAATCACCTCGTTTGGCGGCGACGAACTGAGTGCTTCGTTGAAGAGGGACCATCGGCCCGGTGCGGTCAAGACGGCATCTGCCGGGTGCGGTCAGGACGGTGCGCGAAACCGTCTGGCTCGTGGCAGCACAGTCATGAGGCCATGGCGTGCGAGACGCCGACCGGGTCAGGCGACTTCGCCCACCTGGTGGCCCAGCTCCCTCAGCTCCGCGACGATCTCGGCCACATGGGCCCGGCCGCGGGTCTCGATCTCCATTTCGATGCTGACGTGGCCCACGGAGATGTCCCCGAAGGCGCGCGTATGCTCAATGTGGAGCACGTTCGCCCCGTGGATGGCGACGACGGCGGTCACTTCGTTCAGGTAACCGGGCCGGTCCCGCACCACCACCGAGAGGCGCGCCAGGCGGCCGTCCGCCCACAGGCCCCGATCGATGATCTTGGACGCCACGTTCATGTCGATGTTGCCGCCGGAGAGGATGCACGCAGTGACCTCGGCGGAATTCAGGCGGACCTTCTTCCCCAGAATCGCGGCCACTCCCACCGCCCCGGCGCCCTCCGCCACCATTTTCTCCGACTCCATGAGAAAGAAGATCGCCCTCACGATTTCCTCCTCGTCGACCACGACCACGTCATCCACCAGGGCCTGCACATGCGGGAAGGTCAGGTCGCCGATCCGCTTCACCGCGATCCCGTCAGCAAGGGTGTCGGAGTTCTCCAGGTGAACTGGGCTCCCCGCCTTGAGCGACTCCACCGCGCCCGGCGAGGCCGCTGCCTCCGCCCCGATCACGCGGGTACCCGGCCGGTGCGCCTTCACCGCGGTCGCGACCCCCGAGATCATTCCGCCACCGCCAATCGGAACCACCAGCGTTGTCACGTCCGGCACCTGCTCCAGGATTTCGAGCGCCATCGTGCCCTGCCCCGCCATCACCGCCGTGTCGTCGAAGGCGTGCACGAGGGTCAGCCCCTCCTCCTCGACCAGCCTCTCGACGCGCGCTATCCCGTCGGTGATTGTCGCGCCGGTCTGGATGACCCGGGCCCCGTAGCCGCGCGTCTTGGTGACCTTGATGAGCGGCGCCGTGTCCGGCATCACGATGGTGCAGAGAATGCCCAGCCGGGCGGAATGGTACGCGAGCGCCTGGGCATGATTGCCTGCGCTGGCCGCGACCACCCCGACTTCCCGCTGGGCCGCATCCAGGAGCAGCAGTCGGTTCAGCGAGCCGCGGTCCTTGAACGATCCCGTTCGCTGCCGAAACTCGGTCTTGAAGTGAATGCGGCCGTAGCGCGATGCCGGCAGGCCCAGCGAGAACGGACACCCGGTCTCGACGATCCCGGACCGGATCCGCTCCCGGGCCGCGCTGATGTCATCGTATGAAAGCATGTCCCCTTTCCTTCCCGCAACCCTGCTCGCGGCCTTGTCCCGGCTGCTCCGGATTGGCTAGCTTTGCCGCGTCATCTCACACCTGCGAGACAGTCACAAACCGGAGATCCTCCATGATCGAATGGATCATTCCGTTCGCTCTCTATCCGACCATGGCCGCCCTCTACTATGGCGGCGCCCCCATCCGATTCGAAGGCCCTGACAACGCGCGCCAGCTCCTGGGCGTGTTTCTCGGGCTGGTGCTCTTCGTGGCCGTCTGGGGCGTGTTCAAGACCGTGCTTCAGCCGATCACCGGCCCGATGATCGGGCTGGCGGTCGCGTCGATCCTCGCGAGCTTCGCGCTGCGCCCGGGCTGCAGAATCGCGTGCCGGGTCGTGGGGGTCCGGGTCGTCGACGACCAGTAGTTCCCGCCAGTAGTTCCCGCCCGCGAGCTTCCCGCGCGCAGGCTTCCGCGCTCACACGAGCGCATCTCCGGTTCAAGGCGAGTTTCCGGTTCGATTCCGGTTTCCGGGCCGGGACGTCCGTTCCCGTCAGTCCATTTGCCAGACGACGAGGAACTGAACCACATGCTCGTCCCCAATGTTCCCCAGCTTGTTGGTCCAGAGCTGATACTCGACGCCCACGTGGAGGACGCTGGCTGCGCCGGTTAGCGCCTTGCCGATGTCCCATCTCAGCTGGGGCTTCGCGAGAATGCTCCCCGGATACTCGTCGTCCTGCTCGCTGGTGATCGCGCCGATGTACTAGGCGTGTCCGGTGAACGAGAACGATTGCCCGCCCAGGTCGAACACTGAGAGCCAGCTGACGTCGAAGTTGAAGCTGTCCCCGGTGCTCGGCTCGCCGCCGGCGGCGAGGCCGCTGCTCGCGTCGATGAAGCCCCCGAGGATCGTGTTCACGAAGATGAACCCCGGCACATTCCAGCCCAGTTCCACGCCGGGCACGTACTTCACGAGCTTCGCCTGGATCCCCACGTTCACGCCCGCGACCAGACGAACGTCGTTCACTGGCCCGAAGCCCACGCCTCCCTCCACCAGCGAACCCAGACTCAGCGTCGGGTACCACTCGCCGTAGAGTTCCCGATCGTTGAAGCCGTCCTCGACCCCGTCCGTGAGATAGTCCAGGAAGAAGAACGAGCCCCCGGCGCGCCACCTGCCGGCGTGCTGCAGCGTGACGACGCTGGTCGGCTCGGAGGAAGCGGAGAACGGGTTGAGGATGCTCCCGTACTGGTAGTGGGCCTCCAGTTGGGCCGATGCGGGCGCGGTGGTCAGGGCGATCGCACCCGCCACCGCGGCGGCGGCGGATACCGATCTGATGGACGGGCGACTCATTGCGGGCCTCACCTCCCCGGCATTCGCTCGAACTGCTGCGTTCCTCCCCGGCGGCACGCCCTTCCGTTCCGGTGTCACGCCGCAAATTCTACGGGTGCCCGGACGGTTCGGCCAGCGCGTCGGGGACGCCTCGCCTGCGGACCCGCCGAAAACGTCCTATTCTAATGAGAGCCTGTTCTATCGCCTTGCGACCCGCACGCCGACGGCACCAGACATTTCGACATTCTCCAAGATCACACGCGTCATGTCATTCACCCAAAGGATACTGGGGTCATTGCACCAGAGACGTCTCACCGCCCCCTTCGCTTCCGGGCTGGTCCTCCTGTCCGCCCTTCTGCCGGCGTTGGCGGGGTGCGATGGCGAGGCGATTGCCAAGCCGCCCGATCCCGTGCAGCCGGATCCGGTTCCAGAGATGCCGGCGATCCAGATCCCGGCCCAGGGCACGGGCGGGACCCTGGACGTGGCGACCTGGAACCTCCTCTTCTTCGGAGCCGCGAACCAGGGCCCCGAAGAAGAGCCCCTTCAGATGGCGCGCGTGCGCGACGTCATCCTGGGAACCGACTTCGACCTGTGGGGAGTGCAGGAGGTGACGGACGCGGACGCTTTCACGGCGCTGGTCGAGCAACTCCCCGGATACAGCGGGCTCCTCGCCAGCGACGCGCCGGTGTCCGGCGGATCGGACAGCTACCATCGGGCCGAACTGAAGGTGGGCCTCGTCTACAAGTCCGCCGTCGCCGAGGTCACCGGCGCCCGCATCGTCCTGAGCGACCTGGACTACGAGTTTGCCGGGCGGCCGCCGCTGGAGGTCGGACTGCGAGTGACGCTGGGCGGGACGGGCCGCGATGTCGTGGTGATCGTCCTTCATGCCAAGGCCATCGCCGACGAGACCTCCTGGGGGCGGCGCAGGGCGGCGGGCGAGGGACTCAAGGAGTATCTCGATACCAGCTGGCCGGACCGGCCGGTGCTCGTTGTCGGGGACTGGAACGACGATGTCGACGAGTCGATCACTCGGGGACGCGACACGCCCTACCGGAGTCTGGTGGATGCGGCCCCGGAGTGGGTGTTTCCGACTGCCAGCCTGAGCGCCGCGGGGGCGAGGTCCATGCCCCGCTACACCGAGGTGATCGACCACATTCTCGCTTCCGACGAAGCGATGGCGTGGTATCAGGACGGATCGGCGATGGTGTACGGGGTGGATGAGTTCATCGGCAACTATCTCGATACGACCAGCGACCACCTGCCGGTGCTGGCGAGATTCAGGCCGACGGGCTAGTCCCGGCGGCTCGGCCTGGCGGTGCCATGCGGGGAAGGTGTGAAAAGCCTTTCCGTGCGAGAAGCCCGCCTACTCATCGATCAGGCGGCGGTTGCGCGCGTCGCTGGCGCCCATTGCGACGCCGGTGCCTACACCGACTCCCACCAGCAGGCCGGCCCCCAGGCCCAGCAGGGGCAAGGCCGCCACGAGGACCGCGGTGGCGGCGCCAGCGATGATCCCCAGACCGCGCTTCTGCACCCACGAAGTGTAGCGGAGCCGCCGCCGCACGAAACTACGAGACTTGATGTGTGCGTAGATTCCAACCGCACCCGCGATTCCCAACAAGATCAACCCAAACATCGCGACACTCCTATGGCAGGCATCTGTGGCCGGAAGGCTCTAGTCCTACGCGCGAGCCGCGGATCCGTTTCGGACCGGTCGGCGTTCAAGTAAGTATAAGGTGCGGCAGGCGGGAAACGCAGCCACGAGATAAGCGGGATCCATGAAGACATGTCCCAGGGCCGGAGTCACGCGATGACGCGAGCGACGACGTGGTCCAGGGTTTGGGCCGGATGGTCCAGGGTTCGGGCCCGATGGCCGGCGATTCGTCCTTCGCTGGTACGGCTGCTGATGGCTCTGGTGGTGGAGTGGGCGTGGCTGACCCCGGCGGGAGGCCCGCGGCTCCCCCTCCCCGGCATGGGCGCGGGCGGGCTCTCGCAGGAGGCGCTGGCCGCCGCCTTCGCCGCGCAGGAGCAGATCAGCCCGGACCTGTTGCGCATTCCCGGCGTGGTGGGGACGGCCGTCGGGCTGGGCGCCGCCGGCCAGCCGGTAGTGAGGGTCTACCTGGAGTACGCCGGCGTGCAGGGCCTTCCCGCCAGCTTCGCCGGCTACCCGCTGGAGCGCGAGGTCACCGGGCGCATCACCGCGCTCGGGGATCTGCCCATCCCCGCCACGGCCGACGGCCCCATCGACCCCAAGGGCCGCTTTCCGCGCCCGGTGCCCATCGGCGTGTCCACGGGGCGGTCGGGGGTCACCGCGGGCACCATCGGGGCGCGCGTCACCGACGGGCGCGAGACCTACGCGCTCTCCAACAACCACGTCTTCGCCAACCGCAACGACGCCAACCTGGGCGACAACGTGATCCAGCCGGGCGTGGCCGACGGGGGCAGCGACCCGGAGCACGCCTTCGGCACGCTGGCGGACTTCCAGGAGATCGGCTTCTGCCGCGCGCTCTCCTGCCCCGAGAACCAGGTCGACGGGGCCATCGCCGAGACGTCGCCCGACCAGCTGGCGGCGGCCACCCCCTCCAACGGCTACGGCGCGCCCCGGTCCGGCACGGTGGAGGCGGAGCTCATGCTGGCGGTGCAGAAGTACGGCCGCACCACCGGGCTCACGCGCGGCCGGATCACCGGCATCAACGCCATCCTCGACGTCAACTATCGGACGGGCAGGGCGCGCTTTGTCGACCAGATCGTGGTGAGCGGCGAGGGGTTCAGCGCGGGCGGCGACTCCGGGTCACTGATCGTGACCGACGGGCGCGGGCGCCAGGACCGCCGGCCGGTGGCCCTGCTCTTCGCGGGCAGTCCCAACACCACCATCGCCAACCCCATCGACCTCGTGCTCGACCGCTTCGGCGTCTCGGTCGACGGAGGATAGGACGCCATGGCGGCAAACATCCAGGACGCGCACAAGCGCCTGTCCAAGCGGGTGATGGGGCGGCCCGGCGTGGTCGGCACCGCGATCGGCGTCGCCTCCGGGAAGCCCTGCATCAAGGTGTACGTCAGCGGCGGGGCCGACGGCGGGAAAGCGCGTGTTCCTCGAGATTGCGACGGGTTTCGGGTGGTCGTGGAAGAGACGGGCGCCATCGGACGGCTCTCCGGCTGAGTCCCGGAAACGGGACCCGGCTCCGGGCATGATCCTCCTGACAGCCGGACTCGTTGCAACCCATCCGCGGGATCGGACCGTCTCAGGAAAGTTACGTCCAAGACCAGGAAATCCCTCCATGTATCTTCTACGAAGACTCTCGTTGACAGATGGAGCATCCCCTGCTATTCGTGAGCTACGAAAGTCGCTGCTGAATCATCGTCGGATTGAGGACGAGAGTATCTCCTACAGGATGTGGAACAAGGAATGAGGAACCGAACCCGCTGGACCGACGCTCTCACCCTCCTCGCCGCGCTCACTGCCATCGGATCGTCCGGATGTGCGCCGGATGACGCTGACGCTCCGGCCGACGACGTCCCCAGGCATGTCCTCGATGAGCCCGAAGTGGTCTCCGGGGAATTCGGTTCCGTGAACGGCATTCGTGTGAGGCCGGACGGCAGCCTGCTGGTCGCCGACCGCGTCAGCGGGGAACTCGTGCTTGCGGACCTGGACGCGGGCACGCGGACGGTGGTGGGGAGCCGCGGCGAGGGACCGGAGGAGTATCTGACCCCCATGGGGCTTTGGCCGTTGCCCGGTGATTCCACCCTTCTGCTGGATGGTGGCAACAACCGGCTGACCGTGCTGGGCCCAGATTTCTCCTTCGGCAGAACACGGCCGATGATGGAGATGCACCCGGAGCGGGGTGTCACGTTCCTGAACCCGCGGGGCGTCGACGAAGCGGGGCGCATCTATACCGCAGGCAGAGTCACAATGAGCATTGGTGCCGGAACGCGGAGCAGCGAACCCGGTTCCGATTCCAGCGATGTTGTGCGGATCGAGTTGAGCGACCTGTCGACCGCCACGGTGGCCAGGCTCGCGCCCACGGTCCGCCCAAGGCTCGAAGCAAGAACCAGTGCCGGCAACACGATGTTGAGCATGCAGCAGACCCCCTACACCGCGTCCGACAGCTGGGGCGTCGCGCCCGACGGCAGCGTGGTGGTCGCGCGCGCGTCTGACTACCACCTGGACTGGACCGCCCCCGACGGATCGGTGCTCCGCGGCGCCCCGGTCGTCTACGACCACGTCCGCGTAGGCCAGGCGGAAAAGGAGGCGTGGGTTTCGGGACAAAGCCGCCCCGCCATTGGGACCACCTTTAGCGTCGTCTCCACTGGTGGCGGCTCATTGAGCTCCGGAATCAGCGGCAGCCGGTCGACCAACTTCACGACCGACTCCGGTAGCGACGACGTCGACGACTACGACTGGCCGGAGCTGCTGCCGGCCTTCACCGGCCGCATCCTCATCGACGGACAGGGCCGCGCGTGGCTGCGTCGTTACCAGCCCGCTGGTGCGCCATGGCTGTACGACATCTTCACCCCCGACACGGAGCACGCGGGCACCGTGGAGCTCGCCGACGGGCGCTCGGTGATCGGCTTCGGGGACGGAGTCGTCTACGCGACCTTCAAGGACGAAGTCGACCTCGTCTACATCGAGCGCTTCAGGCTACCCGGCATGTAGGCGCACCGGCCCCTCGAACCCAATTCCGACATGTCCGACTCCACGTCTCTGGCGCAGCTCATTGCACGGCGCCGCTCGATCAAGCAGTTCACCGACCGCGAACCCTCCCGGGAGCAGATCGAGGCCCTGCTGGAACTGGTCGCGCAGGCGCCCAACCATCGCATGACCCAACCCTGGCGTTTCTACGTGCTGGGCCCGGTCGCGCGGCGCGGCTACGGAGCGGCGCTGGGGGCGCGCAAGGCGAAGCGCGTGGACGATCCGGCGGCGGCACGGGACGTCGTGGAGAGCGTCGCCGCCAGGCTCGAGGCCCTGCCCGCGATGATCGCGGTGGCGGTGGAGGTGCACGAGAACCCGGAGATCAGGGAAGAGGACTACGCCGCGACCTGGATGGGCATCCAGAACCTGGCGCTGGCCGCCGAGGAGGCGGGACTCGGGACGCACATCAAGACGGGGGCGGTCATGGACGATCCGCGTTCGCGGGCGGCGGTGGGCCTGCCCGAAGGGGAACGCATCGTGGCCATCGTCAACCTGGGCGAACCGGCGGCGGTGCCGGACCCCAAGCCACGCCTGCCCGCCCGCGACCTGACCACTTGGGTGGACTGAGCGGGCCGGAAAGGCCGGTGCCGTATCGGACCGGCTTCTCTCCGAGGGTTGCTTCCACAAGTGCGCCTTCAGCCTGCCAACTGTAGTTCTGACAATTTCCTTGCACCCGGATCGTTGAGCCGAGCCGCCGAGCTAATACCTTCATAGCATGGCTAGGCATCGTATGGTGAGCCGTCCGCGTTGGACGGTCACGCTCACACTCCTTGGGCTCACGGGGGTCCTGACCGCCGTTCTCGGTTATGAGGCCTGGGACGCCAGTCGCTCAAGCGTGCAACTTGCCGAGGAGAACGTTCGTGATCAGGCCCTGTTTGCCGCCTCGAACTTCGCCATCGAGGCTCGCGGCGAAGTGAAGTTCGAGTTGTTGGAGGACGGCATCGAGGTCATCGAATCGAGCGTGGGGCGCCGTGGCAATCGTCCACTGACCCTGGATCGCTTGCGGGAGTCGGCGAGAGCTCGGCGCTGGGACGCCATGGATCATACATCGCTGTTCTTCCGTCTTGACCCTCGCGAAGGCGAAATCTGGGTTGCCGGGGAGGCAGATTCCGCCCAGATGGCCTGGGCGGTGGGCGAGGCACGAGAGCACAGCCGTCGGAACCCGAATGACTTCGACGTGCGAACGCTGTTCGCGTCAGGGGGGAACAGCGTGATCGTGCACAGACTCTCGTACGAAGGCCGGGGAGAGTACACGCTCCATGGAATGATCTTGTCGCCGAAGGCATTCGGTCCCGCGCTTGAGCGGGCCTTTCATGAGGAGCCCCTGCTCCCGGAGGCTTTCTCGGGTGGTCGGGCCAACGAGGACATCTTTGTCGCTCGCGTCCGAGGTCCTTACGGCAACGTCATCTACGAATCTTCCAGCGATCCGTATGCGGGAACCCCGGTGCTGCACGACCTGGACGAGAGTTTGGGCGGGATGGTGCTGGAGCTCGGCGTGCGAGCAGAGGCCGTTGAACAACTCGTCAGCGGTGGCGTCCCGCAGTCGCGCATGCCCTACATCGTCGCGCTTCTCGTCCTGACATCCGGTCTTCTCGTTACAGCGGTGTGGCAACTACGTCGAGAGGCGGAACTGGCCGACCTGCGAGAAGATTTCGTATCGAGCGTATCTCATCAGCTCCGGACACCGCTTACACAGATCCGGATGTTTGGCGAGACGCTGATGCTGGGTCGAGTGAGAAATGAGGCGGAGCGGTCGCGCGCGACCGAGATCATCGTGGACGAGGCGAACCGGCTCACCCACCAGGTCGAGAACGTTCTGCTTTTCTCCCGAGGCGAGCGAGGCGCGCTGCACCTGAATCCCGTCGAGGCGGATCTTGGCGCTTTGGTCGAGAGTGTCTCTGAGAGCTTCGAGCCGCTCGCGCTGGCCGCAGATGTTACCCTCGAGCGACGTATCGAGTCCGGCATCGTCTGCGTGACGGATGTCGAAGCAACGCGCCAGGCCGTGCTCAACCTGCTCGACAATGCGGTCAAGTACGGCCCAACCGGCCAGGTGATCGAGATCGGCGTGCGGCGCACGCCCGGGGCGCAGAACTCCTCCGCGACGGTCTGGGTGGAAGACGAGGGACCGGGAATACCCTCGGGTCAGCAGGAGCGCGTTTGGGAAGCCTACGTTCGCCTCGACCGTGACCGTGCCTCCGCGACCGCAGGCTCCGGCATCGGCCTTGCGGTGGTTCGTGAGGTCATCGAGGCCCAGGGAGGACGAGTGCGCGTCGAGGCGGGCAGGAGAACCGCCGATACCGGCGCCCGGTTCGCCATCGAGCTGCCACTTGCCAACGGGTCGCGGGAGGCCTGAGGTGGCCCGGATTCTGATCGTAGAGGACAACGCTCAGCTGGCGTACGGTCTTCGAAACAACCTCGAGATCGACGGTCACGTGGTCGATGTGGCGGAAGACGGCCCCCGGGGCTTGGAGGCAGCGGTTTCAGGGGAGCCTGACCTTGTGGTCCTGGACCTCATGCTGCCGAAGATGAATGGCTACCAGGTGCTCCGCTCTCTTCGCGACAGGGGCCTGGGCGTCCCCGTCCTGATCCTTACGGCCAAGGGCGAAGAGGCGGACAAGGTGATGGGTTTTCGCCTTGGGGCAGATGATTACGTCACCAAGCCCTTCGGGGTCCTGGAACTGCTCGCGCGCGTCTCCGCGATTCTGCGCAGGGCAGGACAGGAAGGGCAGCCGACTGAGGTGGAGGCTTTCGGCACTGTTGAGATTCGTCTTGAGCACCGGTCGGTGCTGCGCGACGGCCAGGAGGTGCAGCTCACCCCCAAGGAGTTCGATCTCCTGGTTGCGCTGGTGCGGCGCCGCGGGGCGGTGGCGACCCGGGTTGCGCTGATGAAGGAGGTGTGGGGTCATCGGGCGGCGATCCTCAGCCGGACTGTCGACACGCACATCGCGGAGCTTCGTCGAAAGCTCGAAGAACAACCAGGCGAACCCCGTCACATCCTGACGGTCCACCGATCCGGATACAGGCTGCGAAGCTAGTCGGAAACGGCCTGACACTTCTCGGACAACTTACTAACGCGGCACCCACCACTTCGGCTCGCACGGAGCTGATCTTCCATTGGCGAGCCACTGACTCAACGAGGGGTGTTCCATGGCGATCGTTCAGCTTGGACAGAGACGCGAGACGTTGCTGTACCTGTTGCTGGCCGTGACGGCGTCCTTGCTCCCGTCGCAGGGGAGCGCACAGGAGCCGGTACTCGAGTTCGGCTCAGAGGATTCTCTTCTGCGCGTCTTCCTGGACTGCGACCGACGGATGTGCGACTTCGATCATTTCCGCCGCGAGGCCTCGTTCGTCAACTACGTCCGGGATCGGGCGGATGCGGAACTCCACGTGTTGGTTACCTCGGAAGACACAGGGGGCGGAGGCGAAGCATACGAGCTGTACTTCATGGGGCTCGCGGAGCGGGATGGCCAGCAGGACACACTCCGCTTCGTCTCGCTGGAGAGCGACTCGGAGGAAGAGGTCCGTGCCGGTCTGACGCAGATGTTCAAGCTGGGGCTCGTACGGCATGTAGCGCACACGTCCGCCGCCCCCCTGCTCGATATCCGCTATGCCGCGCCTGCGCAGGACCGGCAGCAGGCCACGGCTACGACCGATCCATGGAATCTGTGGGTGTTCAGCTTTCGAGCCGGCGCTGAGATCGACGGTGAGAGCCGCCAGAGTTCACAGTCCTTCGACGGGTCGCTATCGGCGAGCCGCACGACCGAAGACCTGAAGATCGACATCAGCTCTTTCGCCCAGTTCGAGGAGGAAGAGTTCGAGCTGAGCGATGGCGACCTGCTCGTGAGCACGTTGCGCAACATCAACCACGAAGGCCTCATCGTGTGGAGTCTCGGGCCGCGTTGGTCCGCCGGCGTGCGCGCGTCCGCACTAACGTCGACGAGAGTCAACCAGGACCTCGCCATTCGAGCGGCGCCCGTAGTCCAGTACAGCGTCTTTCCTTACGCCGAGTCGACGCGGAGACAGATCACGTTCCTGTACTCGTTGGGAGTTGCGTCCTTCGACTACGAGGAGGTGACCCTCTTCGACAAGACGAAGGAGACGTACGCAGAGCAGCGAATGGAGGTTGCGGCGGAGTTTCAGCAGCCCTGGGGAGAGATCAACAGCTCTCTCGAGGCGTCCATGTTCGTCCACGACCCTTCGCTACATCGGATCGACCTGTCCGGGCGCGTGGAATATCGGCTCATGAGAGGTCTGAACCTCGACGTGGAAGGAAGTGTGGCCCGGGTGAAGGACCAGATCTACGTGAGCCGCGAGGACGTTCCCGATGAAGACATCCTCCTCGAGCGTCGCCAGCTGGGAACCGACTTCGAGTACGATCTGGAAATCGGGTTCAGCTTTACGTTCGGTTCGGTCTTCAACAACGTGGTCAACCCGCGAATGGGGTCGAACAGGGGACGCAGATTCTTCAGGTGACCCGGCTAAGGCTCGTAGGATTGGAGAACTGAAAACCCGGAGAGAACTGACATGAGGGTACGTGTGATGAGTGTACATTTGCTGACATTGCTGTTGGCAGGGACGATTCTGGTCGACAGTGAAGGCAGCGCCACATCCGAACAAGAGGCAACGGCTGCCGTCGCAGCGGCTAATCGATTCCTTGCAACCCTCGACCAGGCCGGCCGGGAAGCGGCGTTGCTCCCGCCAGACAGCCCGTTGAAGTCCAATTGGTCGAACCTGCCAGCGGGTGTTCTCCGATTCGAACGCAACGGCGTTCGAGTGGGCGATATGACCGGCGAGCAACGGACGGCAATGCTCGCGTTCCTTTCCGCATCCCTGAGTCCCTACGGAGCGGATCTCGTTGAAGGCATCATGGCTGCCGAAGGCATTCTCAGCCAGTCTCCACGGGCTTCTCGATTCGAGTGGAGTTCGGACAACTACTGGCTGGCGTTCTTCGGCGAGCCTTCCGCAGAGAACGACTGGAGTTGGCAGTTCGGCGGGCACCATCTCGCGATCAACGTAGCGGTCCGCAACGGCATCCTCAGCATGTCGCCCACGTTCATCGGCATCGAACCGGCCAACTTCGAGATGAACGGATCGACCGCTGCTCCGCTGGAAGACCGGATCACAGGCGGCATCGACCTGATGCGGTCTCTCCCGGACAACCTTCGGGGCTCGTCAAGTGTGGACTCTCGCCCACAGGAAGTGTACGCCGGTGCCGGAGAGGACGGCGTGATTCCTGCGGTGGAAGGAAGCCGTGTCGCGGATTGGCCCGCAGCCAGGAAGGAGCAGCTTCTGGAACTCATCGGTTTCTGGGTGCGCATCATGCCCGAGGCGGCTGCCGAGCGCAGGCTGGCGGAGCTTGGAGATGGTCTTGACCAGCTTCGCTTCGCCTGGAACGGTCCTTACGACGGCTCCGGCTCCATCTACTATCGGATACAGGGTCCGAACCTGATCCTCGAATTCTCGACCCAAGGCTCGGTCGGCAGCGACGAAGGTCACTACCACTCAGTCTATCGGAATCCCGCCAACGAGTACGGCGGTGGCTGATCCCTGAGGACGACCGATGCCCAGGTGGCTCCTCAGTCCGCGCCGGTCTACCGCCGCACCGGCCTCCCCGCCCGCGCGCCCTCCACGTAATCGCCGCCCTCGATGGTGAGCACGCCGTTCACGAACACGTACTCGATACCCCCCGAGGGCACTGCCGCGTTGGTGTAGTCCCCCCGGTCGATCACCGTCTCGGGATCGAACACGGTGATGTCGGCGTCCGCCCCGACCCGGATGCGTCCCTTGCCGGCCATCATGGGCACGTACGCCTCCAGGCGGCGCGCGGGCTCGATGGTCATCTTGCGGAGCGCCTCCATCAGGGTCATGACCCCGTCCTCGCGCACGTACTTGCCGAGCACCTTCGAGAACGACCCGGTCGAGCGCGGATGGCTCACCTGGGCGCCGCCGTCGCTCGCCACCATGGTCAGCGGGCTCGCCACCGCGGTGAGCGTCATCTCCTCGGTGCGCACGTGGCTGATCACGCTGCCCCCCTGCTCCCGGTAGCGGGCGAAGCTCTCGCGCGTCAGCCGCTCGCCGGTGGCGCCCCACTGGAAGACGCCGAAGCGCTCGTCCTCCCATTCCTCCCAGTCGTCGTAGAGCGCCGATTCGATGCGGCTCTGGCTGGCCCCGTAGGGATAGGCCTCCGTGGTCACGTCCTGCCCGGCGTCGATGGCCTCCTGCACCACCGCCAGGAACTCCGCGGTGCGGGCGCCGCCGGTCGAGTTGGCGTGCACCAGGTGGAGGGGCGCACCGGTGCCTGCGGCCAGGTCGATGGCGTAGCGGGCACCGTCGGGGCCTCCATGGGTGTGCACGTGCGCCGACGCTCCCGCCTCCCCGGCGACGGCGAACGCGGCGATGAGCTCCTCGTCGCTGGCGGCCGGCGTGTACGGGAATCCGAACCCGACCGCGGGTGCCCCCTGGTCCAGACCCTCGCGGATGAGCGCCACGATCTCCCCGATCTGTTCCGGCGTGGCCGCATCGTCCTTGGCGACGTCGGCGGGCAGGAACTCGCCCCGGTCGCCCAGCACCCGCATGCGCACCGGGATGTGGCCGATGCTGGCCCCGTAGTTCACCGGCTGCCCGCCTTCGCGCGCCGCGTAGAACGCCGCGATGTCCCCGGTGCCCACCTCCAGCTCGAGCCCGGTGGTCACGCCGTCGTGGGCCATGAAGCGGTAGGTCTCGTCGGACTGGCCGTGCTGATGAAGGTCGACGAAGCCGGGCGCCACCACGAGGCCCGACGCGTCGATGACCCGCTCGCCCGCCAGCGGGGCCCTCCGAGACGGCCTCGATGCGGTCGCCCGTGATCCCCACATCGAGAATCGCGTCGGTGCCCGATTCCGGATCCATGACCCGGCCACCGGCGAGCACAAAGTCATGGACGGGATCATCTTCGGCCGCGCACGCCCCAAGTCCCGCAGCCAGCACCGCCGGGAGCAACACCGCAAGCACCTTCCCGAAGATTCTTCTCGTTGCGCGCATCTCTGGTACTCCTCCGCCGGTGTTGTCGACTGCGAGGGTGGGCTACACCCAACCCTTCCTTCGGAACATTCGAAGGGTATCGACAAACCGGCCCAATTGCCGGGGTGTGGCCGAGAGGGAGAGTCGGCTGTAGGAGAGCATCGGCGGGAACGGCCGTCCCACCAGGATCCCGTGCTCCCTCATACGACGGATGTACAGGTCCTGGTCACCGCGGATCTCGTGAAACAGAAAGGCCGTGTGGCTCCTGAAGTAGTCAAGCCCGAGCTCGTCCAGGCAGGGAGTCACTACTTCCTTGCATTCGGCCCAGATTCTCAAGCTCTTCTCGGCCCAACCCTCTTCGTCGAGGGCAGCAATGGCGCCGACCACAGCCAGAGTATTGGGATTGGAGCGGTTGGCATAGAGTTTCAGTCGGCTGGCGGTCCCGGCAGCACAGATGCCGTAGCCTATGCGGAGCCCGGCTATCCCGTAGAGCTTTGAGAAGGTCCGGGTAACCAGCACATTCGGCCTCTCATTGGCCCATTTTTCGGCCGACCAATAGCTCGGGTCATCGACGAAGGGGTAGTAGGCTTCGTCCACAATGAAGAAGACATTGTCGGATGCCGATGAGAACCAGTCCTCCAATTGGGCGCTGGGAGTGAGAGTTCCGGTCGGATTGTTGGGATTGCAGATGTAGACCAGTGTGGGCTCCCGCCATCCCTCGGCGAGACGTCTCATGCGTTCGACGTCGTGGGCGAAATCGCTCGTCAGGGCAACCTGCTCGACCCGGTACGGAAAGGGCTCCGCGTAGCGCATCGCGTTCTCGTAGGTCGGATTCGCCTGAAGAACGCGACTCCGTGGAGAAGCGTGGGCATGCACAGCGAGCCGAATGACCTCCGTGGAGCCGGATCCGAGAACCACCTGGTCTCGGCCGACACCGTGGAGCGCGGCGAGTCGATCTATGAGCGTCTCCCGTTGGGGGCCGGGATAGTGGGGCACTTCTTCCATCGCCTCCAGGATCGCGGTACGTGCGCGCGGTGGTATGCCGAGTGGGTTGGCGTTGTGGTTCAGCCGCAGCGTCGTGTCCTGACCCGGCTGAGCCGGCGAAAACCTCCACGGCCCAGCGTCGGCGGTGAAGGCAGCGCCCGGCAAGGCCGCCAGCCCCACTGAAGCTCTCGCTCCATTGGCAACAAATCCCCGACGGTCCATTCTCACCTCCAAAGCGCTACGGGTCCGAGCACTGCCTGGCAGCAATAGTGGGTGGCTGAGTATCCCTGTGCAACCGCCACAGGCAGGCTCGAGTTCGGGCGCATTCGCCGGATCGCGCGGATTCGCTTCGCGCAATGCTTCGCGCGAGTCCCGCCCGATCTGTCGCCGGGCGGAGCTTCGTTGTACGGGCCGCGCGGGACAAACTTTGACGCAACGCGCGCGGGAGGGCACTATCCCGGTCGGATCGTGCGTCTACCCGAAGGAGTTTGACCATGAGAGAGTCGCCCCCCCTTCCCTTCCTTGCATCGGTGCTGTGCCTGACAGGCGTGGCGGGCGCGTGTTCGCAGCCGCCCTCGGACGCGGAAGCGCGTGTCGACGAGATCTTCGCCCAGTGGGATTCAGCGGAGAGCCCGGGGTGCGCGCTCTCGGTGGGCGAGGCGGGCAGCACCGTGCTCTCGCGCGCCTGGGGCATGGCGGACCTGGAGCACGGGATCCCCAACACTCCGGCGACCATCTTCGAGGGTGGCTCGCTGGCGAAGCAGTTCACCGCGGCAGCGGTGGTTCTGCTCGCGCTGGACGGCGCGCTTTCCCTCGACGACGACGTGCGCAAGTACATCCCGGAGGTGCGTGACTACGGGACGCCCGTGACGCTGCGCCGCCTCATGACCCACACCAGCGGGATGCGCGACTGGGGCTCGGTGGCCTCCATCTCGGGCTGGGGACGGGGCGAGCGCTCGCACCGGCACGCCCACGTGCTCGACATCGTGAGCCGCCAGAGCGCGCTCAACTTCGAGCCCGGACACGAGTACTCCTACAGCAACACCGGCTACAACCTGCTGGCGGTGGTGGTGGACCGGGTGAGCGGGATGCCGTTCGCCGAGTTTTCCCGCGAGCGCATCTTCGAGCCCCTGGGGATGAGCGACACGCAGTGGCGGGACGACTATCGGCGCATCGTACCGCGGCGCAGCACCGCGTACTCCGCCGGGGACGACGGCATCCTCATCAACCGTCCCATCGAATACGTGCACGGGAACGGAGGCATCCTGAGCACGGTGGGCAACCTGCAGACATGGAACGCCGCGCTTACCGACGGGCGCCTGGGCGGCGAGGACTTCGTGCGCATGATGCACGATCAGGCGATCCTGAACGATGGACGCCGGATCTCCTATGCCGGCGGCCTCCAGGTGGCCAGCTTCGCGGGCGTGCCTTCGATCACCCACACCGGTTCGACCGCGGGCTACCGGGGCTTCATCGGCCGCTATCCCGACCAGCAGCTTTCGGTGGCGATCCTGTGCAACGTGGGCAACGCCAACCCCGGGGCGCTGGGGGGACAGGTGGCGCGAGTCTTCCTGGGCGACGAGGCCTCGCCCGACCCCGAGCCGGCCGAGGGGACGTCGCTGCCCGGGGAGGAGATGGAGGCGAAGGCCGGGCTCTACCGCGAGGTGGACACCGGCGACCCGCTCCGCATCACCATCGAGGACGCCGCGCTCCGGCTCGGCGACCAGCGCCTGGTGGCACACTCGGCGACCGAGTTTCAGGTGGGGGCGAGCGAGCGCCGCCTCGTCTTCAGCGGCGCAGCGTCGGGCGGCCGCCCGACGATCGACGAGTACACGGGGGAGTACTACGACAACTCGTACGAGCCCGTGGACGAGTTCGCGCCCGACGCCGCCGCGCTTGAGGCCTACGCGGGCATCTACCACAGCGACGACGCCGAGACCACTTTGATGGTGGCGGCGGAGGGAGACCGGCTGGTGGCCAGGCGCAGACCCGATGCCCGCTTCGAGCTGGAGCCCGTCTACGAGGATGCCTTCAACGCGGGCAGCCTCGGGCGCCTCCGCTTCGAACGGGGCCCCGACGGGCGTGTGAATGCGCTCGGTCTGCGCCAGGGGCGCGTCTACGACATGCGATTCCAGCGAGTCGCCGAGTCCGGGGGATGGTGATGGAACGAAGCAGGATGAATTCCGAGGGCAGGTCATCGGCTCGTGAGCGGGTCCGGGGAGCGAAGCGGGGTCCGGCTCTTCCCCCAGAACCGGCGTCCGGAGGTCGCCCCGGCTGCGGCCCGCCCCGGCGAGGAGGTGACGATATCGATGGAGCGGCTACCTCTCGCAGCCGTGTACATCGGCTTCGGCGCCCTGGGCGGCAACCACCAGCTGCTCACGCAGGCGGAGACGGACGCGGACGGGCTGCTCTCGGCGACGGTGAATCTGCCGGCCTGGGCCACCCCCGACCTCAAGCACTTCTTCTTTCTCGCCGGCTACGACCAGCGGCCCTTCACCACCTCCCACGAGTTTCACGTGGTCAATGAGGAAGGGGTCTTCCGGGTCGAGGGCGAGATCACCGACGAGGGGCTCGGCTGCCCCACCCTGCGCAACGGCGACGACCGCCTCTACACCCTGGGCGGAAACACCGAGGGGCTGGCGGCGGGATCGCGCGTAGTCCTGCGCGCCACTCTCTCCGACGAGCCGCTCTGCGACGAAGGCCTTGCCATCGAGGTGCGCGATGCGCGCATTCGCTAGGTGCACGATGTACCGACTCGCCGGAAGCTCCCGTCCGGCGGCAATCGCGCTCCTGCTCTTGTCCGCGGGATGCGACGCCCCCGAGGTCGCCCCGGCGCAGGAGGAGGCCGCGGACATCGATGCCGTCGAGCTCACCGCCGAGCAGATCCAGGCCGACTACGCCGAGGGTCGCTACACGGCCGTCCAGCTTACGCGCGCCTTCCTTGAGCGCATCGAGAGCCACGAGGCGCTCTACAACGCCTTCATCTCGATGAACCCGGACGCGCTCGCCACGGCCGCCGCCCTGGACCGGGAATACGCCGCCAGCGGCCCTCGCGGCCCTCTGCACGGCGTGCCGGTGGTCATCAAGGACAACATCGACTACGGCGGGCTGGTCACCACCGCCGGCTACGACGGCTTCAGCGCGGCGACCGGGGGCGTCGACATGGTCCCCGACGACGACGCGGCGGTAGTGACGCGACTGCGCGAGGCGGGGGCAATCATCCTGGGCAAGACCAACCTGCCCGACTTCGCAGGACACGGCACCCGCACCGAGAGCTCGGTGGCGGGGGTGACCCTGAACCCCGTACGACGTGACCCGCATCCCCGGCGGGTCAAGCGGCGGCACCGGCCACGGCAGTCAACGCGAGCTTCGCGGTGCTGGGGCTCGGGAGCGAGACCGGGGGATCCATCCAGAACCCGGCGGCGGCGCAGGCGCTGGTCGGGGTGAAGCCCACCTACGGGCTGGTGCCGATCGAGGGGGTGGTGCCGCTGAACGGCAGCTACGCCGACGTGGTCGGCCCGATGGCGAAGACCGTGCACGACGCCGCCGTCGCCCTGGACGTGCTCGCCGGGCCCACCCCGGAGGACCTGGCCACCTACGCGGCGGCGGGCCACATGCCGGAGGACGGGTATGCGGGCGCACTCGACCCGAACGCCCTGTCCGGCAGGCGCTTCGGGCTGGTGGGCGTCGGCTGGCGCGACACCTGGCTCCCGCTCGCCGAAGAGACCGAGGCGATGTACCGGGAGGCGGTGGCGGCGCTGGAGGCACGCGGGTCGGAGACGGTGGAGGATCCGTTCCTGGGCACCGGCTTCGTGGAGCTCTACGGCGAGCGCCCGCGCGTGCCATCGGCGGCCGCCTACGACATGCTCAACTACTTCCTGGGGCTCGGCCCCGGAGCCGCCTTCCACAGCGTGGAGGAGTGGGAAGCCCTCTCCGGAAAGACCTTCCGCGAAGGACGCGAGCGCCCGCCCCCCGCGCGGCCCAGCGCCACCGAGGAAGGGGACGCCTTCCAGGGCTGGCGGGCGGACATCCGCGCCCTGTTCCGGAGGGTCCTCGAGGAGAATGATCTGGACGGCCTGTTCTTCCCCCAGGCCGGTGCCCCCATCGGCGATCTGGTGGAGGATCCGGAACGCCCCGACTTCAACCCCAACAATCACCCCGAGCTTCCCAGCAACGTTATCAACGACATCGGACTTCCCGTCGTCACCGTGCCTTTCGGGTACTATCCGGACGGAACCCCTTTCGTGCTCGCCTTCATCGGAGATCTGTGGACGGAGGCGGCGCTTCTGGGATACGCGTACGATCTGGAGCAGGCCACGAAGGCGAGAATCCCACCCCAACTGAGGTAGAACGACATGGCAGCGTACACTTGCGAAGCATGCGGAATGAGCATCGGCACCATGACCTGCGGCCAGTGCGGCCAAGAGCTGGCCCACGGCGCCCTCAACCGCGACGACGGCTCCTCGGTGCACGTCTCCAAGTGCCCCGACGGGCACGGCATGGTGAAGTCGCCGATGTGCTGCGGCCAGGACATGGCCTGCCACACCGGCTGAGCGCTTCCCACAACCCCTTCGCCCGGCCCCGGGGCGTCCGCGAGCGAGCGGGTGTCCCCGGGGTCGAATTGCACCACCAGCTCCCTACCGACTCGACTCCCTGATCCCGGTTTCCGAAACGAAGCGCCGACAGCGGGAGAGCCGGAGCGGTCGACCGACCGTCCGGCTCAACTCTACCTATAGGAGGTCATCATGGAAGCGATCATCGCCCGTTTGCTGGACGGATTCGAGCGGGGGCAGATCAGTCGCAGGAAGCTCATCCAAAGCCTCGCGTTGGCAGCCGCCGGGGGGCACGTGCTTCGCACCCCAACGCAGGCAACGGCCAAGCCGAATGCCGGCCCCGCTGCGTTGCCGCCGACCACGTCGATCGATCACATCTCGTACAGCGTCTCGGACTACGCCAGAAGCCGCGATTTCTATTCGGATCTCCTTGGCTGGGAGGTTACCGGCGACGATCCCGAGCGTGGTGAGGCGCGGCTCCGCATGAACGATGTGGGCGACATCATTATCCGAAATAGCCGCACGCCGACGGATCCGAGCACCACCGGTGTAGTGGGTCACATCTGCTGGGGGATCGACACCTATGACACCGACGCGGTCCGAGAGGAGCTGGAGCGCCGAGGCCTGAACCCCCGCAGAGATCAGGGCGGACGCTACGACCCGTTCGACAGCTATCACGTGCTGGACCCCGACGGGTGGGACGTGCAGCTGAGCATCAACCTGCGTGATTAGCCGCCCGCACCCCTGATCACAAGTTTCTGGACGCGCCAGTTGATAAGCTCTCCCACCCAGATCTCGTCCTCAGACGGGCATGCGATGGCGTGAATCCACCCGAATTCGCCGAGGTTACGACCAGGTTGCCCATAGACTCCGAGCACCTTGCCCTCCAAAGACACCTTGTAGATCCGGCTCGGGTACAGATCGCCGACGAAGAGGACCGAATTGGGGCCCGGCGTTATACATAGGGCGTCAGGAGCCCCGGGCGCCTGAGAGCCCGTCGTACCGTTGGGATTGTCGCGGCCGTACGTGATCCTGCCGCGCGAGGTGTCGACCGGCACGTCGATGGTGAACTCGCGAATGTAGTCGCCGTCCGTGTCGAAGACCTGGATCCGGCGGTTGCCGCGGTCCGCGACGAAGACTTCGTCGTCTGGGGAGACTGCGATGCCGTGCGGCGTGTCGAACTGGCCGGGACCACTGCCCAGCGACCCCCAGCTCGCGACCCACTCGCCTCGGGCGTTCACCTTGGCAACCCTCGAGTTAATGTAGCCATCGCTGAAGTACGAGTTGCCCTGCGAGTCCCATGCGACGTCGGTGGGCTGGTTGAACGCGTTGTCCCGATGCACTGGGAGCGGATTGCGAGGGCTATTGTTCTCAGGAACTTCAAGGTCCATCCCAGCGCGTTCGAGGTGATTCGCCAGCGTCGCGGCATAGTCGGGCGGCCCCGTGAAGTGGGACGCCTCCTGAACGCGGCCGAAGACCCAATTCACGCGACCCTCAGGGTTCATCCTGAGGATCACATCCGATCCCTTGTCAACAATCCAGATGTTGTCCTGGGGATCGATGCGAACCGCGTGCGCATAGGACCAGGCGTAGAGGTTCTTGCCGATTTCTCGCATGAACTTACCGTTGGCGTCAAACTCAAGGAGCTGGGATGCTCTCGCCATGTACGATGGACCCACCGAATTGCCGCGTGAGAAAACGAAAAGGTGGCCGTGCGAATTTACTGCGAGCCCGGCTATCTCACCGAAGTGGACGTCGTCGGGAAGAGACAGCGGATTGGGCACCGACTCGAACGGAAGTTCCGGTACCATCTGTGCGAGCGCCGGAGTCACCGTCAGACCGAGCGTCGCGGCAGCAAGAAGAACACGTCTCACCGAACACCTCCCAGGGAATTCAAGGATGACGCCCACTCGGCGGGCGACTGGTCGCATCGTACCCGTCATCCCCACGGCCGGCAAGGGAAAACAGATCTGCTGGGTGAACCCCCGACTCAGTCAGACTGCCGAGTAAATTGGGGTCAGACATGGATCTGTAAGACCGCTCGAGCTGGCCGCATCCCAGCCCGACGCGAGTGTCGGGGGAGTTCGCGCGGGGCGTTGAGCGACTGAGGCGTAGGAGGTAAACGGGCCTACGAATCGCCGAGGAGCAGAAGCGGGCTCTTGCATCTGGACACGAAGAAACCAGGCGAAGGCTGGATCCTTTGATTGCCGCCCTCAAGTGAGAGTGAATCCGCCTCATTCCAAGAACAGGGTCCGTCGCTCACGCCCTGAGCGTTGGGTTGATGGACGCCCCCCAACATTATGGCCTGATAGGGAAGTGTTGGCTCGCACGGACCAGGGTGTAGCGAAGTCGATCGATGCCCGACAGATGGGTTTCGAGATCTCGACACCGCGAGCCTCCCCGGTGGGTAAGCCCTTCTACCGAAGCGTGGGATTCGGGATACGCTTCGACTTCCGGTATTTGCGGGCTCAGACAGGTCAGTCTTGCGGATTTTATGCAGAAGCAGGAGCTTGGCCATCCCGACCAGGACGCACTGAAAGCCTGGCACATGACAGCTTGCTTCGCTTCGTAGCTGTACTTCTGGCCACATTATTGGTGTGGTATGTCTTGGCGAGGATTTTATGACCACGACTATCAACCCCGGTATATAATCCCCATCCTTTTCCGTGCACACAGTGCCGGAATCCCTCCGCGACGCAACCTACACGATTCAGGGCAAAAAAAAAGCCCTCTTTCGACGCAACCGTTGATAGAGGTGTCGGGTTGGAGAGAGCGGAACTGGTGTCCCCCTATCGGGATCCGCCCTGAACCGTCATGCCCCGAGGGATGCCGTGCCCGGCCGGAAGAATCCGGTCAGCTTCGGGCATCCCCCGGAGCGAAGCGGCTTCGATCAGGCTCCCCGGGTCGGCACCTCGCGGAAGGGGAGCCCCGGCGAACCGAAGGTGATCTCCTGGACCGCCTTGACGCTGCGGGCGCCGTAGCGGAACGGGATCACGAGCCGGAACGGGGCGCCGTTCACGGGAGGGATCGGCTCGTCGTTGAGCATCCACGCGAGCATCGTCTGGCGATGCCTCATGGTGGGGATCTCCTCGTCCGTGAAGTACCCGTCGTGGGAGATGATGCGGCAGTAGTGGGCGGGAGGCGCCACACCGATCATGTCGAGCACGTCGCCGAAGCGGACACCGGTCCACTTGACGATCCCGGTGGGCCGGGGCGCGCCGCACTGGAGCAGCGTGGTCATGGAGTGCCGGGGCAGGTCGGCCAGATCCTCGAAACGCATGGTGCCGCTGAGCCGGGCCAGCCGGGCGGAGTTGATGCGGATGCTCGCGGTACGGTAGTCGAGGTCGATGTCGGGCGCCTCGCCACCGGTGAAGCGGTAGATGACGCCGTCGATGGAACCCGCCATTCCCGGAGAATGCTCGGGCGCGGAGCCATCCGCGTTGAGCGGGAGGTCGGAGCGCTGCCGAATCTCGCCCTCCACCAGCTGGTCCGGGAACTCCTGAGCTTCCTGCGCCAGCATCCGGCCGGGCCTCACCACCCCCATGGAGAGGCCGGCGACGGCCGTCCCCGATACCTTGATCGCGTCTCGTCGTGAAAGCTTCATGGCGTGCCTCCTGGGCGTGGTGTTGGTAAGCCTGTCAACGGGGTCAAGGTAGGTGAGGGGGGGAGGGGCGGGCAACCACGGCGTCAGCACGACACCGTCACGCGCCCAGGCTGCTTACCATATGCCATATGCCATACGTGGCAGGCTCGCATGGCTCGCGACGGGTGTGTTCTCAATTCGCCCGCGATCAAAACGAAAGGGTGGTCTGTGTAAACGTGTAGGTGGCACTACCCTTGGCCGCGTTCTTCATCAGCTCGCCCGCGGACAGGTGGACGACACCCGCTTCCAGTCGAGCATGGCCTGGCACCAGATCCCAGCCGCCTCTGAACTCCCATTGGGTGCCGACATGTCTGGCGGACAGACCGGCGGAATTTCCGATACCTGCCACCGGCCACGTGTCCCCGGAAGACGCCAGCCAGTATCCGCGCGCGGAACCCAACACGTTCACGCCCTGGACAGGCGTCAGGGTCAGCCGCACGCCGGGTGTGCTCAGGTTGGTCCTGGCAAAGGGTCCGTGGATGCCGCTGGGTCCGAAATCGAACGAGCGGGAGCCGTACAGGCTGCTGAACCGGTTGTTGCGACCATCCGTCGGATCATGGTCACCGCTGGCATAGTCGTATTGAAGTTGCAACCGAGGGATGCCGGGAGCGGCGAACGTATATCCTGCGTCAACATGTTGAAGATGTGCGACATGATTCAGGTCCGCCGTCGCGGTCCGTGACGCGCGCGATCGGCCAAACTGGAACGCGGACTCGATCTCGTAGTCGAAGCCGGCTACGGTCGCGGGACGACGGAATCTTACGCCGATCGTATGAATGTCCCGATCGGTAGTCGCCAGGCCGGGCGCGTCGTCCTCGCTCAGGCCAAAATAGTAGACCTCTCCCTCGTTGCCCCATGGAAGGCCCGCGGGAGAGAAATGAACCCCCCAGAAGCGTACATTCCGCCATTCCTTGTCGAACCGCGGGTTATTGTCAAGTATATTTCCGGATATTCGTCGCTGAACCGGCAAGGTGTAGAACCCGCGCAACCGGCTGTCGTCCGGACCGGTCCACCGCCATTCGATGCCGGCGAAGCCGTCCGACGTGTTGCGGAATCGATTGCGAGAGACCAGGCGCCGGCTGCCTATGTCCATGGTGATGCGTCCACCGCGCAGCACGCTCCGGCTTCCCCGCGCGAGGAGATCGTCGATCGGGACCTCCACATAGGCTTGCAATAGCTCCAGCGGGTTCACCATGTCGACCGTCAGGGCCGTCACGGAATCCGCCAGCTCCGCGCGGGAGTCCTGCAGCTCGGCCCGTAGGCTGAAGTGCCGGAAGTGCAGTTCCGCCGAGACCCGGGTGCGGAACACCAGCGCCCGGGCGTCGCCATCGAGACCGGCACGAAACTGGTTGTTCAGGTGCTCGTGGCGGGTGCGCTGATCTCCCGACAACGACACGGATGGCGCCCAACCGGACGAGTCCTGCTGACCGGAGGGATCCTCCCCGGCCGCCGCGTTGGTTTCGCAGCAAGTTGCACTCTGGAGAGCAATGGCCAGCGCTGCGACCAAGGGCATCAACGGCTACGACCTCCCTGCTGCGACGCTGTCACACAAGCCCATATCGTCAAGTGTCCGCCGGATGTCGGGACCGCGCGCGCGAACGGTCTCCACCTGCATCGGCTCGTTGAACATGGGGCCGGTTACGATCTGCCCTTCCTTCAGCGCGGCACTACCGCTCAACTATTCTCTCCTTCCCATCCTTGGTACGTCGACCTTGTATTCCATGGCAATCGGTCGACCCCAATCGATGGGATCCGTGATTCATCCGCCCCAACAAGCTAGACGAGCGTGGGGGGGACGCAACATCGTGATGGCCTCTTCCATCGGCACCGACTTCCCCGACAGATGTCACTTGGCGGAGAACAACGACAGCTCATCCGCCAGCGCCCGCGCCCTGGCAAACCGCCCCGCCAGCCCCGGCCGGCTCTCCCAGTTGGCCGTGACGTGTATCCCCGGCGGCAACCGGAGACCGCGAAGCGCCGACCACGACGTGTCACAGGCGGGGATGGTCGGGCGCGCCACCGCAATCGGCTCCGCGGCGTATCCGGTGCACCGCTGGAACTCCGCGGCGGCCAGGTCCCCGAGTGCGTCATCGTCCGCCCCGGCCGCGAGTGAGCGGGCGGGCGCAAGGTAGGCTGTGTACACCCCGGTGCGGTCGTCGCGGCCCCCCGGCCCTCCGAAGAGGCTGTGGCTGAAGGTGACGCCCTTCAGCGGGCGGGGCTCGGCCAGCGACACCTGGAAGCCTATCCCGCGAAGCGGGCTGTCCGCGCGCAGATGCACGACCGCGAGCCGATTGTAGCGAAGGCCGTGGATCCGGGAAGCCGCGTCCGGCGCGATCTCGCGCAGCAGCCGAGCGGCGGCCGTCGCCGGTACCGCGAGCACGACCTGCTCCGCCGAAAGCGATTCCTGATCCAGGACGACCGACCAGCCGCCCTCGCGAGGTTCGATCGCGCGCACCCGGGAGTTCAGGCGCACACGCTCGCCAAGCGAGCGGGCCAGCGCGCGCGGCAGGGTCTCCATGCCGTCCGCGAAGGAACAGGCGGGGGGCGGGGGTGAGCCTCCGCGGCGCCACAAGCGGGCGAGGACGAGGCTCCGGCCGATTCCCATATCGCGCAACAGACCGCCCAGTGAGAGCCCCACAACCATATCCCCCGGATCAGTCCCGTAGAGCCCCCCGTAGAGCGGGCCCACGACATGCTCGTACAGCTCCCGTCCGAGCTTGCGGATGAAGAACGCGGCCACGCGCTCCTCGTCGCGGGCGCCCGGGGTCAGGGGCTCGAGCAGCGCGCGCAGCTTCCCGCGCCAGCTGACGACGTCGGACATCAACAGGCCGCGAACGGACAACGGCGCCCGGCGAAGCGCCCCGTTGCGGTAGATGAAGAAGTCGAGGTCCGATGGGGCGAGAAGCAGCTGATCTCCGAGGCCCAGATCGTCTACCAGGGCAGCGAAGGGTCCGGTGAGGCGGGCCCGCTGCGGCCCGTTTTCCATGAGCAGCCCGTCTGCGCGCACACTCCGCACGACGCCGCCGGGACGGTCCTCTGCTTCCAGCACGACGCAGTCGCGGCCCTTTCGCAGAAGTTCGCGGCCCAGCGCGAGGCCGCTCATGCCGCCGCCGACGATCGCGATCAAGAGGGGAGTTCGGGGCTCGGCCTGATGTACGGGCTGGGCTCGAGGTCGCGGGCGCCGTTGGTGCACCAGGTGCCCGGCGCCGGGCGGCAGCGGCAGGGCGACAGCGACAGGTCCTCCGCCCACGCCTGGCCGAGCGCCTGGCCGACCAGATCCGCGAGCACACCTGCGAAAGCCGGGTCGTCGTGCGGGACCGGAACCCGGTGCATCTCCTTGCCCATTCCCTCCACCGCCTCGCGCAGCTCGCGGTCGAGTTCGTCGAGGGTCTCCGACTGCTCGTGGATGAAGCTGACGGCGTCCACCACCAGGCGCCGCTCCGCCAACGCCCGAATGCACTCCTCGTTGTCCGGCCAGGTCCAGGCGATGCGGCGATTGGTGTGGTTCTGGAAGCCCACGGCAAAGCGATCTCCGACCCCCAGCGCCTCGGCGATTTGCCGGCAGTGCTCCTCCACGTAGCGGTCGTAGCGGTTGCCCTCCTCGAGGTACTTCACCGGCGTGCCATGGGCGGAGAAATAGAGGATTGTGTCCGCATCCCGGAGATCGAGCCCTCGCTCGCGCACGAAAGCGCGGATGTGGCCGGCGCGCATGGCCAGGTAGCGAGGATGCCGGTGCCACCCCCCGACCGCGATGAAGGGCACGTCCCAGTCCAGCTCCTCGAGGGCGGAGCGAACCGAGTTCAGGGCGGCGACGGTGGTGGAATGACCGCACATGGGGTAGACCGGCAGTCCCACAAGCACATCCGCGCGCTCCTCGCGCGCCTGCGCCACCCCGTCGTGGATGAAGGGTGGTGTGAACTGAAACACCGCCTGCACATGGGCATGCAGGTTCATCCCGGCGAACACGGCTTCCAGCGCCTCGGCCTGGGCGCGGGCCTGCCCGTCCAGGGGGGAACCGCCGATCGCACGATATGCCTCGACCAGGTGTGGTGCCCGATCGGCCGCCAGCTGGGCCGCGCGCGCCCGGGCGGCACGGTCGCTCTCCAGGTTGGCGTTCTGGAGGAAGATGCGCTCCAGAAAGGGCGTGACCTGGTCCAATTCGGGTTCGGCGGGTTCGCCGAAGTTGATGAGAAGGACGGCGATTCTCAGGAGATTATCGTCCGCTGCGCTCGTGAACGTAGTCGACCAGGCGCGCGACCTGGCCCGGATCGGTGCGCCGGTCGATGCCGTGCCCAAGGCTGAAGATGTGGCCCTTCAGTCCTTCGGCCTCCGCGAGCACACGGTCGGCGGCGCCCGGGAGCGCATCCCGGGGCCCGAACAGCTCGGCCGGATCGAGGTTGCCCTGGAGAGTCCGCCGGCCGCCCAGCAGGGCGTTGGCGCGCGACAGCGGCAGAGTCCAGTCGATGGCGGCGACATCGATGTCGAGCCCGCGCATGTAGGGCAGCAGCGCGCCTCCCCGGTTGGGAAAGTAGATGATGGGGCAGTCGGTTCCCGCGCGCACCGTGGTGAAGGCTTCCTCCATCACCGGGTGGATGAATCGCTGGTAGCTGTCCGGCCCGAGCATGCCGATCCAGGAGTCGAAGAGCATGACCGCGTTCGCGCCGGCCTCGGCCTGGGCCACCAGGTAGCGGGCCATCGAGCGTCCCAGCGTCTCGAGAAGCGTCCGTGAAGCGTCCGGCTCCCGCCGCAGGAAGCTGCGAGCGGTCATGAAGTCCTTGGAGCCGCCTCCCTCGACCAGATAGCAGAAGAGCGTGAAGGGCGCGCCCGCGAAGCCGATGAGCGCGGCCTCCGGACGGAGCTCCGAGCGTACGGCGCGGATCGCGTCCAGCACGAACGGGACGCCCTCCTCCGGCACCAGCTCGCGCACGGCCCGCGCGCTTTCAGGCGTGCGCACCGGGTCCGGAAGGACGGGTCCGGGGGTGAAGTCGACGGCCACACCCATAGGATCCAGGGGTGTCATGATGTCGCTGAAGAGGATGGCGGCATCCATCTCAAAGCGCTGCAGCGGCTGCAGCGTGATGCGCGCCGCGATCTCGGGGGTGCGGGTGGCCGTGACGAAGTCGACGTTCCGGCGCAGCTTGCGGTATTCCGGGAGATAGCGCCCGGCCTGGCGCATGATCCAGATGGGCGTGTGCGGCACCGGCAGGCCGCGCGCGGCGCGCTCGAAAACGGTGGCGTTGGCGGACTCGTTCATGGCCTCGCCATCCCCTGGATGATCTCGTCCGCCGTCTCCAGGGCGCGATTGATCTCGTGGTCCTCGTGGACCGCGGACCAGAACCAGGCTTCGTAGGAACTCGGAGGAAGATAGATGCCGCGTTCCAGCATGCCGTGGAAGAGCTGGTTGAATCGGGGGCTCGACGATGCCTCCGAAGACGGCCAGTCCACGACCGGGGCCTCGGAGAAGAAGAGGGACCCCATGGCGCCCACGCGGTTCCAGCGGATGGGAACCGGGGCGCGCTTGGCGATGTCGGCAAAGCCGCGGTCGAGGAGACGGCCCAGGCTCTCGGTGTGCTCGTACACCTCCGGGTGGTCGGTGAGATGGCGAAGGGCGGCGAGCCCCGCGGCCATGGCCAGGGGATTCCCGGAGAGCGTGCCTGCCTGGTAGACCGGGCCGTCGGGGGCGATCTCGCGCATCAGCTCCTCGCGGCCGCCGTAGGCACCGACCGGGAGCCCGCCGCCGATCACCTTGCCCAGGGTAGTGAGGTCCGGAATGACATCGTAGCGCCCCTGGGCGCCAGCGAGCCCGACGCGGAATCCGGTCATGACCTCGTCAAAGACGAGCAACGCGCCGTGGTGGGTGCAGAGCCTCCGCAGCCCGTCGAGGAATCCGCCGGCCGGGGGGACACACCCCATGTTGCCGGCGACCGGCTCCACGATGACGGCGGCGACGCTTTCTTCGGATGCGGAAAGGCAGTCCTCCACCGAGGCCAGGTCGTTGAACTCGGCGACCGATGTGTGCTTCGCGGTCGCGGCCGGCACGCCCGGGCTCGAAGGAACGCCCAACGTGGCGGCCCCCGACCCCGCCGCGACCAGAAAGGCGTCGGCGTGGCCGTGGTAGCCGCCTCTGAACTTGACGATGCGGTTGCGCCCCGTGACCGCGCGCGCCAGGCGGATAGCGCTCATGGTGGCCTCGGTCCCGGAGTTGACGAAGCGCACCACGTCGATGCTGGGCACGATCTCCGTGATGAGTTCGGCGATCTCGACTTCGTCCGGAGAGGGCGCTCCGAAGGAGGTGCCCCGGGTGAGGGCGCGCGCCGCCGCGTCACGGACATCGGGATGGTCGTGGCCCAGGATGGCCACCCCCCACGACCCCATGAAGTCGAGGTAGCGGTTCCCGTCGGCGTCTTCGAGGTAGGTGCCCCGGGCGGAACGGATGAAGCGCGGTATCCCCCCGACCGAGGTGAACGCACGCACGGGGCTGTTCACCCCGCCGGGCAGCACCCGCCGGGCGCGGCCGAACAGCTCCTCGCTGCGCGAGATCACGGGCGGGGTCCCTGTTGGCAGGCCGCGGCCACCCGGGAGGACCCGCCCGCGCCCGCTCGCGACCGGTCGACCGCCTTTCCGGAGCCGCCGGCTACCCGGGTGACGACCCCGCCCCGGCGGCTTCACCGAACCCCGCCGCCAGCGCGTCCAACATCCCCTCCAGGGTGGCGGTCCCCGCCATCCAGGCGCCCTCCAACCCGCGACGGGCCAGCTCCGCCCCGGTGGTCGGGCCGATGCACACCACCGCCACCCCCGCGAGCGAGCGGGCGATCTCTCCGTCCAGGGCACGGTCGACCGCCTCCACAGCCGCCGGGCTGGCGAAGGTGACCGCGTCCACCCCGGCGGCCAGGTCGGCACGCACCTGAGCGGCGGGCGGCGGGGTCGCCACGGTGCGGTAGGCCTCCACCCGCACGACCCGTGCGCCCAGCGCTGTGAACTCCTCCTCCACGGTGGGGGCGGCGCCCGAAGCGGCCGGAAAGAGAGCGCGCGCGCCCGCCAGCGAGCAGGTCGCCGCCACCTGGGCGGCCAGGCCGCTCGAACCCGGCCCGCGCCCCTCCACCGCCACCCTCCAACCCGCCCCGGCGGCGGCGCGGGCGGTGGCCGGCCCCACCACGGCGACACGCGGGGAGGGGGGGCGGACGCGGAGGCGGGTCGAGCCGCCCGGCCCGGCGGGAGCGTCTACGGCGGAGGTGGCCGCCGCTCCCACCGCCGCGACCGCGCGCGCGCTCGTGAACACCACCCAGTCGAAGCGGTCGAGCCGTGCGAGCGCGGCCTGCAGCGGGGCGGGGTCGCGGGGCGGGGGGTATTCGCACGTCGGCCACGACAACACTCGCGCGCCCGCCCCCGCGAGCAGAGCGGCCAGGCGATCGTCCGCGGAAGCGCCGCGCGTCGTCACCACGCGCCGACCCGCCAGCGGCCCCGGAGCGAGGCAGGAGTCATCCACGAACTCTATCCCAGCGTGTCGAGCCAATCTGCGGGACGAGTGAGAATCCCCGTGTGCAGGGGAGCGTCGCTCGCCGTGTAGCGCCTCCCCTCGGTCCCGCGCAGCTCATGCACGAGCCTGGAGAACAGGCGCAGGTCATCCATCTCGTAGACCACCACGAACTCCTGGTCCTGCACCCCGAAAGAATACAGGAGAAGCTGCTTGATCAGCCGAAACTGCTTCCCGATGCGGATGTGCTCGTTCATCATCCCCTGGCGCGTCTCCCTCCCCAGCAGATACCAGGCCGCCGTCTTGGTGAAGGGGTAAACCACGAGGTACCGCCTTCGCTCCGCGGCGAAGGAGTCGATCTCCTGGGCCGAGCGCGCCTTGCTGTATTCGGAGGGACGGGTCAGCCCCCACAGGATCTTCACGGGCTCGACGATATCCCGGTGCCGGCTCTCCGCCATCGCCCGGCGCATGAAGTAGCGCGCGCTGGCGTCTTCTTCGTCCGCGCTCGCCGTGCTCCACACCATCACGTCGGCGCCCTCTTCGATGCCCTGCAGCAGATACGGATGGGCCAGATCGGCAGCCGCGCGCACATCCTCGAACCAGGCGCGGGCGCGCTCGCGCCGGCCCGCCGCGTCCATCTCCCAGAACCGCGGCGTGAACCTGTAGTTGGCAAAATGCCCGAGTACGGACGTGCGCGGCGTGGCTCCCTCTTCCCTTTCGCTCACTCCATCTTCCTCGCTGTTGTCGGCGTGTGATTCGTCTACGACCATGGTTTGGTTACCGACCGGACTCGTTGGTGACTCCGACAGGCGCACGACTTTGATTCGTCTACGACTTCGGAATCTGCTTGCCCGGATCCATGAACGGCCGCCGCACGACTGTGGCGTCTCGCTCTCCGTCCGGCGTCGTCACGCCCAGCTGCGACCCCAGCTTCCCGGAGGCGGCCGGCACCATCGCGTAACCGATATTTCCGTCGAGACGCGGCGAGTACACGGCGGAGGTGATGAATCCGATCTCATCTCCATCCTGATGAACAGGCCAGCGGGTCATGTTCAGATCGAGCGGCGCACCGGAGATCTCAACCCCTGCAAGGAGCCGGCGGGGCCCTTCCTCGGCGATGCGTGCCAGCGCCTCGCGTCCGATGAAACCGGCCTTCTGGTCCTGGTCCACCTGCCATCCCAGGCCGACCTCGTAGGGGTTGTCGTCAAGCGTCATGTCGATGCCGTAGTTGAGAATGCCGGCCTCGATGCGGCGAATGTCGGAGGGGCCGGTGGCGGAAATGCCGAAGTCGCGTCCCGCTTCCATTACGCGATCCCAAAGTTCCATCCCCCGGCTGCCGTCCCTCAGGTAGATTTCGTAGCCGACCTCGCCGCTCCAGCCGGTGCGCGTCACCACCACGGGAATGCCGTCCAGGTCGGTCTCCAGGAACCAATAGTAACGCAACCCCAGCACCTCATTGCCGAAGAGCCTGCGCACGACTTCCTTTGACTTCGGACCCTGCACCTGCATGGGCGAGACATCGGGCTCGCACAGCTTCACGTCGAGGCCGGAGTTGAGGGCAACGCCCTTCGCCCACAGCAGGACGTCGCTGTCCGCCAGCGCGAGCCAGAAGTGGTTCTCGCCCAGTCGCAGCAGCACCGGGTCGTTGACGATGCCGCCGTCCTCGGCGGTGATGAGGACGTACTTGCCCTGCCCGACGGCACATCCGGACAGGTCTCTGGGGGTGAGCAGGTTCGTGAACTCGAACGCGTCCGGGCCGGTGATCTCCACCTGCCGCTCGACGCTCACGTCCCATACCGTGACCCCGGTCAGCAGCTGCTCGTACTCCGCGTGGAGGTCGTCGTACCGGGTTGGGAGGAACATATGGTTGTACACCGTATAGCTCCGGCACCCCGCGCGCAGCGTGGCTTCGAAATATGGCGATCTGCGCAGTCTGGCTCCTCGCTGGATCAGGGCCATGTCGAAGGTAGCGGTCATGAAGTTCTCTCCTCTGGTCAACAGGATGGGATGGATTCTTCTTCGATCGTTGCCGGCCGGATGGTCCGCAGTCAGCTCCGCTCGCCCAAACGGGCAGCCAGCCCCCGGTCGCGCAAGATCTCGCCCGCGGCGAGTCGGCCGGGAGCTCCCGTAACGCCGCCCCCCGGGTGGGTGCCCGAGCTGCACAGAAACAGGCGCTCCACCGGGGTTCGGTATCGGCCCCAGCCAGCGACCGGACGCATGAAGAGGAGCTGGTCGAGGCCCATCTGTCCGTGGTATTCGTCGCCGCCGGTGAGCCCGAGCTCGGTCTCCAGGTCGAGGGGTGTAAGCAAGCGCTGGTCGAGGATGCGTTCGCGCAAGCCGGGGAGGAACTCGTCCAGGACGTTCAGCACGCTGGAGAGCAAGGCGTCGCGCGAGGCCGGGTCCTCCCAGCTGCCGGAGCGCAGCCGATCGGGCGCGTAGCGGATCTGGATGGACGCCAGATGACGTCCGCCGGGCGCAAGCCGGCGATTGTGCAGTGTCGGAATCACCATGTCCAGATGCGGGCGAACCGAGCAGCGGCCGTACTTGGCGTCGTCGCTGGCTCGCTCCAGATATTCCATGCCGGGAGCCACCAGGGTGTGGCCCGCGAGCCGTTGCTCCCCGTCCGGGAAGGGAGGCAGCGCATCCAGCAGGAGGTGAAGCGTCGCCGTGGTTCCGCGCAACTGGATGTTGCCTACCTTGCGGTTGAATTCGGGGCCCAGCCGGGGCGCGCCCACGAGCCCGAAAAAGGTGCGGCGAGGATCGACGCCCGACACCACGCAGCGGGCGGAGACCTCCTCTCCTCCGGCCATCACGACGCCGGTGGCGACCCCGTCTTCCACCAGAATGCGTTCCACCGCGGCCCCGGTGCGAACTTCGGCTCCGCTCGAGCACGCCGCCTGTGCCAGCGCATCGGAAAGCACGCCGATGCCGCCTTTCACGAAGACCGAGGAACGAAAGCCGTAGGCTTCGCTTCCCGTGGCGTGGTAGAGCATGCGGAAGGCGCCTCCCATGGCGCTCGGCCCCTGACGCGCTCCCAGCAGGGCGCTGCTGCCCAGCAACCCCTTCAGGGCGTCATCGCTGAACCAGTCGTCGAGAAGATCGCGGGCCGGCAGGGGCAGCATGCGAAGCAGCTCCACCACGTTGCGCTTGCCGAGCCTGCCCGCCTGGAGGAGCGGCCGCAGCCAGCGGACGCGCTCCTTTGTGGAGGTGTCGTGCAGCGCCGGAGCGGCGTGATTGAGGACGACCCGCAACACGCGCGCCATCGAGCGCACGTAGTCGGCCCAGTCGGGAAAGCGGATCGCGTCCGCCCGGCTTCTGCGGGCGATCTCGTCGCGGGTCCTCCCGGGATTGCGCCAGAGCGTGAGCGCCTCCCCGCCGCCGGTGAGCGAAGTCGCGACCGCCGGGGGATGAACCCACTCCAGCCCGTGGGCGTCAAGGCCGAGGTCGGAGACGATATCCCGGCGGAAGAGGCCCGCGTCCTGCGCGGCCACGTTGACCCGGCATCCGGGGAAGATCTCTTCGGTGGCGGCGGCGCCCCCGAGGACTTCCCGGCGCTCGAGCACGAGCACCCTCCATTTCTCGCGGGCGAGCAGGGCGGCCGTGACCAGGGCGTTGTGGCCCGCGCCCACGACGACCGCGTCGTACTTCTTCACCGTCCCATCCCCCGGCGGCGCTTGCGCCCCATGTCGGCGAGCACGGTCGTGGCTGCCAGCCTTCCCGGAGCTCCCATGATCCCGCCCCCCGGGTGTGTCCCCGAGCCGCACTGGTAGTAGCCCCGGACCGGGGTCCGGTACCTGGCGTACCCCGCGACCGGGCGGAGGAAGAAGAGCTGTGACGGACTCAGCTCGCCCTGGAAGATGTTGCCCTGCGAGAGACCGGTGGTGCGCTCGATGTCCAGCGGCGTCAGGACCTGACGGTGCAGGATGATGTCCTTCAGATTCGGGATGTAGCGGGCCAGCGTGTCGATCACATTGTCGCCGAAGGCCTCGCGGCGGTCGTCCCAGTTCCCCTCGCGCAGCTCGTAGGGCGCGTACTGCACGAAGCACGACATGACGTGCTTGCCGGGCGGCGCCATCCCGGGATCGATCGCCGAGGGGATGACGATGTCGATGTACGGCTCTTTCGAGAAATCTCCGTACTTCGCGTCGTCGTAGGCGCGCTCGAGGTAGTCCACCGAGGGGCTGATGGAGACGGCTCCACGAAGATGGGGCCCCCAGCCCGGCATGCACGTGAAGTCGGGGGCCGCGTCCAGCGCCAGATTCACCTTGCCGGACGAGCCCCGGAATCGGAACGCGCGCACCCCGCGCACCAGCTCCTCGGGGAGTTCGTACTCGTCGAGCAGGTCGAGAAAGGTGCGGCGCGGGTCGAGGCTGGATGAGACCACCTTCGCGTGCAATTCGTCGCCGTTGGCAAGGGCTACCCCGGTGACGCGCCCGTTTCGGACCAGCACCCGGGCGACCGGCGCGTCCGTACGGACCTCCGCCCCGGCCTCGCGCGCGGCGGAAGCGATCGCCTCGGCGACCGCGCCGGTGCCTCCCTTGGCGAAACCCCACGCCCGGAAGTGGCCGTCGATCTCTCCCATGTAGTGATGGAGCAGGACGTAGGCGGTGCCGGGCGAGCGCGGCCCCAGGAAGGTGCCGATGATCCCGCTGGCCGAGAGCGTCGCCTTGAGCACGTCGGTCTCGAACCACTCGTCCAGGAAGTCGGCGGCGCTCATCGTCATCAACTTGACGAGCAGGTGGAGCTGTTCCGACTCGAGGCCCAGGAAATGCCGGCCAAGGCGCAGCATGCCGGAGATGTCGCCCGGGCCCAGCCGGCCTGGATCGGGCGGCACGATGCCGAGCAGGTACTTGACGGCGCGGGCCATGAAGAAGAGGGACCGGCCGTAGTCGTCGTAGGCCTCGGCGTCGCGCGCGGAGAAGCGGGCGATCTCGCGCCAGGAGCGGTCGTGATCGGCGTCCCGGTAGAGGCGGCCACCGTCCGGGAGCGGGGTCAGCGTGCTCTCCAGCGGCAGAATGGTGAGCCCGTGGCGGGGGAGGTCCAGCTCGCGGATGATCTCCGGGCGCATCAGGCTGACCACGTAGGAGAAGACGCTGTAGCGGAAGCGCGGGAAGATCTCCTCGGTCACGGTGGCGCCTCCGACCAGCGGGCGCGCCTCCAGCACGCACACGTCAAGTCCCGCGCGCGCCAGATACGCCGCGTGCACCAGGCCGTTGTGCCCGCCACCCACCACGATCACGTCGTACTTGCGGGCCATCCGATTCAGGCTCGCCTGCCGGCTGGAGTGAATGTGGTGATTGGCATCTGCGCGGTGTTCACGGGCTCAGTTGCGCTTGCGGGCGGGGTCGAAGAACGGCGTCTTCACCACGGTGGCCGGCACTTCGTGGCGCACGAACTCCACGGTCAGCTCGAAGTCGAGCCGGGTGCCGGGCTTGGCGAAGTCGCGCTGGAGCGTGGCCAGGGCGATGTACTTCTTCAGGATGGGCGAAAAGGTGGAGCTGGTCACGAAGCCGACCTGGGTGCCGGCGGCGAAGACCGGTACGGGCTCGCGCGAGGCCCGGCCGGCCACCAGCGGCGGCAGCCCCACGGAGGCGAACCGCTGCTCGATGCGGGGCCAGTCGACCTCGAGGCCGGCGAAGGCCCATTGGGAAGGCTTGGCTGCCTCCCGCGCCAGCGCCTTGCTGCCCACGAAATCACGCCCCGGACAGGGCTGGACGGCCCATCCGAGCCCGGCCTCGTAGGGGGACGACTTGCGGGACTCGATGAGCGCCATCCAGGCCGAAACGTAGTCCACTTCCTTGAGGAGCAGCCCGGCCTCGATGCGGGCCACGTCCAGGGCGTCGAGGCCGGCCGGCGCGAGGCCGTACCCTCGGCCCGTCTCCATGAGGGCGTCCCAGAGGACGAGCGCGTGCCCGGGGCGCACCCAGAGCTCGTATCCCAGATCTCCCGTGTAGCCGGTGCGGGTGATCGTGACCGGGACCGGCCCCACGCTTCCCTCCGTCAACCCGAAATAGGGGAGCGAGGCGAGGTCCGCGCCGGTCACCAGCTGGGCCAGAATGTCTCGCGCGGTGGGGCCCTGGAGGGCGAGCGCCGCCAGCTCCCGGGAGATGTCGCGCACGGTCGCGTCCATGCCCAGAGCGCAGTCCTGAAACCAGCGCAGGCACGGATCGGCCGCGGTGATGCGGAAAGTGTCGGCGCTCACCCGCTGCACGGTTCCGTCGTCGATCAGCTTCCCCGCCTCGTCGCACCAGGGAGTGTACAGCACCCGGCCCTCGGCGCAGCCGAAGGCATTGCGGGTGACCACGCGGTCCACCAGCGATGCCGCCTCGGGGCCGATGATCTCGTACTTGCGCAGGGGCGAGACGTCGAAGAGCGCCGCCCCGCTGCGCACCGCATAGTACTCGTACTCGTGGCCGGGTTCGTAGCTGAGCGCGATGGCGTATCCGGACCAGTTGCGCCAGCGGCGGCTCTTGCAGAGGGCAGCGGTGCGTGAATGGAAGGGCGTTTCGAGAAGCATGCGGCAAGCTCGCTGCGGATCAGAAGCGCAGCAAGGTGGTGACCGCGGCCTGTCCCGGCTGGATCACGATGATGTAGAGCCGGTCGTATTCCGCGTCGTCGATGGGACCGTGGTCGTCCCCGCCCAGTGCCTCCGCCAGGCGCGGCGTGGTGTTGCTGTGGCCGGAGACCAGGTGACGGCCCGGCGTCGCGCGAATCGACTGCGCCAGCCCTTCCAGTTCACCGGGGTTGTAGAGGGAGAGTTCCACCCCGTCGTCCTGCGCGATCGGGCGGGCCGTGTCCCGCGTCCGGGTCAGGTTGGTGGAATGCACATGGGTGAAGTTCACGTCCGCCAGCAGCGCGCGCAGCCTCTCAACGCGCTCGTGTCCGACCTCGTTCAACGGGGAGTCCGCGCTGTCGTCCACCTTCTCTGCGTGGCGCACCAGGAAGACGACCACGCTGCCATCGCTGGCTTGCGCGGCGGCGGGCGCTGGGCGCGCAACCTCCGTCGCCACCAGGCAGGTGACGAGCGCGGCGAGGGCTCTGACGGTGCTTGTCGACAATGCCAATCGAGTCATGGCTCAACCTGTTTTCAACGCCACCAGCTGGTCGGGATCGACGCGCACCACGATGTAGGTGATGGCCTCGGTGATTTCGCTGAACCCGTGCGGCGAGTTGGTCGGGATGATCACCATGTCGCCGGGACCGATATCGCGGCTCTCGCCACCCACGATTCCGCCCCGCGAACTCGGCCCGGTCAGCGTACGCACCGTGTTGCTCTCCGGGTCGAGGGCGAGCGCGTCGGACAGCTCGCCCCCCGTCACCAGCGTGCCGCGCCCCGACACCACGTAATAGACCTCGGTCTGGTTATGGTGCTGGATCGCCCCCAGCGAGGTGGTGGGCGGCCGGTGCACCAGCCCCACCCCGACGTTGTGCCCACCCGCGTCGATGTGGCGGATCTGCTGGTCGCTGACCCGGTCCGCGGGCGCGTTCGCGATGGTGGCGAGGATGTCGTCGGCGGAGATGTGGGTGGCGACCGGGTTTTCCTGGGTCGCAGCCCAGAGCACTCCGGCGGCAAGGGCGGCAACGAGCAGCTTCGACATGGTGATCTCCATTGTGCGTGGATTGGGGCCTCGCTCGCGCGAGAGCCAATACTAGGGGCACAGGCGCGGCGCGGTCCACTCCGGGCCGACGCCCGTCTACGGGGCCGAAGTGGTCATCCCCCCGGCCTGCGCACCCGCCGCTTGATCTCCGGGTCCACGCGCGTGCCGTACATGGTGATGCCCGACAGGCGCGAAAAGTAGTCGTAGGCCGCGGCCGAGACCGCCTCCACCACCGCGCCGCCGTCGCCGCCGTAGTTGGACATCACCGAGATGACGTAGGGGCGATCGGGGACGTCCACCAGCCCCCAGACGGTGGCGACGCCGGTGATTCCTCCGGGCTTGAAGGCGATCGGAACCTCCCGGGGCACCGGCGTGCGGATGGGGCCGCCCTTGTAGATCTCGAGGATCTCGCGCACGCGCCCGCACCCGGCCTCGCTCATCGGCAGGTCGCAGCTCGCGATGCGCTCCATGATCAACGCGGCGTCGCGCGGCGTGGACAGGTTCTCGTTGCCGCGCGCCGACTCTTCCGGCTGGATCATCTTGCGCTGCAGCCGCGTGTGCTCGGCCCCCAGCGAAGCCGAGAGCGCGTTGATGGCGTCCATCCCCATCTCGTCGATGAGGACGTTGGTGGCGGTGTTGTCCGAGTACACGACCATGTAGATCGCGTAGTCCTCGAGGGAGAGCGAAGTCCCTCCGTCGGTCAGGTGATGCAGCACGCCGCTGCCGCCGGTGCGCACCTCGTCGGTCATGTCGATGCGGCGGCCCAGCAGCCCGGGCTCCGACTCGGCCCGGCGGAAGAGCTCCAGCAGGATCGTGATCTTGATGGCGCTGGCCTGCGGGAACACCAGCTCGTCGTTGACCTGGAAGCGGTCGCCCGAGGTGAGGTCGAGGAGATGCACGCCGGAGACGCCCTCGTATTCGCCGACGATGCCCTCCAGCTCCGTCTGGAGCTTGTCGCGCAGGATGGCGAGGTGCTCCTCCTGGGCGGAAAGCGGGGCAGGCGGCAGGAAGAAGGGCGCGGAAGCCGCGAGCCAGAGAGACACGCCGAGCGACCTGGTCCAGGTCGAAGTACTACGCTGTAGGAACGCCATCCTGATGCCTCCTGCTGCCTGGGTTGAGCCGACTCCGGACACCGTGAACCCAATGATGAGATCCCGGTCCGGTTCGCCTGGAAGGCGTACGTGCCGGATAGTGCCTTGGAGCGACGGGTTGAGCCCGCCTACATCCGCATCGCCGCAAAGACCGCGCGGTGGGCGGCGACGATGCGCTCCAGTGCCTCCTGGTTGGGCTCGAGCGACCACTCTCCGCGTTCGGACGTGCCCCCCAGCACGATGCCGTCGCTGCGCGGCTGCATGTGGATGCCGAGGCCACCCTGGGGTGTCGCGGGAGCGCCTCCGAACGTGCCGTAGTTCACTTCCGGCTGGGGCACGAGCACGGTGAGCTGTCCCTTGAGCGGGACCATCGTCTCATCGTCGAAGAGGTCGCGCGCGCCCAGCCCGGTGCAGTTGACCACGAGCGATTCGTCCAGCGCCGCCAGTTCCCTGGGTTCCGTGAACCTGCGGATGACGATATGCCCCCCGAAGTCGACGAAGTCTCGCACCAGGGCGTCGAGGTAGATGGAAGGCTCGATACGCATCTGGGTGCGCTGGCTCGCGTAGCGAGTGGAAAACGGATGTTCCCCCGGCCCGAGAAGCCTCGTGCCCGTGCGCAGGTGCGGCGGAAGCAGCGGCTCTTCGTCCCCTTCCCGGTCGCCTCCGCGGGCGCCCGGCTCGTTGTCGCTCAGCGAATAGGAGTGGAGCCACGACACGCCATATCCCCGTCCCACCAGCAGCTGCAGCTGCCGATAGGAGATCTCGGCGGCTTCCCGGAACTGCGCGTCCCACGCGGGAGTGCGGAGGTCGTCGTCAACCAGCCCCGACGTTGGCGTGAACCCCGCGAACGACATGTTCGAGGTGGTGTTCGGGGGCACCGACATGGCGTAGATGGTCACGTCGAACCCGCGGCGCTGCAGCTGGCGCGCGGAAGTGAGCCCGGCGGCCCCGCAGCCGATGACGGCGGCCCGGCGGCTGTCGTGGGCGAGAGCCATTTCGGCGGCCATCCGTCCCGTGCCCCAGGAGAGCGACATGCCCGCCCCGCCGTGGCCGTAGTTGTGGATCACCGTGGTTTCGTCGAGGCGGTCGGCCCGCAACAGGAACCCCGAAGGGCGGTGAGGCCGCAACCCGACGGTGGTGCGGATGATGCGGTCAGGGTCCACGAGCACCGGTGCCAGCCGTAGCGGAGGCTGGCCCGGGGCCTGAGAGCGAACCGAGCATCCGCCCAGCCCGGCTCCGATGAGCCCCATGCCCCCGATCTTCAGTAGCGTCCTTCGGTCCATCATCGTCTCCGGCCCATTCTTCCAAGGCAGGCGTCTCCGCCGGTATCCCATCTTGGATCCCGCATCGATGGCGGGCAACCGTGGCTCGTTACAGATCGTCAGTTCGGCAGGATCAAGCTCACAGCTCTCGTAACATCACGAATGTCCACCACCGCTGCGTCGCGAAAGTCGATCACGATGCGCCACGGCTGGGTACCGGCCTCGCCCGCGATCGGCTCCAGCCACACGCGCTCGATCCAGCGCACCCGCTGTAGCGCATCCTCCAGCGCCGCCAGCTGAAACTCGGTCCGGGGCCCCGCGTCGATGTAGTAGTTGATCGTCTCCACATCGAAGGGATGATTGATGCGCCAGCGGTTGAGCGCCTGATTGACCGCCACCCGGTCCGCGCCCGTGTCGATGAGGTGCTGAGCGTGGAAGCGGAGCAGCATGTCGTTGTGCTTGGGCGCCTTCTCCAGCGCCTCCTCCAGGAACCGCTCGTACGCGTCCACATCCCCCGACGCCAGCGACTGCATCCCCCGCAGGAACTCGGTGTCCGGCTCCTCCGGATTCACCCGCACCAGCACCTCGGTGAGCGCCCGCCCTTCCTCGCTGAACCAGCCGGGCGGCTCGGAGCCGCGCGACAGCCAGTACTCGCGCGCCCCCAGGATCAGGCAAATCCCGTAGATGACGAGCAGCAGACGGTATTTCTGGTACCACATCCTACAGCCCCTTCTGAACGCTCTTGTCGCGCACCTTCCAGATGAAGGAATCCACGTAGTAGTGCGTGAGCGCGTACGCGGCGATCAGGGTCTCGGCGAAGAGCGCGTAGCTCGCGGCGTAGTCGAGCCCGGCGATGTTGAAGTTCTGGATCGCGGCGTACGGCGCGAAGTTGACTACCCCGAACCCGAACTCGTCGAGCGGCCGGTTGATGAGCAGCTGCACGACGATGGCGTACGCGCCGCCGGCCAGCAGGAACCACTTGAGCTTGCCTCGCCCGGCGACACGGGTCCAGAAGCCGGGCCGGGACAGCTTTTGGTCGGCTTTGCGGCGCATGAACGCATAGACCATGACCATGTACTGGACCCCGTGCATGATCCGATGGGCCACGTTGTAGATGAGGATGGAGTTGGTGTGCCAGGCGGCGAAGTACCAGAGGAAGTAGCTGGCCGCGATGAAGACGTACTTGATGGGGTTGATGCGCCCGCCGCTGGCCGCGACGCGCCAGAGGTGCACCGTGTAGCACGCCAGGTAGATGCCGAGGGCGAGCCAGCTGACCCGCTGCAGCGTCTCGACGAAGCCCGCGGAAATGAGGATCTGCATGCGGTGCAGCTCCCGGATCCAGAGATGCCTGAACATTGGGGCCTGGATGAACATGTTCAGGTACAGGCTCCAGTGCAGCGCCAGGTCCCAGCGCCCCGTGGAGGGCGTTCCCGCACCCGCCTTGAAGTCGTAGATGCGGCTGAAGCCGTGCTGCTGCATGATGCTGTGCTGATGGTCCCATGCCGTGACCATGAGCAGCAGGGTGATCGGCGCCCAGGTAAGTCCCGCGGCGGTGAGCCCGAAGATGACGATGGGGCCGAGGATGAGCCGGTCCTTGAAGCGCGACCACTCCTCCGGCATGCCGTAGCTGCGCACCCAGCCCGCGTAGTGGTGAGGCACCGTGATCCAGAGGTTGACCGAGGCGACCACGACGTAGGGAAGCCACATCTGGAAAGCCGAGGGCGATCGCCACCGCGAGGAAGGGCAGCCCCAGGAACCACACCAGGTCGGCGCGCGGGTTCAGGATGTAGCCGGTCTTGAACATGTCAGGTCGGACGGGCATCCGGTTGAATCAGTTTGGTTCGCGGGGCAAGCGCTTGGAAAATAGCCACGCAGGCGGGGATGGTGGGAGTGGGGGGGCGCGGCGCGGCTCATGTTAGGATGCAAGAGATGTTAGGTTTGCATTACATGATGTGAGGCGTAGCTTACATTCTTGGTCAGTTGACATCTTCATCTTCCTCGAGTCATGAGGGGCTTCCCTTCGTTCCCGGGGAGAGATCGCGAGCACGCATGGCCGATACGCAACTCCGGAATACGGTCCGGCGGCACCGCCGCGACTTGAGCTTGTCCCAGGAATCGCTGGGAGAGCGGGTTGGGGTCAGCCGGCACGCCATCATGGCGATCGAAAGCGGTCGCCAGGTTCCGTCTACGACTCTCGCGCTCCGGCTGGCCTACACCTTCGGATGCACGGTGGACGACATCTTCCGTCTCGAGCCGGTCGCGGAGCTGGACGTACGCCTCCCTCCCCCACACCGCCCCGCGACCGCCGACGCACCCACCCCCTCCTCCCGTGTGGCCGTGGGCCGGGTGGACGGCCGCTGGGCGGCCCATCCCCTCCCCGCGCACGCGACCGCGGCGGCCGACGCGATCCGGGTGGGTGGGAAGGCGGGCTTGGCGCCCGCCCCCCCGGCGGACCCGACCGCGGCGGCCGGTTCCGCCCGCGTCCAGCCCGTGCGCCCCATGCGCCAGCTGGAGCGCAACGTGCTGGTGGCTGGGTGCGCGCCCCTCCTGGCCAACCTTGCCCACCGGGTCGGGGAGGGCTCCAGCGACGCGCGCGCCACCTGGATCCCCGCCAGCAGCCACCGCGCGCTGGATCTGCTGGCCGCCGGAATGGTGCACATCGCCGGACTGCACCTGTCGGGCGGGCGCTCCCGCGAGGCCAACGCCGAGGCGGTGCGGCGGCGCTTCCCCGGAAAGCGCATGCTGGTGGTCAACCTGACCCGCTGGCGCCAGGGCTTCGTGGTGGCCGCGCGCAACCCGCTGGGCATCCGGAACGCGGACGATCTGCTGCGCCCGGACGTCCGCGTGGTGGCCCGGGAGGCGGGCACCGGCGCCGACGACCTCGTCACCCGCCTGCTCGCCGGGGAGCGGAGCCGGCGGCCCGGCTTCTCGGGTCCGGTGGCGGAGGGGCACCTGGACGTGGCCCGGCGCGTGCACTGCGGGGCCGCCGATACCGGGGTCGCCATCGAGAGCGCGGCGCTCGCCTGGGGGCTGGGCTTCGTGCCGCTGGTGGAGGAGCGCTTCGACCTGGTGGTCTCGGCCGACATCGCGGACATCCCCCCGATCTCGCGCTTCCTCGAAACCCTGGACGACCCCGGATTCCGCGCCGAAGCGGCGTGTCTCCCGGGCTACGACACCTCGATCAGCGGACACGCGAGCACCCTCGAAGCCGGGAGCCCGGGGAAATGAGACATGGTTACTTCGGGCACCGTCGGGCCTCGCTAGAGCAGGCGAGAGCACGGAGGCGAGAGTACACGCGATCCGAGAGTCGGCAGCGGACGCGGGCATGGGAATCGCTTACGGCAAAGCTGACCGGCGCGGCCCTGTTCGCCGCGCTCCTCCATGGCTGCGCCCCCGCCGACACCTCCCGCACGCTGCGCGTCTACGCCGCCTCCTCCCTCGCCGAGAGCTTCACCGCGATGGAGCGCGCCTTCGAGGCGGCCCATCCGGGCACCGACGTGGCGCTGGAATTCGCGGGCAGCCAGGTGCTGCGCCTGCAGATCGAGCAGGGCGCCCCCGCAGACGTTTTCGCTTCCGCCAACCCGGCGCACATGCAGGCGCTGGTGCGGGGCGGCCGCGTGCGCGAGAGCCGCATCTTCGCGCACAACGAGCTCGTGCTCATCGTGCCCCCCGAGAACCCGGCGGGGATCGAGTCCTTCGGCGACCTGCCGCGCGCCAGCCGGCTGGTCATCGGCACCGAGAACGTCCCGGTGGGCGGCTATACGCGGGAGGCGCTGCGGCGGGCTGAGGCGGCCGGCGGCGCCGGCTTCATGGCCTCGGTGCTGGCGCGCGTGGCCTCCGAGGAGAGCAACGTTCGCCTGGTGCGCGCCAAGGTGGAGCTGGGCGAGGCGGACGCCGCGGTCGTCTACCGCACCGACACGGTTGCGACCGAGCGCGTGCGCGTCATCGACATCCCCCCCGACGCCAACGTGAGCGCGGACTACTCCATCGGCATCGTTGACGATGCCCCAAGCCCCGGACTCGCTGAGCAGTGGCTCGCCTTCGTGCTGTCGGAGGAGGGCCGCCGGGTGCTGGCGCGCTACGGGTTCAGGACGGAGTAGGCGAGTGAACCCGGGCGTGAGCCCACCCGACGCCCTCGGCGGCGGGCGCTGGCCGGTGCTGGCGGGCGCGCTGCCGCTGCTGGTGCTGCTCGCCTTGCCGGTGGTGGCGCTGGCGCTGGCGTCGTCCCCCGCCGAACTGGCCGCCGGGGCGCGCCACCCGCTGTTTCTGCCGGCGCTCTGGCTGACGGCGCGCACCACGGTGGTGAGCCTGGCGATCGTGGTGGCCGCGGGCACCCCGTTGGCGTGGTGGCTCGCGGTCTCCTCCGGCCGCTGGGCGCGGGGCGTGGAGCAGCTGGTGGATGTGCCCATCGTGCTGCCGCCAGCCGTGCTGGGAATCGCGCTGCTCCAGACCTTCGGCCGCAACGGGCTCCTGGGAACTCCGCTGGAGGCGATGGGCCTGCAGATACCCTTCACCACCGCCGCGGTGGTGCTCACCCAGGTGGTGGTCGCCTCCCCATTCTATGTGCAGTCGGCCGCGTCGGCCTTCCGCCGCGTCGACCGCGACCTGCTGATCGTGGCGCGTACCCTGGGGCGGTCGCCCGCGGGGGCGTTCTTCGGGGTGGCGGTGCCGGTAGCGCTACCGGGGCTGGTGAGCGGGACGGCGCTGGCGTGGGCGCGCGCGATCGGCGAGTTCGGGGCCACCCTGCTCTTCGCTGGCAACATGGCGGGCAGGACCCAGACCGCACCGCTGGCCATCTACACGGCGCTCGAGTCCGACGTGCAGGCGGCGGTCGCGCTCTCGCTGGTGCTGGCGGCGGCGGCGGTGCTCCTGCTACTCGGGTTGCGCGCGCTTCCGGGCGGCCGCCTGGGGCGGGTGGTGGTGGCGGTCGGCGCGGGGGTGGGGCGGCGGTGAGCAGCGCTGACGGGCTTCCCCCCGGGGACGGGTGGCTCGCGCGGCCGCCGGTGAGCGGCGAGCGCGGCGGGGCGGCGGCGAGCGCGACCTGGCACGCCGCCGTGCGCATGCGGGTCGGCGCGCTCGAGCTGGACGTGCGCCTGGAGGGCGGGGAGAGGCCGGTCGCGCTGGTCGGTCCCAACGGCTCCGGCAAGACCACCCTCCTGCGCACCATCGCGGGAGCCTACAGGCCGTCGCGCGGGACCATCGCGGTCGGTGGTCACGTCCTGTTCGACTCCCGGCGGGGCATCGATCTGCCCCCGGAAAAGCGCAGAGTCGGCTACGTGCCCCAGGGCTACGGACTCTTCCCGCACCTGCGCGTGGTCGACAACGTGAGGTTCGGACTGGCGGGCGCGTCCCGCCGCGACAACGGAGCCCGGGCTGCCGCCCTGGCCGTGTTGGAACAACTGGGCGCCGGCCATCTCGACCAGCGGTGGCCGGAGACCTTGTCGGGCGGAGAGCGCCAGCGGGTCGCCCTGGCCCGCGCGCTGGTCATTGAGCCTCGCATGCTGCTTCTGGACGAGCCCCTCGCGGCGCTGGACGCGGCCGCGCGCCGGGCCATGCGTCGTCGTCTGGCGGATCGCCTGGCGGAGAGCGGCGTGCCGGCCCTGGTGGTCACGCACGACATCCACGACATCGTGGCCCTGGATGCGGAAGTGTGGGTGATCGAGGAGGGAAAGATCGTCCAGCGGGGCTCGGCCGACATCCTCGCCGCCCGCCCCGCGACCGAGTTCGTGGCCGAGGTTTTCGGGTCGCCGCTTGCGGGGGGTTCCGGCGCTTTCCCCGGCTCTACACCGGCCCTTCGCCAGTAACCCCGATGGGGGCTACCGCCGAAGCTGGCGCAACCGGCTCAGCGGTCCATCGCTTCACCGGTCCCGCGGTCGCCTTCCTGCTTCCGGTTCGGGTCCGTCCCCGTTGCGCCGGACACGGGTGAACGAGGCTGTTGTTGCGCAGTCCGTTCGGCAGAAGACGTGTCAGCGCGGGCGCAGAGGGCGCCCAACTCCCCCGCGGTTGTTGTGCACTCACCGAATCGCAGGATGTCCGTCGGATCGAGAAGGGCTTGACGGATCGGGCGCCAATCGCTCCCACGGCGAACAAAGGTGCCATCAGGGGTCGCACGATCGGCAATGTGAATCCGTCCGTCTGGCAGACAAACGACTTCGGCGTGACACCCTGACACGCTCCCATCGTGCAGCACTACATCGCAGGTGCCTTTGCGGCCCACGGTCCGAGCGACTATCCGAGACAAGTCCGAAGTCCTTTCATTCCGGCGCCTCATGGCCCATGCCCGAAGGACCAGGCCCTGACTGCAGGCCAAGAGGCCCTCCCTTGCGGATCACACGGGCGTGACGCATGGAGACGGTCGGGTCGTGGATGACTTCATCAACCAGCGCCGGTTGGCGGCCGATCACAAACCCGCCGTCGGCACGCCTCAGTCCACGGCTTCCAACCCGAATGTCAATGGGTGAATCACCGTAGTCCGAAGGACTGGCTACAAACCGCAGATCCGGACCATGAAGTTCCGTTCCGTCGCGGCCCCCACCGGGCCGAAAGTATCTGAACGGCAAATACAGCCCGGAAGTACTGGCCAGGTACCTGTGAAACCTGGCACTGTGTAGCGCCCTCCAACCGGCGCTTCACACCCTTGAGGTGACTGTCCGGAACCACCTCTTCACAGTTTCCAGAAGGATCGTGGATGAGACCGCGCTCAGCTTCAACACCGTCTCTTGTTGGCTCGATGCTCAACCGTCCCTGCTTGCTCGTCGCGAGCGCGAGGCCGTCGAGCAGGCGAAGGAAGCACTCAGCATCCGGAAGAGACCGATGACCCCGGGCCGGCTTGTTTCGGTCTTGGGGTTCGGCTTTTGGGTAAGCCTGTGCAAGAGACCATATGAGCAAGGTCGCGCGGGCGGGCCGGGCCTCTGGCCTAAGTTGGCGACAAAGGGATTCCCGCATCTAGCCAAGACCAAACAGACTCGCAGCCAGATATTCCACGCCCTGGATCCGCTCCGCGATCTGCGCAACCGCGTCTCTCATCATGAGCCTGTTTGGGACCTTAAGCTCGACGGAAGCCATCAACGCCTGCTGGAGGTCATAGCCTGGATCAACATCGACTTGGCGGCGACCCTGAAAGCACACTCGCCGCTTCCTGCAATGCTCTACAAAGGCGTTGCCGGATTCCGCGCTCAGGCAGAGGCAATCATTAAGTCCTGAGGCCCCATTGCTACCCATGCACGGTGCCAGAAGGCACAGGGAGAGATCACCTCCCCAACGGCGGGGTAAACGGCGGTGGCCTGCGGTGTTGCGTCGCCTGCTCGTACGCGTAGCTGATGCGAATCAGGGTCGGCTCGTCGAACGGCCGCCCCAGTAGCTGCAGTCCGGCGGGGAGGGTGCCGAATGAGTACCCCATCGGCACGTTGAAGGCGGGAAAGCCCGTCGGGGGCGAGAGGATGGAGCTGTTGGCCCCGTAGGTGGTGTTCTCGTCGCCTATCAGCCGCGCCGGGTAGTTGTAGGTCGGATAGACCAGCACGTCGACCTCGTGCTCCTCCATGACGGCGAGCACGGCGTCCTGCAGGCGCTTCTGAGCCTCCAGGTAGGCCGGGTAGTCCTCGTGCTCCTCGGGCACGTAGTCCACGTCCCGGTTGCGCTCCAGGCTGGCGCGCAGGAACGGGTGGTAGTCACCCGACTCCACCACGTCGTCGAGGGTCTTGAACTTCAGTTCCGGACGCGTCGCCAGGTACCTCTCGAAGTCGTACTTCAGTCGGCTGATGTTCGGGAAGTCGCCCCGGATGTCGTCCAGATCCGGGATCTCGACCGGATCCACGATGACGGCGCCCGCCGCGCGCATGTCCTCGAGCGCCTGCTCCATCACCCGCAGCACTTCCGGGTGAATGGTGCTGGGCTCGTCCTCCTGCTGCTGCTCTTCCTCATGCTGCTGCGCCTCTCCCTCCTGCGCCTCGTCCTGCCCTTGCCCCTCCTGCTGCCCCTCTTCCTCCCCTTGCACCTGCTGTGCCTGCTGTTCCTGCGCGTCGGCCCCCTCTCCCACCTGCTCCCCCGCCCCCGGCACCCGCACGCCGCTCCCGGGCGAGCGCGGATCGTCGTAGTCGCGCGCCTCCTCGAAGAGCTGCCGCAACACGCCGATGCGGGCCCCCTGCAACGCGCCGGCGTCGAGGAACTGGCGATAGTTGTCGGGGACCCGCCCTTCGCTCTCGAACGTCACCGGGTCGGCGGGATCCTGCCCCACGATGACCTCGAGCACCGCCACCGCGTCGGCCACCGTGCGGGCCATGGGACCCCCCACGTCCCGGGCCGCGCTCAGCGGCGCGATGCCGTCCCGGCTGGTCAGCCCCATGGTGGTGCGGAATCCCACCAGCGCCTGATGCGACGAGGGACCGCGGATGGAGCTTCCGGTGTCGGAGCCGAGCCCCACGGCGCCGAAGTTGGCGGCGACCGCGGCGCCCGTCCCTCCGCTGGAGCCCGCCGTCACCCGGGTCGGATCGTAGGGGTTGCGGGAGAAGCCGGGCAGCACCGAGCTGAGGGTGAAGGCTCCGCTGGACGCGAACTCCGCCAGGTTGGATTTGGCCAGGACGATCGCTCCCGCCTCGCGTAGCTTGCGCACCTGATAGGCGTCGTCCGGCGGAATGGCGCCGCGAAAGGCCAGAGTCCCGTTGGTCGTGGGAAGGTCGTGGGTGTCGTAGTTGTCCTTGACGATCACCGGGATGCCGTGTAGCGGACCAGTGAAGCCGGATTCCCGGAAGGCTGCGTCGAGCTCTCGCGCGCGGCCGAGCGCGTGCTCGCTCACGGTGATGATGGAATTGAGATAGAGCCCCTGCTTGTCGTACGCCTCGATGCGGTCGAGGTAGCTCTGCACCAGTTCCTCCGCCGTCAGCCGGCCCTCCTCCATCGCCTGGTGAATGTCGGCGATGGTCGCCTCCTCGACCTGGAAGGAAGGGGTGCAGGCGAGAGCCAGGAGGAGAAGGGGCAGGATGGGGCGAACGGAAAGCGCGGAGCGGGACACGGGCAGAGGGCGGGAGCCCGGAGCAAGCCGGGACTTCGAAGCGGACCAGGTCGTCATGAGCCGAGACCTCGGGTTGCAGCGGGACCGGCTACCCATCCTGGACCTCAGAACAGATCCGCGGGATCGGGCTCCACCCCTCGATCCTCGTAGCGATTGGGGATGAAGTCGCCCGTGACCATGTGCTGGTAGGAAAGTCCCGGCCCGACCATCGGATAGACGTTCGCCTCCGGATCGATGACGACCTCCAGGAAGGCCGGCCCGGGATAGCTCAGGAACTCCTCCAGCACCGCGGGCACATCCTCCTTGCGGTCCAGGCGCTTCGCATACTCGAAGCCATCCGCCTTCGCCGTCAGCACGAAGTTCTTCTTGCGCAGCGATTTGTCGCTGGCCGACAGGCGCCCCTTGAAGTAGAGGCGCTGCCACTGCATGACCATGCCGTCGCCGAAGTTATTGAGCACCATCACTTTAACCGGGAGATCGTAGGACGTCGCGGTCTCGAACTCTCCCAGGTTCATGCGGATGCTGGCGTCTCCGTCCACATCCACCACCAGCTTGTCCGGCCGCGCGAACTGCGCGCCGAGCGCGGCGGGAAGCCCGAACCCCATGGTGCCCATGCTTCCGGAAGTCAGCCACAGCCGGGGCTCGCTGAAGTCGCAGTACTGCGCCGCCCACATCTGGTGCTGCCCCACGCCGGTGGTAATGATCGCGTCCCCGCCCGTGATGCGGTTCATGACCTCCATGACGTACTGCGGCTGGATGAGCGGACTTTCCCGGTCGTAGTTGAGGGCATAGACGCGCTTGAGCGCCGCGACTTCGGCATGCCATTCGGAGAAGTCGGAGTTAAAATCGATGGAGCGGCCGTACGTGGTCAGGGCGTCGAGCGCGTCCGCGAGGTCTCCGGTGTAGTGCCAGTCCGCCGGCTTGACCTTGTCGATCTCCGAGGGGTCGATGTCGAAATGGAGGACCCGGCGGGCATTCGGTGCGAACTCCGGCGGCGACCCCGCCACGCGATCGTCGAAACGCGCTCCCATCGCGATGAGCAGATCGCAATCGTCCACCGCGTAGTTGGCGAAGGCGGTGCCGTGCATCCCGAGCATGTGCAGACACAGAGGCGCGGTGGTGTCGAAGCTGCCCAGCCCCATAAGGGTGGTCACTCCGGGGATGCCGAACTCCCCGGCGAGCCGGCGCAGCGAATCCGAGGCGTTGGCGTTCACCACCCCGCCGCCGGCATAGATGAGCGGGCGGCGGCTCTCCCCCAGCATCTCGAAGAACTCGCGGCACTTTTGCTCGCCGAGCCTGCGCGCGTTCAGGGCATCGAGGCGACGCCGGTATCCGGGGATGGGCAAGCGTCCCTCCCCACGGAAGGGACCCGTCCAGTTCTGCACGTCCTTGGGCACATCCACCACCACCGGGCCGGGACGGCCGGTGCGCGCGATCTCGAAGGCCGTGCGCATGGTCGACTCGAGCTGTTCCGCCCGGGTCACCAGAAAGACGTGCTTGGCGACCGGGCCCATGACCGCGGTGACCGGGGCCTCCTGAAAGGCGTCGGTGCCGATCGCGGCTGTGGGCACCTGGCCGCAGATCACCACGATGGGTATCGAGTCGGCCATGCAGTCCCGCACCGGGGTCACGGTGTTGGTGGCGCCGGGGCCCGAGGTCACCAGAACGCACCCCACTTTCCCGCTGGCGCGCGCATACCCGGCCGCCATGAAGCCGGCGCCCTGCTCGTTGGCGGGCACGATCAGCGGCATGGGCTCGACGCCGTTGACGGCGTTTTCCTGGTTGTAGCGGAAGACCGCGTCGTAGGTGGGCAGGATCGCCCCTCCGCTGTAGCCGAAGATGGTATCGACGCCTTCATCGGCCAGAACCTGAACGATCATGTCGGCCCCGCTCATGATCCGGCCTGAGAGCGGGTGGACTGGAGCCTCCCGCAGGGCGGTACTCATTGTCATGGAAACGCCTCCCGTGGCTGGCACGGAATCAGTGGAATGCCGTGGCTGAATATTCGGGGAAAGGGGACCGATTGGCAAAGGTAGCGTGTCTTGCGATCCTTGTGGGATCCGACGACCTTTGGCCGCCATGCGACACACGATATCGATTCTGCTTCAGAACGAGGCGGGCGCGCTCTCGCGCGTTACGAGCCTCTTCTCGACCCGTGGCTTCAACATCGAAAGCCTCAATGTGGCGCCGACCAATGACTATGCCGTCTCCCGCCTGACGCTGGTCACCACCGTCTCGCGCGGGACCCTGGACCAGGTCATGAAGCAGCTGAGCAAGCTGGTGGATGTGGTCGCCCTGAGGAACATGACCAGCCGCGACCACATCGTACGGGAACTGGCACTCTTCAAGCTGCGCCTGACGACGGGCAACCGCGCGCAGCTCGACGAGATGGTGGCGGAATTCGGCGGAACCGTCCTCGACGAGCACGAAGGCCACTACACCATCGAAATCACCAGCAGCGGACCCAGGATCGACGGCTTTCTGGAGAGCGCCAGCCGCATCGCCGAGACGGATGCGCTGGTTCGCAGCGGGGCGATGGCGGTCTCCCGCGGCGCGCCCATCACCTGGCGCGGCTGACCCTCAGGGGCCGCCGGGCGAGCGGCCGGCCTCCTCCTCCGAAATCGCCCGCACGCGGGTGAGTTCCAGTCCCAGCGTCTTGCCTTTCATCGTCGCCGGCACCCCTTCCTCCATCCACACCGGGGCGGGCGCCCCCTTGAGGTAGTGGTCGAAGAACTGCTGCATGCGGATGGCCCAGTCCTTCTGGTTGTGCCGCTGCCGCAGACCGTGCGCCTCGCCGTTGTAGTTGAGCATCCACACGGGCTTGTCGAGCCGCCGCAACGCCACGAAGAGCTCGATCCCCTGATACCACGGAACCGCCCCGTCCTCGTCGTTGTGCATCATGAGCAGCGGCGTGTTGATCTTGTCGGCGGTGAAGATGGGCGAGTTCTCGATGAAGCGCAGCGGATACTCCCAGAGCGAGCCTCCGATGCGGCTCTGGCCGCGCTCGTACTGCACCGCGCGGCTGCGGCCCGACTGCCAGCGAATGCCCCCGTAGGCGCTGGTCATGTTGGAGACCGGCGCGCCCGCCTCGGCCGCCGCGAACAGATCGGTGCGGGTCACCATGTAGGCGATCTGGTATCCACCCCAGGAGTGGCCCTGCACGCCGATGCGATCCGGGTCCACGAAGCCTTCCGACATCAAATCGAGCACGCCCGGGACGACGGCGTCGAGCGCGCTTTCGCCCGGGTAGCCGTCGCGGTACGGGATGTCGGGCACGAAGAGCAGATAGCCGCGGCTGACGTAGAAGCTGCGGTTGATGGAAGAGCCTCCGGGAGCGGGCGCCGTGTAGCCGTGCAGGCCATCCGACGAACGCTCGTAGAAGTACACCATCATCGGGTACTGCTGTGACGAGTCGAACCCCTCGGGCTTGTAGAGGATGCCCTGGAGGGGCGTGCCGTCGGCCGATGTCCACTCGACGAGTTCGGCCGTGCCCCACCGGTAGTCGGCTTGCTGCGGATTGGCGTCGCTGACCTTGCGCCCGTCGTCCAGCTCCGGGCCCGCCACCCACAGATCGGGAAATTCCTCGAAGGTGGAGCGGGCGTAGACGAAGACCTCGGCGTTCTGCGCCCGGAGCAGGTCGGCGTAGCGGGCGTCGCCGGCGATGAGCCGCTCCGGGGCGCCACCCTGGCCGAAGTCGCCCCGCCACAGGCCGGACGACTTGTCGGCGAGGTCGAACGAGGAGAGGTACACCTCGCCGGAGGGCACCACCGGGTCGGTGGTGTCGAGGTCGACGTAACGGAAGCGGGCGCCCGACGCGCCACCGGCGCTCCGGGTGAGGTTGCGGGGGGCGGCGCTGCGGGTCGGATCGACCGCCCAGACGTCGTGGCGGTCGTAGACCAGGAAGGCGGCATCGTCCGCCGTCCACCCCGCCGACCCGTAGGAACCGGGCAGATCCGGTCGGTCGTCGAGCACGTTGTGGAAGCCCGCGTCGATCCCGCCGGTCAGGTCGATCTCCTCCCCGCTGCCGGTGTCGATGGCGACCCAGATGCGGCGGACGCCGTCCCAGCGGGTGATGTAGCCGCCGCCCGGGGAGAGGCTTCCCTGTCCCCGTACCCGCTCGGCCACCTGGCGCCGCGAGCCGTCCGCCACGTCGACCGCGTACAGGTCCACGTAGCCGCCTTCCCACGACACCAGCGGCCGGTAGGGGAGGCCGCTCACGCCCATCGCGACCGCGCCGTCGCCATCGCCGGCGACCGTCACGTCCGGCAGGTCCCGGGTGGCCAGCTGCACGACCCGGCCGCTCTCGAGCTCCAGCACCGCCTGGTAGCTGCGCTCCAGCTCGTCTTCCAGCTGCACCAGCTGCATCGGCTGCAGCAGCGGGTCCTTCCAGTTCCAGATGTCCACCTGGACGCGCTCATCCTCGGGGGTGTCGTCCTCAAGCTCCGGCTGAGGCCGGGGGGCGCTATGGAAGAGAACGCGCGCGCCGGACCCGGAGAAGGACACCTCGCCGTGCACGCTGGGAGCCCAGCCATCGGGAAGCGCCTCCGCCCCCGGCGCCACCCGCGCCGAGGCGGCCCCGTCGCGCGCGGTGTACAGCGAGAACGCCGGCGCCCCGGCCTCGCGGTCGTCGCGGTCGCTCAGGAAGGCGGCCGCGCCCTCGTCGGAGACGGCCAACTGCACGTAGCACCCTTCCCCGCTGACGACGGTCTCGGCAACCCCGCTGCGCGCGACCCGGAACACGCCGTCGGCGGCGCCGTCCTCCCCGGATGCCGCGTAGTACAGAACGCTGCCGCCGCCCGCGAAGGCGTAGCTCACCGCATGGTCGAAGCGGCGCTCGTCACCGGTGTCCAGGTCGCGCACCACCAGCGCCGCGCCGTCGTCCAGGCGAGGGGCCACGTCTTCCTCCTCATCCGCTTCCTCGCCGCCTTCCCCGGCGTCCTCCTCCCCGGCGGCCGTGTCCCCGTCATCCTCCTCCAGCAGGTAGGCCATCCAGGCGCCGCTGTCCCTCGGCAGGCGGAAGGACTGCACGCCGGCGACGCGCGTCTCCGACAGATCGGAGAGACTCAGCACCAGCAGGGAATCGGCGGGCGCGTCCAGCGAGGGGTCTGCGCGCGCCGCGTCCACGGCTTCCTCGGCCGGCTCGATGAGTGCGACCAGATAGCGGGTGTCGGCGGTGAAGCCGGGCGCCCCGCCGCGCGCGACCGTCACCCGTCGGCCGTCAGCCAGATTCTCGACCACCAGGGTGGCGTCGCCGTCCCCCGGCACGAGCCGGTAGGCGAGCCAGTTGCCGTCTCTTGAGAGCTCCTCGTCCTGGATGCGGTTCCAGATCGCGTAGGCATCGTGATCGAGCGGCATCTTCTGCTGCGCGGAAGCCGCCAGCGGAGCGTTCACCAGGACAGAAAGCGCCAGTGCCAAACGGATACTTTTCATGACCCACCTGCTGCCGGAGAGATGTGCGGAGGGGAACGGTAGGCGACGACGGGGAGCGAAGCAACGGCACGGGAAGCAGGTATCCGATTGACAGAATCCGGGGGACGGCGTAAGTGTGGAGTCTCTGGACGGTCCGGCATGGGCTGCCTCGTCCGTTTCGGGCACTCAGCCCGGCCGGGGGTGAGCCGGAGGTCAGTCAGAAAAGGAAACCCGTGGAGGACACATGCGCAATTCCCGAAACCTCGCCACACTCCTCCTGCTCGCGTCTCCGCTTTCGCTGTCCGCGCAATCGGTCCCGGACATCGCGGAGCCCTTCAAGGTGGGGACCTTCGAGATCGACGGCACGCCAACCGTGGGCATGGTCCTGCGCGACCAGCTGGTCGTGGACGTGGCTGCGGCCAACAGCGCACTGCAGCGGGATCCCGTCTACGTGCGCATCCAGCCCCCGGCAAACATGCTGGAGCTGATCGAGCGATATGAGTACGGTCTCAAGCCGCGGCTCTACGAGCTCGTCAACCATCTGGTCGAGAACGACATGGTGGGGGGGAACCGTCCCTCGTACGTGCACGACCTCGCAGACGTGCGCACCCTCCCGCCCATCATGTATCCGGGCAAGATCCTCAACGCCGCGGTCAACTTCTACAGCCACGTGAACGAGAGCGGCACGGACGAGGAGCGGACCGAAGCCCGGAGGCAGCGACGCGAGAACCGGGGCGTGCCGTACCTCTTCCTGAAGCCCAGCAAGGGGGCGGTGGTCGGCAACGGCGACCCCATCGTGCTTCCCCATGGCCGAGATCGCATCGACTGGGAGGTCGAGCTGGGCGCGGTCATCGGCCGGGCGGCGAAGTACGTGTCGGCCGACGACGCGGAGGCCTACGTCTTCGGCTACACGGTCTCGCTCGACATCTCCGATCGCGGAGGACGCCCTCCCGGCGGCAACCCCATGACCTCCGACTGGTTCGTGGGCAAGGGGCACGACACCTTCGCGCCCCACGGCCCCTGGATCGTGCCGAAGGAGTTCTACGGGGACCCGATGGAGAACCTGCGGCAGACGCTGAGCGTAGGCGACGAGCGCATGCAGGAAGCCACCGCCGGCGACATGATCCACTCGCTCTGGGAGCTGATCGAATACGGCGCCTCCGTCATCACCCTGTACCCGGGCGACATCATCAACAACGGAACCTCCGGGGGAACCGGGATGGGGACGGCGGTGCGGGGCGCGCAGCGCTTCCTTCAGCCGGGCGAGCAGATCACCGCGACCATCGACGGCATCGGCACGCTGAGCATGCCGGTCGTGAGCGAGCCCGAGCCGAAGGGCCTCACCGGGGCCCACCTGCCTCCCGGGCGCACCTACCGCGGACCGCCTCCGGGAGGGAACTGACTCAGTTCCCGTCCAGTATCGGGTCCTTCTGGCCGGTCATCTCCCAGCGCGTCAGCACGACGGGGATGACGCCGGCGCCGTAGAAGGCGTCGAAGAAGCGCTTTACCGTGAAGTCGTCGCCCTCCTGGATGGCGTACTCGGCCAGGAGTTCCTCGATCTGGATCTTGCCGGTCAGGTAGCTGGTGCCGTACCCCGGCTGCCGCAGGTACAGGCTCTGCTCCCCGCGGACCAGGTCCCCGTCGGGAAGCCAGCCGCGCGGCGTCCAGGTCATGGCGTGCTCGATCGCCTCTTCCATGTCGAAGACGTGGCCGTGCAGGCTGAGTCCGCTGAGCGCGCGCGCCGCCCGCTGCGCCAGCATGATCCAGGTGAGTTCGCGCGAGCGGGGCGACGAGTCGTCCAGAAGCCCCAGGTGCATGAACATCTCCTCGACGCCGGTCGCAAGCCCCTCCGAGCGCGAGTCGAAGATGTTGTACAGTGAAGGCGTGGCCCGGATGGGGCTCGCGTGCGGATCCTCGCGCATGCGCGCCAGCTCGATCCAGTGGTGCATGTGCGGACGGAAGGCGTCCGGATCGCGGTAGCTGACCTCGGAAAAGAAGTTGCGGATTTCGCCGGGTTCCGCGGGGGTGAAGCTGCCATTGACCGCCCTGAGCGCGGGATCCATGTAGTCCGCGAGGGTCTCCACCTCCTCCTCTTCCAGGAAACGCATGTAGAGGTCCACGGACTGGTTCAGGCGACGGTCATATTCCTCGGCGGAGCCGATGCGCTCCAACTCGGGAAGGCTCCGGTTGCGGTTCTCCTCAAGCCGCATCGACGAATGGGCGCGCGCCAGCTCGCGGCGCATGAGGGTTACCTGCTGCTCCCACGAATAGGGGACGAGGTGGACGTTGTGCATGTACCAGGTGTAGTTCTCGGGGCCGACGCCCGACGGTCCGGTGCGCGAAGAGGCTCCCTCCTCCAGCCAGACGGGGAAGTCCTCGGAGGCGGCGCGCGCGGCGGCGATGGCCTGGTCGAGGTCGGCGCTGGTGCCCGCGACCTGTTCGGCAAAGGCGTCCAGATCCCGCGCCTGGCCGTTGAAGGCGCGGATGCCGCCCAGCCACAGGTCGCGCGCGTTGGAGTCGGCGAGGTTCGTCCGGGCCTGCTCCAGCAGCGCCGGGATGGCGCCGATCCTCCCGGCGAGCTCCGCCGCGTCGGCCTCGGAGAGCGGATAGTCGTAGGTCCACAGATCGATCCAGCCGTGGATCACGGCGCCTTCATGGGCGGGAACGTCGCTCTCGGCCGTGAAGATGGTCGTGTAGAAGGCGGGGTCGCGCGCCCACGGACGGCGGACGCGGTGGTCGAAGTCGAGCCCGTTCATCTCGGCCCGGACCAGGTGCCAGTCGATCTGCTCCTCGACCGGCCAGTTGCCTCGGGCGAGGGCGTTCAGGCGCGCCTGCCACTGCGGGAGCTCCCCATGCTGGCGGGCCATCGCCGCCGCGGAATAGTCGGGAACGCCGTCCATGAAGTCGGGCATCTCGAAGGCGCGCCACTCGTGATACAGCTCGACCAGGTCGGCGTGCGAACCGGGGCCGGCGGCCACGACGTCATCGGTCGGATCGGGGGCCCTGCAGGCATGCGGAAAACCGAGCGCGATGAGCGCGATCCCCGCGACGAGGACGAACGTATGGAGTTTGCTGCGCGACATGGCGACCTCCCGGATATGTCGGTCTACTTGCGTATGGATAGCATCTGTGTTGACGCGTCAGGACGCGCCGGAGCCCTGGCCCATTGCCCGCGCCAGCGTCGAGCGGCCTCCCACGATCGGCAGATCGAGGGCAGTTCCCGCCAAATCGACGGTCAGCCGGGTTCCGGGCTCGGGATGAAGGGTGAAGTCGGCGTCACTTGAGAAGATCATCAGACCGAGACGCTGTCCAGCCGGGATGATCTGGTCATCGGGCTGAAGGTCGAACGCCAGATCCACGAATTCTCCCGGAACCAGCGGCGAACTTTCGCGTACCGAGGCCGCGTTCTGAGGATCCGCCCAGCCACGCGTGATCAGGTTGTCGTTGGGGCGCCCCCCTTCGGTCCAGGGAAGCGACACCATCCACACCGAGAGGTTGGCGGCGGGACGGTCGGCGGCAAGGCGCAGCGAGACGCGGGCAACACCTGACAGGTGAATCTCCTCCCCGAGTTCCGGAGTCGCGTAGAGCAATCGGTGCGCGGAGGCCCCGGCCGAAGCCAGGTCTGCGCCGGAGAAACCCGCGTCGTCGGTCAGGGACTGCTGCCCGGCCCCCGGTTCCGCTTCGAGCAACAGGATCCCCTGCTCCGCTCCCTCGCCCGAGGGATGCAGCCGCACGGATTCTGCCCCGGGGTTCGGGTACTCAGGATAGGATGTCGGGCTCAGGGGGTCGTCGTCCCCGCGCACGATCCACGCCCCGGGATCGCTCTCCACCGCGTTCTCCACCCCGTACAGATACCGGGAAAACCAGCGATTCATGAGCGTGAGCGGCGGCTCTCCCCCGTGGCTCCCCTGATGATAGTAGACTTGTACGGGCACGCTGCGGTCCCGGAGCGCCGCCACAATGCGGTAGCTGTGCTCGGGCATCACGTTCCAGTCGTTGAAGGCGTGCGCCATGAGCGTCGGTGCGCGCACGCCGTCGATCTGGTTCAGATAGTCGCGGCCGGCCCAGAAGTCGTTGTAGTCGCCGGAGGCGCGGTCGAAGCGCGCCTGCATCAGATCGCTGCGGACGGTCTGGTTGCAGTAGTCGCGGCGCTCCGGGGGGCCGCTGTTGATGAAGTCGTAGAGCACGTCGATGTCTTCCCCGGGGAAGCCTCCCGGCGACCTCACCAGCCCATGCGAACGATAGTAGTGGTAGTACGAGGTGTTGGGGGCGACCGGGATGATGGCCTCCAGTCCCTCGACCCCGGTGGTGGCCGCGGCGAGCGACAGGGTGCCGTTGTACGAGGTTCCGGTCATGCCCACCTTGCCCGTAGACCAGAACGCGCCCACCTCGTCTCTACCCTCTGCCGCGCTGAAGCCGCGGGCGCGCCCGTTCAGCCAGTCGATCACCGCCTTGGGGGCGAGCGACTCGTTCTCGCCCCCCACGGTGGGGCATCCCTGGGACTGTCCCGTCCCGGGCGACTGGGAGTGGACCACGGCGAAACCGCGCGGGACCCAGGTGGCCACGTGGGAGTCGGAGATGACGGGTTGTTCCCCGATGTGTTCCATGGACGGCATCACGGTGCGGGCCGGGGGCGGCTCCCCCACCTCCTGGCGGATGTCCCAGAAGTACTGGAAGTCGAGCCCTCCAATGCCCGAGTAGTACGGGCTGCTCTCGTAAACCACCGCGACCTTGAGCCCGGCCTCGGTCGCCCCGGGACGGGTCACGTCGACGTGAACCCGGTCGGGGACGCCGTCGCCATCGGAGTCGAAGTCGGTCTCGACCCAGAGTTCCTGGCGAACCCAGGTGGTCGAATCGGCAAATTCGGGAACGATCTGCGCCTCGCCGTTCTCGAAGACCGGCCTGGGCACCGAATCGGGGAGTTCGGGAACGACCCGCGCCTCGGCCTCCTCGACCACCGGCCCGGGTTCACCGAAACAGCCTGCGGCGCAGAGCACCGACACGGCCAGGACGATTCCATGCGTCCGCAGGCGACGGAGGGAGTTCGAACTGGAGAATGGGTCGTTCTTCGTCATGGGCTCGGGCACGGGTCGAGGGCGGGCGGGCCGGGCAGGTCGGAATGGAGCCAGCCGGAATCGAACCGGCGACCTCCTGCGTGCAAAGCAGGCGCTCTCCCAACTGAGCTATGGCCCCGTCTTGCCGTGAGTCGCAATGCTTGCTCGCGCGCTCGCCCCCACCCCTGAACGCCCGGAAGAGGCAGGAATGTAGGAGCCACAGGCGAGTTGTTCCAGTGTCGCGAGGTCGACATGCGGGAGAGGTGGCCCGCCACCTCCATCGACTCGATGGCGCGATGTGCCGTCATGAGGTCTGCCGTCCCCGCCCCGCACGCGGTATACTGTCGCATCATGTCCGCCCCAGGCCCCTCCCTCGCGGGAGCCGTCTTCCTCGACCTGTACGGCACGGTCGCGAGAGAGGTCGGCTACATCAATCACCCGGACCGCTTCCGCCTGCATGACTTCTCGGGCGAGGCGATCCGGCTGCTCAACGGCGCCGGCTACCGGGTCTTCGTGGCCACCAACCAGTCCGGGATCGCGCGCGGGTACTTCACCGAGGACGTGTTGAACGAGGTGCACGGGCGGCTGGTCCGCAGGCTGGCGAGGGAGGGCGCGCGCGTGGAGGCCGTGTACTACTGTCCGCACCTGCCGCCCGGGGGCGGGGCCGCGGTCTGCGATTGCCGCAAGCCTCTTCCCGGGATGCTCACGCGGGCTGCCCGCGAGCACGAGGTGGATCTGGCCTCCTCCTGGATGGCGGGAGACATGATCACCGATGTGGAAACCGGACACGCCGCAGGCGCACGCGGGATCCTCTTGCGCACAGGGTACGGGCGAGGCCAGATCGAATACCAGCAGCACCGCTGGCGCACACAGCCCGACCTGATCTGCGATGACCTGCTCGCGGCCGCCCGGGCGATCGTTGGGGGCGCGCCCGCACGAGACAGGATGAGTTCGGGGATGACGGGATGACGGGAGGAGGGATGCACGAGGCGCGCGCTGGAGCGCTGGAGGCGTTGGAGGCGCTGGAGGGCCGGCGCATTCTGGTGGCGGGCGATTTTCTGCTCGACCGCTACATCATCGCCCGCTCCACTCGCCTGTCGCGCGAGGCCCCCGTGGTCATCCTGCAACACGAGAGTCACGACGCAAATCTCGGCGGCGCCGGCAACGCCACTCGCAACGTGCGCGCCCTCGGGGGTGAGCCGGTTCCGCTCGGGATTGTGGGAGCGGACCGCGACGGCGACCAGGTGGTTGCGTTTCTCGAGGAGTCCGGCATCGACGCCAGCGGCATTCTGCGCGACGCGGATCAACCCACGGTAACCAAGACCCGTATCATGGCTGGAGGCGCGAACGCCGCCAAGCAGCAGGTGTTGCGGATCGACCAGGGGACCGGATACGGACCGAGCCAGATTCACGCACTCACCAGGCACGCCCGAAGGCTGCTCGGCGAAGTGGACGCTGTCCTGTTTTCCGACTACGGCTATGCGACGCTGGCACCTCCGGTGCGGTCCTGCCTGGTCCAGGCCGCGCGCTCCCGCGGGCTCCCCTCCTGCGCGGACTCGCGATACCAGCTGACCGAGTTTCGTGGAGTCGGCGTGGCAACCCCGAACGAAGAGGAGGCGGGAGCGGCGTTGGGCCGCATCCTGCACCAAGACGCCGACGTGACGGCGGCCGGGAGGGACCTGCTGAGCCGCCTCGGCGCGCGCGCCGTCGTGCTGACTCGCGGAAGTCGCGGCATGCGCGTCTTCGAGGGTTCCGGGACGTGGCAGGATGTTGAGGCCGCCCGGCGCGGAGAAGTGACGGATGTGACCGGAGCCGGCGACACCGTGGCGAGCACGCTGGTGCTGGCTCTTGCGGCGGGCGCAGGCATCCTGGACGCGGCCGTGCTGGCCAATGCGGCGGCATCGGTGGTGGTGACGCGGCGGGGGGCCGCGACCGCGAGTCCCGACGAGGTGCGTCGCGTCCTCGGTGCCCCGGAGGGCTAGTTCACCCTGCCTTCAGGGCACGATCACGACGATGAGCGCCTGCCACAGGGGTGTGCGCTGCGACTCGATGACCGCGTCCAGATGGCTCTCGTGCCACACGAAGCCGCACGGCAGCGGGGATCCCTCCACCGGCGGGACCATCCTGTAGCTGGCCTCGGCGTTCTCGCGCACGAAGCAGCCGATCCACAGCCAGGGAACCCGGTCCATCTCCCCGGCCTCCGGAGGAAGATGGCCCACGCCGATCCCCGACCGGGTCAGGAGCCCCTTGAAGCCGTACCGAAAGCCGAACATCGTCGGGTTGTCGTACCCCGGCAGCGGAACGGCAGGCTCAAGCTGTCCGGGAACCTGTGGTATGTCCGAGGGCTCGGAAGAGCCTTCTTCGCCGCACGCGAAGGTCACGAGCACGAGACTCGCACGGATCACGGCCTGCACACTCTCCCGGGTCGCGACCTGGACACTCTTCAGCCGTTGCGTCATGCCCGACCGACACTCCACCTCTCCACCAGTCGCGCGGCACGCAGCAGCGTGACTTCATCCCACGGTTTCGCCACCAGCTGAACCGCGAGCGGCAGGCTGCCCTCTCTGCCCCAGGGAAGGCTCAGCGCGGGCCAGCCGAGCGCGTTGAAGAGATTGGTAAAGTCGGTTGAGGCGGGCCTGTCCAGCAAGGGAGCGACGCCGGGCTGGCAGGGCAGGCTCAGCAGGTCGACGCGACGGCAGACAGCGTTCCAGTGCTCGCGGATCCCGTGCCGGAGCCGCTGCGCCCCGAGGAAGTCCTCAGCGGTGAAGGTGAAGGCGCCGAGCAGGCGGCCCCTGCAGAACTCGCCGTAGTCGTCATAGTGCCCTCGCAGCCAGGGCGCATGGTAGCAGGTGGCTTCGACGCCCAGCGTCAGGACGGCAACCTGCCGCAGCATGTGGATGTCATCGAGGTCGACCTCCACCAGGGTGGCGCCCGCCTCCTCCAGGCTTCGGTTGGCGCGTGCCCACGAACGTGCGACCGCTTCGTCCAGAGGGGCCTGGATGTGGAGCTCGCGAGGCACGCCGACGCGCAGCCCTCGCACGCCTCCATCCAGCCCGCGAGGCGCGGTGAAGGGGTGGCTCGGGCGGGTACGCGCGTCGCGGGCGTCGTATCCGGAGATCGCGGCGAGCACGAGCGCGGCGTCCTCGACGCTGCGCGCGAGAGGGCCCAGGTGGTCCAGCGACCACGCCAGCGACACACAGCCGTGCAGGCTCACGCGCCCGAACGTCGGTTTCAGGCCGACCACTCCGCACAGCGCCGCCGGGATGCGGATCGAGCCCCCGGTGTCCGAGCCCAGGGCTGCGTACACCATGCCGCGGGCCACGGCCGCCGCCGACCCGCTGCTGGATCCACCCGCGTCGCGGGTGGGGTCGTGGGGGTTGGGGGTGGGCCCGTAGTGGGGGTTGGTCGACCCCGGCCAGTAAGCGAACTCCGACAGGCGGGTCTTGCCCACGATGACCGCGCCCGCCGCGCGAAGGCGCTCCACAGCAGCCGCGTCCTGGTCGGTGACCCGCGCGGCGAGGATCTTCGACCCGGCGGTGGTCGCCGTGTCCTTCATGGCCAGAAGATCTTTGACGGCCACCGGAATCCCGTGCAACGGCCCCCGCCACACGCCGCGAGTCAGTTCGTCTTCCGCTCTCCGGGCCGTGGCCAGCGCCCTCTCCGCCACCACCAGCTGGAAGGCGTTCGCCTCGCCGTCGGCTGCTTCGATGCGGGCGAGGGCCTGCTCGGTCAACTCGACCGGGGACACCGCGCAGGCACGCAACAGCGGCGCCATCCCCGTGATGGTTGAGGGCCACGCCGCGCCATCGTCGCGAGGAGAATCCACGACCGGCGCAACCGGCCGTGCCAGGCGGCGCGCGGACATCGCCGGGCCGGCTCTCCCAACCGTCGCCGGTTCTGGAAGCGACCACCCCGACAGATGGTCCGGCAGGCTGTCTTCCCCCAGGGACGACAGAACCCGGCGGAAGGCCAGCGCCCGATCCAGATAGCCGTCCGCGATGACCCGCCCGATGTCGTCGTCCCGGGCCGGGATCCCGGCCGAGCGCAGGTTTGCCCGAAGCCCGTCGGCGAGACGGCCCTTAGCGCGTGAAGACACTGCGGAGGACGAACCCCAGGTTGGCGGGCCTCTCCGCCAGTCGCCGCATGTACCACGCGTACCAGGCCTGACCGTAGCTGACCAGAACCCGGACGGGGACTCCCCGCCGCCTTAGCGCCAGTTGCTCGCGGGTGCGAATGCCGTAGAGCATCTGCACCTCGAATGCGCCGTCCGGCACGCCTCTCTCCCGCGCCTCGTCCAGGATGCGGCCCAGGAGAGCAATGTCGTGGGTCGCGATCCCGTGGGGCGCGGCGGGAACGGCGCTCGCGAGCATGAGCCGGGTCAGCGCCAGAAAGTTCTGGTCCACGTCGGACTTGCGCGGCCAGGCGACGTTCGCCGGTTCCTGATAGGCCCCCTTCACCAGCCGCAGCCGGGCCCCCATCGAGAGCAGCCGCGCGACGTCCGCCTCGGCACGGTACAGGTACGCCTGCACGCACAGGCCGAGGTTGGGATGCTCCGCGAAAGTGGCGGTGAAGATGTCCAGGGTCTCGTCGACGTACGGGGAGGCTTCCATGTCCACCCAGACCACGTTGCCGAGCGCCGCGGCCGTCCGGGCCAGGCGTTTGAGGTTGGCCTCGGCGACGTCCTGACCGAGATCCTGGCCGAGCTGCGTGAGCTTGATCGATATCTGGGTGTTCAGCCCCTCCGCAGCGATGCGTTCCAGCAGTCCGGTGTAGTGATCCACGACCGCTTCGATCTCGCCGCGGTCCTCGAGCGCCTCGCCGAGCCTCGTGAACACCGTCGAGATCTCGTGCTCGCGGAGCTTCCGGCTGGCCTCCAGAGCCGCATCCGCCGTTTCGCCGGGCATGAAGCGGGAGACCGCCTGCTGGGCGAAGGAGCGGCGGCGCATCTGGTGCTCGATCCACGAGTTTTGCGAGGCCCAGAGCAAGGCTTGGCGTAGCATCGCTATCGCCCCCCGGCCATGTGTGCGCGCGCGGGCGGCGCGGGACCCGTTTCGTCCGACATCGTGGTCCTCCCTGGGAAATTGCGGGCGTGAAGCAGTATATGCGCACGGGCGAAATCGGCCAAGAAAAGCGTTGGGCATCATTCCTGCAGGTCCGTTGCCATTGACGTGTGTCGGACTGATGTGGAGCGCCGGTTTTTATTCGGATCAGGCTGCCAGACGGTGTCTGAACCAGAGCATCGACGCTCCCAAGCAGTCGTGAGCAACCACCTTCGAAACAAGGGGAGCCAGAATGATGAGATATTCCAGACGACTCGCGATCAAAGCACTCGCTGGAGCCGTGATATTGGGAGCATGCGACGATGATGACGGGGTTGCGCCACCGGTCGAGCCACCGGCGCCCGCGGCGACCACTTTCGAGGTCACCATCGAGAATGTCTCCGCATCCTACGATTTCCTCGGTTCCGGCGTATTCGCCATACCTATCGGAGCGGAGGCGCCCGGTCCCATTCATGCGGGCGAGGAGTACCATTTCGACTTCGCGGCCGCGCCCGGGATGTACCTTTCCTTCGCAACCATGTTCGTGCATTCGAACGACTACTTCTACGCGCCCGACGGTCGTGGAATCCCCCTCTACGATGCCGATGGCACGCCGGTGGACGGCGACGTCACGGACCAGATCATGCTCTGGGACGCCGGGACGGAAATGAACCAGGAGCCCGGATTCGGAGCCGACCAGGCGCCGCGCCAGACGGGGCTCGACACCGGTGAAACCGATCCTGACAACACGGTGCGGCTGGTGACCGACATGTTCGGCAATCTGCCGGAAGTGGCCGACGTCATCCGCGTCACGCTGGAGGCCATGGGCACGGGCATGTTCCATCTTCACATCAAGAACGTCAGCACTGCGACGACGCTGACGACCGGGGACATGATGTCCCTCCCGGACGTCCCGCTCGCGCCAGGCGTGTGGGTGGTCCACAGCGAGCGGAATCCGCTCTTCACCGAAGGCGAGGCGGACCGAGGGGAAGGCCTCGAAGGGCTCGCCGAAGACGGTACCGCCGGGGAACTGAGAGAAGCGCTGACGGCTCGCACCGGGCTGACCAGCCCGATCGCGCCCGGTGTCTTCGCGGTTCACACCGGCGCAGGCGTTCTCTTCGATGATGGAGCGTCGGCGAGTGATGGACTCGAGTCTCTCGCCGAGGATGGCGACCCGGCGACGATCGCAACCGAGCTGGCGTCCGTGGACGGGGTAGCGTCAGGCGCCTTTGCCACGCCCGTGGGCGGATCGGCTCCCGCCCCGGCGTTTCCGGGGGAGAGCTATTCGTTCACCTTCGACGCCAACCCGGGCGACTACCTCTCCTTTGCAACCATGCTGGTGCAGTCCAACGACCTGTTCTACGCCCCGGACGAACGGGGTGTCGGGCTCTTTGACGCCGCCGGATCGCCCATCAGCGGAGACATCACCGCCGATGTCCAGCTGTGGGACGCCGGAACCGAGGTGAACGAGGCACCCGGCGCCGGTCCCGACCAGGCGCCGCGCCAGACGGGTCCCGACACCGGAGACGACGAGGACGGAACGATCACGGAAGTGGACGTGACGATGTCGGCGGACGGGTTCTACTATCCGGCCATCTCCGATGTCATCCGGGTGACGATTCGTCCCCAGGTGAACTGATTCCTGCTACCCCCCGGCGCCCCATGCGCCGGGGACCCAACATGGCCGGTCGTCCTGGTGGTGCCGGGGCGACCGGTTGTCTTTAGGTTGGGGCCATGCCTCACAACCTGCTTCTCGAAGAAATGACCTGGCCCGAGGTGAAGCGGGCGCTGGCCGACGGGTTCACGTCCGTCGTTGTGGCGGCGGGGGCGATCGAGCAGCACGGCCGGCACCTGCCGCTTCTGGTGGACGCGGCGCGCGGCGACCGGCTGGCGCTCGAGGTGGCTCGCCGCCTGGGCCGCACGCTCGTCGGTCCCACGATCCGGGTGGGATGCTCGGAGCACCACATGGGCTTTCCGGGCACCATTTCCCTGAGAGGCGAAACGCTGAAGGCCATCTGCATGGACCATGTGGTCAGCCTCGCGCGCCACGGCTTCCGCACGGTGTACCTGGTACCGTCCCACGGGGGCAACTTCGCGCCCCTGGCCGGGATGCTGGACGAACTCCAGGCCGCAGTCGCGCCCGACTGTGAAGTGCGCGCCTACACCGACCTGCTGGGGTTCGTGGCGTTGTGGGAGAACGCGGTGCGGGAGGTCGCGCCGGATCTCGTCCGCCGTGTGGGAGGCCACGCCGACATTGCCGAAAGCTCGGAAATGCTCTGCATCCGCCCAGACCTGGTGCGCGAGGAGCTGGCGGAGGCGGGCCACGTCGCCGGCTTCGACGCCGCTCTGGCGGAGCGGATCTTCACCGAAGGGCTCCGCGCCGTCACGCCCAACGGCGTCCTGGGAGACCCCCGCGGGATGAGCCGCGAGATCGGTGAGCGCTGCATCGCTTCGGCCGCAGATGGTATCGCCGCGGCGCTCGGCGAGGGGGGATGAAGCCGATCGCGCCGATCGACCTGGCCGACATCCGGGCGGCGCGCAAGCGCATCGCCGGGGCCGCCATTCGGACGCCGCTGGTCCGCCTGGAGGCAGCCGATGCGGCGGCGGAGGTGTGGCTCAAGCTCGAGTGCCTCCAGCCCATCGGGTCGTTCAAGATCCGTGGCGCCGCCAACGCCATGGCGCTGGCCGACCCGGCCCTTCTGGTGCGCGGCGTCTACACGGGCAGCGCCGGCAACATGGCCCAGGGGGTGGCGTTCGAAGCGCGGCGGCGCGGGATTCCCTGTCGCGTGATCGTCCCGGACACGGCGCCCGCGGCCAAGCTGGACGCCATCGCCCGGCTGGGGGCGACGTCCGTGCCGGTGCCGTTCGCGGAGTGGTGGGCGGTCCTGCGCGACCACGGGCACCCACGCGAGGAAGGGTTCTTCGTCCACCCGGTGAGCCACCCCGCCGTGATCGCCGGCAACGGCACCATCGGCCTGGAGATCGTGGAGGAGCTGCCGGATGTGCGCGCCGTGGTCGTCCCTTTCGGCGGGGGCGGGCTCTCGTGCGGAATCGCCACCGCCGTGCGGGCACTCAAGCCCGGCGTGCTGGTCTTCGCTGCCGAGGTGGAGACGGCGGCGCCCCTGGCGGCGTCGCTTCTGGCCAGCCGGCCCGTGCAGGTCGCCCATACCCGTTCCTTCGTCGACGGCATCGGCGCCGCCGGCCTGCTGCACGAGATGTGGCCCCTGGCGCGGTCGCTTCTGGCCGGGTCGCGCGTCGTCTCCCTGCGGGACATCCGTTCGGCGATCCAGCTGCTCGCGGAACGAGCCCACGTCGTAGCCGAGGGCGCCGGGGCGGCAGCGGTCGCGGCGGCGATGGAAGGCCTGCCGGGGGTCGGGAACGGGCCGGTGGTCGCGGTGGTCTCGGGCGGCAACATCGACGCTCGCGTCCTGGCGGCCATCCTTGACGGACGGAGCCACTGACACGCGAGCCCGCTCGCCGGAACCCCCCGCCCCTTCCCTGCGTACCTACCCGTCATGAGCTCCCAAACAAAACGACGCATCGGCTTCCTGATCGGCTTCGCCCTCTACTTCGGGCTAATCTGGTTCGCGTGGGACACGGCTCTGGTCTATCCCCTCAAGGTCTTCGTGGTCCTGCTGCACGAGATCAGCCACGGCATCGCGGCCCTCGCCACCGGGGGTACTATCCAGAGCATCGAAGTCAGCCCGCTGCAGGGGGGAGCATGCTATTGCCCGGGGGGCAACCCTCTGTTCACCCTCTCGGCCGGATATCTGGGAAGCCTGGCCTGGGGGGCGCTGCTGCTGACGGGCGCACGCGCAGGGCCGCGGCCTTCCCGCTGGATCGTCGGGGCCGTGGGCGTGATGGTGGTTGTGCTGACGCTCCTCTACGTACGCACGCCGTTCGGCTTCGGCTTCGGCCTGCTCTTCGGCCTCGCGCTCTTCGCCTCCGCCGCGCGCCTTCCGGCCGCGGCAAACCGGATCCTGCTGACCACGCTCGGGCTCACCAGCTGCCTGTACGCCATCCTGGACATCAAGAGCGATATCATCGACCGGCCCGAGCTTCAATCCGACGCCCGCATGCTCTCCGAGGTGACCGGCATCCCAACGACGTTCTGGGGATTCCTGTGGATCGGGATCGCGATCGTAGTCTCGCTGATTCTCTTCCGCAAGGCGTTCAGGGACGCTTGAACCGAACCCTGGTTGCAACTCACGAAGAGGGCTAGTAATTTCTCGCAGCCATTCCTTCTCGCGGAATGGCGGGGCCGCTTGGGGAAACGCCCAGATGGCGTTCTTCAACGGACCGCGGGCTAGTGCCCGCCGGTGTTCGGCCCGATGTCGACTCTTGAAAAGGAGGTGATCAAATTGTCTAGTCCAAGTACCCTGTTCAGTCTGGCGTGGGCAAGCGATCGCCGTTAGCCGTGTGATCGTATCTGTTCCGGCCAGCGGCCTTTGTGCCGGGCTGAGCAGACAGAGCCAAAAGAAAGCGCCTCCGGACATGTTTCCGGGGGCGCTTTCCGCTTCTTCGGAGTGTCGCTCGGTGGCTGAAGAGGCCGTTGCTCCCGCCCGCTTCCGCCCAAGCCATCCAGCGGCCGGCGTTGGTCAGGGCGCCGACTCGACCTGCCAGAAGAGAACCCGGTAGTCGAAGACGGTGAAGGCGATGCGATCCGCGGCCGGCGAATAGGCCGGCTGGGTCTTGTGCGACGGGTCGAAGGTGAGCTGCTCGGGCGCCCCACCACTGGCGGACACCCGGAAGATCTGGAAGAACCCGTCGCGCGCCCGGTCGACGTACGCCACCCAGCGCCCGTCGGGCGACGTGGCGATCCCCGAGTGGATCTGGTCAGAGCCGTAGCTGTGGAAGCGCTCCGGGGCTCCGCCCGTCCGGGATACGCGCCACAGGTGCTTGCGGCCGACCGCCTCCGCCGACTCGAAGATGACCGTCTCGCCCGCGTCGGCCCACTCTCCCTGGATCACGTCCTGCTCGAAGCCCGAGAGCTCGATGCGTGTCTGAGGCTGCGTCACCTCACCGGTTTCCTGGTCGATACCGATCACGAACAGATGGGCCCGCCGGGCCCCGGAGTCGTCGACGCGATAGCTGGGGAAGAGAATCCATCGCCCGTCCGCCGACCAGCGCGCCCACCCCGTCTCATGGCCGCCTTCGCTGATCATGCGCGGCTCGTCGCTCCCGTCCGCAGCCATGAGCCAGATGTCGTCCGACTCCGTGTGAGTGTGGAAGGCGATCCAGCTTGCGTTGGGCGACCAGTGCATCCCCTGGTCCTCGGAGTAGGACTGGCGGACCACGCGCTCGGGGGCGGCGTGCGGCGCATCGGCGTCGAACCCGACTGTCCCGATGTGCTGCGCGATGTCGGGGTAGTGGAAGTCGTCGGTCACGTGCCGCCAACTGCCGAAGGTGAAGGCGACCGTGGAACCGTCCCAGCTCCAGGTCGGCGTCTCCGACTGAAACGTGGTCAGCGGCACGGACGGCCCGCCCTCGGCGGGGGCGGTGGCCAGGAAGACGCGGTAGTCCTGCGATTTGAACAGAATCCGCCCGCTTGCGCCCACGGAGGGAGCGTAGGCGTCGCGCGAGAAGCCGGTCAGGAGGGTGGGCGCGCCTCCTCCAACGGGGCGGGCCCGGAGATCCAGGAAGCCGCCCTCGCCAGGCGCGGCGTAGTAGACCCTGTCGCCGCTCGGCGAGAAGGCGAGCGGGCCGTAGACTTCCTGATCCGCGAAAAGCGGCTCGGACGCCTCGCAGGGAAAGTGCAGCCGCTGCCGGCCGTCTTCGAACGAGAGGCAGGCGAGCCGTCCATCCGGCGACCATGCCGGAAAGGAGAAGCGCGACCCCGTGGCGGCCGGCCGTGCGTTGCCGCCGTCCGCGTCCAGAAGCCACACGGTGGATTCACCCCCACCCATAGCCACCCCCGCCACGGTCGCGCCGTCCGGCGACCACGCCAGCATGTCCAGCGCCAGTAGGTCGGGCGACGCGCCGCGCCCGGGCCAGAGGGGCTCGCGGCCGCCGTCCGTGCGGTCGTAGACCCACCACTCCTGGCGGCTGCGGTCGAACACCCGCTCGCGCACGGCCACCCGCCGGCTGTCGGGAAGCCAGGCGATGAAGCGGATCGACGAAGTGCCCGGCCCGATGACCCGCTCCGCCCCGCCCCCCACCGGCAGGACGTGCAGCCGGTCACGTTCGGTGTAGGCCAGCCAGCGACCGTCGGGAGAAACCCTCCCGAGCGGGTCCCTGTAGGCCACCGGACCCACCTGCTCGGCGGAGGCGACGTAGTCGAGCGGCGGGAACCCCGCGTCCGGCTCGGGACCCTCTCCACACCCGCCAACCGCGGCGGCGAGCAGAACCGCGCAAAGGACCCGGCGCGGACGCGGCACCCTCCTCACACCCCGAACCATTCCGGCTCGTTTCCGGCCCTCCACTTGATGTTGCAGCCGACGCTCGCACGCTGCTCGGCCAGGGGGGGACGCCCCTCGAGCAACGCGTCCGCCGCAGCGCGCAGGTCGCTTCCGGTCACCGGGGTCGCCGTGCTCGGGCGGGAGTCGTCGAACTGACCGCGGTAGACCAGCGTGCGGGCGTCATCGAACAGGAAGAAGTCGGGCGTGCACGCGGCCCCGTACGCCTTCGCCACCTCCTGCGACTCGTCGAACAGATATGGGAAGGTGTACCCCGCCTCGTCGATCTCCTCGGCCATGCGCTCGGGCGAGTCCGCCGGGTGGGTGGTGGTGTCGTTGGAGTTGATGGCGACCACCGCCAGCCCGCGCGCCTGGCACTCGCGCGCGAACTCGGCCAGCCCGTAGCGCAGATGCTTCACGAAGGGGCAGTGATTGCAGATGAAGGCGACCAGCAGCCCGGGCGCGTCATCCAGATCGGCCAGCGCCCATTGCCGCCCCGCCGGGTCGGGCAGGCGAAAGTGGGGCGCGGACGTCCCCAGCGCGACCATGGTCGAAGGCGTAAGCACCATTATGCCGCTCCCATTTGTTGAGGCAGCGTCTCCAGCTCCACGATCTCGAAGCGGCGCACCCCGCTGGGCAGCCTGACTTCGACTTCCTCGCCCTCGCGCGCGCCCATCAGTCCCCGGCCGATGGCCGACGCCATGGATACGTGTCCGGCCTCGATGTCGATGTAGTCTCCGGCCGCGATTGTATACGTTACCTGCAGTTGCCGTACATGATCACGTACCGTAACTCGGGAGCCGAATCCCACCCGATCCGCGGGCATCCCCTCCACGTCGATCTTCGACAGCTCGGAGACGCGCTGGGTCAGGTGTCCGATGCGCGCGTTGACGAACTGCTGCCGCTCGAGAGCCGCCTTGTACTCGGAGTTCTCGCGCAGATCCCCGAGCTCGACCGCCTTGCGAATGCGGTCGGGAAGATCGAAGCGCAGCTCGCGCACGAGCGCCTCGATCTCATCCTCCAACTTCTGTCTGATTTCGTTCAGCATCCGGCTGCTCCTGGCAAGGTGGAAAGACACAGCGGCGCGCCCTCAGGCACGCGGTTCGGATGCGGCCAGAACCGCTTCCCGCCGGGCCTGCCGATCCGCCTTCACGGATGCGCGGAACTCGGCGTGCGCGACCCCGAGGATCTGGGTGGCGAGAATCGCGGCGTTTACCGCGCCGGCCTTGCCGATCGCAAGAGTGGCGACCGGCACCCCGCCCGGCATCTGGACGGTGGAGAGGAGCGAATCGAGGCCCTGAAGCGCCGAGCCCATGGGCACGCCCAGCACCGGGAGGGCCGTGCTCGACGCCACTACGCCCGCGAGGTGCGCAGCTCCGCCAGCGGCCGCGATGATCACCTCCAGACCTCTCTCCTCGGCCGTGCGTGAGTATTCCAGCACCACATCCGGGGTTCGGTGCGCCGACATCACCCGCACCTCGTGAGGAACGCCGAGAGATTCGAGAGTGTCGGCCGCGTGGGTCATGACGGGCCAGTCGCTCTTCGAGCCCATGACTACGCCGACTTTGGGGCTTTCATTGGAATCCATGCGAATAGTGCCAGTCAGGGTCAAAGGAGTTGAAAGGAGAGAGCCCACGATGCAGAACCCCGGCGAAGGGGTCAAGGGTTGAAATCTAGTGGAAACCGGAGTTACTGTCGGACATCGCGTTTGTACCCCCCACAAACCCAGCAACCGAAAAACAGGGGAACCGAATGATGCACATCAGGGTCACGCTTCGCTGGCTTCAGGTGCTCGACAAGCTCGAGCCCTGGTTCAAGGCCAAGGGCGAATTCGTCTTCTGGACCAGGGTCACCAGCGGAGAGCGCACGGAAGAACGCCGGTTTCCCGAAGAGGGCCACTATCCGATCTCGGATCATCCCCGCTGGAACAAGCTCGACCACATGAACAAGGTGATGTATGAAGGCGAAGCGGGGGATTCTTTGCGCGTCGACCTGCGCGGCGTCGAGACGGACCGATTCAAGGCGGACGACGAACTCGAACGCTATTCGCGCGAGTTTTCGGGTCCTGTGGAGTCTTGGGTCGGCCGACACCGTCCGGGAGACGAAGGGCCTGAAGATCCAGAGAAGATGAGCGACTGGCGGGTCTGCTACGATGTGGAAATCGTCTAGCGCCGCTTAGCCCGCGCCGGCCCGGCGGGCACCCGTCGCCAGGCGGACCAGGTGATACCGCTTCTTCCCCCGGCGCAGCACCACAAACTCGCCTGCCAGGGCGTGCTCCAGCGTCACCCGTGCGGCGACGTCCGTGACGCGCCGGTTGTTCAGGTAGATTCCTCCGCCTGCGATGCCGCGCCGGGCATCACCCTTCGAGGTGGCGAGGCCGGTGTCGTGAAGCAGTTGGAGGAGCGCCGAACCTTCTTCTTCAAGGGCGCCGCGAGCGACCTGGCTTGACGGCACATCCGCGAAGATGTCGGCGATCTCGCCGGCACCCAGTCCCTCGATGTCGCCCCCGAAGAGCACGGCGCTCGCCTTCTGCGCCCGAGCCAGGCCGTCTTCCCCGTGGAGACGGCAGGTGACGTCGGCCGCCAGAGCCTTCTGCGCGACGCGCCGGTGCGCACCAGCCGCCACCGAGGCCTCCAGTTCCTCGATCTCCTCGCGCGAAAACAGAGTGAAGAGGCGCAGGTAGGCCCCCACATCGCCGTCCGCGGTGTTCAGCCAGAACTGATAGAACCGGTAGGGCGAGGTGCGCCCGGGGTCGAGCCACACGGTCCCGCCCTCCGTCTTGCCGAATTTCGTACCGGAGGCGGTGGTCAGCAGCGGGAAGGTCACGCCATACGCCCGGGCGCCGCGTACCCGCCGGATCAGTTCGATGCCGGCGGTGATGTTTCCCCACTGATCGCTGCCGCCCATCTGAACCGTGCACCCCAGGCGGTGGTGAAGCTCGAGGAAGTCGTAGGCCTGCAGGAGCACGTAGCTGAATTCGGTGAACGAGATGCTCGCCCGCGGATCGTCCACGCGCCTGCGAATGGAATCCTTGCCGAGGAGGGCGTTGATGGAGAAGTGCTTGCCCACGTCGCGCAGGAAGTCGACCATCCCGACCTTGCCCAGCCAGTCCAGGTTGTTGGCCATGCGCGCGGGATTGCCCTTCATCTCGAAGTCGAGAAAGTGCTCGAGCTGGGCGTGAATGCCGGCGGCGTTGGCCTCCGCATCCTGCCTGGAGAGCAGCGCCCGCTCCGCAGCCTTCTCGGAGGGATCCCCGATCAGCCCGGTGCCTCCGCCGACCAGGGCAACCGGGGTGTGCCCCGCCCGCTGCAGATGCACGAGCCCCATGATCGGCAGCAGGCTGCCGACGTGCAGGCTGGACGCGGTCGGGTCGAAGCCGATGTAGGCGACCCGGGGCTCGGCGGCGAACGCTTCGGCGGCGCCCTCGGTCGCGTCGTTGAGCAGGCCGCGCCACCTGTATTCTTCGAGCAGGTTCATCGTTCTGGAGAGTTTCGGGATGGGTGCCGGCCGGAGGTTGCCGGGCGAAGGCGAATGGCGGCCGATGGCCACGGCGCCCGGACCGGCAAACCTACAGGGTCGGAGGTCATTCTTCCATGGCATCGGGGTGGCGGCCGGGCTCGGACAGGAGAGCGGCGAGGCGGACGCGGTCGACTTTTCCGTTCGGGTTGCGCGGAAGCGCTATCAGCATTCGCAGCACGCGCGGACGCGCGGCGGGACCGAGCACCTCCCGGCAGTACCTGCGGAGCGTCTCCGCGCAAAGGCCGCTGCCGCGCGCGGCAACGGCCCCCGCGGCCACCTGTTCTCCCCACTCGGGGTCGGGCAGCCCCACCACGGCCGCGTCCGCCACCGATGGATGGCCGCCTAGCACCTGCTCCACATCCGCGGGGTCGACGTTCACGCCCCCGCTCACGATTCGATATCCCTTGCGGCCGGTGACCCACAGGTGGCCGTCGCGGTCGAGGCGGCCCAGGTCGCCGGTGGCGTACCAGCCGTCCGGGCCGATGATCGCACCACCACGGTAGTATGCGCGCGCCACCGTCTCGCCGCGCAGCTCGATCTCGCCGTCGGGCGTGATTCTCACCTCCACGCCGTCGAGCGGCGCGCCCGCGGTGCCGGGTTTGGCGCGCACCAGCGCGGGGGGCGCCGTCGCCACCTGGGAGCAGGCCTCGGTCATGCCGTAGGTGAGCGAGACGGGCAGCCCGGCCGCCAGCGCCCGCTCCACCAGGGCGGGCGGGGTGCCCGCTCCCCCGACGAGCACGCAACGCAGCGGCCCCGGGAGTGGCCGGGGGAGGCCTGCGTCGAGCAGACGGCGAAGCATGGTGGGCACCAGCGAGACGTGGGTGACCCGGCCCGCCCCGATCCACTCGACCAGGGCGTCGCGGCGGTAGGCGCCCCGCACCACCACCCGGCTGCCGGCCGCCAGAGCGCGGTGGACCAGCGCCATCCCGCCGATGTGGGCGAGCGAAAGGGACGCATACCAGACATCGTCCGGGCGCAGGCCCAGCCGGGCACGCACACCCTGTGCGCTTGCCTCGAAGTTGGCCCGGGTGAGCGCGATGGCGAGCGCCCTCCCTCCGGTGCCCGACGTGCACAGGATGGCCACCACGGCGTCCGGACCGGACCTCTGCAGCGGCTCCCGCGAAGGGGCGACCTCTGAAACGTGCTTCCCCGCCCCCTCCCCGCCCCCTCCAGGGTTACCCAACACGAAAACACGGCGGCCGACGTCCCGGGTCGCCTCGCGCGCCAGCTCCGCATGGGTCGAATCGCATAGCAGGACGGTTGGCCGGACGGCCTCGAGAGCGAACGCCAGCTCGCGGCGCGCCAGCGTCGGACTGAGCGGCGCCAGTGCTGCGCCCGTGCGGGGCGCCGCGTACATCGCGGCCACCGCCTGCGGGCAGATGTCCGCCAGCATCCCGACCGTGTCGCCCGGCTTCACACCCAGCGTGACCAGCCGGCGCGCCAACCCGCCGACCGCCGCATCCAGGTCGCGATAGCTGAACCCGCCACCCCCGTCGTCGAGCGCGACTCTGTCGGGATGAGCCGACGCTCCCAGGGCAACCGCGTCCGTCATGGCAGGACGGCTTCGCCCAGGCCGGATCGTCACCCCAGCACGAAGCCGAGACCGAGCAGCACCCCGAAGAGTCCCAGGAAGCGTGCGGTCCCGGCCAGCCCCCGGTTGAGCAAGGCGGGCTCGCGGAAGGTCAGCACCAGGGCCAGCGGCTGTACTACCGCGGGCAGGGCACACAGCGAGAGCAGCACCCAGGGGCTCCAACCGTGAAGCGCCATCCCCGCGGGAGGCACGGCTGCGGTCAGCCCCACCAGAAAGACGTATTGCGCCTGCGTCCAGCGCCGGCCCATCCGCACCGCCAGCGTGCGTTTGCCGGCGAGCGCGTCGGTTTGCACGTCGCGCAGGTTGTTGACCACCAGAATCGCCGTGCTCGCGGCTCCGAGGGCGACGCCCGCAGTCAGCGAGTCCGGGCGAAACGCCAGCACCTGCACGTAGCTCGTGCCTGCAACCGCCACCAGACCGAAGAAGACGAACACGAAGAGGTCGCCCAGCCCGTGGTATCCGAGCGGGTACGGCCCGCCAGTGTAGGCAATCCCCGACGCGATGCCGGCCACGCCGATGGCGACCACCGGCCAGCCCGCGACCACCGCCAGGTAGACTCCGGCCCCGGTAGCGAGCGCGAAGGCCACCAGCGCGCCCCTCAGCACAGCCCGGCCCTCGATCAGCCCGGCCTGGGTGACGCGCACGGGACCCAGCCGTCCCTCGCTGTCCCCGCCCTTCTGATAGTCGTAGTAGTCGTTGGCCAGGTTGGTCCCGACCTGAATGAGCATGGCCCCGAACAGGGCCGCGAGGGCGGGCAGCGCAGCGAAGCCGCCGTGCATGTGCGCGAGACCGGTGCCGGCAGCCACCGGCGCGATGGCGGCGGTGAGGGTCCGGGGCCGGCAGGCCATCACCCAGGCGCGCGCCCGGGAGATGCTCCCGCCGGTCATTCCTCAACCCGCGATGCGTTGCGGAACGCCGGGGAAACTGCCCGCGCGCGTCCGCCCGTCCGATTCCGTTCGCGACCGGGTGCGGCGGCGCCCTCTACGGCAGCCACGGGTACTTGCGGAAGTCGGGCCTGCGCTTCTCCAGAAACGCGTTCCTCCCCTCCTGCCCCTGCTCCGTCATGTAGAAAAGCAGGGTCGCGTTCCCGGCCAGCTCCTGGAGTCCGGTCTGCCCGTCCACATCCGCGTTGAAGGCCGCCTTCAGGCAACGGATCGCGAGCGGGCTCTTGTCGAGGATCTCCTGTGCCCAGCGCCATCCCTCCATCTCCAGCTCGTCGACCGGCACCACCTTGTTGACCAGCCCCATCTCCAGCGCCTCCGCGGCATCGTACTGCCGGCACAGATACCAGATCTCGCGCGCCTTCTTCTGCCCCACGATGCGCGCCAGGTAGGAAGAACCGAACCCCCCGTCGAAGCTGCCCACGATGGGGCCGGTCTGCCCGAAGATGGCGTTGTCCGCGGCGATGGTCAGATCCGACACCACATGCAGTACATGGCCACCGCCGATGGCGTATCCGGCCACCAGGGCGATGACAGGCTTGGGCATGGTGCGCATGTAGCGCTGCAGCTCGAGCACGTTCAGCCGGGGGACGCCGTCACCGCCCACGTACCCGGCATCTCCCCGCACGCGCTGGTCCCCTCCGGAGCAGAATGCGTACTTGCCGTCCTTCGCCGGGCCGTTGCCAGTAAAGAGCACGACTCCGATGCTCATGTCCTCGCCCGCGTCCCGGAAGACCTCCTGCAACTCGGACAGCGTCTCCGGACGGAAGGCGTTGCGGACTTCGGGGCGGTTGAACGCAATGCGCGCGACCCCGTCGCACTTGTGATAGGTGATGTCCCCGTACTCGCCGGCCTGCTTCCAATTCGGCTGCTTCATGCGCGATCTCCCGCTGTAGCGTGACCCATGGCGTGGCCTGCCGGTGTCCGCCTGACCCGGCGGTTCTACGAGACGGGACTCGCCGGATCCGCGGCGTCCCCTCCCCAGGGCGAGCGGATGGCCTCGTAGACGGCTTGGCGGCAGCGCCGGTTCCGCTCGCGATCCGTTCTGACCTCGATGATTCTGCTTCCGCCCCGCGCGATCCCCTGTTGCAGCGACGACACCAGCTGCGCCCGCGTCTCGGCCCGCTCGTGCGGTAACCCGTAGAGGGCGGCCGCATGGGCGAAGTCCAGGCCGTGCGGGGTCGCGAAGTGCCGGGTGAACGCCGGCTCGAACTCGCGCACGGGCAGAAAGTGGAAGATACCTCCGCCGTCGTTGTTGACCAGAACGAAGATGACTTCCCCGTGATCGCGCGCGCTCAGTAGCCCGTTCATGTCGTGGATGAAGGCCACGTCACCCACGATCGCCAGCACCGGTGCTCCGCCTGCGGCGGCGACGCCGGCAGCCGACGAAAGGATGCCGTCAATGCCGCTGGCTCCCCGGTTGCCATGGACAAAGAGATGTTTGCGGCTGGGGAAGGCGAAGGCGTCGAGGTCGCGCACCGGCATGCTCGACGAAACGAAGATCGTGCTCCCGGGGGGCGCTGCCCGAACGACGTCCGCGCAAATGGCCCCTTCGAAGAGCTCCCCCTCCAGTCTCGCGGTCACCGCCCGCGAGGCCGCATGCTCGGCCTGGCTCCAGAGCCCCCGCCAGGCATCCGCAGGACGCCCCTCTTCGCCGCTGTGCGGGTGACCCGGCGCAAGCTCCGCGCACAGAGCATCGCTGAAGGCGCCAGCGTCGGCACGCACGTAGTCGGTGGCGACATTGAGGTGGTCCTTCCAGCGGCCGCCGTCTTCGACCACCCACTGCTCCCCTTCCGTCTCCTTCATGAAGGAAAGCAGGTTCGCCGAGGTAGGGCTCGCGCCCAGCCGCACGACCAGTTCGGGCCGTAGCGCCGCCCGGATCCGAGGATGCTTCAGAAAGAGCTCGTATCCGCCGACGCGCATGGCCCCGCCGGGATCGCCGAAACGGGCCCCGGAAAGAGCGTCGGCCAGCAGCGGATAGCCGGTCGCGGCCGAGAGCGCCACCGCCGCGGGTCCGTCGCGTTCCGGCTCGGGAGAGGGACCGGCCACGATGAGGCCGCGGCTGACCGCGCCGACCCGAACCGCCAGCTGTGCGACCCGATCGGAGGCGGGCGCCGAGCGACGTAGATCGATGCGCGTAAAGGGCGCGGATTCCCCACGCCCCCGCGCCGCCAGGGGATGTTCCGTGGCGAAGCCGTCCGGGACGTCCCCGGGGACCGGGGTCGGCGCCAGCGGCTTGGCGAAGGGCAGGTTGACATGCACCGGCCCCGCCGGAAGACCGAGCGAAGAGGCGACCGCCCGCACCGCGACCGAGCGCAGATGCGTCAGCGCGCCGGCGTCCACCTCAGGGGGCGCGGCCTCCACGAAGTCCCGTACGTGTCCGCCGAAGAGCCCGGCCTGGTCGATCGCCTGATTCGCGTCCGCGCCCCGCAGCCGGTGCGGCCGGTCCGCGGTCAGCAGGAGGAGAGGGGCCTCGCTGTGCGCCGCCTCCACCACGGCCGGAAAGAGGTTGGCGACCGCCGTCCCCGAGGTGGTGATCACTGCCGCCGGCCGCCGTGCGCGTTTGCCCAGGCCCAGGGCGAAGAACGCCGCCGACCGCTCGTCCAGATGGGTGAACACCCGCAGGCGGGCATCCTCCGCCGCAGCCATGACCAGCGGAGCGGAGCGATACCCCGGCGCGAGCACGACCTCCCGCACCCCGGCGCGCACCAGTTCGTCCAGGAAGACGCGGGCCCACAGCAGATTCCGGTTCGGGCCGGTCACGTCCCCACCACGCTCAACGAACGCCTCGGGCCCCGGCCGCGTCCAGCGCGCGCAAGACCGGCTGGAACTTGATCCTGGTCTCTTCCCACTCCGAATCCGGGTGCGACCCGGGCACGATGCCCGCGCCGGCGAAGAGCCGCCAGGTCGTCGAGCGCGCGACCGCAGTTCGCAGGGCAGGCACGAAGACCCCATCCCCGCCGGTGTCGAACCACCCCACCGGACCCGCGTACCACCCTCGCTCGAAGGGTTCCTTCTTCGAGAGCAGATCGAGCGCCGCGTCCCGGGACAAACCGCACACGGCGGGAGTCGGGTGGAGCGCCGCCACCACCTCCAGAACCGAGATGCCGGGCCGCAGCACGGCCTTGATGCGCGTCTCCAGGTGCTGGATGCGGGCCAGCGTGAGCACATGTGGCTCGTCCTCTGCCTCCACCCGGCGGGACAGAGGACCCAGACGGGCCACCATGTCCCTGACGGTGAAGGCGTGCTCGACCCGGTCTTTCGCGCTGTTCAGGAGCTGTTGCGCCAGGGCGCGTTGCTCCTCTGCGGTCTCGCCGCGGGACACCGACCCCGCCACGGCGGTGGCGTGAAAGCGGTCGCCCCGCACCGAGGCGATCGCCTCCGGGGTGGCCCCGACGATGGGGGAACCGGGCGCGGGCTCGAAGAAGAATACGTGGGCGTCGGCATTCTCGCGGCGCAGGTACTCGAGCACGTCCACGGGATCGATGGCGCCCGTGGTGGACACGTCCAGGATGCGTGCCAGAACGGCCTTCTCCACCCTCCCGCGCTGGATGGCGGCAAGGATCTCCTCGACCGCGCGCTGCCAGCCCGCGCGTCCCGACCGAAGCCGGGCGGCCGGATGCGATACCACTCCGCCCCCGCCCCGGTCCACCCGCGCCACCGCTTCCAGAGTGGAGTCCAGCAGCGCTCGCAGCCGATGACGTACCGCGCCCACATCTTCGTGGGGGGACACGAGCGCCTGAGCGGTCAGGTGAACCGCGCCCGCGTCCCGCTCGAGCTCCAGTTCAGGTAGAAGAAAGCGAGCGAGCGGAAAGCTGGCCCAGAAGTCCCGCGGCACATGGTCGTCCCGGAAGGAAAAGCCTCCATAGAAACGGGGTGCGGGATACGCGCCCGTTCCCTCGGTCCGCCAACCGTTTCTCGCTTCCTGTCCGGCAAGTTGTCCCGCGCGGTCCCGTATCTCGAGAAAGCGATCGCCCCGTCCACTTTCCGAGTGAACGACGAGAGACTCGAGTTCCCCGACATGGGCCAGCCAGCCCCGGCGGCGCGCCCAGAATCCGCGGGCCTGGCCCCGACCCCACCTGAGGAAGGCGCCGGGCTCAACCTTACCGTGCTGAACGGCCTCGCGAACCAGAACGAAGCGCGGGGGTGCCTGTATTCTCATTTCCCTGGAAAGCGGCCTCGGCGGCCTCCCCCGGGAATGCTCCCGCGAAGGCCTCCGTCTGGATATGGCAACGGCGCCGGGGAACGTTCACAGACCTTGCGGTACCGTGCAAGGGGGCGCGTTGCCCTGCGTCCGGCTCCCGTCTATCATGGACCCGGTTTGTCCACGTCTACGCCATCTTTACCAACCCGCAGGAACCCAATGGATCGCAGTCCCCTCGCGCAGCCCGCGCGACCCTATCCCACTTTCCCTCGGGCCCTCGGGCTGATGGTCGTGGTGCTGTTGCTGCAGGGAACAATCGCGTTGGCGGCCGAGCTGCTGGATCCGACTTCGGGCGCCATCAGCGAGAATCCCCTCACCTTCGGCGTCACAAACCTGCTCGCCTTCGGTATCGTGATCCTGTGGGCCACACGGCGCAGCGGCGTCAGCATTCGGGAAGCCTACCCGCTTGCCCCGGTCTCCCCGGGAGCCCTCGCACTCATCACGCTTCTCTTCCTGGGCACGGTCATCCTGCTCTCCGACATCGACAACCTGACGCGCTCGGTCTTCCCGCCTCCAGCGGCTCTGGCCGAGCTGTTCGAGAGCCTGATGAACACGAGGGAACACCCGTTCAGCAGCTTCTTTCTGCTTGTCGTGGTCGCCCCCGTGACCGAGGAACTACTCTTCCGGGGACTCATTCTGAGGGGCTTCCTGGCCAACTACTCCAAGAGGAACGCCATCCTGCTGTCCGCGCTGCTGTTCGCGCTGATGCACACAAACCCCTGGCAGTTCATCTCGGCCTTCGTCGCCGGCGTGTTGCTGGCGTGGGTGCTGATCGAGACGGGGTCGCTGATCCCTTGCCTCTTCGCGCACGCCGTGACCAACGGGACGGCCTACCTCGGCGGCCTGCTGCCGGTGGAGGTCCCCGGCTTCACGGACGGGATGGCCGGACCCGTGCAGTTCCAGCCCGTGTGGCTGAACGCCCTGGGCGTCGCATTCGTCGTGACAGGCTATCTGCTGCTCCGGCGCTCGTTTCGGCAGAACCCCCATCCGCCCGGCGAACCCTATCGCCGCAACGCGGCCCCCTGAATCCTCACTGCTCCGCACGAGGAGCCGCTCATGCCATCCCCGTCATCGGGCCCCGCGGGATACTGGGCCGCCAACCTGCGCTATCTGGGCATCCTGCTCACGATCTGGTTTCTGGTGTCGTTCGGCTGCGGCATCCTTTGGGCGGATGGGCTCAATAACTTCCGGTTTCCCGGCTCCGGCTACAAGGTCGGATTCTGGTTCGCTCAGCAGGGGTCCATCTACGTCTTCCTGGCACTCATATTCGTCTACGTCCGGCTGATGAATCGACTGGATCGCCAATACGGAGTGGATGAGGAATGAACGTACAGGCCTGGACCTTCACTCTGGTGGCGCTTTCCTTCGCCCTCTACATCGGCGTGGCGGTGTGGTCGCGGGCGAATACGACGCGCGACTTCTACGTCGCGGGCAAGGGCGTCTCTCCTCTGGCGAACGGCATGGCCACCGCCGCCGACTGGATGTCGGCCGCGTCCTTCATCTCGATGGCCGGGCTGATCTCCTTCCTCGGATACGACGGATCGGTGTATCTCATGGGGTGGACCGGAGGCTATGTCCTGCTGGCCCTGCTCCTGGCCCCCTACCTGCGCAAGTTCGGACGCTACACCGTCCCCGACTTCGTGGGAGACCGCTACTACTCGAAGACGGCGCGGGTGGTGGCCGTGGTATGCGCCATCTTTATCTCGTTCACCTACGTCGCCGGGCAGATGCGCGGGGTCGGCATCGTCTTCAGCCGCTTTCTCGAGGTGCCGATCTGGCTGGGCGTGGTGATCGGCATGGGGATCGTCTTCTTCTACGCCGTCCTTGGGGGAATGAAGGGCATCACCTACACGCAGGTGGCGCAGTACTGCGTGCTCATCTTCGCCTACATGGTCCCCGCAATCTTCCTCTCCATCCTCATCACCGGCAATCCCGTGCCGCAACTGGGGCTGGGAAGCGCCGACCTGGTCGGTGGCGAGTTTCTGCTGGACCGGCTCGACGGGCTCCACGAACAGCTGGGCTTCGCCGCCTACACGGACGGATCCAAGTCGATGCTCGACGTGTTCGCGATCACCGCGGCGCTGATGGTGGGCACGGCGGGGTTGCCGCATGTGATCATCCGCTTCTACACCGTTCCGCGGGTGCGCGACGCCAGGCTCTCCGCGGGATGGGCGCTGCTCTTCATCGCGATTCTGTATACGACGGCCCCCGCGGTGGCTGTTTTCGCCCGCACCAACCTGCTCAATACGGTGTCGGAACAACCCTACGAAGCGGTCCCGGAGTGGTTCACCACCTGGGAGAACACCGAGCTGATCGCCTATGAGGACCACAACGGCGACGGGCTGATCCAGTACGTCGGGCCCGACGCGGTCGACGCTTCCGGCCAGCCGGTTCGCAACGAGCTCACCATCGACCAGGACATCATGGTGCTCGCCAACCCGGAGATCGCGGGGCTGCCCAACTGGGTCGTCGGACTGGTTGCGGCGGGGGGGCTGGCAGCGGCGCTCTCCACCGCGGCGGGGCTTCTGCTGGTCGTCTCCTCCGCAATCAGCCACGATCTGCTCAAGGGCGTCTTCCGGCCCAACATTTCAGAGCGCCGAGAACTTCTGTGGGCGCGGGTCAGCGCGGCCTTCGCCGTCGTGCTGGCGGGCTACCTGGGGGTCAACCCGCCCGGCTTTGTCGCTCAGGTGGTGGCCTTCGCCTTTGGACTCGCCGCGGCGTCGTTCTTCCCCGCCATCATCATGGGCATCTTCTCGCGGCGCATGAACCGGGAAGGCGCCATCGCGGGAATGATCTCGGGAATCGGCTTCACGGCGGCGTACATCATCCATTTCCACTACATCGATCCGGCTGCCAACACACCGGACAACTGGTTCCTGGGGATTTCGCCGGAGGGAATCGGGTTCGTGGGCATGCTGATCAACTTCGCGGTCGCGGTCGTGGTCTCGCGTTTCACCGCTCCGCCGCCCGAGGAAGTGGGCCGGCTGGTCGACAGCATCCGCGTCCCCGGGGGTGCGGCTCAGGCGCACGAAGTATCATCGTGAGAGGCGCTCGGCGGGGCCTCGCGGCGGTGTTGTACGCGGGAACGCTCTCCCTGGCGGCATGCGCCGTTGAAGGGCCCGAATACGATGTCCTCATTCGCGCGGGTACCGTCTATGACGGCTCCGGCTCGCCTCCGGTGGTCGCCGACGTCGGCATCCGCGGAGACCGCGTCGCGGCCCTGGGCGACCTCTCCGGCGCGGACGCGGCGCAGGTGCTGGACGCTGCGGGAATGGCGGTGTCCCCGGGCTTCGTCAACATGCTCAGCTGGGCCACCGAGTCCCTCATGGTGGACGGGCGCTCCCTCGGCGATATCCGCCAAGGGGTGACGCTCGAGGTCTTCGGCGAAGGCAGCTCGATGGGGCCGGCAAACGACGCCATGAAAGAGGAGTTCCTCGAGGACTTCGTGTCGTGGACCGGCGATGCCGAAGCCGCCGCCCGTGCGCTGGGATTGTCGCCCAACGCGCCGCTGGAAGTGCCGTGGACCACCCTGGGCGAGTACCTGAGCTTCCTCGAGCGGAAGGGCGTCGCCACCAACGTGGCCTCCTTCATCGGCGCCACGACGGTGCGCGTGCACGAAATCGGCTATGACGACCGTCCTCCGACCCCCGGCGAACTGGAGCGCATGCGCGGGCTCGTGCGCACCGCGATGGAAGAGGGAGCCATGGGGGTCGGCTCGTCGCTCATCTACACTCCCGGGTTCTTCGCCGACACCGACGAACTGATCGCGCTCTCACAGGTCGCCTCCGAATACGGCGGGATGTACATCTCCCACATGCGCAGCGAGGGCGCCCGCCTGCTCGAGTCGGTGGAGGAGCTGATCACCATCGCGCGCGATGCCGACATCCGCGCGGAGATCTACCATCTGAAGGCCGGCGGCCGGGAGAACTGGCACAAGCTCGACGACGTGATCGCACGCGTGGAGCAGGCCCGTGCCGGCGGCCTGCGCATCACCGCCGACATGTACACCTACACCGCCGGCTCCACCGGACTCGACGCCGCCATGCCGCCCTGGGTGCAGGAGGGCGGCGACGACGCCTGGGCGCGGCGACTGCAGGATCCGGAGATCCGCGCGCGGGTGGTGCGCGAGATGCAGACCCCGACCGACGAGTGGGAGAACCTCCTGCTCTCGTCCGGAGCGGAGGGCGCGCTGCTGGTGGGCTTCCGCAACGAAGCGCTGCGGCGCTACCAGGGCATGACCCTGGCCCAGGTGGCCGAAGAGCGCGGCACCCCGCCCGAGGAAACCGCCATCGACCTCGTGATCGAGGACGGCACCCGGGTGCAGGTCGTCTACTTCCTCATGTCCGAGGAGAACGTGCGCCGCCAGATCGCGCTGCCCTGGGTCTCCTTCGACTCCGACGCGGCGTCCATGGCGCCCGAGGGCATGTTCCTTCTGAACAGCACCCACCCGCGCGCCTACGGCAATTTCGCCCGCCTGCTGGGCAGGTACGTGCGCGAGGAGGGCATCATCCCGCTGGAAGAGGCGGTGCGCAAACTCACCTCGCTGCCGGCCTCGAATCTGGGAATCACCGACCGGGGCCGGCTTGCCGAGGGCTACTTCGCGGATGTCGTGGTCTTCGATCCGGCCACCATCATCGATCACGCCACCTACGAAGATCCCCACCAGCTCGCCACGGGCGTGACGCATGTCTTCGTCAACGGGGTGATGGTGCTCGAGGACGCCGAACCCACCGGCGCGACCCCCGGCCGCTTCGTGCGCGGCCCCGGCTGGACGGGTCGCTAGAGCAAGTTCGCGTCGGATTTCGTCGGTTTCGGATTGACGGGCCCGAAGAATTCGCTCTACTCTTACCGAAAGCAACGAAACGCGGAAAAGGCTGGAGCGCAAGCCGCGCCATGCTCGGCCATGTTGAGTCCTGCCCCAGCCGATTGACACCCGGGGGGTAGTGATGGCTTCACGAACGAGATTCTGGATGATCGGCGTGATGGCGGCGTGCGCGCTTCCGGAAGCGGTGGCGGCCCAGGGGTCCCTCGAGGGAACGGTGACCGACGCAGCCGGCCAGCCTGTGGCGGGCGTAAACATTACGCTGGGCGACGCTGGCCGGGGCGGCCTCACGGCCGATGACGGCACCTATCTGATATCGGGGATTCCCGCAGGATCGCAGGCGGTTCGCTTCACTCGCATCGGGTACGGCACCGAGGAGGTCGAGGTCGCGATCGCCGACGGCGAAATCACCCGCCTCGACGTGACGCTGGCCGAAGCCCCCATCGCGCTCGACAGGCTGGTGGTCGTCGGGTCGCGCGCCCACGCCCGCACGGCCGCGGAATCCATGGTGCCCATCGATGTGGTCCCGGTCTCGGACCTGGCCAGTCAGGGCGACACCGACCTCAGCACGCTGCTGAGAAACGTGGTGCCCTCCTACAACGTCACCTCCGAACCCATCAGCGACGCGGCCACCATCGCCCGGCCCGCGAGCATCCGCAACCTGGCGCCGGACCACACCCTCGTGCTGGTCAACGGCAAGCGCCGGCACCGTTCGGCGGTGATCGTGCTCTTCGGCGGAAACGGAGTCGCGGACGGAGCTCAGGCCCCCGACATCGCTACGCTGCCGAGCATCGCCATGAGCCAGGTGGAGGTCCTGCGCGACGGCGCCTCGGCGCAGTACGGCTCGGACGCGATCGCCGGCGTGATCAACTTCGTGCCGAAGAGCAACCGGTCGGGCGGCTCCATCGAGGTAAAGGGCTCGCGGTTTCAAGAGGGGGACGGCGAGATGTTCACGGCGGCCGGCAATATCGGGCTTCCGCTCGGGGAGACCGGGTTTCTGAGCCTGAGCGGCGAGTACGGCCAGGCCGACCCCACCAGCCGCAGCATCCAGCGCGACGACGCCGCCTTCCTGGCGTCGCTGGGCGTCCCGGTTCGCAACCCGGCCCAGATCTGGGGCCTCCCCGAGGTGGACGCCAACACCAAGCTCTTCGCCAACATGGGCTACACCTTCGCGAACGGCGTGGAGCTGTACGGGCACGGCAACTACCACACCAAGACCGTCACGGGCGGGTTCTACTTCCGCAATCCGAACACGCGCGACGCCGTCTTCAGCATTGACGGGGGGCAGACCCTGCTCATCGGCGACCTGCTCGACGCCCGCGACGGCGTCGTGGACGGTTCCGCCAACTGTCCCGAAGTCCGCGTCGTCGGCGGCGTGGCCGATCCCATCGCGATGACGCGCGTCAGGAGCGACCCCAACTGCTTCTCGTTCCAGGAGATGTTCCCAGGCGGCTTCACCCCCAACTTCGGTGGCGACGTCTTCGACGCGTCGGGCGTGGCAGGCCTTCGGGGAACGGCCGGAACCCTGGAATGGGATGCGAGCGTCGGCTGGGGGACGCACAAGGCCGACTACTTCATGATGAACACCATCAACGCCTCGCTCGGCCCCGAGACCCCGACCGACTTCCGGCCCGGCATCAACCAGCAGCGCGAGCTCAACCTCAACCTGGATCTCGAATACGAGATGGGCGAGCGAACCCACCTGGCCGGCGGGCTGGAGAGACGCGTCGAGAGCTACGAAATTGTGCCCGGCGGCCAGCCGTCGTGGGAGCTCGGGCCCTTGCTGGTTCAGGGTTTCAGCGCTGCATCCAACGGGTTCCCGGGCTTCAGCCCGTTCTCGGAAGGGAGATGGGACCGGAGCAACTACGCGGTCTACGGGGACCTCCACCATGACGGGGCGGACGACCGATGGGCCCTGGGAGGCGCGGTCCGGCTAGAGGACTTCGCGGGCTTCGGAGCGACGGTGAACGGCAAGGTCTCCGGACGGCTCGCAGTCGCGGAGGGCTTCGCTCTGCGGGGAAGCGCCAGCACCGGCTTCCGCGCTCCGACGCCCGGCCAGCAGAACTTCCAGCACATCGGCACGACCTACGACTACGACATTCAGGAGCTCGTCAACGTCGGCACGATTCCGCCCACTTCGGCGGTCGCGCAGACGAAGGGCGGCCAGCAGTTGGAGCCGGAGACGTCGCTGAACGTCGCGTTCGGGAGCACGCTGAGCCGGGGACCGCTGACCGTGACCGTGGACTACTTCAACGTGTCGGTGTCCGGGCGGATCGCGCTCAGTTCGGACTATGTTCTGACACCCGCCGAAGTCGACCAGCTTCTCAGGGAAGGCGTCGAAGCCGCGCGCAACCTGCGGCAGTTCCGCTACTACAACAACGACTTCTCCACGCGTACCCAGGGTGTCGACGTCGTTGCCGCGTACTCGCCGCCGTCGCTGGAGGGCCGCACCACCTTCAGCCTGCTCTTCAACCATACGAACACGGATGTCACGGACTACGGCTATCAGGACCCGAATGGAGTCCGCGTGCGGCAGCTCGAAGAAGCTCTCCCCGAGACACGGGCGGGGGTGTCGGCCATCCATCGTGCGGGGGATCTGCGCTTCCTCGGGAAGGTCAGCTATTTCTCCTCATGGTGGGACTTCGCCGATGAGTTGACCTACACAGACAAGTTCCTGCTGGATGCGGAGGTCGCCTACACGCTGCCGCAATCGGTTACGCTCACGGTGGGCGCCGAGAACTTCCTGAACACCTATCCCGACATGAATCCGAGGGCCTCCTCGGGGGTGGGCAACCTGTACAGCCAGCACTCCCCGTTCGGGTTCAACGGGGCGCTGCTGTACGCGCGGGCGAGCTACGCGTTCGAGTGGTGAGGGGGAGCCGGCCGCCATGCTTCCAGCTCTTTCCGCCGAAACGCGATGTCCCTGAGTCCGGAGGCGGACCCCGCACGCTCCGCCGCGACCTGCAGGCCTGCCTCAGCCGGGCACGAAGGCCACGATGCGGAGCGGGCCTCCGCTCCCCCCGGCGATCTTCATGGGAAGGGCCACGACGAACGCGCCCCATTCCGGAAGTTCGACCAGGGAACCCACGTTCTCGTAGCCGGGGATGTTTTCGGCGTAGAGGATCCGGTGGGTCTCGAAGCCGCTCGACTGCCCGTAGTCGATGCTGGGGGTGTCGATGCCCAGGGCCGCGATGTCGCGGTTGTCGACCAGCCACTGCGCGGCCGCCGGATCCAGCCCCGGAAAGTGGAGCTCGGGGACCGCCTCCTCGCCCCGCAACGCAGTCCCCAGATAGGCGACCGGGTCCGGCCAGCGGTCCGCCCAGCCGGTGTCCAGCAGGACGATCGTCCCGGAGGGGATCGGGCCGTGGCGCTCCTCCCACGCGGCAATGGCGTCCACCCCCACCAGATGGTCCGGGCCCTCCATCGCCGGGTCGCGGATGACGGCCGCCGGCCCTATCAGCGCGGTCAGAGGGATCTGCTCCGTGGAGATCCTGCCCTCGGCGAAGTGGATGGGCGCGTCGATGTGGGTGCCGCCGTGTTCGGACGACGCGAAGTTGAAGGACGAGTAGAAATACCCCCCTTCGGCCATGCCGTACGCGACCGTGTCCAGCACGAACGGATCGGCGGTCGGCCAGAAGACCGCGTCGGCGGACACGTCGTGCGTCAGGTCGATCCACCGTCCCGCTGTCCCGTCGAATACGGGCGAATGATCGGGTTCCGCCGGCGCGCACCCGGATGCGAGCCAGAGCGCGACGATGACGCCGATGCTGTTTGCCTGGTTCATGACGACCTCCCGCAAAGAAGCTGGTACCCGAGGACTCCAACGTGGGACAAAGATATGCGCGCAGCCCCCTGAGGAGCCACTCGTTGAACGCCAGTCTGGCGCGGCTCGAGAGCCCGCTCCATCATCCATGGCGTCAACCGCATAGCTTCCGGAGGAACATCCCATGTCCCGATCTGCAAACCATGTGACGCTCCTGGCCCTTGCGCTGGTCCCGTGGCTCGTAACAGCCTGCGGCCCCACCGAACCCCCGGGGATGGCGGCGGACCTGAACGCGGATCTGCTCGCCGCCGCGGTGCAGACTCACATTTCGGCGGCGTCGCTCGAACCCCACGCGCGCGCCATCGTCGAACATGAGCGTCCGTCCGGCGGCGCGGGCGAAAACGCGGCGATCGACTACATCGTGGAGACGCTGGAGACGGCCGGCGTCCCGGTGGAAGTGCACACCTTCGAGACCTACGTCTCCGACCCGGTTTCGGCCTCGGTCTCGGTTCCGGACGGACCCTCTTTCCCCGCCATCACTTCTTCGTTTTCCGCCTCGGTTCGATCCCTGCGGGCGCCGCTGGTGGACCTGGGAACGCTGGAGGACCTGCCGGCCATCGAAGTCGGCACCGGCGAACGCATCGTCCTCGAGGGAGAGGACCTGGGCGGCGCCTACTCCCGGAGTCATCCCGACGTCTCCGGGGCCATCGTGCTGGTCGACGGCCAGCCGAGAAACATCCCGGTCATCGTGCTCGACCGGCTGGGTGCCGTGGGCGTGATCTTCGCCAACACCGAGGAGCGCGTCAACGACCTCATCGTGACCTCCACCTGGGGCACGCCGTCGCTGCTCAACTACCACCGCCTGCCTGACCTGCCGGTCGCACACATCGCACGCAGCGCGGCAGAGGAACTGCGCGCGATACTCGCGCGGGGCCCGCTAGAGGTCCTGCTGTCGGCGGAGACCGACACCGGATGGAAGGAGCTGCGGCTGGCCGTGGCCCGAATCCCCGGCCCCGAGCCGGAGAGCCCGTATGTCCTGTTCGGCGGCCACATCGACGGCTGGTACCACGCCGCCACCGACGAAGGGGCGTCCAACGCGGCGATGCTCGACCTGGCGCTCGCCTTCCACGCCGAGCGCGAGCGTCTGCGCCGCGGCCTGGTGGTGGCGTGGTGGCCGGGGCATTCCAACGCCCGCTATGGCGGCTCGACCTGGTTCGCCGACCACTACTTCGAGGAGTTGCGCGCGCGGGCGGTGGCGTATGTGAACGTGGACGGGATCGGGCAGATGGGCGCGCGCGTGTTCGCGGCGGCCACGACCGCTTCCCTGGCCGATCTGGCTCGCTTCGCCATGCAGCGGGGAGAAGACGCCGACGTCCAGCCGTCCCGTCCGGGCCGCAACTCCGACCAGTCGTTCAACGGCGTCGGACTGCCTCTCCTGCAGCTCTATCGCAACCGGACGGAGGAAGACGGCGGATACTGGTGGTGGCATACCCCCGAGGACACCTTCGACAAGATCGACTTCGACATTCTGGAGCGCGACACCTACCTCTACACCATCGCCCTCTCCGCTCTGCTCGGCCGTGAAGTGCCGCCGGTGGATGTGGTGGCCCAGGCGGAGATGCTGGGTGCCGCCATCACGGCCCGGTCCGCGGCTGGCGCCGGCCAATTCGATCTGGCCGAGGCAGAGGCCGCGGGCGCCGCACTCCTCGATCTGGCCCGCCAGCTGAACGCCGCCCTCCCCGCTGTCGGCTCGGCCGAGCTCGACATGGCCCTGGTGGATCTGCTGCGCCCGCTGCACCGGGTCCTGTACGTCCCCCTGGCTCCTCATCACCCGGACGCGGGCTCCGTGCCCGGCCTGCTCCCGGGTCTCGCGCCGACCGCCGTTCTTGCCGAAGAGGCTCCCGGAAGCGATCGCTACCGTCTGACCATGGCGACGCTGGTCCGCGAACGCAATCGACTCCTCGAGGCCATCCGGGAATCGAGCGGGCGGGCCGCGGCGCTGTTGGCGTCGCTGCCGTCCAGGGGCCTGCCCTGAAGAACCAACGGGAAACTACCGCGCGTGCTCCCCTGAACTCTTCCGCGCGTGCTCTCCTGAACTCTTCCGCGAGGACACCGCCGAGATGCGCTCCGGGTCACGCGAGCCCAGCAACGACTCGGTGAAGTCCAGGCGGCGCTCCAGCAACTCGAGACGGCTGTTTTGATGTTCAAGCATCTCTCTCAGCCCTTCGATTCCTTCCGTCTCCCCGGACTCGCGTCGATCCTTCATGACCTCGATGAGGTCACCCAGTCGTCTCGTGAGCGGACGAAAAAGGATGACGCCCCCAGTCGTGAGGATGAAGACGACCGGCACCACCAACGCAGTGAGATTCTCCCAGTCCATCCGATTTCTCCAGAACGCAGTCTCGTATTCCGACGGACCGACTTGCCGTCGCTCGCGTCCGACCTACGCAAGCTGGCCCGAACCAGTTGCGCGGCAATCGACAACCTCGCCAGACGAGCTGGCTACCGGGTCACGTCCACGAACTAGACCCGGAAGAGCACCGACTCGCGCCCATAGAGCCGAACCGAGCACAGGGTGAGGAGCAGGAAGCCGACGAGGTTCACGCCGACGACCAACCCCAGGACCATCCAGTCGATCCGTCCCTGCATGGCCTCCCGCATCGCCAGGGCATTGCCGAGGATCGGCACGGCGTACACGGAACTCCCGAACGAGGCCGGCGAGAGCGCGAAGATCGCCAGGAAGATGGACAGAAAGACCAGGGGCGCAGTGTACATCCCGGCCTCCCGCTGCGAGCGCGCGAAGGTGCCGATCAGCATGACCAGCGCCGAGACCAGGAGCGCCAGAGCCACGAGGTTCACCGTCAGCGCCGCCACCTGCGCCGGTGCCAGCGACCACCCGCCCGACCCCGCGAAATCCGCCGGCGACAAGCCGAGCCGGGCCGCCACCACCATCCCGACGATCAGGAGGAGCGACGCCACCACGGCGAAGGTCATGATCGCCAGGCTCTTGCCGATCACGATCGCGGGCCGTGGCACCGTCGATACCAGCAGCGCCGCCAGGGTGTTCTTCTCCTTCTCTCCGACCGCGATATAGAGGGCGCGCGCCGCATTGGTCACGAGCAGAATCACCGCCATGTAGGGCACCAGCAGGCTGAGTGCGCCGCCGAAGCCGCCGGATGTATCGATCAGCACGACTTCGAACGGGCGCAAGTCACGCATCCGCAAGCCGCGTTCGGCCATTCTCTCTTCGATGACGCGCTGGCGCACCGCCTCCAGGTCCAGACGCAGCGACATCGCCGCCGCCCACACGGAGCTCTCCCCGGATTCCGCGCGGATCCGATACGCGTCACCTTCGCGCAGCACGCTCACATGGGCCTCGCTGCCCGCCACTTCCTCCAGCGTCGCCAGGTGGACCAGCGTGTTGGCGTCCAGCGCCCGGCGCAGGACATCGTCCGCCCCCGGCGCGACCACCGGCACCGGTCCGGCGTCGTCCCCGGCAAGACGGTCGAGATTGCTCGCCAGCCCCATCAGGAGCGGGAAGAAGACCAGCGCGCTCGCCACCATGCCCCCGATCAGCCGGTAGTCGCGTCTCAGGACCCGCACTTCCTTGCCGTAGATGACCAGCGCCTTGCGAACCATCACGCATCTCCCCCGTCCTCGCCGTCACCCACCAGCGAGAAGAAGATGTCTTCAAGGTCCCCGAACCCGGTGCGGGCCCGCAGCGACTGCAGTGTCCCCTCGGTCCTGAGCCTTCCTCGATGGATGATGCCGATGCGATCGGCCAGCTTCTCGGCCTCCCACAGGATATGGGTCGAAAAGAGTACCGTCTTCCCCTCCTTCTTCAGCAACAGGATGTAGTCGATCACCTTCTTTGCGGTGAGCACGTCGAGCCCCGAGGTGGGCTCGTCCCAGACGAGGATGTCCGGATTGGTCACCAGGGCGCGCATCAGGACGGTCTTCTGCTTCATCCCGGTCGAGAAGGTGTCGGTGCGCTCGTCGGCAAACCCGTCCATGTCCAGCAAGTCGAAGATGTACTCCAGATTGTCTTCGATCGCGGCGGGGGTCATGTCATTGAGACGGCCGAAGAAGTGGCCGATTTCGCGCGGGGTAAGACGTTCGTAGACGCGGGTCTCATACGACACGAACCCGATCAGGGCGCGGATCGCCTCCTTTTCCGTCCGGACCGAGTGTCCGCTCACCCAGGCTTCTCCGGCGGAGGGATCCATGAGCGTGCTCAGGATGCGCAGAACGGTCGTCTTCCCCGCCCCGTTGGGTCCCAGAAGGGCGTATATCTCCCCTCCGTCGCAGCATAGATCGAGACGATCCACCGCCAGGATCCGCTTCCTTCGCCGGGACCGGAATTCCTTGCTGAGTGCCTCGGTACGGATCATGCCCCTTTCTTCATCGGCTCCCTTCCGGTCCCTGATATCGCCCGCGGCCCGCACGGCGGAACCGGGGGACGCCTGCACGCGCCCTTGATCGCGGACACTCTCGAAATCACAATGTACGGATCCGTGCGAGAAGACCTGGAGAACCTAAATGGGAAAATGGCTTTCCGCGATATGGCTCGTCGTCATGGCATGCGACGACGGCACCTCGCCTTCCGCGCCCGCGCGCGTCACGGTAGTGCCGAACGTAAAGCTGCTCGTGGAGCCAGGCGCCACCTTTCGCTTTGCCGCCCAGGTTGGTGACGAGCAGGGGGTAACCCTTTCCGGGGCCACCGTCTCCTGGTCGGTCACGGATCCTTCGGTGGCATCGGTCGACGCCTCCGGCCAGGTCACCGCCATCTCCACGGGAAAGACGGAGGTCCGGGCCACGGCCGGGAGCGTCTCGGGCTCGGCGAGCCTGGAGGTGTACACACCACCGCCTATCACCGAGTACGTGCCGGGCCAGACCTACTTCGGGCGCAACGAATACGTCGAGTACATCGCCGGTGACCTGCCGGTGGTGGTCAGCGCCGGACACGGGGGCGGCGAGGAACCAGGCGAGATTCCGGTGCGGACGTCCGGGACGCTGGCCCGCGATTCCTGGACGCAGGAGACCACCCGAGCCGTGCGCGATTCGATCTTCGCGTACAGCGGAGGCGGGCACCCCCACATCATCATCAACCGGCTGCGCCGGAACCGTCTCGACCCCAACCGGGAGATTGTGGAGGCTGCTCAGGGCAGCGAGTTCGCGGAGCAAGCCTGGCGGGAGTACCACCGGTTCATCGTCGTGGCGCGCGACCGCATCGCGGAGGACCATGGGAAGGGCCTGTATGTGGACCTGCACGGACACGCGCACCCCGTGCCAAGGGTGGAACTCGGGTACCTCCTGACCGGAAGCGACCTGAACCGCTCCGATGCGGCGCTAAACCAGCCGCGTTTCAGGGAGCGGTCCAGCATCCGCACGCTCGCCCGCCGGGTCGGACTCTCCTTCGCCGACATCGTGCGGGGTCCCGAGAGCCTGGGTGCCTTCCTCTCCGAGGAGAGGATCACCACCGTCCCCAGCCCGATCATCCCCGATCCCGACGGCGAACCGTTTTTCAGCGGAGGCTATAGCACGCGACGGCACGGCTCGCTGGATGGCAGCGTGATCGACGGCGTACAGATCGAACTGCACGGCCCCGGCATTCGCGACACCGACGAGAACCGGCGGCGTTTTGCGGGCGACCTGGCCCGGTCGCTCAAGTACTTCCTCGAGGCGCACTACGGAGTTGTCTGGAGCCGGGACGCCGGCGCGCAGCGTTAGACCGGCAAGCTCCATTCCACAGCCAGCGCGGTCGTAATCGCCGTCACCCAACCCATCGCCACATCTCCCGGATAGTGCACGCCCAGGTAGGCGCGCGAGACCCCGATCGTCAGCCCCAGGCCCAGGACCATTCCGGCCGCGACCGGGGGCAGGGCGAAGTAGAGGGGGTACGCGACCGCCAACCCGGCCGTGGCATGCCCGGAGGGAAAACTGAAGCGGTCCGGGGGCCTGATCACAAACGCCCCGCTCAGACACAGTTTCGGGCGCGCGCGGTTGATGGCGCGCTTCATCAGTTGCACCAGCACATGGGACACGGTGAGCACCACCAGGCACTTCAGGCCCACCTTGCGCAGGCCCGACGGGAAGCCGAGAGAAAGCGCCAGGGTGACGCCTGTCATCGAGGGCCAGTCGCCCGCACGCGTGATGCCCCGCATGAAGATGTCGAGCCAACGCTTTCTGCACGCGGTGATCAGATCCAGGATGCGTTCGTCGTATGCCCTCAGCGCTGCCATCATGAGTAGAACCCGCTCCTCCCGTCCGTCATGCTTGCGCCGACGACTTCAGCGTATTCCCGCAGCAACCCGTCGATCACCATGGGCCAAGTCCGTGCTTTGGCGAACGATCGCCCCGCACGCCCCATATCTCTTAGACGCGACGGGTCGGAAAGTGCCTCCAGCGTCGCCTCGGCGAGCGCCTCCGGGTCGCGGGCGGGGACCAACATGCCTGTGACGCCGGGCTGGACCAGATCCGCGACTCCGCCCTCGTTAACGGTAATGACGGGAAGGCCGCTCGCAAACGCCTCCATCACGACGTTGCCGAAGGTCTCCGCGTCGGACGGGAAGACGAAGGCGTCTCCCGAGGCGTACGCGGCCGCCAGGGCCTCTCCCCTTCTGTACCCGGTCAGACGCACGCCGGGCAGATTGCGGCGTTCGATACTCCGGCGCATCGGGCCGTCCCCGATCAGCACCAGGTCCGTCGCGCGGGGGGCCTTCCTGCGGATGAGCTTGAAAGCCTCGAGCAGGATGTCAAGTCGCTTCTCCGGCGCGATCCGACCCACGTAGACCAGTATGTCCTCCGCATCCGGGGCGATCTCCCGGCGCACTTCTTCGCTCCGGCGACGCGGGTGGAAGAGCTCTGCATCAACGCCTCGTGACCAGATGCGTACATCATTGAATCCGTGATCCCGGAGATCCCGCCGGGTCGTCTGGCTGGGGCAATACGTGCGGTAGCTCTTGGCGTGCAGCCAGCGCAGATAGCGCCACACCAGCCCGTTCAGCGGGGTCATGCCGTAACCGCTGAGGAAGGCCGGGAAATTGGTGTGGAACGAGGTGACCAGAGGCAGGCCGCGGCGCAGTGCCCACTGGACCCCGGACCAGCCCACGATGAACTCCGTGGCCACATGCACCAGATCCGGCTGAAATTCGGTGAGGAGGCGGGCGCCCTGCGGGTCGAGCGGGCGCGCCATTAGGATCTCGGGATAAATGGGCGCCGGAATACCGCCCAGCTGGAGGTGGAGGCTCGTGCCCGGCGCGTCCGTAGGGCCGATCCTCGGGCTTATCAGGGCGACTTCGTGACCGAGCTCGGACGCCCGGTTCACCAGGCGGGACAAGGTGAGCGTGAGTCCGCTGACTTGCGGCGCGTACTGGTCGGTGAACAGTGCAATTCGCATGGCTGCTCGCGTCTCTCCCCGGAACATGGGTCATGCGCCGGCGTGTCCGCTCTCATATCATTGAGTCAACACACCGGTGCGACTTGCTCCATCAATATGATCGCCCTGCTGTGCGAACGGACGTCGAACAGGTAGCGAACATGTAGCAGTTGCAAGACCAAACGAGTAGCAATTCGAAGATGTTTCGGCATCGGCACGCTGCCGATACCCGGAGCCGGGCAGGCCCCCCGACGCGGAAGACGCCCGCAGCCGGCAATTACGGAGACGAGACCGATGCTACGCCCAGACATGGACACGCTGTTCGAGCAACTCGTACGCCGGACCGCCGGGCTGCAGCCCTGGCGTCGCGTGGTTCACGCGGTGGTCGGCCTGGGACTCGCCGGGATCATCTGGCTGGAAATCCTGCCCTCTCCGGTGCTGGCGGCCATTCTGGGGCTGATCGTCACGGTTGCGGTCGTGACGGACGTGCTCAGGCTGCTGTGGCCTGCGTTCAACCACGGATTCTTCCGAACCTTCCGCCATCTCATCTCTCCGCGCGAAGCCACCAGCCCGGCGTCATCCACCTGGTACGTCATCAGCGTCTGTGTGGTGATGGCCCTCTTCCCCTCCCGGGTGTGGGTGCCGAGCATTCTGGTCGTCGCGCTGGCCGACCCGTGCGCCCACGTCTCCGGCCGGCTGTGGGGCCGCGGGGAGCCGGGGGAGCCCTCTCTCGTCGGGAGCGGGGTCTTCTGGTTGGTGGCGACGCTCTGCCTGCTGCCGTTCGGCGGAGTCGGCTCCGCGGCGCTCGTAGCGCTGGTGGTGACCACGGTCGAGGGGTCGCCCCTCCCCCTGGATGACAACCTGACCGTGCCGCTGGCGACTGCCGCGGCGCTCGCGGTCGCCGGCTAGCAGCCTTCCGAGGCACTGGGAAAACGGGCGTGGGGTACGAGACCGCCTCGCCCTCCGCGCCCGTGCCGTCGCCTGGCGCGCCGTGCCGCGCTGCCCCTACGGAATCTGGTTCTCCGGGTACAGCACGATCTTCACGTACCGGTCGTCGCGCAGGTACCGGAGCGCGGCCTCCTGCACCTGTTCGGCCGTCCATCCCTCGATGTACTCGTACGTGGTCACATAGCTGTAGTCCATGCCGAGACGGTCGGCGGCGGCGAGACTCTCCATCCAGTATCGGTTCTGCTCGAGCTGGGTTTCCCTGTTGCGGCGCTGGGTCTCGCGCACCTTCTCCACGGTCTCGGCGTCGGGCCCGGCCTGCTGAATCCGGTCGATCTCCTCGAAGACCACGGCCGTCAGCTCTTCGGCGCGTTCGGGCGCCGATCCGAAACTGATGCGCAGGGAGTATTCCTCGTCCGGCTGCTGGGAGAGGAACCCGCTCACGCCGACACCGTAGGTGCCGCCCAGATCCTCCCGCAGCAGCTCCCGCAGGCGGATGTCGAGGACGTCCGCGAGCGCCGAGATCGCCGTGTTCCCCTCCAGGGAATACTCCGCGTCGCCCGCGAAGACGATGCGGGTCTGGCTCTGGGGCTCGAGTCCCTTGCGCACCTCCTTTTCGATCACCCCGTCCGGGGGATCGATCCCCACATCGCGCCAGGTCTCCACCCGACCCAGGCTCGGGAGACCTCCGAGCCAGGTTTCCACCAGCGGCCGGAGCTCCTCCGGCGTGAACGCGCCCACGAAGTAGAAGACGAAGTCGCTGGCGTCCGCGAAGCGGTCCTGGTAGAAGGCGAAGGAGCGATCCAGATCCAGCCGTTCGATCATCTCCTCACTCGGCGGGACGGCGCGGGGATGCCCCTGCGTCATGGTGGCGGAGAGCGTGTCCGCGAGCGTGGCGCCGGGACTCGCGCCGCGATTGGCGAAGATCCCGGAGAGAAGGGTCTTGTAGGCCAGAAAGGCGGTCTCGTCCTTCCTGGGCGCCATGAAACGCTGGTAGATGAGCTGGAAGGCGGTTTCGATGTCCCGGGGGGAGGCACTCCCGCTGATGCCCTCCGCCAGCGACCCCACGCTGGGTGCAACGCGCACGTCCTGGCCGGCCAGCTTCTTTTCCAGGGCGATCTTGTCGAATTCCCCGACGCCGCCTTCCCCGACGACCACGGAGGCCATGCGGATGCTCTCGAACTCCTCGTCCGCAGCCAGCGAGTTGCCCCCGGGACTGGTCGCCGAGAAGAGGATTTCGTCGTCCTTGAAGTCGGTTGGCCTGAGGACCACGCGCACGCCGTTTTCAAGAGTCCAGACGGTCACTCCGACCTCCTCCACCACTTCTTCGCCCACCACCGGAGAGCCCTCCGGAATCACGGCCACCAGCGGCGCGTCGATCGCGACGTCCACATAGGGCTCGATCTCCTTGCCCGCCACGGAAGCGAACACGCCCTGGATGTCTTCCTCGGTGATGGTCACGAGGTCATCCTTCTCGGGAGCGTTGGTCATGACCACGCGTCCCTGCTCCTGCATCCATTCGACGGCCAGCCCGTTGACGTCCTCCAGGGTGATCGCCGGCAGGAGCGCGTTCGCCAGCTCGAGGTCATCCTCGGGGCTGGAGAAGGTGGTGCCGCGGAGGAATGCCTGGACATAGCGGCCCGCCAGATTGGCCGACTCCTGATTCGCGCGCTCGGCGAAACGCCGCTCGAAGGAGCGCAGCACCTCGGCTTTCTGGCGTGCGAACTCGGTCTCGGTGAAGCCGTGTTGGCGAACACGCTCGGCTTCGGTGAGGAGAGCGTCCAGCCCGCGCTCCAGTCCGCCTTCGGGAACGAGCGCCAGCAGCTGATACATGTCGAGCGTGCGCACGAAACTCCCGCCGACCGGGAAGCCGATCAGGAAGGGCGGCTCGGCCTGTTGCGTCAACTCCTCGAGCCGGCCACCCATCATGCCCTCGTAGAGGTTCTCCGTGAGCTGGCGCCGGAAGGCGCCGACGGTGCCCCGCGGGGCCAGCGGGCGCTTGTACAACACCGAAACCTGCGACTGCGGCGCCTCGACGTCCGCAGCGATGGCCACGCGCGGAGGGTGGTCGAAGGGCACTTCCGTCAACTCCCTGGGCCGGGGCTCCGCCGGTCCGGCAAGGCCGGCGAACTGGGTGCGGATCATGCCCTCGATGGCGGCCCCGTCGAAGTCGCCGACGGCGACGACCGCCATGAGGTCGGGCCGGTACCAGTCCCGGTAGAAGCGCTCGAGCGTCGAGGCGGGAGCCGACTCGAGCACCTCGGTCTTCCCGATGGGGAGTCGGTCGGCGTAGAGCGAGCCCTCGAAGAGGACGGGGAACTGAGCGTCGCGCATGCGAGCCTGTGCTCCGCGCCCCAGCCTCCACTCCTCGATCACCACGCCGCGCTCCTTGTCCACCTCTTCCGGATCGAAGAGCACCGCCTGGGCCCAGTCCTGCAGGATCTGGAACGCAGTCTCGAGCACGTCGGGATCGTCCATGGGCACGCGCAGCATGTAGACGGTCTCGTCGAAGCTGGTGTAGGCATTGATGTGCGGACCGAACTGCATCCCGATCGACTCCAGATAGTCGACCAGCTCCTGCTTCTCGAAGTTCTCGGTGCCGTTGAAGGCCATGTGCTCCGCGAAGTGGGCCAGGCCGAGCTGGTCCTCGTCTTCCAGAATCGAGCCCGCGTTCACCACCAGCCGGAAATCGGCGCGGTTCTCCGGGGTGTCGTTCTCGCGCACGTAGTAGCGCAGGCCGTTGTCGAGTTCACCGACGGTGACGGCGGGATCGGCGGGAAGCGGCGTGTCGGGCGCGGGCGCCTGCGCCGAGAGCATCGCGGGCACGACGAACGCGGCGGTCGGGAGGAGAACAAGGAGCCCCGCGCGCAGAAGGGTGCGCGAGGGGCGGCGAGGCGCGGATCTCTGAGTTTCGTGCATCTTCCATCTCGGGTCTGGGGGATCGGATTCCCCGTGAGCGAGGACTGTCACAACCGGGTTGTCCATGCTGGCATGGCCTCGTCATTGCGCCATCAAGGGCGCAAACGTGGATGTATTGCCCATCCGGGTCGGAATCCGATGGCAAGGATCGGGCCGACTTCAGATTCCGAATCCGCTAGTTTTCTGGAGTTGGCAATGGACGGCTTCTCACTTGGAACGCTATCGTGAAGACTACCGACTACGACCGAATCGAGTCGGCCGTCCGATATCTGGACAGCCACCGCAAGCGCCAGCCGGAACTCGGCGAACTGGCGGCGCACATCGGGCTCAGCCCCAGCCACCTGCACCGGCTGTTCTCGCGTTGGGCCGGAGTTACCCCCAAGCGCTTCCTCGAGTCTCTTACCGTCCAACACGCCAAGAAGTTGCTCGACAACTCCGAGTCCGTGCTCTCGGCAGCGTACGGGTCCGGCCTCTCGGGTCCGGGCCGGCTCCACGATCACTTCGTGACGGTGGAGGCCGTGACGCCGGGCGAGTACCGGAGCGGAGGCGCGGGACTCACCATCGGCCATGGAACGGCCGAGTCCCCGTTCGGACCGGTTTTCGTAGCCTGGACGGATCGGGGCATCTGCCGGATCGGCTTCGTGAACGCGGAGAAAGCCGAAGCCGAGAGGGAAGCACTGCGGCGGACATGGAGAAACGCGACGCTGATGGCGGACCAGCCCGGGGCCGGGTCGCTCGCGCGAGACGTCTTCGCGGCTCCCTTCGATCCGGATGTTGGTCCGCTGACGGTGCATGTGCGCGGAACCAACTTCCAGCTCGCGGTGTGGCGCGCCCTCCTGCGGATACCCCCGGGGGGAGTGACGACCTACGGGCGCCTGGCAGAAGAAGTCTGCAGCGCCAGGGCCGCGCGAGCCACCGGTAACGCGGTCGGCAGCAATCCGATCGTCTTCCTGATCCCCTGCCACCGCGTCATCCGCGCGACGGGGGTGACAGGGAACTTCGGCGCAGGCCCCACGCGCAAACGCTGCATGCTGGGCTGGGAGGCGAGCCGGTAGGCCGGAGAAACACCTGTTTCCCGGCCCTTCCCGGGACGAAATCGAGGAAGGCGGAAACCCCTCCCGCCGGTAGTGCGCCAAGCACCGGAAAAGGTTATCTTGGCCTCCCATAATGACAGGCATCCTACCGTCGCCAATCGCCGGAGCCCCAGCCGCAAGTCCCCCCTCGGGAGCCCGGAATCGTCTCCGCAGTGCCGACATCATTCATGGGTGGACTATGTCCAGGGAGGAAGAGCGATGATCACGTCACGGATAGTCCTGAGCGGGCTGGCCGCCATGTTTGCGACCGCCTCGCCAGTCCTGGCACAGGGAAACGAAGTCGCATAAGGCCATGCGGCCGAGCAATCTGCCTCTGAGTTTCATCGGTGCCTGCCTGTTGTGGATCGGCTGGTTCGGATTCAACGTCGGCAGCGCCCTGACTGCCTCGAGCCTGGCGGCTTCCGCCTTCACCGTGACCCACTTCGGCGCGGCCGCGGGCGTGATGGGCTGGTTGGCGGTAGAGTGGATTCGGAACCGCAGGCCCAGCATGCTGGGCGGCATCACCGGCGCCGGCGCCGGACTGGTGAGCGTGACACCCGGCGCCGGCTTCGTGACGCCGATGGCCGGTCTATTGATCGGCTTCACCGGGGGCGCGGCGTGCTATTATGCGGTCGCCGTCCTGAAGTCGCGCATGGGCTACGACGACACGCTCGACGCGTTCGGCGTACATGGCGCGGGCGGAACCGTGGGCGCGGTCCTCAACAACGTGCTGGGGGCCCTGCTCACCTGTGTGTTGGCGGCGAGCGCCACATTCATCATTCTGAAAATCGTTGACGCGGTCATTGGACTGCGGGTCGCCGAAGCCGACGAGCGGATAGGCCTGGACCTCACGCAGCACGGCGAGGAAGCATACGTACTCGATGGCTGACGGAGCGGCCGTGTCCCCCATGAAGATCGCCACCTGGAACGTCAATTCCATCAAGGCTCGCCGGCAGCGCGTGCTCACCTGGCTGCGGCTGCACCGGCCCGATGTCCTGTGCCTGCAGGAGTTGAAGGTGACGGACGAGGCCTTCCCCTATGAGGAGATCGAGGAGGTGGGCTACCACGCCGCCGTACACGGCCAGCGAACCTACAATGGAGTGGCGATTCTGAGCCGCTCGCGGGCGTACGACATCGAAGTGGGGATGGGGCCCGGGGACCGCGACTCCCAGGCGCGGCTGATTGCCGTCACGGTGGACGGCATCCGGGTGCTCTCCGCCTACGTCCCCAACGGCGCGCGCGTGGGCACGGACAAGTACGGCTACAAGCTCGACTGGCTGCGCAGGCTGCGGGAACATCTGGAGCGCACTGCGTCTCCCTCCGAAGCCCTCGTGCTGGCCGGTGACTTCAACGTCGCGCCCCGGGACGAGGATGTGGACCAGCTGGATGTCTGGAGGGACAGCGTGCTGTGCCACTCAGGGGCGCGCGACGCCCTTGCCCGCATCCGTGACTGGGGTCTCGGCGATGTCTTCGAAAGACATCGGCCGGAGGGCGGAATCTACAGCTGGTGGGCCTATCAGAGACTCGCCTTTCCCCGCAATGACGGCTTGCGCATCGACCACGTCTACGCCACCGAGGGTCTCGCCGCTCGCTCCACGGACGCCTTCGTGGACCGGGAGGCCCGCAAGAAGGGCCCCTTCACCGAGAAACCCTCCGACCACGCCCCGGTGGTCGCGGAGTTCGAGGTCTGACTCAGGCGCCCGCCACCAGCCTCCACGCCTGCGCTACCAGAAAGCACACCACAAACCCCATTCCCAGCGGCACCGCGGCCGACACAGCCGTCCACTTCATGCTCCCGGTTTCCCTGTAGATGGTGTACAGAGTGGTGGAGCAGGGATTGTGCAACAGGCTGAAGAGCATGAGGCACACCCCGGTGAGCAAGGTCCATCCCCCGGCCGCCAGCAGTAGCCCGATATCCGCCGGCGAACTCAACTCGAACATCACCCCGACCCCTTCTCCCGCACCCGCGATGCCCGCCGTGAGCACGGTAAGCATGAGGATCGTGGGAATGACGATTTCGTTGGCGGGAATCGCCACCAGGTACGCGAGCAGAATCACCCCGTTCAGCCCCAGCAGCACGCCCAGGGGATCGGAGGTTCGCACGAAGTGCTCGGCTAGGCTCGCGTCTCCCACGACGATGTTCGAGATGAGCCAGATCACGGCGCCGGCGGGCATGGCGAACACCACCGCGCGCCAGAGAACGATCAATGTGCGGTCGATCAGCGAAGTGTAGAGCGTCTGGAGAATGCGCGGCGGCCGGTACGGGGGAAGCTCCAGGCTGAAGGTGGAAGCCTCGCCCTGTAACAGGGTCCGGGAGAGCAGCCAGGACGTCGCGAGCATGAAGACGACGCCCAGCAGGGCCACCCCGACCACCGCGGTTGCGGACACCAGGCCCGCGAGGTGGGCGGGCGCGGTGGCCCCGATGAAGATGGTCGCGATCAGAATCTGGGTGGGCCAGCGGCCGTTGCACAGCGAGAAGTTGTTGGTGACGATCGCGAGGAGGCGTTCGCGCGGACTGTCGATGATGCGTGCGGCCACCACTCCCGCGGCGTTGCAACCGAACCCCATGCTCATGGTGAGCGCCTGTTTGCCGTGGGCGCCCACCCTCCGGAAGAGGCCGTCCAGGTTGAAGGCCACGCGTGGCAGGTACCCGAAGTCCTCCAGCAAGGTGAAGAGCGGAAAGAAGATCGCCATCGGCGGAAGCATGACGCTCACGACCCAGGCGGTGGCCAGATAGACGCCATCAAAGAGGAAGCCCGAGAGCCACCAAGGCATGGAGAGCGCCGCCCCGACCCCGACCAGCCAGGGATGAACCTGGTCTACGAGGAGGCTGGCCAGCATCGAGGAGGGCACGTTGGCGCCCGCGATGGTGAGCCAGAACACCGCCGTGAGGATCAGCAGCATCACGGGAAACCCGGTCCAGCGGCTGGTCAGGGCGCGATCCAGGGTGCGGTCCAGATCGAACCCGATCTTGCGGAGTCCTCGAATTTCGGCGGCGCGCGCGATGCGTTCGGATTCGCGATAGAACACGGTCATGATCGAGTCGTGGAAGTCCGCGGACAGCGTCCAGCGCAACTCGGAGGCCTTGTCCAGAACCCGCTCGTGCGCCGATACCGCGTCCGCGGGCGGCGGCGATGGCGTCGCCCCCGGGCTCTCCTGCCCGGCCTCGCCGATGTCTCCGGCGCGCACCGCCTCTTCCACGCGCTCGTCCGCGTTGAGCAGACGCAGCGCCACCCAGCGGGCATTGGGGAGACCGGGGAACTCCGCCTCGATCACGGGGACCAGCGCGGATACCGCGGTCTCGACCTCGGGCAGGTGCGTGGCGATGCGGTATGGCGAGGTCACCGTATCACCGGTCGCCATCTCATGGACGGCCACCATGAGTTCGTCGATGCCCTCGCCCCGGCGAGCGATGGTGGCGACCACGGGGACTCCCAGTTCGCGCGACAGCCGGTTCTCGTTGATGGCGATGCCGTGCCGGCGGGCCTCGTCCACCAGGTTGAGGCACACGACGACCCGGGGGGTGATCTCCAGAATCTGGAGCGCCAGGTTGAGGTTGCGCTCCAGGCGGGTGGCGTCCACGACCACCACGGTGACATCCGGTTGCCCGAAGAGGATGAAATCACGCGCGACCTCTTCGTCGGTGCTGCCGGCCTGCAGGGAGTAGGTTCCGGGAAGGTCGACGACCTTGACCCTGTTCTCCCCGTGCAGGAAGGCGCCCTCGGAGCGCGTGACCGTCTTGCCCGGCCAGTTGCCGGTGTGCTGGCGAAGCCCGGTGAGCGCGTTGAATACGGTGCTCTTGCCCGTGTTCGGATTGCCCGCCAGGGCAACCAGGTAGTCCCACCGGCCCGGATGGATACCGAGCTGAACCAGACGAGGTTCGTTAGGCGCGCCGCAGCCCCTCCGCTCCCGGGCACGCGCGATCATCTTGAGTCGGCTCCGGTCGCGGACGGCGCTGCCTCCTCGTCCGCGGACGCCGGCCCGGCCTCCGCGGGCACGACTTCGACCCACGATGCCTGCTCGCTGCGCAGCGCGATGGCCGCCCCGCGGATCTCGTAGGCGGTCGGGTCGCCTCCCGCTCCGCGCAGCGTCGCGCGAATGCGTGTGCCGGGAACAACGCCGAGATCCAGAAGACGCCGCCGCGCCGGACCTTGGCACGCGGGCGCAATCCGATCCACCACACCGCTTTCGCCCAGGCTCAGACCGGCCAGCGTGAGCGGCGGTTGGTCCGGCACGACCATGTCCTTGCCCGGCTCCACGGTGATTCCCGCGGCCACGATGGGATCAAGGATCCGCTCCTTCCCCTGCGCCAGAAAGCGAACCCCCATGGGCGAAATGTCCGTGACGCGGACCACCATGCCAGGGGTAAGCCCTTCGGCGAGCAACTCCTCATAGATCTCGCGCGGTTCGTCTTCCAGATGCACGATGCGTGCGGTCATCCCCCGCCGAAGCCGCGTCAGGGCCACGCCGGTTCGGGGCGGTACGTCGCCCCGCGCGGTCGGAATGGGATCACCATGAGGGTCGAAGCGGGGATGGCCAAGGCGAGCTGCCAGCGCGTCCGTGTCCGCTTGCGACATGCGATGCTCGCGCACCTCCGCCTCAGCGTGCCAGTCCGCCTGCGCCACACCCGTGCGGTCGGCGAGATAGCGCTCCCACAGTCGGTGGGTCCTGACGACTCTGAGTGCATACGATCTGCCCTCGCCGGTCAGAGAAATGGCTCTGCCCCCGGCTTCGGCCAGCCCCAGCTCGCACAGACGAGTCATCAGGCGGCCGGCAGGCCCGCGTCGCATCCGCAGTCCCCCGGCGAGACTCTCGAGAGTGGAGGGCAGACCCAGGTATTCGCAGTTGTAGAAGTGCTTGAGAGCATCTTCGATGCGTACCCGCTCCGTCATGCGCGCTGCAGCGAGCGTCATGCGCGCTGCAGCGAGCACTCGCGCCAGAAGTCCCTTGCCGGGCCACAGGAGGGCCAGGGCGGAACCCGCCGACACGGCGAAGACGAGGAGCGCGAACCCGGGATCGATCATAGGGCGGGAACCAGTGGTGAAGCCTCTTCACAGCATTTTATAGGCATGCCTAACTTATAAGTTAGCCGCGCCTAATAATCAAGCCGCCCCTGCGGGCGGAGCGAGCGGTGGCGCGCAGCAGTCAACACCAGAGATGGCGCAGAAAGCGCTCCGGGGCGTTGAGGAAATCGCGCATCAGGTTCACCGCGCCGATCTCGTTGAAGCTGATCTCGCGCACGGGCCGAACCGTCGAAGTCGTAGATGCTCGCCCCCGGGATGGCCATGAGGATCGGGGAGTGCGTCGCGATCAGGAACTGGGAATCCTGATCGACCATGTCCCGCATCATGGCCATGAAGCCCAGCTGGCTCTGGGGCGAGAGCGCTGCCTCGGGCTCGTCCAGGAGATAGAGTCCTCCGGGCACGAAGCGCTCGCGAAAGAGCTTCAGAAAGCTCTCCCCATGGGAGTTTGCGTCCAGATCCGCCCCGTATTTGCGTTCGATGGCCGCGATGGAGCCCGCGGCAGGGCCACGCGCGAGCATGCGAGCCAGCTTGGAGTGGTCCCGGAATCGCTCGTCGACTTCCACGAGTTCCTTCTGAAACTCGCTCCTCAGCTGGGCCATGCGTTTGGCAAAGCCGAAAAAGTCTTCGGCGCGCAGGAAGAACCCGCGGTGGGTGCGACTCTTCCAGGCGAGCCTCATCGCGCTTCCCAGGCGACGTTGAGGCGCCAGCGTTGGATCCCGGTCCGCACTCCGGCTACCGACCGTGGGAAGCCGTGTCGCGGCAGCCAGGGCTTCGAGTACGGTGGACTTGCCGGAGCCGTTCTCTCCCACCAGCAGCGTGACGGGCGTCGTTATCTCCAGGGCTTTGAGACCGTGCAGCGCCGGGATGTTGAACGGGAATTCATCCGCGCGCCCATGCATCTCGGGAAAGTGAATGCGCTCTAGCACCGCGGGAAGCCTCCATCCGGCATCTGCGCACCCTTCCTCATGTCTTCCCCGGCGCCCGAGCCGTCTCCAGGTCCTCCAGCGTGCGCGGCCAGTCCTCCCGCAACAGCCTGGAGAGCGCCCGATCGGACAGAAGCCGGCCCCCCGTCTGGCACTCGGGGCAGTAGTTCGTCTCGCGGCTGGCGTAGACGATGCGCTGTATCAGCGTGCCGCATTGCGGACACGGTTTGCCGAACTTGCCATGGGCGGCCATGCGGGGATGAAAGGCGGTGACCTTCCTGGGAAACTTCCCGCCCGCTTCGGCACGCAGGCGTTCGGTCCACTCCTCCAGAGAGGCGCGGGTGGCCTCGCGCAGGCGACGGATCTCGTCGTCCGAGAGTTGGCGCGTACGCCGCACGGGAGACAGTCGTGCCCGCAGCAGGATCTCGTCCGAATGCGCGTTGCCGATGCCGCTCAGGATTCTCGGATCGGTAAGGGCACGCTTCAGCGTGCGGTTCTCGCGAATGAGCGCCGCGCGGAATCCGGAGAATCCGGCCTCCAGGGGTTCGACGCCGCCCGGATCGAGTCCGCGAAGCGCCTCCCTGCCCCGGACCACCCACAGTGACATCCGCTTCTTTGTGCTCGCCTCGGTCAGAAGCAGTGTTCCGTTGGGGAAGTCGAACGCGCCCGCCGCGCGCCTTCCGGGAAGTGGCGCCCCCGGGGCGCGCCACTGGAACCGGCCCGAGATCATGAGATGGATCACCGCGTGCAGGTCATCGTCGAGATGCAGCACGATACGCTTCCCCAGACGTCCGATCGCCCGTACGCGCTTCCCCACAAGCTCCGATACAGGAGGATCGAAGGTCTTGAGCAGCGACGGCGAACGGAGACGGACGCGCTCGACCGGCTGCCCGGTGATACGGGGAGCGAGCGCGTGAATGTAGAGGCGGACTTCGGGAAGCTCGGGCATGCTGCAAGATCAGGGACCCGCCCGGCGAGGCGCCAGTAGGCGGGCCGGAGACCGGTGCCGCTGTTGCCGCGCTGCGTCACGGGCTACCGTCAGAGTCGTCCCGAGTTCGCCGCGAGCGCCACCAGACCCCGCGAGCCAAGATGCATGAAATCAGGCGAGGTACCATGAACCGCCGTGTACCGACATTTCCGGCCGGCCGCGCGGTGATGACCGCGGTGGTGCTGGCGCTCCTGCAGAGCCCTCTGCCCGGGCTGGCCCAGGAGCCGGTCACCCAGGTGGTGATCCTCGGCACCGGCACGCCGATCGCCGACCCCGATCGGTTCGGGCCTTCGGTCGCGGTGGTCGTCGGGGAGGAATCCTATCTGGTGGACGCGGGGGCGGGCGTGGTGCGCAGAGCGGCTGCCGCGGCCCGGAACGGGATCCCCGCCCTGGCGGCCTCCAACCTGAAGCGCGTCTTCATCACCCACCTGCACTCCGATCACACGGTCGGGCTTCCCGATCTGATGTTCACGCCCTGGCAGAACGGCCGCGCGGTGCCCGTGGAGGTCTTCGGACCGCCCGGCACGCTACGCATGACGACGAACATCGAGGAGGCATGGGTGGAGGACATCCACATGCGCCTCTTCGGCCTGGAGGGACGGCGCGCCCACAACTATCATGCCGTGGCCCGCGAGGTCGAGGCGGGGACGGTCTACGACGATGGCACCGTGCGGGTGGACGCCATCCCCGTCGACCACACCACCTGGCCCATCGCCTTCGGCTACCGCTTCGTGACCCCCGATCGCACCATCGTCATCTCCGGCGACGCCCGCCCGAGCCAATCCCTGGCCGAAGCCTGCGATGGATGCGACGTGCTCGTGCACGAGGTCTACTCGCGGGACTTCTTCGACCGCCACCAGAACCAGCCCTACCACGCGGCGGCGCACACCTCGACCGCCGAGGTGGCCGCGCTGGCCATGGAAGCCAACCCGGGACTCCTGGTGCTCTACCACCAGCTCTACCGCTCGGCCACCGACGAGGACCTCATCCGCGAGGTGCGCGAGGCGGGCTACACCGGACGGGTGGTGTCGGCCGCGGACCTCGCCGTGTACTGAGGAGGCGCGCGGCCGGGAGCGGCCCGCTCGTGGGCGCGCGGCGGACTCGGCGCCGGCGGCCTACCGGGTAGCGGGCTGCCGCGGACTCTGCCCGCCCTGCTTGTAGACCACACCGTCCTTCATGACGAAATCGACGTTCTCCAGCAGGTCGATGTCCGCCAGCGGGTCTCCGCGCACCGCCACCAGGTCGGCGACCTTGCCGGGCTCCACGCTCCCGAGTTCACCGGTGCGGTGCAACACGATCGCCGCCTCCCGGGTCGCGGCGAGAATCGCCTGAGCCGGCGACAGCCCCGCGTCCACAAGCAGGCGGAACTCTCCTCCGTTCTCGCCGTGCGGAAAGACGCCGGCGTCGGTGCCGAAGGCGATGTTCACGTTCTCGCGCACCGCAAGCTGAACGGACTCACGATAGTATGGATGGATCTCGATCGCCTTCTGACCCGGCAGCCCAGTGAGAATCCCCTCCTGCGCTCTCTGGAAGACGTCCTCGAACGCCATCATCGTCGGCACCAGATACGTGCCGCGCTCCTTCATGAGGCGCACCGTCTCGTCGTCCAGCATGGAGCCGTGCTCGATGGAGGTGACGCCCGCGCGCACCGCAGTCTTGATGCCCTCCAGGCCGTGGGCGTGGGCGGCCACCGTGCGCTCGGCCATGTTGGCGGTCTCGACGATGGAGACCATCTCCGCCGCGGTGTACTGCTGCACGCCGACCGCGTCCCCCTCTGACAGCACGCCTCCGGTCGCACAGAATTTGATCACGTCGGCACCGTACTTGATCTGGTAGTTCACCGCCTCGCGCACGCGGTCGACGCCTTGGGCGATGCCGTCCTCGATGCCCGGCTCAGCGAAGATGTCGGGCCGGTAGCCGTTGCTGTCGCAGTGCCCACCCGTGATGCCGAGCGAATGCGCGGCCGTATACATGCGCGGGCCCGGCACCAGGCCGGCGTTGATGGCATCCCGGAGCGCGACATCGGCGAAGCGGCCGCCCCCCAGGTTGCGCACGGTGGTGAAACCGGCCTCGAGCGTAATCCTCGCGTTCATGACGCCCACGATGGCGAGATGTCCGGGCCACCGGTGCAGACCACTGTCCCGGCCTGCGCCACCTGGATCGCTGGTGAGGTGCGTGTGCAGGTCGATGAAGCCCGGCATCACGGTGTGGTCCGAGAGGTCGATGCGGGTCGCCCCGGACGGCACCGGAAGCCCCTCGCCGATGGCCTCCAGACGGGTGCCGCGCACCAGAATGGTCACGTTCTCGCGCACGCTCCCGTCCACACCGTCAATGAGGCGCCCGGCGACGATGGCGGTCAGCCGGGTGCTGTCGGGAAGCACGACCCTCTGGGCATGAAGACTGCGGAGAGGAGAGATCCAGGCCACCAGCGAGAGCAGGCACGGCACCAGGATCCGGACGGTGAGCCGGTGACGCCGATGCTGCGTCGCCTCGCTCTCATACACATGATTCCGCATGACTTCTCCTCGGGTCGGAGGGTTGATCGGGGCCACGATGCCGGGGATGCGGTTGCCCGGAGTTCCGGCTCCAAGATAACTTGGGTCGGCGCTCAACGTCGCGTACGGCCTGGGCCCGTCTGAGGTAGGCACCCCGGAACCTGACAGGAGTTGGAATATGGTGCGCGCTCGTCTGGTGTTGGCTCTTGTGCTTCTGGTTCCCGGCTGTGCCCGATGGGTTCCGGCCCGAATCGGGGACGTCCCGGTTGGCGCGGATGTGCGTCTGCGACTATCGGACGAAGGTATCCAGGAACTGGAGGAATTGACCGGCACACTCCGATCGGAGATCTCGGGCGAGTTGGTTCAGTGGGATCAGGAAGTGATGATCTCGGCCGCGCTGGAGACTTCGGGAACGCGCCTGGGGAGCAACCTGCGCCAACGACTCGTCGTGGATCAGGACGATATCGTCGGGGTGGATGTGCGAGAAACGGACCGCACTCGGACCGGGCTGCTTGTCGGCGGCATGGCGGTGGTCGGGGGGTCAGCGCTTGTGTGGATCATCTCGAAGCTCACAGGTAGCGGCACCGCGGCGCCCTCGCAGCCCCCGACGACGGGACCGGGCGAGCCGTTCGTGCGTATTCGCATTCCGTGAGGACCGCGCCGGGCGACGTCGGACGGCTGGCGTGGCGACGGCTCAGCGCAGGAGCGCAGCGACGGGACGGCGGGGGGGAGTGGAGCCCGCCGTCCCGCCTCGTGTCCGTGCCCGTTGACTGAATTGGGAGAGGAATATGACGCGTGCTGGTCTGATGATGGTCCTTCTCGTGACCGTCTCCGGTTGCGCCCGATGGGTACCGGCCCAGCTCGGAACGGTGCCGCCGGGCACCGACGTTCGCCTTCGCTTGTCGGAGGACGGAGGACGGCGGCTGGAGGAGCTGACCGGCACGCATGCCTTGGAGGTCACCGGAGAACTCATCCAGTGGGAGCCCGAAGTCATGGTCTCCGCAGCGATTATCAACCCGGGCGTCAACATCGACCCGGGTTTGCGCCGACGACTCCTGGTGGCCCCGGACGATATCCTGGCCATGGACGTGCGCGAGATCGATCGCACACGTACCGGGCTGTTCGTGGGTGGCGTGGTGGCAGTTGTCGGATCAGCGATTGTCTGGGCAGCCGTGAAGATCATCCGGGGCAGCGAAGGCGCGCCCACCCCGCCGCCGACGGACGTCCCCAGCGAACCGTTCGTGCAGTTGCGCTTCCCCTAGTTCGCAGACGAGCGCCGCCGCCCGCAGGTCCGGGTTACCCGTCCGCGCCGCCTGGTCGAAGCTCCGGGCCAGGCGCCGCGTGCCTCATCGCGCATATTCGGCAAAAGAGCGACCCCGGCGCGCCCTGAACCGCAACTCGGGCGCGCCGGGGTCGGTTGAAGTCCCGACTCAGCTACCTCCGTGGTAGTTGCTGTTGCCCGCCAGTTCCTCGGAGGAGACCGGCCAGCGCCGGTTCGTCCCCAACTGCTTCGTCACCTCGTCCCACTGCCACGGCTTGATGTCGTAGTAACGATGGTCCTGAAGTCGACGGCCTTCAACCATGAACTCCAGCCTCCGCTCGTGAATGAGCTGTTCGTAGACCTCGGCGGTGTCCATGCTCGAGAACGGCGGCAGATCCCAGGCGGCGCGCACGAGATTGATCTGGTTGACCGCCTCCTGGTAGTTGCCCGACACCAGGTGGCCCTCCGCCAGGATCAGCCGCGCCTCCGCCCAGCGGCTGACGGGAAGATCTGCGTCGAGTCCGTCGTACTTGAAGAACCGGTGTACGTCGCCCGTATGGGGCGGCGGCGCCGCGAGCTCGGGTGGACCGACGCGCATGCCGACGCGTGGATCCACCATGCCGCTCACCGGATCCTCAATGGCCACGTTACGCGGATCGATGATTACCCCCGTGATCGACTGATGGTACGTGTTGAGGCTGTTCAGCGAGCCCGGCTGCTGGTAGCGGCAGGCGAAATAGAAATCGGGCTTGACCGCGAGCGCCGCCTCGGCCGCCTGCATGGCGGACGCCATCTGGGACATGTCCCTGCCGCGCTCGAAGTAGAGCGACCGATGGACCCGGGCCTTGGTGGCGAGCGCCGCCGCCCGCAGGTCCGGGTTGCCCGCCTGCGCCACCTGGTCAAGCGTGGACAGCGTCTGCTCCAGCACGACATCCGGCGCCAGCGGCGCCTCGCCGTTGAAGGGCACTTCCTTGAAGTGATCGGCCAGACCTACGCGCGCGAAGGCCTCCCAGAAGATGCCGCGCACGATCGCCGTGTCCCCGGGGTTCGACTCCTGCAACCTCCTCACGGCCTCGTCCGCGATCCAGCGGGCGGAAGACAGAGAGTTCCAAGCCGCGTTCTGGACCGTATTGAACCCCTCCATGTGACCCCACATGTGGAGCTCGGTGAATGTGAAGCTCGAGATGAAGCTTACATCGTCGGACTGAAGGGCGTTGGCCGCGACCGTACCGTCCCAGGCGTCGCAGACCACACCCTCGGGTGTGGCGGCCAGAGCCGGAACCAGGTCCGGCTCGTCCAGATCGGCAAGCGTGAGGCTTCCCGGGTTGTCGACGCTGAACAGATCACCACATCCCGTTCCCGCCATTACAGTGAACAACAGTACGCCAAATCTCAATATGTGCATCCGCATGACTATCTCCCCTTTTTCAGAAAACCGTTCATCGCCGTTGGCGATCGGATCCGACGCGACTCGCACAATCGGCTCTAGAACGTCGCCTGGAAACGAATGCCGTAGCGTCTGGGGCTCGGCGGCTGACCGTAATCGGAATTCATGCCGAATGCATTGTACGGTCCACCGGATCGGGCGTCGGGGATTCCGTGATAGGGGGTCAGGGGGTCCGACATGCAGATATCCGTGGGACACTTGTTCCAGAGATAGACGTTGCTGGCCGACAATCTCACCACCAGGGAATTCATGCCCGGGAGCGAGGTCAGGAATCTCTCCGGGACGTTGTAGTTGACGGACAGGTCCGCGAAGCGAATGAAGTCGGCTTCAAAGAGGTAGCTGGAGATCATCGAAGGATGCAGGTTGCCGAAGTCCTCTGCGATCCGCTGGCGTTCCTCCACCGAGGTGTTCGGGTTGTCCAGGATGGCTTCCATCGTGGCCACCCGCTCTGAATTCCGGGTAAAGGCATCCTGAATGACCGACACCTCCGAGAACATGTGATAGTCGTACGCCCCGGTGAAGGTGGCGTTGACGCTCACGCCCCCGGGGAGGTCCAGCGAGGTGAGGAAGCTTCCCGTCCAGAGCGGGATGGGGCGCCCCACGTACTCCAGCGAATCCCCGCCCGCGGCATTCTTGAGCTTGTTGGGCGTGATCTGGTTCAGCCTCGTGAGCTGCCCGATGGGCACCGCCACGGTGTAGGGGTTGCTGGGGTCGGGCACCGGAGCGATCCACGCGCCGGGAGTGAACCCTTCCTTCATCGTAGGATAGTACCGGCCGGCGCTGGCACCGCCCTGGATGTGAACCCGGTAGGGGGGCACGCCGCCCATGTCGAGGATCTCCGAGTCGTTCAGCGCCGCCGAGAGGGTGGTGGACCATCTGAGGCCGGGACGCCGGATCCAGGTAACGTCCAGCGACGACTCGAACCCCTGGTTGCGGATCTTGCCGATGTTGGAAATCCGCGGCTGGAGGAATCCCGTGGAGGACGCGGATGGAACGGGCAGGAGCGCGTCGCTGGTCGTCGCGTTGTAGTACACCAGATCCAGCCCGACGCGACCATCGAGGAAGCCGAACTCGGTGCCGAATTCCCACTCCAGGGTGCGCTCGGGCTTCAGGTCCGGGTTCCCGGGGTTGCCGGTTCTCACGATGGAGAGATTGTTCACGGCGACCCCAGGCAACCACGTCTGGGTGGCGTCGAACGCGCCGGGCTGCAGCCCCGCTGCACCGAGCGCCGCCCGCACCCGGAACTGGTCCCAGGTCTGGAACGGCCAGAAGTCATGTTCGGATACGACCCAGGAGGCACCACCCTTGGGGTACATCTGGAAGGCGAAGTTCTCACCGAAAGCCGAGTTGCCGTCCACGCGCAGACCGGCGTTCAGGAAGAGACGATTCCACAACCCGATTTCCTCCTGCGCGTACACGCCGGCGTTGATCACTTCCTGGAACCGCTCGTTGGGCGGCAGGAGCTGTGATCCGGCCGGCAGGGTTGAGAGCTGGCGCAGCGGGAAGTCCCGGACCCCGAGAGTCCTGAACCACTCCTCCTCCCAGAAGCTCTGGCCACCCACCAGCAGGGTGGAGGTCAGGTCTTCGCTGAAGTCGTGCGTCCACGAAGTCTTGAAATCCAGGGTTGTGGCCGTGCGCTCGGAGGTGCGCACCAGCCGCTCGCCCTGTTCATGATAGATGTTGAGGCCCTTGGCGACGTGCTCGATGTACTCCTCGGTGATCCGGTCCCGGCCCATGATGAGCTCCGAGCGGATGCCGTTGCCCCAATCGTAGTTGATGGCACCGCTCAGGGTCACGCGCTGCTCGTCCTGGTTCGCCGTCACGCTCGCGATGGGGTCGCTGTCGAGCGGAAGGAAGTGCTCGCTCGGAGACAGGGGCCCGCTGTACCCGTGTGGCGGCGGCCACGCGATCTCGTAGGCGTTGACGCCGTAGCGCCCGCCGTAGGGGAACCTCGGCGCCGGATTCCTGGGCGTCGCCAGGAAGAAGCCCCAGAGGTATCCGCTCCCCCAGTTGAGCCCGTTCTGCCCGGGCTGGCGCCGGTCGCTGAAGACCGTGTTCATGTCCACGCGAATGCCGAGCCTGTCGGTTGCCTGCACCGTGAGGTTGGCACGCAGGTTGGCGTCCAGGGTTCCCTGGAAGTCGCGGTACTCGCGGCCCATCTGCCCGACCTCGTCGCGGAGTCGGCCGGAGGCAAAATATTGTACGGTCGAGGTCCCGCCCCGCACGTCCGCGTTGTAGTCCATGACCGAGCCCCAGCCGCCGATGTAGTCGAGGGCGGGCTGGCCGAGGTCCTGCAGCTGCCTGGTGTCGAAATTGTAGCCCCAGGCCTGCTTCAGGCGGGCGGTCGGTATCCTCGTGCCGTCAAAGCCGGCCCCGAAGGTCCACACCGGATCGCCGGCGCTCCCCCGCTTGGTGATGATGTGGATCACGCCGCTGGACGCCTCGGTGCCGTACAGGGTCGCTGCGGCGGCGCCCTTGATCACCTCGATCCGCTCGATGTCGTTGGGATTGAGGCGGTCGATGGTACCAGCCTGTCGGGCCCCTCCCACCTTACTGTAGTTGGAGTCGATGCGAACCCCGTCGACGTAGATCAGTGGTGCGCTCCGCTGCGTCAGACTGACCGCTCCGCGCAGGAGGATCTGGCTCGACGTCCCCACGTTGGGGGCGATCCCGGGCACCATCCCGGTGATGCGACCGGACAGCAACTCGGTGATGTTGGCCGCGGGCGTGTTGTTCAGCGTTTCCGCTCCCAGCGTTTCCAGCGTCGCGCCGAGCCGGCGGCGGGTCGTGACGACGCCGGTGCCGGTGACGACCACTTCGTCCAGCGCGATCGCCTCCGATTGCATCTGGACGTCCACGTTCACGGTCTCGTCGACGACCACGGAAATGTCGAGGTTCTCGGTCCGGTAGCCGATGTAGCGGACCTCCAGCACGTGGTTCCCCGCGGGAATGCCCAGCAGAACGAAACGACCGTTGGCGTTGGTGACGTTGCCGACTCCCTCCGCGGCGACGCTCACCTGGGCGCCCGCCAGCGGCAGCGCGGTGCCCGCCTCCTGGACCGAGCCGGTGATCGTGCCCGTCTGCGCGGCCAAGGGGCCGGCGAAGGCCAAGGCCACGGCGATAGCCAAGCCAGTGGCGGGGATTGCCTTACGAAGGAATTTCATGCTTCCACCTCTCTGTTTTGGGGGAACGGCACCAATCCTGTCCTGCGAAGCTCGAAACACGGCTTCACCAAACGATCGGGCGTTGGTTGACGCGGCGCCCGGTCCGCGAACTAGCACAAGGCGCAGTTGTCGTTGTTTATCGCTCCGAGACTCTCGAGTAGCGCGATCGTCGCCGGAAATGGGCGCACATTGTAGCTGGGGCTGTTCGCCATGTCGACCGTCGTCTGGCCGAGGCGGGTCACCGCGTGCACATCGGCGCCGCGTTCGATCAGATAGCGGATGACCTCGTTGTCGCCGCGGGATGCGGCGTTGTGAAGGGGCGTGCGAGCATTCAGGTCTCTCGCGTTGACGTCCGCCCCCAACTCCTCGACCAGGTACCTCACGGCCGGCAGCCAGCCGCCCGGGACATAGCGATGTTCGTTCGCCGCGCGCTGGTCGTACCCCACGCCCGTGGCGGCGTGGATGGCGTGCATGGCCGCGCCCCCCGCCGGCATGGGCGGAATGCCGCTGACGTCCGCCTTCGGAATCTCGTTCGTCACGACAACCACGCCCGTGTCCGCCGGCTTGCGGCTGGGGATGCCGGGATCCGCGCCATACGAAACCAGCAGGCGCATCGCGGCGACATCAACGCCCAGAGCGGCGCGGAAGAAGGGCGTGGTGCCCTCCAGATTGGCGCTCACGAGACGCTGGTGTGCCCACCACAGGTCCTTGGTGAGGCGCGCGTTGGGATCCGCGCCCGCCTGAAGCAGCGACTCCATCACGTTCAGGTAGCCGGCCTGCTGGTCCTCGTGCGCGCGCGGCTGCGGGTAGAAGGAGGTGCCGGCCCACTGCACGTTGATCACGGCATACAGCGGCGTCGCGCCGGACTCGCTGGCGACGTTGGGGTCGGCGCCGCGATCCAGAAGATGGAGCCCCAGGTCGAAGCGCCCGTTGAGCATGGCGATCAACAACGGGGTGGTTCCGTCCCCACTCGTCTGATCGATGTCCGCGCCCCCGTCCAGCAGCGCCTTCGTCGCCTCCAGGTGTCCGGCGCGGGCGGCGTGGAGAAGGGGTGTCAGCCCCCCCCATTTGCCCACCAGAGCCGGCTGGCGCGGGTCGGAGTTGGTCGATATCGCCGCGATGCCCTGAACCTTCCCGTCGATGATCAGCACCTCGCCCTTGCGCTGCACTTCGCGAGCGGCTTCGATGGCCACCGCCACCTGCCCGGGGGTGGGACGCTCGCCTTCATCCACCGGGCCCCAGGGATCGGTGAGCGGATCGTTGTCCAACCAGTCCGGCCGGAACTGGGCGAGCACGTCGTAGAGCCGGTGCTGGGCGGCGATATCCACCGCCGCAAGGCGCTCCACGTCTTCGATGACCCGTTCGCCCAGAGAGGCATCCGCCCCCAGTTCGAGCAGCGCGCGGATCGCCTCCGGACGGTTTTTCGCCGCTGCAAAAATCAGCGGCGTCTGAGCCCACGCCCCCTCGCGGCCGTTCACGTCCGCACCCCCACCGACCAAAACGCGTATCGCGTCCGGGTTCCCCGACTCGGCGGCGAGGTGGAGGGGGGTTGCGCCGCTGTTCGTGGTCGCCGCATGCACGTCGGCGCCCGCCGCGAGCAGCGCCTCCACCACCGGCGCGCTCCCCGCCCGGCTCGCGAGGTGGAGAGGGGTGTAGCGCCCGATCCTTGTGGCCGCGCTGACGTTGGCTCCGGCGGTGATGAGCAGCTGCGCCATCTCGGCGTGACCGTGGCGCGCCGCCCAGTGCAGCGCGGTCATGCCGTCGCCCTGGGCCTCGTTTGCGTCGGCGCCCTGCTCCAGCAGGGAGCGAACGCCCTCCAGGTCGCCGCGCATGGCGGCATCCGCCACGGGACCGTTGGCGGCCGGACCGGCCCACAGCAGCGCTACAATGGCAAGGACGGCTGGAAGATTCATGTGCGGGTCCCCCTTATCTGCTCGACGATTCCGCCGCGGCCATCGCGCCGCCAGGGAAACCCAGCGAGAACTCGCCCGTGCTGTCGCCGAAGCCATCCATTTCGTCGTGCCCCAGCTTGTGCAGCAGGCTCAGGAAGGCGTTGGCCATGGGCGTCCCGTCGGGTGCCTTGAGATGCAGGTTTCCGTCAAGCCGACCGTTGCCATGGCCCAGCAGGATGAGCGGGCAACGGCGGTGGTTGTGGACGTTGCCGTCCGCCATGGGCGAACCCCATACGATGACCGACTTGTCCAGCAGGCTGGCATCTCCCTCCATGCTCGCCTGCAGCTTCTCCAGGAAATACGGCAGGGGGCTCATGCGGTACTGCGCGATCTGGTTGAAGTCGAGAATGGCTTCCTCGCTGTTGCCGTGGTGCGAGGCCGGGTGGAAGGGCGTCGTCGTCCCGCTCTCCGGATGGATCCGGTTGGATGCGTCGCGTCCCATCTTGAAGGACACTACGCGCGTCATGTCCGTCTGGAAGGCCAACACCTGAAGATCGAACATCAGCTCCATGTGCTCCGCGAAGGAGTCGGGCACCCCGGCGGGGGCCTCGGGCAGCTCCCTCTGCTCACCGCTGGTATTGAACGTCTCCACCTTCTGAATGCGGCGCTCGACCTCGCGCACGTTCTCGAGATACTGGTCGAGGCGGTTGCGGTCCTCGGTCCCGACTCTGGCCCTGAGCGCCGCCACCTCGCCCACGATCCAGTCGAGGATGCTCTGGTTGGTCCGCCTGCGCACCGCCCGCTCCTCGTTGCTGCCTCCGGCGCCGAAGAGGAGATCGAATGCGGCCCGCGGGTCGCGAATCATCGGCAGCGGCTCGGTCGGGGACGCCCAGCTGATCGCGTCCGTGTACGCGCAGTGGTAGTTGTACCAGCAGCCGCCTCCCTGCCCCAGGTTCTCGATGCAGAGCTGGAGAGACGGAAGCGCCGTGTCCTGCCCGAACCGGCCCGCCTGCAGCTGGTCGAGGGACGCGCCCACATAGATGTCCGAGCCCTGCGTCTGCTTCGGATGGCACTGGGTCAGGAACACCGCCGTCGAGCGAAAATGGTCGCCGCCGATCTCGTTCGGCTCATAGGCCTCGGCCATGCGCACATCGGTGTTGCTGACGATGGTGAGGTAGTCCTGGAAGGGCTCGAGCGGCTTGAGCACGTTCGCCGTACCGAGCTTGAAGTCGCGTCCGATCTTCTCGGGCGCGAACAGGTACTGGCTGTCTCCCCACTCGCTGCATCCCGGAACCCCGTGCACCTCCTCGATGCACACCAGCCGGGTCCGGTCGTCGAGGGCAGCCGCGGCCCGGCCCCAGCGGCCTGGTCCGGCGGGGATCATGGCGTCCAGGAGGGGCAACGCCACGGCTGCTCCCATGCCGCGGACGAAGGTGCGGCGGGGAATGTGCGTGCCCGTGATGAAATTCGTCGTCATCGTAGTCTCCCTTGGTTCACCCTGGTTCGTCAGGGCTCCGCCCCGACGCTGGGTGCTCGGTCGTCTGTCCGGCCTCGACACCGTCCGTGGCGATGCCGATGTCCTGCTTGCTCTGGAAGGCGTCGCTCTTCACGACACCCAGCACGAAGGATGAGATTCTGTAGTCGTTGGCCTCGGCATCGCGGGCGATCGCGCGAATGGTCGGCTGGTCGTAGTACTCCACGCGCCGCCCGAGGGCATAGGCCAGCAGGTTCATGGTGAACGTGCGAACCAGCGGAATCGGACGCTCCAGCAGCGCGTTCGCGAGCGCGACCGAACTGGTCAGCTCTGTTCCGTCGTACAGCTGACCCCGGGCGTCGAGCGGGGACCCGCTTTCGCGAATGCGCCATTCGCCGGTCACGCCGAAGTTCTCCATCGACAACCCGATCGGGTCCATGAACTGGTGGCAGGCGGCGCACACCGGGTTCCGGCGATGAATCTCCAGGCGCTCGCTCGTGGTGAGCATCCTGCCCTCTCCCACGTCCTCGGTCTCTTCGAGAGCGGGTATGTTGGGGGGAGGCGGGGGTGGCGGCGCGTCGAGCAGTACCTCCATGACCCACTTGCCCCGCAGCACGGGAGACGTCCGAGTTCCCATCGAGGTGGACATGAGGACGCTGCCGTGGCCCAGCAGCCCCTGGCGCATCATCCCCTCGGGGTAGCCCACCCGCCGGAACCCCTCGCCGACAATGCCGGGGATGTCGTAGTGCTCCGCCAGACGCTGGTTCAGGAAGCTGTAGTCGGCGCTGTAGAGCTCCAGCAGACTTCGGTCCTCGCGTACCAGATGATCGAAGAACAACTCGGTCTCGCGCAGCATGGCGGTCTTGAGCTGTTCGTTGAAGTGCGGGAACCAGAAAGTGTCCGGCTGGACCCTCTCCAGGTCCTGAAGTCTCAGCCACTGGGCGGCGAAGCGAGTGGCCAGGCTCTCCGAACGCGGGTCGGCCAGCATTCGCCCGACTTGCGCTTCCAGCACACCGGAGTCCGACAGCCTTCCGTTGCTCGCCAGCGAAACCAGCTCTTCGTCGGGCTGCGTGCCCCACAGAAAGTAGGACAGCCGCGAAGCCAGGGCGATGTCGCTGATCCGGTAACTCTCCCCAGGGGCAAGCGCCTGCGCCGGGGCCTCCTCGATTCGGAACACGAAATGGGGGCTGGCCAGCATGGCTTCGAGGACCGTGCGCACGCCGGTCTCGAAACCTCCTTCGGCGGCGCCCACATCGTAGAACGACATCAAGCCCTCGAGATCGGAGTCCGTCAGCGGACGCCGATACGCCTGGCTGGCGAGCCTGGTGACGATCTCCCGGGCGCAGGGCCGCTCCGTGCCGGGCGCGGTGGGCCGGCAGGTGAAGACGCGCTGCCTGCTGGGCGTGTCCGACACTCCCTGTGGATGCAGAGGACCCCGGATGGTCAGATCGCGCAGGTGCGTCAGGACCACGAAGCCCGTCCCGATGCGAAAGCGGACCCCGGAATTGGACCAGCCGAACGGCTCCTGCAGGTCCGCGTAGGGTCCGTCCATCTTGCGAATGAAGGCCGCGGCGACGCGATGCTGGCCCGCGCTCACGAAGATGGGCTCCGTGAACTGATTCCAGTTGGGGCCCAGGTCGGCGTCCCGCCGCAACTCTTCCACGGGAATGAGAGCCACGCGCTCTCCGTCGATGGAGATGTCCATCTCCGAATCGCGTTCGTGGTCTCCGGCCCAGAACGCCATCTCGAAGACGTACTCGCCGTCCGCGGGGAAATGGTGGTCGACCACGACGCCGCCGCGCGTGCCGAAGGGGGCGCCCTCCACATGATCCCACTCGTGCTGGGACTGGTATGTGGAGACGAGGTAGGTCCTGGAGTCCGAGGTCGCACCGGGATGGCCCAGAACCAGACGGCTGACGTCGTTGGCTGCGTTCAGGTACGAGTTGAGCAGCGTCGGCGACAGGGGCTGGGAGACGGCCATGTGGTCGAAGTTGCCCAGATACAGATCCGGAGGCAGCCACCGGCTGGCGTCCACATCGATGCCGAAGAGATTGTGGATTGCCTTGTCGTATTCGGCGCGGTTGAGCCGCTGGAAACTGCGGTTGCCCGGATTTGGGTTGGCGGCCGCGTAGTCGTCGATGGTCCGCTCCAGGGTCTCGACGAGCGTCAGCAGCGTGTCTCCGCCGGGACGGGGCATTCCGGGCGGGGGCATCATCCCCGTGCGCAGCTTGGCGATCATCCGCTCGGCGGTCTCCCAGTGCTCCCAGGCGGCCGTCACGTCGAAGCCCTGGACCGACACGTTGCCGGTCATCATGGCATCGTTGTGACACACCTGGCAGTACTGGACGACGACTGCGTTGAGCGCTTCGGAAGCGGGAGCGTCGCGAAGCGGGGGCGGGCGGGGTTCGGAATCGAAGCCGCTACCCGTCGCGGCAACCTTGGCGGGTTGCAGGGCCGCGGCGTAAGGCGTCGGCGCGGGGCCTCCTTCGTAGCCCAGGAACAGGGCCAAACCCAGGACCGAGATTCTCGGAAGGAAAACCCTCAACGAAGTGCCCTCCACTTGCCGACCGCTACAGAAAAACGCGCGCGTCGCCCGGACACACGGATCCCAGGCACCCTGCTGCCACAACTTATGCCCGCCGCCTTCCCGCTGGCAAGTACCGTCGCCCGTGACGCGCTGCTGCGTTTCAGCCGCAAGCTGCGCCGCCGCCGGACCCTAACGGGGGATCACCGGAAGCGTGATATGCGACGGATAGCGGGCGTTGTGGTAGATCGTCTGGTCGGCGGTCATGACTTCGGTTTCGAGATGGACCGGGCCGCCGGTGTTCGGGTTGCGATCATACTTGGGGAAGTTGCTGCTCTGGATCTCGACGCGGATCTGGTGACCTTCCATGAAGAGGTTGCTGGTCGCCCACATGTCGATGTTGAACTCGTACACCGTCCCCGGCTCGAGCAACTCGAAGTCCCTGAAGTCCGGGCTGTCGTGGAACCGCCCCCGCAGGATGCCATCGGCGAGGTTGATGGCCTTCCCGTCCGGATGGACATCCACAAGCATCGCGCTGAAGTCGGTGTCGGTCGCGGACGTCGACCCGTAGAGCGTCACGGTGATCGGACCGGTGACCTCCACGGCCTGCTCGAGGGGGGGCGTGGTAAACACCAGGATATCGTCCCGCTCGGCGATGTCGGCCCGGTCGAAGGGGCCGGGAGGGGTGGGGGAAAACATCAGGTTGCCGCCGCGGGTCGGGACGGGGTTCATCGGGTCGAACACGAACTCGTCGACAGGCTCGGACGCGCCCGGCATCTCGGTGTCGAGGGTGCCGTCGCCGGAGGAGCTGTTCGCATTGCCCCCGCTGTGGAAGTAGTAGTTCGTGAACTGGGTCCGCGCGATCGGCCACTCGCCCTCCGACCGCCACACATTCTCGCCCATGATGAAGATTCGTACGGGCGGCTCGTCGAGATAGCCGTTGTCGGCTCCCTTGAGCAGGGCGTCGAACCACTTCACGTGCAGGCTGTCGAAGTCGACGGTGGCTTCCGGCCCGAAATCGATCCCGTCATACACGAAGTTCGGGACGCTGGCGTGCGGCCAGGGACCGATCATCAGCTTCTGGTTGCTCCGCGCATATTCGCTGTGCCCTTTTTCCACCATCCCCGTGTAGCTGGTCAGGGTCCCGTCCAGAAAGACATCGTACCATCCGCCGATATTGAGAGAACCTACATCGAAGTCCTCCAGGCGGGCCTCGGAGTCGAGCACTTCCCAGTAGGCGTCGTATACGGGATGCATCACGAAGTCGCGCCACCAGGGATTGTCCTGGCCGGTCTGCGCGCCCATGGTCAGCAGGGGCATATGCCACAGCACCTGATCCCAGTTGGGGTTGCCGGCCTGCCCGGTGCGCCCTCCCATGCCCGACGCCCAGCCGATGCGGGAACCCAGGGCGAGGGCCCCGCCCGGATAGGCCGTGTCGAAGTAGTAGTTGAAAGGGGTCACCCTGGGAGCCATCGCCTTCAGGTAAGGCGATCTGAACTCCGCTCCCTTCCACTGCGTGGTGGCGAGGTAGGAGTTGCCGTGGGTGCCCACCTGCCCGTCGGACCAGGACTGCTGGCCGATCCAGTTCTGGGTGTCGTGGCTGTCGTTGGCCTCGGCCAGATAGGGATACCAGCTCCCCTCCGAATCGAATCGGCCGCGCACGTTCTGGTGGACGTATACGTAACCCCGCTCCGCCCAGCGCAGCCCTTCCTCCCAGGACGCGGCGTCAGACCCGTTGTCGTACGGATCGCGGATCAGGAGGGCGGGATGGCGCCCGGGCGCGGCCGGCCGGTATACGTCCGTGGAGAGGAGCGTGCCGTCGCGCATGGGCACCATGAGGTTGTGCTGGACGATCGCGGTCTCCCCGGCGCGGAATTCGCCGCCGTGCAGCTGCTGCGCCTCCAGTGGAGCCGTAGACAGCGAGAGGAGCAGGACGAGCCCGGCGGCGACAATCCTTCCAACGGTACGCAACTTCATGACGATCTCCTGTATACGGAAGTGATGTCCCCGCCCGCTTCACGGGCGAAGCATCGCCAACTACATCATGGTTTGAGCGGAGCCCGGACGGTCAGTGGCCGTCGGTCTCCCCGGTGGCCTCGTGAATAGCCGCCACCGAAACGTCCGCGATCCAGTCCACGAGCTCCCGGGCCACAGCCAAGGTGCGCGGAATCGGGGCGAGGTCCACGCCGTTGATCGAAAAGTGTCCGGCGCGGATGCGCTGCTCCATGCGCACGGTGGTGGGATCCGTCAGCATCATGATGGAAGTGCCGCTGAACTCGTCGTGCAGGCCGACCGGCTGCATCACCTCGTTTATCCCCCGCTCCCGCAGCCACTCCTGGCGCTCCACCCAGTTGTAGTACTCGGGAATGTGATGGATGCCCGTCTTGCCGTCGGTCCACTTGGCGGAGAGCGCCTGCGCGACCTCAAGCTGCGGCTGCTGGTTGCCTCCGCTGTCGCCGATCAGGACGATTTGTTCGAAGCCGTTGGCCCGCAGGGCCGTGGAGACATCGCTGAGCAGGCGCTTGAAGGTGTCCACGGTGACACCGATGGTGCCCGGATACCGGATCGCGCCCGGAGCCAGGTCTATGTCCCCCTCGGGCACGTACTTGATGATCGGCGCGATCAACGCGTTGCCCAGCTTGCGCGCGATCGCCTCCGCGGTCTGCTGCAGGATGTAGTTGTGCTTGCCGCCCGCGAGGTAAGGGCCGTTTTCCTCCACTCCCCCGGTGGGCACGATGACTGTCGTCTTACCCGCCCGGATCGCGTCGCGCACCTCCATGAAGGTGAGCTCCTCGATCCACACCGACTCCAGCGCGTCGATCGGCCTCGGAGCTTCGGGATCGATCGGGGTTCCGCCGCTTCCGGGACGGGGCGCTCGCTGCGCGTCGACAGCGTTGGGAATCAGGAGCAGGGCGAGGAGGAACAGCTTCACAAACCGGGTCATCGAGGTCTCCGGGATTCGGGACTGCGGTCAGGACATGACCTGAACACACTTGACATAGTGACCGTAACGTGAGGGCATGGCCCGCGCAAGCAGACTTCCGCCCCGCTATCCTCCCTGGCCGGACCTCCGATGCCAGGCTGCGAGAACCTCGGCCTCGCGCTCGGGAGTCAGCCCCGAGCGCATGGTCATGCGGTCATCCTCGGGGAGTTCCTTCCACCACCCCAGAGTCTCGCCAGCCGTGACGGCCAGCGGCCGGTAGCGCAGGCCGGCGGCCATGCCGGCGGCGCGGCTCATGCGCGCGAAGCCTGTGGTTGCCCCCTCGGGTGGCTGCCAGACCGGGAGATCGCTCCAGGGCCGGACCCCCTCCGCCTGGAGGAAGTCGTAGGGCACGAAAGTGAGGGTGGAAGGCGTCGAGGTCGCGGCCTTGATGCCGTAGAGGAACTCCGCCATGTGCAGGTCCCCCTCCGGCGCGATCACGTTGTAGATGCCCCTCTGCTCCTGTTCGAGCAGGTGAACCATGAACTCGGCCAGATCGCGGACGTCGATGTACTGGACGGGATCCATGGGGGTGTTCGGGGCGAGGACCTCACCGCCGCGATCCATCCGCACACACCAGTAGGTGAAGCGGTCGCTGCGGTCTCCGGGGCCCGCGACCAGACCGGGGCGAACGATGGTGCAGCGGTCCCCGAAGACTGACTGCAGCTCCTGTTCCGCCAGCGCCTTCAAAGGGCCGTAGCCGTCCCATTCCTCCATCGGCAGATCCGCCTGTCCGACGGGGGCGCTCTCGTCGATGCCAATCTCCACGCGGGACATGTAGGCGGCCTGGGTGGATATGAACAGGTATTGATCCACCCGGTCCGCCAGCAGCCGGGCCGTCGCTCGAACCTGGTCGGGGGTGTAGCCCGAGTTGTCGATCACCACGTCCCATCTCCGGTTTCCCTCCAGGGCCGACAGGTCGCCGTCGCGGTCGCCGATCAGGTTCTCGATCCCGCGGAACTGGTCCTGGAACATGCGAGGCTGGCTGCGCCCGCGATTAAACAGGGTCAACTCGTGGCCGCGCTCCAGGATATTGTTCACCTGCCAGGGGCCGATGAATCCCGTGCCCCCGAGCAGGAGGATGCGGGACGCCGCCTGAGGCGGGCGCGGCCCCGCGGGCACAAGCCCGTTGAGCGGTGACGTGGAAGCCAGACCGAGGCCCAGACCGCTGCCCGCCAGCGCGGACAGCCTGAGGAAGTCGCGTCGATTGGTGTTCATTTCTTCGGATATCCTGTCAGAGGGTGGATGGAGAAGAGTCGTCGATTACCTGTATCTCACGCCGTCCTTCACGACCATCCGGACGTATCCCAGCACGTTGATGTCGAACAGCGGATTCCCCTCCACTACGATGATGTCGGCCAGTTTGCCCGGCTCGATCGTTCCCAGATCCCTGCCCCGGCCGATGACTTCGGCCCCTGTCTTGGTGGAGGCGGAGATGGCCGCCAGCGGCGTCATGCCGGAGTCCACGAGGGCGGAAACCTCTCTCCAGGCGGCCTCGGTATGAAAATTCATGGGAGACCCTGAATCGGTGCCCATGGCGATGACCGCGCCTCCTTCAATGAACTGGCGGGCGGCGATCTTCGAGTTACGAATCTGGCGTGGCGCCGTGCGGAAGTAGGAACTCCTCTGGAAGTCTTCAAAGGAACGCTGAAACTCCTGATACAGGTCGGCCGGAAGGTCCTCCTTGAGCCGCGCATCCTGCAGGCGCTCAGGGAACTCCAGCGTAGCGGGATAGACCCAGATGCGATGGGCGATGGTCTGGACCACGGGGATTCCGCGATGCGCGATCTCCGCGATCAGATCATCGGTGTACGGCGGGTTGCCGCCCGATCCCGCATGCTGAATGACATCCGTTCCGCCCCGAATTGCGGCCCACATGTCCCCGGGGGCGTAGAGGTGGCTATGGACCTCGATTCCCCGCCGGTGCGCGGTGTTCACGACCGCGCGAATGTCCTCCTCGGTCATGCCCACCCACGTCTTGATGACGTCGACTCCCGCATCGATCAGGTCGTCGGCCTGCTCCGCGGCTTCCTCCGGAGAGGTGATCAGGCGCTGGATCCAGAGTGGGAACCGCCCGCCTGATCGCGCGATCCAGGGCCCGCTGACCAGCATGCGGGGTCCCGGCAGCCGCCCCTCGTCGATCGCCTCCCTGACTTTGAGAATCTCGATCGGGCCTCCCAGATCGACGGCCGTGGTGACGCCGGCCATCAGGAGCTGCTTCGCCGAGATGGCCATCATCTCTTCCCTGGCCTCGTCGAGGATCGGCCACCACTCCGCAGACTCTCCGTGCCCCAGGATCATCAGATGCACGTGAAGATCCACGAGGCCGGGGAGCATGGTCATGCCCTCCGTGTTGATGATCTCGGCGCCGGCGGGAATGTCGATTTCGCTGGCCGGACCCACCGCGACGATGCGGTCTCCCTCGATGACGACGGCTGCGTGATGGATGGGAAGAGTCTCGTATCCGTCCAGAACCATCCCGCCCACCAGGGCCATGGTACCCGACCCATCCTGCGCGCCGGCTGCCCCCGGGGCGACGACGCATAGCGATAACCAAGCCAGGGCATGGGCGGGGTGAGAACGCAGTTTCTTCATTGGATCGCCTTCTTGCTTCGCGTGCTCCGGAAACGTCATCAACGACGCCTACACCATACGACCGTGGCCGGAGATGCAAAACTACATGCGCCCGCCGGCAGCCGGCCGACACCGGCCGCTCTTGCGGAACTTCCCCAAACCATGTTACCGAATAAATACCGAATCTCTGATTCACGTGCCAGCTGCCTGACTGCTCCGGGCGGTTCGCCGGAGGACTGTCGACAAAGACGCGCCCCCTGTACCCTTGTCAGCGGGGTTCGCGTTAGATCGAATGTTCTTGAACGTAGCACGGGCGACCAGGCCGGGAGTAACCAAACGCCCCCTGTGCCGCCGAGCACCTGGGGGGGACTCGTACCCCGGCCCGGAGCCGCGATGGATGCCCAGTGGGGAGTTTGCGCCATCGAGCGCCAGTACAGGGATCGGCAGGCATCGCGGCGCCCACGGACCTTCGCCTGGAAGGAGACCTTCGCAAGGGAGGGAGTATGGTAGAACAGTACGCCTGCTTCGCCGGAGTCGACTGGGCAACGGAGACACATCACGTCTGCGTGGTCAGCGACGGCGGAGCCAAGCGGGAGGAACGCACGTTCCCCCCCCAATGAGACTGCCCCTCAGAGGCCGCGGAGCCTCAACCGACCTGCCCAACCGCTTCGAGCGGCTCCATGTGGAGCTGGAGGCGGAGGGCGAGGGCGAGGACGGGCCGCCCCGGAAGACGCAATTCTTCATGGACCGGTCGCAGAGCGTCATCTCGCGCAACTCGAGTCCGGACCTGGGCTTCTCGGTCAGTCTGAACCCGTACCGGGGCTGCGAGCATGGGTGCAGCTACTGCCACGCGCGTCCGACGCACGAATACCTGGGCTTTTCCGCCGGGCTCGACTTCGAAAGCCGGATCATGGTGAAGCCTCAGGCCGCGGAGCTGCTGGAAAAGGCGCTGGCGGCACCCAAGTGGGAGCCGCAACCGCTGGCGCTCAGCGGAGTGACCGACCCCTACCAGCCCATCGAGCGCAAGCTCAGGATCACGCGCGCCTGCCTGGAGGTGCTCCTCAAGTGCCGCCACCCGGTGACGATCATCACCAAGAACCACCTGGTGACCCGTGACATCGACATCCTGTCGCGGATGGCGGAGCTTGGCACGGTCGTGGTGACGCTCTCGATCACGTCGCTGCGCAACGACCTTCGCCGGGTCATGGAACCGCGAACCTCGATTCCCGCCCGGCGGCTGGCGGCGGTGAAGGCGCTGGCGGGCGCTGGCATCCCGGTCGGCGTGAACGTGGCTCCGCTGATCCCGGGGCTGAACGACCACGAGCTCCCGGAAATCCTGGCGGCGGCCCGGGAAGCGGGGGCGACCCATGCCGGGATGATGCTCCTGAGGCTTCCGCTGGGGGTGAAGGAGCTGTTCGCGGAATGGCTGCATCAGCACTTCCCCGACCGGCGCGGGAAGGTGCTCGCGCGGATCACGGAAACGCATGGGGGCAAGCTCTACGATTCCCGCTTCGGACGACGGGGCCGCGGCACGGGACCCTTCGCCGAACATCTCTGGAACCTCTTTCGGGCAAGCTGCCGGAAGCTCGGATTCAACCAGCATTCACCGGACTTGTCCACCCGGCGGTTCCGGAGGCCCGAGCGGGGCGGCCAGGTCAGATTGTTTCTGCCGGACGAGCCAGGAGTGCCCGGGTCGAAATACGGCTAGTGGAGTCCCGCTGTTGAGCCAGTTAGGTTACTCGCCCAATCCGATTTGAAGGAGGTAACGGTTTGACAGCGGGATGCATCCTGAGAGAGTCCATTTCCCGCGCCGAAGTAGCGCGACTGGCTGAAGAGCAGTTCGGAGATATGATCAAGGCCGTAGTCGACGTTTCGCGCGGCATCATGGCGATCGGCGGTTCCCTGCACGCGGACGACGAGGCCGCACTGCTCGCGGACGGCTCAAGCCAGTGGAACCTGTGGGGGATCAACCTCTACCCGGACGAGAGCGGGCCCGACTGGGTCGAGTTCGACTCGATGATCAACTTGCGCCCAAGCCGGGGGAACCGCTCCCGGGGTGTTGACGATGCGCTCTTGCGCGCACGCATCCGCGACGTCGTCGCATCTCTGGTCCTCCCGGAATGAGGAAGCCGTTGCACCAGAGCGCCGCAGCCGGAGGCTGGGCACGGCTGGAGCTGATAGAACAACTCGGAAATGTGGGAAGCGAAGTCGAGCGTGCCATCCGGGCCAGCGAGGCGGGACAGGGGAGTCGATTCGAGAGCGCCTTCGAGCGGGCTCTGGAACTCTTCGATCTCACCGCAACCGACCCCAGGTGGCTGGGCCACCGCTGCCAGGAGATCCTGCGAGCGCGCGAGGAATTCTGCCGACTGTTCTTCGATCCAGCCGTACCGGAGGATTCCGCAGAAGGATTGAGAAGGTACTTCTTTCAGTTTGCCTGGGCTGCCAGGGCGCTTCACCATCGTCGGCAGTGGGAGCGCTGAGCGAGGCCGGAGCGTCGCTGAGTGCGATGAGACGCTAGTCGAGCGCGGCCAGCAGCTCCAGAAGCAGTTCCTGTCCCGCAGCGCCCAGGCTCGCATCGCTCTGGTTGTAGTTGCGCAAAAGCACGACGCCCAGACCCGACTCGGGCTCGAACACCATGTAGGCGTTGTAGCCGGCCACCGAACCCGAGTGGCCGATGAGCCGGGCGCCATCGTCCGTCGTGCGCACCATGAGGCCGAGCCCGTAGCCGTTGGCGGGGTCTTCGGGCGTGTGTACCCGGCTCATCTCCTCGACGCTCGCATCGGAGAGAACGGCGCGTGAGGCCCTGCCCTGCAGCGCGCCCATGAAGCGCGCCAGGTCGAGGACGGTCGAATACACGCCTCCGTTTGGCACCTTATAGCCGCGCCCGGCGTGCTCGCGCGCCGGAACTTCGGGGTCGGGGCTGCCATCTCCCCGGTTCACGTAGCCGGCGGTCAGCCGGGGAGCCAGTTCGGGGCCGATGACGAAGGTGGAGCTGGTCATCCCCAGGGGCTTGAAGACATCCTCTTCGACGAGTTCCATGAAGGGCCGTCCCACGGCCCGCGCCACCGCCAGGCCGAGAACGCCGTAACCGATGTTCGAATACGAGTACTCCGCTCCCGGCGCGTTCTGAAACCGGCTCAGCGGAATCGATGCCACGACGCGCTCTTCCCATATGCCGATGGGACCGGAAGCCGCGCTGTCCCAGGCGGGTTCGCGCGAGAGACCGGACGTATGGCTCGCGAACTGGCGGAATGTCGGAGGGGGCGTGCCCTCTCTCGCTTCAGGGAAACGGGCCGCGACCGCGAAAGAGCTGCTCAGGGGCTGATCGAGTTCGAAGTAGCCCCGCTCGATGGCCTGCATCATCACCACGGCGGTGACGGTCTTGGAGATCGAACCCACCCGGTAGATGGAACCCACGCCCGCAGGGATGCGGCCTTCGCGGTCGGCCCAGCCGAAGCCCCGGGCCCATACGACGTCGCTGCCTCGCGCAACGGCGACGCTGATTCCCCCAACGTCGTCGGCGGCCACCTGAGTCTCGATCTTCTGCTCGAAACGGGAGATGACGGCTCTCCACGCGTCCGCATCGCCGCTCTGGGCGATGGCCGGCCGCGCAACAAGAAACGTCGCGGCAAGTGCCAGGGAGGACAGAACGGGAGCGACTGACGGAAGACGTGCCGCCGTGGCGAGTGCACGCACCCTCCGACCGGAACCACGCGGCGGCCCGGTGAGACCACGTACCATGCGGAATGGCCTGCCCACCAGGCGTTTGAGACCTTGCACTGCCCCGACACACCCGCTCATCTCAGTTCCCCAGTTCACTCGCGATCTCCTCCAGCCTGCGTTGAATTCCCTCTTCCGGGAGCCAGCGTCCCCGGAACATGACGCCCGCCCGGTTGGCCACGTTGCCGATGTCGGACAGCGGATTGGCGTTCAGGAGCAGCAGGTCCGCGCGCCGGCCGACCGCGACCGTGCCGAACGTGTCGAGCCGCTGGAAGTACTGGCCGACGTTGCGGGTGCCGCTGACCAGGATCTCGTAGGGCGACATTCCGGCTTCGGCCATCGCCCTCATCTCGCGATGCAGCGAGAAACCGGGCACGCTGAAGATCTGCGGCGAATCGGTGCCCATGAGGATGCCCGCTCCACCATCGGACAGGGCCTTCAGCACCCGGTTGCGGTTCGCCGCCCAGACCGCCGCGCGCTCGGGAGTCGTTCCAGCTGCCGCCGCGCGTTGCCGGCGCGCCCAGCCCTGCACCGCCTCCGCCGGCCAGTAGCGCATCTCCGGGTAGCCGGTCATTTCATCCGCGTCGCCTCGCCCGATGATGCCGACTTCCCAGAGCACCATCGTGGGCACCACCCAGGCGGCCGCGTCCCGGGTCAGCCGCACGATTTCCTCCAGGCGATCTTCATCCACCGGCCCTTCGAAGGCATCGAGATACTCGATGTAGCCGTCCAGATGGTCGAAGGTCTCCTGCCCCATCAGGATGGCGTGCTCGAGCCCCACATCCGCAGGCACATGGCCGCCGAAGCGAATTCCCACCTCCTGGGCGGTGACCGCCATCGCGTCGTATTCCGCGAGCGTAGGCCCGGGATGGATCTTGAGAAGATCCCATCCTTCCTGCTTCTGCCGGCGCACGCGCGCCTCCGCCTCCGCCGGAGAGTTCACGCTTTGGGCGTTGAAGCTCGGGCCGGCCAGGTAGAGCGTCGGGGCGACGATCTCGCCGGCGTTGGCTCTGGCCCGCAGCGCCAGGTGGCCGTCCTGTCCCAGCATGCCGCGCACGGTGGTGACACCGTTCGCCACGTACAGGAACATGACCTTCTCCTCCAGATCCCCGCCGGGCATGTGCCCGTGCATCTCGGCGAGCCCCGGCATGAGGTACTGCCCGCTGGCGTCGATGACCATGGCGTCGGCGGGGGGGGTCACCGAAGCGGACGGACCCACGCTGACGATGCGGCCCTTCGAGACCACGACCGTGTACCCGGCGAGAACGCCCTCGCGGTCCATCGGCACCACGTTCGCGTTCACGAAGGCGGTGGTGACCTGGGGCGGCACGTCCATCTGCGCCTGGGTGCCGCGCGGGAGGGCCAGACCGGCGATGGCCAGCCATGATGCGAGAAGGGTTGTTCGGCGGGCGAGGGTACGCATATCCACACCTCCTCTCGGGATCGAGGGCTCAGCGCGCTGAGAGGCGCGTCGTGAATAAGGTTGTCCAGCGAATGGCGTGTCAATGCGGGAAGCGACGCGTGGCGCGCAGGCAGAGCCCGCCGGGACGGAGGCACGCACCAGGGACGGGGACGAGCGCGAAGCCCTGCGGACCGTTTGCGTGGCGTGGCAGTTGTCCCGCATCGTTGCCGTGAGCGCAGTCCCGTCACATCGATTCCGCAACCGGCAAAGGAGTCAGGCGGTTCATGAACGTCCACCTGATCGACGGCACCTATGAGCTGTTTCGCCACTTCTACGCGGTCCCGTCGCGCCGCGACCGGGCCGGACGGGAAGTGGGCGGGCTGCTGGGCGTTCTGCGGTCGCTTCTGGGAATGTTGGAGGCGGGCGCCACGCACATCGGGGTCGCGACCGACCATGTGATCGAGTCGTTCCGGAACGACCTCTGGCCCGGATACAAGAGTTCGGCCGGCATCGACCCCGCGCTCTGGGCGCAGTTTCATCCTCTGGAAGGCGCGTTGGCCGCGATGGGCGTCGCCGTTTGGCCCATGGTCGAGCTGGAAGCCGACGACGGGCTGGCTTCGGCGGCCCGCCTGGCCGGCGCGAACCCGGAGGTCGAACAGGTGTTCATCTGCACGCCCGACAAGGATCTGAGCCAATGTGTCTCCGGCGAACGCATCGTCCAGTTCGACCGCCGCCATCGCACGCTGCGGGATGAAACCGGGGTCGTGGCCAGGTTCGGAGTGCGGCCCGCCTCCATCCCCGACTACCTGGCTTTGGTGGGGGACAGCGCGGACGGGTTTCCGGGAATCCCAGGCTGGGGCGCCAAGTCGACGTCCCGGGTGCTGGCCCACTACGGGCACCTGGAGTCCATTCCCCGGCGCAGCCTGCCGTGGGCAGTCACGGTGCGCGGCGCCGCGCGGCTCCAGGAGAATCTTCGCGCGGGCTGGGAAGACGCGCTGCTCTTTCGCGACCTGGCAACCCTCCGGGATGACACTCAACTCTTCGACACGGTCGACGACCTTCGCTGGGCGGGCGCGACGGCCGGTTTCGGACGCGTGGCCGAGTCGCTGGGCGAGCCCGGACTGGCATCGCGGGTCGAGAGACTGGCGGCCGGGCGCCGCCGGAAGGATGTGTAGACGAGGCTTCCGGGTTCCCTTGGGGAAGCGGAGCCCGGCGCGTCGCTTTAGATTGGTCTGGTCTTGTCGCTGATTCTCCAAGGGGCTCTCATGAAGAACGTCATTCCCGTACTGCTCGCGCTCTCGACACTTCCGTTCGCGTTTTCGGCCGCACCCGGCGAGGCGCAGTCCAACCCATCCGCGGCCGGCGCCATCTCCCCGTCCCTCTTCGACGGGATGCGCTACCGGACCGTCGGGCCGTCGCGAGGCGGGCGCGTGACCACCGTCGCGGGCCACCCCAGCCATCCCGAAACCTTCTACATGGGGACGGTCGGAGGCGGCATCTGGAAGACCAGCGACTACGGCCAGAGCTGGCGGCCCATCTCCGACGGCTATCTGGCGACCGGTTCGCTGGGAGCGATCCGGGTGGCGCCCTCCGATCCGGACATCGTCTACGCGGGCACCGGCTCGGACGGCATCCGCAGCAACGTGATCACCGGCAAGGGCGTGTATCGCTCCGACGACGCCGGGCAGAGCTGGCGCTTCATCGGCCTGCCCGATGCCGGCCAGATCGGCGCGGTGGAGGTGCACCCCGACGATCCGGAGGTGGTCTTCGTGGCGGCGATGGGGAACGCCTTCGCGCCGAATCCGGAGCGTGGCGTGTACCGCAGCCGCGACGGGGGAGCCAACTGGAGCCAGGTTCTCTTCGTCTCCGACTCGACGGGGGCGGTGGATCTCGAATTCGCGCCGGACAACCCGGATGAGATCTACGTCGGCATGTACCGGGGCGAGCGCAAGCCGTGGACCATCATCAGCGGAGCCATGGAGGGCGGGATCTACAAGTCCTCCGACGGGGGCGACAACTGGACGAAGCTGGAGCAGGGGCTGCCCGGCGGACTCTTCGGGAAGAGCGACCTGGCGGTGTCCCCGGCCGACCCGGACCGGATCTACGCGCTCATCGAAGCGCCCGAGCCCGAGGACGGCCTGTACCGTTCCGACGACCGGGGCGCCACCTGGCGTCAGGTATCCAGCTACAACCCGATCCTGAACCGGCCCTTCTACTACACCGGCGTGGACGCCGATCCCACCAACGCGGACATCGTCTACGTCAACAACGAGGGGTTCTACAAGTCCACCAACGGCGGGGCGGACTGGCAGCGCCGCCCGACCCCCCACGGCGACAACCACGACATGTGGATCAACCCGGACGATCCCGACCTCTTCGTCCAGTCGAACGACGGGGGCGCGAACGTCACCCGAGACGGCGGCCTCACCTGGTCCACCCAGAACAACCAGCCCACCGCCGAGCTCTACCAGGTCGACATCGACGACCGCTTCCCCTACTGGCTGTACGCCGGCCAGCAGGACAACTCCACGATCGCCGTGCCCAGCCGGAGGCCCTACGGAGCGCCTGCAGGCCATACGGCGCACTGGCGCGCCATCGGCGGATGCGAGACCGGGCCGGCGGTGCCGCGGCCGGGGAATCCGGATATCGTCTACGCCAACTGCAAGGGCCGCTTCGGGCGCTACAGCTGGAGCACCGACCAGGAGAAGCAGTACTACGTGGGCGCCTGGGACCTGTACGGCCGCAACCCGGCCGACCTGCCCTACCGCTTCCAGCGGGTGGCGCCCATCCACGTATCACCGAACGACCCGAACGTCGTCTACCACACCTCGCAGTACGTCCACCGCACGACCGACGAAGGAATGACCTGGGAGACCATCTCCCCGGACCTCACCGCGTTCGAGCCCGAAACCCAGGTGCCCTCCGGGAGTCCCATCACGCGCGACATCACCGGAGAGGAGCACTACAGCGTCCTGTACGATATCCAGGAGTCGCTTCACGACCCCAACGTGATCTGGACGGGCGCCAACGACGGCCCCATCCACGTCACCCGCGACGGCGGCGCCAACTGGACCGACGTGACCCCGGACATGCCGGGGCGCGGCCGGGTGCAGAACGTGGAGGTGTCGCCGCACAATCCAGCCAAGGCATATGCGACCATCCTCCGGTACCAGCTGGGCGACTTCCAGCCCTACGCCTACCGGACGGAGGACTACGGAGAGTCGTGGACCCGCATCACCACCGGCCAGAACGGGATCCCGGACGACTATCCGGTGCGCGTGGTGCGCGAGGATCCCGACCGCGTCGGCCTCCTCTACGCCGGCACCGAGTTCGGGATGTTCATCTCGTTTGACGACGGCGCGAGCTGGCAGTCGTTCAAGCTGAACATGCCCACCACGCCCATCAACGACATCAAGGTGCACCAGAAGGATCTGGTTCTGGCTACGATGGGCCGGGGATTCTGGATCATCGACAACCTGGGCCCGCTCCACGAGCTCAACGACCAGGTTGCCGCCGCGGACGCCCATCTCTTCGCTCCGCGTCCGGCGTACCGCGCCTTCAGCTCCGGCTTCGGAGGCGGCAACGACCCGGCGGCGCCCCAATACCCCGCGGCCGGAGCGGTCATCGACTACTACCTGGCGAACGACGCGGGAGAGGTCACGCTCGACATCCTGGACGCCGAAGGGAACCTGGTACGCTCCTTCTCGAGCGAGGCCATGGGCGAGGAGATGGTTCCGCCTGCCGACCCCGGCATGCGCGCGCCCGCCATGGAGCGCGTCGGCACGCCCAGGGTGGACAACTCCGCCGGCATGCACCGGTTCACCTGGGACTTCCGCTACCCTGGGCCGTGGGATGCGAATCCCGCCCGCGCGGGCCGCAGCGGTCCGATCGCCGTCCCGGGATCCTACCAGGTACGCCTCAGCACGGGCGGCTTGAGCGCCACCCAGCCCGTTGAAGTCGTGATGGATCCGCGCGTGGCCGCCGACGGCGTCACCCTCGAGCACCTGCGCGCGCAGTTCGCGCTGGCCATGCAGGTACGCGACGCGCTCAGCCAGGCGCGCATGGCCGCGGCCAAGATCGACGAGGTCACGCCCGGGCTCGAGGACCGCGACGAGATGCAGGAAGCCCTCGAGTCGCTCCAGGCCATCGAGAGGGCCCTGGTGGACGAGAGCGCGGACGGCATCCGCTATCCCGAGCGCATGCTCCTCAGCCAGATGAACTACCTCTATTCGATGCTCAACCGGGCCGACCAGGTGCCCGGGCGCGACGCGCAGGTTCGCTACGAGGAGCTGCAGGCGGAGCTGGAAGTCCACATTCGCAATCTGGAACGCATCCTGCGCGCCACGATTACGGCGGCCAACTGAGTCCGGCCGGAGACGATCTGCGGAGGCGGGATTGAGCTTTGCCTATCACGTCGCCGCCGCGGACGTCTTCCTGGTCCTGGAAGCGCACGAAGCCGCGGAGTCGGAGGACGACGACGCGGTCCTCGACGCGCTCTACTTCGTGCGCGAATGCGATGCGCGCATCTCCGAAGTGGCGCTGGAGCACGACAGCATCCACGAGCGCCAGCTGGCCGTCTGGCATGAAATCGAGGCCATCCTGATCGAGGAGGGCTATCTGGAGGAGCCGCCGAGGCTGAGCGAGTGACGCCCAACCCCGAAGCCGTCAACTACGCGCGCTACCTGAAGCTGGACGAGCTTCTCGAGCTTCAGAAGCCGAGGGATGACGTTGAGCACGACGAGACGCTGTTCATCGTCATCCACCAGGTGTATGAGCTGTGGTTCAAGGTGATCCTGCACGAGATCGACTACTGCTGTCGATTACTCGAGAGCGGAGACGCGCCCCGGGCTCAGCACACGCTCAAGCGCATCCTCACCATCCTCAAGGTGCTGGTCGCGCAGCTCGACATCCTGGAGACGATGAGCCCTGTCGAGTTCCTGACCTTCCGGGACCACCTCGACACCGCCAGCGGCTTCCAGTCACACCAGTTCCGGGCCCTCGAGTTCCGTCTCGGCTGGAAGGAGCCGGCGGCCGTCCAGCGGTTTGAGCCGGCAGGGCGCGCGCGCCTGGACCTGGAACGCCGCTGGAGCGAGCCGACGCTGTGGGACTTCTTTCTGCACTATCTCGCGAACGAGGGATACGACGTTCCCCGGCAGGTTCTCGAGCGGGATGTCACCCGGCCCGTGACAGCGGAAGAGGCAGTGCAGCCGATCCTTGTCGACATCTATCGCCGTGACGGGCGCAACGCCGCGCTGTGCGAGCGTCTCGTGGACCTGGACGAGGGCCTCCAGGAGTGGCGCTACCGGCACATGAAGATGGTCGAGCGGACCATCGGACGTAAGCGCGGGACGGGAGGGTCGGCGGGATCGAAGTACCTGGCCACCACCCTCAACAAGCCCGTCTTTCCGGATTTATGGGAGATACGGGCACGCTTGTAGCCGGGACCGCTACACTATTGCCCTGGACTAAACGATATTCCCGCGAACATTGACGGGAATATCCCATATACGCCTCTGTAATCCAGCCTCAAGCTGATACCAGATGCCACGTTCAGTTTCGTCCCGATGATCAGTAGCGGCGCCACGGCAATGCCTGCCTGTTCGTGGGGCATCGTATTCGTCTGAAATATCATGGTACCTGCACCCAGCAGCGGTTCCAGCCTGCTACCCCTGAAGAACAAGCGGCTCGCTGACGCATCCCCACCAATCCTGAGTGAAGAGTCCGACTGGAGGATAAGCGCGAGCGCAGAAGCTCTGTACTCCCAACCGCCTGGAGCCCACGACACTCCAGCCGAAAAATAGGCCTCCTCGTAGCCGGCATCACGATCCCACATGTCCACTACGACACCGGCATGATATCCGACCTGAGCCTGCGCCGGGAGCGCCGCCGCAAAACCCAGGAGAGCGAGAACTGCCGCAGCCGCTGTCTTCACGTCGATCCATCCCTGTCGTTGAAATCTGAGGGATTCATTGTAGCTCAAGAGATCCTACCGGGGCCGGGGGCTCGGGGCGATGCCTGACGGTGACGTCCGTCCAAGATCCTCGCACACCGTGGGAGCTACGTAGTCCAGGCCCAGCAGCCGGAAATAGTTCTGTCCCAGCGCGATGTTGCGGAAGGCGGTGTCGTCGAGGTGGCGCAGGATCCGGCCTGTGACGTTCAATTCGGTCCGGTAGACCTCGAGGTCCTTGTCCCTGGAGGCCAGGAAGTCCGTCCCGGGCAGGATTCGCTCCGAGTATTCGTTCAGAAACGGAACGTAGACGGCCCTCGTCTCCGGATCGGAGAAATAGGCGTCGTCGATGACGCGCCAGGATATGTCCAGCATGAGATGCGGATAGCGATCCAGCACCGACTTCATGACCGCGACGTGCCGGGCCGGGTCCATTTCAGTGAGCTCCCGCGACAATCCCATATGCATCCAGACGATCCTGTTGTCGGGGTACAGGCGCAGCGCCTCCTCCATCAGCGCGAGGTACCGGGTCGGCTCGTCGTTGTTGCCCAGATCCGCGTGGATGGAAAGCGGCATGTTCCGTTCCCGCAGGACCTCCATGAAGGCCGCCCATTCGGGGAGGACCTCGGGGACCGGCCCCCGGCCGTTGGCGAACACGGCCTGCTTGACCAGGTTGACTTCGCCCATCCACGAGAACACGCCCGGGTATTCCTCCTCCAGGCGCCGCATTGCCGGGAGAATGGTGGCGGGGCGCGACAGGTCGGGAAAGGTCATCGACATCGTCAGATGAACGAGCGAAGACGGATTCGCCACGTACTCGGCGGCGTTGGCCAGATCGTTCCTGAGCGATGGCGTCAGCGGGGTTCCGGGACAGTCCAGATAGTAGGTGCAGGACGACGAGTCGGGGAGCGTCTGGCCGATGCCGTAGACGTTGGCAAACAGCACGCCCGTTTCCTCCAGATAGGAGACCAGTTCCTCGAACGGGATCTCGGCACCTCCGAAGGGGCGAAAGTGGAGGTGGGCGTCGACGACCGCCGTCCAGGGCTCAGCGGAGCGATCATAGCAGGGCGCGTCATCGGCCCGATACGACCCCAGCGCCGATGTCGAGATGCACGCGGTGGCGGCGAGGAGGATTACGCCGGTGAGCAGGGATCGAGGAATGAGCATGGATCGGGCCTCTGAGGGACTCAAGGTCATTTGACCAACTGTGTGCGAGGCCGTGGACGGGCGTGGTGGCAGAAACCGGCCCCGGAAGGTCGAGCAACCCTCCGGGGCCGTTTGATGCTCCCTCCGCCTTGGGCGGATCGGTTCTAGACTACCACCTGTACCCCAGCTTGCTGTACAGGAAGGCGCCGTTGAAGCCGAAGGGCGTGAACTGGCCGTACCGGTTGCCGACCCCGTCGGCCGCGCCGGGATATTCCTCCGGTGTGGTGTTCAGCACGTTCTGGACTCCTACCGTCAGGTTCCAGTTCTCGGTCAGGGAGTGGGCTGCCTCCACGTCGAAGAGGATGCGCGCCGGATAGTCGATCGTGTTGCTGGAATCAGACACGTAGTAGGGAGTCTCTCCGTCGTAGTAGCCGCCCCAGTAGCTGCCGCGCACGAGCGCCCGCATGCCGTTGGAGAAGGTGTGGTTGAGGGCGACGTTGCCGCGCACGTTCGGGAGTCCCTCCTCCAGAATGCGAATGCGCGTGCCCGTGAGAGTGCCGGAGTTGAAGTCCGTCACCTTGGTCGAGGTCCAGTTCCAGGCGCTGGTGATGTTGGTGGTGGAACCGTTCGCGCCTTCCATCCGGTAGGTGGCCACGAGATCGATTCCCCGGGTGCGGGTCGCGAAGTCGTTGATGAAGAAGCGGAACCGCGCCAGCACCCCGCCCGGCCGGATGATACCGTCGGCCACGAGCTGGTCGATCTCCGCCGGGCTGAGCTTTCGGTCGGCGCTCGTCGTAAGACGGTCGTTTACGTTGATCTGGAAGAAGTCGGTGGTGAGGCTGAACCGGCCGCGCTCAAGCACGGCACCCAACGCCAGGTTCACCGACTTCTCCGGCGTGAGCGCTTCGCCGCCAAACTCTTGAGCCAAGGGGGATGTCGACGGAATCGTGCCGTTGTTGGTGAGGTCCATGATCTCGGGATCGTAGATCGTCGAGACGTTGAAGGCGTTCTGCTGGCCGGGCGTGGGGGCGCGGAAGCCGGTGCTGGCGCTGCCCCGCAGAGCGAAGCCCTCCGAGACGGTCGTCCGGGCCGCGATTTTTCCGTTCACCGTGGTGCCGAAGTCCGAGAAATTCTCGATGCGCCCGGCGACGCCGAACGTCCACGCGCCTGCCGGATCCCGGAACTCGACGTCACCGTAGCCGGCGAAGTTGCTGCGGTCCCAGGCGCCCTCGGTGAGGGGCCCGAAGCCGGTGAAGCCGTTGGAGCCGGGGGTGAAGCCCTGGGTCGCGAGCGAACCCTCGGTCCACGAAGCCCTGTCGCCCGGGACGATCTCGAAGCGCTCGTTCCTCCATTCAGCGCCGCCGGCGACGTTCACCCTTTCGTTCACCTCGTACGAGAGGTCGGCGTTGAGGTTGACCTCCTGCTGATCGTAGATGCCCGGATGGAAGTACGGCGTGCACGGCTGGTCCGGGACGGCGATCGAGGTGCCCTGGTCGCTGCACGGCTGGTCCGGCCCCAGCGAGGCGTTCACCGTGTTGTACATGTAGAAGTCCATGTTGGACTTGCCCCAGCTGGCGCTGGCGTCCCAGTTCAGCTGGCCCCGGATGCCCCTGAGGCCGGCCACCGCGGAGGCGTCGAGCACGTACGCGCCGAACTGCGGCGTGAAGCCTCCGGGGAAGATCTTCTGGAAGGTGAAGCAGTTGGGGTCGTTGAGAACCTGGCTCAACGCCCCGCGATCGGACACGACGCCGCCGCTCACCCGTACCTCCGGGCAGTTGGCCGAACCGTCCAGCACTCCGTCGCGCGCGTCGAGCATGTCGCCGATCAGGAGAATGGACTCTCCGGCGTCGTTCGAGGTCCCGAACACGCCGCTACGGGTGTTCGGATTCCGGAAATAGAAGCCGCCCTCCACCTGCTTGCTCACGTAGTTGCCGTGCCCGTAGAACGACAGGGCGTCGCTGAACAGGTAGCCCGTATTCGCCCACAGCTTGATTTCATCGGATATCTGGGGAGAACCCCAGACCTGAGCGGGCGTGCGGACATCCTGGTTGCCGGCCCCGACCAGCGCGAGCGCGTCGTTCCGCTGCACGCTGCGGTCGGTGGGGTTGGCGTTGCTGTACTCGCCGGTCAGGTTGAGGAACCCGGTCTCCCCGAGAGGCAGACCGATATTGCCCGCAATGCTGTACATCTCCCCGTCGCCCGGAATCGGATCATCCTGGAAGGGTTCGCCGGTCGTCCCGAGAAGATGTGCGCCCGTCTTGATCTCCAGGGCTCCGCCGGAGCGGTTGTTGTTAAGCACGAAGTTCATCACCCCCGCGATGGCGTCGGAGCCGTACTGCGCCGACGCGCCGTCGCGCAGCACCTCGGCCTGCTCCAGCGCCAACCCCGGAAACAGTGCGATGTCAGGGCCCTGCGACCCGTCCGCCAGGCCGTTGCCGTACCAGGTGATGACCGCCGTGCGGTGGCGGCGCTTCCCGTTCACCAGAATCAGCGTGTGATCGGGGGCGAGCCCGCGCAGGTTGGCCGGGCGCGCGAAGGTGGCCGCGTCACTGATGGGCTGGATGTTCACGTTGAACGACGGCACCACGTTGCGGATCAGGTTGGCGAAGTCGGTGTCGCCCTGGTTGATGATTTCCGAGCTCGGGATGACGTCGACGGGGACGGCGGATTCGGTCACGGTGCGTGGTCGGGCCCGCGTCCCGATGGCGACGATCCCTGCCAGCGCGATGGCCTCCTGGCTGATCGTGATGTTGAGTTGCGTCACCTGGCCGTCCGCGATGGTGACTTCCTGGCTGGCGGAGGCGTACCCGATCAGCCGGATTTCGATCAAGTGGGTTCCGGCGGGAATGCCTCCGACCTGGAAGGAGCCGTCGCTGTCGCTGAGTCCGCCGATTGACAGGGCGGAGATGAACACCTGGGCGCCAGCCAGCCCCTGGTTGGTCGCGCCGTCGCGGATCGTTCCCTCGAGGGAACCCTGCGCGTGCGCGGCAGCCGGCAATGCCACCAGTAGTACGGCTGCCAGCCACCCTGACCCATTGAAGTAGCTGCTAAACAATTTGAAGTAGCTGCTAAACAATCTCATGCGGCAATCCTCCTCATTATGGCACCCGGCCCGTCGACCTCGAACGCGAGATCGATGCTCCAACTCCCTGGGAAAACAGTTTTCAGACACTTGAGCCGGAACGCAACCCCCCTCCCCATGAAGGTGCGACAAATTGCGACAGACATGCGTCAAAATAACGGTCGTCAGATACGTGCCTGGACCGTGTACAACTCGTGGTAGCGACCCCGGCGCGCGATGAGGTCCTCATGCCTGCCCCGCTCCACGACGCGGCCGTCCTCCAGGACGAGAATGAGGTCGGCGCGACGAATCGTGGACAGGCGGTGCGCGATCACCAGGGTGGTGCGTCCCCTGAGGAGCTGGGCGAGAGAGGCCTGAATGAGGGCTTCGCTCTCGGTGTCCAGGCTGGAGGTCGCTTCGTCCAGAAAAAGGATACGGGGGTTGGCGAGAATCGCGCGGGCGATCGTGACGCGCTGGCGCTGTCCGCCCGAGAGCTTGACTCCCCGCTCTCCGATGACGGTGTCGAGCCCTTTCGGAAAGCGGTCGCTGAACTCGGTGACGTAGGCCTGCCGGGCGGCGTGCTGGACTTCATGCGCACTCGCGCTCAGGCGCGCAAAGAGGAGGTTGTCGCTGATGGTGCCATCGAAGAGGAAGTCGTCCTGAAGCACCAGCCCCAGCTGGTTCCGGTAGCTGGCCAGCCTTACCTCGCGCAAGTCCACATCGTCGACCAGAACGCGTCCCTGGTCCGGGTTGAGGAAAGACGCCGCCAGGCTGGCGAGGGTTGACTTGCCCGATCCGGAGCTGCCCACCAGCGCCACGACCGTCCCGGGTTCCACATCGAAGCTGATCCCCTGAAGGACGGGCTTGTCCTCGTCGTACCGGAAGTGAACCTCGTCGAAGCGCAACCGGCCCTGGATGGGCGGCATCTCCACGACGCGCCTGGGGTCGGCGTCCTCCGTAGGCCAGGAGAGGAGCTCGGCGGTGCGGTCGAGGCCGGCGAAGGCTTCGGTCATCTGGGTGCCGATGTTGGCCATCTGTATCACGGGAGCGATCAGGAAGCCCAGAAACAGGGTGAAGGAAAAGAGTTCGCCGACCGTGAGCGCGTCCTCCATGATCAGGATCCCGCCGTACCCCATGATGAGCACGCCCGCGATCCCCATCAGGAACGTGCCCGCGCTGGTCACCATGCTGGTGGCCTTCAGGGTGGTCTTGACGTTGTCGAAGATGCGCAGCACCCCGGCGCGAAAGATGGCGCCCTCCGCCTCCACGGCATGGAAGCCCTTGATGACGCGTATTCCGCCCAGCGACTCGGTGAGCCGGCCGGTAACCTCGGCGCGAATCTTCCCGCGCTCGCGGAAGGCGGGGCGCAGCGTCTGAAAGGCGCGCGTGGAGACGATCGCGAAGGCGGCCAGCGGCCCGATGGCGAGCAGCGTCATGATCGGGGAGATGCGGATCAGGAACACCAGGGCCACGATCGCCGTGATGGTTCCACCCACCAGCTGCACCAGGCCGGTTCCGACGAGGTTCCGGACACCCCGGACATCCTCCATGATGCGCGAAACCAGATCCCCCGAGCGGGTGTTGTCGAAGACGCGCACGGGCAGGCGGAGGACGTGCTTCTGGACCTGGGCGCGCAGCTCCGCGATCAGATTCTGGGCTTCCACGCTCAGAAGGAGGGTGAGCGTGTACGAGGTTGTGGCCTGGACCATGACCGCGACCACTACGGCCCCGAGGAGCTGGTACATCATCGTCAGGTCGCCGTCGGCGATGACGTTGTCGATCAGGTAGCGGGTGGAGGCCGGAAGAACGAGCCCGGCCAGACGATTGAAGATGATGAGCAGGAGGCCGACGAGCACCAGCTTGCGCCGCGGCCAGATGATTTCTTCGAAGGCGTTTCTGAGGCTGGCGCCGGAGATCTTCTTCTTTTTCACTTTGTCGTCGGCCAACGATCCCGTCCCCTGACTCGCGTCCCTTCGGGTAACATTGCATCTTGCCGGGCGAAACATGGCGGCAAGCCGGGTTGGTTGGAAGCGGTTGGGGAGGCGGATCGAACCGGCGGGCGGCTGCCGAACCCGCGATCGGGAGTGAGCGACGATGAGATCGAGTGAGCGCGTCGGACGTGTTCGGGCACGAGCATGGTGCATTGGGGTGCTCGCGTGGCTGTGGGCGGGCTGCGGCGGCGACCCGCCCGGGGGCAGCGGGACTGGCGGGCCCGGGGATTCGGGCGAGGCACCGGCCGAGGGCGCGATCGTGCTGCGCGCCGACCGGGTGCTGGATGGGCGGGGCGGCGCCTCCAGCGGCCGGGAGGTGGTCGTGCGCGACGGCCGCATCGAGGCGGTCGTCGAGGCGGGGACCACCCCCGGGGCCGTGGTCTACGACCTGTCCGGCGCCACCCTGATGCCCGGCCTGATCGACACCCACGTGCACCTGGGGTGGCACTTCGACCGCGAGACCGGGCGGCTGCACACGGAGGCCTCCACCGACGGCCCGGAGGATCGCGTGTTGTACGCGGCCGAGAACGCGTGGAACATGCTCCACAGTGGCCTCACCACCGTGCAGAGCGTCGGCGGCCCCGAGGATGTCCCGGTCCGCAACGCCATCGCGGGCGGATCACTACCCGGGCCGCGGGTGCTCACCTCGATCCGGGCGATCAACGCAGGCACGGGGGGACCGGACGAGATCCGGGCCCATGTGGACGAGGTGGCGGCCGCCGGCGCGGACGTGGTCAAGATCTTCGCCTCGGAGAGCATTCGGGTGGGTGGCGGCCCGACGCTGAGCCAGGAGCAGCTGGACGCCGCCTGCGGGCGGGCCGGCGAGCACGGTCTGCGCACGGTGGTGCACGCCCACGGACCCGAGAGCGCGAGCCGGGCGGCGCGGGCGGGATGCTCCCAGATCGAGCACGGTGCCCTGCTGGACCTGGCCACCCTCGAGCTGCTGGCCGAGCGCGGGCTCTACTACGATCCGCACATCCACGTCATCTTCGACAACTACTTCGCCAACGCGGAGCGCTACCTGGGCATCGGCAACTACACGGAGGAGGGCTTCGACCAGATGCGCGCGGCGGTGCCCGTGGCGTTGGCCACCTTCCAGCAGGCGCTGGGCGTCGAGGGGCTGAACATCGTGTTCGGGACCGACGCCGTGGCGGGCGCGCACGGAAACAACTGGCGCGAGCTGGTCTACCGGGTGGAGGAAGGCGGCCAGGACCCCATGGCGGCAGTCGTCTCGGCGACCAGCCTGGCGGCGGAGTCACTGGGGTTGGGTGGGTCGCTGGGCGCGATCGAGGCTGGGTACGAGGCCGACCTCATCGCGGTCGCGGGCGATCCCTCCGCCGACATCGGAGCGCTGGGACGGGTGGTATTCGTCATGCGCGCGGGCAAGGTGTACCGGAATGATCCCGTCGAGAGCCCCGGTCGCGACTGACGCCCCCGAACCCTCTTGCTCAACCCATTCGCATGATTCTACGCGTTCAACACATCGGCATGGTGGTGCGGGATCTGGAAGACGCCTGCGAGCGCTTCGAGCGCGTCCTCGGGCTCAGGGCGCGCGATTTCCGCGACGACCAGGGCAGGGGGATGCAGGTGGACGCCCGCATCCTGCTCGGCAACGAGTGCTGGCTGCATCTGGTGCAGAACTGGAACCCCGAGTCGCGCGTGAACCGCTTTCTGCAGGAACGCGGAGAGGGACTGGAGCACGTCTGCCTGGAGACGGACGACATCGAGGCCGACGTGGCCCACCTGCGCGAGATCGGCGTCGGCGTCTGGGAGGATCGCATCCTCGACGCCAACGACGGCTACGAGGCCTTCGTATATCCCGACAAGCTGCCGGGGCTCACCATCGAGCTGATCCAGTCGCACGATCGCAGCTGGTACTATCCGCCCGAAGCCGTGGGCGAGCCGGTGAGCGACTCGATGGAGCTCTTCCGCCTGCAGCACATCGGGCTGTGCGTGAACGACCTGGCGGACGCCTGCTCGCGCTTCGAGCGCTTCTTCGGACTCGTGGCCCAGGACTACCGCAACGACCAGGGCAAGGGAAAGCAGCTGGACGCGCGCATCCTCTTCCCCAACCAGTGCTGGCTCCACCTGGTGCAGAACTGGGATCCGGAATCGCGCGTAAACCGCTTCCTGCAAGCGCGGGGCGAAGGACTGGACCACATCGCACTGCAGACGACGGACATCAACGGCGATGTCACGGGGCTGCGCGAAAGCGGGATTCCCTTCTTCGAGGACACCATCTTCGACGCCAACGACGGCTACGAGGCGTTCGTCTACCCTGATCAGCTTCCCGGGACGACGGCCGAGCTGATCCAGCCCCATGCGCACAGCTGGGGGTTCGGCGAGTAGGGGTTGCCCATGATGACCTGCCTCGGGAAGCAAAACGGGAAGCTCGCCCAAGCCCGCGACCTCCTCCTCCCCCGCGTCATGACCGGGGAGGTCTCCGGATGACGCACGACCAGCTCCACGATCTCATCGCCGACGGCGAGGGTCCCACGGTCGAGTTCAAGCGGTCACTCACCAAGGACCTCGGCCGGGAGCTCTGCGCGTTTGCGAACGCGGACGGCGGCGTCATCCTCCTCGGTGTCGCGGACAGCGGCAGGATCGTGGGAGTGGACAACCGGAACCGGGTGAAATCCCGGATCCAGAGCACCGCCCGGTCGGCTGATCCCCCGATTGACGTCGAGATCGACAGCATTGCCGAAGTTCTGCGCGTTACGGTTCCGCCTCAGGGCCGGCTGGCATGACGGAGGCGGATCTGGGGACCAAGAGCATGCCGCGGAACCCACTTCTGTTCGGCATGCTGTACCGGATGGATGTGGTCGAGCACATTGGCTCCGGCGTGCGCCGGATCCGCGACCTGTGCCGGGACAACGGTGTGCCCGACCCGATCTTCGACATCTCCAAGCACTGGGTGACCGTGACCTTTCCGCGGCAGAGGGAGGACGACGGGCCAGAGTCACGGCCAGAGTTGGGGCCAGAGTCAACAGACGGGCCAGAGTTGGCGAACTCAGGGCCAGAGTCGGGCGCAGCTCAAGCCGCAACGCCAGAAGATGACCCTCTGGATCACCGCGTCCTGAAACTATTGGTGGAAGGCCCCATGTCGAAGTCGGAGATCGCAAGGAAGCTGGGGCACCGTTCGGTCTCGGGCGGCCTGAACCGGGTGATCCGCCGTTTGCGCCGCTCTGGACAGATCGAGTATACCATTCCGGAGAAGCCGACCAGCAGCCGACAGGAATACCGCTTATCCGGGTAAACCAACTCGCTCTTGAGAGACAGACAGGAATTCCGACCGTGAAGTCGTCCTGGTTCGCATCCTCCGGGAGCAGCTTGAGCGCCTGAACCCCGGACTGCCCGACGTCGCCTACGAGGACGCCAGCCGCCAGCTCACGGACGCCTCCGCATCGCAGAGTCTCGTCGCGATCAACCGCGAAAAGTACAACCTCATCCGTGACGGCGTGCCAGCGACCTTACCGGATTCGACGTGCCGAGCCTGACGACGCTCTATTTCGACAAGCCGTTGAAGGTTCGGCATCAGCGATCGACACCTTGGGCGACCGCGAGCGCAACGCAACCGAACCGTTCGACATCAGCAAGATCGATTTCGACAAGCTCCGTCAGGAGTTCACCGGGATGCCGAATCGGAATGCGACGGTTCAGAGCCTGAAGGCCGTCATCGAGCAGCGGCTCCGGCGCATGCTGGCGCAGAACCCGCTCCGCACCGATTTCCAGCAGCGCTACGAGGAGATCGTCGAGGCGTACAACCGGGAGAAGGACCGGGTCACGATCGAACGGATCTTCGAAGAGCTCCTGCAGCTGGAGCGGCAGCTGGCCAGCGAGGAGCGGCGGGCGGTCCGGGAAGGCCTGGACGAGGAATCACTCGCCGTGTTCGACCTGCTCCGCAAGCCGGATCTCGGCCCCGCAGACATCAGGAAGATCAAGAAGGTGGCGATGGATCTATTGGCCATCCTCAAGGCCCAGACGCTCAGGGTCCACCAGTGGCGAGACAAGGAATCGACCCGGGCCGCCGTCAAGATCAAGATACGGAACTTCCTGTATCGAGAGGATACGGGGCTACCCGCCCCAGCGTATACGGATCGCGATGTGAACGCCAAGGCTGAGCGCGTGTATCGGCACATCCATCACGCCTATCCGCAGCTACCTTCGCCGGTCTACTCTGAGATCGCGGCGTAAGGCGGGTGTGGATCCCCCTGCCCCGCCTGCGGGGCGTTCGCACTGACAGCGAACGACAGTTTTCCCTCAATGTCATAGGGCTCACGTACTTGTCGGATCGTGCGGCGCATTCACGCTCACACGACTCCTGAGCAGTCTCAGGTAGTGGTCGCTGGACTTGTTCTGGATCACTTCCCGCCTCTCCCACTGGGCCAGAGTCGCTTCCTCGAAACCGGTCACGCGGGCGAATGCCGCCCGCGACATGCCATAGTTGGCACGTAGTTCGCGGATTTCGTCAGGCGTCAGAACGCCGAGATGCCTGCACACCGCTTCGTGTTGGATGGCAACAGCTTCTTCGCCAAGAAAGGAGACGTCGCACTTCGCGCAGGTGTGCACCGGGATGTCCGCGATGAGCTCCACAGCATCTGGTCCCCGACCGTATATGAAGGGATCTCGGATCAACTCCGTCTTCAGCCCGGGCGTTCCGCACATCTCGCACACATCCGGGCCAGGAATCTCTTGGAGGACGGTTGGTGGAGAAGCAATTCCATTCACGATCACACTCGTCGAGGTGGAGACCATGCAGAAGCGCGGAAGTCTCGCTCGAGCGGGTGTGCCCGGGGATGTCTTCCACGACCGGTACTTAGGCGAATGGGCGGTCATCACGTCAATGGCGCGATGCGCCACATGGAGTGGCACCCTACCCTGTCCGCGTGGCTGCTCTATGCTACTTTCCTCCGCGTCCCCGTGCCCGGACAACCGGACGCAGGCGCCGTTTCGGTCCGAAGAGTGTTGGCGTAGATACCGAAAAGGAGCACCTCCCATTACCTATCATCTGGACGAACGGGTCGCGGTCAAGCGATTTCGCGAGCCCTCGGTGCGCGGGTTCGCGGAAGCCGTGTTGCGGGCGCTGGGCGCGAGCGAAGAAGAGGCTCGCATCAACGCCGACGGGGTGGTCACGGCGTCGCTCTGGTGGCATCCGGGGCAGCACCAGGGGCTCGAGAAGCTGTTCCGCTACGCGCGGCGCATGCGCAACGGGGGCATTGTGCCCGACGCGCGGATGACGTGGGTGCGGGAGCGCCCGGCCGCGGCGCTGCTCGATGCGAACAGGGGACTCGGATATGTGGCGGCGCGGCGAGCTATGGACCGGGCGGTGGCGATGGCCCGCCGCACCGGGATCGCGATGGTGGGGGTGCGCCACAGCAACCACTTCGGCATCGCGGGCTTCCACGCCAAGCGGGCCGCGGACGCGGGACTGATCGGCGTTTCGATGACGAACGCGGGCGCCGAGATGGCTCCATGGGGCGCGACGCGGCCGGTGCTGGGGACCAATCCCTGGGGCATGGCGGTGCCGAGGCCCGGAGGACGAGACCCCATCGTGCTCGACATGGCGCTCACCCAGTCGGGCAAGGGGATGATGCGATGGCTCAGGAGGGCGGGCCTGCCGATGCCGGAGAACTGGGCGTTGACGCCGGACGGCGCGCGCACCACCGACCCGGATGCGGCCATGGCCGGGCCCCTCCTTCCCATCGGCGACTACAAGGGCTACGGCCTCAGCCTCATCACCGACATCCTCACCGGTGTGCTGACGGGGTCGCTCTTCGGGGCGCAGGTCTTTCAGGACGACGAGAACTACGACGTGGCCCACACCATGATCGCCGTCAACATCGATGCGTTCATGCCGCCGGAGGAGTTCGGCGAGAGCCTCGAGCGTCTGCTTGCGGATGTGCTGGATGCTCCGCCGATAGACCCGGCCCGACCGGTTCGGTTGCCCGGACAAGCGGAGCAGGCTCGCGCGCGGAAGCGGCTGAGATACGGAATCCCGATGGACCCGAAGACGGTGGTGAGGCTGCGGGAGCTCGCGGCGGAGCTCGGAGTTCCCTTTTCGCTGGAGCCCGTGCCCGGATAGACGATTGCGGAAACCAGGATTGCAGGGACCAAGTGATCGCGTGATCGCGCGCAGACCACATGGCCGTGCGGAAACCAGGTGATCGTGCGATGAACCATGTCAGCGAGGATCGAGGAATGCGACAGAATCGGAGAACGGGAAAGCGCGAGAGGGCGGGAGAATGAAAAACGACACGCTGGTGATCGGGAGTGCCGAGGCAGCCCCCGGGACGATGGCCAGGGGCGCGATCGCGGTCGGGGCCGACGTGGCCGGGGTCGCACGCGAGATTCCCGTTCTCGTATGCCGGGGCCCATTGGACGGCCCGATTCTCTGGATCAACGGCGCCACCCACGGAGACGAGCCCGAGGGCGCGCTCTCGATCTTCAAGCTGTTCGCGGCGCTCGATCCCGGCGAGGTCCGCGGGACGGTGGTCGGGGTTCCCGCGATGAACGTGCCCGCGTTCGAGGCGGGCAAGCGGGGAGATCCGCTCGACACCTTCTCCTACGACATGAACCGCATCTACCCGGGCCGGGCCGGGGGCTACCCGACCGAACGGGCCGCGTGGGCGCATTGGCTGGCCATGAAGGACGCCTGCGACCTCCAGATCGCCGTCCATTCGGGAGGAGAGCACTCCTACCTCGCGCACATGATCTTCGCCGCCGACAACCCGCCCAGCTTCAAGCTGGCGGCCGCGATGGGGCCGCAGTGGGACCTGGTTTTCCGCAGCGGCGTAGGTGGCGCCAACCCTTCCTCGAAGGTCGCGGAGCTGGGGAAGGCCGGGATCACCGTCGAACTCGGGGGCAACTGCCGCACCCTCACCTCGGACTTCCACGTCGTGGCCGCGGACCTGGCGGAAAGCTACCGCAACGTCATGCGGCACTACGGGATGGTCGAGGGCGATGCGCGCTACGCGCCCCGGTGGCGCATGGGGCACCAGCAGGCGCTGCTGGCTCCGGCCTCGGGGATGTGGGTCGGGGACCCGGACGTACCGTTTGAAACTCCCATTCCGGCCAGAACGCCGCTGGGGCGCGTCCTCGATCTCTACGGAGACGTGCGCGCCGAAGTAGTGGCTCCGCAGGAAGGCGTGGTGTTCGGCCTGCGCTCCCGACCGGCGGTGATCGAAGGCGAGTGGTGCTGCTTCTTCGGCATCATCGACGAAGTGCGCGAAGACCTGCTGGGGTAAGGGCCGTCCCGTTAGCTGCCGGAGTCGGCTGTGGCGATGGACTACAGGCCCGACAATCCGTGCGACCTCGCGACACCTCCGGCGCCCAAGGTCGCACCTGTCACGGGTTCCGTCAACGTACCGTAGGTTCCCATGTGATCGCGCTGAGAATATACGGGCTGATATACGGCACAGACGAGTCGGACCAATACCGACAACATCTGTAATACGCTATTACTCATACAGTTACGACGATAATAGGACCATCGTCGATAGCCGATGATCTGTCTCTTCGGGCAGACCGCCTCGATTGCCCCTGCAACCTCGCGATGCGGCAAGGCCCGCAGGGGCTGCGTGACGTCATACTGAGTACCCAGCACTGGGCCCGCGTCCGCGCCAAGCTCCGTGTTCTCGTGAAGCGCGTCCGGCGCAAGCACGGCTATCCGCCAGACAAGCAGGAGTCGGCGACTCGGACAGTGCTGGAACAGGCGGCGGTGCTGTCCGCCGGCTGGGCAACGTGACTCGATGGCCGGCGAGGATGCGGGCCGACCGTCCTGTCATTGCAACGGACCAAGCTGAACCGCTAGACAATCCCTGACGCGGTATCTTGGTCGACCATGACCGCCGTGCTGCAACGTGGGCACTTCCAGACGTGCCTGCAACTCACGATCTTCGGGTCCTTCTGTAGGTACGATTTTTGTTGCTCCTCGAAGCAATTTGCACATAGCCAATGAGGTGGATTTCCAGAGGCATGGTTCGGTTTCTGCTCACGGACGACCCCGCCATCTACGCTTCGCAGGACGTAGCGAGCGGTCTCCGCCTGCCAGTCTTTCGCGTGTGCGATCTCTTCCTCAAGAGCGCGGCACCGTGAGAGCAAGTCGTATTCTCTGCTCTGTGCCGTGAGCAGTTGCTGCTGTATGTCCAAGATACTGTCATAAAGTTTGGAAATAGCCTCACGTCTCTCCTTGGGAACGCCGTCTCCCAGCTTTCCAACGAGATCAACGAAGTTCTTGACCGCCGCAATGGCCGCGCCGATGGCCATGACCTCAGTCATTTCTCGTCCCCCGCTGCACTCCCCTCCAGGTACTCGACCAGAGTCTCTGACATCGCATATCGGTCAACGCTGTTATAGGTGATGTCGGTTACAACTCCTTCGTTCACTAATAGACCAACCTTGTCGGAGAGATCCTCGTGGTCTTCGTAGTGGTATGAGAGGGGTTCCTTTTGTCCCGCAGTGTACATTGCCATTTTGGGCATCAAGATGAATTCACGCTTCATTGGAAAGGACTTGAGGTCGGCTCGCATCTCTGCGAAAAACTCTGGCATCAAACTCTCAATGCGCCTAAAGAATGTCCGGCCACTACTCTTCCTGTCGGCCGGTACGGGAGGTCTCTGTGTAGCCCCAACAGCTTTAGCGATTTTCGGAAGCTCCGCCTTCAGCGCCTCGGCAACTTCATCTTTCTTCCACTCCGGAACCAGCCCCAAAAAGGGGCGGATATCTAGATCGTAATGTCGCTGTTCGCTGCGTCGACGATTCGACCAAAAGGGGTGCCATTCGTATGTTACGATGGCCGTGAACGGCTTCAAAGCGGGATCTTTTCCCAGCAAGCCCGGGCCGAACCCGAACATATTGGTGATCTGTCCACCTGGTTCAACTACGGAAAAGGGAATGTCCGTAGTACGCTGTTTCATGATGACGTTATGTGCGTCAAAATCCTCTTCATCAACATCGAGTTGGAAACTGACACGGTACGCGCTACCCAACCCGAAGTTGGCAATCACAAAATCGAACACTTGGCTGGACTGGCGAACACGCAGATAGCACTCGATTTGTGGAGTGACACTGCGTGTCAGCGTCCGGCCAGCCCACCGGAGCGTGAACAGCAGCACAACTAGCGTCGAGAGTGCGACCAGAACAGACAGCCCCGGTAGTGCAACGCGGCTGACGAAGTCTACGAACGGGTTGGACAGTAATTCCGTCATTTCATGATCCTTTCGGTTTGTGTGTCCAGCGACAATCAAGATGAGCGGGGGAAGTCGCGACGCTTCGAGTGCGGGAACGATGGTGAGTTCGTGGAGATGGGGCAAGGGAGGACCGGATTTCCCAAGGGGTGGAGGCAGGGCGAAGCCTGCTCGGCGGCCTCTATGGGCGGATTCCCGGGACGTTTGGGCGCCGAATCGCCCGGATCATCCGCGCGAGGTCTTGCAGGCTACGCTCGCCCATGTGGTCCGGAACAAGGTCGAATCGGCCCATCGGCCCTCGGATTGCGGCCCGACAGTTCCATTACCACTCCATGTCAGCTGCCCTGCCAAACATACCACCAAGATGGTCAGTAAATTCAATCATTTCTGATTCCGATGCCATCGCCTTCCTATAGTCGCCGTGGGCGGCCATCGGAAGAATCAGCGGTAGACCACTCTCCAAGTAAGTCTTTGCTGGCGCTCTTGGTCCAGACCACAGATGATCAATGAATCTTTCCATAGTGGACATTGCCCCTGCTTCCTCAAAGTCGACGCCAAGACCGACTCGGAAGTCATCTGTACGATCGGCGAACCTAACGGGTACGGCACCGACAGAGGAGTGAAAGCTAAAGGCTTCACCCTGTTTGCCGAAGGAGCCATGCGCAATGAAATTTCTGATCTGCCGTCGGACAACAAGAAGTTCATCGTAGAATTGCTTTGAAATCGGATCGACAAGATCAAGTGCGGCTTTATATTTAGTTGGCCAGTCGCATCCTGCAAGTTTTGCAACTGCGGCGCCTGTGATGCATCTACCCGAAAGTATCGCCATATGTATGAACACATGTTCAGTCCAACTGAAAAAGCACTCAATAGCCGCGAGGGCCAGCCAATTGGCTTCCCTACGCAGAGCAAATACCGGAAAATCGGTGACCGTCATGTTTCCTGTAGTTGTTGCGACGCGTTCATCCTTACGGCGCTCTGCCCCCTCATATTTGTGCCTATAGAGCTTGGAATGGTAGCGATATCTTTCGAACAATTGAGATGACTTATTGACGACATTTAACTTCGAGCCCTCGACGGCATCGGATGCAAGTCGATTGAAATAGGGCCGTGCAGCTCTCACACCATTGTGAATGAGGCGAACGATTTCAGCGGCCGCGGCTTCATCGTCTGGTAGGTTTTCAACAAAGACGCCAACGCCGAGTTGCCGGTGCTCAATCAAGAAAGCTTTGCCTTCGAAATCTACGGGCACTGACCACGCCATCTTCTCAAATCGCCCAAGATTCTTGAAAGTCAAGAGATCAACGAGTAGAAAATAGACGAAGTAGTAGGGGGGCAAACGACGTCCCGCTTCTGTCCTCTTTGCCGCAAAAGGAAAACCCTTCGGCGCAATGGTCTTTTCGTTCGCGGGAATCAACGGAGCAATCGCCTTGCCCGCCCTGTCTCGAATATCGTCAACACACATTCGACTTAATCTGCTCCTTTCTAGTTCCTTCAGAGGGAGCCGCTACCGCAGCGCTCCACGTCTCGCCGAGCGCCTCCACGAACGCGTCCACTTCCGCGGACGTGTTGTAGAAGTGGGGGCTGGCTCGCACGACGCCGGGGCGGCTGTCCACGATGATTCCCCGATCGGCCAGCTGCTTGACCGCATCCGCCGGGGCCGGGTGGCGCACCGACACGATCGCGGAGCGCGTCTCCGGGGAACCGGCGACCCGAGGGGAGAAACCGGCCGCCAGGCAACCCTCGATCAGCCGTTCGGCCAGCGCCACGTTCCGGGCGCGGATCGCCTCGATCCCCAGCTCGTCCACGATGTCCTGACCGCCGAGTGCCGTGTGAACCGTGGCCAGAGCCGGGGTCCCGAGCTCAAAGCGGCGCGCGTCCGCATGATAACGGAACTCGCCGGGGTTGAAGCGAAACTGGTCCTCGGTGGCGAACCAGCTCGTGATTCTGGGCTTGAGGCCCGCGATCAGATCCTCGCGGACGTAGAGATACGCGAGACCCGGACCTCCGCACAGCCACTTGAGCGGGCCGGCGGTATAGAAGTCCACGCCGGTCGCCGGGAGGTCGATGGGAACCTGGCCCGCACCCTGGTAGCCGTCGATGAGGCAGTAGGCGCCGGCCCGGTGCACGATCTCCGCGATCGACTCGATATCGAGGATGGCCCCGGTCGTGAAGAAGACGTGGCTGGTGGCGATGGCCATGGTTCGCTCGTCGACCGCGTCCTCGAACTGCTGGAGGTCGACGCCGACTCCGTCCGGACTCTCTAGCACGACCATCTCCACCTCGGGCCGCACCTTCCACTGATACAGCAGCGTGGGAAAGTCGAGCTCTGTCGTGACGATCCGTTTGCGCTTCGACCAGTTGACGCTCTCGGAAATGACCGAGAGGCAGGCGGAGGTGGAGGGCATGAGAGCAACCGTCCCGTCGGGTGCCGCGAAAAAGCCGGCGACGCGCTGGCGCAGCTCCGCGAGCAGCCCCCACCAGTGTTCGTACCACGCCGAGGCGCCCATGTCGTGCCAGCGGTCGAGGAAGTCCTGAAGGCGCTCCTCGGCCCTGGTGGACAGCGCGCCCAGCGAGCACGAGTTCAGGTAGTTGCGGCGCTCGACGATGGGGAAGGCCGCGCGGATCTGGTCGATGTTCACGGGCACCCGAGCGACGTTCATTCGGCCCTGCTCACGGCAATTCTGAGGGGTCGATGGCCCGGCGCTCCGCCAGGCGCCCCCTGCCCCGCTCCGCGACCGGCTCGCCGCGATCCACGATGATCTCGCCTCGCGAGAGCGTCCACGTCGGAAAGCCGCTCACGCGCATCCCCTGGAAGGGGCTGTAGTCAACGGCGGAGTGGAGCCTGGCGGCGTCGATCTCCGTCTCGGCTTCCGGATCGACCACGATGATGTCGGCGTCGGCGCCCACGTCGAGCGTGCCCTTGCGCGGATACAGCCCGAAGATGCGGGCCGGTGCCGTCGAGGTGAGCTGCACGAACCGCTGGGGCGAGATCCGGCCCGTCGCCACACCTCCGCTGAAGACCAGGGGCAGGCGCGTCTCGATCCCCGGCAGGCCGTTGGGGATGCGGGTGAAGTTGTCGCGCCCGGTGGTCTTCTGGTCGTGGTAGCGGAACGGGGCGTGATCGGAGGACACCTGCTGGATCGAACCGGCCGCCAGGGCGCGCCAGAGGGCGTCCCGATGCTCGGAGGCCCGCATGGGCGGGCTGCAGACGAACTTCGCCACCTCGAACCCGCCGCAGGGGTCGTAGACGCTCTCGTCCAGGACCAGGTACTGCGGGCAGGTCTCGGCCACGACCGGCTCGCCGCGCTCGCGGGCGGCCGCCACATGACCCGCCGCACCGGCCGAAGTGACGTGCGCGATGCACAGAGGGGCGCCCACCACCCCAGCCAGCATGATGGCCCGATGGGTCGCCTCCGCTTCCACCACGGGCGGGCGGCTGGGGGCGTGGAAGGCGGGCCCGGTCTTCCCGGCGGCGAGATGCTGATTGATCAGGTATGTGACCGCACAGTCGTTTTCACAGTGGACGTACACGAGTCCACCGTTGGCGCCGGTGACCTCCAGCAGGCGCAACAGCCCGTCGTCATTGACGATCTTGTCCCCGTACGTCATATATACCTTGAAAGACGGAAATCCGCCTTCGATCAAATGCGGCACTTCGTCCAGGACATCGTCGCGGACATCCGTGACTATGGTGTGAAAGCCATAGTCGATGACGGCGTCGGGCTCGATTTCGGCCAATCGCCGGTCGCGCGCCAGCGCCAGCGACTCGCCCCGTCGCTGCAGCGAGAAGTCGATGATCGTGGTGACGCCCCCGCACGCCCCCGCGACCGTACCGGTAAAGAAGTCGTCCGCGGTGGTGATCCCCAGGCGGTCGATGGGGTGGGCCAGGTGAGTGTGGGTGTCGATGCCGCCGGGCATGACCCAGTGACCGCGCGCGTCCAGAACCTCGCCGTCCGTGGTCAGGTCAGGGCCGACCTCCGCGACGCGTCCATCCCGAACGAGGATGTCGCTCACCTGCATGCGGTCGGCCGTCACCACGGTGCCGCCGGTGATCAGCAGTTCACTCAACTGGCGCTCCGGCTTGCTGGCGACCCCCGGACCCGCGCAGGTGTCTGGCTGCGCGAACCGGGGGCCAGTGGATGCTCCATCCGGTGCTGACGGGTATCGTTACTCCGGCTGCGGGACGATGCGGATGTAGGGAAGCGGCTGCTCCCAGCCGTCCGGATACCTGGCCTCGGCGGCCTCTTTGGACACCGTCGGCAGAATGATCACGTCCTCGCCCTGCTGCCAGTTGGCCGGGGTGGCCACCTGCTGACTGGCCGTGAGTTGGCAGGAATCCACCAGCCTCAGGATCTCCGCGAAGTTCCGCCCCGTGCTCATGGGGTAGGTGAGCGTGGCCTTGATCTTCTTGTCGGGTCCGATGATGAAAACGGACCGGGCCGTGGCGTTGTCGGCCGGGGTGCGCCCCTTGCAGGTGTCGCCCGCGCCGGCCGGCAGCATGTCGTAGAGCTTGACCACGTTCAGCTCCGGGTCGCCCACCAGCGGGTAGTTGATGGCGTGTCCGCCAAATGACGCGATGTCCTCCGACCAGGCATGGTGATCGGCCACCCCGTCAACGCTGATTCCCATAATCTTGCAGTTGCGCCGCGCGAACTCGTCCTTGAGCGCGGCCACGGTGCCCAGTTCGGTCGTGCATACGGGCGTGAAGTCCTTGGGATGGGAAAAGAGGATCGCCCATCCGTTCCCGATCCAGTCGTGGAATCGAACAGTTCCTTCGGTGGTCTCGGCGGTGAAATCGGGTGCTTCGTCGTTGATTCGCAGGGTCATGCGTCTCCTCCAGGCTCAGGTTCGGATGCAGGCGGCATAGGGCTCGGGAGCGTAGCCGCCGAACCCGGACTACGCCACTCGCTCCTGCCGGTTCCGGCATGTCAGCGCTCTTCTCTCGCCTGGCCGTGATCCGGCGTCCGACCACTGTACGACCCCCGGGTCCCCGCGACTCCGTGCTGAACTGCAAGCAGCGCTTCCGTCATGCGCTGGCGGTGAGCCGAATCCCGGTCGACCGCCGACGCCCCAAGACGGACTGCCCGCGAGGGTCGCCTGACTTCACATTTTAGAGGCCCATTCTGCCATTGACGGATTTGGAAGTCGCGCATTGGTGAAGTCCGGGATCCCGGATTCCCTGGCCCGCCAAAGGGGCTGGCGGGCCCTGTGGCAGCGTTCGCGCGCCGCGTCCCCCTCCGAAGGTCTTCCGACCCGGTTTCGGCTACTAGAGGCCGTCCTGAGAGGTCGATTTCACCACCATTATATTTGTACATAAGTTACTGCGCAATATTATTTTAGGAGGAATGATGATCGCATCTTCAGACTTCCGCTACGCAACTCGCCGAGCGCTCTCTCGCTGGCCCGCGATGGTGAGGGAACGGGCCGGCGTCCAACCCGATGCCGCAGCAAATCGCGACGGCAGACGGGCGGCGGGCGGCACTAACGCCCTTACCCCCGTCGCCGATGGCGTGGCTCCGAGTTCCAACGGCATCCTCTCCGGCGCCAACGGCGTGACCCCCATTGCCAGCGGCGCGATTCCCGGCTCCGGGCCCGGCGAAGACGGCGACGACGAACTCTTTCTCCTGGGCGAGCGCATCGCGGAGCTGGCTGCGCGGATCAACTCCGCCGAGTCCCGGATGATGACGCTCATCGCCGACTTCGACCGCCGGGGCGGCTGGAAGGACGGCTTCTCCTCCTGCGCCGATATAGGCCGTGACCAGGCGCACGGTTACGCCCACGCGCCGCGAGGCCCCTGAGAGCATAGCGCCGCCCCTGGTGACCGTGCCGTCGGCGTCCACGAAGTACAGGTTGTCGGTCATTCTGGTGACACGGGCGGTGACACGCCCCACACCCGGGTAGTCTTGCGTAACGGTGGTGTCACCCCAGTCGGGCAGCGCTCCGAAGAGAGCCGAGTTCCAGTTGGCCATGAGGTCCACTAGGCCCTGCTCGGCCAAATAGAATGCCAGACCGGCCTGCTCGCCCGCCACGCCGATGCGCCCCTCCTGGCGCGCATGCGCCCCTCCTGGCGCATGAAGACCCCGCCGGTCATGATGAGGCCCACAACCCAAAGGGCGAACATCGCCACGGGAAGCGTAAAGCCGCGCTGCTCTTCTTGTGTCATCTTCGTCCTACCTTTTTTGGACCGATCGGATGTCGAGTTGAACTCCTTAACCGAGATCGACCCTCATATCCGTTCGTTCGCAAAGCCGATGGGGGGCTCGGCGGACTATTTGCGAGATCCGTGCCATGTGGAAAACGCGACCCCTACGGCCTTTTGCTCTGGAATCGCCCTATTCTCGAGCAAACTTTTCCCCGGCACCGGGAAAAGTATCCCGTTAAGACCCCGGCCTATTCGATCTCCGCACCCTGACGGATCCAGGCCGCGATCAATGCCCGTTCCTCGTCGGTCATCTCGGTGAAGTTGCCGAGCGGCATGACCGTTGACTCCACCACGGTGGCGTAGATCCGATCCGCATAGGCCCGGATGAGCTCGGGCGTATCGAACATCACCCCCGCTGGTGGCGCATCGAAGAGTGCGTGCGAGGGTTGCTCCGAGTGGCAGACCGCGCAGCGCCCGACGATCACGGCGCGGGCGGCCTCGAAGGAGACGATCTCCCCACCCTCGCGGTCGGCCAGCCGGGGTCGCGACAGTCCGGAGGACACGAAGGCGAGCGCCACCATGGCCAGCGCGGCTCCCGGAAGGATCCAGGCGTTGTGCCGACCCCGGTTCCTGAGGTTGAAGTAGTGCCGCGTGCCCGCCCCGATCAGCGCCAAAGCAGCCAGGATCGCCCAGTTGTACCGGTGGCCGTACGTCATGGGGTAGTGGATGCTCACCATGATGAACAGCACCGGCAGCGTCATGTAGTTGTTGTGGAGCGACCGTAGGGCGGCGTGCTCGCCGACGGCGCCGTCCGGCTCACGGCCCGCCACGAGGTCGGCCACCATCTCCCGCTGGGCGGGAATGATCACCCGGAACACGTTGAGGGCCATGATGGTGCCCAACATGGCGCCCATGTGGATGTAGGCGGCCCTGCTTCCCATGAGCTGGACGAGTCCCCAGGCAATCAGCGTGGCGAGCAGAAACCCGACCGCGGCGAGAGCGGGGGTTCGCCGACCCAGGGGAGAACGGCACAGGGCGTCGTACACGAGCCAGCCGCCGACCAGCGTGGCCACGCCCACCCCGACGGCCGCGCCAGGAGAGAGCCCCCCGGGGACCACCATGTAGACGTCGGCGCCGAGGTAGTAGACGAGCACCAGCAGTGCGAGGCCGCTCAGCGCCGTCAGATACGCCTCCCACTTGAACCAGTGGAGCTCCTCCGGCATCCGGGCCGGCGCCACGCCGAACTTCATCACCCGGTAGAACCCACCCCCGTGGACGGACCACAACTCCCCCGTCACCCCCTCCGGTGCGTCCGTGGGTGTGGTCAGCCGGTCGTTCAGCCAGTTGAAGTAGAACGAAGTGCCGATCCACGCGACGCCGGCAATCACATGGATCCACCGTACGGTCAGTTCGAGCCACGCGACGGCCAGCGAGCCCACTTCGGCGTCCCCCTGGTTTGAGATGGGTGGGTGTGATTGTCTGCCCTGGGTGCCGTGAGCGAAAGGGCGTTCCCCCCGCCGCCGTTGCCGCCGCCCGCCCGATTCCCGAGTATCCGACACGTGTCGCGTACAAAATTCACACGGCGAGGGCAGGTTCACACAACGTCCACACGGTAAGGAGAGGAGAGCCGATGAGGCTTCGAACCAGCATGCACTGCCTGGCAGGCGCTGGGACGTGAGACGGCGCGAGGGGCTGGACAAGCTCTCGGGGTCCGAGCTGTACGTGGACGACATCCCGGCGCCGGACGCGCTGTGGGGTGCCACGGTCCGAAGTCCGGTAGCGCGGGGGAGGATCCGCGAGATTCGGTTCGGGTCAGACGTCGACTGGACCGACTTGGTCGTGGTCGATCACCGTGACATCCCGGGTGCCAACGAGGTGCTGCTGATCGAGGGCGACCAGCCGGTACTCGTGAGGGACCGGATCATGCACGTCCACGAGCCGGTCCTCCTTCTCGCCCATCCGTCCCGGGATCTGGTGCGGCGGGCCTCCTCCTCCGTCGAGGTCGTCGTCGACCCCGAGCCGGGTGTCTTCGATTTCAGGGCGACCCCTTCCGACGACGGCGTCCAGTACGGCGGCGACAACGTCCTGTCCCATCTCACCATCGTCAAGGGAGATGTCGAGGCGGCGCTGGGTCGGGCGCCGTTGGTGGTAGAGGGCGTCTACGAGACCGGGGCGCAGGAGCACGTCTATCTGGAGCCCCAGGGCATGCTGGCGTGGGTGGAAGACGGGATCGTCACGGTCAAGGGCTCTCTGCAGTGCCCCTTCTACGTGGTGAAGGCGCTGGCGCACGCGCTGGGCTGCCCCCCCGACGGCGTTCGCGTGATCCAAGCGGCCACGGGCGGAGGCTTCGGCGGCAAGGAGGAGTTCCCGTCCAACGTGGCGATCCACGCCGCGCTCCTGGCCATGAAAGCCGGGCGGCCGGTGAAGCTGGTCTATGAGCGGGGCGAGGACATGGCGGCCAGCACCAAGCGCCACCCGTCACAGGTCCACATTCGGACCGGTGTCGCCCGGGACGGTCGGCTCCTGGCCCAGGACATTTCCGTGCTCCTGGACGGCGGAGCGTACGTGACCCTCTCCCCGGTCGTGTTGAGCCGGGCGATCATCCACGCCGGCGGGCCGTACGCCTGCGATGACGTTCGCATCGACGGCCGGGCGATGCTGACCAACTCCGTTCCGTTCGGCGCATTCAGGGGCTTCGGTGCTCCCCAGACCCTGTTTGCCCTGGAGCGCCACATGGACCGGATGGCTGACGAGCTCGGGATGGACTCTGTAGAGTTGCGCCGGACGAACCTGATCCGGGACGGCCAGTCCACGTCCACCGGGCAGGTGATCGACGACGGAACGGACCGCGATGCCGTGCTGGACCGGGCGCTCGAGATGTCGGGCTTTCGGGCCAGGGCCGCGCGTCACGCGCGCTTCAACCAGGAGCATCCGTACCTGCGGCGAGGCGTTGGGCTGGCCACGTTCTACCACGGCGCAGGGTTCACCGGTGGGGGTGAGGCAAGGTTGACCTCCGAGGTCCATGTGGCGGGTCGACCGGACGGCGCCATCGAGATCCGCACCGCCAGCGTCGAGATGGGCCAGGGCACGCTGACCGTGTTCACGCAGCTCGCCTGTGACCGTCTGGGTCTCGGCAAGGAGGACGTGCATGTGGCCGAGCCCGACACGGCCCGGGTCCCGAACAGCGGGCCCACGGTGGCGTCCCGAACGGCTATGATCGTGGGGCACCTGGTGGAGCGGGCGTGTGACGACCTGAGACAACGGGTCGGGGCGCCCGAGGAGACGCGCGGCGTGAGCTTGAAGAACGCCCTGGCGGCCTGGCACCCGGAGCACCCGGGGCAGACAGTGGTCGGGAGCGCACGGTACCGGAAGCCGGCCGGCATCGAATGGGACGAGGATACGTACCGGGGAGACGCCTACGGCACGTTCGCGTGGGCTGCTTACGTCGCGGAGGTCGAAGTGGATCTCCGTACCTTCGGCACGCGGGTCACGGACTTCGTGGCGGTCCAGGAGATCGGCACCGTGCTCAACGAGACTTTGGCCAGGGGACAGATCCAGGGTGGGGTGGTACAGGCCCTCGGCTGGGCGCTCATGGAGGACTGCGCGTTCCGTGGCGGGGCCATGGTGAACAACCAGCTCACCGACTACACCATCCCCACCAGCGACGACGTTCCACCGATTCGCGTCGACTTCCTCGAGAATCCGTACGAATACGGCGCACAGGGGGCGAAAGGGATCGGCGAGCTGCCCATGGACGGGCCGGCCCCCGCCATCGCGAACGCCGTCGCTGCCGCCACGGGCGCCGATCCCACCGTCATCCCCCTGACGCCGGAGCGTCTCATGGCACTGATGGACGGGGATCCCGCTGGAGAGCGCCCATGATCGCCGAGCCGGCCACGCCCACGATTCGGATCTCGTTCACCCTGAACGGGGCGTCCACCACCGTGGAGGCGGCCGTCACCGAACGCCTGCTGGACACGCTTCGCTATCGCCTCGGTCTCACCGGCACGAAGGAGGGGTGCGGAGAGGGCGAGTGCGGGGCGTGCACGGTTCTCCTGGACGGCCTCCCTGTCGACGCGTGCCTCGTCCCCACCTACCAGGTCCGCGGCCGAGCCGTGGACACCGTCGAGTCGTTGGACGAGGCGTCGCTCGAACCGTTCCTGGAGGGTGGCGCGACCCAGTGCGGCGCGTGCACCCCCGGGGTGGTCATGACGGCGTCGTGGGTGTGCAAGAATCCCGGGCTCCTGGGGAGCCACCCGGTCCGGGAGCTCATGGCAGGCAACCTGTGCCGGTGCACCGGCTATGACGGGATCGTGGACAGCCTGCAGTCGGCGCTGAACCCGGAGGCGGGCGCATGAAGCTGCTGTTGCCCGAATCCCTCGATGAGGCCATGGAGATGCTGGCCGACGGCGACCCGGGCCGCACGCCGATTGCCGGAGGAACCGACCTGCTGGTCCACTGGCCCCAGCACCTCGCGGGCGACACCCGCACCTACGTCGACCTCTCGGCGCTCCAGGAGCTGAGGCGACTCCGCTGGACGGAGGACGCGCTCGTGCTGGGGGGACTCACGACGTTCTGGGACGTGATCACGGACCCCCGTGCAGTCGCGGAGCTCCCACTTCTGATGGAGGCGGCCCGCCTCGTGGGCGCGATCCAGATTCAGTCGAGGGGCACGTGGGCGGGCAACGTCGTCAACGCCTCGCCGGCGGCCGACGGGGTGCCCGTTCTCATGGCGTACGACGCGGTGGTGGTCCTGCAGTCGCACGATGGCCGCGAGGAGGTACCGCTCGACGCGTTCTACACCGGCTACAAGGAGACCCGCCGTCGCCCGGACCAGCTGGTGACGGAGATCCGGTTGCCGCGCCGCGCGTACACGTTCCAACGATTCGAGAAGGTGGGGTCGAGAAGACAGCAGGCCATCGCCAAGGTGGGGTTGGCTGTCACCCACTCGGACGCGGGATGGCGCGTGGTGGCTGCCAGCATGGCCCCCTACGTGTGTCGCTGTCCGTCGTTGGAGAGGCTGCTGGAGACCGGTGCACCCCTGGCGTCACCGGTCGATCTGGTGGCGGCCGTCCAAAAGGACGTCTCACCCATCGATGACCTGCGGTCGACGGCCCGCTACCGCACGGAAGTGATGGCCCGGGTGTTGTACCACGCGCTCCAGGGGGCCACGCCATCAGGGGGAATCCACTGATGAGAACAACCCTCGGACCCGACGATCTGGACCGCCTGAGCGCGACCCTCCGTCAGGCCAACGCGGACTTCGAGGCCGCCTACCCCGGTGACTCCGGCAGCCGGCAGCCCGTGCACACTGTGTACGGCGGCGCCCACCTCTTCAAGCGAGACGCGGCCGCGAAGCTGGGTGCCTTGGCCGTCCGCTTCATGGACCAGCACATGGCCACGCCGGAGCACCTGACCGCTACCCTGGGGATCCAGGGGCCCGAGGGGACGAACCTGGCCGACACGGTTCACTGCCGGGTGCGGGAGAAGCTGGTGCGCGAGGCCGTGGAGGACTTCCGCATCGATTTCGAGGACGGCTATGGTCCCCGGCCCGACGCGGAGGAAGACGCCGCCGCGGTGCGGGTGGGAGAAGAGCTGGCCAGCGGCCTGGAGGAGGAATCGCTTCCGCCGTTCATCGGGATCCGGATCAAGCCGTTGAGCGGAGAGCTCCACCTGCGGGGCCTCAGGACGTTGGACCTGGTTCTGACCACGCTCCTGTCGGAGAATGGCGCGTCGCTCCCGCCCAATTTCTTCGTTACGCTCCCCAAGGTCGTCGTACCGGAGCAGGTCGCCTCCCTGGCGACGGCATTGGAGATGATCGAGGACCGTTTGGGTCTGGCACCCGGTGCGGTGGGCCTCGAGCTGATGATCGAGACGACCCAGTCCATCCTCGATGCGGAGGGCCGGTCCAACCTGCCGCTCCTCGTGGCCGCAGGGCGGGGCCGCTGCGTCGGCGCCCACTTCGGCGTCTACGACTACACCGCCGCGTACGGCCTCACCCCGGATCAGCAGACCATGCGGCACCCGGCCTGCGACGTGGCACGTCACATGATGAAGATCGCGCTCCGCGGGACCGGAGTCCGGCTCTCGGACGGGGCCACGAACGTCGTGCCCGTGGAGCCCGGCGTCGAGGAGGCCATGCGCCTCCACTACGACGATGTGCGCCACTCTCTCGCGAACGGATACTACCAGGGATGGGACCTGCACCCGGCCCATCTCATCACGCGCTACGCCGCGCTGTACGCGTTCTTCCTGGAAGGTCTCGACGCGGCGGTGTCCCGACTCCGCAACTTCATTGATGCGGTGTCTCGGGCGACGCTTGCCGGCGGTGTGTTCGACGACGCGGCTACGGGGCAGGGTCTGCTGAACTTCTTCCTCCGTGGGGTCGGCTGCGGCGCGATCACCGAAGCGGAGGCGTTGGCTACCGGGCTCACCATGGAAGAGCTCGCCACGCGGTCGTTCGTACGGATCCTGGAGGGGCGAAGCGGCTAACGGCCCCGCTCCCGGTGGGTCGGCGTCAGCTCCCCCGGTAGGTGGAGTACCCGTAGGGGCTCACCAGCAACGGCACGTGATAGTGCTGACCCGGATCGTCAATGGTGAAGACCACGTCGGCGAACGGATAGAAGCAGGACTGCTTCCTGCCAGCGAAGTAGGCGGCCAGCTGGAAACGAATCCGATAGGTGCCGGGCTCGGTGATGGGGCCGAAGCTCTCCACCCGACCGTTCTCATCCGTGCGCGCCGTGTCCAGGGGTGTCCATCCGTCTCCGTCGGACTGGCGCGTCAGCGCGAGCTCCACGCCGGCGGCCGGGCGTCCGAAGGACAGGTCAAGGATGTGGGTCGAAAGGCTCATGGTTTCGTCAGCTTCTCCAGGCGCAGCCGAGTGATCCTGGCCTGCTCACCCGCTGCGACTTGCAGCTCGGTCTCGGGATCGTTGGTCATGCGCCGGCGTAGGGCTTCGAGCATTTCCAAGGCGCTCCTTCCGGTGGCACAGATCAGGAAGACGTGGCCGAACCGGTCCTCGTACTCCTGGTTGCCCTGAGCCAGCGAGCGCAGGGTCTCTTCCGCAGCGTCCGAGGCTCCCGTCTGCTCCTGCCTGGACCACGCTGCGCTCCGGGTCGAGGCCGGCGAGCCTGCACTCCCCTGCCTGCGATCACCGATCCGGGGATGGCTGGCGAACGCTTCGCGCCAATCCGCTTCGTCCAGTCCCCCCCAAGCCGCCTCCGCGGCCTCGAACAACCCGTCGTCCCCGGCGTAGGGGCGGGCCGCCAGCATCTCCTCCACCCACCGGGTCGATCCGCAGCAGCTCAGCAATGCGGCGCGGGCCTCGTCGACGGACAGGGCCCGGAGGTACGCCGCCGCACCGCTCATGCGCCCCTCACAGGAGTCATGCGCCCCTCACACCAAGCGGCCGAACAGACGCAGCCGGCTCACGCCTCCGTCGGGATGAATGTTGAAGCGAACGTGCGTCACGCGGGAGTGGGGAGCCAGTCCCTCGTTGAACACATGGCGATGATCGGGCATGAGCCTGGCCTGAGGCATCAGCGGGAACCAGCTCACCTCGCCTCGCAAAACGGCCTCCTCGTCCGCAGTGTCGCACCCGTCCAGACTGCAGCTGTCGGGGAAATTTCCCTTGAAGAATGCGGTGTCGACCTCCACCGACTCCACCACGCCGGGTCGCCCCAGCTGGAGGATCGCCCAGTCGTAGCCTGGGCCTCGCCGACGACCGGTCTCCCAGCCGTCGGCCATCGTCTTCGAGCGATCGGGCCGAATCAGGTTCAAGGTGCTCCCGTAGAACTCGTTGCTGCACGCGAGGGGACGCCCACCGTGCTGGATCGCCACCAGGTCGATGGCTTCCTGCGTCTGCGAAAGCCGCTCCCAGTCGGGAAGCACCTCACCCCACACCCTGAGCCGGGCCACGCCGCCATCGGGGTAGATCCGGAGGCGGAGATGCGTGAGCCGCTCGGTCGCCCCGATCTCGAACCGGTTCTCGGCGTTTCCCTCCAGCGGGGTGTGGGGCAGAATCTCCGTCCAGACGTCGGAGTCCGCGAGGGCGCTGGCGTCGGTGTCCTCGGGGGCGGCACAGGCTTCGACGGAGCACGCCTCCGGGTAGTTGGCCAGGAAGTGGCTCGTGTCCACGGTGATGGCGTGGATTCTTCCGGGAAGGCCCAGGCGAACAATGCACCAGTCGTGGCCGGGCTCGCGGCGTCGACGGGTCTCCCATCCGTCCATCCACTTGCCCCGGTCCGTGTATTTGCCGTCGATGAACACCGGTGCGTCGGGCTTGAGCAGGTTCTCCTTCTCCGCGAAGAACTCGTCGTTGGCGACCAGCACACGACCCCCGAAGCGCTCGCTGGCGAGGTCCACGAGGCTCATGCGCGGCTCCCCCTTATCCAATGGCCCACCGGCTCCCCGAACGCCCGGTTCTGGTCGTAGATCACGTTCCCTCGCAAGACGGTGGTGAGGACCCGTCCGAACAGCGTGCGCCCGGAGTACGGCGTGATCGGGTGCCTGTGCTTCAGCTCCCGGACGTCGACGCGGAAGCTCGCTTCGGGGTCCCAGATGACGAGGTCGGCGTCGTAGCCGGGCGCGATGCGTCCCTTCCGATCGGCGACCCCGGCCAACCGGGCCGGCGCCTCGCACATCCACGACACCACGTCGGAGACAGTATGACCCCGGGACCGCGCCTCCGTCCACACGGCAGGCAAGCTCAGCTGCAGCGACGAGATGCCACCCCACGCCTCGGCGAAGTTGCCGGAATCCAACCGTTTCAGGGCCACCGGGCAGGGGGAGTGGTCACTGGCCACCAGATCGAGGACGCCGTCGTCCAGGGCCTGCCACAACGCTTCTCGGTGTCGGGCCTCCCGGATGGGAGGTGCGCATTTGAAGGCGGTGGCCCCGTCGGGCACCTCCTCGGCCGCGAAGGTGAGGTAGTGGGGACACGTCTCGGCGGTCAACGGGGGTCCGCGGCCGCGGACCTCGGCGAGCACGTCGGCCGTCTCAGCCGCCGATACGTGGACCACGTGCACCGCCGCGCCCGTCTCCGCGGAGAGCCGAACGAGGGCGGCAACGGCCTGTGTCTCCGCCTCCACCGGCCGGCTTCGCAGAAACGCGTCATAGCTGGTGGGCTGTGCCTCGAGCCCGCAGCCGGGTGCGGCGCGTGCGATGGGCTCCGGGAGCTCCGCGTGGACGAGGAGGACGGCGTCCAGCTCCTTCAAGACCGGGAGCACCCGGGCCAGCTCCCTGATCGACACCGGCGGGAACTCCTCCAGGCCCGAGTCCACCAGGAAGCACTTGTAGCCCAGCACGCCGGCGTCCCGGAGCGGCGCGAGCTGGTCCCGATTGGCCGGCACGACGCCGCCCCAAACCCCGTAGTCCACCCAGCAGCGCCCCTCAGCGGCAGCCGTCTTGGCCTCCAGCGCGGCTGGCGTGGTGGTGACCGGGCTGCTGTTGAGCGGCATGTCCACCAGGGTCGTGATGCCGCCTGCCGCCGCCGCTTTGGTAGCCGTTTCGAAGCCTTCCCAGTCGGCGCGTCCCGGGTCGTTGACGTGAACGTGGGAGTCCACCAGGCCGGGCATGACCATGGCGTCACCTGCGTCCAGGTGGGGCGCGTCCGGGGCCGGCGTGCCCGGGGGCTCGACCGCCACGACGACCCCGCCGGAAACCACGACGGATCCCGAGCGGACCCCCTCGGGTGTGACCACCCGGGAGCTGGAGACGATCAGGTCGGGTGCCTTCATCGAAGCGAAGGATATGCCGAGGGCGGCGGAGCAGCTATAGATTCCAACAGACCCCTCCCACTCGAGAGGCCATGAGCAACCCCCCTGAAGTGCGCATCGGCGTGCCGGATTGGACCCGCGAGATCGTCGATTGGGACCGGCGATATGCGTCGGACGAAGACAAGATGAGGGTCGTCATCGACCTGTCCCGCGAGAACATCCTCCGGAGCACCGGGGGGCCCTTTGGGGCCGCTGTGTTCGAGCGGGAGAGCGGAAGACTGGTCGCCGTGGGCGTGAACCAGGTCGTGCCCCTGAACAACTCCGTGCTCCACGCCGAGATCGTCGCCTTCATGCTGGCCCAGGCGGCCCTGGGCTCGTTCACCCTCGGAGAGGAAGGTATGCCGGCCCACGAGCTGGTCTCCTCGTGCGACCCCTGCGCCATGTGCTTCGCCGCCATTCTCTGGGCCGGCGTCGAGCGGGTCGTCACCGGTGCCAGCCACAAGGACGCGAAGCGGCTTTCGTTCGACGAGGGGCCCGTATTCACGCGCTCACACGAGTACATGGAAGAGCGGGGGATCGAGTTCGTGCGTGGCGTGATGCGAGCCGAGGCCAGCCAGGTGTTGGAGGAGTACGGACAGCGCGGTGGGCTGGTGTACAACGGATAAGGAAGGCCGGCACTCCCGACACGGAGCCCAGTGACCCAATACGTACGATCTGACTCAAGAGATACGCACGCCGGGCGGGTCTAACCCCCCGCCCTGAGGCTCCGCCTCATTGGCAAGGTCGGGCCAACCAGCAGGGCATCCGGCGAATGAGGTGGAGTCAACTGGCATCAGGCTGGGCGGGAAAGGGTCGAGGCTCCGCTGATGGCGGGGTTGGTAGTGGGTGGAACCGCCCCGAACGTAGGGAACGCCGCAGGCGAAAGCGAGAGTTCGAGGATGCCGGTGACGGCGTCCTTCTCAGCCCATACAGAAGATGCCGGCCCGCGTGGCGTCAGGCGCGCGGCGCGGCTGTGGGGCCAGGACAACACCAAAGCTCCGTACCGCGCATCAACTCGCGGACGACTCGAACACCTGGTGCTTCCGACCCGTGGATGACCACGACCTAATCGGCTTCCCAGTGATGGATCATGATGAGGCCATTGCATCGTTGGGGACCTAAGACCGCCCCAACTAGAAGGCCCACCTTATGACGATCATCGAGAAGCTCCGCGTCCTGGCCTGCGAACTGGCTGGCGAAGCCTGGGACTATGATCGCCGCCGGCTGGCCGCGCAGGCGCATGTCCGCCGAGAAGCTGCCAAAAGCGGTGATGAACCAAGCTGACACCATCCAACGTTATCGCGGTGACCGCTCGATTCCAAACGCGGCCACCAGCTGAATTCAAAGCCTGATCACTCTGGCCGCTCTGGATCGATCCGGGGCGTCACGATGAGGATGAGCACGGGCTCCTCGGCGGAGCGGCGAGCCGATCCCAACACGACCCTCTGACCATCACGGATCGTGACCGAGGCTTCGAGAAGCGGCAGTCGTTCCCTCGAAATCGCATTGCCTGTCACCCGCGAGGTCACGTCGGTGAGGATCACCTTGGCACGGACAGTCCTCGTGGCACGGCGCGCACTCACCTCCACGCTGATCGCCAGAGGTGTTTCGTAATCACCTGGGACGATTCTCTGGGACGCGCTGCCGGTAACGCTGGTCGATGCGGAGGTGCTCCGTGCGAGGCCGACGTTCAGCACCGAAGTCGACAGGAGCCGGTATCCCCGGAAGTTGAAGAGCATCCGGAGCTCGCTCACGACATCGGCGATCTCGGGATCCTCGTCCGTGAAGCCATCCGCCTGCACCAAGTCAAAGACGAGTTGCACGTTCCGGATGTCCTGAGTGGCATTCTGGCGCTCCTGTGCACTTGCGACGCCCGCAAGCGGACCCAGGGCTAGCGGAACGATCAGCGCGCATCGAATACTCTTCTTCACAATCGCAATCATCAGTTGCTATCCTTGGGGTTGAACAGCCAGACTATGGCAATGTCGGGATCGCTCGTGGGAAAGACCGCGAACGGCCTGTCGGCCTCCACGTCCATCTCCGCCGTCATGCTCGGTGCGTGCGGAGCCCTTGGCAAAGCGAGGGATTCGTCGCTCTCTCCGGTTCGGCCGGTACGCATCAGGATCAGCGAAGCGACGATGGCAGCGGCCGTAAGCGGCACCAGGGTCCGAAACCTCCAAGAGGGCCGAGGGCGTAGCGGTGCGGCTTGCCCCCACTCCGCAGCCGACAGCCTTTCACTCAGCTGGTTCGCCATCGCTGTGAGGACGGCGTCCATCTTGCGTCCGTCCCGGACGATCAGCTCGATGCTCTGACGCACTGGGGCATCCATGCCCTCGCGCGAGTCGAGATCTCCCTCCAGGATCTCATCCGGCCAGTCATCGCGATGATCCATTATTCCCCCGCGTTTCCGGGTCTGTGGCCTTGGGACAATATCTCCTTGCGCATCGCGCGCCGTGCGCGTAGCAGGTGTACCCGTAGCGTGTTCGGGTTCATCTCCAGCAGGTCAGCCGCCTCGATCGGCTTCAGCCCCTGCAACTCCACCAGATCAAAGACTTCTCGTTGCCTCATGGGCAGCTCGCTCAGAAGGGTCCGAATCAATCGCAGAGTTCTCTTCATCTCGATGTTATCGAGCGGGTCTTCGAGCCGGGGCGTCTGTGCCTGAGCCAACTGCCCCAGCTTCTCGGCCAACCGTTGGTCCCGCCGCTTCCCTCGCAGGTGATCCAAGCTGGCGTTCCGTGTAATCCCGTAGAGCCAGCTCGTAACACTAGAACGGCCGTTGAAGCTTTTGATCGACGTGAGCATCTTCATCACGACGAACTGTGCAACGTCCTCCGCGTCGTCAGGATCCGCGGTCATGACCAGTGCCCACCGGCAAACAACGGGTCGGAGATGGCCCGCCAGCCTTCCGAGCGCCTCTTTTTCTCCCGCCCTGGCCCTTTCGGCCAACTCCAAGATCTCTCGGTCGGAGAGCATGCATTCTCAGTCCATTTTTCCGTGCGGCTTCCAAGAAAGAGGACGCCAGGAGAGACGGAAGCGTTTACCTGGTACTTCCGCGGCAGTCCATCGTGGGTGACGGCGCAGACGTCACCGCTACCAATGACGTCACGAGAAAGTCGGGCCGCCACACCACCCCTGCGCCCTGCGTCGTTTGGATCAAACCGACCTGTGTTCGAAGGACGGTGGCAACTCCAAGGCCCGATACCAACGTGCGTGTGTCGAGGATGGTCTCCGGCATCGTGTTCACTGGGCCCTCCCGTCGAGTTGACTTGACCAGCTCGCTGGCCATTGACGTCCCGCTTGTCGAGGCAAGGTGCTTGAGGAGTCCGCGATAGCAGCCCCCCATCCGAGATCTCGAGAGCCGTCGATGTAATCCGCCTGCCCGGCATCGGTCACCACCAGCGGAAACCACCCCGGCGCGGAGCATCACCAGCATCTGACACGGGACCACATACGACCCGGATTCCCGCCATTTGGATGCCGTTTTGCCCGCTATCGCAGTACGGCGGGATCAGATGTGGCCTAACGGCAAGAATGGCAGATCGTGCAGTCCTGGTTGAACTTAGACGATTCCTTGCCGTGATTCACGCGACCGCCATTCCGCTCTGCCGGCGGCACCATCGCACGGTTCACGAGGGGCGGGTCAGGGTCTCCGTGAACCGCGACGGGACGGTGTTGTTCTTTACGCGGAAGGGGAAAATGCTGGCGGATGCGCTGATGGGAAGAGTGCGGGATGCGCCGAATGAGCGAGTGCCGGCGGGTTCGCGGAAGAGTCTGCAATCCGTGCCCACAGGTGCGCCGCCGATCCCTTCGATTCATCCCGGCGCCCCTTCTGGAACCAAGGCTCCTAGCCTACCCACGGTTCCGCCGGCCGCGCGCGCCACCCTGTCCAACGGGGCCGCGCTCTACCACGATTCAGCCATCCCCTGGGCCATCGAAGCCGCTGCCAGGAAAGCCGTGGAGGAGTCTCTGGAATATTGACCCGTCGGAATCTGGAAGCCGGAGATACTACTGGCCCCCTACCGCCAACCGACCGGTGCGAGAAATTCGGGCTAGCTGCGACCCAGCTTGCGGGCGAATCCCCGGATGCGCTCCATCGACTCGAGGATGCGCTCTTCCGGACACAGCAGCGAGACCCGCACCCAGTTGCGCCAGCGCTCCCCGAACGAGGCCCCGGGGAACATCAGCACGCCCGCCTCGTCCAGCAGCCGGTAGCAGAAGGTCTCCGCGTCCATCCCGAACCGCGAGACATCGGCCCACATGAAGAGGCCTCCGCCGTGGGGACCGTGCGGGATGCCCAGCTCGGCGAACCCCTCCATGAGCACGCCACGGCGCCTCCGGTAACGCGCCAGGTATTCGGGACGCGGATCGGGATCGGCTTCGAGGGCGGCCAGCGCAGTGTACTGGGAAAACGCCGGACAGGCGCCGGAGGTGGTGCTCTTGATGGCCTCCACCGCATCGATGAAGGCGGGCGGGCCGACCAGGTATCCGACCCGGAAACCGGTCATCGCGTATGCCTTGGAGAATCCCGACAGCACCACCGAGCGCCCGCGCGCGTCGTCCGCGGCCAGCAGCGACAGAAAGGGCTCCTTGCGGAAGACCATGTCCTCGTAGATCTCGTCGGCCAGCACGACCATGCCGAGGTCGTCCGCGGCCCGCGCGAGATCCCGCACGCCGTCCGGGCCAACGCAGGCGCCGGTCGGGTTCGAGGGATTGACGAACACGAGCAGTTTGCACCCCTGCGCATGCTGTCGGAGCTCGTCGCCCGCGAGCTGGAAGGGCCGGTCGCCGCCGGTGGGAACGGGGACGATGTCGCCGCCCGCGGTCCCGATCGCCTGGTCGTAGGAGCTGTAGCGGGGATCCTGGACCGCGACGCGGTCGCCGGGGTTCACCAGCGCGAGCATGGCCAGGAAGAGACCCTCCTGGGCGCCGCTGGTGATGGCGATCTCGGTGGCGGGATCGACTTCGACGCCCTTCTCGTGGGCGTAGCGGCGGGCAATGCCCTCGCGCAGCGACTCCAAACCGCGCACTGGCCCGTCCGATGTGGCCATCTCCGCGCCCATCGCGCTCGCGAAGTGGGCCAGCCCGCTTTCGATGATGGCCGGTTGCGTATGCAGGTCGGGGTCGCCCCGGCCCAGGGAGATGACGTTCTCTCGCTCGCGGGCCAGCGCCATCATCTTGTAGCGAAGCGAGGTGGCTCGCTCACCCTTGCGCAGGGAGGCGGAACCCGCGCGTTCCCGAGGCTTCATGCGGGCGCTCATGGCCGTACCCCTAGCGCCCACAGCGCGGCGCGCTGGGAGGGAGCCGGCGAACAGATCGACGACGCCTGTTTCCACTTCGCGATCCGCGGCCGTACGGCGACTGGGGCGGCCACGAAACCGAGGGAGAAGGGCTGCATTCCGTCGACGCCGTCGAGCGAGCCGATCACGATCGCGTCGGCCAGGGCACCGGTCGGAGCCGACGCTCCGGCGCCGGGACCCTCGGCGGAGGGCGAGACACCGATCGGAGCCGCGGATGCGGACCGGGCTCGGGCGTCGGCTTCGGCGAAGAGGCGGCTACCGATGGCGTGCACCTGAGGGAGCCCCGGGTCGTGTGCAGCGTTCCCATCTTCCGGGACCGACGCCCCCTCCTCGTACTCGATCAGGCGGAAGGCGGCCTCCGGGTCGGCCTCGGCGCCGGGCTCCGTGACGCGCACCCGCATCCAGTCGAGCAACCGTTGATGACGGCCTCCCGTCTTGCCGACGATGCTCGTCCCCTCACCCTCGCCGAGACCCAGTAGGGTCGCGAAGAGCGACTCTCCCTCCCCCGCCGTGATCAGTACGCCGTCGGGTTCACGCGCGGGAAATCCCGCAGCCGGAAGGGCGGCGCCGACGCGCCGGCGCAACTCTCCCATTCCGGGTCGGTCCGGGTAGTGGGTTTCACCCGCCAGCAGGTGATGGCGAAGGCCGTCCAGCAAGCCCTGCGCGAGGACGGTGCGGGCGGACCCGGCAGAGCGGGCCGACCCGGCGTGAGCCGCGGAATCGGCGGAGCACGCCAACTCCGCGTCTCGGGCGGACTTCATCGCGGCGCGTGCCCTGAGCGAGATCGCCGCCTCGACGGCATTCTCTCCCGCCCCGGCGGGCGCGCTCCCGTTGCTCGGTTCGGTCATCAAACAGTCTCCGGCGTGTATTCGGCAATTTCGTGGATTCGGCTCATCGCCCCTCGCACTCCCCATGTCTCCAGAGCGCGCGTCAGCTCCAGCGCGTCGAAGCGGCATCCGCTGACCTGCCCGCGCAGCCCCGCAAGAAACAGAAACGCAGGACCCAGCCTAACAGGATCCTGCCAGCGCGCGCGCGTGGCGGCGTCCGTGCGCTCCGCGTCGTGCCGGGTGAGCGAGGTCGGCTTGATGGAGAGCCCCGGCGTCACCGTGTTGGCGCTGATGGGCGAGCCAGCCAGCTCCAGGGCAAGGCAGCGAGTGACGGCCTCGATAGCGAACTTCGACGCGCAGTATGCGGCCTGCCGTTCGAAGGCCCCCACACCGGCGCGCGAGGAAACGTTGATCACCGACCCGCCTTCCGCCTGAAGGAGCGGCAAGAGATCCCGGGTCAGAAACACGGGCGCCTCCAGATTCACCCGCATGATGCGCTGCCAGTGCCCGGCATCCAGCACGGCGACCGGTTGCCGCTCGAGCACGCCGGCGTTGTTGACGATCACGCGCAGCTTCCCGGCCTGGTCATGGAGAGTGCGCACCAGTCGGTTTCTTTCATCCTCGCGCCCCAGATCGGCCACGATAGTGCGCGCCTCACCTCCGGCCGCCCGGATGTCGGACGCGGTCCACTCCAGTTCCTCCGGCACTTCGGAAACCAGCCATACCCGCGCCCCCGCGGCGGCCATGGTTCGTGCGACGCCGCGACCCAGTCCGCGCCCGGATCCGGTCACGAGGACATCGACGCCTTCGACGCTTTCGAGGTGGATATGGCCGGCCGGATCCATGGCAGCGAAGACGGGCTATCGGTGTCAGCTCAGGAGCGCGTCGACGATCTGCGCGCAGGCGAAGCCCAGGTAGTTCCCGAGCGCATATCCGAAGATTCCCACGATGACCGCGGGCGCCACGAGCCTGTGCCACTTCATCGCCATGCCGAGCGCCAGCGCCGATCCCGGCCCGCCGATCGCAGCCTGGCTGGCGATGGAGACGGTGGCCAGGTCGATGCGGAAGAGCCACCCGATCCCGTACGCGACGATCACGTGCATCCCGATGATCGCGATCATGAAGCTGAAGATGGGGACGCCGGCGTCGACGATGGTCGCCAGATCGGAAGCCGCGCCAAGCGCGATGAAGAAGATGTGCAGCGCGAAGTAGGAAAGCACCTCGGCCCCGCGCAGCTTTCTCACCCACGGCAGCTGCGCCACGATGAGGGCGATGGTCGTGAGCCACAGCACTTCCGGGACCTCGCTCAGGAAGCTCACCAGTCCGTACAAAGGCGACCCATCCGCCATGGAGGGGAGTGCTTCGCCCAGGGTTTCGCTGATGAGACGGGCCAGCCAGAGCGCGGCGAGGGGCAGGCCTCCCAGGATGGCGAAGTCCGTGATGCTGATGTCGGTGTCGGTCCAGCGGCGGCGCATCGCCTCTTCGTCGGCTTCCTGGTCATCCTCCTCGACGGAGCCCGCAGCCTGCGCCCGGAATGACGCGGGGCCGCATCGGCGCAGGAACACTACGGCCAGAATCCCCGCCAGCCATACCTGCAGCAGCAGATACGGCACCGTCGACAGGTTGTCCGCCAGCGCTGCGGCGGCAAACGTGCTCGGCTCGACTTCGAGGCCCTGCCCGACGGCCGCAAAGTTCATCCCGCCGCCCGCGAAGGCCGCCGAGAACGCGCCGGACAGCTTCCACGTCTCCGGTCCGACCCATCCCGCCATGGTCGCGCCCGCCACGGTCCCGCCCACGAAGCTGCCCACGCACGCCGCGAGATAGGCGATCAGGAGCGGCCGACCCGCGTTGGCCAGTTCCTTCATCTGCGTGCCCATGATGACGAGCACGATCGCGTACGGGATGGCGTAGGTGAACACGGACTCGTGCGCCGGGCCGGTGTGCTCGATCACCCCGACGTTGGCCAGGGTGATGCCGAGAAGGGTGCAGACGACGGCCGAGCTGATCTTCTTGATGACGTCGTAGCGCTCCTCCAGCCAGCGCGCGAAGGCCACCACCGCCAGCATGAAGGCGACAACCAGAAGCGGATCTCTCAGCATGGGGTTTCCCGGGTTCAGGGTTACGGGCCGACCAGTCCGCGCACTTCCCCGCCTTTGGCGACCGCGACCAGATTCGCGACGACATCCTCGATCATGCCGCGCTGCCCGCCTCCGGTGCCGCCCCCCACATGCGGCGACAGGAGCACGTTGGGGGCATCCGTGAGCGGATTGCCTTCGGGCAGCGGTTCGTCGACGAAGGCATCCAGCCCCGCGCCGGCGATCCGTCCCTCGCGCAGCGCGGACACGAGCGCCGCTTCATCGACGAGCCCGCCGCGCGCCGTGTTCACCAGGATCGCCGTGGACTTCATGAGCCCCAGGGCGGACGCGTCGATCATGCGCTCCGTCGCGTCCGTGTGCGGCGCGTGCAGGCTGACCACGTCGCTCTCGGCCAGGAGTTCCCGGAGCGGCAGGTAGCGCGCCCCGGCCATCTCCTCGTGCTCGCGCGGCAGGGGAGAGCGCTTGAAGTAGACGACATCCATGTCGAACGCGCGCGCCCTTCGCGCGACCTCGAGCGCGATGTCGCCCAGCCCCACCAGCCCCAGCGTCTTGCCGTGGAGCTGCCAGACGTCGGGGTAGCGCAGCCAGTTGAAGGCGATCTTGCGCTCGGTGGTGCGGACGGGCTCGACCCCCAGCGCCACATACTCCGCGTCCCGGGTGCCCAGATGGCCCGGCACCAGCCTGCGATAAACGCCGAGCATCAGCGCGATGGCCTGCTCGGCGACGGCGATCGCCCCCCGGTGCGGGAGCACCGAGACCGGCACCCCGGCGGCGGCCGCGGCGGCCCGATCCACCGCCCAGGGCGCCCGGCCCTGCACTTGCACCAGTCGCAGTCCGGCGGCCGCACGGATCAGATCCGCGCCGATCGGCCGTTTGGCGGTAACGAGCGCGTCCGCATCCGCGGCGGCGGCGCGCAGTTCCCGGGCGTTCATCCCGCCGCCCCAGGCGATCTCGATTCCGGATGCATCCGCAGTCTGCCGGTAGAGGCCCTGGATCCAGCCCGGGAGTGGTTCGATATGGAGGGCTCGCACGTACGGTGATTCCGGTTCGGGGTGGAGTTGGAGAGGAGGTCGCGGTCGGACCACTCGCCCCCATGGGCCCGTGGCGCGAGCAAGATAGAGAGCGGCGCATGGGTGCGCGAGTCCCGCTGGCTGCGCGGGCGTGGAAGTCCGGTGCGTTGCCCTGCAGAACAGACTGGCGAGCGGCGCCTCGTCCGGATGCTGGAGCCCCGTCCGGATCCCCCCGCGGGGTGCGGGAAGTCGACGGCTAGCAGTTGTCCGGAACCGCCAGCTCCAGTTCGGTGTGCCGGGCGATCATCTCGAAGTCGCGGTTGCGGGCCAGGAGGGGGCGGCGCTCGTCCATGGCGACGGCGGCAACCATGCAGTCCACGATCGAACGGATCGTGCAGCCGGCGCGGCGACAGGTGCGGTAGATGAGGGCGCCATGCTGGAAGTCTCCCAGCGAATCGGGCACCAGAACTTCGAAACGCGACACCAGCTGCAGGAGCTTCCGGGCGTCTGACTCCGCGCGGCAGCCCGACAGCAACTCCATCACCACGGGTGCGGGTGTGGCGATGGGTCGGCCGGCCCTAACCGCGTCGTCGAGAAACAGGTCAAAAGCGCTCTCAGTCCGCCGCAGGTATTCGACCCACGCCGAGGTATCGACGATCACCAGACATCACCGGGACTGCCGTCGCGCATCTCGTCCAGATCCCCATCCCACCCGAAACCTCGCATGGCGAGCGCCTCCTCCTTCGTCATCGGCACGATCGCCTGACGACATACCGCTTCCTTGACCGCCGCGGACCAGTTGCGGAGCCCGTAGCGCTTTCTCACGGCTTCCAGATCGGTTTCCGGCAGCCTCACTTCGAGGCTGACGAAGGGGTAATGGACGGATTCGGGGGCCCGATAGTCCGGGCGAGCTTCTCGCGCCGCAGCCGCTCCACCGCGCAGCTCCCGCTCCCTCGCCTGGCGCAACACCCGCCGGACCCACGCCGACACCGTCGCGCGATTTCGCTTTGCGGCATCGCGGATCTCTTCCAACTCCGCTTCGGACAGCACTACCTGCAGTCTCTTACTCATCATATGAATATGATATACTCACCCACCAGCGAACTCAAGGGCTACCGTGCCTCTCGTCACTCCTCGAACGGTCTGTTCGAGGTGCTGGCAATGTCGCGGGGGCCCCTGTAAGCTTGCTGCGATACCAGCGCGCAGCGTCAAGGGCGGGGCAACGAGGAGTTGGACGATGCCCGCTCGGCCCCCGACCCAGAGCCCAGGAGTTTCATTCGATGACCATGGATCGCCGAAAGTTCACTGCCGTCGCCGGCGCGAGCGCACTGGCGCTCGCCTGGCAGCAGGCCTGCACCGAGGTGGCCGAGACCGGGGAGGTTTCCGCGGCAACGGTGAACACGCTGCTCGACCACCAGGGATCGAGGGGCATCTACGAAGACGCCGCGGAGCTGGAACGGCTGCAGGCAGCCATCGCGAACATGGTCAACGTGCAACAGACCCTGCGCGGCTTTCCGCTCGACCCCGACGAGCCTCCTCTTCTCGTGTTCTGGAGGGGCTGAGCCATGCAGGAATCGACCTTTTTCCTCACGGTGCGCGAGCTGGCCGACCGGCTCGCCGACGGGTCAATCACCTCCGTCGAGCTGACCGAGGCCTACCTCGACCGCGCCGAAGAGCTGGACGTGCCTCCCTTCGAGCTGCCCAGCGAGCCACGCAACGACCACGGCGGCAAGCTCTCCACCATGGTCACCATCGCGCGCGACCACGCCCTCGAGGCCGCCGAGCGCGCGGACCGGGAGCTGGCCGCGGGCAACCGCCGCAGCATCCTGCACGGGCTTCCCTACGGCGTGAAGGATCTTCTGGACACGCGCGGCATCCGCACCACCTGGGGTTCGCGCATCTTCATGGACCGGGTGCCGGACCGGAACGCGGCCGTCATCGACAGGCTCGAGGGCGCCGGCGCGGTGCTCATGGCGAAGATGTCGCTGGGAGAGTTCGCGGGCGGGAACACGAGCTCGGCGCTCAACCCCTGGAAGCTCGACCGCACCAGCTTCGGCTCCTCCAGCGGGACCGTTTCGGCCGCCGTCGCGGGGCTGATCGGTTTCGGAATCGGCACGGAGACCGGGGGCTCCATCGTCTTCCCGGCCTCCGCCGTGGGCGCGTCCGGGCTCCGCCCTAGCTTCGGCCGGGTGAGCCGCTTTGGCTGCATGGCGCTCTCCTGGAGCCTGGACAAGATCGGTCCCGTGGGGCGTTCCGCGGAGGATTGCGGTCACATCCTGCAGCACATCGCCGGACACGACGCGCGCGACAACTCCACAGTCGACCGCCCCTTCGTCTTCCGCGCCGACCCCGGGGCCATGCGCGGACGACGGCTCGGCGTCCACCGTGCCGAGTTCGAGCTCTCAGGCTCGGAAACCACCCGGCGCGTTTTCCAGGAGGCACTGGATGTCTTCGGCCAGATGGGCGTGGAAGTCGAAGATGTGAGCCTGCCGCTCCGGCCCACGGGAGCGCTCTTCACGACCATCGTGACGGTCGAGAGCGGCACCAACTTCAAGACGCTCTTCGACGACGGCAGCGCGGCCAACATGTTCTCCTTCAACGAGGACCGGCGCGCGGGCTGGATGGCGGGGCGCATGATGCCCGCCGCCGACTACCTGACTGCGCAGCGGATCCGCAACCAGCTGGTGCGCGAGGCGGACGAGATCCTCTCGCGCTACGACGCGGTCATCGCCCCCACCTGGCCCAACGGCGCCGCCATGCGCGAGGTGCGCGAGGGCTGGCCGATCCCGGCCCGAAACGAGTGGGAACCGCCCGACGACGTCAGTTCGCGCACCCCGCGCCTCAACTACATCGCCAACCTGGTCGGGCACCCCGGCCTCGCCATTCCTTGCGGATTCGACGAGGACGGGCTCCCGCTATCGCTCCAGATCGTCGGTTCGCCGATGGACGACCAGAGCGTGCTGGATCTGGGGATGGCGTACCAGCGCGAGACGGACTGGCATCTGCGGCGACCGCAGTATCCGTGGAGGGAGTAGGGCGTCGAGGTAAGGGTCAGGACGCGGAGGTGGGCCGGGCATCAGCGGATGATTCCGGCGCCACCGGGCCTGCCGCGTCTAGTTCCAGGAAAGCCCGCGCATCTTCTCGACATCGAGGTTGCCGCCACTCAGCACACAGACCGTCTTCGTTCCCGCCGGCGCATCCACGAGCCCCTGGAGCACGGCTCCAACGGAGGCTGCGGCCGCTCCCTCCACCACGACCTTGGCCCGGGTCATCAGCCACAGCATGGCGTCGAAGATCTGGGAATCGGGCAGGGTGACGATGTCGTCGACGAAGCGGGACACGACCGAACGGGTGTGGTCGCCGACCCGCTTCACGCACAGTCCATCGACGGCGCAGTCGACTTCGTCGAGCACGATACACCGCCCGGCATCCACGCTGCGCTTCATCGCCGGAGCCCCGGAAGATTCGACCCCCACGACCCGGACGGCTGGATTGATGGACTTCGCCGCCATCGAGACGCCCGAAATGAGGCCGCCGCCCCCGATGGGGACAACCAGCAGCTCGGCTTCGGGGAACTGCTCCATGATTTCGAGCCCCAGGGTTCCCTGCCCCGCGATCAGCTCGGGATCGTCGAAGGGGTGGATGTAGGTGAGCCCCTCCGATTCCACGAGTTCCAGCGCCTTCTCGTTCGCTTCGTCCCATATCGAGCCGTGGAGGACGACCCGGGCACCGTAGCCCTCGGTGGCCGCGATCTTGGAGCGCGTCGCGTTCTCGGCCATGACCACCACCGCCCGAACGCCGTACTGGCGCGCCGCGAGCGCAACGCCCTGGGAGTGATTCCCCGCGGATGAACAGATGACGCCGCGCGCGCGCTCCTCGTCGCTCAGGCGGGCGATCTTGTTCAGCGGCCCGCGCAGCTTGTACGAGCCGCCCCGCTGGAAGAGCTCGGCCTTCAGGCGCACGTCGAACCCGGTCGCCTCGCTGAGCGACCGGTTCGTGAGCATGGGCGTGCGGTGGATGTACGGGGCCACGTTCCTGTACGCGGCTTCGAAGTCGGCGCGGGTAAGGGTCAGCCCAGCGCCGTTGAGGGAAGGCTCGAGTCCAGCGGTGTCACTCTCCTTCATCGGCCCGCTCCCGGAAGGAGGGTGGCTCTGCGGCCGAGATGCGCGTGTTGCATGTGAAACGACTCCGGGCACGTGACGAAGGGTTGACGATTCAAGCGGGATGAGCGGAACGCCGCGAGGGCTCGCAAACCGCCGGGCGTTCGACCGGGCCGTCACTATAACCGCAACGGGCCCGAACGTGCACACCCCCATGCCCTCGTAAGCATGTCATCGCCTAATGCCGACGGCTCACCCCGCCAGCGCCAACAGACCGATGCCGGCGAACACGAGCACGGCCCCCACCGAGCGAATGCGTCCGAAGCGCTCTCCCAGGAGGAGCCAGCCGGCCAGGGCGCCGAAGACGATGCCTACCTCACGGGCGGCTCCGGCGTAGCTGATGGGGGCGATCTGGAAGGCCCGAAGAACGAGCGCATAAGCCGCGAACGTCATCACCGCGATCATCACGATGGACCGGAAGTGCGTGCGCAGGACCCGCAACACCCGCTTCCTGTCACGGGTCGCCAGCATACCGACAAACGCGCATCCGGAAAGCCCGAATACGAGCACCAGGTAGGGGACCGGGAGCCATTGCCGGACTGCCGCGCCATCCAGCGTCGAGTATACGGAGATGAAGAACGCGACCAGGAAGGCGGATCTCGAGCCGCGCGCGTGGGCGCGCAGCGTGTGCCGTCGGTCCATCGCCCCCCCTTCCCGCGACCACATGGGCGCGCCCCCGAGCACCACCAGCCCGCAGAGGATCGTGATGATCCCGAGCACGCCTCCCGGCGAGGGGCGCTCGCCCAGGAAGAGGACCGCCCACAGCGCCAGCATCGCCGGCGCCGTCCCGCGCGCGATCGGGTAGATCAGAGAGAAATCTCCGTCACCGTAGGCCCGCGCCAGGCACGCGTAGTATGCGACGTACACGACCGCGCTCGCTCCTACGAACGGCCACACCGCCGCAGGGGGCGGCCACGCCGGCACGAGCGCCGGGAGGAAGACAACCGCACCGAGCAGCATTGCCCACGCCGCAACGATCAGACGCTCGCTGGAACGCTTGAGGATCAGGTTCCACGAGGCGTGCAGGATCCCGGCTGCCAGCACGAGGGCGAGGGCGGATATCGGCACGAGGCGCGTTACTCCCTGGTGTTCGAAGTCGGCGCGCTCGATGTTGCGGCGCAGTTCCGTGGGCTCCAACTAATCTGCCGTGTGCAACAGACTTGCCAAGTGAACGGTAGTACCGTACACTCTGCGATGATCATCTGCTCTGTTCGCCATCGCGGGCTACGCCGACTACTCGAGGCCGACAACGCTCGCTTCTTGCAGCCGGACCTGGCTGGCCGGGTGCGGAAGATTCTGACAGCGTTGATCCTCGCTGAGTCGATGGGCAGTTTCGAGCATCTGGATCTGGGGGACTATCACTGATGGCTATCAAGGGCATTCGCGTAAACATGACTCCCTCGCACCCCGGCGACTTCATCCGCACGGAAATCATCGAGGACCTGGGCTTGAGCGTCACGAAGGCTGCCACCATCCTGGGCGTGCGCAGGGCGACCCTTTCGGACTTGCTTAACGGTCACGCTTCGCTTTCGCCGGAGATGGCGCTTCGTATTGAGAAGGCGTTTCAGGTGAGTATGGATCTGCTGCTCAGGATGCAAGCCTGGTACGACGCCGCCCGAATGCGCGCCCGGGAGAGTGAAGTCCAGGTGCAGCGGTACGAGCCCGTTTGAGAAGGGCTCATCGTCGAGCCTCGCAATTCCCGATCACGCAACGGACTGACCAGACCTCGCCCGACCTCACAAGAATCGTGGTGTCTCCCGCCGATACCGTTCGTACTCCTCGCCGTACTGTTCTTTCAGCCACACCTCTTCGCTGAGGGGCGTGATGATGAATACCAGAGCCAGCAGCGCGTGGGTGATCCAGAGGAGCTGTGAGTTCGCGATGATGCTCAGCCCGAGGAAGAAGACGTTGTCGCCGAGGTACTGCGGGTTGCGGGTGAACCGGTACGGGCCCCAGGCGATAAAGCCGTCCCTGACGCCCGAGCTGTTGGTCCAGCCGATCGTGACGACTCCCCACAAGGCCAACAGCCCTCCCAGCAGAGCGACAGGAATCCCGAGGATGAACCGGAGGTCGCCCGCAAAGATCCAGGAGTTCCAGTCCAGGAAAATGAGGCATGCGTTGATACCGATAGCTGCAAAGAAGCAGATCCAGGTCATGACATATTGCCATGAGCGGGGTCCTGGCGGAGGCCAGATTCGGCGACTCGGCCGGACCAGGGACCAGACGATTCCGGTCAGCAGCAGGAAGAGGGCAACAAGGTCGAGTGTGAACAGGAAGCGGATCAGGCTATCATCTATTTCTCTCAAAAACATGGGCACAATTATTCTCCTCGCACTATATCATTGTATATACTGATAGAATATGCCATTGCGCATCCTCATATAGTCGTCTGCAAGAATACATTGCGGAAGACTCCCTTCGGATCGAACTCCGCGCACGTCGCTCTGAATGCGGCGAGTTCCGGATATCCGGCCTCGACCTGGCCGGCATCGAACGGGAACCACTTTCCCCAGTGCAGACGAGCGCCGAAGAGCCGTGCCATGGCCGAGGCCAGGAAGCGGGCAACCTCCTGAAAGGGCAGCCGGGGCTCTGTGAATGTGATGAGACTTATCGCGTACCAGTCCTGTTCTTCGATCCCGTGGCACGACGCCATCGAGATCAGCGTGTCGTCGGGCATCACGCGCCGGACGCAGACCGGATAGTGGTGACTGTATGAACCTCGAATCTCCTCGAGGGCATCCCGCAAGTCGAGGTCCCGGATCCGATCATGTACGCCGGGCGATACCTCGTAGCCGCCATCGTCGGCCGCGCGCAGAACTTCCGCGACGAACTCGAGCGCCGGTTCGAGATGCTTGCGCTGCACGAAGACCTCCATCTCCAGATGACGGAAGAGCTCGTGTCGCATGAGCAGCTGCCGCTCGCTGCGGTCGGTGACCCGCCACTTCGGGAAGACGCACGCCGGGAGAAGATGCCGGTAGAGGAAGTCCACCAGCCGGCGGCTCCGCAGCAGAGAGGCCGCGAGCTTGATGCCCAGATGGAGCAGCACGTCGATCACGAGCAGCCAGTACGCCCGGTAGAGTGCGGCCGCGCCGGACCGGCGGTTCTCCGCGGCCACGCTTCGCTCGTGCACCAGGCATGCCCACGTGTGCGGGATGAGGTAGAACTGCTGCAGCGGCGCGGTCGACTCCGTCTCCAGCACGGCGTCCAGGCCGGGGCGCCAGACGCATCGCTCGCGGACGTAGTACTGGGGGATGCACTTCAGCGTGACCTCCAGCACGACCCCGAGCGCCCCGACGGAGCATCGGGCCGCCCGAAGCTTCTGGCCCGAGTCGACCGTGCGCACCCTCGCCTTCCCTTCTGCGCCGTAGCAGGCGATGCGCATGGACTCGACGTAGTGGGACATGGAGTGCTGTCCCGAGCCGTGGGTACCGGTGGCGATGGCCCCGGCCACGGTCTGGCGGGCGATGAGCCCGATGGAGGGAAGGGTCAGCCCGCGTCGGGCGAGATGCGCCAGGAGTTCGGCGATGCGGCATCCGGCGCCCACGGCGACCCGAGTCCGATCGTCGCAGATGCGGATCCGGCGCAGGTGGCGCAGGTCCAGGAGCACATCGGATGTCTCGATGCCCGGATTCCAGGAGTGGCCCGCGCCGATGGCGCGCACGGTTTCGTTCCGGTGCCCATCCAGGATGCGCAACACGTCCTTTTCGCTGCGGGGCAGGTATCGATGGCGTGGCTGGAAACAAATGTTGCCCCCGAAGTTGGATATGGACCCGGAAGTTCGTTCGGGGGGCGCGGCAGTCGACGCCGATGAATCGGAAGCCGTCCTTCCGGAGGCAGATCGCGAGATCATTCCACCAGGTGGCAGGCGACTCGGCGCTTGTCGCCAACTGTCCTCAGTTCCGGAACCTCCTTGCGGCAGCGCGCCTCCGCGTGGGGACAACGGGTGTGGAAACGGCAGCCGGGCGGAGGGTTGGCCGGACTCGGCGCCTCCCCTTGGAGTACGATGCGGCGACCCCTTCCGACATCCGATCGCCCGGTCGCCATCCGCCCGTCGCCACCATCCGTCCGCCCCGACACGCCGTGTCCGCCTTCTGCGCCCGCGTGCGGGGGCACCCTCCGTCCACTTCCTTCATCGGCCTGCCCGGGCATCCTCGGCACCGAGGAGAAGAGGGCCTGCGTATACGGATGTTTCGGATCGCGGAAGAGCGCCTCAGCCGGCGCCGTCTCCACGATCTTCCCCAGATACATCACCGCGACCCGGTCACACAGGTGTTCGACCATCCTCAGGTCGTGCGAGATGAAGAGATACGTCAGCCCGAACTGCTCCTGGACGTCCGCGAGCAGGTTCACGATCTGGGCCTGGATGGAGATGTCGAGCGAGGAGATGGGCTCGTCGCAGACGATAAGGTCGGGTTTCAGGGCGAGAGCCCGCGCGATGCCGACGCGCTGCCGTTGACCGCCCGAGAACTCGTGGGGCATGCGCGCGGCCAGCTTCGAGTCGAGACCGACGACGCTCATGAGTTCGGCGACGCGGCCTCGCCGTTCGGCACGGGTCAGCTCCGTGTGCTCGAGAAGCGGCTCGGCGATGGAGCGGCCGATGTTGAGGCGGGGATTGAGCGACGCATGCGTGTCCTGGAAGATCATCTGCATGCGCGGGCGCAGCGCACGCAATTCAGCCGCTGATGCGGCCGCAAGATCGACGCCGTCAAAGACGACGCGGCCCGCCGTGGGCTCCGTGAGCCGGAGGACCGTGCGGGCGATCGTGGTCTTGCCGCAGCCGCTTTCGCCCACCAGCCCCAGCGTCTCCCCGCGTTGCAGCCGGAAGCTGACCCCGTCGACCGCGCGCACCGACCCGGTGCGACGCTGCATCAATCCCCGGTGCACGGGGAAGTGTTTCTTCAGCCCGATTACTTCGAGCAGCGTGGATTCCGGCCCCGTGGGGCGTGCGCTGCCCGGAATGGGACCATCCGATACAGCCGTCCCAGGCGACATTGTCGCCCTCACCCGGGCCGAACGGATGAAATGCTCAGCAGACATGGGCCTCGTACTTCGATTCGACCTCTCTCTCGCACGCCCGATCCACATCCCACCAGCAGGCCGCGCGCGACCCCTTCCCCGCCGGAAGCAGACGCGGCCTCTCCCGCCGACAGCGGCCGAAAGCGTGCGGACAACGCTCCGCGAAAGCACACCCCTCGGGGAGCTGCGCCATGTCGGGCGGTTGACCCGGAATCGCAGTCAGGCGCCCCTGGCCTCCCTCCCCGAGCGCCGGCAGCGACGCCAGCAGACCGCGCGTGTAGGGATGGACCGGCGCCTGGAATAGACGCTCGGCGGACGCGGTTTCGACGATGCAGCCGCCGTACATCACCGCCACCCGGTCCGCCAGGCTCGACACCACGCTCAGGTCGTGGCTGATCCAGATCATCGCCATCTCTCGCGTGGCGCACAGCTCGGAGACCAGATCCAGGATCTGCGCCTGGATGGTGGCGTCCAGGGCGGTGGTCGGCTCGTCGGCGATGAGTAGACTGGGATCGCAGGACAGCGCCATGGCGATCGTGACCCGCTGGCACATCCCGCCCGAGAACTGGTGCGGATAGTCGTCCAGCCGGGAAGCCGGCCGGGGGATGCCGACCGAGCCGAGCAGCTCGATCGCGCGGTCACGGGCGTCCCGGCGCCGCATGCCCCGGTGCACCTCCAGGCCCTCGGTCAGCTGGCGGCCGATGGTGAGCACCGGGTTGAGGGAGGCGCGGGGGTCCTGAAACACCATCCCGATGTCCGCCCCTCGCAGTCGCCTCATGCCCTCGTCGTCGAGGGACAGGAGATCGCGGCCCCGGAAGCTCACTTCATCGGCCTCGACCTGGGTTCGGTGGGGTGGCAGGAGGCGCAGCACGGAGAGCATGGTAGCCGTCTTCCCGCAGCCGCTCTCGCCCACCAGCGCAAGGGCCTCCCCGCGCCGAACGGAGAAGCTCACCCCGTTGACCGCGTGCACCTCGCCCCGGTCGGTGAGGAATCGGGTGCGCAGGCCGCGGACTCGGAGGAGGTCGCGGGACGCGTCGTCGGTACGCTGCGGGGTCATGGATCCGGCTCGGTGCAGGCTGAGCTGGTCCGCACCGAAAAGCGCTCGTGGAGATCGTGCAGGCATACCCATCCCCCGCTCTCCAGCGAATCGATGCAGGCTTGCACCAGAAGCAGGCTCTTGAGGTGGTCGCGGGCGGTGGTCCGGGGCTCAGCCTCCCCGCGATGCGCGCGCAGGAATTCATCCAGAAGCCCCCGGGTGTCGTCGACGAATGCCGTGCACGGCGCGAGCGCCTCCGCCACCGGCTGCTCGGCTTCGGCGTCCCCCTTGAAGTTGGGTCCGCGGAGCCCCAGGCCGCGATCGAAGTCGACGCGCATGAGATCCTCGAATTGCTCGCGCTGGATGAGGGCTCCGCGCTCGAATTCGCTGCGCCAGCCGAAGTCCATGCGGTTCCAGGCCGCCGTCCAGGTCCCCAGGTAGTTCGCGTGAACCCCGTTCTCGAAGCGGAAGAGTACGGACACGCAGCAGTCGCCTTCGTAGGTGCTCCACGACGGCCGCCACGCGTCGCACACCAGTGATTCCACCTCGGCGCCGTAGCAATAGCGCAGGAGGTCGAAGTGGTGGATGCTCTGCTCCAGCAGCATCGGATGGGCCATCGTCATCACGTAATCGTTCAGGTCGTGGCGGTTGCCGTCCCGCTGGCGGTGGTAGGTGAAGTGCGCGTAGCTGAGGGCGCCCAGCTCGCCGCTCCGGACGTAGTGGCGGATCCGCTGTGACGTGGGCAGATAGCGGAAGTTCATGCCGACCAGAAGATGACGCCCGGCTGATTCGGCTCTGACTATCAAGTCGAGGACTTCGTCCAGCTCGTCGGACAGCGGCTTTTCGCAGAGCACGTCGAGGCCGCGTTCGAATGCCTGACTCGCCAGGGAATGATGGCTGTCCGGCGGGGTGGCGATGACTATCGCGTCGGCTCGGGCGTGGTCGAGGGCGGAGGCGAAGTCGCGTTCGACGAGGGCGTCGGGGGCGTAGCTGTCGCGGGCGCGGCGGGCCAGGGATTCGTCGCGGTCGACGATGCCGGCCAGCGTCGCATCCGGGGCTTCGGAGATCACCCGCGCCCACATCGCCCCCCGGACGCCCGCGCCGACCAGGAGAACTCGAGTCGACGTCACGTCCGCCGCGTCCTTTCGACGAAACGCTTCATCCTCCGCAAGGCCACTTCCATGGAGGAATACGGCGACAGCAAGGTGATGCGGATATGCCGGTTGGCGGGATCCGCGAACATGGTTCCGGGGAAGACCATCACCCGTTCCTGGCGCAACAGCTCGAGGCAGAAGGTCTCCGCGTCGAGTCCCGAGCTCGAGATATTGGCGTATACGTACATCCCGCCGCCCGGCCGGCCATACGAAATACCCATCTCGTCGAGGCTTTGCAGGACGAGTTCGAGCCGCCGTTCATACTCGGCCAGCATCGAGGCGACCGCGTCGTCTCCCCCTTCGAGCGCCGCGAGCGCCCCGCGCTGCAAGGCGGGCGGTGTGCAGATGCTCAGGGTGTGCTTGATCTCTACTGCGGGTTCCATGAACCAGGCGGGCGCGGCAAGGTAGCCCACCCGCCATCCGGTCATCGCGTACGCCTTGGAAAAGCCGTTGACGGTGACGGTGCGGTCGCTCATGCCACCGAACGTGCCCAGGCTGACATGCTCCCGCCCACCGAAGATCAGCTTCTCGTAGATCTCGTCGGAGATGACCAGGAGGTCGCGCTCTTCGGCCAGCTCGGCGATGCGCTCCAGCTCCGCGCGCGGCGTCAGTCCTCCGGTCGGGTTGTTCGGGTTTGCGATGACGAGCAGCTTCGAGCGCTCGGTCAGGACGGGGCGGATGGAGTCGGCCTTGAGGGCGAAGTCGTCCTCCTCCAGAGTCGGCACGTTCACCACGCAGCCCCCGGCCAGATTGACCATGTAGTCGAAGGCGTTGAAGCGGGGCGCCTGGAGCACCACTTCGTCCCCGGGATCGACCAGCGCGAGGATGGAAATCAGCAGCGCTTCCTGGACGCCGTTGGTGACGATGATCTGGTTGTCGGGATAGTGGAGTCCGTTGTCGCGCTCGAGTTTGCGTGAGATGGCCGCCCGCAGTCCGGGGAGGCCCGGCGGCGCGGTGTAGTGGGTGTAGCCCTCCGCCAGAGCGCTCGCGCCCGCGGCTACGATATCGGACGGGGTCTCGAAGTCGGGGTCGCCGCGGCCGAGTGCGACGATGCCATCCAGTCCCGCCGACAGCTCGAGCATCCGTGTGCGGAAGCTGGACTTCACGCTGACGGCGCGGGCGGCCAGACGGGGTCGCGGGGCAACCTGGGTCATCGGGGTCGCGCGGTCGTTCGGGGTATGGGGCACATCCGCATCAGGCCGCCCCGGCCGAAACCGGCGGGCGCGAGTACAGGCAGCTCCCGCGCACGAAGGTCATCTGCACGCGCTCCAGGTCTCGCAGGTCATCGAGGGGGTTGCCCTCCACGACGATGACGTCGGCCTCCTTGCCCTCCTCAACGGTGCCGATGCGGTCGTCTAGCCGGTTCATGATGGCGGCCTCCCGGGTGGCGCTCATGATGGCGGCGTGATTGTCCACCACCACCCCCACCGTGATCATGAACTCCATCTCCGGCACCACCACGCCGTGGCGCACCGCCGGGCTGCCCGCGTCCGTCCCGAACACGATGCGCACCCCCGCGCGCGCGGCCCTCAGCAGCCCGTCATAGCGGCTCTTGTCGGCGACCAGCCGCTGGCGCTCCCTGATCTTCCATTCGGGGATGTTGTACTTGCGCGCGATCTCCGGTTTGGACTGGAGCAGGACGGGCGAAAAGGTAGTCACGATGGGAACCCCGCGCTCGACCAGCTTGCCGATGGTCCGGTCCGACATGCTGCCGCCGTGTTCGACCGTGTCGATGCCGAAGTCGACCGCGCGTTCGATGCAGGCATCGAAGGTCGCGTGGGCCGTGATCGGCCGCTTGTGCCGGTGCGTTTCGTCAACCAGGGCGTGGAGTTCCTCGTCGGTGAACTCCAGGTTGTCGTGGCACATCATGATCTTGATGAGGTCGGCCCCGTCCTTGATCTGCTCGCGTACGGCGCGCCGCATCTCGTCGGGGCCGGTGGCCTCCCGGCAGCACCAGTAGGTGTGGCCGCCGGTCTGGGTGATCGCCTCCGCGACGATCAGCAGGCGCGGGCCCGCGAACATCCCCTGCTCCACTGCCTGTTTGGCGAAGGCGCCGCTCCGGTTCATCCCCAAGTCGCGCACCAGGGTGATGCCCGCCCGCAGACAGGCCAGCATGTTCTCGGCCGCCTTGTAGGCGCTGATCTCGGGCGCGTCTCCGAGCGACTGGGCAGCCAGGTCGTGGATGCCGTCCCAGGCCAGGTGGGCGTGGCTGTTGATCAGGCCGGCGAGGATGGTCCCGCCGGTCTCCACCACCGTCCGGCCGTTTCCCCCTGCCCCACCGCCCTCGCCGACCGACGTGATCATGCCCCCGTCCAGGGTCACATGACCGTTTTCGATCACCTCGTCGCCCACGCCGGTGATCACCCGCCCCTGCAGGGTGACCGACGTGGGTTCCCTCGGGGCCAGGTTCTGCAAGACAGGCTGGAACTTCCAGGCTGGTGCTTCGGGCATGGTGATTGTCTCCCTGCGTCACAATCCGTGTTGGTCGCGTCACTTCCCGAGATTCTGCGTCATTCTCCGCGATTCGTTGCGTCAGATCCCGAGTTCCGCGAGCGCCCTCGCGCCGCCGTCAAGATTGCTGAGCCTCATGCTCGCGTAGTTGGGCGAATAGATGACGCCGGCGGCGCCCGCCTCGTACGCCGCGTGCACGCTCTCGTACACGATCTCCGGCGTGCACACCGCCTGTTCCGCGCTCGCGCGCGGCGCGTCGACCCCGATCCCCATCAGCACCGGCAGCTCGCCGTCCAGCGCTTCGATCGTCGCCCGGCACTGCCCGCCAACATAGCTCGCCGGGGCCATGCCGACACCGAGAAGCTCGTCCCACGGCGCCTCGTCGAGCCCCAGAATCCGATACATCAGCGGCGTCATCTCCGCGGGCGCCAGATCGCGCAAAAGGGACGCGTGCAGCTGCGTCATCTCGTTGATGTAGATGCCGCCCGACTGATGCTGGTAGGTGATCGGCTTGACCCAGTCGGCGTAGTCCTTCGCCTCCGCCCACGGCCATTGCGCCTTGCGCACCGGATTGAAGTGATTGCGGTTCCACACGTTGAGCCCGAACTCGAGCGCCGGATCGCACCACTTGGCGAGGCCGTACAGCTCGCGGTCCAGATCCTTGTTGCGCCTCACCCAGTGCCGCTCGAGCAACAGGAACTCGGGGTTGTCGAACAGAACCCGGAGCCCCGTAATCAGGGCCCCGTCCGTGAAGTGGGCACCCGCGCGCGCCTTCCTGAAGTAGTCGTGAAGGGCCGCTGACGCCCGCCGCGCTCCCTCGGGGTCGATCCCGGCCCTGTCCAGGCTCGCCAGACAGTGCTTGCAGAAGCATCCTGGCGCCATCCCGGTCACGAGCTGGTCCAGCGGGCTCCGCCGCTCGTTGCACCACATGATGCCATCGATGTCGTAGCTCCGGCAGTGATCCTCGATGAGCGCGTGCCACCAGCCGCGGTAGTCGGGATTCTCGAGACACGGCGCCCCGCTGATCCGGCCCTGATAGTCCACCTCCATGAGCTGGACCAGGTTGGGGATCTGCACGGTGTTGGCCGACCCGTGGCCCGAATACTTGAAGAGCGGCTCCATCAGCTCCGGGATGACCTTCATCCCCCGTTCCCGGGCACCCGGGATCACCATCTCCAGAATGTCCCGTCCGCGCATCGCCTCGTCCGGCGCGCGGAAGTTGGTGACGCTGGTATTGCGGTAGAACTCGGGATGATGCGCCAGGTAGGATCCGCCCTGCACTTCGAGCGGCTCCGAGACGCCGTGATCGGGCCATCCATCGAGTTTCCACGAGATGCTGCGGCCGATCTTGAGCCCGAGCCAACTCACCGTGCCCAGAAAAACCGCATTCACTCCCACGCGTTGCTGCAGCGTGTCGAGCACCGCATCCACGCCTTCGTCCACGAAGCTGGCGGGCCCGATCTGGACGCCTACGCACCTGTCGCTCACGGTTGATGACCCCCCTTGTGTCCCGAATTGATATTCTGCCGCCCCATGGTCTTCCGCCTCGTCTGACTCTCAGCCTGCTCCTCACCTCCATCCAACTTCATTCTCGCGGCGCTCGCTCCCTCATCGCCTCGCCGGTTTCCTCTCACCTCGATCTCAACCTCGGATCGAGCATCTCCTGAAGGCTGTCGCCGAGGAGATTGGTCGCCATGACAACCGTGAATATGGCGAGGCCCGGGAATGTGGAAATCCACCACGCCCGTCCCAGCACGTCGCGCCCTACCGCGACCATCAGCCCCCACTCCGGCGTCGGGGGCTGGGCACCGAGTCCCAGAAAGCTCAGGCCGGCGCCGATGGAGATGGCGTGGCCGAACTCGAGCGTCGAGAGCACGAGCAGCGGAACCGCCGTGTTCGGCAGCACGTGCCGCAACATGATTTTCACGTCCCGTACACCCAGGAGCCGGGCCGCGTCGATGTAGGCCTCCTCGCGCACGGTCAGCACCGTCCCGCGCACCAGGCGCGCGTAGCGCGGAATCGTGGAGACCCCGACCGCGACCATGACATTCGTGATGCTGGGCCCGAGGGCGGCGATGATGACAAGGGCCAGGAGGATGCCCGGAAACGCCAGCATCGCATCCACCATGCGCATGAGCACCGTGTCCACCGTGCCCCGGTAGTATCCGGACACGAGCCCGATCGCCGAGCCGATCGCCGAGCCGATGGCCACGCTGATGAAGCCGAGGATGAGCGACACCCGGGCTCCGTAGATGACCCGGCTGAACACATCCCTGCCCAGCCGGTCCGTCCCGAACCAGAACTCCGCCGACGGAGCCTCGCGCGCTCCCGACATCGTGGCCAGCGGATCGTGGGGCGCGCCCAGGGCGGCGAAGATCGCCAGCAGCACCCAGCCCGCGAGGATGCACGTCCCCGCGATGAAGCCGGGAGTGAGCTTGCGGCCCGCGACCCTCATGCCGGCGTCGCGTCCCGAATGCGCGGATCCAGCCAGGCCGCCAGCAGATCCACGAGCAGGTTCACGAGGACGTAGGCCGTGGCCATGAAAAGGACGATCCCCTGCACTAGCGGATAGTCCTTCCAGAGGATCGCGCTCACCACCAGGCGGCCCAGCCCGGGTCGGCTGAAGACCGTTTCCGTCACGACAGCGCCCGCGAGCATGGCTCCAAACTGGAGCCCCAGGATGGTCAGCACGGGCAGGAAGGCGTTCCGGAACGCATGCCTCAGATACACGATGCGCTTGGGCAGACCCTTCGCCCACGCCGCGCGCACGTAGTCCTCGACCAGCACCTCTAGCAGCGAGGCCCGCGTCAGGCGCGCGATGACGCCCGCGGACAGGAGCCCGAGCGACAGGCTTGGGAGCACGAGAGACCGAAGTCCTTCCGATCCCGCGGGCGGGAACCAGGGCAGCCAGAACGAGAACACCATAATGAGCAGGAGACCCAGCCAGAACAGGGGAAGCGACACCCCCGCGTAGGCGAGCAAGCGGCTGAACCCGTCGATCCACGAGCCCTGTTTGAGCGCGGCCAACACTCCGGTCGTGACGCCGATGATCACCGCGAAGAGGATTCCGCCCAGGCTTAGGGCCAGCGTCGACCCCAGGCGGTCGAGGATCAGGTCGAGAACGGGCGCGCGTAGCCGCACGGATGTTCCCAGATCGGCCGTCACCGCGCCCCGCAGGAAGCGGCCGTACTGCACGTAGAGCGGATCGTTCAGTCCCATCTCCTCACGCAGCTGCTCCTGGCGCTCCGGCGTAACGGACCCGCTCTCGGCCCCGGAGAGCATCAGCTGCACCGGGTCGCCGGGCAGGGCATGCATGATCGAGAAGACCGCCACCGACACGAGGAGTAGCACGACCCCGAGTTGGGCTAGTCGTCCGGCGAGGTAGCTGGCGAACATGAGGGCGGTTGGCAGCCTGTTACGTGGGAGTCTCGGTTTTCCGGCGGGAAACTACCGCGTAGAATGAGCGCGAGCGAGAATCTGTGCGCCCCGACGAACGACTGGATGACTGCGGGAGCAGCTCTTTGCCAACCCTGGTAAGTTTGCTATCTTACCAGCCATGAAGACCGTCATCTCCACCAAAGGACAACTCGTTCTCCCGGCCGAGCTTCGCCAGCGAGACGGCGTCGGCCCCGGCCAAGAGTTCGAAATCGAGCGGCTCGGACCGGGAGTCTACCGTCTCGCGCGCACCGGGGCACCGATGAACGCAGGTTTGGTGGACTGGTTGCTGGCTTGCCCCGAGAAGGGGTGGTTCGTACCCGTTCCCTCCGAATCGACCGCAGACCTGCTGGATCCGGGGATCGAGGAGCCCGTCGATTAGATACCTGGTCGATACGAACGTCCTCTCGGAGGCCACGAGAGCGAGCCCCGACCCAAGTGTCATCGAGTGGCTGCGGAACCACGAGCAGCACTTGGTCGTGAACCCCGTGGTCCTCGGGGAAGTCTGGTTCGGGATACGCCTGCTAAGGCCCGGACGGGGTCGCGACTCCCTCGAGTTCTGGTTCAACGAGGTCGTGCGTCGAATTCACTGTGTGCCGTTTGACGCGAATACCGGACTCCGGTGGGGAGAGCTTCTCGCCGGACTCTGCTCCTGCGGGAGATCGATGCCCGTCAAGGACAGCTTGATCGCGGCGACCGCCCTTGCTCATGGACTCGTGGTGGTTACCCGCAACCGAAAGGGCTTCGAGCCAGCGGGGGTCGAAATCGTGAGTCCGTTCGCGTGTCCAGGTTGATGCCGCCGGACCCTGGGGAGGGAGGGTGGAAGCCTTGTGCCGGAAAGGCGATCAACACTAGTGTAGTGTCCGCAATATAACCTTGTTACGATGGTGGTAAGGGTTATGGTTTCTCTTCGGGCGGGATCGAGAGGCGTCGACAGGGAGGAGCCATGCGGAAAGCGGTCGGGATCGAGCTTGCGGACGGGGACCGGGAGGTTCTGGAGCGTTGGTCGCGGTCGAGGAGCGCGACGGTGCGGCTGCGGGAGCGGTCGAGGATCGTGCTGATGGCGGCCGGGGGGATGACGAACACGGCGATCGCCCGGGAGCTCGGGACGAACACGGACAAAGTGGGCCGCTGGCGGCGGCGCTATGCGGACGAGGGGCTGAAGGGGATCGAGAAGGAGCGTCCCCGCGGGGGCAACCACGGGGGCCGGTGCCCAAAGGCTCAGGCGGCGCTGAGGACGGAGATCATCCGGCGTACGACGCAGGAGAGGCCGCCGGACGCGACGCACTGGTCGTGCCGGTCGATGGCGGGGGCGGTCGGCACGACGCACAGCTTCGTGAACACCGTGTGGCGGGCGGCGGGGCTGAAGCCGCATCTGTGGCGGACCTTCAAGGTGAGCACCGACCCGCGCTTCGAGGAGAAGCTGCAAGACGTTGTGGGGCTGTACCTTGACCCGCCGGACAACGCGGTCGTGTTCAGCTTCGACGAGAAGAGTTCGGTCCAGGCGCTTGACCGGACGCAGCCGGGGCTGCCGCTGAAGAGGGGCCGCTGCGGGACGATGACGCACGACTACAAGCGCCACGGGACCACGTCGCTCTTCGTCGCAATGGACGTGGCGTCGGGCGAGGTGGTCGGCGAAACCTACGGCCGGCACCGGCACCAGGAGGTTCTCCGGTTCTTCCGCAAGGTGGAGAAGGAGGTGCCGAAGGGCCGGGAGATCCACATCATCCTGGACAACTACTCGACCCACAGGCACCGGCGGGTCCGGGACTGGGCGGCGGGCACGGGGCGCGTCCGGTTCCACTTCGTCCCGACGAGCTCCTCGTGGCTGAACCTGGTCGAGCGCTTCTTCAGCACGCTGACGCAGAAGCGGATCCGCCGCGGCGTCTTCCATTCCGTCCCCCACCTCGAATCGTGCCTGAAGCAGTACATCGAGACCTACAACGAGAACCCCCGACCGTTCCTGTGGACGAAGTCGGCCGCCCAGATCATCGAGAAGGTGGACCGGGCCCGCAAGGCACTCGCAGCCGCCTCAGCATAGGCGTATTATATTGCGGACACTACACTAGCGTGGGGGCGAATCACACTGCGGCGGCTGGCCGTGCCGAGGACGAGCCTTGAACGCCCGCAGAGGGGAAGAGCAAGCGCGGGAGTGTTCGCTCTTCATAGCGCGGACCCACGAAACTCGCCTTGGCTTCCAGTGAAGTCCGGGGAGCTGGCCGAAGCACGCTGCCCGCGAAAGACAACGAAAGGCGACTGGCGATAATTCCGTGTGACTCGTAGAACGCGCTGAGCCCTTCGAGCATGCCAACGCCAATGCTTGGGGAATCATAAGGTCGCCGAGTTCCTGCGTAGGGGGGAGCCCGCGTCCGAATCGCGTTTCCATTGACTCTAGCAGGCCGTGGATAAAGTCCGTTCTGCGAGACCTTTGTGAATGAGTTAAATTAGGAGTACACAAGGACCTCAGCGAGAGGTGACGGCGATGGCGATAGGCAAGATGCCCGGGGCGCGGCAGGAGGAGCTGTTCGTCGCGGCCAGTGCGGTCAGGGCGCTGGACAACCCGTTCTACGCGGCTTTGGACAGGTTCCTGCGCGAGAGCGGCTTCGACGAGTTCGCGGAGGAGACGTGCCGGGAGTTCTACGCGGAGCGGATGGGTCGGCCGGGCCTTCCTCCGGGCGTGTACTTCCGGATGCTGATGGTGGGGTACCTGGAGGGGATCGGGTCGGAACGGGGCATCGCGTGGCGGTGCCGGGACTCGATCTCGCTGCGGGAGTTTCTGGGCTACGGTCTGGCAAAGACGCCGCCGGAGCATTCCACGCTGTCGAAGACGCGCAAGCGGCTGAGCCTGGAGGCCCACGGCGCGGTGTTCGGCTGGGTGCTGGAGCGGCTGAAGGAGTCGGGGCTGCTGCGAGGCAAGACCGTTGGGGTGGATTCGACGACACTGGAGGCGAACGCGGCGATGCGCGCGATCGTGCGGCGTGACGACGGGACGGAGTACGACGCGTGGCTCGAGGAACTGGCGCGGGAGTCGGGGATCGAGACGCCGACGCGGGCCGACCTTGCGAAGCTGGACCGCAAGCGCCCGAAGAAGGGGTCCAACAAGGACTGGAAGCATCCGCACGACCCGGAGGCGCGGATCACGAAGATGAAGGACGGCCGCACCCGCCTGGCGCACAAGCTCGAGGTGGGGGTGGACATGGAGACCGGCGCAGTGGCAGGCGTGACGGTGCAGACGATGGACGGCGGCGACACCGCCTCGCTGGCGGTGACGCTGGGTGAGACGGAACGCCGGCTGGCGGAGGTGGGGGCGGAGGCGAAGGAAGTGGTGGCCGACAAGGGCTACCATTCGAATGCGACCATGACGGGCGTGAAGGACCGCGGGCTGCGGAGCTACGTGAGCGAGCCGAACCGGGGCCGCCGGAAGTGGAAGGGCAAGCGGGAGGCGCAGAAGGCCGTGTACGGCAACCGCCGCCGGATCCGGGGCAAGCGGGGAAAGCGGCTGCTGCGCCGGAGGGGGGAGAGGCTGGAACGGCTCTTCGCCCACCTCCTTGTGAGCGGAGGGTTGCGCCGCGTCCAGGTGCGCGGACAGAAGGAGATCCGAAAACGCCTGCTGGTTCACGCCGCGGCCTTCAACCTCGGGCTGGTGATGCGCAGCCGCTTCGGCTTCGGCACCCCGCGTGCCCTGCAGGGCCTGGCAACAGCGGCCGCGGCCCTCGCGGACGCCTCCGTACGCGGCTTTGCCGCCATCTTTGGCCAAATCGGGCGCATTCTCGGCCTCCTGAGCCTGCACACCGGCTCCCTCCGCCCCTCAGGCCGCCTCTGGTACAATAATACCGTAATTACGCCGCTCTTTCCGCTCGTACAATCGGCTCCCCGGCGGGCCACTTCTTCCACGGCCTGCTAGGAGGGCCACGTCCAACTTTGGGCAACCACGTGCACCCGCCTCCCTTCCGACATCCACCTTGAACACCACCTTTACGTCCGTGCTGCCGTAACCTCCATAGGCCGATTCATTGAGGCGCTGACCAAGGACCGCAAACCTTGGAGTCGACCGAGTTGTCGATCTCCTTGCGGATGCCGGAAGAGCTGCCCTATGTGATGGGCCTGATCCGGCAGGCGTTCGAAAAGCAAATGGGAAACGTAGCGGCGGAAGCGTGAGAGGCGGCGGACGATGAAACAAGAGAAGATCACCCTCGCCCAGCTCGAGTCCTTCCTCCTGAAGGCCGCCGACATCTTGCGCGGCAAGATGGACGCCTCGGAGTTCAAGGAGTTCATCTTCGGCATGCTGTTCCTGAAGCGGCTCTCCGATGAGTTCGACCGCAAACGCGAGCAGCTCCGAAAGAAGACCTTCGCACACCTCAAAGACCAGCCGGATCTCGTCGCCGAGTTGCTCGAAGACGAGACATCCTTCGGCGAAACCTTCTTTGTCCCCGTCAGAGGCCGCTGGCACGCGCCCTGGCAAGACGAGAACGGCGATCTCGTGCCGGCCCTGAAGGACCTCAAGCACGACATCGGCAACATGCTCAACAAGGCCATCGCGGCCATCGAAGACGAAAACGATGCGCTCGCCGGGGTGCTGAAGAACAACATCGACTTCAACGCGGTGAAGGGCAGGACCAAGATTTCGGACCAGAAGTGGAAAGACCTGCTCGACCACTTCAGCCAGCCCGGGTTCGTCCTCGTCAACGACAACTTCGAGTTTCCCGACCTGCTCGGCGCCGCCTACGAGTACCTCATCAAGTTCTTCGCCGACAGCGCCGGCAAGAAGGGCGGCGAGTTCTATACCCCGAGCGAGGTCGTCCGCCTGCTCGTCCAGCTGACCCAGCCGGAGGCCGGCAACACCATCTATGACCCTACGGTCGGCTCCGGCGGCTTCCTCATTCAGGCCCACCAGTACGTGGAAGAGCAGGGCCAGAACGCCGACGACCTCGCCCTCTACGGCCAGGACTCCAACGGCACGGTCTGGTCGATCTGCATCATGAACATGATCCTTCACAACATCACCCGATCCACCATCGAGAACGGGGACACGCTGGAGGACCCGCTCATCCTCGACGACGGCCAGATTCGCAAGTTCGACCGGGTGCTCGCCAACCCGCCGTTCTCGCAGAACTACAGCCGCGCCGGCATGAAGTTTACCAATCGCTTCCGCGAGTGGTGCCCGGAGTCCGGCAAGAAGGCGGACCTCATGTTCGTGCAGCACATGCTCGCGAGCCTCAAGCCCAACGGCCGGATGGCGACGATCATGCCGCATGGGGTCCTGTTCCGTGGCGGTAAGGAAAAGCTCATCCGCGAGCTCTTCATCAATGACGACTGCATCGAGGCCATCGTCAGCCTGCCGCCCGGCCTCTTCTATGGCACGGGCATCCCTGCCTGCGTGCTGGTCTGCAACAAGAGCAAGCCCGACGCACTCAAGGACAAGGTCCTCTTCATCAACGCCGATCGCGAATACGCAGAGGGCAAGAACCAGAACCGGCTTCGCCCCGAGGACATCGAGAAGATCGATTTCGTCTTCACCCACAAGCGCGAGCTGCCCAAGTACTCGCGGCTCGTACGTAAGTCCGAGATCGTGGACACCCACGACTACAACCTCAACATCCGCCGCTACGTGGACAACACACCCGACCCCGAGCCGGAGGATGTCCAGGCGCACCTCATCGGTGGAATCCCCGAGGCGGAGGTTGCCGCGCGCGCAACCGACTTCGCCAAGTTCGGCGTCAACCCGGCTTCACTCTTCGAGCCCGAGCGTTCCGCCTACCTCGCCTTTCACAAGTCCATTGACGCCAGGCCCGCCATCAAGTCCACGCTTGAAGCCGATCCAGCCCTGCTTGGCACCCTTACCCGGCACCGCGACGCCCTTGAGTCCTGGTGGTCGGTCGCCAAGGACGACTTCGCCCAGCTCCAGCATGCGGACAACAGCGGCAAGAAGATGCCCGAGGTCCGCCACGAGCTGCTCATCACCCTCAAGGCCAAACTCGTGCCGCTGGGCGTACTCGACGAGTTCAAGAGTGCCGGCGTCTTCGTCAACTGGTGGCAGCAAATCCGCTACGACCTCAAGACCATCGTCTCCACCGGCTGGCACCACACGCTCATCCCCGATGAATACCTCATCGCCGAGTACTTCCAGGCCGAGGCGGACTCCATCGAGGCGCTGGAGGCGACCATCGCCGAAGCGCAGGGCGAGCTGTCCGAGGCGGTCGAGACCGCCCAGGAGGTCAGCGGCTACGAGCCCGACGAAGACAAGAAGGTCACCGCCGCCGTCATCAAGAAGGCCCTCAAGGCGCTCATTGACGACCTGAAGGACAGCGGCGGCGCTTCCGCCCGGAAGGAACTCAAGAACCTCGCGGACCAGGACAAGGCCATCAAGGCGATCGAGAAGCGCATCAGGGTCGCCAGGGCGAGGCTCAAGGAGAAGGCCGCCGAACTGGAGTTCAAGCTCGAACTCAAGCGCCTCGGGGCCGACGACTTCAAGGCCGAGACACAGGCGCTGATCGCGCAGGCCGATGTCCGTCTCGCCGAGCTGGACTCCAAGAAGAAGGCCGACAAGAAGACCATCACCGCGCTCGGCAAGGACAAGGAGGCGTTGAGCGCCCGCATGGCCCAGACTGATGCGGTGGTCGAGGCGATCGGCGGCCAGATCAGCGAGACCGATGCCTGCCGCCTGATCCTGAAGAAGATCTACGACATCGCCCGCGCCAAACTCGGCCGCTACCTAAACGCGGAGAAGCGGATACTAGTGCGAGCCGTCGAGAACCTATGGGAGAAGTACGCCATCGCGGCCGACGAGCTGGAGAATGATCGAGCGGCTACGCTCACCACGATGGGCGGTTTCCTGACGGGATTGGGGTACCTCCAATGAGAACGCCAGCCGAAGTAAGGCTCCGCTCCTGTGTCACGCTTGAGAAGGGAAAGCCGCCTGCCGCGCAACCATACTACGGGCCAGATGCCGACCGATACTTGACGCCGGAGTATCTGCGCACGGGTGGAGAGTGCGCATTGGTCAAGGCTGCACCTCGCTCTGCTCACGTTGAGGATGGCGACACAATCCTGCTTTGGGACGGATCCAACGCAGGGGAGGTTCTTTGTGGCCGCGCTGGCATTCTTGCGTCGACGATGAGTCGCGCATCGCATGCTGGATGCTTCGACGACGCCTACTTTTTCTATGCACTCAAACAGTGGGAGCCATACCTAAAAGGGCAGACTTCGGGATCCGGCATCCCGCATATCGACAAAGAGATTCTCAGCAACCTTGCGATCATCGAGTTCGACTTACGCGAACAATCCAAGATCGCCGAGGTGCTTTCGACGGCGGATAGGGCGATCGAGCAGACCGAGGCGCTCATCGCCAAGCAGCAGCGCATCAAGACCGGCCTGATGCAAGACCTGCTCACCCGCGGCATCGACGCGCACGGCGACCTCCGCTCCGAACAGACCCACAAGTTCAAAGACTCCCCGCTCGGGTGGATTCCGGTGGAGTGGGACGTGACTTTGCTTGACGCCCTTACCGTCAGAGGCAGTGGCCATACTCCGAACAAGCAGCGGCCTGCGTATTGGAACGGCGGCATCAAGTGGGTGTCACTTGCAGATTCCCGTAAGCTCGACGACCTGTACATCTCGGATACGGACAAAGAGATCAGCGAGCTTGGACTCAAAAACTCGTCCGCCGTGCTTCATCCAGCGGGCACGGTGATTCTGTCCCGAGATGCAGGAGTGGGAAAGAGCGCGATCCTCGCTCATGAAATGGCCGTCAGTCAGCATTTTATGGCGTGGCGATGCAAGCCCACGAAACTCGACAACATCTACCTCTATTATTGGCTGCAACGAGATAAGCCACAGTTCGAAGGCATTGCGTCCGGCAGCACTATCGTGACGATTGGCTTGCAATTCTTCCGCGCCTACTCGATCGCTGCTCCCCGCGAGGTTGATGAGCAAATCGCGATTTCGACAAAGCTAAAAAACGCCGATTCTGCGATCGCACAGACGACGCTACACTCTCGAAAACTCCGCAGGCTCAAAACCGCCCTGATGCAAGACCTGCTCACGGGCAACCGCCGCGTGACGGCGCTGCTCGAGCAAGGCGAGGGGGCGACGGCATGAGTTCCCGCGTCGGGCACCGAGCATGAAGCAGATCCTCAATCCGTCCCTGGAGGACCTCCGTCTCGAATGCGTACTCATGCAGGCGTGGAAGAAGACATCTTCATATCTGCGGACGCACAGCTGGTACGCCGATACGCTCGGTATCGACTATCAGTCCCTGCGCATCCCGGCCTTTCTCGCAGAGATCCAGGAGGCGATTGATTCGTATGCCACTTGGACGCCCGAACCGCTGGAGCTGGTTCCGGCTCCGAAGACGCAACGATGGTGCTTCGATGACAGTGAAAACTGGATTCCGCGACCGAATCAAGATTACCAGAAGAAGCTCCGTCCGCTTGCCCATGTGGCACTGCGGGACCAGGTCGTGGCGACCGCCATCATGCTCTGCCTGGCCGACCGCGTCGAAACTCGGATGAATGACACTCGGCTGTCGATCGACTCAGAAGAGAATCGGCGGCGTGTGCTCGCTTACGGCCACCGACTCGTCTGTGATGATGCCGAGGATGGCGGACTTCGGCACCGTTGGGGCAGCGCCAAGCTGTATCGCCAGTATTTCCAGGACTACCAGACGTTTCTTCGTCGCCCACGAATCGTAACGGGGAGCCTGGACTCGAACTCATTAGAGTTCGAGATTGCGGTTGTTCAGAGCGATCTGTCAAAGTTCTACGACCGCGTCCAGCCGGAATTGCTCCGTCGGAAGATCGAGCAACTTGGCCGAGACGGCGATGACCCACGCTTCTTCGAACTCGCAGGCCGTCTCTTTGATTGGCAGTGGGCGGACACGAAGCGCGCGTTACGCCATTCCCGCGAGCACGGCCTTGGCGGTTTTATGAACGTGGCGCTCCCGCAGGGGCTGGTCGCATCAGGTTTCTTCGCGAATGTCGTGATGCAGGACTTCGAAACGAGACTCCGCGATGCGTTCGGACAGGTCATCGACGAAGCTCTGGGTATCACGCTGCTGGATGCGGCCTACTACGTTGACGATTTCCGATTGGTTGTGCAGATTCCCCGTTCCGACCCAGGCCTTGCAGAGCATGAAGTACGCGACGCCATATCTGCCTGGCTTCAGCGCCAGCTTGATATGACGGCCCCCGGGCTCGTGGTCGAACAGTCCAAGACGGCTGTTACGGTGGAAGGACGGGACCGGCGATTTCTTGTGCCGCAGTCCCTTGCTGCCCAACGCATTCAGAGCGACACATCCGGCGTGTTTGACATGCTCCACGGCACCGAGCTGATCGGGGCCATCGAGGGCTTCTTTCACACACAGAAGAGGTACTCCACCGAGACCAAGCCTGAGGAGGTCGGCAGAACGGGGCTGCTGGTGGGTCTGTCCGACATGCGCGACGAAACGGCCGCCCGATTCGCAGCTGGCCGTTTCCGGCGAACATTTCGCTCTTTGCGCCCCATACTGGAAGGCGACAACCAGGGCGTCGGACAGGCAGTGTCGGTTACCGACGCCGAGCCGGGCGACGAAGGGAGTGAGCACAGCCTGGTGCTCTCAAAGGTCCAGCTAGACGAGCGAGCCAAGCTTTTTGCGGCACTGCTAATCGAGGAGTGGACCGCCAACCCGGCAAACGTGCGTCTGCTGCGTGTGGCTCTCGATATGTACCCGGACCCTCAGTTCCTGGAGGAAGTCCTCCGGTTGCTCAAGCCAGGGTGGGCGGTCGATGGCTCCAAGGGAGCCCGCCGCGAGATTCGCCTGTATTGCCTGGCCGAACTGTTCCGGGCAGGAGCGACTGAAACGGGGATTGTGTCGGATGACGAATGTCTACCGCAGGGCATTGGCTTGGACCGCTACCACGAGCGACTGCGCCGTGAGGCCCTAGACATCTTCAACCAGTTCGTGGGTGGCCAATCGAGCAGCCTTCGTCTGCCGTGGTACCTCATGCAGCAGGTGTTTCTCTATCTTGCAGTGCAAGAGGCGTTTCCGGAAGCTGTGACCCAGCTGGGCGCGAAGGGTGGCCTGTTACTCGCGCTATATCGGCGGTTCGCCAAGTTCCTCGGCGGCGACCGGCCAGCGGGGTTGGATGAGCGATCGAGCTTCCTCGTCATTGCTCGGACGGGTTTCTCGCTTCACGGATTGGTTGACCGCATCGCGCAGCAAGGGGTTTCGCCAGAGTTCCTGTCGCGCGTTGAGGCATGCTCCCCGAGCACAGCCACCGCGTTGTGGGAAGCGACGAGACCTACCGCGGGGAATGCTCTCACTCAGATGGCGGAGCGGCTGGGTTTGAAACCGCGTCGGGACGCAGATGCCGCTACCTGTCTGCCAGATCTCGCCAGCCTGGAACTCAATCCTTTCTTTACCGAACCAAACCTCCTGCACTTTGCGCGTTGGTTATTTGGGCTCCCCGAAGACACCTTCGACACGCCGCTCACACCTTGGCAGATCCAGTGCGGACTCAAGTACGACGACCAAGGTGACCAATTCGGGCGGATCGACCCGGACACGTTCCGGATTCGCAGATCCGTAAGTACGGGGGCACGCCTGTTCGCGCCACCCGAATGGTGCGAGACGCCTGAGGAGCGCCAGAGGTACCAGATTGGCGCTCTCTTACGATTCGCGATCCGTGGGACCACCGATTTCTTTGCGAGAGCTTCCAATTCCAAGCGCTATGTGATGCCACGATATGCCCGCTCCATCTCGCACTGGGAACAACAGAGGTACTCAGGGTTCCAGGGACGCAGCGCATTCGGCCCGCCGTGGCTCCCGATTTCGTCTTTCATGGAAGATCTGCTCTACGACCTTCTCCGGTGGCCCGGGTCTGGCATCTTGTCTCCCGGTCGCAGCCTCACTGAGATCAGGGCAGCGATTGAGTCCCGCTTGAACGCACTCAGACTGCAGTATGGGACGCACAGCCGAACGCTCTTCTTGGAGCAGTCTGCCCCCCTTCTGTACCGACCGAAGCATGCCACTGCTTGGCGGCGGCCACTGCGTATTGGCGTTGTCCAGACCGTGATTCCCGACCTTGGGGATTACGTCCACTACGCTACTGCTCCCGACCTCAGTGGCGACCCTGCGTTTCGACTCAGGCACCGAGCGCACCTTGCGGCTGCACTTCAGGGGGTCAAACAGATGCGGCGGCTGCGAGACACGCATTGCGGCATGGCCCGTGACGACGGCCAGACAATCGACCTCTTGGTCTTCCCAGAACTGGCTGTGCACCCCGATGACGTTGGACCGCTCTTGCTGCCCTTTGCCCGGAAGCACCGGTGCATCCTCCTTTTCGGGATGGTGTATCACGCCGAGCCGCGATTGGCGGGGGCACCGCTCATCAACTCTTGCCAGTGGCTTATTCCAGAGTGGACTAAAACCGGTGGTTTCCAGTTGCGAGCCGTCGAACAGGGCAAGCTGCACCTCACCGCCGACGAAACGTTACTGACGCCGGCCCCTGTCGGATTCCGGCCTACGCAATGGCTCGTAGACTACATGTGGAGCTCGGACCCCGACCTTCGCCCACTGACCATCACTGCGTCGGTTTGCTACGACGCAACGGATTTGACGCTCGCGGCCGACCTTCGATCAAGAAGTGATCTCTACATCATCTGTGCGCTCAACCGGGATGTCGGGACGTTCGACAGGATGTCGGAGGCGTTGCACTACCACATGTATCAGGGCGTGCTCTTAGTGAACAACGGTCAGTTTGGCGGAAGCTCATTCTTCATGCCCTTCGATAAGCCATTTCACCGACAAGTCTTTCATTTCCATGGTCAGCCCCAGGTCGCGATAGCGTTTGCAGAAATCTGCCCAGAGAAGCTGGTCAACCGACCGAAGCTCAACACTGTTGCGGGAGGGCTGCCTACCGGAGCCGGTTCCGAGAGCGCACCACCAGAAGGAACTTGGAAGACACCTCCAGCTGGCTACGTGAACCGCGAATTTCCGATCTGAACTTCAGGACGCAAGCATGCCCGGCCCCGCACAGTCACGTGAAGCTTTACGCCTTGACGAGCGCAACTACGTCGAGAAGCCGCTGCTCGACCAGCTTGCGGGCTTGGGCTGGGAGGTCATGGACCCCACGGACGTGAAGCAGGCCCCGGCGGACACCCATCGGGAGAGTTTCACCGAGGTCGTGATGCCGCCGGGGCTGCGCGAGCGACCTCAATGTCATCAACCCCTGGCTCGAAGACGATCAGGTAGAGGAGGCCGTCAAGCAGCTCGTCGGCGAGTGTCCCGTGACGCCATTGCTCGAATCCGTCGAGCCACACTAATCAGGGAGTATTGTGATGGACGAACCCAAACCACTCGATAGCCTCTTCAAGGAGAAGCTGTTCCGTATTCCCGACTACCAGCGCGGTTACGCCTGGGGACGCGAGCAGTTGGACGCCTTCTGGGAGGATCTCATCAACCTGCCCGACGGTCGATCCCACTATACCGGCGTGCTGACTCTGAACGAGATTCCGTCCGCCGACGTTCAGCAGGATGACAAGGAGTTCTGGCTAGTCGATGACCATTCGTACAAGCTCTACCACATCGTCGACGGCCAGCAGCGGCTGACGACCTTCACGCTGTTTCTGCAAGCCTTCATCGAGTTGCTTCGCAGCTTGCCTGAAAACGAGGGCCAGGTGGATGACGCGATTTACCTGACCGATACGCTCAGCATCGCGGCCGTCGAAAGAAAGTTTCTGTTCGAAGTGAAACCGGCCGGAAAGGCCTTTCGCACTTACAAGTTCGGCTACGCGGTTGACAACCCCAGTGACGAGTACATGCGGTACCGGATTCTGGGCGAAGAGGGCGGTGGCACGGTGTTCGAGACGTTCTATACGCTCAACCTCAGCAATGGGAAGCGCTACTTCAAAGAGCGACTGCGAGCCTGCCACAAAGAAGAAGGGATCTCAGGGCTCCGAGGCATGTACCGCACGCTGACCAAACGGTTCCTGTTCAACGAGTACATCATCAAGGACGAGTTCGACGTTTTCGTCGCCTTCGAGACGATGAACAACCGCGGCAAGACGCTTTCAGATCTGGAATTGCTCAAGAATCGTTTGATTTACCTGACGACCCTCTATACCGATGCGGAGCTGGATCCTGCGGAGCGCAGAGATCTCCGTAACTTAATCAACGGCGCTTGGAAGGAGGTTTACTTCCAGTTGGGGCGCAACAAGTCGAAGCCGCTGAACGACGACGAGTTTCTGCGAGCCCACTGGATGATGTATTTCAAGTACTCGCGGCAGACGGGGCGAGACTACATCAAATTTCTGCTGGAGGAGCAGTTCAAACCGCAGCGTGTTCATCGCAAGATCGTTCAGCCGGTGGACTTGGAGGAAGCCGAGGAGCAGACATCTGACGCGGACCTGCAAGCGGACGACGAGAACGGACTGGACGAGGTCGAAAGCAGCGAGCCGATGATGGTGGCTGAGTTGCGGCCGAACGAGATTCGCGACTACGTCAAGAGCCTCAAGACGTCTTCGGTTCACTGGTTCTGCACGTTCTTCCCCGAGATGTCTGACGATTTGACGCGGAATGAAATAGAATGGATTCGACGCCTGAATCGGCTGAACATGGCGTATTTTCGCCCGTTGCTGATGGCGATTCTGAAGAAATGTGATGATCCCGGCCAGCGTATCGGTACGTTCAAGGAGATCGAACGGTTTGTCTTCGTCGTGTTCCGGCTGACCCAAACCCGTTCGCATTATCGCAGCTCGGAGTTCAGCAACGCCGTCCGCGCGATCGACCGTGGCGACATGGATTTGGCGGAACTGAAGGAGCGATTGCGGAACCGGATGCGCTTCACGTTCACGGATGAAGGCCATTTTGCGAACGAAGACTTCTATCTGTTGCTTCAGAAGAAGTTCGAGAACGGTCGGGGCTACTACGACTGGACCGGCTTGCGGTATTTCCTCTACGAGTACGAGTTGAAGCAGCTGTCCAGCAGTCGCCAGAAGAAGGTCGACTGGACGGATTTGCTCAAGACGGCGAAGGACAAGATCTCCATCGAGCACATTTATCCGCAATCCGAGACGGTGGCGTGGAAGCCGGCCTTCAAGAGTATCCGTAAGCAAGAGCGGGAGGCGTACCGCAATAGCCTAGGGAACCTGTTGCTGCTCTCTTCCGCAATCAACTCTTCGCTGCAGAACGACGCCTTCGCCGAAAAGAAGAAACCCAGGTACAGCCGCGATGGCAGTAAGCTCCGCAACGGTTATGCAGACGGATCACACTCGGAAATCGAAGTCTCCCGTTGCGAAGATTGGGGGCCCGATGAGATTCGCGAGCGAGGCATTCGATTGATTAGATTCATGGAGGAGCGCTGGGACATCCGTTTCGCGGATGACCAGGCACGGGAGAAGCTGCTGTTTATCGGAAGCGTCGATGGCGAAGAGCCAGATGGAGAAGACTCAGAATGAGCTCCCCAGGCAAAACGCCGAAGCACGTCAAGCTGGATGAACGCAACCACGTCGAGAAGCCGCTGCTCGACCAGCTCGCGGGCTTGGGCTGGGAGGTCATCGACCTGACGAACATGAAGCAGACCCCGGCCGACACCCACCGGGAGAGCTTCACCGAGGTCGTGATGACGCCGGTGCTGCGCGAGCGGCTCAAGGTCATCAACCCCTGGCTCGAAGACGATCAGATCGAGGAGGTCGCCAAGCAGCTCACCGCGAGCTTCCCGAGCACTGGTTTGCTGGAGAACAACAAGCACCTGTTCCAGCTCCTGCTGGAGAACACCAGCGTCAGTGAGAACCGTCAGAACGGCGAGAAGAGCCCGACCGTCCGCTGCGCGGACTTTGCGACCCGCGACAACAACCGCTTCATCGCGGTCTGCCAGTTCAAGGTCCGCGTCCTCGGCACCGAGCACCACATCATCCCCGACGTCGTGCTGTTCCTCAACGGCCTGCCAGTGGTGGTGATCGAGTGCAAATCGCCCAAGGTAAAGGACGCGATTCCCGAGGCGATCGCCCAGCTCCTCCGCTACAGCGAGCAGCGCGGGGCCAAGGGGGAAGGGAATGCGCCGCTTTTCTACTACAACCAGTTCGTCGTGGCTTCCTGCCGGCAGGAAGCCAAGTTCGGCACCATCACGACGCACACGGAGAAGTACTTCTACCGCTGGGCCGACCCGCATCCACGAACCGTGGAGGAACTGGACCACGGCTCAAGCAGCCCCAACGACCAGCAACGTCTCGTCGCCGGCATGCTCGACCGGGACAACCTACTCGACCTGATTCGGACCTTCACGCTGTTCTCGACGAATGACAAGGGCCAGACGATCAAGATGGTCGGCCGCTACCAACAGTTCCGCGCGGTGAAGCTGGCGGTGAAGCGGCTGCGCGAAGGCCGCAATCCCCGCGAGCGCAGCGGAATCATCTGGCACACCCAGGGCTCCGGCAAGTCGCTCACCATGATGTTCATGGTTCGGGAGATGTACCGTCACGCGGAGCTCTCGAACTGGAAGGTCGTCTTCATCACCGACCGCACCCAATTGGAACAGCAACTCTCCGAGACCAGTCAGAGCATCGGCTTCACGGTGAAGCTGGCCGACAGCATCAAAGCGCTCAAGGAACTGCTCAGGACAGACACCTCCGACCTGGTGATGGCGATGATCCACAAGTTCCGCGAGGCGGACCTGACCGAGACGTTCCCGGAGCTGAACGCCAGCCCCCACATCCTCGTCATGACCGACGAGGCCCACCGTTCGCAGTACAAGCTGCTTGGGGCCAACCTCGACAAGGGCATCCCCAACGCCGCCAAGATCGGCTACACGGGGACGCCGATCGACAAGACCGAGCAGGTGTTCGGCGACTACATCGACAAGTACACGATGCGCCAGTCCATCGAGGACGGCGTAACGCTGGAGATCGTTTACGAGGGCCGCACGCACAACGCCGAGGTCCCCGATCAGGCCGGTATGGACGCCGCATTCGAGGACGTGTTCAGCGACTACAACATCCAGCAGCGTCTGGACGTCCTCGGGTACGGATCGCGGGTCGCCTATCTCGAGGCGGAGCCCACCATCGAGGCCAAGGCCAGGGACATGGTGAAGCACTACCTCGCGCATGTGTTCCCCAACGGCTACAAGGCGCAGGTGGTGGCGACGTCACGAGAGGCGGCCGTGCGCTACAAGAAGCACCTGGACGCCGCGCTCGCGGCGGCGGTCGCAAAGCTGGAGCAGGCCGACACGGGCAACCGGGACCTGGACCGGCTCAAGGCGATGAAGACGGACGTCGTGATCTCCGGCCGCAACAACGACCTGCCGCACCTCAAAGAGTACTCTGACCCACTACGGCACCAGGCGAGCATCAAGAGCTTCAAGCGATCGTTCGACAGTGAAGAAGACGGTGTCAACGGCGACATTGGCATCCTCATCGTAAACAACATGCTGCTTACCGGCTTCGATGCGCCGGTCGAGCAGGTGATGTATCTGGACAGGGTCGTGGTAGCCCATAACCTGCTGCAGGCCATCGCCCGTGTGAACCGCGTCGGCGGCGAATCCAAGGACAAGGGCTTCGTGGTGGACTATGTCGGCGTTGGCCACCACCTCAAGAAGGCGATCGACTCTTACGACGAGCGCGAACAGAAGGAGATCATTGACGCCCTGAGCTTCCCCGAGGAGGAGTTGCGGGAGCTCAAGGATGCCCACGCTGCCGTGATGGAGCTGCTCCAGAAGCACGGACTTACGGACATGAGCGATCACGACGCCTTCTACGATGTGTTCTACGACGAGGACCTGCGCTTTGACTTCATGCTGGCGTTCAAGCAGCTCACCAAGTCGCTCAATCTCCTGTTCCCGGCCCGCCAGGCCCTTGATTTCATGGGCGACTACAAGGCGCTCGCCGAGATAAATGTGCTCGCCGGAAAGCACTTCCGCGACCAGCGCCTGAGCATGAAGGGGATCCCGGCGAAGCTTCGGGCAATCACGGATGGCCACCTCGAGTCCCGGGGCATCGATGTCAAAGTTCCGCCGATCTCGATCCTTGACGAGGATTTCGAGAAGGGTGTCGGCGAGCACCGCCGGACCAAGACCAAGGCGGCCGAGATCGAGCACGCGATCCGCCACCACCTCGACGTAGACCTGGACGATGATCCGGACTTGCGAGCCTCCTTCGCCGAAGCCCTGGCGGCCATCTTCGAGCAATTCCGCGATAACTGGAACAAGATCTACGAAGAACTAGAGAAGCTGCGGACGCGGATTATCAGTGCCAGCAACGAGCCAACGTACGGATTGCATCGGAAAAAGCAAATGCCCTTCTTTCGAATGTTTCAGCGTGAGCTGTTCGGTGCTGATAAGGCGACTGTAAATCCGTCTCGGGTAGCTGAGAGGCATCCGGTCTATGGCATCGACGATGAAGACCGAATCAGTTTTCTTGTAGATTTGACACAGCAGATTACTCTCGTTATTGAGAGAGAGTTGAAACTGGCAGGATTCTGGGAGAGCATTCCGGCCCGCAACAAGCTGAAAGCAGAGATCCAACAAACCTTGCTTGCACCTAAGTTCGCCACAGTGCCCGACCTCATCAAGAATCGTGCGCACATCATTAGCCGAGTTATGGAAATCGCAAGAAAGAACAATGACATTATTCTTTTCGCGGACTAGTGACGATGGATATTACCTACTCGACAAAAAGATCTTCAAAACGAACGAAGGTTACGATCACTATCGAGCGTGACAGAAGGGTTGTTGTGCACGCTCCGAATCATGCGTCCGATGAAGCAATTGCTCGGATAGTCGAAGCCAAGCGGTATTGGATATACGAGAAAACACGGCATAGCCAAAAATACACCGGCCGCCCTCATCCACCTGGCAAAGAGCTCGTTAGTGGTGAGTCTGCGCTATATCTTGGGCGGAATTATCGTATCGAAGTCGTCGACGAAGAGACGGAGTGTATCCGGTTGGATCAACGTTTTCTGATTCCGGCATCGCGCGCGCCTCACACGAAGGGTGCCATGCGTGAGTGGTACATCGCGCGAGCAAAGGACCGAATTCTACCTCGCGTTGTGAAGCAGGCTCGAGAGCTTGGCGTTTTCTTTGGGCAGGCGCGCATCGTTGATAGTCGATATCGGTGGGGCTCATGCACAGTTCGTGACAACATTAACCTGAACTGGCGGCTGATTAAGGCGCCGATCTTTGTGATCGATTACGTTATCGCCCATGAACTCGCCCACCTTTTGGAACCCAACCATACGCCGCGATTCTGGAACATAGTGAAGACACAAGTACCCGGCATGGACAGAGCGCGCGGCTGGCTAAAGGAGCACGGCCAAATCCTCGAAGAAGAGGTTTAGTTAACAGGGAGCGCATCCGGCCCGCCGGTTGGCAGAGCCCAATTGGGGGGGGAGTCATATGGGCACGCGTGGCTTCGACGCGCCTGCCCGCGCCTGACGCCGCATGGACGACAGCGAGCCCTCTTCCCCGAGGCCTATCGGTCCGTCGCCGAAGCCGCGTTGGCCCTCTCCTCAATCAGGGCACATCGCTGCATGACGGCGCCTCTCTGCTTCCGGGAGGCGATGGTAGTGGCCCTCAGGCATGCGCGATGCGCCTGCTCAGCGGCTCCGCCATCCACATGGGCAGGACGGCTTGTGCGGCGACGAGTTCGTCCACGTCCTTCCGCGAGAGCTTCGGCAGCACGGCATCCAGATTCCTCTCAACCTCATGGGGACCAAGCCATGAGATCGCCCGGATGACGGTGCTGGCGGTTCCATGTGCGGCCGCCAACTGCCAACGCGGAGGATGGAGAAGTCTGACCTGGTGCGCTCCGAAATGCAGGAGTCGGTCGGGACCGGAAGTGAGATAGACCGTACGGACGGCGTTCTGGGTTGTCAGACCCAGCCAGTTGGCCGCGTCTCCGCCGTTCGACACGATGGTCTCACCCCAGAGGCTCGCGAGCGCGGTGATGGCTTGCTCCAGACTCGGCGCCCGAAGCCCGAAGCGGGTCTGGATGGGACGCATGTAGATGCCACGGCAGATCCGCATGAGTCGCTCGGAACGCGTGAGGCGGGAGAGCGCCCGGCTCACGGCAGCCCGACCGCCGAGGTGCAGGAGGTCCTCTGCCTGGATCGGCGTCGCCTCCGGTTCGGCCTCGGCGTACCCCATGATCCGCTCGGGCAAGCTCTTCAATAGTATCATCTCTTGCCCTGTCATAGTATCATCTCTCACGCGCCGCTGGAAGGAGGGCTACCATTCCCCGCCAGTAGCTAGTCCGGCAACCTCAACGACACGTGCAGGTGGTCGGCCGTGCCCACGTGGCGGAGCGTGTGGAAGCCCATCGCCCGGAACGCCAGTTCGGCCGCCAGGTTCCGCCATTCGGGCCGGTTGATGGTGCGAAGATCCAGCGCATGGACGAATCCGTCGTCCTGGCGGAAGTGCAGTGACGACTCGTTGGCCGGGAGCCCCGCGCGTGCGTAGAACTCGGGCGTGCGATCGGCATCGGTGATCACGGCGTCGGCGTCAGCCAGGACGAAGACCGATACGGCCATCCGCAACAGAGGATGAAGGCCCGAGTACTCGGCTTGCACCTCTTCCGATTTCACATTGCCACCCGCGATGACCAACAGCGAGTAGAGCACGAACGCGGCGGCGGCAAGGGCCGCAACCCGAATCGTGAACTTCCTGAGCCACTTCCCTGCCTCCAAGCGCCGACTTGCGGCCCACGCGTAGCACGCCAGGAGCAGCGCGGTGGCGGCTGTCGAGACGGCCAGCGAGGGCCATGCCCCCAGGCTCCCACTGCTGGTAGGCGAAGACGCCTCCACGGACGAGGAGGATGAATGGAAACACCGCAAGCAGGACAGCAGTCACACCCCACCGCACGACACTCTGCCAAGGAATCGCCGCAGTTGCGTCTCGTCGCGCCGGTTCGCCGGCCTTGGTCCGGTCGCCGGCCCGGTACCCGGATCCTCGACTTTCAGCCTATTCACATGTCCTCTTGTGACCCTGCCCTTTCTCCGGGCCTACGGAGAGAGTCGTCCGTCGCTTCGGGAGGAGCAGGGTGTCGGCGATGACTGCGACTCGTCCGCCTCTTCCCAAGCCGCCCGAAGCGGCCGCTCGGTTGAATCACCGACCTCACGCTTGTAAGGCAGGCGCTCTGAACCAGCCGAGCTAAGCGCCCGGCCACGCGTGCCCGTCAATCCATGCGCTCAAGTGAATTCAGCGCCGCCACAAACTCCGACCAGGGCACCGGCTCCCCGTGGACGGGCGCTACGGTGGACACCTCCAACCCCATCCTCTCGATCTGGTTGTAGAAGCTCCGCATCGCTGGCAGCTGCGCCGGCCGAGGGGGCTCGTGCGTGTCGAAGAGATCCGCTTCGAATGCGATGCCCTCCTCCGGCAGGTAGGCCATCAGCATCCCTGAGACGTGCTGCAACGGCTGAACGTAGTAGACCCGAAGGATCCGGGAGTCGTCGGTGATCACATAGTTCTCCTGGATCGCCTCGTAGTTGTAGCCCTCGGACAACTCCGTCGGAGGCCACATGGAGACGATATCCGGCTCCACGGTCCGAGGCTCGTAGACCAGCACGTCAGTGTTCAGGAAATCGAGGTTGTTCATGTGCGTGACGACCGTGGAGCCGATGTGCAGGTAGGTCCTGAGCCCGCCGATGTGGTCGAAGTGCGGGTGCGAGGTGATGACCCAGCGGATCGGCTTTCCGGGGGCGAGCCGGACGATCTCCTCGATGACCGCGAGGCTCCGCTCCTCGTTTCCCGGGGCCTCGAATACGGCAACGAACTCGTCGAATTCCACCATGTAGCTGTTCGCGGGGCTCCCGCCCAGGAGGTAGACGCCGTCCGCCATCTCGGTGACGGTCACCTCCGTTTCGAAGGACGCCTCCGCGACTGCCGGAGGCACTGGGCCCGGATCCGGGCACACGTTAGGCTGCACATCCGGGAACCGGCCGCCGTAGCCGTTGTGACCCGTGCTCCGGCGGTAGAACTGCCAGTTGTCGTCCCAGCCATGGTGGGAGTGCCATGTGATCGGCCACTTCACGTCGCCGAAGGTCAACTGCTCCGTCGACTCGTGCTCGATGTTGAAGTCGCCGAGCGCGGGTACGTTGACCGTGGTCTTGATCCTCTGGATCTGGTTCTGCGGGTTGATCGTCGCGTCCACGCGATACTTGCCGAACATCGTGATCGCCACGACGTGCATCTTCTCGGGGAGGACCACATTCCCGTCCCGGCCCTTCTCGATCTGCTCCCACCGCCAGAAGGCGATGGGATCGGCCCCGGGCAGACGGGCGGCCTTGATGAAGCCGGGAGGATTGAGCCAGAGATCGAGCTGGTACAGCTCCGCGAGGTCCGGCGGAACCGCTACGGGCTCTCCGTCCCCATCGATGTGCCAGGCCTTGTCGCCGCTCACGACATGGGTCTGTCGCGTTTCCGTCTGAGTCGGCGTGCCCCCCTCCCAACCCACGCCGTACTTCCACGCGGCCGGACTGATGCCCGGTTCTCGGTCGAAGGTCTCTATGCTGGTCCGGGTCTCCCAGTCGATGCTTCGGGTGTAGTTGTTCAGGCCGCCGATCCGTGGCCAGTCCACGTTGACCGCGTTCTCGAACGTCTGACCGACGGCTCCGCTGTAACCGTTACCGGAAAAAGTGATGCAGCGGAGATCCGCTTCGCCGATTTCCTCGGCGGCAGCAGCCAGGAAGGGATCGGGGTCGACGTATCCCGGCGGAAACTCCTGGGCCGCCGCCGAGTTCATCCAGAATGGCAGTAGAGCCAGCGCCCCAAGAGTATTCCTGGCCATCTTTCCTCCTCCCTGGGTCCACTCGGGTTTCGGAACCGAGCGACGCTCACGTAGTTCACCTTGCCTTCCCGCTTAGTGGCCCGTAGTGCTAACGCCTACCGACACAGATTGCGAATTCACTACTCCCTCACCAGGTACGCATTATGCACAAAATAAAACTGCCCCTCCGACATCAGCTCGAAATCCCGCACTTGATTTGACACCGCGTAAAAGATCGGCTCGCTCAGCGTCGGCAGCATCAGCGCGTTCTCCATGATGATCCGCTGGGCCTCCTGAGCCAGTTCGCACCGAGCTTCCCGGTCCGGGATGGTCCTGAGCTGACCGACGAGATCGTCCAGTTTCTCGTCGACGAATCCAGTCCACGCCCATCCGCCCACCACGTCATGGGCCGAGTTCCAGAGCATGTCCATCAGCAGGGGATCGGGGCTGCGCTGGCGCTCGTACATCAGGTCGAAGTCGCGATTGTTGACCATCTCCAGCTGCACCGGCCCGGGGACGATCTCGATGGCGACTTGGATGCCGATCGCGCGCCACTGGGCCTGGATCGCCTCTCCCATCTCCTCGCGGTCAAGGATGGTCCAGCGCACGCGGAGCGGCGTACCGTCCTCCACGCCGGCAATGCTGTAAGCTTCCCGGATTCCGTCGCCATCCCGGTCCGTGTACCCGGCCTCTTCCAGTAGCCGCCGGGCGGTCTCGGGATCGTGCGGGTAGAGGTCCGCGCTCCCCTCCCAGTAGCACCGGTGGACCGTGTTCAAGGGGCCGTCCGATGGCAGAAAGTGCCCGTCGTACAGCAGGTCGTTCATGGCGTCCTGATCGGTTCCGTACAGCACGGCCTGCCGGACCCGGAGGTCGCTGAAGGGGGGTCGCCGCACGTTCATGGCCATCGAGAGCCCGGTCCCGGCCTGATAGCCGGTGAGCAGCGAGTAGCCCTCCGCATCGCGATAGTCATCGATGTACGCCGTGGGCAGATTCATGGCGATATGGGCGTTGCCGGTCCTGACGATGTTGCCCAGCACCGCCTCCTCGCCGATGAAGCGAATCGTGATCCGCTCGACCTTGGCCGGACCCGCCTCCTTGCTGATCCAGTTCCACCCGCCGTAGCCGTCCCAGCGTCGCACGGTCACGTGGTCGTTGGGCACCCACTCCTCCAGCAGGAACGGGCCCGCGCCCACCAGATGCCGGTCGAACTCCTCGATGCCCCACTGCTCCGCCGCCGCAGGAGACCAGATCGGGACCCTCCGGAAAGCGTCGAGGACCGTCACCCACGGGGCCTCGTAGTGGAGCGTGACGGTGGTGTCGTCGACCACCTCCACGCGCTCGACCGGCCCGACGTGGGCCGCCATCTCCCCGGAGCGCGTCGCCGGATCGAGGATGCGCTCGACGTTGTACCTGACGGCCTCCGCGTTGAACGGGGTACCGTCCTGGAACACGACCCCGCTCTTCAGCGTGAACGTCCACTCGTCCGCGACATCGTTCGACGACCAGCTCGCGGCCAGCGCCGGATGGAACTCCCCGTCGGGCCCGAGGATCAGCAGCGGATCGGCGATCTTGTAGTCGATCAGCCACGCGGTCTGGTACGGCTCGATGTGGCCATCGAGCGAAGCGGGCTCGCGGGAGGCATCCCAGGCGATGATCAGCTCGTTGGCGGCGTCAGCAGAGCCGGAACGGGAGCCGTCGCAGGCGAGGGCGACCAGCACGACGGCCGCTGCGGCCGCCGTTCGCGGCCGCCCTCTACGGAACCACTCAATCACGGCTACGCGAAGTCCGACCGCCACAGGTGGACTGCTCGCTGCGCGAGTCGGTGTTGGCGTTCATCCAGAAACGACAACGTCCATTCTTCGGGGGCAGTCTCTGAAATCGCATTGGTCATCGCGTACCTGCTTCCGTCGTATGCCGCCAACTTGCTCACATAGCTACCGTTGCCGACATCACGGTTGAGCTGGGCTTCCAGCAGCGTGAGGTTGCCGATCCGGTTTGCGGCACTTTCCTGAGTGGCTTTCGGAAACCCTTCTTCCCACTCGGCGTCCGGGTTTTCGGGCAGTATGTGCTCGATCGTCCCCGGATCGCGCTCAGAATCGCACGGCTTGCCGGAGACGTCTTGTTCCAGTCGGGCCAGGATGTGTTTGACCAACCGCTTGCGAGGGCCTCTGGCTGGGATGGCCAGGTACTTGAAGGCGCTGGCCATTTGACTATCCGTCACGTAGATCGGTCGGAGTTCCTCGAAGAGCTCTCGCGGTCCTCTGGCCGTCCCGTCCACGACTGCCTTGCTCGCGCGATGGTAGACAGGTTCCAGTTCGTTGGTATTTAACCTGCTCACTACCGTGTATCGGAACGCCACCACCGATACGAGCTTCAACGTCCGTACAAAGTCTCGCCGCGACCATTTCTCCCAAACCACAAACAACAGCGGCATCATCTGAGTTACACGGAAAAGCTTGAGTTCCACAACGTAGGGTCGGGCATCCGGTGTCTCTACCCAATATTCGTGGGAGGGATCTAGTACGGCCGCGAACAGCTCGGCACGCTTTTCCAGAACTCTCAACAAACCGAATACGTCGCGGGCAGACTTGTATCGGTCTCGTACGAGCTTGAACAGGCGACGACGGCGCACCTGGGGTTGCTCGCAAAGCAAATGGTATCGGAGGACATCGGGAACGCGCTTCTGACCGACGGTATCCGCGATGCGCTGCCATCCACGCAGCATCGAGGGCCGATCCGCATCCGATGCTTTCGCGAAAATGTAGTTCTTGAGGAGATCGGTCGTGGTCAGCTCAAGCCCGCGAGCGTTGAGGGTCTCAAAAACAGTATAGGCGTTCAGTGCATCATCGACCGTGATAAGAATGAAGATCAAACGCCGAGCGACCGTCTCGGACATCAAGCTGGCGAGCGCTCTACCGTCGTCTCGTGCAGCATCCAGACTTCGAATTTGCCTGCCGAAGTACTGGAAACATTCCCAGAGGAGTCTGTTGGAAGGCCGCAAACCGCGGGGATTACCAGGCTCCTCAAGCTGAACCAGATAGTCCTGATAGAAGCCGTTGTCGGTTTCGTTGAGGTTGAGGCGGCTTGACTCGACGAGTGATGCCGGATCCTTCTCTCCAATGAAGCGGTTGCGGAGTTCTCGCGCACGAGCACGGTTCTCTTCCGCGTCTACGCCGGACGAGGCCAACTTGAGAAGCGCATCGATCACCGCCAAGGCAAGTACGCTCAGGGTGGCAAGGCGCTGTTGGCCGTCTATGACGACAAATCTACGGTCCGATTGCGCCTCCACGACCAACGCACCCATGTAGTGGCGGCTGTCTTCGGGGGACAGCATGTCGGTAATATCGTTCCACAGGTCTTCCCACTGCTCTTGGCGCCAAGAATAGTCGCGCTGGTAAGGAGGAACGAAGTACGCCCTCCCGTTACCGATCAACTCCTGGTAGTTGACGGTACGCGTGTCTAACAGCGTAGTTCTTGCCATCCAGGCTCCCCGATCGACGATCTCCCGCGTAACTGGCTACTCATCGAGAAAGCTAACCGAGCACTCTTGCCAAGCCAACGATGAGAGATGACACGAACCGTTTCGGCCTCGCCTGGCCTGTCTTGCAACAGATGCCTTCTGGGTCCTCCCCCCTCAATACGGCAGGAAGTACAGCGCCACCGCGATGAACGGGATCAGCAGGAGCATCATCGTGATGGCGTAGCCGAACATGTCGCGGGCGCGCAGGCCCGTGATGGCGAGCAGCGGGATCGCCCAGAACGGGTTGAACAGGTTGGTGTGCGCGTCGCCCACGGCGTAGGCCGCGATGGTCTTGCCGTGCGGCACGCCCAGCTCCGCCCCTGCGAGCATCATCGGGCCCCCCACGATGGCCCATTCGCTCCCCGCTGACGGCACGAAGACGTTCATGATCCCGCCCGTGATCCAGGTAACCACCGCGAAGTTCTCGGTGCTGGCGATCGAGAGCAGGCTATCCGTCATCGTTTCCACGAGCCCGGTACCCGTCATGATCCCGACGATCCCCGCGTAGAAGGGGAACTGAAGGATGACGCCGGCGCTTCCCTTCACCGCATCAGTGAACTCGTCCTGGTACCTGGAAGGGCTGATGTACAGGAGCATCCCGATCATCAGGAACCCGAAGTTGAAGACGTTCAGGTCGAGCGCCCCCCTGGGGTCCGTCACGAACTCGCGGGCCAGGAGGACGACGCCCGTAAGAGCTATGATCCCGCCCAGAACACGGCTGTGGTTGATCCGGTCGGCCAAGCTCGCCTTGGCGTCTGACGGAGCGGCTTTGGGAGGAGCGTCCTGCGCGTCGGCTTCCTCGGGGAGGTAGCGCGCGATCCCCCGGCAATTCTGGTCCGGCGGCGAGAGGAGATAGAGCATCAGTGACCCGTAGGCGAGAGCGAGCGCCGTGAGAAGCAGCGGGTAGGGATGGAAGACCCACTCGCTCGCGGGGATCACCCGATCCACGATGCCCATCTGCATGAAGACGTTGTTGTCGGTCGCCTGCAGGAGGCCCGCCGAACTGGACATGCCCCATCCCCAGGTCAGGCTCATGCCCATGTATCCCGCCACGGCCAGCAACGGATAATGGACCGCCATGCCCCTCCGGTGCGCGAGCTTGCCCATCTCGCGCGCGAGGATGGCGCCGAAGATGAGCCCCAGGCCCCATGAGATCCATCCCATCAGCATCGAGCCCACCCCCACGAGCACCACCGCCTGCCGCCCGTTGCTAGGGAGCCCCACCAGCCAGAGAATCCCCCGCTTCACCACGGGGTGGTACGCCACCACGAACCCGGTCACCAGGATGATGACCATCTGCATGGCAAAGGTGAGAAGAACCCAGAAGCCGTCGTACCAGGCGAGGGCAATCTCGGCGGGGCTCGATCCCTCGGAGAAAAAGGCGGTTACCGCGGCCACGTAGGTGAGGATGATGGCGAACATGAACGGGTTCGGCATCCATCGCTCGACTCGATCGGCGATGACCTCACCGAACTTCTGTACGGGCGTAAGTTTGGGTTCTCCGGCGCTTCTCTGGGTCAAGGCGCTTCCTCCGTCTGGCGTCTTCGGAGTTCAACTCGCCCGCGAGCCTGGGCTGCGGGCCGGAAACCCGGCAACATACGGAGCGGGCTGCCTTGGGAACAGTAAAGCCCCTGGGGCATCGCCCTTGCTGGGGGCTGTCCGTCCGCGGATGACGGCGCAGGCCGGCGCGGAGATCCGGCCCGCCCCTTCGCGGGAGCCGGGTGCCCTTGCCCGGAAACCCGGGCAGAACCACGATGGGAGGATTCCCCGTTCGCCATCTCATCGCCCAGGAATCTGGTCGATCCAGAATCTCAGCACCGCAGAAATCCCATCGCCCCAGCCAAGGTGGTCCCATGATCGTTCGCAAGAAGCTTCCGGGTGTCATTTCTCTTCCGACCACGCTGCTCGCCGCCGTCCTCGTCGTTGTGACAGTGACTTGCGCGGCGCCCGACGCCACGGAGTCCGCCGACGCCGACGCCGGGATGTCGGACGGAATGCCGCAGTTCGAGCCCGTGGAGGGGTGGTTTCAGCTGCCGGACGACTTCGTGTGGGGCCAGGTGATCGGCATCTACGCCGACGCCGGAGGGCACGTCTGGACCTCCAACGCCAGCCAGATACGCGAATGGGACACCGAGGGGAACCTGGTCCAGTCGTGGAGCGCGGCGGGGCCGGAGGGCAACTGGAGCACGATCCATGGCCTCTTCGTAGACCACAACGACTTCGTGTGGACGAACGCGCGCGAGAGCAACATGACGCTCAAGTTCACGCGCGACGGGCAGCACGTCATGACGCTCGGGCGCTTCGATGAAACCGGGGGCAGCAACGACCCGACCCTCATGGGCCGGCCGGCGGAGATCTGGGTCGATCCCGAGGACAACGAGGTCTTCATCGCGGACGGGTACGGCAACCGGCGCGTGATCGTGTTCGATGGCGAGAGTGGGGAGTATCTGCGCCACTGGGGCGCCTACGGAGAGCAGCCGGACGACGACTACCAGTGGGACCGGATGTCGGGCGAGCCGTCGCGGCAGTTCCAGACCGCGCACGGGATCGGCGGTTCGCGGGACGGGCTGATCTACCTCGCGGACCGGGCCAACAACCGCGTTCAGGTCTTTCAGCAGAGCGGCGAGTTCGTGATGGAGAAGATCGTTCGCCCGCTGTGCCCGCCCGAGGGCGAGCCGGTGCCGGACTGCGGGGGGTCGGCGACCTTTTCGGTCGGCTTCTCGCCCGACGAGGCGCAAACGTATCTGTACGTGGCCGACGGCGGCTCTCACGTGATTCTGGTACTGCGGCGATCGGACCTGGAGGTTCTGGACGCGTTCGGCGGTCCCGGGACCGGCCCCGGCCAGCTCGGGCGGCCCCACAACCTGTCCGTGGATCCCCAGGGGAACATCTTCGTGGCCGAAGCGGCCGGCCCCCCGGTCGTGAATGCCGCCGGGGACAGCGTCCAGGCCGGCTTCCGGGCGCAGAAGTTCGCCGTCCAGGGGGCGGGGTCATAACGGGATGAGCTGGGTCCCACGACCTTCGGCTTCGCTCGTCGCACTCGTGCTGGCGGCGGGACTTCTCCCGTCGTCGTTCGCGGGTCCGCGGTGGCTGGCAGGGCAGTCTTCCGGCGTCGCGCCCCAGACGCTCGACCGTGTGCTCGCCTTCCCCGCTCCCGTGGGGGAGGAGTGGCTCGATCCGGACCGGGGCGCGATGGGTGCGTGGCAACGCCTCCGCAAGCTGGGCACGACCGGCAGCCTGCTGCACGTCACCGCCCACCCGGACGACGAGCACTCGGGGATGCTCACCCTGGCCAGCCGCGGCTGGGGGGCGCGCACCGCGCTCCTGAGCCTCAACCGCGGCGAGGCCGGCGCCAACGCCATCGGCCCGGAGCTGTTCGACGGCCTGGGCCTGATCCGGACGCGCGAGCTGGTCCTGGCCGGCCGCTATTACGGCCTGGACGACCTCTATTTCACCACCGCCGTGGACTACGGCTACTCCAAGACGGTGGCGGAGGCGTTCCGCAGCTGGGAGCGCGAGGCGGTCCTGGAGGACATGGTGCGGGTCATCCGCCTGAACCGTCCACTGGTGGTCGTGGCCCGCTTCCACGGATCGGAACGAGATGGCCACGGACACCACCACGGGTCGGGGCTGCTGACTCCCGAGGCGGTGGCGGCCGCCGCGGATCCGGCCCGATTCCCAGGGCAGATCGAGGAGGAAGGACTCCGGCCCTGGAGCGTGCTGCGCACTTTTCGGGGAGGGGTGCGCGAGGGCGAGCCGTACCACGTGGAAGTCGACGCCACCGGGGCCAGTCCGTGGCTGGGGACGACCTACCAGCGCTGGGCCAGCCGGGGTCTCGGCCTGCAGCGTTCGCAGACGGCCGGGCGCGTGCGCGCAGGAGGCGGGAGCTACCGGTATGAGCAGCGGGGTGGAAGCGAAGGCACCGGCGCGGCCTCCTTCTTCGCGGAGCTGGACACGAACCTGAGCGGGCTGCCCAGCTTGTTGGGCGAAGCGGCAACCCCGGAAGTCGGGGCGTTGCTCGCAGAGCTTCAGGGGCTCATCGATGAAACGATCGACGAGTTCGACTTCCGCGCTCCGAGCCGGTCCACCCCGGGTCTGGTCCGGGGTCTCGGGCTGCTGCGCGCCGCCATCGCGGGGTCCGCAGACACTCCGGAAACCCGCTTCCATCTGTCGCTGAAGGAGCGGCAGTTCGAAGACGCCATCGCCGCGGCGAGCGGCTTGCGGGTCGAAGCGGTACTCCCGGGTGGAGCGACGCCCGCGGTGGTAGTTCCTGGTGATGGTGTGACGGTCCGGGTGGCGATTGGAGGCGCGGATGCCGCGGATGTCCTGGCCTTCCAGGGTCGGATCGAGGACCGGGCCGGGAACGTCCTTGGCCGGACCTCCGGTTTTTCGCGGACGGCGGACGGGTTTGTGGCCGAACTCGATGTGCGCGTGTCGGACGCTGACCAGAGCGGGCCCGCCTTCGCTCCCTACTTTTCGCGCGAAGGCCTGGCGCAGAACCACTACCAGATCGCCGACTCGGCGGACCTGCACCTGCCCTGGCGACGCGCTGCCCTCTCGGTTGCCGTCGACCTGGAGGTGGAGGGAACCACCCTGGTGCGGACCGCCCCCCTCACCGCCCCCGTGGCCCGCCTGCCGTACGGGTCGGTGACGCGCCCGGTGGAGGTGCTGCCCGCCCTGTCGGTGGTGGTCGATCCGGCCGTGCGGGTGGTCCCGGTGGACGGCCCGGGCGCGCCTCCTGGCGACGGGCGACCCGGCAGGCCCGCAGGTGCATCCCAGCGCCCCACGGCGCCGGTGAACGGGCAGCCGGACCGTCCCCCGGGCACATCCGACCGCCCCGCCACCTCGGCGACCACCGCCACCGCCGCGACAGCCCCCACCCCCGTCACCATTCACGTGCGCGTCACCGCCAACACCGCCCCCCTCCCCGCCCAGACCCGCCTGGAAGTCCCCGCCGGCTGGGCCGCCGCGCCCGCCACCGTGGCGCACGACTTCACCCGCCCGGGCGAGATCGCCGAGGTCGCCTTCCAGGTCACGCCACCGGACGGGTGGAGGGGCGACGCGACCGTCCAAGCGGTGTCCCGGGCGGACGGGACCGAATACCGCGCCGGCTACACCACCATCGACCACCGCGACCTCCGGCTGGCCCGGCTGTGGCACCCCGCCACCACGACCGTGCGCTCGGTGGAGGTCGCCCGTGTGGACGGCGCGCGCATCGGCTACGTGATGGGCGTTGGCGACGAGGTGCCCGCGGGCATCGAGGCACTGGGCGCCCGCGTCGAGCTTCTGGACGAGGCCGCCCTCGCCGACCCGCAGTCCCTGGGCGGACTCGACGCCATCGTCGTGGGCACGCGGGCCTACGCAGTGCGCGACGATCTGTTGGAGCACAACCAGCGGCTGATCGAGTACGCGCGCGGCGGCGGTAACCTGGTGATCCTCTACCAGACGCAGGAGTTCGTGCCCGAGGAGATGGCCCCGTACCCGGCCTCCCTCCCGCGAGGCGCGGAGGAAGTGTCGGAAGAAGACGCCCCGGTGCGGCTGCTCCAGCCGGACCATCCGGTCATCACAGCGCCCAATCGCATCACCGAAGCCGACTTCGACGGATGGGTCGAGCAGCGCGGGTCCAAGTTCTTCACGGAGTGGGATCCCGCCTACACCCCGCTGGTAGAAACCCACGACCAGAGTCAGGCCCCGCAGGAAGGTATCTGGCTAACCGCCGAGGTCGGCGAGGGCCACTATACCTACCTCGCCCTCGCTCTGCACCGGCAGCTGCCCTACGGCGTTCCGGGGGCGTTTCGCATCCTCTCCAACGTGCTCTCCCCCCGCGGGGCTCCCTGACCGTTGCTCCCGGCCATCATGGTTCCCAAATCCCGTGGCCCCCACCCGCACCCCACCCCGCCCCCTGACCCATGGCGCTGACCCCCCTCGACTGGATCGTCGTCGCCGTCTACGGCGCCGTCGTCCTCGCCATCGGCTTCGGGTTCGCACGCCGCGCGGGCGGCAGCATGGAGGACTACTTCGTCGCCGGCCGCTCCCTGCCCTGGTGGCTCGCGGGCACCTCCATCGCCGCGACCTGGTTCGCCTCGGACGCGCCCCTGGCCACCGCCGCGCTCGTTCGGCAGCAGGGCATCTACGGCAACTGGCTGTGGTGGTACGAGGCGGCCGGGGTGCTGATGCTCACCTTCTTCTACGCCCGCCTGTGGCGGCGCGCCGGGGTGCTCACGGACGCCGAGGTGATCGAGATCCGCTACGGAGGGGCACCCGCCCGGGTCCTGCGCGGCTTTTCAGCGATCTATCAGGGACTCATCAAGAACGGCGTAGTGATGGGGTGGGTCATGCTGGCGATGGTGAAGTTCAGCAGCGTACTGCTGGGATGGGATCCCGCCCTCACCCTGACCGTCTGCGTGGGGCTGGCACTGGCCTACACCGTGGCCTCGGGGTTGTGGGGCGTCGTGGTCACGGACCTGCTCCAGTTCACGGCGGGCATGCTCGGGGCGATCACCCTGGCCGGCATCGTGCTGACGCGCTTCGGCGGCCCCGCCGCCATGGCCGACGCCATCGCCGCCATCCCACAAGCCCCTCCCGGCGCCCTCGACCTCGTGCCCACAGCCGCCAACGCCTCCTCGCTCGAGATGGTCTCGTTCATCTGCTTGATCGGCGTGCTCTGGCTGAGAAGCGGACAGGGAGACGGCTACGTGGCCCAACGCCTGTTCGCGACCCGCGACGAGCGCCAGGCGGTAAAGGCGTCGCTCTGGTTCGCCTTCGCCGGGACGGTCCTGCTCACCTGGCCCTGGATCGTGGTCGGGCTGGGCTCGCTACTGGTCTTCCCGCCCGCGACCATGGACGCCGCGCTGGCCGCCGATCCCGAGCTCGCCTACCCCATGATGATCCGCGAGCTGATGCCCTCCGGGCTGAGGGGGCTGATGGTCGCGACGTTCCTGGCCGCGTTCATGAGCACCATGGATACGCACCTGTGCTGGGGGGCGTCCTACATGGTCAACGACGTCTACCGGCGCTTCATGCGGCCCGGCCGCTCGGAGCGCCACTATGTCGCCGCCTCGCGGGTCGCGGTCGTGCTGCTGGCCGGGTTCGCGGCGGTCGTGGCCTGGCAGATGGACTCCATCCAGCGCGGCTGGATCTACATCATCGAACTCACGGCGGGGGTCGCGCTGGTCTGGCTCCTCCGATGGTACTGGTGGCGGGTCAACGCCTGGGCGGAGATCGCCGCCATGGCCGGCTCCGTGGTGCTCGCCAACGCCAGGATGCTGCTGGGGCTGATCGAGCCGGTAGTCCCTGCCGCGGTACTCGAGGGCGTGAACGCCCTTTACGCCCCGGGGATGGACATGGTCCGGGGCGTGATCATCCTGCTCGCCTGCACCGGCCTGTGGCTGGCGGTCGCGCTCGCCACCCGGCCCGAGTCGGACGAAGTGCTCGACCGCTTCTACCGCCGGGTCCACCCCGGAGGCTGGTGGGACCAGGTCGCGCGCCGCACCGGTATCACCTCCACAGACCCCTCGGCCGGCCGCATGTGGCTGGGCTTCCTCATGGGCGCGATCTTCGTATTCGCCAGCCTCCTCGGCGTCGGGTACCTCCTCACCGGGAAGGCCGTAGCGGGCACGCTTCTTGTTGCAGTCTCGCTGGGCGCGGGAGCACTGGCCGTGCGTAGCGCGCACGCCGACACCGGCGAGACGCCGACCAGAGCAGCACCGTGAACCCGGGAACCATCCATTGAAGGACGCAAGTCCAGTGAACGGAGCCATCCAATGAAGATCGTCCTGGTCGGCGCAGGCAGCCGCGAGTTCGGACCCGCCTCCATCCGCGACCTGCTCCTGAGCGACGCCCTCTGCGACAGTGGGCTCGACATCGTCCTCATGGACCTGGACGCTTCCGAGCTTTCCCGCACGCAGGAGTACGCGGCCTCGGTCGCAGAACGGCTGGGTCACTCCGTGCAACTGTCCGCGACCACCCGCCTCGCCGACGCGCTCCCCGGGGCCGACGCGGTCGTGATGGCCATCGAACTCGACCGCTACTTCTACTGGGCCCAGGACTTCCACATCCCGCGCACCTTCGGCTTTCCCCAGATCTACGGGGAAAACGGAGGACCGGGCGGGCTCTTCCACGCGCTCCGCAACATGGGCCCCTGCGTGGACGTGGCGCGCGCGATGGAGGAGCACTGCCCCGACGCGTGGCTCCTCAACTACACCAACCCCCTCACCAAGCTGTGCGAGGCCCAGTCCCGCCTCTCCGGCGTGCGCGTGGTGGGGCTCTGCCACGGGGTCTTTCACGGCATCGAGCAGATGGCCCGGCTCCTGGAGCTCCCGACGGGGCGGCTGGACGCCCGGGCCAGCGGCATCAACCACTTCACCTGGTTCGAGTCGGTCCACGACCGCGAGACCGGCGAGGACCTCTATCCCCGGCTGAAGCAGCGCGAGAGGAAGGCCCACCTGCTGCACGACTGGGACGAGATCGCCCTCAGCCGCATCCTGTACCGCGTCTTCGGGCGCTTCCCCAGCCCGGGAGCCAACCACATCGGCGAATATCTGGGATGGGCGCAGGAATTTCTCGGCAGCAGCGCATTGCAGTTCTTCTACGACCCCGTTCAGGGCGCCCCCTGGGAGACGGGCGAGGTGCCGACCTGGATCTACAACCTCGCGGACCATCCTGGCGACATGCCCGCGTTTCCGGGCGGCCCCGTGCCCCGCATGAAGCCGACCCGGGAACAGAGGGCGGCCGCGGCAGAGGCGCTCCGAGCGCGCACCGATGGCGGGTCCGGAAACGACCCTGGCGGAGAGTCCGGGAGCGACACCGGTGGAGGGTCCGCGAGCGAGACGCCGCCGGGCAATGGACCGGCCGCAGCGGGTGGACCTGAGTTTCCCGGCCCTTTGACCCCGTCCGGTGAGCTGGCTGTCCCGTTCCTCGAGGGGATTCTGTGCGGAGTCGATACATACCTGGACGCGGTCAACGTGCCGAACCAGGGGTACGTCCCGGGCCTCCCCGAGGGATCGGTCGTCGAGGTGCCGGCGCGCGTGGGCTCGAGCGGGCTTCATCCGCGCAAGATGAGACGGCTGCCCGAGGGAATCCTGTCACTGCTGCGTACCCAGACCAGCATCCACCAGCTCCTCGTGGATGCCTTCGCGGGCGGCTCGCGCAACGCGCTGCTGCAGGCTCTTATGCTCGACCCCACGACCCATTCCTACCGGGCCGCGGTCAACCTCATCAACGAGATGTTCCGGGTGCAGGGGGATGTGCTGCCGGAGATGGAGTGGTGATGGAACGTCGGGGCATGGAGGGATCGCCATGAAGAAGAGACGCCCCCCCTTCCAGCGCGGCGTCCATCACGACGTCGTGGTGGTCCGTACCTTCAGCTATCGGTACCAGGGCGAGGTCGCGCGCAGCATCCTCGAAGCGGCGGGCATCCCCTGCATGCTCCAGGTGGACGATTCGGGCGGGTCCGAGGTGGGCATGTCGTTCGCGAACCCGGCCCGGCTGCTGGTGCGGGTCGAGGATCTGGAGCAGGCGGATGAGCTGCTGGACTAGCGCACCGCGCGCGAGTACCACCCCGCCCAGGCGGCCTTCCAGCGGCGCAAGAGGGCAATGAAGAGCGGGTTGGTCCAGACCAGGGTCTTCCAGAGCGGCCACTGGTCGAAGCGCCGGCTGGAGGGTCGCACGCGCGGTTCCCGGATGAGCCGGACCCTGCCCCCGGTTCGCTGAGCCAGCTTCCTCAGATCCCGATAGAAGTCGGTGTCTTCGCCCATCCACACATCCTCGCCATAGCCCCCGACCTGCTCGAAGGCCGACCTGCGGCAGAACTGGGTCGCGCCCTGGACCATCGGCGTAAGCGCGGCCAGCAACCGCCACGCCCGCAGATGGAGCCTCACGAGCAGGCGCCGTGGATCGTACTCGGTGTCCACGCCGCCGCCGAGGCAGCGCAGATCGCTCATGGTGGCGTCGATGACCTCGAGGAGCGTGCGCGGAACGAGAACGTCCGCATCGATGAAGACCAGCACGTCGCCCGTGGCCTGGCGCACTCCGGCGTTGCGCGCTCGGCCAATGCTCTGTACAGGCTCGTGAACCACAGTCGCGTCCAGATCGCGGGCAACCGCCGCGGTCCCGTCCGTGCTGTTGTTGTCGACGACGATGACTTCGACGCCGACCCCGGACCGCGCCCGCAGGTGGTCTGCCGCGGCCCGGATCGACTGGAGTGTCGCCGGCAGCCAGGCTTCTTCGTTGAATGCGGGGACGATCACCGAGATCATGACACGTGCTGCCCCTCAAATCGACGCGACTCGGAGGCCGCGCGCGATGGCGGGGGATTGATACTGCGAGCAGCTGTACGGGGCTCTGGCCTAGCGGCCCAGCGATGTCCCGCCGGGACAGTACAGCGCAATCGCGTCCGCGTCGCGCTCCACCGGGGCATCCAGGACGGCGGCGGCGATGACTTCCACCGTGCCCGCCTCCGACATGAACTGGATGTCGATGGCGTTGGCGCCGAGCTCGCCGGCTTCCTCGCGCAGGCTGTTCAGCAGGTCGCCCTCGTCGATAAAGTGCTGGTTTCCGGAGGCGAAGAGCAGCGCGACCCGCTCGCAGTCCTCGGGGACGTCGTCGTCCGGGAGGAAGATGTTGACTTCCAGCGGCGGGACCGGGTACGCGGACCGGTCCATGAGCACTGAATGCGACACGTTGACGCAAGCAGTCACGAGCAGGACGAGTGCTGCGGCGGCGATCTTCTTCATGAGGCCTCGCTCTCCTGTCGGTGCGGGTGGACCTTGGCCCATCCTACCATCGGGCGGCCCCGGCGGATCCCTCAACCACACCGCCCTCGTCTTCGCCCGGCCCCGAGACACCGGTCCGCGCCAATGGGCGGCGCCTACAGATCCCCCGGCCACAGCGCTGGCTCGCCAGCGAGCGTCACCGCGCCGAAATCGCGCTCGTCCAGCGTCACGATCGCGCGGGCGCCCAGCCGCTCGGCGATGGCCATCACGACGCCGTCCACGAGTCCCAGAGCAAGGGCGGCATGGGACCGGTCCAGCTCCAGCGCCCGTGTCAGGTCGGACGGCTCTCCCCATTCGACCGCCAGCCTGCCCTCCGCCAGATCCTCTTTCAGCGCGTCGGCGACCGCCGCCCCGAGCACTCTGGCCGTCATGTAGTCGAGTTCCGGCAGGATGGCCCATGGCAACACCCATTCCTCCGGGTGCCGCTCGAAGGCGCGTCGCAACGCGCGGTGGTGACGGGCGCTGCGATCAAGGAGCGCCAGCACGGCGCTGGTGTCGGCGACGATCACGGCTTGCCGCGAATCCCCGGGATCTCTTCGTCACACTTCAGCGTCGACGCATCGCCGTGACCGCCGGTGACCGCCGGCAAATCCCGCGGCAGGATGGGGCCGTCCTCCCCGAAACCATCCATCAACTCCTCGTACTGCTCGATCCAGTCCGGGACCCCGCTGTCTCCCATGCCGATGCTGCGCGGCAGCAGGGCGGTCGCCCTGCGGGCGGCGTACTCCGCCACCGCCTCGCGCACCAGCTGGGCCGTGGACCGGCCCTCGACCGCGGCCAGCCGCTTCAGCGTGCCGTAGTCGCTCGCGCGCAGGTACACCGTCGTTTTGATGTTGTCCATGGATATATGGTATATGGTTACCATATGTTGTCAACGGATGGGCACCCGGATCCAGATCTGGTGCGTGACCACGGTCGCGTCCTGAAGCGTCAGCGCTCCCCGGGGCGCGGCGATGAAGTCCGGGGAAGACGGGGCGGCAGCCATGTCCTCGACGACGAAGAGGCGATCGATCCCCGGGAAGCCGGTCCCCGACGTGATGCGCGTGCTGAACTGCATCTCGACGTCGCTAAAGCGGAAGTGGGTCCCGAAGGTGGGCGTCCACTCCGTCCACGCTTCGTCCTGGAGGCGCGATGTCCCCTCCATATGATCGTCCTGCTCGAGCTGGTACTGGTACGAGCGGGCCTCCAGACCGAGTTGAAAGCCGAACCTCTTGAAGTGGTGAGCGATGCCGGAGCGCAGCACGACGTTCGAGAAGACGAACTGGTTTTCGATCGTCATGTCGCCGACCTCCAGGACGCCGTGCGGGGCTTCCAGACGCTCGTCGACCTCCTGCCAGGTATGGCTCCAGATGGGCTGGTAGGCGAGATCGATGCCGAAGGTGGTCGACTTCCGGATCCTGCCGATACCGAACCCTATTTCGTAGGCCCAGGTTGTCCCCGGGTCGCGTGGAATACGCTGGATGTCGTAGTTGGGGATCTTGGGGTGCGACTTGTGGTTCGCGGTCAGGGTCGCCCCAATGCGCCATCCGTCCGCCCCGACTTCGCGGTCCCACTCGAAGTGCGCACCCAGTGTGCGGGTCTTGTCCTGGTTGAGTTCCTGCCGGAATTCGAATTCGGGCTCGAAGGTGATCGAGTCCCGGGCGTTGACGTCGGTGTAGTGGACATCGTGCTCCATCGAGACCCGGTTGTGGATCAGCGTGAGGCCGAGTCGGTCGCGCTCGCCGTCGCGGAACACGCCCGCGCGCAGGTCTGTGACCCCGCCCTGCTGGTCGATACGGTCCGCGCCCGCGTAGAGCTGGTCCACGCCGGTCATCGCGTTCAGGCTCGCGTGAGAGATCGCGACTCCGACCGACCACGCGTCGCCCAGCTCCCGGCCGATGGCCGTCCGTCCGTACAGATTCCGCGCCGACTGCTCCGAAAGGCGGTTGAACGGACCATCCCAGAAGCGGCCCTGCAGCCCGCCGCTCACCTGCTGCAGCGCGACCGAGACGCCCCCGAACCAGTCGCCGTCCCGCAGGAGCCCGGTGAAGGGGAAGGTCTTCCCCGCCCCGCCTTCGTCGGAGACGCCGTAGAAGGTCGGCGCACCCAGAATGACGGGCTCCGCGATGAACACTCCCTTCGCGGGATTCGACCAGATATCCGCGATCGAATCGTCCACGGCGATGCGGGTGCCGGCCATCCCGAGAGTGGCCGAGGGCACCGTCAGGAACTGGTCGCCGCTCGCGACCGGAACGGTGCGGATGGGAATGAGCTGCGCATTCAGCTGGGAAGCGGCCAGGAGGAATGCGACGAGAAATGCGATGGGCGCGGAAATGTCGTATCTGGACATGGGTCGGACCGGTGTCTGAAATGGAACCGTGCCGCGGGAGCGCCGCGGCGTACAGTCGGGGAACGACCGGGACGCCGGTTTTGTGACTGCGGGAGTCTACTGAGCTTGTGAGGACTGGTGCGAGACCTGTGGGGGGGCGTCAGAACGCGACCGCGACCCCGATCACAGGCAGGAAGGGACGCTCCGCGAGGGACGTCAGCGAGTCGTCGCGCCAGGGCTGGAAGGCGTAGAAGAGGGCGTCGCGCCGCCTCAGGGCGTTGAGCACGCGCAGGTACGGGCGCACGTTCCAGGTGCGTCCGGCCCACCGGGGAGTCAGGCGGGCGTGAAGTTCCAGGTCGACCCGGAGGAAGTCTTCGTCGAGCCCTTCGAGGAGGGGTGAGTCGCGGGGAGCGGGTGGCTCCGGTCCGGGCCCTTGAGGGTCGGCCTCCTGCGGCTCATTCGCCAACGGAGCGGAGTCCCCCCACGAGCGGAAGGGAATCGCGTTGTATGGGAGGCCCGCGCCGTAGGCCAAACGGAACTCTCCATGCACCGGTCCCCATAACTCGCTCGACACTCCCGCGGCGAGAAGGTGGCGCCCGGCGAAGTCGCGGCTGTAACCGGAGAGATCACGGTCGGACCAGAACCATGAGAGGCCATATCCGACCCAGATCACCTGGCTCTCGCCCGCGCTGCTCAGGCGGAGGTCCATTCCCGAACTTCGAATGCTCTCGTCGCCGCCCGATGCCGCCGCCAGCCCCTGGTAGCCCTTCCAGTAGCCGTGCAGGCCGAGGCGCACGCGCCCGGCGAGCAGTTGGTCCAACGAGACGACGACGTGGTCGGCCCGGGCCACCGGGAGGAGATGGCGCGCGGAGAGGTCGGAGGCGACCACCTCCTGAAGGGTGCGTTCGACTTCGACGTCCGGGGTGCGCGTGGGCTGGTGGTAACGCCCGACGGCCACGCTCAGGAGGGCGCGCGGATCAAAGGCCCAGGAGAGGCGCGCCCGGGGCGCAACCGCCATCTCGCCGCCCGAGAAGAGGTCGGCGCGCACCCCCGCACGCAGCGTGACCTCGGGGGCCAGCAGCCGGACCGCGTCCAGGTGGAGTCCGGTCGCGCGGTGGGTCGCGGCAGTGCGAGTGCCGAGGCTCACCCCCGGAGCTCGAGCGCCGTAGATCGCTTCGATGTAGTTGTGAGACAGGCCGACCAGTGTGCGGGCGGTGGGGCCGCCCCATTCCAGCTCGGCGAGGAAGCGGGCGCGCCGGTTGGCGCCGGTGGCCAGCAGCGTGGCCGGAGGAGGCTCCGAGTCCGAGCCCGCCGGCTGAAGGGGGAGTGCGGCGTCGTAGCCGCTGGCCGCCGCGAGAGCGCGCAGGCGAACGCCGCCCGCGGACCCGTCGTACGTCACGGAAACCGCCCGGTTGGACCAGGTCGCATCCTGAGGCGCGGCCTCGTAGTCGAGCAGGACCGCCTCCGAGTTCCAGAAACCGGTGGTGCCCAGGCGATGGCCGTCTCCGGGTTCATACTCGGCTGCGATGAGCGCGTCTCCGTAGCCGTAGGGGCGGCGCCCGCCCAGCGGTCCCGATCCGATATCGTGGAGCGCGCGCGCGGAGGCGAGGAAGCCGCCCCGGGCACCCAGGGGACCCTCCACCGCCCCGGAAGCAGTGAGCAGATCGAGGGCGGCAGAGCCGCGCAGCCGGTCCCGCCGGGGGGCGCGGGTGCGCAGGTCGAGGATGTGGGTGAGGCCGCCGTCATAGCGGGCGGGAGCCCCGCCCCGGTGGAGCGCCGCGGCCCCGAGCAGCGCGGGCTCAAAGCCGGGCATGAGGCCGGCCACGTGAAAAGGAGTGTATACCGGCGCGCCGTCCAGAAGGACGAGCTTCATGTCCGCGGTGGAACCCCTCAGGTAGAGCACGTCGGTGGCGCTCGCAGGATCGTTCCCGGGGAGGGCGCGCACTGCTGCAGCCAGGGCGGGGTCCCCCACCCCGGGGGTCAGGTCGAGGGCCTGGATCTCGAGCTCGGGGGTGGGGAGGACGCGCTCGGCCCCGTCCCCGGCGGAGACTTCAACGCGCTGCCGGTCGGCCCGGACCTCGACCGGGTCGAGCCGCAGCGGCCGGCCCGCGAGCTCCAGGTCAACGCGCACCGCGGCATCCGCCGCCAGGGTGACCTCGACCGCCATCGCCTCGTAGCCGGGGTGGCGCACGCGCAGGGTGACCACGCCGGGCGCGAGGCCGTCGAGGAAATAGCTGCCGTCTTCGGCCGCCTGCACCCACCGCCGGCCGGCCGGAGTCTCAACGACCAACAGGGTGTACGCGAGCACCGCGGTGCGGCCCCTGAACACCCCCGCGACCGTTCCGTACACGGAAGCGCCCGCGGTGTCCGCGGGGACTTGCGGCGCAACCGGGCCAGAAAACGGGTTGACCGAGGACGGCAGCGCCCAATCTTCACGGCTCTCGCCCGCCGGGGCCGGGGCGACCGCAACCGATCCGGGAAGAGTAGCAGCAGCCAGCCCCGGGGCCACGACCGCCGACGCGGGAGAGGTAGCAGCCGCGAGCACAACGGAGAGGGCAGCCACTCGTGTGAAGGCGGACTCCGCTGTCCGCATCAGCTGTCCCGTGGTGCTCAATTCGGGCATCCCGGTGTTCAATTCGGCACCCGGAAGGTCACCAGGCTCTCCTCGCCCGGAGTGGTGCGCGGCCCCGACACGTCCATGCCGGTCGCGCTCACCACCAGATAGGTACCCCCGTTGACCACCAGCGTGGCCGGCACGACGCCCTCGGGCAGCTCGACCGTGACCGGCCCCCCCACCACGCTGGCCCGCACCTCCCCGCTCCCGTAGGCGAACTCGCTGCCGGTCCCGGCCAGGACTCCCACGGCCTGACCGGCCACCCGGCGCACGTCGATGAGGGTACCGGGCGGGACCCCCTCGAGCCGCACCGCCACCGGGCCCGTCGCTACATCCATCCGCCCGCCGACCTGGGCCACCGCCTGGGCGGCCGGCGGGGGGGTGGCGTCCGGCACATCGGCTCCCGAAAACACCCGCGGGATCCACCCGTTGAACGGTCCCGGCAGCGCCGAGAGCCCCCCCACCCCGATCAGCACCAGCACCGCCGCTCGGCTCAGCCACCGGATCGTCAGGAATCTCCCGCGCGACCCGGTTCCCGGGCGCCCTTCCCGGCGCCCGCTACGGGTGGAACGTCCCCCGCGCGCATCCCGCCGCCCGCGGCTGATGGGAAGCACCTTCGCCCCCACCCGGCTGGATTCCTCCGACGCAGCCGGACCGGATTGGTCCGCCGCCACCCCTCCGGATTCGGCAGCGGCCGGCTGGAACCTGTTCGCCACGCCCACGGGCATGGTCAGAACAGCCAGAGCCCGCTCGACTGCCTCCGCTCGCGCCCGGACATCCTCGAGAGCCCGCGCGCACACGGCGCACTCGCTAATATGCGACAGTACCTCGTCGGCGACCGGCTCCTGGTCCCGCACCGCGAGAATCGTCTCTTCCGTCAGGTGGGTCATCGTCCCGCATCCTCATCAGATGGGCCCAGAAGTCTCAGAAAGCTTCGCTCTGCCCGCGCCAGCAGCGTACCGACCGACCCGGGAGCCACCCCGACCTCCCCGGCGATCTCGCGATAGCTGAACCCCGAGTAGCGCAGCATCAGGATCTCCCGGCTTCGCTCGGGCATGCGGCTCAGCACCTTGCGCACCCTCTCCCTCTCTTCGTCGCGCTCCAGGGCCCGGTCGGCCCGCTCCGGTCCGGACTCGTCAACGGGATTGGCCGCGAGCAGCCGGCGGCGGTTCCGCGCCACCTTGGCGCCATCCTGGATGAGGTGCCTGGCCGTCGTGAACAGCCAGCTCGCGGGGTCGGCGGGAGGCTCGCCGGCGTCCCGCTGCCACAGCCGCATCATCGCCTCCTGCACGACATCCTCCGCGGTGTCGGGATCCCCGCACCGGTACGTGCAGTAGCGCAGCAGCTTCGGCTTCAGTTCCTCGAAGACGCCGCGAAATGCCTCTGGCTCCACTGAGCCGCTCTCCGTTGTCGAGTGTTGTCGTGCCAAGAACGACCGGGGGCGGGAAAATGTGACGACCGGTCCTCTCAGAACCTACTACCGGCGCTCGCCCGGAGCCGTGCCCAGCGGGTTGCGGAAAACACACGGAGAGTAGAGCGTTGACCGGATTCGGCGACCGCCGACGTTGGACGAGGACGACAGACGGGGGCCCATGACTACCTTTCGCGCGGCATGCGCCAGCCCCCTCCTTGCCTGCGTCCTCGTCTCGGCATCCGTCCTGGCGATGGCCTGCCTCGTCCACTCCCCCCTCAGGGCGCAGGTCCCCGCGGACGCACCTGTTCCCGCGGACGATTCCCGAACCACCCCCATCACCATCCCCCGCATCTCCGGCCCCATCGAGCTGGACGGCATCGTGGACGAGCCCGCGTGGGACGACGTGGAGCCGTTTCCCGTCACGGTGTTCAGTCCCACCTACGGGGCGCCGCCCACCGAAACCACCGAGGTCCGGGTCGCGCACGATGACGAGTTCCTCTACGTGTCGGGAAGGTTGTACGACTCCGAGCCGGAGGCGGTCCGCACCAACACCTTCTATCGCGACCGCTACAGCGGCGACGATGGCCTGGCCGTCATCATCGACAGCTACAACGACTATGAAACCGCGGTCTGGTTCGTGACCAATCCGGCCGGGAACCGCATCGATCGCACGGTCTTCAACGATGCTCAGATCACCCCCCGCGCAGGGATGCCGTCGAACTCCGACTGGAACTCGTATTGGGATGTGGTTACGAGCCAGAACGACGAAGGCTGGTTCGCGGAGTTCCGCATCCCCTTCTCCACGCTGGGCTTCCAGGTCGATGGCGACGAAGTGACGATGGGCTTCATCTTCTACCGCGTGATCGCCCGCAAGAACGAGCGCCACACCTTCCCCGACATCGATCCGCGCTGGGGCGGGATTGCCTTCGCCAAGCCCTCGCAGGCGCAGCGCGTCGTCCTGCGCGGCGTGCAGCAGTCCACGCCCGTGTACCTGACGCCTTATGCGCTGGGAGGCCTGCAGCAGACGCCGCGACTCACCGACGGCCCCGCGGGCCCCGAGTCTGCCTGGGAAACCGACCAGGAGGGGTCCCGGGAGGCCGGGCTGGACATCAAGTACGCCCCGACATCGAATCTGGCGCTCAACGTCACGGTGAACACCGACTTCGCACAGGTGGAGGCGGACAGCGCCCAGGTCAACCTCGAACGCTTCCAGCTGTTCATCCCCGAAAAGCGCCAGTTCTTCCAGGAGCGCTCCGCGACCTTCGACTTCAACACCGGCGGCCCCTTCAACCGCCTCTTCTACAGCCGCAAGATCGGGCTCGGCGATGGCGACATCGTCCGGATCTTCGGGGGCGTTCGCGCGGTGGGACGCGTCGGCGGCACCGACTACGGGCTCCTCAACATGCAGACCGCCGCGCACGGCGAGCGCTCCTCCGAGAACATGGGCGTGCTGCGGGTGCGCCAGCAGGTGTTGAACCCCTACTCGAACGTGGGCGCGATGGTCACGAGCCGGCTCGGCACCCCCGGACAGGACAACCTCGCCTACGGGCTGGACACCTCGCTCCGGCTGACCGGGGACGAGTATGCCCAGTTGCAGTGGGCGCAGACCTTCGATGAGGCCACACCGGGAGTGGGCGGGCTGAAGACGGGATTGATGAAAGGCCGTTGGGAGCGGCGGCGAGACGTGGGATTCACCTACACCCTCGACGCCGCCCGGGTGGGGGCCGACTACAACCCCGGCCTCGGCTTCCAGCGGCGCAAGGGCTTCAGCTTTGGCGGAGTGGAATTGGCGTATGGCCAGTTCATGGACGACCCCTCCGTGATGTTCCGCTCGCGGACCGTGAGGCTCACCACCAGGCAATTCATCCGCAACTCGGACCGGACCGCCGAATCGACGTTGCTGAACCCCAAGTTCGAGGCCCGGTTCAGAGGCGGCGGGCGTATGGAGGTGGGTCTCGAGTCGCAGTTCGAAAGCATACGCGATGCCTTCCCGATTTCAGACGTGGAGGTGCCGGCGGGCGACTACTGGTTCCACGAGGTGAAGGCGAGCCTAAACCTCGGGCGCACCGACAGCTTCCGGGGCAGTTACAGCGTGTCCGCGGGAAGTTTCTACGACGGCAGCCGGCTGAGCCTGTCGGTCGGTCCGATCTGGAACCTGTCCCGCTATCTGGAGCTGGGCGCGGCGTACTCCGTCAACAAGATCGACTTCTCCGAGCGCGACATGGCCACCACGACGCATCTCGCGCATCTGAAGGTGGAGGTGGCCCTCAACACCCATTTCGCCGTGAGCGCCTACGGCCAGTACAACGGGGTGGACGATCTGACCAGCCTCAACTCGCGCATCCGCTATCACTTCAGCGAAGGCACCGACCTCTGGATCGTCTACAACGAAGGACTGCTCACGGAGCGGGACGCCAACATGATCCCGCGGGCACCGCTGTCGACCGGGCGGTCGTTTTCGGTCAAGTACTCGCACACGTTTTCGTGGTGAGGGGCTGAACCCCTCCGCGGTCAAGAACCCAGCGCACCCGCCAGCACCACCGCCGCATGCACGGCCTCGCGACCGCTCCCGTGCGCGATCTGGCTCCGGCAGCTGCGGGTTTCCCTTAGTCTCTTCTTGGGGGCGGAGGCGGAGGTGGATTCTTCGGCGGCGGCCACCCACCCTGGCGTTTCTCGGGTGGCGGGTTGGGGCTGGCGCCGAGGATCAGGTTGTGGCAGGGACACCCGAGGCGGCCTCCTGTTTGTAGTAGGCGTACGTCGCTTGTTCGGTCGCATCCAGCAGGCGTTGATTGACCTTGTCCTGGGCACTGCGGGCCGTGATAGCGTGAGCCTTGCGGGTCAATTCCATCCAACGGCTCTGGACTTCCGCAGGAATGGCCATTTTGTCCTCGACACGTTGCCAGAGGTCTGTCCATTCTCCGTGCAGATCACCGAGCTGCTGATGCCGGAACAATGCCTCCACGATCCTGTTGTGACCCTGCGCTATCGTGGTTATGGCAACCACCACGCCGACAAGCGATACCACTATCTCCCAGCCCGGCGCGCCCAGCGTATCGAGGTATGGACCCACGAACGCGACGAAGCATCCGAGCGTCGTGACTATGGAGACATTGCGGGTGTGCACTCTGGCAAGACGACCGTAGTATTGGTGCAAACGATGGGCGTCAATTCGCCCTTGCCACACGTTCTCGCGTAGCTGATCGGGTATCCGTGTTGCGTCCACCATGTCCCCTCCCTGGCGCAAGAAGGTGCAACGCCTCGGCTGTCTCAAACGGTATCCGTACATGATGGACGCCGTCAACTGAAGAGGATCAGCTTGGTGCTGATGCCTTCAATCACGTCCCATCGGGACATGGCCGCTGCCCATCTGTATTCCGAAGTGTGCTCAGCCCCTTCCGCGCCCCAGCGCACCCGCCAGCACCACCGCCGCATGCACGGCCTCGCGACCGCTCCCATGTGCGATCTGGCTCCGGCAGCTGGTGCCGTCCGCGATCAGCAGGGCGTCCCGCGGCGCGGCGCGCACCGCGGGCAGCAGATCCAGCTCCGCCATCTTCATCGACAACTCATAGTGCTCGGCCTCGTAGCCGAAGGAGCCTGCCATGCCGCAGCAGCCGGACTCGATGACGTTGGTCTGGAGCCCGGGAATCCAGTCAAGCACGCGCGGGGTGGCATCGAAGGCGCCGAAAGCCTTCTGATGGCAGTGTCCGTGGATGAAGGCGGAGTCTGTGTCGGGCTCCCGCAGGTTGAGACGGGGCCGAACTCGTTCTTCGTCGCGCAGGAGCAGTTCTTCCAGCAGGAGGGCGCGCTCCGCGACCTGCTCTGATTCGGCGCCGGGGAGCATGGCAGGGATTTCGTCGCGCAGGGTGAGCAGGCAGGAGGGCTCGAGTCCCGCGATGGTCGCGTGTCGGACGCGCGCGTCCGAGAGAGCGCCCAGCAGCCGACTCGCCTCCGTGCGGGCCTCTTCCACCAGCCCCGCATTCAGGTAGGTGCGGCCGCAGCAGAGGGGGCGGGAGCCCTTCCGCGCCCCGAGGACTTGCGGAGTCCGGAAGAGACCCTGGGACCGGAAACCGGTTCGCGCCCTTGAGCCAGCCCGCGACGCACCACCAGCCCCCGCCCCGGCCACCTCCACCCGATATCCGGCAGCCGACATAACCTTGAGCGCGGCGCGCGCATTCTCCGGCTCGAAATAGCGCGAGAACGTGTCGACCAGGAGCAGCACGTCGGGCTTCTCCGCGAGGGCCGGCGGATTCCGGAACGGCCGGTTCGACCACCTCGGCAGCGCCCGCTTCCCGGTCACGCCCGTGAGCCGCTGGCCGGCGAAGCGCAGCAGCCGGCTGCGGCCGCCGATGTTGATCAGAGGCGCGAGACGCGCGCCCCGGGCCGCCAGCCTCGGCAGGTGCGCGAGCGCGAGGTCCCTTGCGCTGGGCGCATGCTTCTTCCGGTAGTGGTGCAGGAACTCGACCTTCATGCGGGCCATGTCCACGCCCGCCGGGCACTCCCGCCGGCAGGCCTTGCAGCCGATGCACAGGTCGAACACGTCCTTCATCCCCGGCGAGCGCATGGCGTCCGGGCCCAGTTGCCCGGTCAGCGCCAGCCGCAGAGCATTCGCGCGCCCGCGCGTTACGTGCTTCTCGTCTCCGGTCACGCGGTACGACGGACACATCGTGCCCGGATCCGCCTTCCGGCAGGCCCCGTTGTTGTTGCACATCTCGGCGGCCCCCGCCAGCCCGCCCCAGCGGCTCCAGTCGAGGGTCGTCTCGAAGGGCTGGTGCGCGTACCCGGGCCGGTAGCGCATGAGGCCGTGTTCGTCCATGCGCGGGGGGTCGACGATCTTGCCGGGATTCATGAACCCGCGCGGGTCGAAGGCGTGCTTCACCTCCCCGAAGGCCGCGGCCAGCCGCCGTCCCATCAGGCTCTCGATGAACTCCGAGCGCACCAGCCCGTCGCCGTGCTCCCCGGAATGCGATCCACCCAGGTCCAGCACGATGTCGTGCACTTCGGTGGCGATGGCGCGCATGCGGCCCACGTCGGGGGTTTCCTTCAGGTTGAGCGACGGGCGCACGTGCAGGCAGCCCACCGAGGCGTGCGCGTACCAGGTCCCCTCTGCCCCATGCCGGTCGAACGCGGCATTGACCCGTACCGCGTACTCCGCGAGACGAGGCAGCGGCACCGCGCAGTCCTCGATGAAGGAGACCGGCTTCACGTCGCCGGGCGACGACATGACGATGCTCAGCCCGGCCTTGCGCACGCCCCAGACTTCGGCCTGGGCCGCCGGCGTAAGCGCGCGCCGGATGGGGCCCGGATTGCCTAGGTCGACCATCATCTCCTGGAGCCGATCCAGCCCGGCATGCGCGGCCTCGGCCTCGAATGCCGAGAACTCCACCACCAGCACGGCCCCCGGATTCCCGGGGAAGACCCGCTCCACCACGGGGCGGAAGATGGGGTTGGCGCGCGCCAGGCGGAGCACGTTGGCGTCCATCAGCTCGACAGCGGTGGGGTCGAGGGTGACGATGTGCTGGACCGCATCGAGCGCGCTTTCCAGGTCGGGGAAGCGGCAGATGCCCAGCAGGCGGTGCGGAGGCAGACGGGCCAGGTCGAGGTCGAGCGAGGTGAAGAAGGCGAGCGTCCCCTCGGAACCCACAAGGAGCGGCGCCAGGTTCAGCCCGGGCTGCTCCAGGCGATGCAGGTTGTAGCCGGCGACGTGCCTGAGAACCGGTGGCACCCGCCGCGCCAGTTCGTCCGCTTCGCGGGAGCGGATCTCCCACATGCGGCGCGCGAGCTCCAGACCCGCGCCTCCGTTCTCTCCACCTGCGCGCCCCCGGTCTTCCGCCGGCCCCCCATCTCCCAGCCACCCCTCCGGCAGCTCCCCGAAGCGGAGCGCGGTCCCGTCCGCGAGCACGGCGTCGATGGCGCGCACCCGGTCGGCCATGATGCCGTAGCGGATCGACCGCGCCCCGGAGCTGTTGTTTCCGGCCATGCCGCCCAGCGTGGCCCGGCTGGAGGTCGCCACGTCCACCGGGAAGAAGAGCCCGTGCGGCGCCAGCCAGCGGTTCAGGTCGTCAAGCACCACGCCCGGCTCGACCCGCACCGTCCCCGCCTCCGCATCCAGGCCGGAAATGGCGCGCAGGTGCTTGCTGGTGTCGATCACCAGCGCCCGCCCCACCGCCTGCCCGCCCTGCGAGGTCCCCGCCCCCCGGGGCAGGACCGGAACCCCCTCCTGCACCGCGATCTCGATCGCCGTCGCCACGTCCTGCACCGTGCGCGGCACCACTACCCCCACCGGCTCGATCTGGTAGATGGAGGCGTCCGTGCTGTAGAGCCCCCGGCTGACCGGGTCGAAGAGCACCTCGCCCTCCAACTCGCGCCGCAGGCGAGCGGCAAGCGAAAGGTCGCCGATGCGCGGCAGGTGGTCAGGCATTGGCGGGCCGGCGGCCGAGCCGGGCGGATCGGTGGTCAGGCATGGGCGCCCTTCTTAGCTTGCAGGGTTCGTCGCCGGGGGTCGCCGCATTCTAATCGGCGGCTCTCTCCACGTCACCCGAGGACGCGAATGACCACACGCAGCGGCCGGCACTTCCTCCAGCTCCCCGGCCCCACCAACGTACCCGAGCGGGTCCGGCGCGCCATGGACCGGGCGGTGATCGACCACCGCGGCCCGGAGTTCGCCGAGCTCACTCTGGCCGTCCTCGAGGACCTCAAGCCCGTCTTCAAGACCGACGGCACCGTCTTCGTCTTCCCCTCTTCGGCCACCGGCGCGTGGGAGGCGGCGCTGGTCAACACCCTCTCCCCGGGAGACGGCGTGCTGGCCTTCGACCGCGGCTTCTTCGCCGGCAAGTGGGCGGAGGTGGCTGGGCGCCTCGGACTCCAAGTCGACCTGTTGCCGGGCGACTGGCGCGCCGGGGTCGAGCCGCAGCTGGTGGAGGACAGGCTCCGCCGCGACACCAACGGGCGCATCCGCGCGGTGATGGTCGTGCATAACGAGACCTCGACCGGCGTGACCACCTCCATCCCCGACATCCGCACCGCCATCGACGCCGCCGGCCACCCGGCGCTCCTCATGGTGGACACCGTGTCGTCCCTCGCGTCCATCGACTTCCGCCATGACGAATGGGGCGTCGACGTGACCGTGACCGGGTCGCAGAAGGGGCTCATGCTGCCGCCGGGCCTCGGTTTCACAGCGGTCGGCGAGCGGGCGCTGGCCAACCGCACCACTTCCCCGCTGCCGCACTCCTACTTCAGTTGGAACGACCATCTCGCCGCCAACGCGAGCGGCTTCTTCCCCTACACGCCCGCGACAAGCCTGCTCTTCGGCCTGCGCGAGGCCCTCGCCATGCTCCGGGAGGAAGGGCTCGACCGTGTTTTCGCCCGCCACCGCCGCTTCGCCGAGGCCACTCGCGCGGCCGTCGCCGCCTGGGGTCTCGAGTGCTACAGCATCAACCCGTGCGAGCACTCCAACTCGCTCACCGCCGTTCTGCTCCCCGACGGGCACGACGCCAACGCCCTCCGCAAGGTCATCCTCGAGCGCTTCGACATGTCCCTGGGGACCGGCCTCAGCAAGCTCGACGGGCGCATCTTCCGCATTGGGCACCTGGGAGACCTGAACGAGCTCACCCTCGCCGGCACGCTCTGCGGCGTGGAGATGGGGTTGCGGCTGGCGGGCGTGCCTCACTGCGCACGGGGCGTGGACGCCGCGCTCGAACACCTCGCCAACACAAGCGAATGATTCCCGGGAGGGAGATGATGTCACGAAAGAACCTGCTGGCGCCCACCCTGCTCGCGGCCATCGCCTGGACCGCGTGCGCGCCGGGCGATGACACGGGCCCCGTCGATATCCGGCTCGGACACGTGGGCGCCCCCGAGTCGCTCTATGACATCGTCGCCCAGGAATTCGCCGAGCGCGCCAACGAGCGCCTGGGCGAGGCCGGACGCGTGATCGTCTACGGCTCCAGCCAGCTGGGCGGCGACGACGTGCTCATGCAGAAGCTCAAGCTGGGCACGGTGGAGATGGCGCTTCCCTCGACGGTCATGTCGTCGATCATCGACGGCTTCGGCCTCTTCGAGATGCCGTACCTGGTGCAGGATCGGGAACACATGAAGCGCATCGAGGAGGATGTCTTCTGGGAACATCTGGCGCCGCTGGCCGAAGCCGAGGGCTATCGCATCCTGGCGGTGTGGGAGAACGGCTTCCGCCACATCACGAACAGCGCGCGCCCGATCCGCAGGCCGGAAGACCTCGCGGGCATCAAGCTGCGCACCCCGCGCGGGGTCTGGCGGGTCAAGCTCTTCCAGGCCTACGGCGCCAACCCCTCGCCCATGCCCCTGGCCGAGGTCTTCGTGGCGCTGCAGACCGGGGTGATGGACGGCCAGGAGAACCCGCTGGCGCAGATCCATTCGGCCAAGCTGCACGAGGTGCAGTCGTACCTGTCGCTGACCGGGCATGTGTACACGCCCGCGTTCGTGACCGTGGGCAAAGCCCGTTGGCAGCGTCTGCCGGAGGGCGTGCGTGTCATCCTCGAAGACACCGCCCGCGAGATGCAGGCGTTCGTGTACGAGACCGCCGCGCGCATGGACGCCGAGCTGCTCGAGGAGCTGCGCGCCGCCGGCATCGAGGTGAACGAGGCGGATCGCGAAAGCTTCCGGGCCGCGAGCGACGCCATCTACGACGAGTTCGCGGAAGATGTGGACGGCGGCGGGGAGTTGGTGCGGAGAGTGGGGGAGTTGGCGGGGTGAGGGTGGATGGATTATCATGATTCATGAAGTATTCTCATGAAAAAGAATCTCAGCGGCGTGTCGCGGAGCCCGTCCAGGTCTATCTCCGCCCGAACGAGAAGGACCGCCTCGAGCGGCTGACGCTAAAGCTCGATACTACCAAGTCCGATGTCCTGCGTCGGGGTCTGGAAGCCCTGGAGAGCCAGCTCTCGGACCCGGAACTTCACCCGGCGCTGAGCATCATCGGGATCGTGTCCACCGGAGACGAGCCTTGCGGCCCGGAGATCGATGTCGCGCGCGAGCACGATGAGTATCTCGCCACCGCCGAAATCGCTTCCTGGTCAGGTCACCCGCAGCAGCCGGACGAGCACGGTTCCGAGTGAAGGGTCTGTTCGTCGACACCAGCGCGTGGTACCCTCTCGCCGACCGGGCCCATCAGGATCATGAAGTCCTGGCGCGGAGCCTCCGCGAGCGGATCCGGGAAGGCGCGAGAATCGTAACCACCAACCTGGTGGTGGCGGAGACCCATGCGCTGCTCCTGCGTCGTGCGGGTCGGCGGGCTGGCTCCGCCTTTCTGCAAGCCATCCGGCAGGCCCCGAACCAGATCGAATACATCACGCCGGAGCGCGAGGCGGCGGCGGTAAACCGCTGGATCGAACGCTTCTCCGATCAGCCCTTTTCTCTTGCCGACGCCGCCAGCTTCGTGGTGATGAGCGAACTGGGAATCCGTGAGGCTCTCACCCTCGATCATCACTTCATGGTCGCGGGGTTCGTTACGCTGCCGGCACGCGGCTGAAGGCTTCTATTCGGGCAGATTTCGCACCGGCAACGGGGGAGGCGGCCCCATTTTCAGCACAAGGTGCCAGTAGGACCACGACCGGGCATCGAAAATTCCGGGATGCGCGCACTGCAATGCTTCCCGGAAGTCGTCGTCGCGGAAATGGCACCGGGTGACGCGGATATCGTCGATCGTGCCACAGGTCATGACGTGGTTCAGAAACAGCACTCCGTCGCGCAGCGTTTCCTCCGGCGGCTTGAACCACACCATGCGCCGGGCGACTCGCAGGAGTTCCGGAATTGGAGACGGCCTGGTCACGTGCGCTCCCCGCCGGGCCGTAGGCCGGGACGGACCGCAAGTTCGGGAATACCGTCCGGATCGACGCCTTTCACCGCCCGAGCCAGCCGCTCGCGCACGGAGCCGGGAACCGTGTGCAGATCGCCGTCCCCGAAGAAGGTCAACGCCTTCAGCGTCAGAAGGGGATTGAAACGATCACCAAATACGCCGGCGGCCGCGCCAAGCGCGCCACTCAGGCTGATCCCGCCGAGGCGGATGAGAGCATCCACGTCGAGGTAGTCCTTCGCGCTGGCGCGGGTTTGGACAACCTGCGCCTTGGTCGCTCCCAGGTCGACCAGCGACGCAATCATGATCCCCGGTCCTTCGGCGAGTTCGGGATCTTCCACCCGGTTCAGCGCCAGACCGCCAAAGAAAGAGACCCGGACAATCCCGCCGCGATCCACGATGCACGTCAGCGTGTCCGCAGCCCGCTGAATGACTTCCGAATCGCGCAGGTACGGAATCGTGTCCAGCAGGCGGGTTGAATCAAACGACTCCGCCGAAAAGAAGTCGAAGTCCTCGGACCTGCGATGCGCCAGCCTGAGCGCCAGGGCGGTTCCGCCGTAGAGAACGAATTCGGACGGGGTCGTACCCAGTTCCGTCCACAGACGCCGCTGATGACGGGAAAGTGTATCGAGGCGAGGTCGCAACAGCACACTTCTCCTTGTCTTACTCCTGGTCAGGGAGGCACGGATCCTGTCACGGATCGGCGGTCCTGTCTCGGAATCTGCGACAGAATGCGTTCAGTATCCATAGCGCGCTCCCGCAACACCGGATAACGTCACGAGCATATTCACCGGCAATCGAGCGCCATGCGCGAGAAGACGCATACCGAGGATCCTGACTCCGGGCGGCGGCCGGACGAGACCAGGTCACGCTTCCGCGTGGCCGCGTTCGTGGCCACCGCCATCGTGCTGAACGGAGTCTTCACAGTGGGCCTCCCCGCGCTCATCCTGCAGCGAACCGCAGGTCTGGCGATGCCGCACCTGGACATCGGCGCGGCGCGCTGGCTGGGCGCGGGCCTCGCGGGCTTCGGCGTCTACCTGTATCTGTGGTCCGCCGTGCACCTGTTGCGGCGCCGGACCTCGGCCATCCCAGGGAAGGAAGCCACCGTCCTGGTGACCCACGGCTGGTACGGCCGAATCCGTCACCCGCTGCTGCTGGGCGTGGTCGCGATCCTGTTCGGCGAAGCCGTCTTCTTCTCGTCGCTGGCGCTGCTGGGCTACGCGCTGGCGTACTGCCTCTGGCTGACCTTGTTCGTGGCGCTCAAGGAGGAGCCGGACCTGCGCCGCACCTTCGGCGACAGCTACGACTCGTACTGCCGGGACGTGCCGCGCTGGATCCCGGGAGTCACGCGCCGCGCCGGGCGGCGATGATGACGCGAGGGCCTACCTCATCTTCGAGCCGGCCACGGGGCTGACCATCGTCCTGCTGCGCAACTCCACCTGGGGCAGGACGGACCTGGCTGCGAACGCCCGCTGGCTCATCTCCAACTTGCCCGGCGAGTGAAGATCGCGGATGCTGCTCCGGTGATCGCATCCACCTTCCCCGGAGAAGCCCCCTGACCACCCTGTCTGCGACCGCCCTGCGCAGCCGCTTCGAGCGCCTGCTCGAGGCCATCGTGCTGGTGCTGGTGGCGGCGCTCGCCACGGTCGTGATCATGGGGGTGGGGTTCCGCAAGTTCGGGGCGGCGTTGGTGTGGTACGACGAGGTGGCGTCCATCCTGCTGGCGTGGCTCACCTACTACGGGGCGGCGCTGGCGGCCCTGAAGCGGGCGCACATCGGCTTTCCCAACCTGGTGCGGCGGCTGGGGCGGCCATGGCGGATGCCGGTCGTGGTCGCGGGGGAGGCGGTGGTGATCGCGTTCTTCCTGGTCGCGGGATGGGCAGGGTGGCGGGTGCTGGTCATCCTGGAGGGCTCGGCCATGGTAAGCCTGCCCTGGGTGCCCACGCGGCTGACGCAATCGGTCATCCCGGTGGGTAGCGTGCTCTTCGTCATCGCGCAGCTGCTGAGCCTGCCCGAGATGCTGCGCACGGGAGGGGCGACGAGTCCGGACGCTGTCGCGGGGGGCGGGACGAGCCCGGTGGGGGCCGGGGTCCCAGGCGAGGACGGCCCGTGACGCTGCTGCTGATGTTCGTGGGCATGATCGTGCTGGTGGCGATCAACGTGCCCATCGCGGTCGCCCTGGGCGTCATCGCGCTGATCGCCATGGTGGTGACCTCGGGCGCCTCGGCGGTCCCGAACGCCGGCCTCGTGCTCTTCACCGGGGCCACCTCTTTCCCGCTGATCGCCATCCCGCTCTTCATCCTCGCGGGCGCGATCATGAACGCGACCGGCATCTCGCGCCGCCTGATCGCCTTCGCGTCCGCGCTCTTCGGAGCCATCCGGGGCGGGCTCGCGATGGTCTCCATCTCTGCATCCCTCTTCTTCGCCGAGATTTCCGGCTCCGCGGTCGCGGACGTGGCCGCGCTGGGTTCGATCCTGATTCCCGCGATGAAGAAGCGCGGCTATTCGACGCCTTTCGCCGCCGCGGTCACCTCCTCGTCGGCGACTCTGGCCGTGATCATCCCCCCTTCGATCCCGATGATCGTCTACGGGGTGATGTCGGAGAGCTCAATCGTCGAGCTCTTCGTGGCCGGGATCGTGCCGGGAGTGCTTGGCGGAGTCCTGCTGATGGGGGTGGCGTACCTGCTCTCGCTGCGCAACGGCTTCCCGGTGGAGCACACCTTCCAGCTGCGCCGGGTGTGGACCACCCTCCGCGACGCCGGCTGGGCGCTTCTGCTGCCCGTGATCATCCTGGGCGGAATCTTCACCGGATGGGTGACCGCGACGGAGGGGGCCGGGCTGGCGGTGCTCGCCGCGCTCGTGGTAGGCGGGATCATCTACCGCGAACTGGACCTGCCCGCCCTGCGCACTGCGGCCCTCGACGGCGGGGTGCAGACGGCCGTGGTCATGCTGCTGGTGGCCACGTCGGCGCTGCTGGGCGACTACCTCACCGAGGCCCAGGTGCCGCAGCGGGTCGCGGACAGCATCATCGGCCTCACCGAGTCACGCTGGGCCATCCTGGCGCTGCTCAACGTCTTCTTCCTGGCGATCGGGCTCTTCCTGCACTCCGCCGCCGCCATCATCCTGGTGGTGCCGGTGGTGATGCCCCTGGTGCACGCAGCCGGCATCGACCCGGTCCACTTCGGCCTGGTGGTCACCCTCAACCTCGGCATCGGCCAGCAGACGCCGCCGGTGGCCAGCGTGCTGGTGACGGCGTGCTCGGTGGCGAAAGCCGACATCTGGGAAGTCAGCAAGGTGAACGTCTACTTCGTGGCGGTGCTGCTGGCGGTGCTGGTGATGGTCACCTACGTGCCCGCCGTGCCGATGAGCCTGGTTGAGCTCTTCTACCGCTAGCCGGACCGTCTCACACCGGTTCGATTGGCGACAGTTGGTCGCGGTGTCTCCGGCTTCAGGCTCCCAGACTTCTCCGGGTCAGGCTCCCAGACTTCTTCCGGTCAGGGTTCCAGACTTCTCCGGTCAGGGTTCCAGAGACTCCTCCATGGCTTCCCTGGCGGCGGCTTCGATCGCCCAGGGGATGTCTGAGTCGCGGTAGAGCGCGGCCCCGTTGGACAGGGTGGCACGTTCGCCCATGGACGGGACGCCCGGATGGGCCGGTGGAATCGGCGGCAGGTTCGCAGCCGAGGTTCCAGAAGGGGCGGCGAGATGGTCCGATGGGATCGGCGGCAAGGTTGCGGGCACGGGCTGAGGAGTCTTCCGCGCATCCGCCCGAACTCTTCCCACCGGTGCATCCGCCAGCACTCTTCCCCGGCGCGTGAAAAACAGAACCGTCCCGTCGCGATTCACACAGACCTTGACCCGCCCCTCGTGAACCGTGCGGTGGTGCCGCCGGCACAGCAGCACCGTGTTCCTGAGGCTCGTCTCTCCCCCGTCGGCCCAGTGCTTCACATGGTGCGCCTCCGTAAAACGACCGGCACACCCCGGAAAACGGCATCCCCGGTCGCGCTCCTCCAGCGCCCGCCGGATGTGCGGAGGGATCGTGCGCGTCCTGCGCCCCACGTTCAGCACGGACCCGTCCTTCGCGTGCACCATGGCGACCACCGCCGCGTCGCATGCCATGCGCCGGGACGTTTCCGCGGAAACGCGGATCCCGTCCAGGTCTGAACGTCCGGGCTCCCCTTCTTCCGCCAACGTCGCGGCGTCACAGTGGACCATGACCTGGTAGCGCTCCGCCCGGGTACCGGACTCGACACGGGGTTCGGTGCCCAGATCACTCCTCGGTTCGTCCCCCGGCGTCGCAACCGATTCGCCCCGCGACGCTGCATCCGATTCGGCGATCCGTGCACCGTCCGGTTCGCCCATGTCGCCGCCCGGGATGGCGTTCGAGCCGCCGCGGGAGTCACGGCACTCGCCACCCCCGAAGCCCGCCGCCAGCGCGCGCTCTGCCAGCAGCCCCATCGCATCCGCCCGCCGCTGCTTCAGCTTCGGGCGCGCATCGCCGGCACCGGGCTCGCGCCGGAACAGTGCATCGGATGCCGCCTCCACCGCCCGCATCAGCACCGCCCCCGCCTCCGGCTCGAGGCGCCCTTTCACCACGTACATCCCGTCGCCGTCCACGATGACCGAGAACGCGCGGCTGCGGTGCCGGGCCTCCTCCAACGTCAGTTCCCCGTCGCGGGACAACTTCCTCAAAAGGCGCACCGTCTGCTCCAGCTTCGCCGCCGAACCAGCGAGCGCGAATTCGAGCAGCTCTCCCTCGTTCCCGGGCTTCGCCACGCGGGTGAGCGCCCGCACCTTCGCGTATGAGATCCGCCCCTCCCTGAGAGCGTTGGCAGTCCGGGGCAGGCCTTCGAGCGCGCGGGCGGTCCGGACCCGCTCACGCGCGGGACCGATCTTGATGCCGATTCTCCAGGCCAGCCACTCGGCGCAGGAGGAGAACTCGTCCTTCCAGCCGCCGCGGAGGTCGAAGTCGGCGATGAGGGTCATCATCCGCGATTCCGCGGAGTTGATGCGCGCCGCCAGCTCCGCGATGCGCTCGCCCAGGAGGAAGAGTTCGTCGTCGCCATCGTCGCTGGCGCCGGGACCGGCCCGTTCCCGCACCATCGCGGGCCAGAGACAAGGATCTCCGAGAGTAGCGTAGCGGAAGTCTGCAGACGCGATCATCGATCCTCCTAACACAATATTGTACAATGATTTATATACAAATATAACGGCGTCGACATCGGCCTCTCAGGATGGCCTGTAGTGTCCGGAACCGGGTCGGGAGACCTTCGGAGGGGGAAGCGGCCTGGGAATGCTCTCAGGGCGCCGGTGAGCCGCCTTGGCGGGCATCAGAAGCGAGATCCGGGACTTCAGCAATGCGCGAGTTCCCAATCCGTCAATGGCAGAATGGGACTCTCAAATGTGAAGTCGGGCGACCGGTTCCTGGTTCACTCCGGGTTCAGCAGCCCCAAATCCATCAATGGCAAAATGAGACTTGCAGATGTGAATTTGGGGAGCCTTCGGCTACGGTGGCAGAAGCCGTTGCTCCGGCTGGCCCGGGAGCGCTCCCCACCCGATACCTGCTGTCCCCGCAGGGCGCACCGCCCACCAAGGCTCAGAATACATGGCCGAGGGGTTCCGACCCGGAACGCTCCGTGTGTTCCGCCCAGGCCTATCTCGCCTGCTCGCGCACGATGCGCCGGACGCCCTCCTCGAGCCTCTCCAGATAGTCGTCCAGGTGCTCGGCCGCGATCGGATTGCCGTGGATGGGCGCCACCCACGACACCTCGCGCGCCTCGAACATCTCCCGCAGCACCCCCATGAGCACGTCCGGATCCGCGTAGCGCAGCCAGATGAGGGTGTCGCGGTGGAAGCTGCAGATCTCCTCGCTGCGGAAGCCGTCCGGCAGCTGGCGCGAGGTCAGGCCGGTCTCGTCGTCCGCGTGGTGATACCCGAAGCCGTCGGCGACGAAGAGCACGCGCGACGCCCGGTCGTAGATCCACGAGGTGTGGGAGCGGTCCGCCAGCGGCGGGTCGAGGAAATCGATCTCCCGTCCCGCCACCACCAGGCTGCCTCCGATGCGGCTGCGGCGGGCGTAGGGCAGCCCCTGGATCTCCGGCTCGCCGGAGGAGGCAACGATCTCGAAATCGCCCCAGCGGCGCCGGAACGCCGGGATGTTGCCGGAGTGCGGGTAGTCGGAGTGGGAGAGGACCAGGGAATGGATCCCCATGCCCTCGGTGGCGCCAGAGATGCGCTCCTCCAGACTCGCCCGATGATAGAAGGAGCCCGAATCGATGAGGATGTTCTTCTCGCCCGCGCGAATCAGGTATACGCTCACGTGCACGTTGCGGCCCGCGCCGAGCGAGTAGTTCTCCGCGATCCACGACACGCTTCGCGTAAGCGGCACGCTCGTGTCCGGACCCGGCACCCTCGCCGCTGATTTCACAGCATCCCCGTCCGGTCCCGGCCCAGCCACGGCACCCACGGGACGCCCGGCCGGCGCCGGCCCCGCCACCTCGCTCACAGCACCCCCGTACGGCCGCCGGTCGCCACCCGCTCCACCACCGCCTTCATCATCTCGAAGTAGCGGGCGACATCGCCGCGTATCACCGGTCCGTGCGCGGAGGCGATCATCGCCGGGCGAAACGTGTCCAGCAGCCTGTCGATCTCCCTCCGGGTCCGCGCCACATCCACGTACCGCAGCCAGAACATGACCCGCCCATGGAACTCCACGTAGCGGTCGACGTCGACGGGAGAAAGGAACTCGTCGGCAAACTGGAGCCCCTCCCCGTCCATGAGCGGCAATCCCATCCAGTCGACCGGCAGAAGCATGCCCGAGACCTCCTCGGTCATCCACATCGACATCGCCGCATCCAGAAAGGCGGCGTCGTGAAAATGCAGCCGCTTCCCTCCCAGGTCGAGCGAGTCGCCCGGCCCCACCTTGTGCGCGGCTTCCAGATGGTAGAGTTCGTGGGTGTCCCCGAAGCGGGGCGCCACCAGCGTCGCGCCGGGATGGCGCTCGAGGATGCGGAAGGTGTTCCCCGCGTGCGGAACGTCGGGGTGCGAGAGCGCGAGGTAGTCGAGCGAGCGGCCGTCCAGCACCGTCTCCAGATCGGCGATGATCTGCCGGGACGCGGCCGGCGACAGCGTGTCGAAGAGGAGTGTCCGCTCTCCGGCGAAGAGATAGGCGTTCTGGGGAACGTGGATCTTGCGGCCCGGGTCGTACCAACCGGCTCCGCGCTGCTCAAGGGACCTGGCGATCCCCGGACGATCCGGCCCCAGCTCCTGAATCCAGTGGATTCCCGGATGAATCTCTCTAGGCATGGCGTATCTCTTGAGAAATGGCACCCGCGAAGGTGTGCTGCAGGAGCCGCGCGCGCCAGAGGCGGACCCGCGCGGTATTGCCCCGACCTCGTCCCGACCCGTTAGATTCAGTCCGGTCCGGATTGCGGGCCATGCCGGTTCACTTCCAAGGCAGGACCACCATGACCGCTGCCGCCGCCATCCTTCTCGCCGCATCGACGCTGCACCTCAATGGGTCGGCCCAGGAGATTCCCTCGACGGGTCCCTCGCACTCGGGCTATACCGATGCCGTGACCTTCCGGCACTCGCACGACGGGCCGCTGGGGGAGAAGCTGCTCCTGATCGAGAAAAAGATCCGGTGCACCTGCAGCTGCAACCTCGACACCCACACCTGCCAGTACCAGATGCAGTGCGGCGAGTCTCCCGTCTTCACCCAGCGCATCATGGAGGCGCTCGAGGCGGGCGAGGGCGAGGATGTGATTCTGGCCGGCTTCGTCGCCGACTTCGGCACGGACATTATCAGCTCGCCCCCGATGGAGGGCTTCAATCGCGTCGGATACATCATGCCCGGGGTCGCGATCGTCTTTTCCGGCATCCTCGTCGGGCTGTTCGTGCGCAGAGGCATCACGCGCGGGCAGGAGCGCGTGCCGGTCGTGGCTTCCGACATCTCCGAGGAAGACTGGGAGCGGCTCCGCGAGGAGATGAAGGCCGTTGAGAAGGAGAACTGGTAGGCCGGCAGAGGCGCACCCAGGAGACCCAGCGAAAGCCGTCACACCGGAGAACGAATGGCAGAGGCCCAGAACTACGCCAACCACGGCAAGCGTCCGCTGGTGCTGTTCCTCGTGGCGTGGTTCGGCGCCACGGCCGCTGCCGCGAGCTTCCTCTACCAGCTCTTCGTCGATTTCCGAGCTGAGACCCTGGCGCTGTTCCTGACCGCCGGCGGCGCTTCGGTGGGCATTTTTCTCGCGCGCCGCTTCGCTCTGGGGGTCCAGGACCGCGTGATCCGACTGGAAGAGCGCCTTCGCCTGGAGAGGCTCCTGCCCGACGACCTGAAGGGCCGCATCGAGGAGTTGACGACGGATCAGCTTATCGGACTGCGCTTCGCTTCGGACGGGGAACTGCCCGGGCTGGTGCGCCGGGTTCTCGATGGAGAGTTCGAGGACCGAAAGGCCATAAAGCAGGCCGTCGAGAGCTGGCGCGCCGACCACCAGCGCATCTGATTCGAAGGCAGTCTTGAGCTGCTCCCAGTGCTGCGGGCTCGAACGTCAGTTCGATGACGCCCACGCGCAGACCAATCTGCGGAAGTACCGCCGCAAGGGCCCGGCGAAGGCCACGCGCTGGCTGCTGGGGGCCGTCGCCGACGATGGCGTCGAGGGGCGCACCTTCATCGATATCGGCGGGGGCGTGGGAGCCATTCAGCATGATCTGATGGAGCGCGGCGCGGCGGGCGGTACACACTCGGATGCCTCTCCCGCGTTCCTGCGCGCGGCCCGTTCCGAGGCCGAGGCCCGGGGATACGCCGACCGTATTCGCTACCTCGACGGCGACTTTGTTGCCAAGGCGCACGAACTGGCGCCGGCCGATATCGTCACCCTGGACCGGGTCGTGTGCTGCTATCCGGACATGCCGGCGCTGCTGGGGGCCGCCGCGCCTCTTGCCAGGCGAACACTGGGGCTGGTGCTGCCGCGGGGCGGGCCTCTGGCACGTTTCGGCGTCCGGCTGGTGAACTTCGTGCAGAGCCTGCGGCGGCACCCTTTCCGCGTGTTTGCCCACGACCCGGCCGCGGTGGAGGCGGTGGCGGGAAGCTACGGGCTGGCGAAGCGATTCGAGCGTGACGGGCTGGTGTGGCGGGTGGTGGTGTTCACCAGGCGGGAAGACGACGCGCGGACCTCCGCAGGCGCAGACTGTTCAGCACCACGCTGACGCTCGAGAACGCCATCGCCAGCGCCGCCAGAACCGGGTGCAGCAGGCTGCTGGCAGCCGCGACCGGAATGAGCGCCACGTTGTATCCGAAGGCCCAGAAGAGATTCTGGCGGATCGTGCGCATGGTCGCGCGTGAGAGGCCCAGGGCATCGCTCACGCTCTCCAGGTTGCCGCTCATGAGCGTGATGTCGGCGGTCTCGATGGCCACATCCGTGCCCGTGCCGATGGCGATGCCGACATCCGCGCGAGCCAGCGCGGGGGCATCGTTGATGCCGTCGCCCACCATGGCGACCCGGTCGCCGTGCTCCTCCTGAAGCGCGGCGATCACCTCGGCCTTGTCCCGTGGCAGGACGCCGGCGTGCACTTCGTTGATGCTGGCTTCATGGGCGATGGCGTTGGCGGTGGCCGGGTTGTCGCCGGTGAGCATGACCACCCGCATGTGCTGCCGCAGCTTTTCGATGGCGTCCCGGGCACCGGGTTTGAGTTCGTCGGCGATGCCGATGAGGCCGATGGCGCGTCCATCCACCCCCACCCACACCACTGTCCGCGCCTCCGACTCCAGGCGCTCGGCATCGTCGGCGAGAGCGTGTCCGCGCAGGTTGTGGACACCCACGAACTGTCGCTTGCCCACCACCACCTTGTGGTAGTCCACGGTCGCCACCACCCCCCACCCGGCGACCGCCTCGAACTCGCGCGGCCGGATCAACTCGAGCCCGCGGGCCTCCGCCTCGCGCACCACCGCGCGCGCCAGCGGGTGCTCGCTGCCCCACTCCGCCGAGGCGGCCATGCGGATGAGCCTGTCCGGGTCGCGCGCGACCACGTCCCGCACGGCCGGCTCCCCCCTGGTGATGGTGCCGGTCTTGTCGAAGACGACGACCCGCAACCGCTGGGCCCGCTCCAGCGCCTCGCTGTTGCGGAACAGAATGCCCTTCTCCGCCCCCGCCCCCATCCCGACCATGATGGCAGTGGGAGTGGCCAGACCGAGCGCGCACGGGCATGCGATCACCAGCACCGCCACCATGCGGATGAGCGCTGCCGGGAAGCCGGCGCCCGCCGCGAACCACCACACCAGGAAGGTCCCGGCCGCGATCGCGATCACGATGGGCACGAACACCCCCGCCACCCGGTCGGCCAGCCGCTGCACCGGCGCCTTGCTCCCCTGGGCCTCGCGCACCAGGCGCACGATCCCGGCCAGGGCGGTGTCGGCGCCGACCCGGGTGGCCCGCACCCGCAGCAGGCCTTCGTGGTTGAGGGTGCCGCCGACCACCTCGGAACCCACCTCCTTCTCCACCGGCAGGCTCTCGCCGGTAAAGGCACTCTCGTCCACCGAGGAGCGGCCGTCCGCCACGACCCCGTCCACCGGGATGCGCTCGCCGGGCCGCACGAGCACCTCGTCGTCGACCTGCACGCGGTCGAGTGGGACCTCGTGCTCCTCCCGCCCCAGGAGAACGGTGGCGGTGCGCGGGCGCAGCGCCACCAGCCGCCTGATGGCGTCGCCGGTCTGGCCCTTGGCCCGCACCTCCAGCCACTTGCCCAGCTTGATGAGCGTGACGATCGCCGCCGCCGTCTCGAAGTAGACGTGTTCGCCCAGCGACGTCGCTCCGGCGGTGAGCGCGACCGTCACCGCCACGCTGTAGAAAAACGCCGTCGACGATCCCAGCGCCACCAGCACGTCCATGTTCGCGCTGCGATTGCGGAGCGCCTTCCGGGAGCCCGTGTAGTAGCTCCACCCCACGTAGAACTGCACGGGAGCCGCGAGCGCCATGAAGAGCCAGTTGACCCAGGGAGCGTGGGCCCAGGCGCCCACGAGTCCGAAGTCGCGGGCCATGCTGAGCAGGAAGAGCGGCAGGGTGAAGATCAGCCCCGTGCGGAACTGGCGGGCGTGGCGTTCGACCTCCCGCGCGCGGGCAGCGGCCTCGGCGTCGTCCACGACTCCCTCGGAAGCCTCGTCCTCTGGCGCCGCGGCCTCCTTCACCACCCCGTACCCGGCCTCCTCGATGACGTGCACCACCTCGTCCGGAGTCACCGCGTCGGGCAGGTAGTGGACGGTCGCGCGCCCGGTGGCGAAGTTCACGTTCGCGTTCACCACCCCCGGAACGCCCGCGCGCAGAATGGTCTCGATGGTGCTCGCGCACCCCATGCACGACATTCCGGTGACCGGCAACTCCAGGCGGGCCGGTTGGGCGTCGCCCCCGGGAGGTCCGGGTGGTGGGGTGACTCGGCTAGCGACCGACACGGGTCACCTCGCTACTGCAGTGGCGCGGCGCGGGTAGTCGAAGATTGTTCAGATAGCCTCTCGCGGAAAAGATCCTGGAATCCGGCACCCTAAACATACACCGGTAACGTCACGATGTCCTTTACCACGCTCATGGCGCCCGCCGAACTGACCGGGCGGCTCGACGACCCCGACTGCGTCATCCTGGACTGCCGCTTCTCCCTCGCCGACGCCGGACACGGCCGCCGCGAGTACAAGAGCGCGCACATCCCGGGTGCCCTCTACGCCCACCTGGAGGACGACCTGTCGGGTCCGATCGTCGCGGGCGTGACCGGGCGCCATCCCCTCCCCGAGGTCGCGGACTTCGAACGGACGCTCGGGGCGTGGGGCATCGACGACAGGGTCCAGGTGGTGGTCTACGACGATATGGGAGGAGCGATAGCGGGCCGCCTGTGGTGGATGCTCGGCTGGGTCGGCCATGACGCGGCTGCCCTTCTCGACGGCGGCTGGCAGCGCTGGTGCGGGGACGGTCAGCCGGTGACGGCGGACATCGTGGAGCGGCCCGCACGGGTGTTCTCCGCCTCCCCGCGCCCCGGACGGCTGGCGTCGGCCGCCGAAGTGTTCTCTCGCCTCGAAGACGCCTCCCTTCCGCTTTTCGATGCACGGGCCGGGGAGCGCTACCGGGGGGAGGTGGAGCCGCTGGATCCGGTGGCGGGACACATTCCGGGCGCGGTGTGCGCACCCTTCGAAGAGAACCTCACCTCCGATGGCACTTTTCGCTCTCCCGGCGAGTTGAGGGAGCGCTTCCGGGCTCTCCTCGGCGGCCAGCCCCCCGCACACTCCGTGTCCTATTGCGGATCCGGCGTCACGGCGTGTCACAATCTGCTCGCCATGGAGCACGCGGGGTTGACCGGCGCGCGGCTCTACGCAGGCTCGTGGAGTCACTGGGTCACAGATCCGGACCGCCCGGTCGGGCGAGGGTAGAAGAGGGCACTCACCGACTGTTCCGGACAGTGTCTGGCCCCGACCGGCCGGTGAATCGCGAACGATTCTCCGGGCCGGTGAGGCGCGTCTAGCCCCAAAGCAAGCACGATTTGTGCGGCGTTGCTAGCAATGAGTACCGGAAAGGCTTATCCTGATTGTACTTAGCACATTCCGGCGCGAGTCGTCGGATGTCAACCAGGAGGCCTTTCCGGTGAAGAGAATAGCGCACAAACAAAGCCGTGGGAACAGTGCCCGGCGCAGGCGGAAGGTGCAGGCGCGGCACGCGAGGGCGCGGCGGCGGGGGTCGCGGGCACAGCCGGTGTTCGGTTCGGGCAAGGTCCGCTACGAGATCGGGGCGCGGATCAACGCGATGAGCTACGGAGGAATCGGAGTGGTCCGGCGGCTGGTGTCGAAGCTGGGGCTGGACGGCGAGATCAACCGGCGGCTGAAACTGCTGAAGAGGCACCTGCCGTACCACGAATCGGACCACGTGCTGAACATCGCCTACAACCTGCTGTGCGGGGGCGCGCGGCTGGAGGATCTCAACGCCCTGCGCAACGACGCGGCCTACATGGACGCCCTGGGAGCGGAGCTGATTCCGAGCCCGACGGCGGCGGGCGACTTCACGCGGCGCTACGACGAGGCGGACGTGATCGAGCTGATGGAGAGCGTCAACGCGGTGCGGCCGCGGTTGTGGCGGGGCCGGGGCCGGGACCTGCTGGCGCCGGTGGCCCACATCGACGTGGACGGGACGCTGGCGCCCACCCTGGGAAAGAAGAAGGAGGGCATGGACATGTCCTACAAGGGGGTGTGGGGCTACCACCCGCTCATCGTCTCGCTGGCCAACACGGGCGAGGTGCTGTACCTGGTGAACCGGCCGGGCAACGCGGTGAGCCACCAGGGCGCGGCGGAGTGGATCGACAAGGCCATCGCACTCGTCTCACCGCATGTCCCCAGGGTGTGCGTGCGCGGGGACACGGACTTCTCGCTCACCGTCAACTTCGACCGCTGGAGCGAGGAGGCGGACTTGGTCTTCGGCTATGACGCCCAGCCGGCGATCGTGAAGCGGGCCGAAGCGCTGGAAGAGGGCGACTGGAAGCGCTTGGAGCGCAGGCCGCGGTACACATCCCGGACGGGGAGGACAAGGAGCAAGCGCGCGGACGAGAAGGGGCGCATCGTGCGGGAGCGCGGCTATGTCAACAAACGGCTGAACCACGAGGACGTGGCCGAATACGAGTACCGGCCGACGAAGTGCCGCAAGACCTACCGGATGGTGGTGGTGCGCAAGAACATCAGCAAGATGAAGGGCGAACTGAGCCTGATGGACGAGATCTGCTACTTCTTCTACATCACTACCCGGCGGGACCTGAGCGCGGCCGAGGTCGTCCGGCTGGCCAACGCCCGCTGCAACCAGGAGAACGTGGTCGCCCAGTTGAAGAGCGGTGTGAATGCACTGCGGGTGCCGGTCTACGACTTGGTGAGCAACTGGGCCTACATGGTCATGGCGGCGCTGGCGTGGAACCTCAAGAGCTGGCTCGCGATGATGATGCACCTGAAGGCCGACCGCCGGAAGTACATCGCCATGGAGTTCAAGCGGTTCATCCGCGAGATGATCCTGCTGCCCTGCCAGGTCATCCGCCGGGCCCGGCGCACCACGCTGCGCATCATCGGCTGGCAGCCGACGACCGACCGCCTGTTCAGCACCTGGAACACGATCGAACGGACCGGGTTCGGCTGACGCCGCCTCGCTCCACCCGCCTTGCCGACCGTGTGGAACCATTGCGGGGACCGGTGTCCCCTGGCGCCGGACCATCTCTCCCGACGATGCCCCAACCGCCCGGAAACGGGTACCCGGCGCCATGAAACCCGCCATCCGGACGGCTCCGCAAGCGGTCTCCGAGGCAAAGCCCCTCGCCCCACCACCGACACCTGCCTCAGGAACGCCACTCGCTTATTTTGGGTCTAGCGGGGATTCAGAACTCTGGCCAGCAGGAAGGCAGCCCGAATCGGAATCGTGCGAAGCAAGCCCGGCCATCGGGCACCTTCAGGCGCGGAGCCGCTGCCTTTCTCGAAACGCTGCGACGCCGCCAGGTCGGGGTCGAGCACCTGGCGGCGGAACGCCCGAACGAGTTCCGGAGCCCGGAACACCGCGACGATCTCGGCCAGAAACCCGTTGTAGCTCATCAGGTCGAAGTTCGAAGATCCGGTCACGAGTGTGCTGTCGTCGATCAGCAGGCACTTCATGTGGATCATGCGATCCCGAAACAGCCACACCTCGAAACCGGAGCGCGGGGCGGTCGCAAGCAGGTACTTCTGCAGATAGGCCTTGTTGTTGTCGTAGGGCGTGATGATGCGAACCCGGACTCCGCGGGCCGACGCCGCCGCCAGATGGTCGGTGAAGGGCGGGCTCACGTACGGGGCGATGACATCGATCGAGTGCTTCGCGTCATCGATGAGTTCAAGAAGATCCCGATAGGCCGCGCGGTTGCCCTTCCCGGGCAGCATGTGAAGATCAAGCGCCAGCTCGGCAAACGAAGCGCGCGCCGCTCGCGACTGCCCCTCCCACGAGCGCAGGAAGTCCCGGGCGAGGAAGCGGGTGACTTCGGGATCCTCGATGCGAACCATGAGATCGTGCCACTCGAAGTTGTGCTCCGAGAAGTTGACCCCTCCGAGGTATGCCACCCGGTCGTCAAAGAGGATGAGCTTCTTGTGGTCCCGGTCGAGGAACTTGCGCCACAGGAATCCGAAAGGGCGGCCGAAGCGGACGCCGGCGCCGTCCGCCCGCAGCTTGCGAACCAGCCGCGCGGTGTTGCGCACTTCGGCGCGGAACTCGCGGTCGAAGAGGGTCGCGGGGTGGGCCCTCCAGCGGTCATTGTGATTGGCGCGGGTGTGGGAGTCGATGAGCAGCCGCCGGTCCGGCACCCGGGCGCTGAGCAAGGCATCGCTGAGGGCCGTCCCCACCCGGTCCCCCTCAAAGGAGTAGGTCTGGAGGAAGGCGTATTGGCGTGCGTTGGCGAGGTCGGCCTGGACGGCCGCCCAAACGGCCTCGGAATCGACCAGGATCGTGGCTCGCGTTCCGCTCACAGGCCGCCCTGGATGGCACCGCCCGCGGCCGCCGCCGTGTACGCCAGGATCGCGAAGCGGGCGAAGCGGCCGAGGAAGCCTATCACCAGGAAGGCGGCAAAGTTGACGCGCACCATCCCGGCGGCCAGCGAAATCACGTAGAAGGGCGGAAGTCCCACGAAGGCGCTGATCGCAATCACCCCCCATCCCGCCTGCTCGATCCGTTTGGCCTTTTCCGACGCGCGCTCGAGGTGGCGAACCGCGCGGGCCGGCAGCTTCTGAGGCAGCCAGCGCGCGCACGAATAAAGCGCAGCCTTGGCGATCATCTGCCCCAGGGAGCACACCGTGACCACGAGAATCACCTGAGACGAGGGTACCGCCACCGCCGCCGCCGCGACCACCAGCTCCGCATTCACGAAAGGCACAAGCCCGCTGGCCACCGAAGCCGCGAACGACGATGTCAGTATTGCAATTTCCAAAGCGCTCCTCCCAATCACCCGTACGGAGCGTCGCCGTCTGAAACCGGCGCGTAGAGTACATTGCGCAGGCCATGCTGGCGAGGGCGAGCCTGCGTCGGGCTTGACCGGCCAAAGGCCCACCTACGACGTTTGGCCATCGATAGACGCATGTCTTGCAGGATGCAGGACTTGGTCAGCACTTTAGCAGCATTCGATGGAGTGAACAGATGAGATGGACCAGGGGAACTCTCGCGGCGACAGCCCTTCTCCCTCTGCTGGCGGCTCACCCGGCAGCCGCGCAGACGAGTGACGGTGAACCCCTGACGACTCTCGACGGCGTATACACCGAAGAGCAGGCCGAGCGCGGCGCGGAGGTCATCGAGCAGGTCTGCCGCGAGTGCCATGAGGACGAAGAGTTCGTTGGAGCCTTCATTCGATCCTGGGCCGGCGCCAGCGTCGCGGCACTCTACGACGACATCTACTCGCTCATGCCCGAGGACCAGCCCGGCTCCCTTCCTCCGCAGCAGTACGCGGACGTCATCGCGTACATCCTCCAGCTGAACGGCCTCCCCCCCGGCGATGTCGAACTCGCCACGGCCCGCGATGCTCTGGAGAGGGTGATCATCGAGAGCAAGCGGTAAGTCCGAGCGAAATGGGGACGTTACCTTGAGGCCAAGCTGGCGTCAGGTACGGTGGCCGATGCGACAAATGCGGCATTGAAGCGGCGGATGAGGCCTCTGGGAAGACGGATTCCGAATCGAAATACGGGACACCTCGTTCAGAGACGGAGGGTGTGGGATGGGTATGTGGCTCTTGAGACTCCTTCGAACGTTGGGCTCGCTGGCGCTGTTGGGCGCTCTCTCCGCCGCCCCCGCCCTGGGGCAGTCCACCGGCACGATCGAAGGAACCGTGGTCGATGCCGCCGACGGCCAACCCATTGCGGGCGCTCAGGTCTTCATCGAGGCGCTGAGCATCGGGGGGGTGACCGACGAGGAGGGACGGTACTCGATCGCGAACGTACCGGCCGGCACGCACGCGCTCTCCGCCCGCATCATCGGCTACCTGACGGCGACCGAGGACGTCACCGTCACGGACGGGCAAGCCACCACCGTCGACCTTCAGCTGAGCTTCACCGCTCTTGAGCTCGACGAACTGGTCGTGACCGGCACCAGTGCCGAAGTGGCGGCTTCCGAGTTGCCGTATTCGGTGTCGGTGGTGGCGCGCAGGAGGCTGGAGGAACAGGGCTTCCCGCTCGTGACCGAGTTCTTCAAGGCGCTCGGCCTGAGCCACGGGGTGGTCGGCGAGCGGCAGAGCTGGTACAACGCGAACGAAGTCGCCGCCGTGCCGGAAACCGTCGCCAACGTGAATCTGCGCGGCCTGGGCGCGTCGCGGACCCTGGTGCTGCTCAACGGCCGGCGCCAGGTCCATCTGCCGGCGCGCCTCATCGGCGGGCGCTACGTCGACATCAACGCCTTTCCGTCGATCGCCATGGAGCGCATCGAAGTGCTGAAGGAGGGCGCGTCCGCCATCTACGGATCGGACGCCGTGGCCGGGGTGGCCAACTTCCTCACCCGCGGGGATTTCGAGGGCATGGAGGTGACCGCCTCCCACGAGTACTTCGCCGGGGCCGGCGACAGCAACGTGGCCGGTATCTGGGGGACACGGCTGGGCGAGAGCACGAACGTGGTCGTTTCAGCCGAATACATGACCCGCCAGCAGCTGACCCCGCAGGAGCGGGACTGGGCGTTGCACCCCTACGCTGCCGGCGCCGGCGCCTGGTCCTGGACCGGCAACCCGGGGGCGTTCCTGATGCCATCCACGACGGGTATGGAAAGCCCCGAGGAACTGATCTCCATGCTGTCGGGCGCGCACTTCTCGGACGACGACATCTTCATCGATCCGCGCTGCCTCGAATTCGGCGGCTTCCTCGAAACCTACACCTGCCGGTTCCGCTACCAGCCCTGGGACAACCTGCTGGAGCAGAACAACCACTTTCGCGCCTTCGCGGAAATCAACGGTGAACTGGGCGACAATTCCAGCTACCACGTAGAGGGCCTCTGGGCCGAGGCGGCAACGCCGGAATGGGTGACCACGCCTTCGTTTCCGCCCATCAAGCCCTACGACGGGCTTCAGATCGTACCCTCGGAGAACCCGGGGCGGCAGGCCTTCTGCCAGCAGTACGGATCCAGCGTGGGGTTCATGTCCAGCGCCCAGTGCCTGGAGGAGGACTGGTACTTCTTCGGACGGCTGGTGGGACACTCCGGACCCGGCCGGACTCTCGAGCGGAATTCCCGGACCCAGCGTCTGTCCGGCTCCTGGGACGGTGGCGTCGATGTCCTCGAGGGGCACGACAACCGGCTGAACCTCGCCCTCAGCTACTCCCGTTCCTCGGGCAACGTGAACCAGCCCGCTGAATACGCCCACCGCAAGTTCCTCGCCTTCCGCGGCTACGGCGGACCCGACTGCGGGGTGGACGTGGTCGCGGATCCCAGCTCGCCCTCGGGCATGGCGCTGGGGCCCACGGGCGGAAAAGCCCCGGGCCAGGGCGGCTGCCAGTTCTACAATCCGTTCAGCAACTCTCTCCAGTACTCCCAGCAACCGGGCGCGCGATTCGTCAACGAGGCCAACCCCGACTTCTCCGCGGGGCTGGCGAACGACCCCGACCTGCTCGGCTGGATCAACGAGCAGGTCGATGTGGTGAGTTCGGCCGACATGCTGGTCGCCGACGCCACCCTCACGGGAAGCAGCGGAGCGGCCGAAAACTACGCTCTGGGATACCAGTTCCGCTGGTTCGACGTCTCGGCGAACCCGAACGACGCCGGCAACCTGAACCTCAACCCGTGCTCCGTACTCCGCAGCCGCGCCTGTCTGGAGCAGGCCGGCCCGTTCACCTTCACCACCGGGGTCTATCCCTACGACGCCAGCCAGACGGTGCATCGGTTCTTCGGCGAACTCCCCCTGCACCTCCTGGATGAGCGCCTCCATGTGCAGCTGGCCGCGAACTACGAGTTCTACAATGTGGCCAGCAGCTTCAACCCGAAGACCGCGGTGCGCATCAACCTCTCGGACCGGTTCGCGCTACGCGGCTCATTGCAGACCACCTTCCGCACCCCTTCGGTCGACGACCTGAACGAGGACCGCACGACCGCGCTCGCCTATGTGAACGAGTCGGGCGTGTACAAGGCGGTCGACACCTACGGAAGCAAGGATCTCCAGTCCGAACAGGCCCTCACCTACAACGCCGGCTTCGTCCTGACGATCGCGGACGAGTCCGGCTTCGTCCCGGTTCAGTTGACCGCCGACTACTGGGCCTACGACTTCAAAGACGTGATCGCGGTGGTGCCCTACAACGCGATTACCCGGCTCTACAACGAGGGTGGCGGCTCCAGGGACGCGATCAAGGGATTCGTGACCTGCTCCGACGGACGGGGAACCGGCACCTGCGACGTCACCGGCATCGAGCGCATCCATGTCGACCTCATCAACTGGCCGGGCGTCAAGACCTCCGGCTTCGACTTCCAGCTCACCGCCCGCTCCCAGGCTGGAAGCGGCATCGTAAACGCCGGCCTGGAGGCGACGTACACGAACAAGTACTCGATCGAGGCGGTAAGCGTCGGGGGCGTCGACCTCGCGCCGGATACGGAAGGTGCCGGACGCCTGAACAAGTACAACCCCATCGCCCCTCCCCTGCCGAGTCTGAAGGGGAGGCTGTTCGGGAGCTACGGCTGGTCCGACTACAGCGTGGTCGGATACCTGAACTACATCTCGTCCTACACCGACCACGACGAGGCGGATACCGAGTTCGAGGATGTTGGCAGCTTCGTGACCCTTGACGCGACCGCGCTGTGGCGTCCCTCCCGAGGGATGGGCATCTCGCTATCCCTGCTGAACCTGATGGATGCCGCACCGCCCTACGTAAAGTGGGAGCAGTCCTTCGACGGCTTCACCCACAGCGCCAAGGGCCGGCGCATCAAGCTGTCCGCGACCTATCGCTGGTTCTGAGGAGAGCCGCGCAGCTTGAAGACGTAGAGCGCGTTTCCGGAGGCCGGATGCCGGATCTCCGGGGCCAGCAGCCGCGGGACGGTGCGCGGGCTGCCGCCGCCCAGACCGGTGCTGACGGCGAGATACTGCTCGCCCCTCACAGAGAAGGTCACGGGGAAGCCCTGGACGGAAGTGCCCAGCCGGGTCTGCCATAGCACGTCGCCGGTCGCCACGTCGTAGGCGCGGAAATAGCGGTCGACGTCGCCCGCGAACGCAAGGCCGCCGCCCGTGGTCAGCGCCGCGGTCAGGAAGGAGGCGCGCTGCTCGACGCTCCACACCTCCTCGAGCGTTCTCGCGTCGTACGCCGCCAGCTTTCCGAGCTTGCCGTCGGTGCCGGGCATCTCGGCCCAATCGCGGTCGGCTCCGGTGCCGCCCGAGCCGACCTCCATGGCGATCTCGCGGCCGGAGATCTCCAGGCAGCTCTGCGAGAGAGGTGTGACGAGCAGGCCGGTCTCCGGGCTGTACGCCATCGCTTGCCAGTTGTGGCCGCCCGCGGTGCTGGGACAGACGGAGACCCACTCGCCCACCCCCGCCTTCATGATGTCGGTGCGATAGGTGACCGCGCCGGTCTTCGGGTCGATGTGGTCGAACACGTTCTGGTAGACGGTCTCGCGGTGCTGCAGGAACTCGCCCGTCTCCCGGTCCAGTTTCCAGAAGATGCCGTGCTTGCCGATGGCGAAGAGGAGCCGGCGCCCGTCGACGTCCACGAGCAGCTGTTCGAAGGCCTCGTCCAGGTCGAGGGCCTCCCCGGGGACGTGCTGGCGATACCAGGCCAGCGAGCCATCGGCGACGTTCATCGCCAGCGTGGAGCTGGTGTAGAGCGCGGGGTCGGCGGCGCTGAGGCCACGGCTGGCGGGCACCCAGGGCTTGGCTTGGGCGGTGCCCCAGTAGATGAGCCCGAGAGCCGGATCGTAGCTGCCCGTGGTCCAGGCGTCCCCACCGCCGCGCAAGTGCAGGGGGAGGTCGCCCCAGGTGTCCCCGCCCGGTTCCCCCGGCCGCGCGATGGTGTGGGTCCGCCACAGCTCCACCCCGGTGTCCGCGTCGTGCGCGGTGATGAAGCAGCTGTCCTCGAAGAAGCGCTGGCAGCCGTTGATGCCGTTGACCACCCTCCCCTCCACCACGATGGGACCCGCCACGTTGGTGTATCCCTTGCGGGGGTCGGCGACCTGTGTGTCCCACACGGTCTTGCCGGTACGCGCGTCAAGCGCCACCAGGCTCGCGTCCTTGGTGGCCACGAACACGTTGCCCTCATACAGCGCCAGGTTGCGCAGCTGGTCGAAGCCACCGGGACGGATGTCGTCCGGGAATTCGCGCCGGTACTCCCACAGCAGATCGCCGCTGGCCGCGTCGAGCGCCTGGATGATGTTCCCCGGGTTGGCGAGAAACATGATCCCGTCGAGCACCAGCGGGGTCGGCTGGTTGGCGCCATCGGCCATGGCCCACACCCAGGCCAGTTCCAGGTCGGCGACGTTCTCCCGCCGGATCTGGTCGAGCGGGCTGTACCCCCAGGCGTCGTAGGTGCGCCGGTACATCAGCCAGTCGGCGGGATCCGGGTCGCGCAGCATGGCATCCGTCACCGGGGTGAGCGGCCCGATGCTGCCCTCCACGGTGGTCCTGCCGGTCGCGCGCGCCGGCTCGGCGGGGGGCTCGCCGGCGGGGTCGGTGGCCTCGGCCGCGGGTTGACGAGCGCCGGCTTCGGCGCCCGGGGCGGCGGCCTGTGCGAGCACATCCCCCACCGGCTGCGCGGGAGCCAGCGCTCCCTGGTCGGCGGACGCCCCGTTCGCTTCGAGCAGGAAAGCCGTCACCGCCAGGTATTGCGCCTCGCTGAGCGTCCCCGGCTCCTCCGGGGGCATGTCGCGCACCACCGCCAGCAGCTCGCTCAACGGAGCCCGCCTCCAGGCGGCGAGGAAGTTACGGCCCGCCAGCTCGGGTGCCTCGAAGTCGCCGCTCAGGTCGGCGCGATGGCATTCCGCGCACGAACGCTCGTATACCCCGCGTCCCGCCTCCACCTGGTCCGGAACCAGGCGCACCGTCTCCTGCCCGAGCAGCGGTGCGGCCACCACCAGCGCCGCCGCGAGGCAGCTCGTTCGCAAAATATCCATGGCCATCCGCCCAGCGTCAGTGGAGCCGCAATGAGGTCAGTGGAGCCGCAATGAGGTCAGTGGGTCAGCGCATTGCGGCTCAGTGGGTCAGAGCATACAGGACGATGTTGATGCCGAGCGCGTAGGATTCGGGCGAGAAATTGAAGAAGTATGCCTCGTCCTCCCCCTCCCTCTCCCATCCGTCGGCGATATCCGTGTTGTGGGTCATGATCACCATCGCCCGCCCGTCTTCGTCGAAGATGGCGCGAAAGTGCACTTCGGCGCTCTCGCGACCTCGCTCCGATGTCGCCGAACGCCCCGTCCGGTACCAGTACTGGATCGAGGGCACCTGCGGGACGGCGTGGACCTGGTACAGCCCATTGAGGAGCAGGTGGTCGCTCGGAACGTCCTGGATCACGTGATCGGGGAGCACCTCCAGCATCACCTGCTCCCAGTGGGCCCACGCCCGGTCCCCCCAGAAGTCGTCCACATAGAGAAAACCGCCCTTGAGCAGGTAGGTGCGCAGGCGTTCGACCTCCTCGCCGTCGAATCCGACCGTCCCCACATCCGACATGAAGACGAAGGGACAGCGGAAGATCTCGTCGTCCTCCAGGGTTACGACCGCGTAAAAGGGCTCTCCGTCCTTGGAGCGGCTGACCGAGGAGGTGGTGAGCTGCGAAAAGCGCAACGAGAAGTTGGCGTCGGAGTTGGGATAATCCGTGCGCCAGCCCTGGCCCAGCCCCTCGCTGCGCACGCTGCGGTAGGCGATGCGGCAGAAGGTGAAGCCGAACTCGGCCGCCTCGCCCGGGCTGGCCATGGGAGCGCGTCTCGAGTAGCCGCGTCCCCATCGCTGCGCGCTCGCGGGACTCGCGGCGACCGCCAGGGCGCTCGTCCAGAGCACGGCCAGGACGATACCCGCCCTGGCGGACCGCCGCAGAGCCCGCTGCTGCATCAGAAGCGCGACGACATCAGCCAGATATCGGCGTTGGCCCACGACTCCATGCGCTCGGCCCGGACCTCTTCGGCCTCGGCGTCCCTGCCCTGGGCCCGCAGCGCCTGCTCCAGCCCGAAGAGCGACCAGCCGTTGTGCGGATGATCCTCGAGAGCCGCGCGGAATACCTCTTCCGCGTCCCCGTGGCGTCCCGCGTCGTTGAGGATGCCGCCCAGCCAGTGGCGCGCCGAGAAGTTGAGGGGTTCGGGCTCGTCGTAGCGGAGCCCGTCCTCGGCCTCGATGGCCTCCTCGAGCACGCGCACGGCTCCGGCGACATCGCCGCCGGCCGCCAGCATCTCGCCCTCCAGAATCGCCGCCACGACAGTGATGAGATCGACCGCCGGGTGCCCGCGGAAGGGAATCTCGTCCTCAAGCCCGGTGCGCGCCTCCCTCAGGCGCTCCATGTAGAACGCGGCGCTGTCGGGCTCCTCCATGCGCAGATGGGCATAGCCGCGCCCGAAGTCCCAGAACCCGGCGAAGAGCGGCTGGTCGGGACGCTCCTCGATCGCCAGCACGTCCTCCCAGCGGCCGAAGCGGATACCGGTCAGCGACTCGTAGAAACTCCCGCCCGACACCAGCTTGCCGTACTCGTGCGAGGCCTGCATCGCGACCGCGCCCTGGCCCGCCATGGAGGCGGCGAAAAGGAGCATGTGCAGGTTGTGCGAGGGGTAGATGGCGAAGCCCAGGTCGTGGTTGGCCTTCTGGTCCGAGTGCCAGGCGTGCGTGTTCGCGATCACGGCGTCCTGCCAGCGCCCCACCCGGTTGTAGGTGTGCGACGGCATGTGCTGGATGTGGCTCGCGCCCGGGATCGACTGGCCGAGATGGTCCGCGCACGCCTCCGCCTTCTCGGGACGGACGGTGGGTTCGGTCGCATGGACGTAGAGGTGGCACGCGCCCGGGTGGGCGATGTTGTTCGCCAGGACGCCCTCGAGCACGCGGTGGATCTTCTGCACCTCGGGGTTGTCGATGTCCCAGAAGCCGCGCCGGGGCTGGAGCAGCATGAGCGACTCGCCGTAGAAGGTCCCCACTTCGAGGTCCTCGGGGTGGGCCTCCCACACCTTCTCCATGGCGGCGGCGTAGGCCTTGTCCAGCTCCAGGCGCTGCTCGTCGCTCTCGTGCTCCGGCGCGTAGCGGGTGATCATCGCCTCGATCAGGTCCTTCTCGATCCGGGCGCCGGACTCCTCGGCCAGCTCCCTGGCCTTGTGGATGGCGGCGTAGGCGATGGGAGAGTCCTCGGGAAGCATCGCGCCGTTCAGATAGCGCCCCAGCGACCACGCCTCTCCGAAGTAGCACATGGCGCACTCGGGATCGTGGCGCTGCGCTTCCTTGAAGGAGGGGTTCGCGTCCGAGGGCGTGAAGGCGTACATGAGCTGCATGCCCTGCATGAAATAGGCCTGCGCGCCTTCGGAGTCCGTGGTGATGGTGCGCGAGTACGGCCCGAGCGCGCTGGATATGAGCAGGACCTCCTCGCCGTCGGGGGCGGGAGCCGGCCCGTGCTCGTCGTGTTGGGCGGACAGAGGCGCCGGTGCCAGCCCGAGCAGGACCGGCGCGGCGCTACAGACGCAGGCGAGAACGAGTCGGAAGGAAGGAAGGCGTTTCCGGGTCATGGCGCAATCTCCTGAGGTGAGTCCGATTCCTCCTGGGAAACTGACCCGATACGCAGACGAGCGCCAGAGATGGCGGCGCTCGGTTCGTACCCCTGCTTCCCGGGCGAAATACGAAGAGCCGCGCCTCGCTCGGGAATTCGGCGACGAATACACGGCCTACATGGCTCGGGTGGGCCGCTGGCTCCCGTGGCCTGGTCGAGGGAAGACGCGCTGAATGGCCAATACTACACAGTTCTGTCGTATATCACGCCCTATATCGTCGGTAGTAACCCCCCGATATAAGGGGATGGTGGCCAAAAGACGGAGGGCAATGCCGGCTCTACTCCGACACCGGCGCAGTCCGTTGCCCGTCCCGTAGTGGCAACTGAGACCTCGGCGTCCTGCACTCGGCTGGATACAGTTCACCCTTCAGCAGGACACAGTCACCCTATTTAGGGGGCGCGACAAGACAGCGATCATGCCATACTGATATTGTCAGGCTCACATACTAAAGGGCAAGGGTTTGCCGCGATGGTCGATCGCGCGTCTTGTCCCGGGGCGGTATGGCACGGATGCAATCGGAACGACCGGTCTACTTGCTGTATTGCAAAGACAGCGAGCTTGGAGATCGCCTGGAGCGAGTGCTCGTCGATGTAGCGATCGAGCGAGTGAGTTCGAGAAAGGCGCTCTTGACGTCGCCTATGAGCACCTGCGCAATTGTCTTCGGAATTGCCACGTGCTCCGATGGCGACATCGAATGGCTGCGGTCGACCGTCGGGCCTCTGAGTCCGCCTTGCGTTGTGGTGCCGCACCTCTCGGTGGACTGCCTGCGACGATTGTATCCGCTCCGTTCCGGCAGGCTGCAGGTCGTATGGGTGGACGAGGCGAAGAGCCGACTCGTCGAAGTCCTCGAGGAGTTCAGGAAGGTGAGCCGGGGTCCGATGTGGCGTCTCGGCTTGAGCCTGCTCTCCGACTATTCCTTCAGACCTTCCGTCAGGGAGACGATCGGCCGGGTTTGCGGCCTGCACCATGCCGTTGAAACCCCGTTCGTCCCGGGGAATTCGGTCAGTCAACTGGCAGGTCACGTCGACCTGGCCGCTTCTACGCTGAGCAGTTACTGGAGGGAAGAAGTGCCCCTCCGATGCAGTCTGAAGGAATTCCTGAGCTGGGCCGTTCTCCTGTGGACCGTGCGCCAGCGCTCGTGGGACGGCTGGGACGCCATCGCGGCTCGGGTGGGACTGCAGCGCCGCACGCTGGAGCGCAGCTTCGCGCGGCTGGCCGAATGCACGCTCGTGGCGGCGGCGGAGGATCCGGAGCGGGTCGTTCAGCGATTCAATCAGTGGGTCGATTCAGTGTGGGATCCGCACTCCGCCAACGGGTCGAGGAAGTACGATCCAATTCCCGCACAGGCACCCGGCGAGCAGACCCCATGACTGTGGCTGGGTCGACTTCCCGGCGCTACGTCGGCTGGCGCTGCAGACTCTACCCAAATGCCTCGCAGGACGCGGCTCTGTTGCGGTGCCGCGACGGCCTTCGCGAGCTCTCCAATACCCTGCTCACCACCTCCCAGCTCGGCTATGCGGACAACGGACGGCGCATGACCCTCGGCGAGCTGCGGGCCCTCTCCCGAGACTGGCGGCAGCAGACCGGGCGAGGGTGCCCGGCCAGTGCCATGTACCGCGTGGCGGACGATCTCGACAAGGCGTTCCGGAACTGGTACAGGAAACCCGGACGCCGGGACCGAAGCGGTTTTCCCCAGTTCAAGTCCATCGGCCGGGAGCCCGGCATCTACTTCAGCAACCAGGGCATCCGCCTCGAGGACAATCGGGTGTGGCTGCCCAACTACCGCTGGGTACGCTGGAAGGGCGGGAAGCTGCCCCAAGGGAGGTTGCCGGGGCCGCCCGGACGCAAGACCGTCGGTCTGCTCTCCGGGCGGGTCTGGCTGGATGCGGGCAACCGGTGGATGCTCTCCTGCCTGTTCGAGTGCGCGCCGCTCACCCCCTTCGAACCGAGGACGGACAAGGCCGCGGTCCGTCAGAACGGCAGCGAAATCACGGTGTCGGTCGATGGCGGATCCGTCCACGTCATCCGTGAGAGCAAGGCTCTGCGGAACGCGCGACGCCGCCTGGCGAGGCTGGAGCGACAGCTCGCGCGATGTGAATTCCGGTCGGAAGGCCGCAAGCGCACCCTCGCCCGCATGCGCAACCAGGCGCGCAAGGTCAGAAACCACCAGGAAGATCTGCAGCACAAGACCACGACCGGCGTCGTGCATGATGCCCGAGAGATCGAAGTCGAATGCGCAAGCAGCGAGCTGCTGCGCCAGCTCGAATACAAGGCGGAGTGGCACGGCCGCAAACTGATGGTACGGCGAGGCCCGCCGGAACCGGGGACTCCCAGTCCCCGACGCGCGCGGAGACCGGGGAGCCGGTCGCTGAAACGCGAATCGCGGACGCGAAGGCCGAAAGCTCTGTAGTCGTCTGCGAAGGTCGGAACGAATCAGGGCGGTGAGGACGACAGTCCCACGTGAAGTTCCTGGTGCGCCTGCGCCCACCCGAAGAGGTCACTGCACCCATGAAGAAGTGGCTTCCGCCGAAGAACGAGAAACCCCCGAAACGAAGGAAGAGGGCCACGCGCGCAAAACGACCTCTGCGACCGAAGAAGAGGCGGCGCAGCCGGAACCCCAAATACCGCAGGCGCGAAGCCCCGTGAATAGCTCGCAGAGGCGACACGATGATTCCGAACAAGGCCGGGGCGAATCAGGGTGTGGAACCGTCAGTCCTGGTCCACGCCCCCCCCGCCCCTACCGGAACCGCAGCCGACCCCGGATTCCCACGCTGTGCTGCGCGCCCTCGAACCCGCTCTCGCGCCGCGTGCCTTCGAGGCGCAGCCCGAGCCCTGAACCGAGATTGTAGCGCACGCCGCTGCTGAAGGCGCGCACGCCGTTCTCGGCCAGGTAGAAGCCGCTGTAGGGCGTCCCCTGGAACCCGGCTACGCCGTAGGCGACTTCGCCGTCCAGGTTGGCGGCCGGGCTCATGTCATGGTCGCGGACCGCACCCGAAACCGCGCTCCCAGAGCTGGTTCACGCCGCTCGCGGCATCGCCGTACAAGGGCGCCAGCCGGATCGAGAGCCCCTGGCCCCGGGCCGCCGGGTCGAGCAGGATCATGCCGCCCAGGCCCCATTCCTCGTAGCCTTCGCGGGCGGAGACGAGGAGCCTGCCGCGGCCTGCCGCGGTCACGCCCACACCGGCGTTGCTGTACCGGAGGCCGCCGCCGACTTCTCCGCTCGTGCCGTTCACGCCGTCGCCGTTCTCGTAGCGCATCCCGCCCTCGAGCACGATTGCGACCTCGTGCCCTGCGGTAGAACGGAAGCCCTGCGTCCATTCGAGGGCGAGCTTGCCGCGCTGCATCGCGAGCGTGACCGAGTCGACCCGCTCGCCGCCATCGACCATGACCTGGCCGGCCCACCCCTCGGCCTTGACCCGGATGCCGCCGATGCCGCCCTCGAGCAGCTGGTAGCTGCCGCCCGCCGCTCCCGAAAACGTGCGCACGGGGCTGGTCCGGAGCGCCTCGCGCTCGTCGTCGACCTCGATGTCGCCCCAGCCGTAGCCCGCGGAGCCCCACACGGCGTTGCCGCGGTCGCCCGAGAACCAGGCCATGTAGGGATTCACGCTGGTCATCGTGGTGGCGTAGGTGCCGGTCACCGGGCTGGCGCCGGTCCTGTCGGTGAAGTCGGTGAAGTCGAAGCTGCCCGAGGAGTACGAGGCCGGTAGACCCGCGAGCATGTCGGGCGCCAGTCGCCCGTCCACGCCGACATGGGCGCTCACCATTCGGAAGGCCGCAAGCGCACCCTCGCCCGCCTGCGTAACCAGGCGCGCAAGGTCAGAAACCACCAGGAAGATCTGCAACACAAGACCACTACCGGCGTCGTGCATGATGCCCGAGAGATCGAAGTCGAATGCGCAAGCAGCGAGCTGCTGCGCCAGCTCGAATACAAGGCGGAGTGGCACGGCCGCAAACTGATGGTACGGCGAGGCCCGCCGGAACCGGGGACTGGCAGTCCCCGACGCGCGCGGAGACCGGGGAGCCGGTCGCTGAAACGCGAATCGCGGACGCGAAGGCCGAAAGCTCTGTAATCGTCTGCGAAGGTCGGAACGAATCAGGCGGTGTGGAGGAACCGTCAGTCCTGGAGCACGACCAGGGCCGTAAGCACGGTTGTGATCGCGAGCAGGATCACGATCAGAAGAGTAGTCCGGCGCAGCCGAGCCCCGGGTGCGCCGACGCTGCCTTTCACATGCAGGTCAGGCTGTAGGTGCCCGCATCCCCTCATCGGTCAGGGGCTCCCTTGAAGAACTCATTGGCGAATATCCTGGTGCGGTTCCAGTTCGTGTCTCGGTCTCGGCCGGGCGGTCCATCGGCCGTGGCTGATCTGCAGAACACGGCCATCGGACTGGAGGCGGGTGAGCATCGCGGAGACGGTGTAGTAGCTGGAAAACACCAATCCCTCGGCTTCCAGCGCCTTCTGGATTTCCCGAGACCCGAAGACCCCGGCGGGCCGCTCCTGCAGGAACTCCGCGACTGCTTCCTTGTGCGTCAGGGAAGCGAACCGCGCTTGCTGCAGGAGCCGGTCGCAGTCGTCGAGGAACGCAGCGAACTCCTGACGCAACTCGGCTGACCGTCGTGCAAGGCGCTGCCATTCCTCCTCGAAGCCCAGTGGAGGTGGCCGCTTGAACGCCATGACGCTGTCCCCGCGCCTACCGGAAGCGCACCCGGCCTCGGATCCCCACGCTGTGCTCCGCGGCACCGAGCGCGCTCTCCCGCCGCGTGCCCTCGATGCGCAGGCCGAGCCCCGAACCGAGGTCGTAGCGCAAGCCGCTGCTGAAGGCCCGCGTGCCGCTCTCGGCGACGTAGAAGCCGCTGTAGGGCGTCCCCTGGAAGCCGGCGACGCCATAGGCGACCTCGCCGTCCAGGTTGGCCGTCGGGCCCATGTCATGGTCGCGGACCGCACCCGAAACACCGCGCTCCCAGAGCTGGTTCACGCCGCTCGCGGCGTCGCCGTATGACGGCGCCAGCCGGATCGAGAGCCCCTGGCCGCGGGTCGCCGGGTCCAACAGAAGCATGCCGCCCAGGCCCCATTCCTCGTAGCCCTCGCGGGCGGAGACGACGAGTCTGCCGCGGCCTTCCGCGGTCACGCCCACACCGGCGTTGGTGTACCGGAGGCCGCCGCCGACTTCTCCGCTGGTGCCGTTCACGCCGTCGCCGTTATCGTAGCGCATCCCGCCCTCGAGCATGATTGCGACCTCGTGCCCTGCGGCGGAGCGGAAGCCCCGCGTCCATTCGAGGGCGAGCTTGCCGCGCTGCATCGCGAGCGTGACCGAGTCGACCCGCTCACCGCCATCGACCATGACCTGGCCGGCCCACCCCTCGGCCTTGACGCGGATGCCACCGATGCCGCGGCTCTCGAGCAGCTGGTAGCTGCCGCCGGCCGCTCCCGAAAACGTGCGCACGGGGCTGGTCCGGAGCGCCTCGCGCTCGTCGTCGACCTCGATGTCGCCCCAGCCGTAGCCCGCGGAGCCCCACACGGCGTTGCCGCGGTCGCCCGAGAACCAGGCCATGTAGGGATTCACGCTGGTCATCGTGGTGGCGTAGGTGCCGGTCACCGGGCTGGCGCCGGTCCTGTCCGTGAAGTCGAAGGTGCCCGAAGAGTACGAGGCTGCAAGGCCCGCGAGGATGTCAGACCCCACGCGTCCGTCCACGCCGACATGGGCGCTCACCATGTTGCCGTTCCAGTCGAGGACGGTCGAGCCGGGTTCTCCGAGGTAGTGGTACTCGCCCGCGCCCCAGGTCGCCACCTGGGTGCCTGTGGATGTCTGTTGCGGTGCGTCGGAAGCGCCGAACGGCATCTGGAACGAGGCGCCGCCGAAGAGGGAGGACAAGCCGGAGCGGTCCTGGCGGCCGAGACCGACGCCGCCCGCGCCCGGCGCAGACAGGCTCGCGGCCATCGAGGAGACGCCGCCCGTCTCCACGCGCCGTTCCATCCCCATCCCGTTGGCCACCACGTCGACGCGGCGGGCGATCGCCGAGACCGTGCTCGAGGTCATCGCCGCCGCCACATGGGGCAGGACGCGGGTGTTGAGCCGTCCCGCGCGTTCGACGGGATCGTCCGTCGCCGCCGAAGCGACTCCCGACGCCGCGCCGGTGCCCGCGCGGTTGATTGCCGAGACGCGGTAGAAGCGCGTGCTTCCCGGAAGCAGTCCGGGGTGCGAGAACGTGGGGCTCGCGGACCCGGTGTTGGGCTGCAGATCGGTCCAGGTGGCGCCGGTCTCCGAGACCTCGACCCGGTGGCCGGTGATCGGGGTGCCGCCGTCGTAGGCGGGCGCGACCCAGGCGAGGTCGATCCGGGTGGGTGTGGTCGCGGTGGCGACGAGCCCGGTGGGTGCGTCGGGCACGGTCGCGTCGGTGGTGGCGCTCTCGATGCTCGACGCACGGCCCACGCCGATGCGGTTGATCGCCGAGACGCGGTAGTGGCGCGTGGTGGCCGGCTCGAGGCCGGTGTGCGAGTAGGTGGTGCGCGTGTTGCGGGTGTTGGGCACCAGGTCCTGCCAGGTGGCGCCGCTGTTTTCCGAGACCTGGACACGGTAACCGGTGACCTGCGCGCCGCCATCGTCGGTCGGCGCCCGCCAGGAGAGGTCGATCTCCGAGGTGCCGTCCGCCTCTGCGGTGAGGTCACGGGGCGTGCCGGGAAGGGTCGCCTCGGTGGTCGCCCGCGCGACATTGGAAGCCGGCCCGGTCCCCGCCGTGTTGATCGCGGCGACGCGATAGTGCCGCGTGGACGCAGGTTGGAGGTTCAGGTCGGAGTATCTTGTCGACGTCGAGTTCGTGTTGCGGCGGATGATCCTCCAGGTTGTGCCTCCGTCGCTGGAGGCCTCGATCCGGTAGCCGAGTACCGGGGCGCCGCCGGTGTTGCGGGGCGCACTCCACGACAGGTCGATCTGCGACGTGCCGACCGCCCGGGCTGTCAGGTTGAACGGCGCGGCGGGCACGTCGGGGTGCGTGCTCGACGATGCCTCCGGCGACCACGGGCCGGGTCCCACGGAGTTGATCGCCCGGACCTGGTAGCGGTAGGCGGTTGCCGGCTGGAGGCCGGTGTGCGTGAAGGTGGTCGCCGTCGAACCGGTGTTGCGCTGGATCGTGATCCACGTTCCGTCGTGGGGCCCGCGCGCCTGCACGGCGTACCCGGTGATCCGCGCCCCACCGTTGATGGCCGGCGCCTGCCAGGTGAGGGTGATGCTCCTCGGTCCGGCCCCGCGCGCACGCAGGTTCTGCGGCTGGCCGGGGGGCGCGGCGTTGGTGGTTCCTCTCTCCGGGGTCGAAAACGCCCCCCTCCCCTGGGCGTTGATCGCGGCCACGCGATAGTACCGGGTGGTGCCGGGGGTGAGACCGGTATGCAGGTAGTTTGTGACCGCGCTTCGGGTGTTGGCCACGACTTGGGTCCAACCCAAGACGCCGTTGGGGGACATCTGGATCAGGTAGCCCGTGATCGCGCTCCCGCCGTCCGTGGACGGCCGCGTCCAGGTGAGGAGGAGCCGGTCGCTTCCCCCCACAGCGCTGCGAGTCACCCTGAGGCCTGTGGGCACGCCCGGTGCGGTGACATCGGTGGTTGCGCTGACGACGCTCGACCAGGGGCTTCTGCCCGCCGTGTTGATCGCCAAAACGCGGTAATGGCGGGTGGTGCCGGGGCTGAGGCCGGTGTGGGTGTATGCGGTGGTTGTGGACTCCGTGTCGGTCTCAAGCGGCACCCATCCGCCGGTTCCGGTGCGGGACACCTCGATTCGGTAGCCGGTGACCGAGCCACCGCCCGAAGACGGAGCGGTCCAGTCCAGCTCGATCCTCGACGTTCCCCGGGCCCGGGCCGCAAGGCCCGTCGGCCTCCCGGGCAGACGGTTCGTCGTGGCGCGCGCCACGTTCGACCAGTCCCCCCACCCATGCCGGCTGACCGCCGCGACCCGGTAGTGGCGCGTAGTGCCGGGCGGGAGACCGACATCCCTGTAGCCGGTGGCGGGACGGTGCGCCGCCAGGAGACGCCAGGTGAAGCCGCCGTCGGCGGACGCCTCGATGCGGTAGCCCGTGACCGGCGCGCTCCCGGCGTCGATCGGCTCCCTCCAGTCGAGTTCGATCACCGACGAGCCCTCGGCGTTCGCCGTCAGGGCGCGGGGCGGCCCGGGGGTTCCGGCGTCCGCCGTGGTGGCGTTCACCACGGACGTCCAGGGCCCGAAGCCGATGGCGTTCCTCGCCCTGACCCGGTAGTGGCGGGTGACGTCCGCGGCAAGACCCGTGTGCCGAAACGCGGTCAGGCTCGTGGTCGCCAGCTCGCTCCAGGTGCCGCCGCCGTCCGACACGTCCACCCGGTAGGTGATCGGGCTCCCGCCGGGCGAGGCCGGTGCGTCCCAGTCGAGGTCGATGACCGACGGGCCGTCGGCCGTCGCCGTCAGGTTGCGGGGTACACCCGGTGTCCCGGTCGCCGCCGTGGTGGCGTTCGCGTACGCCCAGGTCCCGGAGCCGTTGGCGTTCCCCGCCCTGACCCGGTAGTGGCGGGTGGCGCCCGCCGGGAGACCCGTGTGCCGAAACGCGGTCAGGCTCGTGGTCGCCAGCTCGGTCCAGGTGCCGCCGCCGTCCGACACGTCCACCCGGTAGCCGGTGATCGGGCTCCCGCCGGTCAAGGACGGCGCGTCCCAGTCGAGGTCGATGATGGTAGGCCCGGCGGCGACCGCCGTCAGATTCTGCGGTGGCCCAGGGATCTGAACCAACGGCATGCCCGCGGCCGCCGCGGGAACGCAAGGAATCCAGCAGGCCACCGCAACGGCAACCATGAGGGAGCGGGCCGGCGGGCCCAGTCTGTTCCGAATCATCTTGCCGCCTCCTTCCGCGGTGGGAAAGACGTGTGCGCGTCTGTGTGTGAATCCATCTCGATTTGATGCGCGTGGGCGAGCGTTCGCCCCGACCGTCCAACCGGCCTCGACCCTTCCCGGGCCCCGTGGCTTCGTCATCGCCACCACGCCGCCGCGTCCGGTATCCCGCGGCTGAACAGCATCTCGAGCTCCGGCCCCGCGGACCGGTCCGCCGCGTCCATGGCGGCCCGGGCCGGGAGCGACACCTCGCGCAGGATGCCCCGCACCCGACCGGTGGCCGGGTCGCGCAGGATGGCCATCGGGAGATCGCTGTCGTCGTTCAGAGCGAACGACCCGCCGGGGCCGGCAAGGGTGATGCTGGCGAGGTCGCCCTCCCAACCGAGCCCTGCCGGAAGGGCGAACGCGAAGCCGGACCCGCCGTCGCCGTCTGCCGTCCGGGGCATCGCGAAGCTGAGCGAGAAGAGTTCGGTCCCGCGGTCGCTCCGGCCGGTCACCGCGTACGCGCCGGCGGAGTCCGGCAGCGCTGGCGGCGCATCGACGACGAAGGCCGGATTGAGGAACGGCACGCCGTCGGCGGCGATCCCGCCCCACAGGAGGAGCGACGTCGCGGAGGCGGCGACGGCCGCCTCCGCCGACCCGCGCTCGTCGAACAGCCGATAGCGGAGTGCGTTGGTGAAATGGTAGTCACTGATCCCGTCGGGGGGGCCGCAGTACGACATCAGGTCCGGCGTCATCGGGCGCACCAACTCGCCGCGCGCGAAGTCGTAGCCCCAGGCTCCGACCGATCCGTCCACGTAGGGGAACGACGGGTCGGGGTCGCCCGCGCCGCCGCACGGCGCGTGATGGAGACTCATGTTGTGGCCGAGTTCGTGCGCGATGATGCCCGGCCGGGGGACCGAGAAGCTCGCCCGGCCGGGGACGAACGCCACTCCGCGGGCACCGCCCGTCACCGGCCCGGCCATCGTGCCCAGGTAGTGGCCGCCCCCGCCCTCCATCACGCGAATCGCCTCCGTCTCCTCGAGCAGGCGGTGCACGCCGTTGCTCGAACTCAGCACGGGTTCGTGCGCCGTCACCTCGAGTGTCCCCGCCGGGAGCAGGGCGCGCGCGCGCGCCAGCAGTTCGTGGCCCTCCGGGTCCGCGGCCAGCCCCCCCGCGACGTCCAGGATGGAGGAGTCCGGCGCCGTCGCCCACAGGAACGGAACGACCGTCAGCTCGAGGGGCGGCACGGTCCGGACATCGACCGCCAGCCGCCCCGTCCGGGGAATCCGCTTCGCGACCCCCAGCGCGGGATCCAGCGTCCCGTCCGGGTCGACCTCGATCACCATCTCGAGGCCGGGCCGCACCACGCCGCCCGGAATTTCGGCGCTGGCCGACGTGGCGAAGGAGCCCTCGTCGACCCGGGTCGAGATCGCTTCGGGCTTGGCGGGGATATGCTCCACGTGCGTCTCCCGGCCGTCGACGAAGAACCGGGCCCGGACCGGTGGAATGCCGGCGGTCGTGGCCCGCCCCGCGGTTGGGAACACGCGCAACAACGCCCGCTCGCCCGCGATCAGCGGGACCGGGAACGCCCGCGACTGTACGGCTTGCACCAGGTACGCCGTCGGCGCTTCCTCCCCGGTGCAGGGCGCGACGCGGTGCGTGTGGATCCCCTCGAGCCAGGCCGCGAAACCGGGGTCCGCGGGCGCGCACAGCCCCGTGCCCCCGGCCAGCAGCCGTTCGAGCCGGTCGAGGGACGTCAGGCCAGCGGAAAGGGGGCCCGCCATCCGGGGGTTGTTGGTGAGCCCCAGCCCGCGCAGGTTCGCGAGGCCGCCGAGTTCGGGCGGCACCGGGCCCGACAGGTCGTTGTTCTCGACGCGCAGCTCCTCGAGGGTCGAGAGGTTGCCGAGCTGCGGGGGGAGGGGACCGGAAAGCGCGTTGCCGTCGAGCGCCAGGTGCGTCAGGCCGGACAGGCTCCCCAGTTCCGGCGGGATCGCGCCCGTGAGCGCGTTGTCGCTCAGCTGCAGGCGCTCCAGGTGGGCCAGATTGCCGAACTCGGGCGGGATCGGGCCCGCGAGCGCGTTGTCCCAGAGTTGCAGCTCGACAACCCGCCCCTGGTCGTTCACCCTGACGCCGTGCCACTCCCCTAGCGGCGCGTCGGTAAGCCAGTTCCCGGAGTGGAACCAGTTGCGTCCGCCCGTCGCGTCGTGGAGCATCTCCAGGATCTCCCGGTCCGTCAGCGGCGCGCACTCCGTCCCGGTGTCCTCCAAGACGGCGATGGCGTTCAGCCATCCCCGGAATTCTTCGCTCGCCGGGGCGCACAGCTCCGTGCCGGCATAGTGCAGCTCGCGCAGCGACAGGCGGAGCAAGGTCTGCGGCAACCGCCCGGAAAGCGCGTTGTCGCCGATGCGCAGCGCCGTCATCTCCGCCAGGTCGCCCAGGTTCGCCGGGAGCCGCCCCGCGAGTCCATTGCCGGCCAGGTCGAGGGTCGCGACGCGGCCCAGGGAGTCGGTCCCGACCCCGTGCCATCGCGCGAGCGCCGCGCCGCCCAGCCAGCCCTCCGAGTCGGTCCAGCCTTCGCCGCCCGTCGTCTCGTGCAGCGAGGCCAGCGCCGCCCGGTCCGCCTCGTTGCAGAACGGGCCTCCCCCGGGCTCCCCGATCCCGCCCAGCCAGGCGACGAACTCGGCGGTGCCGGGCGCGCAGAGACCGTTGTTTTGCTCGAAACGGAACCGCTCCAGCGCCGAGACCCGCAGGAGGCTTCGCGGGAGCGCGCCCGTCAGGGCGTTCCCGCGAAGGTACAAGTATTCCAAGTGCGTGAGTCCGCCCAGCTCCGGCGGGACCGGGCCCTCGAGTCGGTTGCCGTCGAGCCACAGCTCCTCCAGGCTGGCGAGGTCGCCCAGTTCCGGCGGGATCGGACCCTCCAGGGCGTTGGCGCGGAGGTTCAGCGATATCAGGCCGCCGAGGCTCCCCAGCTCCGGCGGGAGCGAACCCCGCAGGCCGTGCGGCACCCACTCCCCGACCTCCCCGTCCCATCGGCCGCCGAGATCCAGGCGGACGACCCGGCCGAAGGCGTCCGCCTCCACCCCGTGCCACTCCGCGAGCGGCCCGTCGCTCAGCCAGTTCCCGTTGCCGGCCCAGTTCGGCCCGTCCGTCGCCTCGTAGAGGGCAACCAGCGCCACCCGATCCCGACTCGCCACCGCAACCGTCACCGTCGCCGCCCCGGCAGTCGCACCCGCCGTGGCCGCGATCGTGGTCGTCCCGTTGCCGGCCGCCGTGACCAGCCCCGACCCACTGACCGTCGCCACCGCGGTGCGGACGCTCGTCCAGGTCACCGCTGCCCCCGCCATCACGCGCCCGTTCTGGTCGCTTACGCGCGCGCTCAGCTGCACGGTCCCGCCCGGCCTCGTGAGCGACGCGGTCGCGGGAGTGACCGTCACGCTGGCCGCACGCGGGGGCTCGGGCGGGGGCTGCGTGGCGCCGTCGCCGCACGCCCACGCCCAGAAGGCCAGGACCGCGCACATCGGCGACAGGGGGACGTGAACCCGCGAGCGGTAGTTTGGGACACCGTCCCTCTCAAGTTCCATAGCCGCGCGATTGATTTGGCCGTAGCCCCATGACAAGCTCGGATACCATTCGGCGGGCTCGCGCCCGACCACGGCCACGTTCGTTCGTCACAGCGTTCGCTGGAGTGTCCGTCCCCGTCGAAGACCGGACGGGTCTCCGCCGCCGCCGCCACGAACATCACCCCCCGCCCGGGCGTCCCGGACGGGGGGTGAGTTGTCTGCGACCATCAGTCAGACTGATGGTGTTGAAGGGTCGTTATGGCTTCTCTGTGACAGATCCCGTGTTGGTCGACGCCTCCCACTCGTCAGCGTCAGCGTCAGCCCTAGTGGTGGCATTCTGCGACTCAACGCGGACCGTGAGCATCTCCTCCAGCATGGCCTTGGTGACGGTGATCGAACCCGTACCGTCGGCAAGATCGAAGGGCTGACCGGTGGGTGAAGCCTCAAGCCAAGCAGCGAGGTCAAAGCTCCAGGACCACTTGCCCTTGTCAGCTCCCGTTGCCACCCTCGTCGCGTCGGCGCCGATGCCGGCGACGCTGGAGAACTCGGGCACGACGAGCCATTCGGATCGGCTATCGCTGACTGCCACTTGCAGGACGACGCGATGGACCAATCTCGCGCTACCCGTTGCCGACCAGGTAGCACTGACTACGGCCCCAACCCGTTTCCCCGCGACACCGCGGGCCTGCGTGGCCACTGCAGCAACTTCAACCGCGTCAGAGGTGGGGTTGGGGTTATCCGTGCCGAATTCGATGGCGCCGCCGTCGTCGTCTGTCGCGGGGTGGCCGACCCGTACACTGAACTCACCGTCAAGAGAGGCGTTGCTAATGCTAATCGTGGCCTTCTTCTCGTAGGTATCAGTGGTCCCGGTCTTCACCTCCGCGTCTTCCACGGTGCCGGTGGTGGCGGCGGGGGTCCATTCGCCGGTTCCGACCTTGGTTTGGATGGTGGCGCTGGCGGCGGCCGCGACGACGTGCGCGGCATCAGTCTCGTATTCCCAAGTCAATTCGACTTCGCTGGTATAGTCGCCACTGAAGGCCGGCGCGACCGTCGTTGTACGCTTCAACCGTTTGGCCGTGACTCGGGGCGCGACGCTCTTCGCCTGGATTTGACCGAACGCCACGGGCTGGCTGGGAGCGACGGCGACCACACCGTTTGCTGCCCCCGGGTACCCGAACCAGGTAAACGTCCTCAGACGGTCCGATTCATCTTCAGCATCGTCAGAATCGGCGTCCGCGACCTCGGCTCGGATCGTGAAGGTGCCCCAGGCCACATCGAGACTGAAGGTCCCAGTCGCCGTGGTTGTTACGGAATCCACGGCTGCTTTGGTTAGGTCTGGTACTGCACCTTCGTGCACCTTGACCATAACGCCGCTCATGGGTCCGCCACCCGGAGCGGCCACCCTGCCCGAAATCGTGGCGACCGTGTAGCCGGTGAAGCTGGCGGTTGCGCTCGTCCCGGCTAGGGCGGGGACGGGGAATGACGCGGGTGTGAAGACATAGCCGCTCTTCGACACCGTTATGTGGCTGAGTTCGCCGATTGCCTTGGCCGGGATAATCGCCGTGTAGGTGCCGTCGTCTCCCGTCACGAGCTTGCCCTTGTTCCCACCGCTCGTTGCGGCGTTGAGCGGAGCCGCGCCGTCCACCTTGATCTGCACACCCTTGATGGGTGCGGCGGTGCCGGTCTCCGTGACCGTGCCGGTGACCGTGAGGGTGGCGTTCGCGCCCGCGAGGTCGATGTGATACGCCGTCACCGAGTTCGCGGCGCCCAACAAGACGGGCGTCGCACCCCGTGCACGGCGATGGCGCGAACTGGCCATGGTGAGTGGTTTGAATCTGTTCATGAAACGCTCCTCGAGTGGTCGTCCACGTCACTCCCGTGACCAAGCGCGAATGGGATCTGCGCGCGCAGCGGGTCGCCGCACTCGTGCTGATCGCCGAGCCGGCGAGCCGGCCCCGGATCGATGCCGGGCTCGTGGCGGAGGCCCTGAACCTGACTCCGGCCGAGGGCCGAGTGGCGACCATGGTGGGCGCCGGCCGGACCGTGCGTGACATCGCAGCGATGACTGGGCGCACGGAGGACACCGTCCGCTGGCACCTGAAGAAGATCTTCCGCAAGCAGGGCATCTCACGGCAGGCGGATCTGGTGCGGCGGGTGCTGTCGCTGGAAGGGTTTCCCGCCCTTCACCCCCCCCAGCGTAGCAGGCGCCAGCCGGACGGGTGAGCGCGTTCATGCCGTATCAGTGACCGATGCTACGGCATACTGCACACCATTAGACGCGGCATCCCATTTGGGAGGCGCGACAAGACGGCATCGTGCCATATCGTCATTGTCAGGCTAACGATAGGCGGGGACCGGGCGACGGTCGGCCGCGCACCTACCCATGCGGGCGGTCTGGACCGGGATGCAGTCGGAACAACTTGCCTACCTGCTCTATTGCAGGGACAAAGGGCTGCGGAACCAGCTGAACGGACTGCTCGCCGGTGCGTCCGTCGAACAGGCGCGTTCCAGAAGAGTCCTCGAAGCGCCACCGACACGAACCCGCGCGATCGTCTACGGAATTGCGGAGTGCGTCGATGCCGACGTCAAGTGGCTCCAGTCGGCGTTCGGCCTTGTCAGCCCGCCCTGCGTCGTGGTGGCGCCTCTTCGGGTCGACTGCTGGCGATGGCTTCAACCGCTCCGTTCACCCAGCTTGCGGATCGTCTGGGCGGACGAAGCGGAGGAGCGGCTCCTGGCCGTCCTCAGGGAGGTCGGCAGAGATGGCCGGGATCCGATGTGGAATCTCGGGTTGAGACTGCTTTCCGACTATTCCTTCAGGCCTCCTGTCCAGAAAGCGATCAGCCGGGTTTGCGGCCTCGAAAATGATCCCGCCGGCACCCCGTTCGTCCCGGCGAATTCAGTAAGGCAGCTCGCGGCTGACGTCAACCTGAGTGCTTCGACGATGAGCCGCTACTGGAGGGAGGAGGTCCCGCTGGCGTGCAGCCTGAAGGAATTCCTGAGCTGGGCCGTGCTCCTGTGGGCCGTCCGCGAACGCTCGCGGGACAACTGGAGCGCCATCGTCGATCAGGTGGAAGTGCGACGCCGTACGCTGGATCGCAGCTGCGTGCGGCTGGCCGGATGCACGCTCGGCGATGCGACGGCGGATCCGGAGCAAGTCATCCGTCGGTTCCATCGGTGGATCGAGTCGGTATGGAACCCCACTCCCTAGAAGAACCAGTTCGCCGACACGAAGAGCACTCGTGGCAGGGCCCCGTACTCGGACTCGAGGATCGGAGCAACGCCCTCTACCGCCGGCGCCTTCCCGACGCCGAAGAACGCACCGAGGCGGAGCGACAGGCTCTCCGATGCGGAATAGCTCAGGCCGGGGGAAGCCAGGAATGATCCGTCGCGCAGGCTGCCCAGCAGGAGACCGCTCGCCGACACCAGGGGGTGGAGCGCATACGACAGCTGCAGAACGCCCGTGTCCCGGCCGAGGACCTGCATCTCGCTCCGGGCGAAGGCGCGGCTCGTTGCGGCGGCGAAGAGACCGTCCGGTGAGGTGGCGCCGAGACCATCGTGCTGGTACTCGATGACGACGTACAGGTCGCGACCGGTGACCGCCAGTGTGCGGTCCAGCCCGATCGCGGCGCGCGCCACCGTTCGGCCGTCCACGTCGCGCACGGCCGCTTCCGCCCGCAGCGCCCACAGCCCCACCGCCCCGCTCAGGAAGGCCGCGCCGCCGAAGGTGTCGTGCACCACGCCGGCCCACGCCCCCACATCCCAGCCCGCCGTGTTGGTGCTGGCGCGGCCGAGCAGCGTGAGCGTCTCGCGGTCGCCGATACGGGCGGGGCGGGCGACGACCTCGAACTGGGTGAACGCCCCCCGGTAGTAGCGCAGCCGGGCCGCGTCCACCCCGATCCGATACTCGCGGAAGGGATCGGACGGGTCGAAGGGGGAGAAGGGGTCGGCGGGGGTGAGGAAGAGCGTGGTCGCCCACGACACCGGCTGCCGGCCGACGACCAGGTCGGCGTTGGCGCCCAGGTCGAACCGCGCGCTCAGCCGGTCGAACCGGTCCAGCGAGAGCCAGTCTCCGCCGGAGGCCGTGCCGGTGGCGGTGAAGAGCTGCGCCCCCGGCGCGCCAGCCTGACGTAACGTCAGGGTTATTCAGTTAGGGAACCCTGCCTCGGCGTCGTCCAGAACCTGCAACAGCGATCCTTCGCGCAGGATTGCTCCCTGGGCCACGAGGTCGTTCAGTACCTGCCGGAAGCGTTTGACGATCTTTGGGCCGGATCTCTTGAAGCCGAAGAGGCGGATGGCACCTGCTGCCCTAGGCGGTCCCGGTCCCGGGCGGAGCGGGAGCTGTGGTAGGTGGCTCCGTCGCACTCGATGCCCAGGAGGTGTCGTCCGGGCCGCTCGGGGTCCACCACCGCCAGGTTCGACGAAGAGCGGGCCCCCTGGGCGCAGAACATGCCCAGGATGCTCTCCAGGTCGGCGGTCCGGCTCGCCTCGTCGAACACCACCAGGTCGAAGTCGACCGATCCCGGCGGAATGTACTTTGCGATCGAGAGCGGGCTCATCATGAAGACCGGCTTGATGCTCTGGATCGTGAACTCTGGATCCTGGTTCCAAACGTAACTGGAGGTTGCGTGACTCTCGGGCAAATCCATTGGGGCGGCAACCTCGTTTTTTTCTCAGTCGGGGGCGTGGCGAGTTCTTGCAGGCGCCCGGAGCATTCAGAAGGTCTTGGACCCCCTTCAGCCCGCCGCAGTCCCCGTTCCGGCGTGAGGGAGCGCCACCGCGCACGGCATTGCCTAGGAAAGCGCCAGGAACGCTGCTTCCTCATCGGTCCCGAAAGCGAGGATCTCGGTTCGGTTGGATCGTAGCAATGCCTCGATGTCCGCCGTGGAGCAGTTGCCCCGCCGAATCCAGATGACCTTGGGAGGCGGACCCCGAAGGAAGCTCACCTGGTGGAAGTCCGAGTCCTTCGAGACAATCGTGAGGCCTCGGTCCCGGGCGTAAACCCAGATTGCGTCGTCGGTCGCTCGGGCCAAGCCGATGCCGCGAACGTGGACGGATCCCGGAAACACGTCCGATAGGGCGGCGACGAGACGCGGAGAGACGTTCTCGTCGAAGAGGACCTTCACCCGGGCGGGATCGAAACGAGCCTGCGCTCACGCGCCGCCGCGAACGACAGCGCAGCCTGGATGTCTTCGGGCTGCAAGTCAGGGAAATCCGCCAGGATTTCCGCTTCTGTCATTCCGGAGGCCAGGTACTCAAGGATATCGTACACCGTGATCCGGAGTCCCCGAATACACGGCTTCCCGCCTCTCTTGGCCGGCTCCAGCGTGATGCGATCCAAGTGGTCCATGCTCCAAGATACCCGGAGGCCGGATGAGAGGTCAAACCTCGCTGATGGCCGCTTCCTCGTAGTTTCCGACCGGACCAGCTCAAGCCGCCGGGGGCGAGAAAGACCGAGTCCGCTGCCGCTCCCTTCGCGGGGCAGCCGCCGAACCGGGACATTTTCCGGCCGATCGACAGGCGGTTCCGTCATCCCCCTTTTTGGGGATTGCGGCCTGGCCGGACCGCCTGCAATCATAATTGATGATTCACTGGTGCCTTGGACGAATAGTTGCATCAGGATCGCCCATCCGGGCCGGAGATGGATGCATGAACCGCCATCGAATCTTCATCTTTGCGGCAGCGACGCTTTCGGCGGTCCTGTGGGCGTACGCCTGCGGCGACGGGGCTACAGAACCACCGCCCCCGCCCCCCGATCCCCCGCGGCCCACGACCGTCACGGTGAGCCCGGCCACGGCGCAGCTGGCGGCACTGGACGAGACGGTGCAGCTCTCCGCGGAGGTGCGCGACCAGAACGGGCAGGCGATGGCGGGCGCCACGGTGGCCTGGCTGAGTAGCGCCACCACCGTGGCGACGGTGAGTTCCACCGGTCTGGTCACAGCCGTGGCCAACGGGACGGCTTCGATCACGGCGACAGCGGGCTCCGCGTCGGGCTCCGCAACCGTGACCGTGGCCCAGGAGGTGAGCACGGTCGTAGTCTCGCCCGCCGAGGCCACGCTGGTGCACGGCGACACGTTGCGGCTGACGGCGGGAGCCGTGGACGCGAACGGGCATGCCGTGGCGGGGGCGGAGTTTGAGTGGACATCGAGCGACACGTCTGTGGTTGCGGTGGACGCGTCCGGGCTGGCGACCGGGGTCGGACTGGGTGAGGCGGAAGTGTCGGCCACTTCGTCCGGCGTGAGCGATAGTGCGGCACTGGTGGTGGCTGAGCCCACGCCGACCAAGGTGGCGGTGACGCCGGACACGGTGGAGGTGATGGCACTGGGAGACACCGTCCGGTTGGTAGCCGAGGTGCGTGACCAGTTGGGCCGCGTGATGGAGGACGAGCCGGTCACGTGGGCTAGCAGCGACACGACCGTCGCGGCGGTCGACTCGGCCGGGTTGGTGACGGCCGTGGGCACGGGCACCACCCGCGTAACCGCGACGGCGGGGGATGCGTTCGGGAGCGCGGCAGTCACGGTGATGCAGTCGGCAGGCTCGGTGGAGGTGTCGCCGGCCGCGGCCACCATCGCGTCGGGGGATACGGTGCGCCTGGCGGCCGAGGCGTTTGACGAGAACGGGCACCCTGTGGCCGGGGCGGAGTTCGCTTGGTCGTCGAGGGATGTGTCGGTGGCGACCGTCGACGGATCGGGACTCGTCCATGGCGTCGCCGAGGGCACGGCCACGATCACTGCCACGTCCGGGAGCGCGCAGGGGACGTCCGCGATCACGGTGTTGAACCCTGACCGGGCGGCCTTGGTCGCACTGCACGAGGCCACCGCCGGGCGGAACTGGACGCACCGGGACAACTGGCTGACCCAAGCGCCCCTCAAGGATTGGCACGGTGTCGAGGTGAACGGCGAGGGGCGGGTGATTTCACTCGAGCTGCCGGAAAACGGACTGGTGGGCCACTTGCCACCGGAACTCGGCGACCTCGCGGAGCTGGAAGGCCTGGAGCTGGACGGCAACGTTCTGACGGGTGCGATCCCACCCGAATTGGGAACCCTCTCCAATCTTCGGTGGCTGAGCGTTGTGAGCAACAAACTGGAGGGCCGGATCCCGTCGGAACTCGGCGACCTCGCGGAGCTTGAGGGCCTGGAGCTCGCCAACAACCAACTGCTAACGGGTGCGATCCCACCGGAACTCGGTCGCCTCTCCAAGCTGGAGAGGCTTTGGATCGGGGGCACCGGCCTGACGGGTGCGATTCCGCCGGAATTGGGTAACCTCTCCAATCTGCGAGCCCTGTATCTCAAGGGTGCTTACCTCACGGGTCCGATCCCACCGGAACTCGGCCAATTGACCAGGCTAGGGCGGTTGTACCTATCGGCCAACCATCTGACAGGCGGCCCATGATTCCGCCCGAACTCGGAAGCCTTTCCAACCTGGAGGACCTGCGGCTCGAGCAAAACCAGCTCACGGGTGCGTTGCCCATGTCCGTGCTGCGGATCACCGGTCTTGAACGCTTACAGATTCAGGAGAACGCCGGGCTCTGCGTTCCGGGAACGACCGACTTCGTCGAGTGGGCAGGGGCGATCGACGACCGCGAAGGACCGTTCTGCAACGAGGCGGACCGCACGGCCCTGGACTCGCTGTACGGGGCTGCGGGAGGCACGAATTGGACGAACGCGGGTGGCTGGCGGGGCGAGGGCGCGATCGGCCTGTGGCACGGGGTGGGCGCCGATTCTCTGGGCCGGGTGGTGGAGCTCGACCTCGCGGGCAACGGGCTGACGGGCAGGCTTCCCCCGGCTCTGGGCGACCTGGAGCGGATGACGATGCTGCGGATCGGGAACAACGCGCTGTCGGGCCGGCTGCCCGTGGTGCTGGCGCGGCTCCCGCTGGTGGAACTTCGATACGCGGACACGGAGTTGTGCGCGCCGCACACCCCGTCGTTCCAGACATGGCTGGACGGCATCGCGTCCCACGAGGGCACGGGCGCGGAGTGCGTGCCCGTTTCGAACCGGGCCGCCCTTGTCGCGCTGCACGAGGCGACGAACGGCCCGAACTGGACGAACGACGAGAACTGGCTCACGTATGCGCCGCTCGGGGAATGGTACGGGGTTGGGGTTGATCGCGAAGGGCAGGTGACTTCACTGAACCTGCGCGAAAACGGTCTGGCCGGCTCGATGCCCCCAGAGGTGGGCGACCTCGCGCAGCTGATCGTCCTGGCCCTGTTCAACAACTATCTGACCGGCTCGATCCCACCGGAACTCGGCAACCTCACCGAACTTGAGGTGCTGAACCTTGGCTGGAACACCCTGACGGGTTTGATCCCGCCTGAACTCGGCAACCTCTCCAAGCTGACGCACCTGAGCGTGGGCAAGTCCGACTTCTGGCGTAGAAGTCGCGACTTCTCGATTGATCGTCATCAGAGCATTGTTCTGACGGGCCCGATCCCGCCGGAGCTCGGCAACCTCTCCAACCTTGAATCCCTCGTCCTTAATTGGAACAGCCTGACCGGCGAGATCCCGCCGGAGCTCGGCAACCTTGCGAGTCTGACCCGTCTCTCCCTCTCGGACAACGAACTGACGGGTCCGCTCCCATTAACGTTCGGTGGCCTTTCCAGCTTGGAGCAACTGCAGATCGCCCGCAACGGCCTGACGGGTCCGCTTCCGGCGGAACTCGGCGGGCTCACCAGCCTGGAAACCTTGTTTGCCGATAGAAATGCCCTGTCCGGCCCGGTCCCGGTAGAGCTGGGCGGCCTCGCTCGGTTGGAGGACCTGGATCTCAGCTTCAACAACCTCACCGGCCCAGTGCCATCCGAGTTCGGCGGGTTGGCAAGCTCACGCACGTTACGCCTGTCGGGCAACGCCGAAATGTCGGGGGCACTTCCGGGCAGCCTGACCGCGTTGGAGCACCTCGATGACCTCGCCGCCGGGGGCACGGGCCTGTGCGCCCCTGGGGACGCCGGATTTGCGGCGTGGCTGAGGGGGATCCCCAACCGGCGGATCGCGTCGTGCAGCCACGCCCTGGCGGCCACGTACCTGACCCAGGCCGTTCAGTCGCGGGAGAACCCGGTCCCGCTGGTGGCGGGAGACGACGCGCTGCTGCGGGTGTTCCCGGTGGCGTCTGTCGCGACGGACGCGGGCATTCCGCCGGTACGGGCCCGCTTCTACCTCGACGACCGGGAGATGCGCGTTGAGGACATTCCGGGCAAGCCCGGGCCTCTGCCGACCGAGGTGGTAGAAGGGTCGCTGGAGACCTCGGCCAACGCCGTGATTCCGGGGTCGGTGATTCAGCCCGGACTCGAGATGGTGGTCGAGATCGACCCGGACGGTACGCTGGATCCATCCCTCGGCGTGGCGAGGCGCATTCCGGAAACGGGGCGGCTGGCAGCTGACGTTCACGAGCTGCCGTTCCATCTCACACTGGTGCCTTTCCTGCGGAGCGCGGACCCCGACTCGCTGGTCCTCTCCCTCAGTGAGAGGATCGCCGCCGATCCCCACAACGACGAGGCGCTGCGGGACATGAGGACGCTGCTACCGGTCCCCGACGACTTCGGGTTCACCCTGCACGAGCCGGTATGGACCTCGGACAACTCCAACTACGGACCGCAGCGCGAAGTCGAAGTGCTGCAGGTTCTTGAAGGCGCGACCGGACAGCACTACATGGCGATGCTGACGGAAAATGGTACGGCTACGGGAATCTGGCAGACTCGAACCTCCCTCATCTACGTCACGGACGAACGCCGGACAAGCGATGATCTGTTGTCGGGTCTCATCGCGCACGAGATGGGACACTCGATGAGCCTGGGGCACGCGCCGGGCTGTCGGCCCGGAGATGTCGATGGATACTTCGACCCCTCGTACCCCTACCCGACCGGACACATCGGAGTTTGGGGGTACGACTTCCAAGGTGGCGGCAGGCTGATCCCGCCGCACGCTAGTGAAACCATGGGCCACTGCGGTTGGGCAACAGGCTGGATCAGTGACTACAACTTCACCAAGATGTTTCGTCACAGGCTACGTTACGACTTCGGGGTTGCGGCAGTGACCGCACTGCTGCTGTGGGGCGGGGTCAACGAGGCGGGCGTTCCGTTCCTCGAACCGGCGTTCGTGGTCGATGCCGCGCCGGTGCTGCCGGATTCCGCGGGCGACTACACCATCGCCGGAACGGCTCACGACGGACGCGATCTGTTCTCGCTCAACTTCGCCTTGTGGGAAGCGCCCCACGGCGAGGGCAATGCCAGCTTCGTCTTTGCGTTGCCGGTGCGTTCAGGTTGGGCCGACGCTCTCGCGAGCATCACGCTCTCGGGCCCCGCCGGCACCGTCACGCTCGACGGGGACAGCGACCGGGCGATGACCATCCTGCGCAATCCCCGGAATGGACAGGTGCGGGCCATTCTACGCGATTTGGCGGACGCGGACGCGGACGTGGCGCAAGCCGACGCGGCGGCGATTGCGGCCGGAGCGGCCCTGGATGTCCTGTTCAGCCGCGGCATTCCGGACGCGGCGGCGTGGCAGCGCTGAGCTTCGCAGCCGGGGGGCGGAAGCCGATCCATCAGCTCCCGCCCGAGGTCGGGCTCACAAATTGTAGAGTATGCTTTACATGTTGTAATGTACACCTTACAGTGACACGACCCTCTGCCCGAGAAGTGCAATGAGCCGTCACCGCATCACCATCCTGCTGTCGGCGGCGCTGGCGGGTGTCGCTTGGGCCTCCGCGTGCGGGGACGGCGCCACCGAGCCCCCGCCCCCCGACCCCCCTCGGCCGACGCAGTCGGTGGCAACGCTATCAGGCACCGTCAATCATGGGTGGGGGGGGTGGACCGACTCCCAGACGAACGGGTTTGGCGACGGAGCGAGCTACCGGCCTGGGAGCAGCAGCGCGGGCGAATCGGGTGTTGGGACGGCAGCGCCCGCGGTCACTACACCCGACGGTTACGTCATTGGTGCCGTCGTTGAGGTCGTCGATGGCCCTGATGCCGGGCGTCAGGCGACCACCGACGATAGGGGGCGCTACGTGCTGGAAGCCCTGCAGCAAGGGGAGTTCACCATTCGAGCAATGGCGGAAGGGTTCGCGTCAGTCAGCGGTGTGGTGGACCTGGCCTCAGACAGAGTGCTCGATTTTGCGATCTCCCAGCCACCGACCCCGCAGCCTACGTCCCCCTTCCCTGACACAGACCCGGCATGGGTCCGCACCCTGGCTGCCGACTATCCACACGCTCATCAAGTGGCCAACGTTCGCGTGTTCTCTGACATCGGCCCAACCTTCAGCAGAGAACACGCAGAGCATCTGAAGCGAGTCTGGGACTTCTTTGATGCCCTCTACGTCGAAAACCGCGGCGACTGGATTGATGTCTACTACACAACAAACGAGCAAGTCTATCTGAAGCTTGGGGAGCTAGGGCCAAACTGTCTTTACTTTAACCCCGACACCAGAAACACATCGGCCTGTTATCCATACCACGGGACGCACTGGGGCTACCCGCGCTGGTTCATCATTCCGTACACGTTCCCAGACCCAGACTTCGGCACTCAGTTGCATGAGATAGGCCACGATTTCCTGTTCGCGGTATGGCCACAGGCGTGGGGGGACTCCTTCCCCTCCCTATGGCTTGTCGAAGGTACTGCGATGTACTGGGAGGGTGGTGTGTTCACCGACGACGGATCGCTCAGAGTCTCAACGCCATTCCCGTGGTGCACCGATGGCTTCCCGGATCCGGGCGCCAGTCTCATACCCCTCGCGGAGCTGCTCCGTCTCGGCGAGGCCTTTTATCCTGATCCCAGACCAACGTACCCGCAGTCGTGCATGCTGTTCACCTATCTGGAGAAACGTGCGCCAGGCGTTTTGTATGCTCTGATCTACCGAATCAACTCAGGGCAGATCGTCTCCAACGACCAGCTCATCACGGCGCTGCTTGATCTGACAGGGAAATCGGTCAGCGAGCTCGAGGAAGCCTACCAATCCTATGCGTGGTCGCTGAGATGACCTCCGAACAGGGGAGCTAGGCATAGACGCCCACCGGGGTCTCTACGCCCCGTAGCGATGTCAGGCTTGCCAACCAGGGGGGCGTCCACATACGGAGCTTGGCGACCGCGCCGCGGGCGGCGAGCTGGCCCCGGGCATAGCGGCATGGAGGGGGATTGCCATCGGCCGACGGTCTGCATCTCAACGACCGAGGCACCGGCGGCGGCTAGGGACTGCGCCCCTCCGACCCGGAGCGAGTGCCCGGACACGCGGCCCTCGGTGTGCCTTTCACGCTGGACGGGCCGGGCGGATCCTTCACGCTGGACGAGGAGACGGACCGTCCGATGACCATCCTGCGCGACCGAATCACCGGGCAGGTGCGCGGCTTTCTGCGCGACTTGTCAGCGGGCGCAGACCGGAGGCGCGCAGGGATGGCTGAACTGTTGGCCGAGCCGGGCTTGGACGTGCTGTTCACCCGCGGGATTCCGGACGCGCAAGCTTGGCGGCGCCGGTAACCTCCTGTAACTGAAACGGTTAGGAGGCTTCGTCGACCTCTGCCAGGAGGAGGGTTCACTAAACTGATTCGTGAAATGTCTCAAAAGGGCGACATGTCGAATCCCTGTTCGTCAAAGTAGATCAGGCGATTCGGAATAGCCGTCAGAATCGCAGCTCGGTCGGCGTCGGTCAGCCGCTCTGGCCGATACCGCACGGCAAGGTACGTGAGAAAGCTCTCTGCGATATCCTCGCGGTCTGGATGGTCACGGGCGTAGTCGGATATGAAGACGCCGTCCGCCCGCTGCGCTGCGCGCCAGCCGGAGGAGTCACGATGCTCCGGATCGAGAGCGACATGCGCGGCTTCATGGACAAACACTTCCGCCACAAGACCGCAGCGAATGTAATCCTTCCCCTGGTCCGTGTGAATCAGGCCGCCTCCCCAGGGTTCGTAGCCGGCGTTGATGGTAATCCCCCGGTGCGGCATCGCGGACAGCAGAACTGCCGGCAGGCGCCCCAGGGCAGGAGCGTACGTCTCGACCTCCGCCTGTGCGGCCTCCTTGCTGCCGAATTCGGGATTGACGCGGAATTCCACCTCGTGTTCACCGTACCGTACATCGAACAGGTAGGCATCGATCGTAATCCACATGTCGGGCCGTCGATCGTACACATAGCGCGGGCCGCGACCCGCGTACGTGATGCTCCCGAGCGTCGTGGGATCGGAAGGCTCGATGACCCGCGGCGAAATGAACACAGTCCCCCCGTACGGAGGCGTTCCCGTGTGTTCGAGATCGAAATCCAGCGTGCGGTCTTCGTCCACCGTAATCTTGACGGTCTCAGTTAAATAGCTGGGCTCGGCGGTGACCGTAACCGTGACCGTCCCCCAGACGTTCAGGAAGCGGTAGCGCCCGTCGGGACCGGTGGTCATGGCTTCCTGTCTGCCGTTGTCGAGCCGCACGACCGCGCCGGCAAGCACTGGCCCGTTTCTCCGGCTGTCGCTGACCGTCCCAGACAGAGTGAACGTGGGTGTAACCGTCACAGGTGTAACCGTCACAATGGTGCTGTCACATGCGGCCACCGCGACTACTACGGCCACGATGAACATTCCAAGTCGTGAAAACTGTCTGCATCCGGGCATTGTATGCTTCCTTGATTGTCACCTCCTGGGCCACCGTCACCGTCGCGCTCCCCGACACGCCTCCCGCAGTCGCCGTGATCGTGGCCGTCCCGTTGCCGCAGGCGTACGTCCAAAGGGTGGCCGACAGCGTCGCTGCCACAAAGATGAGGATGCGATGCGCAAAGAGACGGCAAGTCGATCATGTCCGCAATGCGCTCGCCAGGAACATGGCGAACGGACGGACGGCCATATGCCGGGGCGATCCGTGTTCGCGTCCGCGCCACGGCCTGCCACCTCCAGCCTCGTTCCCCGAGGCGGCGTCTTCCGCTAGCCGTTGACGCGGGCGTCTGACCAATAACCGGGCGACCGTCTGCGGGGGGACGCACCAGAGACGGGGTTCGGGGGCGATCGACAACCGCGAAGGACCGTTCTGCAACGAGGCGGATCGCACGGCCCTGGACTCGCTGTACGGGGCTGCGGGAGGCACGAATTGGACGAACGCGGGTGGCTGGCGGGGCGAGGGCGCCGCCGGCGACCGGCACGGCGTGAGCGCCGACTCGCTCGGCCGGGTGCTGGAGCTCGACCTGGCGGGCAACGGACTGGCGGGCGTGGTTTCCCCCGAGCTGGGGGACCTTGGCCACATGACGGTGCTGAAGCTGGGCGGCAACGATCTGTCAGGGCGACTGCCGCAGTCGCTGGCGCGGCTTCCGCTGCGCGAATTCCGGTACGCGGACACCGAGTTGTGCGTATCGCCCGCTGCCGCGTTCCGGGCATGGCTGGACGGGATTGCGGAGCACGAAGGTACAGGCGCGGAGTGTGCTCCCCTCTCGGATCGGGAGGTCTTGGTTGTGCTGTACGAAGCGACGGACGGGCCGAACTGGACGAACAGCGAGAACTGGCTTACGGACGCCCCGCTCGCGCAATGGCACGGGGTCCGGGTCGATCGCGAGGGGCGGGTCACGAGGCTGAGACTGCCTGAGAACGGGCTGGCGGGCCGGTTACCGCCTGAGATCGGCGGGCTTGCCAAGCTCGATGCCCTGTATTTGCCAGGCAACCGGCTGACCGGCCCGATCCCGCCGGAGCTGGGCGGTCTCGCGAGTCTGGTCACGCTGGAATTGTGGGGCAATGCGATCAGCGGTGCCCTGCCCTCTGAGCTCGGCGGGCTCGCCAGCCTTTGGGGGCTGAGCGTGAGCGGCAATCGCCTGACGGGTCCGATCCCGCCGGAGCTCGGCAACCTGTCCAACCTGAGGTACCTGCGGTTGGGCAGGGACCCCGTTTGGCCCAGGATCGACGCCGAGAAGGGACGACGGCCACGCGGTAGTCCCGTCACCTATCCGGCTTTGACCGGCTCGATCCCGCCGGACCGCGCTCGGTGAACTTGAGTCTCTTGGGGCCGGAGGCACCCGCCTCTGCGCGCCCTCAGATGCCGGGTTCGGCGCATGGCTGGCGGCCATGAGCAGTGTCCAGGTGAAGGCGTGCGGCAGCGGTGCGGCGGCGGCGGCGTATCTGGTGCAGGCCGTGCAGTCGCGGGAGTTCCCGGTGCCGCTGGTAGCGGGTGACGACGCGCTGGTGCGGGAGTTCCCGACGGCTGCCGCTGAGACGGACGTGGGCATTCCGCCGGTACGTGTCCGCTTCTACGTCAACGGCCGCGAGACGTACGTCGAGCACATTCCGGGCAAGCGGGGCCCCCTCCCCACCGAGGTTTACGAAGGGTCGCTCGAGACGTCGGCCAACGCGGTGATCCCGGGGACACAGATCCAGCCCGGACTCGAGATGGTGGCCGAGATCGACCCGGAGGGCACGTTGGATCCGTCTCTGGGCGTGGCGAAACGCATTCCGGAGACGGGCCGGCTGCCGGTGGACGTGCGGGCCATGCCCCAGTTTCGCCTCATGATTGTGCCCTTCCTGTGGAGCGAGAAACCCGATTCGGCCGTGTTGCGGATCACCCGCGAGATGGCAGCCGATCCGCTGCACCACAAGGTGCTCTGGAAGATGAACACGCTGCTGCCGATCGCCGACGACTACGACCTGGTCCTGCATGAACCGGTGGTGACCGAGATCAACATCCAGCGCCTGTTGACCCTGAAGACCGAGGCGATCAGGGTGATGGAAGGATCCGACCGTTATCACATGGGAACGATGACGGGAGAGGTCGTGGCTACCAACGGTAACAATACCGGACGACGGACAATCTCTACGCTGGTTGAGGAGGGACGCGTAGGCCACATCACGCACGAGTTCGGGCACACGATGACGCTGGGTCACGCCCCGGGTTGCTGGCCCGGAACCGAGGATGGAAGCTTGGATCCGGCGTACCCGTACTCGACGGGGATCACCGGAGCCTGGGCGTACGACTTTCGGGACGGCGGCGCCCTGGTGCGGCCGACGAGAGCAGACGTGATGGCCATCTGCGGAGGTCGGTCAGCCGGCTGGATCAGCGACTACCATTTCACGAAAGCGCTTCGCCACCGACTGCGTGATGAGGTTACGGACGCAGCGACGATGGCCGCCCCGGTTCCCTCACTGCTGGTGTGGGGCGGGGTTGACGAGGCGGCGGCGGATCCGGAGCAAGTCATCCGCCGGTTTCCATCAATGGATCGAGTCGGCATGGAAGCCAACTCCCTAGAAGAACCAGTTCGCCGACACGAAGAGCACTCTCGGCAGGGCCCCGTACTCTGATTCCAGCGTCCACGTCGCAGCCTCGGCCGCCGGCGCCTTCCCGACGCCGAAGAACGCACCGAGGCGGAGCGACAGGCTCTCCGATGCGGAATAGCTCAGGCCGGGGGAAGCCAGGAATGATCCGTCGCGCAGGCTGCCCAGCAGGAGACCGCTCGCCGACACCAGGGGGTGGAGCGCATACGACAGCTGCAGAACGCCCGTGTCCCGGCCGAGGACCTGCATCTCGCTCTGGGCGAAGGCGCGGCTGGTTGCGGCGGCGAAAAGACCGTCCGGTGAGGTGGCGCCGAGACCGTCGTGCTGGTACTCGATGACGACGTACAGGTCGCGACCGGCGACCGGTAGCGTGCGGTCGAGCCCGATCGCGGCGCGCGCCACCGTTCGGCCGTCCACGTCGCGCACGGCCGCTTCCGCCCGCAGCGCCCACAGCCCCACAGCCCCGCTCAGGAAGGCCGCGCCGCCGAAGGTGTCGTGCACCACCCCCGCCCATCCCCCAAGGTCCCACCCCGCGACGTTGGTGCTGGCGCGGCCGAGCAGCGTGAGCGTCTCGCGGTCGCCGATGCGGGCGGGGCGCGCGACCACCTCGAAATGGGTGAACGCCCCCCGGTAGTAGCGCAGCCTGGCCGCGTCCACCCCGATCCGATACTCCCGGAAGGGATCGGACGGGTCGAAGGGCGAGAAGGGGTCGGCGGGGGTGAGGAAGAGCGTGGTCGCCCACGACACCGGCTGCCTGCCGACGACCAGGTCGGCGTTGGCGCCCAGGTCCACGCGCGCGCTCAGCCGGTCGAATCGGTGACGCCACTCGGCGCGCTCGCCGGAGTGGATCTCGTCGTCCAGCGAGAGCCAGTCTCCCCCGTTGGCCGTACCGGTGGCGGTGAAGAGCTGCGCCCCCGGCGCGCCAGCCTGACGTAACGTCAGGGTTTGCTCGTAGGCGGCGTCCAGGCGCACCGGGCCCGGAGACGCGTTCCACATCAGGCGCAACCGCTGAACGTCGGACACGCCGGCGGGACCGAGCGGGCTCTCCCCCACGCCGGTGAAGACGTGCAGGTAGTACCCGGAGAAGCCGGGCTGCTGGGCGATGGCGGGCGCGGGCGTAAGGGATAACAGAAGGGCCGTGAGGAGCCGGCGGCCAAGCATCGGCCTACCCCCCACTCGTCGCCACGTCCTCCGCAATGCGGCCGTCCACGAGCCGGATCAGCCGGCCCGCCCGCTCCATCACCCGCGGGTCGTGGGTCGAGAAGACGAAGGTGGTCCCCCGGTCGCGGTTGAGCTTCTGCATCACGTCGAGGAGCGCCTCGGCGGTGCTCGAATCCAGGTTGGCTGTGGGTTCGTCCGCCAGAACCAACGCGGGATGCCCCAGCACCGCACGCGCCACCGCCACCCTCTGCTGCTGGCCACCGGAGAGCTTCAGCGGCCGGCGATCCTCCATCCCCTCCAGCCCGATCTCCCGAAACAGCCGCCGCACCCGTTCGCGGCGCTCCTTCGCGGGCACCCCCTTCAGCAGCAGGGTGAACTCCGCGTTCTCCAGGGCGGTGAGCATCGGGAGGAGGTTGTAGGACTGGAAGACGAAGCCGATCCGCTCCAGGCGCACCGCCGCCAGCTCCCTGTCCGGCAGCGTCGAAAGCTCGAGCCCATTCACCCAGACCTTGCCCCGGGTGGGACGGGTGAGGCCGCCCAGCAGGTTGAGCACCGTGGTCTTCCCGGAGCCCGACGGCCCCGCCATCGCCACGAACTCTCCCGGAAACACCTCCAGATCCACGCCCCGTACAGCCTCTACCGGCCGCGGCTCCTGCGGATAGACCTTCCAGAGGCCTTCGGTTTGGACGGCGTTCGCGTGCATTCACTCCACCTTTACGGATTCAGCCGGATCCAGGCGGGCGGCATGCCACGCCGGGTAGAGCGACGCCGAGAGGCCGATCATCGCCGACAGGACCGCGCTCTGCACCACCTGCCTGGCCTCGATCACCGGGACCATGACCGGGTCGAAGGCGATGCCCCCGAAGTTGACGTCTTCGGGCATCATCCCGGACATGTCCAGTCCGTCGCGAAAAAGGAGCCAGACCAGGGCAAAGCCGAGCCCCACGCCGACGATGCCGCTGGCGACGGTGAGCAGCGTGCCCTCGATGTAGACGACGAGCCCGGTTTCGCCGCCGCTCAGGCCCAGGGCCCGCAGCAGCCCCATCTCCCGTCTCCTGTGCAGCACCGACATGAACACGGCGTTCAGGATGGCCAGGGCCACGATGATGAAGAGGATGATATGGAAGGCCCAGTCGCCCCCGTCGTCGAGCTTCAGCGCCGCGGACAGATCGGGCAGCGTCTCCGGCCATCCTTCCACCTCGATCCCGACGGGATCGATGGCGGCGCGCGCCTTTTCCAGCACCGGATCGGTGAAGGACGAATGAGGCAGGAGCACCGCCACGCTGGTGGCGCCCTCCACGCCGAGCCAGTCGCGAGCGGTGGCCAGAGGAATGTGCACCAGCGACTCGTCCAGCGCGTCGACGCCGGTGTGGTAGGTTCCCACAACGCGCACCAATTGCCCCCCGATCTCTCCTGAAGCGGTCTGCGCCGTCAGCACCATGCGCGATCCCGTGCGGACCCCGAGCCGCCCCGCCATCGCATCGCCGATGAAGGCGTGGAGACGGTCGCCCACCTCCAGATAGCGGCCGTCGACGACTTCCTCGCCCAGCCTCGACAGGGCGAGCTCCGCCGTGGGCTCGACACCCACGATCAACGCGGGAAGCGCGCCTTCGGGCGAGGACGCCAGGCCGCGGGTGGTGACCCGCACCGAGGTCAGCGGAGGGTCGGGAACCGCGGCGTCCGCGACCGCGGCCAGCGACGCCTGCACCTGGGCGGCCGTGAGGCGGTCCGCGAGGCTCCGGCTGTCCCGGTGTCCGGGCGCGTTGAAGGTGACGTGCCCCGAGGCGAGCCTTACGCCGGAGTCGATCCAGTCCTCGTGGGCACCGTCGGCCAGGGTTCGGGAGAGGATCAGCAGCGCCAGCCCCACCGCCATGGCCGCCGCGGTCAGCGCGCTGCGCCGAAACTCCCGGCCCAGATTGCGCAGGGCGAGCCAGGCGAGCGTGCGAAAGCGCACCATCAGCGGTCGGCCAGCGCGTCGGCGGGGGGCACGCGCACCGCGCGCCAGGCGGGAAGGAGCGCAGAGACGATCCCCGTGCCAACAAGTGCGATCCCGCTGACCAGGGGACCCAGCCAGGAGTACTCGACCGTGAGCTGGGGCCGGACCGCCGAGCCCGCGAAGGAATAGGTGCCGACGAAGGCGCTGATGTCGATCGGGTTCTCGTGGATCAGGACCATGATGGGGCCCGCGAGAACCACGCCCGCACCGAGGGAGATCAGGCCCAGAAGGATGCCCTCGTAGACCACGATCCGGGCGATCGCGCCGCCCGAAGTCCCCAGCGCGCGCGCCACCGCGAACTCCCGGCGGCGTTCGAAGGTGGCCAGCAGCATTGCGTTCGCCACCCCGAAAACCGCCATCCCGAAGATGAACGCGGCGACCCAGGCATTCATCGAGCGGACGTAGTTGACGATGAAGTAGAGCTGATCCTGAAAGACCGTCCACGGCTCGGTGAGCAGACCGGGCGAGGCCGCGGCTGCGGCCTCCGCGACGCGCTCGGCCGCCGGGGCGGGCTCGCGGATGCGCTCCACGGAAATCGCCACCTCGTGGATGCGGCCGGGGTCCATCGCCATCAGTTCCGCGAGCGAAGCCATCTCCAGGAGAGCGTAGCTGTCGTCGAACGCCCCGACCCCGACGCTGAAGATGCCGGACACCGTGAAAAGGTCGTTTCCCGTCGAGCCGTCGGCCGCTGGAGCGACCAGCACCACCTCGTCACCGACCTCGACCGCGACCGCTTCGGCCATGTCGTCGCCCAGCGCGATCTCGCCGGGGCCGGGCATCCGCCCGGCGAGGAGAGCCTGCCCGAAGCGGCTGACCCCCTCCTCGCGAGCGGGATCCACCCCCATGAGCACGGCCCCCACGGTCTCGTCACCGGAGCTGACCAGCCCCCCGCCGTACAGCCGCGGCGCCGCTCCGGCGACCCCTTCCTGAGCCTCCACGGCGGCGAGCAGCGCTTCCACGTCGAGGCCTTCGCGGCCGCCCATGGTGTCGTGGATGCTCCTCTCCGGCTCGTAGCCCTCGGCGTGGATCTGCACCTGGCCCGTGGCCACCCGGGTTCCGTTGGAGACGAGCTCCTCGGCAATCCCGTCCATGTATCCGATCATGAGAACCGAGCCCACGAATCCGAAGGAGAGCGCGGAGGCGGTCAGGGTCGTGCGGCGCCGGTTGCGCCAGAGATTACGCCAGGCGATCCGCCACCAGATGCGGTTCGCGGCGTCGATCATGGCGTCACCGGGCTCCTCGCCGAACGGAGTGGCGGGCACATCATGGCTCGCGGGCCCATCCGTGGGGGTCCCGATCGTTCATCATCGCGCCCGCAGGTTGCGCAGGCTGAAGAAGCCCTCCTCCAGACCCACGTCGAACAGCAGTTCCAGATAGGTCACGACCGTCCGCTCCTCCCCGTCCGCTGGCTCGATGACCGTGCGCGCCGGCACCGTGCGGCCGCCCATGGGACCGAAGTCCGAGAACGTTATCGTGCGGGAGAGGCCGCCGTCCTCGTCGTAGTAGCGCGCCCAAAGCGGCATGCGGTCGCCCTTGCGAATGCGCTGTTCGATGCGGCCCCAGATCACCGGCGCCTCGGGCTTGGGCGTCGCCGTGAATTCCCAGACCTCCTCCCCATCGCGGTCACCCTCGAACGAAATGACGATGTCGTAGTCCTCGATGATGCGGCTCTCCTTCACCAGGTCGTCGTTGGTGAAGTGGGAGCCCATCCAGGAGCCGAGCATCATCGAGGGCGGAATCTTGATGGTGCGGTCCGCGCGCGGCAGGTAGTTCCAAACCTCGTTGCCGACCTTGAGCGTCGCGGCGCCCGCCTCGCGCGACGGGCTCTCCACGCGCACCAGCGAGTGCTCCGTCCCGAGCGACCAGACCTGCATTTCCAGCGAACGCGACCAGTTTTCGGTGTCGATCTCCATGCGCATCCTGCCCGTGCTGGACTCGCCGCGCATGAGCCGGTCGACCTCATCGATGATCGCCAGCACTTCGGGGTCGGTCTGGGCCGCGGTCGGAGCGGGGGCGAAGGCCGCCGAAATCAGGGTAGCAGCCAGTCCCAGCGCCGCCGGCAAGCGCATCATGTATGGCATACGGTAACCCTACCTCCGGATGCGCTGGACCTCCAGCAGCCGCCGTCGCACCGCCTCGGCCTTCCCTTCCCGTTCCAGCTCGCTCCACAGGCGCTCGACGGTGGCCGCGTCCACGTACCCCGGAACGGTCGTGCGCCATCCCTGGTCCGAGCGAAAACGGTCCACTGCGTCGACGGCCTCTTCGGTGTAGACGTTCCATCCGTCGCCCTCGGGCGAAACGTCGTCGGCATCGGGGCGGAAATAGCCGAGTTCGTGAAGCATCAGCTTGAGCTGGAAGACGTCGCGGCCGATCTCCTGCTGGAGGGGGCGGAAACCCAAGGTCTCGGAGATGGCGTCGTAGATGCGGCGCATCTCGGCCAGCGGATCCTCGTGCTCGCAGACGTTGAGCTGCACCGTCAGGCCGTCCTCGCGGCGCGCCATGCCCGGACGCGGATCGGCGACGATGACGGCGGCCGACTGGGCCTCGCCGTGGCGGGCATCCCCGCCCACCAGGTGTCCGGCCTGCAGGGCTTCGATCAGCCGGTCGGCCAGGTGGCGCGCCGATCCCTCGGTCGACTCGAAGCTGTCTCCCACGGCGTCGATCACTTCCGGTCCCACCAGGGTGTTCCCCTGCGCCACGTAGTTCGGCCCCGCGCGATGGCCCGCCCACTGGCTCTCGGTCCCGGTGTGCTGGGCGGAACGGCCGTCCACCCCGATCACCCCGATCTGGCGGCTGGCGGCGTTCTCGTCGACCGCCAGGCGCTGGGCCAGCGCCTCCTCGGGGGACACCCCCTGCTCCATCAGGCCAAGGAGTTCGTAGCCGTATTCGGTGCGAGTCGCCGCCTGGGTCGCCACCGCGCCCACGCCGGCGCGCACCCACGGCACGCCGTTGCCCACGCATGCGTTCCGGGTCGTGACCGCAACTCCCGATTCGCCGGTCGCCGGATCGACGGCCGCGATCGAGAAGGTGTGGAAGAACACTTCCTCGCCACCGCCCCACGCCGCCGGCTCCTGCGCGTCCACGCGCGCCGCAGCCAACAGGACCAGAAGCACCCACTTCGCTGTTCGTGCGCCGACCATATCGCTTCCTCCTGACACTGTGTTGACGTCTCACCGCAAGGTAGGGAGGCATCGAGTGAGAACAAAGATTGCGTCAGCGACGACATCCGACGTAACATCGGCTGGAATCAATGCATCGATTGGGAAAGTCGCCACTCCGGTGTCACGTCTTCATCTGCAAAACGGTTCATCTGCTAAAGGAGGTTCGATGCCCGCGGTAACGATGACGGTAAACGGGGTTTCGCGTTCGGCGCAGGTCGAGGGCCGCACGCTCCTTGTCGAGTTTCTGCGCGAAAAGCTGCAACTGACCGGGACTCATGTGGGGTGCGACACCAGCCAGTGCGGCGCCTGCGTCGTTCACATGAACGGCCAGTCGGTGAAGAGTTGCACCTGCCTCGCGGTGGACGCCGACGGGGCCGAGGTGACCACGATCGAGGCACTCGCCAACGGAGCCAGCCTGCACCCGATGCAGGAGGCCTTCCGGGAACACCATGGGCTGCAGTGCGGGTTCTGCACGCCCGGAATGGTCATGAGCGCCATCGATCTGGTGAACCGGAACCCGGATCCGAGCGAGGACGACGTGCGGCACTGGCTGGACGGCAACTTCTGCCGGTGCACCGGCTATCACAACATCGTCCTGGCCGTTCGGGCCGGCGCGAGCGCGATGGGAGGTGCGTCATGAGCGACAACGGAAGCAACGGAACCGGCTTCATCGGAGCCTCCCTGAAGCGCAAGGAGGACGCGCGCTTCCTGACCGGGCGCGGGCGCTACACCGACGACATCAACCTTCCGGGCCAGCTCTACGCCTACATGCTGCGCTCGCCGGTCGCCCACGCGAACCTGGGGAGCGTCGACACCACCGAGGCCGAGGCGGCGCCCGGGGTGCACGCGGTGTTCACCGGGGCGGACATGGACCACGTGGGCGGCATTCCCACCGGGTGGCTGATCCACAGCAAGGACGGCTCTCCCATGGTGGAGCCCAAGCACCCCGCGATGGCCGTCGGCAAGGTGCGCCACGTGGGTGAAATCGTGGCCATCGTGGTGGCCGACACCGGCGACCAGGCGCGCGAAGCCGCCGCCCTGATCGACGTCGACTACCAGGATCTGCCCGCGGCCGCCTCTCTGGCAGCCGCCCGAGCCAACGGCGCCCCGCTGGTGTGGGACGAAGCCGCCGGCAACCTGTGCTACGACTGGGAGGTGGGCGACAAGGCGGCCGCGGACGCCGCCATCGCCGGCGCCGCCCACGTGGTTTCCATCGACGTGGTGAACCAGCGGCTGGTGCCCAACGCGATCGAGCCGCGCGCGGCGATCGGCAACTTCGACCCGACCACCGACGGGTACACGCTCTACACCACCAGCCAGAACCCACACCTTACCCGGCTGCTGCTGGGCGCCTTCGTGCTCGGGCTGCCCGAGCACAAGCTGCGCATCGTGGCGCCGGACGTCGGGGGCGGTTTCGGATCGAAGATCCCCCACTACGCGGAAGAGGCGATCATCACCTGGACCGCCGGCCAGCTGGGCAGGCCCGTGAAGTGGACGTCGGACCGCTCAGAGGCCTTCGTCTCCGACACGCAGGGCCGCGACCACATCAGCACCGCGACGCTGGGACTGGACGAGGACGGTCGCTTCGTCGGCCTGAAGGTCTCCACCCAGGCCAACCTGGGCGCCTACCTGTCCACCTTCGCGCCCTGCGTGCCCACCTACCTGTACGGCATCCTGTTCGCGGGGCCGTACACCACGCCGGCCATCTACGTGGAGGTCGAGGGGGTGTTCACCAACACCGTCCCGGTGGACGCGCTGCGGGGGGCGGGGCGGCCGGAGGCCACCTACCTGCTGGAGCGCGTGGTCGACAAGGCCGCAGCCGCGACCGGCATCGACCGGGTCGACATCCGGCGCCGCAACTTCATCCGCGAGTTCCCCTACCAGACCCCGGTCGCCCTCCAGTACGACCAGGGCGACTACGACGCCACCCTCGACCTCGCGCTCAGCGCCGCCGACTGGGACGGCTTCGAGGCGCGCCGGTCCGAAGCGGCCAGCCGGGGCAGGCTGCGCGGCATCGGCATCTCCACCTTCATCGAGGCGTGCGGCATCGCGCCCTCGGCGGTGGTGGGCTCCCTGGGGGCGCGCGCCGGGCTGTACGAGTCCGGCAGCGTGCGCGTGCATCCCACCGGCTCGGTGTCGGTCTTCACCGGCTCGCACAGCCACGGCCAGGGCCACGAGACCACCTTCTCCCAGATCGTCGCCGAGATGCTGGGCGTCGACTTCGAGGACGTCGACGTGGTGCACGGCGACACCAACTCCATCCCGTTCGGCATGGGCACCTACGGGTCGCGCTCGCTGGCGGTGGGAGGCACCGCCATCTACAAGGCGGTGGAGAAGGTCATCGCCAAGGGCAAGAAGATCGCCGCTCATCTCCTGGAAGCATCCGAGGAGGACATCGAGTTCGCCGACGGCAACTTCACGGTGGCCGGCACCGACCGCTCCAAGAGCATCGGCGAGATCGCGCTGACCGCCTACGTCCCCCACAACTATCCCGAGGGACTCGAGCCCGGACTCGAGGAGACCGCGTTCTACGATCCCCTCAACTTCACCTTCCCCGCCGGGACCCACATCGCCGAGGTGGAGGTGGACCCGGAGACGGGCGTGGTGGAGCTGGTGGGCGTGACCGGCGCCGACGACGTGGGCCGCATCATCAATCCCATGATCGTGAACGGGCAGCTGCACGGCGGCCTCGCCCACGGCATCGGCCAGGCGCTGCTGGAGCACTGCGAATACGACTCGGAGGGCCAGCTGGTGACCGGCTCGTACATGAACTACACCATGCCGCGCGCGGCAGACCTGCCCTCCTTCAACATCAACCACAACACCACCCATTGCACGCACAACCCCCTGGGGGTGAAGGGAGTCGGCGAGGTCGGCTCCATCGGCGTGCCGCCCGCGGTGATCAACGCGGTGGTCGACGCGCTGAGCCCGCTGGGGGTCACGCACATCGACATGCCCGCCACATCGGAGCGGGTTTGGCAAGCGATTCAGGCCGCACAGGCCAAGGGCTGACCGGAGGCGACTGTGGAAGATTTCCAATATCACGCGCCGTCGTCTGTTGACGGTGTTCTGAGCGCCCTCAGAGGCGCGGACGAGGGCAAGGTGCTCGCGGGCGGGATGAGCCTGTTGCCCCTCATGAAACTGGACATGGCGGCGGCGAGCGACCTGGTGTCGCTGCGCAACGTGCCCGACCTGAGCGACATCGGCGACTACGATGACTGCCTGAAGATCGGGGCGCTGTGCACGCACGCGCAGGTGGCGGCTTCCGCTGCGGTGCAGGCCCGCATTCCCGCGCTGGCGGCGATGGCCGGGCGCATCGGCGATCCCCAGGTGCGCAACCGCGGCACCATCGGGGGTGCTGTGGCCCACAACGATCCGGCGGCGGACTATCCGGCGGCGTGCGTGGGGCTGGGCGCGACCATCATCACCGACCGGCGCAAGATCTCCTCGGACGACTTCTTCGGGGGGATGTTCGAGACCGCGCTGGAGGAGGACGAGCTGGTCACCGCCGTGTGCTTCCCGATCCCGGAGCGGGCCGCCTACGCGAAGTTCGAGAACCCGGCTTCCAAGTACGCCGTGGCCGGCGTCATGGTGGCCGATGGCCCCGCGGGAATTCGGGTCACGGTGACCGGCGCCGGGGAAGGCGTGTTCCGGGTGGCGGAGATGGAGGCCGCGCTGGCGGATTCCTTCTCGGCGGATGCGGTCGCGGGGATCAGCGTGTCTTCGGACGGGCTCCTGTCCGACAACGTGGCGGGAGCCGAGTACCGGGCCCATCTGGTCACGGTGATGGCGAAGCGGGCCGTGGAGGCCTGCGGGTAGCGGAGCCCGGCGAGCCGGCAGATGGAAGAAAAAGAGGGGGCGGAGGGCCGCTCTGGCACGGGCGGTCCTTCGCCCTTTCCCCGGTCCGTCGACGAAGCCGTGGCGTTGCTGCGCGGCCAGGGCTACGTCGCCGACGCGAGCCTCGGAACCGCCCTCTTCCTCGCGCTTGAGCTGGGCCGTCCCCTGTTCCTGGAAGGAGAGGCCGGCGTAGGCAAGACCGAGGTCGCCCGCACGGTGTCGGCGGCGCTGGGAAGACCGCTCATCCGGCTCCAGTGCTACGAGGGGCTGGACATGGCGGCGGCTGCGTACGAGTGGAACTTCGCCAAGCAGATGATCCACATCCGGGCCGCGGAGTTCGGGAGTGGCGCAAGCGGCTCCCTGCCTGCTGCCGAACGCGACGTATTCGGCGAGGACTTCCTGATCCGGCGCCCCCTGCTGCAGGCGCTGGACCCTCCAGGCGGGATCGCGCCCGTGCTCCTCATCGACGAGCTCGACCGCAGCGACGAACCGTTCGAGGCCTACCTCCTCGAGGTGCTCTCGGACTTCCAGATCACCATCCCGGAGCTGGGCACCATCCGCGCGGACACCCCTCCCGTGGTGGTCATCACCTCAAACCGCACCCGCGAGATCCACGACGCGCTCAAGCGGCGCTGCATCTATCACTGGATCGACTATCCGACGGCGGAACGCGAGTTGGAGATCCTTGCCTCGCGGGTCCCCGAGGCGCCTGCGCAACTGAGCGCGCAGGTGGTGGGTTTCGTGCACAAGGTGCGGGAGCTGGAACTCTTCAAGCGCCCCGGCGTCGCGGAAACCCTGGACTGGGCCCGTGCCCTCATGGCCCTCGACCGGCACGTGCTCGACCGCGAGACGGTGAACCGCACGCTGGGCGTGCTGCTGAAGTATCAGGACGATCTGGAGCAGCTGCGTCGGGACGGGGGAGTGGATGAGGCGATGGCGGGGGCGGAAGCGTGAGGAACAGCTAGCCCGGATTCCTCACCAGCGAGCAGCCTCGCGCGGGCACTCCTTTCCCGAGGGTGGCCCAACTTCACATTTGCAAGTCCCGTTCTGCCATTGACGGACTTGAGGTTCCTGAACCCGGGGTGAACCAGAAACCAGTCGCCCGACTTCGCATTTGCAAGTCCCATTCTGCCATCGACGAGTTTGGAGTTCGCGACTGCTTGGTAAACCGGGAACAGGTCGCCCAACTTCACATTTGCGAGTCCCATTCTGCCATTGACGAGTTTGGAAATGGCGGTTTGGCGAAGTCTGGGATACCGGATTCTCTTGCCCGCCAAAGGGGCTCAAGGGCTTCCTGAGAGCGTTCGTGGTCCGCTTCCTCCTCCGAAGGTCTCTCGGCCCGATTTCGACCGCTACAGGCCGTTCTGAGAAGCCGACTTAGACGCCGTTATATTTGTATATAAAGCATTGTACAATATTGTGTTAGGAGGATCGGATGATCGCATCTGCAGACTTCCGCTATGCCACGTGCCGAGCCCCTCTCCCCTGGCCCGCGGTCGTGCGGGAACGGGCCGTCATCGAACCCAATGCCGCAGCGAACCCCGATGCGGGACGGGCGGCGGCCGGCGCCAACGCCCTGACTCCCGCCGCCAACGGCTTGACCCACGTTGCCGACGGCGATACCCCCACTTCCACCGCCGGCGCCGGCGCCATCCCCGCACCCTCCGATCCGGGGGCCGCTGAGGATGGCGACGACGAACTCTTCCTCCTGGGCGAGCGCATCGCGGAGCTGGCGGCGCGCATCAACTCCGCCGAATCCCGGATGATGACCCTGATCGCCGACTTCGACCGCCGGGGCGGCTGGAAGGACAGCTTCTCCTCCTGCGCAGAGTGGCTGACCTGGAGAATCGGCATCAAGATCGGCCCCGCGCGGGAGCGGGTCCGGACCGCGCGCGCGCTCGAAGGCCTGCCCCGGACCGCGGATGCTCTCAGGGAGGGGCGGATCTCCTACACCAAGGTGCGGGCGCTCACCCGGGTGGCGACGCCCGGGAGCGAGGCGGAGCTGCTCGAATTCGCGCTTGCCGGTTCGGCGGCGAAGCTGGAGCGGACGGTGCGCCTGTGGAGGAAGCTGTCCCGCGAGGGGGAGCTGACGGTAGAGGAGGCCCGGCACCGCAGCCGTGCGTTCTCGGTCTTCGTGGACGGCGACGGGATGTACGTGGTGAAGGGGCGGCTCGAGCCGGAGGCCGGGGCGGCGCTGATGCGGGCGCTGGAGGCGGCGTCCGATGCGCTGTACCGGCGCGAGCGCGGTGCCGCCGAAGCGCGCCCCGAGCCGAAGCAGCGCCGGGCGGACGCGATGGGGCTCCTGGCGGAGCGGGCGCTGGCGGCGGGCTTCGGAGGTGGCGAGTGTCGTGACTCCAGCGGCGACATGGGCGAAGCTAACGGTCTACGGATCACCGAATCGGATGCGACGTCGCGGAGCGAATCGGGCGCGACGCCGGAGGACGAACCGAGGAGTGCGCCGGGCACCGAACCGCGCGTCGAGTCCGGCACGCGGACGGAGCGCTACCAGGTTATGGTCCACTGCGATGCTGCGACTCTGGCAGCGGAAGGCGAGCCCGGACGCTCGGACCTGGACGGGATCCGCGTTTCCGCGGAGACGTCAAGGCGCATGGCGTGCGACGCGGCCGTGGTCGCCATGGTCCACGCGAAGGACGGATCGGTAATGAGCGTGGGCCGCAGGACGCGCACGATCCCACCGCACATCCGGCGGGCGCTGGAGGAGCGCGACCGGGGATGCCGCTTTCCAGGATGCGCGGGCCGATTCACGGAGGCGCACCATGTGAAGCACTGGGCCGACGGGGGCGAGACGAGCCTCAGGAACACGGTGCTGCTCTGCCGGCAGGTGCATGCAGTTGTGCATCCTGTTGCAGGAGTTGATCTTACGATCCTGATTGGCCGAACTCCCGCCAATTGATTCCCGCCGATTGGTTCAGGTGCAAACCCTTCGGCGGCTCTCGAGCGCCTTTCTGAGCTGTCCCTCGTCGGCTCTCTGGTAGCATTGCAGCACTGTGTGGGCGGTCTTCCATCCGCCGAGGTCGCAGAGCACCTTGAGCGGCTGGTCCATGAGGTCGGAGGCGAACTTACGCCTCAGCGAGTGCCATCCCCTGCCGCGCTTCGGCTCGAGCCCCGCGAGCGTCTGGCCTTTGTTCCACCAGATGCGCACCCGCTCGGCACTCACGCACTTCGAAGGATTCCTGGGCGCAGGCAGCACCGGAGCGTCGCCGCTCCCAAGGGTCTTCCTTCGCGCCTCTTCCAAGACGGCGAGCGCCTCGGCAGTCGCCGGCGTTCGGTGCTCGTAGCCGGTCTTCTCGTGCTCCGCGCGCCACCGCACCATTCCGGCCTCGAGGTCGATGTCCGACCACCGCAGCTGACGGATGGCACCGATCCGGTGTCCCGTCTCGTGCGCGAGCACGAGGGCGACATGGAACCGCCAGTCCACCTCGCGCGACACCCGGAAGAGCGCTTGGTATTCGTCCTCGGAAAGGACCACCCGGGTCGGGTTCTTCTCCCTGGGCGTCTTCAAGCCTCTCAGCGGATTCGCGTCCAGGAGCAGGCGGCCCTGCTCGCCCCTCGATTTCGAGGCCCAGTTGAATACCGCGATCAGGAGCTTCAGGTCGTATTCGACGGTTCGATCCGACACCGGCCCGCCACTCGGTCCGACCCGGCCCGCGCGCCGCGCCCGGATGAACCGGTCCCAGTCCCGCTGCGAGAGCGTTGCGGGCCTGCGGTCCCTGCCGAAGAACCCGAGGAACATCCGCATCGCGGCCCGGTCGTGCCGCCGAGACTTCCAGCCCTTGGTGGGCGTCACCTCGTCGCCGTAAATGTCAAAAAGCGTCTCCAGCGTGAGCGGCTCAGGCTCGGCTTCCGCCTTGCCGTTCAGCTCCGGGCCGATAAAGCCTGCGGCGAATTCGTCCGCCTGCCGTTTTGCCCGACGCCAGTCGCGGTGCCCCAGCGACCGGCTCAGCCTTCGGCCGTTCTCGCGCCACTCCATCTGGTACAGGCCGGTTTTGGGATCCGGGAACACCCTCACCCGGTTCCGGCCCCATTCGCCGGCGCCGTAGGAGCGCCGACTTCGTTTCGTGCGTGCCATCGTTCGATTCCTCTCGATTGACGGACTGCACGATCTGCGTATTGGAAAGCTCGCGGAGAGGTGGGATGCGCGCCAGACCGGGGGCACCGGGCGCGCGGAATTCTGCCTGAATTCGGGCCGGAAACGAGCGGCCTACCATCCGCGCCGGGGCTTGCCGATCTTGGGGCCGGAAGCCGAGATGCGGAGGCGGTTTTGGACACGCCCGATGCCGAACCGGAGTGTCCATCCGTCCGCCGCAGCCGCGGACGCTCCGGCTCAACGCGCCGCATCGGCCTCTTCGCCCTCGCCCAGTCTCGGAAGGGTTCGCTACCGGCGACGGCATGATGTTTCCTGCAAGTCCACGGAACCTTTGTGTCCCGCCTGGGGTGCCGACAAGCAGGAGGTGGGGCTATGCGAAAGCTAGCGATCCTAGCCGTCGTCGCCCTCTTGGGTGCGACCCCGCTCTCAGGGCAGAGCGTCAACTTTCGGATTGGAGCCGCCGAGGCATTCGTCTTCCGCCCCGACGAAGATGTTGGCAAAGTCGTTGTAGACGATTCGTCCGCGCCAGCGGGCGCAGTCTACCTCGATATCCCACGGAGCGGCAGCGTCGCGACCCGCTTCGGCGCGCTCTGGATACGGAAGGGATTGGCCCACTACGTCGAGTTGCCCGTCATGGTGCTCTTCGGACGGGATCCCGACAACGACGGCGTGGACCTGTTTGTTGCCGTGGGGGCCTCGCTCGGAATCCGCGCTATGTGCTTCGACGTGGTGATAGGCTGTTTCCACAGCGAGAAGTACTACGATTTCGGCGGCACATTGGGTGCGGGCTTCGCGGTCCCGATTCCATGGGGAGAAGGCTGGTCCTTCGGCGCGGAACTCTCCTTTCTGCGCGGGCTTGTTCGGATCGACGAGACGACCTGGACAGAGGCCGTCCTGGCCACGGCCGGAATCGGCATTCCAGTGCGAAGATGAAACGCACACTCCTCACGACCCTGTTGTTGGCGGTCGCGCCGCTTGCCGGGCAGGGCGACAACGAGGGCTTCGTCATCTACGGCGTCGGCGGGGATGACATCGGTGTCGGCTTCGTGGACATCCCAGGCTCGTACACATGGGGCGGCGAACCCGGCATCATGCGCGGACGACTCTACGAAGAAGATGCCCTCGTGTACTATGAAGCACACGTCGGACTCCGCATCAAGGACAGGATGTTCGTGAGTGTGGTCCTGGGTGGATCCCCGTGGGTGTTGCCGGTGATGGTGGATGAGTTTCCTGATGCCGTCAAGTACCTGTTGCCCGGCCGGGGGGGTACAGGTTTCCTATTGGACATCGGTGGCGGCATGGCTGTTGGCGGCAAGTATATCGTGATGCGCGATGCACCACGCAACGCCAAGCACCGGTTCTCGTTCATTCTTGTCGCGCGCGTACGCGACTGAGGCAGGATCATGTATAGGACCACGCTCGCGCTAGTGTCGCTGCTGGCCTTCGCCTCCTGTGAGGGTGGCGATCCAGCGATCACCGACCCGGAGCCCAACGGCCTGACGGGCACCTGGAGTGCCACCCTGGGGGCGGTAACGTACCGCTACGAGCTGTCGGAGACAGACGGCACCGTCCGCGGTACCATGTCTCTGGTCGCGCCCGGTGCGCTCGAAGGCGATGGCGTGGTCGCGGGCAACCTCGTCGGCGCGCAGGTCGCGCTGAACGCGGCGCTTGAGCTGGATGCGGGACTCGACCCGCTAATGCCTGCGGACTCGCGCCTACGAGGAACGTTTCTGGGCAACCAGATCTCGGGAATCCTGGTGGTCGAGTTCGGGGAGGCACGGGGCACGGGACCGGACGGCCGGACGATTGGCGCGCGGATTGAGCCGAATCCGATGAAGCTGGACATCATTCTGGTGCGGCAGCGAGGGTGACAGGTCGGGGATGCGGGTCACGACGATCCCGACATGGTCTGGCTGGATCTTGGAGGCTCCAGCCCTTAGAAAGGGTGACTATACCGATGACTAGACGAGCGATGCGCAGACTTGACGGCTTGGTGGGGCTGCCAGAAGACTCTCGTCGCTGGGCTCGGTGGTGGATGGGTCTACGAGCGTCGGCGTGGACGCGCGTCGTTGCCCTCGCACTCTACTGTGGGGGGCTGGCGTCTGCCTGTGAGCGCAGTCCTAACATCGTATGGCATCCAACCGCCGAAAACGCTCCGAGTCCATCCGCTTCTGTGATCAGCGGAGACTCGATTCCCGAACGGCTTTCCGCAACTGCGCTGGCCAGTTGGCGCCGTGATCGAGACCTGGTGCATCAAGCCCGGACCGTCATAAGCGTCGGTGACAACCATGCTGGCCATGCTCTCTTCGGTCACATCTCCCACGCCCAGGTCTCATCCGACGGTGACCTATTCATCTTCGACGATCAATTGCAACGACTCGGCAGGTTCGCCTCAGACGGAACCTACATCGACGAGTTCGGAGGTTTGGGCGATGGTCCGACGGAGTTTCGCTATGCGACCGGCTTCGTCTTGCTGGGAGGCGGCGCTGTCGCCGTCCTCGACCGATCGCGCCTTCGCCTGTTCACACACGACGGGGACCAGTGGCAATTCCTCCGATTCGTTCGTTTGCCAACGCCCGATGCCCATGATGCCTGTACCTCTGACGGTGCGACGTTGTTTGTTTCTGGCCCCGGCTCGGAATCTGACGACGAGCAGGTGTCGGCCTACCCCAACATCCACGGAGTGTCAGTTCCTGGCGGGACAATACAGAGTCTTGGCATGGGCTATCGTGCCGATGCGGCGGCCCTTAGGTGGGACCTTTCGTCTGGACCCATTGCTTGTCCCTCACTGCACAACACGGGCGTGCTGGTGTTTGCTTTCGGTCTTGTTCCAGTGGTCCGCGCATACGATCGTGGCTCTGGAGAGCTTATCTGGGAATCTGAAATCGCGGACTATCTCCAGCTAGGGATACGGCAACGGCCAGGCAAGCGTGGCGGCGTTGGAGCCACGTTGTATTTCGGAAGAGATCATGACCACACGGCGCGGATGCACCAGTTGCCAGGAGGCAACATCCTTGTGCAAACGCTTAGGTATTCGGAGGTTACGAATACCCGTGTGCCGCGAACCTATCTTGTTGATGGACCGTCAGGCATGGGGGCTCTCATCAGTGAGACACTGCCTGTGATCGCGTCATTCTTTGACCACGGCTACGTGGCACTCATGGAAGATCCATTTCCTCGAGTGGAGATCCGGCGATACACTGCCCAGATCACCGAGAGGCTGAAGGGTTCGTACAACCGAGTGTCCGAGGTTGTCCACCTTCTTGGAAAACTCAGGGAAACTTGTCTTGGAGGAGGTCGGCCCGCCGCGCTGGCTATCGGGCTTCCGCTGGCTCGGCCTGGATAATCGTGCGGTATCGGCCGAGCTTCTCGTGGAGCCAATCGCACATCGCGTCCCAGTTGGCGCGGTCGTTGGTGTCGAACCGCCTCCAATGTCCGTGCTCGCCGCCGTCGAGCGTATCGCTGATGAGTTGCCGGCGCTCGTTCATCCACTCGTCCATCGCCTCCTGCGAGAGTCCTCGCGGCGTGAAGAAGATGCCGACACGACCCGCAGCGAACGAGAATGCCATCGAAATCGCCGGTGCGTCCCGGCGTGGGCGGATCCAGAAGTTGGCCAAGCCGTGATTGGCCCTGACGCCATCGCCTGGGTGCCGCCCGACGTCGCGCGTCCAGAACTGGCGGTATGTCTTGACGTTTTCCGCTCTCGCCCCGGTGCTTTCGCGACGCACCTGCCGCTCCCATCTGTTAGGCTGCGCAACGATCTCGAAGATTGGAGCCAGAGGGGAATCGGTGATCCTGACCACCCTCAACCGGACGGCGAAGAACGAGAACTCGTCGTCAGTGTGGCGGTTGAGCCATTGGATCGCGGACAGGTGCGGCTCAGTGAAGTCGCGCGTGATCCAGACCACGATTCTGGCGTCGAGCCCGGCCAAGTACGTCATGATCTGGCCGAGGTGGGAGTGATCCGACGCTTCGAGTTGATTCTCGATCAGCACCGACTGCCCGTCGGGACCCGTCGCAAGAATGTCTCCGGCGAATTCGCCGACCGGCGCCTCCGTGGTTTCCGTCTCCAAGGGGACCCCGATCACTTCGGACAGGCGCCCAAGGTTGTCCGCCAACCAGGGCGTGAAGTCGTGGGCTTCGTTCGGCCATGCCGCGCGGAGGCTCACATCCGTCAGCATGCCAAACTCCGTTAGTCGCTTTTCGTCAACCATGGGCCTTCGCCTCCTTTCCGGTGTCTGTACAGGCGTCGCCATGGAGTCGGCTAGAGAGCTAGCCGGTTTCGTCGTGGCGTGCTGGTGGGAGAAGATAACGCGGGGTTCAAGTTCCGACCCGATGGCGTGGGTTCTCCGAAGAAGAAGTCGCAGACCCGACACGGTGGAGTCGAGCGTGGACAGCGCAAACGGTGGGCGTTGAGGAGCGATTCGGCCAACCTGGGGGTCGGCGTTCATCTGGCCTCGCGGGGGCACAAGCGCCAGTATCGAAGGGAAGCAGCCGATTACTGATGCACAACGCGCACTGAATGAAGCGTACGCGGATTCAAGTGACCCGCGAGCCCCGGAACGTCCTTGAGGGCATCCCGCATGGCACTACAGTAATCCTCCAGAGCACCGGGGAAGGGGACGTGTTCCTCTTGGAGGGGCCGGAGGCGAATCGAGCCAGCGAGGACGATGCAACCGTGCTGGCAGGATATCCGGTCTTTCGCATGGCAACTTGGAATGTCGGCACCGATCCCCTCTGGGCTTGGCGAGGCGACGTTTCCTCGGTCCTCGCCGTGCGCTGGTGACGTCACGAATGGGATCCCCACATGACTTCGGCGAGCGGAACGACAAATCGCGACGCGACTTGGAGGCGGCATAGGGCCCGTCTCCTGTCCGGTGCGACTCAGCACGTCGCATGTGGCTCTCGCACCTCCGCTCACCGGGGCGCTAACCCACGGTAAGCCGGCAGGGGCCAGCCCTTCCATATTCGCTAGTTCAGCGTGGGATCACCGTCACAGTGATCGTTCGTGTAACTGACAGTCCTTGGGAATGGTATCGCGCATAGGCGGATGGCACCTCCGGTGGCGGAGGCGGCTCTGTCGCCGTCACGGAAACCGTCGCAACGCCCGGTGACACTGCGTAGATGGTCAACTGGTGGTTGTAGGGGATCCTAATGATGGCGACCGCGATCTGCGGGTTAGATGACGTAGCCGTGAGCGTCAGCGGGTCGCCGGGATCCTCGAACAGCGCGTGTGCGTCCAGCATGATCAGTGACGAGCCTTCCGTCATGATCCGGTCGGAGAACTCCAGCTGGGATGCTCTTGGTGCTTTGTTAGGAAGACGGTTCGCGTAGAGATCTTCTTCGCCAAAGTCAGCTAGGCCATCGCCTTGACAAGCGCTTGTGATCATCAGGAGCAGGCAAGTGATCGTTCGATAGCTCATGTTGATGCTCCCGTCGCAATCACCGTCACCTTGAACTCTCGTGTCGCTGATAAGGGTGCCTCCCGTTCGGCCTCGGTTGCCGTCAGGGTAACCACGGCTACGCCGGGAGCCACCGCTAGGATGGTCAGCGTGTACGGCGTGCTGATGGCTGGACCGCCCGGGGCCACCGCGACGGCGACCACTGCCGGGTCGGACGACTCGGCGGTTATCGTCAGGTGGTCGTTATCCCAGAAAAGCGTTTCCGAGTCCAGCACCGTCACCGATGAGCCAACTTGAAGGATCACATCGGGAAGCGGGATCCACGAAGCGCGTGGCGGCTCGTTGGGCAGCGGGGGGGGGGAGTAGTCGACGATGTGATATCCTCGTCTGTGCACGCACCCGCCCAGGTCGAGACCAGCAACGCCAAGAGTAGCAGGATCGCGAGTCTCATCTCCGGGAACCTCCGAGTCCGTTCGTCCCACCCCGCCCGTCGCGGAAAGGTTCCTGTGGCGTAACTTGCGGGAGGTGCGATGCCGTCGCAGGTGTGGGACACCCAATCGAACTGGACCTGCCCCGCTTTCACAGACGGTTAGCTTCTGTGGTTGATCGTCGTCGGTGTTGTTCCTATCAGCCCTTCTCAGGCGCTGGAGAAAGATCGTCGGCGCGGGTCGCCGGTTCGCCTCAAGGCCGCATGGTTCCTCTCGTAGCTGACCGGCGACTTGCAGCCCAGGGCCGAGTGAAGCCTGCGCGTCCACGAAGCCCCTGTAGCGTCTCTTTGTCCGTCCGCTCGATCACGCGGAGCGCGACCTGCTTGGTCCTTCGCGGCCACCACCGCCGTTTTGTCCCTCGGCCCGCGGCCGGTCAGCTTCGCGCGCTTGTGCTTAGGCATGTTCTTGCGCTTGCCGCCGGATTAACTCTCGTCCCCTTCGACCGGCCCGCCGAAGATCACGGCCACGTCCACTAAAGCCTCGCGGATGCGGTGCAGCAGGTACCAGGCGGTCGGATACGAGATGCCGAGATCGCGGTGCAGCTTCCTGGGCGGGGTCGGGCCAGCGAGACCGTTGGCGCGGAGCGAACGTTCCCCCACCCGCGGAACCTTCCCGACGACCCTTGACCGCGTGCACTTGTGCCTGAGCCAAGAAGCCGAGAGAGTTCGTCGTAGGGCGAGCCCCGCCAGCGCTACTCTACCACGGAGATTCTGGAAGCGGCGCATCCTGCACGTCCTCCCACAGAGGCTGGAACCACTTGTCTTGTTTCGGTGGAGGCGGCGTTCTGTCGGCAGGTGGTCGCAGATCCACATCTTATTGCGGGGATTGACCTTACGATCCTGACGGTCCGGACTCCCGCCAATTGGACTTTAGGCGCGAGGCCTCCGACGGCTCTCCAGAGCCTTCCTAAGCTGTCCCTCGTCCGCCGTCTGATAGCACTGGAGCACCGTCTTGGCCGTCTTCCAGCCCCCAAGCTCGCAGATCACCTTGAGCGGCTGGTCCATGAGATCGGTTGCGAATTTGCGCCTCAGCGAGTGCCAGCCCCTGCCGGGCTTCCGCTCCAGTCCCGCGAGCTTCTCGGCTCTGTGCCACCAGACGCGCACCCGTTCGGAGCTAACGCACTTCGAAGGACTCCTGGGCGCGGACAGCACGGGCGCGTTCGGGATCCTGAGGTTCTTCTTTCGAGCCTCCTCCAGCACGACGAGAGCCTCGGCGGTCACCGGTGTCCGGTGCGCGTAGCCCGACTTCTCGTGCTCGGCTCTCCACCGGATGACTCCGGCTTCGATATCGACATCCGACCACCGGACCTGGCGGATGGCACCGATGCGGTGTCCCGTCTCGTGCGCGAGCACGAGCGCGACGTGAAATCGCCAGTCGACCCGGTGGGAAACCTTCAGAAGCGCTTGGTATTCCTCCTCGCCGAGCACGACCCGGGTCGGGTTCTTCTCCGTGGGCGTCTTCAGACCCTTCAGCGGATTCCGGTCGAGGAGCAGGCGGCCCCGCTCGTCCCTCGCCTTGGCGGCCCAGTTGAGCACCGCGATCAGAAACTTAAGGTCGTATTCGATGGTCCTGTCGGACACCGGTCTGCCGCTTGAACCGGCCCTGCCCGCGCGCCGCTCCCTGATGAACCGGTCCCAGTCGCGCCGAGACAGCGTCGCCGGGTCGCGGTCTGATCCGAGGAAGCCGAGGAACATCGCCATCGCGGCCCTGTCGTGCCGCCGCGTGTGCCTGCCCTTCGCGGGCGTCACCTCTTCACCGTAGATGTCAAAAAGCCTTTCCAGCGTGAGCGGCTCGGGCTCGGCCCTGCCGTTCAGCTCCGGGCCGATGAACCCGGCGGCGAACTCATCCGCCTGCCGCTACGCCCTCACCCAGTCGCGGTGCCCAAGCGACCGGCTCAGCCTGCGCCCGTTCTCGCGCCACTCGACTTGGAACAGGCCGGTCTTGGGATCGGGAAAGACCCTCACCCGGTTCCGCCCCCATTCGCCGGCGCCGTAGGAGCGCCGACTTCGTTTCGTGCGTGCCATCATTCGATTCCTCTCGTGATGGACTGGTCGGAAGGAATCACAACCGGTAGGGACACAATAGGTTAGCCTACATCGCACTGGGTGCTGTATCACTTCAGATACGCAATTCTGTGCTGGAATCCACGCGGCTGCATCGGAAGTCGCCGGACAGTTTTCGTGCGATTCGAGCAAGCCATGGGGTCCGGGCCGCCGTCGCGACAGCGTGGGCGCTTGCTCGTAGCACCGTCAGGTGCTCAAGCCGTTGGGTCGGACCCTCCTTTCGTCCGGGGTTGGGAAGGGGACTCGACCCCGGCGGGAGGGACGGACAAAGTCCGTCCCGGAGGCCGGGGGGACCGGCGCCGAAGCGGTGGCAACGCCGACCACGCCGCCCGCCGGTCACTACGCGGACTCACCCCACCGATCACCCTTTGCGCGGCGGGTAGCGGAATACCACGGATTGCCCGTGTCTCCCCGGTTGCCGTTCCGGTCGTCCCGTGAGACCCGGTCTCATCCCATGTCGTCTCCCCGAAGGACTCGGCTCGACCCGGGCGGGGACGCCGAATTGACGCGGAGGCAGCCTCATCAGGCTATCGTAATGGAGCTACTGGACTTGGCCACACTTCGCGGCGAGGAGAAGAAGATGACCAAATCCGACCTCGTTGAGCAGGTCGCCGATGTGATCGGACCACGGGTCACCAAGAGGGATTGCGGCCTCGTGGTCGACGCCTTCCTCGCCGCCGTGAAGGACACGCTGGCGCGCGGTGACCACATCGAGATCCGGGGCTTCGGCACCTTCAAGGTGCGCCACCGAAAAGCCCGCACGGCCCGCAACCCCAGAACGGGCGAGTCGGTCGAGGTTCCACCGCGTGCCGCGCCGGTCTTTACGCCGTCGAGGCACCTCCGCAGCCAGGTGGACCGGGGGTCCGGCGTGTCCGGGGGCGGAAGAGCCCTTCGTGGCCGCCGCCGAACCATAGGGTTCGGGGCGCTGTCGAGACGGCGTTGGGCGCTGGCTCGAAGCACCGTTAGGTGCTCAAGCCAGCATACCCTTGGTAATACACAAGGGCTGGCGAGGGGCTCCGCCCCTTCGATCCCCTACAGCCGGGCACGCAACCTGGAAGCGGAAGCAGCGGAAGCGGCACATGCAGTGCAGGCCCGGGGCGACGTCCACGCACGCTCCGATCTACCGGAGGGTGATGGAGCGGTGGGTTGAGTGGAGCCCGGTCACTTATCCAACCGATACATCCGAACGGTCTCGATGCCGAGGGAATCCGCATGAACTCCGAGGACCGACTGCGTCCCGATGTAAGTGATCCGGAAGCCGCCGGGAGTCGTGAGGAAGCCAGTGAGTTTGCCCTCGGCGTCGAAGATGTCCCACTCGCGCGCGCCGGAATCCGCGAATCAGGTCAACTCCAGTACCGCTCCACCCATAGGTTGCCTGCCTCGTCGAAGAGGAATCTGCCATGGAGCGGGTGGGTGCTCGCGAACTCGGTCGCCCGGATTCGATCGATGGCGGGACCCGACATTCCCCGGAGGCGCTCCCCGGCAGCGGCCCGCGACTCATCGATTTCGACTTGTGTCACCGTCCTCGGGATCCGATCCGCCCGCACGATTCTGCGCACGGATCCAGATCGGTCATGGCCCACCAGCTCGTATCGGCTGGAATGTCCATACCAAGCCAAGTTGCCGCCTGCCGCGAACTGTGCCCGCGCGCCGAAGGCCAGTCCTAAGCCGTTGCGCCCCAGCTGCTGGCCCGCGAACTCGCCGAGGGTCTCCAGTACCTGTCCATCACGGTCAATTGAGTACAGGAAGTGCGTGGATTGGTCGCGCGTGTTGCCGGACGGAGATCGAGTGAGGGCGTTGACAAGCAGGGTGCCGTCCTCAAGCCAGCCGATCAGGTTGGGGGCAGACGCCCCTGGAAGCCACGGAATCGGGAATGATCGAGCGAACGTGCCAGATGACGTGAATAGGGAAATCCGCCCGCCCAGGGGATCGGCTGCCACAATCGTATCACCCGGCAATTCCGCAATCGTCCAAAGGTTTGCGAACTCTCCGGGTCCTTCGCCGCGTCCTCCGAACGTACGCAAATGCCCTCCGCCGTCGTCGAAAACGCGGATCTCGCCCGCTAGGTCCTCGGCTACGGCGATGTCCCCGCTGGACAGCCGTATGACTTGGTTGATGCGGCCGAACAGATCCGGTCCGTCCTCCGTTCCCTCGCTCCGTCCGATCAGAAGGACGGGGGGAAGCTGAAGCCTCCAATCGTCGGCGGAGGCTTCCGAGGAGCTCTGCGCGATCAGGACACCGGCGCTATCGCGAACGATGGTCGAGGAAGCGTTGTCGGGAGAGCTACACCCAGTGTGGAGGAGCGTGGCCGCTGCGAGGACGACGGGGCGAAGGGGCATTGCAAGACTCTCCCAGGCGAGTGGATCGGGTCAGTTCGGGTGAGAGTGTCAAGTTCCCTCACTGTCGAGCGCGAATCAAACCGAAGCCGACGACGGACAAGTCCACACTTCTCCGGAGACGACACGATGCGGGTGGCTTGTCCGCTTCGGTTCTCCCGACACTTGAGACACCTGAGCACAACATCAGGGTTGCCTACCGATGACGGCTTGCGCTCATCGGTTGGCCACGCAGGCGCTCCACATCCGCCTACGTGCCAAGCTAACGCCGATGGTGGCGTCGTCGATCTCGCATTGCGACGGACGGGGGTTCAGAAGGGGGCACAGCCCCCTTGGCCAGACCGCGATGTTCAACGGAGCGTAGGCTGGCTTACGACCACTAACGGTCGTCAGCCAGCCCCTGCGGACGCCTCCGAAACGCCGCTCCGGGCACCGCCCGGAACAGCCTCGACCGGGCCATCGCGGGCAACCTCCTCGGCCTCCTGGTCGCCAGCCACCCGAACGGCGAGGAGCGGCCGGCACCCCATCACGCTTCGGTTAACGGCGGTGCTCTCTGCCACACACCGGTTTCCCCCCTACCCGTACCCCTCGGGGACCGGAGTTCGTCGATCTGAGGCGATCCTGCGGCCCGTATCTACCCCGAAATGTGCGTGGACCGCCGGGAAAACGGCCTCTGAGCTCTTCGCGGAGGCGGCCGCCTATCGCTGCGTGACGTACTCGCTCCACGCCTTGAGAACCTCGGCGCGGCGCTCCAGCAGGTCCGACCGCTGATACGCCTGAACGACCTGGCTGCGCGGGACATGGGCGAGGCAGGCCTCCCCAACCTCGGCCGGCACCCCGGTCTCGGCCATCCACGACCGTGCGCTCGACCGGAACCCGTGAACCGTCGAGGCGACCCCGGCTCGCCGAAGCACGCGCCCCGGCGCGTTCCTCGGCAACACCCCGCCGGTCCTCGTCGGAAACACCAGCGACGAGTCGGGAGACAGCGCCCGCGCCCGCTCCAGCACGCCGAGCGCACCCGTGCTCAACGGGACGGAGAACTCACGCCCGGCCTTCATCCTCGCCGCGGGGATCGTCCACACGCCCCCCTCCATGTCGATCTCGTCCCACCGCGCCCCGCGCGCCTCTCCGGCCCGCACCGCCGTCAACGCGATCATCTCGACGCACAGCATCGCCGACGGGTGGATGTACCTGACCCGGCGGATCGCCCGGATCGCCGCCGCGACCTCCCGGTGCGGAAGTGCGCGGAGATGGGTCGGCGCGTTGCCGTTCGCCCTCGGCAGCGCCACGACCGCCCGGTCCACCGGGTTGTCCGGGCGGAGGTTCTTCCCAATGCACCAGCGGAAGACTGCGGAGATCCGGTTGCGGGCCTTCCGGGCGGCGGCGGGCTTCGATGTCCAGATCGGCGCGAGGCACCCGAGCACGTCCGCGCTCGTGATCCGGTCCACCGGCTTGTCAAGCAGGGGCGCGGCGTGGAGGCGGAACGTCGCGGCCCATTGCTCGGCCATCCCACTCCCGGCCTTCCAGCCGTCGCGGTGCAGTTCGATGGTGCGTTCGACCGCCTCGGCGAAGGTCGGGACGCCGTGCCCGCGCGGATCGCCGCCGTGGCGGACCGCCCGGCTGTTGTCCAGCGCCGTCCGGCGCGCTTCGGCGAGCGTGACTTCCGGATACGGCCCGAGCCCGACCGAGGTCAGCCGTCCCTCGATCCGAAGGCGCTGGCGCCACGTCTTGCTGATGCGGCCGGTCTTCGTCCGGTGCATCCGGAGGCTCAGACCGCGCCCGCCCCGCCCGTCGCCGTACACGCCGGGACGGTTGACCGTGCGGACGAAGGCGGCGGTGAGCGTCCTGGGTCGTTTCATCGTGGGTTCTTTCCCTGAGTGTGGTATCACTTATTGCAACACTACACGAGGAAGAATACACCGGATTCCGATAGACCGCAAGGGACGTGGAGATTGCCACAAATGACGATAACACAATGTACTACAGGATGTTATCGGACAACTGGTGGATGGCTATGGACCCTGTTGGAACCTGCTAGGGCAGTTCGTGATGGACTGCACGATCTGCGCGCCCCAAACTTCGCGCCGGCAAGGCGTCTCCGCCAGACGGGCGGTTGACGGCGCGCCGGGCGCTGCGGCGTTCGGGCGGCAAGCGACTTGACGCCATCGTCAACGGCTTGGACCCTGATCGCGATCCGGTCCCGGGCGGCGCATCAGATACGGAGGCCGCGCGGTCTCGCGACGGCGGATGTCCCGTAATACTCGGCCAAGCGTGTCATTTGCTCGTCGAGCCGCTCGATTTGCCTCTGCAAGGCTTCGTTCTCCGCGCTCAGCCGCTCGACGCGCTGCCGCAAGACTTCGACCTGCACGGATTGCCGCCGCCGTTCCGTCTCGGACTGCGCGGACAACCTCTTCAAGGCCTCCGTCAACTGCCGTTCCAATTCGGTCATACAACTCCCTCACTCTCTCGACAGCTTCATGTAAGGCCGTCCGTCCATGGTAAAGGACGGACGGCCCGGAGCGCCGGCGGGCAGCGCCACGTACCGCTCCCCGCTGACTTCCCGCAGCCCCACGCCCCAGGTCGTCTCTTCGATCTCGGCCAACATCTCGCGCCCCCCCTCGATCCGCAGGTTCGCCATCGCGAGGGTCTCGATCCGGTCCTGGATGCTCCTCGACAACCACTGCATCGTCGCCCAGCTTCCGCCGAAGATGCCGAGCCAGAGACCCACCCCGACGATCAGCGGCCGGAGCCACGCCTTCAGCAGCAACTCGCGCATCCGCCCGGTCGCCTGTCCTCGGTATCGCGCTCGATGGAACGCAGCGCGCTCTTCGCGACGCGCCGCGAGTTCTCGCCGAGCCGCGCGAGCTCGCTCGCGGTCAACTCCTCGATCTCCCCGCGTTCGTTCTCCAGCCGCCTCCGCAGCCGCTCGGTCAAGTCGTTCGCGTTGGAAGTCAAATGCGTACAGCCCTCCTTTCAGCCGCCACCGCTGTCCGCTGTCCGGATCGCGGGCGGTCAGATAGTCCTTGCCTTGGCGCGGCACTTCGAGGCCCGCCTCCCGCAGGGCGGCGACGACCTCGAACCGGTTCCGCACCGTGCCGTTCTCGACGCGCTGGAGCAGGTAGTCCCGGATCAGGTCGCGGGGGGAGGACTCAAGCGCGAGGCCCGCCCGCAGCCGCGCCGCCTCGACGTAGGCGCGGTGCCCGGGTTGCTGCACCCGCGCCCGCGCCGGATCGTCCGGGCGGCTCCAGCCGTGTTCATGGTTGAAGGCGTCCCGGAGCGGGCCGAACGTCTTCTCCCAGCCCGGAGGGGCGATGTTGAGGCTCCGTCCGGTCTCCAGGTCGCACCGCGCCGCCAGGACGTGAACGTGAGCGCCGCCGCCGCGCTCGCGGTGCAGCACGGCCGCCCATGCATAGCGGTCGAACTCCAGTCCCGCCCAGGCCGTCTCCTCGAAGGCGTCCAGAACCGCGCCGATCTGTTCGTCGGTCGGTTGGTCCTCCGGCGCCCACGCAATCACGCCTGAGGTGTATTTGTGCTCGAAGGGAAGCGTATCGGCCACGGCGGCCACCTGGTGGGGATCTCCCCTGAGCACCTCGACGCCTTCGCGCGGCTTCCCTGCCGCGTCCCGCTCACCGAGGAGGTAGTCGGCCGCGTCGCGCGCCGCGCCGGTCCCGCGGGCGAGGAACTTAACGAGCATCGGCGTCCGTGCATTCAGGAAGGGTCTGCGCCGCGAGCGCCCGCTCGATGGCGATGAGGTGGCCGATCACCTCGATCACCTCGACGGCCCCCTTGTGGGTGTTCGCCCACCGGGCGATCTGGTTTAGGTTGTTGCCGAGACGCGCCAGCTCGCGGGTGCGCTCGCGCTCGACCTCGGCGTGCGCCACGGTCCAGGTGTGCGCCCGGCCAACCGACCGGCGCACCAGATCCGACAGCGTCAGGCCCGCGGAGCGCGCCTTGGCGTGCCACTCCGCACGCTCCGCCTCGCTGGCGCGAACCTTTACCCAACGGCGCGTCCACCGCTCATGATGCGCCGTTTCCGTTGTGGGGACTCCCCACCATTTGTCAACGCTTCTTGAGGCGGGGCTGTAACCCCGCGTCGAGGGAAGAGATCAGGCCGCATGATTCTCTGCCGGGTGGCTTGGCTGGTAGCAGGTCTGGGTTCTGAGCATCGCGCAAGCGACCGCGAGCAGGCGGTCTGCGACCGAACGGAGAGCGCGGGCATGACCGTGGCCGCGACCGCGAAGGGCAGCGTATTTGGCCTTGCTGACGGCGTCGAGCTGGACCGCGACCCGTGCCCAGTGGTAGACTGCGTCGCGAAGGCGGGCGTGTGCGGCCATGCGGCGCACGACGAGCTTGTACTTGCCGGATCGCCGTGTGACGGGCGCGACGCCCGTGAGGCACCGCAACGCCTTGTAGTTCCGGCGCGCCAGCGCTTGGGGGGCCTCGGCGAGCAGCGTGGCGAGGACGGTCTGGCCGACTCCGGGCATGGAGGAGAGGACCGTCACGTCGCGCTGCCCGCCGGGTTGGCCGGAGCCGGAGTCCTCGCGGCTGGCCAGTGCGTCGATCAGGCGGGCGACCTCCCGTTTGGCGTTGGCGAGTTGGCGGTGCACGAGGCGGAGGCGTTCGGAGGCGCTTTGGATGTGGGCCACCGCGGCCTCGGTGGTTCCGGGTGCGACGGCAATGGCCGGGGCGCGGAGGACTTCGACGAGCTGGTCTGCGGTGATCCGCCGGATTCTGCGGCGCTTGAGAAGGCTCTCGAGGGTCCGGCGCTGGACCCGCCGGGCCTTCGCGGGCGTCGGAACCTTGGCCCAGAGGTCGAGGAACCAAGGCTCGGCGACGCTTCCGACCGCATCGAGGATCTGCGGATAGTAGCGCCACAGCTGCTCCCGCACGCGGTTCGACAGGCGCGTGCGGTCCCGCGTGAGTTCCTCGGCGATCCGGGACCATGCCCTGAGTTCGATGACGGTCGGGTCGACGGGGTCGATCCTCCGGAAGTGGTGAAGATCGGTCCTCAGCGCGTCGGCGAGGACGCGGGCGTCGAGGCTGTCGTCCTTGGCGCCGGCGGGCGAGAAGCGGTCGCGGAACCGGTCGAGCTGCTTCGGGTTGATCGCGTAGACCGCGAACCCGTGGTCCATGAGGCTCTCGACGACCGGCCCGTGCGGGACTTCGATCGCCACCGGAATGTCCTCCGGGGCGGCTCCTTCGCACTTGGCGGCGATCCACTCGCCCATCTCGGCCAGCCCCGCGCCTCCGTGGCGGAAGATGCGTTCCCCCCGCTTCGAGCCGTCGCCGCCGACTACGCAGACGTGGTGCGCTTCCGATGCCCAGTCCACGCCGGCGAACCGGGCTTCAGGTCTGGTCATGCTCCCTCCCGTGTGAAGGTGTCACTGGACAGGCGTAGGTCCGTGGTCGCCGCGATGCCCGCCGGTCCCTGTACTGGCGCTCGATGGCGCAAACTCCCCACTGGGCATCCATCGCGGCTCCGGGCCGGGGCACAAGTCCCCCATGGGTGCTCGGTGGCACTGGGTCAGAGTAGGTCACTCCCGGCCTGGTCGCCTGCCGCTGCTTTTGGATTCTTTCGATCTAACGCGAAGCGTCCAGGAAGGGTACAGGGTCAGAGGGGGCACAGCCCCCCGCCAGCCTCCGCAGGGGACGCACGGAGTGTGGCCCCAAGGAGTATGCTGGCTCCCCGACGGTAGCGGCGTCCGACAAGCGCCTCCGCCGCAGCCGCGGACGCTCTGGCTCAACGCGCCGCATCGGCCCCTTCGACATGCTCACGCGCCCGCCCGATCCGCCGAATGCAGGCCGCAGCTTCCCCGGTGGCCAAGCCCACGCGATCAGCGTGTATGGCCGCGCCGGACCTGTTCGGGGTGCGGGTCCATGAGCCGCGCTCACGCGCGCGCGAAGACACCCCGCCGTGGAGGCACGCGAGCGCGACCCGCTCGGCTCGACAGCCCGTCCAGCCGAAGAGTTCGAGCGCCTGTTCGCGTCCCCGCAGGTGGATCATCCACCTGCCCGCGCACGAGTTGAACTGCTGCGTCGGCGTCTCCATTGCCCGGAACACTGAAGAGCCGCTTGCAAGCGAGTCAACCCGTAGGGAATCTCCTATTGTCCGGGAACGTTCGAGGTTGTCCGGCAACGTACGGAAGCCGAGGAAGTCCGCCGTCAGCGGCTTGTCGAACGCCCCCGTCGGTGCTCGCCAGCGGCTACGTCGGGCTGCCGAACCACAAGTCCGTCCGGTACGGCCGGGGCCACTACGTTGACGGAGCCGCCCACACAAACGGGATCGAGAGCTTTGGGCCGACGATCAAGCGCGTCCATGAAGGCACCTTTCACTCGTGGAGCAAGAAGCACATCCATCGGTATGTGAACGAGCTCGTGGGTCACCCACACTACCCGAGGGCTCACCACCATGCAGAGGATGGGCTACGTCGTGACCCAGCTAATCGGGAAGCGGCTGACCTGGGAGCAGTTGACCGCCGGATAGGAAGGGTCGCTCACCCGTCGAAGCACAGATCCTGGCATGAGGTAGGATCTACGGCCCACAGCGTCAGCCAGAGCGCCTCGTCCGGGATAGTTGAGGGCATCCTCGCTGATGTCGAAGCGCCAGACGCCTTGGCACCACCACCAGAAGCAGGGCGGGCGGGCCTTCGTTGAGACGCTCCCTCGGCACCGCCGCATTCAGCGGGAAGGGAGCCCGTTCGATCTCTACCTCCCATTGGATCTTGGGCCGGAGAGGCCATTCAGCCACTCCTATCGCAACGACCTTGCCGTGCTGGGTCAGTCGCAGCAGGGCCGAGGCTTTGCCGCTTTCGGGCACATCGTAGGGCGGTATGCCTTCCTCAAGATCGCGGACGTCGAAGCGATGGGTTCGCACGAGGCCACCGGCAACATCGGTGATCTCTATCTCGATGCTGGCAAGACCGGCGTCGTCGTCGAACGAGCTGTTGAGCCTCACGGTATCGCCCGGGTCGTCGGTGGGCCATCTGGCGGTCGTATACAAGCTCCTGGCCGTCACGGTGAGCGTCGCGACCGGGACCGGGACCTCCTCAACAGGGGTGCGACATGCGCTGAGCGCGAGAACGAGAAGTGCTGGTAGTGCTTTCATGTTTGTTGTGGAGCCGAGTTCGATGGGCTTCGAGCCCCCGCCAGCCTTGAGACCGGCGGGGGCTCGCCCTCGACACTCACATGCATGAGCCGTGGGCGCAAGCGTAGTTGCGATAGAGCACGATCCACAGAAGTTCGGACGGGTAGTTTCGGGCGTCCTCGCGGATATCAAGCAACCATACCTGGACACAGCGCCAGTACGGATCTGGGCAAATCGGGTTCTGGATGTCGGCTCCTACGAACGGCTCGCGCCTCAACTGGAGCCTCCAAGTGGCATCCGGAATGTTGGCGGTAAATGACCCGGAAATCTCTTCGGCGACAAGCTGGCCGCTGTCGTCTCGAAGCCTCACGACGAAGCTGACATGGCTGTCGGCCGGAATCCTGGTCTCCCACTCGCGCGAGGGTGACTTCTGAAAATCGGCACCCGTCAACGTCAGGGTGGGGATAAGGCCGCCGATGCCGGTGATCTCGATTTCGACCCCAGCCATCCCGCGTGGATCGAACGGTGAGTTGTTGATGCGGACTGGATCGCCGCTAGGCGTTCCGCGTGTCCCGGCTCCACCTAGATGGACCCTGAGCCTGGACGACTCATCGTCGTCAATACCGAAAGCGGAGCAGGCTTGCAGCGCCAGCACCAGCAAGAGAGTCATGCGTTTGCTCATGTTCCTACGTTCATCTCCCACGTCCTGCGGATGTCGTTGGCGTTCCAGCCCGACGGCCGGCCCGCATTGTCTCTTGCGTCGGTCGGTGTCGGGACATCGGGGAAGTTGGCCTCGTGCTCACTCGCATTGACCTCTTCTTCGAGGCACCAGACGTAGTCCGACACATCGTCACGGTCCCGCCAGCTCGAGCTGGTGGGGGGCACCCCTCTCACCGGGCTGTCACAATTGTGGTCCCACAACTCTCGATCCCGCTCGTCAACGCCGACCGGTGTGGTGCTTGGAGTTGGGCGTCGATGCCGACGAACATGAAGACCACTTCGATGACATCCCGACCCCTGCCGAGATCCGCGAGTTTTGCGGATGAGCCAGGCAACCACGACGATGAAGACATCCAGAACACTTGGCACCACAACCTCGTGGGGGTAGGAGCATGAGAGCGCCCTTGCTTGTCTTGCTCGCTCTGACGGCGTGTCGCGATGCCGTTGCCCCGGTCCCGGTCCCTCCGGCCGCGCAGCCCGCTTTCTAGCAGATCGACCCTTCCGGGCAGCGCCAACCCCTCCACACCATCAGTTGCAGGACTTCGTCTTCGTGGTTGCGGTGGCGCTCGTCGATCTTGTCCGAGTACCAGACCCCTCGGCAGCCTGTCTCCGCCGGACCGCACCTAGCGAGCTCGCTGGTTTCCGGCTCTTGGCGGCGAACGAACCAGAGCGTCCAGCTGATGTCCGGTTCCAGCGTCAGGTGCCCGGCGACCTGTGCAATCGTGTCGCCGCCCGCGCTCAGGATGGACGCTTCGACGAAGACCCGCCCGTGGTCCGGCACGGGGAAGTAGTCGACCTGGAAATCCTCGGCCGTGAAGGTGCGCTCGATGTCTCCGGTGAGCGTGACGTGGAGGCCACCCATGCCCTGGTGGCTGTCCAGAGCGTTGAAGCCGTCCCTGTTGTGGGCACCGGCGACTTGGAGTCTGAGGGTCGCCGCGTCCGGGGAGACACCGAACAGGCATCCTGCGCACGCGAGCACGAGCACAAGAAGTAGTCGTGGGGACAAGGGAAACGCCTCCGTCTCCGAGGATGTATCGCACACAGTGTACTTCGTCCGGCCATAGGACAAGCCCGTTTGCCGCAGCCCGATAGCTCGAAAGCAGCTAGAAAAGTCCATCACGCCATGCCCGCAAGGAGTTGTTGGCTGGTCTTCGTCCAGATCGACCTCCCACTTGATGAGCGACCGGGGAGCCCAGAATGTGACGGTATTGGACCCCTGGCAGAGCCGTGGCCCTTTCTCGGCGGGCACAGCTGGGGCTGCCACGGGAAGACGCCGGCCATCGATTACCGTTCCCGAGGCTCCGGCGAAGTCGCACATGAGAGAGCCTCCTTGTAGCACGCGGTGAATGACGATGTCGACGGCTCGGTTGCGGCCTGTCCCGCTGAAGCGATTCTGCGGCGCCGGTACGACCCATGGCTGGCGGCCTCTCTCACCCCGCTTACGAGGGAACAACAGAACTCACATCACCGACCATGAACAAAAGAAACTCACGGTCCGTGAAACGGGCAGGTCCACCTGGGCGGCGGCACATGAGACCCTAAGTGCAACTTTCCAATCGGGATAGGGTCATACCGTGCTACAGCGTGAGCCTCCCTAGTAGTCCCGACCCTGCGCCGGAGGACACCATGAAGGATCGAGGCAATTGAGGAGCCGGTTGTGTGTGGCATCGGCATTGCTGGCGGCAACCATGGTTGGTGCGTGCGAAGATGATCCGATCGTGGACACCGGGGACGGCTTCATCGACGAGGGACCACCGAACGCGCCGCCCGAGGCATCGGACGTCCAGCTTCCCGATTCGCTTTTCGTGGAGGTAGGCTGGTCCGTGGTAATCCTGAACGTGCTAGCGCTGTTTGTGGACAACGAACCGCTGGAGATATCAGCCACGTCCTCCAGCATTGATGTCGTAACCGTAGACGTTTGGCAGAGATCGAACACCAGATACACGGACCAAGTGACCATTAATGCGGTCGGGCCGGGATTGGCTGTCGTGTCGCTGGCGGCAACGGAGCCTCCGTTCGATCCGTTGGACGGACGACCACCACACCGTCAACCGTCCGGGCGGTCGGCAACGCGAACCATCATCGTGATGGTGACCGAACCTGCGGGGTCGTAGGAGTGGTAGTGGGTGTGTGCTTGCTGGGTCCCATCACTCTCAGCGTTATTCCATGTTTTTACCGCGACTCGCAAGTGAAAGCCATGGGAGGGCGAAGACATCTGCCGCCTCGTTGTGACGTACGTGGGCATCTCCAGATCCCCCTTCGTCCTCTACGAGTTCGCGGCAGGAAACCCCTGATCCTGGCACTGCTCGCCGCGATGCTGTCCGGCACATGCGAAGGCGACGACCGTATCGTGATCAACGGGGATGATTTCTTCCGCGATGCCACAAGGAACAGACCCCCTGAAGCAACGTATTTGCCGTTCCCCGACCGGACCATGGAGGTCGGTGAAACGCTGGTCATACTTGACGCGCGCGCCCTTTTCCACGACAGGCAACCGCCGGTCTTGAGCGCTCTGTCGTCCGACACGCTGGTTGTAAGAGCCGGCATCCACGAGGACAACCCCTCTGCCCTGGTCCTCGAGGCGCTTTCCCCGGGCAGAGCGGTCGTGTACCTGATCGCGACGGAGCCGCCGGGGCATCCATCCTTCGGCGCGTCACACGAGCAGCCGCAGGGACTGTCGGCGATTCGGCGCATGAATGTGACGGTGATTCAATGAGGGTGCTGCTCGCCGTGCTGCTGGCATTCGCTTCGTCCTGCCGCGGTGGTGACACTACCAGGCCGGACCTGGAGCCGCCAAGCCTGTTTGGCCGGTTCGACTTGGTGAGCGTGGCCGGTGGACCGCTACCGAAAGATGTCGCCAACGCGAAGACTGGGCAGTTGGAGTTCCGGATCCACAGCCAGCATCTCTCGATCAGGAGGTATGGGGGGTACCGAAGCGACTCAGATATCACGCTCTCCGTTATCGGGATCCGCGGCACCATGACGGTCTTCGGGGAGGTGTCCGTTGATGGCGATACTGTGACATTCATGCCTAACGATGGCGGGTGCCATGATTTCGCGTCCTTCCAGCCCCGCAATGGGCGGCTCAGAATACCAGCGGACTGCGAGTTGGGAATCGAATGGATCTTCGAGAAAGGGAGTGGATAGGATCGACCTGGCTCCTGTAGCGCATACGGCCCGGAGCGTCAACGCTCTGGCTCGCGGGGCAACATGGAATGACGGGGAAGGCTGAGGACCTCAGTGCGGTCCAAGCAGGCAGGAGGGGTGTTCCACCGAGCTGTATCTCGCAGGACGTCCCGAGCGAGATGATGCCAGAAGCAACTGCCGAGGCGCGGGATCCAGACGTCGCTGTTGATACCGGGTGCTGACAAGGGCAAGGCATAGCGGATTTCCGCCATTCTGTGACCTTCTGAGTGAGTGAGCGCTTAGTGCCCCTATCCCCGGGTGTCCGCAAGACGCCGTCTGCTGAACCAACTGCTCGAGGAGAATGCCATTTCTGACTTCTTCCCCGTCCTGATCCTGTTGACGCTGTTCGGCTTTGCGTTGCGAGAGAACATGTCTGAGATCACCGTAGACTTCGGGGCGCACCTGTCGCCCAGAATGACCGGCCTGACAGGAGGTGTCGCGGGCGCTGTCCCGTTTGGCGGACACCACGGATTGCACCTCGGAGTCGCGTACGCCCGCAGGGGCGTTACACCGTGCGTGCCCGGGGCTCCGCCGCCTCCCCCTCCCGACCCAGATGCCAATGCCGATTTCGATGCGGGCTTCCCGGCGGTTGCGGCATTTGATACGCCGTGTGAGACGATACCGGAGCTGCGCAGGTTACAGGACTACGCTGAACTCTCCGTGTTGTGGAAGATGGGCTTGAGGTCACCGGCCGAGCGGTCTGTCCACCTTCTCGTCGGACCATTCGCAGGCGCACCGATGCGCTGCAGCCAGGAGAACCGGACAACGGGCGCACGTCTCCCGTGCTCTTCAACAGACGGCGTTGCTGCCGGACTCATGCTCGGAGCCGAGCTGGGCTGGAAGATGAGCGAGCGGCTTGATTTCACTGCTGGATTCCGGTATGCGCGAGAGCTTCCAAACCAGAATGAGTACACGTCGTTTCTCGGTGGGCTGAGATACCGGCGTTGATCCGAGAACGCGGCAACGTCGCGGCGTTCATCCACGACATCGTCGATGGCGGCACGGAGTCAGGCGACCTGACCGTTCGTCACGGCGGACGAGCGATGTGTGCGCTGCGGCTTCGAGAGCCGGGGGCACTTGGTCCTTTGCGCCCCTGAGAGAATGCCGTGACCGACCGATGCCGGGAGTGCAACGCGGTTCCCGCGATTTGACGCGATTTCCCCGCCATTTCAGTACGGCGGGAGAAGATGCGGTTCAAGGGCAAGAAACGCAGATCGCGCAGTCCTGATTGAACTTACGTGATTCCTTGCCGTGATTCGCGCCTCAGGTAATCCGCCTACCCCGTGTATAACACTGGGGCTGGCGAGGGGCGGTCCCGCCCCTTCGATCCCCCGGAAGCCTGCGCTACGCCGGTAGGTCGCGGGAAGGGGTCTCGCCCCTCCTCCCCCGATGCGCGCGATCTGGCGGCGACGCTCGCGGTCCACGTTCGCGTCCGCGGCATATCCCCGGCGGCAGCAGCGCGGTCGGCGACACGCCGCCCACCGGCCTTGTTGCGCCAAGGCGCATTGCTCCGCCGACGTGACTCGGGCGAGGTTCCTCTGCCGGTGCGGGGGTGAGCCACGCGTGGCGCGGGAAGGCTGGGGGTTCAATGGGGGGCGCAGCGTCCCCTTGGCCAGACCGCAGTGTTCAACACTGCGTGGGCTGGCTTACGCACCTTAAGGGCGTGAGACGGCCCACGGCTCCGGGAATCCTGGGCCGCGGAAGGTGGCACTCACGGCGGTGATGCGGAAGCTCCTCGTCCTCGCTAACGCGGTGGTGCAGCAAGACTGCATCTGGACCACGAATGCGCCTAGAGAAAACTCTCGACCCGTGTTCCCGAGATCGTGCCAAGCGAGGGGCGACTCCGGTTGACATGGATACTCCCGTTCCGATCGGTGCCGCCCGCACGGAGCTGACCGGCTTGGCTGCGGAAGCGTACGATGCGGTCGCGCCAGCGGAAGAGCCGCAAATCCCGTGTGAATCGCCCGGAGGGTCGAAGTGTGAGTCACCCCCAATGTCGTCTCTACACCAATCGAGACCCATTTGGCGTCGGATCTCTCGATACACCTGTAGCGCGCGGGACCGTGGAAGCGGTTCCGGGGGCCGCCTCCCCGACGACCGTCGTCTCGGTCCTTGCCGGCAGGGCCGATGAGCTGAGCGAGGCGCACCACACTGGCTTTGACAGCCAGCGAAGCTGATATTTGTTTCGCTTCCGAAGAAGCCTATGGAGTGTGTCCGGCGTGGTCAGAATCTGGAGATGCCGGCCACGGAGCTTGAACCAGAAGGGAAACCAGGAATGGCCGGGAAGGCTGGAGGCAGGACGGGAGCCGGGATGAAAATCTCGCAGCTTGACATTTACACGCTGGGGGACGGGGCGGTCGACAGGTTGCGGCTAGATCGCATTACCGAGATTTTCCGCCCCTCGACGCTGGCTTTGCTTGACCGTGTTGGCGTCCAGCCGGGCATGGCCTGCCTGGATGTGGGTTGCGGAACGGGGGGCGTTGCCTTCGATCTTGCCCGCCTCGTTGGTCCGGAAGGCCGGGTCGTCGGGCTGGACATTGACGACCTCAGAATCCAAGAGGGCCGAAGAGACGCGGCGGCGCTGAAGGTGCCGAACGTCGAATTCCGGCTGGCCGATATCCGGACTGTATCGGAGCCCGCGCCGGAGTTCGACCTGGTATACTCGCGATTGCTGCTGGACAACGTTGCCTATCCCGCTAAGGTACTGAGTACGATGTACAGAATGCTCAAGCCGGACGGGAAGCTGGTGGCGGAGTGTACCGACTACAGCGGTTGGTGCGCCCAGTGGATCGTCACCCTCGGGATCGCAAAAGAAACTGAGGTTGAGCAGGTCCTGGCCGAGGTAACGAGGCACATCGAGAATCCCAGGACGACGATGGGGACGCCGCGCTTCGTACAGTGCTGGGGCTCCAAGCCAAAACTGCCGAATGACGTGGGGCGACGGGGCTCCGCGGGATGAAGCCGGGAACATCCGGCGGCGCCGGCCAGAGAACAGGGGGAACCCCGTTTTTTGTTGAATTCCAAACCCGGGGTTGCCGGTTCCGGTTACACGGGTTCCCGTTCGCGGTTCGCCCGACCGGGGCGTTGACAAACAGCGTTCAACCGGTCCGTGAATGCCGAACGCGACGGTTAGACGGTTACGTCCCTTCAGAGCCAGGGAAATCCGCTCCGTTACGGAAGGCGGGTGGGAGCTTATGGAGTTGTAGATACTGCACCTTGCGGTCCCTTTCCGTCGCGCCTCCCAATTGGGGGGAATGAGAGCTCATTCGATCTGCCGTACCAAGGCTACCTCTTCGCAGCATTTCAGCAGCTTACGGATTAGCTCTGGTTTCCAGACGAACCCCTCCTTGAACTCCAGCTGGATGACGAGGTTGCCGCGTACCTCCACGTCAGAGAGACAGATCAAACCCTTCGCCATTCTCCCTCCTTAAGCGCCATTCAGTTCCGCATCCAGCGGCCACTCGACGCCACCCGTCCTCCGATCGATCCGGCGTCACCAGCGCGCGGCACTGGTCATCGCTCATGTCAGTCCTCCGACCGTCGCTTCTTCCGGGTGTGAGGGTATGAGAAAGGCGGCCCTTCCTGCAGTCTTGACGACACCATCCTGCTACGGTCATCGGTCCTTCCCCTGTCGAAGCGCTGTCTGCAGCCCGTAATGCCTCAGGACGTCGACGGGGAGGGCTGGCTGGTCATCTTGACGGACGCGTTTACCACCGCGCCCTCCTCGATCAGCATGTGCCGAGCGTTGATCTCGCCGTTCACAGAGCAGGAGGCCTGGAGTCCCACCATCGAAGCGACTGTCAATCTCCCCTGAATCCGACCGGAGATGATGGCGTCGTGAGCGATGATGTCGCCGGTGACCACGGCGTCCTTTGCGATCATGATCGACTTCCCGGACTCCACGTTGCCCTCGACTCTGCCTTCGATCCGGATGGTGCCTTCGCTCTTGCAGTCACCCACTAGTGTCATCCCGGGGCCGATGATCGAAACCGTCCCTTCCGGCACGGCAGGAGGTTGGCCTATCGGTCGCTGCTTGTTCAACTCCGGCTTTCCCCTGTGCTTATCCCTCTTCCTGATCAGAGGAGTCATGGTTCAGCCTCCCGCAACTTCACCGTTGCCGGAGGGTTGTGGACCGACGAGACCCGCTTTTGCCAAGGCCTGCGGCACCGGCGATAGGTGCCCGCTGTTCGCCCAGTCGGCGGCCCAGCCACTACCCCCCAGTGCCACCAACGCCAGGATGAAGACTCGGAAACGGTTCCGACGCTCCATCAGTTGCCCGGTGCCCGGTGCGCTCATGTAGCGGCCGCGACGGTCAACACTGCCTTCCACGAGTATCCTCCAGCCCCCGTTCACTACCGTTTCTGCGGTCATGTAATCCTCGTGTCGGTGATTCGATCCACGCCAGCAAACCGATTCCCAGCACGTGGAGGGTTTCTCGTGCGGCTCAACACGAATCGTGCCTGATTTGTCATGAACTCCTATGCGATAGCGACTGATTGGCGATATGATGGGTATTGCGTGTAACGTGACGTGACATCGGAGTGTGCGCAAGAACCATGCGCGAGTGAGCAATTGAAAGAAGCGAAGCGACCGCGTGGCCGTCCGGTCGATTACCCGATGCCGGGGCGGATACCCAACATGCGCGAGAGCGTCTTGAAGACAGATGAGTGATGCGGTCGCGTCGGGAATCTTTGGCGCCGCGGTCGGTCAAGCGGCACGCAGATTGGATTTTCCCGGACATGTGCGCGCGGGACAGGATGCGCCTCCCCGGGGATGATGGGTCGGCGTATTCCTTCTCCGCTTCCTCTCATCGTATCGATGCTCGAAGGACCGCCGCCACAAGCCGGGATTGTCCCGGCCCGGTGGTCCTTCAGGCTCGATGTCCGGGCATGCAGTAGCCGACCCCGCGCTCGTTGCGGATGTAATCCGGGTTGGCCGCGTCATCGCCCAGTTTGCGGCGGAGCCGCTTCACGACGGCGCGCACGAGCTTGGGGTCGGGGGAGCCGCGGTGTCGTCCGGCCCACGCCTGGCGCAGCAGCGAGTCGTACGTCAGCACCCGTCCCGCGTTGACCGAGAGCACGCGGAGCAACTCGTACTCCGTGGCCGTCAGCTGCACTGGCTGATCCGCCACGGCGACCCTGCGTTGGTCGTAGCGGATGGTCAGTTTCCCGAGCACGAACGGCTCGGGCTCGGCCCGCCGGCGCAGTGCTGCCCGCACCCTCGCCGTCAGCTCCGCCGGAGAGAACGGCTTGACGATGTAGTCGGCCGCCCCCGCATCCAGCGCCCGGACGATCGTTTCGTCCCTGCCGTAGGCGGAGATGAAGATGACCGGCAGGTCGGTCAGTTCGGGAACGCGCTCCATCAATGCGATGCCGTCGGTCCCCGGGAGCAGCAGGTCCAGAAGGACCAACCCGGGCTTGTGCATCCTGACGAGCTCGGCGAGCTCCTCCGCGTCGCCGGTCACGACCGTGGCGTAACCCGCCTCGTCGAGCGCGTCGCGGGTGTATCGCAGCATCTGCGGGTCGTCATCAACCATCAGGATGCGTGTCTGCTCGGGCGCGTCCCGAGCCGGGCGGGGACCGCCTCTCGCCAAGTCGGTGGCGGCGCCTGCTTCCTCGGCCACCGGCACCGTGAAGGTGAATCGCGTACCGCGCCCCGCACCATCGCTCTCGGCCCAGATACGACCCCCGTGCGCCTCGACCAGCCCCTTGCAGATGGCCAAGCCCAGGCCGACCCCGCCGTGCCTGCGTTCCCGGTCGCCGCCGGCCGCCGCAGCGTACTTGCCGAACAGGTGTGGCAGCCGGTGCGGTGGCACGCCCCGGCCCTTGTCGGTCACCGAGATCGCCACATGCACGCCGTCCCGCGCAGCGTCGACCCGGACGGGCGACGACTCGGGGGAATGCCTCGCCGCGTTGGAGAAGAGGTTGTTGAGAACTTGGACGATGCGTGCGCGGTCGGCGATCACACGCGGCAGGTCCTCCGGCAGGTCGATGCTCAGGGAGTGCCCGCCGGCACCGCTTATGAAGGTACGCCGCGCCTGGTCCACCAGGGAGGCGACCTCTGTCGGCTCGGGCGATACCGACAGCGTGCCCGTCACGATGCGCCCGTGATCGAGCAGATCGACGAGCAGGCCGCGCATATGGTCGGCCTGCTCGTCGATGACCCTAAAGAACTGCAGCATCTCTGCCGGGTCCGGGGTCGGCGAAGCGCCGAGCACGGTGGCCGTCGAGCCCTTGATCGAGATGAGCGGCATTCGCAGCTCGTGGCTTACGATGCCCACGAACTCGGCGCGTAGCCGCTCGACTTCCTCCAGCGGCGCCAAGTCCTGCAGCGTGACCACGAACGACTCGACCGTGCCGTCGACCGCCTGGATCGGGGTGGCGTTGACCAGCGTCGTCACGCTCCCCCCGTCGGGGACCGTGAGCGTGAGCTCCTCCGCCCGCACCGTCTCGGCGCGGCTCAATTGCTGCGCCAGCGGGAAGTCCGCCAAGGCGATCTCCCGCCCGTCGGCGCGGCGGCAGGTGACCATTTCCACCAGCTCCTCGGGCGCGCGCCCGAGCATGCTCAGCCCCCCGACGATCCGGCGCGCTTCCCGGTTGAACGACACGGGCTCGCCGGTCCGGCCGTCGAAAACCACGACACCCACCGGCGAGGTCTCGATCAGCGTCTCCAGGTCAGCCCGCGCTCGCTGCTCGTCGCGGTGCGTGCGGGCGTTGGCGATCGCGGTCGCGGCTTGGGACGCGAACAGCATCAGCACCTCTTCGTCGGCGCTCGTGAACTCCTGGCCGCCTTCCTTCTCGGCAAGAAAGAAGTTGCCGACGGGCACGTCCCGGTGCCGCAACGGCGCGGACTGCAGCGTCCTCGACTGCATCAGATCCGACGAGAAGCCGAGCGCCCGGACGTAGGCGGGCAGGTCCGCCAGCCGAAGCGGCGCGGCAAGGCCCCGGAAGTGCTCGAAGAGCTGCGGTCCGTCGGGCCAGGCGGCCATCTCGTCTTTCTCAGCGGGCGTGAAGCCGGAGGTGACAAACTCCTCGGTGCGCCCGGCGGCGTCAACGGTGGCGATCACGCCGTAGCGCGCTCCCGTGAGGGCGCGGGCGCTGTTGACGACCTCGTGCAGCACGGTGTCCAGGTCGAGGCTGTCGCTGATGCGCAGGATGGCAGCGCTCAGTCTCGAGACACGCTCCTGGAGCACTTCGACTTGTCGCCGCAACTCTCCGGAATCTCTCATCACTGGTTCATCTTCACCCGACCGGGGGCGCGGCGCAGGCACACGGAGGAGCCTGCCCTCCGTGCGGCCGACGCCAGAGTATCCGTCATCAGATCACTATAACATGCCCAGAGTATCCCCAAGAAACTCGGGCAGATTCCGGGACGCGGCGTTTATGTCCCCGATGTGACCAGCGAGGCCGCCACCACCCGTGAACTGGCGTCGCACCTCACCCGATTCCGGCCGCGACGTGCGCGGCCACACTGGCGTGTGACGGTCTCTTTTGCCCGGTCGGGCTGGGATGTGAACCGCTACCAGCTACCCCGACAGTCGCGGGTGACTACTCCGGCTCGATCGGCATCGCATTATCCCCTGAACAGCCCTCTGTTCCATCACCTGGTGTCGGGGATTTTGTCACCCTGACGGCGATTGTTGGCTCAATGTTCGTGACCGTCGCGCAGGCGGGTGAAGCTCTCACCATCACCGGCCGGATCGACCTGGTCACGGGGGGAACCGTCAACCTCCCGGCGGTGACCGGCACCATCAACGAAGAATGGGTTTTAACGACGGCGGAGGGGGCGGCTCCGGCGTGGAAGCAGCCGAGGGATTGGGGAGATTGCGGATCCGCGACGATCACCAGTTCCGCGCTCGCGTTTGGGGTCGACTACGCTGAATACTGGTGGGACTACGGCGCGGCCGAATACTCGCCGGACCTCGAAACCGCGCGGACCTATCTCACCGTGTGGGAGTCGTGGAGCCCTGCCCACTGCGGGACGGTCCACGTGGCCACGATCCTCCGCCGGCCCGGAGAGTGGAGCCCTGCCCGCTGCATGACAGTCCACCCGGACGCCGCGCGTCGTGTAAAGCTCGCGGCACGGGCGGCCGGGAGCGGCTGCCCGTGAGCGAGAGCCCTACCCTGCGGGACGTGCCGCTTCTTCTACCGCTTCGGAGAGGGCGAGTGGGGGCAGTGCCGCTTCGCTGCGCCCAGATTTTGCTAGGGAGAGCGCGACCGAGCCGGGTAATCACGACGAAGATGACATCCGCGATCGTGCCGGAGAGCGGCTGGATCGGCGTTATCGCGCGGCTGACGCAGGACGGAGAGGTCGTGGCGGAAGGGAGGGCCAAGTGGGTCCTTGGACCGGATATCCAGTGGACGATCGAGATTGACCGCGGTTGGGATCCGGTCAGCGCGGCCGTTAACGGACGCGAATTCCAACGCCATCTCCAGGATCTGCGAGATGGCGTTCCGCAACCCCCGGAAGGAGTGCCGCTGCCATGCTCTGCGTGGTATTGCGACCGTACTTGGCGGATCCCGGTCAGGGAGGATGCCGCGAACTATCCAGAGGAAGCGCTCTGGCTGACGCTCTTGCGGTGGCATCCCGACGAGTGCGTGGATCTCTGCTAGGAGGATGAGATGCTTCTCCGACGCAAGGATGTGCTCCATCACCAGCTTGAGCCAGTCCTCGCTCTACAGGCTGATGAACGAGTCGCGCTTCCCTCCGCCCGTGCGGATCAGCCCGCGGTGCGTCGCATGGAGGTCCGAGGAGGTCGAGTACTGGATCGACCACCTGCCATACACGCGGAAGCGTTTCCGTCCGTGAAAGACCAAGCCCCCCGCCGGTCGAGGGTCGAGAGGCTGGCGGGGGGCGCACCCCTCTAACGGAGGATGAAGCCATGAGGCTGCTCTCGATCGCCGCGCTGGCCTTCACGCTGTCCGGGGTGCTCCGTGCTGCTTGTGCGTGGGCCAGCGCCGGCGGGTACACCGGATCCGCCGCTCTGCACGACCTCGAAGACGATCCCGATGATCGACATGGCGGTCGGAGGGGTGGCTGCCATGTTCAGCCTGGCACATAACGAGCCGAGTGGGATGACGGTGGATGAGCACGACTGGATCCCGCCCGGCCCTTTGAGCATTGGGAAGGATCTAGGGTGCGCGGCTGGCTTTGGGATTACCGATTCGCCGTATCGAGTAGAGGAGTTCGCTTTCCCGCCATTTGAATGCCGTTTTCCCGCCATCGCAGTACGGCGGGATCAGATGTGGCCTAACGGCAAGAATGGCAGATCGTGCAGTCCTAGTTGAACTTAGACGATTCCTTGCCGTGATTCACGCCACCGCCATTCCGCTCTGCCGGCGGCACCACCGCACGGTTCACGAGGGGCAGGTCAAGGTATGCACGAACCGCGACGGGACGGTGCTGTTCTTCACGCCGAAGGGGCGGGTGCTGGCGGATGCGCCGGTGGCGAGGGTCCGCGCGGAGGCGCCGAAGAGGCCGGCATGGGCCGATGCACCCAACGGGCGAGTCTTGACTGATGCGCCGGCTGTAAGTCTGCCGCTGATCCCATCGGCCCATTCCGGCGCCCTGTCGATGGACGAAAGCGCAAACCTGTCCAACGGGGCCGCGATCTACCGCGACTCAGCCATCCCTTGGGCGGTCGAAGCAGCAGCCCGGGAAGCTATGGAGGATTCTCTGGAACATTGAGTGGCAACCTGGGCCGGCGGGCCGACTGTCAGCTTATTCTCCCAAGCCCGAAGGCATCCTCCGCCAGCTTCTCTTTGTACCACTCCGGCTGGCCGCGTGTGCACGCGGCGTAGAACCGCTTCGCGGAGTGTTCAGTTGAGCCCGACGCTTCAGGAGCTGATCCGCAGCCATCGCCCAGTCCATGTGCACAGACTCCCTTCCATTTTGGGAATTCGATGTCTGCCGGGATGGGTTATCTTGGGGTTGGACTCGAGATGAGGTACGACCGCAGCGACGAGCCGTTCGAGGCCTCCCCCCTCGAGCTGCTTACGGATTCTGGATCACCATTCCCACGATCTTGAGCAGCTGCGCCGCGACGGAAGGGTGGAAGAGGCGCTGGCATCGGCGCAGGGAGACGCGGTATGAGACCGGGAGACGGTGGCGCGCGCAGGCCGAGAGACGGTATTGCCACCCTGCTGCTGCTCGCGTTCATGGCGTCCTGCGATGCCCCAGCCGCGGACGCCCCGGCCGCGGAGTTCACCCCCGTCGCCTTCGACCGGGTTCAGCCGGAGCTCTTCGAGACCCCCGGAGCCCAGACCAACTCCTGGGCCGACTTCGACGGCGATGGCGACCTGGATCTCTTCGTGGGGATGCGCTACACCCCGAACCAGCTCTACCGTAACGACAGGGGACGGTTCGTGGACGTGGCGCCGGAGCTCGGGCTCGCGGACCTCGAGGATACCCGCGCGGGTGCCTGGGGGGACTTCGACGGTGACGGCACCTTCACCGACGTGACCGATCCGGCCACGCTGGGAGCCGACTACCACTCCACCTCGGCCGCCTGGGCCGATGCGGACCACAATGGCCTGCCCGACCTGGTGGTTACGTCCTTCCTGTCCGGCATCGCCGCGGTCGAGGACCACCTCTTCATGAACGCCGGGGGCGGCCGCTTCCGCAACGCGCTCCCGGCGAACCTGCTCGAGCACGGGCCGAGCCACGGGGTGGCCTGGGCGGACTTCGACCGCGACGGGGACATGGACCTGTCGATCGCGAACAACCACGAGACCGGCGGTACGCACCACCTGTACCGCAACCGGCTCGGTGCCGACGTGGCCGCCCACTCGCTCCAGGTCGCGGCCACCGACGCGGAGGGGCAGCTGATGGTCCCCGGCGCCGAAGTCCAGCTCCTCGACCACGAGAGCGGAGCGGTGCTGGGCACCCGCCTGATGGACACGGGGGAGGCTACTGCTCCCAGGGCGCCACGCCGGCGCACTTCGGCCTTCCGCCGGGGGTTGAACGGGTCGATGTGCGGGTGACCTTCGTGGTGGGCGGGCAAAGGTCGACGGTGGTTCGCGAGGGCGTTATGCCATCCGACTACCGGGGCCGCTGGCTCATCGTGCCCCAGGGGCACCCGACTGACGGAGAGAAAGCATCGTGACGGCTCCATCCGCTCCCGCCCGTTCCTTGTGCACTCTGGTCCTGGTTTGTTTGAGCGTCTGGACGTCAACGGTCGCGGCCCAATCGACCTCGGGCTTCTATCTCCGGCAGGACATCGGGCTCGGCATGGCTCCGTCGGTGGAACTGCTGGGCAACAGCACCGACCGGGCCAGTCGCTGCGACGAGTTCATCAACCCGCGTTACGCCGAAATCCCGGGCTGCACGGATCCGAACCGGGGCTCCGGTGCAGGCTGGAGAACCAGCTACGACCGGGCTGCCGGAGTCCTGGCAGGTCTTTCCCTGGGATACCGGGTCGGTCGCTGGTTTCGCGCAGAGGTGGAGTGGTTCTACCGCGAGTCCGCCTACAATCAGACTTCTCCAGTCACGAGCGCCACGGGAGACACGTTCGCCAAGCTGGGTGGGGAAATTCAGCTGGCGGAGGATCGGATCGGCAGCATCTCGTCGTACAATAGCGGCGCCAACGTACTGGTCGACCTTCCCGCCCGGAACCGACTGACGGCCTATGTGGGGGTGGGCGTGGGCCTGGGCATCACGGAGTTGGACTACGGTGACCTGTGGGCGCGCAATCCCGATCCCAACGCCATTTCCACGGCCGCCGGCCTCCCGAACGAGACGGAGATCCGCCGGAACCTGGCTGCGACGACGACGAGCAAACAGGGCACACTGCACGACCGGCTGACCGGATATCAGGCGCTGGGCGGTCTGGACTACTCGCTCTCGGATTCCGTTCGCCTCGGCCTGAAGGCCCGATGGATGCGGCTCGGCCGCTTCTCAGCCGAGGACATCGAATGGGAACGTCTCCGGAGCCACCCGTCGCAACTGCGCCTGGACGGCAGCGAGCCTGTGACCTTCCGCATCCGGACAGGCGGCGCGCTGACCTTCGTGGATTTGAGCCTGGGCATGCGCTACGCGTTCTGAGGGAAGGGATAGGAGCAGTCATGAAGCGCCTCATGATCACGTGCCTGCTGCTTGCGGCGCCGATGCAGGCGCAGGAGGCGCCGGGACGACTGATGCTCGAAGCGGGCATCGACGGCGGAAACAGCATTGCGTGTCCCGGGCACTACATCGGCATTCAGGGGCGTGTCGCCGGCCCGGTGTCAGTGTACGCCAGCGTGGACAACTTCCGCTGCCTGGACCTGGCGGGAACGACCAGCCGGATGGGGCTATCTGTCCGGATCGGGCGTGCCGGTTGGCTCGTGCGGCCAGCGGCGCGCGCAGGACTGGCGTACGACGGAACCGAAACTCTCCATACCCTCGGCGCCAGCCTGACGCTCGGTCGGCGGTACGGCGGACGCCTGATCATCGACCGGCAGCCGCTGTCGGACAACGACGAGGCGCTCGTCCTGTTCCAGATCGGCGGCTATATCTCGTTCTGAGCGCGGTACGGGACGCGCTTTCTGCTCGTCTTGCTTCCACCCGTCCACTGACCGGAACGGGGAAACTCGCCAGCGCATGACCCGACAGACAATCAGCCCGCCCGGCAGGCTCGCCGAGAACGTCGCCCGCTTCGTTCGCCTGCTACGGGCGGCGGGGATGCCGGTCGGCCCCGGCCACACCATCTCCGCGGCGCGCGCGCTGGGAGTCATCGATCTCAACGAGCGGCGCCAGTTCTACTGGGCGCTGCACGGAACCCTGGTCTCGGCGCCCGAACAGCGCGACATCTTCGACAGCGCCTTTCGCCTGTTCTGGCGGGATCCGCTGGGGCGGGATGAGGCGCTGCAGGCACTTCTCTCCTCGTCGCGCATGGGCGAGAGCGAACCGGCTGAGCAGGCTCCGGCCCGTCTTTCTCCCGGCACGGCCCCTGGACTCGCGGAGTCGTCTCACGCGAAGGACGGAGAAGAGGTCTCGATGCGCATGGCCTTCTCGCCCTCGGAAGTCCTGCGCACCAAGGACTTCGAGCAGATGACGGCGGAGGAGGCGCGCCAGGCGAGGGAGGCGCTGCGCCATCTGAAGCTGGACCTGCGTCCGATTCTGACGCGGCGTTTCCGGCCCGATCCCTACGGCCCGGGGATCGACGCGCGCCGCACCCTGCGCGCCAGCCTGCGCACCGGCGGATATCCTGTAGCCCTGCGGCGCCGTTCGCTCGCCACCCGCCGCCCGGCTCTGGTGGCCATCTGCGACATCTCCGGTTCGATGGAGACGTATTCGCGCATCCTGCTGCACTTCTTCCACACCCTCACCAACGCCAGCGAGCGCATCCACACCTTCGTGTTCGGTACCCGGCTCACCAACGTCACCCGCCTGCTGCGGGACCAGGACGTGGACCGGGCGATGGAGCGAGTCGGGGAGACGGTGCTCGACTGGTACGGCGGAACGCGCATCGGGGCGGCGCTGCGCGCCTTCAACCTGCACTGGTCGCGGCGGCTGCTGGCGGAGGGCGCGGTGGTGCTGCTGGTGACCGACGGACTCGACCGGGAAGGAGCCAGCGGCATCGCCCTCGAGGCTCGGCGGCTGCGGAAGTCGTGCCGGCGGCTGATCTGGCTCAATCCGCTGCTGCGCTTCGAGGAGTTCGCGCCCCGGGCGGCAGGCATCCGGGCGCTCCTGCCGGAGGTGGACGAGCACCGGCCGGTGCACAACCTGGCGAGCGTGCAGGAGTTGGCGAGGGCGTTGGGCAGGGGCCAGCCGGGGCTCCGGGCCGCGACCCGGTGACGGACGTGTCCGCTTCCCGCGGGCGCGCGGTTGCGCCGGCCCTGGCCTGGGCGGTCATCGTTGCGGCGGCCCTGCCGGGCGGGGTCGCGGCACAGAACGCGGGGAGCATCCTCGGGCGAGTCGTCGACGCGACCAGCGGGGAGGCGCGGGAGGGCGCGCTGCTCACCGTGGACGGAACGGATCTGCGCACCTCATCCGCAACGGATGGACGCTTCATCGTAGTCGCCGTGCCCTTCGGCGAGCGGTCGTTGACCGTGGAGCTCATCGGCTACGCCACGACCACCATCGAGGGCATCCAGGTGCGTCCCGGCCAGCCTGCGCGGGTCACCGTGGCGCTGGCGCGCGTAGCCCTGGAACTCGACGAGGTGCGGGTCGAGGTCGAGCGCGTGCGCCTGGTCGAGCCCGAGATCAGCGCCACCCACGAGCTGATCCAGGCCCGGGAGCTGCGCGAGCTCCCCATTGACGAGGTCTCCCAGGCGATCGAGCTGGCGCCGGGGGTGAGCGACGGCCATTTCCGCGGCGGGCGCATCGGGCAGGAGGCGTACGTCGTCGACGGGCTCGAGTTCAAGAACCAGTTCGAGGCTTCCTCGCAGGGTCCCGCTCTGGAGCATCCAGCCGATGCACTGGAGGAGATCGAGGTGGTGACCGGCGGGCTGGGAGCCCGTTTCGGCTCGGCGCTGTCGGGGGTGGTGCGCTACACCACGCGGCGCGGAGACGCGGAACAGTGGCGCGGCGCGGCGACCGTGCGCACCGACCAGTGGGCGCCCGACCCGCTTTTCCGGGGCTTTAGCGCACTCACCGCATCCGCCGGGGGGCCGGCGCCGATGCTCGGGCGGGGGTCGGTGGTGTTCGCCAGCGTGCTCGCCCAGGGGATGATGGACGCGGAACCGCGGGCGCGCGGCCTGACCTGCCTGCGGCCCGGAGACGGCGACGCGGAGATGGACGCGCTCATCGACCGGGTCGCGACGGACCCGGCGATGGCCGGCCTGGCCTGTCCCTATTCGGCGGCCGCCTTCCCGCACCAGACCGGAGACAAGCTGCTGGCCTTCGCGCGCGTCGACCGTCCGATCGCCGCCGGGCTGGCGCTGACGACCACGCTGCTGCACAACCGGGTGCAGTCCGGGCTGTACACCTCCGAGTTCAAGTACAATCCCGACTACCAGCTCGGACAGCGGTCGGACGGGACCCTCGCCACCGCTTCGCTCGACTGGGCCCGGCAGGAGCTGGGCGGGGGCGCGCACGTGACGCTGCAGGGTTCGGCCATGCGCCTGGACCGCTATCTGGGGGTGGTCGACCCGCGGTCGCGGGCGGACCGGCGCACCATCGCGGGCTTTGGGCCGGGCCGCTTCGCTTTCCTGGGAGAAGACTTCGTGCGCAGCCCGGTGGCGGAGCAGTTGAGCTCGGGGTCGCCGGTGCCCGGATACGTCCTGCCCGGGGGCTCCGTGGGATCCCCCTTCGGTCCTGCCGCCGAGGGCATCTTCTTCACCGCGGGGACGCCCGGCATCGCCAACTGGACGCGCACCGAGTTCGTCGGTGGGGACCTGTCGGGCGAGCTCCTGTCCTCGGCCGGCCACATCCTCGGCGCCGGAGCCGGCGCCAAGCTCTATCGGGTAGAGTCCTACGAGCGCGGCAGGAGCTACCTGGCGGGGTCGGCGCCCAACTACGCCCTCTTCTATCCCGGGTCGGTGAGCGCTTTCGTGGACGTCCGGCTCGCGGCCGCGGACGAAATCACCGTGACCTTCGGAGGGCGCGTGGATGCCTTCCGGGCCGGCCTCGACTATCGCCAGGATCGGGTCGATTTCCTCGCTCCGGGTACGCGCGCGGGGTGGAAGATCGGGATCACCCCCCGCATCGGCATGTCGGGGCCCGTGCCCGGTACGGACGGCGCGATGTCCTACCGCTTCAACTACAGCCAGGTGGCACAGCCCCCCGACTTCCGCTTCTTCCTGGACACCACCCTCGGCGATTCCCTGCGAACCGATATCCGCCGGCAGGGAAATCCCGACCTCGCGTTCGAGAAGGGGACGAGCTACGAGTTCGGCCTCACGCGCCAGATCGGCGAGAGCGCGGGCGTGTCGCTGGTCGGCTTCCGCAAGGAGCTCAACAACCTCGTCACCGGCAGCCTGCGCTTCGCCGGGTTCTCCAAGGGCCAGTTCACCGCGGGAGACTTCGGGACGGTCCAGGGCGCGGAGATGTCGGTGCGGGCGCGCTGGCCGCTGATGAGGCTCCGGTTCGGGTACTCGCTGCAGAAGGCGGTGGGGGTGGTCTCGACGGCCCTGGACCCCGAGATCGCCGATGCCGATGCGGGCCGCGAGGAGTATCCGCTGGCGTTCGACCGGCGCCACTCCGCGAATCTGGCGGTGTTCGCCGGGCGCTCCGCCGGGGACACCGGCCGCGGCTGGGGCGTCACACTCGCCGCGGCCGCGAAGAGCGGGTACCCGCTGGACTGCCAGCTCCTTGATCCGGGACGCGAGCCCGAGGAGACGGGTCCGGAACTCGCGCGCTTCCTGCCCTGGATCGTGCAGCTCGATCTGCGGGCGTCGCTGGAGCTCGGGGCGATGCCCGGCTGCTCGCAGTGCCGCTGGCGCATCGTGGCCGATGGCCGCAACCTCCTCGACCGCCACAACGTGCTCGCGCTACGCCGCGATACCGGCACCCTCGCACCCCCGGCGACCCAGGTGTTCGAACTTGCCCGGGGCGGACTCGAGCGCTCCATACCGCGGGAATCGCCGCGCTACAGCGCGCACGCGGACCTGGACGGCAACGGGCGCATCACCGATCTGGAATACCGGACGGTGCGTCTGGCCGCCGCCCTGGACCGCATGGACCCGTCGCTCTTTTTCGACGAGCCCCTGCAGCTGCGGCTGGGAGCCGAGGTATCGTTCCGATGATGCGCGCGCGAACGAACTCGTTGGGCCGGGGCGCGGGCGCGCGGCAAGGGGCGATGACATGGCGGGGCGCGTGGATGTGGCGGGGCGCGTGGATGTGGCGGGGCGCGTGGACGTGGCGGGGCGCGTGGATGTCACTTTGGGTCGCGAGCATCCTCGGTTGCCGGGAGGCCACGGCTCCGTTCGCCTCGGATGATCGTCCCGCAGTCGAGGTGGAGGGCCCGCTCCAGCTCACCTTCTCCGGGCTCGACGAGCGCACACCGGTGTGGTTCGGGACTGGCGACTCCCTGGCCTACGCGGCCGACGGGTTCGCGCCCTTCGCCGAAGGTCCGGGCGTTCTCATGAAGATTTCGGCGGCGGGCAGCGCCGCGGAGGCACTTCTTCCCGCCCTCCAGTTTCCGGGAGGGGCTTCGCACTGGCTGGCGAGCCCGGCCCTCTCTCCCGACGGAAGCCGGGTGGCCTACGTCGAGATGTGGTCCGTGGCGGATGGAGAGCTCTGCCCGGCCGCCACCGTGGTCTGCGATCCGGCGGGCACTCCCCCGATCGCTTCCCGCCTGGCGGAAATCCGGATGCACCTGATGCGGCGGGAGGGCGGTGGGTCGGCCGAGCCCGAACGCACGCTCATGGTCCCGCTCGACGGGCGCGAGTTCGTTCCGACCCCGGGAGATCCGTTCCTGCCCGGTTTCTTTCGTATCCGCTATCACCCGTTTCAGCGGCTCTTCCACGAGGAAGGCCCTCCGCTCTTCCGCCCCAGTTGGGATCCCGGTGGCGGCCGCATCGCCTTCAGCGACGGGCTCGAGGTGCTGCTCTGGGATCTCGGGTCGGCCCAGGCGACGGCTGTTCCCGGCACCGCCGACGGCGTGTCTCCCGCCTGGTCGCCCGACGGGGGGTGGATCGCGTTCACGCGCCTGGTGCGTGGCGACTCGGTGGCGGCGGCCTGCACGCATTCCGGATTCCTGGGCCCGGTGTGCCGTCAGGAGCGGGTGGAGTTTTCCGTGAGGCGGCGCGAGATCGTGCTGGTGCGCCCCGACGGCTCCCAGACCCGGGAACTCGGGCGGGGAGAGGAGCCTGTCTGGACGCCCGATTCCAGGCAGGTGGTCTTCCGGCGCGACGGTATTCTCTGGGTGGTCGGGGCGGAGGGGGGAGCGGCCACCCCGATCCCCGGAACCGACGGAGCGCGCGAGCCCGCGGTTTCGCCCGACGGGGGCTCGCTGGCGTACGTCCGTTCCCAGCGCGGTGGCAACCACGATCTCTGGGTCGTCCCGTTCCAGGGAGGGGGTCCGTGAACGGGCACCGTTGGAGGGTGGTCGTGCGCGCGCTGGCCTGGAGCACGCGCCTGGCTGTGGTGGCACCTGCCGCCCTGCTGGCCGCTGCCTTCTCCGCCTGCGGCGACCCGGTCGTGATTCTCGGGGATGCGCCCGGCGTGATGCGGGTCGTGGCGGGCAGGCCGGACGACCTCGAACCCGACGAGCGCGTGCCCGCGACGGATCTGGACCTGTCGTCTCCCCGCGGACTCGCGCTGGGGGCGGACGGCACCCTCTACGTCGCCGACCACCGGGCCGCACGCGTCCTCGCGGTTCGCTCGAACGGCGATGCCGCCGTGGTGGTGGATCACAGCGCGTGCACCGGTCCGGCGTGCATGCGGCGCCCAACGGGGCTCGCCATCGCCCCCGACGGAACGCTGCTGGCCGCGGACGGCCAGGCCGGCCGGGTATTCCGGGTGACTCCGGGAGCAGGGGGGAGTGGAACCGTCTCCGTGCTGGCCGGCGACCCTGCGGGGACGGCCCCGGCGACCGGCGTCCCCGCGTCCGCCGCCCGCTTCGGCGAGCCCACCGGGGTGGCGGTCTCGGAAGCCGGAGTGGTCTTCATCAGCGACTGGTCCGAGCACCGGGTGTGGCGCGTCGACCGCGACGGCACCCTCGCCCCGGCCGCGGGCAACGGCCGGGCAGGAAGCTCCGGCGACGGAGGGCCCGCCACCCAGGCCCGCCTGCGAGCCCCCCGCGGGCTCGCCGTCGCGCGCGGCCGCCTCTACATCGCGGACGCCGCCAACCACCGCATCCGGGTCGTCGACCTGGGCACAGGCATCATCGAAACGGTCGCCGGAGCGGGAACCCAGGGGTTCACCGGCGACGGCGGGCCCGCCGTTCGCGCCGCGCTCGCCTTCCCGGAAGCCGTCGCGGTGGCCGAAGGAGGCGCCACGCTCTTCATCGCCGATCGCGGAAACGCCCGCGTCCGCGCGGTCGAGGTCGAGACCGGCACGATCCGCTCGTTCGCCGGAAGCGGCGGGTCCGACTACAGTGGCAGCGGCCTGGATGCCGGGGAAACCGCGCTCGCCGGTCCGGCCGGGCTCGCGTCCGACCTCGGCTTCCTCTTCATCTCCGACGACCAGTTGAACCTGGTGTGGAGAACACCGATCCGGTTCTGAGCTTCAGTGCGGCTCGCCAACAAGAATCTCGACACTTTTCCTGCTCTCGGAACGATACTCGATGAATCCAGCCTCACAACTGCGGTCATACGCCCCCCGGCAGATCGCCGCCGCTTCCCTGCTCGGCTGGCTTGTCGTCGGTTGCTCGCCCGGAGATCGCGGCCCCGCTCCGATCGTCCAGGACAGCGCCGGCGTCGAGGTGGTGCGCCACGGGCTGCTGGCCGACTACGGCCGGCCTGTCTATCCGGCGGAGTACATCCTGACCATCGGGGCCGTGGAGGGTCCTCCCGAGACGCTCTTCGGAGAGGTGGCCGGGGTCGAGCTGCTTGACGACGGAACGGTCGCCGTGCTCGACCGACAGGCAAGCGAGGTGCGGACGTTTGCGCTGGATGGTTCCTTCATCCGGCGCATCAGCCGCAGAGGCTCCGGACCGGGCGAGATCAGCGGCGATGCCACGGTAGCGCTGGTTGGCATGGGATCCGGGCACCTCCTGCTGCCCGACGCCGTCAACCAGACCGTGAGCGTCTTCGACCGTGACGGCAGCCTCGTCACATCGCACCGTTGGGATATCATGCAGGCGTACATGCCCGAATGGAGGGCCGCGAGCGACACGACCATCGCGGTGCGCATCTGGTCCGCGTCAGCCGCATGGGAAATCCTGGCTCACAGGTCGATCACCGGCGCGGTGCTCGACACCCTGGCGGTCTTTGCGGCCCGTCCGCCCTTCGGTCCCGCAGACATGCGCTTTCCGGTCTGGCCCGACTTGATCGTCTGGTCCACGCGTGAGCCGGACGAAGTCGCGGCCGGCTGGATGTCGGAGCCGCGGGTAACTCTGTACCGGCAAGGCGAACCCGTGCGCACCGTCTCGTGGGTCCGCGGCGACGCACCGCTGGATGAGCGTCAGCATGAGATGCTCCTCGGCATCGTCGCCCGCAGCATGGACGCGACCGAAATCCCCCCGGACCTGCGCGCCCAGGTTCGCCTGCCCGAGAGGCTGCCGGCGATGGCGGACATCGAAGTCGGCGCAGAGGTCGTCCTGGTCCAGCGTGCCCGTCCAGTGGACGCGATGGACCATCGCGTGACCTACCTCAACCGAGGACCCACCGGTTTCGGCGGCCCGCTATGGGACGTGTTTTCGTTCGGGGGCGACTACCTGGGGATGCTCGACCTCGGCGCCCCGGCCGATGTCTTCGACATCCGGGGCGACACCATTCTGGGAGTCCGCGAGGACAGCCTCGGGGTTCAGCAGGCCTTCCTGGCCCGCCTGCCCGCGGAACTCAGAGAGAGACCCTGATCGTCACTTCTTCAGCGAGCGCAGCAACGCCTTCCCGAGCAGCTTCGCGGCGCTGACCTCCGCTACATCCGAGGACTCGGCATCCGCGGCAGCCTTCCCTTTCGCGATCGTGCGCGCGAAGCACGCGCTGAACTGGCGGAAGACTTCGCGCGCGACCGATTGCAGCATCCCGCGGGCGAAGCGCACGATCTTGCCGGCAAGCTTGACCTGAGCGTCGACGATCACCTCGCTGCCCCCGTCCGCCTCCACCACGCGGCCCTCCATGATCAGCTTCACGCCGCCCGCTCCGGTGCGCTCGCGGCCCGAGCCTTCCATCCGCATCAGCCCGGCTTCGGGATCCACTTCGACAAAGCTCATCGTGCCGCGGTAGGCGATCGACGCCGCCCCCAACTTCACCCGGATGCTGCCGTGGTACACCCCGTCGTCGGTCACATCGCTGATGCTGGCGCCGGGGAGGCACCCCACGATCCTCTTCGGATCGGTCAGGTACTCGAAAACCAGCCCCGGCGCCACGTCCACCGTGAAGCGTTCTTCAATCCTCAGAATAGACAACGGATTCCTCCTCAGCTGTTTGTCACTGGAGCAGCCGGATCGGCCCCGGATAACGCCCTACGACCGGGTCGGCCGTCAGCAATGTCAATCCTTCAATCTGAGCCTGCGCCACCAGCATACGATCAAAGGGATCCCTGTGGATCGCGGGCAGCAGATCCACCGCCACCGCGTGGGCCCCGGTTACCGGCAATTCCGTGTAGCCGTTTTCGAGCAGACCCCTGCGCAACAGGCGCGGATCGACGGTGAAGTCCGGGCGGCAAAGCCCGTGCTTGATGGCGATCTCCCAGAGGGACGCGGCGCTGAACACGGGTTCCGATTCCGGATCCTCCAGGAGCGCGCGAGCGACGCTCGGCAGCCGGTGCGGCTGGCCCGCGGCCCAAAGCAGGATGTGCGTGTCGAGAAGAACGCTCACCCGTCACCCTCGAACAGCTTCTCGATCTCGCCGGCGCCCATGCGGTCGAAATCGGCAGGAACCCGGATGCGTCCGGCGAGAAAGCCGATGCGACGGGCCGCCCCACCCGCTTCGTTCTCCACCGCGACGACCTTGACCAGAGGCTTGCCCGCCCGAGCGATGACGAACGGCTCTCCCGCGACGGCCTCTCGGATCAGCCGCGAGAGGTGCGTCTTGGCTTCGTGCATGTTGTAGGTGCGCATGGGGCAGCATCCCGCCGAACAACGAGAACTCTCTCGGAAACCAATGAACTTAGTTCGCTAAACTAAGTTTACTCGTCCTCAGGCCGCAAGAGCATCTCGCGACACACATCCCTCCCGGCTAGCGCCCCAGCGGCGGCCCTCCCGGATTGCGGACCACGTCGATGATCTGGGCCAGGATCGAGAAGGCGATCTCCGCGGGCGTGCGCGCGCCGATGTCGAGCCCGACCGGACTGTGGATGCGCGCCACCGCCTCCGGGCTGAAGCCGGCCTCCAGAAGGCGCTGCCGGCGAGTACGGCGAGTGCGGCGTCCGCCCAGCGCGCCGATGTAGAAAGCGTCGCTGTCCAGAGCCGCGGTGAGCGCTGGATCATCGATCCTGGGGTCGTGGGCCAGGACGACCAGCGCGGTCCGCTCGCTCAGCCCCACCTGCCCGAGCGCCTCGTCCGGCCACCCCCGCACGATCTCCGCCGTGGGGAAGCGCTCGAGCGTGGCAAAGCCCTCGCGCGGATCGATGATGGTGGTCCGCAGGCCGACCTCGGGCGCGGTGCGCGCCAGCACCTGGGCGATGTGCACCGCCCCCACCACCAGCAGCCGTCGGGGCACGGTGTACGGGCGGAGGAGGACGGGTCCCTCCGGCGTGTCGGCCACCTGAGCCTCTTCGGCACGCAGAGCGGCGTAGACCTGGTCCGCCGAGACGCCGCCCAGCGTGCGCGGTTCGCGCGCCCCGGCCGGCCCGATTTCCACGAGCTCCTGGGCACCGTCGCTCAGCCGCGTCGCCAGGACCACACTCTGTCCCGCTCGCTGGGCTTTCAGAAGGGTGTCGAGGAGCGCGGGTCTCACGAATCAGCGCACCGTTTCGACGTATATCTCGACTTCGCCCCCGCACGCCAGCCCCACTTCCCACGCCATCTCGTTGGTGACGCCGAACTTGAGCCGCTGCGGGACGCCGGACTCCATGACCTCGAAGGCCGCGTGGATGACCGCCGATTCCACGCATCCGCCGGAGACGGATCCGGTGAAGTCTCCGCCGTCGGCCACCGCCATATGGCTGCCGGCGCGGCGCGGGGCCGACCCCCAGGTGCGGGTCACCGTTGCCAGCGCCACCCGCCGCCCCTCGCTGAGCCAGCCGGCGGCTTGCGTCAGGACCGGATCCGCATTCGAGTATTCCGTTTCAGATCTTGCCATGGCCCCAAGTTGCGTCGATTCGCCGGCGGCGCGCAACGTTTTTGCGCGCTGTGCTATCATAGTCCTGGGATGCGCCATGCGTAGCCTGCGGATACGCCGAGTGTCCTCGATTCCACATCACACCACCGAAAGCACCTATGACCACCTCAACCAGACACGACATCACCGCCATCCAGGAACAGATCCGGGAGGAGAGCGCCTTCGTGGAGCGCCTCCTGGATGAAGTCGGGCGCGTGATCGTAGGCCAGCGCTACATGGTCGAGCGGCTCCTGATCGGCCTTCTCTCCGACGGCCACGTGCTTCTGGAGGGCGTCCCGGGGCTCGCCAAGACGCTGACCGTGCGCACCCTGGCGGCGGCCATCCGCACGTCCTTCCAGCGCATCCAGTTCACGCCCGACCTGCTGCCGGCGGACCTGATCGGGACCCTCATCTTCGACCCCAAGGAGTCCGAGTTCAAAACCAGGAAGGGGCCGATCTTCGCCAACATCATCCTGGCCGACGAGATCAACCGGTCGCCGGCGAAAGTCCAGGCCGCGCTGCTGGAGGCGATGCAGGAGCACACCGTCACCATCGGCCAGAACACCTTCCCTCTCGATGATCCCTTCCTCGTCCTGGCCACGCAAAACCCCATCGAGCAGGAAGGCACCTACCCCCTGCCCGAAGCCCAGATCGACCGTTTCATGCTGAAGCTGGCCGTGGGATATCCGAACAAGGATGAAGAACTCGAGATCATGCGCCGCATGTCGACGGGTTCGGTGCGCGACGTGAGCCCCGTCGTGACCCCGGACGAGATCCTGCGCGCGCGCACTGCGGTCGAGATGGTGTACATGGATCCGCAGGTCGAGCGCTACATCGTCGATCTGGTCTTCGCCACCCGCGATCCGGCCGCCTGTGGGCTGGACGATCTGGTGGAGCTGATCGCCTACGGAGGCTCTCCCCGGGCCAGCATCTGTCTGGCGAAGACGGCTCGCGCGCACGCCTTCCTGCGCCGGCGCGGCTACGTGACGCCGGAGGATGTGCGCTCGGTGGGGATGGACGTGCTCCGCCACCGCGTGCTGGTCACGTACGAGGCGGAGGCGGAGGAGGTCACGTCCGAGGATGTCGTGACCCGGATTCTGGACAATATCGAGGTGCCCTGACCGGATGATCACGAGCGAAATCCTCCGCAAGGTCCGCCGTATCGAGATCACGACGCGTGGTCTCGTGAACGAGGTCTTTTCCGGCGAATACCAATCCGTCTTCCAGGGACGGGGGATGAATTTCGCCGAAGTGCGCGAGTACCAGTACGGCGACGACATTCGCAGCATCGACTGGAACGTGACCGCGCGCACCGGCACCCCGTTCGTGAAGGTTTTTGAGGAGGAGCGCGAGCTTACGGTGATGCTGGTGGTGGACGTGAGCGCTTCGGGCAATTTCGGAACCCGGATGCGCATGAAGGGCGATGTGGCGGTGGAGATCTGCGCCCTGCTGGCCTTCAGCGCGATCAAGAACAACGACAAGGTCGGGCTGATCCTCTTCAGCGACCGCATCGAGAAGTTCGTGCCCCCGCGCAAGGGGCGCCGGCATGTGCTCCGGGTACTGCGCGAGCTGTTGTATCACCGTCCGGACCGGCGCGGCACCGACATCCGCATGGCCCTCGAGTACCTGACCCACGTCACCCGGCGCCGCGCGGTGGTGTTTCTGGTGTCGGACTTCCTGGCGGGCGGGTTCGAGCGCGCACTCACGATCGCCGGCCGGCGCCACGACACGATCGCGGTGCGGGTGCGCGACCGGCGCGAGACGGAGCTGCCCGCCATCGGGCTGGTGGAGTTCGAGGACGCCGAGACGGGGGAGCGCTTCGTGGTGAACACCTCCGACCGGAGCTTCCGGGAAGCCTTCCGGCGCGACCGGGCCGCGGCGGAGAAGGAGCTGGAGCATACTCTGCGCCACGGAAAGGTCGACCTGATCGACGTGCGGGTGGATCAGCCCTACGTGCAGCCGATGATGCGCTTCTTCAAGGAACGGGAGCGGCGGCGGCGATGAGGAAATGGCGGGCACCGGGCGCGGCAATGTGCCGTTGGGCGGCGACGGGCGGGCCGATCAGAGGTTGGGCCGGATGCATGCGAGCGGCGGGATCTGCGTGCACAGCAACGTTGCTGTGGCTGGCGGCGGCGGGCGCAGCCAGCTCGGCGGCCGCGCAGGAACTGCCCGCACCCCCCTCCCTGCGGGTCTCGGTCGACACCACCGCGATCACCGTCGGCGAGCGCCTGCGCCTGACCGTCACCGTCGAGCACGCCGCCGATGCGGTCGTGCAGTGGCCCGACTCGCTGAACCTCGCGCCCTTCGAGGTGCTGGGCGCGGTGGTGAGCCCGGTGACGGTTGCCGACGGGCGCGCCGCCAGCACGGCCGTACTCACCCTCACCGCCTTCGAGCTGGGTGAGCTGGAGCTCCCGAGTTTCCCGGTGAGCGTGGCCTCCCCGGGCGGGACAGCGGAGCTCGTCACCGACCCCTTCGGCATCGCCGTGGTGAGCGTGGGACTCGACGAGGGCGCCGACATCCGCGACATTCGCGGCCCGCTCTCCATCCCGCGCAGCTGGGTGGTGATCGCCCTCTGGATCCTCGCCCTCGCCCTGGCGGCAGGAGGCGGCTACTGGCTCGCCCGCCGCGCCCGCCAGCGCAAGTCCGACGACGACCCCGCGTCCGAGGCTCCTCCCCGCCCCGCACACGAGCTGGCCTACGAGGCGCTCGACTGGCTGGAGTCGTCGACGCTGCTGCAACAGGGGCGCATCAAGGACTACTACATCGAGGTTTCGGACGTCATCCGCCGCTATCTGGAAGGCCGCTACGCGGTTCGCGCGCTGGAGATGACCAGCCGCGAGGTGCTGGAGCAGCTTGACGGCGCCGGCGTCGGCCAGGGCATCCACTGGCGCTTCGCCTCCTTCCTGGAGCAGTGCGACCTGGTGAAGTTCGCCAAGTATCGTCCCGGGCCGGGCGCGTGCGGCGAGATCGTCCCGGCGGCGCGCGCGCTGGTGGACGCGACCCTGCCCCCTCCCGAGCCGGAGGCGGAAGAGGCCGGCGGCGACGAGTTGGCAGCCGTTTCTCCCGCGGGCGCGGAGGCGGCATGAACTACGAATTCGCCGACCCCGCCCTTCTCTGGCTGCTGCTGTGCGTGCCCGCCCTGGCATGGTGGTACTTCGGGCGGCGCAGGCGGCGGAGCGGCTCCCTGCTCTACTCGGACCTCTCGGCGGTGCGGCGCGCGGACACCCGCCGGGGCGGGCGCTGGCGGTACGTTCTTCCCGTGCTGCGCCTCCTGGCCCTGGCCGCGCTGGTGGTCGCCTTCGCCCGGCCGCGGGCCGGCGTCACCAGCGAGAACATCCTGACCGAGGGCATCGACATCGTGCTGGTGCTGGACATTTCGAGCTCGATGCTGGCGGAGGATCTCGAGCCCAACCGCCTCCAAGCCGCCAAGCGGGTCGCCGCCGACTTCGTCGCGGGGCGGCTCAACGATCGCATCGGACTGGTGGTGTTCGCGGGACAGGCCTTCACCCAGGTGCCGCTCACCCTGGACTACGGCGTGGTGCGTGACCTGATGGACGAGCTCGAGGTGGGCATGGTCGAGGACGGCACCGCCGTGGGGATGGGGCTCGCCACCGCGGTCAAGCGGCTCAACGCCAGCGCGGCCGAATCGAAGGTCGTGGTGCTGCTCACCGACGGTCGCAACAACCGCGGCGAGATCGACCCGCTCACCGCCGCGCAGATGGCACAGGCCCTGGGCGTGCGGGTGTATACGATCGGGGCGGGGTCGCGCGGCACCGCGCGCGTGCCGGTCGACGATCCGGTGCTCGGCCGGCGCTACGCCACCGTGCGCGTCGATGTGGACGAAGAAACCCTGGCCGAGGTCGCGAGCACGACCGGAGGGCGCTATTTCCGGGCCACCGACACCGAGAGCCTGGCGAGTATCTACCAGGAAATCGACGACCTGGAAACCACTGAGATCGAAGTGCAGAACTTCACCCGCTACACGGAGCTGTTCCACATTCCGCTCGCGGCCGGGCTCCTGCTTCTGCTCGTCGAGGCGGGGCTCGCCAACACCCTCCTGCGCAAGCTCCCCTGACCATGTTCAGATTCGGATCCCTCGAGGCGCTCTTCGGGCTGCTGCTCATACCGCTCCTGGCGGTCATGCTCTGGCACTCCGCACGTGCCCGCCGCAGGGCGCTGGCACGCTTCGGCGACAGTGAACTCGTGCGCCGGCTGGCGGCTTCGGTGCACCGGCGCAACCGCACCCTCCGGGTCTTCCTGTTTCTCGGCAGCGCAACCCTCCTGCTCTTCGCGCTGGCCCGGCCGCAGTTCGGCACGCGTGTCGAAACCGTGCGCCGTGAAGGCAAGGATGTGGTGGTCGCCCTCGACCTGTCGCGCTCCATGCTCGCGGAGGATGTCGCCCCCAACCGGTTGCAGCGGGCCAAACTGGAGATCCTCCGCCTCGTGGACCGGCTCGACGGCGACCGCATCGGCCTGGTGGCATTTGCCGGACAGGCCTTCGTTCAGAGCCCGCTCACCACCGACTACGCTGCCACCCAGCTCTTCCTGAACGCCATGGAGGTGGACCTGGTGCCGGTGCAGGGCACGAACCTCGGGGAGGCGATGGGCGTCGCCCTGGGCCTCTTCGACGAGGAGGTGCGCGAGCATCGAGTGCTTCTGATCGTGACCGACGGAGAAGATCACGAGGGCGAGGTCGAGGACGCCACCCGCCGTGCCAACCAGGCCGGCGTGCGTGTCTTTACCGTCGGAATCGGCTCTCCGGACGGGGTTCCAATCCCCGAATTCGATGCCGCGGGCCGACGGCAGGGCTTCCAGAGAGATGCGGACGGCAACGTCGTGACCACCCGCCTGGACGAAGCTACCTTGCGGCGCATCGCCGATGCCACCGGAGGCGCCTTCTATCTGAGCACCCCGCAGAGCGTCGAACTCGACGCCCTCATCGAGGACATGAGCACGGTGGGCACGCGCGAAATCGATGCCCGCGAGATCGCGCAGTTCGAGGAGCAGTTCCAACTGTTTCTGGGAGCGGCGATCCTCTTGCTGCTGCTCGAACCGCTTCTTCCCGAACGCCGTCGGGGCGAAGCCGGAAGACAGGCGACCCTGTGGACGGGAGGCGTGCGATGAAGAATCGGCTGGCCTGGTGCCTGATGGCTGGCGCGCTCCTGACGCCGGCGTCTCTTTGTGCCCAGCGGGCCACGGTGGAGGAGGCCAACCGTCTCTACGCCGAAGGGCGCTACGCGGAGGCGCACGAGATGTATCTGGAGGCGCTGCGCCAGGATCCGGGCTCACCCCTGATCCGTTTCAACGAGGGCAACGCCCTCTATCAGACCCAGGAATTCGAGCGGGCGCTGGATGCGTACCGCGATGCCCTCGAGAGCGGAGACTCCGCGCTGGCCCCGGGCGCCTGGTACAACCTGGGCAACTCGCTCTTCCGCCAGCAGCAGCTGGATGCGAGCCTCGAGGCCTACAAGCAGGCCCTGCGCATCGACCCCGGGGACACGGACGCCAAGCACAACCTCGAGCGCGTGCTGGAGCAGATGGAGGAGCAGGACCAGCAGCAGCCGCCCCCGCAGGCGAACCCCGAGCAGGATCCCGAAGAGCAGCAGGACGAGCCTCCGCCGGAGAATGAGGAGCAGGAACAGGAGCAGGAGCAGGAGCAGGAGCAACAACAGCAGGCCCCGCCACCCCCGGGGCAGATGACGCCGGAGGAAGCCGAGCGCCTTCTTCAGGCCATTCAGGAAGACCCCGACGAGGTCAACCGCCCGCCCCGGGCGGACTCGCTGGGGCGGAGACCGCGCAAGAACTGGTGATGGACGGCATGCGCGCATTCTGGCGCCCACCGGAATCGGCTCACCCGGGGGCATTGCGGCGTCGAGGAGCATCGCGGCGCCCGAGGGCACTGCAGCGCCCGGGAGCATCAGGGCGCCCGGGGGCCTCGGTGGCTCTCGTGTGCGCGCTTTGCCTCCTGCTTACGGGCCAAGCGGCTCCCGCGGCCGCCCAGGAGGTGTCGGCGCGCGCCTACCTGAGCAGCAACCAGGTCGGCGTGGGACAGCAGTTCGTGGTCAACGTGGAGGTTTCCGGAGCGCAGCAGGTGGACCAGGACCCCCAGCTCCCCGACATGACCGCCTTCTCGGTCTACCTGGGGAGCGGCTCCTCGACCCAGATGCAGATGTCCGGCGGGCGCACCAGCATCACCCTCACCATCCAGTACCGGTTCCAGGCGACCCGCGCGGGCACCTTTGCCATCGACCCCATCGCCGTGCAGGCGGGGGGAAGCAACCTCGCGACCGAGCCCCTCACCCTCACCGTCTCCGACGCACCGGTCGCTCAGGCCCCCTCCACGGGCCCGGGTGCCCGCGAACGCGGCATCGCCCCCGAGGACCTGTTCGTCGAGGCCGAGCCCAGCCGGCTGCGGGTGTACGAAAACCAGCCGGTGGTGGTCGACTACCGCATCTTCACGCGGGTGAACGTGAGCTCGTACAGCATCACCCAGCTTCCCCCGGCGACGGGATTCTGGGTGGAGGAATACCCTCCCGTGCGCGAGCCGGCGGTGGGACAGACGATTCGGGACGGACAGCAGTACACCACGGCGACCATCCGCAAGGTGGCGCTCTTTCCGACCGGGCCCGGCACGCGGACCCTGGCGCCCCTCGGCATCGAGGCCCAGGTCCGGGTGCGGCGCGCCGCCTTCGACCCGTTCGAGGACTTCTTCGGGCGCGGCTCGCTGCTCAACTCGACGATCTCGACCGCGGCGGCCTCGCGCCCAGTGGAGCTCGAGGTCCTTCCGCTGCCTGGTGAGCGCCCGGCCAACTTCACGGGTTTCGTCGGCGACCTGGGCATCAGCGCCTCCCTCGACCGGGACAGCGTGCAGGTCAGCGACGCGGTCACCCTCACGGTGGTGCTCTCGGGAAGCGGCAACCTGCGCATGCTCGCGCAGCCCGAGGTGGAGATCCCGCCCGGTTTCGAGGCCTTTCCGCCCGAGGTGGACGAGCGCATCGACCGGACCGATGCGGGGGTGAGCGGCACGCGCACCTATGAGTACGTGCTGGTGCCGCGCCTTCCCGGTGTGGGGGCCATTCCGCCCATCGAGCTGGCCTACTTCGACCCGGAGCGCGAGACCTACGAGGTCGCCGCCAGCGGTGCGCTTTCGGTCGAGGTGACCGGGGTGGCGGCCGACGGTCCGCTGGGGCCCGGGAGGGCGCGCGCGGGGGTGGAGGCGCTCCGCACCGACATCCGCTTCATTCGCATCGGCAGCCCGGCATTGGTGCGCGCGGACCGGTCGCTGTACGCGCATCCCCTCTTCTGGTTCATCCTGCTCGCGCCGCTGGCCGTGGTCGGGGGCGCCGCTACCGTGCGCCGTCACCGCGACCGTCTCCGGGGCGATGTCGCCTACGCCCGTTCGCGCCGGGCATCGAAGGCAGCCAGAAAGCGCCTGGCCCAGGCGGGCAAGCTCGCGAGCGGCCAGGACGTGCGGGCTTTCTACGCGGAGACCGGGCACGCGCTGGAGGGGTTTCTCGCGGACAAGCTCAACATCGCCGCCGCCGGCATGATCCGGGACGAGGTCCGTGAGCGGCTGGAGGCGCTGGGCATCGGCGCGGAAGCCGCGGACCCCTATCTGGCGTGCCTGGAGGAGTGCGACCGGCAACGTTTCGCCCCCCCGACCGCGTCGCCGGAGCATCGCGCCCGCTTCCTGAAGCGAGTGGAGTCGGCGATGGCGGACATGGCCGGGCAACTCGCCCGATGAGCGGGCGCGCGATCTCCCCGGTGCGGAAGCCGGTGCGCACCCGCGCGGCACCCGGAAGAGCGCCGAACTCGGCCGGGCGCCTGGCTGCGGCGCTGGGACTCTTCGTACTGGCTTCCCTGCCCGCCTCCCTCCAGGCCCAGGACGAGCTCTTCGCGGAAGGCAACCGCCTGTACCAGCAGGAGGACTACCAGGGCGCGCTCGACAATTACCTGCGCATCCACGAGGGCGGATTCGAGAGCCCCGATCTCTACTACAACATCGGCAACGCCTACTTCAAGGCGAACGAGCTGGGCCGGGCCATCCTCTTCTACGAGAGGGCGCGGCGTCTCGCCCCCAACGACGCCGACATCCTCGCCAACCTGGAGCTGGCCCGCTCTCTGGGGGCGGACGCAATCGTCCCCCTGCCCCGCTTCTGGCTCTTCCGGGTCGGCTCATGGTGGATGAGGCTGTTCCCGCGCTCGCTCCTCGTCGGGCTGGCGCTGGCGGGCTACCTGATGGCGACCGGGGGCATCGTCATGCTGGTCCTGCGGGCCGGGGCCCCGGCGTGGTCACGGCGCGCGGCGCTCACGGGCGGGGTGCTGGTGGTCGTGCTGGGAAGCACCCTGGCCGCCCGCGAATCGGGATTCGGGCAGGCCCGCCAGGCGGTCGTGCTCGCCGCTGAAGTCGGCGTCCAGAGCGCCCCTTCCGACGATCCCGCCCTCCAGCTCTTCGTCATCCACGAGGGCACCCGGGTGCGCGTGGACCGCCGTTCCGAGGAGTGGCTCGAGGTGGTGCTGGACGACGGCAAGGTGGGCTGGGTGAGGGCGGAGGTGCTGGAGGAGGTGTGACCGTACCACGCAAATCGAACAGCAGGTGTGCGATTGGCACGGAACATGCTGCCTATTGTTGGAAGCGGCCTGATTGACTGAGAGGCCGGAACCAGGCTCGAGGACGTGGCGTATCCGAGGGACACCAGGAACGCGCGACCGACCGGCCCCTGCGATGGAGCGGGAGGACGAGATGGATCCAAACAGTTGCCCAGGAAGGCGGCGTTGTATGCCGGGAGGCCTGCGGGATGCCTTGGCGGGGTCCATCCTGGTGGCAACGCTCGGCCTCTTCTCGGCGTCCGGACTGCAAGCGCAGGAGACCGACCCCGCTCCGGTACGCGTCACCATCCAGGGGGTCGTCCTGGACGAGCTCACCGGGACCCCGGTCCCGGGAGCCGCGGTGTACCTGGAGGACGAGAGCTACGGCGCACTCGCCGACTCACTTGGCGCTTTCCGCATCGAAGGTGTCGCCGCCGACTCGCAAACCGTCGTCGCAACCCAGTTCGGGTACTGGGAGATAGCGGCAGTGGTCGACGTGCCCGAGGCCGGGGCTTTCATCGAGATCGAACTCAAGCCCAGGGCGATCCTGCTCGAAGGCGTTACCGCAGTGGCCGAAAACCTCAGCACGATGGAGAGCCGCCTTCGCTCACGGCGTCGGTCCCTTCCGTACCAGACCCGTGCGTTCGACCAGGAACGGCTGCTGCGCAGCCCGTCGGCCGATGTCCTCGATTTCCTGTGGCGGGAAACCAACCTTAACCGGCATCCCTGTCCGGCCACGATCGGCTTGACTGGTGCGTGGAGGCCGGCCCGAGGCCTGGGGCCCTCCCAGGTGCCCGGGGCGCTGGCGAGTGACTGCATCTGGAGACGGGGAAGCCTGATCAGTCCGAGAGTGTACATCGATGAAATGCCGGCCATCCGCGGCCTGGACGCACTGAAGAACTATCCGACGACGCAGATCTACGCGTTGGAGGTTTATTCTCAAGGCGCCGAGATCCGGGCCTACACCTACAACTTCATGCAGCGCATGGCTGCGAAACCCATGGCGCTGGTCTCTCTCAGCGTCTGGCCGTGACGGGTGTCCGGCCCGAACGAGGAAGCAAATGGCCAGGATGTATCGACTCAGTCCGTCTGAACGGCGGCAGTGGAGGCGTGGAGGTCCCGCGACCACACTCGCCGGGTTCGTCCTGGCGGCGATGCTCGGAGTCCCCTTCCCGGCTGACGTCGATGCGCAGGAAACCGATCCCGGTCCCGTCCGTGTCACGCTGCACGGTGTCGTGTACGACGCGCTCACCGGAACGGTCGTCCCGGGAGCCGCGGTCTATCTGGAGGAGGAGAGTTACGGGGTGCTCGCCGACTCACTCGGCACGTTCCGCTTCGATGATGTCGCAGTGGGCTCCCACGTCGTCGCCGCGATCCAGTTCGGATACGAGGAGACAGCTGCATCGGTCGACGTGCCCGAGGCCGGTGCCTTCTTCGAGATCGAGCTCACGCCCCAGCCCATCCTGCTCGACGGCGTCACCGCGGTAGTGGACAACATCAGCACGATGGAGAGGCGTTTTCGCTCCAGGCGGAGGTCCGCTCCGTTCCAGACCCGCGCATTCGACCAGGAAAGGTTGTTGCGCAGCGCGTCGTCCACCGCCCTTGAGTTCCTGGAATGGGAAACCCGCTACTATCCCGTCCCGTGTCCGGCGGGGATGTCGACCCGATGCATCATCCGACGGGGAAGAGTGACCAGCCCGAGGGTGTTCATCGACGAGGTCCCCGCCTTCGGAGGGCTCGACGAACTCGAAAGCTATCCGACGGCGCAGATCTACATGTTGGAGGTCTACTCGGCCGGGGCCGAGATCCGGGCCTACACCTACAACTTCATGCAGCGCATGGCCCACCGCCCGGTGGCGCTGATCCCCATCAACCTGTGGCCGTGACGATGTTTCGACTCAACCCGCCAGGGCGGCGGCATTGGAGGGACGTTGGCCTTGCGGCCACCCTCGCCGCTTCCATCCAATTCGCGATGGTCGGCCTTCTCTTCTCCACGGGAATCGCGGCCCAGGAGACCGAGCCCGCTCCGGTTCGCGTCACTCTCAACGGCGTCGTCTTCGACGCGCTCACCGGAACGCCCATCCCGGGAGCGGCGGTCTACCTCGAGGAGGAGGGCCACGGGGTGCTCTCCGATTCCCTCGGTCTGTTCCGGTTCGACGATGTCGCCGCGGGCCCTCATCTCATCGCCGCAACCCAGTTCGGATATGAGGAAATGGCGCTTGTGGCGGACGTGCCCGAGGAGCCCGGTGCCTTCGTCGAGGTGGAGCTCGCTCCTCAACCCATCCTGCTCGAAGGCATTACGGCCGTGGTCGACAACATCAGCACGATGGAGAGGCGCTTTCGCTCCAGGCGGAGAGCTGCTCCTTACCAGACGCGCGTCTTCGGCCAGGAACGACTGCTGCGCACCGCGTCGTCCAACACTCTCGAATTCATGGCGTTGGAGACCTTCTACCGGCCGGTTCCGTGTCCGGACGCCGCCGGCATTGTCGGCACGGGAAATCCCGCCCAGATCGTGGACGCGAACCGGCTCTCCCAGGTCGCCGGGACAATGTCGACCCGCTGCATCATCAGACGGGGACGGTTTGTCAGCCCCAAGGTGTACATCGACGAGATCCCCGCCTTCGGAGGACTGGACGAGCTCGAGGCCTACTCGACGGCCCAGATCTATCTGCTGGAGATCCACTCGTCCGGCACCGAGATCCGGGCCTACACCTATGGCTTCATGCAGCGCATGGCAAGCAGGCCCATGACGCTGATCCCACTCAACCTCTGGCCGTGACGCAGGACGGGCTGGCTGGCGTCTGCCCTTGATCCGTCGGGCCGTACGCGCCAACGTTCGCGGGTGACCGTCCGGAGGCATGTTGCCGCCCGGACTCTACGCCCACTCCCCGCCGGAGCCCGCCGAACCTGATGCCTTCCGAGCCTGCCGGGCCCCCGCAGCAGCGCAGCGCCGAACTTCAGCGCCGCAACGCGATTCTGGGGCTCATCCTGCTCGTTATCGCCCTGATCGTGCTGTCGCTTCCGCTCGTGACCAATCTGACGCGGGGTGGAACCGCCGAGCGGGCCGAGGATCCGCCGTCGGAGATGGTGCGAAAGGCCGGGCTGGCGGAGGGGCGAGGCGACACCGAGCTGGCGACCCGGCTCTACGAGCGCGTCCTGGAGCTGGAGATGGGTGAGTCTCCGCGCGATACCCTGAAGCCTCTGGTGCGCGCGTCCCGGGCCGGTCTCGCGCGCATCTCCGAACTCCCTTGAACGCACACCCACCCCAACCTTCGAGCGCACCCACATGAGCACTACGATGGCCATCCGCATCCACGGGGTCGGGGGCCCCGACATGCTCCGTTGGGAAGAAGTCCCCCTGTCCGAGCCGGGACCGGGGGAGGTGCTCGTGCGGCATGAAGTCGTCGGGCTGAACTTCATCGACACCTACCATCGCAGCGGCCTCTATCCGGTGCCCTCGCTACCGACCGTGATCGGGATGGAGGCGGCGGGCGTCGTGGAGGCGGCGGGACCGCCGGCCGGGAACGGAGACGGACCCACCTTCCAGCCCGGCGACCGGGTGGCTTACGGTAGCGCGCTGGGCGGGTACTGCGAACGGCGGGTGATCCCCGCGAGCCAGCTGGTCCCCATCCCGGACGGCGTCGAATACGAAACCGCCGCCGCGGCCATGCTGAAGGGAATGACCTCGTGGTATCTCTGCCGCCGCACCTACCGGGTGAGCGCCGGCGAGACCGTACTGATACACGCGGCCGCGGGCGGAGTCGGCACCATTCTCAGCCAGTGGTGCAAGGCGCTGGGAGCCACCGTCATCGGCACCGCCGGCAGCGCCGAAAAGGGCCGCGTGGCGCGCGAGCACGGCGCCGACCACGTCATCCTCTACAAGGAGGAGGACTTCGTCGAGCGGGTGCGCGAGATCACCGGAGGCCAGGGCGTCCCCGTGGTCTTCGACGGCGTCGGCAAAGCCACCTTCGACGGCTCCATGGAGTGCCTCTCCCGCTTCGGCAAGATGATCACCTTCGGCAACGCCTCGGGCCCGGTGCCTCCCCTCAACCTGCTGCGCCTGAGCGCCAAGGGACTCAGCGTGGCCCGCCCCTCTCTCAAGCCCTACATCGAGCGGCGCGAAGACCTGGAAGAAGCATCCGGAGAGCTGCTCGGGCACATCGAGGCCGGACGCATCCGGCTCACCGTGGGCCAGCGCTTTCCTCTGTCGGAGGCGGCGGAGGCCCATCGCGCCCTGGAGTCGAGACAGACGCAAGGATGTACCACCTTACTGCCGTGACAACAGCTTACGCAGCCGTGACAAACGCCATGCGGCGCTCTGACACCGCTCTCGTCCCCCTCTCACCTGCATTCCTGGAGGACCTATGATTCGCCCGCTGACTTCCCTCGCCCTGGCAGTTCTGCTGTCCGCGAACGCCGCAGCAGCACAGCGGCCCAACACCGTTTTCCTCGACGAATTCACCTGGACCGAGGTGCGGGCCGCCATCGACGAGGGCACCACGACCGTCATCGTGCCCACTGCGGGCACCGAGCAGAACGGGCCCCACATGGTGCTCGGCAAGCACAAGTTCATCATCAACCACACCTCCGACCTGATCGCGCGCGATCTGGGCAACGCGCTGGTGGCACCGGTCATCGCCTATGTTCCCGAAGGCACCATCGACGGGCCCGACGGTCCCACCGGCCACATGCGCTTCGCCGGGGCGATCACCTTTCCCAACGAGCACTTCATGACGCTTCTCGAGTACGCGGCGCGGAGCCTCGAGGTGCACGGCTTCACCGACATCGTCTTCATCGGCGACAGCGGCGGGAACCAGAACGGCATGCGCTCGGTCTCGGAGATGCTCAACGAGGAGTGGGCGGGCGAGGGGAAGGAGGCCCGCGTGCACTTTGTGGGCGACTACTACTCCAATAACGGCTTCCGCGAATGGCTCATGGAGGAGCACGGCTACGACGCCGAGACCATCGGCGGTCACGCCGGCATCAGCGACACGTCCCAGCTTCTCCACGTCGCGCCCCAGCACATCCGACGGGACCAGCTCGCGCCGCTGGGTGGAGGAGAGGGCTCGGGCGTCTCAGGCGACCCGACGAAAGCCTCCGTGGAATACGGCAGAATGGGCGTCCAATTCAAGGTGCAGGCGGCGCTGCGCCAGATCCGCGAACTGACTCAGGGACGATAGAACGGCGATGAACCCCGCAACCATGACGACCCCGGCTCCCGGGGCCGCGACATCGTCGCCCACCGCGCAATTGCTGGCGGCGCTCGGGCTCGAAGATGTGAATCCGGGCGGCTTCGCCGGCGAGTGGATGGGCTCCGGGCCCGAACTCGAGGTCCATACGCCCATCGACGGCTCCCGCATCGCGACGGTGCGCCAGGTCACCGTGGACGAGTACGACCGCGTCGTCGAGTGGGCCCACGAGGCCTTCCTCGAGTGGCGCACGGTACCGGCCCCCAAGCGTGGCGAAGTCGTTCGCCAGATCGGCGAGCGACTGCGCCGGCACAAGTCGGAGCTGGGGCAGCTGGTGACGCTCGAGATGGGCAAGATCCTCACCGAGGGCGAGGGCGAAGTGCAGGAGATGATCGACATCTGCGACTTCGCGACCGGCCTCTCGCGGCAGCTCTACGGGCTCTCCATGCACTCGGAGCGCCCGGACCACCGCATGTTCGAGCAGTGGCACCCGCTGGGCGTGGTCGGGGTGATCTCCGCCTTCAACTTCCCGGTCGCTGTGTGGAGCTGGAACGCGGCCATCGCGGCCGTGTGCGGGGACGCCACCCTGTGGAAGCCGTCGAGCCAGACGCCGCTCACGGCGATCGCCTGCACCCGCATCGCGGGGGAGGTGGCGCGCGAGAACGGGTACGATCCCGCCATCTTCTCGCTGGTGGTGGGGCGCGGCTCCACCGTCGGCGACCGGCTGCTGCACGACCGGCGCATCCCGCTGGTGTCGGCCACCGGCAGCTGCCGGATGGGCTACCGGGTCGCGCAGGTGGTGGGCAAGCGGCTGGGGCGCACCATCCTGGAGCTGGGCGGCAACAACGCCATCGTGGTGACGCCCCACGCGAACATGGACCTGGTGCTCCCCGCCATCCTGTTCGGTTCGGTGGGCACGGCCGGTCAGCGCTGCACCAGCACGCGCCGCATCATCGCGCACGAGTCTATTCGCGAGGAGCTGGAGCGGCGGCTGGTCTCCGCCTACCAGGACGTGCGCATAGGCGACCCGCGCGACCCCTCCACGCTGATGGGCCCGGTCGTGAACCCCCAGGCGGTGACGGACCTCGAGAACGCGGTGCGCCGCGTCGAGGAGGAGGGCGGCACGGTCCTGTGCGGAGGCGAGTGCCTGGACGGCCCCGATTTCCCGGGCGGGCACTACGTCACGCCGTGCATCGCCAGCGCGCGCAATGAGTTCGACATCGTCCAGGAGGAGACCTTCGCGCCCATCCTCTACATCCTCGGCTACGGCAGCGCGGACGCGACCCCGGCGCAGGCCGTGGAGGAAGTCGTCGAGGCCATCGCGCAGCACAACGACGTGCCCCAGGGGCTCTCGTCGGCGATCTTCACCGACCACATGCGCGAGGCGGAGCTATTCCTCTCGCACCGGGGCAGCGACTGCGGCATCGCCAACGTCAACATCGGCACCAGCGGCGCGGAGATCGGGGGCGCTTTCGGCGGCGAGAAGGAGACCGGGGGCGGGCGCGAGTCCGGATCGGACGCGTGGAAGGCCTACATGCGGCGACAGACCAACACGGTCAACTGGAGCCCGGAGCTGCCGCTGGCGCAGGGGGTGCGCTTCGGGTAGGGGGAGAGACCTACAACCCTGTCTCCAGCCCGCTGATGTCGTACCAGTCGATTCCCCGATCCGGGAAGCCATCGGGGTCGTCGGGGCCAACCGGGCGATTCACAAGGACGACAAGCGTCGATCCCCGCAGGTCGAAGCCCACGGCTCGATCCCGGACCTGCACCACTCCGAGGTATTCGGTGCCGGCGTAGATGTCCAGCTGCGAGAATCCTTCTTGGAATCGACGCGTGAGGACCCAGAGTCGATCGCGGTCGTCGAAGATGGGGCGTCCGACATTGTAGCGAAGCGGCGTCGTCCGCTGTCTCTCTATTGAGGCCTCGGAACCGAACGGGCTCGTTCGCTGCAACGCGGCGAATGCGTCCATTTCCGCCTTGCTACGCAACTCTTCCACGTACAGGGGTGCCCGCACCAGCGTGGCGTCGTCGCCGTCACGGTCCGCCAGGAAGATCAACCCGTCGCATACCGGGAAGACCATGCCGCCCTCGGGCGTGGGCACACCCCGAGCGAGTTCATCCGACGTTCCCGGATCGCATCCAGTATCCACGAGATCGACAGGATAGGCTCTCTCCCAGACAATCGTTTCCGAAGCGAGATCCAACTCTGTGTGCAGAATCTGGAACCCGGCCGACAAGTCGCCGGAGCGACTCGCCATGCCGTAGCCGAACAACGCAGACTCGAAGGGCGCTCTCGCCCTGAACGGCCCAAAGAACGGCAGAGCCACTTCAGAGACGAGCGTACCTGTTGTTTCAAAGACGGTCATGCGGGCCAAGCCCCAGTCGATGGCCCCTATGGTTCCATCCGGCCCGCCGACGACTTCCACGAGACTGCGGAATTCGCCTGGACCCTCGCCGGGCCGACCGAAGGCTCCTACTTCTTCGTCGCGCCGGTTCATGCAATGGATGCGGTCTTCGTAGGAGTCGATCACGCACGCGGTGGCCTCGTCCGCCAAGGCGATCGAACTGATGCCTCTGAGAGGGGCTCCGGCAGTGGCTACCGGCTCAAGAGGAATCACCGTCGCCTCTTCCGGGGTTGACCCGCACGCTGTGCAGAGAACCACGACCAGGGCGAGCGTGACGGTGTATTTCCTCCTGCTCATGGCCTGCTGGGCGAAAGAATGGCAGAATGGGGTCAGGGTGATGTCTTTCTCGCCTGCCGCCAGGCTCTCTCGTAGACCTCGGACCGCACATCCAGGTATCCCGGATACTCCTTGCGGGCGTGCTTGAGGACGGCCTGCTCCAACGTTACGATAGCCACCGGGTCCGTGGTCTCGAGCAGCACGTCGCCCGACGGGCCTGCGACCATCGACGGACCTCCGATGAAGCCGTCCGACCGGGACCCGGGACGGTTGACCGAAACCACGTAGGCACAGCTGGTAATCGCGTTGGCGCGCAGCACCAGCCGCCAGCGCGGGTAGGTCTCCTCAGGGGTCGCGCGCGGCAGGAGGATCACCTCCGCACCCATCGCCGCCAGCGAGTTGCACCCCTGGGGACGGTTCGCGTCCGAGCATACCTGCACACCGATGCCGAATCCACCCACGTCGACCGGGGCCTGCAGTTGCTCACCGGGCTCGTAGTGGTGCGCCTCCCAGTAGCCCTCCTCGTCGGGCAGGTGGATCTTCCGGTAGCGCAGCAGTTCCTCACCGGTAGAGTCGAACAGGACGGCCGTGTTGTGCCGTCGGCCGCTGGCCGGGTCGCGCACGATCGCGCCGCCAAGCACCGCCAGATGCGTCGCCCGCGCCGCCACGGCGAGCGCGCTCTGACGGGGTCCACAGGGAGTCTCGGCGTCCGCGTCGGAGGGGCGCCGGGTGGCGGGCGCCCAGTTGTTGAGGGGCAGCTCGGGGAGCACGGCGAGCTGCGCTCCCCGCGACTTCGCCTCCCGCAGACGAGTCACCAGCCGCTCCTCCTCTTCCCGATCAGGGAAGACGTCGGTGATGAGGGCGACGGTGAGTTTTTCCGAGCTCAAGAGGATGTCCCTGGGATGCTGGCAGAGCGGCTACCTCCGCCGACTCGACTCGCCGGCGGCGACGAACCCTGAAGCAAATACCATGCCCAGAACCGCGCAGCACCCGATACTACACCAGTCCCTTGGCCGGGTCCCCCTGGCGGCACCACATCATCGCCAGTCCCCGCTGTTGATTTTCTCTCTCGAACAGACTAGGCTTGTGACTAGTCAGTCTATTCGTGGTTCCGGGGGTCACTTTGACCAGAGTCTGGCAGGTTCAGGAAGCCAAGGCGCGTTTCAGCGAGATGCTTGACTCAAGCGTCTCGGAAGGGCCTCAGCTCGTGACCAAGCGAGGAGTGGAGGCCGCGGTGCTGGTTTCCATCGACCACTGGCGCCGGCTGCAGAAACTGGCCAGGCGAAACCTCAAGGAAATGCTGCTCGCACCGGAGGCACGGACCGAGGAGCTCATCCTCCCGCGGCGAGAGCATCGCCACCGGGCCCCGCCCCGGCTCGAATAGGTCATGTACCTGCTCGACACCAACGTCGTCTCGGAGCTGCGGCGGCCAAGGCCTGATCCGTCCGTCGTGCGGTGGATCGAGGCGGCACCGGCTGATCGCCTCTTCATGTCGGCGGTTACCGTGGGCGAGATACAGGCCGGGATCGAGAACATCCGCGGCCGGGATGCCGGGAAGGCACGGGAGCTGGAAGCCTGGCTGGATGACGTGATCGCCTCGTACGGAGTCCTTCCCATGGATGCCGATACGTTCCGCGAATGGGCACGGCTCAAGCATCGCCGCCCGCGAGCGCTCCTCGAAGACGCCATGATCGCGGCCACGGCCGTAGCCCACAGACTGACGGTGGTAACGCGTAACGTACGTGACTACCGCCGGTTGGGCGTGTCCTGGCTGAATCCCTTCGAATCGCCGACCGTGTGATCCTTCCGGCTTGACGAGCCGGTCAGCCGGTCATGCGGCTCCCAGCGGCTTGTCGCTCACCCATCCGCAATCAGGGCATCCTTGACGACTACCTGCGGGAGTCCCGCGCCCGCGAGCCGTCGGTTCAGGCGGGGCAGGTCGTCGCTGAGCATCCGCTCGAGGATCCGCAGCTGCGCGTCGAGCTCGGCCGACAGCTCGTTGAAGACGGCCTGGTATGCGTCGATGGGTGTGCCGTCTCCCCGCTCCAAGTGGCTGCGCAGGCCGGTCAGGCGATCGTTCAGCTTGATGGGGAACGCGATCTTGTCCTTCGGGCTCTGGTTCCGGAGCTGGTAGAGCTCTCCCGCGACCGCCTCGATTCCCGCCGCGAAGCTGGACGCTTCGTCCCTGAGGCCGGCGTCATCGCTCTCGGCGACGATCGCGTCGATCTGGGCGCGGAGGTCGCGGGCCAGCAGCACGCTCACGTTCGCCCGGCTCTCGGCGTCGCGGATCGCCATGGCCAGACGGAACTGGTCGGTGAGCGCGGCGGTGGAGATGTCCCCGAGCCTCGGGTCCGAGTGCACGTCGAAGGTCACCTCCCGGGTCGTGCCGTCGACGGTCAGGCGCGCCCGGTAGCGCCCCGGCGGCGCCCACGGCCCCACCGCGGGGTTGCCGCCCTCCAGGACGATCCCCTCGAACGTCACCGCGCCCGGGTAGCGGAGGTTCCAGCGGGCCCGGTGGGTGCCCGCGCCCACGATCTCGTCGGCGAGGGTGCGCACGTGCTCCCCTTCGTCCGTCAGGACGTCGAGCCGCGCGTGCGTGCCCGGCGCGCTCGCCCGGAAGTCGATCACCGCGGGGATCGATCGCCGAACCGCGTCGGCCGGCCGGAAGAGATGCACGTCCGAGCCGGCGATATCCGCGTCGATCTGCCGCAGCATCTCGATGTCGTCGAGGACCCAGAAGGAGCGGCCGTGGGTGCTGATCACCAGGTCGCGATCCTCCACCGAGATCCCGGTGACGGGCGTATCCGGAAGCCGGAACGACAGGTCGCTCCAGCTCGAGCCGCCGTCGAAGGAAACGAACACGCCGTGCTCGGTGCCCGCGTACAGGAGCCCCGCGCGCTTCGGATCCTCCCGCACGACACGCACGAAGGCGCCCTCGGGAAGGCCGTCGCTGATCCGGGTCCAGGTGGCACCGTAGTCGTCGGTCGTCCACGCGTGCGGCGAGCGGTCGTCCATCTCGTACCGGATCCCGGCTACATGCGCACTCGCCGGGGCGTGCGGAGACACCTCCACGGTCATGACACGCGTGTGCGGGGGCATGTCCGGGGGCGTGACGTCGCTCCAACTGCCGCCGTCGTCGCGCGATACGTGGACGAGACCGTCGTCGGATCCCGTCCAGATCGTCCCCGGCTCGTGCGGAGAAGGCGTGATCGCGTACAGCGTCCCGTAGATCTCCGGCCCGTCCTGGTCCTTCACGATCGGACCACCGGAGTCGTCGAGCGTCTCCGGCTCGGCGCGCGTCAGATCCGGGCTGATCCTCGCCCACGACTCACCCTCGTCGACGGACCTCCACAGGTGCTGCGATCCGACGTACAGCGCGTGGGGCGCGATCGGCGCCACCGCGATGGGATAGGTCCAGTTCCAGCGCTCGGGCATGTCCCGCGCGGGCTCGCCCATGACGATGCGCGGCCACGGCTGGATGTCCGTGACCATGCCGGTCGTCCGGTCGTAGCGCGTGAGCGTGTTGGTCGCGCCCGCGTAGAAGATGTCGGCGTCGCCGGGGTGCGGCGCGATGTAGCCGCTCTCGCCTCCGCCCACCGCGTACATCCATTCCGTGCTCGGGCCGCGAGGGTTCCGGAGATGTCCCGGCTCGGACGACACGCACACGGTGGAGTTGTCCTGCTGCGCGCCACACACGTGGTAGGGAAAGTCCGCGGTCGTCGCCAGGCGATAGATCTGGGCCGTCGGATACCGCATCGAGGTCCACGTGCGACCCCCGTTCACCGTGACGACGCCACCCCCGTCGTTGCCGTTGATCATGCGCAGAGGGTTGGTGGGGTCGATCCAGAGGTCGTGATGGTCGGCGTGGGTCTCGGGCACGCTCTCGAGGGTCCGTCCGCCGTCGGTCGAGCGCATGAGCCGGAAGTTGAGGATGTAGAGCGTGTTGCGATCGACGGGGTCCGCCTCCAGGCGCTGGAAGTAGAACGCGCGTTGCCAGATGTCCCGATGGGCGTTGACGAGTTCCCATGACCGGCCCCCGTCGTCGGACCTGTAGAGCCCGCCCCGCTCGGCCTCGAGGTTCGCCCACACCCGGTCCGGGTCCGCGCCGGACACGGTGATCGTGATCTTGCCGAGCACCCCGGCCGGGAGGCCCGGGTTGCGCGTGAGCTCGCTCCAGGTGTCGCCGCCGTCGGTGGACTTGAAGATCCCCGACCCCTCGCCGCCGCTCCACAGGCGCCACGGCCTGCGGTACACCTGCCAGAGGGTCGCGTACAGGACATCCGGATCGCCCGGATCCATGACGAGGTCGACCGCCCCCGTGCGCTCGTCGCGGAAGAGGACCTTCTCCCAGGTCTTGCCTCCGTCGCGGGTCCGGAAGACTCCGCGCTCCGGGTTGGGCCCGAACGGATGGCCGAGCGCCGCCACGTACACGCGGTCGGGGTTGGTCGGATGGACGCGGATGCGCCCGATCGCGTGGGTGTCGGCGAGGCCGAGGTGCCGCCAGCTCATCCCGGCATCGTCCGAGCGGTAGACGCCGTCGCCCTGGAGAACGTTGGCGCGCAGCTGTACCTCGCCCATGCCGATGTAGACGATGTCGGCGTCGGACGGCGCCATCGCGACCGCGCCGACCGAAGCGCTGCCGACCTGCCCATCGGTCACCGGATTCCATGTGGACCCGCCGTCGGTCGTCTTGAACAGCCCTCCTCCGGTCGCGCCGAAATAGTACTCGAACGGTCGCCCGGCATGGCCCGCCACCGCGATCGAGCGTCCGCCCCGGTCCGGCCCGATCGAGCGCCACTCCATGGGAGGGAGGAGCGAGACGTAGTCCTGGGCTGCGAGGGCTGACGGCGTCGCGGGTAGCGATATTGCGGCCAGGGATGAGAGTGCGAGCAGCGAGGCGGCGAACGAACCGGCTCGGCTGGCTGCCAGGGCATGCACCAGGCGTGAGATAAGCGGCGAGGGAACGCTGTGGTTCATGCTGCCTCCACATCGGGTCACGAGGCGGGCTCGCGGAAGTGCGTCGCTAGAGCAACCGCTGCAACCCCACGACAAGCCCAACGATCACGGTCGCCTGCACCAGCAGCAAACGGTACATCTGCGCTTTCAGGTTCTTTATGTCCCCGCGCACTTCGCCGATTTCACGACTGAGCCTCGCGACATCCGCCCTTCGCTCGCCCGACTCCACCTTCAGTTCATCCCGTAGTCCAGCGATGCCCGCCTTGGCCCCATCGCGCAGTTCAACGATCTCGGACTTCAGTTCGGTCCGACAGTCCGCGATCTCGGTCTTCAGTTCGGTCCGGAGATCCTTCATCTCGAGTCGGAGATCCCGCATATCGCCCTTCGTGGCGGCATTGCCTGCGACCGGCCCGCCAAACACGGCCACCAGTGCCTCGGCCTGGGGCGTCTCGAAGCCGGCCGCCTCGAGCGTTCTCGTCGCCTTGAGCGTATCAAGTCCGGTCGTATCCATGGCATCAAACATGTACCGTGACCATCCTCCGCAGCAACTCTGTGAGCCCCTTGGCGCCGACGTCCACTCGGCCCACGAGGCGGATGGGGTCGAGCGCTGATTCGGATCGGCGCCGGCCATTTCCAATCTCTTGATTCCGGCGGGCGTAAGAATGGCGGGATGGGATGTATTGCGGCACCGACCCCGATCGTTCTCTGCGCCGCCGACTTGCAGCCGATGGAAGTCGCCAGCGACTACGCCGGCTGGATCGCGGATTCGCAGGTGGCGGTAATCGACGAAGCAGAGCACTTTCCACGCTATAGGCACGCCGACGGCCGGTCCCGGTTCACGAGGGATCTGGCGGGGTTCGCAGGCTCTGAGCGAGTGGAGCCGTGAAGCGGCAGCCGGCTGCACCGAGGATCTTCCGCGCGGAGGGGGGATGCACCGATGAGAGAGATCACGCTCAGGGTCAATGGCGAGACCCATACGCTCGACGTCGATCCGTCGACGCCGCTCTTGTACGTGCTCCGCAACGATCTCGGGCTGAAGGGCCCGCGCTTCGGCTGCGGCCTGGGCCAGTGCGGAACGTGCACGGTGCTGCTGAACGGGCGCGCGATCCGCTCGTGCAACCGGCCGGTTTCGCGCTCCGCGGGCGAGATCACGACCCTGGAGGGACTGCCCGAGGGCGGGGAGCTGCATCCGGTGCAGCAGGCCTGGATCGACGAGCAGGTGCCGCAGTGCGGGTACTGTCAGAACGGCCAGATCCTCACCGCAGCCGCGCTGCTGCGCACCACCCCGAACCCGAGTGACGACGAGATCCGGGAGGGCATGGACGGGGTGCTCTGCCGCTGCATGACCTACTACCGGATCCAGTCGGCGGTGAAGCGCGCGGGCGCGGCGATGTCCGCAGGGGAGGTGGACCGATGAGCGCCGGGCGCGAGGCCCGAGGCGGGCGGGAATCGGCAAGCGGCGAGCCCGATGCCGGCACAGGACGGGGACCAGGCAGCGGCGACCCGCAGCTTTCCGCCTCGCTTGACGAGGCAATGGCGCGGTGGGGAGAAGGCAGGTCCCGTCGGGACTTCCTCAAGACCTCGGGGCTGTTCGTCTTCGGCTTGAGCGGCATGGGGGCGGCTGGCATGGGCCGGCGGGGCTTCGGAGCCGAGCCGTCCGAGGCCGCTCCCTATACCGATCCCGACTTTCTCCAGCTCGACTCGTGGCTGGTCGTGCACGAGGACGGCAGCGCGACCTTCTACGTCGGCAAGACCGATGGCGGCCAGGGGACCGGCACCGCCACGCAGCAGATGATGTGCGACGAGCTCGACATCGCCTTCGACCGGGCCACGGTCGTCATGGGCCGGACCGACATGACCGTCGACCAGGGCGGCTCGGGTGGCTCGGACGCGATCGAGCGCGACGCCATGGTCGGACGCCGGATCGCGGCGGAGGCGAGGCGCGTGCTCCTGGAGATGGCGTCGGAGCGCTTCGGCGTGCCCGTCGAGGAGCTCACCGCGAGCGAAGGCGTGATCTCCCTCGCGGGCGATCCCTCGCGCACCGTCACCTACGGCGAGCTGATCGGCGGACGGCGCTTCGATGTCGCGCTTGCCGGGGGCAACATCAACTCGACCACGGGTGTCGCGAGCGTCAAGCCGGTCCAGGACCTGAAGCTGGTCGGCCAGTCGATTCCGCGCTACGACATTCCCGGGAAGGTCGACGCATCGCTCGAGTGGGCCGTCGACGTGAAGCTGCCGGGCATGGTTCACGCCCGGAATGTGCGCCCGCCCTTCGCCGGGGCGACGCTCGCCGGCATCGACGAGTCGTCAGTGCGCGATATGCCCGGATTCATCCGGGTCGTCAGCGAGGGCAACTACGTCGCGGTCGTGTGCGAGCGCGAGGAGCAGGCGATCGAGGCCGCGGAACGGCTCGAGGTCCGGTGGGAGAAGCCCGCCACGGCCCCCTTCCCCGCCTCCGACGACCTCTTCGACTACCTGCGGAGTGCGGAGCGGGTGCCGGGCTCGGGTGGACGCGCGGCGGCGCAGGTGCAGGGAGACCCCGATGGGGCGCTGGCGAGTGCCGCGACCGTCGTCGAGGCCGCGTACGACATCCCCTTCCACGGGCACACCGCCATCGGTCCCGCCCACGCCCTGGCCGACCCCTCGGACGGCCAGATGACGATCTACACCAACGACATGAAGCCCTACAGCCACCGCACCGGGATCGCCGAGTTCCTGGGGATGCCGGCGGAGCAGGTGCGGGTGATCTGGATGGACGGGCCGCAGCTCTACGGGCGCACCGCGGCGGACGACGCGGGCTTTGAGGCCGCGCACCTGGCCAGGGAGCTGGGCCGCCCCGTGCGGATGCAGTGGATGAGGCACGAGGAGACGGCCTGGGACACCAAGGGTCCGGCGTTCGCCATTGATCTCCGGGGAGGGCTGGACGCGGACGGCAACGTGGTCGCGCTGGACTATCAGGGTCGGGTCGCCAACTACGCGCACCTCGGATACAACCAGGCCCGCACCGTGCTGATCGCGCAGCTGATGGGGCTCCGGCCCGAGCAGCCGGCTCCGGGCGGCGCCCGCGGGCCCGACGACATGTACCACATCCCGAACCGGCGCCAGGAGACGCGGGCGGTCCGCTTCCCGTTGGCGTTCGAGACGCCGCTCCGAACCGGCAACCTGCGCGACCCCAACGGCCCGCAGACGACCTTCGCCGGGGAGTCGTTCATCGACGAGCTGGCCGCGGCCGCGGGCGCCGACCCGGTCGAGTTCCGGCTGCGCCTCCTGCGCGGGGCGACCGACGACGACGAGGCCTTCCGCCGCGCTCGCTCGATCGCGGTGGTTGAGGCCGCCGCCGAGGCGTACGGGTGGGACGCGCGCCCGTCACCCGGGACGGTGGGCAGCGGGCGCATCCTCACCGGACGGGGCATCGCGTACGCGTATCGCGCCCGCACCACGATCGCCGTGATCGCCGAGGTCGAGGTCGACCGCGAGACCGGGCGGGTATGGGTCCGGCGGATGGTGTGCGCGCACGACTGCGGCCTGGTGATCAACCCGAACAGCCTTGAGAGCACCGTCCAGGGGAACCTCCTGCACGGGATCAGCCGGACGCTCTACGAGGAGGTCCAATTCGACGGCGAGAAGGTCACCAGCGTGGACTGGCGCACGCACCCGACCCTCACGCACATGGACGCGCCCGAGCGGATCGACGTCGTGATGGTGAACGGAGACCCGAACCCCGACCGCCCGGACCTGCTCCCCTACGGCGCGGGCGAGCCATCGCACCGCCCGGTGCCAGCCGCCGTAGCGAATGCGATCTACGACGCGACGGGGGTGCGTATGCGGAGGCTGCCGCTGCGGCCCGAGCGGGTGTTGGCGGAGTTGGGGGCGGCGGGGGTGTAGCAATCGGGGATGTCTGGATTGGGACCGTAGTATTCTCCGCCCGAAGCGTTGTTCTGAGGAGCGCAGCGGTCACTGACCTGACCTCTGTTCACTGACGAAATGACATGTTGAGCGTATTCGGTGCTATGATCATTGGGATACTAGAGCAATGTTGTTAGGGTTGCTCGCACTTGTACTGGTCCCGGTTTTCTGGACAAGGGGACGGACTAAACATCAGGCCGCCCTTCTGCTGAGCTTCTCGCGGGCGCGGGCCGGGGTCATGTACCCGTGGCGCTGGAGGAGCCAGCCGTTGTTGTAGCGTTCGATGAAGGCCCCGATCACCGCTCTGGCCTCCTCGAGGGTCTCGAAGTCGTGCAGATAGATGCACTCCTCCTTGAGCGTCCGGATGAAGCGCTCCGCGACGCCGTTGCACTCCGGCTCGCCCACGTAGGCGGGCGTGGAGCGGATGCCGAGCCATTTGATCTCGGCCTGGAACTGCTTCGCCCTGTACTGCGAGCCCCAGTCGTGCCGCAGACCGAGGCCCAGGGCGATCGCCTTGCCGAAGCCGCCCATGTGGGCCCGCACCCCTGGCGGACCGGCTCCAGCGCCGCCCAGCGGTCGCCCTTCTTCGCAACGTGCCAGCCGACGACATCCGAGGCGCAGTGGTCGACGGCCGCGAAGAACCAGCACCAGCCCTCCGCCTTCGTCCAGAACCGTGCCGCGTCCGTGCCCCAGAGCTCGTCCGGCCTCTCGGTCCGGATCCGGCCGCTGTGGCTCCGGTCTCCGCGGGGATGCCCCCGCCGCACCGGCGCCAGCAGCCCGTGCGACCGCATCAGCTTCAGCACACGGTTCTTGCCGACCCGGATTCCCTTGGCCGCAAGCCGCGCCTTGACCTTCCGGTGGCCTTCGCCGAGGAACGGACTCGCCTTCAGCACCGTCCGGATCTCCCCCACCAACTGCTCGTCGCTCAGGGCCGTCTTCGGGCCCCGCTTCCCCGGCTGTCGGCGACCGGACTCCAGAGGCCTGCCGAGTTGTGCCCGCAGCGCGTACACGCTCGAACGTGCGACCCGCCACGACTCGCACACCATCGTCAGCGGGTAGATCCGATCCGTCGCCGGACTCACCCGCCCGAGCGCTTCAAGAGCTTCCGCAGTTCGCCCCCGTGCCCCCTTTTTTCGAGCAGCTCCGCCTGCAGCTCGACCCGCATGGTCATCTCTCCCAGCTTCGCCCGGGTTCGCATCAGCTCCCCTCTCGCCCGGTTCTTCCCCTTCAGGCCCTGCTGGCCCCCATCCAGGAACACGCGCCGCCACCGCTCCAGCTCCGGCGGCGCGACCCGAACCTCCCGGCTCACCTCGCCGATATCCTCCCCACGCAACAGCCGCAACACCACCTCGGCCTTCCGCTGCGCGCTCCACCGCTTCGGGAGGCCGGCCGGCCTCCCGAAGCTGCCCGTGCGGTCCTACTCTTCCGTACTCCGAGACATCCTGTGCCTCCTCTCTCTTGGACCCCGGATGGATTGCTAAACTACTGTCCAGAGAAATCGGGGGCACTATACAATGAATGTTGCCGCTGGGCTTCTGCTACTGCCGCTGGTCGGCGTTCCTCCGTCGTGGGTAGCTCTCATCCCATGGCCAGCAGCGGTCGGGTTGCTGATTCGAAGGTGTGTTACTCGCAAACGAAGCAGCAATCAAGTGTAGCATGATGACCCTCTTCGCTTGTGATCCCGTGGGGTGTACCTTCTGCCAACGTCCATGTCAGCACACCGCCCTGGACCCGCCACGATCCGCACTCGGTCTGCGGTGAGGCGGTCCTACTTCGTTGGACAGTCCGAGGGCAAAGTTAAGGTGGACTCCTGCTGGTTTTGAGAGCCCTCGGTAGCTTTCGCTGAGTGTTCTGTTGGCATGCGTTCTCGACCCCGGCATCCTGTCCCGGAACGGGAGGGGCAGGGTCCAATATAGGCCCTGGGCGGCGGACGGGTCCCCCGTCTGCCGGACAGGGTTCATCGGCGAGCGCTGCGAGCCGCGCGCGGCGCGGACATCCGGGGCTCCCGCCCGCGGCCCGCCGGATCCGCAACGTATGCCCCGGTGCGCCCGGGAATCCTTCCGTCGTCACGCCGCCTCCGTGCCTTCCCGATAGGCATCGCCCGGCGTCCGCCCGCGAAGGGACGAGTGCGGACGCACCTCGTTGTAGAAGTCGATCCAGGAACCGATGATGCGTTCGGCGTCCAGCCCGTCCCGGAGTTCGTGGAGATACACGGCCTCGTACTTCAGCGACCGCCACAGCCGCTCGATGAAGATGTTGTCGAGGAAGCGGCCCCGGCCGTCCATCGAGAACGCCACGCCCGCACTCAGCACCCTGTCCGCAAAGGCCTCGCTGGTGAACTGGGCGCCTTGATCGGTGTTCAGGATCTCCGGTGCCCGCCAGCCCAGCGCGTCGTCCAGCGCTTCGACGCAGAACGAGGCGTCCATCGTGTTCGACAACCGCCAGGCGAGCACATGCCGGGTCGCCCAGTCCATCACGGCCACGAGGTAGAAAAACCCCTGCGTCACAGGGACATAGGTGATGTCCGCGCACCACACGTGGTCCGCCCGCTCGATCGGCAGGCCGCGCAGGAGATAGGGGAAGACCCGGTGCTGCGGACTCGCCACGCTCGTGCGCGGCCGCCGGTAGATTGCCTCCATCCCCATCAGGCGCATGAGCCGCCGGATACGGTGTCGGCCCGCAGTGACGCCCTCGCGGCGCAGATGCCGCATCAGCTGCCGGCTGCCGTAGAACGGATACGCCATGTGCAGCTCGTCCAGGCGCCGCATCAACGCCAGGTTCTCCGCGCTCTCCCCCTTCGGCCGGTAGTACAGCGACGACCGGCTCACGCCCACCAGCGCGCACTGCCTCGACACGCTCAGCGGTCCGTCCCGCCCGATCATCCGCACACGCTCCGCCCGGCTCAGCGCTTGAGCCCGCGCCGAAAAAAATCCCGCTCGACCGTGAGCTCCCCGATCTTCGCGTGCAAATCCCGGATCTTCGCCTCATGCTCCCTGGCGGCCTTCCGGCCCGCGCCCCCGGCGAACACCTCCGGCAGCCCCTCGAGCAACTGCCGCTTCCATGTACTCACCTGGTTCGGATGAAGCTCGTGCCGCGCGGCGATCGCCTGCACGCTGTCGCGCTCGCGAAGCGCCTCGAGCGCCACCCGCGCCTTGAACTCCGCCGTGAACCTCCGTCTCTTCCTGGCCATCTTGGTGCCTCCTCTTCCGTCCTGGAATCCACCTTAACGACCTGTCCAAAAAACCGGGACCACCTCAGCGGGTCAGCTTCCGTTTGGTGATTGCAGTTGGTGCGCGATCGGCAGAAAGAGCGTCATGTACTTGGAGTACTCGGCGTAGTACAGGTCCCAGTCCGCGTCCTCGTAGTCCTCTGGCGCCTCGTCAACTTTGCGACTCATCATATTCGCACACACGGCGTCGCTGACGATCTCGGCAAGCAGCAACCGGAAATGAATTGACTCCTGCCCCGGGAAAGCGGCGTCCTTGTCCCCTAGGTAGCGGCGGAGAGATGGGTGCCGTGCGGCGATCTTGAGTACGTTTTGCTGCCACTGATAGCGCTGGTTGCCAAGATCGATATCCCGCAGCTTGATCTTGATCCCCGCACCCGTGGGTAGCACTGACTTGACCTCGGAGGTGGCCGTGGCGGAGTCGAGTCTGGCGGTTATGCTACCGCTCGCCTCCTGTTCGCTCGCCTTCAGCTTCAGCTCGCACCTCGCAACCCCAAGCTCCGGGATCGGCTGGATCTTCCGGTCTCCATGCAGAGTCAATTGCCGCCCCGCGCCCTCGATCGCGATGTCCAGCACAGCTGGCTTAGTGACGAGGCTGAGTGGTGCTAGGACGCGGATCGTCTTGCTTTTCCCTGTCTTCACCCGGTACCGGCGCCGCTGAAACTTCAGGCGGTCTATGTGTGAATACCGATCCGCCTCCGAACCCAACACTTCGATCACCGAATCGGTCGAGATTGGACCGCACCGGACCCTAATGCCCGTGGCAGGCGTTGGCGACTTCGCTGTAATCTTCCAAGTCGCGCGTATCACGCCCTCCTTCGTGGGATGCGGTTCGAGTGACGCGAACCGTTTGCTCGCAATGATCGCGTCGTCCTGGCATGTCACTTCGACGGTGGTGCCCACCTCGAGTTCCGGCCACGTTTCCTGCAGGACTTGGAGCCCGAACCGTCGAGAATGTCTGACGAGGAGCTGACAATACGGCGGGCTCAGGACGTAGCCCGCGCGAAGAAACCCGCTTCCGGGAGCCGGCTCCTCAGGTTCGCGGGTAACGTCGTCGTGGCCGAACTTCTCCATGAAATCGAGCGCTGCCTTCTCGAGCTTGTTGAGGCGCTTGCGCGTAGCTCGACTCTCGATCGCGGCGCGCTGCTGCTCTTCCCGGTTACGCTCTTCGACCACTAGTGGACGAAAGCGCTTGAGCACCTCGCCGAACAGTGCCTGGACGAATGGATGGTCGCGGGTCAGACCTCCGCGCCGGGCCGGATCGATTATGGGGCGCGGGTTCTCGGGCATGGGCTCGAGGCCCTGCGCAAACCGTTCATCGAACTCGTTCGAAAGATCGTCCAGTGCAGGACAGACGAGACGTCCGTAGAACCGCGCCGCATGAGGATCAGATTCGAACTCCGAAGCAAAATACGTAGACTCGTGAATCGCATGGCGGGACTTGATCAGAATGCCGCCGAGTCTGAACCGGTGATGCTCGCGCTCGAACCGCTCTGGAGTCCGGCGGATCGTTAGCTTTGCCGTCGTGCCCGGATACTGTGGTATCTTGATCTTCGCCTTTACACGGTCCGTTCCCTGGATCGGCGGTGGCCGCACCTGAACGTCGCGTTTCTTATTCGGATCTCTGAGCACGACCACGCGACGGTGATCGTTCAAGATGTCCCGAAGACTCACGAGCTGGGAGAGTTTCTTGACTAGGTTGTCGTGCAATGGGATCGACTGGTCATCGTTGAGCTTGATGGTCACGAGCGTGCCCGTGCCCTTCTCGATCCTGAGCTTCATGCGGATCTCTTCGGTTACGGCTGCGGGTGAATGGCCCACGTACTGCATGAACGGCGAGATCTCGCAACGATGGTACTGACCATCCCCGGCGATCGATTCGAACTTGACGTGTCCTAGGCTCGCAATGTCCTTGGCTCCCCTTGAATTCGTTCCGCGTACAGCCTCGCCGTCTGCTAGCCCGCTTTCCCGACCTCCAAGGCGGGACAGCTTTCGGTCCATCGTGTCTTGGGTCATCCCATCGGCGAAGTCCCGGACACGAATTTGGCTCGGTGCCCCGCGATGTCGCTGGGCTTCGATCTCGATTCGACCGGATCCTCCGATGATTTGGTATCGGTCGTCAGCATTCGTAATGAGTTCGACTAAGGCGTCGAAGATGTCGCGGATCGCCATTTTGGCGTTCTGCATGAGCGTACGCCTATCGGCTTCCAGATCCTTCCGGATTGTGTCCTGTTCGTTCAACGTTTACCTACCTCTGATCTTGGAATGACCGTTCGAGTCGCTGTAGGAAGTCAACTAGCCGTTCGTCTTCAACTGCAGCAATAGCCAGACGAGTGCTCTCAAAACGCTTGCGCCACACCTGGGGCCCGGCGTCGACCCGACATCGCATCAGTTCAGCGAGCTGCCCGATTGGAGCGTGGAATCGCTCCGGGTCGTCGCGGTATTGCCGGAACAGCCGATGCTCTTTGATTCGGCGGAGCTGCTTGAGCACAGTTTGACGGTGGTCCTTCTTGTCGGCGGATCCGGCGAAAGCTGCAAGCCGTGCACCGTGTTTCCTGACAAATGCGACGCCCGCTTCGGTGAGTATCCAGCCGTCCGGGTTCGTCTTGGCCGACTTCCTGCGCGTTTGGCCAGCTCTGCCGGTAACGAGCGCCCCGTACTGCTCCTTCCGGGCATCTGTGAGCGCGACGCGGACGATATCCTTGTCGGGCAGGTTCGGATGCCGGGTCCAAGAGAACGCATCCGGGAACAACTCGTGACACTTGAGTGCTACATCCTCGGTGTGCACTCGGCGAACCCCGCCACCTGACTGCTCAAGACCGTACACGACGAGTTCTCGATTGGATGGCCGTGACGCGAAGCCACCGGAACGAGCACGCAAAGCCATCACGAGTCCTCCTCAGATAACGTTGCGCAGACAACATTGAACCCTGCCCGGAACCGTTCTTCTCTCACCTTCCCCTCCTCTAGCAGGCCGTGGAAGAAGTGGTCTGCCAGCGCGCCGATTGTACGAACGGCGGGAGGCGAGTGAGCGCGGTCTTGTTGTGCAAGAGGCGGCCTGAAGGGCGGAAGGAGCCGGTGTTGGGGCTTAGGAGGCCGAAAATGCGCCCGATTTGGCCGACAACGGTCGCAAAGTGGCGTGCGGAGGCGTCGGCGAGGGCCGCTGCCGCTGCCGCGAGGCCCTGCAGGCCGCGCGGGGTGCCGAAGCCGAAGCGCGCGCGCATCATCAGCCCGAGGTTGAAGGCGGCGGCGTGAACCAGCAAGCGTTTTCGGATCTCCTTCTGCCCGCGAACGTGGACGCGGCGCAACCCTCCGCTCACGAGCAGGTGCGCGAACGTCCGCTCCAGCTTCTCGCCCCTCCGCCGCAGCAGCCGCTTCCCCCGGTTGCCCCGGATCCGCCGGCGATTGCCGTAGACCGCCTTCTGTGCGTCCCGCTTGCCTTTCCACTTCCGGCGGCCCCGGTTCGGCTCGCTCACGTAGCTGCGCAGCCCGCGGTCCTTCACCCCCGTCATGGTCGCGTTCGAGTGGTAGCCCTTGTCGCCCACCACTTCCTTCGGCTCCGCTCCCACCTTCGCCAGCTGCCGCTCCGTCTCGTCCAGCGTCACCGGCAGCGAGGCGGTGTCGCCGCCGTCCATCGTCTGCACCGTCACCCCGGCCACCGCGCCGGTCTCCATGTCCACCCCCACCTCGAGCTTGTGCGCCAGGCGCGTGCGGCCGTCCTTCATCTTCGTGATCCGCGCCTCCGGGTCGTGCGGATGCTTCCAGTCCTTGTTGGACCCCTTCTTCGGGCGCTTGCGGTCCAGCTTCGCAAGGTCCTGCCGCGTCGGCGTCTCGATCCCCGATGCCCGCGCCAGCTGCTCGAGCCACGCGTCGTACTCCGTCCCGTCGTCCCTCCGCACGATCGCGCGCATCGCCGCGTTCGCCTCCAGCGTCGTCGAATCCACCCCCACGGTCTTGCCTCGCAGCAGTCCCGACTCCCGCAGCCGTTCCAGCACCCAGCCGAACACCGACCCGTGGGCCTCCAGGCTCAGCCGCTTGCGCGTCTTCGACAGCGTGGAATGCTCCGGCGGCGTCTTCGCCAGACCGTAGCCCAGAAACTCCCGCAGCGAGATCGAGTCCCTGCACCGCCACGCGATGCCCCGCTCGGAGCCGATCCCCTCCAGGTATCCCGCCATCAGCATCCGGAAGTACACGCCCGGAGGAAGGCCCGGCCGGCCCATCCGCTCCGCGTAGAACTCCCGGCACGTCTCCTCCGCGAACTCGTCAAAGCCGCTCTCGCGCAGGAGCTTGTCCAGAGCCGCGTAGAACGGGTTGTCCAGCGCCCTGACCGCACTGGCCGCGATGAACAGCTCCTCCTGCCGCGCCCCGGGCATCCTGCCTATCGCCATCGCCGTCACCTCTCGCTGAGGTCCTTGTGTACTCCTAATTTAACTCATTCACAAAGGTCTCGCAGAACGGACTTTATCCACGGCCTGCTAGTACTTTCTGAGGTCACGACTCAGGAAGACACGTCAGGGTCGTGGAACTACCCCCCCACCGCCCTCCCGCCACCCCGCGGCAACCGCCTTGCCAACCGCCTACCCCCCCTCTGCCACCATTGCCTCGCCCGGGCCGAGAACCTCGTCACGTGGCGCCGTGCTGACCGCGTAGCGCTCAGCACCCGTTTCCCCGGATATCAAGACGCACCTTCTCTGTCACGCCATTCGCCTTCGACCCTCTCTCTACTTCGACTTCAGATTCAGCATGAGAGACCCACATCGGCACCGCAGGTTCTCCGGATGACCTTTCTTGGGCGAGGCGTAAAGCCATGACTCGCAAGACGAACACCGCAGTTGCGCAAGCAGACTTTTGAACGCCTCCACTACCTCCCGAAACTCCGCCTCCGTGAAGTTCGCCCACTCGTTGAAATGGACAGCCTTATTGACGACCCATGCTTCGCCTTGGTAGGCCGATAGCGTCTCAGCCCTCGCGGTTTTCAAGGCCTTGACCTTCACCATGGCATCCTGATTGTTCCACTTATTCGCTGCTGCCGCGGCACGTCCCAGTAGCTCCCCATGGCGCGTGATGACCGCCGGCAGTAGGTCGCCCAGATCATAGGAGAAGTCGCCCCGGTAGGTCGGCTTCGCTCCGAGTTGGTCTGCCAGCTCACCAGCCACGTACTCCATGTGCCGGCGCAACCGGGCCGCAGCAACATCCGTGTGACCCTTGGCAACATCTGTTTCGATCTCATCCCAAATCCCGACCGCCTGCTCCACGATCGGCCCAGTTTGCACGTTCCAACTGTGGAAAGTCACGCCTCCCTTCGACTTGACAAGCCCCTCGGACTGCATCTGCTTCACCCAGACCTTATCGTGCGTCGTGATGATGAATTGTGTTTCGGGGAAACGAGTCTTCAGCAGTCGGCAGAGTTCCCTTCGGTGCCCCCGATCAACCGCAGTCGGCAGAGTTCCCTTCGGTGCCCCCGATCAACCGACATCACTACATCGTCGAGCACCGCAAGTCGAAACCGATCGCCGAGCAGTTGCTTCATAAGCGCGAGGTAGAGACAGACCCCCATCCCGTCCTGGTGTCCCTCGCTGTGGTAGGCGCCCGGCGGGTACATGCCCTGGTCGAAAAAAGCCACTTCCAGATCGAGGGACCCTTCGGCAGGGTCCAGCTTCGCTTTGAACCCTCCCTCGTCCTCCCCGTTGATCTCCCGGTAGTACGTGCCGAACCGATCCTGCACCGACTCATACAGGTCACTGAGGAACGCATCCGCCACTTCGCAGTATGTGTTGTATGTTGCCCTTCCGGCTGCCACTGCGGCTTCAGCAAGCCTCTCTTTTTGCCGCGCATTCTGCCAAGTCAAAAAGCGATCCTGAGCGCGCGTCAAGAAGGTCTGCGCGGCGACCGACGCACTCTGGTCGGGTTTGTCCCTAATCGCTTGTCTGAGGGCTTCAAGCTGCTTCGCCAATGACCCTTGAGCCAGGGTCCACCCTGCATCCAGCCGATCGCGTTGCTCGGCGATCGCCTCGACCGTACTCAGACCCGCAGCAAAGGCCTTCAGATCCGACGACCATCTCGCAAGCTCCTCGCCAAACCCGTCTGGACCGTAACGTCTTCCCAGAGGCTGCACCGCATCTACCAGCCTCGCGATACTCCGGGCTTGGTTGGCGATCTCGGCCCCGTTTGCCAAAAGCCGTTCCCGGAGTGCATCCGCTTCTTCCGCCTTGGCGAGCTTATCCGTCAGGTGTGCTTTCAGCGCTGCCTCATCTTCCCAGTCGGTGTCGCACAGCGGACATTGCGCTCCGTCGACCAATCCCAGGCCGCCCTCGACAAAGGAGCGGCGCGTGATCGCTTCGAAAAGCGCCGGCTCACCGTCCAACGTGATGAGGTCGTTCGCCACACTCTCCACTTCCTTCTGACAGAGGGCGGGCAAGCCAGACTTGGCTCCCTCCAACGCTTCCACATCCCGAAGCGCGGCCCCCTTGTAGAAGCCTGCGTCCCCAGCCCCTTCCAGGATACCGGCGCTGAGATCGTTATCCGGTCCCAAGTTCCCGATCTCAGCCAGATCCAGCGTCCGTCGATGCGGATTGATGGCTGCAAGCACATCCTCTTGTGCCAGTTTGGCCACATTGAGGTGGCGGCGGAGCGCGGCGGCTGAATCTGCAACGGCATTCCGGGCCTCCCGCGCCACGATGCCGAGCTTGTTACAAGCGGTCTTCAACGCACGACGCGTGTCTCCGATGGATTCTAGCTTCAGAAGTTCCTGAATCTCCTTTGACCGTTGCCCTGGCCGGACAAGGATGTACCTGATGAGCTCCCGTCGTGTCAGCGTCAGCTCTGGATGACCCGTTAGCTCCTCGACGATGGCCCTAATCTCGGATTCGTCGGGTTCGAGGCTGAATCTCTTGGCATTCTTCACGTTCCTCGTCAGGACGGCCGATCTGTTGAGGTCCGGGACGTAGAACCGAAGCGACACTTCGGCAGCGGCGGGATCATCTTGACGATCGATGTGGGGACCGTGGCGAGTAACGCTCAGTCCACCAGTACCCTTACCGCTAAGCCGCGACATCTCGCCAGTTAGAGCGAACTCAATGGCATCCACCACCCCACTCTTCCCTGAGCCATTCGGCCCGGATACAACGAAGTTCTCCCGGCCGGGCTGGACCTCAAGCTCACGGATTCCTCTGAGATCCCGTATCCTCACCGACTCAATCTGAATCACGGCTCGTCCCCTCCTGCGCTGCCTTCTCGAAGATCGCCACGAAATCGTCGGGCTTCGGCTTTTTCCCCGAGCCGAAGAGGGTGCGCAATTCCGTCACCGTTGCCTCATTTACGGCGTCCGACTCCGAGAGCTTCGCGTAGAACGATTCAAGAATCTTGTCCAGCACCTTCGCCATTCGCTGTTCCTCCGATGGACGTCAACCGTACGATCGCAGCGCTGTCCCGCCACGCACATTCAAACGAGGAAGTGACGGCGTGCCCGACAATAGTAGCGGAGCTGGTCCCGGAGCACGGCTTCGAGCGCGGCGGCGTCGGAGGATCGGCGATCGGGTCTCCTAAGGGCGACCCCATTGGCGTTCCATCTCAGGGTTGTCCCAGGATCCGCGGCTACGTCCATCGAGTGAGCTACCCCCCCTGTACCCTTGTCAGCGGGGTTCGCGTTAGATCGAATGTTCTTGAACGTAGCACGGGCGACCAGGCCGGGAGTAACCAAACGCCCCCTGTGCCGCCGAGCACCTGGGGGGGACTCGTACCCCGGCCCGGAGCCGCGATGGATGCCCAGTGGGGAGTTTGCGCCATCGAGCGCCAGTACAGGGATCGGCAGGCATCGCGGCGCCCACGGACCTTCGCCTGGAAGGAGACCTTCGCAAGGGAGGGAGTATGGTAGAACAGTACGCCTGCTTCGCCGGAGTCGACTGGGCAACGGAGACACATCACGTCTGCGTGGTCAGCGACGGCGGAGCCAAGCGGGAGGAACGCACGTTCCGGCACGGCGGTGCGGGGCTGGCGGAGATGGCCGAGTGGATCGCGGCCAGGTCGGAGGGTGCCGCCGAGGACATTCCGGTGGCCATCGAGGTCCCTCACGGCCCGGTGGTGGAGAGCCTCATGGACCGGGGCTTCGCGGTGTATTCGATCAACCCGAAGCAGCTCGACCGCTTCCGCGACCGCTTCTCGCCGGCCGGGGCGAAGGACGACAGCCGCGACGCCCGCGTCCTCGCCGACGCGCTCCGGACCGATCTCCACTGCTTTCGCCGGATCGACCCCGTTGACCCGGCCGTCGTCAAGTTGCGGGAGTGGTCGCGCATCGCGGAGGAACTCACGCGGGACCGCACGCGCCTCGCGAACCGGGTGCGCGAGCAGCTCTGGCGCTACTACCCCCAGATCCTCGAAGCCGCGGACAGCGTCGCCCAGGCCTGGTTCCTCGAGCTGTGGGCGCGCGTGCCGACGCCCGCCAAGGCCCGGCGCAAGACCCTCGATCGCATCCTCAAGCGCCATCGGATCCGGCGGATCACCGCAGATCAGCTGATGAAAATCCTCCGTGCGCCAGCGATCCCCGTCGCGCCCGGAACGACCGAGGCCGCGGTGGCTCACATCCGCAGCGCCTCCGAGCGCCTCCGCCTTGTCCAGCGTCAACTCGTGGAGGCCAAACGGGAAATCGAGTGCTTGCTTGAGTCCCTGGACCCCGGGGATGACGGCTCTGGACAGCCCGGCGGGCAGCGCGACGTGACGGTCCTCTTCTCCCTGCCCGGAGTCGGCCAGACTGTCCTCGCCACGCTGCTCGCCGAGGCCCCCCACGCTCTACAGAGGCGCGACTACCAAGCGCTGCGGTGCCTGTGCGGAGTTGCTCCCGTCACGCGGCGATCCGGCAAATCCATGATCGTCGTTCGCCGCCTCGCAGCCCATCCGCGCCTCCGCGATGCAGTCTACCACTGGGCACGGGTCGCCGTCCAGCACGACCCCGTCAGCAAGGCCAAGTACGCCGCCCTCCGCGCCCGCGGACACCGCCACGGCCGGGCTCTGCGTTCGGTCGCGGACCGCCTGCTCGCTGTCGCCTGCGCGATGCTCAAATCTCAGACCACCTTCAGGCCCGGTCATCCGGAACAACAACATCATGCAGCCTGATCATCCCTCGCCTCGCGGGGTTACAGCCCCGCTCTCAGACCCCTTGATAAAGGGTGGGGAGTCCCCCCCCCCCCCCCCCCCCCCGAAAACGGCCTCTCCAGTCTCCCATACTTCGCGCCCTCAGCCACCCACAGCCGCGCCGGCCTTCCCCCCCTTCCCGTCGACCTCCTCCACTTCTCAAGCGGCGCCACGAATCCCTCGCTATGCAACACTTTGCGCTGAAAGTTCGCCGCATCGAGCTGCGTTCCCCACACGGCCTCGTAGACTTCCCGCAGCTGGCTGATCGTGAACTCGGGTGGACAGAACCGCCGCGCCAGGGTGGTCGTTTCCAAACGGGAGCGCACCTGGCCGAGGGCGTCGGACACGATGCGCGCGTGGTCGAAGGCGAGGCGCAGCCGGCCGCTCTCGATCTCCGGCACGGGAACGAACTCGGCGTAGATGGCGGTGCTGGTCTCGACCAGTCCCCGGTCGAAGTACCCGGGCGACAGCAGGGGCGCGACGGCCCAGTAGGCGACCGTCACCACTCGCGTTCTCAGATCGCGCGCAGGGTCGTCGTAGGTGCAGAGCTGCTCCATGTGGACCGGCCTGGCGGCGAACCCGGTTTCCCGGTGCACCATCCGCAGGGCCGCCTCCTCCAGGGATTCGGACGCCATGACGAGTCCTCCGGGAAGCGCCCACTCCCCCAGGTGCGGCCGAGTGCCGCGCTGAATGAGGAAGATGCGGAGCTCGCTTCGCAGGATGGTCATCAGGATGACATCCACGGTGACTGCGAACGGGGCGAACGACTCCGCCGTGGCGCGCCGATGCCGCGCGCTGTGCTCCGAGTGCCTGCCGCCCATGCCGTAGGCTATCCTCGCCGAGGAGGTTGACAATTTCGGGATTCCCGGGCCACTATTATTGTCATAGTGACAATAATATCCGTCACGCTTTCCCGCACCCCCTCCCGCCGACCCTCCCCGCTGCGCAGAAAGGCCCCTTCAATGCACCCTGAAAACCATCTCGACGCCCGATTCGGAAGCGACGCGGCCCGCCGACTCGCCGGGCTCCTCGGCCTGCCCCCCGCGGGCGACTCCTCCTTCAGCCCCGCCTCCCAGGACCGCTGCCGGGGCGCGCTGCTCGGCTCGGTGGCCGGCGAGGCGCTCCCCGTGTTCCTAATGAACAAGAGGCCCGCCGTCGGCGCCGACACCCGCGTCACCCTCATCGCGGCCGACGCACTGCTGTCCGGCGTCCACGATCATCCCGTGCGCTTGGCCGCTCGGCGCGTCCAACTCGGCTGGAGCCGCCGCGGCAGCCAGATCCCCCGCCTTCGGACTTCTCTGGTCGGACGACCCTGCCCGGGCAGCCTGGGAGGCCGCACTCTCCGCGACCGTCACGCATGGCCATCCAGCCGCGATCGCCGGTGCCGCCGCCTTCGCCGCCGCCAGGGGGAAAGGCCCGCTCGACAATCGGTGGCTGGCCGATGTGGCGGACATCTGCGAGGAATACCCTCAGGGCGACGTCTACGGCACCACCGTGGCGGACCGGATTCGGCAGATCCCGGGCATCCCCCGCGCCGACCTGATGGACGCACTGCGCGAGATCGGGCCCTCCGCGCTCGCCACCGACGCCATCCCGGCCGCGCTACTGGGTGCCACCGCAGCGCCCGTCCCGGTCACCGCCGCGTTCCGGACCGCCACGAACCGGGGTCTGCGTCGCATCGCCGGGCTGCATCCGGCCTGCCGGGCGATGATGGGCGCCTGCATCGGGGCGCGGCACGGCGAGAGCGCGTGGACGTCCTGGGGGGACACGCAGCCACCGCCGGGCATCCCGCGTGACGTGCTGGCCCGGGTGCCCGGGATCGATGAGGGGGGCGAGGGCGATGCTCCCGTGCACATCTCATTCCTGATCGACCGCTCGTGGTCGATGAGCGGCCTCCGGAGCGACGTGGTCGCCGGCTTCAACGGATTCGTCGCCGAGCAGCAGGGGAAGCAGGGCGAGTGCGCGCTGACTCTCGTCCAGTTCGACAGCAACGACCTGTACGAAGTCGTCCACGACGCCGTCCCCATCGGGAAGGTCCCCGAACTGACACCGGAGCATGACAGCCCCCGGGGCATGACCCCGCTTCTGGACGCCCTCGGCAGCCTGATCGAAGCGGTCGACGCGCGCCTGGAGAGTCTCGCGCACGAGGCGGATCCGGAGGGGACCAGGAGGCGGGCCAAGAGGAGGACCAGATCGTCGCCGTCTTCACCGACGGCCTGGAAAACGCGTCCCGCCACTGGAGCCGGGAAAGGCTCTTCGACGCGATCACCGCCCGCAAGAACGATGGCTGGACCTTCGTGTTCATGGGCGCCAATCAGGACAGCTACGCGGAAGCGGGGCGGCTTGGGCTGGACGATGGGTCGGTGCAGGACTTTCGGGGTGACAAGCAGGGGGTGCACGCCGCGTTTGCGAGCATGGACCGAGCGGTGGGCGAGTATCGGGGCGCGGTCTACGAGGAAAGGATGCAGAGGAGGAAGGCGTTCTTCGGGGGCAAGAAGGAGGCCGAGGAGGATGATCGGGGGAGGGGGGAGTAGGTGGGGGTGATGCTACTCACGCGCGGCGAACCAACCCCACCATCGCCAACGACTACTCGGTCGTCCGCTCCAAGCGAACCTCGCCCGTGTGAAACGCCCGCAACGCGCGCTCGTCGTCGGGTTCCTGGTAAAAGACGACAGACTGCCGGCGCGACTCTTCCGTGACGGCCTCAGACACTTCAATCCACCGGCTAATGCGCGCCTGGACCGCATTTGAGTCTTTCCGAATGGCCCGGACGTTTCGCACCCTTGTGGCCAGTTCTCCGCCGAAGGGACGACGCCAGCCACGGGGCAGGCGGGACCACCTTGACTTGGCCAGGTCTCCCTTCAATTCCCTGTGGTAGGCCCCAACCTGGTCGTCATCGAGGACCTGTCGGAAGTCCTCGCCATACCGTTCGATCTTCTTCCGGAGCCGTGACTGCCGGGACTCCACGGCATCAGGATCGTTCTGGAGTGCCAGGTACAGTTGGAGCAGGTCGATCTGAATGTCGTAGAGACTTGCCAGGAAGAACCGGTTGAGATTCGATACCGCCGACTTGGCGTCGTCCTCCGAATGAACGTCTCCGGTGATCATGAGTCCGTACTTGGAACGCAGCACGCTCACGTCGTGGTCGACCCTTGACAGCCTGTCCGGCACGTCGCTGGCGAATCGCCGGCAGTGCTCGAATTCGGATCGGACTTCGTCGATCTGTTCCGCCGCAGTCTCGAACCGGGCATAGTCTTCAGCGTCCAGGAGCCGTCGCATGCCCTCCACCACATCGAAAAGTCGGCCGAGCGTCCTCTGCGCCCGGTCGAGTCGTGCGCAGATCATCACCGACGAGACAGTCGTGAAGAGCATCACTGGTGCCACGACCGGTATCAGGGCACTGCTGGCGGCAACGAACGGCGCGTGCGTGACGATCCCGGTCGGGCCCATGACGGCTGAACCGACCCCTGTACCGATGGTCATCAGCGTGGCAGGATTGACTGTGGCCAGGAAAACGTTGCCGGCCAACAGGGACGACGCAGCCGTGCTTCCGGCGCCGAGCATCGGTAGCAGCCAGGAGCTGTCGACGACTCCCCCGGACTGGAACGGTTGATCTGTGGGCCACGATGCTCGCAATGCGTCACTGGCATCCCGACCGAGGTCGACGAGGGCGATCGAGCGTCCCTCGTACGTCAGGAGCTGTCCAACCGGGTCGCGCGGTATGTCCTTTCGAGGATCAAGAATCTCCATGTGTCCTTTTGCTTCCCAGAGGCGAAACCTTCAAGCGGAGGCGAGCCACCGTCATGTGTCTTTCGCTCGAGATCTCCGCGCCCTGCGGGTGAACGCAACGTGGTCCTGACGAGGCGACCAAGCAAGATACCGCGTACCCCCGCGAGCGCCGAGTCAGCCGAAGTGACCTGAGCCGCCCTGCGTCAGGGCGCCACTTGCGACTCGTGCGGCTCAATACCTACGGTCCGTGTCGAAAGAGGGTATGTAGACGGTCCACATTGGAGGAGGGCGAGAGCATGGAGGGCGACCTACGTGAACTGCTCGACGATCCCCGGTTCCGGAAATACCATCGGGAGCTCTTGAAGCCAAGAGAATTCAACACGTTCGATGTTCTCCGGTACGCGGACTACGAGATACGCCACAGCAACGTGCTGGCGTGGCTGCTCAGGCCTGCCGACACCCACGGTATCGGCGGGCGATGTCTGAAATGGTTCGTGGACCACGTCAATGAACGGCTCGTGGCGGCGAACGAAGAGCCTCTTCCCGCAACCGACTTCGAGGCGGCGAATGTCGTTGTCAGGAGAGAGCTGGACCATGTCGACATCACGGTCTTCTTCAAGAGAGAGAAGTGTCTGATCGCGATCGAGAACAAGACGGGACCGGCGTCTTCCGAGGCGCGTAAACAGGTCGAGGAATACCAACGGAAGCTACGTGGCAAGTACGAGGACCATACAGTCAAGAGCGTCCTGTTGACCACCTCGTCGGACGGAAGCGTGGACTTCCCGGGCATTGCCCATGTTGGGTGGAAGTCCGTCCATGAAGCCATCGGTTCATTCCATGAGGATGGGGAGTTCGACTCTCGCGGCGTACGGGCCTTCGTCCGACAGTACCTCGCCTTGGTCGAAAGGTGGTTTCATCCCGAGGGAGCCAAGGGCTTCCAGACGCTTCTCGACGACTATGGCTCCATCCTCAAGAAGATGCGACGGATCCTGGAGGAGGACGATGACGGCGTCGGTGGGATGGTGCCGGAGGATCGGACGGACTACCGCGACGCGCTTGTCAGGCTTGTGAAGGAATCCAGACAGAATCCCAAGCAGCTGCGAAGGGCGGTGGCAGCCTACTTGAAGGGCCGGGGCTGTAAGACCTGGTCATCCCACAATCCCAAGCTGACGCACTATTGGTTGACTTGGACAGACATGAACCTGACCCAAACCGCGCGCAGCCTGGGCGGCGAGGATGGCTTCCTTAGGTGGGGGATGACATTCAAACATCACGTAGTCCGCGCGCGTTTCCATCTCTACAAACAGTCAGAGGAGGTTTCCCCCTGGTGGACCGGCTCAGACGTTTCATACAAGCGACACCGATCAACAGGCGGAGGCCGGGCGAATACCTCATGCAGAACAGCGGCTTTGGCTGGTATGAGGTTTTCGACCAAGAGCTTCTGTCCAGGGACGAGCTTGCCGAGCTGTCAGGATCCGAGGCCAAGGACGAAGCGCTCCGGAGACTGAAGGACTTCATGGGTTCGGACGAGTCGGAGTACGGACGCATTGACGACTACTTCCGGTGCCTCGCCTTCAGACCCGACAATTCGGCATCCACGCGGGACGATTCGCCGTAGCGACCGTAGTGAGCCGAACGTACGTCTCGAGTAACCCGAACGCATTCAAGTGATCAGGACGAAACCGACGGTGGGTCTGAGGTCGCGGCAGCACTACCGCGTAGCTTGTCGTTAACTGAAGCTTGTGGTCCGCTTCGCCCCTGAAGCCGCTGGCCAGCGGTAGCATCTCGACGAACTTCCTCTCGGGCTTAGCGACACTGGTGCCGGCTCGGCCTTCTGCTCCGCGTTCTTCTGCAACAGGAGCTCCGTGTCTCCGGCGGTTGGCCATCAAAGCTCCAACCTATCTGACCTTCTCCACGACGCCCCACTCCACCCGGTCGCTGTCTTCGCAATGTAATGCTGACTTAACTTAATGTATGGGTTGATTGACATCGTGTTCCACCGACGAGGAGACGGAGCCTCGGTGGCCGAGGGCAGTGGCGGCGGCCTTGGATGTTGTGACGACTTACCTTCAGGGCGTCCACCAGTACCCGCCAACGAGTCTGCAGAAAATCCATGAAACGTGTCATCGCCATCGATTGGTCTGGAGCAAACGCTGGAGCAAAGTCCAAGATCTGGCTCGCTGAGGTCCGTGACGGGCGCCTTACGCGTCTGGAGTCGGGGCGTGATCGTAGCGAAGTAGTCGAGCATGTGATCGCTGACGCAGCTTCGGACCCCGATGTTGTCGTTGGCCTGGATTTCGCGTTCTCCTTCCCTTGCTGGTATGCGAAGAAAAGGGGTGCGAAGTCGATCGAGGAGGTTTGGACTCTCGTCGCCGAGCAAGGGGAGGCTTGGCTACGTAGTTGCCGGGACCCGTTTTGGGGAAAGCGTGGAAGAGGCAAGCCCGAACTACGGAGACATTTTCGGCGCACGGAGGAGTGCGCGTCTGAAGTGAAGGGTGGGAATCCCAAGAGCGTCTTCCAGATCGGCGGGGCGGGTGCAGTTGGGACGGGCTCGATCCGGGGAATGCCTCACCTGGCGGCACTCCGTGCGCAGGGCTTCTCGGTCTGGCCCTTTCACCAAGTCCAAGCTCCCCGGGTGATCGAGATCTATCCCCGGCTGCTCACTGGCCCGGTGAAGAAGGCCAATCTTGACGCGCGACATAAGTACCTGGCCCGGCATTTTCACGAGATTGATGATGCGCTCGCATGCAAGGCCGCTTCTTCCGAGGACGCCTTTGACGCAGCGGTATCAGCGTTGGTCATGGGCCGCCACATGGACGAGATCTCGACTCTCACCAAATCCCAAGACCCGACGGAGCTCATCGAGGGCCAAATCTGGTGGCCCCAAGAGATCCGGGATGCTACCGCCAGCTTACCGACAAGTGCTGACCCACAGGCCGACTGCCCGTTCTGCGACATGCCCAAGGAGTGCGTGGTGGCCGAGTCGCGGCATGCCCTGGCCATACGGGACCGGTACCCCGTGAGTCGCGGCCACACGCTCGTGATCCCCAAGGCTCACGTGGAGACTTTATTCGCCCAGAGTGCCGAAATCCAGGCGGACATATGGCGTCTCGTGGCCAAGGTGAGGGACGAACTTCAGTCAGGACGCAATCCCGACGGCTTCAATGTCGGGCTCAACGAGGGGCGGGCAGCCGGTCAGACCGTGCGACACGCGCACGTGCATCTGACCCCCCGGTTCGACGGGGATGTGGCGGATCCGAGAGGCGGCATCCGCCGGGTCGTGCCCGAGGCCGCGTATTGGGACAAATGAGCAAGCCAGGAACGCCCGCGGCCGAAGAGCAGCTCGCCTTCCTCCGTTCGCTCCAGCGCCTTCTGGACGAGGGCAGCTTCGTCTCCAGCTACAAGTTCGCGTTGCTCCACGCCATCGCTGACCTGTGCCTCCTCAAGGGTGACGATGGTGGCGCTGAACTGGAGCTATCGACTTCCGAGATCGCGGAGCAGTTCATACGGCTGTACTGGCCCCAGGCCGCACCGTTCGTCGCAGGCGGCCACGGGCAGGTGCTGAGCCAGAACACGGGCCGACAGGCAGCGGTTGTGCGCGAACTGGCGGGGCGATACGACGTTTGCCAAGGCTCTCTGGCCGAACTCGAAAGAAGTCGCTCGGAGTGGGGAGACTTGCGGCGCATGGTCGAGGGGACGGTAAAGAAGATGCCCCTTTGGAAGCTACAGACCGTCGGATCCGAACGTTTGGAGTTCCTGTACGAGAACGTCGATGTCGGTCGGGTCGTTCGGCTCAAGCCTAGGGTCGCCTACTGCTTCCGGGCCTTCTATCCGATGATAGTCGACATGATCGAGGGAGCGTGGTCCCACTTCGTCCAGCGACGCAACCCCAAGCTGTTGGGCCAGGTCGTCGATCTACGGTCGTTCCTTTTCGGGTCTCGACGCAGTTCGCTGGCCACGTACCGTCCTCTGCTCATAGATCTGCAGCAGGGCCGCTGCTTCTACTGCTGCCGCGGCATCAATAGGGGCGGCGACGTCGACCACTTCATCCCCTGGCGTCGGTACGCGCTGGATCTGGGACACAACTTCGTTTTGGCCCACCAGGGGTGTAACTCGAGCAAGTCGGACCTGCTAGCGGCGGAGGGGCATCTCGAACGATGGACCGAGCGGAGCCTTATCTACAGGGACGAACTCGAGGAAGGCTTCGATGAGCGCAACGTCCTGCACGACTGGCCTGTGACTCGTCAGATCGCACGCTGGGCCTACGGCCAAGTGCACAGGGCGGGGGGACAGGTATGGGTCGAAGCCAAGGAGCTGAGGCCGCTGTCAGACGATTGGCGGAGGATATTGAACGCGGAATCCGGCGCAACTGCGTGATCACTCAGAAGACGATACCGCCTTCGCCTGAGCACAGCACCTCGGTCTCGGTTCTGCCATCGTAGCTGCCAGCGCGATAAGTGTCCGTGGCTCGGTAGATTCTCTCTTGACCCACGGGATTGCGGATATGCAAAACGACCTCCCTGGTCGTTCCAATCTCCGCAAAGGTCGGCTCCCAAGTGTGTGGAACCGGGCCGTGCCACGTCCAGTTGCCGACGGGTGCGTCCCCGGTCAGCTTCCACTCGTCGTCCGAGACATCCGGATCGTCGGCCTGCCGCGGAGGCTTGGAGACAATCGTCTGGACGCTCCAATCACAGCCGTGCCACCATGCCCCGAATTCAGCTGCCTCGCGGGACAGGATCGATGCAGACAGGTAGGACCAGGGACTCCCGTCACCCTCTATTGCCTGCATGAGAGGGACGGCCCCCGGCGGACGCTGCACCCACTCGTCTTCAAGCTTGGGAGGCCCGGCCGACGCAACGGGCACGGAATCGGCCGGCACCGCCCATGTCCTGCCGTTGCCACCGATGGCTGCCCGATAGACGTACGCATGCAGGGCGAATTCTGGCTTTAGCCAAAGCGTGTCGAAGACACGTAGCAGGTCGTTGGCGTAGGCAGTGGCGCTGAATGCCCTCCCCTCCCCCGAAAGGTCGGTGTCGTGCATGGGGATCTCTCTGGCCTTTTCGGCAGCCCGCCGAAGGCGATTGACCAGTGTGATGGAAAAGGAAATGGTCTTCATTGGTTCTTGCGACTCCCACGGCAAGCCAGCCAGCGGCGTGATCGGTTAGGGGCCTACCCAATCGTGAATACATCCTGCCCTCCTGGGTCAAGAGAAGCTACAGCCTCACTGGACCGCCGGACCGCTGATCTGCCACTCGACCGTATCGAGCGACTCGCCAAGAAGCGCGGCCGCACGCGCCGGCGAGATCAGCTCTTCGCCAACAGCACGCCAGACCAGTCGCTCGAAGCGCTGGGGCTTCTCAAACGCCGCGAATCCCTGCTCGTCGCCGATAGGTTCGGGTTCCGTCGTGCGCCAGGAGCGGGCGAAGGTTGCGAAGGCGCGGCGGACCGCAGCAGGACGCAGGACGCCGACTTGTCCGAGGCGGACCAACATGGCCGCCGCGGAGACGCCGTAGGTGTGCTTGAGGCGGATGATCTCGTAGTAGGTGACGCGGTGTCGGCCTGCTCCGGCTTTCTCCAGGAGATCTCGGCCCGGGACGAGGAAGGCGCCCGCGAAGCGGTTGATTGCCGCCTCCAGTTTGATGGCGGGGTTTCCAGTAGACCGGATGATCTTGTGTGCAAGTTCGTGGGCCAGGGTGAAGCGCTTGCGTTCCACGTTCGTTCGCGTGGATACCACTACGGCATCGGCGACGACCCTCCCCTCTCGCATGGCCCGGCACGCCAGGCCGCTGATGCGCTCGGGGAGGTCGCTTTCGACCACCTTTATACCCTTTTCTTCCAAGAGGGAGCATAGGCTGGGCACCGAATCCATGCCGAGGTCCCATGCTTTGCGGAGCTGATCGGCCATGTCGTCGATCTGGCCTTCGGTGGCGACGCAGTCGTAGTGGCGGTGCTCGAAACAGTCGCCCGCCGGCGGAATGCCGAGAACCTCCTCGATGGTCAGATACCGCTCGAGGTTGTCGATCAGGACGGCTTCAGCCTTGGCGCGGTCGCGGGCGGAAGTGCTGGAGTGTTTGCGGAATTCAAGGCCGTCGAGCACCTCGACCTGGGCACTCATGAGGAAGTCCAGCGAGACATCGAGTGCCTTACCGAGGGCGACCAGAACAGCCGAAGAGGGCATCATCTTGCCCGCCTCGTACTTGCTGATGGCCTGCGCGGTGACCTTCGGATTCATCCGTTCGGCAAGCGACCGCAGGGAAAGGCCTGCGCGCTTACGGGCGAGCCGAAGTCGCTGTGCGAACATGAGCTGTTTTCCCTCCTTCGCGTGACCGATGGTTGACAACGTACGCATATCGAGATACGCTTGTCAATCTTAGGTTGACGTCATCCGTTCCCAAAACGAAATGAAACTGACGGAACTCATTGCACGTGCCCCTTGGCGGGAAGCGGTCACCTACCGGAACACTTGGCCCCACGAGTATGTCCTAAGCAAGAAGGACGGACAGCAAGAACTGCTGAACGCCATCTACGCCCGCTTCCAGGACGGTGAGGGCGTAGCCTGCCGCTTCTTCCGCGTGAGCAACAAGTACCTCTTCATCGGTGACTTCAAGTACTGGTTCAATGGCCGGTGGGACGGCTTCGACCCCGATCGTGAGAACGCGATCAACCGCGCCCGCCTGTATCGGGATCGTCGGGACTTCGTGATTCAGCCGGGCGACACGGGGAAGCTGGAGAACTATCCGACCAACCCGGCCCACCAGAACCCAAACGCGGACTGCTGAATGACGTCCTCTTTGACTTGGCTCGACTACTCGGAGCGTGACCGGCGCCGCGCGATGGAGGTCATCGACCTGTTTCGGGAAACGGACACCATCGACGAACTTGGGCTGGCGGGCGTCAGCGGCAGCTTCTCCGATCTCTTCTTCCCCGGCACGAGTACGATCCAGACTCGGGCGTGCTACTTTCTGCTCGTACCGTGGACGTTCCTGAAGCTTGAAAGCAAGAAGGTTCCGTCGAGCGAGGCTGTGAAGTGGGCTCGGAGGGAGGAACTGAACCTCAACCGACGGTTGGGCGAAGGGACTGATACGCGGGGAGTGTTCGGCCGCCGAGCTGGCGACGCTCTGAAACGGCTTCCGAGCGAAGTCTATTGGGGCGGGCTTGGAAGCTGGGGCATCTGCACGTTCTCGGGCCACAAATGGGCGTATTTTCGATCGCTTGACGACTTCTACCAGCGCCGCAACCAGTTCCGGAGCACGCCGCGGGACCCGGAGGGGAGAAGCGCGCCCCCCGCGAAATGGCACCCGCACCTCCCGGCCCCCCCATCCGGTTTCCTTCGGGGCAGAATCACGGTGGCGCTGCGGCGACACGATGCTGAATACCTCCGCGACCGAATTCAGGCCCGCCATCCGGAGAGCTTGCTCGCCGTTCTGGCAGTCCGTGCCAACCCCGAAGATCTCAACGCCGACCGCCCGTGGGATCTCGCCCATCACGCCGAGGTTTCACCCGTTCTGCGAAACCGTCTTCATGACGCCAAGCTCTTCGCCGTGTGCATGCAGGGGGCGGCGCTTCTCTACAACCTCATGCTCGCCGAACTGAAGCGGCATGAAGAGTGGACGGATAGGCATCGGGGCAAGCTGGAGGAATGGGCCACCAAGGTCGAAGCACTCAAGCCGGCTCTGGAGGACTGGCAACCGGACGGGGTGTGGCGCGTCATGAGCGCCCAGGGCCGATCGCTCGGCTACCCGACCCGGGCGTTCGTCGAACATTGGGTCGAGAATCTGAAGCGGGGTGCTCCCGGGGTCGTCGTCGACAACTCCACCGCGCGAACTCTAGTAAGGAATCGCGAGGTTCAACTCAAACGGGGCCGCGCGCGGGTGACAAACCCGCGGCGCCTTGAACTCTGGGGCGGGGAATCCGGCACGTGGCTGATTGACTACCGGTGGGGCGCAGCCAAGCGGATCTTCGAGGACATCTTTGACGGGCTGGCGCGGAGCGAGGGCGATGCTGGGAACGCGTGAGCGGACGCTCCTCCTCGACAGCCTGCGGCCGCCGGCCGGCTACCGCCTGCGGCGTGCCGTGGGGACCAGCTTTACGCTGGATCTGATGGCGCTCCTGACGGCGCCGCTTGCTTTCACCTTCTTCGACGCCCACGACGAAGACGGCGCGCCGGTGACCAATCCGGTGGCCCTGCTCGAGGCTCTCCGGCGGCATGCCGAGAAGGTCACGCTCTTCTGTCAAGCTGGCGCGATCGGCGTTCCGAATCCGGACCAGAAGCTCCTGGCCTTCATCGAAGGCTCTGTCATCGAAGTTCAGCCCAGGCAGGGAGGCGGAATCTTCCACCCGAAGGTCTGGGTGCTCAACTTCGAGGCGGACGACCGGCCGGCGATCTACCGAGTGCTTTGCCTCTCCCGCAACCTGACGTTCGCCCGCGCGTGGGACACCTGCCTGCGTCTTGAGGGGGAACTCGCGGAGGGGCAAGACGACGACGTGAGGAACAAGCCGTTCGCCGATCTGCTTCTGGCCCTCCCGGAGCTTGCCACCGGATCGATCGCGCGCGAGGTGCGCGACGACCTCGGCCGGATGGCGAAAGAGGTCAAGAGAGTGAACTTCCGGCCACCCCGACCCTTCACCGATTTCCACGTCCACACCTTTGGGCTGGGAGACAGGCGTGGATGGCCCTTCCCGAAGGGCGGGCGGAGCCTGGTGGTGTCACCGTTTCTCGTTGGTTCCACAGTACGAGACCTTATGCGCAATCACGGGCTACAGGATCTTGTCTCGCGACCGGAGGCCTTCCAGGACGTCGTCCGCAACGCGGGGCGCGAGGCCCTGCCGAAGGCGTGTTACGTCCTCTCCCCCGGAGCTAGCCTCGACTCCCGTGACGCGGAAGAGGAGGAGCGGGAAGAACAGCCGGACGCACCGCCGGCTGGGCAGCCGCCTGTTGAGGACGAGATCGAACTGGCGGGCCTCCACGCCAAGTTGTTCCTGTTCGAGAACGATGGGCAGGCAAGCCTCTTCACCGGCTCGGCCAACGCCACGGGCGCCGCGTTCCATCAGAACGTGGAAGTGCTGGTCGAACTCTTCGGAGAGACGAAGGCCTGCGGCATCGACGCGATCCTCGGCTCCGACGCCGACCCTACGCGCGAAACCCTTCGATCGCTCCTGCAGGAGTACCAGATTCCTGATCCGATCCCCGATGTCAACGAGACGCAGCGGGCGCTGAAGGCCTTGGAAAGGCGAGCCGAGCTGCTAACGCGAATCCTCGGGGCCGCACGGATGACCGCCACCGTCCGCGACATGGACGCGGAGCAGCGTTGGGACATGACCCTATCTGGAGAACTCCCCGAGATCCCCGTCGGCGCGGAGGTCAGCGTATGGCCGGCGACGCTCTCGACCGAGGCGGCGCTACGGCTCGATGGCTTAGGTGAAGGGCGGCATGAGCCGGTCGGTCCGGCCGAGCCTGACGACGCAATCGCCACCTTCGGCGGCCTGTCCTTCGAAGCGCTGACCGCTTTCTTCGCGTTCGAGGTGTCGCTGCGGGAAGGACGGCACGAGGTGCGCAAGAGGTTCGCGGTCACGGCCGAGTTGGTCGGTGCGCCCGATGACCGGAAGGAGCGCCTTGTGCGCTTGCTCCTGAAGGATCGCCGTCGCGTCCTCCAGCTCCTTTTCCTCATTCTGATGGGCGAGGGCGCCGACGTGTCGGCGTTCGTGCAGGCAACGCGCCGTGGCGGCACAGCCCCGCAAGGATCCTTCGGAAGCTGGGACCAAACGGCCCTGTTGGAAGCACTCCTTCGGACTCTGAGCGACAACCCACGGCAAATCGATGACGCCGCTCGGCTCATCGCCGACCTCAAGAAGACCCCGGAGGGGAGGAAACTCCTACCGGAGGGTCTGCACAAGATATGGAAACCGGTGTGGGCGGCGCGGGAGGCGCTCAAGTCATGAGCCGACGAGCGGGCGAGCGCCCCGATACCCACGCCGTCCTCGGCGGCCTGAAGGGATTCCAGCGCGACACCGTGGAATACGCCTTCGAGCGCCTCTACCTGGCCCCGGACTCGACCCGCCGCTTTCTGGTGGCCGACGAGGTCGGTCTCGGGAAGACGCTTGTGGCGCGCGGCGTGATCGCGAAGGCGATCGACCACCTGTGGGACGAACCCAACAGGGTCGAGCAGATCGACATCGTCTACATCTGCTCCAACGCACAGATCGCCAGACAGAACGTTCGCCGGCTTCAGATCGGCAGCGACAGGTTCGTACGGGCCGGCCGGCTGGGGCTGCTGCCGCAGGAGATTGGCGACCTGAAAGCGAACAGGGTCAACTATCTCGCGCTGACACCCGGGACCTCGTTCGACCTGAAGAGCAGTATGGGGATCCGGCAGGAGCGGGTCCTCCTCTATCACCTCTTGCAGCGCGTGTGGCCGGATCAACGCAAGGGCCCCATGAACCTTCTCCAAGGGTACGTGAGGAACTCGGGCCACTTCCGCTGGGAGCTGAAGGAGTTCAAGCGCTGGCGGCGTATCGACGACGATCTCGCGAAAGCCTTCGAGCGTCGCCTTCTTGCGGAGGGCGAGGATCTCCGGGAGCGGTACGCGGACCTCTGCAAGCGATTCAGGCGGAGCCGACCGCGGATTCCGTGGGACGATCGCTGGAGGCAGATCAGGTTCATCGGCGAGCTGCGCTCGATGCTGGCCGAGGTGTGCGTCACGGCGCTTGAGCCCGACCTCGTAGTCCTCGACGAGTTCCAGCGCTTCAAGAGCCTCCTGGACGGAGAGGATGCCACCGCAAAGTTGGCAAGACAGCTCTTCACCTACGCCGACGACACATCGGCGGTCCGTCTCCTCCTCCTCTCGGCGACGCCTTACCGGATGTACACGCTGCACCACGAGAGCGCCGAGGACGACCATTACCGGGATTTCCTGCGAACCGTCGAGTTCCTCGACCCCGAAATGAAGAAGAGCGGCGACCTCCGCCGACTCCTGGACGACTACCGGCAGGCGATGTACCGGATCGAGTCCGGGACGGAGCCGCTCGTACGGATCAAGGGAGACATCGAGGTACAGCTCCGGCGGATCATGTCGCGGACCGAGCGGCTGCGTGTATCCACGGAATCGGACGGGATGATGCGCGAAGTCCCGTGCGCGGGACTGGAACTCACCGCGGGAGATGTACAGGGTGAATTCAAGCGGTCGTCGCAACACCTCAAGGAGATGTTGCGATGGAGGCAAGCAGGCGCCGAGGAGCGGATCGAGCCCTACGTCGACGGATGCGTTCACCAGGCCGTCCGCCGGTGGGACGCCGCGAGCATCGGCAGAGGTTCTGGGAAGAGGTCGCTCGAGGTCTGTCGAGCGAGAAGGCCGCCGTGGCAGCGGGTGTGTCCCCCGCTGTCGGGGCGCGCTGGTTTCGCGAATGTGGTGGCATGCCACCCCTCAATCTTCGTCCCCAGTCGCGGCGCTATCTCTCGTTCGTTGAGCGAGAAGAGATCGCCGTTCTTCGAGCCCGTGGTCGTGGCGTGCGCGAGATCGCCCGGCAGTTGGGCCGCTCACCCTCGACGATCTCGCGAGAACTGCGGCGAAACGCAGCTACACGGGGAGGCAACCTCGAGTATCGGGCCACGACCGCTCAATGGCACGCCGATCGGCGAGCGAAACGTCCAAAGCCTGCGAAACTCGCTACGAACGGCGAACTGAGGCAGTATGTACAGGATCGCCTCGGAGGCCTGATCACGGCTCCAGATGGTACGGCCGTGCCGGGCCCCGCTGTGCGCTGGATCGGACGGCGTCGCGGTCGCCGACAAGACCGGCGGTGGGCGGTCTCGTGGAGTCCCGAGCAGATCGCCAACAGGCTACGGGTCGACTTCCCCGACGATGAGTCCATGCGCATATCGCACGAAGCCATCTACCAGGCGCTCTACGTTCAGGGCCGCGGTGCGCTGCGACGGGAGCTGACAGCGTGCCTTCGGACGGGACGCGCGCTACGGGTGCCTCGAGCTCGCACCCGCAGACGGGGAAAGACGTTCGTTCACCCCGAGATCATGCTCAGCGAGCGACCGGCCGAGGCAGACGACCGCGCCGTCCCCGGGCACTGGGAAGGCGACCTGATCCTGGGGCTGGGCAGTTCGGCGATCGGAACGCTGGTCGAGCGGACCTCCAGGTTCACGATGCTGCTCTACCTCCCCCGCCTTGACAAACACGGCGAGCCCAGGACCAAGAACGGTCCAGCGTTGGCTGGACACGGTGCCGAAGCCGTCCGGGACGCGATCGCTTCGGCGATCACGACCCTGCCCGGGCAACTCCGCCGGTCTCTGACATGGGACCAGGGAGCAGAGATGGCTCAACACGCACGACTTCGCATCGACACTGGCCTGGCCGTCTACTTCTGCGACCCGCAAAGCCCGTGGCAGCGCGGCACGAACGAGAACACCAACGGCCTGTTGAGGCAGTACTTCCCCAAAGGCACGGATCTCAGCAGACATACCGCTGACGATCTCTCCGCCGTCGCAACCGCTCTCAACAGCCGCCCCCGCAAGACCCTCGGTTGGAGAACTCCGGCGGAAACCCTGGAAGATCTCTTACAATCACTGAACCGGACCTCCACGTTGCGCTAAGTGCTCCACCGCTCTCGCATCTCCTGCCTTCCACGACCTTTGGTCGCTTCTGACTCCCGCGGTTTGGGAGACATCAAGAACCCACTTCCTTCTGGACCCCGTCGCTCTCGCTCGCCAGTCTAGTGTCCAGTAAAATCGAGGGCCCAGGAAAACCCTTCAATACCGTACTGTTGCGACGACCCCTTGAACCTGGACAGGACTTCCTGGCGCTCGAGAAGATTGGCCGCGAAGTGAGACAGCCGCATGTCCTCGAATACTGGAAGTCGGCGCCCTACCTCCTGAGCTTCATGGACAACTACAAGCTCAAAACCGAAGTGGTCGCGAGGCTGGGCATGTCGTCGGAGAACGGCCTCGCCAAGCTCCTGACCGACAGCGGACGAGTGTCCCTTTCGTGGGAGGAGGTGGAGGCCTACGCGCGACTTGACCCGGCCAACGCCCGCTTGAGAAGCCTTCTCGATTGGATGGAGCGCGGTGAGGCGTGGAAGCTCCTCTGGCTGCCCGCGTCGCTTCCCTATTACGCCGATTCGGGTGCCTGGAAGACGGCGCGCGAGCAGCAACTCTCCAAGCGTCTGATCTTCTCGACCTGGCAGGTCGTTCCCAAGGCCGTAGCGAGCATGTTGAGCTACGATGTGGAACGCCTCATCTTCCCGCGCTTCGACGATTCGATCCGCAACACGCCCGAGGAGCGCCGGAAGCGGGGGGCGCTGCTGCAGTTCGCGTATTCGGACGGCCGTCTCACGGGAATGCCCGTGCTCGGGATCCTGTACCCGAGTCCCAGCCTCGTCGAACTGGGCGACCCGGTCCCGGTGCCGGACGGCGAGGCTACGCTGGAGGACGCGGTTGCCCGCGCCCGGGCGCGACTCGAGCCGCTTCTTGACAGGCTCACGGAGCCGTATTCCAACGCCGCGCGCGAAGACGAAAGCTGGTACTGGGCGGCCCCGATCCTTCTCGATCTCGAGAGACACGGCAAGTCGACCAGGGAGTGGTTTGGTCGCTCGGACCTTCCAAGCCATTGGAACGGTGCGGAGCAAGACGAAGGTGAAGACTCCCGGTGGGTGGACCACGTTAGGGAAGCGAAGAAGCTCGTCGAAGCAGGGCTCGACGCAGCAATGCGCGGATCGCTGGACCTCGGACGACCACCGGCGGATCTCGTTGAGGCTATTGCCACGAGATCCGTAGCTGGCCCCGCGACGAGCGCGCTCCGGGCACTCACGCGCGCCTCGGGTCCGGAAACGCCGGCGGCGCTCGCGGCACGAGACGCCGCCGCCCGGATCGCCTGGAGTTTCCGCACGCTGTTCAACCTCCCGGAGGCGATGGCCCTCATTCGAGGCGAGGGGCCTGGGGACAAGACTCCCTACTGGCGACAGGTCGTGGACTACTGCGCGGCAGGCAATCTTCAGGCCGTGTTGGACGAGTACGTCCACACGCTGCGCGATCTCGAGGGACTGTTCGCAGCCGACGACAAGAAGGCCTGGGACAGGCTGGCCGTGGCGGTGACGGCAGCGCTGTCACTACGCACCGGCGCCCCGCGCGTGGACGAGCTCCGGCCCGCCGACGACACCGTGCGCATAGAGCACCGCCGCATGCGCCACCACTTCGCCATGCGCTTCGGCGCCCAGGAGAGGGACGACGGTAAGGCGGGCGCGCGCGAGGGGCAGGTGCGTCAGGCTTTCAACTCCCCCTTCTGGCCCTTCGTCCTCGCGTCCACATCCGTCGGCCAGGAGGGGCTGGACTTCCACGCCTACTGCCACGCCGTCATGCATTGGAACCTGCCGTCGAACCCCGTCGACCTCGAGCAGCGCGAAGGCCGCGTCCACCGCTACAAGGGGCACGCCGTGCGCAAGAACGTCGCGGCGAAGCACGGACCCGCGGTTCTTGGTGGCGGCTCGAAGGACGTGTGGCGCGCCTTGTTCGAAGCCGCGCTCGAGCAGTCAGAGAGCGGGGGTGGGCTCGTGCCGTACTGGCTGTTTCCGCTCAAGGACGGCGCATACATCGAGCGACACGTGCCGGCGCTGCCGCTGAGCCAGGACGCGTCTCAACTCAAAGCGCTCAAGCGATCCCTTGCCATCTACCGGATGGTCTTCGGGCAGCCGCGCCAGGACGATCTGATGGCATTTCTCCTGGAGCGGTGCCCTCCCGAGATGCTAAAGGAGATCGAGCCGTTGTTGCGGATCGATTTGTCTGCCCGGGCGAGGGAACACTAGCGCGGCCATAAGCCTCTGAGCGGATGATCCTTCCGTTCGGGATCGACCGGAGCATCGTTGGCAATGAGAAGGAGCATGACCTTGGCCCGCTTACTGGCCGCAGGCTTCTTCAAGCTCCGTCGTCGACTTCGGCATGCTGGGGCGACCCAGTCAGCCCGATGGCGGTCGGGTTGGTGGAAGTGGCGTCGTACCCGATAGGTTAGCGTTGGTGGTGTGACACATCCCGACCATCGAAAAAGCGCGGTGAACGCATGGCGACTTGGAAGCCTGGAGTTGCAACTTTAGGTCGGCTGGCAGCCTACACGGCGCTCACGGCCATCCTCACGGCGTGCGACGGTTCCGCGCCCTCGGACGATACCTTCCTCACGCGCGCGAAGCGCACGGAGTATCGCGAAACCAGTTCGTACGCCGATGTCGTGGACTTCCTGGAGCGCGCGGCGGCCAGCGACGCGTCGGTCCACTCTACCACATACGGCTACACAAACGAGGGACGGGCACTGCCACTGGCCGTAGTGGGCGACGTCGAAGATTCGAGTCCGGCGTCCGTCAGAGCTTCCGGCAAGACGGTCGTCTACCTGCAGGGCAACATCCACGGCGGCGAGGTGTGCGGGAAGGAGGCGCTCCAGATGTTGCTCCGCGACCTCATGGCCGGCCGCCACCGCGAATGGCGGGAGTCGATGGTCCTGCTGATCGCGCCCATCTACAACGCGGACGGCAATGAACGGGTGACCCTCACCAATCGTGGCCGTCAGCACGGGCCGATCGGAGGGATGGGCCAGCGGCCGAACGCTCAAGGCTATGACCTGAACCGCGATCACATGAAGCTCGACTCGCCCGAAGCGCGGTCGGTGGCGCGCTTGCTCAGCGAATACGATCCGCAGGTGGCCATCGATCTGCACACGACGAACGGGACGCGGCACGCCTACCACATCACCTACTCGCCCCCGCTCCACCCCAACACGCCGGCCGAGATCGACGATTTTCTCCGGGAGGGGCTCCTTCCCCACGTGACGGGGGAGATCCGGGCCAAGCACGGCTGGGAGTTCTACTACTACGGGAACGCGTCCGCGCGCGGTGGGGACGCGCGCGGCTGGTACACCTTCGACCACCGCCCGCGGTTCAACAACAACTACCTCGGTCTCCGCAACAGGATCGGGATCCTGAGCGAGGCCTACGCCTACGCGACCTTCGAGGAGCGCGTGCTCTCGACGCTGTACTTCGTCGAAGAGACCCTGGACTACGTCCATGAGCACGCGGACGAGGTCCGGCGCATCGTCGCGGATGCCGATGCCGCCGGAGTGGTGGGTGATTCGCTTGCGTTGCGCGCCGTGCCCGAGCGCTCGGCCGCACCGGTCGACATCCTCATGGGCGCCACAGTCGAGGAGGTGCACCCACTCACCGGGCGCCCGCTGCTCCTGCGCAGTGATACGCAGTACGTCGAGCCCATGTACGACTACGGGACGTTTGCGCCGACGCTCAGGGAGCGCGTGCCCCAGGCCTACCTGGTTCCCGCTGATCTGGAGACGATCCTGACACGGCTCGCGGCACACGGCATCGCGCTCGAACCGGCGGAGGCGACGCCCCTGGATGTGGAGGCGTTCCGCATCGATTCGGTGCGGACGGCCGAGCGGCCGTTCCAGGGGCACAACGAGCAGTCGCTCTTCGGGCGCTACGAGCCGGGCCGAGTCACCCCGGCCTCCGGAGACATGTTGGTGCGAGCCAACCAGCCGTTGGGACGTCTGCTGTTCAGCCTTGTGGAGCCGCAGTCCGACGACGGCTTCGCGAACTGGGGGTTTCTTGCGGACCGGATTAGTGCCGGGGAGCCGTATCCGATTCTGCGGGTTCCGGGGGGATGAAGCACGTTCCGATCTGACGCTACGAGACCGTCGGCACCTCGAGTCCCGCTGCCCTTCCCGCAGCGGCAAGCGCCCGGTCCAGCGTGGCGAGCGGCAACTGCATCCGGATCGACAGCTCCAGGTACATGGCATCGTACACCGACAGCCTGTGGGCATGCGCGACTTTGAGGACCGCATCCCAGATGCGAGAGGTGGAGACGGGGTCGATCCGGATTGGCAATGCCTCGAGACTTCGCCGGATCCGCGACCAATCGGTCTCAGCGATCCGTCCTCTCCGCGTAGCGACGAGCAGCACGTTTGCGACCTCGATCGGCCACAAGGCCGGGACGAAGGCTCGTCCCTCGGTGAGTGCATCCCGGAGTCGGCCGGTAGCCTCGGTGGCCTCGTCGAGAAACACCCACGCCATGGTGACGGAGCAGTCGAGCACGAACGCCGTCACTACCTGCGACCCTCCTCGATCATGTCGCGAACCGAGAGCCCGCCGAGACTGTGTGTCCGCTGGAACGCCCTCAGGTCATCGATCGCCGCCTGAACCTTGTCGGGATCGGTCGGCCGGAAGGGGACCAGTTCGGCAACGGGACGACCGTGCCTGGTAATGACGAACCGCTCCCCCGTCTGGACACGCCGGAGCAGCCGGGGCAGGTGCGTCTTGGCTTCAAAAGCGCCTATGTGCCGCATGGGAATGTTGCTCCTTCTACTCAACCTGGCATGATTACGACCAGACTAAGACTAGTCTGTTATCTGAGAGGGATCAACCGACGCTGGAAGCTAGACCCCCTCCCACCCCTCCGCCCTACGCTTCAGCAGCAGCTCCGTCTGGGCCCGAGTTCGCTTCGGCACGTCGTGGCAACGGCGGCAGCGCGCCTCGTAGGTCTCGGCGCCTCCCACCTGGATCGTCGGTCCCTCCGCGGGCGCCGGCTTCCCGTCGATGAGGCGCTGGTTCCTGGTCGCCGGATCGCCGCACACGACGCAGATTGCGTGCAACTTGTCGATCCGCTCCGCGCGCGCCAGGAGCAACCCCATGGGACCGAAGGGCTCGCCACGGAAGTCCATGTCGGTGCCGGCCACGATCACGCGCATCCCCCCGTCCGCCAGGGCATCGGCAACCTCGCAGATGCCATCGTCCAGGAACTGGGCCTCGTCGATGGCGACGACCTGCGTCGCCGGGCGAACTTTCTCGGCGACCTGCACGGAGTTGGACACGGGCTCGGCGTCGATCTGCCGGCCGTCGTGAGACGAGATGCGGAAGTGGCCGCCGTAGCGGTCGTCGAGGTGGGACTTGAAGAGCTGAACCCGCCGGCCGGCGATGAGGGCGCGCCGTACGCGCCGGATCAGCTCCTCGGACTTTCCGCTGAACATGACGCCGGCGACGACCTCGACCCACCCGTGTCTCGCCCTGTGCAACATGGCTCTTCCCGCCGCAGACTGGATATGGCGCGGACCGTCCGAGTTCGCCCGAGGGGCACGCGGATTCACCCGGCCCCTTGCCGGGAAGGTAAGCAAAGCCAGCGCGAGCGGTGCGGACTGCCGTACCCTGGACCGAAGCCAGACCTGGCAGTCGCAGGCGACGAGCAAAGGAGATCACATCCATGGCGAAGAAGAAGGGACGCGTGGGCTCGTCCTTCGAGGAACGGATCTACGTTCTCGTGGCCCGGTATCACTACTGAGCGGACGGCGACGTTATGGGGACGGGGCGGTTTGGGAGGCTATCACCGAACACTTGAAGAAAGGGGTGCAATCGTGGCGATCTTCCGATCAGTCCTTTGCGTAGTGATTCTCCTCGCGGCTACGGCGTCATGTAGCGCCGATCAGGTCCTGGAAGGGCCACAGGGACCCGTCGAAGTCATCGGGCTGGAGCGTTGGAGCGCGACGGAGCTGCTTGAGGCGATCGAGCGAACCGCTCCCGGCCAACCCCTCCACGCTTGCGCGGCCACCATGAAGAGTGACTTGGGCTTCGCCGATGCCGCCGTATTCACCTACATCAACGCCGATTCCCCCGAACAATTCATGTCCGAAGACGTCGAATCGTACACGGTCATCATCGGCGTGGAAGACAGTGCTCGGGTCCGTTACCGTACCGCTGGAAGCGAGACCTTTGACTTGCCGAAGCCCTGGCAGGATCTGAAATCCGTAGCCGAGGAGGACCTGGGGTACCTGGGGACTCTGGTCATGGCTACGGAAATGTTTCACTCACGACACGACCCCGAGAGCGTGCGGCAAATCGCCGAACTCTTCGGCTATGACCCGACCGCTCTTGATCGTATCTGGGAACTGATCGAGGCCGTGGATGGCGAGCAGGATCGTCTCCTCGCCCATGAAGTACTCGCCAATGACGCCTCCTGGTCTTCGCGAGCAACCGCGGCGATTGTCCTCGTCAACTTCAGCGAGCATGATGCCGCCTGGCACGACCTGATGTCTTCCATGATCGATCCCGAAGATCGGGTTAAGGGGGCGGCCGGTGCCGCTCTCCGGGGGTTGCTTGGAGCGGAGAGAGACCACCCTGTCCGGTGGGATGCGGCACGGGAACCCCTCACGGCGGTGCTCGATGGTACCAATCCGTTCGCGTTCCCGACGGTTCTGAGGGTCCTGGCCGCCACCGAGATCGGGCCCGCGTTCGGGAGGCAACTGATCCGGGGAGCGCCGGACCTCCTGCTTGCGTACGCTGGCGCGGAGCACGAGGTAACGCGGGAATCCGCGATTGATCTCTTGAAAACCGTGAGTGGTGAGGATTTCGGAGCGAATCCTGAAGCCTGGTCAGAATGGCTGAACGGTCCGCTGGACGATTCCTGAGGGCCGCAACGAACGCGCTCACGGAAAACCATGCGCCCCACGATCGCCGGGACTCTCCTGCTGCTTGCCCTCGTCGCCACCCAGGCTTGCCGTGTCGACGCACCCGCCCAGGAGGCGCTGCAGGCCGAGGTGGTTGCCGCCCTCGATACCCTGGTGGCGGAGTTGGTGGCGGAGCGACCGGCCGACGCAGCCGCGTATGCGGAGCGCCTGCGGGCATACCTGGAAGGCCACCCCGCGTTCTATGGCAGTGCAGCCGCGCTCATGGACGAAGCCGGCACCGTCACCGCGAGCCCCTACGTCTATCGCACCGCCGACGGCTACCAGACTCGCGATCTTGCCCTGCCCGAATACAACATCGCGGCGCAGGAGTGGATCACGATGCCATTGGCCGCGAACGCAAGCATTTGGACGCCCCCGTACTTCGATGCGGGCGGCGGTGAGATCTGGATGATTACGCGCTCGGTCCCGGCGCGGGATGCCGGGGGTATTTTCGCCATCGTCACCACCGATCTGCCTGTGGATGCCCCCGGCCGGTGACGCCTCATCGATCCCGAGCTAAATCGCCAGGGGCACGAGCGCTGACTTGCGGATCACCGCGTCACGCGTGACGAGAGGGATCCCGTGGACGACGCTGGTCGCAGCGATGATTTCGTCGGCCGGATCGCCCCGAAAATCCAGTCGGGTTGAAGCGCGGGCCACGGCCAGGTCGATCGGCCACGAGTGGATACGACTCAGGGTCCGGATCACCTGCCGGTCGTCGAGGTCCACTTCGACCCGGCCCAGTTGGACAAGCTTCGCGATCTCCCAGAAGACGATTGCAGAGACCGACCACTGTGTGCGGGCAAGTAGCTCGTGCTCGTTTCCGTACAGTTCTCCGCGAAGGGCGTAGATGAGGATATGCGTGTCGAGGTTCAGCACTCCGCGTCCCAGCGAATCCCCGTGGACATGATATCTCCCTTGATCTCGAGCTTGTCCCGCAGACTACCGATCAGGCTGGCCGAGTCTCGGGCATAGGGGAACACCCGCGCAACCGGCTTGCCCCGCTTGGTGATCACCAGGCCGTCAGGACCGAGCCGATCCAGCAACGCAAGGCACTGCTCCTTGAATCGCGCCGCGCCGATCGTCCGGGGCAGCGCCGTGTTCGTCTCCGCTCTTGGCTGTTCCTTCATGGCTCCAGTCTTCCGTTTTGAAGTGGACATATCATATGACTAGTCAGTTCTCATGTCCAGTTGGTGCGATGACTCACGGAAGAACCAGGGGGCCCAACCACAGCACCCACAGAGGGCCACCCACAGCCAGCGCACCGACCAACGTCGGGACGATGGCTCGCACCCTCTGGCCACGAGGGATGGCAGTCACGAGGAACCAGTATCCGAGCACGAGGCAGGCCGCGCCGAGCACAAGGAGAGGGATTTCGGGGATCCCCGTGCGCTCCGCCAGCTTCGCTTCGTCCATGCCCGTGGTCCACTGCACACCGACGAGCTTTACGGCAAGGAGCGGAATCGCCGGCAGCCAGCGCAGGGGGCTCACCAACCCGACTCCGAGAACCAGTGAGAAGGGGCCGGGGCCAAATCGGCGGACCGCAAGCACGCAGGTGATGACTGCAAGGTAGGAGACAATAGGCCCCGCAGCCCCGGCGACCGCCACCTGCCACGGTTGAGCAATTGCCGCTGCAGCCTCCACGTCCCCCGCCGCCATAAGCGCATCGAACTGCACGTCTGCCCAGCCGGTAGAGGCGAAACTCAGGACCGGATCGGGGAAGCCGAACACGGAGTATCCCGCAAAGTGCCCGAGTTCATGAAGCAAGACAGCGATGGGGAAGGCGATCGCGCCGCCGGCCACCGCGGTCCACCAACTGCCCTCTCGCATCCACTTGGTAGCCAAGTGAGCCATGCCCCGATGCTGTCGTTAGAGTGACTGCAATAACATCACGTAATACGCTGCGATGGTAATGTCGTCAATCGGCACCCCCCTCGGCCCACCACGTGGCGGCGAGCGTCCCCGCTCCAAACACGGCAAAGGCGCCGATCTGGGTGTACATGGTCCCGTCGAAGCTCTGTCCCACGAGCCCCCCGAGCGGCACCCCGATGAACGTGGTGAGCGAAGCGACCACTGCCGCTCCCACCCCCGCGATGTGGCCCAGGGGCTGCATGGCGAGCGCATTGAGATTCCCGAAGAGGAGGCCGATGCAGAAGAAGGCGCCGAGCAGGTAGGCCATGAAGAGCCAGAATGGAGGTAGCCCTTCGAAGGCGAAGGTCAGCGCCCACGCGACGACCGAGGCCAGTGTGATGGCCACCGCCGCCGCCTTCGATAGCCGGCGCATCCCATGCTTCATCACCAGCCGGCCGTTCACGAACGAGGCGCACCCGAAGGCGAGGGCCAGCACTCCGAACCAGAGCGGAAAGAGCGCGCCGGTCCGATAGGCATCCTGGAAGATCTGCTGAGCCGAGCTCAGGTAGGCGAGAAACGGCGCGAACACGCATGCGGTGGCAAGGGTGTATCCGAGCGCGGTCCGGGTTCTCAGGACTTCCAGGGCGGCCCGGCCAATGGTCCGCGGGGAGAAGGGTAGCCGGCGGGCGGCGGGCAGGGTTTCGGGCTGGCGAAGCGCAAACCACGCCAACGCGATCGCGGCGACGGCAAAAATGGCGGCGAATATCGCGCGCCAGCCTCCGAGCCACAGGATCCCCTGGCCGAGTGCTGGAGCGATGGTGGGAACGATGATGAACACGGCCATTGCGAACGACATGAGACGGGCCATTCCGCGGCCTTCGTGCTGATCACGCACCATGGCGATGGTCACGATGCGCGGTCCCGCGACCCCGAAGCCCTGCAGGACACGGCCCGCGATCATCACCTCGAAGGTCGGCGCGAAGATGCTCACGAGGCATCCGGCCATGAACAGGATGAGACCGGCGTGAATGGCAGCCTTGCGTCCGATACGGTCGGAGAGCGGGCCAAAGAGAATCTGCCCGAAGCCAAGCCCCAGGAACACGGCCGTGATGACGAACTGGGTATCGTTCCGGCGTAGCGCCCCGAGGTCGCGGCCGATCGCCGGCAGCGCCGGCAACATCGCGTCGATCGAGAGCGCGACGAGCGACATCAACAGGGCTACGAGGGCAACGAACTCGCCGGGACGAAGGGCAGGCCGGGCCTCGGTGCGGCTCATCCTTCTGTCCTGGGTGCCATCACGGCGAAGCCCTCCCCGCGAGTCCGGCTTTGAGCCCACTACGGGTGGCCTCGAATCACAGCCAAAGGTAGCATGGACCGCAATCCCGAGGATCTCGGCGCCCCTCCGCCTCACCTGAAGCCCCCGCGCCTCGCTTGACGCTCGCGTGACATGGCACGCACATTTCACCATGCATCGCCCCGTAGCTGTTGTCGCCTTTCTGGCCCTGTTGTGGTCCCAGTTGGTCGCGTTCCATTGCGACATGGGCACGCCCCGGCCCGGAACCGACTCGGCGACGCGCGCGAGCATCCCCGCCCCGCAGGTGAATCTCCACGCCCACCACACGGTCTCCGGACCACCCGCGACCCACGCCCAGCACTACCCGTCCAGCGGTGCCGTACCCTCGTCCCCACATGAACAGGACCATGGCGATGCCGATGGGTGCCGGATGATGCTGGCCTGCGGCGTTGCCGCGGTCCGCCCCTTGTTGCCGGCATCCCTGCTTCGCGTCGCTTCCGTCTTCGTCCAGGCGGGCTTCCTCTCCGATTCCCTTCCCGGCGCCGCCGACGTGGCGGTCGAAACCCCACCGCCTCGCCACAACGTGTGACATCTCCGCGCCCCGTGCAGGGGCGCGCACTCCCCGTGAAAGGCCCTCGGGCCATCCCGTCACGGGAGTCCATGACACACCCATGGCGAGGCAACCATGTCGATATGGCGAACCATGGCGGTCGTATTCGCGATCGCCATCCCGGAATACATCATCGCCGCGAGCACTTCGGCGCAGTCGCCGTCCTACGCAACCAACGGCGACCCGACGCTCGCCACGCTCATCACCGAAGCGGTGGAGCGCAACCCGCGGGTTCGCGGAGCACATCTCGAGTATCGGGCCGCGCGCGAGCGCATCCCCCAGGCCGCGGCCCTGCCGGATCCGACGCTCTCGCTGACCCACCATCTGCGCGGCCCCGAGACGCGGGTCGGTCCCCAGACATCGGCCGTGTCGCTCAGCCAGGCGTTCCCCTGGTTCGGCACCCTCTCGGACCGCAGGAAGATCGCCACGACGGAGTCCGCGATCCACAGCGAGCACTGGGAGGAGGAGAGAGCCGAAGTCGTCCACCGGGTCAAGCTGGCCTACTACGACCTGGCCTACCTCGACCGGGCGCTTCGCATCGCCGGGGAGGAGGAGCTGCTCCTCCTCCACTACGAGGCGCTGGCCCAGGCGCGCTATTCGCAGGGCTTCGGCCAGCAGCAGGAAGTCGTCAAGCTGCAGGCGGAAGTCACGCGGGTCCTGAACCGGCGGCAGGAGCTCCTGCGGCAGCGAAGGGACTTCGAAGCCGTGCTGAACGTGCTGGCCGATCGGCCGGTGGATGCCCCCATCGTGCCGGCCGAGATCGGTGAACGCCCGGTAGCCCGGTTCGACGCCGAGCGGCTGAACCGGACTGGACTCAGCGAGAGGCCGGAAGTCAGATCGGCCCGCCTGCGGGTGGAGACCGGCGGGCACGCGGTGGGTCTGGCGCGACGCCGGTATCGGCCCGACTTCACCGTCGGCATCGCGTGGGGGAATGTCCTCGGCCGCCGCGACGATCCGGGACGCACCGATCCACCGGCGGACAACGGGCGGGACGTTTTCAGCTTCATGCTCGGGGCGCGCATCCCCGTCTTCAGGTCCAGCTACGATGCGGGGGTCCGTGAAGCCACTGCGCGCCTTTCCGCCGCGGAGGAGGCCTACCGCCATGCGGTCAACGGGGTCGCCTTCGCCGTCCACTCGACCGCCTTCCACCTCACCACGATCGAGGGACAGCTGGCCCTCTTCGAGCGGGCGCTGCTCCCGCAGGCGGAGCAGACGCTCGGCACGACCGAGGAGGCATACTCGGCCGGCGTGACGGGAGTGCTCGAGCTGCTGGACAGCGAGGAAGTTCTGCTCGACGTCCGCCTCGGGCTTGCACGCCTGCAGGCGGACTACATGAAGGCGCTGGCCGACATGGAACGCGCCATCGGCTCGGCTTTTCCGCCGGGGGAGGGATCATGAACGGCATGAGACTGCGCACCGTTTTGTTCGTGGTTGCGGGCGTGATTGTCGGCGCCGGCGGGACCGCGCTGCTGCTGGGGCGCCGACCAGTCGGGGGCGACGCGTCCCCTGGGTCAGGCGGGCCGGGCGACGCGGCATCGCCGGCCGGGACTGCCGCGGAGGATCGCGAGATCCTCTACTGGAGGGCTCCCATGGACCCGAACTACACCTCCGACCGCCCCGGCAAGTCCCCGATGGGGATGGATCTGGTCCCGGTCTACGCGGAAGAGGCCCTGTCCGACGGCGGAATCCGGGTGAGCACGAGCTTCCTGCAGAACTTCGCCGTCCGCACCGCCGAGGTGCGCCGCGGCACGCTGCCGGTCTCCATCCGCACCGTCGGCATCCTGGCGCACAACGAAGAGCGGGTCGTGTCGGTGCAGACGAAGTACGAAGGCTGGATCGAGAGGGCCAACGTGAACAACGTGGGCGAGACAGTGGAGAGCGGCGACGTCCTCTTCGAGATCTACAGTCCCCAGCTGGTCACGACGCAGCGCGAATTCCTCGGCGCGATGGACTACGTCGGCCGGCTCCGGGAGGGCGGAGCCTACCCCGAGGCCATCCGCCGCGCGCAATCCCTGTTCGAGGCGGCCAGGCAACGGCTGCTCTACTGGGACCTGACCGAGGAGCAGATCGACCAGCTCGCGGAGTCGCAGGCGGTCGCGCGCACGGTCCCGGTCTTCGCGCCCGCCTCCGGGTTCATCGTCGACAAGATGGGCGACTCGATGGAGGGGATGAAGCTCGGCCCGGGGATGACCGTCCTGAAGATCGCGGACCACTCGACCCTGTGGGCCGAGACCGAGTTCTATGAGGACGATCTCCGGCACATCCGTGAAGGGCAGGCCGTGGTGGTCGAGGCCGACGCGTTTCCCGGGAGCCGGTGGAGCGGCCGGATCCTCTTTTTCCGTCCGGCGATGAACGCGCAGACGAGGACCCTGACAGCCTTCGTGGAGGTCGCAAATCCCGACCTCCAGCTCCGGCCGATGATGTATGTCAACGTGACGGTCCGGACGAGCGGGGCCACCGACGCGGTGATGACGCCCGTCGAGGCGATCCTGCACAGCGGCACGCGCGCGGTCGTGATCGTCGCCAGGGGAGGAGGCGTCTTCGAGCCGCGCGAGGTGGTGCTCGGCACCGAAAGCGAGGGGATGCAGGAGATCGCCTCCGGGGTCGCCCCCGGCGAAACCGTCGTGGTCTCGTCGCAGTTCCTGATCGACTCCGACGCGAACCTGAGGGCCGTGATTTCGCAGCTTCTCGGAGGGGCGGACGAGGCGAGGTCCGACACAGCCGCCGAGATGCGCAACCGCCACTGAGGGGGCCGCTCATGTTCACACGCATCATCGACTGGTCGATCGGCAACCGCCTCCTGGTCGTTCTGGGCGCAATCTCCGTCGTGGCCGCGGGCGCCTTCTCGCTGGCCCGCACGCCGATCGACGCGATCCCGGACCTCTCCGATGTCCAGGTCATCATCCAGACCGAGTATCCCGGCCAGGCGCCGGGCATCGTGGAAGACCAGGTCACCTATCCGCTCACGACGCAGATGCTGGCGGCGCCGTATGCGCAGGTGGTGCGCGGGTACTCGTTCTTCGGGGTGTCCTTCGTCTACGTCATCTTCGAGGACGGAACCGACCTCTACTGGGCCCGAAGCCGGGTTCTCGAGTACCTGAATTCCATCTCCGGGCAGCTGCCGCCGGGCGTGACGCCCCAGCTCGGACCCGACGCGACCGGCGTCGGCTGGGCCTTCATGTACGCGCTCAGATCCGACCGCCACGACCTCGGCGAGCTGCGCTCGCTTCAGGACTGGTTTCTGAAGTACGAACTGACGAGCGTGCGCGGAGTGGCCGAAGTCGCGAGCGTCGGGGGCTTCGTGCGGCAGTATCAGGTCACCGTCGATCCGAACCGGCTGCGCGCATACCACTTGCCGATCTCCACCATCCGTACCGCCATTCAGGAGAGCAACAGCGACGTGGGGGGCGGTCTGATCGAGGTGGGGGAGAAGGAGTTCATGATCCGCGGGCTCGGGTACATCCGGTCCGCGGACGACATTCGCGGCATCGGCCTCGGCGTGGGCGACGACGGGACGCCGATCCTGCTGCAGGACGTGGCGAGGGTGAGCATCGGCCCGGAGAGCCGACGGGGACTGGCGGAGTGGAACGGGGAGGGCGAGACCGTAGGCGGCATCGTCGTGGTGCGGCCCGGCGCCGACACCCGGCGCGTGATCCGGGATGTGAAAGCAAGGCTGGAGGAGATCGGGCCCGGACTTCCCGAGGGCGTGGAGATCGAGGTCGCCTATGACCGGACTTCGCTGATCGACGGCGCCGTTGCGAGCATCCGCACCAGCCTGGTGCAGCAGCTGCTGATCGTGGGACTGGTGTGCCTCGTCTTCCTCTTTCACCTGAGGAGCGCGTTCGTCGCCGTGATCGCCCTGCCCGTCGGCATTCTGATGGCTCTGATCGTGGTGCGGCTGCAGGGCCTCACCCTCAACATCATGTCGCTGGGGGGCATCGCCGTCGCAATCGGGACGATGGTCGACGCCGGAATCGTGATGGTCGAAAATGCCCACAGGCACCTCGCGCGATACGCGGGGCGGAAGCCGCACTGGGAGATCATCGCCGGCGCGGCGAGGGAAGTCGGGCCGTCTCTGTTCTTCGCGCTGCTGGTGATCACGGTTTCGTTCATGCCCGTGTTCACCCTGGAGGCGCAGGAGGGGCGGCTGTTCAGGCCGCTCGCGTTCACGAAGACCTACGCCATGGCGGCTGCGGCGCTGCTGTCGGTGACATTGGTCCCCGTGCTGGTGGGCTACTGGGTCCGCGGGAGGATCCGTCGCCCGTCGAGCACTCCGGTGGGGCGGCTCCTGTCCGGCGTGTATTGGCCGCTGCTGAGCTTCGTTCTGCGTTTCCGACGGTGGGTGCTTGTCGCCGCCGTAGTGGGGCTGGCCGCGACGGTGGTGCCTTTCTCGCGTCTCGGATCGGAGTTCATGCCGCCGCTCTGGGAAGGCGACATCCTCTACATGCCGACCACGCTGCCGGGGGTTTCGATCACCGAGGCGCGCGAGATCCTGCAGCAGACCGACAGGATCATCCACACCTTCCCTGAGGTGCAGCACGTCTTCGGCAAGGTTGGGCGGGCGGATTCAGCGACCGATCCCGCACCCCTCTCCATGATCGAGACCACCATCGCGCTGAAACCCCGAAGCGAGTGGCGGCGGGGGATGACGCCCGACAAGCTGATCGAGGAGATGGACGCCGCCCTGCGCATTCCGGGCCTCACCAACGCCTGGACCATGCCGATCAGGAGCAGGATCGACATGCTGTCGACCGGCATCCGCACGCCGGTGGGGATCAAGATTGCAGGCCCCGATCTGGCCGCGCTGGAGCGGCTGGGGCGCGAAATCGAGTCGGTTGTGCGCGATGTTCCGGGTACCGCCAGCGTGTACGCCGACCGGGTGATGGGCGGCAATTACCTCGACTTTGCGATCGACCGAATGGCCATTGCGCGGCACGGCCTCACCGTGCGCGATGTGCAGGAAGTGATCCAGACGGCCATCGGTGGCATGAACGTCACGACGACGGTCGAGGGCCTTGAGCGCTACCCGGTCAACCTTCGCTACAGCCGCGAACTCCGCGACGATCTGCCCGCGCTGCGCTCCGTCCTGGTCGCGACCCCGGAGGGTCATCAGGTGCCGCTGGGACGCCTGGCGAAGATGGAGTATGTGGTCGGGCCGCCGAGCATAAAGAGCGAGGGCGCGAAGCCGAACGCGTGGGTATACATCGACATCCGCGACATCGACCTCGGCAGCTACGTGGAGGCTGCCCGGGAAGCGGTCGCGGAAGGGGTCGCGCTGCCACCGGGCTACACAGTCTCGTGGAGCGGGCAGTACGAGTACCTGGAACGGGCGCAGCAGCGCCTCGCGTACGTGGTCCCGCTCACCCTGTTCCTGATCTTCGTCCTGATTTACATCACCACCAGGTCCGTGACCGAGACGTTTCTGGTGCTCCTGGGCGTCCCCTTTGCGGTCTGCGGGTCCTTCTGGCTGCTGCATCTCCTGAACTATGACCTGAGCATCGCCGTCTGGGTGGGGATCATCGCGCTGGCCGGCCTCTACGCGGAGACGGCGATCGTGTTCCTGCTCTACCTCAACGTCTCCTGCAGGGACTACCGTGAGCGGGGCCTGCTCACCGATCGCGCCGCCCTCGCGCACGCGATCAGGCGGGGGTCGGTCGAGCGCGTCCGCCCGATCATGATGACGATCGCGACCGATGTGATCGGGCTGCTTCCCATCATGTGGAGCGTTGGAGCAGGCGCCGACGTGATGAAGAGGATCGCGGCCCCGCTGGTCGGCGGGGTGGTGACGTCGGGTGCAGTGGTGCTCCTGCTGTTTCCCGTGGCGTTCTACATGTGGAAGGCTCGGGGGTTGCCTCCAGGAGATCCATCGCCACACCCGGCGCGACCGACCGCCGCCGTTTGACCATGCGCCATCAGATGACTTAGTTATTAGAGTTTCCTTGCACCTTAGCGGGCTCCGGCGGGGCCGGTCGGGCCGAGGGAACGAGGCGATTCACGCAGGGACAACAATTGGGAGGGTTCTGTGAAGGCGATACTGTGCACGATGGGGTTCGCGGCCGTCCTGGCAACGGGTGCCGGGGCCCAGCAAGCGACCCGCACCCAGCCGGTCGAGGGCATGCGCGACAACGGCACCGGATACCACGCCCTGGTGGGGGCGCGGGTCGTGACCGGGCCGGGGCAGGTCATGGACGACGCCACGATCGTGATCCGCGACGGCCTCATCCAGGCGGTCGGGCGAGGCACGGACGCGCCGGCAGGCGCGCGCGTGTGGGATCTCGACGGGCAAACGGTGTACCCGGGCTTTATCGACGCACACGCCGATCTGGGAATGGACGCGGTGCCGGAGGGTGGCGACATCGGCCCCACGCACTGGAATCCGCAGGTCCGGGCGTGGTTTTCCACCACGCGGAATCTTCAGGACGACGCCGACAGGCGCGCGGCGCTGCGCTCGCAGGGATTTGGCACGGCGCTGGTGGTTCCCAAGCAGGGGATCTTCCGGGGAACCGCCTCGCTGGTGAATCTCGGCGACGCGGGTGTGCGTGACCGGGTGCTACGACCCGACATCGCCCAGGTGGTCGGCTTCCAGCGCTCCTTCGAGCTGGGCGGATCGTATCCGAACTCCGCGATGGGAACGATCGCGCTGATGAAGCAGACGCTCATGGACGCCGACTGGTACATGCGCGCCTGGGATGCCTATGAGTCGAGCGGCCGCGCCTTCCTCCCTCCGGAAACAAGCGAAGCCCTGGCGGCGCTCGAAGACGCGGTGCACGGCAATCAGCCGGTCATTTTCGAGACCGGCAGCGAAGAGGAATACCTCCGCGCGCACCGTCTCGCGTCGGAGTTCGGGCTCCAGGCGTGGTTCCGGGGGAGCGGCCAGGAGCACAGGATCATCGACGTGCTCCAAGGCCGGAGCGAGCCGCTGATCGTGCCCCTGGACTTCCCGGACGCTCCGGATGTCGGCGATCCGGAGGCCGCGCTGAACGCGTCGCTCGCGGATCTGCGCGATTGGTATCTCGCACCCACGAGCCCCGCGCAGCTGGCCGACGCCGGGGTGCGGTTCGCCATCACCACGGACGGGATGTCGTCTCTCAACGACTTCCTCCCCAACCTGCGCATCGCCGTGGCGCGCGGTCTCTCGCCCGACGATGCCCTCGCGGCGCTCACCACGACGCCCGCGGATTGGCTCGGGGTGGCGCGCACGCACGGCACCATCGAGGAAGGCAAGGTCGCGAACCTGATCGTGAGCGAGGGCGACCTCTTCACGGAAGAGGCGACGGTGCGCGATGTCTGGGTCCGGGGCACCGTGTACGGCGTGACCCGGCCCGCTCAGGTCGACCCGCGCGGCACCTGGCGCATCGCCTCGACGGACGAGTGGGGCTTCGACGCGGTCCTCCAGCTGGAGGGACCGCTCAACCGGCTGAGCGGCCACATCGACCTCGCCGAGGGTGGGCCCGGGGGGGGTCAAGGCATGCGGATCGCTCTTGCGTCGGCCAGCGTGGTAGCCGAGACGGGACGGCTCGAAGTCCGTTTCGACGGTGAGGAGCTGGGCTATGAGGGCGTGGCGCTTCTCGCCGGCTCGGTGCGCGGCGACGAGTTCTACGGATGGACTTCGCTGCCCAATGGGGCGGACCCGTCCTTCCGCGGCACCCGCACCGAAGCCTTCGAGGGTCCGGCGCGCGGTACGGTGGCGATGAACGTTCCCGAGATCGACCTCCCGTTTATTCGGCCGATGATGGAGTATGGCCGGAGTTCGATCCCGGATCAGCCCGACGCGGTCGTCGTGCGGAACGCGACCGTGTGGACCCAGGGTCCCCAGGGCATGCTGGAAGGCGCGGACCTCCTGGTTCGCGCGGGCACTGTCGAAGCGGTCGGCATGGGCCTCGACGCCCCCCGCGGCGCGGTGGAGATCGACGCGACCGGCAAGCACGTCACGCCGGGGCTCATCGATCCGCACATCCACTCGGGAGTGAGCGCCGTGAACGAGAGCGGCTTCGCGATCGTCCCCGAGGTGCGGATGGGCGATGTCGTGACGCACAACAACATCTGGATGTACCGGCAGGTGGCGGGCGGACTTACCACCGCGCACATCAAGCACGGTTCCGCCAACCCGATCGGGGGCGAGAACGTCTTCGTGAAGATGCGCTGGGGTTCGCTGCCGGAGGAGCTCAAGCTGGAGAACGCGCCCCGCACCGTGAAGTTCGCCCTGGGCGAGAACCCGAAGCGACGTCAGGGCCGCTATCCCGACACCCGCATGGGGACGCAGGAGATCATCCGCGACCACTTCCTGGCCGCGCGGGACTACGAGCGCGAGTGGCAGCGGTGGGAGGAAAGCCAGGAGGGACTGCCCCCGCGGCGGGACCTGCGGATGGAGGCGATCCTCGACATCCTGAACCAGGAGCTCCTCATCTCGTCGCACGGCTATCGCGCGGACGAATTCCTCGCGCTCGTGAGGCTGGCGGAGGAGTTCGGATTCCGGGTCCAGACGCTGCAGCACGGCGTCGAGGCCTACAAGATCGCGCCCGAGCTCGCTGCGTCCGGGGTCGCCGCTGTCGTCTGGAGCGACTGGGGCGGCTTCAAGCTCGAGGCGTACGACGCGACGGTGTACAACGCCCGCATCCTGATGGAGGCGGGGGTCGTGACCTCGCTGCACTCCGACAACAGCGAGATCGCCAGCCGCATGAACTGGGAAGCGGGCAAACTGCTCCGCACCGGACTCACGCCCGAGCAGGCGCTCTCGACGGTGACCAACCAGTCGGCGCAGGCGGTGGCGATCGACGATCAGGTCGGTTCGCTGGAGGCCGGCAAGGACGGCGACTTCGTGATCTGGAACGGCAACCCGCTCTCACAGTTCACGCGCGCCGAGCAGACGTGGATCGACGGCCGGCGGTACTTCTCTCTCGAGGAGGACGCGGCCATGCGCGAACAGATCGAACGGGAACGCGCTCAGCTCATCCAGGCGATCCTGTCCCTGGAGGAAGGCGGCAGCCGGAACGCCCAGACGGAGAGAAACGGATCATGACGACGACGCAGCGGGGAGCGATGAAGGGAACCCGGTCGCGGGCGGGAGGCACGGCCGGCGTGGTCCTGGCGGTCCTGTGGGCAGTGGCGCCGGCAACCATGGAGGCGCAGGTGCGGATGACCGTGCCCCCGCAATCCGAGCCGACGGCCTTGCGTGGAGCGACAATTCACACCGTCACGGGCGGTGTCATCGAGAACGGGACGATCCTCTTCGAGAACGGGCTGATCACCGCGGTCGGCGCCGAGTTGGAGATTCCGGCCGGGACCCGCGTGGTCGACGCGACGGGAAAGCACATCTACCCCGGGCTGATCGACGCCTACAGCACGGTGGGGATCAGTGAGATCGGCGCGGTCGACGTCTCCAACGACGTGAACGAACTCGGCGACTTCAACCCGAATGTGCGCGCGGACGTCGCCGTGAACGCGGAGAGCCGGCATATCGGCACGTCACGTTCGGCCGGCGTGCTCACCACGCTCACGACGCCCGGCGGCGGACTCGTCTCCGGCATGTCTTCCGCGCTCGCCCTCGAGGGGTGGAGCTGGGAAGAGATGTCGATGCAGTCGGCCGCGGCGCTCAACGTAAACTGGCCGAACCCGAACCCCGGCCGCTTCCGCGGGTTCGGCGGCTTCGGGGGTGGGCAGCAGGGCGAGCCTCCGAGCTACGAGGAGCAGGTCCAGCAGCTCAAGGGTTTCTTCGCCGAAGCGCGGGCGTACCGGGACGCGGTCGCAGCCGGCGAGGAGATGCGTAGCGACTCCCGCTATGCGGCGATGATTCCGATTTTCGACGGAGAGATCCCCGTCGTGGTCGCGGCCGACGGCGCGGCGCAGATCAACGACGCCGTCACCTGGGCGCAGGAGGAAAACCTCAGGATCGTCATCCGGGGCGGTGCCGACGCCATCCATGTGGCGGACCGTCTGGTCGCCGAGGACATCCCGGTAATCCTGACTTCGACGATGGCCGCCCCTGGCCGGGACTACGAGGGCTACGACGGCGCCTACTCGATGCCGGCGCGTCTGCACGAGGCGGGCGTGCGCTTCGCGATCTCGGGCGGCTCGGGCTCGCTGTACACGAACCGGCTGCCCTTCGAGGCGGGGGTGGCAGTGGCCTTCGGTCTTCCGGAGGACGAGGCGCTGAAGGCGGTGACAATCAACCCTGCGGAGTTCCTGGGGCTCGACGACCGGGTCGGCTCCCTGGAGCCGGGTAAGCAGGCGACCTTCCTCATCACGACGGGCACGCCGCTCGACATGACCACCGACATCGAGCAGGCCTACATCCAGGGCCGCGAGCTCGACATGATGGACATCCAGAAGTTCTTCTTCGAGAAGTACATGGAGAAGGTCAGGCAGTACATGCGGCGGGTGATCATGTAACATAGCGCAACCGGAGCTGTCCCGGTCGCCAGCGAAGAGGGGCCATGGCAATGAGAACCCTGCCTGTCGTCATCCTGGTCAGCGCCGTAGCTGCCTTGGCGTGGCCCGCAGCACGTAGCTCGGCGGCGGCACGGTCCGCGGGCTCGCCGGCGTCACCGTCCGCGGGCTCGGCGGCTCCCGCGCTCGCCTCCCAGTCCCCTTCCCCGCCGCTCCAGGTCCAGGAGCACGCGCTCGACAACGGCTTCACGATTCTGGTCGTCGAAGACCACCGGATGCCCCGGGTGGCCGCCGACCTGTGGATTCGGGTCGGCTCCATGCAGGAGCCTGTGGGGCTCCACGGCATCACGCACTTCCTCGAGCACGTGATCCATCAGGGGACCACCACCGTCGGCACCAGCGATCTGGCCGCCGAGTTGCCCATCCTGCAGGAGATCCACGACACGGAGCAGGAGCTCGTCGCCCTGCGCAACCGCGAGCGCAATCAACTCCGGGAGCGGGACGTCTTCTTCGACGAGATGGGCTGGCCGGGCACGCCCGGGATGCAGGCCCTCCGGGAGAGGCTCTACGAGCTCGAGGACCGCGACAACGAGTACAGGGACTTCTGGACATCCTACAAGTGGTACCTCCGGCACGGCGGGTACGTGCGCCATCTGGATCCGGTGCCGGCCAGCACCGAGCAGGACTACATGGAGATCAACATGGCGCTCCCCAGGGAGCACCTGGAGCTCTTCTTCCGGCTCGAGGCGGACCGCATGGTCAACGCGATCCTCAGGGGCTGGGAGGCGCAGCGCTTCACCGTGCTGGAGCAGATCCTCGGGGGAAAGAGCCGGCCCCAGACCCGCTTCAACGAGGCGATCGACGGCGTCACCGCCCAGGTCCACCCGGTCTACATCCCTGACGGCGGGCATCTCCGCGACTTCGCGAACTTCACGCGGGCCGCGATGCACCGGATCTACGACGACTACTTCGTGCCCAACAACGCGGCGCTGGTGCTGGTCGGCGACGTCACCCTCGACGAAGTCGTGCCCCTCGCGGAGCGCTACTTCGGGGAGTTGCCCCGAGGGCCCGAGCCCCCGGCCGACCTCGACGTCGAGGCCGAGCCCGTGCCCGGCGGGTCGATCCGGCTCGACTGGACGGAGCCGCTCTCGCCGCAGGTCCATGTGCGGTACCGCATCCCGGGCATGGGCCACCCGGACCGGCCCGTGCTCGACCTCATCGCCGCTCTCCTGAGCGGGCCTCACGGCATGGCTGGCCAGACGTTGACGCTGAGTGGCACGCCGGCTTCGGCATCCGCCGACTTCCGGGTCATCCACACCTACCGCTTCGGGTCGCCCGGCGCGTTCAACCTGGTGGCACAGGCGGAGGCGGACGGCGACCTCGCGGCTGTCGAGCGAGCGTTGCTGTCTGCCGTGGACGATCTCCGGGAGGGACGGATCGACTCCGGGGCCTTGGCGCGCGCGCGCAAACGGCTGCGCGTCGAGTGGGCGGAGTTCCTCGACAGTCCCCAGGAGCTCGCCTTCCTGATCGGGCACCATCAGACGATGAACCACTGGAGCGTGCTGCCCGAGCTCATTGAGGCGAGGGACGCGGCCACGGCAGCGGACGTCCAGCGCGTCGCGTCGACCTACTTCGTGCCTTCCAACCGGGTGATCGCCACGGCGCGCGCCCAGCCGCCCGACGGAAGCGGGCCGAGCTGGCTCGACTTCCTGTGGGCGGACCTGCCGGGAGACGGACGATGAGGGCCGCCGGGGCGCGCGTCGCGCGCCCGCAGGGGACGATCGCTACGCTCCTCGTTGCCCTGGCGCCGGTCGCCCTGGGCGGCTGCGGTAGCGCTGCCGACGATACCCTCCCCGGCCGCTCGCGGCCCATCTTCGAGCACAACTGGCAGGACCCGGGCGAGCTCGCTCTCGAACCCGCCGCGTTCACCCCGCCCGATCCGGACCAAACCCTCTTCGAGGCGTCGAGCGGCGTCCGGGCGTATGTCGTGCCCGCAGCCTCCGACCCGCTGGTGCGCCTCACGGCCGCCCTGCCCCTGGGCCGGCTCCACGAGGCCGAAGGCGAAGCCGGCGCTTCGGCCCTCCTGACCCGGCTCCTCACGACGCGGGGCGCCGCGGGAGCGAGCCGTCCGCTCTCCCTTCGCCTCGCCGAGCTGGGTACGTCGCTGAGCGCCGTGGAGACCCTCGACGTCACCCATCTCTCTCTCCAGGTGCTTCCGGAGGACTGGCGCGAGGGGCTGGAGCTGCTGGTGGAGCTCGTGCGAGCCCCCGACCTGGACGCCGCAACGGTCCGCCAGTACCAGGCGGGCCCCGGCTACGACATGCCGATGGCCGGGATCGACGGGGACGGCTTCCGGCCCAAGGTCGAGCTCGAGCGGCGAATGCACGGGTATCCCCTGGCGCCGCCGGACCAAGGGACGACGGTCTCGCTGGCCGCGGTCAGGGCGCTGGCCTCCAGAAGCCTGGGAGCCGACCGCGTGGTGTTCGGGGTCGGAGGGGCCGTTTCCCGCGGCGAGGTGGCAGAGGTTCTCGAGTCGGCGACCCGTGGCTGGGCGCCCAGCGGCGAGCCGGCACCGGAACCCGCCACGATCGAACCGGTCGAGCACTCGGGCCGCTTCCACGCCGTGGATGTCCCGAGTCTCGAGGGCTGGATCGCCATCGGCCGAACGATCGGCGCCGTTCCCGAATCAGACCGGGCCGCACTGTCGGTTCTCCGCTTCATCCTCGCCGAGCGCCTCAACATCGCAGCGAGAGAGATGCGGGGGCTGGCCAACCGGGACGACTTCGAGATCCCCGTGACCGCGTCCGGAACGGGCCTCCTCCTCGTGCGCACGGGCGGGCGCCCGGAGGCCGTGGCGCCCCTCGTTCGCTACAGCCTGGACGAGCTGGAGCGCATGCACGATCCCCGGGAGCCGGTGACCGAGGCAGAGGTCACGCGCGCCAGGGGCTGGCTGGTGGAGGCGGTCTGGCGGCGGTCGCTGGAGCTCGCAACGAGTGCCAGCGAGACCTTCGCGGTGGAGCACGTGCGTCGCGGAAGCACGGACCTCCTGATGGGATGGCCCGAGGCCGTACGCTCCCTCACGGCCGGGGACATCAAGGCGATCGCGCAGGAGTATCTGGATCCGGCGAGCTTCGTGACCGTCGTGGCGGGACCTCTGGCGAGGATCAGGGCCGCGCGCCACCCGCGCTGGCCACTGGGCCTGGACGAACTGGAATGGTAGAGCCGGTGGCACTCACAACCGATCGGGTGTTGCTGCGCCCGTTCGAACTCACGGACGTCGACGACGTCTACGCCTACGCGCGGGACTCGGAGTGGGGCCGACATCTGCCTGTTCCCAGCCCCTATGAGCACAGACACGCCGTCGAGTTCGTGGCGCGTTCCGTGCTCACCTCGTGGGATACGAATCCTGCCTTCGCAATGTGTCTGAACGGCCGGGTCGTCGGAGGGATCAACATCCGGATCGACAAATCAAAGGCGACCGCCGAAATGGGTTTCAGTATCGCCCGTGAACACTGGGGCAAGGGACTCACTGCCGAAGCTGCAAGAGCGGTCACGGCCTGGGCATTCGGTCTCGCAAAGATCACGGCGATGGCGGACCTGATGAACAGCCAGTCCTGGAGGGTGATGGAGAAGCTGGGGATGACGCGAGAGGGGGTGCTGAGAAGCGAACGTCCCAGTTTCATGGACCCGGGGACGCGGCAGGACATGGTGATCTATTCGGTCCTGCGCGAGGAGTGGCAAGTGCCCGCGCCGGAGTAGTCGGTTACGGCCAGAGATCCACGTCGCCCTTCAGATGGCGATCGAGGAAGGCCAACATCCTCGGCATCCACTCGAGCCGCGCGACCCGACCCGCGACGTCCTCGTATGACTCGTAGGTGACCGGCTTGTAGTAGCGTGCAGCCTCCGTGACGAACGCCCGCATCTGCACATCGCCTTCTCCAGCGACAATCAGCATCGGCACGCCGACGTCCTGCGCGTACAGCGTGGGCGACGCCCGCCGGAACGTCTCGCGGTTCTCCTCCAGCAGGCCGAGTTCGTACTGGTACATGTTGATGTTGGCCAGAGCCGACTGTCTCTCGACCAGTTGGATGCGGTTGGCGTATCCCTCCCGCAGGGGAACGGCCGCCCGGAACACGTCCGGGGTGAAGGTGCTGGCCGCGAAGCTCAGGTAGGCTCCGTAGCTCACGCCCGTGACCGCGACGCGGTCTCCGTTGATGTCCGGCAAGGTGCCGAGGTAGCGCGCGCCCGCCACGACATCGTCCAGGTCACACCGTGCCCAGCAGCCGTTGTTCGCCTCCTCGTGCTCCCAGCCGAAGCCGGAGCTCCCCCGGATGTTGGGCGCCAGCACCGCGTATCCATGCTTGATGAAGTAGTGGGCATCGGAGTGTCGTCTCCAACCGTCCTCGAACTGCGACGAGGGTCCTCCGTGGACCCACACGATGGCCGGATACCCTCCAGGCGGCGGGGGCTCGGCCGGTCGGAAGAGGTAGGAGTAGATGGTGAGCCCGTCGTTCTCGTAGCTCACCCTCTCGGGCATGAAGAAGGCCTCGGCAAGCGACGGATCCGGCAGCGAGAGCGTCAGCCGGGTCGTGTCCGCGCCCGCCAGGTCCATCACAAAGAGCTCGGGGACGCGCGCGGGAGTGTCGTAGGTGAAGGCGATGCGGCTCCCGTCCGGAGACCATGCCGGGTTCGCGACCAGGCCCATCTCGGGAGCGAAAAGGGTCCGGACCGTACCGTCGTCTACCGACGCAACCCGGAGAATCTGGCGCCCCCTGATGTTCGAGGTGTAGGCGACCATCTCGCCGTCGGGAGACCAGCGGGCATAGCCCCGGAACGGCTTCTGCGAGCTCTGATCGGCTGCTTCGGCCGCCAGCGGCCGGGGCTCTCCACCCTGCATCGGCGCGAGCCACCAGTTGATCCAGCCGCTGCGGTAGGAGCGGAAGAGCACCAGGTCGCCCCTCGGCGAAACCTGGCCCGGCCCGAACTCCTGGCCGGTACGATAGTCCATCCAGTCCCGGTCGCTCACGATGACACGCTCGCCGGCACCGGTCGTCGCGTCGATGGCGATCACGTCGTGGTGGATCCACCACTGGTCCATACGGACGAACACAATCGTGGAGCCGTCCGGCGTCCAGGTGGGCTGCACGTCGTAGCGGGTGTCGGTGGTGAGCCGCTTTACGCGTCCTTCGGGGACCGAAACCGTGTAGATGTCGTAGTCGCCCCGCAGCGAGTTGGAGAAGGCGATGTGTTGCCCGTCCGGGGACCAGCTCCAGGAGAGCGTGCGGGCGCCCAGATCCGTCAGCTGGACGGAGCGCTGCTCGGACGGGGACCACAGCCACAGTTCCTGCCCGTCACCCGAGGCGCTCGACAGGTAGCCGATCCACTCGCCGTCCGGCGAGTACGCCGGGCTGGTCACGCCCTCGGCAGGGATCGCCTCGGGATCGCCCCCATCCGCCTCGATCGTCCATAGCGTGTTGCGCCCGAGGACCAGGATCCGCGATCCGTCCGGCGACCAGTCGGGCACGGCACCGTCCACGAGGGAGCTCGTTGACACGAACTCCTCCAGAGTGAAGTCCCCGGGGGCGCGAGTGGACGCCGGCGTGCCGCTGGTTTCCGCACAGGTCGCGAAAGCCAGAGGCAAGAGGGCCATCCAGAGTGCTCGTTTCATCGAAGCCTGCCATCCACTACGCGCCGACATGCCCTTTCAGGCGCGGGGACTGCGCCCGTTGCGGGCGCCTGGTCATCGCCGGGCGTGCCGCGGCTCTGACCGGACCTCATCACCAGCCGACCGCGTAGGCGACGCGCCGGGGATCCGCCCCGGCCATGAGCGCCCCCGTCCCGGCATCCAGGGTGATTCCCTGTATGCTGCCGAATGCGTATCCGGGCGCGCGCACTACGGCGTACCCCAACCCCTCGAGCGTCCCGACCACCTCACCGGGCAGTCGATCTTCCAGGCTGAAACGGACCTCGGCTCCCGGCTGGTAGAAGTTCGGCTCTCCGCTGAGCGTGAAGCGGGGCGCCTCGATGGCCTCCTGGATCGACATCCCGAAGTCGAGGAGGTTCACGAGCACCTGAAACTGGGTCTGTCCGATCGTCTCGCCCCCCGGCGTTCCCAGGGCCGCGTGGAACTTCCCCTCCCTGAGCACGATGATGGGGGAGTTGTTGAGGATCGGAATCTGCCCCCCTTTGACGTAGTTCACGTTGCCGGGGTATGGCGATGTCGAGCCGATGCGGGTCCCGTTGTTGAAGGTCAGACCGGTGTTGCCGACCACCACCCCGGTGCCGAAGCTCCCGCCGTGCGTGGGCGTGGCGGCGATGACGTTGCCGAACCGGTCAGCGACGGAAAAACTGGTCGTGCTTCCCGCGTACGACTGCTCGCCAAGATGGCCCCGCAGACTTTCGGACACCGCCTCTCCCGCCGCGCGCGCACCCGGTTGAAGTGCGTCGACCCGCACCGGTTCCCCGGCCCCCGGGTACACCATCACCCGGGACGGATCGATGAGGGATCGGCGGGCCGACGCGTAGTCCTTCGACAACAACTCATCGACGGGCACGTCGACGAGAGCGGGATCGGCCACGTAGGCGTAGATGTCGGCCTTCGCAACCTTGATCGCCTCCGAGAGCAGATGGATGGTCTCGGCACTTCCCGGGCCGAGGGCCCGGAGGTCGAAGCCCTCGACGAGATTCAACTGCATCGCCACCTCCAGTCCGCCGCGGGACGTGGGCGGACTGGTGTACACGTCGTACCCTCTGTAGGTGGTGTGGACCGGTTCCGCCCAGATGGGCTCGTAGCGCGCGAAATCCTCCATGGTGAAGTCTCCGCCGTTCTCCCGGTAGAAGCGAGCCATCTCCTCGGCGATGTCGCCCCGGTAGAATCGGTCGAAGGCGGCGCGGAGCGCGTCCGAGCGCGTCTTTCCGGCCGCCAGCGCCACCCGCTCGGCTTCGACCACTCTCCGGAGCGTGTTCGCCAGATCGGGCATCCGGAACGTCTCGCCTGGCTCGGGCACCCTACCGAGCGGGAGGAACATCCTCCGACTCGACGGGAAGCTCTCGAAGAGGTCCTTTTGAGCCTCGATTGCCGCCACCACTGATGCCTCGATGGGATGGCCGTTTTCGGCGTAGTCGATGGCCGGGGCCAGCACCTGGGCCAGGCTCATGGTGCCGAAGCGATCCAGAAGGGCGATCCATCCCCCGAAGAGGCCGGGGACGACACCCGCGCGGATCCCCTTGTTCAGCTCGTCGGCCATGACGCTCGAGGGATCGAGGGCCAGGGGAGCCGCGCCGGTGGCTCCCAGCGAGTACACGCGGTCGGAGACGCGGTCGTAGAGGGTCACGAACCCGTTCCCGGCCATCCCGGACATCTGAGGCCGCACCACGTTCAGGGTGGCGAGGGTCGCGACGGCGGCATCGGCGGCGTTGCCCCCGGCCATGAGCATGCGGAGACCCGCCATGGACGCCAGCGGGTGGCCCGCCGTCACCAGCCCGTTCGGACCGGGCACCGCGGGCCGGTGCGCCGTCCGAGCGGCGGACCGCTCGAAGCCCCTCTGTTGAGCCGTAGCACCCTGCGGCAGAGCGAGGAGAGCCGTGGCGAAGAGCGTGATCATCGGCATCGAGAAGCGTCCCATCAGGTCCTTCCTTTGTATGATGTTGTCGTAAGCGCGCCCGCCGGGGCCGTCCCAGCCCTCCGGGGCCCCGGTTGTCATGGCGCAAGGGGGGGGCTGCGGAGGTCCGTCCAGAAATATCGTACGCAACAGGTCGTCGGGTCCGCCACCCTGGCGCTGAGGATCATTCGTCATCTCGATCGGGATGTCCTCCCTTCGGGGCCGATCCGTCCGCGCGGCGGGGACATCCATCACGTTCGTCGCCTCAGCCATCGATCCGGAGGATGGTTCATCGGCAGTAGCCAATGCCGAGCAAAAAAAGCAGGCGCATGTCGACCTGCTGACCGGCGCTCAGCCGAGGAGAGGCGGGAGGCCGGAGGCACTGGAGGCCTCTGGGATCCGGCCTGGAGGCTGGTCTTGCTCCCCGTGCCGAGCCCGCCTATAATGGCGGAAAGTAGCTCGCAACTTGGAGGTACAAAGTGGAATATACACGCCGCGAGTTTATCGGTAGCGTTTCTGCTGCCGCCGTTGTGACCCAACTAAGGCCGGAGAGCCCGGTGGTGGCCGGTGACGATCCCCTTGGCGTCCGGGGCGACTTCCCGGTCGTGAACGAGGGTGTCTACCTCGATTCCGCGTACATCGCGCCCTCACCGACACCGACGGTGGATGCCGTCCGGGCGTTTCTCGAAGCGAAGACCAGGGATCCGGTGAGGCTTGGACCCATGGTGGAGGAGGCTGACGCCGTGCGGCGGAAGTTCGCCCTCCTCATCGGCGCCACCGAGCCGGAGATCGGAGTGCTCTACGCCACCAGCGAGGGGGAGAACATCGTGGCCCAGGCCCTCGATCTTGGGGCCGAGGACAACGTCGTGATCGACGATCTCCACTTTGACACCACTTACGTCCTCTACCAGCGTCTCGCCGAAGCCAGGGGGGTCGAGATTCGCATTGTGCCCTCCAGCGGTGGTGCCGTGCCGGTGGACGCCTTCGCGGATCACATCGACGGACGCACCCGGCTCGTCTCGGTAGCGTGGGTCTCCAACCAAAACGGCTACCGCCACGACCTCGCGGCCCTCGCCCAACTTGCCCACGCCCACGACGCGTACCTTTACGCCGACGCAATCCAGGGGATCGGGATGCTGGATCTGGACGTCAAAGAGGTCGGCATAGACTTCCTGACTGCGGGGACCTACAAGTGGTTGCTGGCCGGGCATGGCGTGGCTCCGCTCTATGTCCGGGAAGATCTCCTGGATCTCGTGGTCCCCGATCGCTATGGGCACCTCCACGTATCAGAGTACCTTGGCGAATACCGCTACCGGCTATATGACGACGCACGAAAGTATGGGTATGCGTCGATGGCTTTTGAATCCGTCTATCAGTTTAGCGCGGCCCTCGACTATCTGCTCCGGATTGGCGTGAAGGACATCGAGCGGCACACGGTGGGGTTGGCCCACCGCCTGCAAGAAGGGCTCGCTGCCCAGGGACACGTCATCTGGACCCCATCCGGCAACCAGTCTGCCATCGTCACCTTTGAGCACGGCCAGGACGTCGACTCGGTTCAGCGCTCCCTCGAGGACGCCCGGATCAAGCTGAGCTTCAAGGACGGCGGTGCGAAGCTCCGGGCGTCGATGGCGCTCTTCAACACGGCCGAAGAGATCGACCTGCTGCTGGACGTGACCAAGGGGTGGGTGTAAGAGCAAGGCTGGTCACCGACCCGACCCCATCCGCCGGGTCCTCACTCACCTGGGCGAACCATCCGGCTCCACCCGTGGTTCTCCCTCGGGATCCGCCTTCCTGCGCTCGGATCGCCGCCCTTCGTCCACTTGGCTATCGCGTCGGCATTACGGCCTGGCCCGAAACATCGTCGCGGGCTCTACCGACTGCGGTACCTCGTGTTCCCTGATCGTCCGCAGGGTCTCGAGAAAGCCTTCGAGAGCCTCCTGGATCTCGACGATCTGCTCTTCGCCTTCTGCTTCCTGATCGGTGAATGCAAGGAAGGCCTTGACGGTCTCTTCGGAAAGCCCTCCCTCTTCTTCGACCTCGACGCACATCGCGGTCAACAGCGCGGTCCCGGCTGCGCCAGCACCGCCGATGATCCTGGTGAACCGTCTGCGACTGAACAATTGGGCCATGTGATGCCCCTCCGAAGGATCAGGCCAAGGCTGGATGTCGTTCGTGCCAGGTCGTGGCCTGTTCATAGGCACGCGCCAGTTGAAGAATCCCGCCTTCGTCGAAGGCAGCACCGACAAACTGGATGGCCATCGGTAGCCCCCCTTCCGTAAACCCGCAGGGGACGGAAACCGAAGGAATCCCGACCAGGTTGGAGAACAGGCTGATCCTCGGTCGCAGAGCGCTGTCGGGGTCATCGGGGTCGGTACGCCGGGTAGGGTGGATGACGCCGGAGGTCTCCGATGCATCGGCTTGCCATGCCGTCCCCATCTGCGCCGGCGTCACTAGCGCCGCGTAACGGTCGAACAACTCGCTGGCATACTGCATCATCTCGACCCGAATCCTCTGCATCTTCATATAGTCGATTGCAGGAATCATGCGGGCCGCGGCCCATCTGCTAGCGTGGTCCTTCCTGAGCAATTCGTGGATTCCCGGCGACTCGATCAAGGGCTCGAAGAAGCTGGCCTCTTCGACGCTGACCAAGCGCGACACCGCCCCGTACGGAAGATCCCTGAGCTCTATCTCTTCGAGGGCGAAGCCGAGGCTTTCCAGGACCTCCAGAGAGGCATTGAGTATCTGTCTCAACTCAGGATCCGCCGGCATGTCGAACTCGTCGCGCAGGACCCCGATCCTCTTCCCCTGGATCCCCGTTTGCTGCGGAAATTCGAATGGAGCATCCACCGCCGTCGGGTCGAGAGGATCCGCTCCCATGACGTGCCGCAGCACGGTGGCACAATCGTCGACGTACCGACACAGGGGGCCGGGCTTGTCCAGCGTCCAACCCGCCACCATTACCCCGTAGCGGCTCACGCGCCCGTACGTCGGACGCAGCCCTACGATCCCGTTGACGCTGGCTGGGGAAATGATCGACCCTTCGGTCTCCGTCCCGACCGAGAACCCGACCATCCCGGCCGCCGTGGCAGCACCGGGTCCCGCCGAGGAACCACTGCTGGAGCGACTCGTATCCCAGGGACACCGGGTGGTACCGCGGAACCATTTGGCGCCATAGGCCAGCTCGCCGGTCGCGAGCTTGGCGATGAGCACGGCCCCGGCATCATGAAGTTTCTGTACCACCGTGGCGTCGTAGTCAAACATTTGCCCTCTGAACGCCGGCGATCCCCACTGCGTCGGTATCCCATCGGTGGCAAACAGATCCTTTACACCCCACGGGATCCCGTGCAGCGGTCCGCGGTAGCGGCCATTCATGATCTCCGCTTCCGCAGCGCGAGCTTGCCGGATGGCCAACTCCTCGGTCAGCGTGACGACCGCAAGAAGTTGTGGGTCGAGTTTACTCGCTTGATCGATGTAGGCAGTTGTCAGCTCGAGCGGAGAGATCTCCCGGCTGCGTATCATCTGGCCCAAATCGGCCAGCGAGCCAAAAAGAATGTCTTCTTGCATGTGAGCCTCCGTAGGCAAAAAGGATCGGGCAGCGCCGCCCTTCTTCTCGCCTGCAGAATTCTCGTGCGTAGCAGACCTTTCAAACAGTACTCGTGCCGGTGAACTCGGGCAAGCTCGTCGTGGGCCCCCGAACGAGCACTTCCCGCTCTGAGCCGGCCGCCCGAATCCGCCCTCATCGCGGCACGGCGGGAAGAGGGGGAGCCGGAACCGCATGGCCGGGTTGATGAGCGGGGTGGGCGTTGAGGGCGTGAGCCGGCGCAGACGAAAGAAGTGATCCTCACTGCTCCTCGGCCGGTAACACATCTCCCAGCTCTACTTTTCCCAAGAGTACGTTCGCAGCGGTCTGAATGTGGATTTCTGCTGAAGGAAGCAACGGGAAACCCGGCACGTGTTCCTCCTGCACCAACAACTCGATTTCCGTGCACCCCAGAATACACGCCTCTGCACCCCGCGCTTCAAGGCCACGGATCACGTCCACCATCTTCGTTCTCGACTCGTCACGAAACACGTTGTACGACAGTTCTTGACAAATGATATTATAGATTTCGTCTTGTGTCTGTTCATCTTCCGGCACCAAAGTGGTGATACCATGGAGCAGCATACGTGACTTCAGGTAGTCCTCTACCATCGTGGGCTTCGTGCCGATCAGGCCCACTCTCGAGAACCCCTGCCCCTTCAACTCGGCAGCACAACAGTCAGCGATGTGCAACACTCCAAGGTCTGGGAACTCATTCACGATTGCCGGTACAGCAATGTGACCGGTGTTCGAGGCGATCACCAACATGTCACAGCCTGCCGCCACAAGAGAACGGACACCGACGAGGAGATGGTCCGCAACTTTGGCAAACGAATGAGTGAGGTAATGGACGTACTCGTCGCAATCGACGGAAGCCATGACAATGGGCGGGTTGGGGGACATGGAATGGCACCTGGGAGTGTCCGCGAGAACCTTCTGGTTGATGCCTTTGTAGTAGTCCAGGCCCGAGACGTAGGAGATTCCCGTCAAGATGCCGAGTTTGGGTGTTCCCATGGCCATTTCGGTAGTTGAGAGAGCGGTTGCAACTTATCCTTTCCAGAGTCACAAGTTATCGTAGCTGTTCGCTGGCGTCAAAGTGAACGCGCGATGGACGAATGCCACCGTCCCCTCCCGGGGACATCTGTCAGGTAATCACGGTCCTGCAACACTCAGGCTTGAGGCGGGCGGCCCGCGACCGGGCTCGTGAGGCCGTGTAGCGCCTTCTCCCGCCCCTCGCTCCCCTCGCGCCGCGTCGCTCCGGGCGAGACGAGAAGAGCGGACAGATTACGTTCTGCGACAACCGGCCAAGTTCATTTGCTTCTCAGACTTGGAGGCTCGCATTGCTCCCCGTGCCTAGCCTGCCTATAATGGCGGAAGTTAGCTTGCAACCTGGAGGTGGCAAAGTGGAGGTTACACGCCGCGAGTTCATCGGCAGCGTTTCTGCTGCTGCCGTTGGGACCCGGATGAGGCCGGAGAACCCTGTCGTCGGTGATGATCCCCTTGGCGTTCGGGGCGACTTCCCGGTGGTCGAGGAGGGCGTCTACCTCGACTCCGCATACATTGGACCCTCACCGAGACAAGCGGTAGAGGCCATCCGAGCGTTCGCCGAGCGGAAGGCCCGGAATCCGCTGAGTCTGGGAGTCCTGGTGGAGGAGGCTGACGCCGTGCGGCGCAAGTTCGCCCGCCTCATCGGAGCCACCGAGCCGGAGATCGGAGTGCTCTATGCCACCAGCGAGGGGGAAAACATCGTGGCCCGGGCCCTCGACCTCGGCCCTGGCGACAACGTCGTGATCGACGATCTCCACTTCAGCACCACCTACGTCCTCTACCAGCACCTCGCCGAAGCCCGGGGCGTCGAGATCCGCATCGTGCCCTCCCGCGGTGGTGCCGTGCCGGTGGACGCCTTCGCGGATCACATCGACGGACGCACCCGGCTCGTCTCGGTGGCCTGGGTCTCTCACCAAAACGGTTACCACCACGACCTCGCTGCCCTCTCCCAGCTCGCGCACGCGCACGGCTCGTACCTCTACGCCGACGCGATCCAGGGAATCGGGATGCTGGATGTGGACGTGAAGGAGGTCGGCATCGACTTCCTCACCACGGGGACCTACAAATGGCTGCTGGCTGGGCATGGCGTGGCGCCGTTCTATGTCCGGGAGGAGCTCCTGGATCTCGTGGTCCTCGATCGCTACGGGCACCTCCACGTATCAGAGGAGCTTGGCGGGCACCGTTACCGACTATACGACGACGGGCGAAAGTATGCGTACGGGAAGATGGCCTTCGAATCGCTCTACCAGCTAAGCGCGACCCTTGATTATCTGCTCCAGATTGGCGTGGGGAACATCGAGCAGCACACGGTGGGGTTGGCCCACCGTCTGCACGAAGGGCTCACCGCCCAGGGACACGCCGTGTGGACCCCGTCGGGCAACCGCTCTGCCATCGTAACCTTCGAGCACGGCCGGGACATCGACATGGTTCGGCGCGCCCTCGAGGAGGCACGGATCAAGCTGACCTTCAAAGAAGGCGGTGCGAAGCTCCGGGCGTCGGTGGCGCTTTTCAACACGGCCGAAGAGATTGACCTGCTGCTGGACGTGACGAAGGGGTAGGCGTAGACCACTCATGGGGTTGTCGGGCTCGATGTGCACCGTAGGCAGGGCGGCGTAGCCTTGGCGCGAGGCTTGCCATGGATCTCCTGGTTCTAGGTCGGGCGGAGGTGCGGGAACTCCTCCCCATGAGCGAATGCATTGACGTGATGGCGGAGGCCATGGAGGCCACCGCTCGACGAGAGACGCTCCAGCCGCTCCGCTGGATCATGGCGCTCCCCGGCCACGATGGGGCCGCCATGGGCACCATGCCGGGATACATGGGGAACCTGGAGCGCTTTGGTATCAAGGTAGTGTCGGTCTTTCCGGAGAACTTCGGCACCAGGTATCAGTCGCATCAGGGTGCGGTCCTGCTCTTCGAGCGCGAGCATGGAAGCCTCATCGCGATCATGCACGCGGGCGAGATCACCGCGATCAGGACCGCCGCCGCGAGCGGCCTGGCTACTCGGATCCTTAGCCGTGAAGACTCGTCCGTTCTGGCGCTACTCGGCTACGGCGAGCAGGCCGCGACTCATCTCCGGGCGATGCAAGAGGTACGGGATGTCCGGCGCGTGAAGGTATGGGGCCGATCCAGGCAGCGCGCCGAACGCTTCGCGGAGGCCGAGGGCCGACGGAACGCGGTCGACATCGAGGTCTCGCCATCCGCCAGAGAGGCGGTGCGGGGCGCGGATCTCATCTGCACCGTCACGGCCGCTCCGGATCCGATCCTGAAGGGCGCATGGCTGCCCGAGGGTTGCCACTTGAACGTCGTGGGGTCGAGCGTGGCCCGCTTCCGGGAGGTCGATACGGAGGCAGTAGCCCGGTCCCGCCTCTACGTGGACCTGAAGTCGATGACGCTGGCCGAAGGCGGCGAATACCTCCGGGCAGTCGACGAGGGCGCAATCGACGAGAGCCACATCCTCGGCGAGATCGGCCAGGTGTTGATCGGGGCGAAACCGGGACGGCGGTCCGTCAGCGAAATCACCATGTACAAGTCGCTCGGAATCCCGGCCGAGGACCTGGCGTCGGCCCAGCACCTCTACGCCCGCGCCCGCCGCACCGGCCTGGGTACATGGGTCGACTTCTGAGGAGCAGCGGTGATGAAGCCGACGGACGTACCTGTGATACTACAACGACCTACAAGATCAACGCGGCAATCGTACCAAAAATGATCAACGGAATATTGTAGTGAATAAAGGTCGGCACCACGCTGTCCCAGATGTGATCGTGCTGCCCGTCCGCGTCGAGGCCGGAGGTCGGTCCCAGGGTAGAGTCGGAGGCGGGAGAGCCAGCATCGCCCAGTGCAGCCGCGGTTCCGACCAGTGATGCAGTTGCCAGGGTAGAAAACCCAAAGGCCATGGCCATGGGAACATAAATTGACGCGATAATAGGAATGGTCGAGAACGAAGAGCCGATTGCCATTGTGATCAATAGCCCGGTCAGCAGCATCAAGACGGCCGCCAGGGTCTTGTGGTCACCGATAACATTGGTCACGGAGTTCACCAGAGAATCGATGCCCTGTGTCGCCTTCATGACCTCGGCAAAACCAGCTGCGGCGATCATGATCAGCCCAATCATTGCCATCATATGTACGCCGCGGGTAAAGACATCCTCGGTATCACCAAAACGAATCACGCCGCCGAGAATGAAAGTCACGAGGCCGGCGAGCGAACCCGCAATGATAGAATCGGTGTAGAGTTGCATCGATAGAGCCAAGGCGATCGCCACCACTGCTACGGCAATATTCCGCCAATTCAATGAATGAGCCTCGGGCCCAAAGGCAAGAACCTTGTCAAGAGAATAGTCACGAGGTTTGCGATAGGTGAAAAATATCGCCACCAGCAAGCCGATGAACATGCCGCCGACAGGGATCGCCATCGCCAGCGGCAGCTGATCGGCGGTCACGGCGGAGCCATTGGCCACCAAGTTCCTGAGCAATAGCTCATTCAGGAATATGCCGCCAAAGCCGACGGGGAGTAGCATATAGGTGGCCACCAAGCCGAAGGTCAGCACGCAGGCGACGAGACGGCGGTCCAGTCGCAGCTGTGCCATGACATGTAGCAACGGTGGGATCAGAATCGGAATAAAAGCGATATGGACCGGCACCAGGTTCTGAGAAGCGATGGCTACCAGCAGGATGGCGCCGATTAGAATCGACTTGACCCAGACAAACGCCATTTCCTTTCCATCACGTTTAATGTTGGCGATGATCTTTAGTGCCAGCAAATCGGTGATGCCGGAACTGGAGATAGCTACGGCAAAGGCTCCTAACATAGCATAGTTTAGGGCAATGGCTGCGCCGCCACCCAACCCGCTACTGAAAACACTGACGGCTTCGGGCAATGACAGACCGGCCAGCATTCCACCGACCAGCGCGCCAAAGACCAGAGCGAGCACCACGTTCACACGCATCAGGCTCAAGCCGAGCATCAAGAGAATAGCGATAACGACAGGGTTCATGGCCGAGGAATCTCTTCCGGCAGCGCGAAGACGGCTGAGAGCAAGAGAGACAGCGCTGGACGAAGGATGGCGGGGCTCCCCGGGCTCTAAGGGGTGCTCTGGCGCCGCCGGGCCGGAGGCAAGATCCGGGGCGCCGGTGCCGGCCACAGGCCGCGGGTTCCCAGCTCTCCGTAGAGAGCCGGCAGCTCGGCTTCCAGAATGCGGTTCAACTCTTCCACGATCCGGGTGACGCCTTCGAACGTCCAGTCAAGCCGGCGCACCTGGCCCGCCGTGGGGGCGCCCGCGTAACGCTCGATCGAATCCACCAGCCCTCGCCAATCTTGAACCGCGCGAGTTTGGTGCTCCACTTCCCTCTGTACGCGCGAGACCTTCTCTGCCAGCTGCTCTACCAGTTCACGGGCATCCTGTGGCTGCTGTCCGACTCCCCGAGCCTCGGCCCGGGCGTCGAGATGGTCCTCGAGCTGCCCTATTTGCTCCGAAAGAGCGTTTACGGCCGCACGGGAGGTAGCAAGGGCCTTCTGAAGTTCGTAAACGTCGAGGAGAGCGTCTTGTCGCTCCTGCCGCTCGCCCGCTGACACGGGGACGAGCGGGTCCCCTTCCACGATGAGCAGCTCCGTCAGGTTCGGGCGCTGTCCGTCGTCATCCCCGTCGCCGTCTTGCGGGAGAGCAAGATCGACCGAGTATTCGCCCGGTAGCACGACCGGACCCCGGGGCTCCGCGCCGTCGGCCTCCGTCGGCACGTACGGAGGTTCGATGCGCAGGTCCCACATCAGTCGGTTCAAGCCCCTTCGAGCGGGGCCACTCAGCGTCCGAACCACGTTCCCCGCTGCGTCACTGATCGTGATCTCCACGTCTTCCTGATACGCTCTCCCGAGATGGTATGTGATGCGCGCCCCGAACGCGGGGTTGGAAGCCACGAAATGGTCGTCGCCGAACTGGCCTTCTCGCGCTCTGGGGATGTGCAGTCGCGCCGGCCTGAGGGGAAACATGTATGCCTCGGAGGCAAGGACCCCGGGCGTGATAGCTTCCAATGGGCCGATGTCGTCGAGAATCCAGATGCTGCGGCCGTGAGTCCCGGCGACCAGATCGTTGTCCCGTGGATGTATGATCAGATCGTCGACCGGGACCGATGGCATGTTGAGCTTGAGTGATAGCCAGGTCTCGCCGCCGTCAATGGAAGTGTGCACGCCCGTTTCGTGACCGAGAAACAGAAGTCCCGGCTGCCTGGGGTGTTCACGGATTACGTTGACCGACGTCTCGGGGAGAGTGGCGGACAGCGATCGCCAGGTCTCGCCGAAATCGTCGCTGGCGAAGACATAGGGCCGGTAGTCGTCCAATTCGTGGCCGTCGAACGTGGCATAAACACGGCCCTCGAGGTGATGGGACGCGGCGAGGTGGCTCACCGGCGTAAAGGGCGGCAAGCCGGAGATCCCGTCCCTGAGACTCGCCCAATGTGCGCCTCCGTCGCGCGTGAGGCGTACTTCCCCGTCGTCGCTCCCCGTATAGAGCACGTTTGGATCCAGCGGTGACTCGCTGATCGCGGTCAGGCTGCTGTAGAAGATGACCCCGTCTATTTGCCCGAGAGTCTCAGCGGCTACCCTCCGGCCCATCAGCTCCAGCGTGTCCCGGTCGGTGCCTGTCGTCAGATCGGGACTGATCTCGGCCCAGGTGCGTCCCCGGTCGGTGGACTTGAGGAGCACGTCGTAGCCCATGTACAAGGTCGTCGGGTCGTGTCTCGACAGGCGGATCGGCGTGTTCCAATCCCAGCGATATCCCCCTCGCTCGGCATGGGCCCTGTCCCTCGGGGCCGGGGTAACATACTGGCTGGCACCTGAGACGGGATCGGCCCACGTCAACCAGCCCTCCCACGAGACGAGGAACATCTTCGTAGGGTCCAGGGGATCGATCAGGGTCTGATAGCCATCGCTTCCTCCGACATTGTAGACGTCGAAGTTGGTGATCCCGTCTGCATACCGGGTGGCGCTGGGGACACACCAGGAGCCGTTGTCCTGAAGCCCACCACAGATGTGATAGGGATCTTGCATGTCTACGGCGATCCCGTAGAATTGGCCGAGCGGCAGGTTGTCGATAAAGCGCCAGGTCTCGCCCCGGTCCCACGAGACGGCCACCCCGCCATCGTTGCCATCGATCAAGTGCCTCGGATCCCGCGGGTCGATCCACAGAGCGTGATGGTCGGGGTGGATGCTTGCATCTCCAGAGCTGCTACCCCGAAAGGTCCGGCCCCCGTCATCGGAGATGTGGACGAAGCTCACTCCAAGGACGTAGACCCGATCCGGGTCGTTCGGGTCTACGCGGATCTGGCTGAAATACGGCGGGCGCGGATTGAAGCTGCTCATCTGCTCCCAGGTTGCGCCCCGATCCACGCTGCGGAATACGCCCCCCTTCTCCGTTCGCGAGGTCGGTGGAGGAACGGAGTAGGTCGCGCCCCTGGGGGTGGGTCCCGGGTCGGCCTCCACGATCGCGTAGACGATTCTGCTGTCCCCCTGGAAGATGTCGATACCGATGCGGCCCATCTCGTCCTGGGGCAGCCCGTCAGTGAGCTCGCGCCAGGTAGCCCCTCCGTCGACGCTTCGATAGAGTCCGCTCCCGGGGCCGCCGCCGCTGAAGCCCCACACTCTGCGCTGTCGCTGATACATGGCGGCGAAGAGCGTCTGCGGGTCTCGGGGATCCATCGCCAAGTCGATGGCGCCCGTGTTCTCGTCGACGTACAGCACCTTCTCCCATGTCTGCCCGCCATCGGTGGTCCGGAAGACCCCTCTCTCCTCATTCGGCCCCCACAGATGACCGGCTGCCGCCACGTACACGATGTCGGGGTCCGTGGGGTGAATCACGATACGGCCGATGTGGCGTGTGTCCCTCAGTCCCATGTGCTCCCAGCTCCGGCCGCCGTCGAGGGACCTGTAGACACCCTCCCCCCAAGCGGAGCTCTGACGGTTGTTCGGCTCGCCCGTTCCGACCCAGACCAGGTTGCGGTTCGAGGGCGCTACCGCCACATCGCCGACGGAGATCAGCCCTTCCATACCGTCGAAGAGCGGTTCCCACGAGATCCCCTGGTTGGTGCTCCTGAAGAGCCCACCGCTGGCGGCTCCTACGTAGATGGCGTCGGGAGCGCCCGCCGTCGTGGCTACCGCCACATCGCTCACCCGGCCGCTCATCAGCGCGGGACCCACTCCGCGCCACTCCAGACCAGACAGCATCGCGGCTTCGAGACCGCCAGCACTCCGGCTCTCCTGGCCCTGGACCGTGTCGCCAGGGAACGTGGGCGCGCGGGTCTCTTCGCCCGGCTCCCAACCTGAGTTCACACCGACCGGTGGGATCAGAGCGACCCAGAAGAGGCCCACAAGGACCGTGTGGTCAATCGACTTCGTCGGCATCAGCAATCTCCTCGAAGCGGCAGTTGCGAAAGCGCCTCCAACCTGCGGCCGCAGGCTCCCCGCTCAGCCCGGGAATATCGAACACGGGAGGGAGGTAGTCCCGGCAGAGCACGAAAACCGACAACTCCGGGCCATCGGCAATGCGACTGTACTCCCCACAAGTCGGAATACAGTCGCATTGGCTGGAGCGGGAAGGTCCCGGGATCGGGACCCCTACCCGAGCCTTAACCGCCGGGCCTTAGATTCTCGTTGTTCAACACCTCTTTATCCGGGAGCGGCCAGCACATCTGGCTCCCGATCAAGCCGAGAGCGGGCTTGTGATAGGGGGTCCCCGTCTCCGGAACATAGTTGACCGCCTCCGGGTGGCGGCGGAAATCCCCCATCCGCCTCGCCTCCAACCAGAACTCCCGGCCCCGCTGCTCGAACAGCTCTTCGAGAACGCTGGCGTCGTCCGCGGGGCCCGCGTAGGGAGGCTGTCCGTTCGCCGTCCTCTCCCGCTGAATGAGGGCCATCATGGCGTCTGGCCCCGTCGCCTCGGCAATGATGTACTCGGCCTCCAGCCTGGAGGCAAGCCTCATCGGCGACGAGTAGCTCGTGTATTTGCCCTGGGTCCAGAGTTCGGTCACGCCATCGTTCGGATTGAAGGGGTGCTTCCCAGGGGGGATCGCGACTACGCGCGGGTCATCAAGGTTCCGTAAGTGAGGGGCTACGGAGATCGTGCTGATGCGAGAGTGGTCCCAGATGAAGTTGGATACCCGGCCGAGGTTCGCGGGGTCATCGACGAATGTGAGGAAATACTCGAACTCTTCCTCGACCATCTCCGCGTCCGCTCGAGCCTGAACGTTGTCGCCGGCCTGGAGATGGGCGCGGGCGCGTCCGAGCACGGACGCGTTCCAGAACTGTGTCGCCTGGTCTGTTCCGGCCGCGCTGGCGACGGACATCGCTCTTGTTAAGTGGGTCACAGCCGAATCCAGCATCATCCCGGTGTTCAACGCGGGGCCGCCGTCCACGACTCCCACGCAGAAGTACTCAGCCATGGTGAGGAAAGAGTACCCCGACACCATTTCAGCCATAGCCAGGTTGATGTTGGCACTCTCTCCCTCCGTACCCGCAAGCGCTTGGATCACCCGGGCCGACGAGGCCCAGGCCCGGGCCACCTGCTCGAAGTACGAACTCGGGGCCGGGTTGGAAAAAGCGTGGGGATAATCGACGTAGCCTGCGCTGGGGGAGACTTGGCGAATCCCGAACATATTCCCCGAATTCCAGTTGACGTTGGCGCAAAGCGTTTCACCCGTAAACCAGCCGCCCCAACTGGCGTAGCGTACGTAGGCGTACCGGTAGTCCTGTAGCGCCGAGTTCGCCAGGGACACGGCATCCGCCACGGGATCGATCGCCCCCGCATCGACGACATTGCGGTTTTCCACGGTGAGGAAGTCGTCGCACCCCGCCGCCGCGGCGCAGGTCATCGCCAGCAACGCAGCGGTCAGCTTGACTCGCAGATTCTGTTCCATCGGAGCATCCTCAATTTGAATTTAGAAGGCGATGTTCGACTTCACTTCCCAGCGCCGCGCCGGCGGTATGTTGAACCATTCGTTCTGTTGGAAGGGGTCATACCAGGTGCCCGCCGAAATCGCCTCGGGGTCCGGGCCCTCCCAGGCCGTCCAGACGCTAAGATTGCGGCCCGCTAGCGTTATGAAGGCTCGGTCGGCGCCGATCTGGGCCGCCCAGCTGTCAGGCACGGTGTAGGTGAGGGAGAGCTCGCGGAAGCGGACGAAGCTGGCGTCCTGCAAGTACGGCTCGTTCGTGGCCCGGCTGGAAAGCTGTTCTCCGGACTCGCTCATGTAGGGGCCGAACCGTCTCAGGCGCTCCTCCGGGGACAGAAAACCGGGATCCACGCGCTCCCGGGCGTTTCCGACTGACCTCTCCCTGGAATTCGCTGTGGAGTTAGGGGTCACAAAATTGGACTTCCAGTCGAACAGGGCGTAGAGGCGGAGGTTGCGCCAGAGCGTCACATTGGTCGAAACGTTCCCCAAGTGGCTTGGCTGTCGGCGTCCGAGGAACTCCAAGGTATCGGATAGAATCGCCACGCCATTGGCGACATCCACCTCTCGAATTCGACGAGTGTAGTACGAGAAGAGAGGGTCGCCCACCTTCAAGCCGCCGGGTGGGAGGTCCCCCAGATCCGTAAGCTCGTTATGGAGCGTGCTCCCTTGTATCTGCACATCCCACAGCAAGTCCGGCCGGGTGATCAGCCGGGCGGACACAGCGAGTTCGATCCCTCGGTTGATCACCTTGCCCAAATTCGCCCACGGGTCGCCAAAAAAGCCGACCGAAACCGGGAGTTCTCGTGAAATCAGGAGATCCTTGGTCACCTTGTCGAAATAGGTGAACTCCAAGCCGACAACATCATCGAAGAACGCCGCATCGATCCCCGCCTCGAACTCGCTTCCCGTTTCCGGCTTCAGGCCCGGGTTTCCGGGGTTCTGGAGCACCATTCCTACTCCGAGGCCCCCGGCCTGCTTCACGTAGGGCGATGGGCGATAAGTTCTGATCGAGGCGCCCGGCCGAGGGGCCCGACCCGTGACTCCATACGCGGTTCTGAGCCGAAGGAGGTTGATCCAGGAAACCCCCTCGCTCCAGAAGGGCTCATCGGAAATAACCCAGGAAAACCCAGCTTTCGGGAGGGCGACGCTGTTGATCTCCTCGCCGAAGGAGGAGTTCCGGTCGACCCGGAGTCCGAACTGGAGGAACATCCGATCGCGGTACCCGATTTGCCATTGGCCCATGTACCCGATCGATCGTTCCTGCTCGAAGAACTGCCCTCCCTCCTTCTGCGCGGCCGCCGAGACTGCATTCGCCGCGTTCGTGGCGAGGCCGATACCGACTCCCCAGAGTTGGTCGTTATCGATGGTGATCACCTGAAGTCCCAAGGCAAGGCTGTTCGCCCACTGGCCCTCGGACCCCATCGTATTGCTGAGGATGCCGAGATAGTCGAACGTACTCTGTAGGTAGTCGGTAGACATCTGCCTGATCACGCCCTCGTCCCGACCGGGAAACCACCCGTTGTCGTTCTTCGGGATCACTCGGCGGTTCTTCGAGTTCGACATATCCGTGCCGATGGTGAGCCGGTTCGTGAACCAGCTCAAGGGGGTGTAGGTGGCTCCCAATGTCACCGTGTTCTTCGTCGTTTTGATTGTGCTGTCGAGAGCGTCGATCGCCTCGGAGTCCCGCGTCGACCACCAGCCGTTGTTGGCCAAGCCGAGGGTGAGGGGATTTCCGAGGCCGGCGTTCGTCGTCATCCCGTACGCACTGCTGTTGCCGTCCACCATCTCATTGTCTATGCGGGCCAGGCTGTAGCCAGCGTCGATTCGTAGCGTCGAGGTGGGTGTCCAGTTCAAGTTGAGCCGACCGGTGTAGCGGCCGTACTCCTGGTTGGGGAAAAAGCCTGTTTCATTCATGCCCCTCGCGGAGAGGTAGTAGGTGAACTGCTCCGCACCTCCGGCGCCCGTCCAGCCCAGACCGAACAGACGCCCGGTTTTCTGCACGTTCTCTCGAACGAGCGGGTTGTCCGAGACGACAGATCCCGGCGATAGGCCCGAACAGATCGGTCTCCCTTCGGCGATATCCGATTGAGAGCACAAGCCCCAGTTGGCCGGGGGATCGAATGTCGATTGCACCCCATTGTATTCGAGATCGACGGTCTGTCTGAAGGCACCGGGGGTCCCGCGCTTGGTGATGATCTGGATCACTCCAGCCGATGCGTCGGCGCCATAGAGCGTTGCGGCCGCCGGTCCCTTCACGACCTCGATGCTCTCAATATCCTCCTGGGCGATGTCGTTGAGGCGGCTGGCGACCTGACCTCCGAATTCACAGCAACTGCTGTTCGCCGTCCCAGGAGGGGCGAGGCGAACCTGCCGCGAATCGACGCGAATCCCATCGAGGAATATCAGGGGCTCGTTCGAAAGGTTGATCGAAGATTCGCCACGAATTCGAATCCGCGGGGCGACCCCGGGATTGCCGTTTCCCGCCCTGACGTCCACACCGGGGACACGAGACTGCAGGATGTCCGTGACCTGGCTGATCGGCGACACCGCCACCACCTCTGCGACGTCCACGACCGCGACCACAGCCGGCTGCTCTCGACGGGGCCGCTCCCCGGCCGTTCCCGTCACGACTACAGCGTCGAGAGCTACCGGGCGACGAGTGAGCTCAAAGTCGGCGATGAGCGGCTCGTCGGCCACGACGGTCACCGTCCTCTCGACCGGAGCGTAGCCGATCCGCTCGACGCGGAGGGTCACCTCTCCTGCAGGGACGCCTAACAGAAGATACCGGCCGTTCGCCACGGTCAGCGTGCCCAAATCGCCATCGAGGATGGAGACCTGGACCTGGGAAACGGGGGTCAGACTGCGCCCGTCGAGGACCCGTCCCGTGATCGTTGCTTCCTGTTCTTGCGCAACGAGAGGAGCCGCCCCAGCCAACGTGACCAGGAGCATGGAGCCAATGCCGAGCAAGAAACGCAGGCACACGTCGACCTGCTGACCGGCGCTCAGCCGAGGAGAGGCAAGGTGATCTCGAATCCCCGGTCTTGAGGCTGGGATGCGAGATGTTGACATGCGGGAGTGAGCGTGTTTCAAACGGAAAGCATACATGAGAGTACCTCTCGGGGGCGGGACGCGCCAAGCTAAAGCGGAACCACGAGCATGTCAAGTTTGTTGGCGGGGGCGGGGCGTCTCAGGAGATTCAGGCGCCCCGCGCCCGCACGGTACGAGCCGCGATGTCGGTCATGAGTCGGCACTCCTGGATCGCGTGATGGTGGCCACGGCACCCGAACGGACCAGCTCGGCGAGGGAGTACAGGTCCGACTCCAGCGACCGGTCGCCGTCGAGGGTCGCCACCCGGGAACGGACGAGCGCGTGAATCTCTTCGATCCCCGCGCCGGAGCGCAGTGGGCACCGAGTCGACGCTGGCCGGGTGCGCGAGTACGCGCATTTCGGAGAGGAGATCAGCGACGACCACCTGCACGATCATGAAGCCGCTCTCAAGTCCGGGGCGGCGGGCGAGGAAGGCGGGCAGGCCCATCGACAGGTCTGGATTGAGCATGCGTTCGATCCGTCGTTCGCAGATCGCCGCCATGTCCGCGGCCGCGATCGCAAGCAGGTCGAGTGCCTGCGCCACGATCTGCGCGTGGAAGTTGCCTCCGCTGACCACGATGCCCGCTGGATCCATCGTCGCATCCGTGTGCCCGGCCTTGGCATCCTCCGATTCAGCTCCCGCCCGTCCCGCGGCATCCGCCGCCTCCGCCCACGCTAATTGCGGGAAGACCAGCGGATTGTCGGTTGCGCTGTTGATCTCGACCTCCAGAATGCCCCGCACGTAGGCGAGCGCCGAGCGGGTCGCGCCGTGCACCTGCGGGATGCAACGAAGCGAGTAGGCGTCCTGCACGCGCGGATCGCCCCAGCGGTGCGACTCCCGGATCTCGGAGCCGGCGATGAGCGCGCGCAACCGGGCGGCGGATACGGCTTGGTGCCGATGCGGGCGCGCGCGCTGGATCTCTTCGCGAAAGGCCTGGGGCGTTCCCAGCAGAGCTTCCACCGACATCGCCCCGCACGCGTCGGCGGTCTCAGCGGCCCGCTCCGCGGCCAGCAGCGCCAGAACACCCAGCCCCGTGGTCGCCTGGGTGCCGTTAATGAGCGCGAGCCCTTCCTTGGGTCGCAGCTTGACCGGCGCCAGGCCCGGCCCCGGCCAGGGCTTCCTGCATGCGACGCTCCTGCCCGTCCACTTCGGCCCTCCCCTCCCCAAGCAGACTCAGGGCGACATGCGCGAGGGGTGCCAGATCGCCGCTCGCTCCCACCGATCCGAACATCGGCACCCTCGGATGGATTCCCAGGTGGAGCATCTCCAGAAGCCGTTCGACCAGCTCCACGCGGCACCCCGAGTGTCCGCAGGCGAGAGCGTTGACGCGCAGGAGCATGATCGCGCGAGCGGCAGGAACTCGCCGATACCCGAAGCGTGGCTGCGGATCAGATTGTGCTGCAGCGCGCGCCGGTCCTCCCGCGCGACCGCCACATCCGCCAGGCGCCCGAAGCCGGTGGTCAAGCCGTACACGGGCTGGCCAGAGCCGATCAAGCGTTCGATAGCGGCGTACGACGCGCGCATGCGCTTGGCGGCGGCGGCGTCCAATCGCGGAGCGGCCGCACCGGGCCTGGCCCGTGCGACGTCTTCGACGGCTTCGAGGGTAAGCGAGCGCCCGTCGATCACTGGGTCTCATGGCATCCACTGTCGGGATGAAGGCACCGCCATTCCACGCCCCGTCCCGCGCAGACCGAGGAGCGGGCCGCCGGGTGTTCGGGATTACCCGTCGGCCCACTCCCGCCCGGGGTCGGACCGCGGCCTGCCGACCGGACCCCCTACCAGCTCCGTCCTACCCGGCCAGGTTCGGGTTCGTGTTCCGCATGACCTCGCTGAAGCCCCAGCAGGTGGCCCGGTTCTCACGGAGCACCGCGTCGGACATGGCCGCAGGCAGAGTAGCCTTCACGTTGTCTACCATTCGCTGGATGATAACGTCGGCGGCGGGTGTGTAGCCCCCGGGGAAGATCTGTGTGAGTTCGTTCAGCCTGTAGAACTCTCCACCGCGCCGGGCCTCGAGCCACATGACAATCGCCCGCTCGAGGATCAGCGCCTCGAAAGCCTCCTCCACGTTGGTGGCCTCCCAGGCCGGCACGCCGATCTCGGCCCGGACATCGTTGATCATGACCAACCCTTCCTGCCACTGTCCGCCCCGGATCATGGACTCCGCCTCGATGAGCCGCATCTCCGAGCCCTTGGTCAACGGCACGTCCGACGTGCCGTTGGGATATTTCTCCACGGAGACCAGGGGCGAGATGCCGTCACCACCGGCGCGGGCCGCGTCCTGCGAGGGAACCCGCGGATCCCCGGTCTCGACGAAGTAGTCCCGGAACCAGGTCAATCCCACCGTGGCGTTTCGGCGCGGATGCGTCTCATGCCAGACGGCGTTGGTCTGCCGGCCGCCCTGGGCGACGTCGTTGTATTCGGCATACCAGGCGAAGTCGGTCGGGACCTGTCCGGCATCCGAGACGGCCCCGCTCAGGTCCCCCAGGATCAGGCGAACCGAGGCCCGTCCGCCGTACGCAGCGTGCATCAGGTCGCTGGCCCCCGCGGCCATGCCCACCTGGAGGGCCTCGGTGAAGTGTGCCTCCGCTCTCTCGTAGTATGCGCTGCGAGGCAAGGGTGGGCCGTTGTCGAACACGGCCTCGCAGTGGATGTCGCCCAGCAGCCGGTTCGAGAATCCGGCCCAGACCAGCGCCTCGGCCACGAGTGCACTGCTCTCGACCGACCCGCCGACTGCCTTCATGCGACGGATGCCGTCCTCGGCAACCCATCGGGCAGCGTGAGCATTGTTCGTCCAGTTGTTGTAGTCCGGCCGGTCCGCGGGAAGTATCCCCCTGCCCGCGAGGAGGTCAGCCTCGCCCGAGGTGCCGGCCCAGATTTCCCCGAAGAGGACGGAGAACCGGACCGCCCCGCTGTTCGCTCCATTCAAGCCCAGGGCGAAGTCCCCCGCCATGCCGTTCACCAGGGCCTGGAAGGCGTCATCGCGGTCCAGGTTCTCGTCAAGGATGTTCCCCGGGTTCGTAACTTCACATCCGGTTGCGACCACGACAGCCGCAAACAGGCCAAGAACGCCGCCCCTTCGCGACCACCGGAGGGTGCTCCGTCTTCTCGGGCCACTCGTTTCTTCCGCTATGCCAATCTTCATTGTCAGCTCCTCTGGAATCATCGGTAATCCGTGTCTTCGGCCTCAGAACGACATCCGGAGCGAGAAGTCGAACCGCTGCACCGGTGGCAGCAGGTAGTTCTCGTTCCGAGTCAACTGCGGTTCCCCGGCGGTGTTCCAGGTCTCGGGGTCGAGGCCCCAGTAGTCCGTGATCTTGAAGAGGTTGGTTGCCGCGACGTGGACAGCGAGGGAACTCAACGACGCCGGCACAAGGGACTCCGGCAGGTCATAGCTGACCGCGAGGCTCCGGAGCCGGAAGAAGTCGGCCCTGGTGGTGAGCGTGCCGCGGTCGGGCCGTGCCTTGCATCGGGAGCGCTGGAGGGCGGTGACGTCGCTCAGGTCACCGGCGGCCATCCTCTGCTGTATGTCGTAGCACGCGGGCCAGGTGTTGCGCTGGGTGTTGGCTTCCGCGGTGCGGCTGAACATGACCTGTCCCCCCTTGAACTCGCCTCGGGCGGAGATCTGGAGGTTGTCTCCGATCCTGAGCGCGCTGGAGATGGTCCAGTTGAGCTCCGGGAAGACCGGCCCAATGAAGACGTTCCTGCCGAAAGTCGGGTCTGGATCCATGGCGTACACGGGCTCGGCGATCTCGTCCGGATTCGTCACCTGGACGTCGAAGTAGGACGCCAGCGGGTAGCCCTCGCGGGCCCAGATTCGGCCCCCTATCTGGATCGGCGCGGCGCCGCCCAGATCCACTACCTCGGACTTGTTCGTGGAGAGGCCCAGGCTCAGTTGCCACGAGAGGTCCCGGGTGCGCACCGGCTCGGTATCGAGAGCCACCTCGATCCCCTTGTTGTCGATCGTGCCGATGTTCAGGAGCTGTGACCCCTGGAAGCCCAGACTCGGGTCCAGCGTGGCCGGTACCAGGGCGTCCAGGGTCCGCTGAGAGTAGTAGCTGAAGTCCAGACCCACGCGCCCGTCCCACGCGCTCATCTCGAATCCGGCCTCCAATTCGCGGGTGCGTTCCGGTCCGAGCGCGGCATTGCCCAGGTTCCGCGGACTCACGCCGGGCTGACCCTCCTTGGTCTGGATCGGCGCCCACACCCTCTCGGCGTCAAAGAAGCCCGGCGCCTTTCCGGACTCTCCGAAGGCCACCCGGAGCTTTGCCACCTCCAACGCGTCGGGCCAGAAGTCCTCGTCGGAGATAATGTAGGAAGCTGAGAGTTTCGGATACGTCTGGAGGCCGAAGTCGTTGCCGAAAGCACTGTTTCCATCCACGCGGAGGCCCGCAGTCAGGTACAACTTGTCCGCGAAGCCGAGCACCTCCTGGACGAAGAAGCCTGCGTTGACCTCCCGGAGCCGGTTCTCGACCACCTGGCGAACCGCTCCGGACGTGAGGGTGGGCTCCTGGGGACCGGCGAACGTTGTCGCGAGGCCGTGCGTATGCCTGACCAGGTTGTCGAAGACTGCGAAGCCGACCGACGTGTTCGTCCCAACCCCGGCTACATCGGCCCGGTACGTGGTGCGGAAGTCGATGGTCTTCGTCTCGGTTCGGAACCCGGCGAGCCCCCGCTCCCCCCTCGGGACGAACCACGAGCCGAACGGGGTATCCGCGATGTGCTCCTGCTCGACGTAGTCGAAGCCCACGGCCGCTCTCATCTCCAGGGCCGTCGTCGGCTGGTAGCCGAAGTGGATACCGGAAATCCAGTGCGTCTGATAGTCGTCGAAGTCGAGTTCCAGGACCAATTCGTCCTGGTCCTCCGTGTAGTCTCTGGCGCCCCGCAAGACGTTGAGCATGAAGCCCTCGGCCTCGCCCCCGTTGGCAATCCAGTCCACCCTCCGCCGGCTGAGGTGGTTGTTGAATCCGATGGTGATGGCGGGAGTGGGGGCAAAGGAAGTGTTCGCCCGCACCGTCCATTCCCTGGACTGCTGGTCCGAAGGCAAGACGCCCTCGTCACTAAGCCAGCGGCCCGACAGGAAGTAGGTCAGCTCTTCCCGCCGCCCCCGGGCCGACAGGCTGTATTCCTGGAAATAGCCCCGGTCCAACCACTGGTCGAGGAAAATCCCCTCGGACTCGGGGCCGTAGGCGTTGAACCAGGCTTCCGAAGGTCGTCCATTCGGCCCCCACTGGCTTGGAAGGCGGGACATGCCCTGCGTGATCTTCGCGTCCCAGACGGTAACGCCCTGTTGTACACCGGCCCCGGACTTGGTGAAGATCTGGATCACGCCCCCGGCGGCCTCGGTGCCGTACAGCGTGGTAGCGGCCGCCCCCTTGATGACCTCGACGCGGGCAACGTCCTCCGGGTTGATGTCGTTCAGGGGCGAACTCCTCTGACCTGGCGTGCTCGCGGTCGTGAGGCCCGGGAGAGGCCCTGACTTGGGGGGTATGTAGTGCCCACTGTAGACCCGGATGCCATCCACATAGATGAGGGGCTCGTTCTCCTGGGTTATGGAGTTCACCCCGCGGATGCGTATGGTGGCGCCGGAGCCGGCATCTCCTCCGGTGTAAAGGATGTCCAGGCCGGTGGCACTGGCCGCCAGGACGTCGTCCATCGTCTTGATGGCGCGCCCCCGGACATCTTCGGCATTAATGGCCGAGATGCTGTTTCCGACCTCCCGGCGGCCGACGGCCCCCGCCGTCCCGGTCACAATGATCTCGTCCATGTCGATGGCCCGGGGCGTCAGGGCGAAATCAGCCACCGCAGACTGGCCAGCCTGGACCGTGACCTCCTGCGTCTCCGTCGGGTAACCCACCAGAATCACCTGAACCTGGTGGGTGCCAGCGGGCACGTTGAGGATCAGGTAGCGGCCGTCGCCACGGGCAAGGCTTCCGATCTGGGTGCCCACCACGAAGACCTGTGCCGCGCCCAGGCCCCGGCCGGTGGTGGCGTGGGTCACCAGCCCCGTCAGGGTCCCGGTCCCTTGGGCGGCGCTACTCGCTGGCAGCACCAGAAGGACCAGCACCGCGGCGCACACCGTGAGCAACGTTCTCCGAGCCTGCGCAGAGAATATTCTGCCGTAGACGTCTGACCAACTCATGTGTCCCTCCTCTTTTCATGGGTCCTTCTCAGCGCCGTGAAATGATCCCGGCGCTGGCACGGGCACGGGCCTTCTAGCCACCTCCGGCCCGCGCCTCCTCCTGTGTCAGATTCTCCAGCGCCTCGGTCAGCGAGCCTTCCAATGCCGTGTACCGCTGCCGGTGGGTTTGGGTGGGCGGATAGAGGCTACCTGGCCTCACGCCGTTCCCGTTGAACTCAGCTGCGAGCCCGTAGATGTCGCGGAGCAACGTTTCGAGACGGTCGAGGCCACTCCCCTCAACCTGCTCGTCAAGGGCCGCGGCGCGTCCGAGTGCGTCGAAGGCGCGCTGCTGCAGCACCAGGAGTTCCACAAGGAAGCGCTCCCTCTCCTCATTGTCTCCTTGGGCGATCGTGGGCATGCGCGGGTCGGGCCTCACGACGACGTCGTTGGTGATCCGGGCGCTCCCGGCCTCGAGCGTCACCCGGTAGGTGCCAGGTGCGACGAAGGGCCCCCTCGGCGTTACCGGGTGAGGGAGCACCCCCGATGGTCCGGGCAGCGGCGGATCTCCCACTTCGACCAGCGCGAGGGCCGCTTCGTAGGGTGGCGATTCATGACGCAGGTCCCAGACGACTCGGTGAATACCGGGGGACGACGGCCCCTCCAGCGTGCGCACCGGCGCACCTTGGCCGTTCGCCACCGTGACGCGGACAGAAGGCGCCGTGTTGCCCAGGTAGTAGCTGATGATCGCGCCGAACGGCGGGTTCTCGCCCACGAACTCGTGGTTGCCCCGGTACATGTCGTCCTTGCGGAACTGGAAGATCGTGGCCGACTGGATGGTAAAGAGGTGCGCGGCCGCGTCCGCGACGTCGGTCGACCACTCCACAAGCGGGGTCAGGTCGTCCAGGATCCAGATGCCGCGGCCGTGGGTGGCCACGACCAGATCGTCGTCCCGGGGGTGAATGACCAGGTCGTCGTAAAGCGTGGTGGGAAGGTTCGAGTCGAACCTCATCCAGTTCGCGCCCGCATCGGCGGAGGCGAACAGGGCATGCTCAGTGCCCAGGAAGAGGAGACTCGGGTTTCCGGGGTGCTCGCGGATGACGTTGACGGACCCCGAGGGCAGCCCTCTCGTGAGGGGCTCCCAGGTTCCGCCGAAATCGCCCGTGCGCAAGACGTAAGGAGCGAAGTCGCCTTCGCGGTGTGCGTCAAACGTCGCATACGCGACGCCCGGCCCCGTGACCGATGCGATGACCCGGCTGACGTAGGTGCCGTCCGGGACGCCTCCCACGTTCTGCCCCACCTCCGTCCACGTCGCGCCGCCGTCCCGGGAAACCTGAAGGTTGCCGTCGTCCGTGCCGACCCAGAGCACGTTCCGGTCGAGAGGCGACTCGGCGATCGTGACGATCTCCCCGAACGAGCCGGTGCCGTCGTTCTTCGAGAGCGTGATGTCCTCGCCAAGGACGTCCATGATTCGCAGGGTGTCGCGGTCGATCTGCCGGCTCAGGTCGTCTGTGCGCTCCCAGGAGGCGCCCCTGTCCCGGGAGATGAAGAGGCGGTTGCCTCCCAGGTAGATGACACCGGGGTCGTGCCGGGAGAGGAAGGTCGGCGTCTCCCAGTCGAACCGATACTCCTCCTCGCCTGGGGGCGGATGCGGCTTGATGGCCAGGATATCTCCCGTCTCGGCATCCACGCGGGTCAGTCTGCCGTCGTTCGCGTTGGAGTAGATGTAGCGGTGGCTCGTGGGATCGGGCTGGTGGTACATGCCGTCGCCGAACTCGATCTGCGCCCAATCGTCGCGCAGGATGCCGGACCAGTGCCGGGTTGCGCTGGGGACCATCCAGGAGTGGTTGTCCTGCAGGCCGCCATATATGAAATACGGGTCACGCATGTCGACGCCGACGGCGTAATACTGCGCGATCGGCAGGTTGTCGATCTTCATGTACAGCTCGCCCCGATCCCAGCTCTCATACAGGCCACCGTCCGTGCCCACGTACAGGTGGCGCGTATCGGTGGGATCGATCCACAGGGCATGCTGATCCGGTTTGACGCCCACATCGTAGGTGGGGGGTCTCCCGATCTGGGTCCAGGTGCGGCCGCCGTCCTCGCTCCGGTACGAGTACCTGGCCAGGGTGTAGACGCGCTGGTCGTTCCCGGGATCGATGAAGATCTCGCTGTAGTACATGGGCCGCTCGTTGCGGCTGTGCATCTTCGTCCAGGTCTCGCCGCCGTCCTCGCTGCGGTAGACGCCCTGGTCGGCGCTGTCCGCTTGGATGATGGCGTTGAGGACCCGGGGGTTCGAGCGGGAGACTGCCAGGCCGATGCGCCCTTGGTCACCCTGAGGGAGGCCGTTCGCGAGACGGCGCCAGGTGCCGCCGCCGTCGGTGGTCTTGTGGATTCCGCTCCCCGGTCCGCCGCCGTTGAAGCCCCAGACGCGGCGTTGCCGCTGGTAGGCGGCGGCGTAGAGCGTGTTCGGGTTCGAGGGGTCCATGACCAGGTCCACAACGCCGGTCAGCGTGTCCGCGAACAGCACCTTCTCCCACGTCCGTCCGCCATCCGTGGTCTTGAACACACCGCGGTCGGCGCTCGCCGCCCAGAGGTTGCCGAGGGCCGCCACATACGCAATATCCGGATTTTCCGGGTGGACCTCGATCTTGCCGATGTGTCGAGTGTTCTCGAGGCCGAGGTGCGACCAGGTGCTCCCGGCGTCCGTCGAGCGGTAGACGCCGCTCCCCCACGAGGAGCTCTGCCGGTTGTTCTGCTCGCCGGTTCCCGCCCAGACTATTTCCGGGTTCGACGGCGCGATGGCCACGTCGCCGAACGTACTGACCGGCTGGTCGTCGAAAATCGGGGTCCAGGTCGTCCCCTTGTTCGTCGTCTTCCACAGCCCGCCGGACGCGCTGGCCACGTACAGGGTCGAGGGATCGTCGGGCACCCCCTCGATGTCGTGGATGCGGCCGCCGGTGACGGCAGGGCCGATGGAACGGAAGCGCAGCCCTTCCAGGAGCTCGGGCGTGAGCGCGGCAGGTTCCGCGGCGCCGGGCACCGCACCGTCGGGCTCCCCGGTGCAGGCCAGCCCGAGGAGCAAGGGGACGATCGAGGCTACTACGGGACAGATCACGGTGAGGCGCATCTTTGTCCTCCGCGCTGCGGTGCACCGTCTGGAGGATGCCGAGACACGCGACGGGCCCCGGCACCCGGGCTACCACAGAGGGCGGGGAGGGATGTCCAGCAGGGCACTTCAGCCAGGGGGAAGACCACGCTGGGCGTCGCCCGCCTTCCGACCCCCAGGTTGGCATCTCCCCTTCCATATGTTTCGCGTCGAGATGACCGATATCAGAATAGGTGTCGAAACTTGACGGAGCCAATTTCTGATTCTTCGTGAAGCTCCGTGGCGTCGTCGTCCTCATACGGTTGGGGAGGACGGATTGGCCAGCGGACGTAGCTCCAATGCCGCGTGGCAAACAGCGTTACCGGTTGTCTCACAACGGTTTGGATGACTCGGGACGCGTTGGGCCGAGTTGACACTGCCGGCCACCTCGCTTGCGTCTCCAGGGTTTCCATGGAAGTTTGGATGTTGGGGGCGAGTCTCCGCCGTTATGAAGATCAACGAGGCGGTCCAGCCCTCCCCTTCCCGCTGGAAAGGAGTGCCCCGATGTCGACCTGCCGAATCGCCCCTTCCCCGTACGCCGCTTCGTTTCTCGGGCTCGTGCTGTTGGCCTTGGCGCCATCGGTTTCCGCACGGCCCCTTCTCGGCCAGTCCCCGGCCCCCATCCGAACCGAGGATCTCCAGGCCTTCCAGCCCCGTACCATCGGGCCCGCGGTCGCGGGCGGTCGCATCCACGTCGTCGAAGCCTTGCCGGACAATCCGTCCACGATCTTCGCGGCCTCCGCCTCGGGTGGCCTCTGGAAGACCGTGAACCGGGGCCACACCTGGACGAACGTTTTCGACACCATGGCCGTGAGCACCTTCGGCGACGTGGCGATTGCCCAGTCGGATCCCCGGATCGTCTACGCCGGAACGGGGGAGCAGAACAACCGGCAGAGCACGTCCTGGGGGAACGGGGTCTACCGCTCCGACGACGGAGGCGACAGCTGGCGGCACCTGGGATTGGAAGAGACCCGCCACATCGGGCGGGTCGTAGTGCATCCCGACGACCCGGACGTCGCCTGGGTGGCGGCGTCGGGCAACCTCTGGAGGGGGTCCGAGGAGCGGGGCGTCTACATGACGACCGACGGCGGCCGGAGCTGGCGGAAGGTGCTCGCGGGAGCGAACCAGTGGACGGGCGCGGTGGACCTGGCGCTGAACCCGTCGGACCCCGATGTCCTCTACGCAGCCATGTACCAGCGGCTGCGCCGGACCTGGGGCTTCAACGGGGGAGGACCGGGGAGCGGGATCTTCAGGAGCACCGACGGAGGTGAGAACTGGACCGAGCTCACCCAGGGGATCCCGGCGGGTGACAAGGGGCGGATCGGCCTGGCGGTGACCGCGAGCGATCCCTCCGTGGTTATGGCGACCATCCAGCACGGTACGGACGAAGGGACCGGGACGTACCGCTCGAATGACGGCGGGAACAGCTGGAACAAGGTGAACGACCTGAATCCCCGGCCCATGTACTACTCCAAGATCTTCATCGATCCGAGCGAAGAGAACCGGGTCTACATCCTGGGCGGCAGTGCTTTCAAGAGCGAGGACGGTGGCCGAAGCTTCGAGTTGATCGCGGAGACCCCTACCTACGACGTGGGCGTCCACGGGGACCACCACGCGCTCTGGATCGATCCGAACGACCCGGACCACCTGTACCTGGCGGGGGACGGGGGGTTCTACGAGACCTACGACCGGGGGCAGACTTTTCGGGCGTCCTACAACCTCCCCATCGCTCAGTTCTACGCCATCGGCGTGGACATGCAGGACCCCTACTGGGTCTACGGGGGACTGCAGGACAACCACTCGTGGATGGGTCCTTCCCGCACCCGTCACTGGATCGGGATCATCGACGACGACTGGAGGCAGATAGGCTTCAGCGACGGGATGTACTGGCAGCCCGACCCGACCAGCCCCCGCTACGTGTACGGCAACTCCCAGAACGGAGCCTATACCCGGGTCGACACCGAGACCGGCGACATCCTCGACATTCGTCCCCGCCCGCCCGAGGGCGAGGAGTATCGCTTCGATTGGGTCTCGCCCAGCCTGGTGTCGCAACACGATCCGCAGACGGTCTACGTGGCCGGGAACCGACTCTTCATCTCCCGGAACCGCGGCGAGAGCTGGCAGCGGACCGAGGACCTGACCCGCGCCGCCGACCGGGAAGCCCTGGAGCTCATGGGCGTGTCCGGGGCGGACATCAGGATTTCGAAGCACGATGGGGAGTCCAACTACGGCGAGATCGTCACGATCGCCGAGTCGCCCCTGGACCCCGACGTCCTCTGGGCAGGCACCGACGACGGCAACGTCCAGGTTTCCCGGGACGGCGGCGAAACCTGGACGGAGGCGGGCCGGAATGTGGACGGCGTCCCGGACGGTACCTATGTGAGCCGGGTAGTGGGTTCGGCCTCGGCGCCCGGCACGGCCTACGTCACCTTCGACGCTCACCGGGACGGGGACTTCGATGCCTATGTGGCCCGGACCACGGACTTTGGCCGCACCTGGGAGTCGCTGGCCGCCGGTTTTCCGTCGGGCTCGGTGAACGTGTTGGCGGAGCACCCGGACAACCCGAACGTCCTTTTCGTCGGCACCGAGCACGCCGTCTTCGTCAGCACCGACGCAGGGGCCGGCTGGGCCAGGATGCCAAACCTCCCGACCGCCCCCTACGACGACCTTCTGATCCACCCCAGGGAGAAGGACCTGGTGCTCGGCACCCACGGACGGAGCGTCTGGATCGTGGACGACACGCGCCATCTCGCGGCATGGACCGCGGATGTCGCGGCGGCGCCGCTCCACCTCTTCTCTATTCGGGACGGGACGGTCTTCAGCTACCGGAAGGACACCTCGTACCGGGGCAACGCGGAATTCCACGGGAGCAACCCGGACGACGGGGTCCTCATCACCTACCGCATCGGACCGGGGAGCGCCGGCCAGGCCGCCTTGACGGTCCGGGCCCCCGGTGGCGGAGTGGTCCGGGAGATGCGGGTTCCCGGAGAAGCGGGCGTGCACAGGGTCAACTGGGATCTTCGCCACGGGCTCCCGTCCGACCCGATGGAGACCTGGGAGCGCCAGGGCTCCGCCGAGCTCCCTCGGACCATCGAGCGACGTGGGCCGTTCGTCTCCTCCGGCACCTACGTGGTCACCATCGCAGCCGGGGGCGAGGAGCGGGCCCGGCGGGTCCGCGTCGGGCTGGATCCGGCGATGGCCGACCTGATCACCCTGACGCAGCAGCGGGATCGAGAGGCCTTCCTCCTGGACATGCTCGCGGCTCTGCAGCGGATCGAGGAGACTCAGGAGGGGGCCCTCGAGGAGAACGATGACCTGGCCGAGCTCCGGCAGCAGGCACAGAGCCTCTATGTTGCGCTGAACGGGGAGGCCGTCCGACCCGGCTCCCTCTATCCGCCCACTGAGGGACACCGAGCCCTCAAGCGGCGGCTTGAGAGACGACTTGACGAGATCCTGCCCCCGGGTCGGTAGCGCGAAGGGAATCTCAGGGGAGGATCGGTGATGAGAGCGATGACCGCACGGGGAACCGCGGTTTCCCTGCTGGCCGGCTGCATCGCTCTGGCGGTGGCGGGCTGCTACTCGTATCGCGGCGTGGAGGGAGTCCAGAGCATTGCTCCGGGATCCCGGGCCCGGGCCATGCTCACCCCCTCAGGCCAGCAGAGCTTCGAGACGCGGACGGGCCGACGGAGTCCGAATCCCGAAGGTCAGGTCGTGGGGTCGGACTCCGACAGCCTCTACGTGGTCGTGGGTTCCGCGGTGCTGGCCCGTTCGGGCCAGGCCTTCGGAACAGGAATCGACACCGTGGGCATCCCCTTGGCCCACATCGCCGAGCTGCAGCAGAAGGAGTTGGATACGCGCAGGACGGCGGTCCTCATGGCGGCTGGAGGGATCGCGTTAGGCGCTTTCGTCATCTGGCGGTTCAATGTCGCCGGCGGGTCGCTCCCCTCCAGTCCCGTACCGCCGCCAGGAGACTATCTTCGCCGTCCGGTGCCGTGAGTCCGATCGGGTGCGCAACCTACCCGTGCAGCGCTTCGATCCGCTCGACCATCTCCCTGGATTCCCGAGGCCCGAGCAGCCCCCCCAGGATCATGGCCGCGGCACTGGCCGCGAGGCCGACGATCACCGGCGCCAGACCGATGTCGATGATGCCCAGCTGCACCAGGACGTAGACGGCCGCGCCCGACACGACGGCTCCGACTCCGCCGGCCAGGTTGGCCCTCTTCCACCAGAGCCCGGCGATGGTGGGCACGAACAGGCTGGCGCTGAGCACTCCGACCCCCGCCGTGTAGAACTCGGTGATCAGTTCGGGCGGCGAGAACGCCCACAGGAGAGCCGCGATCCCGATCACCCAGGTCGAGCCGATGCGCACGAGGCTCAGCGTCCGCTCGCTGGCCCGGTCCCGCAAAAAGCCGCCGAGGATGTCGTGCGCGATGGCCGAGCTGCAGGCGAGCAGCAGCGCATCCGTGGTGGACATGACGGCCGCGAGCACTGCCGCGACGGCAATCCCCCGGATCAGCGGTGGAAACCGGGTCTCCATCACTCGGAGGAATAGCTGGTCCGCATCCTGGAGCCCCGGAAAGTCCATCCTGCCGACCGGCACGATCGCGAGCACCGCCGCGAGGATCATCACGCTGTACACGATCATCGCCAGATTCAGCGACAGGCGCGCGCTCTCGGCGTCCCTCGCGGTGAAGACCCTCATGACGATGTGGGGGATGACCGGGATGGCCGTAGCCCAGATGATGAAGTAGCCGAGGTAGCCGGACACGGGCCGGTGCGCGACCTGTCCGAGCTCGGGCGCCACGGCCGTGGCCTGGCTCATGATCTCGAAGGGCGATCCCACCTGCCAAACCAGCACGAGGGCCGTGCCCGCGATGACGAAGAGCATGAGGAATCCCTGGATCACATCCGTCCAGGTGATCGCGACCATGCCTCCGAACGAGACGTAGATGATGAACACTACCGTGGCCAGGGCCAGGGCCGTGTTGTACGGGATCCCCAGCAGCGCCTCGGCGGTAATGCCCGCCGCCTTGAGCTGCGCCACGATGTAGATCGTGAAAGCCGCTACGATGAGAATCGGGACCAGGTACCGGACCAGTGCGTGGGGGTACCGGAAGCCCAGGAAGTCGGTGATCGTGAACTTGCCGAAGTTTCGCAGCGGCCTCGCGACAAGGATGGAGGCGAGCGGAAAGCCGACCACCGCCCCTCCGAAGAGCGCCAGCGTCGCGGGGATGCCCTGGGCGTACGCCAGACCCATGACACCGATGATGGAGCCCCCGCTCGCCAGGGCCGCCATGATCGCCATCGAGTTCACGACCGTGCCGATGCGCCTCCCCGCGACCCAGTACTCGTCGCGGGAGCCCATGACCTTCTTCGACGCCAGGATCCCGATCCCGATGCAGGCGACCAGGTAGACCCCGACGAGGATGCGCTCGAGGAGCATCAGCTCTCTCCTCCGTCCCGCTCTCCGCCAGCGATGGGATCAGCTCCGCTCCCCTCGGGCGCCGCGCCTCCGGTACCGTCGCGCCGCAGGAACACGAAGAGGGTCACCGCCGGCGAGATCAGCATCAACGCGGCGATGAGCCATCCGAATACGGCCATCCCGCCGAGCTCGATGGTGCGCCATGCGGGGATGAACGCGAACGCGGCGAAGGCGATGAGGAAGACGAGCGTCGCGCCCTCGCTTCGCCTCATGGGGAAGAAGGATTTCATGGAAGGTACGGTGCGCGGTGCGGGCGGGTGGCGCAACCAGGGAAGTTGTGTGGAGGGAGCCGGTTCACATGCGTCAGAAGAGGACATACTTGCGACAAAACCGGGAAACGCCGTACCGTGTTGAAGATCCCCATCAATGGAGGAAAAGGAATCATGAAAGAGTTCGCCGCAGTTTCCCTCGCGCTTCTGGTGTCCCTGAGCTCGGCAGCCTGCGATCAGGGCGCGGACGACGACAGCATGGACAGCCCCGATCAGTATCTTCAGGCTTCCTCGACGATCACCCAGTGCCCGGGGATGGCACCCGAGGTGGTCCAGATGGACATCACGGACGCCGCCAGCGGAGTCGCCATGGCGGCCAACCAGATGACCGTTGAGGAGTCCGGAGCATATCTGATCGTCGCCGCGCCCCAGGTCGGGCGGGAAGGTGCGGGTCCCTACGGCTGCTTCGACCTCTGGCTGCGCGTGAACGGGACGGATGTGGCCAACTCCAACGTCCAGCTCTGCCAGGACGAGGGGAGCATGGCCAAGGATGTCATCATCTCGCAGGGAATCGTTCCGCTCGAGGCGGGTGACGTGGTAGAAGTCATGATGTCGGCCGGAAACCCCGAGGCGAACATGTGCATCGAGGCAATTCAGCCGGAAGGCGAGCCGCTCGTGCCGTCGATCATCTTCTCCATGATCAAGTACTAGGACGGGGCAGGCGCGGCGAACCGCCCGGTATTGACGCCGTGGCCCCGTCCCGGGTCACGGAGCCTTTCATCTAGCTTACCACCGGAGATCCGGGTCCCGGTCCTCCTCCTCGTCGCGCTCGGCTGCCAGGCGGCGGGCGTCCTCCTCCTGCTCTTCCGGCGACCATCGCGATCGTCACTCTCTCGTTGCTGATCGTCACGCCTCTCTCCCCCTGTGGTCCCCGGATGGCCTCGACCGCCGCCTCGGGACTCCCTCTTATCCGCTGGCGCGGTCGCATCTCATCCATGAAGATTCTCTTCGCCGGGCGACTTCTTGCAAATGTGACCAAGGAATGGAAGTGGACATGACCCTGCGAGCACTCTATATGGCCGGCGCCATGGCTACCTGTCTCTCCTGTGGAGCGGAGCCAGGCCCACCGGAGGTGACGCTTGCGATCACCGGGCAGGCGCTGATCAAGCTGGACCCGCGCCTTATCGCCGAGACACCGTTCGCGACGGTCCAACCGATCGTCGCATCCGCCGACGTCGCCTTCACCAATTTCGAGATGGCGGTGAATGGGGAGACCAACCCCTGCGGTGTTCCGGCCGACTACGTAACCATCACGGGCAGTCCCGATATCCCTCCATCGCTGCGTCCAGGCAATACGGATGCGCCCCACGCCGTGTCTCCGGTCGTGATGCAATACCTGGCGGGGATGGGGTTCGACCTGATGTCGCTTGCGAACAACCATGCCTGGGACCTGGGCGAATGCGGCATCCGCGAAACGATCGCGGCCGCACGGGAGAACGGGGTGGCGATTGCCGGCACCGGCACTACGATGGAAGCGGCCCTCGCTCCGGCCTATCTCGAGGCTGGTGGGATCACGTTTGCACTGGTGGCGTCGACCACGAGCCGAGACGAACGCGAGCTGTTGCTGGACAACGTGAACGGGGTCTGGCTGGGCCACCAGGCAGATTGGGACCGAAACCTCGAGGCGGTCAGGGAGGCGGCCGCGAACGCGGACTTCGTCATCTACTATCAGCACTTGCAGTTGGACGGTGGCGATTTCGACGGGGTAGGTCAGGGAGAGCAGAACGAGGAAGGTCACTATCCCGTGCCCGATCTCGACGCATGGCAGGAGGGATTCGCCGAAGCGATAATCGACGCAGGTGCGTCTCTTTACCTGGGCGGTGGCCACCGTGGGTTCGATGGAGTCGAGTGGTACCGGGGGCGCCCGATCGTACGTCAATTCGGCGGCCTCGCGTATCACGCGATGGGCGACGTGGGAGGCTACCCCGGAGAATTCGCGTTTTGGGGCCTCATTGGTCTGCTGACCGTCGAGGGCGACCAGGTGACGGGGATGGAGTTCGTGCCCCTGCTCCTGAACGAAGGCGCCGAGTTGTTCGAGGCGAATGACCGAACCGAATTCCTTCGTAGACGCGGGATGTCGGAGGTTGCCACCGGCGTCATGGCGGATTCGATCCTGGGTCGATTCCGGGAGCTCTCGAACGCGTATGATACGCCCGTCGTTGTCAGGGACGGTCGGGCCTTTGTTCGTGAACCAGGGAGACTGAGATGACCTTTGCCCGATCTGCCCGACTCGCTGCGGTTTGGGGCCTCTTGCTACTCGCGGCCAACGCGAGTGCGCAGTCGATTGATGACGCAAGGTCAGCCTTCACAGAGGCCCGTTTTCTCGACGCGGCAGGTCTCGCCGAAGCGGTTGGAACCTCTCAGGGCTATGCCTTGGCGGCGCGATCACTGGCGGTGCACGGCTACTATGTGGCAACCGAGGAGGATCGAGCCGGGTTTTTCGAACGCGCGATGGGGTTGGCCGAGGAGGCCGTGCGCGCCGATTCGACCAACCCCGAGGCGTACTTCCAATCCGCCCACGCTGTTGGCCGATATGCTCAAACCGTGGGTACGATCACGGCGCTTCGCCGTGGCCTCGCCGGCAAGATCCGCGACCTGCTCGAGGCAGCGCTTGCCCTCTATCCCGACTTCACCGAAGCGCACGTGGCCTTCGGCGGCTGGCACACCGACATCGTTGGTGCCGGATTCCTTGCCCGATCGATGTATGGGGGAAGCCTGGAGAACGCCGTCGCCCACTTCGAGCGCGCCATGGAACTCGAACCGGAGTCCAAGGTTGTGCTGTTGGAATATGCGGCCAGGCTACCTGCACTCGATGCCGAAAGAGGCAGGGAACGAGCGAGGGAGTTGCTGTCGAAGGCGCTTGAACTACCGGTGTGGGATGCTTTCCGAAGAGTTCCTCCAGCAAGACATAGTGGAGGCATTGGAGGCGCTGGAAGGCGAATAGCCCGGACTCCTCGGAGGGGTACGAATCGCCCTCTGCTTCGCGCTGCGATGTTAAACTAGTGTTCCGGCACCACCAACTGGATCCGCTGAGCCATGGCCCCTGCACATCGAAACCGCCCTCCCCGGGGGCTGCTGCCGCGCTTCGCGAGCTGCCTCGTCGCCGTGACGCTGCTGGCGGCGTGCACCCAGACTCCGGCACCCGAGGCGGAGTCCGGCACGGTAGTGGTGACCGGGGTGGAGGAGCAGGCCACCCTCGACTCCCTCGCCGCGCAGCTCAGTGACATCACTGCTGCACAGGAGTTGATACTATCTCGCCTGGACTCCATGGAGCGGAGCGGGTCCGCCGGCACGGCCCAGGCGGACAGCGCCGGCACCGAGGCCCTCAGTCTGGAGGGCGCTCGCGACGAGGTCCGGAGCCTTGGGGTCAGCGTCTTCTGGTCGCTCGTGGTACTCGTCGTCTTCCATTTCCTGATTCGGGCTGTGATCTGGATTCTGGAGACGCTGGCCGAGCGCAGCGTATCCCGGCGCCTCTCCATCAAGTGGCTCATCCCCATCGCGCGCATGTCGCTGTGGGGAATCGCGGGCTTTCTCATCCTGCGCACCGTCTTCCGCGTCGACGCCCAGGGCCTCCTCGCCGCGAGCGCGGCGATGGGTCTGGCGCTCGGCATCGCGGCGCAGGATCTGCTCAAGAACGTGTTCGGGGGCTTGACCGTGGTTTTCGACCAGCCATTCCAGGTGGGAGACAAGATCTCGGTCGGGGGCACCTACGGCGAGGTCGTCTCGATCGGCCTGCGGTCGACCCGCATCGTCACCGCCGACGACAACCTGGTGTCCGTGCCCAACTCGCAGGTGGTGGAGGAACAGGTCCACAACGCCAACGCCGGGCAACTGCACTGCCAGGTCGTAACGGACCTGTACCTTCCGGGCCGGGTTGACGAGCGCAAGGCGAAGGAAATCGCCTTCGAAGCCGCGCTCAACTCGCAGTACGTGTTCCTGAACAAGCCCATCGTCGTGCTGGTCGGAGACGAATTCCGCACCACCTTCGTCACCCGTGTGAAGGTGAAGGCGTACGTGCTCGATCCGCGCTTCGAGTTCCTCATGAAGAGCGACATCACGGAACGGGCGCGGGACGGCTTCCGAGCCGCCGGGCTCATGCCTGAGCACGACTGGTATCCGATGGTCGAGCCCTCCGAGACCCCCCGTGCCGGGGAGCGAACCGTACAATGAGCGACGCCGAGATCGTCGCCCTTGTCTCCGCCGCCGTACACGAACCCTTCCGGGAACCCTGGCGGCGCTACGAAGAGGACGTCTGGCTGCCCCTGCGACGGACGCTGAAAGAGGCGGCGGCCGCGCACGAGCGGGCGCTGGCCGGGATATCTCCGGCCCAGGCCGCCAGCGGCGCCGGGGTCGCCGCGGAAGATGCCGGGGATCCTGCGGATGCCACCGGGCCCCCGGCGGACGGAGCCGATGCGCTGGCGGACGGGATCCTCGGGCAGTATCGCTCCACGGTGTCGGATCATGTCATCCGGCCCCTCCGTACGGCTCTGGCGGGGTCTGCGGCAGCCACCTCGCTGGAGGAGTCGCTCGCCTCGACGGCAGATCGCGTACGAGCCTCTCTGGCCGAGCTTCCGGCGCTCATCGAGGCACCCGTTTCCCGGACCCTGCACGCACAACCTGCCGGGACGGGCGCGGTACGGACGATCAAGCGAGCCTGCGCGCGGGCGCTGGCTCCGGTCCTCCCGCGAGGCCGGGTGCGCAGCGTTCCCGCAGCCAGGCTGGCCCGGCAGCACCTCGACCAGGTGGTGCTTCGCGCTCAGGCCAGGGCTTTCCGCGAGAGCCAGCGCGCCCGCGCCGCCTGGCTCGGGCACCTCGAGCGGGCCTGGGCACACTGGATCGCCGCCGTGTTCAACCCGTCAGCCGTCGACTCCGCGGGACAACCGGGCCGGCAAGACCGGGCCAGAGCCCACCGGGCCGCGGGCGCGGCGCTCCATGCCGAACTCCAGGCGCTCCAGGAGGACATCGGGCACGCTTCGGGGAGGGAGAGCGGCGCGAGCTTCGAGCTCATGGGCGAGATCCTGCACGCCTCGGTCGCCGTGGCCGGGACCTTCGCCGCGGACCCTCCATCGAGCCGTCCGGCCGTCGGACGCCAACGGGAGCTGGCCCGGCGCTGGGATGCGTGGGCCGAAGGGGCGGCGTCTCGCGTGGAGCTGTACCGGAGCCTGGTCGCGATGCGACGCGACACCGATGGGATTCTCCGCCAGTTGCATGCGGAATGGGGCGAGACCGTCCGGGAGGCGGACTCGCTTCTCGGCACAGCCGAGGCCGTACTGCGACGGGGCCGCGGCCGGGCGGAAACCCTGTCCGGGGACGAAGCCAGCCTGGCGCAGGCGCTGGCGACCGAGCGCGAGCGGGCGGACGTGGCCCTGGCGCGGGTACAGGACGCCCTCCCGGATACCGAGGCCACGTTCGAGACCATGACCGCTCAGGTCGAGAAGGTGATGGACGGCCTCGACGCGATGCGCAGCGGGATGCCCGACGCCCTCGCCCTCCATGACATCCCGGAGCCCGGGACACCGCTGAGGAAGCCCGCCGGTAACCACAGGACCGTGCGGCTGCGCGAAGTCACCCTGCAGGCGTTCGACACTCTGAGGAGAGAGCGCATCCGGACCGCGCCGACCGTGATCCGGGAGGCGCTGCACCGGGCTCGTTCGGAGGTCGGCGAGCTTCGGGAAGTATCCGGTTTCGGATACGACGCCGCGATCGCGGAGTTGAAGGAGGCCGACGATTCCGCCTCCGTCCGTCCCGTCGTGCTCGCCGCCAACGGCCTCTTGCGCGCGGGCGCCAAGGCTGCGGCAGCGCGCGACGGGTTGCACGAGGCCCTCGCGGCTGCCGAGACCCGTGTCGCACACGAAGTCGGCGAAGGCTCGCAGCATCTGATCGAGCAGGTGACGGCGGACCGCGTCACCGCCGGCTATCTCGGAGCCCGCACGTACCTTACGGCCAGGCTCATTCGGGGTTGGCAGCGCTGGCGAGGCCGATGGGCGCATGCCGGAGCCCGGTTGCGGGCTGGTTCAGCTGTCGTTCTGGGACTCCTGCGGCGGCTGGCGGGGAGCCTGGGCATCGGCCCCGGGGCCGGGGAAACCGTCGATCCGCCCGAACGCACACTGGCGTATGCCGAGGAGGTCCCGCCCACGCTCCCGGTCGTCTACCGGCGCCTCTTCGCCCTGGAACCGTTGACCGACCCGAGACTGCTGGCCGGGCGGGACGATGCGCTGGCCGAGGTGGCGGCCGCCTGGACCAGGCAACTGGCCGGAGAGCCACGTTCCCTTATCGTCATCGCTTCGCCCGGCGCGGGTGTGACCAGTTTTCTGAACATCTGCGCGGACCGCCTCTCCGAAGAGGCCCCGGACGGCGTGAGTCGAGCCTTCCGCGAGCGCGTGCGGACGGAAGCGCGTCTCGCGGACTGCCTCGCCACCTGGCTGGGTCTGGAAGAGGCGCGCGACCTGGACGCGCTCGCACACCAGGTGATGCAAGCCCGGCCCGGGGCGGTTCCCCGCTTCGCGGTCCTGGAGGGAACCGAGCATCTTCACATGCGAACGCCCGGAGGGAGCAAGCTGTTCGAGCGGCTGCTGACCTTCATGTCGCGCACCGAATCCAGGGTCTTCTGGGTTGCGGCCATGACGCGGTCGGCCTGGCAGCTGGTGGAGAAGCGTGCCCCCGCCTTCGTTCACGATATCGAGCGCGTGAGGCTGAGCGAGCTGTCCCCCGATCATCTGAAGGAAGCCATCCTGGCCCGCCACCGGCTGAGCGGGCTTCCGCTTCGCTACGCCGAGCCGCGTGACCGGCGAGCAGTCCTGCGCCGCCGAACCCGCCGGCTGCGGGGCACGGACAAGCACGATCGCCTCATCGAGGCGGACTACTTCCAGCGCCTGCACCGTGCCGCGCTGGGATCCACTCGCCTTGCGCTCTTCCATTGGCTGCGTTCGGCGGACTTCACCACGGTCGAGGGCAGCCTCGTCGTGCAACCGCTCAAGCCGCTGAACTCCGGGATGAAGGGGCTGGACCTGGCCCACAGTTTCGCTCTCAAGGCGATTCTCGACCACGGAACGCTCACGGTTGCCGAATACTGCGAAATCGCGCGGGCACCGGGCCCCGAAAGCCTGCACCTCTTCCGTTCGCTGGAGGACCATCGAATTGTCGAGAGGCTCTCCGGGGCTTCGGCCAAAGGGGAGATGGAACCGGGACACTCGCACGCATCCCGCTACCGCATCCGCCCTCTCATGACCGGCGCGGTCACCGCTCACCTGCGATCGCGCAACATCCTGCACTAGGCCAGCGCTCCCGAGGACGCAGGCCAGGCCATCGACCCGCGGGAGGGGTCAGCGCGCCTCCGTGTCCAGCCGGCCGTAGCGCAGGAACAGCGCGGGAATGACCACCATGTTGAGGAAGGTCGAGGTCAGCAGGCCGCCGAGCACCACCACTGCGAGCGGCGCCTGAATCTCCTTGCCTGGTTCGCCGATACCCAACGCCAGCGGGATCAGCGCCAGCCCGGTGGTGAGCGCGGTCATGACGATCGGGCTGAGACGCTCCGTTGAGCCGCGCCGGATGCTCGCGGGGAGCGGGAGACCGTGCCCGCACAGGTGCTGGTAGCGGCTCACCAGCAGGATGCCGTTGCGCACGGCGATCCCGAACAGGGTGATGAAGCCCACCAGCGTTGCGACGTTGATGGTCGCACCGATGAGCAGCACCGCGGCCACCCCGCCCGCGAGCGCGAGGGGCAGGTTGGCCATCAGCAGCAGCGCCGTGCGCACGTCCCGGAAGGCGCGCAACAGGACCAGGAAGATCGCGGCGATCGAGAAGATCGACAGGATCGTGATGCGCCGGGTGGCGGCCTGCCCGCTCTCGAACTGACCGCCGTACTGAACCGAGTAGCCCTGCGGCAGCCCCACTTCCGCCGCAACCCGCGCCTGCAGCTCCGACACCGCCCCCACGACATCACGGCCGGCCACGTTGGCGCTGACCACGATCTTCCTCTGGACGTTCTCCCGGCTGATGGTGTTGGGGCCCCGAGCGGACACGATGGAGGCCAGCTGCGACAGCGGCACGGTCGCGCCGGCGGGGGTGGTCATCAGGGTGCGGGCAATGGCGTCCGCATTCTCGCGATGCTCGTCGCCGTAGCGCACGACCAGGTCGAACGCGCGCTCACCCTCCCGGATGAGCGACACCTCCTCCCCCTGAAAGGCGACATCCACCGCCGCCGTCAGCGACCCCGGAGTCACGCCGTAGCGGGCCATGGCGCGGCGGTTCGCCCGAACCTGAAGCTGCGGCACGTCGGCCTGGCGCTCGGCGGCGATGTCCACGAGACCGGGCACCTGTCCCGCCACCATCTCGATCTCCGCCGCGATGTCGCGCAACGGCTGCAATTCGGGCCCGAACAGGTTGACCGCGATGGCGGCTCGCGTCCCGGAGAGCATGTGGTCGATGCGGTGTCCAATGGGCTGCCCCACCGTGATGCTGGTGCCCGGAAATCCGCCCAGGTCGATGCGCAGCTCTTCCAGGACATCGTCGAGGTCGTGGTCGGTCAGGTCGAGCAGCGCGTCGATTTCGGAGGCGTTGGTGCCCTGCGCGTGCTCATCGAGATCGGCCCGGCCGGTGCGCCGGGATGTGGAAACCACCGCGGGGTGCGCCAGCAGCCGGCGCTCGACGCGGGTCCCGATCGCGTCCGATTCCGTGAGCGACGTCCCGGGCAGGCTGACCGCCGAGATGGTCAGCGAACCTTCCCGGAACGGGGGCAGGAACTCGCCGCCCAGCGAAGGAATCGCGGCCAGTGCGCCCGCGAGCAGCACGGCCGCGCCCACCAGCACGACGCCGGAGCGGGCGAGCGTCCAATCCAGCATCCCTTCATAGAGACGCTGAACGCCGCGCAACAGCCAGGGCTCGTGCTTCCTCGCGAGCGAGCGATCCCCGGGCAGGAGCAGGGAGCAGAGCACCGGAGTCACGGTGATCGCCACCAGCAGGGAAGACAGGATGGCCACGATGTAGGCCTGGCCCAGCGGCCGGAGCATGCGCCCTTCCACGCCGGACAGGAAGAAAAGCGGGACGAAGACCACGGTGATGACGATCGTGGCGTTCACGATCGGAGCGCGCATCTCGCGCGCGGCGTCGCGGATGAGAGGCCGGGTCGCCGTCCGCATGTCTTCGGGGAGCTGCCGGTTTCCGCGCAGCCGGCGGTAGACGTTTTCCACGAAGATGATGGCGTCGTCGACCAGGGCGCCGATGGCGATCGCCATTCCCCCCAGCGTCATCGTGTTGATCGTGCCCCCGAGCAGAAGCAGGGCGATGACGGCGAGCGCGAGCGACAGCGGAATCGCGACCACCGAGATTACGGTTGTGCGCAGGTTCCAGAGAAAGAGAAAGAGGATCACGACGACCAGCACGGCGCCATCGCGGAGTGCCTCCACCACGTTGTCGACGGCCAGCGAGATGAAGTCGGCCTGACGGAAGATGGACCGCTCGAAGGAAATGCCCTCGGGAAGTTCCGCCTCGATCCGATCCAGCTCGGCGTCGACCCGCGCGGTGAGTTCCAGGGTGTTGGCCCCGGGTTGCTTCTGAATCGAGAGGATGACGGCGGGTTGCGCGTTCACCGAAGCCGCTCCGAAGCGGACCTTCGGGCCGATGCGGACCTCCGCGACGTCCTCGATGAGCACCGGGACGCCGTCCCGCACGGCGACCACGGTGAGGCCGATATCCTCCAGGCCGCGAGCGCGTCCGAGGCCCCGGATGAGGACTTCCCGGCCGCCGGAACGGTACACGCCTCCCGACACGTTGCGGTTCGAGCCGGCCGCGGCGGCGAGGACCTCGTCGAGGGCGACACCGTACGACAACATCCGGCGCGGATCGACCAGGATCTGGTACTGCCGGACTTCGCCCCCGATCGGAACCACCTGCGACACGCCCGGGAGGGCCAGGAGCCGGCGGCGCACGATCCAGTCGGCGGCCGTGCGCGCCGCCATGAGTTGCTTCTCGGGCGCCCTCATTCCGATCAGGAGAATCTCGCCCATGATCGAGCTGATGGGCGCGAGGACGGGAGCCGTGACATCCTCCGGGAACCGGGCCGCGGCGAGCTGCAGCCTCTCGTTGACGATCTGCCGGGCTCGGAAGAGGTCGGTTCCCCAGTCGAAGTCCACCCAGACGATGCTGATGCCCTGGGCCGAACTCGACCGCACGCGGCGAACGCCGGGCGCGCCGTTCACAGAGGTTTCGACCGGGAAGGTGACCAGGCTTTCCACCTCCTCGGGGCCGAGGCCGTGGGCGTCGGTGAGCACCGTCACGGTAGGCGCGGTCAGATCGGGAAAGACGTCGACGGGGAGGGTGGCGGCGACCCAGCCCCCGCCCACCAGCAGGACGACCGCGGCAGCGATGGTGAGTACCCGGTGTTCCAGCGACGCGCGCACCAGCGCGTCGAGGAAGCTGGACCGCTGCGTCGGCCTCGAGGACATCAGCTCGTCCGGCTTCAGTGCGGGTGGCCGTGGTCGGTGAGCTCGGCGTTCCCCAGCGAGGCGAGGAACACCTGGTAGCCGCCCAGGGTGACCACCCGCTCGCCGCTCGCCACCCCGGAGACGAGGGTCCATGACCCCTCGGAGGGGCCCGGCTCGACCACCCGGCGCTGGAAGCTCTCCCCACCGACCTCGACGTAGACGACTGCCAGCCCGTCCTCGTCCTGAATCGCCGCGGCCGGGACGGCGACCCCGGAAACAGGCTCTCCCGTAAGCAGCCGCCCCTCGGCCAGCATGCCCACCTTGAGTTTGCCCTCCGGATTGGAGACGGCAAAGCGCATGGGCAGGGTGCGGGTGTCGGGGTCGATGACGCTGCCGACGGAGACCAGGCGGTCGGTGGCATGGGTGTCGGCCGCTCCTTCGACGGTGAACCACGCCTCGTGCACGTCGCCCGCCGCCCCGGCCTCGCGCGCCGGCAAGCGGGCGATGAACCAGAGCGTCGCCGGATTGACCACCGTGAAGGCGTGCGCGCCGGCTTGCACGTGCTGGCCGGGGGCCACAAGGCGGTCCGAGATGACGCCGCCGATGGGGCTTCGCAGCGAATAGAGATGCGCGGTCTCATCGCCTTCCGGCGGCTGGACCCCGCCCACGGCCTCGAAGGCCGCGCGCGCCACTTCCACCTCGTGCCGGGCCTCCAGCAGGCGACGTTCGGGGATGGCCTCGGCGGCGAAGAGCCGCTCGGCTCGCGCCGCCTCCCGCTCCGCATGCCCCACCCGCAGCTGCATACGCGCAAACGAGTCGTCCAGGCTGGTGGGGGCGATGAGAGCGAGCGTCTGTCCTTCGGCGACCGGGTCGCCGGGGGCCGGGGAGGGACCCCGCACCAGGACCAGCCCCGCCACCGGCGCGGAAACGTGCGCGAGCCCGTCGGCGGGCGCGACGATCTCGCCCGCCGCCGGTATCGAGCGCGGAATGCTGCGCTCCTCGGCGACCGCTACCGCAAACGGCATCGTCCACTGCTGCTCCTTCAGCAGCGTGATCAGACCCGCGGGCGGGGTCTCCTCGTCCGGTAACAGGGCATTCACGCTCTCGAAGACCTGAAGTTCGCCTACGGGAATCTGGTAGTCCCGGCCCCTGGCGGAGAGCGTGAGGTCGGCTAGCCAGGTTCCGGCCGCCGGCAGCACCGGCACGGCCGTGAAGACTCCCGGCCGGTTGGGAGCGGCCATCTCGATCTCCTCGCGCGCGCCCCCCGGGCCGTGCAACCCCAGCGTCAGGCTACCCTCCCGGACCGGCGTCCAGTCCGCCAGCCAGGTAAGATGGATCGCCCACGCGTCGCCCGCCTCGTCCCGGACGTGCGGCGGATACTCGACGAAAAGTTCGAGGGCGTCGGTCCAGAGCGTCACCACCCCGCCGCCGGCGTAGGTCGGATCGGCCTCCGGCGGAACATCGGCCGCGCCCGGACCGCAGCCGATGCACCAGACCGCAGCCCCGGCCCCGGATGCCAGCGCCACCCCGACTCCGCGCATCATGATTCCTCCCCGGCGGGGCCACCCATGGCGCGCAGCAGGTTGTAGTAGGCGATCCAGGCTTCCGCCCGAAGGGTGAGCGCGCTCAGACGGGCATCTCTGAAGGCCCCTGCCGCGTCCAGAAACTCCACCAGCGTCATCTCGCCTTCGTCGTAGGCCACCCTGGCGGCCGCCAACAGTGCCTCGGCCTCGGCCATGATGCCGTCGCCGGTGGCCTGTAGACGTTCGCGGGCTACCGAGTATCGATCGGACGCGGAGACCAGATCCAGCTCGGCCTGGCGCCGAACAAGGCCGAGGCTGGAGGTAGCGACCGATTCGCGCGCGGCGGCTTCGTCCCGAGCGCCGCCCGCCTGGTTGAAGATCGGCAGGGGGAGGTCCACTCCGACCGTTGCGCCCCTGAAGCCGTCCGCGTGCTCCTTGTATGCCAGACTGAGGGTTGGATCGGGCACCCACCCCAGCATCGCGACCGTATGCTCGGCTCTGGCCGCGTCCAGCTCCCGCGAGGCCGCTTCCAGGTCGGGACGTCGCGAGAGGGCGTCGAGGGCGGTCTCGGGAACGATAGCCGGAGGGACGCCGACGATCGCGTCGGCCGGCCCCATCTCGTGCAAGGCGGCTTCCGGGAATACGAGCGAGGAGAGCAGTCTGCGGGCGGCTCGGGTCCGAAGTTGCGCGTCCGCCTCATCCTTCTCGGCCTGAATCCGACCGAGGCGCAGACGCCGGGTTTCGTAGCCTGAGATGTCGCCCGCCTCGAAGCGCTGCTCAGCCGCCCGGGTCACGGCGTAGATCATCTCCGCAGCCTGTCCGGTGGTTCGCTCCGCCTCCTCCGCAAGCCAGGCGCCCACGTACACCTCTCGGACCGTGAAGACCAGCTGCAGCGAATTGGCGCGAAACCGGGCGCCGGCCCCGCTGATGGTGTGGCGTGCGGCCTGACCGCGCGCCGTCGTGCGACCAGGCCACTCGATCCGCTGCATCAGCCCCGCGGTCGTCTCCCAGTAGTTTTCCCCGGACTGGCTCAAATCTTCGCGCACGAGCGAGATGACGGGGTTGGCGTAGCTGCGATATTGGCGCGCCCGCCCCGCAATCTCCGCCGCCTCGTCCCGGGCAATGCGCAGCGCGAGACTGTTTGCGGCGAAGGCTTCCAGCGCCGCCGCAAGCGTGACCCGCCGGATGCCGTCCTGTCCCTCCAGGGCGAGGGGTCCGGCGGCGAGCAGGCCCGTCAGGAAAACCACCGCGATCCGCTTCACGCGCATCCCGCCTCTCCATTTGACGCGCATCATACCTCCTCGCGGATTTCCGGAAAATACGTCTTGTAGAAGCCGCGGTCGCGGGTGAGAAAGGTCTCGGCCGCGGTCAGGGCGTGCGACCCGATCAGAAAGTCGGTGATAATGCGCTTCCGTGGTCCGCCTGCCGGCCGGTACCGGAGCCATCGTCGGCCGGCATCGTATGCAATGTCGGTTGTTATGGGGGAGACGGTGGCACCCAGGGTTCGGAGCGCGCGCTCAAGGGAGCGTCGATCGGGAAAAGCGGGTGCGAGTTCTGCATAGACGACATCGCACACGAGAATGGCTCCCCGGTCATACGCATGGCGCAGCCGCTCCTTCGATCGAACCGCGTGCCGAACGTCGTCCAGAAAGACATCCAACAGAACGCTGGTGTCGACCGCCGTGATCATCTGCCGCGAATCTCCTCGATGTATTCGTCCGTGTTCATGCGCCCGGTGATGATGCCATGGACCTGATCGACGGGATGCTCGGAGTTCGTCTGCTTGCGAATGAGCAATCCGCCTTCGGTCGGCGTGATTTCCACTTCAACGTCTGGCCGGAAGCCGAAACGCTCTCTCAGGCGCTTGGGGATCGTGATCTGGCCTCGTTCGGAGATTTTCATATGTTCTCCATCTGAAATTCAGAATGGCCAAATCATACTACAGCACTTTGGCTCTCGCAATGCACGGATGGGACAGCCTCCGGCACACCCGTCCCCTATCCCCCCAATGCCGCCCTCGCCGCGGCTGCCGCCGACGCCGCGTAGCTGCCCCCGAACAGGCGAGCGTGCACCAGCAGCGGATAGAGCTGGTAGGCGGGCCGCCGCCGCCGGTAGCCCGGGAGGAGGGGCCAGGCGTCGTTGTAGCTCTCGTGGAAGGCCGGGGAGAAGCCGCCGAAGAGGTCCGCCATCGCCAGGTCCACCTCCCGGTGCCCGACATACACTGCGGGGTCGATCAGCACGGGCGCGCCGTCGCGGGCGAAGAGCACGTTGCCGGACCAGAGGTCGCCGTGGAGCAGGGAAGGGCCGTCGGCCGCCACGGCCGGACCGAGGAGCGCGTCGGCCCGGTCCGCCACGGCCTCGATGACGGCCGCCTGCGCCGCCGAGAGGGTGCCTCGGGCCCGGAGCTCCCTCGCCAGCGGGCGGGTGCGCCGGTCGGCCCAGAAGCCGGCCCAGAAGCCGGCCCACCCGTTCGGTTGAGGCAGCGACCCGATCAGGTTGTCGCCGTGCCACCCGAAGCGGGCCTCCGGCCTTCCCAGGCCCGTGTCCCGGTGCAGAGCGGCCAGCTCCCGGCCCAGCCGGATCCAGCTCTCCCTGCCGGGCCGGCCCTCCTCGATCCATTCCAGAAGCAGCCAGGCGACCTCTTCATCGGGGCCGCTCCGCGCGATGACCGCCGGCACCCGCGCCGAACCGGAAGCCGCCAGCGCCTCCAGCCCCTCGGCCTCCACTTGAAAGAAGTGGTGGTCTGCGCCTCGGTTCCACTTGAGGAAGAAGGCGCCCCGGGTGGTGCGAAGGGCGATGCCCTGGTTGATGCAACCGCCGCCCACGGGACGTGCGCTGAGGACGTCCGTGGGATCCAGGCCGATCGCGCGGCAGGCGTTCTCCACGTGAGTCGAGGTCGAGTAGCGACTCGCCTCCACCGGCTACCGATCCCGCGCCACGCCCGCCGTGGCGCGCTCCGAAGGCAATCGCCGACGCCTACTCCTCACGCGTGCGAGAGCCCCCGTCCGCCGGCGAAGGACCGCTTTCCAACAGCCGTCGCAGGAGGCGCCCGGCATATTTCAGAAGAAGCGCGTCCTGGTCGGCCATCCCCCGAACCGAGAGTCGGATTTCGGATGTGATCTCGATCTGCGACCAGGTGTCGACCGGGTCGGGAGAACGTTCGCGGCGCCGGCGGGCCTGGACCTGAAGCTTCTCCAGCACCTCGGACAGGCGATAGCCGAGAGTCTCGGGGTTCTCGGGGTCGGCGACGCTCTCGTCCATTAGTCGCATCGGGTTCCGAGGAGCCTCCAGGCGTGGCAGAATCAATTCATCCCTGGCCTGGAGTGTTCTCTCGCCGCGCTCACGGAAGAAAGACGGGGACTCCTCGGCCGCCTCATACCGCCCGCGCGAAAGCCGGTCCTTCAGGGCGGATACTCGGTCGACCATCGCACGGCGCTCGGCCGATATGGGCGACACGATGTCGGCAGTCACCGGGGTCTCGCCGGCTGCGACGCTCGCGATGAGCTGTGGGGGCGCGTGAAGAAACAACTTGCGCAGATCGCTCAGGGGCACCGGTGCGATCTCCCCCTCGGCCTCGGCCTCGCGTATGCGCCGGATGAAGAGCAGGCGATCCCGCACCAGCTCGGGATAGCGCGTGCGCGGCCCTCGTCTGCCCACCCGCGGAAGCAGGCCCTCCTGTACGTAGTAGGCGATGGTCCTGCGGCCGAAGCCGGTGTCCCGCTCCAGTTCTCTCGCCGTGTAGGTGCCCATCCCGGATCCCGAGTGCGGGTTACTGATGATAACTGGCGATTACTGTTGACATGATTCGACCCGGGCTCGTATACTGATGAGTAACTGGTCACTACTGGCAACATAAGAGGAGACACGAGCATGCGCCAATCGCCCCCTGCCGAATCCGCCTCCCAGACGAACGACACCCCCATCGCCAGCGTCGAAGCCGCGCTTTCCAGCCTGTCGATCGGGAAGCCGACACACTTCGCCGGGTTGACCGTCTTCCCGCTCGCGTCCGATCGCCGGAGCTCCGTCCGCTACCTGCTTCTGGAGGAAGGGCTGCGCGCCGGGCTCGTCGCAGTCCGGGAAGTGCGTAACGGGGGCAGCGTCCCCGATCTCGCGGTCGAAAACCGGTCGGACACCGACGTGCTCATCGTCGATGGCGAAGAACTGGTGGGAGCCAAGCAAAACCGGATCGCCAACCTGACGCTGCTGGTTCCGGCCAACCGCACCACGACCATTCCGGTGTCGTGCGTGGAGGCCGGCCGGTGGAGGTACACCCGGCCCGACTTCACCGTCACCGAGCGGGTGCAGTACAGCCGCGGGCGCGCCGAGAGGCTCCACAGCGTGCATGATTCGATGCGAATGACGGGGACGAGACGCTCCGACCAGGGCGCGGTGTGGGATTCCGTGGCGGAGAAGGCCCGCCGGATGGAAGCCTCTTCCCCGACCCAGGCGATGAGCGCGATCTACGAACGGCACGGCGCCACGCTGGACGACTATGTCGAGAAGCTGTCCCTGGAATCCGACCAGACCGGGGCCCTCTTCGTGGCCGACAGGCGGCAATTCGGCCTGGATCTCTTCGACAAGCCGGAGACCTTCGCCGCATTCTTTCCCAAGCTGGTCCGCAGCTACGCGATCGACGCGATGGAGCGGGCGCCCGCTCGTGACCAGGCGGCGGAGCCGAAGGAAGCGCGAGCCTTCCTCGACCGCGTGCGGGGTGGGGCGTTCGACGCCCATGCGGCCGTCGCGCTGGGGCATGACGTCGGGGTCGTGGCAAGGGGCGCGATCGCGGGTGCGCTGGTCCACGAGGAGGTGACGCTGCACTTGACCGCTTTCTCCCAGCCCATGCGCACCAGCGAGCGCGATTCCGGGATGTACGCGAGCCACCGCCAGCGGCGCGAGTCGCTTCAGCGGAGGCGCGAGCGGGAGTAGGCGCCCCGACGGGAGGGCACATGGATCGACTTGCTCGGGAAGCTGCTCGCGCTCTATCTCCAGAGATGCCGCCCCGGAGCGCGGGGTGGAGAGCCTGAGGCACGCCTCCGGTGACAGACGCGACTCCGCAAACCCCGAGAGAACATCCATGCGCCCTCCCCATCCGTTTCACGCGATCCAGCTGTTTTCTGCTGTTCTCGTCGCCGGGCGCCGGGCGGGCGAGGGCGTCTTCGCCACCCCCGCCATCGTGCGACGGGCCGCCGTGGCCATGTTCGCGATCGTGGCTCCCGTGCTTCCGCTCGCCGCCCAGGAAGCCGGCGGTGCGGGCGACGAGGACGAGTGGGATGTGACCCTCGCCCGGGGCGAGACCCGCGACATCGACTTCACTACCGAGGAGGGGACCTGGATGTCGCTGGACGTCTCCCCGGACGGCGGCTGGGTCGCCTTCGACCTGCTGGGCCACATCTACCGCGTCCCGACGGACGCGGGCGGCGAGGCCGAGCTGCTCACTGGCGGCACGGGGGTCGCCACCCACTACCACCCGCGGTATTCCCCCGACGGGTCGACGATCGCCTTCATCAGCGACCGCGAGGGACAGAACAACCTGTGGGTCATGGACGCCGACGGGTCCAACCCGCGTTCGGTGTTCATCGATGCCGCCATCCGGGCGGTGGAGCCGGCATGGTCGGCGGACGGGAACTACGTCTTCGTGCGCCGGCAGAGCACGGCGCCGGGCGGGGGTGGCGGGGGCATCTGGATGTACCACCGGGACGGCGGGGAGGGGATTCAGGTCATTGACGACCAGCCCCAGGCCGCCTGGCCTTCGCCCTCGAGGGACGGCCGATACCTCTACTTCCACGTGTACACCGGGCCGCCCGGCCTCCAGGGTCGCGACGCGCTGGCAGGCCACTGGCAGGTGCGGCGCAAGGACCTCGGCAGCGGCGAGATCGTCAACATCACCAGCGGGACCGCGGCACAGCAGGTGCGCGCGTCGAGCGGAAGCGCCTACGCCGCCGAGATCTCCCCGGACGGCCGCTACCTGGCCTTCGCGCGGCGGATTGCGGGCGGCACCATCTCCTACCGGGGCCACACCTTCGGACCCCGCACCGCCCTCTGGATCCGGGATCTGGAGACCGGGCGCGAGCATGTGGCGATGGACCCGATCACGGTGGACAACGCGGAGGGCATCAAGACGCTCCGCATCCTGCCCGGTTACGGCTGGACCGCGGACGGCTCCGGCATCGTCCTCACCCAGGGCGGGAAGATTCGCAGGCTGGATGTGGCGAGCGGCGAGGTCACCACCGTGCCCTTCTCGGCCCGCGTGCAGCGCACCGTCTCGGAGATGACGCGCGCGGATTTCCGCATTGACGACGGGCCCTTTGATGCGAAAATGCTCCGGTGGTACGCGCTTTCACCGGACGGGGCGCGCATCGCCTTCCAGGCGGTGGGCAGGATCTGGATCGCGCCGGCCGACGGGGGCGCGCCCGCCCGACTCACCTCCGGCGACGGGCCCTTCGAGTACTCGCCCGCGTGGTCGCCCGATGGCCGGTGGATCGCCTATACCACCTGGGATGGTGACGAGGGCGGCCAGGTCTGGCGGATTCCCTCCGGGGGCGGCGCCCCCGAGCAACTCACCACCACCCCCTCCGAGTACGTGCACCCGGTCTGGGCGCCTGGCGGGTCCGAGATCGTCGTGACGCGGGGGAGCGGCGCGGCCTCCCGGGCCAGGTCGGCGACCCAGAACCCCTACTGGGAGCTGTGGCGGGTGCCCGGGGAGGATGGCGGGGAGGAGTGGATCACAACCATCCCCAGCGGCTCCGGAGGGCTTCTGGGCAACCGGCGCCAGATCACGCGCGCGTCGTTCGGACCCGAGGGGCGCCTCTATTTCCCTGCGGGACACGAGGTGGACGGGGAGAATGTCACCGCTCTCATGTCGGTCGGGCCGGACGGCTCCGACCGGCGGGTGCACGCCACCATCCCCTTTGGGGACGAGTTCGTCGTCTCGCCCGATGGCGATCGGGTGGCCTTCCAGGAAGGCGACAACGTCTTCTGGGCCCCTCTGCCGCCGGGAGGCGTGGGCGGCGACCCGGTGGCGCTCAAGAAGACCGGCGCGCCGGTGCCCGTGACCCGTCTCACCACCGAAGGAGGCCTCTTCCCGCGCTGGCTGGACAACGACCGGCTGGAGTACGGGAGCGGCCAGCGCTTCTTCGTGCACGACGCGGCCGCCGGCGCGACCGACACCATGAACATCCGCCTCACCGTGGACCGGCGCATTCCCTCCGGCACCCTCGCCCTGACCAACGCGCGCATCATCACGCTGGACGACCGAACCGTACACGAGAGCGGAACGGTGCTGATCGAGGACAGCCGCATCGCCTGCGTGGGAGAATGCGACGTCTCCGGGGCCGATCGCACCATGGACTTGACCGGAAAGACCCTCATCCCGGGCATCGTGGACATGCACGCGCACCACTACCGCGAGCACAAGGGGCTCATCCCCAAACGCGATTTCGAGTCCGCCATCTATCTCGCGTACGGGGTCACGACCAACCTCGACAACTCGATGTGGTCGCAGAACGTCTTCGCCAGCGCCGAGCTCATCCGGGCGGGCGAGGTGGTAGGTCCGCGCACCTGGTCCACGGGAGACCCGCTCTACCGCGGGGACGCCGCCCGCCAGAACGAGCTGACCAGCTACGAAGTCGCGGAACAGAACGTCAACCGCCTGGCGTCGTGGGGCGCGACCGCCATCAAGCAGTACCTGCAGCCCCGCCGCGACCAGCGCCAGTGGGTGTCGGACATCGCCCGCCGGAAGGGGCTCATGGTCACCTCGGAGAACAACGACATCCCGTACACGATCGGCATGATCATGGACGGGCAGACCGGATTCGAGCACCCGATGACCTACCTGCCCATGTACCGCGATCTGAGCCGGTTTCTGGGGCAGGCGGGAGCGACCTATTCACCCACCTTCATCGTGGGCGGAATCGGGCCCTGGAACGAGGAATACTTCTTCGCCGAGAGCGAGGTGTGGCTCGACGAGAAGCAGCGTGAATGGCTGCCCTGGCGCCAGGTCATCCCGCACATGCGCCGCCGCTGGCAACGCCCTGACACCGACTACAGCTTCCCCTTCATCGCCCAGGGGATGGTGGACGTGATCGAGGAAGGCGGCCGGGGCGCGATCGGTTCCCACGGACAGGCCCACGGCATCGGCTCCCACTGGGAAATCTGGATGGTGGAGTCGGCCTCCGGGCCGATGGCCGCCCTCGAGGTCGCGAGCCTGCACGGCGCCGTGTTCCTGGGCGCCGAGGAGGACATCGGGTCCATCGAGGAGGGTAAGCTCGCGGACCTGCTGGTGCTCAATTCGAACCCGCTCGACGACATCCGCAACACCACGGACATCATGTATGTCGTGCAGGGAGGCATCGTACGGGACGCTCTCACGCTCGACCAAGTGTGGCCCAACGCCGAGCCTTACGGCGAGCACTGGTGGATCGATCCGGATGCCTGGCGGATGGACAACCGGCCTGTGGACTTCTGGGACCGGGGGAGCCGATGACCAAGGCGTGCCAACCCCGGACGGTTCCCCCTGCCGGCGTGCTCGCGGCGTCCCTCGTCACGCTCGCCCTCGCCTGTGGGGCCGACAACGGCGTCGAGCCCGAGCCACCGCAGGCCGTGGAGTGGATCCGGCTGCCGATGGAGTCGGGGTCGCCTCTGAACATCGCCGTCCTGCGCCCGGCGGCCGCTCCCAGGGGCGTGGTCGTGGCGTTCCCCTGGGGGGCGGGCGATGCGAACCTCCTTCTGGGACTGCTCGACTCCTACTGGAGCCAGGCGGCGCCCGCGGCAGGGTACGCGGTCGTCGGCGTGGAGATCTACGGCCCGGGTCTGGAGGAGGACGCCGCGACCGTGATGTCTGCGGTCATTGGCTGGATCGACGAGAACTTTGCCGGTGCGTCGGGCGACATCGTCATGACGGGCGCGTCCGCGGGCGGGATCGGGGTCTTCCACGCGGCGCTCGCGGTGCCGGACCGGGTCGGGGGCATTATCGCAATGCCGGGGCGCTACACGGGTGACGCGTCGCTGGAGTCGCTGGCCGGAGCGCCCGTCTGGATGATGGTGGGCGAGGGCGACGCCAGCTGGATCGCCGGGTCTGAGGCCACGGCAGAGCACCTGGAGGATGCGGGGGCAGAAGTCACTCTCGACATCCTTCAGGGCCAGGGCCATGTGTTGGTCGTCGCGCAGGACGCGCTGGTACAGTGGATGGAGGGGAGGGAGGTGCCATGAAGCTTTCTGTTCCCCACCCTCTGGTGCTGCTAACCGCCTGTGTGATCGCCGCCGCCGCCGCCAGCTACCTGCTCCCCGCCGGAGAATACGACCGCCGGGACGACGAGATCACGGGCCGCAGCGTCGTGGTCGCGGGCACCTACCATGAGGTCGAGTCGAGCCCGGTTGGGTTCTTCGACGCCATCGTGGCGCTCCCGCGCGGGATGGCGGACGCGGCCGAAGTGATCTTCCTGGTCTTCCTGATCGGCGGCGCCTTCGCTGTGGTCGACGAGACGGGCGCACTACGGCGGGGGGTAAGCTCGCTGATCCGGGTGCTCCGGGGTCGGGATCTGCTCGTGATCCCACTGATATCGGTGTTCTTCGCCATCGGCGGCGTGGTCGAGAACATGCAGGAGGAGATCATCCCGCTCATCCCGGTGCTGATCATTCTCACCCGCAGACTGGGCTTCACGCCGATGGTGGCGGTGGCGATGAGCGCCGGGGCCGCGTTCGTAGGCTCCGCCTTCAGCCCCATCAACCCCTTCCAGGTGTCGATCGCGCAACGGCTCGCCGAGCTGCCGCTGGCGTCGGGCGCGCTGTTCCGGATCGTGTTCCTGGTGGTCGCACTTACGTTCTGGATCGCGATGACCATGCGCTATGCGCGGCGTACACGCGGGGCGCGGCACCCCGGAAGCGGCGGCGCGGCCGAGGTCGAGGGCGCGGCGGATGGCGGCGACACCGCCGAGGGCATGCGCGCCTCCGACTGGGGCATCTTCGGTCTGGTGGGGGCGACGTTTGTCCTCGCCGTGGTCGGCATGGTGGGATGGGGATGGGGCTTCAACGAACTCTCGGCCGCCTTCTTCATCATGGGGGTGATCGTGGGACTGCTCTCCGGGATGCGCGTCGGCGGCACCGCCGAGGCGTACGTGCGCGGCTTTCGGGAGATGACCTACGCCGGCCTGCTGATCGGGTTCGCGCGCGCGATCTACGTGGTGCTGCAGGACGGGCGCGTAGTGGACACCATCGTGCACGGGCTGTTTACGCCGCTGGAGGGGCTGCCCGTGCTGGCGTCCGCCTTCGGGATGGTCGTAGCCCACGCGGCGATCCATTTGCCCGTCCCCAGCGTGAGCGGGCAGGCCGTGCTCACCATGCCGCTGCTCGTGCCCCTCTCCGACCTGCTGGGCATGTCCCGCCAGGTGACCGTGCTGGCATACCAGTACGGCGCGGGACTCTGCGAGCTGCTGACTCCGACCAACGGCGCCCTGATGGCGATCCTGGCCTCCGCGGGCGTCCGCTACGAAGACTGGATCCGCTACACCGGTCCCCTCTACCTGGGGCTGGTCGCGCTGGGAATGGTGGCGATCTGGGTGGCGCTGGCGATCGGGTTGCAGTAGCGGATTGGCCGGGCAAACCACTCTGACGCCGCGGCCTTGACGCGGGACGCGGGTCCGGTTCTGATGAGCGTCCCGGGTCCGGTCCTGGTCGCGGGAGGCTCTGCTTGCGGTGGTCGACAGCGTCGGACCCGGAGGAAGTAGGGGGGTTCGTGAATGGGGATGAGATTCGTCGGTCGTGCTGCCGTCGTCGCGAGTCTGGACATTGAATCCACTGGACGAAGGGGAACTGGACTGGATCTGTTGCGGTTCGATCTCGAATCAGACCGCGTGGAGCGAAAGCACTCCGCCGCCGACCGTAGCAAACTGCGGCGCAACATTTGTGCACTCGCAAACGATCTTCCCGGACACGGTCGGCCGGGTGTGATCCTGATCGGAGTTGAGGACGGCGGAGAGTGTTCCAACTCGACGATCGACGACCGGCTCCTGAGTGAACTTACGGGCATGAAGGATGACGGGAACATCATGCCCATTCCATCCCTGGTCGTCCAGAAGCGCGTCCTCTCCGGCTGCGAAGTCGCCGCGATTCTCGTTGAGCCTTCGCGGAGTCCGCCGGTGCGCTACCAAGGGCGGGTGTGGGTCAGAGTCGGTCCGACTGTGGGCCTTGCCACTCCGGAAGAGGAGCAGCGCCTGAGCGAGCGCCGCCGCGCCGGTGAGCGGTCCTTTGATCAGCGTCCGGTGCCGGATGCGACAGTCGAGGCGCTCGACCTCAGGCATATCGAGAACCAGTACCTGCCGCAAGCTGTCGCGCAAGCTGTCGCGCAAGATGTTCTGGACGCTAACCAGAGGTCCCTCGACCAACAGCTGCTGTCCTTGCGGCTACTCGTGGACGGTGCGCCGACCTGGGGTGCACTTCTGGGTTTCGGGCGGGATCCGCAAGGCTGGATTCCAGGAGCGTATGTGCAGTTTCTCCGCATTGACGGACTGGAGCTTACGGACCCGATTCGTAGCCAGAAGGTGCTGACCGGTAGGCTGAAGGACGTGTTGCGGCAGCTCGATGAACTCCTGAAGCTCAACATCTCGATCCGCACCGAGGTCGCCACGGTCTCCCGCGAGGCGCGTTGACCTGACTATCCGGTGGCTGCGCTTCAGCAGTTCGCACGAAACGCAGTAATGCATCGGAGCTACGAGGGCACCAATGCGCCAGTCCACGTATACTGGTATTCCGACCGAGTGGAGATCCGAAACCCCGGCGGACTGTACGGGCAGGTGACCCCACAGAACTTCGGCGACGGAGCGGTCGACTACCGGAATCCGCTGGCGGCCGAGATCATGCACCATTTGGGCTTTGCACAGCGCTTCGGCCTCGGGGTGCCCCTCGCGCGAAAGGAACTGCGGCAGAACGGCAATCCAGAGCCGGAATTCGACTTTCGGCCCACACAGGTTGCCGTTACCGTCCGAGCCACCTCATGAAGACTATTGCCTTTTTCAACAACAGGGCGGCGTCGGAAAGACGTCCCTGCTCTACCACTTGGCCTGGATGTATGCCCGCCTCGGCGTGAACGTGCTAGCCGCAGACCTCGACCCTCAGGCCAACCTTACCAGCATGTTCCTCGACGACGAGGAGCTCGAGCCGCTTTGGCCGGAAAGCGGTGAGCGCCTGACTGTGTATGGCGCCCTCCGCCCGCTTCTGGAGGGGACCGGCGATGTGACGGCTCCCTATGTTGCGCAGCCTCAGCCCGGCCTCGGGCTCGTAGTCGGAGATCTCCTTCTCGCGACCGCGGAAGACGAACTTTCGAGCCAGTGGCCCGCGTGCCTGGATCGCAAGCCACGAGCGTTTCGCGTTCTGTCGGCGCTTGCGCGCATCTTGCGGCAGGGCGCTGCAGAGATCGACGCCCGTCTGACTCTGGTAGACGTGGGACCGAATCTGGGCCTTCAACCGCGCCGCCTTGGTCACCGCCGATTCGGTGGTCGTTCCGCTCGCCCCCGACCTCTATTCGCTACAAGGCCTCCGCAACCTGGGGCCGACACTTCGCCGTTGGCAGAGGGAATGGGCGGAGAGGCGCGAGCGTAATCCGGTCGAGGATCTTGGCGTGCCGGAAGGCGCGATGCGACCCATCGGCTACATCGTCATGCAGCATGCAGTCCGCCTGGACCGTCCGGTCAAGGCCTACCGGCGCTGGATGGCACGGATTCCCGCTGTCTACAGTACGGCGGTCGCGGAGCGCGCCGGACTCGAAATCGTGCTCCCGTAACTGTGTACAGCTTGGAATCCGCGCGACATTTCTTGTTGTGAGGCGAATCCCGGCGCGGCTGGCGCGGCTGCCCTACCACTCCTCCTTGCCCTGCGCAGGACCGGCGTCCACTTCGGCGTGGCGCGTCTTCGGCGACATCCTCGACACCATGCCTGGGAGGTCATAGACCTTCTTGCGCATCACAAGCACGCCGCCTCGAAGGACCATCTCAATTTCGGAGCCGTCGGTGACACCCCATTGCTCCGCGACCGGTTTTGGAATGCGGATCGCCAGGCTGTTGCCCCACTTCGCGACGTGTGATGGAGCACGCATGTGCATGTCTACCTCACCCATGCGCGCATCGCTACGGCGCGGGACGAGCCCAGCGCTTCCACTACGCGCTCGGGAGACGGGTCGGAGCTGCCCATTGGCGGCGGCGGATAACCCACCAGCGTGATCGGCTCGTCCACGAAGAGCGGCGCCAGCGCCCGGTAGCGGAAGCTCGACACCGGGGCCGGTGCGTGTCGCCGGGCGGCGTCCAGCAGGAGGAGCGCGGTGAGCGGCCCGTGCACCAGTAGGCCGGGGTAGCCTTCCCTCTCCGTGACGTAGGGATGGTCGTAGTGGATGCGGTGGCCGTTGTACGTCAGCGCCGAGAACTGGAAGAGTGTGACCGTGGTGGGGAGGAAGGTCTCCGTCCATTCCGGGACGGCCACGCGATGCATATCGGCTGGGGGCCGGGCTGGCGAGGCCGCCGGGCGGGGCTCCGGTTCCCGATAGACGATCACCTGCTCTTCCTGGACACGCGGGTGGCCGTGCTGCAGAACCGTGTGGCCCGCGGTGACGAACACGAGTCGGCCGCTCTTCCCCCTCTTCTCGGCGACGCTCAGGATCTCTGACCGGAGCTCCGCCGACTCGCCCAGGGAGACCGGCCGCAGCGACCGGAGCGTCCCGCCCGCCCACATGCGCCGGGGCAGGTCGAGGTCGGGCATGAAGGTCCCGCGCGTCTCGTGTCCGTCGGGTGCGAGCCTCGAGGAGCGCAATGCGTGCCTGAAGTACAGCCAGTGCCATCCGAGCGGGAGCGGGTCGCCCTCCGAGATGGCGCCCGGATCCCGGTCGAGGAGGCCGAGCATGGCCTGCGCGGGCCAGGGTGCAAGGATGTCGGAGCGTATCCTTGTCCGGGTCTCGCCCGCGGGTAGAGCGGATGTCCTGCTCACGTGTCACTCCGCGTCTGATGCCGAACGTGCCCGGGCCAGCACCCTCCTGGCCGCCTCCGCGACCGGCCGGTCCACCATGCGGCCTTCGAGGGCGACCGCGGCTCCGCCGGCCTCCCGGTCCGCCTCCAGGATGCGGCGGGCGCGCTGCACCTCGGCGTCCGACGGGGTGAACACCTCGTGGATGACCGGCAACTGCGCCGGATGGATGGCCATCTTTCCGGTAAAGCCCAGGCGGCGGGCCTTCACGGCCTCGTTACGCAACCCGCTCATCTCGCGGAAGTCCCGGGAAGGCATGTCGATGGCGTCGAGTCCAGCCAGGGCGGCGGCGTGGATCACGCGCGAGCGCGCGTAGAGAAGCGCCTCCCAGCGGGGCTCGGCGCCCAGTTCGATGGCCAGGTCGAAGCCCCCGAAGACCAGCCCGGCGACAGCCGGCGACACCTGAGCGATGTCGGCCGCGTTCTCGAGTCCGAGCGCCGTCTCGATGAGGGGAAGCAGCGCCGTGCTGTCCCCGAGCATGCGATGCGCGCTCGCGAGTCCGGTGCTGGTCCTCACTTTGGGGACCATGTAGGCATCCGGTTGCGGCCCTCCCTGGAAAACGGACGCGTCCCGCTGACCTTCGCGGGTGTCAGGCTCGTTTACGCGCACAATGATGTGCGACCGGCTACCACCGTGCCCGGCGGGGTTCCGCGCGGCTGCGGCGGCAGTGGCACGATCCTCGTCTCCGGCTCCCGGGTTCCGCACCTCCGCCAGGAATCCGACCGCCGCCGCTCGCGCCTGCTCTTTCCGCTCCGGCGCAACCGCATCCTCCAGATCGATGCATATGGCGTCGGCCCCGGCCGCCAGGGCCTTGTCGTAGCGGTCCGGGCGGTCTCCCGGCACGAACAGGATCGAGCGCCAGGCCGCGCGCACCGTCCGTCCCCCGGTCCTCAAAACGACCGCGGCATGCCCAGCACATGCGTCGCCACATGGCTGAGGACGAGGTTGTTCGCCACCGGCGCGATCAGGTACAGCCGGGCTTCGCGGAACTTGCGCTCAATCCCGTATTCCGCGGCCATTCCCCATCCGCCGAAGGTGTCCATGGCCGCATTGGCCGCCTTCCAGGCGGCGCGCGAGGCCAGGTACTTGGCCATGTTGGGGCCGTCCCCGCGGGTCTCGCCGGCGTCGAAGGCACGGGCGGCTTCGTCCCGCATCGCGGCCGCGGCGCGCACGTCCATGTACGCGTCGGCGATTGGGAACTGAACCCCCTGGTTCGCGCCGATGGGGCGGTCGAAGACGCGCCGGGAACAGGCGTACTCGGAGGCGCGGTCGACGAAGTAGAGCCCGTCGCCGACCGACTCCGACGCCAGCAGAATCCGCTCCGCGTTCATCCCGGACATGATGTAACGGAAGCCGCGGCCCTCCTCGCCGATCCGGTTGGCGGCCGGAACCTCGAGGCCGTCGAAGAAGACCTCGCAGCTCTCATGGTTGATCATGGTGTCGATCGGCTTCACCCGGACCGCGTCTCCGGCGTCGCGCAGATCCACGATGAACACCGACAGCCCGCCCGTCCGTTTTTCCACCTCGGGGAGGGGCGTCGTGCGTGCCAACAGGATCATCAGGTCGGACTGGCGCACACGCGAGATGAAGACCTTCTGTCCCGTGACGACATAGCGATGCCCCCGGCGCTCGGCGAAAGTGCGGATGCGCGTCGTGTCGGAGCCGGCGTCCGGCTCGGTCACCGCAAACGCCTGCAGCCGGAGCTCGCCGGAAGCGATACCGGGCAGGTAGCGCTGCTTCTGGTCGTCCGAACCGTGGCGCAAGACTGTTCCCATCGTGTACATCTGTGCGTGGCAGGCCGCGGAGTTCGCCCCCGAGCGGTTGATCTCCTCGAGGATGACGCTCGCCTCCCGCACGCCGAGCCCCATCCCGCCGTACTCCTCGGGGATCAGACACGCCAGGTAGCCCGCCTCGGTCAGCGCGTCGACGAACTCGCGCGGATAGGTGCGGGCTTCGTCGGAGGCCCGCCAGTAGTCGTTGTCGAAGCGGGCGCAGAGCGACCGCACCCCGGCCCTCAGCTCATCGAGGAAACTCAACGTCCCATCGAGTGCATGTCGCGCCCGCCCACGACGTGTTTGATCACGCGCCCGCCGAGCATTACGAACCGCACGTCCTTCGTCACCTCGATGTCATCGAGCGGATTACCCGGGACGGCGATGATGTCCGCGAGCATCCCCTCGGCCAGGCGACCCCGGTCGCGCGTGTCCAGCAGGTCGGCGGCATGGAGGGTCGCCGTGCGAAGCGCGTCCAGTTCGCTCATGCCCATCTGCACGTAGACCCCGAACTCGCCGGCGTTCTCGCCGTGCGGGAGAACGGCCGCGTCCGTCCCGAAGGCGATGGAGACGCCGCGTTCGATGGCGCGCTCGAGGCTCTGGCGCGCGAGCGGCATGATCTCCTCGGCCTTGGCGCGCACCAGCGGCGGCAACTGGTCGAGGGCGATCCGGTCGACCAGATGGCTCGTCGGCACCAGGTACGTCCCCTTCTCGACCATGAGGTCCATGATCTCGTCGGTGAGGATGGAGCCGTGCTCGATCGAGGCGACGCCCGCCTGAACCGCGGCCAGGATCCCCTCCGGCCCATGCGCGTGCGCGGCGACCTTCATCCCGTGCCGCGCGGCCTCCTCGACCATGGCAGTGAGCTCCTCGAGCGTGTACTGCTGGGCGCCCACTGGCCCCTCCATCGACAGCACGCCCGCGGTCGCGCACGTCTTGATGACCTTCGCCCCGTGCTTGATCTGATAGCGGACCGCCTCCACCACCTCCCAGGGCCCGTCCGCGATCCCCTCCTCTGGACCGCCTTCGCGGACGCCCGGGGCGAAACCGGTCACGTCGCAGTGGCCGCCGGTGATGCCCAGGGAGTTGCGCGACGGGATCACCCGGGGCGCGATGATGTCGCCACGCTCAACCGCTCTGCCGAGCTCGACGGTCACGTCGCCGCCGAAGTCGCGCACGGTGGTGAAGCCCGCACGGACGGTGATTCCCCCGTATTTCACCGCGTTGAAGGCCTCGTAGGCTTCCGTCCGGGTCACGGCATCGCTGAAGGAGGTCGCGCTGATCTGCCCGCCCAGGTGCGTGTGGGTGTCGATGAAGCCGGGCAGAAGGGTGACGTCGCCCAGGTCCATGTCGTGCATCGCATCGGGGGGCGTCTCCGGATTCACCGCCGTGATGACGCCGTCCTCGACGACGATCACCGCATCCCGGTGCATCTCCCCGGACTCGACATCGAGCAGGCGCGCGGCGCGCAGCACGGTGGGACCCGAGTACATGCCCATGGGCTCCTGGGCACTGAGGGGCGCGGGCGCGAGGATGGTGGGAAGGGTCAGAACCGCGGCGACGAGGATGGCGAGGGCGAAGAATAGTCCGCCTGCGGTCGCCGGGATCGAGTGGAGATGGAGGATGTGGTGTTTCATGGGAGGGTAGTCCGGTTCAGAATTGACGGTTGACGGGTCTGGGGCGGGAACCCGGAATTGATCCGATCTCCGTACCGGACGCAAGCAATCCTGGTCGAGGGTAGACCGCAGTCTGCACGGCTGCTTCGACGCGGATCGCACGCAGCTCGACATCGAAGGCGGACCAACCACCGGGGACGGAATCCCCCGGGCTGAACAGCACTTGGAGGCCGGGGGCGCGAGACGCCTCGGTCCGCGGCGGATTGGGGTGTGTCCCGGTCTCCCGGCCCTCCCCTCACCTCCGTAGCCGTACTGCCTCTCTGAGCCGGCGCGTCGTTCTCACTTCCAGGTCGGCCGCATCACTCAGCACGCCTGGCGGCGCCCCTTCCCAGTCCCGCAGAATCGCGCGGATGCGTCCCGTCCCGCGCTCGGTGACCACAGTGATTCGGCGCTCGTCGGCCTGGTCCACGTACGCCAGGCCTTCCGGTCCCGTCAGCGTGATGCGTTCCAGCGAGTCCTCCCAGTCGGCCTCGATCGGCACCGTGAAGAAGAAGTGCTTGCCACCGTACTCGTCCTCAGTGGGCGTGAAGGCCAGGGAGAACAGCGCCCCGCCGTCGGAGGCGGTCCCCCGAATGCGGTACGGACCCCGCGTCTCGGGAAGTCTTGCCGCCGCGTGCATCGAGAACACCGGCTCGATCCACAGCTCGCCATCCACGGCTCCGCCCCACAGCACAAGCATGTCGGAAGGCGCGTTCGATGCGGCCAACGGTGCGCTCGCGACACCCCCGGCCAGCTGTGCGCGATGGTCGATCACTCTTCCGAAGTGGAAGTCGCTGAGCCATGGCAACGAGCGGCAGTAGGTCATGATGTCCTTGCCGCGGTCAGGAGGCACCACTGATCCGTTACGGAAGTCGAATCCCCATACTCCGATGCTTCCGTCCCGGTAGGGGAAAGCCGGATCGACGCCACTGGGACCGCCGCATGGCGCGTGCCTGAGCGAGAGATTGTGCCCTACTTCATGCGCCAGCGTGGTCGGCCTCGTGACGCCCATGCTTACCCAGCCGGGTAGCTGCCCCCAACCCGCGATGGACCCCAGGTTGGCGACGACCCCGTAGTAGTAGCCCGTATCGCCTTCCGATGCTCGCAGCGCCTCGAGTTCTCCAGCCAGTGACACCTGCCCGGATTTGGTGGTGAGATCCAGCGACGTGTAATAGGCGCTGTGCGGCCTGACGCTGAACTCGGCAAACGGGAATGCGTGCTTCAGCAACGCTACCTCGGGACTGTCGGCGGAGATGCCGCGAACCCACCCCAGAACCGACGTGTCGGGCTCCGCAGCGTCCATGACCGGAACCAGGGTGAGCAGCATTGGGGGCACTTCCACCACGTTCAGCGAGTTGGAGCCCTCGTCCGGGAAACGGGTTTCGCTTTCGGCAGTGAGAGGCACGGTTCCCTCGGGGTCGACCTCGACGACCATCTCGACGCCCGGGATGACAATCTCGGCGGGGATCACGGCGTTGTACGACAGTTCAAGATCGCCCTCCTCCGCCTCCGCAGGGATTTGGTTGGCATCGCGCGTCATGACCACGCGGTGGACCTCGCCCCCTTGCGGCCCCGTGAAGACCGCAACGACCTCGGGCTCGAAGAACCCTCGCGGTTCCTCGGCTGTGACGAACGCCCTCAGCAGTGCGCCCCGGTTGGCCACCAGACGCACGTGCCGGGACGGGGTCTGGACCGACTGGGTGAGATAGACCATCGGCAGGGATACCGTGACCTGATCCGGGTTGTCGCAGATAGCGCCGGCGGTCTTCTCGATCGCGGCGTACCATGCCTGAAAGTCCGGCGAAGGAGATGCACACAGACCGGTGCCATCGTAGAGCAGCACCCGAACCCGTTCCAACTGCCGAAGAGCGAACGGCAGCGCGCCCTCCAGCCCCGTATTCAGGCCTACGCGCAACTCGGCAAGTTCCTGCAACCCGGCGACGGCGCTCGGAACCGCACCGGACAGGTCGTTGCCTGTCAGGTCGACCACCGTGAGTTCAGTGAGGTTCGCAATCTCTGCAGGAAGCGGACCGGACAAGCCGTTGGCGGGCAGCGCCACTTCCACGACACGTCCGTCCTCGGTGGCCACACCATGCCAGTCCCCCAGGGGAGCGTCCGTTCCCCACGCGCCCCGGTTCGCCCAGGATGAACCGCCGGTCAAATCGTGCAGGCTGGTGAGTACAAGCCGCTCGACCCGCCCGACATCGCAATCCATCCCGTCAACATCCGGAATCGTTCGCAGCCACTCCTGGAACTCGTCGTCGATTTGAGCGCACAGGCCGGTCGCTCCGTATGACAGCTCCTGCACGAACTCGAGGTCGACCATGCTCCGCGGCAGCAGGCCTGTCAGGTCGTGGTTCTCTGTGAGCTCGAGTCGGGTCAGGGCCTGGAGTTTTCCCAGACCGCGGGGCAACCCGCCACTCAGCCCGTTGTTTGCGACGCGCAGCTGCTGGAGCGCCGTGAGGTTGCCGAATACCTCGGGCAATGGGCCGGAAAGCCGGTTCTCGTGAATCCAGAGCGTCTCCAGCTCCGACAGATTTGCCAGCGAAACGGGGATTTCACCGGTGAGTTCATTGTCGTAGAGATACAGCCCCTCCAGGGTGGCCAGGTTTCCCAGCTCGGGCGGGATCGTACCCGTCAGGTTGTTCCGCGAGACCGAGAGGATCTGAATTGCACTCAGGTTCGCCAGTTCTGGCGGAATCGTGCCGGTCAATTCGTTGCGGCTGACGTTCAGGTGGGTGAGGCTCGTCAGGTTGCCAAGTTCCGGCGGCACCGAACCCGATAGCTGATTTGCCGACAGGGACAGCCGTCGCAGAGTACCCAGGTTGCCCAGGTCGGTCGGAATCGGGCCGGACAGCTCGTTGCGGAAGAGCAGCAGGGAGTCGAGGCGCGGTAGCGCCCCGAGCTCAACGGGGATCGTCCCGTGCAGGCTGTTGTCGTTCAGATCGAGCTTGGTCAGCTGGCTCAGCTTTCCCAACTCCGGCGGGATCGTTCCGGCCAGGCTGTTGTCGCCCAGATCGAGTATGGTCAGTTGGTCCAGCCTTCCCAACTCCGGCGGGATCGGACCCGTCAGCTTGTTGTCGTCCAGAACCAGCCGTCTCAATTGCGCCAGATCTCCGAGCTCCGGCGGGAGCGTTCCCGACAGGTCGTTGTCCGACAGCGACAGCTCGGTGACCAGGCCGGCCGAGTTGGTCGACACCCCCTGCCAGTTCCGGATGCTCCCGGGGGTGTTCCAGTTCCTCTGCTCATGCCAGCGCGTCCCGTTCGTCGCGTTGTAGAGGGCGATGAGCGCGGCCCGCTCGGCCGTATGGGGCTCCAAGGGGGGAGGAGGCGGGGGCGGGGCAGCGGTGGTCGCTGGGTCGTCGGAGCAGACGGTCAGCAGGACAACGCAGAGGCCCACTGCCCAGACGCGTGATCTCCGATGTGTCATACCGCCTCCTTGAGGGCCAAGTCGACCCCCAGTGACGATCCAAATCTGTAAGCAACTGACGTTACGGCAGGGGTTACCCCGAACGTGTCGCCGACTCCCGCCGTGCGTCCACCAGCGGTGGCGCACTTTCGGGGATGGTCCCCGCCCCCACCACCTCCACCACCGGACGGAGCTTCACGGCCTCCCGGATGCGCGCGGTCAGCGCGGTCGGGTCGACTGCGCGCCCGGGGGCCACCTCGACCTGCACGATGAACACGTCCCGCGCGCCGTCGGCGGACACCACCGCCTGGTAGCGCGCCACGGCCGGGTCGGACCCCAAGGCTCGCGCCAGCTCCCGCGGGTGCACGAACATCCCCTTCACCTTCACCCCCTCCCCCACCCTGCCCAGGAACCCCACCAGGCGGGGGCTGGCGCGCCCGCACGGGCAGGGCGCGCGGTTCCAGGCGGACAGGTCGCCGGTGGCAAACCGCACCAGCGGGTAGACCTGGTTGGGGCTGGTGACCACCACCTGCCCCGCCTCTCCCTCGGCGGCGGGCCGATCGTCGCCGGGCACCAGCACCTCCACCACCACCTCCGGCGCAACGTGCCATCCGTCCTTCTCGGCGCACTCGTAGCCGAGCAGCCCGGTGTCCGCCGCCGCGTAGGCCTGGTAGACATCCACGCCGAAGTCGTCCTGCAGGCGGTTGCGCAACGAGGGTGGCAGGGGCGCGCCGGTCACTAGCGCGCGCTCAAGACTCAGAGGTCGGTCCGCCTGCTCCGCCTGCTCGAGCAGGGTCAGCAGGAACTGTGGCGTTCCGGTGTACCCGGTGGCTCCCGCGGCGCGCGCCGCCTCGATCTGGGCTGCCGTCGCGCCCACGCCCCCCGGGATCACCGCGCACCCCACCGCCCGCAGTCCCCCGTCGAGCATCAGTCCGCCCGGCGTCAGGTGGTACGAGAAGCTGTTCAGGACCACCTCCCCGGGGCGAAAGCCGGCGCCCCGCAGGGCGGTGGCGAAACGCCAGAAGTCCTCGCCGTCCCCCTGCGGGTCGTTGATCGGCCCCGGCGAGCGGTAGATGCGCCGGAGCGACCCGGCCGGCACCGCCAGCATCCCCCCGAAGGGCGGCTCGGCGGCCTGGAGGGCGGGCAGGTCGTCCTTGGACAGAACCGGAATCGCCGGCAGGTCCGCCACGCCCGTCACGTCCCCCGGCGACACCGCGGCTCGCGCCAGCCGCCGCGCGATCTCCCGGCTCCGCTCCGCCCCGAAGGCAACCGCACGCGCCGCCAGCCTGTCCTGCAGCGCCATCCAGTCCTCGCAAGCCTTCCGTTCGGCCCCCTGGCGCGACGGTGCGCGGGCCTGACCCTCGCCTGTGCCCGGTCGGCCGGTCACGGGGACGGCATCCTGGCCGCGATGCGCCAGCCCAGGTCGCCACGCCCGGTCACAATCGGAGCCCCCCTCACGAAAGCCACCGCTTCCGCCGCCGGTAGTGCTTCACGTCCCGGTATGACCGCCGCCCGCCATCGCCCAGCCCCAGGTAAAACTCCTTCACGTCCTCGTTGGCCCGCAGCTCCTCCGCGGTGCCCTCCAGCACCACCCGTCCCCCCTCCATGATGTACCCGTAGTCCGCCACCGACAGCGCCACGCGCGCGTTCTGCTCCACCAGCAGGATCGTGGTCCCTTCCTCGCGGTTGATGCGCTCCACGATCCCGAAGATGCTCTCGACCAGCATCGGGGCCAGCCCGAGCGACGGCTCGTCCAGCAGCATCATGCGCGGAGAGGCCATCAGCGCGCGGCCCAGCGCCAGCATCTGCTGCTCACCGCCGGAGAGATGGCCCGCCAGTTGCCCGCGCCGCTCCGCCAGCGCCGGGAAGTAGTGGTAGACCCTGTCCATTTCGCCGTCGAGGCCGCGCCGGCTCCTACGCGTGTACGCGCCCGCCAGCAGGTTCTCGCGCACGGTCAGGTGTTCGAAAACCCGGCGCCCCTCGAGCACCTGGAAGATCCCCTTCTCCACGATGCGATGGGCGTCCGTCCCCTGGATCTCCTCCCCGTCAAAGACGATGGTCCCGTCACTGACCTCGCCGTCCTCCACGTAGAGCAGGCCCGAGATCGCCTTGAGGGTCGTCGTCTTGCCCGCGCCGTTGGAGCCGAGCAGTGCCACGATCCGTCCCTCGGCCACCTCGAGCGACAGTCCCCGCAGCACGAGGATCACGTCGTCGTAGAGGACTTCGATGTTGTTGAGGCTGAGGAGGGGGGCCGCGTCCACGCCCGGCCCGGACTGGCAGGTCGGGGACGCAGCCGCCCCGGCCCGGCCATTCGCGGCCGCCGGCACGGCCTCCCCGTTGGCGGAAGAATCGCTCACCTCGCCGCCCTCAGGACGCTGCCGGCGCCGCGACGAAGTCCGTGATCGGCACCCATGCCCCGCCCTCGACCCGAAAGATGCGGAGCCCCTTGGAGCCGCGGTGATCGGTGGGCGTGAGGGTCACGGGCACGGTGACGCCGCCCATGTCGTAGTCTGCGAGCGTCTCCAGGGCCGCCTTGATGTTCGCCCCGGTGAGCTCCTGCCCCGAGGAGAGCACCCTGCGCATACCTTCGGCGAAAGCCGCGAAGGTCCACCAGCCCTGCGTGTAGGCGTTGGTCTTACCCTCCGTCGACTCGCCCTTCCCTTCCAGATACTCCCGGATGACGCGCGTGCCGGGCACATCCACGCTCAGGGGCGCATACGGCATCGTCCCCATCACGCCCTCGGCGGCTTGTCCGGCGATCTGCACCAGCTGAGCGTTGGAGCACCAGTTGAGGCAGAAGAAGGTGGCATCCAGCCCCAGGCTGCGCGCATTCTGGAGCGCCACCGCGGCCGGCCCGGAGGTGTTCTGGAACACCACGTACTCGGCCCCACTCTGGCGAATCCGGGAGAATTCCGCGGTGAAGTCCACGGCTCCCCGCGGCATCTCGTACAACGTCAGGTCAATCCCCAGCGCTTCGGCGAACTCGGTCCCACCCTGCCGCGCCGGCGACAGCCCGAACGGACTCGCGTTGTGCATGAGCGCGACGATGGGAGTGCCCTCGCCGTGTTTGTTCGCGATCCAGTCCAGGGCGATGCGGAACTGATCGCTGTAGGTGGTGGCCAGCAGGAAGTTGTAGGGCGCCTCCGCCGGATCGCCCAGGCGATGGGAGAGGGAAGCGGAGCTGAAGGGGACCTCGTCCTCGGAAACCCGCAGGCGCAGCGCCTCGGTGTCGCCCGTGCCCCATCCCATGAAGATCACCGCGCCTTCGTTCACGAATTGGCTGTAGAGCTGCTCGGCCCGGTCGACCTGATAGCCGTAGTCCTGGAAGATGAGGTCGATGGGGCGCCCCTCGATGCCGCCCCGGCCGTTGATCCAGTCCGCGAAGCCGCGCACGCCGTCGCCGTAGTCGGTTCCCACGTCGGCGGTGGGCCCGGTGAGGTCGAAGATGGCGCCGACCTTGATGCTGTTGTCGTCCGCCCCCGCGTCGCCGCCTCCGCAGGCGGAGACCAGCAGCGTCGCCACGGCCAGCGCCGCGCCCGGCTTCACCCTCTCCGACCCCATCTTCCCCAACCTTCCCGCTCCGATCTTCCTCAACCCCGTTCGCCTTCCCGTCGTCTCTCCCATCATTTCTCGCCCTTCAGCTGGCCCGGTTCTCGCCGCGCCGGTACGCAAACGGCCACACATGAAAGTAGTCTTTCACATTACCCCAGAGTTTGGACAGTCCCCGGGGCTCGAAGATCAGGAAAAGGATGATCACGATCCCGAAGACGGCCTGCTGCGCGTAGGGGAGGATGGATGCGGCCTGGGGGGCGGTGTCCTGAATGGCCCGTCCCACGTTGGCAATCAGCGCCGGCAGCAGGGTGATCAGCGCCGCGCCGAAGAACGATCCTCGGATCGAACCCAGGCCCCCGACAATGATCATCGCCAGATAGACGATGCTCGTCTGCAGCGTGAAGCGCTCCCAGGTGATGATGTTGCGGTAGAAGGCGATCATCGCCCCCGCGAGCCCGACGAAGAACGACGAAGCCGCGAAGGCCAGCAGCTTGGTGCGGAAGACGTCCACCCCGATGACGCTCGCCGCGATGTCCTGGTCGCGGACCGCCTCGAAGGCGCGGCCGATGCGGCTGCGGAAGAGGTTGGCCGTGAAGAGCGCGGTTCCGGCCGCCGTGAGCACCGCCACCCAGTAGAAGTTGAAGTTGCTGTTGAGGCGCACGCCGAAGAGGCGGGGAGCGGGCAGGACGACGGCATCGGTCCCGCCCGTGACCGCAGTCCAGTGGGTCATCCCCCACTCCACGATCTCCTGCGCGGCAAGGGTGGCGATGGCCAGATAGAGCCCCTTCAGCCGCAGTGAGGGCAGCCCGAAGAAGGTGCCCGCGGCGGCGGTGACGATGCAGGCGCAGAAGATGCTCGCGCCCCACGGGACGCCGAAGTTCAGGGTCAGGAGCCCGGCGCAGTACGCCCCGATGGCCATGAAGGCGCCCTGGCCGAGCGAGATCTGCCCCGTGTAGCCCACCAGGATGTTCAGACCGATGGCCCCGACGGTGGCGATGGCGACCTGGTTGGCCAGGTCCAGCCAATAGGGGCTGGCCACAAAGGGGTATGCGAGCACGAAGGCCGCGAACAGCCCCAGCCGGATGCGCTGGGCAGTCCGCGGACGGAGCCCCATGTCGGACTCGTAGCGGGTGTGGAAGACGCCGCACTCCATGCTCATGAAAGGGTCCTCATACCCGCTCGATGATCTGCTTGCCGAAGAGCCCGTAGGGACGGACCATCAGCACCAGGATCAGCACCAGGTACGGGACCACCAGGTTGAGCCCGTGCCCCACGTAGAAGCCGACGTAGACCTCGAGCAACCCGATGATGGCCCCGCCGATGACGGCCCCGCCGATCGAGTCCAGTCCCCCCAGGATCACCACCGGAAAGACGCGCAGACCGATCGACGCCACGTTGGGGCTCACCCCGACGATGTTGCCGAGCATGATCCCGCCGATCGCGGCGGAGGCGGCCGCCAGCCCCCAGGCCACCCCGAAGACGCGCGGGATGCTGATGCCCATGCTGAGCGCCGCCTGCTGGTCGTCGGCGATGGCTCGCATCGCGATGCCGTCGCGGGTGTAGCGGAAGAAGAGCCCCAGCCCCGCCAACACGGCCAGGGCGATGGGAATGGAGAGCACGCGCCCCACAGAGAGCACCGCGGGCCCGATGACGAGGTCGCCCGCCGGCAGAAACGAGTCGAAGGCGCGCGGACTCGGGCCCCAGATGGCGTTGATGGCCCCTCTGAGCACGGACGACAACCCGATGGTCACCATGATCATCGAGATGATGGGCTCGCCCACCAGGGGTCGCAGCACCAGCCGCTCGACGGCCAGCGCCACCGCGACAGCCAGCAGCACGGTCACCAGGACCCCGAGGCTCCAGGGCATTCCGGTCTGAGCCACCGCGAAGAAGATCAGGTAGGTGCCGAGCAGCAGGAGGTCTCCCTGGGCGAAGTTGATGACGTCGCTGGCCTTGTAGATGACCACGAAGCCGGCGGCCGCCAGGGCGTAGATCATCCCCGTGCTGAGCCCCGAAACCGTCAGTTGGAGAAAGATGTCCATGTCAGCGGCCCATCGTCTCGATGCGAAGCTCGTGCTCGACCGCCGCGGTGCGGCCGTCCTGATAGGTGATCTCCGTCGCGACCGTCACGGAGTCGGCGTCGCCCTGAAGGGCGCGGATGATCTCGGCGAAGCGGTCGCCGATGTGGCGCCGCCTCACCTTGCGAGTCCGGGTCAGCTCGGCGTCGTCGGCGTGGAGTTCCTTGTGCAGGAGGAGGAAACGGCGGATGCGGGCGGCCGCCGGCAGCTCCTGATTGACGCCGGCCACATGCGCGCGGACGAGCGCATACACCTCGGCCCGGCGCGCCAGGTCGGTGAAGGTCGTGTAGGGAATGCGGCGGCGCTCCGCCCACTGCCCGGCGTTCTCCCTGTCGATGGCGATCATCGCGGTCACGAACGCGGCCCCGGCGCCCCCGAAGACCACCGCCTCGCGGATGTAGGGGCTGAACTTGAGCTTGTTCTCGACGAACTGGGGCGAGAAGGCGCTGCCGTCCGCCAGCTTCATCACGTCGGCAAGGCGGTCGATCACCACCAGGTGGCCGCTGTCGTCGAAGTAGCCGGCGTCGCCCGAATGCAGCCAGCCGTCCTCGAGCGTCTCTGCTGTGGCCGCGGGGTTACGGAAGTACCCCTGGAAGACCGCCGGACTGCGGCACAGAATCTCGCCCTCGCGCGAAATTCGGATCCGGGTGCCGGGCAGCGGAACGCCCACCGTCTGGAATCGGACCTCGCCGTCCCGGTGCACCACCGAAATCCCCGAGACTTCGGTCTGGCCGTAGAGCTGCTTCAGGTTGACGCCGATGGCGTGGTAGAAGCGGAAGACGTCGGGGCCCAGCGCCGCGCCTCCCGTGTACGCGCGCCTTACCCGGCTGAGCCCCAGCTGGTCGCGGATGGGATGGAAGACCGTCCAGTCGGCCAGGCGGTGGCGCAGGCGCCGGAGAGGGCCGAGTGTCCGGCCCCGGAAGCGGGCCTCGGCTACCGCCGCGCCCTGCTTCATGGCCCATCGATACGCCCAACGCTTGAGGCGGGTGGTGTCCTCGGCCATCACCTGCACATCCGACACCATGTTCTCCCAGATGCGGGGCGGCGACATCAGGAAGGCCGGGCCGATCTCGCGCATGTCCTTGCGCGCTGTGGCCGTCTCCTCGGGGAAGTTGACTGTGAACCCCGCCAGTAGCGCGCTGGCCACGCCGATCATCTGCTCCCCGATCCAGGCGAGCGGCAGGAACGAAACGAAGTCGTCGCCCGGGCTCATCGCATCCACGTTCCGCAGCTGGGACGCCATGGCGATCAGGTTCTCGTGCGAGAGCATGGCCAGCTTGGGGATGCTGGTGGTGCCCGAAGTCGTGCACAGGAGCGCGGTGTCGCCGGGCTGGACCTGGGCGAGCCTGCGCTCGAACTCCTGTGGAGACCGGCCGTGGAGGCGTTCGCCCAGCGCCTCGACCTCCTCGAAGGACATGAGCCCGGGGGCTTCGTAGCCGTACATCCCCCGCGGATCGTAGTAGATGATGTATTCGAGCCCGGGCAGCCGGTCCCGCACTTCCAGGACCTTGTCCACCTGCTCCTGGTCTTCGGCCACGATGACGCGCGCCTCGGCGGCCTCCAGCATCCTCGCCAGCTCGCCCGCGATCGAGTCCTGGTAGAGCCCGATGGGCAGGATGCCGGCGCTCTGGGCCGCGAGTTCGGCGATCACCCACTCCGGCCGGTTATCTCCGATAATCGCGATCCGGTCCCCCCGCTCGATGCCCAGCTCGGACAGCCCGAGCGAGAAAGCGCGCACCCGGCGCAGGTAGTCGGCCCAGGTGATCTCCTGCCAGATGCCGAACTCCTTCTCGCGCAGCGCGACCCCGTCGGGATGACTGATGGCGTGGCTCGCAAGGAGGCCCGGAAGCGTCTCGTTCACGGCGTCGCCTCCTCGGAGCCAGGCAGCGTCCCGTTCACGGCATGGCCTCCTCGGGCCCCGGTGTTCCGTTCACGGCGTTGCCTCCTCACGCCCGGCCGCGTGCCCGGCCGCCGCGCGATTCCAGCCGTTGTCCGGCCTCGTGCCCAGGTACGCGTCGATGACCGCGGGGTCGTTTCTGACCTGTTCAGGACTCCCCTGCGCGATCCGCCTGCCGAAGTCCAGCACCACGACCCGGTCGGCGATGTCCATCACCACGTCGATGTCGTGGTCGATGACCAGCACGGTGATGCCCCTCTCCTCGTGTACATCGAGGATGAAGCGCGCCATCGACTCCTTCTCCTCGGCGTTCATGCCCGCCGTGGGCTCGTCCAGCAGGAGAATGCAGGGATCGAGGGCCAGCGCCCGCGCCATCTCCGCCAGCCGCTGGTTCCCGTACGCGAGATTCCCGACCACCGCCCTCCGCAGCGGCTCCAGGTTCATGAAGTCGATAACCTCCTCGACGACCCTGCGGTGCTCGATCTCCCTGCGGCGCTGGCGGCCCAGGTAGAAACCGCCGCTCAGCACCCCACCCTCCATGTGCACATGGCGCCCGAGCATCAGGTTGTCGAGCACCGTCATGTGCTTGAAGAGCTCGATGTTCTGGAAGGTACGCGCCACGCCGAGCGCCGCGATTCGGTGCGGCGGCAGTCGGTTGAGGGCGTGCCGCGCTCCGTTGCGCGCGGTCAGAATGATGCTCCCCCGCTGCGGGCGGTACAGGCCGGAGATGCAGTTCAGGACGCTGGTCTTCCCCGCCCCGTTGGGCCCGATCAACGCGAGCAGCTCGCCCCCTCGCACCTCCATGCTGAGACCGGAAAGCGCGTTCACGCCCCCGAAACGGAGAGAGAGGTCCTTGAGTTCGAGGAGAGGCATGAGAGAAGGATAAGGTGACCAGGGGGGACAAAGTGCAAGCCGTTTCCGGATCCGTGTCCGCCGGGGCTACGCCGTTTCGCCGGTCTCACGCTGCCCGACCGTTACGATGTCTATTCGGCCGCCCGCGCTATCGACCGTTCGCTGGTCGTGCGGAACTGGCTGTTTGGATGGTACATCGTGGAGTTTGAAGGAGACGGCTCGGCCCGCCGGGAGCTCTATGGCAAGGAACTGATCGACCGTCTGTCAAACAGACTCCGGAGGAATGGGATCAAGGGTTGCTCGCCCACCAATCTCCGGAAGTGCAGGGAGTTCTACCAAGTCTTCGCCGAGATCCGACAGACGGTGTCCGTAGAATCCGGTGAACCGTCGGAGATGCAACCGACGATGTCCGTCGAAACTCTCGCGCCAAGCATGGTCAGTGCGGGTCCCAGCTTCACGAAGCTTGCCGAGCGGTTCCTACTCGGCTGGTCCCACTACGTCACCCTGCTGTCCGTGACCAACCCCGACGCGCGCCGATTCTACGAGATCGAGGCAGCTGGCAATGGCTGGAGCGTCCGCGTCGTGGGTCGCTTCTAGCAGGCCGTGGATAAAGTCCGTTCTGCGAGACCTTTGTGAATGAGTTAAATTAGGAGTACACAAGCCTCAGCGAGAGGTGACGGCGATGGCGATAGGCAGGATGCCCGGGGCGCGGCAGGAGGAGCTGTTCATCGCCGCCAGTGCGGTCGGGCGCTGGACAACCCGTTCTACGCGTCTGGACAAGCTCCTGCGCGAGAGCGGCTTTGACGAGTTCGCGGAGGAGACGTGCCGGGAGTTCTACGCGGAGCGGATGGGCCGGCCGGGCCTTCCTCCGGGCGGTACTTCCGGATGCTGATGGCGGGATACCTGGAGGGGATCGGCTCCGAGCGGGGCATCGCGTGGCGGTGCAGGGACTCGATCCGCTGCGGGAGTTTCTGGGCTACGGTCTGGCAAGACGCCGAGCATTCCACGCTGTCGAAGACGCGCAAGCGGCTGAGCCTGGAGGCCCACGGGTCGGTGTTCGGCTGGGTGCTGGAACGGCTGCGGGAGTCGGGACTGCTGAGGCAAGACCGTGGGGGTGGAGACGACGCTGGAGGCGAACGCGGCGATGCGCGCGATCGAGGGACGACGGGACGGAGTACGACGCGTGTCGAGCAGCTGGCGCGGGCATCGGGGATCGAGACGCCGACGCGGCAGGACCTTGCGAAGCTGGACCGCAAGCGCCCGAAGAAGGGGTCCAACAAGGACTGGAAGCATCCGCACGACCCGGAGGCGCGGATCACGTCGGCGCACGCGCCTGGCGCACAAGCTCGAGGTGGGGGTGGACATGGAGACCGGCGCGGTGGCCGGGGTGACGGTGCAGACGATGGACGGCGGCGACACCGCCTCGCTGCCGGTGACGCAAGACGGAGCGGCAGCTGGCGAAGGTGGGAGCGGAGCCGAAGGAAGTGGTGGGCGACAAGGGCTACCACTCGAACGCGACCATGACGGGGGTGAAGGACCGCGGGCTGCGCAGCTACGTGAGCGAGCCGAACCGGGGCCGCCGGAAGTGGAAAGGCAAGCGGGACGCACAGAAGGCGGTCTACGGCAATCGCCGGCGGATCCGGGGCAACCGGGGGAAGCGGCTGCTGCGGCGGAGGGGCGAGAAGCTGGAGCGGACGTTCGCGCACCTGCTCACCGCCGCGTCCACGTTCGCGGGCAGAAGGAGATCCGAAAACGCTTGCTGGTTCACGCCGCCGCCTTCAACCTCGGGCTGATGATGCGCGCGCGCTTCGGCTTCGGCACCCCGCGCGGCCTGCAGGGCCTCGCGGCAGCGGCAACGGCCCTCGCCGACGCCTCCGCACGCCACTTTGCGACCGTTGTCGGCCAAATCGGGCGCATTTTCGGCCTCCTAAGCCCCAACACCGGCTCCTTCCGCCCTTCAGGCCGCCTCTTGCACAACAAGACCGCGCTCACTCGCCTCCCGCCGTTCGTACAATCGGCGCGCTGGCAGACCACTTCTTCCACGCCTGCTAGGGGCGCGCCACGGCCACGGGAAACCAATCATTCCGGCTCGGAGGCGTTGACACATGGCAGCTGACACCGGCGCAGGAGGCGAGACCCGCACGATCCAGGGGTCCGAGTTCGAGGCGAAGCGCCTGCGGCTGATCGACGATGTGTCAACGAGCGGAGCCGAGATTGTCATCACACGGAATGGACGCCCAGTCGCGCGGCTGGTCCCATATCGGAAGTGGCTCCAAGACCGTCGTGGGGCGGATAGTGGCGGCATTGAGATCCTCGGTGACATCATCTCACCAATCGACGTCGAGTGGGAAGCGGAAGTCAACCCGGACCGGGTGCTGAATCCGAGATCCTCCTGAACACTCACGTAGTTGTGGTTCGACAACCTTGCTTGACGGCTCCTCCGGCCGCCGGTAATCCTGAATGCCCATACAAGTACCTTCGCCAACCCGATCTCGCATGCCATTCACCCACTTGAGCTGACCACCCATGGCCCTCAGAAAATCCCACCTCTACTCCTCGCTCTGGCAAAGCTGCGACCAACTGCGCGGCGGCATGGACGCGTCCCAGTACAAGGACTACATCCTCACGCTGCTGTTCATGAAGTACGTCTCGGACAAGTACGCCGGCACCGACGTCAGCTATGCTGATATCGAGGTGCCGCCGGGGGGCAGCTTTGCGGACATGGTCGCGCTCAAGGGGACCAAGGAGATCGGCGATGGCATCAACGTAGCCATCCGGAAACTCGCCGACGCCAACGACTACCTCCTCAAGGGCGTGATCGACCAGGCCGATTTTAACGACGAGAGCAAGCTCGGCAAGGGCAAGGAGATGCAGGATCGCCTCTCCAAGCTGGTCGGTATCTTCGAGGGGCTCGACTTCCGCGCCAACCGTGCCCATGGCGACGACCTCCTGGGCGACGCGTACGAGTACCTCATGCGGCACTTCGCCACCCAGTCGGGCAAGAGCAAGGGACAGTTCTACACCCCGGCGGAAGTCTCCCGCATCATGGCCCAAGTGATCGGGATCGGCGCGGACACCGAGCTGGCTCACACGGTCTACGACCCGACCTGCGGCTCCGGGTCACTACTCATCAAGGCCGCTGACGAGGCGCCCGAAGGACTGTCCATCTACGGCCAGGAGAAGGATGTCGCGACGTGGACGATGGCGCGCATGAACATGATCCTCCACGGTCGGGTGGCCGCCGAGATCAAGCGCGACAACACCCTCGCCGCCCCTCAGTTCACCGAGGGACCGGGGCGTCTCAAGCGGTTCAACTTCGCGGTCGCCAATCCACCATTCTCCGACAAGGCGTGGACAAACGGGCTCGACCCGGCCAACGACGAATTCCGCCGTTTCGAATATGGCGAGCCGCCGGCCAAGAACGGCGACCTCGCCTTTCTCCTGCACCTCGTCGCGTCGCTCAACAGCACCGGCAAGGGCGCGATCATCATGCCCCACGGCGTGCTCTTCCGTGGCAACCGCGAGGCTGGCATCCGCCGCAATCTGGTCCGGCGTGGCCTCATCAAGGGCGTCATCGGGCTCCCCGCCAACCTGTTTTTTGGCACCGGAATCCCGGCGTGCATCGTAGCGATCGACAAGCAGAACGCGGTGGGCCGTCGTGGCATCTTCATGATCGACGCCAGCAAGGGCTTCCGGAAGGACGGCCCCAAGAATCGCCTGCGTGAACGCGACATTCACCGTATCGTGGACGTCTTCAACGAGCAGAGGGAATCGCCCGGATACGCGCGCATGGTGCCTTTGTCCGAGATCGCCAGCGAGGCCAACGACTACAACCTCAACATCCCGCGATACATCGACTCGAGTGAGCCGGAGGACCTGCATGACCTGGGTGCGCACCTGCACGGCGGCATCCCGAACCACGACATCAACGCTCTCGGCGCCTACTGGGAGGTGTTTCCGGGTCTGCGGGAGCGGCTCTTCTCGCCGAATGGCCGGGAAGGATACAGCGACGCGCGGGTGGAGGCCGACGAAGTGCGGGCGGCCGTCCTCGAACACGCGGAGTTCAAGGCGTATGGGGACCGGGTCCGCCGGGTGTTGGACGGTTGGCGGCGGAAGCATGCACCTCGGCTGCGTGAGCTTGGCGTGGGTGATTCCGCCAAAGGGCTGATCCGGGATCTGTCGGAGGACCTGCTACACCGGTTCGCCGACCTCCCGCTGCTGGACCGCTACGATGTGTACCAGTGCCTGATGGACTACTGGGACGAGGTCATGCAGGACGATGTGTACCTGGTGATGACGGAGAGATGGGCGGAGCAGGCGCGGCCGCGCCTGCTGGTGCCGGTCCGGGGCAAGGGGCCCGCAGAGCGCCCTGACCTGACCGTGAGGCGCAAGAAGTACAGGATGGATCTGCTGCCTCCTGAGCTTGTTGTCACCCGCTACTTCTTGACGGAGCGCGCGGAGATCGACCGCCTCCGTACCGATGAGGAGGAGATCGGTCGGGATTTGGAAGAGTTCGTTGAGTATTGCGAGGAAGACGGAGTGCTGGACGACGCAAAGACCGATGCCGGAAAGGTCACGCAGGCCGCAGTGAAGGCGCGGCGGAGGGAAGTGGCCAACGATCCCGAGGGGCATGAGGAGCGCGACGCGTTGGAAGTCTGCTTCGATCTGATGAAGGCCCTGGCCAAGGCGAAGCGGGCGGTGAAGGCGGCGCAGGCAAAGCTGGATGCGAAGGTGCTCACCCGGTACGCGACCCTGACTTCGGTGGAGATCACCGAACTCGTTGTTGACGACAAGTGGATGGCGAGCGTGGATGGCGCAATCGGCCAGGAGGTGGAGCGCTTGACGGGCGGGCTGGTGGATCGGGTCAGGGTGCTGGAGGAGCGATATGCGAAGCCTCTGCCGGAGCTTGCGCGCCAAGTTGAGGACTACGGGGCGCAGGTCGAGGGCCACCTGAAGCGGATGGGGGTGTCGGGATGATCTGGAGACTGGGAGCCTCCGCTGACATTTCGCAGACAGGGTCTGCGGAATCTCGTGACGCGCGGCAGATTCTACAGACGGTGTCCGTTGCATCTCCCTGGCCGGAAGCGAACCCGCAGTCGATGCGTCAACACGCCTCGGACCAGTCGGTGCTCGTGGCGTTCGCCGAGGGGACCCACGGAAATCGCCCGACGCTGTCGGACCAATTTCCTCACGCCGGTCCTACTTACGGGCGGCTCGCGCTCAGTCAACTCACGGTCAAGAATTCCGCGACACCGTTGCGGATTTCCGGCAGCCAATCGATTCCCGAGACGGCGTCTCGGATTTCGGCCAGTCTCTCGCCTGGAACGGCTCCAAGTCTCGCACGGCTCGCCAAGCGATTCCTCCTCGGGCTGGTCCCACTACGTCACTCTGCTGTCGGTAACCAACCCCGACGCCTCGTGTTCTACAACCGCCTCCTGCGGTGCTACGTGCTGATCGACCTTAAGCCCGGGAAGCTGACCCATCAGGATCTCGGCCAGATGCAGATGTATGTGAACTACTTCGACCGCTACGTGAAGACCGATGACGAACTGCCGACAATCGGATTCCTGCTCTGCGACCGCAGGAAAGACGCCATCGTCAAGCTGACGCTCCCCGAAGACGCCAACATCTACGCGTCGAAATCCCAGCTCTACCTGCCGTCGAAGGAGGAGCTTGCCAAGCAGCTGGCGATGGTTCGCCGGGAGGTTGAGGGGGGTAACGGGGAGAGCCATGAGTGAGGGGCGGATGGCCGGGGAGGAGCGCCATCCGGACGGTGTGGGGCTCGCGCCGGACGTACCTGCGGGATACCGGCGCACCGTGGTGGGGGTGATTCCAGCGGATTGGGTTGTGACTCGTCTTTGCGACTGCGGTGAGATTGTCATGGGTCAGTCACCACCGGGCATTTCCTACAACCGGTCAGGCGCTGGCAGTGCGCTAATCAATGGTCCCACAGAATTCACTGAAACGCATCCGGTCAAGGTCCAATGGACTACAGAGCCTAAGAGGTTCTGCAAGCCCGGAGATCTGTTGATCTGTGTGCGAGGAAGTTCCACAGGTCGAACGAATTATGCAGACGATATATACGCGATCGGTCGCGGCGTCGCTGCCGTCAGAGCCAAGGCCGCTAATGACACTCAATACTTGAGCTATCAAGTGATCTTGGGGGTATCCAATCTCTTGGCAGCGGCAACGGGCTCCACGTTTCCAAGCGTTGATGGCGCCTCACTCAGAAAGATCCTCATTTTATCACCTCTTCCTCCAGAACAGCGCGCCATCGCCGCCGTCCTCTCCGACGTTGACGAGCTGATCGGATCGCTGGAAGCGCTGATCGCCAAGAAGCGGGCCATCAAGCAGGCCGCGATGCAGCAACTGCTGACGGGCAGGACGCGGTTGCCGGGGTTCGGGGGGGAGTGGGAGATGGTCGAGCTAGGCGCGGTCTTGCGGATCCGGGACCGCAAGATATCGCCTGTTGAAGTAGGTGGCGACACCCCGTGTGTTGAACTTGAGCACATTGGGCAGGGTGATGGACGACTGGCAAGCCATGGCACGGCGGCAAAGTCATCATCCATCAAGTATCAGTTCGAGCCCCGCGACATTCTGTTCGGGCGGTTGCGTCCCTACCTTCGAAAGTGGTGGTACGCTGACCGTGGCGGGGTCTGTTCAACAGAGATTTGGCCTTTGGTGGTTGACCGGAAGAGAGCAGCAAGCGGTTTCGTATACACCCTCGTGCAGAACCGACCGATTCCTTGAGGCAGCGGAAACTTCGTACGGTACTCACATGCCGCGTGCCGACTGGAACATCGTGTCTGGTGTCGAATTCCCTTTCCCGCCCCTCTCCGAACAACGCGCCATCGCCACCGTCCTTTCCGAAATGGACGCCGAGATCGCCGCGCTGGAGCGCCGCCTCGACAAGACGCGCGCGATCAAGCAGGGTATGATGCAGCAGCTCCTCACCGGCTCCATCCGGCTGCCCATCCCCGGCGATGAAATGGAAGACGACCACGCTCATGACGCCTGAGTCCCAGATCGTCGAGTGGAAGTCGTCCTGGCGGGACGAATACCTGAAATGGATCTGCGGATTCGCCAACGCCCAGGGCGGCGTCCTCGAGATCGGCCGGAACGACTGCGGCGAGGTCGTCGGGGTGAGCGACGTTCTGCGCCGGCTCGAGGAGATTCCCAACAAGGTGCAGTCTCTCCTCGGCATCGTCGTGGATGTCGACCTGAAATCGGAGCATGGGCGCGAGTACCTGCAAATCGCCGTCAAGCCCCACCCCAACCCGATCAGCTACCGGGGCAAATTCCACTACCGTTCTGGAAGCACGAGCCAGATCCTTCGGGGCGCTTCGCTCACGCGCTTCCTGCTGGAGCGACAAGGGCAGACATGGGACGATGGGGCGATGCCTGGGGTGCGCATGCGGGATCTGGACGGGCATACGCTGGATGACTTCCGGGAACGCGCTTCAGTCAGCGGCCGCCTGAATCAGAACATTCTCCACGCATCAGACTCCGAGGTCATCGAGCGGCTGCGCCTCCGTGAGGGTCGGCACCTCAAGCGCGCTGCCGTCCTGCTTTTCCACCCCGAGCCGCAGTCGTTCTTTCGGGAGGCCTATCTCAAGATCGGGTACTTTCGCGGCCCCGACATCATCTATCAGGATGCGGTGGAAGGCGATCTCTTGGCCCAGGTGGAACGCGCCATCGACCTGCTCTACTCCAAGTACTCGCGCGCGCTCATCTCCTACGACGGCGTCTACCGGGTCGAGACGCACCCCGTGCCCTACGAGGCCATGCGGGAAGCGGTCACGAACGCAGTCATCCATCGCGACTACTCCGTGCCGGCGCCGATTCAGATCCGTGTCTACGACGACCGTGTGGCGATCTGGAATGCGGGCCGGCTCCCGACGGGGTGGTCGCTGGAGGACCTGACCGGCGAGCACGCGTCACGCCCGTACAACCCGGCGATCGCGGACGCCTTTTTTCGGGCAGGCCTGATCGAATCCTGGGGCCGCGGGATCCACCGGATCAGGCAGGCATGCGAGGAAGCGAGCAATCCGGCGCCCCGATGGCGGATCGAGCCCGGCGACGGTCTGTGGGTCGAATTCCCGTTTTCCGCCGCGTACCTGGCCGCGGATGTCCGGTTGCGCCAAAGGGGGAGTTCGCCAGAAAACCACCAGAAAACCACCAGAAGCGGCGGCGAACAGCCAGAAAACAGCCAGAAAACAGCCAGAAAACACGGGGAAGAGGCGTCTGGAGAACCAGAAGACCACCAGGAACGGGTCAGATCAGCCAGAAAACAGCCAGAATCCCTGTCTCTTAATGATCGCATCCTCGCTCTCCTCCGCCAGAACCCGTTCGCGAGTCGGCGTGAAATGGCCGCCACTCTCGGCGCCACCAGGTCCACCGTCCGATACCGGCTGGACAAGTTGCGCGCAGCCGGGAAGATCGAGCGGGTCGGCCCCGACAAGGGCGGGTATTGGCAGGTGCTGGGCGGCTCCGCACGCGATCCCGATCCTGCCGCAGAATCCGACCCCCGGAGCCACTGATGACGTCGGTCGGCAAACTTGAGGTCGAGACCCAGCGCGGTGTCATCGAGTACTTCCAGGACCGACTCGGCTACAGGTACCTGGGCAACTGGCATGAACGCCAGAACAACCGGAACATCGAGGAGGACTACCTCCGGCAGTTCCTCGCGGGCCAGGGTCATGACCCCGCCATCATCACCAAGGCGCTGGACAAGCTGGACAAAGCCGCCGCTCTCGGCGGAGGCCGAACACTCTACGACGCCAACCGCGATGTCTACGGTCTGCTTCGCTATGGTGCGAGAGTCCGCCCCGGGCTCGGCGAACAGACCGTCACTGTCGACCTGATCGACTGGAAGAACCCGGCCGCCAACCACTTCGCCATCGCGGAAGAAGTCACGGTCGAGGGGAAGAACACCAAGCGTCCCGACATCGTCCTCTATGTCAACGGCATCGCCATCGGCGTGCTAGAGCTCAAGCGCTCGACCGTCTCGGTGTCGGAGGGAATCCGCCAGAATCTGGACAACCAGAAGAAGGAGTTCATCCGGCCGTTCTTCACCACCGTCCAGCTCGTCCTGGCGGGCAGCGATACCGAAGGGCTCCGCTATGGCGTGATCGGGACCCCGGAGAAGTACTGGCTACGCTGGAAGGAGGCCGCTGCTCCTGCCGCCGGCGCTCCCGATTCTCCGCTTCTTCACGAACTCGGCCACCTCTGCGCCCCGGAGCGCCTGCTCGAACTCATCCACGACTTTGTCGTCTTCGACGCCGGCATCAAGAAGATCTGCCGCCACAACCAGTACTTCGGCGTGAGGACGGCCCGGGAGTACGTTCGCCGTCGCGAAGGTGGGATCATCTGGCACACCCAGGGCAGCGGCAAGAGCCTCACGATGGTCTGGCTGGCGAAGTGGATTCGTGAACTTAAGGCGGTGGACGGCCGGGTACTCATCGTCACCGACCGCACCGAACTCGACGAGCAGATCGAGAAGGTCTTCAAGGGCGTGCACGAGGACATCTACCGCACGAAGAGCGGGGCCGACCTCGCGGAAGCACTGCGCGACCCCGCCAAATCACTAATCTGTTCGCTCGTCCACAAGTTCGGGAGCTCCGAGGACGGCAATGTCGACCGGTACGTGAGCGAACTCCGGGGCCACATGCGAGCAGGCTCTCGGCCTCCTGGCGAGATCTTCGTCTTCGTGGACGAGTGTCATCGGACCCAGTCCGGCAAGCTGCACAGGGCCATGAAGGCCATCCTTCCCGGTGCGACTCTCATCGGCTTCACCGGTACGCCGCTCCTCAAGTCCGACAAGACGCGCAGCATCGAGACCTTCGGGCCGTACATCCACACCTACAAGTACGACGAGGCGGTAGGCGACGGAGTAGTCCTGGACCTGCGCTACGAGGTGCGAGACATCGACCAGGACCTCACCTCCGAGGCGAAGATCGATCAGTGGTTCGATGCCAAGACCAAGGGGCTCAGCGACTTGGCGCGCGCACAGCTCCGGCAGAAATGGGGCACCATGCGCAAGGTCACCAGCTCGCTGGACCGTATCCGGAAGATCGTGGCGGACATCCTGCTGGACATGGAGACGCGGGACCGCCTGCAGAGTGGCCGTGGCAACGCCCTGCTCGTGTCGGACAGCGTCTATGCGGCCTGCCGCTTCTTCGAGGCATTCAGTGAGGGAGGATTGCGGGACAGATGTGCCATCGTGACCTCCTACAGTCCGGCCGTAGGGGACATCAAGGGGGAAGAGACGGGCGAAGGGTCAACCGAAAGGCTGCGCAAGTACAGAATCTACCGGAAGATGCTCGCGGACCACTTCGGCGAGCCCGAGGACAAGGCCATGCACAAGGCCGAGCTGTTCGAGCAGGAGGTCAGGCGGCGCTTCGTGAACCAGCCCGGGCAGATGAAGCTCCTGATCGTCGTAGACAAGCTGCTGACCGGCTTCGACGCCCCTCCGGCGACGTACCTGTACATCGACAAGAAGATGCAGGATCACGGTCTCTTCCAGGCGATCTGCCGCGTCAACCGCCTGGACGGGGAAGACAAGGAGTACGGCTACATCATCGACTACAAGGACCTGTTCCGATCGCTTGAGGGCGCGATCAAGGATTACACGGGCGACGCGTTCGAGGCCTATGACCGTGAGGACGTGGAGGGGCTGCTAAAGGATCGCCTGGAGCAGGGATGGGAGCGGCTGGAGGAAACCCGCGAAGCGGTGAAGGCGCTTTGCGAGCCTGTCGAGCCGCCTCGCGATACCGAGGCCTATCTGCGCTACTTCTGCCACGACGGAAAGAGAGACACCGCTGGGCAGCTTGCTGCGAACGAACGGAAGCGACTCACGCTCTACACCATGGCGGCGGCCTTCCTGCGTGCCTACGCCAACCTGGCCAACGAGATGATCGAGGCAGGCTACACGGAAGCCGAACGACTCGCCATCAGGGACGAGGTGAGCCATTACGAGAAGGTCCGCCAGGAGATCAAGCTGGCCAGCGGCGACTTCGTCGATCTCAAGATGTTCGAGCCCGCCATGCGGCACCTCCTCGACACCTACATCCGGGCCGAGGAGAGCCAGAGACTCTCGTCCTTCGACGATCTGACGCTCGTCGACCTTCTCATAAGGGACCGGGAGGACGCCGTTAAGGCGCTCCCGGAGGGGATCCGTCGTAGCCGCCGTGCCGTCGCCGAGACGATCGAGAACAATGTCCGCCGCCTGATCGTCGACGAGATGGCCGTCAACCCGAAGTACTACGAGAAGATGTCGGCCGTGCTCGATGCGCTGATCCAGCAGCGTCGGGAAGAGGCACTCGAGTACGAAGCCTACCTGAAGAAGGTGATCGTCCTCGCGGAACAGGTTAAGAGCGGCGAGGGCGGTGGTTCATATCCCGCGAGCATCAACAACGGAGCACTTCGCGCGATCTACGACAACCTGCCGGATGAGCCGCCGGTTGGGCCGACAGCCCGGGCGCTCCGGGTGGCTGAGACGGGCGCGACACCGAAGGCGGAAGCCGAAGCCGATCCTCGTGAGACCGCAGCACTGGCCGTCGATCGCGAGGTCCGCCAGGCCCGAATGGCCAGCTGGCGCGACCACCCAATAAAGGAGAGGCGGATCAAGCGGGCGATCGAGAATGCGCTCGGCCCTTACGGTGAGCCCGAATACACGCATGCGATCTTCGACATCATCAAGGTCCGCAGTGAGTACTGACAAGTACCACATCAGCGTGCGTGGCATCCCGGTGACGGTGGTGCGCAAGCAGATCAAGAACCTTCACTTGAGTGTCTATCCCCCCGAGGGCCAGGTGCGCGTCTCGGCTCCGCTGCGCCTCGACGACGACGCGATACGGCTGGCGGTCATTTCTCGCCTGGGATGGATTCGGCGCAAGCGTGCCGAGTTCGAGCGACAGGACCGCCAATCCCGGCGCGAGTTCGTGTCCGGCGAGAGCCACTACTTCGAGGGGCGACGCTACCGCCTGGACGTCGTCGAGTCGCGCGGCCCGATCGGCATTCGCCTGCGCAACAATGCCTGGATGGAGATGCGCGTGCGTCCTGCGACTGGCCGTGACGCCCGCGAAGCCTTCCTGTACCGATGGTACCGGGCTCAGCTGCGGGAGCGCATCCCCGAGATGGTCACCAAATGGGAATCCCGGATCGGCGTCACTGTGGATGACTGGCGCATCCGGCGAATGAAGACACGGTGGGGCACCTGCAACGCGGAGGCTCGCCGTATCTGGCTCAACTCGGAGCTGGCGAAGAAACCCGTAGCTTGCCTGGAGTACGTCGTAGTTCACGAGATGGTGCACCTGATCGAGAGGAAGCACAACGAGCGCTTCTGGAGTATCCTGGACCGTGTGCTGCCTCGTTGGCGAGTTCATCTGGAAGAGCTGAACCGCGCGTACCTGGCGGATGAAGACTGGAACCCCCGGCAACCGCGATGAACCTGCGCATCACCCTTGCAGCCATTGCCGTCACCCACCTCGCGGCCTGCGGGGTCGAGAGCGACACCGAACAGACCCTCCGGTCCCAGGCCCGCGACAGCGCCGGCGTCACGATCGTCGAGAACGTTCGCCCCGCTCCGGGCTCGCGCCTCGGCTGGCGGATCGGCGAAGCCCCGACTGCCTCCATCGGGACGCGCGAGGGTGCCGCGGGCGAGATGCTCTTTGGCGTCCGGGACGCCACGAAGCTTGCCGAGGGCAGGATCGTGGTGGCCAACGCGGGCACCTCCGAATTGATGATCTTCGCGACCGACGGGACGTACCTGGAGACGTGGGGCAGGCAGGGCGAGGGCCCGGGCGAATTCAACCGGTACACGCCGGAGACGGTGAGCCGGTGGCCCGGTGACTCGATCGCTGCCGACAACATGTTTCGCAGGCGCGTCGAGATCTTCGATTCGCAGGGGAATCACGGCCGAAGCGTGACCCTGGCCGATGGCTACCACTCGTTCCTTGGGGTCCTGCCGGACGGTACGATTCTGGCGAAGCCGTCCACCATCCTGAGCGGAGGTGTCTTCGGAGCCGGTAACGCCTTGGCTCGCCGCGACGCGGACGTCGCTCTTCTCCACCCCGGCGGAGACCCTCGGGTGTCTCTGGGTGCACACCCTGGGGAGGAGTGGTTTGCGGCAACCAGCCCTCCGGCGGCGATCGCCCATCCCTTCGGCCGGTCCACGATCTCGACCATCTGGGGTGACCTCGCCGTCGTGGCCCCAACCGACCGCTACGAGCTCCGGGCCTACGAGAGCGACGGCACGCTGGTGAGGATCATCCGCCGCGACCACGAGCTCCGAAGTCCCACGCAGGCTGAGCTGGACGGCCTGCTGGCCGAAAGCTTTGCCGATCTTCCAGAAGAACTCCGCGCGCGCTTCGTCGCCCATACCGAGGAGATGCCGCTGGTCGAGTACTTCCCCGCTTTCGAGGCGCTCCGGTCCGATCCGCTGGGCTACCTCTGGGTTCAGGAATACAGGATTCCGGACCGGGATGAGAACGTCTGGACGGTCTTCGACGCGGAGGGCCGCGTTCAGGGGTTTGTGGAAACACCTCCCGGTCTCGATGTCTTCGAGATCGGCGAGGACTACGTTCTCGGCAGGACGATGGACGAACTCGGTGTGGAACGCGTGCAGCTCTGGCCCCTCGACCGGACCGGCGGCTAGCCTTCATCGGACGTTCCGCGCTCCCCGGCAAAAAAGGAAGCCGACATGAAGCCGCTCCCTCGCCTCGCCGCCACCCCCCTCGCCCTCGCCGCAGCTCTGGTCGCGGCCGTGCTCCCTGCCACCGCCCGGGAAGCCCCGGCTGCGGTCGTGGCTACCCCCGTCGCCCCGCAGGAGGCCACCATCACGGCCGCCCAGCAGGCCGTCGACGAAGCGTACACCGCCCTCATCCGCGAGGCCACCACCGAGTCCTTCTTCTCGACGCCGCTCGTGGACCATCTCCCCTTCAGCGAGACGGTGCCGACTCCGCTCGACCATCTCGGCCACATCGCGGGCGCGCCCGACGTGCTCAGCTATCCCGAGGAGGTGTACTCGTACATGCGCGCGCTGGCCGCCGCCTCGCCGCGGGTCGAGGTCTTCACGATCGGTGAGTCCGAAGAGGGGCGGGAGATGATCCTGGTGGTCGTCGGCTCCGAGGAGTCGATCGCGGGACTCGAGGCCAACAAGGCCGCGCTGCGCGCCCTGGCCGATCCGCGCATCACGACGCCCGAGCAGGCCGAGGAGATCATCGCGTCCGCCAAGCCCATCTACTGGTCCACGGGCGCCATCCATTCGCCCGAGACAGGGTCACCGGAGATGTTCATGGAGCTGGCCTACCGGCTCGCCGTGGGCGAGAGCGACTTCATCCGCCAGATCCGCGACGGCGTCATCTACATGATCACGCCCATCATCGAGGTCGACGGGCGGGCCAAAGTGGTCGATCTGCACATGGGGAAGCGAAAGGATCCAGACGCCAACCTGCCCACGCGGCCCCTCTACTGGGGCAAGTACGTCGCCCACGACAACAACCGCGACAACATCGGCCAGGGACTCGCCCTCTCCCGCGCCGTCACCGAGACCTACCTCGACTATCGGCCGACCGTCTTCCACGACCATCACGAGTCGGCGTCCCACCTCTACACGTCGACCGGGCGCGGCCCCTACAACGCCTGGCTCGACCCGATCGTGATCAACGAGTGGAACCGGCTGGCCTACAAGGAAGTCCAGGACATGACCGCCTTCGGCGTACCGGGCGTGTACACCCACGACTTCTACGACGGCTGGGGCGCCAACTACATGATGTGGGTCGCGCACATGCGCAACTCCATCGGGCGCTTCTATGAAACCCAGGGCGCGGGCGACGCCTCCACGCGCATCATCCGCTCCAACGTCGAGCGCCAGTGGCACCGTCCCAGCACGCCGCTCGGCGAGGTCGTGTGGGGGATCCGCAACAACGTCAACCTGCAGCAGAGCGCGATCCTGATCGCCATGCACGAGGTGGCCACCAACGGCGAGGAGTTCCTGCGCAACTTCTACGCGAAGTCCGAGCGCTCCGTGGCGAAGGCCCGCACCGAAGGCCCGGCCGCCTATGTCCTGCCCGCCGACGACCCGCGGCCCGGACAGCAGGCGCGGCTCATCGCGCTCATGGAGGATCACGCCTTCGAGGTGCACCGGGCGGACGAGGACATCGAGATCGGCGAGACCGTCTTCCCCGAGGGCAGCTACGTCGTGCGCATGGACCAGCCCTTCTCGCGGGGCGCCGACATGCTCCTCGACAAGCAGTACTACAACCCGGACGACCCCCGCCCCTACGACGATGTGGGCTGGACCGTCGGCCCGCTCTTCAACGCACAGACGGTGCGGGTCGAGGACACCGCCATCCTGGACGCCGAGATGACCCTCGTGGAATCGGTGGCGGTGGCTGGCGGCGTAGACGGGCGCCGGGGTGGCACCTACCTCGTCAACTACAACGCCGACAACACCCTGACGGCCTTCCGCTTCGCCCATCCCGATCTCGTGGTGCACGCGGCCGAGGCTTCCTTCACCGATGACGACCGGGAGTTCAACGCGGGCACCTTCGTGATCCGCGAGGCGGACCACCCGGAGATGGATCTCGGCATGGTGCTGGAACAGGCCGGCGCCGAGTACGGCTTCACCGCCCACCGCACCCGCTCGGAGCCCGAAGTCGCCCTGCACGAGACCCGCACGCCCCGCGTCGCGGTGCTTCATACCTGGATGAACACCCAGGACGAGGGCTGGCTCAGGATGGGACTGGACGAATACGGCGTCCCCTACGACTACATCTCGGTGCACGACGTGCGCGACAATGCGCAGCTGCGCGAGACCTACGACGTGATCGTGATGGGGCAGCAGCGCGGCGACGCCATGGGCCTCGTGAGGGGCCTGCAGGGCGACGACCCGATTCCGTGGAAGGCAACCGAGATCACGCCCAACATCGGACGCCAGGCCTCGACCGACGACATGCGCGGCGGTCTGGGGCTGGAAGGCGTGCTGCATATCAAGGAATTCGTCGAAGCCGGCGGCGTCTTCGTCACCCTGGCGGGCGCCTCGAGCCTGCCGATCCACTTCGGCCTGGCCGACGGCGTCTCGATCCGCCAGACCCCCGGCCTTTGGGCGCGCGGCGGCGTCTTCGCGACCCGGGTCACCGACCAGGAGAGCCCGATCGCCTACGGCTACGACGACCTCGGCGTCGCCTTCAACACGGCCCCGGTGTTCCGGGTCGGCGGTGGTGGAGGCGGTTTCGCGGCCTTCTTCGGCGGCGGAGGCGGCGGCCCCCAGAACCGCGGCCCCGGCGACACCACCGCCCGGCGGACGGGCCGCGGCGGCGCGGACGAGGACGATGTAGTGCAGGGACGGGCCCGCGACCTGGGCGCGCCCGGCGTGGAAGCCTTCCGCGCCGAACAGGACGAGGACGACGCCCCGGGGGGTGGTGGGTTCTCCTTCGGCCCCAGCACCGACCATATCCGGGTGGTGATGCGCTTCGCCCGCCGGGCAGACGACCTGCTGATCAGCGGGGGACTGAAGAACGGCCAGGCGCTGGCGAACGCCCCGGCGGTCGTCGACGTCCCGCTGGGAGACGGCCACGTCGTGCTGTTCTCCTTCAACCCCTTCTGGCGCTCACACACCCACGGCTCCTACGCGCTGCTCTTCAACACGTTCATGCACCACGACGCCCTCTCGGGCCCACCGGAGGCCATGACGGCGGAAGAAGAGGCCGAGGAGGGGCGGCCGCCGGGAGGGCGGTGACCCGCCTCAGCTCAGCGTCGTGGCCAGCCCGGAATCCACGATGTGGCGGTCGTGCGTGAGCAGCGTTGCGCCCAGAATGCGGGCGGTCGCGACGAGAATCCGGTCGGCGGGGTCACGGTGAAAGGAATCCGGCAGCGCGGCCACTTCGGCCGCGATCGCCGGGGAGATGCCGTGTCGCCGAACCAGGGGCGGCGCGGTTGCCTTCTCCAGCCACTCGCGGAGCGGGATCGTGAGCTGTATGCGGCCCAGGCTGTGGAGCGTGGCGACCTCCCAGAGCGAGATGTCGGACACCCGTAGCGGCGAGTCTCCATCGGCCGCGCTCAGAACCCGTCGTTGTGCCGGCGACAGCGGCCCGCCGCCCTGGAGCCACCAGATCAGCACATGGGTGTCGAGCAGTGGGGTCACTCGCCGCCTACGCTGCGGGGCTCATTGCCCGGCGTCTCGCCACCGGTGCCGCCAGGGGTCGCACCAACGCCCCGCAGACTGTTCCAATGGTCCTCCGGCACCACGGGCCCGACGATGTCGCCGATCACGGTCACCGTGCCTTCGAGCTCGGATTGCGGGTACTGCGATTCCGCCTGGCTGGGCGGCCAGAGCTCGGCCACCGGCCGACCCCGCTTGAGAATCACGATGCGTTCGCCCGTCTCCCGCACGCGGTCGAGGATCGCCAGGCAGCGAGCCTTGAAGTAGGATGCGTTGATCGTTTCCATGTGACCAGTATCGGTGACTGGTCTGATAGGGTCAAGCCCGCCTGTCCATTCAGCCTGCCCAGCAAGCTTGTGCACGTGGAGCACGAGCGCGGGAGCAATCGCCAGGCGGCTGATCAAACGGCCGCTTGACGAAGAACTCTCTGGCCACGTAGTTGAAGGATGGCCACCCCTACAACTACGCCCTCCCCTGATGGTAAGGCCCGTCGTGCGCTCGCTGCCCTCGACCGCCTGCAAGCCAGCGTCCGTGAACGGGGGATCGACCTGCGGCAGTGGGCTGCGGATGTGAACGATGGTCGGCGATCATGGTCCAGGCGCTTGTCTCCCGACACCGATCACCCTTCAGGGCGCCGCCAGTTATCGGTCTGACCTACCCTCCCTCCCGGCGTCCTGCGTCCATTTACATATTGCCCAAACTCCATTCCAGCAGGCACTCATTGCGGGGATTTCTGTCTCGGGTTCAAGGTTGTGCGTCTGTCTTGTTCGACTTGGTCAAAGGCGAGCGGAGGGAAAGCTACCCACCGTCCCCGAGCTGCTGCAGCAGGAACGCCAGCTCCATGGCCGCGTTGCGGACGTTGCGGCTGAATGTGCGGCCGCCCGCGTGGCCGGTGCGCTCGTCGTAGTCGAGAATCACCGGCAGCCCGGACCCCGTGGCCGCCTGCAGCCGCGCCGCCATCTTGCGGGCCTGGAGCGGGGGCACGCGGGTGTCCAGGTCACCCTGCGTGAGCATGACCGCCGGATAGTCCACCCCGTCGCGCACGTTCTGGTAGGGAGAGAAGGTCCGGATCACCTCGAACTCCTCGGCGACGGCAGCGTTCCCATACTCGAGCAGCGCCGGCATGTTGTTGGCTTCGGTAAACTGGTTGAAGCGGACCATGTCGAGGTCGGGAAGGCCGCAGAAGACGGCCCGGAAGAGATCCGGCCGCTTCGTGAGGGCGCTGCCCACCAGCAGCCCGCCGTTGCTCACCCCTCGGATCGCGAGCTTGTTCGGGTTGGTGTAGCCGTTGTCGACCAGCCACTCGGCGGCGGCGATGAAGTCGGCGAAGACGTTGGGCTTGTTCTCGAGCATTCCATCACGGTGCCATTCCTCGCCGAACTCCCCTCCCCCGCGCAGCGTCGCCATGGCGTAGATCCCGCCGCGTTCCATCCAGACGGCGGCACGCGCATCGAAGCGGGGCAGCAGGTTCGAGTTGAAGCCGCCGTACCCGTAGAGAAGGGTGGGTGCCATCCCGTCAGGATCGAGTCCCCTGCGATGCGCCAGGTACATCGGTGCCTGGGTGCCGTCCGCGGAGGTGTACCACACCTGTTTCATCTCGTAGGCGCTCCCGTCAAAGGGGATGCCGGACGGCAGCCACTCCTCGGTCTCCATCGTCTCGAGGTCCAGCTCGACGACCGTCGCGGGCGTGAGCAGCGAAGTGAGAGACAGCAGCGCGCCACCGTCGCCGTGTGAGCGCAGCGACGCCACGTGGTGCTCCGGGATGGGAACCTCCCCTTTCAGCGACCCGTCGGCTCCGTAGCGCACGATGCGGCTGCTCACGTTGTGCAGGTAGTCGGCGAAGATGTCGTCGCCGATGAACTGATAGCCGGTCAGCAGATCCTCGGCCTCGGGGATGACCTCCCGCCACTGGCTCGGGTCGGGAGCATCGGGCCGCACGGCGACCACCCGGTTCCGGGGCGCGTCCAGGTTGGTGAGCAGGTGGATCTCGCCGTCCACCCAGCGGGGCCGGAAGCGGGCGGGTGCGCCCACCACGAGCGGGACCGGCGCCGCGCCCGAACCCACATCGTGCAGGTAGACGTCGGTGCGCGCCCAGCCGTGCTGCACCGTGTAGATCAGGTAGCGGCCGCCGTCGGCCTGTGACGCGCTTACGAAAGCGGTCGGGCCGATGCCGGCGCCGAACAGCTCGATATCCTCCGAGACTTCCGTGCCGAGCACGTGCCGGAAGACGCGCGCACCGGTCTGGCGGGATCGGCGGCTGTAGTAGAAGCCGGTGCCGTCGGACGTGAAGGCGACGCTGCTGTATAGCGCCGTCGGCAGCCGGTCGGGAAGGTCCTCGCCCGAGCTCAGGTCGCGCACCCGCACCTCCACCTCGTCCCGCCCGCCGTCGCGGATGGAGTAGAGCATGAGGCTGCCGTCGGGCGAGAAGCCCTGTATCCCGACGCTTGTGGTGCCGTCCGCGCGCAACTCCAACGGATCGATCACCACCTCGTAGTCCGCGCTGACATCCAGCGGGCCGTCATCCGGCTCCTGGGGTGCCGGCCTCCTATAGATGGCACCCACTTCCCGCCCGGGCTTGCGGAAGGCGAAGTACTCGAATTCACCCTGCCGCTGCGGATACACCGCCCCGGGATCGTCCATCAACTCCCGCAGGCGCGCCTCCAGCTCGGCCCGAAGCGGAGAATCGCCCACGATCTGCGCCGCGTAGGCGTTCTGCTCGGCGATCCAGGTGCGCGTTTCCGGGCTGTCCTGGTCCTCCAGCCACCGGTAGGGATCGGTGAAGACGACGCCGTGCAGGGTGTCGACCACCGAGCCCTGCGGCGTCTCGGGCGGGGGCGGATACGGGCTCCCGCACGCCACTCCGAGCACCGCCAGTGCGATGAGCCACACCTGGTCGCGGGCCCGGAGGATGGCGGGACACCCTTTGGCGTCCCCCTCAAGCCTATGGCGAGCATGGGGAGCGAGCGTCCGAAGTTCGCAGTTGTCGTGTGGACCGGACGTCGGCTCTGGCATGACCTCTCCTCGTCGGTGGAAACGGGACATCGGTACCCTCTTCCTTCGTGGTCGCACTGCTTCCCAACACATTCCCCGGGGCTACCGTGCCCTCGAAACGAAGACTGGGCGGCGTGCCCCCCTCATAGTCATTCGCCCTGAGGCCCTCGGACCGCCTTCTGAATCCTCGCAATCGCGTCATGGACGACTTCCACGGCTTCGCCCTGCCTGCGGAGTTCCTGTGCGATGTGCTCCAGGATGGGGATGGCACGCGGTTCCCGGAGTCTCTCGAGCTCATCGACAACGACTTGCACCAGGTTCTCACCATAGAACGGATAGTTGTCGGACAGGGTGCCGGGGTCCTCCAGGAGCTGAAGGAGCTGGCTGCGTATCTCTTCGGTGTCGGGCGCATCCACCCAGATATCGCGCTCGGACGTCTCTTCGACATGAACGTACACCGGGCCAAGGGGCACCGGGAGCCGACGATGCAGCCGGTAGGGATGATTGGCGCAGTAGGTATAGAAGGGGTCCTCAATCGGCAGATCCCTGATTTCGCAATAGTTCGGTATTGCATCGTCGTGATTGGCGCTACCCGTCTTGCCGCGGTTTGCCCGGTTGAACCAGCAGGTGCCGCAGCAGTCCGAACCTCCGTTTGGCACAGCATCATCTCCCGTGGCAGGATCTGCGTTACATCGTCGTGCAGCGACCGGCCGGCGCCCGGAAGGGAATCCGTCGTCAGCCCCGCTTCTTCCTCATCCTCTTCCCAATTCCCTTCGCCGTCTGCGCCTCCTGCGCCAGCTGCACCTTCCGGATCTTCGCCCACGAATCGCGCAGGCCGACGGTGCGGTTGTAGACCAGCCGGCCCGGCCCTGACTCCACTTCGTCGCTGATGAAGTAGCCCACCCGCTCGAACTGGTAGCGGGTGCCGGGAGGATCGTCGGCGATGCTCGGCTCGACGCGCGCTTCCCGGCGCACTACCAACGAGTCGGGATTCAGCTGCGCGAGGAGGTCTCCGCAGTCGGGATTCGGTGTCCGGAAGAGCCGATCGTACAGCCGCGCCTCGCACGGGAGCGAGTGCGTGGCAGACACCCAGTGGATCGTGCCCCGGACCTTGCGCCCATCGGGGGCGGAGCCGCCCCGCGTCTCGGGGTCATAGCTGCAGCGCAGCTCCACGACCTCGCTCTGCTCGTCCTTCACCACCTCGTCACAGCGGATGAAGTAGCCGTAGCGCAGGCGCACTTCCCTTCCCGGCGCCAGCCGGAAGAAGCGGCGCGGCGGGTCTTCCATGAAGTCGTGGCGCTCGATGTAGAGCTCGCGCGTGAAGGGCACCGGGCGCGTCCCCTCCAGCGGCACGTCGTGCGGGTAGAGGGGCGCCTCCAGCCAGTCGGTCTCGCCTTCGGGGAAGTTCGTGATCACCACCTTGAGCGGTCGCTGCACGCACATCACACGGGGCACGCGCATGTTGAGATCGTCCCGGATGGCGTATTCCAGCTTCGCGGCATCCACCCGGTTGTCGGCCTTGGCCACGCCCACCAGGCGGCAGAAGGTGCGGATGGCCTCGGGGGTCACCCCCCGGCGCCGCAGCCCCGACAGGGTGGGCATGCGCGGGTCGTCCCAGTCGCTCACGTGTCCCGCTTCCACCAGCCGCAGCAGCTTGCGCTTGGAGATGATGGTGTATTCCAGGTTGAGGCGCGCGAACTCGTACTGCCTCGGCACGGGCTCCGGGGCCTCCACTTCCTCGAGCAGCCAGTCGTAGATGGCCCGGTTGTTCACGAACTCCAGCGTGCACAGCGAGTGGGTGATGCCCTCGATGGAGTCGGAGAGGCAGTGGGCGAAGTCGTACATCGGGTAGATGCACCACTCCGAGCCGGTGCGGTAGTGGTGCGCCCGGCGGATGCGGTAGAGGATGGGGTCCCGCATGAGCATGTTGGGCGACGCCATGTCGATACGGGCACGCACCACATGCTCTCCGTCCGCGAACTCTCCCGCGCGCATGCGGCGAAAGAGGTCGAGGCTCTCCTCCACCGGACGATCCCGCCAGGGGCTCGGGCGCCCCGGCTCCGTCACCGTGCCCCGGTAGGCGCGGATCTCCTCCTCGTTCAGGCTGTCGACGTAGGCCGACCCCTTCTCGATGAGCCGGACGGCGTAGTCGTAGAGCTGCTCGAAGTAGTCGGAGGCGTGCCGCAGCTCGCTCCATTCGAAGCCCAGCCAGCGGATGTCCTCCTTGATGGCCTCCACATAGCCGGCCTCTTCGGTCTCCGGGTTGGTGTCGTCGAAGCGCAGGTTGCAGGTGCCCCCGTTCTCGGCGGCGACCCCGAAGTCGAGGCAGATGGCCTTGGCGTGGCCAATGTGCAGCAGGCCGTTGGGTTCGGGCGGGAAGCGAGTGGCCACCCGACCTCCGTGCTTGTCGCTCGCCAGATCCGTGGCCACGATTTCGCGGACGAAGTCGCGCCCCGGCACGCGCGTACCCGTGCTCATAATGGCTTGGCCCTGCTTCACGACGTTTCGGGCTCGCTTCACGATGCTCGCGCCAGGTTCATTGTTGCTCTCCATGGACTCGCTGTTGCCTCGCTAGTGCTTTCGCCGGGGCCGGCTGGGCCTCATCTCGATGCGGCTGGGCAGCGCGCGGCCCGGGTAGGCCAGCAGATCCGTGACGGCCTGGGCCACGTCCGCCCCGTGCAGCTTCCAGTCGTGGGTGGCGGCCTGGCCGCGGAAGCCGGTGTTGACGCTCCCCGGCATGACGAGGCTGACCCGGATGTTCTGGTAGCGCAGGTCGAGCATCATCGCTTCGGTCATGCCCAGAAGTCCGAACTTGCTCGCATTGTATCCCGTTCCACCGGCAAAGGCGTGGCGCCCCGCAAGCGAACCGATGTTGATGATCCAGCCATCATCGGTCGCGGCCAGGTGGGGAACCGCGGCCTTGGAACAATAGAATACGCCGCCGAGATTGGTGTCCACCTGCAGGCGCCAGTCCTCGATGGAGAGTTCCTGAATGGGCGCGAAGATGCCACATCCGGCGTTGTTCACCAGGACATCGAGTCGCCCGAAGTGCTCCGCGGCCGAATCCACCAGGCGCCGGCATGCCTCCGGGTCGCGCACGTCGCAGGCAATCCCCACGGCGCGTCCGCCGCCGAGAGCCTCCACTTGCGCTGCCACCCGGTGCACATCGGACTCGCTTCTGGAACTGACTGCGACATCCGCCCCGTTGCGCGCCAGCGCCTTCGCGATCTCGAGTCCGATGCCGCGTGTGCTTCCGGTGACGACGCACGCCTTGCCGCTCAGGTCGACCGGTCCACTCATGCGGGCCGCCGCCGCGCGCCGGTCGCGATCGCCTCGCGTCCCTTCATTCGCTTCTCCAGGTCATTGGTTCATCGAGCTCTGCTTGCCGTACGGGCCTCGCGCCGGCCCGACACACGGCGTCTCTCCCGCGTTTGCCGCCTGCCGCGGGCCCCGGTAGCTTCACCCGCGTTCTCGTCCGGCACCCCGCGGCCAGACCCACATCCACGAGGACCGCGTTCCCGGGTGCCCGCAGACCTCAGAAGGTGGCCGTGTACCGCGTGCCTGAAAAGGGGGCTCTGACGCCTGTGAGCCATCGTTCATCCTCGAGCAGCCCGTCCACGTCCGGAACCGCCGGGGGGGGGAACTCGCCCCCGGGAGGGACCCGGGTCGCCCTCGTGACCGGCGGCGCCGTGCGGGTCGGGCGCGCCATAACGCTGGCGCTGGCGGACGCGGGCTTCGACGTGGTGGTGGGCTACCACGGATCCGGAGCCGCCGCGCGGGAGGTGGTCGAGGAGGTCGGGCGGAGGGGGCGGCGCACGCACGCGGTCCGCGCCGACCTTGCCGCGAGCGCCGGCGCGAGAAAGCTCGCCCACGCCGCGGCAACCGCGTTCGGACGCCTCGACCTGCTGGTGAACAGCGCCTCCACCTTCTTCGCCACGCCTTTCGAGGAGATCAGCGAGGAAGAGTGGGACCAAGTCATGGCGGTGAACCTGAAGGCGCCCTTCCTGCTCATTCAGGCCACCGCCAGCATGCTCGCCGAGAGCCGCGGCCACGTAGTCAATATCGTCGACCTGTCAGCCCTGCGCCCGTGGGCGAGCCACCCGCACCACTCGGTCTCGAAGGCCGCCCTCGCCCACCTCACCCGGGTGGCGGCGCGGGTGCTGGCGCCCAGGGTGCGCGTCAACGCGATCGCGCCCGGCTCGGTGCTCCCGGAGGAGGACGCCACCCCGGAGGCCATCCAGGCGGCCGCGGCGCGCATCCCCCTGGGCGGCTGGGGATCGCCGGAGGACGTCGCGCGCACGGTTCTCTTCCTCGACCAGTCGCCCTTCATGACCGGCGAGGTGATCGTGCTGGACGGGGGAGAGCACGGCGCCACCTGACCGCGTTCACGAGGTCCCGTTTCTTGCCGGCGCCCCCGTACGCCAGCCAGCGCCTGGCAGCCAGCACGGCCATGCAGCCCGTGCCCGGAAGCAGCCGCTCTCTACGAGGCGCCGTTCTCCGCGGGGCCCCCGTGCGACAGCCAGCGCTCGGCGTCCAGGGCGGCCATGCAGCCCGTCCCGGCCGCGCTCACCGCCTGGCGGTAGAAGTCGTCCATCACGTCACCGGCCGCGAACACGCCGGGCAGCGAGGTCTCGGTGCGCCACGGCGTGGGCAGCTCGATGTAGCCGTTGGGCTTGAGCGCCACCTGACCGTCCAGAAAACCCGTGTTGGGGGTGTGGCCGATGGCGACGAACATCCCCTCCGCCTCCAGGGTGGTCTCCTCCCCGGTGACCGTGTCCTTCAGCCGAAGCCCGGTGATCACATCGTCGCCCGTGACCTCCGTCACCACCTGGTTCCACAGGAACTCGATCTTGTCGTTGTCGAAGGCGCGCTGCTGCATGATCGCGGAGGCGCGCAGTCGATCGCGCCGGTGAATCACCAGCACCCTGCTCGCGAACTTCGCCATGTAGGTGGCGTCCTCGATGGCGCTGTCGCCCCCGCCCACCACGGCCACGACCTGGCCGCGGAAGTACGGCAACGCTCCGTCGCACACCGCGCACGCGGAGACCCCGCCCCCGCTCTGCGCGAGACGCTCCTCGTTGGGCACTCCCAGCCAGCGCGCGTTGGCTCCGGTGGCGACGATCACCGACTCCGCGAGAATCTCCTGCCCTCTGCCGGTCACCAGGCGTTTGGGCTGCCCCGCCAGCGCCACCTCGACGATGTCGTCCGTGATCACCCGCGTGTCGAAACGCAGCGCCTGCGCGCGGAAGGCATCCATCATCCCGGGCCCGGTCACGCCTTCCGGGAACCCGGGGTAGTTCTCGACCTCGGTGGTGAACATGAGCTGTCCCCCCGGGATCATCGTCCGGCTGCCGGCCCCTTCCACCACCAGGGGCGACAGATCGGCTCGCGCCGCGTAAATGGCCGCTGTCCACGCCGCCGGGCCCGATCCGATGATCACGACCCGTTCGTGTTGACTCGTCATCTTCATCCGTTCTCCGAATTATCTGGCCGGAACCCTCGCCGGGGCCCAGTTATTTGTCCTTGAAAATCTTGAGATTGGTCGAATGGCCGGGGTTCACCCGAGCCCCCGGGTCCACCCGGCGAATCGCGTTGTTCACCGCAATCGCCGCCTCGGCGAAGCCGGTGGCGATGAGGTCCAGCTTGCCCTCGTAGCTCACCAGGTCCCCGGCCGCGTAGATGCCGGGCCGGCTCGTCTCCATCAACTGGCTCACCACGATGCGCTTCCTGTTCGACTCGAGCCCCCAGCTCCTGATCGGCCCCAGATCCGGCTTGAAGCCCAGAAACGTCAGCACCGCATCCACCTCGAAGGACTCGTCGACATCGGTTCGATTGTCGAAGATGGTGCAGCCTTCGACCTTCCCGTTGCCACGGATCTCGCGCACCTCGTAGAAGACCCTCAGCTCGAGCTCACCCGACTGTGCGGCCTCCTCGAGTCGGGCCACCGATGACTCGTGGGCGCGGAAGCCGGGCCGTCTGTGCACCACCACCAGCCGTTGGGCGATGTCCTTCAAGATCAGTGCCCAATCCAGCGCGGAGTCCCCACCCCCCACGATCAGCACTTTCTTGCCGCGGTACACCTCGGGATCGCGCACCGAATACTCGACCCCCCGGCTCAGGAGTTCCTCGTATCCCGGGCACTTGAGCACCATGGGCTCGAAGGCTCCCTTACCGCCGGCAATGAGCACCGTGCGGGTGCGATACTCCGCGGAGGCTCCCTCGAGCACGAACACCCCGTCCTCCTCGCGCAGCCGGCGCACCTCTTCGTCCAGCACCACCTCGGCGCCGAACTGAAGACCCTGCGCCACCAGCTCCCGGGCCAGGTCCTTGGCGAGCACCTTGGGAAAGCCGCCCACGTCGAAGATGTACTTCTCGGGATAGAGGGCCGTGAGCTGCCCTCCGAGCTCCGGGAGAGAGTCGATGATGCGACAGGACATCCCGCGCATCCCGGCGTAGAAGGCGGCGAACAGACCGGTCGGGCCTCCCCCGATGATGGTCAGGTCCATGACGTCTTTCATGTACGGTAGTCTCGGGCGTCCCGGTGCGGTAAGGATCGCGACGGTCAGGCTCGCCCTCGGTGGGTCCGGTGGATGGTTAGAAGATCGACAGGCGCACGTAGCGCCCCGGATTCTCGCGGAAGTCCGCGAGCAGCAGGCTGAGCTGCATGAGAACGGACTGGGTCTGGACAGCCACCGTGGAGTCGCCGAGCAGCTGCGCCAGCGTTCCCTCCCCGGTCTCCAGCTCCCGTCCGATCCGCTCGAAGCGCACCAGGGTGGAATCGGCGTAGCGCAACGTGCTGCCCAGCCCGGTCGTGGTCTGGCGCAGATCGGTGGCCAGGCGTCGGAACTCGGCGGCAGTCACGCGTGTGTCGCCGATGATCGAGTCGACGGCTCCCCCCGAGAGCAGGCGCTCGATCTCCCCCAGCGTCCGGGTCGCCAGCGACGCCGCTTCCGCGACCTGGCCGGTGGAGGTGCGAACGTTCTCCACCAGATCGTCCACAGCCCCGATCTGGGCATCGACCAGCGCCGCCAGCTGTTCGCTGACCCCGCCCACGTTCTCGATGACCAGCCTCAGATTCTCCGCCGTTTCCTCGGTGAAGGCGATTTCCACGCGGTCGGTTATGGTGGCGAGGTTGTCGGCGATCTGATCGGCCGTGGCCGTGAGGCGGGACAGGTCGGGGATGCTGAAGCCGGGCAGCACCCCGGGATCAGGCGAGTCGAAGAAATCGAGACGCGGATGGGCCGAGCGCGACACGATTTCCGTACCCCAGTCTCCGAACATGGACTCGGGCGCGATGAGCACGGCGGCATCCGCGGGGAGCCTTACGTCGGTATCGATGGCGAGACCCACCCGCACCGCGGTCCCGTCGGGCTCCACGGCAATGCCGTCCACGCGCCCGATCGTCACTCCGCGCAGCTTGACCGGGGCGCCGTCCATGAGCTGCCCCACGCTGCTGAAGAGCGACTCGACAGTCGTGGTGCCGCGGAACGAGCGATACCCGCGCAACCAGAAACTGCCCGCGACGGCGACCACCACGCTCAGGAGAATAACGCTCCCGACCCAGACTTCATTGCGTCTCATGTTACCGCCTCCATCAGTTCGGGAGCTCCCTCGATGAACGCCCTCACCGCCGGATCCCGGGAAGTGCGGATCTCACCGGGGGCTCCATGGGCCCGCACGTACCCCTCATGGAGAAAGGCCATGGAGTCGGCGACTCCGTACGCTGTCTTGAGATCGTGCGTAACCAGCAGCCCGGTGGCGCCGATTTCCTCGCGCATTCTGCGAATCAGGCGGGCGATCACCGTGGTGGTCACCGGATCCAGCCCGGTCGTGGGCTCATCGTAGAGAAGATACCGGGGCCGCGTCGCGATCGCGCGCGCGATCCCCGCCCGCTTCTGCTGTCCCCCGGAGATCTCCGACGGATAGCGGTCTCCCAACCCTCCCAGATCCACGAGTTCCAGACACTCGAAGGCCCGCCGCCGGATCTCCTGCCGGCTCATCCCGGGGATCCGGCGCAGCCCCATCTTCACGTTCTCTGCCAAGGTCATGGAATCGAAGAGAGCCGCGAACTGGAAGACGTAGCCGACGTTGCAGCGCAACAGGTACAGGGCCTCCTGATCCATTTCCGCGACTTCCTGCCCATCCACGGTCACACTCCCGCGATCCGCTGTAAGCAACCTCACGATATGCTTCAGCACAACCGATTTTCCCGCTCCCGAGGCGCCGATGAGCGCCACCGTGGCGCCATCCGGCACCTCCAGATCGAACCCGTTCAGGACGACCTTGCTTCCGAACGCCTTGTGCACGCCGCGCAGTCGAATCACAGCAGCACGGCCGCCCAGAAGGCGTCGAGAACGAGGATGACCATGCTGCTCGCCACCACGGCCGATGTCGCGGCACGCCCGACGCCGGCGGCGCCTCCCCGGGTGTGGAAGCCGAAGAAACACCCCAGCGACGTCACCGCCAGGCCGAACGAGAACGCCTTGATTGCGGAGAAGACGACATCGAAGGGCACGAAGAAGATCTCGAGTCCCTTGACGAACTCGGGCGTGGACATGTCCAGCAGCTGAATGGCGGTCAGCCAGCCGGCCACGACGCCCAGAGCAGCCGCCAGCAAGGTCACGGCCGGGAACATCACCGCGCCGGCCAGCACCCTGGGGAGCACCAGGTACGCCGCCGGATCGTACGCCATGGTCTCCAGCGCATCGATCTGCTCCGTCACCCGCATCGTCCCCACCTCGGCGGCGATGCTCGCCCCTACCCGGCCCGCGAGGGCCAGCCCCGTCAGCACCGGTCCCAGCTCGATGATCATGGTCTTGCCCACGAGGCTGCCCACGAAGTAGAGCGGTATGGCACCGGTGAAGGTGTAGGAGGCCTGCAGCGCCAGCACGACCCCCGTGAAGGCGGCGATGAAGAGCGCTATGGGGACGGAGTCGACCCCGATGCGCCTCATCTGGTCCAAGACCAGCCTGCCCCATACGCCAAACGTGCGCAGCCCCCGTATCGCTTGCTGCATCAGGGAACCCCACGCTCCCACCGAGGCAGTGAAGCGGATGGCTGCGCGCCCGGTGGCGCCAACGATATTCAGTGTCTTTCCTCGCATGTGTGCATGAAGTTGGAAATCGGGTGCGCGGTGTCACCATGGGGTACTCCATTTGCCGCTGATATGTCCCCGCTTCCCGTGCCCACTATGAGGATGGCCGAAGTCCGTTTTCGAGGGTGAAGAGGACTTCGTCATCTCTCGCCGCCGGATTTCCGGAAGGCACTTCGCACGCCACCTGAACCCGTGCCACCGCCGTCCGGGAGCCCGTGACCGATACCTCGAAGTCGATGCCCTGGTCGGGCGAAGTGATCCGGGTGCGAACCCGATTGCCCGGAAGGGCCTGCCGACAGGAGGCGGGATTGCGGAAAAGGGTCTTGGTGGACTGTCGTCCCGACGCCAGGGAGCGGGTCACGGTTACCCGCCGGAGCCAGTCAGGCTGATAGCTGATCACATAGCGAAAGCCCAGCTGGTCGCGTCCCTGACCGTCCCGGTTGTGCCTCGGCAAATGACCTCCGATCCCCTTGACCCCCCTATGCGGCCCGGTTAACATCCCGGCGGTCCTCCGCGGATGCAAGCCCCCCGAGTGTCTCAGCGCCTTCCGCACCAGATCCCGCTTCACAGCCACCCACACCACCCCACCCACGCTGCCGTGTTCGCGGCCGCGTTCGTGTCATTCGCCATCGGAGCCCCCCCTTGGACATCGCAGAACTGAAGAGCAAGAAGGTTGGCGAACTTCACGAGCTCGCCCTCGAGTTGAGAATCCCGAACTACTCCGGTTTGAGGAAGCAGGACCTGATTTTTCGCGTCGAGCAGAAGCTACTGGACAGCGACGTGGTGCTCCGGGGCGAAGGCGTACTCGAGATTCTTCCCGAGGGTTACGGCTTCCTGCGCTCACAGAGCTGGAACTACCTCTACGGCCCCGATGACATCTACGTAAGTCCTTCTCAGATAAAGCGATTTGACCTGCGGACCGGCGACACTATCCTGGGCCAGGTGCGCCCCCCCAAGGAGGGCGAGCGCTACCTCGCGCTGCTCAAGGTGGAGAGCGTCAATTTCGAGACCCCCAACAAAGCCAAGCATCGGATGGCGTTCGACAACCTGCGCCCGCGCTATCCCGACGATCGGCTGGCGCTGGAGAGCGGCCCGGGGGACATGTCCATGCGCGTGGTCGACATCATCTCCCCCATCGGCAAGGGTCAGCGCGGGCTCATCACTTCCCCGCCCAAGGCGGGCAAGACCATGCTCCTGCAGAAGGTGGCCAACTCCATCAGCAAGAACCACCCGGAGGCGCACCTCATCGTGCTGCTCATCGACGAGCGGCCGGAAGAAGTCACCGACATGGAGGAGCACGTCGATGCGGAAGTGATCGCCTCAACCTTCGACGAGTCCGCGGACCGGCACACGCAGGTGGCGGAGATGGTGCTGGAGAAAGCGAAGCGGCTCGTGGAGCAGGGCAAGGATGTCGTGATCCTGCTGGATTCGATCACTCGCCTGGCGCGCGCGTACAACGTCACCGTGCCCCACTCGGGAAAGACCCTGTCGGGGGGCGTGGATGCCAACGCCCTGCACAAGCCGAAGCGATTCTTCGGGGCGGCGCGCAACATCGAGGCGGGCGGGTCGTTGACCATCATCGCCACGGCCCTGATCGAGACCGGGAGTCGCATGGACGAGGTGATCTTCGAGGAGTTCAAGGGCACCGGAAACATGGAGCTCGTGCTCGATCGCAAGATCTCCGACAAGCGCATCTTCCCTGCGATCGACATCAACCGCTCCGGCACTCGCAAGGAGGAGCTGCTCCTCACCGAGACTGAGCGCAACCGGGTCTATCTGCTGCGCAACTTCCTTGCCGACATGCCGGTCACCGAGGCCATACAGTTCCTGATCGAGCGCTTGAACCGCACCGAGACCAACCGGGAATTCCTGGATTCGATGCAGACCGGTTAGACCGCTTTACCGAGGCCGCCGGCTGCTCGGCCATCGGCGCCGACCCGTTACGTCGTGCCGCGACCCGGGTGGGAACCCCTGCCTGCCCGCTACGGCCGGGAGCAGGAGGGGAAGACGACGGAGCGACCGAAGCTGACCCACTCGCCGCACGGGGCGCCTGAGCGCCACGCGCCCCTTTCGGCCAGGGTGCCGCGAGTCCAGTAGGACTCGTAGAGGCCGTCGAGCTCTCCTTCGGTGTAGTTCTCGCGCACCGAGAGACGCCCGCTCTTGAAGTACGCCTCCGACGGGCCGTGCAGGACGCCGTCCTGGTAGGTTTCGCGCGCGGAGAGGCGACCGTTGGGATGGAACCATTCGTGCACGCCGGTCCATCGGCCATCGGCGAGGGTGCCCTGCTCACGCACCGTGCCCGGTGCCCACATGCGCGCCACCGGCCCGCTGTAGGGCTGGAGCGTACCCGGCTCGAGGTGGATCCCCCCGCGTTCGATGAGCCGATCCAGGTCCATCGGCTCTTGGGCACTCGCCACGGTCGCGGTCACTGCCGCCGCCACGGCCAGGCACGCCAGCAGCCTCATGGCGCCCCGCCGGACCCGGTGACGGTCACCGCCACGTATCCGTTCGTCCAGCAACACTGGTCTCCCCCCGTGCTGTCGTTGGCGCCGAAGTTGTCCACGCGGGCGCGCAGCAGGTATTCGCCGGGGCCGGTGAAGGTGACTAGGGTGGTCGCTTCTCCGGTGCCCGGCACGGTGATTTCACGGGGTTCGAAGATCACTTCCGAGGCCGGCCCCTGGTGCTTGAACCAGGTGACTGTCACCTCCACGTCGGCGTTGACGTTGTCGTCCGGGGACCGTTCGGACACCTCCGATGCCCACAGCGTGAGCGTGAGCGGATCGCCCACGGCGGCGGTGCGCGGCTCGGCCCGGACGCCCTGCAGGTGCTGGCCGACCTCCCCGTCCTCCGTGAACCGGACCAGCGGGGGAACCGACCCCATCGCGCGCGGACCATAGTCGAGCTGAAGCGCATCCACCCCCACCCGGGCGGGCGTGGAGTAGGTCACTCCGTTGGCCGTGATGGTCCACACCACCCGGCGGCTTGTGTCCGCGTAGCTCTCCGGAACGGTCACCGAGAAGACTCCCCGGTCCCGGCGCGGACGCACAGGGAAGTGCGTGGGCTGGTCGCCGTCGAACTCGGCCGGCTCGATGAAGTTGTCGGGACCGATCGGGATATCCAGGATCTCCTCGGTGTTCAGATTGAAGAAACCGTAGGAAAGCGCGAAGGTGCCATCCGAATTCCGGTACCAACCCTCGAAGAAGGGCGCGAGCGGCTCACCGGTGGGCGGGATGGGCGCGAGCGGCAACCTCTGTACCTGCTGCGCCTCCAGGGGAAGCGCGAGAATGACGGCGAGCACGGCTGGCACGCCACTCCGGAATCGTATGCTGTTCATGACTCTCCCCGGCTCGACTGACGCGCTCAACTACTAGGTCACGCTCAACTACTAGGTCACGCTCAACTACAATGTCACACCCAACTACAATGCCGAAGGAGCCCCCCAGCCTGCGGTGAGCTCCTTCGGTACTCCGGCGGCCGACCCGGCAAACCCGCGGCGGCAATTGCGGGGCCGGCCGGCCCTCATCAACGGCGGCCGCTACTCCCGTCGCTGACCACACGCGCCTTGGCCTCGCGCTCCTCAACCAGGCGCTGGTAGCCTTCCTCGTCAAGGTGCGTGACGGCGATCCAGGCATGCGACATCTCGTCGGTGGTGCGGCTCCCGCGCGCGTACCAGATCTCCGCATCCGGGTTGAGCGGGTTGTCCTCGGTGTTGTCGTACCAGCCGGTGAGGACCACAACCGTTCCCTCTGGAAGCAGAGGAGCCGAGTCGTCGCCGTAGATATAGCTGTGGTGCCAGCGGGCGTTGAAGTCGGTGACCATGCTGATCAGTTCCTCACGGCCGTCCGGATAGATGGCCCTCATCGACATCGCGTGAAGATGCACATGGCCGTGCGGCTGGAAGCTGTCGAGGCGCACCGGATGATCCCATCTGTGGAATCCCTGGGTCATGGCGGTGCCGCCCGGAGCCAGCGCGATATCGCCCCTCAACGGATACAGGCGCAGGTCCTGCTCGAACTCGGGCGTGTATCCCCCGTCGTGGAACCAGATGCCGAGCTCGACCTGGTCGTCCGGCACGTCGTAGCCCATGGGGTAGTAGTGGGCGTCCCACTCGATCATGTCGTTCGCCTGCAGGAGGCGCCCGGCGTCGGCGGGAACGATCTCGCCGACCTTGCCCATGGCGTACTCGGACAGGCTCGCGATGCGCTGATAGTCCCCCTCTTCGTCGAGCCTGAGCAGCCTCGGGATGGCGTGGTGCACAACCTGGCGGCCCGCCGGGAAGGAGGGCCGCGTCTCGAAGGCGCGCGCCCAGCGGTCTTCACCCAGGCCGGTCGGAACCTGCGGGCGCCACCACGTGTCCCCGCCCTCGGCCTGAACCGAGAAGGGCTTCGACCTGATGATGTGGTCGGGCGGACCCAGGACATCTTCCAACTGCCACTTCTGCTCTTCCGGCCACTCCACCGGAGGGGGCATGTCGGCGGGGTCGCCCTCGGGCGAGCCGGCGTCCACCCAGGCTACGATGGTCTCGATGTCTTCCTGCGCCAGACGCCAGTCGTTCTGGATGTCCTGGATGCCGACGCCGACATCGAGATGGTACGGAGGCATGAGTCGCTGGGAGACCTGCTCGCGGATCCGGCGAGCGTAGCGACGCACGTCCCGGTACGTCACGAACGACATCGGTGCAACCGACGACGGACGGTGGCAGATCTGGCAGTTCTCCTGCACGATCGGAACGATGTTGCGTGTGAAGGTGACCGCCGGTTCGTCCCCATTCGCCGACTGGCCCGCAAGGGCGCCGGGGACCATCAGAGCCGCGCAAAGTACACCCGGAAGCAGCGTGCGGCCGGAATACCGGGAGATGGTCATGTTCTTCCTCCTGTAAGGCATCGTAACGCGGGCCCGCAGGGATTGGGAGCGTTTCCCCGCAACCTCTATTCGTCGAGCACTCTCTGGTATCTCGGATTCACCACGAACTGCTGGTCCTGAAAGATCTTTCTATCCCACGGGAATATTACGGTGGAACCGGTCTCCAGCGCAAAGCAGTCGGGTTTGTAGCCTCGGGGCCGTACGAAGCAGGTGGCAGTGCGGACTTCGGCGGGGATAACATCGCGCACGGCGGCGAGCCCCAGCCGCAGGGTCTCCCCGGAAGTGGTGATTTCGTCGACGAGCAGCACCCGGCGACCAGCTGCGCAGCGAGGGGCTGCATCGAGCACTTCCGGGCGCTCACGGACGGTGTCGTCTCCCGCCCGGCGCGTGATCTTCATGGAGTAGAAGTCGAGGCGCAGCATGGAAGCGACGATCGCTCCCGGAATCACACCGGCCCGCGCGATGCCGATGACGAGTTCCGGCCTGAATTCGCGCGCCACCTTCAGCGCCAACGCCCGGCACAACTCCCCGAACATCTCCCAGGAGACCTCCAGATAGTCTCCGGTCGGATCCGACAAGCGGGGCTGGTTGTACCTGGGTGCCATGTCTGCCTAGACTGAGGGGGTTCGATGCCGCAACCTGAACTTCAGGCCCTACCCTGAACTCCGGATCTTCGCGGGCGACTCAAGTTAGGAATACTCGACGGGCAACGCTACCGATGGCGGCCACAGAGGCCCGCCCGTTCGTCGCTCGGCTGCGCACGATGCCGCGAGCCGCGATGTGTCCGTCCAACAGGCACAGCAGATGACCGAAACCCAGCAGGCGCAGGCGGAAAAACGCCTCGAAGCCGCGCTCGAAGAGACGGGCGCCCGTGACCCGCGCCCCTGCTGCCGGGACCGCTTGCGGGATCTGAAGGATGTCGATGCGAACGCCTTTCAGCAGGCCGTCGACTACTATCGCGGAGAGCTGATACCGGCCATCGCTTCGGGGGCCGAGCCGCTGACAGTCTGGATCGAGTACGGTTGCAGGATCGCGCAGCTCACCTGCGAGGGAAGAACTGTCGCCATCGACAAGACCGGGCTGGCGCGCGAGTATTCGGACCAGGCGGACCTCGATGAGCTGGTGCTGCACCTGCCGCTGGGGGGAAGACGGCGCGCCCTGTTGGTGGGTCTGCCGCGGGAGCGGTCGCCGGCTCAGCAGGCCACCTGTGACTTGCTGGTTGCGGGACGCTTGAGCTTGACGGAAGGTTAGCCTGTCTACGGGAGTTCGGGATGCACGAACAGAGACTTCAGACGCCTCGCAATATCGCATGGAGCCCCCGGCCGGGGTGGGCCACGGTGCGTCTCGTGGGCACCTGCGCCGACCGTTCGCTGCGTCGGGGGCGGGTCGTGATGCATTCCCCGAGCGACGAATACCATTCGATTCCGGGACACAGCGAGGGACTTGACACCTATAGCATCGTCATCGTTCTCGCCGAGGCGACCCACCTCATCGAAGACGACCTGCATCTGGTCCCCGAAGGCGCGGTGGTAGCCGTGGGCGAGCCTTTGCCCTGACCTGACCCCGCAGTTCGGATTCCGGCTGCCGGTCCGCCTCCTGCCGGACGACTATCCCGGCACCGCGCCCGGCAGTCCCGCCTGGAACGCCTCGAAGAGTCGCTTTGCGACCGGCCCCACAGCGCCATCCCCAACGGGCCGGCCATCGATCTCCACGATGGGGTGCACCTCGGTGGTGGTGCCCGTCAGGAACGCCTCGCTGGCGGAAGACAGCTCCTCCAACGCGAGCGCGCGCAGCTCGACCGGAATGCCCAGTTGAGCCGCCAGCTCCAGCACGTACTCGCGGGTAATGCCGTGCAGGATCTGGTGGGTGGCCGGATGGGTTACGACAGTGCCCCTGCTCACCGCGAAGAAGTTGCTGTGGGCCCCCTCGATGGCGACTCCGTCGCGCACCAGGATCACATCGTTCACCCCGGCGTCGACGGCAGCCTGCATGGCCAGCACGTTGGGTAGCAGAGCGATGCTCTTGATGTCGGTTCGGGCCCAGCGTCGATCCGGCGCCGTGATGGCCCGGTAGCCGCGCTCCCAGGTCGCCCTGGAGGGCCGCTGGTACAGGCGGGCGTAGGCGTAGACAGTCGGCGCCACGGCGTCCGGAGGGAAGTAGTGGGTGCGTGGGGCCGCCCCCCGCGTCACCTGCATGTAGACGTAGGCGAAATCGGCGTGGCGCAGGCCGTTCGCATCCAGCATCCGCTCCTGAATGGCGGGCAGCTGACGGGTGTCGTAGTCGATGCGCAGCTCCGCGAGTCCGCGCGTCATGCGCGCCAGGTGGCGGCTCCCGCGGAAAAAGCGCCCCCCGTAGCACGGGGACACTTCGTAGATCCCGTCGGACAGCAGAAAGCCGCGGTCGTCCGCCTGCACCCGCGCCTGATCGCGCGGCAGGTACTCGCCGTTCAGATAGACCATATCCATGTCAGGACCAGTCCCTCTTGCCCAGCCGCTCGAACTCCTCGATGAGCTGCGCTTCCTGGATGGGCGCGACGGAGTCGGAAGACTTCGAGGCGGAACCGGCGCGGTCATCCTTCTCGGGCCGGGCCTCGCCGGAAGAGCCTCCGGCGGTGAGCTGCCGGGGCGCCTCGGGGGCACCGCCGGGGAGCAGCCCCATCTTGGCCTTCAGGGCCAGCAGACGGTCGTCCAGACCGGCTCCCTCGTTGCCCGACTCCAATCTCTGGAATTCATCCTCCAGGGAATCACCGGTGAGCGCCTCGTTGACTTCGGCCAGCGCCAGGTTCCGGCGCTCATCCTCCTCGATTTTGGCCTCCATGCGCTTGAACGCTTCGAAGGCCGACTGATCGGAGAGCCCGGACATGGTGGCATGGATGCGCTTTTGCGCCGTGGCCCGCTTCTGCTTGGCCATCAGCAGGTTCCGCTTCCGCTTCGCCTCCTCGATCTTGTCGTTCAGGGTTCGGAGCGACGCCTTGAGCTTCTCGGTCTCCTCCTTCTGCGCACGCCAGGTCTGCTCCAGCGTTCCCGCGCGCTGCGCGTGCTCCTGATGCCGCCCCAGAGCCTGCATGGCGAGGTCGTCGCGACCTTCCTGTACGGCCATCGTCGCCCGCTTCTCCCACGCCTCGGCCTGTTTGAACTCCGTGTCCATCTGGGCCCCGAGTTTGCGCTCGTCCGCGATCGCACCCGCGACATCCCGCTTCGCCTTGGCGAGCTGGTCGCGCATGTCGAGGATGATCTGGTTGAGCATCTTTTCCGGGTCTTCTGCTTTCGCGATCAGGTCGTTGAGGTTCGACTTGATGAGCGTCGACAGCTTCTGGAAGATCCCCATGGTTCAGCCCTCCGTCGCCTGCGGTGCACCGGCGCTCCCCGCTTCCGCAAGCGCGCGGATCGTGCCCAAGTGACTGGACGCCGCGATTTGCAGGCTCTCGATCGAAGCCTGCAGCTCGGTGAAATCCAGATTCTCCAGTTCGAGCGTGTCGGTCAGGATCAGCTCGCCTTCCTCGATGCCGTAGGCCCCGTGCACGATGTCGGTCGCGTTCAACTCCAGCAGGGACCGGTACAGCCCGGCCAGCGCCTCCCCCGAACCCGCCGGCAGATTCATCATCTTCAGGCGCAGCACCAGTACGGGCTCCGAGTGATGCACGACCACCCCGGCGCCACCGTTTTGCCCGTGAGCGAGGAACATGCCCTCGTCGACCTCTTCGTACTCCAGATCCATTCGGATCAGGAAGCCCTCCACAGCCTCTCGACTTACCATATTGCCACTCCGTCGCACTGTGCGGACGCGGAAGCGCGCCCCGCCCGCTCGTGGGTTGAGTTTCTCGTGAGCCCGGAACCTGCGGCGGGCCCCGATGCCATCCGGGTCTCCCGCCTTTCGGCGGCACAACCTTTCAAGATAGCAAACGCAAGCACGCCCCGGCCAGTTTCGCAAGGTCCGCCGAGCCCGGGCGACCACTCAGGCGACACCGTTGGCACTTCACGCCCTCCGGAGCGCGCGGGGACTGCCCGGCAGAACATCCGCCAGGAAAGCACCCGTGTAGGACGAGGCGTGCGCGGCCACCTCTTCGGGCGTGCCCGCGACCACGACGTGGCCGCCCTCGGCTCCCCCCTCCGGTCCCAGGTCGATGAGCCAGTCGGCGGTCTTGATCACGTGCAGGTTGTGTTCGATGACCACGACCGTGTTCCCCCGATCGACCAGGCGGTGCAGCACCTCCAGCAGAACCCGCACGTCCTCGAAATGCAGCCCCGTGGTGGGCTCGTCGAGAATGTAGAGGGTCTTCCCGGTTGCGCGCTTGGAGAGCTCGGTCGCCAGCTTGACCCGTTGCGCCTCTCCACCCGAAAGAGTGGTCGCGGGCTGGCCCAGGCGAACGTAGCCGAGCCCTACCTGTGCCAGCGTCTTCAGGCGGTGACGAATGCGCGGGACGGCGTCGAAGAATTCGAGGGCCTCGGCAACCGGCATCGCCAGAACGTCGGCGATGTTTCTGCCCTTGTACGAGATGTCCAGGGTCTCGCGATTGTAGCGCCGGGCCCGGCACATGTCGCAGGCCACGTAGACATCGGGCAGGAAGTGCATTTCGATCTTCACCAGACCGGCGCCCGCACACGACTCGCATCTTCCTCCCTTCACGTTGAAGGAGAAGCGGCCGGGACCGTATCCCCGCACCTGCGACTCGGGGAGGTTCGCGAAGAGCTCGCGGATGGGGGTGAAGAGCCCGGTGTAAGTGGCGGGGTTCGAGCGCGGCGTTCGTCCGATGGGCGACTGGTTCACCTCGATGACCTTGTCGATCAGCTCGCTTCCGCGCACCCGGTCATGGTCCCCGGGGAGCGCGGCCGACCGGTAGAAGCCGCGAGCCAGGGCGCGGTAGAGGGTCTCGTTGACCAGCGTTGACTTCCCCGAGCCGCTCACCCCGGTGACGGCGACGAAGCATCCGAGCGGGAAGCCCACGTCCAGGTTGCGGAGATTGTGCTGGCGGGCGCCTTCCACCACCAGCCGGCGACCGGGGTCGACCGGACGCCGCCGGTCGGGCACGGGAATCTGGCGGGTGCCGCGCAGGTACGCGCCCGTGAGGGAGCGCGGGTTGTCGATCACCTCCTGCACCGTCCCCGCCGCCACGACCTCTCCCCCCTGGCGGCCCGCGCCCGGGCCCAGATCGACGACGTAGTCGGCGGCCAGGATGGTGTCCTCGTCGTGCTCCACCACCAGCACCGTATTGCCCAGGTCGCGCAGCGACTTGAGGGTGGCGAGGAGGCCGTGGTTGTCCCGAGGATGAAGACCGATGGAAGGCTCGTCGAGGATATAGAGCACCCCCACCAGGCCGCTGCCGATCTGGGTCGCCAGGCGAATGCGCTGCGCCTCGCCCCCGGAGAGGGTGTCCGCCGAGCGGCCCAGGCTGAGGTAGTCAAGGCCCACGGCGGCCAGGAACTTGAGGCGCTCCTTCACCTCCTTGAGGATCGGCCCGGCGATTTCGGCGGAGAGCGCGGGGCCCGGCGCGCGTTCCGCCCCCTCGGCGCGCAGGCGTCCGGCCACCGGCAGCGAGCGCACGAAGTCCAGGCACTCGGAGATGGGCAGGTCGATGACCTGGCCGATCGAACGCCCCCCCACGGTCACCGCGCGGGAACGGGGACCGAGGCGCGTCCCCTCGCACGCCCGGCACGGCAGAACCGACATGTAGGACTCCAGCTGACCGCGCACATGATCCGACCCGGTCTCGCGGTAGCGGCGATCGATGCTGGCGATCACGCCTTCCCATACATCCTCGTAGTATCCCGCGGAGCCCCCGGAGCGGTACGGAAAGCGGATCTTCATGGGCGCCGAACCCCGCAGCACGCCTTCGTGGACCTCCGCGTCCAGTGTGTTCCAAGGCGCGCGCGGGGCGAACTCGTAGGCTGCGGCCAGGCCGGGGATCACCGATCGGCGCAGGTGCCCGGCCGGATCCCCCCAGGGAAGCACCACCCCCTCCATGACCGAGAGGCCGGGATCCCCGATCAGGAGTTCGGGATTGACTTCCCGGCGCGTACCCAGCCCGCCGCACTCCTCGCATGCACCGTAGGGAGAGTTGAAGGAAAACTGGCGCGGTTCGAGTTCCGGCAGACTGGTGCCGCACCCCACGCAAGCGTAGTGCTCGCTGAAGAGCCGGGTCGCCTCCTCGCCACGGACTCGCACGGCCACCATGCCGTCGGCGGCGGAGAGTGCCGTCTCGACCGAATCGGCGAGGCGGCCGCGGTCGGCATCGCGCACCACCACCCGGTCGACGACGATGGCGATGTCGTGGTTCTCGTATCGATTGAGGGCGGGAGGACTGGAGAGCTCATGCACCTCGCCGTCGACTCTCGCGCGCACGAAGCCGGTGCGGCGTGCCCGCTCGAAGAGCTCGCGGAATTGTCCCTTGCGTCCGCGCACCAGGGGCGCGAGCACCTCGATGTGCCGTCCTCCCTGGCGCTCGAGGAGCTGGTCCACGATCTGCGTCGCGCTCTGGCGCAATACCGGCTGGCCGCACTCGGCGCAGTGCGGAATCCCCGCGCGCGCCCAGAGCAGGCGCAGGTAATCGTAGACCTCCGTGACGGTGCCCACCGTCGAGCGCGGGTTGCGGTTGACGGTCTTCTGTTCGATCGAGATCGCCGGAGACAGTCCCTCGATGGAGTCGACGTCGGGCTTCTCCATGAGGCCGAGGAACTGGCGGGCGTAGGCGGACAGCGACTCCACATAGCGCCGCTGGCCTTCGGCATAGATGGTGTCGAAGGCCAGGGAAGACTTCCCCGAGCCGGAAAGGCCGGTGATGACGACGATGCGCTCTCGGGGAAGTTCCAGGTCGATGTTGCGCAGATTGTGCTCTCGCGCGCCCCGGATCGTGAGCCGCTCGCCGCTCATCGGCCCCACTCACGATATACGAAGAGGCCCAGCGAATGAGCGAAGGTCAGTCCGCTCTGCTGTACCCCGAGCACGCCTCGGCGCAGGAGGGGATCCTCGGCGAAGCTCTCGAAGCCCCACTGGTCGGCAAAGCGCCACTCCAGGCGCGCGTTGGGGAGGCGGGTACGGGTCTGGGTGGGGCTGCCGACCGGGACGACATCGACGGAGACGAAGATGTCGTCCCACAGGTACCGCCCCAGTTCGATCTGGGTGGAGGCGAGCGTGCCGAGCAGGCTGGGATCGGGTCCCAGACGCTGGGTGGCCTGCTGGTTGGAGATGGCGAAGTAGTCGACCAGGCCGATCTCCTGAACGACGGCCCGCTGGAGCTGGTCGCCCAGCGCGCCCACGCCCATGGTGAAGCCGGCCTGCCCCGCCCCGCTCAGCACGGACGATTCTCCGGAACCGAGCAGCGCTTGCGGCCGGCCGAACACCAGGTAGCTGATCAGTTCCGGCTCCTCGATGGGAACGGGGGCGTCGCTGGTCAGCGACACCGAAGGAGCCACCAGCGTACCTCCCACGTTGGCGATCACGTTGAGCGGATCGTCGCCCGAACGCAGGCGCGCGACCGCCTGGATGTCCAGGTTGGGGTTCACGCCCGGAATGCCGATGAACTCGACTGTCCCTTCCTGCACCACGAAGCGTTTGCCGAAGCTGTGGTACGATCCTCTTATCGTGGCGAGTTCCCCGACCGCGACCAGGCGGCGCGCCGCGCGATCGTACTCGAGCTGCAGGTCGCCGTCGATCTCCATGTCCATTTGCCGGCTGCGCAGCCAGGTATCGCTCTGTACGCGCAAGTCGACATTCGCGGTGAGGTTGTCGAGGAAGGGATTCTGGCTTGCCTCGATCACCGGCAGCACCCCGGTCAGGGTGGTGTCAACGGCGCCGAAGAAGGTGGTGTCGCCGAGGTCCACGATGGTCTGGTAGCGCGCGAATTCGTCGAGAAAGAGGGTTCCCTGTTCGACATCCAGGGCGCCTTCCACGACCGGGCTGCGGTAGCTCTCGGTCAGGTGCAACTGCCCACTGACCACCCCTTCGATGTCGAAGCGGTTCACCGCTCGAAAGCCGGTTCCTTCGATGGTGAGGTCGAAGGTGGGGTCACGAAGGGGACGCAGGTGAAGCGATCCGCCGACCTCGACGGGTCCCTCCGAACGAAAGCTGCCTGCGAGCGTGCCGCGCGCGTCCCCGGCAAGTTGCAGGGCCGCTTCCACATCCGTGTAGCGAACCCCCAGAGCCGGAATGGAGACCGCACCTTCGCGCAGGGACAATTGGCCGTCCGTCAGGACATCGGCGGGGGTGCCGCTCACGTGCAGCTCCCCTTCGACCAGGCCTTCCACCTCCTCGACGCTCGAGATCACGCCCGACACGATGGCCGCCGGGAACGCCCGCGCGACGACATCAATGTTGATGGGGTCCTCCAGCAAGATCGCGGGAACCCGCTCAAGCTCCAGAGCCGCCGGCAGCGCACCCTGTGCCACGAGAACCCGTTCGTCTTCGTTCCACGCCTCCACTTCGCCCGAAATGCGGCGATTCCGGTAGCCGAGTTCACCCTCGACCCGGGTGAACTGCACGGTTCCATATCCCGGGTTCCTGGCCTCGAAGGAGCCGACCATGAGGGGGTCGCCGGCGGTTTCCGAGACTTGCAGCGTCAGGCTCACGAGCCCACGCAGATTCTCTGCCTCCAGATTCGCGAGGCGCGCCACATGGGTGAACCTCTCCAGCGGCAGGTCGCGAACGAGAAGTTCGAAGTCAGCGGGGCCGGACCCTCGCGCCACGAAACCGTCGGCTTCGATTCTCATGCCCCCGAGTCCCGGGCGCGTGAAGCTGAAATCGTCGACCAGGAAGCGCTCCGCATCCCAGGCAAAACGTGACGGTCCGCCCAGATTCCATCGGCCACCTGCGAAACGGGCGGTGAGCTCGTCGAGGTTGATCACGCCTCCAACGGAGTCTCTCTGAAAGGTCGCGCGTGCCTGGTAGCTCTCCTCGGCGGAGCGCTGCAGGTCGGCGCGCAGGCGCCCGTCGGAACGAGAAAGGCCGACGTCGAGGAGTCCGGATACGAAGTCCCTGCCCCCCACTGCAAAGGAATCCGCGCGGATCGAGGCCGTAAGGCGGCCCTCGGTACCCGGGAGCCCGTCAAGCCGATACTCGACCTCCGCCCCGGCAACCGCGTGGTCGCGAAAACGGAGGCCTTCGATGCTGGCGGTGCCCTGAGCGGCGAACCGGTCGACCGCGCCGCGCAGGGTGGCTTCGGCGGAGACCCGGCCATCGAGCGCGATGTCCCGGAGTCGAGGGAGGGTGTCGGGATCGATCCCCTCGATCCGCAGCAACTCGGCCTCCAGGCGTGAGAGCGTATCCGCCGCGATCAGCGGGCCGCTCATGAAGAATGGCCGCAGGCCGTCAAGGGACTCGCTCGTGAGGGCAACGCGCACTTCCCCGGGAGAAACGCCGTCCGCGAGCCCGAGGTTTCCGGACGCGCTCAGCGTGCCCAGGCTGGTCACGAGCAACAGCGTGTCCACGGTGAGCGCGCCCGCCTCCAGCCGGAAGGCCGACCGGGCCGAGTCCACCGTGACCGTCCCCACTGTGGCCGAGACGATGCTCGCTCGAACGTCGACTTCGACCGAGTCCGGCTTCAGGCCGCGCCCGTTGATGAAGGCGGACCCGGTCACGGTTGTTGGCTCGGGAAGCAGCGGAAGAATACGGGAGAGCTGAAACCGTCGTACTTCCGTTCGGGCGAGGTAGCTCCGGCCGATGTCGCGCGCGTCGAAACGCGCATTTGCCGCCAGAGGCCCGGCAGGGGTCTGCACATCAACATCCACCGACAGATCGGCGAGAGGCCCTTGGGCGCTCACCGATCCGATGACCTCCCCGGTTACGCCCAGGCGCGGGTAGTAGCTGCCCAGCGCCGTGAACGACAGCGGCTGGAGGTCACTGGACACATCCAGAAACGTCTCGCCGTCCCTGCGGACAACCGTGCCCCGGGCCGCGACGGCAGAGCCCGGGAGGCCCGGCGACTCGTGCGTGACCGTAGCGGAAAGCCGGATCCCGTTGGCCAGGCGCCCCTCGGCGTCGAGGCGTAGCGAACCGGTGCCGGCAACCGCCACGCGCTCGTCGATCTCCTTGAGGAGATCGAACTGGAACGGGCGTGACGAGAGGAAGAATGCGGTGACGCCGGGGTCAGCCCCCAGATGCACGCGACCCCCGAACTCGAAGCGGGAGGGTGGGGGAGGCTCCCCGGTCGTGACGGTTTCGAGCTCACCGGAGACCTCCAGGTCGCCCGGTTCGCCCAACATGGCGAGACTTCCGCTGAGCGCGCCCCGCCAGGGGAGCGGCCGGGCCAGCCATGGGTCGAAGGCGGCCACATCCAGTTCTCTGAGATCCAGTTCGCCGTCGAGAACCACCGGGCCCGGGGAAAGGATCAGGGTGAGGCGGCCGCCGAGGCCTCCTTCCTCCGTAAGGAGATCCAGAGCGGACAAGGCGATCGAAGTGGTGTCCGACCTGAGTTGCAGGCCAAGTTCCAGCCCGCCCGTCGCGGGGGGCAGTCCAGGGACCAGCCAACGGATGTCCTCAAAGTTCGCAACCGGCGCGCTCAGGCTCGCATCGACCTCCAATCCATCGGCCCATGCGACCACGCCCGACCCCGACATCTCCGTCTCCGGGAGCCACAGGCGTTCCGCGTCGAAGGAGAGCTCGCCTTCGCGCAGCAACACCTGCCCGCGAAAATCGGCGACTTCGAAGGGCGCCTCCCTGAGGTGCCCCGTCAACGACAACTCGACCACGTCGAAGACATCCTCGGTCTCGCCCAAGGCGATTTCGCGCAATTGTCCGTGGATGCGGCTGAAACGCCGCTCGCGCAGGAATCCGTTCCCGCCGGGGGTTTCCACCACCCCCTCGCCGCCCGTGGATGCCGTCGTGGGCAGGCGCACGACAACCTCGCCGTCATACAGAGACACGTCGCGCACGACCCGGGTCGATGCCGCCTCGCCCGATGCGGCCTGCGGGTTCAGCGCCACTGCCGCCGCCCGTGGATCCGTCAGGATCCGGGTCCAGTTCACCGCGTCCTCGCCCGGCAGACGCTCGACGACCAGCCGCGGACCCCACACCTCCATCCCGGCAAGGGCGAATTCCCCGCTCAGAAGGCTCCAGATGGAATAGCGCACATGGATCGAGTCGGCACTGAAGGAGGCCGGACGCCCGACTTCGGAAATGGCGACCCCGGACAGCGTGGCCTCGGAGAAAAGCCCGCCGGAGTGGATCGCGGATACGGTGACTTCCGCGCTCAGTTGCTCCGCGATCCGCTCCAGCACCGCTTCCAAAGCAAGTTCCCGGCCGGTACGGGTACGGACCAGCGCGGTGACCGCCACGCCCACCACCGCAACCACGGACAGGACGGCGATCAGGAGAATCCGCGGCACCCTGGCGCGGGGGCGGCCGGTCTCGACCCCGGTACCCGAGCCGGACACCGTCTCAGCCATCAGAAGACCTGCCCCAGGGAGAGGTGGAGTTGAAGCCGGCGCAGTGACCAATCCTCCGACTCGCGGAACACAACCGGGTCCGGCAGGATCTCCAGCTGTCCGGAACGAACGAACTCGGGCGCCGCGACAAGCCTCTCCTCGGGATAGTCGACGGCGGCAACATAGGGGCGAATCCCGGAGGTCAGGACCCGGTGCTCCTCACCTCCTCTGAACCGGTATGCGACATCCAGGCGCAGGGGGCCGATGGCGGTGAAATAGCGGACTCCCATGCCGGGCGTCCATTCCAGGGGTGCCGGGTCGCCGGAGCCAACATCGGACCAGACCTGTCCGAAGTCGAGAAACAGCGCGCCCTGCCAGCCGGCGGAACTCATCGGGGAGCGGACTTCGACATTGCCTTGCAGCAGCCTGCTTCCTCCCGTGGGATTGGCCGTGTAGCGATCGTCGTCGAGACTCCGGGGATCGCAGCTCAAGTCAATGATCTGTCGGGGGGAACATGGCGGCGTCCCGGCTTCGTCGCCGAGCAGTGTCTCCACATCCACGAAAAGGACGCGCGGGCCCAGCTGGTTGTGCGCGAAGCCACGCACCGAGGTGGCGCCACCGGAATAGAACCTCTTCTGCGGGTGCGCGATGCTGGTCTCGACTTCGGGACCGAGCGCGCCGAAGCCCCCGGCGCCCAGCCATCCGCCACGCACCCGTCCGGCCAGGACCCAGCCCCGGTTCAATTCGCGGATCCCGGACGCTTCCCCAACCGCGCGATTGTAGGAGAAGTCGGATCCGGTAAGACGGGAAGCGTGTTCGACATCCGCGCTCAGCAAGTAGCCGGACGCGGGTCCGAAGCCCTGGGCGAGCCCCTCGTGCGAGAAACGAATCCCCACCGGAGAGAGCCAGTTGGTTCGTTGCAACACGTCGATGCCCTCGAAGTCGCACACCAGAAAGCTGGAACAGAAAAAGATGTCCGCCGCATCCAGCTTCCCCCTCGCGGGCTGGAAGAAGATGGTTTGGGACCGTCCCGGGGCCCCGCCGCGGGTGATCGACAAATCAACGCCCAGACTCTGACGGACGAACAGGTTTGGCAGGCTTTGCCTCTCCCAGAACACATTCGCGGCGAAGGTGTTTCGCAGGGAGAAGGGGCGGGGCTGCGAGAACTGGGCCGAGAGCGACCAGTTGTATTCCCCGTACGGGCCGGTGCCGGCATCGCGGCAGAGTGTCGAATTGAGGGTGGAGTTGAGGATGTTGGACAGCCGCCCCAGCAACTGGAAGCGGCGCCCGCCTCCGAAGAAACTCCGGCTCGTCCAGCTGGCTTCACCGTTGACGCAGTCAGCCGTGCTCCAGCCAGCGCCCGCGCGGTAACGGTGGATGTCACCCTCGGCGACCCGCACCGAGATTGGGACGATGCTGTCGGCTTGCGGCTGCAGTTCCTCGCTTACGACGACGCTGCTGAACACCTCCATGCCGTACAGGTTGCGCCGGGCTTCGAGGATGTCTTCGGCATCGTAGATGCTGCCTTCGCGAAAGGGAAGCATGCCGAGGATGACGCTCTCGCCCACCCTCGCGTTTCCCTCGATCGAAATGGGACCGAAGCGCGCCGATGGACCCTTGAAGACATCGAAGGTCACGCGCGCACCGTATGGCTGCGCAGCCGAAATCAGAATGTCGAGCAGGACTTCGGCGTGGGCGTATCCGGCGTTGCGAAGCCGGAACGTCAATGAATCACGGGCGGCCGCCAGCGCCACCTGGTCGAGCGGCTCTCCCTCGCGCGCCGGAAGGTCGTCCAGAAAAGCGAGGTCTCCGGGCGGGTCGAGCCCGTTGTACGCCAGGGAGTCGATCAGCACCGGCCGCCCTTCCTCGATGCGGAAGGTGATGCGCACGCCCTCCTGCGAGCGGTCGAGCGCCGGTTCGATGGTCGCTTCCCGGTATCCGTGCCGGTAGTAGAAGAGGCGCAGGCGAGCCACGTCGCGTTCGAATTCACGAGGACCGAAGAAGTGCGGGGCGATGGCGAAGGACGTCCCCACCAGGCAGAAGAGCGTGAGCATCGTATCCCGGCACTCGGTCGGCCGTGTCATGATCGAGGCACCCAGCACGCGATCGGAGAACACCTGATTGCCCTCGAAACGAAGAGCCGTCACCTCTTCGAGTTCCCGCTGGGCGGACAGGGGAAGCGCCAATCCCGGCAGGGCCATGAGCACGGCGACGAAAGCCCGCCCGCCCGCTTGCAGGAGCGCCGATGTCGAGCCATGCGGTGCAGGCCCGCGACGCGACCGGGCCCGGGTCACGTAACGCTCTCAAGACCCGGCGACTGGGGATGCACGAAAGCCCGCCGGGGGAATACCTCGCGCGCGGCCGGCCGGAATCCTCCCGCCGAGCGCGAACGCAGGTATCGGGTCACCGTGATGCCGTCGTGAGTCACCCGCACCAGGTTGCAGCTGTTCCTGCCCCTCTCCCGTCCACGTCCCCGATCGGAGGCCGTGGTGCCGCTGCACACCAGCAGCACGGTTGAATCCCCGGCCGTCCCGCCGTCGGGCACGCCCTCCGCCACGAAGGCGCGATGCAGATGGCCGAACAGCACCAGCTCCACGCCCATCTCCGCCAGACGACGCACGATACGCGGCGACTGCGGGAGCGCCGCGATGCCGTCGGCGCCGTTCGGCGCGCGCACGAGCGCGTGGTGAACCACCAGCAGGCGAAGGTGCCCGTTTCCGGCCCGCGCGAACGCCGCTTCCGCCCGCTCCAGCTGGCCATCGTTGACGTTGCCGTTCACGATCGAGCGATCCGGGGTGGTGGTGTTGAGCGCGACAACGACCGCATCATCGAGTTCCAGCTCGGTGTCGAGTTCCCTGGCGATCCAGCGCCGGTAGTTGCGAAACGGCGCGGAGGCGCGTTCCCAGATCCGGTACAGGGGAACGTCGTGGTTGCCGGGGGTGACGATCAGCGGGACATCGGGGAGGCGCTGCAGGTATGCGGCCGCAGCCTTGTATTCCCGCTCCTTGGCCCGCTGTGTGAAATCCCCCGACAGTGCGATCAGGTCGGGGGAAACCGAGTGCGCCAGCGTGAGAAAGTCCGCGGCCGCGGCGGGCGCGTGCGGCCGACCGAAGTGCAGATCCGAGCCGTGCAGAATGGTGAACGCGTCCACTGGACCACTCACCGTGCCGCCGCTGTCTTCGGGGGCGCCCCGCGGCCCCGGGAAGAAAGGCGTACCATCCACGCCAACGCCCCCGCGATCAGAACCAGGCTGATGCCCTGGGCTACGGTCAGGGTACCCAGGAAGCGGTCATCCTTGGCGCGCAGGAACTCCACCAGGAAGCGGGCGGCGGACGCCATCGCCAGCCAAACCGTGAACAGCCACCCGGGGGAGCTCTCTCTCTTCCGCAAACGCCAGACGACCACGAAGATCAGCACCGACAGAACGATCTCGTAGAGCTGCGTAGGGTGCACCGGCACGATCTGACCGTACCGCTCGATCAGAGCCGGATCCACTTCGATGCCAAAACGCGCCAGGTTCTCCACCGAACTCGGGGGCGAGCCCTGGGGGAAGCGGATTCCCAACCAGGAACCCGTCGGGCGTCCGTAGTCATCCCCGACCAGAAAACAGCCCAGACGCCCGACCGCGTACGCGATTGCCATGGTGGGGGCGATCATGTCGAGAGTTCGGCGAACTGGCAGATGCAGCCGCTTTATCTGGTACAGGACCAGGACGGTCGCGAGGAGGAAGCCGCCGTACCACACCAACCCGCCGCGCGCAAAGAGGAAGCGCGGATTCTCGATCAGTCGCGGGAAGTTGAGGAAGACGTAGTAGAGCTTGGCGCCAACGATTCCCCCGATGACCCCCGCAAAAACCACGTCCCAGGCGCGATCGGGATCGATACCAGCTTCGCTCATCTGAGCACGCAGGAGGTAACCGGCCGCCAGGAAGGCGAGGAAAAGCATGACACCGAACGAGGTGACCGGCTCTCCCCCCAGCACCGGCAACCACTCGGGAAATCTGAAGAGAATGGGATACACGGGTCCCCAGCGGGTTCAGGAAAGCGTCGTGCAAGCGCGCCGGGACGTCAGGCGGGCTGGCTTGAGCATCGTGTGCGGGGCCCGGGACGTCATTCGCCCAGGCCGGGGAACGGGAGCGAGGCGTCTGCCGAGAGATCGAGATCCGCGCTCTCCCTCCGGTCCAGGCGGAAGGCCGCGGCCCGCGCGACCATGGCTCCGTTGTCCACCGACAGCCGGGGGGTCGCGTGGAATACGGGGACTTCGGGAGCATGCCTTCTGCGCAGCTCACGGCGCAGGGCAGTGTTGGCGGACACGCCTCCCCCGATCAGGACCCTGTCGGTACCGGTTCGCTCCACCGCCTGCACGGTGCGGGTCGCGAGCACGTCGTTGACCGCGGCCTGGAAGGAGGCGGCGACATGGGGGCGCTCCGCCTCGAGGTTGCCGTCCGACTGCAGCTCCGCGACCCGGGTCGCGACAGCAGTCTTGAGTCCGCTGAAGGAGAAGTCCATGGTCTCCGGCTGGTCCCGATTGCCGGAGGGCTTGAGCAGCGGCCGCGGAAACGGATACCGCTCCGCATCCCCGTGCGTCGCGAGCGACTCGAGGGCGGCCCCGCCCGGATACGGAAGCCCGAGCAGGCGGGCTACTTTGTCGAAGGCCTCTCCCGCCGCGTCGTCGCGCGTCCGTCCCAGAAGACGGTACTCGCCCCAGGCGCTGGCGTGCAGGAGCAGCGTGTGCCCGCCGGAGACCAGAAGCGCCACAAACGGCGGTTCCGCGGCGGGATCTTCGATACTGGGCGCGAACAGGTGGGCCTCCATGTGGTGAATGCCCACAATGGGCACGCCCGACGCATAAGCGGCCGCCTTTGCCCAACACACTCCCACCAGCAGGGCGCCGATCAGGCCGGGGCCCGCGGTCACGCCGATGCCGTCCAGTTCCGCCAGCGCGCATCCGGCGTCGTCCAGCGCGCGACCCACGACATCATCCACGACCTGCAGATGAGCCCGGGCCGCCAGCTCCGGGACCACGCCGCCGTACACCGCATGGATGTCCTGCGAGAGAATGACATGCGAACGGAGTTCGTGCGCCCCATGGAGCACAGCCGCGGAAGTCTCGTCGCAACTGGTCTCCAGCCCGAGAATCAGGAGGTCGCTCACCGGCCCGGGGGCTCCCGTGTAGTCGACAGCACCACGCGCACCTCGACCGAGTCGGGGGAAAAGCTGATCAGTTCGCCGGCCAGGCCGTTTCCGACCCCCACGCGCACCACCTGCGATCGGACCATCGCGGAGAGATCCACGGGATCGAGCCGGATGGTGCGCAGATCCTCCACCCTGCTCGCCGGCCCAATGACGCGAATGGTCCCAGGCTCGGCGGTGAGGGGGACAGCAAGCGTCAGTTCGCCGCGCGGGGAACCCACGGTGGTCGGCGTGACGGGCACGTCCAGCGCCATCATGGGCTCGAAGGCGATGGACACCGCAGCGGGCTCGACCGCTTCGACGACCACCCCCTCGATCCCCTGCAGGCGCACCCAGTTGCGGTCGATCACGAGCGACGTGTCGGCCGAGCCAACGGCATCAACGGGAACCATGATGGAGGGCTGGTTCCCGGCCAGGCGCAGCAGCTGGCGGGCGGTGCCGGCGACTCGAACGGTCGCGCTGGAAGGAACCGGCGTACCCGCGACCGCCCACTGGGGATCATTCAGCTGCACGCGCACCGGGACATCGGTAAAGGCCCGCCGCTCAGGCTGCTCCATCTGCACCACGACCCAGAGGACGATGGCAAGCGCCAGCGCAGCGAGCATGGGAGTCCAGTTGCGCGCCGAATCAGGGAGCTTCCAGGGCAAGCTCAGCTTGCCAGGAGCCTGTGAATCAATTCCAGGTTTTCCGGGGAATCCCACTCGGTTGCTCCGGCGATCTTCTTGTAGATGACCCCGTCCTTGCCGATCAGGAAGGACTCGGGGACCCCTGTGGTTCGGTACGTCTGCTGGATCCGCCCGGAGGCGTCGTGCAGGATCTGAAAGGTGAGTCCGTGCTCGCGCACGAAGCGCGCGATATCGCCGCCTCGGTTGCCCACCTCGTCGGGCTCGCCGGGAGCAGCGTCCACGCTGACGGCCAGAATGTCGAAGGGCTGGTCCTCGAGTTGCTCGTACAGGCGTTGCATCGAAGGCATTTCGACAACGCACGGGCCGCACCACGTGGCCCAGATGTTGACCAGCACAACCCGCTCGCGATGGGCTTCCAGGGAGACCGGCTCGCCCTCCAGGTTGGAAATCGTGAAGGGCGGAGCGTTCGCCCCCAGGCCAACCGGCTCGAACCGGCCCCGGCCCACCCAGGCCATCACGATGAGTGCGCCCGCTCCCAACACCGCCACCAGATAGGGTATGCGCGAGGATCTATGGGTCATGGGCCTGTCGACGCTGTGTCGGAACGATGAATCGGATCATGTACGGTACCACACTTCTCATGGTCGCGCCTCCGGCAAGAGTTCCTGCCGTGCCGGAGTACCGGGTGGAAGACTGTCCACGGGCGGCGGAGTGCCTTCGCCCAGCACCAGTGTAACGTCGGAGCCGACCTCTACCAGGGTCCCCGCAGGGGGTTCCTGCTCGATCACTACTTCCGGGTCCACGACCCGGAGGGAGTCGTGTTCGATCTCGGTGGCGAACAATCCCAGCGAGTCGAGCAGGGCGACGGCGTCCTCTTCGCTCTGCCCGAGCAGCAGTGGCATCTCGACCATGGGGGGGCCCAGGCTGATCGCGAGCCGCACTTCGGCGGGGAGGTTCACGTCGGTTCCCGCCAGCGGTTCCATGCCGACGACTTCCCCGGCCGGCGCTTCGCCCTCCACCGAGTCCGCCGCTACGGCAAAGCCATTCGCTCCGAGAAGAATGTGGGCCCTCTCCCCGGGCAGGCCGATCATGTCGGGCACCACCCGTTGTTCGGCGCCCAGGCTCACCGTGAGCTCGACATCCGCTCCGGGTACGGCCAGTTGGCCGGGGAGCGGGCTCTGGCCGAGGATGGAGCCGGCGGGCGCGGAGGGATGGTACACCGAGTCGATCGCGCCCAGGACCAGTCCGGCGGCCTCAACCCGGCCCTGCACACCCGCCATGTCCAGCCGGCCCAGATCGGGAACCTCCAGCAGATCCGGTGGTGGCGCAGGTACCGGAAAGACCACCCGCGTCGCGACCCCATAGCCGGTTGCAACCATCGCGGCCAGCAGCAGGGCGCCGCGAAAGGCAAGCCTGGGGATACCAGCCATCCGAAACCCGCCGGAGCTTCCGCCTACCCTTCGCCGGGCGCGGCGCCTTCGCGCGCGTTTGCGGGCTGGCCGGTGACGGCCGATCGAGCCGCCCAGCTTCATCGAACCCTCCGTAGACGGGCCGCAAAGGCCCCGTCGAAGCCGGTGCGCTGCGGCAAGACGCGCAGGAAGCCCCGGTCGTCCAGGACTCCGGGATCCACCTTCCCGGGAATATCCAGCCGGAATTCGCGACGGTCGCTCAGGAATCTCTCCACGACTTCTTCATTCTCCTCTGGCTCCAATGTACACGTGGAATACACCAGAAGTCCCCCCGAAGGCACCGCGTGCGATGCGCTCTCCAGAATCCGCGCCTGGGTGTCGGCCAGACGGCGAATGTTCTCCTCGGCCAGGCGCCACCGGGCGTCGGGACGGCGCGCCAGGGTGCCGGTACCGCTGCACGGCACGTCGACCAGAACGACGTCAGCCCGGCGCAGGGGGACGGCGTCGGCGTTGGCGACCACGACGCCCACGCGGGCGCTCACGCGCGAAGCGGATTCCCTCACGAGCTTCAGCCGGGGCAGGGACAGGTCGGCGGCCATCACATAGCGCGCCCGTTCCGAAAGGATCAGGGCCTTGCCTCCGGGGGCCGCGCACAGGTCGGCCACCAGCGCGCCCGGCGGTGGGGCCGCGTAGCGCGTCACCAGCGCCGCGCCCGGATCCAGAATCACGCCCGGCACGGTTGCGAGCGCGCGCGCCGGGTCGGTCCCCGTCGCGAGGCGCACGCAGCCGGTGCCGCGACCGGATTCGGTGGCGGTCATCCCGGCGGCGTTCAAGTGCTCGATGGCAATATCGAGTGCCAGGCCCACCGGGTGGAAGTACAGCCCCGGAACCCGGTTGTTGTGCCGCAGGAGCGCCTCGGTCCCAGCCGCCCCCCAGCGCGCCAGCCAGCGCTGAACCAGCCAGCGGGGATGGGAGTGCCAATGGGTGAGGTGGCCCTCGAGGTCGGCTTGCGGGGAGGGAAAGGCGTCCGCGCCCAACCCGGCGCGCCCCGCGGCGCGCAGGACGGCGTTGACCAGCCCGGCGGCGGCGCCTGTTCCGGCCGAGCGCGCCAGCTCGACCGTGGACGACACCGCCGCGTAGGCGGGAACGCCGTCCATGTAGTGCAGCTGGTAGGTACCCATGCGCAGCAGGTCGAGCACCGCCGGGTCGAGGCGCTCCAGCCCCCGGCGCGCGTGCCGGGCGATGGCGAAGTCGAGACGCCCGCGCAGGCGCGCCACCCCGTAGGTGAGGGTACGCGCCCAGCGCCGATCGCGACCAGGCAGCGCTCCCGCGCGGAGGTTCAGGGCGCGGTCGAGACGCTGACCCCGGCCGCACGCCTGCAGCACCCGAAAGGCGACCTTTCTCGCGTCGCGCGATCCGTTCGCGCCCATCCGGCGGCGGGGCGTCTACTCCGGGAGCGGCGGCGATGACGGGACCGCCACCTCGCGGACCGGCATGCGTCCCGCCAGGTAGGCGAGCCGGCCCGCGACCACCGCGCCCCGCATCGCGGCCGCCATGCGCACCGGATCGCGGGCCGCGGCGATGGCGGTGTTCATGAGCACCCCGTCCACCCCCTGTTCCATGGTCAGGCACGCATCGGAAGCCGTACCCACACCCGCGTCCACCACGATGGGGACCTCGCACCGTTCCTTGATCGCGCGCACATAGTAGGGGTTGAGGAGCCCCAGCCCGCTGCCGATGGGGCTCGCGAGCGGCATCACCGCCACGCAGCCCGCGTCTTCCAGACGGAGCGCGCTGATGAGGTCTTCGTTGGTGTAGGCCATCACCTTGAACCCCTCGCGCACGAGGACCCGAGCCGCCTCGATGGTCGCCCGGGTGTCGGGGAGCAAGGTGATCTGGTCGCCGATGACCTCCAGCTTGAGCCACTCGTTGAATCCGGCGGCGCGCGCCAGCCGCGCGTAGCGAATCGCGTCCTCGGCGGTATAACAGCCGGCGGTGTTGGCCAGAAGAAAGAATTCGCCCGGGTCGAGATGAAAGAGAATCCCTTCTTCCCGGGTACGGTTGAGGTCCACCCTTCGAACCGCCACCGTCACCATGTCGGTGCCGCTGGCGCGGATGGCCCGCACCATGGTCTCGTTGTCGGGATACTTGCCGGTTCCCACGATCAGCCGGGAGCCGAACTCCCTGCCCCCGACCACGAACGGGGTATCGGCGCTTGGGTGCGTTGAAGTCACGACGTCGTTTCTCCTCTTTCTTCGACCCGGTGGAAGATCGGTCTGCCGCACCGTTGCCGCCGGGGTTCCCGGGTGGCGCAGGCCCTCAGCCCCCGCCCACGAAGTGCACGAGCTCCAGTCGGTCTCCCTCGGCCAGGGACACCGTCGGGTAGCTGTCGCGGCCGAGAATCTCATGGTTGTGTTCGACGACCACCATCCCCGGCACCAGGCCCAACTCGTCAAGCAATCTCGACACGGTCGTCCCGGCGACCACTTCCCGGTCCTTGCCGTTGAGGCGGATCCTCATGATTTCATCCATGGCGCGGTCGTCTATTCCTCCGGTAGCGCGACCAGAAAGCGCGCAACGCCTTCCCCTGCCGACGGTGCGTCCCACACGGCGCGGATCGCCGCCACGCCCCGGGCACCGGCCCGGACCACCCGCCCGGCCCGCTCGGGCGTGACGCCCCCGATGCCCACCACGGGCAGGGCGCTGGCAGCCGCGATGTCCCGCACCACCCCGATTCCGCCCGGCTTGGCGCCCGCGTGAGACGGCGTCGCGAACACCGTTCCCGCAAAAAGATAATCGATCTCGTCGCCTTCCCCACCTGCCTCCGCCGCCGAATGTACGGAACACCCCACGCGCGCGCCCGGTCCCAGAAGCTGTCGGGCGACACCCGCGGGGATCGAGTGAACACCCAGATGAACCCGGCGAATTCCCAGCGCCAGGGCCACGTCGACCCGATCGTTGACCAACAGCCAGGCGCCGGCGCGGCGGGCCGGAAGCACCAGCGCCGCGGCGGCCCGATACATCTCGCGACCCGGGGTTCGCGGTCCCCGCACGTGCAGCGCGACCCGGGCGCCTCCCGCCTCCAGGACCTCGAGGGCGCGGGCGCGAAAGTCGGGCCGTGCCAGAATGCGGTCGTCCGTGACGACGTGCAGCCGCGGAATCACCGGAGCCGCTGCCCAGGCCGAACAAGCCGGCCCCGCAGCCAGTCACGCGCCGGCATTCGCCGTTTGCCCGCCGGCTGGACCTCTCCCACGGTGACGGAGCCTTCTCCGGCGGCCACCCGGAGACCCCGCCGGGGATCGGCCGCGATCACGGTTCCGGGTTCGGCGGCGACCGGCTCTCCCGTCGTCTCCTCCGCCTCCACCCGCGGGCGGAACAGCTTCAGGGGGGCTCCCTCCAACTCGCTCCACGCCCCCGGAATCGCATCCATGGCGCGGATCCATCGGTCCACCTCGCGCGCCGGGCGCGCCCACTCCACACGTGCGCCCTCGCGGGCAAGAAGGGGCGCGAAAGTGGCCCGCGAGTGGTCCTGGGGACGCTCCTCCAGCGGTCCGCGCTCCATCAATTCCAGCGTCCGCGCGAGTCCCGTGCCGCCGACTTCCGCCAGCCGCCCGTAGAGCTCGCTCGCCGTTTCCTCGGGAAGGATGGTCGTCGTTTCCTGATGCAGGACCGGCCCCGCGTCCATGGCTTCGACCATGCGCATGATCGTGACCCCGGTGGCCTCGTGGCCGCGCGCGATGGCCCAGTTGACCGGCGCCGCACCCCTCAGCTCGGGGAGGAGCGAAGCATGCACGTTGATCGACCCGCGGCCGGGAAGATCCAGCGCCTCCCGGCTCAGGAAACGACCGTAGGCGGCAACCACCGAGAGCTCCGGGGCAAGCTCGCGCGCGCGCTTCAGGAAGCCGGCGCGACCCGGGCGATCAGGGGTGAGAACCGGGTATCCGCATGCCAGCGCGGCCTGCTTCACCAGCGTCGCGCGCGGGCGCCGGCTGCGGCCGGCGGGGCGGTCGGGCTGCGTCACCACCCCCACCACTTCGTGGCCCGCTTCGGCTAGGACGCGCAGGGAGGGGAGGGCGAAGGACGCCGTTCCCCAGAACAGTATTCTCACGTCTCCGTGGCTTCGGCCTGCAACTTCTTCCACTTCTTGAGCAGCAGCTGGCGCTTGAGCGGGCTCAGCCGATCGATGAAGAGCACGCCGTCCAGGTGATCCATTTCGTGCTGCAGGGCACGCGCGAAGAGGCCTTCCGCCTCCAGCTGCAGCGCGCGCCCTGCAGGGTCCCTCCCCTCCACGACCACCGACAGCGGACGTTCCACGATGCCCTCCACGCCAGGAATGCTGAGGCATCCTTCCGCCAGCTTCCCCTTCTTTCCCGTCCAGCTCACCATGCGGGGATTCACGAGCGCCACGCGGTTCGCGTCGCCGGACTCCTCCTTCACATCCAGCACGATGATCCGCCTGGACACCCCGATCTGGGGTGCCGCCAACCCGATCCCCTCCGCGTGGTACATGGTCTCGAACATGTCGCGGACCAGCGCGCGCACCTCGTCATCGACCGCTTCCACCGGCTCTGCCGGCCGCCGGAGGGCTTCGCTCCCATAGATCTCGATCGAGCGCAGAGCCATCCGGGGTTTGGCTACGAATCCCGGGTGTTGGTCAGCGCGGCGATCTTGGAGCGCTCGATCACGAGGCGGGTGCTCTCGGCCGTCACGATCGTGAGGTGCTGCTCCTGGGCGTGAATCACCTTGCCGATAATGCCGCCGGCAGTCACGACCAGGTCACCCTTCTTGAGGGCCGCCACCATGTCGCGGTGGCGCTTCTGTTCCTTGCGCTGCGGCCGGATCAGCAGGAAGTAGAAGATCGCGATGATCGCCAGCAACTGAACGACAAAGATCATGCCCGAGCCGCCGCCTCCCCCCTGGGGCAATCCAACCAGGGGCAAGGTCCACGACGGCCACGCCGCCCATGTGATCGAAAGTGCCAAAACTCGTTCCTCCAATGATGATCCGGCTCATGGCCGGGTGTTGAGGTTCACGCTCTCGCTCTACGATACCGTCGCAGCCATTCCGCGCGCCACAGCGGAAAGGAGCCGTCCAGAATACGCCGGCGGGCCTTCGCGGCCAACTCCACCAGAAAACTCAGGTTGTGGATGGAGAGGAGTCGTTGCGCCAAGCCCTCGCCCGCAACCAGCAGGTGGCGCAGGTACGCCCGGTCGAACCCCCGACAAGTATAGCACTGGCACGCCTCGTCGAGCGGACGCGCATCCATCCGGAAGCGGGCGCCCTTCACATTCACCTGGCCTTCTTCCGAGGTCCACGCGGTTCCATGGCGGGCATTGCGGGTTGGGGCGACGCAGTCGAAAAGATCGCACCCGCGCGCGACCGCTTCCAGCAGGTCGTCGGGATAGCCGACTCCCATGAGGTAGCGCGGACGGTTGGCGGGCAGGTCGGCGTCCAGGAGTTCCAGAACGCGCCGCATGTCCTCCTTGTCTTCCCCGACGCTAAGCCCTCCGATCCCGAAGCCTTGCCAGTCCCCGGCACCTTGCGCGGCCACCGCGAACTCGCGCCGCAGATCGTCGAATACGCCACCCTGGAGCACCGGGAAGAGCGTTTGAGGGGTCTCGTGCTCCCCCTCGTGCCCCGCCCGGAAGCGCTGCGCGCAGCGTTCCAGCCACGCGAGCGTGCGCTGGTTGGCCCGGGATACCGCCGCGCGGTCGGCGTCGCCGGCAGGGCACTCGTCGAAGGCCATGATCACGTCCGCACCCAGGGCCCGCTGAGTGTCGATGACGCTCTCCGGAGTGAAGACGTGGCGGGACCCGTCGATGTGGCTCTGGAAGATGACGCCATCGTCGCGTATCCGGTTGATTCTGCTCAGGGAGAGGACCTGGAACCCGCCCGAGTCGGTCAGAATGGGACCGGGCCAGCGCATGAACGAATGGAGCCCGCCCAGCTCGCGCACGACCTCCGCCCCGGGGCGCAGATAGAGGTGGTAGGTGTTGGCCAGCACCATGCGCGCCCCGAGGTCCCGGAGCTCTTCCGGGGTCAGCATCTTCACGTTGGCGAGGGTGCCCACGGGCATGAATGCGGGGGTCTCGATGCTCCCGTGCGGCGTGGAGAACACCCCGGCGCGAGCGCGTTGGGCGGAGCCTTCGAGGACGAAGGAGAAGGCCCGGGCGGAATCCCCTGTCACGAGATCACCATGGCATCGCCGTAGGAGTAGAATCGATAGCCGTGCTCGACCGCTTCGCGATACGCCGCCATGGTGCGTTCGTAGCCGGCAAAGGCCGCCACCAGCATCAGCAGCGTCGAGTGCGGCAGGTGGAAGTTGGTGATGAGCGCGTCCACCACACGGAAGTTGAAGGGCGGGCGGATGAACAGATCAGTCGTGCCCGGCCCGGCCCTCACCCCCCCTTCCCCGTCGGCCGCGCTCTCCAGCGTCCGCACCACCGTCGTGCCCACCGCCCACACGCGCCCCCCGCGGGCCCGCGCCGAAGCGACCTGGGCCGCCGCCGCGCGCGGGATGTGGTACCGTTCCTCCCCGGGGCCGCTCGCATCGGGGCCGGAAGGGCCCGCCGGCCGGAAGGTCGCCACCCCCACGTGCAGGGTGACGCGCGCGATGCCGACCCCGCCCGCTTCCAGGGTGTCCATGAGGTCGCGGGTGAAGTGCAGCCCCGCGGTGGGCGCCGCCACCGAGCCGGGGGTGCGCGCGTAGACGGTCTGGTAGCGGGTGCGGTCGACCGGTTCGTCCTCGCGGCGCAGGTACGGCGGGAGCGGCACGTGGCCGTAGCGCTCCAGCGCCTCCTCGACAACCAGCGGGGTCTCGAGGCGCACGAGGCGGCCGTGGTCGGGAGTCGAGTCGACGACGTGCACCACCAGGTCGGGCGCGATCTCCACCCTGCGACCCGGCTTGAGCTTGCCTCCCGGCCGCACCAGCGCCTCCCACAGGTGTCCGGAGGTCCGGTGTGCTCCGCCCATCCCGCCCGCACCGGCGGCGGCAGTCCCGTCGGACCCGCCGGTCTCAACCGCCGCGGCCGCCTCCCCGACCGGCCGCAGCAGGAGCACCTCGGCGCGCGCCCCGGTCGGTTTGGCCCCGAGCAGGCGCATGGGAAGCACGCGCGATTCGTTTACCACCAGCAGGTCGCCAGCACGCACCAGGCCGGGCAGGTCGCGGAATACGCGGTGCTGGAAGGCGCACCCCGACCGGGGTGCCACCAGCAGCCGGCTCTCGTCCCGGCAGGCCGCGGGATAGCGCGCGATGCGGCCTTCGGGCAGAGTGTATCCGAAATCGGCGACCGTGCGAGGTCCGTCCGTCACCGCCGGAAGAGCGACGACTGCCCGTGCCCCCCGGCATCCGGGCCTGACCCTCGCTCCCTCTTCATTCCCCCTATGGAGGAGGACGGGTGACCGAAGAGACCGTGGGCGCGGTCGGTGGTCTTGCGCCCGCGCGCGGTCCGCTCCAGAAACCCGTTCTGGATGAGAAACGGCTCGTAGACCTCTTCCAGCGTTCCCACGTCCTCGCTGAGAGCCACGGCGAGGGAAGCCAGCCCGACCGGTCCCCCGCCGAATTTCTCGATGATGGTGCGCAGCACGCGCGCATCCATCTCGTCCATCCCGTACTCGTCCACCTCCAGCAATTGAAGTGCCGAGCGCGCGACTTCTCCGCTGATCACTCCATCGGCCCGAACCTCGGCGTAGTCACGCACCCGGCGCAGCAGGCGGTTGGCCACCCGGGGCGTGCCGCGCGCCCGCCTGGCCAGCTCGAAAATGCCTTCTTCGGTCGTGTCGACGCCCAGAATCTCGGCGCTCCGCCGGACCACCAGGACGAGGTCCTCCGGCGGGTAGAAATCGAGCCTCTCCACCATCCCGAAGCGCGCCCGCATCGGCTCGGTGAGCAGGCCGAAGCGGGTCGTCGCGCCGACCAGGGTGAAGTGCTCGATCTGCATCGTCATCATGCGCGCCGCGGGTCCGTCGGCCAGCCGGATCTCCACCCGGAAGTCCTCCATGGCGGGGTACAGGAACTCTTCCACGATGGGCCGCAGGCGGTGGATCTCGTCGATGAAGAGGATGTCGCGATCGTTGAGGTTGGTGAGAATGCTCACCAGATCGCCGGGCTTCTCCAGCACGGGCCCCGACGTGATCTTCACCCCTACTCCCATCTCGGACGCGAGCAGCATCGCCAGCGTAGTCTTGCCCAGACCGGGAGGTCCGTGGAAGAGGAGGTGGTCCAGCGCGTCACCGCGTTGGCGGGCCGCCGCGATCGCGATCGACAGGGTCTCCCGAACCTTCGCCTGGCCGATGAATTGCGCAAGGTTCCTCGGGCGCAGCGACGGCTCGTCGGGACCGTCCCCGGAAAGCTCCTGAGGCGTCGTGACATCGTAGCGCCCGTTCACCGACTGATGCGCTCCAGTGCTCGGCGGATCAATTCCTCGGTATTCATCTCCTCTCCCGGCGTTCCCGCGTCCAGGACCCCACACACGACCTCATCCGCCCGCGCGAAGGGATAGCCCAGCGCGATGAGGGCGTTCACCGCCTCTTCGGCTCCGTGGCGCGGCGGCGCCCCGCTCCCCTCGGCCATCGCGAGGTCGCGCACCTTGTCGCTCAGCCTGAGAATGAGCAGTTCGGCCGTCTTCCTGCCCACCCCGCTCACCCGCGTGAGCACCGCGGTCTCCTTGTTGGCGAGGGCGCGCGCCAGACGCCGCGCGGAGTACGTCGAGAGCATCTCCCGGGCGAGCTTCGCCCCGACCCCGGTCGCCCCGAGCAAACGCTGGAACATGTCTCGCTCGTCGGCTTCCAGAAAACCGTACAGCGCGACCGAATCGTCCCGCACAACCTGCACCGTGCGCAGCCGCACCTCCGAACCCCGGGGCGGCAGGCGGCCGGCTACCGTCGCGGGCACATGCACCTCGTACACCACGCCGCCCGCGGTCTGGACCTCGACCGAGTCCGCGTCACGCTCGACCAGGATGCCGTGCAGCCGGCTGATCACCCGGGCAGACTCCCGATCAGACAGTGACAGAGCGCCACCGCCACTCCGTCGGCGGCATCATCGGGCGAAGGCGCGGCCTTCAACCGCAGGTGTGTCTTGACCATGAACCCTACCTGATCCTTGGTGGCCCTGCCCGTCCCGACCACGGCTTTCTTGATCGCGGTCGGCGAGTACTCTGCAATCTGAATCCCGGCTTGCGCTCCCGCCAACAGGATGGCGCCGCGCGCGTGGCCCAGCGTGAGTGCGCTGCGTGCATTCTTCCCGTGGAACACCTGCTCGACGGACAACACCGAGGGTTCGAATCGCTCGATGATGGACTGGACGGCTTCGTAGATGTGGCAAATCCGCTCCGCGAGCGGGCGCTGGCGCGCGGTACGCACCACGCCGCACTCCAGCAGCGACATCTTCCGGCTCCCGCTGGCGACGACGCCGTAGCCGGTGCGCGCCGTGCCCGGGTCGATCCCGAGCACGATCAGCTCCCCGTCCGCAGAGGTCAACGCGGAGATCGCGGACGCGAGGCCGTCATTCCGCCAGCCGGGCCAGGGTATCTTCGTCGATATTGCCGTTGGAGGAGATCTTCTGCACGTCGTCCGATCCGTCGAGCGCCTCCATCAGCCGGACCAGCCGCTCCGCGATCCGGCCGCCGACGTCCACTTCGTTCTGCGGGACCATCGACAGCTCCGCCTGCGCGATGCGAATCCCGGCCTGTCGCATGTCCCCCTGGACCTGATGAAACGAAGCGAGATCCGTGGTGACGATGATGTCGCTTCCCTCCTGCACGACATCCTCCGCTCCCGCCTCGAGCGCCGCATCGAGCACCTCCTCCTCGCAATGCCGCGCCGCTTCGATGTAGACCTGCCCCTTGCGGTCGAACTGCCACGCCACCGACCCGGAGGTGCCCAGGCTGCCTCCGTTCTTGGTGAGGATATGCCTCACTTCCGCCACGGTGCGGTTGGGGTTGTCGGTCAGCGTCTCGATGTAGAGCGCGACTCCGCCGGGCGCATACCCCTCGTACACCACCTCTTCGTAGCTCACCCCCGCGAGTTCGCCGGTACCCTTCTTGATTGCCCGCTCAATGTTGTCCTGGGGCATGTTCGCGGCCTTGGCGGTGTCCACCGCAAGACGCAACCGCGGATTGAAGTTCAGATCGCCTCCGCCGTCGCGCGCCGCGACCGTCAGCTCGCGAATGAGCTTGGTGAACGTCTGGCCGCGCCTGGCATCGATGACGGCCTTCTTGCGCTTGATCTGCGACCATTTGCTGTGTCCCGACACGGGCTTCCTCCTACTCCTCCGCCTTCAGCGCCTCGATTGCCCGCTGCGCCTCGTGCGCGGGCATCGGCTCGTAGCCGGCCAGCCTGCGCGTGTGGTGGGCGCGGCCCTGAGTCATGGAGCGCAGCGAGGTCGCGTACTTGTAGAGTTCGGCCTCCGGCACAAGCGCCTGCACGGTCGTGCTTCCGTTGCCGGGGACCATGCCCTGGACCTTGCCGCGACGCTGGGTGATGTCGCCCATGATGTCGCCCATGTACTCGTCCGGAGTGGAGACCTCCACCTCGATGATCGGCTCCAGCAGCACCGGTCCGGCCTTGGCCGCCACCTCGCGGAAGGCCATCGAGCCGGCCACCTTGAATGCGATATCGGACGAATCCACCGAGTGATAGGAGCCGTCGTAGCACTCGGCTGCGAAATCCACCAGGGCGAATCCGGCCAGGACCCCTTTTGCCGACGCTTCCAGAATCCCCTTGTTCACCGACGGAACATATTTTCCGGGGATGACGCCGCCCTTGATACTGACTACGAACTCGTAGCCTTCTCCCCGGGGACGGGGCGACAACCTCACCCAGCAGTCGCCGAACTGGCCGCGTCCGCCGGTCTGCTTCTTGAAACGTCCCCGCCCCTGGGCCGTCCGCGTGATGGTCTCACGGTAGGCGATCCTGGGCTGCTCCGTCTCGACGCTGACGTTGTACTTGCGCTTCATGCGCTGCATTTGAACGTCGAGATGCAGCTCTCCCAGCCCCCGCGCGATGGTCTGTCCCAGCTCGGGATTGAACTCGGCGTGGAAGGTCGGGTCCTCGTCGTGCAGCTTCTGCAGGACCTCCCCGATCTTGTCCTCGTCCGCGCGCGTGACGCCCCGCATCGCCACCGAGACGTCCGGCTTCGGGAAGTCGATCCTCTCCAGGACCAGGGGCCGCGCGGCGGAAGAGAGAGTGTCGTTGGTGCCCGTGCTCTTGAGTTTGGCAACCACCCCGATGTCGCCTGCGTGCAGGCGGGACACCTCGATGCGCTCCCGGCCCAGGGGTATGGAGACGTGGTTCAGCTTTTCGGTCGTGCCCCGGGTGGCGTTGTGCGCGTCCATCCCGTTGACCGCGACACCGCTGAAGACGCGGAAGTACGATAGCTCACCGACATGGGGCTCGGTCGCGGTCTTGAAGACCAGCGCGGCGAAGGATCCCTCGTCGCTCGCGCTCAGCTCGACATCCTGGTCGATGTCGGGGCGCGAGGCCACATGGGCGCCCGACTCCGAGGGATCGGGGAAGAGCTCGACCATCTTGCGTAGCAGGGCCCGGATTCCGTAGACGCGCATCGCCGAGCCGCAAAACACGGGCACGACCTCGTCTCGTACCATCGCGATGGCCATGGCCTCGATGGCTTCCTCGCGCGTGATCTCCTCGCCCTCCAGATAGCGATCCAGAAGCTCCTCGTCGGTGGTCGCGAGGGTCTCCTGCAGCTCGGTCGTCCATTCCTCGAAGGTGGACTCGAGTTCGGGTGGCACCTCCGCCTCGTCGTACTCGCCGGTCAGGTCACCGGCTCGATACATGTGGGTGCGCCCGCTGAACAGGTTGATGATGCCGCGGAAGCCGGGGCCCTCGCCCACCGGGATCTCCACCGGTATGGCGTTCTCCGCCAGGTTCTCCTTGATGTTCTCGAAGACGCCCTGGTAGTTGACGTGCTCCTTGTCCATCATCGAGACGTACAGGATGCGGGGGATGCCACGCTCCTCGCAGTAGCGCCACACCCTCTCCGTCCCCACTTCCACCCCCGAGGTCGCGCTGACCACGATGACGGCGGCGTCCGCCACCCGCACCGCGGCCATCGCCTCGCCGGTGAAGTCCAGGTATCCGGGCGTGTCGATCAGGTTGATCTTGGTGTCCTTCCACTCGGTGAAGGCCGGCGTGAGCTGCATCGAGATTCCGTGCTGGACCTCCTCGGGACTGGTCAGGGTCAGCGCATGGCCCTCTGCCACATTGCCTTTGCGCCGCGCCGTGCCCCCCACAAAGGCGAGGGCGTCTACGAGCATGGTTTTACCGGAGCCGCCGTGACCGAGCACGGCCACGTTGCGGATATACTCCGTGGTGAACTCTTTCCCTTCCGCCATCTGGCCTCCTGAAAGCGTGTGTGTGGGACGACGCGGCGGGCGTCGCGGGTTCGGGTGCGCGGGACCTCGCGGGGTGGAGAAGCTAGGAAGAGCGGCGGCGGCGGGAAACCTCGTTGAGGAGTTCGAGCTCTTTTTTCGTCAAGGATGCGATCCCGCTACGCGAGATCTTGTCGAGTATGGCGTCCACTTCATCCAGCAGAGCTTCTTCGTCGGCGGGCCGCCGTCGCCCCGCCGGGCGAGCCGAACCTCGCGCGGAAGTGCGCCGCTCTTCGACCCTTCTGCCCGCCCGGGGGCGACTGCCGTCCATGCGGGCCTGCAACCAGGCCGGCATGCGCCAGTCGCTCTTCAGATAGATGAAACCCGTCAGCAATCCACCCAGGTGGGCAAAGTGCGCGACCCCGCCCCCCGCGCCTCCGAAGGCGCTCAGGGTGCTGACCACCAGAAGGAAGGCGGCAAGCCACTTCGCCTTCACCGGAAAGATGCCCCAGATGTAGATTGGGGCATCCGGCCAGGTCATGGCGAAGGCGACCATCACGCCGTAGACCGCCGCGGAGGCGCCGATGATCGAACTCGACTGGAAGAGAAAACTGAGCGCGACGCCGCCCAGTCCGCACAGCAGATAGTACTTGATGAACTCGCGGGATCCCCAGCGCCGTTCCAGCGGCCGGCCGAAGAAGAACAGCATCAGCATGTTGATGAAGACATGCCAGAAGCCCGCGTGCACGAACATGTAGGTGATCGCGCCCCAGGGGCGGGTGAGAACGCGGGAGGGCGTGAAGGCGAACCACTCCACGAAGAAGCCCAGGCTCGCGGTCATCCACATGAGCAGGAAGATCGCCGCGTTGGCGATCAGTAGACGCTTGACCCACGGGGTCAGCGCGGGGGCGCCGTACCCTGCCTGAAAAGACGTGAACGCCATCGAACTACGCGCCGTCGCCCGGGGGCGCACACGGTTTGGAGAGCGCCAGGGCGGCGATACGTTCGCACAGTTCGCCGAAGGACAGGCCGGCGGCGGCCCCGGCGCGCGGGAGCAGGCTGGTGGGGGTGAGCCCCGGGAGCGCGTTGGCCTCCAGGCACCACGGGGTGCCGTCCGGATCCAGAATGAAGTCCACCCGGCTGAACCCCTTCAGGCGGAGCAGGCGGTGGACCGCGAGCGCCTGCTGGGACAGCGTTGCGGCGGTTTCCCGGGAGATGTCCGCCGGAAAGATCTCGCGCGCCATCCCCGGCTGATACTTGCACTCGTAGTCGAAAATCTCGTGCTCGGGGATGATCTCCCCCAGCGGGAGCGCCCGGTCTCCCAGAATTCCGACCGTGAGTTCCCGCCCTTGCACATACCGTTCGAACATGACCTCGCCCCCATAGGCGAGCGCCTGCTCTACCGCGGCGGCGATCTCGCCGGCTTGGTGCACCAAGGTCAGCCCCAGGGTCGATCCTCCCGACGGGGGCTTGACGATGACGGGAAGACCCAACTCCCGAACGACGCGCCCGGGCGAGGCTTGTCCCGTGATCCACGCCGGGGTCGGGATGCCTTCGTCGCGCAGAAGCCGCTTGGTGAGGTCCTTGTCCATGGCCAGCGCGCAACCCGCGTGTCCGCTGCCGGCGTAGGGGATGCCGATCAGGTCGAGCAGCGACTGGATGGTGCCGTCCTCGCCGGTTCCGCCGTGGAGCGCCACGAAGACCACGTCCGGCGCGCTCGCGCGCAACGCCCGATCGAGCGCGAGCAGCGCATCGCCCCCTCGCCCGTCGGGGGGCGGCGCCTCGCGCGCGACACCCGACTCCCGCAGAGCGCACTCCTGGCGACGGCTGAGCACCCCTGACGCGGGATCCACGGCCACCACCTCGTGCCCGCGTCCGCGCAGTGCACCGGCGACCTGGGCTCCGGAGACCAGCGAAACCGGCCGTTCCTCGGAGGTCCCGCCCATGAGCACGGCGACCTTCATCTGCCTTTCCTCCGCCGCACGTGGCTCAACGGGCCGCTCCGGTGAGCGTGCGCACGATATCGAAGCGTGTGAGAATGTCCTGCAGGTCTCCGTTGGACCGAACCAGAACCGCCGGGTTGTCGCGGGTGAGCAGCCGGGTCGCCTCTTCAGCGTCCAGATGGCTGTCCACCACGGGGAACGGCGAGCGCATCACGGTCTCGACCGGCCGATTCAGCAGGCCGGGGTCTTCGATGACGCGCGCCATGAGCCTGCCCTCGATCACCGAACCGACACAGTCGCCGTCGAGGATGACCGGCAGTTGCGAGACCCCGTGGCTGCTCAGCGTGGACAGCACCATGCGCACGGGCGTGGAGGGCGCCACGGTCAGCAGTCGGACCCCGATGGATTCCTTGCCGCGCACGAGGTCGTGGACGCTCCTGCGCGAGCGCTCCATGAACCCGTTCTGCCGCATCCACTCTTCGTCGTACATCTTGGTAAGGTAGTGTTCGCCCCAGTCGCAAAGAATTGCGACTACGAAGGCATCCGGGTCGTCCAGGCGCTTGGCCAGCCCCACCGCGGCGTGCGTGTTCAGCCCCGCGGAACCTCCGACGAAGAGCCCCTCCTCGCGGGTGAGACGCCGCGCCATGCGGAACGCGTCCCCGTCCTTCACCGTCACGTAATCATCCACCACGTCGAGATTGAGCGCTCCGGGGATCTTGTCGTTGCCCAGCCCCTCCACCAGATAGGGGTGCCCGCCGCCGGTCTCGCCGGTGTGGAAGAAGGCAGAGATCACGGAGCCGACCGGATCCACGCCCACGACCTCCACCGCGGGGTTCCTCTCCTTCAGGTAGGCGCCGGTGCCGGATACCGTGCCCCCGGTGCCCGCTCCCGCCACCAGGTGGGTGATGCGGCCCCCGCTCTGCTGCCACAGCTCCGGACCGGTCGAGAGATAGTGGGCCCTGGGGTTCTCGAGGTTGTAGAACTGGTCCGCTAGCACGGCGCCCGGAGTTTCGCGCGCGATGCGCCGGGCAACCTGGAGGTAGTGGTCCGGGTGGTCCGGCCCCACAGCCGTGGGCGTGATGACCACCTCTGCCCCGAAGGCGCGCAGCAGCTTCACCTTCTCCTGACTCATCTTGTCGGGCATGGTGAAGATGCAGCGGTAGCCGCGGGTAGACGCCGCCATCGCGAGGGCGAGACCGGTGTTGCCGCTGGTGGCCTCCACGATCACGCCCCCCGGCCTGAGCGTCCCGTCGCGCTCCGCTGCCTCGACGAGGGCAAGCCCGATGCGGTCCTTCACCGAACCGCCGGGGCTCATGAACTCGCATTTTCCGTAGACCGGCGTGCGGCAACCATCCGCCACCCTGTGCAACCGCACCAGGGGGGTCCACCCCACCATCTCCATGACGTTGTCGTACGGATCGCGATGGCGAACGGTCATGGTTGGAATATCCCCGGCGCTCGGCCCTCGCGAGAGAGGTGAAGCGGCATGAGCCGGGAGTTCGAGCACCCGGGCATCAGCGTTCCGGACTCGCCTGCTTCGAGAAATGCACGGGGATGCGAATCCACACCGGCACGTCCCGCCCACCTCTTCGACCGGGGCTGAAAACCATCCCGCGAGCGCCTTCCGCGGCGGCAGAATCAAGGGCTTCGTGGCCGCTGGTCTCCACGACCGCCACGGAATCTACCTCTCCGGCCTCGTTCACCCGCACTTGCAGCACGGTTTCCCCCTCGATCCCCTGGTCCCACATCTCCACCGGATACTCGATCGGGACATCATCGCCCAGGGGCTCGGGCTGGTCTACTTCGGCATCGCCGGCGCACTGCATGACGACGAAGGATGCCACGGCTGCGGCTCCGATTTCGGCGAGCGACCGCTTGCGGCGAAGCAACGACTCCAAGGCGAAACCCCTCAAGCGCGGGCGAGGCGCTGCAGTTCAGCGAGCAGGTTCATGGCATCCAGGGGCGTCATGTTGTCTAGGTCCATCTCCTGAATGCGCGCGGACAACCGGGCTTCCAGGGCGAAGAGCGAGAGCTGGCCGGGCGGCGCGGCCGAGGAAGGCCGATGCGCGCCCCGGCGGCCCAACCCCTCTCCGCCACGTGTACGTTTTCCCTCCAATTCGGCGAGAAGTTCCTTCGCCCGTTCCACGATCGAGGGCGGCATTCCCGCCAGGCGGGCTACCTGGATGCCGTAGGAGCGGTCGGCGCCTCCTTCCTCGAGGCGGCGAAGGAAGATGATGTCGTCGCCCGACTCGCGCACCGCCACATTCAGGTTGCGCACGGCGGGGAGCAGATCGCCCAGCTGGGTGAGTTCGTGGTAGTGGGTGGCGAAGATGGTCTTGGCGCCCACCACCTCGTGCAGGTGCTCGGTTACCGCCCAGGCGATGGAGACCCCGTCGTAGGTGGAGGTGCCGCGGCCGATCTCGTCCAGCAGCACCAGGCTGGCGGCGGTGGCGCCGTGCACGATGGACGCCGACTCGTTCATCTCTACCATGAAGGTGGACTGCCCGCGGGCCAGGTTGTCGCTCGCCCCCACCCGGGTGAAGACGCGGTCGCAGACGGGCAGGCGGGCCCGGTCGGCGGGCACGAACGACCCCATCTGGGCGAGCAGCTGGATGAGCCCCGCCTGCCGCAGGATGGTGCTTTTGCCGGCCATGTTGGGACCGGTCAGCACGACCACCCGGCCATCCTCCCGCAGTACCAGGTCGTTGGGGACGAAAGTGCCCGCGGGCATCACCGCCTCCACCACCGGATGACGGCCGGCGCGCACCTCCGCGGCGTAGCCGGTATGCACTTCGGGACGGACGTATTGCCGCCGCTCCGCCACCTCCGCCAGCCCCGCGACGGCATCGAGGCGCCCGAGCGAGCGCCCGAGTTCCTGCAGCCGCCCCACTTCCCGTGCCGCCGCGCGCCGCACGCCGCCGAACAGTTCCGCCTCCCGCGCGGCGATCCTGTCCTCGGCGTTCAGGATTTCCGCCTCCCACTCCTTGAGCTGGGGCGTATAGAAGCGCTCCGCGTTCGCCAGCGTCTGCTTGCGCACGTAGTCGTCCGGCACCCGGCTCAGGTTCGCCCGGGTGACCTCCAGATAGTACCCGAAGACCTTGTTGTAGGAGACCTTCAGGGAGGTGATGCCCGTGCGCTCCCGTTCCCGCACCTGCAGTGCCGCGATCAGGCCGCGGGCGTCGTTTCGGGTCTGGCGCAGCGCGTCCAGCTCCGCATCGTATCCGGCCCGGATCACTCCTCCGTCCTGGAGCGCCGCGGGCGCGTCGGGAGCGATGGCTCGCTGCAGAAGCCCGCGGACATCGTCCATGGTGTCGAGCTGCGCGCCCCGTTCCCGCAGGCGGGGGAGTTCGGCTTTCGCCAGCGCCTCGCGCACCGGAGGTACCCGCTCCAGCGAGCGCACCAGGGCCAGGAGTTCACGTGGCGTCACCCGGCCGAGTGAGATCTTCCCGGCCAGGCGCTCGAGATCGGCGACATCCGAGAGCGCCCGGCGAATGTCGCGCCGCACCTCGAAACGCTCGAAGAGCTCGGCCACCGCTTCCTGCCGCTCCCAGATGGCGGGAGCGACCACGAGCGGCGACAGCAGCCAGCTCCGCAGCGTTCGCGCGCCCATGGCGGTCACGGAGTCGTCCAGCACCGAGAGCAGGGTGGCGCCGTCGTCTCCGGGGCGCAGCGGCTCCGTCAATTCCAGATTGCGCCGCGTCATTTCGTCCACGACCATGCTCGCGCCCGGCCGGCGCAGCCTCGGCGGCTGCAAGTGCGCCAGCCCTCCCGGGCGAATCTCGGCGATGTAGGCCAGCAGCGCTCCCGCGGCGCGTATTGCGAGCGTGTCACGCGGCTCCAAGCCGAATCCTTCCAGCGAGTGCACGCCGTAGGCCCTCTCCATCTCCTCGCGCGCGGCGGCCTCCCCGAAGAGCCAGTCGTCCCGGTGGGTGAGAAGGGGTTCCCGCGGCGCGCCCGGCAACGGGCGGCCTTCCAGAGCCGCGGGCAGCAGCAGCTCGGCCGGCGCGAACTGCCCCATCCGGGCGGCGAGGGCCTCTCCCCCCACCACCTCGAGCTCCAGCTCTCCGGTCGACAGGTCGATCGCCGCCAGACCGCTGGTGCCCTCCTCCCCGGGCGCGAGCGCGACCAGGAAGTTGTTGCGCCGCGCCTCCAGCAACTCGTCGTGGACGACCGTGCCCGGCGTGATGGTCTCCACCACTTCCCGGCGCACCAGCCCCTTGGCCTCCTTGGGGTCTTCCGTCTGGTCGCAGATGGTAACCCGGCAGCCCAGCTTCACCAGCTTCTGGAGATAGTCGTCGAGCGCCTTGGCCGGCACGCCTGCCAGCGCCACCTGGCTGGCGGCGCCGTTGTTGCGCGAGGTCAGGGTCAGCCCGAGCAGGCGCGCGCCCCTGTGCGCGTCTTCATGGAAGAGCTCGTAGAAGTCGCCCACCCGGAAGAAGACGAGGGCGTCGCGGTGGCGAGCTTTCACGGCCCGCCATTGCCGCATGAGCGGCGTATCCTGAGTCATGAATCGGGGTTGATGCCGGAGGCCATCCCGAAGCTCATCCTGGTCCGCGCGGAAACGTCTGGAGTCTCGTAGACGCCCGGCCGTGCCGGGGTCATGTTCTAAAGTTGCGGTTTTTGATTCCGTCCCGGAAGGGGGCAGAGGCGGTCGCGCCGAGCGGGGTTTTTGCAGGCTCGTTCCCGACAGGCGCGTGTATCAGAAAGCACGTCCCTCATTCCTGAGGATATCGCATTTGCAACCGAGTTGATCATGATCTATAAATCATTTTTTGGTATCATGTTAGCCATGTCCGTCATCGCGACTGCGGTGGCGTGTGACGGTGCCGCTGACGCAAGCGCGGCGAACGTCGCTTCCACCCGCGAGGCCCTCAGCGCGATGCTGCGCGATGGAGCAGCTCCGGACGGCGTAACCGCCGAGACCGTTACCGAAGGTCAGGTTCTGTTCAACGGCCGGGCCGCCTGCTCGGCCTGCCACGGCGCCAACGGCGAGGGCGGTCAGCTCGCACCGAACCTCGCCGATGACCAGTGGCTCAACGCGGACGGCAGCTACGCAGGCATCCTGGCGGTCATAGACTCCGGCGTCCTTGAGCCGAAACAGTACCCGGGCCTGATGCTGCCGCGCGGGGGAATGGGTCTTTCGGACGAGCAAGTGAGCGCGCTGGCGGCCTTCATCTGGAGTCTGGGCGTCTCCGGATAACTCTGTCCGCCCTACCCGGCGGCCTCTCAATGAACCCTCGCGACACGGGCGCGGAGAGGCCCTGGTCCGGCCCCCTCGCCGGCAGAGACGCGCTGTTCCAGCAGCCACTCCTCCAGAAGATGATGGTGCGGGAGGGCGCTGGCCTTCATGAGCCGGTCGACGCGCCGAAGCCCGAGGAGCGCCGCGTCCAGGGCTTCGCGGCTCCACCCCCGACTCTGTCCCTGGATACGCCGGGCGATCCAGCGCTGATGGGGCGGCAGCTCCGCTTCCAGCCCGGCCAGTCCCCGGTCGAGCACGAGCCCCAGGCGGAGGAAGTGCGTGGTGAGTCCCATGACCAGGTAAACGCCCGATTGGCCGCGAATGAAAAGCTCTCCGAGCGCCGCCGTGGCCGGGCCAAACTCGCGGCCTCCCACCATGTCGAACCAGCGCCAGGGGTCGAGGCGGGGAACCCGGATTCCCCCCTCTTCGACCGTTTCGACCGTAATCGGGCGGCCCTTGGGCACCATGGTGGCGAGCTTGGCGAGCTCCTGTGCCAGCACCCCCAGGTCGGACCCGACCGCCGCCGCCAGAGAGCGCGCGGCGTCTTCGTTCATTTCGGTGGCGTGCCGCTCATGACACCATGAGATCAGGAATCCCGGCAGATCGTTCGCCGACACAGGGCGAAACTCCAGGGACCGCGCCTTGCGCCTGATGTCCCCGTAGAATCGCGCCTTCGAGCGCGCCGGCTGCGTAGCCGTGAGGACAAGCGCCAGTCCCGGCGGGGGCGAAGTCGCGACATCGAGCACGACCTTGCGAGCCGCGGGAACGGCAGCCAGAGCCTCCGCCGCGTAGACGAGAACCACGCGCCACTCGGCCATCATGGGTGGGGTGGCCAGCACAGACGCGAAGTCGCGCACATCCAGCTCCGGCCCGTGCATGACGTCGAAGTTGAAGTCGCGGGTCCCGGGATCCAGGTGCGCTTCGGCGATCGCCCGCGCGGCCTCCCGCTTGCGGAAGTCGTCGCTTCCGTGCAGGTAGAAGACCCCGCCGCCGTGCCCACCCCCGAGTGCGCGCCGGTACGTCGCGGGAATCATCGCCTGCCGGGATTCTCGGGCCGGGTCAGCGCTGGGCGAGAGGGGAGTACTCGTAGAGCGCGCGGCTCCACAGGTCGTCGCCTTTCAGGTCCGAGTTCAGAAGGCGAATGCTGCGGTAGCGCACGGATGGGGATGAAGCCGTGGCGCGCACCGACGGGGGCTGCGATATGACGATGGGGGGGAGGGCCACCTGTGGCGTCTCCCGAACCAGCTCCGGTCTCCACACGGCCAGCGCCACCAGAACCGTGGCTGCCAGCGCCGCGCCCAGGCGGGTAAACGACGCGCCGTGGCGACGACGCGCGCGATCCTCCTCAAGGTGGTAGATGCGGTGCTGGAGGCGGGGATGGAAGTCTTCGCGAACGGAAACGCTCGGGACGACGCGAAGCAGAGACAGGCTGCGCTTCAGCGACTCGGCATAGCGACGGCAGCCGGTGCAGGCCGCGGCGTGCTCCTCAAAGGCGCTCGCATCGGCCGCATCGCCGTCGTAGAACTCGGAATAGCGCTCCAGAAAGCCTTTGCATTCCATAGGCGTTCGCGGACTCCCTCTTGTGCAACTTCTTCGCTCGCCCCCTGGCCGCAGCCCCGAACTTGCAACGCTTCGGTTCCACGGCCCGCCGGATTCTCTACATACGCTGGAACTTCCGGGTTCCCCGGCGTCTGGACGAGAGGGGATACGGGCGCGGCAACGAAAGTCTGTTACAGGGAGACACCCGGGGAGGTTCCCCGGGGAAACGCGAGGGCTGGAGAACCGGCGGCTCGCCGGGAGACACGGGTATCGCATGCGTCGTGCGGGAGCAGAGGGCGCGGCGGATTCAGTCCAGCAAGGGCGCGACGATGCGGGCGAAGTTGTTGCGGGCGCGGTTCAGACGGCTCTTCACCGTGCCCAGGTTGACCGCGGTGATCTCGGAGATCTCTTCGTACGTCTTGCCCTGGAGCTCTCGCAGCACGAAGACGACCCGGTGGTGCTCCGGCAGTTCGCTGATGGCCTTCTCCACGACCTCGCGCAGATGCCGCTTCCGGTACAGGTCGTCGGGCTTGTAGGAGTGGTCCTCCCACTCCAGGGGCCGATGGTCGGCTTCCCAGTTCTTCTTGATGGTCTGGAAGAAGACCAGGGGATTGCGCGAGCGGTTGCGCAGCTCGTTCTTCGCCAGGTTGCTGGCGATGGTGTAGATCCAGGTCGAAAACTTCTTGGTGGGGTCGAAGCGATGCAGGTGGCGGTAGACCCGGATGAAGGTCTCCTGCACCAGGTCCTGCGCCCGCTCCCGGTCACCGATGGTCCGGTAGACGAAGTTCACCAACCGGTTGTCGTAGCGGTCCACCAGTATTCCGAAGGCCCTCTGCTCGCCTTCCAGAAACCGCCCCACAACCGCGCTGTCGTCCAGCTTCTTCAGGGCTTCCCGCGTCTCGTGGGCCGGCCTTGCGGGCTTTGGTACCGCGCTCGATTGGCTATTCATGTCATTCCGTTGGCAGACGTAGCTCGTAATGCCCCTCAGACAGCATGGGTTCCTGCAGGTTTCATACCAGTTGTTTCGCGCTGCTTTCGCCCGCTTCCCCGCCGCGTCCGTCCCCGGCGGAGGACGGCCACCGTTCCTTCCGGAGACATCAGCGGGCCCCGCCCGAGCCCACCCGGAAGGCCGCCGTGTACAGGAGGGCCGCCACCGTCTTACAGTCCACGATCTCTCCGGCGCGCACCATCTCCAGAGCACGTGAAAACGGAACCGCCTGCACGGTGATGAACTCGTCAGGGTCGCGGGCGGCGTCTCCGGCCGTCAGTCCGGTCGCCGTGAACAGGTGGATGACCTCGTTGGTGAAGCCGGGCGTCGTGTAGATCCGGGTCAGGTATTGCACCTGGGCGGCGACGTACCCGGTTTCCTCCGTGAGCTCCCGGCGGGCGCAGTCGGCCCACGCCTCGTCCGGCCCGGCCGGCAGCCCGGCGGGCACTTCGTAGAGGTATCCGCCCGAGGCATACCGGTACTGGAGCAGCAGCAGAATCTCCGGATCGGAAGAACCGGGCGGGTCGAGAAACGGCACCACCGCCGCCGCGCCGGGGTGACGAATCAATTCCAGGTTGCCTTCCGAGCCGTCCGGGAAACGGACCCGGTCCACGGTCAGATGGACCACTCGCCCGTCGTATACCTCACGGCCCCCCAGGCGTCCGGTCCCGTCCGGAGCCCGGACCGAATCCGGACCCGGATACCGAACAGTGGCTTCTCCCGGATACACTGCACGACCGGCAAACATGTTTCGCTGGCACTCCTGTTGGGGGAGACATTCTCCCGAAGGTGGACCGTCATCGCCGCGTCGGCGACGGGGTCCGGCACCTTCTCCGACATTGGATCTGCGAGGCCACCCGGGGGTTGCCTGCGGCGCCCGCGCCCTTCCCGGTGGATCAGAAATCGTCGTGCACTTCGACCGGACCGAGAGCCCGTAACTCAGGCGCCACCTGGTCCGCATCCCCCACGACCACGACCGTCAGGGCATCCAGGTCGAGCCGGCGGGCGGCCGCCCGGGCGACGTCCTCGACCTTCACCGCCTGTACCTGCTCGCGGTAGCGTGCGTGATAGTCGGCGGGGAGCCGGTGCACGAACACCTGGGCGATGCCGGAGGCGATCTGCGCAGCCGTCTCCATGCGAAGAGGGAAGATCCCCGCCAGGTAGTCGCGCGCGCCGCGCACTTCGGCGGCCGTGGGCCCGCCGGCCGCCAGCGTCTCTGTCTCCGCGAGCATTTCGCGCACGGCTGCCGCCGTCACCTCGGTGGCGACCGCCGCGGAGACGCAGAACATGCCGCCCGAGCGCCTGAAGTCGAAGCGCGAACTCACCCCATAGGTGAAGCCCTTGTCCTCCCTCAGGTTGAGGTTGAGGCGGCTGGTGAAGGTGCCTCCCAGAACCGCGTTCATCACGATCAACGGGAAGTAGTCGGGCGTCTCGCGCGCCACGCTGGCGTGGCCAACGCGCAGCTCCGACTGGACCGCGCCGGGTCGGTGCACGATGACGATGCGACGCTCGCTGAATCGCGCCCCCGAGGTGGCCGCCACGGGAGCGGCTTCCCCCTGCCAGCCACCGAAGCATTCGGCACACAGGTCTGTCACTTCGGCAGGGTCGACGTCACCCGCCACTGCCAGCGCCGCCCCGCGCGGCCGATAGCGGCTGGAGGCGAAGCCCGCTACCTGCGCGCGGTCCAGCGCCGCGACGGATCCCTCCTCTCCGGCCATCGGTCTGCCGTAGGTGGCGCCTTCCCGGAAGAAGAAGTGTGACGCGGCGGCGGCGGCAAGCCGCGACGGATACATGTTGCGTTGCCGGATCCCGGCCAGATGCTGCTCCCGGATGCGCTCGACCTCTCCCCGGGGGAATGCCGGAGTCAGCACCACCTCGGAGAGAAGCCGGAGCGCGCTCGGGAAGCGGTCCGCCGCGCAGGTCAGCGACACCCCCGTGGAGTCCCAGCCGGTTGATGTTCCCAGATGTGTGCCCATGTCCTCCAGAGCGTACGCGAGCTCCACCGCCGAGCGGCGGGCAGTGCCTCCCTGGAGCGCCTTGCCGGTGAGTCCCGCGAGCCCGGCCTGCTCCCTAGCGGGGGCGGACTCCCCCGCGTCCATGACCAGCAGGGCGGTCACAACGGGAACCCGCTCCCGGCGCGCGACGCGCAGCTGCAGCCCCGAATCCAGGCGGGTGGCGTGCACAGCGGGGACGACGAACGGTGCCACCGGCCCCGGCTCCGGCGGCGTGGAGGGGAAGCTCGCGCGCCTCACGCGGACGCTCGCGGCACATATGTGAGAACGGCCCGATTCCCGGGTCCCAGGTGGTCGGAGGCGAAGGCCTCCACCGCCTCCGGCGTAACGGCGCGCAAGCGATCGATTTCCGTGGCAACGCGGCCCGGGTCGTCAAAGAGCATCGCGAACATCGACAGCAGATCGGCCCGCTGGGCAACAACTTCGAGCTGCCCCAGGATGGCGGTCTCGGCCATGGCCACGGCCCGCGCGACTTCCTCGGAGGAGACCGCGCGCAACCCGTCGATCTCCTCGAACACGGCCGCCTCCAGCGCCTCGGCTTCGATTCCCACATTGCCGGTCGCCTGAACCAGCATCATCGAGGCGCCGGTCATGAGCGGATAGACGTAGCACAGCACGTCCTTGGCGAGCCGCCGATCCAGCACCAGCGAACGATGCAGCCGAGAAGCCCTGCCCCTCCCCAGAATGTCGCCAGCGATGTCCGCAGCGTAGAATCCGGGCTCCTCGAACGTGGGTATGCGCATCGCGGCGTAGACGCGTGCAAGCGGGACATCGGCCTCCACGATCTGGCTGCGCGCGGTGTCGTTTTCGCGCTCGGCGTCCGCGTCTCCGGGGATCTCCCGAATTCCCTTACCCGGAGGAATCTCCCCGAAGTAGCGTTCGATCCACTCCAGCGCTCGACCGGGGTCGAAACCGCCGCACAGCGTGAGCACGGCGTTGTCCGGGGCGTAGTAGGCACGGAAGAACGACTCGACATCGTCGAGCGAGAAGGCGTCGATGTCTGCCAGCGATCCGATGACCGGATGACGATAGGGATGCCCGGGCGGATAGACCATCGTCAGCATGCGCTCGTCCCAGTCGCCGTAGGGCTGGTTGTCGTAACGCTGGCGGCGCTCGTTCTTCACGACGTCGCGCTGGTTCTCGAGCTTCTCCGCGGTCAAAGCGGGGAGCATCCACCCCATGCGATCCGCCTCGAGCCAGAGGGCGAGCTCCAGGTGATGCGAGGGGAGGGTTTCGTAGTAGTTGGTGCGGTCGAACCAGGTGGAGGCGTTGGCCGAGCCGCCCGCGCCCTCCAACAGCTCGAAGTGCTGATTGCCGGCCACATTTCGCGAACCCTGAAACATCATGTGTTCGAAGAGATGGGCCAGCCCGGTTTTCCCCCGCCTGTCATTCCGGGAGCCGACATCGTACCACAGGTTGACGGCAACCACCGGGACGGCGGGCTCGGGAGAGAGAACAATCCGGAGCCCGTTCTCCAGAACGTGCTCTTCGCAGGGAATGGAGATCAAGGGCGCTTCCTCGGGAACGGGAGATGAAACCTTCAGCTGCCGAACTTCGCGAGCCGTCCGGCGTGCGCAAGGGCCAGCGACATGAGGTGCCGGGCCGCCACAGTGCCCAGGTCCCCCTGGCGGCACTCGGTCTCCGTCAGGCGGCGCCCGGTGGGCCGGGCCCACCGGGACCGGATCAGCAGCGGCACCGCATGCCAGGAATGTCCGGCCAGAATCGCGGGCGTGCTGTGGTCGCCGGTGATGAGCGTCACGCCTCCGTCCGTCAGCCGGGGAAGAAGCCGATCCGCGGCCTCGATGGCGGCGACCTTGCCATCGAAATCCCCATCCTCTCCTCGGGAATCCGTGGCTTTGTAGTGGAAAAAACGGAAATCCGTGCGTCCGGCCGCAGCTTCCATCATCGTCACCGCCTCTTCGTCCGAAGCCGGAGTTCCCGCGATTTCCATCCCAACCAGGCTGGCAACCCCCCGGTACATCGGATAGCGCGCAACCGCCGTGGCCTTCAACCCATACCGCTGGCGGAATCCCGGCGGCGGCCGGAATTCGGCGAAACCACGGGCCAGAAGCCCGTTCGCCACCGGTTCGTCGGCCAGGACCTGCGCCGCCCGTTCCAGAATGTCGGCGGCGATCCGGGCGGTTCGGGCCGAAGCCGCGTCTCCCTCCGGCGATTGAGGCGGACGCGGAAGAATCCCGGTGCGCTGCGGGTCGGTGTCGGTGACGTCCGCGCCCAGCCCATCGCCCCGCAGCACCATCACCGCGCGGTGCTCCATGACGTGCTCGAGCTGCAGGGCCACCCCCTGGGGCGCGCTCACGCCCTCACGCAGTCGCCGCACCAGCCGCCGGCCCTCCGCATTGCCGGGCCGGCCCGCGCGCCGGTCGGTCACACGGCCGCGCTCGTCCAGGGTGGCCAGGTTGAGGCGCGCGGCCACGTCTCCCTCGCGCAGCCGAATCCCCACGCCCAGCGCCGCCAGGACGCCGCGGCCGACGAGACGACGGGCGGGATCGTAGCCAAAAAGGGCGAGGTGGGCGGGGCCGCTTCCGGGCGTCACGCCGGGCGCGACCGGTACGTGCATGCCCAGCGAACTCTCCGCGGCCAGCCGGTCCAGGTTGGGCGTGACGGCGGCTTCCAGCTCGGTCAGCCCGGTTGCCGGGTGGGGCAGTCCCCCCACCCCGTCAAGCACGATCAGGGTGATCGGGTCTCCGCCCGGAAGGCGCTCGACCAAATCGTCCGGAAAGCGCATCAGCGTGGCTCTACCCTGCGCGTTCGGTCCCCTTTCGACATCGGCGGCCTCGGTCAAAGTTGCGTTCCAGGCGCCGACCCGCCGGGAGCGCACGAGCGAGCCGCGACGGATCGTGAACCAGATTCACCCAGATTCACCAAGGTGAGTTGAGCGTGCAAGCCCGCCGGGAGGGTGACGGGACCCGTTCCGCCCGATTCTCCGCAAGGGGTTCGGTAGCAACCCCGCCCCGCTGGCGATACAATATATGCAGGAAGAAAGCTGTAGGATGCTGACGATCAACCGGCATCCGAACCCTGCGGGAGGAGGTACCATGAACGCTCGATCCCTGTATGCTGCCTGCGTCCTCGCGGCCCTTCTTGTGGCGGGCTGCGTGGGACAGCGAAGCGCACCGCCCGGTATTGGCGGCGAGCGCTCACGGGAGATCACCATCTTCGTGGACAACCTCGACTTCAGCGACGCCCGCATCTACATGTCCACCGGCGGCGGGCGTACGCGGCTGGGCAGCGTGTCCGGGAAGACCCGGCAGCGCTTTCAGCGCGAGTGGAGGTTTCCCACGCTGGGGTTCGAAGTTGATCTGCTGGGCAGCGGCAGGGTGTACCGGACGGCGGAATTGGCGGTCACTGCAGGCGAAGTCTTCGATCTCCTGATCCAGGCCGGCAACGTTCGCCTCATCCCCAGGGGCCGCTGACCCGAGCGACCATCATAACCGGAAACCACGCGTCGGCGTCCCGATCCCCAGAATCGAACACCTGTCATCTTCGGGATCGATGATCGCCTGGGCACCGTCGAGGAAGGCGAGATCAAGGCCGCCGGGCAACTGAGGACAATTTCATGCCGGCCCGCCACCGGCTGGATTCGGTCGGGGCGGTGTGCCGACGAGAGGGGTGTGGAAGAAATGCGAAAGATGTACACAGGCGCCGGGCGGGCCATGGTTCTGGCACTCGCTCTGGTGATGACGCCCGCCGCTGCGAAGGCCCTGCAGCAGCAAGCTACCGCCAGTCCGGCACTCAGCATGGTCGACGTGGCGTTTCTCGAACGCGCCGACAATTCGCGCATCTACATGGTGGATTCCACCCTGGCGCGCATCGACGAGTTCGTGGACTTCGGCTGTCCCACCTGCCGGTCCTTCTACGTCCTGCGCACCGATTCGCTCAAGGCCAGCCTCGTCGACGCCGGCAAGGCGAACTTCGTGGTGCGCATGTTCCCGCTGCCGAGCCTCATGCGCGGCTTCCACGCCGCCGAGGCTGCCCTGTGCGCCGGCGGCCTGAACGACCGCCCGGGCTTCGAGGCCATGCAGCACCGCCTCTACATGAACCAGAGCGTCTGGCAGCCCCTGCAGGACCCGATTCCCGTCTTCATCCAGTTCGCAGCCGACATCGGCCTGCCCCTGGAGGAGTATCAGGCGTGTCTCATCCGCGACACGGTCGCGCCTCTCATCCTGAGTGACATGAACATGGCACAGGTGCTCGGAGTGGACGGCACCCCCACCTTCGTGCTCAACCGGGGCGGCGAGCTCACCGGAGAGGTGAAGCTCGGCGGCGGAGACGCCATCGCCTCCTTCGAGGAAGCGGTGAACCGATTGTCGGGAGGACCGGGGTCAGGATCCTAGACCGCCCCCTACCTCTTCCCCGGCAGCCCCGGCTCCGTCATCCCGCGCACGTCCAGGGCCTCCTCCAGCTCAGCCTCGCCGAGCAGACCCCTGGCGCGCACCACGTCCCGCACCGCCTTCCCTTCCCGGGCGGCCTCCTTGGCGACCTTGGCGGCGGCATCGTAGCCGATGTACGGGTTGAGCGCGGTCGCGATCGCGGGGTTCTTGTCCAGCAACTCGCGCGCCCGCTCCTCGTTCGCCTCGATCCCGGCGACGCACCGGTCCGCGAAGGCGCGGCTCGCCCCCGCCAGCAGCGTGATCGACTCCAGCAGTGAATGGGCGATGACCGGCAGCATCACGTTCAGCTCGAAGTTGCCTCGCCCGCCGGCGATGGTGACGGTGGTGTGATTTCCGGCGACGCGGGCCGAAACCATCATCAGCGCTTCGGACATGACGGGATTGACCTTCCCGGGCATGATCGAACTCCCGGGCTGCACCGCGGGCAGCCGGATTTCGTGAATCCCGGAAGTCGGGCCTGACGAAAGCCAGCGGATGTCGTCGGCGATCTTCATGAGACCCGCGGCGACCGTGTTCAGCGCGCCGGAAGCGCTGACGCAGGCATCCCGCGAGCCCTGGGCCTCGAAGTGGTTCTCCGCCTCGCGAAACGCGATGCCCGTCTCGTGGGAAAGGCGTTCGATGGTGAGACGCGCGAAGTCCGGGTGCGTGTTGATGCCGGTTCCGGTGGCGGTGCCCCCCAGCGCCAGCTCGGCGAGTTCCTCCGAGGCGCGCCGCAGGCGCTCGACGCCGCGCGTCACCTGCATGGCGTAGCCACCGAACTCCTGCCCCAGCCGCACCGGAGTGGCATCCATCAGGTGGGTGCGACCCGACTTGAGCACGCCGTCGAAGGCTTCCGACTTGGCCGCCAACCGCCCCTGAAGGTGCTCCAGCGCGGGGATCAGCTCCTCCTCCATGGCGGTGCGCGCCGAAACGTGGATCGCTGTCGGAATCACGTCATTCGACGACTGGCCGAAGTTGACGTGGTCGTTGGGATGCACGTGCGCGTAGTGATCGCCCATCCGGGCCAGGACGCGGTTCGCCAGCGTCGCGATCACTTCGTTCGCGTTCATGTTGGACGAAGTCCCGGAGCCGGTCTGGTAGACGTCGAGCACGAACTCGTCGTCCCAGTCACCGAGCGCGACCTCGGATGCGGCCACGGTGATCGCCTGCGCGATGTTGCCCTCCAGGTAGCCCAGTTCGCGGTTTACCTGCGCGGCCGACTTCTTGATCAGCCCGAGCGCCTGAATGAAGCGGCGGCCGAAGCGCTGGCCGCTGATGGGGAAGTTCTCGAAGGCGCGCTGCGTCTGCGCCCCGTAGATGGCATCGGCGGGGACGTGGACCTCGCCCAGCGAATCACGCTCGACGCGAAACCGATCGGACATGTGGGAACCTCCGGACTCTGATTCAGGAAGTGAGCTTGAGGGGGAACGGACGACGGCTTTCCTTTTCGCGCTCCCAAGATAATTGTCTCGGCACGCAAGAGGGGCGGGCAAGGCCGGCGACGACTGCCGCGCAACCTCCTGCAACGTCCTTCGGGCCACACCACGGGAGCCGGTCATGCGCATCGTCATCTACGGAGCCGGAGCCGTCGGCGGATACTACGGGGCACGCCTCGTGCAGGCGGGAGAGGAGGTCGCCTTCGTCGCGCGCGGCGGCCAGCTGGCGGCGCTGCGAGCTCGCGGGCTCATGGTGGAGAGCGTCGCCGGCGACGTGCGGCTGGAGAGCGTCACCGCCACCGACAACCCCGCGCGGCTGGGCGAGGCGGACGCCGTGCTGGTCACCACCAAGGCCTGGCAGGTCGAAGAGGCGGCGCGGGCGATCCGGCCGCTGGTGGGGGATGGCACCGTCGTGGTCCCCCTGCAGAACGGGGTCGACGCCGCCCGCCAGCTGGAGAGGGTTCTCGGTCCGGAAGCGGTGGCCGGCGGTCTGACCCGCATCCTGAGCACCGTCGTCGAACCCGGCCGCATTCGCCACGCGGGGATCGACCCGGAGGTCGTCATGGGGGAGCGGGGGGGACGGAACACGCGCCGCTGCGATCGGCTGGCGGAGGCGTTCCGGCGCGCGCCGGGCCTGTCGGTGGTGGTGGCCGACGACATCGAGGCGGAGTTGTGGAAGAAGTTCGTCTTCATCTGCGCCTGGGGCGGGGTCGGGGCGGTCGCCCGTGCCCCCATCGGGACCCTCCTCGCCGTGCCCGCCTCGCGCGCCATGCTGCGCCGCTCCATGGAGGAGATCGTGGCCGTCGGCGCCGCGCACGGGGTCCGTCTCCCCGACGACGTCGCCGACACCACCCTGGCGTTCCTCGCCGGGCTGCCGCCGGAGTCCACCGCCTCCATGCAGCGGGACATCGCCGAGGGCCGGCCCTCCGAACTGCGCTATCAGAGCGGAGCCGTGGTGAGGCTCGGACGCGAGAAGGGCGTAGCCACGCCGCTCAACCAGTTCATCTACGACGCCCTGCTTCCAACGGAGGTGACCGCGCGCCAGGAGCTTCCCGTGGACAGGCCCAAGCCTTGAAAGGTGTATCGCTGCGGCGGCATCTTGAGGCCATGCACAATGGCGTCATGAGGTCGCCGGTTCCCCCGGTGACCAGGGATCTGGTGTTGGTGGGTGGCGGGCATACCCATGTTTCGGTGCTCAAGCACTTCGGCATGAAACCGCTCCCCGGGGTTCGCGTCACGCTCATCTCGCGGGAGTCGAACGCGCCCTACTCCGGGATGCTTCCGGGACTGGTCGCGGGCCACTACACGTTCGCCGACGCCCACATCGACCTCGCCCCCCTGTCTCGTTTCGCCCGCGCGCGCTTCCTGCGCGAACAGGTCGTCGGAGTCGATCTCCAGAACAAGCGAGTGCTGTGCGCGGGCCGCCCTCCGGTAGCCTTTGATGTGCTGTCCCTCAACACCGGCTCGGCTCCGGGATCGCGGATGGTTGCCGGCGCCGCAGGCTCCGTCGTGCCGGTCAAGCCCATCGATGGCTTCTTCGCGCGCTGGAAGCAGCTCCGGGATCGCGTCGCCCACAGTTCGAGCCCGGTGTCGATCGGGATCGTGGGCGGTGGCGCGGGCGGCGTGGAGCTGGCGCTCTCCATCCGCTACGGACTCACCCGGGCCGCCAGGGCAGCTGGCCGACCCAGCGATGGCGTCCAGATCGAACTGTTCACCGATTCGAGCGAGATTCTCCCCGCCTACCCCCGACGCATGCGTGCCCTGTTCGCGCGAATCCTGAGCCGCGACGGCATCATCGTGCACACCGGCCGCCGCGTGATACGGGTGGAGGGGCGACGTCTCCACTTTCAGGACGCCCTCAGCGCAGTCTTCGACGAAATCCTCTGGGTCACGACCGCGGGAGCCCCGGATTGGCCCCGGGAGTCGCGATTCGAGGTGGACGAACGCGGGTTCATCCGGGTGCACGACACTCTGCAAGCCGTCTCCCATCCCGATGTCTTCGCCGCGGGAGACATCGCCGCGGTCGAAGGATACCCCAGACCCAAGGCGGGCGTCTTCGCGGTCCGCCAGGGGCTGCCGCTCGCCCGCAACCTGCAGCGGCGTCTGCGCGGCCAGCCTCTCGTCGGCTTCCGGCCCCAGCGCGAATACCTGAGCCTGGTTTCCACGGGCCGGCGCCACGCCGTCGCCGCCCGCAACGGGCTGACGGTCGGCGGGCGCTGGGTCTGGACGTGGAAGGACCGGATCGACCGGCGCTTCATCCGTGAATACAGCGACCTGCCATCGATGGACGGGGAGGGAGCCTCCGGGTCCATCGGCGCGGATGCCGACGGAGCTGCCGCTCTTTCTCATTCCGGGATGCGCTGCGGGGGCTGCGGTTCAAAAGTGGGAAGCGAGCTGCTCTATCGTTCGCTCGCCCGTCTGGGCGCCCCGAACCATCCGGATGTGCTTGTGGGACTGGACACGCCCGACGACGCGGCCGTGGTGCGGATCCCGCCGGGACACGTCACCGTGCAGAGCGTCGACTTCTTTCGCTCGTTCGTCGAGGATCCCTTCCTCTTCGGCAAGATCACCGCCAATCACGCGCTCGGCGACATCTTTGCCATGGGTGCGGAGCCGCGCTCGGCGATGGCGATCGTGACCCTCCCGCTGGCCACGGAAGAGAAGATGGAAGAGGATCTCACCCAGCTCATGGCCGGGGCGCAGGAAGTTCTCGACCGCGACGGGGTGGCGCTGGTGGGCGGGCACACAAGCGAGGGAAGCGAGCTCGCCATGGGGCTCTCGGTGACCGGCGTAGCGGTGCCGGAGAAGCTGGTGCGCAAGTCGGGCATGCGCCCCGGTGACCGGCTCGTGCTCACCCGGCCGTTGGGCACCGGTCTGATCTTCGCCGCCGAGATGCGCGGGAAGGCGCGCAGTCTCTGGATCGACGCCGCGCTCGCGGCCATGCAGCAGTCCCACCGGGCCAGCGCGCGCATTCTTCGCGAGCACGGAGCCACCGCTGCCACCGACGTGACCGGTTTCGGGCTGGCGGGACACCTGCTCGAGATGGCGCGCGCCTCGCAGGTCGATGTCTCGGTCGAACTCGAGAGCGTGCCCCTGCTGGGCGGGGCACTGGCCGTGGCCGAGGCCGGCATCTTTTCCTCGCTCCAGAACCAGAACCTGCGCGCGATGGAGTCCGCGCGCGGAGACGACGCGACGCTTCGGGACCTGCGCACCCAGCTTCTCTGTGATCCGCAGACGGCGGGCGGGCTGCTCGCCAGCATCCCGCCGGATCGGGCCGAAGCCTGTGTGGAGGCCCTGCGCGCCTCCGGGTGCCCGCAGGCGTGCCTGATCGGGTCGGTGCTGCCGCCCGAGCCGTCCGCGGCGGCTCCGGGGCTTCTGCACCTGCGCTCACGGCCCACACCGTGAACGCACGCGGCGGGAGCCCGCCCCGCCCCGCCACCGCGGCCGGCCTGGCCACGCTCGCCACCGAAGTGAGCGCCTGCCGCCGCTGCCCCAGGCTGGTCGACTGGCGCGAACGGGTCGCGCGCGAGAGGCGGGCCTCCTTCGCCGCCCAGGAGTATTGGGGACGCCCAGTGCCCGGCTTCGGCGACCCCGGGGCGTGGCTGCTCGTCGTCGGGCTGGCCCCCGCCGCCCATGGCTCCAACCGGACCGGCCGCATGTTCACCGGCGACCGAGCCGGCGACTGGCTCTACGGCGCGCTGCACCGGGCGGGCCTCGCGTCACAGCCGGAGTCGGCCTCCCGCGACGACGGCCTTGTCCTCAACGGCGCCTGGATCACGGCGGCGGTCCGATGCGCTCCGCCGAAGAACCGCCCCACCCCCAGCGAGCGAGACGCCTGCCGCCCCTTCCTCGAGCGGGAGTGGGATCTGCTGCCCGGGGTGCGGGTTGTCGTCGCCCTCGGCGGCTTTGCCTTCTCTGTGGTGCTGCGCTTTCTGCGTGACCGGGGCGAGACGATTCCCAGGCCCCTGCCCCGCTTCGGCCACGGCACGGAAGTAGCCATCCGCGACGATCTGGTGCTTCTCGCCTCCTACCATCCGTCCCAACAGAACACGTTCACTGGCAAGCTGACGCGGGGGATGTTCGACAGCGTCTGGCGCAGGGCGAACGAAATTCACGGAGAAGCCGGCTGACGCAGGCGCCGCCCCGGCCGCCCCTCTGGCCCCGGGACGCGACCGGCGCCCGCGCAATCCGGCACACCCGCCGGTCGCATGGGACCCGGATCGCGTCCATGTATTGGCGTAGGGTCGCTCCGGGGATATTCTTTTGCACGCCGTCCGCTGCGCCGGGAACGGCAACCCGGTTCGGCGGAAGGAGCGGGGCCGGCAATTCACAGACCGGTAAGCCTGCCGGTGACCTCACAGGAAGCGCCGCAGAGGCGCTCGCAGGAGGATAGGAATGGCGTCAGGCACAACCTCGCTTCCAGTCCGAAATCCGGCTTCCCTTCCCGCCCGGAACCCGTTCGGGCGCACCATGCGCCGGGACAGGTGGTGGCTGGAGCCGCTGGCGGTGTTTCTGGTCTTCAGCACGTTCATCGTGTACACGACCTGGGCGGTCTTCCAGGGCGAATACTATTCCTTCGGTAACTACCTTTCGCCCTACTACTCGCCGGAGCTGTTCGGCGACTCGCACCACGCATGGCTGGGGCCCCGCCCCGCCTGGTGGGAGGAGTCCTGGCTGGGCTGGCTGCCCTGGTCTCCCGCCTACCTCATCCTGTGGGCCCCGCTGGGCTTCCGCGTCACCTGCTACTACTACCGGGGCGCCTACTACAAGGCCTTCTGGGCCGACCCGCCCTCGTGCACCGTCGGGGAGCCCCGCAAGGTCTATCTGGGCGAGAAGTCCTTCCCGCTCATCGTGCAGAACATCCACCGCTACTTCCTCTACATCGCGCTCATCTTCATCGTGATCCTCTCCTACGACGCCTGGAAAGGGTTCTGGTTCGAGGCGGATGGCGGCGGCGAGACCTTCGGCGTGGGCGTCGGATCGCTCGTGCTCGCGATCAACGTCGTGCTGCTGGCGGGCTACTGCTTCGGCTGCCACTCCCTGCGCCACCTGGTCGGCGGAGGGCTGGACAAGCTCTCCGGGAGGCCCGTGCGCCAGCAGGCGCACAGGTGCGTGAGCTGCTTCAACCGGCGCCACATGCTGTGGGCGTGGATGAGCCTGGTGTGGGTGGGCTTCACAGACGTCTACGTGCGCCTCTGTTCGATGGGCGTCTGGGCCGACTGGAGGATCTTCTGATGGCGGAGTTCGAGCGGCACGAGCACGACGTCCTGATCGTCGGAGCCGGCGGCGCGGGGCTGAGAGCCGCCATCGAGGCCGCCGCCGCGGGCGCTTCGGTGGGCCTGGTGTGCAAGTCGCTGCTGGGCAAGGCGCACACGGTCATGGCCGAGGGCGGGGTGGCGGCCGCCCTCTCCAACGTGGACGAGCGCGACAGCTGGGAGGTGCACTTCGCCGACACCATGCGCGGGGGGCAGTACCTGAACGACTGGCGCATGGCGGAGCTGCACGCCCGCGAAGCCCCGGACCGGGTGCGCGAGCTGGAGGCCTGGGGGGCGCTCATGGACCGCACCCCGGACGGCCGCATCCTGCAGCGCAACTTCGGCGGCCACGCCTATCCGCGCCTCGCCCACGTGGGAGACCGCACCGGCCTGGAGATGATCCGCACCCTGCAGGATCACGGCATCCATCAGGGCATGGATGTCTTCATGGAGTGCACCGTGACCCGCCTGCTGCTGGACGGCGGCCGGGTGGCGGGGGCCTTCGCCTACGACCGCGAGCGCGGGCGCTTCCACGTCTTCTCCGCACCGGCGGTGGTGCTCGCCACCGGGGGCATCGGCAAGGCCTACCAGATCACCTCGAACAGCTGGGAGTACACAGGGGACGGGCACGCCCTCGCCTACCACGCCGGCGCCGAACTGGTGGACATGGAGTTCATCCAGTTCCACCCCACCGGCATGGTGTGGCCCCCCAGCGTTCGCGGCATCCTCGTCACCGAGGGCGTGCGCGGGGAGGGCGGAGTGCTGCGCAACTCCGAGGGGCGCCGGTTCATGTTCGACGACATCCCCGACCTCTACAGGGACCAGACCGCCGATTCCCCGGAGGAGGGCTGGCGCTACGTGGTCGGCGACCGCAACGCGCGCCGGCCTCCCGAGCTGCTCACCCGCGACCACGTCGCCCGCTGCATCGTGCGCGAGGTCAAGGAAGGGCGCGGCAGCCCCCACGGGGGCGCATTCCTCGACATCGCGTGGATCTCCGAGAAGATCGCCGACGCCCCGGCACACATCCGCAGGAAGCTGCCGGGGATGTACCACCAGTTCAAGGCGCTCGCGGACATCGACATCACGAAGGAGCCCATGGAGGTCGGGCCTACAACGCACTATGTGATGGGCGGCGTGCGCGTCGACGCCGCTACCCAGATGTCCACAGTGCCGGGCCTGTTTGCCGCCGGCGAGTGCGCGGCGGGGCTCCACGGCGCCAACCGGCTGGGGGGCAACTCCCTCTCCGACCTCCTGGTCTTCGGCAAGCGGGCGGGCGAGTACGCCGCCCGTTTCGCCCGGGAGAACTCCGCCCCTGCGCTCGCCGAGAGCCAGGTGACGGAAGCCGAGCGCCACGCCCTGGCCCCCTTCGACAACGCCGGCGGTGGCGAGGGCCCCTACCAGGTGCAGGAGGACCTCCAGGCGCTCATGCAGAACCGGGTCGGCATCGTGCGCACCGAGGACGACCTCACGTCGGCGCTCGAGAAGATCGAGGCGCTCAAGGCGCGTGCCGCGCGGGTCTCCGTCACGGGCAACCTGGAGTACAACCCGGGGTGGCACACGGCCCTCGATCTCGACAATCTGCTGACGGTCTCGGAGGCCGCCACCAGAGCCGCCATCGGGCGCAAGGAGAGCCGGGGCGCTCACTCCCGCGTCGACTATCCGGCCAAGGACCCCGAGTGGGGCCGCTGCAACCTCGTGTTCCGGAAGGATGCGGACGGGAGCATGAGGAGCCGCGAGGAACCGGTCCGCGAGCTGCCCCGCCGGCTGCGCCAAATCATCGAGGAACAGGGATAATGGCCGAGAGCACGTTCAGGGTCTGGAGAGGGGACCGGGAGACCGGACGGTTTCAGGACTACACCATTGAGACCACGACCGGAATGGTGGTGCTCGACGCCGTCCACCGGATTCAGGCTGAGCAGGCGAACGACCTGGCGGTGCGCTGGAACTGCAAGGCGGGCCGCTGCGGATCGTGCTCCGCCGAAGTCAACGGCATGCCCAAGCTCATGTGCATGACCCGCCTGAGCGATCTCCCCATGGACGAGCCCGTCACCATCGAGCCGATGAAGGCCTTCCCGCTCGTGCGGGACCTGGTCACCGACGTCTCCTGGAACTACCGGGTCAAGGAGAGGGTCACCCCCTTCCAGCCGCGCGAGCCCGATCACGACGACGGCACCTGGGAGATCTTCCAGGAGGACGTGGACCGGGTGATGGAGTTCCGCAAGTGCATCGAGTGCTTCCTGTGCCAGGATGTATGCCACGTCCTCAGGGACCACCACCTGCACGAGAGCTTCATCGGACCGCGCTTCCTGGTGCACGTGGCAGCCCTGGAGATGCATCCGCTCGACACCGGAAACCGCCTCGAGAGGCTGCGCAAGGAGCAGGGCGTAGGGTACTGCAACATCACCAAGTGCTGCACCAAGGTGTGCCCCGAGGGCATCACGATCACCGACAACGCCATCATCCCGCTGAAGGAGCGGGTCGTGGATCAGGCCTACGACCCACTGACCAGGCTCCTCCGGGTCGTCCGGGGGAAACGCACGCCCGCCTGACCGCGCCGAGTCCGTTCCGCGCATGCCCCGGAAGCCCGGCGGACGCCCGTTCGACCGCAGCATCATAGAGGGGCCGGTTCCGGGAGCAGTCTGGAAGCTGGCCTGGCCGACCATGCTCCAGAACCTGATCGGCGGCATGCAGGGCCTGGTCGGCCACATCATGGTCGGCAACTACGTCGGCTACACGGGCAATGCCGCGATCGGCATATCCTCCCAGATCTACCTCGTCGTCATCGTTTTCGTCTCCTCGCTGTTCACGGGAATGGGCATTCTCGTGGCGCGCTTCGCGGGCGCGGGCGACAATGAAAGAGTCAACCGCACCGTCTACCAGGCCTTCCTGACGGCAGCGGCCCTCTCCATCGGCGTCATCGCACCTCTCGGGTACTTTCTCGCTCCGGCCCTGCTGAGCCTGGTGAGCACGACCCCGGAGGTTCAACTCGAAGCGCTGCCCTACCTGCGCATCCTCTTCGTCTTCAGCTTCGGCACCATGATGTTCTTCATGGCCGGAGGAGCGTTCCGGGCCGCCGGCGACGCACGCACGCCGCTCCGCCTGGGAGTGGCCCTCACCCTCCTCAACATCACGCTCTGCGTGATCCTGATCCGGGGCCTGGGGCCGATCCCCTCCTTCGGCACCGCCGGGGCCGCCATGGCCACGGTCATCGCGGCGGCGATCGTCAGCCTGTTCGTGCTCTGGCTGCTCCTGTCGGGCAGATACGTGGTCGCCTTTGAACGCGGCATGTCGCTCGCGCCGGACTGGGGCATCATCCGCCAGCTCTTTCGCTTTGGGCTTCCCGCCGGCATCCAGGGCGTGGTCATGAACGTCGGAGGCGTGCTTCTGCTGCGCTTCATCGGCTCCCTCGCGCAGAGCGCGGAGGCGCAGGCCGCCTACGCCGTCGGCTATGTCCAGCTCTTCTCGCTGATCACCTGGACGTCGCTGGGGCTCATGGGTGCCACCGCGGCGGTGGTCGGGCAGAATCTGGGCGCGGGCCATCCGGAGCGGGCCGTCCGGGGCGTACGGGTCGCCTCCTGGATCGGTCTGCTGGTCGCACTGGCGGTGGGGACCATGTTCGTCCTGATCCCCGACGCGCTGCTCTCCGTGTTCGGCATGGAGGACCCTGTCGTGCTCGGCCTCGGCGTTCAGCTCATGGGCTTCCTGAGCGTCTCGGGACTCTTCGTCGCCGTCGCCCTGACGCACACCGGGGGACTGCAGGGCAGCGGCGACACGCGCAGCCCGCTCTTCATCTCCATCATCTCCCAGGTGGCGATCCCCCTGGGCCTGCTGGCGATCCTCCAGCAGATTCGCGGCCTCGAGTCCACGGATATCTGGACCGCAATCCTGCTGGGACACGCGGCCCGCTGTCTGCTGAGCGTCTGGCGATATCGCCAGGAAAAGTGGCGCGATATCCGCGTGGACCTCGGGCCCTCTCCGGCGGTCAGGCGCTAGCCGCGCCCACCCTGGCGCGTCGTACTCGTTCGGAACCTCCCGGATCGGCACTGGGTATCTTCTCTGCGACTTCCGACCCCCCGACAGGCGCCCGTATGACTCCCCTCCCGCCGGTCCGGCCGGCTGTGACCGCCGTACATCCTGGCCCTCTGGCTGGTAGGCAGCTGGCGCCTGCCAAGCGGGCTCCCCTCGCATTCCGCATCGCCCTGCTCTGTTTCCTCGCCCTCGCCTCCGCGAACGCGCTGGCCTCCCAGGAGAGCGGAACCCTTGCCGGCCGGGTTCTCGACGGGGAGAGTTCGCTCCCGGTCGCGGATGTCGTCGTCCGACTGAACGACCTCGGACTCGCCACCGTCACCGACTTCAGCGGGGTCTTTCGCTTCGAATCCGTCCCCGAAGGGGCCCACGTCCTGGTGGTGGAGCACCTGGCCTACGGCGAACACGCTCGCGAAGTCGCCGTTAACGCGGGCGAAGACCTGCGCCTCGACGTGCGCGTTTCGCCGCGTGCGATCGAACTCTCGCCCCTTTTCGTCGAAGCCGTCTCGGAACTGGAGCGCAGAAGAGAGGCCACGGGGCACGCCATGAACGAGGTCGGGGCGGAGGAAATCAGCGAAGCAGCCCGCCGCGGCATGGACCTCTCCGCCGTCCTCGCCCAGCACCTGCCGGGCCTCAGAGTGCGCTCCGGAAGAACCGGCTCCTGCGTCGAATACCGCTCTACGTCGGCGCGCGGAGGCTGCAATGACGTGTCGGTCTACGTGGACGGAGTCCGCACGGCCGTTCCTTCCCTGCTCTACTTCTCGATGCCCCTCGAGGACATCGCCCGCCTCGAGTTGTTGTCTCCACTGCAGGCATCGACCCGGTTCGGCATGGCCGCCGGGGGCGGCGCCCTCCTGGTGGAGACCAAGCGGGGGCCGCTGCGCCAGCGCGAGGAAGCAACGGAACGTTTGATCACCGGTTTCGACTGGTCTCTCGAGGAGGAGCGCTACGGATGGGAGCGCGTCTTTCTGGGTTCTCTGGCGGGAAACGCCCTAGGCCTGGCCATCGGGCTCGGGCTCGCCAACAAGTGCCTGGATATCGATGCGGGCTTCGGAGGGTTGCGTCCTCGCTGTCCCGCAGTCCTGACCACGGGCGCGGGCTTCCTGGCCCTGGTGCTCCCCAGCGCTGCCAGCAGCTATTCGGCCCACCGGGCCGGCGCGACCGAACGCTCCAAAGGACGTTTCCTCCCCGCCGCGCTGGGTGGCACGATGATTGCGACCGCCGGCTATCTCCTCCTCGTCGAGGGAAGAGGAAACGAGGTGCCGCGCGCGGAGACCGCGGGAATCGTTCTCCTGACTCTCGGCGCGCCCATCATCACGACGCTGGCCGACCGGATTTTTCGCGAGTTGCGCTGAAGAAGCCCCCTTCACCACTCCTCGAAGGCACAGACTGGGACCAGCCGGTCGAGCCAGCCGATGCCCGCCAGCCCCGCCTGAGCCGACAGTAGCCCGGCCAACCCTGTCCGGGCGCCGATCCAGTCCATCGGAGCGGATCCGATGGGCGCTCCGGGAGGCGCGGGTGGAGCGGTCGAGGGTGCCCAGGCCTCATGGGGCCGGTCCTCGAAGCGCTGGATGTCCCGAGCCAGCAGCGCAAAGTGGGCGGCCGTAGCATGGTCGCCCATCGACCGATCCGCCGCCGCCGTCTTGAGCCACCCCAGGTGCTGGGCCGAGACGGCTCGCACCTGAGGCATGGCGGCCGCGCCGGCCAGGCTCATCAGTCCGTCCGCCACCACCCGTCCGATGGCTCGCCGAATTTCCGCCTCATAGGGCGTGTCACCCGCCTTCGGCTCACCCACCGCGGTGAGTGCCGCCAGGACGTCACCCAGTCCCGGCAGCGACGGGTCCAGAGCGCTCTGTTGCAGCAGACGCGCGGCCCGGCTCGGATCCAGCGCCTCGCTCACCACGTGCGCCGTGGCGACCACCGCCGGCGAGATGGCGTCGAACATCAGTCCCGTGTAGCGCGGAAAGAGTTCGCGGGTACGGCCATACCCTGCGGGTCGCGGCGGCAACCGGTCCAGCACCGCGGTCGGAATGGCCAGCTGCGCGGGTTGCACGGAACGCACCAGCGCGTCGAGGGCCCGCTTCTGCTCGGCTGCCGAGGCCGGCCGCACGGGGTCCAGCCCGTCGCCCCGGGTCGCGTAGGTGTAGTGCATGCCGCCAAGCACCGAGGCGGCGGCGCTCACCTGATAGCGATGGTGCATGTACAGCGGCACCAGCACGTCCTCCAGCTGCGCCATCGGCCTGCCCGCACGAATGGCACGCTCGCCAAAGCGGTCCAGGGCTGCGCGGCGCACGTCCAGCATGCGGTCCAGCTCGGCCCCCGCATCCGTCCCGTTCGACCACTGGTCCACCCGCGCGTGCGCCGACATGTCCTGGTTGGTGAAGTAGCGGATGTCCTCGTCCCAGGCCTCGTCGAGAATCCGGTCCAGCTCCCCGGCCTCGTCCGACCCGGGCGGAAAAACCGAATAGCCATACTGGATCGCGACCTTGTCCCACTCGCCGATGTCGGTGTCGTACACCTCCGAGTAGTCGAACTCGCTGCCGTCCCAGGTGATCAGCGGATGGGGATAGTCCAGCACCGAGATGCGCCCCGCCTCGCTGTCGTAGTAGTTGTGCCCCAGCCCCAGGGTATGCCCCACCTCGTGCGCCGACAGCTGGCGGATGCGCGCCAGCGCCCACTCGGAAATCTCGCGAGCCTCTTCGTCGCCGTTCTCATAGGGCGCGAGCAGCCCTTCCGCGATCATGTAGTCCTGGCGAACCCGGAGCGAGCCCAGCGTAACGTTTCCCTTTAAAATCTCGCCGGTGCGAGGATCGGTGATCGAGCCGCCCGTGCTCCAGCCCCGCGTGGAGCGATGGACCCAGTTGATGACGTTGTAGCGCACATCGTGGCTGCTCACATCCTCGGGCCGGATCTCCACCTGGAAGCCGTCGATGAAGCCCGCCACCTCGAACGCCTGGTTCCACCATCCGGCCCCTTCCAGCAACGCGGAACGAATCGGCTCCGGCGTCCCTGGATCCAGGTAGTAGACGATGGGTTCGACCGGTTCGCTCATGGCGGCGCCCGGATTCCGCTTCTCCAGGCGATGGCGGCGGATGAAACGCTGTGTCATGGGTGCGCCCAGCGGGGCTGAATAGTCCTGGAAGGACATGCCCCCGTAGCCGGCCCGCGAGTCGTGGGACCGAGGGGTGTACTCGCCCAGTTCGGGCAGCTCGATGAAGGAATGGTGCATGCGAACCGTGGCCGCGCCCGCACTGGCCGCCACATTGCCGACGCCCTCGATACCACCACCACCACGGCCGCCGAAACCGCCGCCGCCCCCTCCATCCTGGCGCACGAAGGTCAGCGACACTTCCATCTCGGTGTTCTCCGGGAAGTTCATCACCATCGGCAGGTACACCGCGCTCCGGCTCTGGTCCAGGCGGTAGGTGCCCGGCCGCAGGCGTCCCGCGAACCCGGCAATGTCCTGCATGAGGAAGGGGGTGAAGTCGATCAGCACGCGATCGCCGGTCTCGGCCCCGGCCTCGAAGCCCCACAACGTCGAGGGCGCGAAGGCGTCCTCCACCGCTTTCCGCTCTGCGGGGCTGTCGCTCGTCGCGCGGAAACGATAGTTGGGCTGGGTCATGAGGATCCTGGGACCGACCCGCTGGAACCGGACGACGCGCGAGCCGGCCAGCTGGCCCCGGTCGATCCCGATGTCGTTCGACCCGAGGCCGGCCCCGATCCCCGAGGCGTGCAGAACATCGGAGTCCCACTCCCGGATCTCAAGCCAGATCCTGCCTCCCGCATCGTCCCAGTACATGGGCAGGAAACCGTCCATCAGCTCCATGGAGGCGGTCTTCTCCTCGATGCTGGGCAGCTCGCCGGCATCCGCCTGCCTCTGCGCCGCCGCCGTGCTCGCCGCCAGCGCCATCGTCAGCAGCGTCGTCATCGCGTGGGTCATTCTGGATCTCTTCATTGCTCGGTCCCCTTTCCGGCTGTGGTCCTCGCGGTAAGCAGAGCTCGCACCGCCTCCGCCACCTGTTTCATCTCTTGATGCGTGTTGTAGAGGTGCGGCGCCACCCGAACGCGGCCCCGCCGCAGCGACGCGACCACGCCGGCCTCTTCCATCCCCGCGAGCAACTCCTCCTCGCCGAGGTGAGGGTGGCGAAAGGTCAGAATGTGACGCCGGTGTGCGGCTTTCGGGGTGATGTGGCACCCGAGTCGATCCAGCCGCTCCGCGAGATCGTCCACCAGCGCGCGGACGTGCCCGGCGACCGCGGGAATCCCCGCTTCCTCGAGAAGCTCGAGGGCGGCGGCAAAGCCCGCGATGAGCGGATAGGCCAGGCTCCCCTCCTCAAAGCGCCCTGCGTTGTCCAGCAGTTCGAAGTGGACCCGGTCGAAGTTGAAGGCGTCCGTCGTGCTGCGCCAGCCCACCAGCGGCGGGTGGATGCGCCTGACGACGGAGTGGTCGACGAAGACCGCCCCGATCCCCATCATGCCCAGCATCCACTTGTGGCTGTCGGCGGACAGGAAATGGATCCCCGCCTTCCTTACATCGATGGGGAGGGCGCCGACCGTCTGAATCCCGTCGACGCAAAGCAGCACGTCGCGTTCCCGGCAGAGCCGGCCCAGGCCGGCCAGGTCCGTCACCGCGCCGGTGGCGTACTGCGCCGAACTGACCGCCAGCACGCGGGTGGACGGACACAGCACCCGCGCTGCTGCCTCGACCGTCACAGTTCCCTCGTCGTCCACGGGAATCACGTCCAGCGCCGCGATCCCCCGCCGGTCCAGATCCATCCAGGGGTAGACGTTGGACGGGTACTCGACCGATGCCGCCGCCGCGATCCGGTCCCCGGGCTGCCAGTCCAGCCCCGAGGCAAGGAGCGACAAGCCGTGCGAGGTGTTGCGCACGAAGGCAACCTCGTCCGGCTCGCACCCGATCAGCCGCGCAAATCGCTCCCGGCAGTCCTGAGCCAGCGACTCCCAGGCGTCGAAGTCGGGGCGGCCCTCCCTGGCCAGCGACTCCATGAAGCCGCGAACCGCCTCCACCACGCGCGTCGAGGTCGGAGCGACGCCCGCGTGATTCAGGAAGATGTGTGTCCTGCACACCGGGAACTCGTCCCGAAAGGATGACAAGGGTCTCATGGATGGATGTCCGAGTGGTTCTGGTGGTGCCGTTACGCCAGCCGCTGGTCTTCGCCCCACCATACTACCCTCGCAGGCCGGGAGTTGAAACGTACCCGCCTGTTCGGCTACAGTGACGACGTTGTTGCCGGTATTCGCATCAGAGTTTATGGTTGGGACAATTCAAGCGAGAGCCACGCCGTGAAGCCGAAATTTCCTTTCCGTCCACTCGCCGCCGCCGCGATTGCCCTCCTCTCCTCGGGCTGCTTCAGCTATGCGCCCGCCGAGATCGGTGCGGTTCCGCCCGGGGCATCGGTGCGCCTCTTTCTTACCCGTGAGGGAGTGGACGTCGTCAACCAGGGCGGAGTCGAAGAAGCGCTTTCCACCGTATTCGATCCCGTGTTGTCGGGCGAGTTCGTGCGCCGGACGGGCGCCGACCTCTACCTGCGCATCCCCACGGTGCGGCGGCAGGTGGGGTTCCACAGCGCCCAGTTGGGGCAGGACGTCCGCATCCCCACCAGTGAGATCGTCCAGATCGAACGGCAGCGACTCAACAAGGCCGGTACCGGACTGCTCGTCGGCGGGGTTGTGGGAGCCATCACCGGGCTCATCGTCTTCATCCTGGACGACGCCCGCCAATCCACCACCACCACGCCTGTCGATGCCGTGGAAGATCGTGGTCGCCGAGTCTTCACCCTGCGCTTCGGAGGCTGAGATAGCTTGACGGTTGGGCTCTCTCACGCCTAGTCTGATAGGTTGTGGCCATGTGCCGACAAGCCCTTGGCCGGATATCGTCATCCCGACCACTTGCCATGCGCGTGCGACCGCGCGCCCTGAACAAATGTTCCCTTCATCGGAGGACGTTATGACGAATCGAACGTTCGCAAACTCGACCACCGCGAGAGCTCCGGGGCGGAGACGCCATCGGCTGGCACTCCCGGCCCTCTTCCTCGGGGCCGGCCTGCTCGCCTCGGTGCTGCCCGCCGCCGCACAGGAGCCCGGACGCATCACCGGCGAGGTGACGAACGAGGGTTCCGGCGCGTCCCTCGGCGAGGTCCAGGTCTTCCTGACCGACAGCGGCATCGGAACCCTGACCCGGCAGAACGGACGCTACGTGCTGCTTAACGTGCCGCCGGGCAGCTACGAGATGCGCGCCGAGCGCATCGGCCTGGGGTCGATGACCGCGCAGATCACGATCGCCGCCGGCGAAACCGTGGTGCAGGACTTTGCACCTGACCGAAGAGGCGCTCGGCCTCGACGAGATCGTCGTGACCGGCACGGCCGGCGCGGCCCGCCGGCGCGAGATCGGCAACACCATCGCCCAGATCAACGTGGCCGAGATTCCCGACCGGCCTGTGCTGGTCTCCGACCTCCTGCAGTCGCAGGCGCCCGGACTGGAGGTCTACGGGGGCGGCGGCATCGGCCAGGCGAAGATCATCCGCCTGCGGGGTCAGAGCAGCGTGCAACTCTCCAACCACCCGCTCATCTACATCGACGGCGTGCGCATGCGCAGCGATCCGCTGCCGGACGCGAACCCGCCGGATCGCCGGGGCGGCCGGAGCGGCAACATCGCGGTGAGCCCGCTCGACAACATCAATCCCGCCGACATCGAGCGCATCGAGGTCATCAAGGGCTCCGCGGCAACCACGCTGTACGGCACCGAGGCCTCCGCGGGCGTCATCCAGGTCTTCACCAAGAGGGGCACCGCCGGGGCACCCGTCTGGACGGCCGAGGTGAAGGCTGGATCGCCTGGAGCCGCAAGTTCGGCGTGGATACGCTCGGGCGGCCGACCCCTACATCAACATGGGTCCGTGGCTGTGCACCGGGCCGTTCAGCTGCGGCGAGTATCATCCGGGCTCGCCGTTCACGCTGGACTACTCGCTCTCCGTGCGCGGCGGAAGACGATCTGCAGTACTTCGTCTCGGGCGGCTTTCTGGATCAGCAGGGCTACATGACCAACGACACGCAGAAGAAGTACCACACGCGCGCGAACTTTCACCTTCACGCCTGCGGCGAATCTCAGGATCCAGTGGAACACGGCGTACTCGAACAACATCCTCACGATGACCAACGGGCAGAACAACGCCCAGGGCATCACCCTCAACGCCTTCCGGGCCGAGCGCAACTACTTCGGCACGGGTGATCCCGCCGTGCTCAACGAGCTGATGGACCAGGAGCTCGACCAGGACGTCGAGCGGCTGACCACCGGCGCGACCATCACCTACGCAGCCTCTGGACAGGCTCACCAACCGCTTCACGGTGGGCTACGACTGGTCGAGCCAGGAGCACCGCAACCTGCGCCCCTACGCGTGGCGGCAGGTTCCCGAGGGGTCGCTGCTCAACAACACCTTCCAGAACCGCGTGCTCTCCTTCGACTACGTGGGAACCTACACCTTCGACCTGACCTCCTCGATCGGCTCGAGCTTCTCCTGGGGCGGCCAGGCCATCGGCGACGACGACCGCATCGGTCGAAGGCTTCGGAGAGAACTTCCCCGGCGCCGCCGATCCCACCCTCAACTCCGCCGCCCTCACCCAGTCCTTCGAGGAGCGCTCCAAGATCTGGAACGCCGGCTTCTTCTTCCAGAACGTCTTCGACATCTCGGATCGCTACTTCATCACCGTGGGCACGCGCGTGGACGGCAACAGCGCCTTCGGCAAGGGCTTCGGCCTTCAGGTCTACCCCAAGGTCAGCGGGTCCTGGATCCTGTCCGACGAATCCTTCTGGCCGGATCTGGGCGAGTTCAAGCTGCGCGCGGCCTTCGGTCAGTCGGGGCGGGCCCCGGGCGCCTTCGATGCGGTACGCACCTGGAATCCGGCGGGGCTCGCCGGGGTGCCCGCGTTCGTGCCCGCCAACGTAGGCAACGACCAGGTTGGACCGGAAGTCACGGAGGAGATCGAGGCCGGATTCGACGCGTCGTGGCTGGGAGACCGCCTCACTACCACCTTCACGTTCTACCGGCAGCTGACCAAGGACGCGCTCCTCAACGTTCCCCAGATTCCTTCCACCGGCTTCACCAACAGCCAGCTCACCAACGTCGGCGAGATCCAGAACCAGGGGATCGAGCTCGAAGTGGGCGCCACGCTGCTGGAGACCCGGAACTGGGGTCTGGATCTCGGCGGGTCCCTGACCACCAACCACTCCAAGGTGCTGGAGCTCGGGATTCCCCCGACCAGCCAGCTCCGAATGGACTGCGGACCGAATGGGGACGAGGGATGCCCGCTGCGCAACAGGCGCGACTATCGGGTCCAGAACCCGGACGAAATCGCGGCGCCCGATTACTGCCCGGGACCGGAGGTATGCAGCGAGAGCCAGGCAAACTTTAACGACCATGCAGTCAACTGGGGACCCAACCTGCCGACCACCTTCATCAACGGGAACCTCTCCATCCGGACTCCGGGCAACATCATCCTCTCCGCCAACGGGGAGTTCAAGGGCGGTTTCTACATGAACCAGGCCGTGTGGTCCATCAGCCGGAGCGTCCGCTCTCACCTCTGCTTCCCCTGGTACGTCAACCCGCAGAGTTCGATCGAGATGAAGCCGGATACCCCGGCCCTGTGGCGCGCCCGTTGCAATCCGCGCGAGGGCGAGGGTTACATGTGGAAGGGGGATTTCTTCAAGCTGCGCACCGTGAGCGCCACGATTCCGGTGGACGCCGTCTTCCCGGAGCGAGTGAGCAACGCGACCTTCACCATCGCGCTGCGCAACTCGTACCTTTGGAGGCTGGAGATGCCGTACATGGATCCCGAGCTGACCGGCAATCCAGGCGCCAGTAATTACAGCCACCAGAATCAGGGGGGCTACGGCTTTTCGGAATCCGTGCCGGCGCCCATCACGCTGCACGCATCCCTCCGGATCACGTTCTAAGGGGAGGGCACGATGAACACCAAGAACGCAATCAGCGGTGCCATCTTCATGGCAGTCGTCTTCGCCGCATCCGCGTGCGAAGTCACCAACCCCGGTCCCATCCAGGACGAGTTCCTGGTGGAAGAGGAATCGCGCGAGGGACTGGTCAACGGATCTCAGCGCAGGCTCAGCGAGGGGATCGGATGGATCGGGTACACCGGGGCCCTCGTCTCCCGTCAGATCATGCCGGGGGGCCAGACCGGATCGTACGGGCACAACGTGCTGGCTCAGGGCGGCTACATACAGCCCGGCGGCTATGGCGGATACTTCAACGACGCTCAGCAGGCCCGCTTCATCGCCGAGACAGCCCTCAATCTGTTCGCAGATCAGGAGGTCGAGGCCAATATCGTCGCACAGGCCAACGTCTGGGCCGGGTTCTCGAACCGGCTGCTGGGTGAGAACTGGTGCGAGGCCGTCATCAACGGATCGGAGTTGCTCCCGGGGTCGGACTATCTGAGGCGAGCCGAAGAGCAGTTCACCACCGCCCTTTCACTGAATCCGAGCGAGACCCTGAGGATGGCGGCCAGCGCCGGCCGCGCCTCGGTGCGCGCCTTCCTGGGTGACTGGGGTGGCGCGGCGGCGGACGCGGGCGGCGTCCCCAACGGCTTCGAGTACTCGGTGGCGTCGGACGCCAACGTCGCCTCCACGCGCAACACCCCTCAGTGGGCCAACGCCCGCACGCCCTACCTCGCCTTCACCATGTGGAACACCTACTACGGGCCACAGCCGGATCTCATGGCCGGAGGAGTTCCCATTCGCGAGTCCGGCTACTACCAGGAGACCGGGGATCCGCGCATGGAGTGGTTTGAGGACCCCAGCTTCCCATGGTCGAACGCGTCCCTTCTGGGGTACGGTCAGACACCCTGGTTCAACCAGACCAAGTTCGACGACCCCAACGACTCCTATCGAATTGCGAGCGGAAGGGAGATGCGCCTGATCGAGGCCGAAGCCCAGCTGATGAACGGCAACTGGCAGACTGCGATGACCATCATCAACGACCTGCGGGCCACCTACACGACCAACGAAACCATGCTGCACCCGGGCGGCATGGCGCTCGGGCCGTGGGAGGCGAACAGTCTGGAGGAGGCCTGGACGCGCCTCAAGCGCGAGAGGGCCATAGAGCTCTTCCTGGAAGCCCGCACGCTGGGTGATCAGAGGCGCTGGCAGGAGAACAACACGCCGGGCGATCTCGAACTGCCGGATTTCGAGGCCATTTCCGAGATCTTCAGTGACAGTCCACGCGGTACCCTCATCAACAATCAGCCGCGCCTCTGCTTCGATGTCCCCAACTCGGAGCGCGAGCGCAATCCCAACATCCCGGAGCTCGGCGGCACCTGATCGAGCCTGCGACGGGAATATCCCGGCGGCCGTCGGAAGTCTGCGGGCTTCCGGCGGCCGCTTGGCTTATGTTGCCAGCGTGTCCCACTACCGAGAAGAGAGCCTCGCGGTGATCATCGCCGCCGCAACGGGCTTGGGAGGTGAAGCGTGCGCGACGATAGGACCGCAGGCCGAAAGCTTCCGGGTACGAGAGGATTGCGCCGTGCACGCTGGCTCCGTCTCCACCCGGCTCCCGCATTCCACGCCGCCAGTTCGTCGGTCGGCGCCGCGAGCGCAGGTCTCGCGCTGGCGCTACCGTTTCCTCTGCGGTCATAGCCAGGAGCGCCAGTTCGACACGGTCGTGGTGGGCGGGCGGCTCATCGACCCGGCGGAGGGGATCGACGCCCCCCGCGACATCGGCGTCACCAACGGGCGGGTGGCGCGCGTGGCCGAGCGCATCGCCGAGAGCGAGGGCCGCCAAGTGGTGCGCGCTCACGGCATGATCGTCACTCCGGGCCTCATCGACATTCACGTGCACGTCTACGACGGCGTCTCGAGCGTCTCCATCGAGCCGGACGTGGTCGGGATCGCCAAGGGGGTCACCACCGTCATCGACGGCGGATCGTCCGGCGCCACCACCTTCCCGGGTTTCAGAACCTACGTGGCGGCGCCCGCGCGCACTCGCGTGTACGCCTTCCTCAACGTGTCCAGTCCCGGCATGACCGTGTCCAACGAGCTGGCCGACCTGGCGTACATCGACCCGGACGCCATCGTGCAGACCGTGGAGGCCAACCGGGACGTGATCGTGGGCCTCAAGGTGCGCATGCTGGCCGGGATCCCGGGCGGCAACGACCTGGAGGTGATGCGCCTCACCCGGCTCGCGGCGGAGGGCGCCGGCGTGCCCATCATGGTGCACATCGGCGGCCAGACCTCCCCCTTCCCCGCATCCTGGAGCTGCTCCGCCCGGGCGACGTGGTCACCCACGCCCTGCGCCGCAACGGGAGCATCCTGGACGATTCCGGCAACGTCTACCCGGCGGTGCGGGAGGCGGTGGAGCGCGGCGTCCACCTCGACATCGGCCACGGCCGCGGCAACCTGGACTTCGACGTCGCCGAGCGGGCCCTCGGCCAGGGGATTCTCCCCGCCACCATCTCCAGCGACGTGCACCGCGGCAACGCGCTCGGACCCGTCTTCGGCCTCCCCACCACCCTCACCAAGTTCCTGCACATGGGGATGTCCCTGGAAGAGGTGATTCGCTGCGCCACCTCGACCCCCGCCGGCATCTTCGACCTGGGCGAGGAGCTCGGAACCCTGCGCGAAGGCGCCGTCGCCGACCTCTCCGTCTTCCAGATCGTGGAGGGCGACTACGAACTCGTCGACTCCGGAGGAAAGCGCAGGACGGCCGCGCGCCGGCTGGTGCCGTACGCCTCCATGCGCGCGGGGCGGCCCTACGGGTCGATCACGCGATGAGCCCGGGGACCAGGACATGCGTGCCCCGGCTGATGGCCCGGCCGCGCGCCGTGGCGAGCGACGCGGTCCGCGGCTCAACAACGATGGTCCGGGTCCTCTTCGCACTGACCACAACCAGCGCCGCCCTCCTTGCCACCACAACCCCCGCGGCCGCGCAGCTCCCCTACGACACCCAGTACCCCACCATCCCCTACGCAACCGGCGAACCGAGCGGGCCGGTGGCCGTGCTGGCGCGGCGCCTGGCGGATGGGGACGTCACCCTCGCCCGCGAGGGGCAGAGCGCCTACCTGGCGGCCGTCCTGAGCGAACTCCGCGTCCCCGTCTCCTCCCAGATGCTCGTCTTCTCCAGGACCAGCCTGCTGGCCCGCCTCATCTGGCCGGAGACCCCGCGCGCCATCTACTTCAACGACCGCGTCTACGTCGCCTGGACGCCGGGAAGCGACGGCCTGGAGATCTCCGCGCAGGACCCGGAGCTGGGCGCGGTCTTCTACTCCCTCGAGCCGGACGCGGAAGGCGGACCGGAGATCCGGCGTCAGACAGGGTTCTGCCTTCAGTGCCATGACTCCTACTCGCTCACCGGAGGGGGCGTCCCGCGCCACATCATGGGGTCCGGGCCGACCGACGAGAACGGACAGCTCGCCTCCCACGAGCTCTGGCAGATGACCACCGACACGACCCCCATCCGGGAGCGTTGGGGCGGCTGGTACGTCACCGGCACGCACGGCGACCAGCTCCACATGGGGAATGTCACCGTGGGCGGCAGAGGCGGGGACTCGCTCACCGCCGGCGGCAACCTGACCGACCTGTCGCAGCTCATCGACGTGGCTCCCTACCTGGGGGCCCACAGCGACATCGTGGCCCTGCTGGTGGCCGAACACCAGGTTACGGTGCAGAACCTCATCACGCTGGTCGGATACCGCGTCCGCACCGCCCTTCACAACGACCAGCAGGCGGGCCATCCGCCCGGAGAAATGTCGCCACGCACCTCGCGCCTGGTCGAAGGCCTCGGCGAATCGCTGGTGCGCGCACTCCTCTTCGTGGGCGCCCCCCGCTTCGAGCATCCAGTCGAGGGCACCTCGAGCTTCGCCTCCGACTTCGCCGCCCGCGGCCGCAAGGACGCGCAGGGACGCTCGCTCAGAGACCTCGAGCTCCAGACCCGGCTCTTCCGCTACCCGCTCAGCTACCTGGTCCACTCGCCGGAGTACGACGCGCTCCCGGCTCCGGCCCACTCCTACGTCGAGGGGCGTCTCCAGAGCATCCTGCGCGGCGAGGAGGGCGGCCGCGACTTCGGACATCTGTCCGACAGCGACCAGGAGACGATCCTCTCCATCCTGCGCGATACGAAGCCGGAGCTCTTCGACCACGACGGTTAGGGCATCCGCGCGATCTGCCCCCCGCCCAGCTCCCTGCCTGCGTTCACGTCGGCGGGTGCCCGGCTTTCCGGGCGAGCATTTGGACTTGCATCCCAAGACGGGGTCCTGCGCTTCGGCTTGCCTGTCACCCCCGGGACATGCAATTTGCTAGCAGGCTCGCTTGGCGAGGACATCGTCGGCGGTCCCCCTCATCACGGCAGTTTCCACAGCTTCGCAAAAAAAAACATCCACCCCCCTTCATTCATCACCGGAGGTAGTCCATGCGCGCACATCCATTCACCATCGCCCTGCTCGCCCTCGCCGTCGCCGGATTCGCGACGGACGCGGCCGCCCAGGACACCAGCCCTGCACACGCTCACATGGGACACGTCGCGGACGGGTTCCGCGGCACGCCCGATGGACAGGGACTGCTCCCCACCGCGATGGCCGAGGCCGAGGTCGCGGCCATGCACGCGGGCCTGGCGGCGCGCGACCTGACCAACCTCGGCGCCATGAAGACGCACACCGGCCATGTTCAGAACGCCATCGACCCAAGCGTGGTGGAGAATGGCCCCGGCCTCGGCTACGGCGTGAAGCCCGCTGCCTCCGGCGCGGCGCGGCACATCTCCATGGCCGCCGATTCCGACGGCGCCACCGACAACATCAGGACCCACTCGAACCACGTCGCCACTTCGGCCAGCAACACGGTGGCGCGCGCTGACCAGATTCTTGAGCTGGCGGCCCAGATTCAGGAAGCCGAATCGGCGGAGGCCGCAGCGCCCATGGTCGAGGAGATGGCCGCACTGGCGAGCCAGCTGGTCTCGGGCCTCGACGCCAACGAGGACGGGCGCACAGGCTGGCAGGAAGGCGAAGGCGGCCTTGAGCAGGCCAGCGCCCACATGGGCTTCATGAAGGCTGGCGAGGGCATGGGAGGCTGACGCTTCCTACCCAGCGCTTCAGAAACAGCCGACGCGCCTTCAGCATCCGGGCGCCAAGGCACCCAAAAACCCGCCGCCCCTTCCTTGGTGAAGAGGGCGGCGGGTGCTTTTTCGCTTGATACTTTGCCGGTATCGCTGGCTACGTCAGGCCGGCGAACCTATCCCCCGTTGGCCAGCGTCCAGACGAAAGCCGCGACGGCGGCGACCTGATCGTCCGTGATGCCGCTCCCTGCCCGCGGCACCATGGGAATCATGTGCTCCTTGGGCGCCGGGACTCCCGTGTTGATCAAGTTGACGAAGGCGTCGTAGGAAGTAGGATCCTCGATGTTGAGCCAGGTGTCGTCGGTCAGGTTGGGTCCCAGATTCGGGACTCCCTCCCCGGTCCCGTGGCAGCTGAAGCACAGCGCGGTGCTCGCAAAGAGCGTCTTCCCCTCCTCCACCATCGCCTCGGTCACCCCGTCCGGCAAAGCCTGGACGCCGGAATCGGTGGCCGGCACGGCCGCAATAGCCAGTATGCCCACCGCCGCAAGGGCCCATTTTCCGTTCGCAATCATCTCTACTCCTCTTCGGTTCATGGTAACGTTCACGGGGCCCTCGCCTGAGCCCCGGACCAGGCACATTCAGCCGTGCCGGTCGTGACTCTCCTCGTACTTGCGCTGTTCGTTGACCCTCTCCCAGGCCTGTCCGCGGTCCCGCTTCTTCGCCGCGCGCATCGCCAGGTCATGGGTCGACGAAGATTTCACCTTCGACACGGACAGAAGCCGCTTCAGGTCGATGCTCTCGCAGGCGGGACAGGCCGGGGTGGACTGTCGCAGCACGAGCACTTCGAACTGCTCCGCACATTCGTTGCAAACGTATTCGTAGATGGGCATCGTCTCACTCCAATCGCGGCGCCATCGCTTGCTCAGCCGTCCCCCGGCAGAGCGGTCCGGGCCCAAGATCATGATCCGCTGCGCTCAACGCAACCGGGGGCTTGTTTCCAGACAGACCCGGAACAGATAATATAGGATGTTGGCCACGTTGCGGATGGTGCTTCAGCCCTTCGCACACTACCCCGGTCGACGTGCATCCGTGCCCCCGAATATGGCTTAGCTGGAGGAGAGAATTCCGATGAAGACGGCCCCGAGACTCAAATCCGTTCTGGGCGTTTTGCTGGCGATAGCCTCTTCACTTGCCGTTGGGCCCCCTGCCCTTGAGGCTCAGGAGGAGGCGGATACGGAGCTGGCCGACGAGAGGCTCCTCCTCTTCGTCCGGGTTCACATCGACGTCGTTGAAGCCCGCGAGGAGTTCAACCAGGCGATCGCCGTGACCCACGACGATCCCGGCAAGGAGGAGCTTCGTACCGAGATGGACCAGCGGCTCGCCGAAATCTACGAAAGCCACGGCATGACGCAGGAGGAATACGAACTCGTCACGCTGGAAATCAGCCGCGACCAGGCCCGAAGGGAGGAGTTCGAGAGACTCCTGGAGGAGATGGGCGGCAACTGAGCACACGGACATCCGGGCCACCGGACGGGTTGGCCTGTCCGCGCCGATGCGGCTCCAGCCATCCCGCTCGTGCGACGCGAGCGATCCCGAGTCGGCATTCACTCCGGCATGGACGGAACATTGAGAAGCATGAGCGCGCTCGGGAAAGTGGTCGCGGCGGCGCTCGTGGCCGCGCCAGCGGCGGCCCAGAGTACCGACGATCCATTCCCGCGCCCGATCGAGGCGACCGAGGGTGTGGTCGTGGTGGACTTCGTGGAGTTCGCGCGGCTGCCCGACGTCGACGGGGCGCCCGCGAGGATGATGCTCCTCGTCGATGAGCCGGGCACGGGCCGCCTGTTCGTAAACGACATGACGGGCCCCCTCTACACCGTCAGCTACAGCGGTCGGGCGGTGAGGGAATACCTGGACATCAACGATCCGGAGTGGGGGATCAGCGTCCACTCGAGAGGCAGCGAAAGGGGTTTCCAGAGCTTCGCGTTCCATCCGCAGTTCGGAGAGCCGGGAAGCCCGGGCTTCGGCCGGTTCTACACCTGGACCGACACCGACAACACGGATCCCCCACCTGACTTCACACCCGCAGGTGGCAACGACGCCCACGACACGGTCCTGCACGGGTGGATCGCTCGCGACCCCGGGGCGGCGACCTACGACGGCAGTGCACCCCGCGAACTCCTCCGCCTCCAGCAGCCCTTCGGCAACCACAACGGCGGCCAGCTCTCCTTCAACCCGACCGCGTCAACCGGTGACGCCGACTTCGGGATGCTGTATGTGGGGTCGGCGGACGGGGGGAGCGGCGGCGACCCGTTGAACCTCGCGCAGGATCTGAGTTCGGCGTTCGGGAAGATCCTCAGGATCGATCCCCTCGGGTCGAACAGCGCAAACGGCCGATATGGGATCCCCGGCGACAACCCCTTCGCCGACGACAGGTCCGACGACACGCTAGGGGAAATCTACGCGTACGGTGCCCGCAATCCCCAGCGCTTCGCCTGGGATCCTGAGACCGGCAACATGTTCATGGCCGACATCGGCCAGAACATCGTGGAGGAGCTGAGTCTGGTGGAAGCGGGCGATAACCTGGGCTGGAACGCCTGGGAGGGCAGTTTCAGATTCGTGAGCCGGTCCGAGGTCCGCCTCGACAATCGGCGCGGATCATGAAGACGAGTACGGAGGGGTTCCAGCAGTGCTACAACGCGCGACCCGGCGGTCCGGTATCCGGTCGCGGAATACGGCCAGCTGGATCCATTGCTCCAGCGGCAGTCGGCCGCAACCGGTGTCCATGTCTACCGCTCCGAGGCGATCCCTCAGCTCGCCGATCTCGTGCTGTTCGGCGACAACCCGAGCGGCGAGATCTTCTACGTCAGCGCCGACGGGATCCCGGGCGGAGGGCAGGACGCGATCCGGAGAATCCTGCTCAACGACGACGGCCAGGCCAGGACGCTGCTTCAGGTCATTCGGGAGACGAATGCCTCACAGGGCCGCGAAGCCGCAACCCGGGCAGACCTGCGCTTCGGTTCGGGGCCCGACGATCAGGTGCTGTTGCTCAACAAGCGAGACGGCGTGATTCGCATGCTGGTGCCCGGCGCATAGACCTGGACCGGTCGCGCAGCGACCAGCGGCGCCTCAGCAGGAAAGACAGTTGCGGTTGTTGTGCGCGCCGAGACTCTCAAGCAGGGCCAGCGCTTCCGGGAAGGGCTGGATGCGCTGTACTGGACCGTTCGCCATGTCGGCTGTGGTCTGTCCTCTCCGGCTGACGGCCTTCACGTCGGCCCCCCTCTCCGCCAGGTAGCGAATCAGTTCCACATCACCCCGTGCGGCGGCATGGTGCAGGGCATTGTAACCGTTGTGGTCGCGGGCGTTGACGTCGGCCCCGAGTTCCTCCACCAGGTACCGCACCGAAGGCAGCCAGCCGTTGGGGGCGTGGCGGTGCGAGTTCCCCGCGTATCCCTCCCCGTAGCCCACACCCGAGGCGGCGTGAATCGAGTAGACCCCGGGCTCTCCCACCGGAACGGGCGGCAGCCCCGAGGGATCCTCCGTCTCTCCGCCGCGCCTTCGCTCGGGGGGCTTCACGGTAGGAATCGACGGGTCCGCTTCGTACGCGACCAGCAACTTCATCGCCGCCACGTCGGTCCCGTACGCGGCCCGCCAGAAGGGGGTCGCGCCCTGGGTGTCCACCCGTAGCAGGTCGAAGGTGTAGGACATGTACCAGAGATGCCGGGTCAGGCGCACATTGGGATCGGCACCGGCTTCGAGCAGCGCCTCCATCAGCTCCAGGTAGGTCGCCTGCTGCTGCTGATAGGCCTGCTGCTGCGGGTAGCGCGACTTCGGGGCCCAGTACGTGTTGATCGCGGCAAACAACGGAGTCGCACCGGCGTCGCTGGCCATGCGCGGATCGGCGCCTTGGCCGAGCAGCGTCATGGCCAGGTCGAAGTGACCGTTGATGGTCGCAATGAGCAGCGGGCTGGTATGGTCGCCGCCACTCACGCCGTTAAGGTCCGCGCCGGCCTCAAGCAACACCATGGCGGTCTCGGCATGTCCCTCGCGCACGGCGTGCAGAAGCGCCGTCATGCCCCCCTGAGCCCCGACCAGGCCCGTATACCCGGGAAAGGCGTCCGGGTCCACCTCGGGCTCCTCCTGATCGAGGGCAGCCCGCGTGCGCGAGGCCTGAAGCTCCCGGCCCGCCCGCACTGCCGCCCTTACCTGCTCCGGTGTCGGCCGCCAGGAGCGGGGATCCTCCGCTTCCGCCCGGAACTTCTCCAGCACTTCGGCTCTCGCTTCCCCCGCTTCCCGGTCGATGGCCGCGCGATCCACGATGTCCACGACCCGGGTGCGCAGCGTGACGTCCGCGCCGAGCGCCAGCAGGGCCCGCACCGCCTCGATCCGGTCGTTGGCGGCGGCAAACATCAGCGGCGTCTGACCCCACTCGGACTCCGGGGCGTCGACTTCGGCGCCGTAGCGCGCGAGGGCGGCAATGGCCCCGGCGCTTCCGGAGGCCGCCGCGAAATGTATGGGCAGGGCTGCTCCCGTCGAGGTCGGCGCCTCCGGATCGCTGTTCGCCTCGAGCAGCGATTCGACCGCCTCCCCGCTCCCCGCCCTGCTGGCGAGGTGAAGAGGCGTGTAGTCCCCGATGCGCGTCACCGCACCGACATCCGCACCGGCGTCCAGGAGCGTCCTGATCATGGCGTCGTCGCCGCGTTCGGCCGCCCAGTGCATCGCGGTCATGCCATCGCCCTGGGGCACGTTGACGTCGGCCCCCTGGTCGATCAGGACCTGCACCGCATCCACGTCGCCCCGCATCGCGGCGTCCGCCACCGGAGAGCTACCCGGGGTTGCGGCGAAAAGAAGGACCGCGACGGCCCCGGCCTTCAGCCGGATTCCCGTCGAGCGGCGCAACAGCTCGCGCCCTGGGCGCACTACCGGCCCCTGCCGGAACGACCCGCCGACTCCGTGGTGGCCGTCGGAAAAGTCAGTGGGAACTCGCCCGTGCTGTCGCCGAACCTCTCCAGATCGTCGTGCCCCAGGGAGTGCAGCAGGCTGAGCATGACGTTGGCCATGGGCGTCCCCTCCGCCGCATTCAGGTGGAGGCCGCCCTCATGGCTCCCGTTCGCGCCGCCCAGCACGATGAGCGGGCAGCGGCGATGGTTGTGAAGGTTGGCGTCGGCCATCGGTGAGCCGTAGATGACCATCGTCTGGTCCAGCAGACTGGCATCGCCCTCCATCGTCTCTTCCAGCTTCTTCAGCAGGTAGGGAAGCTGGCCCGCCTGGAAGGTGTTGATGCCGGCGAACGCGAGAATCGCCTCCTCGTTGCCCCCGTGATGGGAGGCAGGATGGAAGGGCTTGTCGATGCCGCTCTCGGTATAGACCCGCGACGAGGCGTCCCGGCCCGTCTTGAAGGAGAACACGCGCGTGACGTCGGACGCGAAGGCCAGAACCTGGAGATCGAACATGAGCTGCACATGCTCGGTGAAGGAGTCGGGCACCCCCGCGGGAGCCTCGGGCAGCTCTCGTGGTTCCCCGCTGGCATTGCGGCTTTCGATGCCGGCGATGCGCCGCTCCAGCTCCCGGACGTTCTCCAGATAGCGATCCAGGCGCTGGCGGTCGTCCTGGGCCAGCTCCCGCCTCAGATATGCCACCTCCCCCGCGATCCAGTCGAGGATGCTGCCGTCGGTCCGCCTGCGCGCCGCCCGCTCCTCGGGCGTGCCTCCGGCCCCGAACAGCATCTCGAATGCGACCCGGGGATCCCTGATCATCGGCAGCGGCTCGGTGGGCGAAGCCCAGCTGATCGTGTCCGTGTAGACGCACGAATACCCGTACGCGCACCCGCCCGACTGGTCCACGTTCTCGATACACAGCTGCATGGACGGGATCGGAGTATCCTGCCCGAAGCGCTGCGCGTGGATCTGGTCCATCGAGGTTCCGACGAGGACGTCCGAACCTCTGGTCTGCCTGGGATGGGCCTGGGTGAGGAAGACGGCACTGGAGCGAAAGTGGTCGCCGCCGATCTCGTTGGGTTCCACCGCCTCCGCCATCTTCACGTCGGTGTTGCTGATGATGGTGAGCTGGTCGCGATACGGCTCGAGCGGGCGCAGCGAACCGGGCGACAGATCGAAGTCGCGACCGACCGCGGAGGGAGCCCACAGGTGCTGGGTGGCGCCCCATTCGTTGCAACCCGCCGCCCCGTGCACCATCTCGATGGCCACCAGCCGGGTGGGCGTGGTCTCCGCGGCACGGCGCGACCAGACGCCGCCCGCCGGAATCATGGCATCCAGGAACGGCAGGGCCACGGTCGCACCGGCACCGCGCAGGAAGGTACGACGGGGGATGTGTCTCCCGGTGATGAAATGCATCTCCACTCTCCTCGGATTGTCAGCTGCCGTTGCAGCGCTCGATGGCGGGGCCGGATCCCTGTCCGGAAGCCGGCTTCCCGGCGCCTATCGGTCCAGTGGCTGCGGAGCGCTCTCCGCGAGCGCCTCGGGCACTTTCCTGGTTCGGAAGGCGTCGCTCCTGACCACACCCAGGATGAAAGACGACACCTTGTAGTCTTCTTCCCCGGCTTCCGCGACGATGGCGCGGATCGCCGGTTGATCGTAGTACTCGGTCCTTCGTCCGAGCGCATACGTCATCAGATTCGCCGTAAAGGTACGGATGAGCGGCTCCGGCCGCCTCAGCAGCGCCGCGCGCAGATCGGCCGGATTGGCGACCGTGGTACCGTCGTAGAAGGTGCCGTGCGTGTCGAGCGGCATGCCGTTCTCGCGGATGCGCCATCTGCCGGTCACGTCGAAGTTGTCCAGCGCCAGTCCGATCGGGTCCATGAACTGGTGGCAGGCATTGCACACCGGGTTGGCGCGATGCTTCTCCATGCGCTCCCGGGTGGTCAGCATGCGCCCGCCCTCGGAGTCCTCGGTCTCTTCGAGGTCCGGAACACCCGGAGGCGGAGGGGGCGGAGGCGTCCCCAGGAGCACCTCCATCACCCACTTGCCGCGCAGAACCGGCGAGGTCCGATTCGCCACCGATGTCAGCGTCAGAATGCTCCCGTGACCGAGCACTCCGCGCCGGTCCGGACCCGGATACGTCACCCGCTGGAACTGGTCGCCCAGTACGCCGGGAATGCCGTAGTGACCCGCCAGGCGTTCGTTCACGAACGTGTAGTCGGCGTCGTAGAGGTCGAGTAGGCTGCGGTCCTCCGCAACCAGGTGGTTGAAGAACAGCTCCGTCTCCCGCAGCATGGCGTCGGCGAGCTGCTGATCGTAGTCGGGGAACCAGAACTGGTCCGGATGGACCTTGTCCAGATCCTGCAGGCGCAGCCACTGCCCCGCAAACCTGGGTCCCAGCGAAGCCGCGCGCGGATCGGCCAGCATGCGCCGCACCTGGGCCACCAGAGCTTCATCCCCGGAAAGCTCGCCTCGCCGGGCCAGCTCCATCAGTTCCCCGTCGGGTGGCGCACTCCACAGGAAGAAGGACAGGCGCGACGCCAGATCGATGTCGCCGATGCGGAAGGTCTCTCCCGGCTGGATGTTGGCCGGCGCCTCCTCCATGCGGAACACGAAGTGGGGACTGGCCAGAATCGCCTGCAGGGCGGTCCTCACGCCCTGCTCGAAGCCGCCCTCGTCCGCTGCCGTCCGGTAGAACGCCATGAGCGGAGCCACGTCGCGCTCGAGCAGCGGCCTTCGGTACGCCTTGGCGGCCAACTCGGTCAGGATCCGGCGCGCGCAGCTCTCGTTCTCCTCCGGCGACCCGGGGCGGCACGTGAAGATGCGCTGCCGGCTCGGGGTCTCCGAGACCCCGGACGCCTCGTAGGGCCCGCCGATGACAAGGTCGCGAACGTGGGGAAGCAGCGTCAGGCCGTACCCGCTGATGCCGGTATGCCGGTCGGCCAGCGACCAGTCGTGGGGCGACATCAGGTCTTCCACCGGCCCCTCGGTGCGCCTGGTGAAGGCCGCGCTCACGCGCTGTGGTCCCGCCCGCACGAGTACCGGGCCCGTGCGCATCGAGATGCCTTCGGGATCCGAGATGTGCATCCACTGGTCCACATCCAGCAGCGCAACGCGCTCGCCGTTGATGGAGACCTCGAGTTGTTCGAAGCGCGTGATCTGGCCGAAGAAGCCCTCGCCCGTGGTGGTGTGCTCGAAAACGATGCGGAACTCGTAGGTGCCATCCTCGGGGAAGTTGTGCACCACGCTTACGCCACCGCGCGTTCCGTAGGGAGCCCCTTCGACCCGGTCCCTCTGGGAGACATACCCCGAGACCGTGTAGGTGCGCTCGCTGGGGAGGCCTCCGGAACTCCCGACAGCCAGGCGGCTGATCTGGTTCGCCGCGTTCATGTAGGCATCCAGAAGCGTCGGCGAGAGGAGCTGGGCTTCGGAGATGTTGTCGAAGTTCGCGCTCTTGGTGTCCGGGGGGAGGTAGTCCCCGGCGTTGATCCGCAGATCGAGCAGGTCCTCGATGGATTTCTCATACTCGGCCCGGTTGAGCCGCTGGAACGTGCGTCCGCCCGGGTTGGGCGCCTCGAGGGCGGCCGCGTCCATCCTCGCCTCCAGCTCTTCGACCAGTGCCGCCAGAGTGTCACCGGCTGGCTTGGGCATGCCGGGCGGGGGCATCATTCCGGCGCGCAGCTTGAGAATCATCTTCTCGGCGGTCTCCGGCTGCGCGGGAGCCTGCTCCACGTCGAACCCCGCGAGAGAGAGGTTGCCGGTGAGCAGCTGGTCGTTGTGGCAGACCTGGCAGTAGCGCTGGACTACTTCGGTCAGGGTCGCGGGCGCAACCCGCCCGTGCGCGGAAGTCGCGGACGGCGGGAGCCCGGGCGCCCGGGCCTCCAGGGTCGGCGGCGCCCCCGACTCGCCCGTGGGTGCGGGGTTCCCGGCGAGTCCCAGGCCGAGCGGAAGGACAACGAGTACTGCGAGCGTCGTGACGTTCTTCACCGTACCCCGCCCGTTGGAAGCTGCCGGATCCTCAGCAGGACTGACAGTTGTTGTTGTTGCCGGAACCCAGCGACTCCAGCAGGGCGATCGCATCCGGGTAGGGAGTGGTGCGCTGGTAGGGCCCGTTGGCCATGTCGGCCGTCGTCTGCCCGATACGGCTGATCGCCATCACGTCCGCGCCGCGCTCGACCAGCAAGCGGATCATCTCCGTGTCTCCCCGGGACGCCGCATGATGCAGCGCGTTGTAGCCGTCGTGGTCGCGCGAGTTGACGTCCGCTCCCAGTTCGTCCACCAGGTAGCGCATCGCGGGCATCCAGCCGTCGGGCGCGTGCCGATGGGCGTTGGCCGCGAACCCCTGTCCATATCCGACGCCTGACGCGGCGTGAATGGGATAGATGCCGGGCCCTCCGACGGGAACCCCGGGAATCCCGGACTTGTCCGCGCCCGGATCCTCGTCCCAGGCGATACGGCGGCGCGGCGGCGGTCTGCGCGTGGGAATGCGGTGGTCCGCGCCGTACGCCACCAGCAACTTCATCGCCTCGCCATCGGCTGCATAGGAGGCGCGCCAGAAGGGGGTGGCTCCGATCATGTTCACGCTCAGGATGCTGCCGCCGTACTGGGTGAACCAGAGCCGCTTGGCGAGACGAACGTTCGGATCGGCCCCCACCTGCAGAAGCGCCTTCATGACTTCCAGATAGGTGACGTTCTGCTGAAGGTGGACGTTGGGCTGGGCGTACCCGGTCTTTGGGATCCACTGCTGGTTGATGGTCGCGAAGAGCGGTGCGCCGCCGGCGTCGTTCGCCAGGTTCGGGTCGGCCCCGCGCTCGATCAGCGCCAGCGCCAGATCGAAGTGGCCGTTCAGGGCGGCGATGAAGAGCGGGGTGGTCCCGTCGGCACTGGCCTGGTCGATGTCAGTGCCAGCGTTGAGAAGTGAGTTGACGGCCTCGGCATGCCCCTGGCGCGCCGCGTGCAGAAGCGCCGTCATCGCGCCCATGTGGCCCACCTGCTGCCCCATTGACAGGGGCTTGGGCGCCTCTTCCTCCTTCTCCTCTTCGGCTTCCTCCTTCTCCTCTTCGGCTTCTTCCTTCGGAGCCTTCGCTTCCCTGGCGGCGATCTGGGCCGCGATCTGCTGGCGGACGCGATCCTCGTTGCCGTTGCGGAGCGACTCCTCCAACTCGACCATGTCCAACACTCTGGTCGTGAGCGAGAGGTCGGCCCCGCCGGCCAGAAGCGCCTCGATCGCCTGCACCCGGTTCTGCGCGGCGGCGAAGATGAGCGGCGTCTGCCCGGCCCTCTGCTCGCGCGCGTTCACGTCGGCACCGAACTCGATGAGCGCTGATATCGTTGCAGCGTCGCCGGCCGCCGCCGCCAGGTGCAGAGCCGTGGCCTCTCCGCTGCCAGTGGCCGTGGCCGGATCGCTCCCGGCCTCCAGCAGCGCCCGCACCACCGCGCCGTGTCCGGCCCGGCTGGCCAGGTGCAGCGGAGTGTATTCCGCCATGCGCGTGACCGCTTCCAGGCTGGCTCCCGCGTACACGAGCATGCGGGCCATCTCCACGTCGCCCCGATCCGCCGCCCAGTGCAGAGCGGTCATGCCGTCGCCCTGCGCGGCGTTCACATCGGCCCCCTGCTGCAACAGGACGCGGACCGACCCCTCGTCCCCGCGCATGGCCGCGTCGGCCACCGGCGAGTCGGGGGGCGTCGCCGCCGAGACCAGGAGGGTCAGCAACAAGGCGGCGGTTCTTCTTCCATTTACGCGCAGCATCTCTCTCATCTCTTCTCCAGTGTGCGCGGCACGTCCAGTATTTCGTGACATTCGGCGATCCCTCTCGGAGCCGTCTATCGGCTGGAGCCGTTCGAGGCGTCGGTCGCCATGGTCGGAAGCGTCAGGGGGAACTCACCCGTGCTGTCGCCGAAGCTGTCGAGATCGTCCAACCCCAGCTTGTGCAGCATGCTCAGCATCACGTTGGCCATCGGTGTGCCGTCGGGCGCGTGCAGGTGCAGGTTCCCCTCGAGCCCCCCGTTGGCCTTGCCGGCCAGGAACATGGGCACCCGCCTGTGGTTGTGGACGTTGGGGTCGCCCATGGGAGAGCCGTACAGCACCATGCTGCGGTCGAGCAGGTTCGCATCCCCGTCCATGGAGTCGCGCAGTTTCTTGAGCAGGTACAGCGTCTGTCCCGTGAAGAACTCGTTGAACTGATGGAACTTGAGGATCTCCTCGTGGTTGTTGCCGTGGTGCGAGGTCGGATGGAAGGGCAGATCCAGCCCGCTTGCCGGATACACGCGGTTGATGGCGTCGCGCGAGAGCTTCAGGGTGAAGACCCGGGTCATGTCGGTCTGGAAGGCGAGCACCTGCAGGTCGAACATGAGCTGCACGTGCTCGGTGAAGGAGTCGGGGACACCCGCCGGCGCCTCCGGAAGGGCACGCTCCTCACCGCTCGCGTTCTGTGCCTCGATCCTCTGAATGCGGCGCTCCAGCTCCCTCACGTTGTCCAGATACTGCTCCAGCCGGACCCGGTCCTCCCCGCCCAGCACCATCTTGAGCTCGGCCACCTCGCCCGCGATCCAGTCGAGGATGCTGCGATTGGCCCGGCGGCGCTCGGCGCGCGCCTCGGGCGTTCCCCCGGCTCCGAAGAGCATGTCGAAGGCAACCCGCGGGTCGCGAATCATCGGCAGCGGTTCGGTGGGGGAGGCCCAGCTCAACGTGTCCGTGTACACGCAGGCGTACCCGTAGGCGCATCCGCCGGCCTGGTCCACGTTCTCTATGCACAGCTGCAGCGAGGGAATGGGCGTGTCCTGGCCGAAGCGCTGCGCGTACAGCTGGTCGAGCGAGGTCCCCACGAAGACATCCGATCCCTCGGTCTGCTTGGCGTGCGCCTGGGTGAGGAAGGTCGCGCTCGAGCGGAAGTGGTCTCCGCCGATCTCGGGCGCCGTGTAGGCGTCGGCCATGCGCACGTCGGTGTTGCTGACGATGGTCAGGTCGTCCTGGAAGGGCTCCAGCGACTTCATCGCCGTGGGGCCAAGGTCGAAGTCCCGGCCCGTCTTTGCCGGTGACCACAGGTTCTGGGTCGCCCCCCACTCCGTGCATCCAGAGGCCCCGTGCACGATCTCGATGGCGATGAACCGGGTCTTTTGGAGGTCGGCCGACACCTTCGCCCATCCCGCGCCCGCAGGCGCCATGGCGTCCAGGAAGGGAAGTGCCAGAGACCCACCCAGCCCGCGCAGGAAGGTACGCCGATGGATGTGCTTGCCGGTGAGGAAATTCATGGATTGTGCCTCCCAGGCCGTGTCGGGCCGTCTTCAGTTGGATGCAGACTCCTCTGCCAGGACCTGATCCGTTCGCTTCATGGAGAACGCGTCGCTCTGGACCACTCCCAGAATGAACGACGACATCCGGTAGTCGTTGGCCTCCGCCTCGCGCGTGATCTCGCGAATCGTCGGCTGGTCGTAGTACATCACCCGGCGCCCCAGCGCGTACGCCATCAGGTTCTTGGTGAAGGCGCGCACGATCGGGATGGGCCGCTTGAGCAGGACATCGCGCAGATCTCCGGCGCTCGCCACAGTGGTCCCGTCGTAGAAGGTGCCGCGGGTGTCGAGCGACATCCCGTATTCGCGCACACGCCACTCTCCGGTCACGTCGAAGTTGTCAAGCGCCAGGCCGATGGGATCCATGAACTGGTGGCAGGCGCTGCAAACCGGGCTGGCCCGGTGCTTCTCCATGCGCTGGCGCGTGGTCAGGTACTTCCCTTCCTCCGTGCCCTCGGTGGCTTCGAGCGCCGGGACGTCGGGTGGAGGCGGCGGTGGCGGAGCGTCCAGGAGGACCTCCATGACCCACTTGCCGCGCAGCACGGGAGAGGTGCGGTTGGCCATCGAGGTGAGCATGAGGATGCTCCCCTGCCCCAGGAGCCCGCTGCGGCGGTCGTCCGGGTAGTCGACCCTCTGGAAATCGTCACCCGCGATACCCGGAATGCCGTAGTGCCCGGCGAGCCGCTCGTTCGCGAAGGTGTAGTCCGCGGTCAGGATCTCGAGCAGACTCCGGTCTTCACGAACCAGATTCTGGAAGAAGAGCTCGGTCTCCCGCATCATCGCATCCGACAGCGTCATGTCGAAGTAGGGGAAGGTGTAGATGTCCGGCGACACCTTCTCCAGATCCTGCAGACGAAGCCACTGCGAGGCGAAGCGGGTTGAGAGGGCATCGGAGCGGGGATCCGCCAGCATCCTCCGCACCTGCCGCTCCTGCTCGTCGTCGTCGTCCAGGTTTCCTCTGCGCGCGGCCTCCATCAGTTCCTCATCCGGAGGAGAGCCCCAGAGGAAGAAGGAGAGCCGCGAGGCGAGGGCAGACCCGTCCAGCTCGTACTCCTCACCGGCTCGCGCGCCCGAAGGCGGTTCCTCGAAGCGGAACACGAAATGCGGGCTCGCCAGCAGCGCCTGAAGGGCGAAGCGAACGCCTCTCTCGAAGCCGCCCTCGTCCGCGCCGATATCGTAGAAGGCCATGAGGTCGGCGATATCGCTCTGGGTGGCAGGCCGGCGGTAGGCCTCCGAGGCGAGGCGCGAGAAGATGCTGCGCGCGCATACGGGCGCTTCCTCGGGAGAGGTCGGGCGGCAGTTGAAGATCTTCTGCCGGCTCGGCGTCTCGGACACGCCCGTGACGCTGTAGGGGCCGCGCACGGCGAATTCGCGCAGATGGGGGACGGTGGTGAGAGCCAGATCCGGCCAACCGGAATTGACCGCGCGCCCGAGCGGAGCGCGCACTTCCTCCACCGGCCCTTCGAAGGTCTTGACGAAGGCGGCCGACACGCGTCGCGGGCCGGCACGCACGAAGACGGGGTCGGTAACCATCTCCCTGCCCTGCTGCTCGTTCTCTGTCCCACCGCGCAGGTTGACGTCCAGAATCGCGACCCGCTCGCCGTCGAAGGAGACCTCGATCTTCTCGTCGGTCGCCTTCCCGCCGACGCCGTGGAACTGCATCCAGAACACGTACTCCCCGTCCGCGGGGAAGGTGTGGGTAACGGAGATGCCGCCGCGCGACCCGTAGGGCGTCCCGTCCACACGAACGAGCTGTGAGGCACGCTTCTCGACCTTGTAGGCGACTTCCCTGGGCGAGGCGTCGCGGTCGCCGATCGCGAGCCGGCTGATCTCGCTGGCCGCGTTCAGGTATGCTTCCAGCAGGGTCGGCGAAAGCATCTGCACGTCGGCGATGTTGTCGAAATTGGCGCTCTTGGTGTCCAGCGGGAGGTACTGGCCGGCGTCGACTTCGAGACCCAGCAGACGCATGACCGACTGCTCGTACTCGGCCCGGTTCAGTCGCTGGAAGGTGCGCCCTCCCGGGTTGGGGTCGCGGCGCGCCGCATCGTCGATGGTGTTCTCCAGCGTTTCCACCAGCGCCAGGAGGGTGTCCCCGCCGGGGCGGGGCATGCCGGGCGGCGGCATCATGCCCGCGCGCAGCTTGCGTATCATGCGCTCGGCGGTCTCTGCGTTCTCCGCAGCCCCCTCCACATCGAAGCCGCTCAGGGACATGTTGCCGGTCAGGAGGGCGTCGTTATGACAGACCTGGCAGTACTGAGCGACAACCTGGGTGAGGGTGGCAGCGGGAACGTCGGCGGCGGCCGGGGCGTGGCTCGCGGACGGTCCGGTATCCGGGGCGTGGCCGACGGACAGTCCGCTGACCGCGGGAGGGGCATCCGAGAAAAAACCGCCTCCGCTCGCGCTGACGATCAGAGCGACGCCCAAGGCGGCCGCGGCGCCAGAAGGTGCATTCATTCCGTGGCCTCCGGATTGCCGACATGCGCTGCCGGCCCGGACCGTCCGGTCGATGCTACGTCCGGTTGAGCCGACTCGATCTCGCAGGTCTGGGATGCAGACAGTATCCTAATGGGTAAGATAGGTTTCGGTAGCCGTCTTCGCCACCGAAGCAGCTCCGCAAACAACCTCAGAGAGGCATGGCCACAATGTTCGCAAGACCCGCCCGCAGTTCCGGGACGGACGCCGCGCCAGCCCAGCGACCGCGGCACCGGACCGCCGCCCCTGCCGGGCGGATGATTCCCGGCGCGCGCGTCCCGAGGGCTGTCCGGCAGAGCATTCCCTCCCGTCCGCCGATGCCTCTCACGATCGCGCTCATCGCTCTCGTGCCCCTCCTCGGCTCGTGCCTGAATCCGCCCCTCGAGCCCCAGACCCTGACCGTCACCCTGACCGCCAGCCTTCAGAGCGCGGTCGTCGGCCAGGAGATCAGGTTTCGCTACGAGTCGCGCGGCACCAACCTGTCGCAGACCGTGGTGGAATACGGCAACGGGGATATGGAATTGGTCCCGTTCATCTACACCGGCGGCGCGCCCGTCAACATCAATTCCCAGGCCGGGCACTTCGACTACGCCTACGACGAACCGGGCACGTATGTAGCGCGCGCGATCGTGTCTACCGTGCCGGGTGCATCCGAAAGCGACGAGGTGACCGTGCAGATCACCGGCTCGTGAGGGTCCGGCCACATGCCGCAAAGCGCCTGGCGCGCGCCATGGCGCGCCTCGCGATCATCTACCTGGCATGCCACGCGGCCACAGCCGGCGCGCAGTGGGTCGAACCCCCCGGCCGGGGCTGGCTGGACCTGTCGGTCTTTCACCTGGACACCCGCGAGGCCTTTCACTCCGGCGGCGAGGTGCGGGACTTCGATCCCTTCACCCAGGGGCACGCCGTCAGCACTTCCGTGTTCGCCACGGTCGCGATGGGGTTGGCCAGGGGGATCGACGGCTGGATTCAAATTCCGTATCAGCGGCTCCGCTTCGACGACTTGGGCGGAGACCGGCTGCGCACGGGCATCGGCGACACGCGCTTCTACCTGCGTGTCCAGCCCGGCCTCTATTTCGGCAGCGAGTTTCCGCTCGCGATCCGGGGTGGCGCAAAGGTTCCGGTCGGCGATTTCGCGGTGGATGCCGAGGTCATTCCGCTGGGGGACGGACAGACCGACTGGGAACTCGTCCTCGAACTCGGGCACTCCTTTTATCCGTTGCCCGCCTACGTGAGCGCCTGGCTGGGCCACCGCTGGCGGGAGGCCAACCCCAAGTCACGGCGGGACTTCGGCAATGAGGTGTTTTTCCTGCTCTCCGGCGGAATCGAGTTCGGCCGCCTGGGGGCGAGCGTCATCGCCGAGGGCTGGGACGGTGGAATCCCGGTTATCGAGGGACTTCCCATCGCCACCGCATCGCGGTCCATGCTGCGCCTGACGCCCTCCCTGAGCTACCGTCTGTGGGCAGGTGCCGCCAAGGCAGGATTGCAGATTCCCCTGCGCGGTTCCAATCTGCCCGCTGGCAACACGCTCCTCATCGGCTATTTTGTAAGATTGAGGCCTGCCGCCTGACGCCGCGGGCTCGCTGGCATGGATCGTGCGGACTCTTTGCGCCCGACCGCGCGCCGAGCACATCTCATACATCGTTCAACCACATCGCCATGACTACTCCGAAACATGCCTCGGCCCTTCTCCGGGGCTTCGCCCTGGCCGCCCTCGCGCTCTCGTTCCTGGCATCGCCGGGATACGGGCAGTGGATCGAACCCCAAGGCCAGGGGTGGGCCTCGTTCTCCATGTACTATCTCGACACCCGGGAGCAATTCGGCCCGTCGGGGGAAGTGCGCAGTTTCATCCTCGATGGGCACGCGCAGACCGCATCCTCCTTCCTTACCGTCGCGATGGGCATCGCGCCCGGCCTGGACATCTGGGTGCAGCCGTCCTACCAACGCCTCGAGTTCGCCGACATCGATGGAACTCGCATTTCGTGGGGATTCGGGGACACGCGTCTCTATGTCCGCGGTGCTCCATTGCGCCTGCTGGGCAGCAGTTTCCCATTCGCCATACGCGGCGGGATCAAGATCCCCACCGACTTTGAATCCGGAACCAACCTCATCCCGCTGGGAGACGGCCAGCGCGACTGGGAGGTCATCGCGGAAGTGGGACACTCCTTCTGGCCGCGGCCCTTCTACGCTGCCGCATGGGCCGGGTACCGGTGGCGCGAGGCAGGAGAAAACGGCGACTTCGGCGACGAGCGCTTCTTCAATGTGAGCGTGGGAGGCGGCAGCGACCTGCTGGGCTTCAAGGCCCAGCTCGAAGGATGGTACGGCGGCACGCCCACCTTCGGAGGACTGCAAGGGCTGGGACAGGAGCGCGAGATGGTGCGGCTCAGCCCGTCGCTGCTGGTCACCGCTGGCCCCGGACAGGTGGAACTGGGCGGGCGGCTGCCCCTGACGGGCCAGAACCTCGCCACCGGCCCGGAGATCGTCGTGGGTTACTTCACCCGCCTTTCGCTGTAGGCCGCCATAGCCGGGCTCCAGAGTCCGCCGCGGAGAACCCGCGTTCTCGTCGACGCGGGAAAGCGGAGCGCCCGCCATCCCGCGGGCTCTCCGCTTCCTTTTCCCGGCCAGTTCGGGGCGGGCGGATGTACGGGCTAGGAGCCTGCGCCGCAGAACGGTTTAGCCCCCGTTTTGGACGGGCGTGATACCATATGCGGTAGTACGCAGATGGCCGACCCACTATCTCTTGGGGGTCAGGGGGGACAGAGTTTTCTGACGCGCAGGACTCCTAGCTGATACGGGTCAGCAAACTGGGGTCGTACAGATCCGCCACGAACTCGCCATACCCGTTGAAGAGCTCCGTCGGCACCCGCGTGTTGTCGGGCAGAAGCCTCTCCGCGGCCTGAGACCAGCGCGGGTGCGGCACATCCGGATTCACGTTTGAATAGAAGCCGTACTCCGCAGGCGCGTAGTCCGACCAGAAGGTGCGGGGAATGGTGTCGGTGAACTCGACCTCCAGGAAGGCCTTCGTGCTCTTGAAGCCGTACTTCCAGGGGAGCGCCAGCCTCAGCGGGGCACCGTTCTGCTTGGGCAGGGGCTCGCCGTAGGCGCCCGTCACCACGAAGGCCAGTTCGTTCATGGCCTCATCGAGTCGCAGTCCTTCGTAGTACGGCCACGGCCACTGCGTGGCGCTCTCCTGTCCGATGGCCTGCTCCGGCCGGTGGAAACTGCGGAAGGCGACGTACTTCGCCGACGACTGGGGCTCGGCCAGTTCGATCAGCTTGCGCAGCGGATAGCCGGTCCAGGGAACCGCGATCGCCCACGCCTCGACGCAGCGCAGGCGGTAGAGCCTCTCCTCGAGCCCGAACCTGCTTTCGAGCGCATCCACGTCCCAGGTAGCGGGGGCGTTGCACAATCCAGAGAAGGTCACGGTCCACGGACGTACCCGCAACGGACCAGTCCGACGCCACACTAGCTGGGGGCTTTGCGTGAACTCGTAGTAGTTGTTGTACGTCGCAGTGCTGTTGCGGTCGGTGATCGCCCGTGATCCCAGCGTGTACGCGGCGTTCCGCTCCGCCGGATAGAGGTCGATGTTCGGCGACGAACAGATGGTGTGCAGCGGGTTTCTTGGCGGATCGTCGTCGCACGTCCAGGGCGGATCGACGGGATCCGTCGGAGTCGTGGGATCTACGGGACCCGGCGGATCCGGCTCGACCGAATCCTGTTCGTTTGCGATGAACTTCGACCCGCAGGCCGCCGATCCCAGCGCGGCTACCCCGAGACCGAGCGCGCGCACGAATTCGCGGCGCCGGAGGAAAACCTCCCTGGGCGTCGCTTGCGACTCGGGAATACGCCAGCCGGGGGGAAGAATGATGTTCGCCATGGTCTTAGCCTCATCATCATGTTGTAGGGAGCGGGGCACCGTCCCTGTTGTTACAATCCAAAGGCTACGCAGGTTCGCATGGCGCGGGTGCCGGAATCTGCAATCCGGCGTCAACCGTGAAGCGCTGCCGCACGACCGACCCGAAGACACCGGTGCCGTCGCCGTAGAGACTGGGAACGCGAACGATGCCCGACGGGTTGAAGATGCCGCGCCGTACCCAGTTTACATAGTTGCGGTCGGCCGCCGCTACCACGACTTCCGCCTGCGTTCCGAAAGGTAGGCCATCCTGCAGGACCAATGCCAGATCACGGTCCAGGTTCACGCGGTCGAAGAGACCGAACTCCGAAGGGAATACGATCGTGGTATCCTTTTCGGATATTGACACTCCGACGAGCAGCAGAGGGTCTTCCGTCACTTCGATGTCCGTGTCCTCAAGCGCCGCCGTAAGGTTGATGATCTGCGTCTCGGAAATGTAGGCCCACGCGCCTTCCGCGCGCGTCCACTCCACCTTGAGCCGCTGCCCCACCTCCAGTGAGCACATCCCACGTCGCCCGGTGTGCGGACTCACGATCCGGTACTCCCCCGGGACACGCGTCCGGCCCGTGATGCGACCCCCGCCCGGCAGGCGGACGATGGCTTCCAAAAGGGCGCCCGGTCCGAACAGCCGCGTCTCAAGAGGACCAGCGACGTAGCAGGATCCCCGGAATTCCGGCGGTAGTTCGTCGCCGGCGCAGATGGAAGGATCCGTCGGATCGAGGCGGACCGTGGTAGCCCTGAACTCCGATCGCAGGAACACGTTCGCAGTGGATACGGGGTACGTCGACTCGCCACCCAGGGTGCGATGGATCCAGGCGATCCCGTATACGCCGTTTACGTCGACGGAGACGTAGACTTCCGCGACAACCACGTCCTCCGACTCGGCCAGCGTGATCTCCTGGAGCTCGCACGCGGAAACCCACGGCAGGACTACGGCCAGCGTGCAAAGGACCGTGCGCCAACGCCCGACACCCATCAGAAAGTCACCTCCACCCCCGCCGTCGGCAGAATCGGAAACATGGACAGGCCCGAGCGCGTCGCGGTCTGTGCGGTGTAGTCGAAGAAGTAGAAGAGCACGTTCTTGCGGTTGTAGACGTTGAGCACGTCCAGATGGGGCGTCAACGTGCCCCAGCCCAGGGTAAAGGTCCTGCGCATGCTCAGGTCGAGGCGGTGATACACCGGATAGCGGGCTCCGTTGCGGGGGCCCAGATACATGGCATTGGCCTCCTCCTCCTGCCAGACGAGCCGTCCTCCCGAGACATTCTGCGGGGAGAAATACGCAAACGAACCCAGCGGCCGGGTGTACGGCAGCCCCGTGCCGAGGTTCCAGCGCACGCCCCCGCGCAAACCCGCCGGCATGGGCAGGCGCAGAACCACATCGATGTCCAGCCGGCGGTCGAAGACCGGCGGATAGCTTCGGTCAGGCGGCGGTTCCCGGCCGCTCAGGAAATCCGGAAAGGTGCGGGTGGCGCGCAACCACGACGCGGACAGCCAGCCCGTCACCCCTTCTCCGGTCTTGCGCAGGAAGAAGTCGACCCCGCGGGACCGGCCCGTGCCGGGAAGGAGATCGTCGTCCGAGCGGTTCGGGTCGTCGACGGAGTTGAAGGTGGTTACGCCGTCGAAATGCCGCTCGTAGGCTTCCAGCGATACGAACCAGCCGCCAGTCAGGTACGCCTCGACCCCCGCCTGGACCTGGTCGGACGCGATGTGGGGAGCCAGATCGCCGGTTAGCACCCATACGTCGATGCCGATGGGAATCCCATCGTCGCGCGCCGAGTGCAGAAACTGGGTGAACCGCCCGGCCGCGGCCTTCACGGCGACGTCCCCGTCCCTGAAAAACCGCTTCACGGCAAGCCTGGGGGCCACCTGGTTGATGGCGCTGCCCCCCGTGGGCGCCCAGCGGTCGGAGCGGAGCCCCGCTTCCACCAGCCAGTCGAGCCCGCCCCTCCACTCGGCCTGCGCGAAGACTCCCGCCAGCCAGCCTTGCCCGGCGTTGTCGGTAAACCGCGTGCCGCCGGAGCGAACGAGATTGAGGTGTTTCATCCGGTCCGCCGAAGCTCCGCCCTTGAAGGTCCAGCGCCGGCCCATGGCGCGCTCCAGTTCCGCTCCCAGCGACAACTGAGAGATGCTGCTGGTAAACTCGGTGTCCGAGAAGTCCGGAAAGGCAAGGGCCGAATTGAAGCGGGTATACCCGGCCCGCACATCCAAAGCCCCTCCGTCGCGGCGGGGCCTGGTCCAGCGCCCGCCGATCAGATCGTTGCCCCATTCCCAGGCCGCTCGCAGGGGAAAGTCCTCGTCGTCGTCCCCGGGCGGCTCGGTGAGGTTGAAGACATCGTTTCCCTTGTACGCCGTGACCTGAATGCGGCTGCCCCCGGGGGTCCATCCCTCCACGACGCTCTGAAAGTCCGTGAGATGGTACGGGATCGACTTTGGCAGCTGGTCGAAGTAGGAACGACGGCCGGAGGCCCTCCACTTGAGCCGCTGAAGCCCCAGCGTTCGCTCCATCATCCCGGGTGCCCGCCCTCCGAGAGCGACCCGCGCGGCAAGCAGCGATACTCCGCCTCGGACGTTGAAGTCGTCGGTTCCGACGTCGCTTTCGACAAGCAGCAGAGATGACACCCTTCCGCCGTGCTCGGCCGGAAAACCACCTGAGCTCAGCTCGACCCGGCCCACCATGTCGGCGTTGAAGACGGAGAAGACGCCGCCCAGGTGGAACGGGTTGAAGATGGGCACACCGTCCAGAAGGATGAGGTTCTGGTCCGCGGACCCACCGCGCACGTTGAACGACGCCGTGAAGTCGGAGGTGGAGACCACGCCGGGCAGGACCTCGACTGCGCGTATGGGGTCGGCTTCGGCCAGGCCAGGCACCAGCCGGAGTTCGGTCTGAGAGATTTCGCGAACCGTTACGCCAGCGGTGTGCAGAAAACGGCTGCGCTCGCGGCTTTCCTCCGTGCGGACGGAAACGCCTTCGAGTACGATCGGGCTCGCAACCAGCGTGAGATCGACTTCGACCCGGCGTTCGGCGACGATCTCGATGGTCTGGACGACCTCGCCGTATCCGATCCTCTGCGCGCGCAGCAGATACTGCCCCGGGACGAGGCTCTCGATCCGATAGTAGCCGAAGCGATCGGTCTCGGCGATCCGCTCCACGTCTTCCGGTGTTGCGGGGCGTGCCAGGAGGATGTTGGCGGCGAAGACGGGGGGGCCATCGGCATCGACTACCCTTCCTTCCAGACCGCCGGTCTGTGCCGCGAGCATTCCGGGAAGTAGGCCGCACGCCACGAGTGGCAGTGCAGCCCGGCGGCGGCTCCTCGCCACCGAAACCCGGGCTCCGGTCGCAATGTCTCGCTTCAAGAGGTATCCATGTGTTCGGGACCCGAGGGTCTAAGAAAGACCTCCGGGCTGGGGTACCTTTTTCACCGGCCATCGATAACGCGCCGGCGGGCACCCAAACCAAGTCTCTTACATTCGGCGGTCCGGCAGGGTCCGCCGGGACACACCCGAACCATCACCCGAGCCGGACAACGGGGCGTACAATTCGAGTCGAGTCACGCCACGGGGGCGTGCAGCCCCTCGGCACGTAGCGGGTACTCAGGACCGCTTGACGTGTTAGGAGCACATAATCTGTCCGGTTTCGTAGCACATAACTTGTCCGGTTTCGGATGGCCGATAGGGAGGCTGGATGAACCGGACGGAGGTGCTGCGAGAAGTGCGGATGCTGAGGTTTGCGGAGGTGTACGGAGCGTGGCGGGGCAAGCGGGTGACGCAGACGCGGGCGGCCGAGGTGCTGGGGGTGAGCGACCGGACGTTCCGGCGCTGGGCGGCGCGGTACGAGGCACGGGGTCTGGAGGGACTTCGGGACATGCGCTCGACCGGGGGACTCGCACCGCAAGGCTCCGGACGCGGAGGTCGCCGTGTTGGAGACGCTGTACGCGAGGGAGTACGCGGGCTGGAACGTGCGGCATTTCTGGGAGCGGTACCGGAAGGCGCACGGCGGGGCGCGGTCCTACACCTGGCTGAAGAACCGGCTCCAGGCGGCGGGATTGGTGAAGAGAGGGCGCCGGCGGGGCCGTCATCGGAAGTGGCGGCCGCGCAAGCCGGTGGAGGGGCTGATGCTGCACCAGGACGCCTCGACGCATGGGTGGTTCGGGGACCGGAAGCGGGACCTGGTGATCACGATGGACGATGCCACGAGTCGGATATACTCGGGGTTCTTCGTGGAGCAGGAGGGGACGTGGTCGAGCTTCCTGGGGGTGCGGGAGACGATCGCGGCGAAGGGGATCTTCGCGAGTCTGTACACCGACCGGGGCTCGCACTACTGGTACACGCCGAAGGCCGGGGGCAAGGTGGACAAGGAGCAGCCGACGCAGTTTGGGCGGGCGATGAAGGAGCTGGGGATCGAGATGATCCCGTCGTACTCGCCGCTGGCGCGGGAAGGGATCCGGGAGATGGCTGCCGCGAACGAGTATCTGCGGGGTTACTGGCCGCGCTTCAACGCGGTGTTCGGGGTCAGGGCGGAGGAAGCGGGCGGAGCCTTCGTCCCGCTTCTGGAGGTGGATCTGAACGAGATTCTGTGCCTGAAAGAGACGCGGACGGTGCGCAACGACAACTGCGTGGCCTACAACGGGAAGGTGCTGCAGATCCCGCCTCAGCGACACAGAATCCACTACGTGCGGGCACAGGTCGAGGTGCGCGAATACGAGGATGGGTGCCTGGCCGTTTTCCACAACCAGCTCACGCTGGGGCGTTACGATCCGGACGGGCGGCTCGAGGAAGCCCGCGACCGGGCCCGGCAGGCCGCGTAGAGGGGGCTCGCGTCGCTCCGGGCGGGACGAGAAAAGCGGACAGACTACGTGCTACCAAGACCGGACATGTTCATTTGCTTCTAACATCAGGACCGCTTGACGTTGCGCGACATTCGCTCCGGCGTCATCTTTGCCTCGCGGACTGCGGACGAGTTTGTCATCCCGGCGAATCCAGCCCGAGCACCCAATGCGCGCAAGCCACAGCCACAACGAAGACACCCGGCGACACGGTGGACAACAGTCCGTCGTCGAGGTCTGCTCGTGTCCATGCCGCACCCCGATGCGAGGTCGGGCGGGCCGACCCATGTAGCAGCTCTGACTGGCGACAGAGGATGCTCGGAGGCCCGACCAGCGACCCGCTGGCGGGCGTTTTTGTTTCCCCCAAGCCCGAAATGCCCGAAGCAAGACGGAGTCAGGCGAACCCAACTGAAGGGAGTGAACCATGACGAGATGGATCGTATCAGCGGTAGCGTTGCTCATCGTGGCCGGAGGCGGATGGATGGCGCTGAACCCGGCAACTCCCGCAGCGGACGAAGCCGCCCCCCACCCGCACGAATACTCGCCAGTGGTCTCGATCGACCTCACCGCGCAGATCGCGGGAGCGGGCGGTGACTACCTGGTGCCCTGGGAAGTCCTGCGCCGTGATTTCTCCGGTACGTCCAGAGATGGTGAGCAGATCGACCTCGATGAGCTGGTAGGCGGGAATCGCGTTGCGCTCCTGACCTACTTCGCCGAATGGTGCGCCAACTGCCGCTACGAGGCGCCCGACCTGGTCGCCAAGTACACCAACCATCACGGCGACGGCCTCGCCATCGTAGGACGCAGCGAGTACTCGCACCCCGATGTGGTGGCCGAGTACGTCGCCGAATTCGGGATCGAATACCCGGTCATCGTCGGGAGCCCGAACCCCGACCCCGACAACGAGGACCTGGTGCGCACCACGACCTCGCACTTCCGCCTGCGCAAGGCGCTCCTCGATCCGCGCAAGTGGGGTACGCCGCTGAACATCGTGGTGGTCGACGGCGATCCCACACGCGCGTCGATTGTGACCGGGGAGTTCTTCCCGGGGGCGTTCGACGAGACCTTCAACGGCTACCTCGACGGGAGTATGGTCGCTGCGGAGGCGGCACCGGCGACGGACGGCTAGTGTCCTGTATTGCTAATTCTTTCGCAGTAGTTCTTCAGGGATTCCAGGATGTCGTCCGCTGACTTCGTCCAGATGAAGGGGTTGGGGTCCTCGTTGTAGACGGCCAGATAGTCCTCGATGGCCTGTTCGAGTTCACGAGTGCTTCGGTAGCTCCCGCGCCGGATCCGCTTGTTCGTGATCTCCGCGAACCAGCGTTCGACCTGGTTGAGCCAGGACGCGCTGGTCGGGGTGAAGTGCAGGTGGAAGCGGGGGTGTCGGAGAAGCCACTTGATCATCCGGTTTTGTGGGTCGTGTAGTTGTCGAGAACCCCTCCAGTTCCTTCGGCACCGCCTTCTCGATGACCGTGAGGAACCTCCTGAACTCGACGGAGCGGTGGCGCGGGTAGCCGTCCGATGACTTCGCCGGTGGCGACGTCGAGGGCGGGAACAGCGACGTGGTGCCGTGGCGCTTGTAGTCGTGGGTCCGCCGGGCCGGTGTCCCCGGGCGCAGCGGAAGGGCTGGACTCGAGCGCCTGGATCTGCGACTTCTCGTCCACGCAGAGCACGGCCGCCCGCTCCGGCGGGGCACCCGACGATGTCGCGCACCTTCTCGATGAACAGGGGATCGGTGGAGAGCTTGAAGGTTTCCCGCGCGGTGCGGCTGCAGGCCGAAGGCCCGCCAGATCCGGTTCACCGTCGCGGAACTCAGGCCGCACGCCTTCGCCATCGAGCGCGCTCCACTGCGTCGCGCCCCGCGGCATCGACTCGAGCGTCATCGTCACCAGCCGTTCGACGTCCGCGTCGCCGACCGTGCGCGGCGCGCCTGGCCTCGGCTCGTCCAGAAGGCCGTCACACCCCTTTTCGATGAACCGTCGGCGCCACTTGCCGACCGTCTCGCGCGTCGTGCCCAGCCGGGCGGCCACGCTCATGTCGCTCTCTCCCTCGGCGGACGCCAGTACGATCCGGGCGCGCAGCGCCAGGGCCTGTCCGGTTTTGGACCGGCAGCCAGCGCTCCAGCTCTTCCCGTTGTCCGTCGTCGATCTCCGGCACCGCTCGCGTGTGGTGATTCGCCATGGCGTCGCCATCTCCCCTCTTGAGGTCCCTGAAGGCCACGGGGAAGGGTACCACACGACCATCCACTGCGTAAGGACTTATGATACGGTACACTAGAATCCTCCGCACCGCGATGGATTCCCGGCGGACTGCGGTCGAGGAGGCGGCTATCGAAACGCCGCCCTCTCGGCCGTCCTGCCGTCTTCGCATCCTCTCGCGCCGACGCCCCTGACCTCCCTTGCGCTGACGCCCCTGGCAACCTATCTACGGGGTTCCGTGACATCGGTTTTGGAACCCGCCCGGACGGTCGCTTCACGGGGTGCCTCCGGGTCTCATTCCGGGGAGGAGGACACGCCGTGGCCCGCTCGTATCAAGCCGTTACCCGCACCGCTCTCACCGCCTGCATCGTCGCTGTCCTCGCACCCGCCCACGCGGCGGCGCAGGATCCCACACCCGACATGGAGTATCGCCAGTCCATCATGAGCGGAATCGGCGCCCACCGCGGCGCGCTCACCGCCATCCTGAGCGAGGACGTGCCCCATCAGGGCCATGTGCTTGGGCATGCGCTCTCGCTGCAGCAGCTGTCGGTGATGGCCTCCGACATCTTCCCCGAGGGGTCTCATGGCGAGGGCTCGCGCGCGCTTCCGGACATCTGGGGGGATGCTGCCGGCTTCGGGGACGCTCTCTCGGCCTTCCAGAGCGCTGCCGCCGGCTTGGCGGAAGCGGCTCGTTCGGGCGACATGGCGGCCGTTGACGAAGCGGCCGCAGGCCTCGGCAGGACCTGCGGGGGATGCCACCGGCCGTACCGGGCGCGCGCCGCTGGGTAGCCCCCCTCCAAGTTCGCCTGCGGGCGAACCCCTGCCCAGAGAAATTGTAGGACGGAATGGTAGCGCGGCCGCCATGGCGGCCGCAGGGCTTGTTTCTGAGGCGTGTCTCTCCGATGATTAACGCGCGTACCTGAACCTTTGACGGAGGCAAGCATCATGCGACGTACCGGAATGAAACTCGTGATGGCGGTGTCGCTCATCATGCTTGCCCAGGCGTGCGCCTCGACGGGTGGCGGGGGAGATAGAATCCGGCGTGACCCGGACCTGATCGTGACGGAAGAACTCGCGGACTACTCCACCATGATGCTCGCCGACGCGATCCGTCAGTTGCGGCCCCGCTGGATGCGCGCGCGAGGCGCGCCCAGCATCGAGTTCGGGGGTGACCGCTCAGTGGCCGTCGTCCTGGATGGCTCAGGTCCGCAGGACTGGGCGATCCTGGATTCGCTACGCCCCGACCAGGTGCAGTCGGTTCGCTATCACAGCGCCGCTGATGCCACCATGCGCTGGGGAACAGGGTTTCCAAACGGGCTGATCGAGGTTACGAGCATGAGGGGAGGGGGCGGCTAGCAGCGGCCTGCCCGCCCGCGACCTTCCGCCAAGAGCTGGCGACCAGCCGACCTCACGGACACAACACCAAGCGCAGGAAAACCGGGGATCTCGCACTGCCGGGTCCCCGGTTTCTCGTTGTCGAGACGGTTCGTCACCCTGAAAGCGCCATCAGCAAGAACACAGCGCCAGTTGCGAAACCAGCTCCGGCGCTCGCCCAGAACGACTTTGCCCGGGCTGAACTCGCGCACCAACACGTAGCTGACATCGTCGAGCGGAAACGAAAGCGTTTCGACCCGGCTGCGACGACCGGTTCGATCCGAAGAATCGACGATTGCCGGTGATGGCCAGCGTGTCCGCGAGGTCCACCGCATCTCGGACACGCTGGCAAACTTGACGCCTTGTCCATCGTTGAGCCGCACCGCGCGAATGTTCCGGGCACGGCCACCCGACCCTGATAGTGGGCACAGACTTCGCGAGGCTACAGCGCGAGACCGGCCTCGACGCAAAAACGCCCGCGACCGCAATTGGTCACGGGCGTTTCGCTCCTCCGCCCCCCTCAGTGAGGGAGCGTGCCGATTTTTCCTGCGCTTCCCCCTAGCAGGAGATGCAGTTGTTGTTGTTGATCGCGCCCATGCTCTCCAGCAAGGCGATCGCTTCCGGGTACGGGGTCACGCGTGAAACCGGTCCGTTGGCCATGTCGACCGTGGTCTGTCCCTTGCGGCTCACCACCATGACGTCGGCGCCGTGGTCCACCAGCCACTGGACCATCTCGGTGTCGCCGCGCGCGGCCGCGTGATGCAGCGGCGTGTAGCCGTTGTGGTCGCGCTGGTTGATGTCGGCGCCGAGCTCAAGCAGGTAGTCCACCGCCGAGATCCAGTTGCCGGGGATGTGGGTGTGGGCGTTGCCGGCAAAGCCCTCGCCGTAGCCCACGCCCGAGGCGGCATGGATTGCGAACACAGCGGGTCCTCCCACCGGAACGGGCTCCAAGCCCGACGGATCGAGCTGGTCTTCATCTTCGCTGTCGCCCGTGCGCGGGTTCCGGCCCCGGCGGCGCTCAGGCTGCTTGATGGTGGCGATGTTCCAGTCCGCGCCCCATGCCCGCAGCAGCTTCATACCGTCAATGTCGAGAGCGCGCGCGGCACGCCAGAAGGGCGTCACCCCGGCCTGGTTCTCCAGCCCGCAGTTGCCGTTGCCACAGCCACTGTAGGTGAAGTACCAGAAGTTCTTCGTCACCTGATGATTCACGTCCGCGCCGGCCTCGAGCAGGGCCTGCGCGAGTTCCGTGTAGACGGTTTCCTGCTGCTCGTGGGCGCGCGGCTGCGGGTAGCGTGACCTCGGCGACCACTGGATGTTGAGGGTGGCGTACAGGGGAGCAACGCCGTCCACGGTGGCCAGATTGGGATCGGCCTCGCGCTCCAGCAGCTTCATGGCCAGGTCGAAGCGCCCGTTGATGACCGCCATGACGAGGGGACTCGTGTTGTCGGCCTCGGTCACATGGTCGATGTCGGTGCCGCCGTCCAGCAGCGCCATCGCCGCGCCGATGGCCCCTTCCCGGGCCGCATGGTGCAGCGCGGTCAGGCTGCCCCACTTTTCCTCGGGGGGCTCGCGGGAGAACGCCCTGGGGTCGTCTTCTTCCTCGTCGTCTTCCTCCTTCTCCGGCACCACGCCGGCTCGCTGCACGGCGCGCGCGATCTCCAGGGCGGCCTGGATCTGGGCCGGCGTCGGCGGCGCGTTGCCATCCCCCTTGAAGGCGTCGAGCACTTCCTGCATGCGCTCGCTCGCGTACCCGTCCACGGCACTCCGGGTGGCGGCTTCCATCAGCGTGGTCGTGACGTCGGGATCCGCTCCCTGAGCCATGAGAAGTTCCACGACCTCCGCGCGGTCGGCCGCCGCCGCGAACATCAGCGGCGTCTGTTGGGCATCACCGGCCCGCGCGTCGATGTCCGCCCCGTGGTCCAGCAGATGCCTGGCCGCCTCCGCGCTTCCCGCGGCCGCCGCGAGATGCAGAGGCGTGGAACCGGTCGCGGCCATTGCGCGCGCGTTAGCTCCGGCCTCCAGCAGAACCCAGGCGACATCCGCGGCGCCCTGTCTCCCTGCTACGTGCAGCGGTGTGTACGCCCCCAGCCGGGTTGTGACCTCGATGATCGCCCCCGCGCTCACCAGCACCTCTGCGATATCCGCGTTGCCGGTCTCGGCCGCCCAGTGCAGGGCGGTCATTCCGTCCCCGCGCGCGGCGTTGACGTCCGCTCCGTTTGCCAGCAGGGCCCGCACCGCCGCGACATCTCCCTTCATGGCGGCGTCCGCCAAGGGAGAGTCCGGCGCGGCCGCCGACGTAAGCAGCATGCTGACGGCCAAGGCCGCCAACACGTTCACATGCACTCTCTTCTTCATGATGGATCGCCCCCCCGGTTCTATCGTGACTGACTTGCCTCTTCGACCGCGGTCAACACCGAACTGGGCACGGCGAACTCGCCCGTGCTGTCGCCAAAGCTCGCCATCTCGTCGAAGCCGAGCTTGTGCATCACGTTCAGGAAGACGTTGGCCATCGGGGTTCCGTCCGGCGCCTTCAGGTGCATGTTGCCCGCGAGCTGGCCATTCGCGCCACCCAGCAGCAACAGCGGGCACCGACGGTGATTGTGAATGTTCGGGTCTCCCATGGGCGACCCGTACATGATCATGGTCTGGTCGAGCAGGCTGGAGTCACCGTCCTGGCTGTTGTGGAGCTTCTCCAGCAGGTACGGCAGCAGGCCCACGTAGAACTTGTTGATGGTGTTGAAGTCGAGGATGGTCTCCTCGTTGTTGCCGTGGTGCGAGGTCGGGTGGAAGGGCTTGTCCGTTCCGCTCTCCGGGTAGATCCGGTTCGACGCGTCGCGTCCGGTCTTGAAGGAGAAGACCCGGGTCATGTCGGACTGGAGCGCCAGCACCTGCAGGTCGAACATCATCTGCATGTGCTCGGTGAACGAATCCGGCACTCCCGCGGGCGCCTCGGGCAGCTCGCGCTGTGCTCCGCTGTTGTTCTGCGCCTCGACCATCTGAATGCGGCGTTCGATTTCGCGCACGTTGTCCAGGTACTGGTCCATGCGGCGGCGGTCGGTTGCGCCCAGTTCGCGCTTCAGATGGGCCACTTCTCCGACGATCCAGTCGAGGATGCTCGCATTCTCGCGCCGGCGCGCCTGACGTTCCTCCGGAGTGCCGCCCGCACCGAAGAGAAGGTCAAAGGCGGTGCGCGGATCGCGGATCATCGGCAGCGGCGCGTTGGGCGAGGCCCAGCTGATCGAGTCAGTGTAGGCGCACGAATAGTTGTACGTGCAGCCGCCGGCCTGATCGAGATCCTCGATGCACAGCTGCATGGAGGGAAGCGGCGTGTCCTGCCCGAACCGGCCGGCGAACATCTGGTCCAGCGAGGTGCCGACGTAGAGATCGGAACTCTGCGTCTGCTTCGGATGCTCCTGGGTCAGGAAGGTGGCGCTGGAACGGAAGTGGTCGCCACCGATCTCCGGGCCGGTGAAGGCCTCGGCCATGCGCACGTCCGTGTTGCTGACGATCGTCAGGTACTTGCGCCAGTCCTCGAGCGGAGTCAGTGCGCTCTGCCCCACGAACTCGAAGTCGCGCCCGATCTTCTCGGGGGCCCACAGGAACTGTTCGGCGCCCCATTCCACGCTACCGGCGGCTCCGTGCACCACCTCGATGGCAAGGAGGCGGGGCTTCCCTTCCGCCAGCTTGAGGCTGGCCCAGGGACTTGCCGCAGGCAGCATGGAGTCGAGCAGCGGGAGCGCCACGGTCGCGCCCATCCCGCGCAGGAACATACGGCGAGGGATGTGCTTGCCTGTGATGAATTGCATGTCAGATCTCCTGAAGCAGGTTCGTATAACCCGGTTTCGGTCGTGCGCTGATCCCCTCGGGCAGCGTCCTTATGACCCTCCGTTCCCCATCTCTTCTTCGGTGACGATATCCGCCATCCTCATCCTGAACGGGTCGCTCTGGACGACCCCGATGATGAAGGACGACATGCTGTAGTCGTCCTCCTCGCCGATCCGCGCGATGGCACGCACGGTGGGCTGATCGTGGTATTCTACGCGACGACCCAGCGCATACGCCAGTAGGTTGGTCGTAAACGTGCGCACCAGCGGGATCGGGCGGTTCATGAGTGCTTCGCGCAGGTCCTCGGGCGTTGCCAGCGGGGTTCCGTCGTAGAGGTTGCCGCGCGTGTCGAGCGTCATGTTGTTCTCGCGGATGCGCCACTTTCCGGTCACGTCGAAGTTGTCGAGCGCAAGGCCTATCGGGTCCATGAACAGATGGCACGACTGGCAAACCGGATTGGCACGGTGTATCTCCATCCGCTGGCGCGTGGTGAGGAAGCGTCCGTCCGCCGCGCCTTCGGTCTCCTCGAGGGCCGGGACATCGGGCGGCGGCGGCGGCGGCGGCGTCCCCAGCAGCACTTCCATGACCCACTTGCCGCGCAGTACCGGCGAAGTACGAGTACCCATCGAGGTCAGCACCAGGATGGAGCCCTGCCCCAAAACCCCTCCGCGGCGGCTGTCCGGGTACTCGACGCGCCGGAAATCTTCACCGAGCACTCCGGGGATGCCGTAGTGCCTGGCCAGCCGTTCGTTGAGGTAGGTATAGTCCGCCGTGAAGAGATCCAGAATGCTGCGGTCTCCGCGCACGAGGCTGTTGAAGAACATCTCGGTCTCTGTGCGCATGGCGTCGGCCAACTGCTCGCTGTAGTTCGGGAACCAGTAGGAATCCGGATGCACCTTGGCGAGGTCCTGCAGCCGGAACCACTGCGCGGCGAAGCGAGGTCCGAGCGCCTCGGCCTTGGGATCGGCCAGCATGCGGCGCGTTTGCCTCTCCAGTTCCTTGTCGCTTGAGAGCTTGCCCCGGCGGGCCAGATCGATCAGCTCCGCGTCCGGCTGAGTGCCCCACAGGAACGCGGCCATGCGGGTCGCCAGCGCCAGGTCGCTGATCTCATAGCGCTCACCCGCCTTGATGTCTTCCGGCTGCTTCTCGATGCGGAAGATGAAGTGGGGGCTCGCCAGGATGGCCTGAAGCGCCCGGCGCACTCCGGTCTCGAATCCCGAGTCCGCGGCTCCGTCGTCGTAGAACGCCATCAGGCCGACCTTGTCGCGCTCGTCCAGGGGACGGCGGTAGGCGGCACTTCCGAGCCGGTCGACGATCTGGTTGGCGCAGACGCGCTCTTCCTCTGGAAGGGTGGGCCGGCAGGTGAAGATTCTGCGACGTGCCTCGGTTTCCGATACGCTGGTCACGTTGTAGGGACCGCTGATGATCAGGCTCTTGAGGTGCGGCAGGGCGGTCTGGCCCGGGCTGCCCCCGGCTCCGCCGGCGAGCGACCACTCGGGCGGTTTGATGAGGTCGTCGTAGGGGCCGTCGATCCGGCGCACGAACGCCGCGGACACCGTGCGCTGTCCGGCGCGGATGAAGGTGGGGCTGGTCCTGATGGGGGATCCGCCGCGGAAGTCCGCGCCGCCGCGCGGGAAGGGCCCGGCCGCCAGCAAGGCGATGGGCTCCCCGTCGATGGAGATGTCGACATCCTCGAAGCGGGCGCTGCGGCCGCCTTCGATCACGGGTGAGAGAATGTATTCACCATCGGCCGGGAAATCGTGGGTGACCACGATCCCGCCCCGGGTTCCGTAGGGTGCTCCCTCCACATACTCCCAGGCGTGCTGGGAACCGTACGGCGAGGTGTTGTAGGTAGCGTCGGTGGGATCGACATTCGGGCTGCCGACCGCCAGACGGCTGACGTCGCTGGCGGCATTGAGGTAGGCGTCGAGGTGGGTCGGGGTGAGCGCTTGGACATCGGCGATGTTGTCGAAGTTCTCGCTCATCTGGTCGAGTGGAAGCCAGACACCCGCGTCCACCTCGATCCCCAGCAACTCCCGGATGACAGCCGAATACTCGGCACGGTTCAGCCGCTGGAACGTGCGGATTCCGGGATTGGGATGGCGCCGATAGGCGTCGTCCACGTTCTTCTCGAGGGTCTCGACCAGCGCGAGCAGCGTCTCGGGCTCCGGGCGCGGCATGCCGGGCGGAGGCATCATGCCCGCGCGCAACTTGCGGATCATGCGCTCCGCGATCTCCGGGTTGTCGGCGGATCCCTCCACCGTGAACTCGGCGAACGAGACGTTGCCGGTCAGCAGCGCGTCGTTGTGGCAGACCTGGCAGTAGGTTCGCACAACGGCGGTCAGTTCCTCGGTGGGCACCGGCGCGGCGTGTGCCGCGTTCGGTGGCGAAACGGATTCCGCATTCGGGGCAGCGGGACCCGAACCCGTGCCGACTCCGGCTCCCGTAATCAGGAGCCCGCCGATCAATGCAGTGCCAGGATTGAGGATCTTCATATGCCAGTGCTCCCGTCCTTGTCCTGCGAACGAAACTGTGAACGCCGAAAACGGCCCTTGCGAGTCAGGATGCTCCTGGAGCCGACGACCGCCGCGCCTTGACGCAACGAACCCCGCCCGCATCGTACATGACCCTCAGCCCGCGCAAAACGTTGAGTTCAGGCCCTCCCTTCCGTGGGCCGCAGGCGAGCCTAAGTCAATCAGTCAGTTTATCGTGAATCGGCGGGCGCGGCAACCAGCTTTCAGGCGCACGTCCAGCCCCGCCGATTTCGCTTGCCTGGCGGGAGCACGCGGCCCTATGGTGCCAAGAGGATCCATAGTGTTTGAGAGCGCAACATCATAGGGAGAACGAACGATGCATGTAGTTTTGCCGAGAATCGTGCGGAGTTCACTTTACCTGTTTGCCGCGACGCTTGCCCTGGCGGGCGCAAGTGCCGCACAGCAGGTCGCGCCCGAAGCCTACCAGCAGCTCCGCTACCGCCACATCGGGCCGGTCGGAAACCGCATTGCTTCGGTGGTGGGAGTGCCGGGAGACCCGATGACCTACTACGCGGGGGCCGCATCGGGCGGCATCTGGAAGACGAGCGATGGCGGCGAGTACTGGGAGCCCGTCTTCGATGGCCAGAGCGACCACTCGGTCGGTGCCATGGCCGTGGCGCCCTCGGACCCCGCGATCGTCTGGGCCGGCACGGGCGAGCCACACATTCGCTCGAACGTCTCGCTCGGCACCGGCGTCTACAAGTCCACCGACGCGGGGGCGACGTGGCGTCATATGGGTCTGGGGGAAGGCGGGCCGACACGCATGTCGCGCATCGTCATCCATCCGCAGGATCCCGACATCGTGTATGTGGGCGCGCTGGGACACGGGCACGGGCCGCAGCAGGCGCGCGGCGTGTTCCGCACCATGGACGGCGGGGAGAGCTGGGAGCACGTGCTCTTCGTGGACGAGAACACCGGCGCTTCCAGCATCGAGATGGACCCCTCCAACCCGCGCAAGCTGTTCGCCGGCATGTGGACGGTGGAGGTCCACACCTGGGGGCGGGAGAGCGGCGGCGAGGGCAGCGGCATCCATATGTCGAGCGATGGCGGGGACACGTGGACGAAGCTCGAGGGCAACGGGTTGCCGGTGCTGCCGGTCGGGAAGACCGACGTTTGCCTGACGCGGGCGGATCCGAACCGGGTCTACGCGCTCATCGAGACGGGCGACGGAGTGCCCTGGCACGGGCGCGAGACCGAGAGCGGCGAGTTCTGGCGCTCGCTCGACGGGGGCTCGACCTGGGAGCTCATGAACCACTCCCGCGACCTGGGCGGACGCACCGCCTACTACAACAACTGTTTCGCCAGCCCGGACGACCCGGACGAGGTCTATTTTCAGACCTCCGGGCTGTCGCGCTCGCTGGACGGGGGCCGCACCTACGTCAACCATCAGGGCCGGCAGCGCCCGGGGGGCGACTTCCACGACATGTGGATCGATCCGCTGGACGGCGACCGCATGATCGTGGGCAACGACCAGAACGTGTCGGTCTCGATGAACCGGGGCATGTCGTGGCACGCCACCGAGCTGCCCATCGGCCAGATGTACCACGTGACGGTGGACAACGCGATCCCGTATAACGTGCTCGGCAACCGGCAGGACGGGCCTTCGTTCCGTGGGCCCAGCAACAGCCGCACCGGCGGCTTCGGCGGCATCGGCGGGCCGATTTCGCGTTCCGAATGGGTGACCGTGGGAGGCGGCGAGAGCGGATTCGCAACGCCGGACCCCGAAGACCCCGACATCGTCTGGTCGAGCGCGTCGGGCTCGGGGGCGAGGGGCGGCGTCGTGGTTCGCTGGGACGCCCGCAACCGCCAGTTCCGCGACGTGGAGGTGTGGCCCCAGCTCGCCAGCGGCCATCCGGCCAGCGGGGTGCGCTACCGCTTCCAGTGGACCTTCCCGCTGCACGTCTCCTCGCACGACAGGAACACCGTCTTCGTGACCAGCCAGCATGTGCACCGCACCCGCAACGGCGGCCAGAGCTGGGAGGTCATCAGCCCCGACCTGACCACCAACGACGAGTCCCGCATGGGCATCTCGGGCGGCCTCACGCCCGACAACATCGGCGTCGAGTTCTGCTGCGTGATCTACGCCTTCGCCGAGTCCCCCATGGACGCAGACGTGCTGTGGGCGGGGTCGAACGACGGACTGGTGCATGTGACTCGGGACGGCGGCGAGAACTGGGCCGACGTGACCGGCAACATCCCCAACCTGCCGCCCGACGGCGTGGTGCGCGGCATTCACGCCTCGGGGCACGAGACCGGCAAGGCCTACCTGGCAATCGAGCATCACCAGCAGGGCAACTTCGAGCCGCACGTCTACCGCACCGACGACTTCGGCGAGAGCTTCACGAAGATCGTCGAGAGCATCGCCGACAGCCCTCTGAGCTATGCGCGCGACATCCACGAGGACCCGGTGCGTCCCGGCCTGCTCTATCTCGGCACCGAGAACACGCTCTACGTCTCCTTCGACGACGGAGACAACTGGCAGCCTCTGATGAACAACATGCCCGCGTCGCCGATGTATGGGATCGAGGTGCAGAAGCACTTCAACGACCTGGTCGTGGGCACCTACGGGCGCGGTTTCTGGATTCTGGACGACATCACGCCGCTGCAGCAGCTGAGTGCCGAAGTCACGGCGTCAACGACGCATCTCTTCGCGCCCCGGGACGCGTACCGATTCCGCGCCATCACTGCGGCGCGCTCGATGCCGAACGACCAGTCCGACGGCGACAACCCGCCCTACGGCGCTTCGATCAGCTACTGGTTGGACCAGTCCGGCGCGAACGGGGCGATGGTGCGCATCGCCGACGCGGCCGGCAACGAAGTGCGCTCGCTGGAGGGCCCCGGACAGGCGGGGGTCAACCGGGTGTGGTGGGATCTGCGGGACGAACCCTCACCCGAGATGGTGTTCCGCACCAAGCCGCTGTACGCCGACTGGGTGGACCTGGGCGATGACCGCGCGCGCTCCGGCGGGCAGGGGCTGTCGATGCTCATGCCTCCCGGCACCTACACCGTGACGCTCGAAGTCGAGGGTCAGCCGAGCCAGTCGCAGGAGCTGCGCGTACTCAAGGATCCCAACTCCAGCGGGACCGAGGAGGACATCCGCACCCAGCTCGCGGCGTTCTCGGAGATCCGGGACGACTACGCCGAGGTGACGTCGATGGTGAACCGCATCGAGTGGGTGCGGCGCCAACTCTACGATCTGCAGGCCGTGCTGGAAGACCGCGGGGAGGCGGACGACATCCTGAGCGCGGCGTCGGAGCTGGACGAGAGCCTGATCGCCGTCGAGGACAACCTGGTGCGCCTGATCACGACCGGCACCGGGCAGGACGGCGTGCGCTGGGCTCCCAAGCTGGCGGAGGAGCTGCGCTACCTGGGCGGGAACATCATGAACGGGGACTTCGCGCCGACAGACCAGGTGACCGAGGTGCAGTTGCTGCTGAACGCGCGGGTGTTGGAATATCGCTCGCGGGTGGACGAGCTGTTCGAAGGCGAGGTTGCCGAGTTCAACCGGCGCCTGCTGGCGAGCAATCTGTCACCGCTGATCTCCGACCGGTGACATGGCGCGAATCGCCCAACCGTTTCAGCGGCGGGACCTCCAGGTCTCGACCAGGATGACGCCGTTGGCGGCATCGGGGTAGAGGGACGCGGCCGACGGGCCCCGCAGTACGCGAATCCTCCGTACCTCGGTAGCAGAGAGGTCCTCCAGGTACGCGATGTCCGCTTTCGCCCCATCTACGTAGATCGAAGGCATGTTGCTTTGCGAGACGGAGCCGTTGCCGCGAATGCGTATTTCGCTCCGCGTGGCAGATGCGGTGGCGTCCGTGCGCACCGTGAGGGAGGGCACCCGGGTGACGAGAAGCTCGAGGGTATTGCGGGCCGAATCCGATTCGTCGGGGATGATCTCGGTGAAGATACCGCCATCCTCCGCCTCGTGTTCGCGTCGGTCCGCGACGACGCGCAGCTCGTCCAGCAGGAAGGCCATGGGGGAGAGCTGCAGCCGCACGAAGGTCACGTCGTTCGAGCGGATCTCGACCTCGCCCACAACGGAGATGTACCCGAGCTGTTCAACCCTGACGGAAATGCTGCCGGGCGTGACGTCGCGCAGGGAGAAGTGGCCGTCGTCGTTGGTGACGTCAGAGCGTTCGTGGCTCACCACAGTGACGGTGGCGCCAGCGATGGGTTCCAGAGTGGTGTCGTCAACTACCTCGCCCACGATGGAGCCGCCGTCCTGTGCCTGTGCCAACGACGGAACCGTGGCCAACGTCACGGCGACCACAAGAAACGAAATCGGAAAATGGATCACCGGGCGCCTCCACTGCACTCTTCTGGCCAGATGGCCCCAAATACGTTCACGGCACGTTCACCACGACAAGCGCCATCCACGAAGGGGTCTCCACGGACTCGATGACGGCGTCCAGGTGGTTGTTGTGTGGTACGATCCCGCACGGGAAAGGCGAGCTCTCGACCTGGTCGATCATCACATAACTCTCTTCGCTGTTCTCGCGGACATAGCATCCTATCCAGAGCAACGAAGCGCGGCTCATCTCACCCGCTTCCGGGGGGAGGTGGCCGAGCGCAAACCCTGAACGGGTGAGCTGTCCCGACAGCCCGATTATGATCGCGTGCTCCAGAGGCCCTTCATAGCCTTCCGGTGGTATCGTCTCGTGGAGGAGTCCGGGCTGCAACGGAGGTTCGACGGAGTGAATGAGACTGTCTCCGCACGCAAGGGTCACGAGCACTCCGGCCCCCAACAAGCGCTTCACCGGTCCAGCTACGCGTAGCCAAGCCGGGTGTGATTCCCAGGGCATCCAGCCGAAAGATGTGCGGGAAATGGCCTCCTCCCATCCCGGACAGGTCCAAAGGCAGATCAGGCCTCCCGTGGTTCAGACGACTCGTCGACTCGCCGGAGGCGGCGTCCTATCCACCAAATGGACGCTCGGGCGACCGGCAACGCAAGCTCAACGACAAAAAACTCACGGGGGAGGACGCTCATCGCGCCCTCCCCCGTGTTCTCCGTACCAGAACTGGAGTCGACCTGCGGGCCTACGGCCTTGGGACCCAGTCCATATAGCCCTCGTCGATGTTATGGTTCGTGTCGTTCTCTCCCTGCGGCAAGGGGAAGCACAGCATGAGCGGCTTCTCCGGCATGTTATAACGCGCGGCCAGCGAGGGAGGAATGAACTCGAGTTCGTGATATTCGCCCGGCGTGTCCGTTGCTCCGACACCCGAGCCCGCACTCGGTGCGTCGGTTGCGGGGTTCGCCCGCCAGCGCCACCTGTCACCGAAGCGACGTCCCTCCATGGTAAACTCGATCAGGCGCTCGAACTTGAGCGCCGACCACGCCTCCTCGAGGTTGCTCGCTTCGACTGGAGCCATCATGCGGTCACCCAACATCATGTTCCCGCCCGCCATCATCTGGGCGTCCTCGGTGAAATCCTGCAGGGTGTAGCTGTTCTGGTCGAAATATGCTGAGAGATCGGCGTTATCGTTCCAGTCCGCCAGCTCGGCCGGGTGCAATGAGAGGTCGAACTTCGACGGATCGGTCATGTCGATCGGGTAGACCGGGGTAGCCGTGCGCACATTGTTGATGTGGGTCATGGCCATCTGCCAATTGCCGTCCTGCAACGCGACTTCCGCCTGGATCAACTCCATCTCGCGACCGTCAACGAGCTCGACCTGCAAGTCCTCACGCTGCTGAGCGCGGTCGGGGTTGAAGATGAGAAACTCCGTGTCGGGATTCCTCGGCGCGATGCCCTTAAGAGGATAGTACATGGGAACGAGCGAGCTCCAGGTGGGACGCGCGGGATGTGTCTGGCCGCGAACTGCCGGTTCACTGGCTGGACCAACAATATCCCCGTCACCGTCGATCTCCAGGGAACCATTGTCATAGCCGAATGCCACCCGCGAGTCGCCGGTCAGCAGGAAGTGCTCCGCCGCAGGGGTACCCCAGTAGGAAAGCGACTGGAAGCCCAGACTCTCCACATGCCCGTACAAGTAGTAATACTCGCCCCCGAACCCCGAGTACGAGGTCAGGTACTTGAAATCGAACGGAACCTGTTGCGCGTCGGAGCGCGCGCCGCTGTAATCACCCTTGAAGAGTTTCGCGGCAGCTCTCGCTCCGATGGCCGCAGTCGCCATGTCACTCAGGCCGGCGGCCTGGCCGACCGTCACGGCGTTGTCGAAGTGCTCGATGGCGTGATCGAAATACGCCAGTTTGGGCTCGGGCGAGCCGCCATCAAAGACAGTGGTGCACGCGTTCTCACCCAGGTATCGGCTGGCGAGGCCAGCCCAGAAATAGGCCTGCGCGAGCGGCGAATAGTCAGCAGTGTTGACACCGGACTCCGGGTCCGTGAAACGCCGAATGGCCTCTTCGCCGACCCAGCGGGCGCGATGGAGCCTGCCCCATCCGCCCCTCCCGTCGTACTCGTCGCTCAGCGCCGCGACCTCCTCCTCGGGCCGGACGCCCGCGGAGCCGGTGTGGCCGCTCGCCATCAGCTCATGTGTGAGGGTGCCGCCCAGTAGCGCGTAAGTTCCGAACCCTTCCTGCACGCCTCGAATCGCTCCGTTCACGATTCCCTGGTGCGCGCCCGTCAGGCTGAGCGTGGCATCCTGGACGGGGCCGGGGTTGGTGACCTCGAGGTCACACGCCGCGAAAACCATGACCGCGGCGAGAGCGCCGCTGGCCATGACCTTCCTCATAAATTCATGGACACTCATATTTCCATTCTCCTTGGCTCCGGATTCCATTTCTAGAAGACCGCCCGCAGCGAAACCGTAAAGTAGGAAGCTGGCGGAAGCGTCTCGTCGACACCCTTCACCAAGTCGTGGCGGAACTCACCAGACGTGGTGGTATACGGCGAGCCTTCATTCATCTCCGGGTGGCCCGTAACCAAGTTCTTGTGGGTCCAGAAAGCCACGTTGCGTCCAGAAATCGTTAGATCCGCCCGGCTGGCCCAGGTGGTCAGGCTCGGAAGCAGGTTCGAGATCGGGATCGACAGAGTCACGTCGCGCAACTCGGCGTAGTCGGACTCGGAGTTGGCGTAGTGGTACGTCGCCATTCCGAAGCACTGGGCAACTTCCCAAGCGTACATGTCCGCAGGACGGCTGCCGGGCCATGAGGGTAGCGGATTCGATCCCAGCTCACCCTGTACCCAGCTGGAGTCCACCTTGCGGTAGGCGTCGTAGCACTTGGGGTGGGCGATGGTACGTCCGGTGGCGCCGGCCTCGAAGTAATTCGAGATCCAGCCACCGCGCAGATACTCGCCGCGGGCGGAGAGGGTGAGCCCGCCCGGCAGATCGATGGAGGTATTGGCCGTCCACATGTACGGCGGGTTGGCCGGACCGTAGATCGTGTTTCCGTTGGAATAGTCCGGATCGGCCAGCTCGTTGTGATTCAAGACACGGCGCGCGTAGATGACCGGCACCGGCTCGCCCTCGATCACCCATCCGTACTCTCCAACCCCGAACTGGGCGGCGGAGCCCAGATCGAGCGACTTGCTGTGGTTGGTGGCCAGTCCGACGCCCAGATCCCAACGGAGCGAACGCATGTCGAGCAGCGTCGCGTTGGTCATGATCTCGATGCCTTTGTTCTCGAACTTGCCCACGTTCTCGAGCTGGGAGTTCCAGTTGCCCTCGCTATCGGGAGAGGCAACTCTGAATAGAGCGTCCGAGGTCGTCTGGTGGTAGTAGGTCAACTCAGCGCTCAAGCGGCCATCGAGCCAGGCGCCGTCGGCGCCGACCTCGTATTCGACGGTGCGCTCGGGCCCGAGGTTATCGTTGCCGCGGTTCTGCGGCCAGTATGCCTGCTGGCCGGAAGTACCGTAACCGATCGGATTCCAGGTGCGGACCTTGTCGAACGCGCCCGGCGCCCGCCCCGCGAGACCGTACGCGCCACGGAGCTTCACTTGGCCGAAAGCTTCGGGCCAGAAATCCTCGTCGGAGATCACGTACGACCCGCTGATCTTTGGGTAGACATCGAAGCGGAAGGCATCGCCAAATAGCGCGAAACCGACTTCCTCACCGAACGCGCTGTTGCCGTCCACGCGCGCTCCCACTGTCAGGAAGTACTTGTCGCTGAACCCGATCTGGTCCTGCAGGAAGAAGCCACCCGTGATGATGCGGAGCCGGTTGTGGCCCACGGACTGGCGCGTGGCGCCCGTCTGGAGAGTGTAGTCCCCCTCGCCCGGGTAGTGGCGAACCACGTACTCGTTGTTTTCGATCTCGTTCTCAACGCCCTGCATACCGAAGGAGACGGTGTTGCGAATGTTTTCGCCGAGGTCGAGGGCGAGCGTACCGACGTAGTCGAAGCTGATGATCGTGTTCTGCGCCATGCCGCGCCGCTGCTCTCCGCCCTGAATGTAGTCGGAGAAGTCGCTCATGATCCCGATGGGGCAGAGCCAGCAGTGCGGCTGATTGTTGAAGTGGTCGTCCTGGGAATAGTCATAGCCCAGGGTCATGCGGTGCGTGAAGTCGGTACCGGGCGTGTAGTTCACCGTCAGCCCGGTCACGGCCCGCGTAACCTGGTTCTTGTACGACTCCGTCAGCAGAAGACGCAGCGTCTCCTGGTCACGCTTCCCTGCCATGTAGTTCCGGGGACCCCGGATGGCGGTCATCATGATCGAGGTGACGGAGTTGCCCATCTGCGCTTGCTGAAAGTCAGTGCGTGACAGCGTGTTGTTGAACTGGATGAGCACGTCTTCGTGTGGCCGGAAGGTGGTGTTGGCACGCAGGTTCAACCTGGTCTCGCCATCGGTCTCCACCGCACCCACGTTGTCGGTCCACGCACCCGACACGAAGTAGCCGAGATCGCCCGACCCGCCGCGCACCTGCGCCGAGTACCGCTGCCGGTGCCCTTTCTGGAAGACCTGATCCAACCAGAGGTACGGCACTTCGTCGGTGCCGAAGGGGCGGAAGTAGGAGAAGCCCTGCTGTACTTCCGCAGTCCACTGCGGGGCACCCTGGCCTCCCTGCTTGGTGAAGATCTGGATCACGCCGGCGGCGGCTTCGGCCCCGTAGAGGGTCGTGGCCGCTGGTCCCTTGATGACCTCGATCCGGTCGATGTCGTCCGGGTTGATGTCGCTGAGCGGGCTGTAGGGAGTCTCGGCCCCGTTCTGGGCCGATGTCGGCTCGCCCTTGGCGCGCATGCCGTCAATGTAGATGAGGGGCTGGTTGCTGAGCGCCGTGCTCACGTTGCCGCGCAGGCGAATGTCCGCACCGGCGCCCGAGTTGCCGGAGCCGAACTGGATGCGTGCGCCCACTACGCGCGCTTGCAACAGCTGACCGACATCGTTCACCGGCTCCTGGAGCTCGGCGATGTTGATCTGCTCGATCGCGTTGCCGACCTCGCGGCGGCGGGCCTGGCCCGCCGTTCCGGTCACGACGATCTCGTCGAAGTCGATGACGGTTTCGTCCATCCCGAAGTCGATCGTGGTCGTCTGATCGTCATTCACGGTCACTTCTTGCGTCATGCCGGTGTAGCCGATGAGTTCTACGCGCAGCATGTGGGTACCCGCGGGGACGTTAACGATCAGGTAGCGTCCCGATGCGTTGGTGAGGCCCCCGAGCCCGGTGCCCTCGATGAACACCTGGGCAGCCGATAAGGGACGACCGGATCCGGCGTCCGCCACCAGCCCGGTCAGCGAACCCACGATGGGAGTGGCCTCTTCAACGCGGATTCCCAGGGCATTGCCAAGAGACCTGGCAGCCCTGTCTGCCGCCTGAGCGCTCACGTCGCTGTTCGGGGGCGCTTGCGCCTCCGCGAACGACCACGATGTGGCTCCCAGGAGCAGGGTAAGAGTTAGTAGCCGGACGATTCGCATAACACCCTCCTTGCTTGGTGGTGGCCTTGACGCCACCAGTTTTACATGCCCTTCAGCCCGTCTGGAACAACCCATCTATAGCCAAACAACCTAACAGCGCGAGACGCAACTCCCCGTGCCGTTACGAGGTAACCCGAAAACAGTGTGCCCTTTCCGCGCGGCGCGCAAGGGGTTACCGGCCCGATACGTTAGTCCTGCCAGAACACGTCAGCCTGCGGAGCAGCTGCGGGTGAGCAGTCAGGGCACCGAGATCGAGAAAAGCCGCAACCCGATCATATTCTCAGGATCGACCGGCGGGCCGGGGCTGGTCGTGCCTCCCACCGTACCTCCCCAGATCATGGCCGTGGCGGCTCCCACGACTCCGCCGATGGCGAGGATCGTGTTGCTGCGGTCGAACTGCCGGATCGCAATCTCCTGAATCGAGCCGGTTGCCACCTGGGTGGTCAACAGCGATGCGCCGCCACCGCGAAGCTGGATGGTGAGGTTGTCGGCGGAGACGGTCGCCACCCGGCCGCTAATGCGGTTGTCGGACAGGTTCATCATCTGGACCGGGAACCCCTCGACCGCCGCATGGTTCATCACGCGGCCGAAGCCGTCCTGATCGAGCGTGACGCGGGCTTGCTGATCCGGCGACACGGATTCCAAAGGCACGGGTGAGTAAGTGAAGCACGCTCCGAGCGGGACGAGAAGCGCCGACACTGCCGTGACCTTGCGGCACCGGCGCAGAACGGACGTGGCTGGGGTCATTCCTTTCCTCCGACTGCCAATCCCTGGACACGCCGCAGCGGCGTCATCTCCCGTCAGCAGGCTACGCAGTTGTGATTGTTGTGGGAACCGAGCGACTCGAGCAGTTCGACGGTTTCCGGGAAGGGCAGGATGCGCTGCACCGGACCGTTGGCCATGTCGGCCGTGGTCTGGCCGCGGCGGCTGACGGCGGTGACGTCCGCGCCCTTGCTGACCAGGTACAGAATCAGCTCGTTGTCTCCGCGGGCGGCGGCGTGGTGCACGGCGTTGTAGCCGTTGTAGTCGCGGGCGTTTACGTCGGCGCCATGTTCTTCGACGAGATAACGCACCGCGGCCACCCACGCGTCCGGGACGTGGCGGTGGACGTTGGCGGCGAAGCCTTCGCCGTAGCCGATTCCAGAGGCCGCGTGAATGGGCCACGCCCCGGGTCCACCGACCGGAACCGGCGGCAGCCCGGACATGTCCGCACGGGCTCCGCGGCCATAGCCGTCAACGCCTCCGCGGCCGGATCGCTGCGGCGGATTGGCAGTGGGGATGTGAGGATCGGCCCCGTGCGCGACCAGGAGCTTCATCGCCTCGATGTCGAGCGCGAACGCCGCCCGCCAGAAGGGCGTGGCGCCCATGCGGTCGACCGCCAGGAAGCCGCGGCCGAACTCCGTGTACCACAGAGTCTTGGTCAGACGAACGTTGGGATCCGCACCAGCGTCCAGCAACGCCTCCATGAGCTCCAGGTAGGTGGTTTCCTGCTGGGTGTAGTCGGTCGGCTGGGGATGGCGCGACTTTGGGATCCACTGGGTGTTGAGCACTCCGTAAAGAGGCGTGGTTCCTGCGTCGCTGGCCAAGGTGATGTCGGCGCCGCGCTCGAACAGGATTCTGGCCAGGTCGAAATGGCCGTTCAGGGTGGCCATGAGGAGCGGGCTGGTGCGGTCTCCGGCGCTCACCTGATTGATGTCGGCACCTTGGTCGAGGAGCGCCTCGGCCGCGGCGATCTGTCCCTCGCGCGCGGCGAGCAGCAGCGCGGTCAGCCCGCCGTAGGCTCCGACCAGGTCGGCGTGGGAGAGCGGCTGGGGCACCGTCCGGTTGCGGTCCCGCGCCACCGACGGCGGTGGCTCGTCGGGGTTGAGTAGCGTTCCGCCCGTCGGTTCGGGCTGGCTGGCGCGGCCGCCGCCGCTTCCGCCCTGGAGTGCCTGCAGGGCCGCAACCCGCTCGTCACGGCGTCGCTGTGCCTCCCGGTCTTCTTCGTCCCTTGTGGGAATGTCGATCACGCGGGCGGTGACGGAGGGATCGGCCCTTCCGTCCATGAGCGCGCGGATGGCTCCCACGCGTCCGATCGCGGCCGCGAACATGAGGGGCGTCTGACCCCAGGCGGATCCGCGCGCGTCCGGGTCGGCGCCATGGTCGATAAGCGCCTTCACCGCATCACCGCTGCCGGAGGAGGCCGCGAAGTGCAGCGCGGTGGCGGCCCCGGTGGTGGTGGTGGCGCGCGGGTCCGCTCCCGCCTCAAGGAATGCACGCACGACTTCCGCGCTTCCGGCCTTGGCGGCCAGGTGCAAGGGGGTGTACCCGCCCAGCCGGGTGACCGCGCTCAGGTTCGCCCCGGCGCTGAGGAGCAATTGGGCGGTGGCCGCGCTGCCGTTCTCGGCGGCCCAGTGCAGTGCAGTCATGCCGTCGCCCTGGGCACCGTTGACGTCGGCACCCTGGTCGATCAGTGAACGCACCGTCTCGAAGTCGCCCTGCATGGCTGCGTCGGCGACCGGGGAATCCGGTGGTGGCGCGGCAGCCAGGACCACGAGGGTCAGAACCAGTGTGGCAATCGTGCGCGGAAGCTGTTTCATCAGGGTCCTCCCCATCCGGAATGCACTCGCTTTCAGGTGCCGCTGCGGGCGTCGTCCACACTCGGCATCCCCAGCGGGAATGCGCCCGTGCTGTCCCCGAAGCTCTCGACGTCCTCGTGCCCCAGCGCATGCAACAGGCTCAGCATGACGTTGGCCATGGGGGTCCCGTCGGCAGCCTCCAGGTGGAGATTCCCCTGCAGCTTGCCGTTGGCCCCGCCCAGCGCGATCAGCGGGCACCTGCGGTGGTTGTGCAAGTTGCCGTCCGCCATGGGCGACCCGTAGATGATCATCGTCTTGTCGAGCAGATGTGTGTCGCCCTCCATGTTCTCCCGCAGGCGATCCATCAGGTAGGGCAGCATGCTCGCGTGGTACTTGTTGATCGTGGCGAAGTCGAGAACCCCCTCGGGGCCTCCGCCGTGGTGCGAGGCCGGGTGGAACGGCTTGTCGGTGCCGCTTTCCGGGTACACGCGCGAAGAAGCGTCCCGTCCCAGCTTGAGCGAGAAGACGCGGGTCATATCGGAAGCGAAGGCCAGCGCCTGCAGGTCGAACATGGTCTCGACATGCTCGGTGAAGGAGTCGGGGACGCCCGCCGGCGCCTCTGGAAGCTCTCTTTGCTCTCCGCTGGTATTGTGCGCCTCGATGCGCTCGATGCGCCGCTCGATCTCGCGCACGTTCTCCAGGTACCGGTCGATGCGCAGTTGGTCCGACGGCCTCAGCTCCATCTTCAGGCGAGCGACGTCGCGGGCGATCCAGTCCAGGATGCTCCGGCTGGTGCGGCGGCGTTCCGCCCGCTCCTCGGCGGTTCCGCCGGCCCCGAAGAGCTGGTCGAAGGCGATGCGCGGATCGCGGATCATCGGCAGCGGCTCCGTAGGCGAGGCCCAGCTGATGGTGTCGGTGTAGACGCAGGCGTACCCGTAGGCGCAACCGCCTGCCTGGTCGACGTTCTCGATACACAACTGCATCGACGGGATCGGCGTGTCCTGTCCGAAGCGCCGGGCGTGCATCTGGTCGAGCGAGGTGCCGACGTAGACATCCGAGGCCTCGGTCTGCTTGGGATGCTGCTGGGTCAGGAAGACCGCGCTTGATCGGAAGTGATCGCCCCCGATCTCCTTCGGCTGGAAGGCCTCGGCGTTGGCAACGTCGGTGTTGCTGAGAATAGTGAGGTAGTCGCGGTAGGGCTCGAGAGGGGCGAGCGAACTGGGCCCCAGGTCGAACTCGCTTCCGATGGCGGCGGGCGACCACAGGTTCTGCGTCGCGCCCCACTCGTTGCTGCCGGCCGATCCGTGGACGATCTCGATCGCGATGAGCCGGGTCGGATCGGTCGCGCGGGCCGCCCTGGACCAGGTGCGCCCCGCGGGGACCATGGCGTCGAGCAGGGGGAGCGCCACGGTGGCGCCCATGCCTTGCAGGAAGGTGCGCCGGGGGATGTGCTTTCCGGTAATGAAATGCATCGACCTCTCCAATGAATGCTGGATAGCTGTCAGCTGGGGCTCGTAGTCTCCGCCACCATGGGCTCGGGCCCGCTCATCTGGAAGGCATCGCTTTCGACGACACCCCGAATGAAGGAGGAGATACGGTAGTCTTCCTGTTCCGCCTGGCGAACGATGGCCCGGATCCTCGGCTGATCGTAGTACTCGACCCGCCTTCCCAGCGCGTAGGCCATCAGATTCGCGGTGAAGGTGCGGATGAGGGGCGCGGGGCGCGCCAGGAGAGCCTCCTGAAGCTCGCTGGGGCTGGATATCGGCGTCATGTCATAGAGCTGGCCCTGGGTGTCGAGGGGCATGCCGTTCTCTCGAATGCGCCACTTGCCCGTGACCCCGAAGTTGTCGAGGGCGAGCCCGATCGGATCCATGAACTGATGGCAGGCGTTGCACACCGGGTTGGCCCGGTGCTTCTCCATGCGCTCGCGAGTGGTGAGCATGCGCCCACCTTCGGACTCCTCCGTCTCCTCCAGGTCCGGCACGCCCGGCGGCGGCGGCGGCGGCGGAGTGCCGAGCAGAACCTCCATGACCCACTTGCCGCGCAGCACCGGCGAAGTCCGTCCCGCGTGCGAGGTCAGGGTGAGAATGCTGCCGTGGCCGAAGAGTCCGCGCCGGCTGTCGTCCGGGTAGTTCACGCGCCGGAAGTGGTCACCCGCCACATCCGGGATGTCGTAGTGCCGTGCCAGCCGCTCGTCGACGAAGGTGTAGTCCGCGCTGTACAGGTCGAGGACGCTCTTGTCTTCCCGTACGAGGTTGTAGAAGAAGAACTCCGTCTCGCGCCGCATCGATTCGCGCAGCTGCTGGTAGAAATCGGGCTGCAGGCGAACGTTGGGATTGATCTTGTCGAGATCCTGGAGCCGCAACCACTGGCCGGCGAAACGCGTGCCCAGCGCCTCCGCGCGCGAATCCTCGAGCATGCGCGACAGTTGGGCGTCAAGCACGGCCGGGTCCGAGAGCCTGCCCCCGACCGCCAGGTCCATGAGTTCCTCGTCCGGCGAGGTGCCCCACAGGAAGAAGGAAAGGCGCGAAGCCAGATCCACGTCGCTGATCCGGTAGCCTGCGTCGGCGGGTGCGTCCGACGGCGGCTCCTCGAAACGGAAGACGAAGTGGGGGCTCGCGAGGATCGCCTCCAGCGCGGTACCGATGCCGGCCTCGAACCCGCCTTCCTCCGCTCCTGTGCGGTAGAACGCCATGAGGGCGCCCATGTCCTCGTCTTCCAGCGGTCTGCGGAAGGCCCTGGTCCCCATCCTGGACACGATCTCGGTTGCGCAGCCGGCTTCCTCCGAAGCGTCCGTCGGCCGACAGGAGAAGATGGCGCGCCGGCTGGCGGTCTCGGAAACCCCCGTGGGGTTGAAGGGCCCGCCGACGACCAGGTCACGCAGGTGGGGCAGCGCCAGCAGCCCGTAGGTCCCGGCGATGGCGGTGCTCGCCAGCGACCAGTCGTGCGGGGAGATCAGATCCTGGACCGGGCCCTCTGCGTACTGGAGGAAGGCAGCGGTAACGCGGTGGGCGCCGGAGCGCACGAAGATCGGCTCGCTGCGCATGTTTACGCCGTTCGGATCGGAGACGTGCATCCAGCGGTCGAGCTCGAGCACCCCCACCCGCTCCCCGTCGACGGAGATCTCAAGCTGCTCGGGAGCCTGGTCGGTGTTCAGGGCGTTGCGCCCGTTGCCCACGAGCGTGCCGGTGGTTTCGTGGTGGAACGAGACGCGGAAGACGTATTCGCCGTCGGCCGGGAAGTTGTGTTCGACGCTGATGCCGCCGCGCGTCCCGTACGGGGCGCCCTCCACGCGCTGGGTCTGCGAAGCCCAGCGTGAGACCTGGTACTGGGTCTCGCTCGCCGTGGCACCCGCGTCGCCCAGGGCCAGCCGGGCGATTCCGCTGGCCGCGTTCAGATAGGCCTCCAGGAGCGTGGGCGACAGCATCTGGGCGTCGGCAATGTTGTCGAAGTTCGCGCTCTTCGTGTCAAGCGGGAGATACTCGCCCGCGTCGACGTCGAGATCCAGGAGATCCTTGACCGAACGCTCGTACTCGGCGCGGTTCAGGCGCTGAAAGGAGCGGGCGCCGGGATTGGGACTGGCTGCCGCCTCCGCGTCCATGCGTTCCTCCAGCGTGGTCACGAGCAGCTCGAGGGTGTCACCGGCGGGCCGGGGCATCCCCGGCGGAGGCATCATGCCGGCGCGCAGCTTGAGAATCATCCTCTCCACCGTCTCGGCACGCGCGGAGGCATCGTCGACGTCGAAGCCGGCGAGGGAGAGGTTTCCGGTGAGCAGCGCGTCGTTGTGGCAGACCAGGCAATACCGCTGGACAACCTCGGTCAGGGTCGCAGGAGGCAGGTAGGCAACGCCAGGCGCGTTCCCGGCCGGCACGTGAGCGACGCCTTCGCCCGTAACAATGGGGTCGAGCCCCTCGACGGCCCTCCCGGAGGTGTCCGGGTTGATGGCCGCAATCAGTACGCCCGCCACAACCCCGATCCATGCAAATGCTTTCATGCCGTCGTCCCCGCTCTTTCAAGTAGGCGCGAGGTCTCCGGTCTGAGCCCTGGCACAACACAACGGTGCCGCGCCGGAGACAACCCCGCAGCTTGATTATACAGAGTATCCCCCGGCTTCGCCATCAGCCCGCGTCCAGTTTCTCCTCGATGGCCGCCCACTCCTGCATGAGCTTCTCCGACTGCGCCGCAAGCCGTTCCCGTTCGGCCTGAAGATCCCGGATTTCCGCCGGACTGGATCTCTGGTAGAAGGCCGTGTCCGAGAACGTCCGATCGATTCGGGCAAGCCGGGCTTCGACGGTCTCGAGGCGTACAAGCGTGCGGTCCCGGCGGGCTTCGATCGAGACATCGCGCGCGCGGTTTCGGCCGCGCTTTGTGCTTGTGCGCGCCGGGGGACTGGCCCCTTCGCGGCGCTTTCGCTTCTCGCGACGCGCCTTCAGAACCACGGTGTCGGCATCCAGGTGATCGTCGCCGCTGTCGTGCACGTATTCGTCGTAGGTCCCCGGATAGTCGCGCAGTCCGCTCGGGGTGATCTCCAGAATGCGGGTGGCGAGCTGGCCCACGAACCAGCGGTCGTGTGAGACGAAGATCAACGTGCCCGGAAACTGCTTCAGCGCCTCCACGAGCGCTTCGATGGACTCCAGGTCCAGGTGGTTGGTGGGCTCGTCGAGGACGAGCACGTTGGGCTGCTGAATCGTCAGGCGGCAGAACACCAGGCGAGCGGCCTCGCCTCCCGAAAGCGCCGAGAGCGGCTTGGCGGCGTCGTCTCCGCTGAAGAGTACCATCCCCATCCGGCCACGCACGAAGCCGATGTCGCGCCCGGGACAGGCATCCCAGATCCAGTCCTGGGCTGTCCGCCCCGGCTCGTCGAGCTGCTCCTCGTGGTCCTGGGCGAAGTAGCCGACATGCGTTTCGTAGCCCCAGCGAACTGAGCCGGCGTCGGCAGCGAGTTCCCCCAGTGCGATCTTGAGCAGGGTGGATTTGCCGATGCCGTTGGGGCCCAGGATGGCGACGCGATCGCCCCTGCGCACCGCGAAGTCGACGCCGTGGAGCACCTCCTTGCTCCCGAACGACTTTCGCACACCCCCGGCTTCGAGGACCTCGCGACCGCTCGCGCGCACGGGCTCGAATCGGAACAGCGGATAGCGCCGCGAACTTCCGGGGAGCGTCTCGAGCGACGCGGCCTTCTTCTCGATGAGCCGGAGCTTGCTCTGTGCCTGACGCGCCTTGCTGGCCTTGGCGCGGAAACGATCCACGAATACCTGGTGGTGCGCGATCTCCTTTGCGCGGCTGGCGATTTCCTTCTCGCGGCGCTCGTGCTCGGCGGTCTTGCTCTTGAGGAACGCGCTGTAGTTGCCGGAGTAGGCGATGACCGTCTCGTAGTCGACGTCGAGGATATGGGTGACGACGTTGTCGAGGAAGCGGTGGTCGTGGGAGATGACCACCAGCGGACCCTTGAAATCGCGCATGCACTGCTCGAGCCAGCGGATGGAGAGGATGTCGAGGTGATTGGTGGGTTCGTCCAGGAGCAGCGCGTCGGGGGCGCCGGCAAGGACCTGAGCGAGCAACACGCGCAGCTTGAACCCCCCGGACAGCGTTGACAGCGGCTGGCGATGGATCGCGGCGGGGAGGCCGAGGCCTTCGAGCACGGCGGCGGCCCTGGCTTCCGCGGTGTAGCCATCGTGGCGTTCGACGACTTCCTCCAGTCGGGAGAAGCGGGCGGCGTCGAAGTCAGCGCCCGCGTCCACCTGCGCCAGGAGTTCGTCCTTGGCCGCCAGCGCCTCCCAGAGCACTGCGTTTCCACGCATGGCGACACTGAGGATTCCCTCATCTTTGTACGCGAACTGGTCCTGGCGCAGCATGCCCAGCCGGAGTCCGCGGACGATGGAGACGGTACCCTCGCTCGGCTCGACATCGCCGCTCAGGATGTTGAGCAGGGTGGTCTTGCCCGACCCGTTGGCACCCACCAGCCCGTAGCGCTCACCGGGGTTCAGGCGCAGGGACACACCGGCGAACAGGACCCGGTCGCCGAAGGACTTGCCGAGGTTCGAGGTGGCGATCACGGTCGGCGCGGAAGCATGTCCAGGATGGAGGCAGGGTCGGGGCTAGGCCGGCCGAAGGCCCGCAAGCACGTCGACCAGGCGGTCGATCTCCGCCATGGTGTTGTACACGTGCGTCGACACGCGCATGGCTTCGTGGCCGTCGCGGCGGTGTTCGTCGATGTGGATGGAGGCACGTTCGGCGATGACAGGCACCGAGGCGACGGCGTCCACACCCTCCATCTCGAAGATGGTCGATCCCGGACAGGAGGTTTCGCGCGTCTCGCCGCTCACGAGCCGGGCTCCCGTCATGTCGGCGAGCCGTTCCTTCAGGTAGTCGGAGAGAAACCGTGTCCGTGCCTCGATCCGGTCGATGCCGACCCGTTCCATGAAGGCAAGAGAGGCGTCCAGAGCGGCACGCACCGGCAGATCGGCGGTGCCGGGGGGTTCGAGGGCCGGGTTCCCGGGGGTGGCGTCATGGGCGAACGCAGATCGAATCCGTTCCCGCGCGCCCGCACGCACATAAAGAAAACCAGTGCCCATGGGCCCCAGGAACCACTTGTGCAGGCTCGCCGAGTAGGTATCGCACCCCAGGTCATGGAGATTGACCGGAAACATGCCGACGGCCTGTGCGCCGTCCACATGTGACAGGATGCCTCGCCCGCGCGCCATGGCCGCCAGCCGGCGCACCGGATAGAGGTGGCCGCCGCGGGTCACGTGGCAGAAGGCGATGACCCGGGTGCGGGGAGTGAGCGCGGCCTCGAAGGCTTCCACGACTGCGTCCGGGCCGGAGAGAGGACTGGGGAGGAAGACCTCCCTGATGACGACGCCGCCGCGGGCCGCGCGCACTTCCCATGGGCGGCGTCCGGCCGGGTGCTCCTGGGTGGTGAGGACGACCTCGTCGCCCGAGCGCAGATCGAAACCGGAAGCGCTCAGGTACAGCGCCTCGGTCGCGTTGCGGGTGAGGGAGATCTCGCCTTCGGCGGCCCCCAGAAAGGCCGCCAGCCCGGGGCGAACGCGCCCGGCGATGCGGTCGCCGAGCTCCTGCTTGGCTCGCAGTGGCTCGCACGAGACCGCTTCGTACCCGGCAGAGACGGCGCGGGCGACGCTCCCCGGGGGCATACCCAGGCTGGCGTTGTTCATGTAGGCGGTGCCGGCCTCGAGCACGAAGGCCGCCCGCACCTGGGCCCAGGCGGGGTCGTCGACTCCCTCTGGTCGCGCGAGGGTGGCGGTCTCGCGGGTCTGCCCCGGTGTGCTCGGCTCACAACCGGCCAGCCAGGTCCCCGCGACCCCGACCGCGCCCGCGCCCAGGAACCCGCGTCGTGACAGCCGTGCCATGGTCTCCTCCCGATGTGCGCATCCCGGTCATGTCTTCATCACTGGTCACCTGCGCGACTCGGCGAGGCGACCAGGAAGAAAGGGATGCTAACGCGAATCGGGCGGTGGCGCGCGCGCCGGAGACCGTCAGGTGGAGGAGCGCACGGCGGTGAACTCCCGCTGGCCTCCGCCGCGGCCGCCGGAGATCGTGCCCGTCATATGGTCGCCGTCGATGGTTGCGGTGAAGCTCTGGGTCATCTCGCGGTTTCGGAAGGTACGCGTGACCTGGAAGGTGACTTCGCCGTCCTGGAAGGCCACGCCCTGCAGCTCGGTGCTTCCGTTGGGAGCACTGGCCGTTCCCTTCAGCTGGTCGGCGTCGGCGACGAAAGTCAGCGTCTGGGTCATGCTGCCGCGTGGCGTCTCAAGAGTCATTTCCCAGGCTCCCAGCACAGCGGAGAAGTCCGGAGAGTCCTGGGCCGAGAGCTGGCCGGCGGAGGATGACACAAGCAACACGGCGAGGGGGAGGGCGATGAGTCGGGACATGTCGTCTGGTCTCCGGTCAGGGCGTAATCGTAAGGAGCGGCAGGCTGCGCCGGCGGAAGCCGGACAGGCGGTCGCGTACCCTTCCAGGACAGGAAACGCCGGTGAAGTGTTGCCGGCCCCGTCGCAAGACCGATTGCCTGCGTCGCCGCACGGTGGCGAGGGGGGCATCGTGCTGCCCGCAGCCGCCATCCGGGGAAGGCGATGGTGCTTCGCGCGGGCGATATTACTATAGGAGGCAATATCCGGTCGTCTCGCCGTCGCCCTCAGGCCCGCACAGGTGCTCGCCCATGGACTCCCTGAACCCGGTCCGATCACTGCCATTCGCCGCCAGGCTGCTCAGGCGGTTGGCGTTGTGGTTGCTCGCGCTTCCCCTGGCGAGCGCCTGCTTCACCTATACGGAGGTCGGTGTCGCAAGCGTGGCCCCGGGCGCCACGGTGCGGATTCGCGTCTTCGATGAAGCGGCCGACCGCCTGCCCGCCGAACTGGAGCGGCGGACGGAGGTCGAGGGGACGGTCGTCAACATCGACGGCAGCCGACTGAGCCTGCTCCCGGAGCTGGGATCGGCGGTGACCGCCCCGGTGTCCCTCGCCGTGTCCGACATCCAGACCGTCGCCCGCAGGGAGTTGAGCCAAAGCCGCACGTGGCTCGCCGTGGGGGTGGGCGCCGCGCTTGGGGTGGGGTTGCTGCTGGCGATCGAGGGCGAGCCCGCCGGCACCGAGGGGGGGCCCATCACGGAGTTCATGCTGGGGTGGTCGCTGTCGCTGGGCAGATAGGAGACTGCCCTCAGCGCTCCTTGATCGCTTCCTCCACCGGGTCGCCGCGATGCGCCCGCACGATGGCCATGATCTCCTCGTCGGTCAGGATGCGGTTGGAGGCCTTGGCAGAGGCGAGAATCGCCGACCGCAATTCGTCGTCGGCGGGGATGCGGCGCGAGGCCAGCCAGTAGTTCACGTTGGAAAGCCCGCTCATGTGGCCGATCTCGATCTCCTGCTCGCGGCCGAACCAGTTGGCGGGCACGCCCGAATACACCCGGTCCGCCAGCCCCCGGTCACCGCGCTTGAGCGCCTTGATGATCGCCGCGGCGTGCACCCCGGTGCCGGTGCGGAAGGCATCGCTCCCGGCCATGGGGTAGTTGGGGGGGATACCGACCCGGCAGTAGCGTGACACGGCCTGGCAGTAGCGGCCGAGCTTCGACAGGTCGTGATCCCACTCGCCCAGCAGCTTGAGGTTGAGGAGCATCTGGTCGATGGAGGCGTTTCCGACGCGCTCCCCCACGCCCAGCCCGGTCCCGTGCGCCCGGGTGGCGCCGTACTCGATCGCCAGGATGGCGTTGGTGACCCCCAGCCCGCGGTCGTTGTGTCCGTGCCAGTCGAGCTTGATGTCCTCGCCTGTGCCGCGGATCAGCGAGTGCGTCCACTCGAACAGGTTCTTGATGCCATCCGGAGTGGCGTGCCCCACGGTGTCGCAGAGGCAGAGTCGCCGCACGCCGAGACTGACCGCGGCCCGGAAGAGCGGATCCAGCACGTCGGGCCGCGAGCGCGTGGTGTCCTCGGTTACCAGACAGACCTCCAGCCCTTCGCGCATGGCGAAGGACACGGTCTCGTCGACGTGGCGAAGCAGGGTGTCAATGCTCCAGGACTCTACGAACAGCCGAATGGGGCTGGAGCCGATGAAGGCGTAGACCTCGATGGGCATGCCCGTCCGCTGGGCGATGTCGGCGATCGGCGCCACGTCGCGCACCATCGTGCGTGCCGCGCACACGGGCTGAAGCTTCATGCCGCTGTCACGGATTTCCTCGACCACGGCCCGGACATCTGTCTGCGCGCGTTTGCCCGCGCCGGGAAGCCCTACATCCGCCAACCGGATGCCCAGGTCTTCCATGAGGTGGATGAGCTCGATCTTCTGCTCGACGGTGGGGTCGGTAACCGAAGGGGACTGAAGACCGTCCCTCAGGGTCTCGTCCACCAGGTCGAAGCGACCAGGTGCGAGGGGGGCCCGCTTGTGCAACTGGTTCCAGTCGAAGATGACGTCCTGAGCGGCATCGACCGTACCTGTCTGCACGAAAGACCTCCCGGCGGGCTCCCCCGCACCGTTATGTCAGCTCACTTGTCAGCTCACCCGGCTGAGCGGGTTGGAGTTGGTGTCCACCTCGGTCGACCCCACCGGGAAGCACCGGCTGCGGCCCGACATGTCCTCCATCGGCGTCGACCCCGGACGGCCCTCGTTGTCCCAACGGCGCAAGTCCGCGAAGCGGCGGTTGTCGAACCACAACTCGATGCGGCGCTCCTGCTTGAGAGCCGTCCAGGCCTCCGTCGCACTGGAGGCGCTCGCTGGCGCCAGAGGCTCGCCGGTGTGAGCGCTGACGACGCTGGTCCGCACCTGATTGACCAGGTCCATAGCCTGCTGGAAGTTCCCGGAGTTGTTCACCAGGATGTCCTCCGCCTGTATCAGGATCATCTCGCGTCCGGAGGCGAGCGTGTGCGGGGAAGTCTTGTCCGTGAACTTCAGTTGCGCGTAGAACGGCAGGTTGTAAACCATGGTGATGGGGGCGTCCGGATTCTCGCGCCACCCCATGCGCGGATCACCGGTCTCCCTGTAGTAGCCCTCCGCGAAGGTGCCCCAGATGGTGTATTCCCGCCACGGCTCCGAGGCCGACCGGAAGTAGACTTCGTTGGGGTCCGGAAAATCGTCCAGATCGTAGTGGTGCAGCTGGAAGACGAAGTCCTCCGGGATCCCGCTGGCGTCGCTGCGGGCGCCGCCCCAGTCCCCGAGCAACATGCGCACGTCGGCCCGGCCGGCCTGGGCGGCCAGCGCGATGTCGGAGGCCCCGGCAGCGTTCCCCACCGCGATCGCCTCGGTGAAGTGTTCCTCGGCCCGGGTCAGAAAGTCCGAGTAGGGTTGCTCCGGTCCTCCGTCGAAGACCGCGATGCACATGCTGTGGCCCAGGGTGCGGTTGGCGTAGCCGGCCAGCACCAGCAGGTTGCCACCGATTTCGTTGGAGCTGAAGTCACCGCCGAGAGCCTCCTTGAGCCGGCGTACGCCGTCTTCCGCCATCCAGCGTGCCTGCTGGGACCGATCCCAGTGATCGTCCACGTTGTCGGACGTGAGTTTGCCGTTGACGAACTCGGCGTCGAAGAGCCCGCCGGGCGTTCCCTCGAAGCTCATCATGCCGGAGTCGTAGGCCAGGCGGGTATAGGCCAGGGCGCTCGCGCGCCTCACGCCCTGCAGCACGGACGGGAACGCCCGCTCGTCGTTGAGGAACTCGTCCTGGACGGGTCCCGGGTTGGTCACTTCCAGATCGCAGCCGGTCGCGGCGAGGGCGAGTACGGCGCCCACCTGAACGATGCGGCGCGAAATGCCTGCCAGTCGGTGAATACGCATGTTTGACGACTCCCTCTGTATCGCTTTCATGGATCTCCTCCCATCAGCCCGGTACATCAGAAGGCCATCCTGAGGGACGCGATGAAGCTCGCGGGTGGCGGCGGATGCTCCCAGATCTCGCGCGTGATCCCGGAACTCATCCCGTTGTTGCCGGCCATCTCCGGATCCATGGCGAGGAAGTCGTCCGTGGTCCAGGTCCAGAAGTTCTGCACCGAAAGGGTCAGTGTGGCGTTGGTGGCGCCCGGCACCTGGAAGGGAAGCGGCGCCAGCACGGTCACGTCACGCACGCGGAAGAAATCGTTCGGGTAGACCAGGCGGGGGGTGAACTCGCCGCTGCAGGTATAGCGGTCGAACGCCGTCATGTTATTCCGTTCGCCGGCAAGCAGGCGGGGCACCGCCGCATCACAGAGCGGACTCACCTGGCCGCGATTCGCCGAGCTGGAGCTCTGGCGGTCGTAGATGTAGTGCCCGCCCATGTATTCGCCGCGAGCCGAGACCGTGATGCCGTTGCCGAAGGTGACGGAGGTGCTCGGGGTGACGGTCAAGGTCGGCTGGTTCGGGCCCCAAATGTGGTTCTTGTCGACATCGGGCTCAGCGATTTCATCGGGGTTCATGAGGCGGTCATAGCGAACGGCGGGAACCGGGTGTCCCTCTGCCAGCCAGCCGTTGCCGCTGACCCTGAATCCGGCGTTGCCCCCCAGATCCACGGCTTCGCTCTTGTTGGTGTAGACCGTGAGCCCCAGGTCCCAGCTGAGCGCGCGGCTCTGCATCAGGGTGCCGTTCACGTCGAGCTCCAAGCCCTTGTTGGACAGCACGCCGACGTTCTGCAGCTGCGAGCCGGTGAAGCCCAGGCTGGGTGTCAGCTGCACCGGAATGAGAGCGTCGCGCGTCTCCTGGGTGTAGTACGTGAACCCGACCCTGAGGCGCTCGTCGAAGAAGGAGCCGTCGAAGCCGGCCTCCAGCTCTACCGTCCGCTCGGGCCCCAGACTGGCGTTGCCCAGATTGAGCGGGCTGAAGGAGGTCTGGTCGAGCCAGGGAATCGGCTGCCAGGTGCGGACGGCGTCGAACGCGCCAGGAGCCCGCCCTGCGTGCCCCCAGGCGACGCGGACCTTCATCTCCCCCAGATCCTGCGGCCAGAAGCCCTCGTCGGACATGACCCACGAGAAGGTGGCGCGCGGATAGGGCTGGAGGCCGAAGTCCTGGCCGAAGGCGCTGTTACCGTCGATGCGCATGGCCAGCGTCAGGAAGTAGCGGTCGCTGAAGTCGAGCAGTGTCTGACCGAAGATGCCGGCGTTGACGACGCGAGAGCGAGCTTCTCTGGCCTGATAGGAGGCCCCGCTGGTGACGGTGTGTTCGCCCGGTCCGGGGAGCCCGCGGGTGCTCGCCCCCAGATCCGTCTCGCGCGACACGATGGACTGACCTCCCCACGACAGGCTGGTGCGGAAAGTCTCGGTGAAGCGCAGGTCGAAGCTGCCGACGTAGTCGGCGGTGAGCTGCTCGGCCGTCCATGTGCGGTCGGAAACCGAACCCCGGGGATCGTTCACGTAGCCGAAGGGCCGGATGTTGCGCATGTCGCTCGCGAGCCGGTCGAACCCCAGCGTGAGCCGGTTGGTGAAGCGCGGCATCGGCGTGAAGGTGGTGGTGAAGCCGGCGACGATGCGGTCCACGTCCGTGTCGATCTGATATTCGAGGAGGCGGCTGATGACATCTACCTCGTAGGATCCCACGTAGGTGGCGTGGCGGCCGATGGCGGGGGACCTCTTGTAGCCGTTGTGGGAGATGCTGTACGGGCTGGAGCCGCTGGGCGAGTTCTCCACGTGCTGGCGCGTGATCGAGGTGTTGACCTGGATGTCAAGGTCACCGCGGGGCTGGAAGCCGAGGTTGATACGCCCGAGGTACTTCTCGTCGGCGTCGTTGGGGAGGATGCCTTCGTTGTTGTCGACGCTTCCGGAGACGTAGTAGGAAACGGTTTCGGTTCCCCCGCGGACAGAGAGGGAGTACCGCTGCTGGTGCGCATTGCGCAGCCAGGGATCGAGCCGCATGAAGGGCGCGTTGGGGGGACCGAATTCCTGGACCCAGTTGAGGCCCTGGTCGATCTGGGCGCTCCACTGCGCGTCTCCGCCGGAACCTCGCTTGGTGAAGATCTGGATGACGCCCCCGGCGGCCTCCGTCCCGTAGAGGGCGGTCGCTGCCGGACCCTTGACGATCTCGATGCGCTCGATATCGCTCGGGTTGATGTCGTTCAGGGGCCCCATGACGTCCTTGGGACCGAAGGCGACGTGCTGCCCCACCGCGTGGTTGAGCGCCAGGCCGTCGCTGCGGATGCGGACGCCGTCCACATAGATGAGCGGCTGGTTCGACATGGCCACGCTCACGTTGCCGCGCAGGCGGATCTGCGAGCCGGAGCCGGACATCCCGGAACTCCGTACCGAGATCACGCCCGGCGCGCGAGCGGAGAGCAGCTGGTCCACGGAGGCCACGGGGTCGGCAAGGGTGGAGACATCCACCTGGGCGACCGAGGAGCCGACCTCGCGGCGGCGCGCCTGGCCGGCGGTGCCCGTGACGACGATCTCGTCGAGGCCGAGCGCCTCCTGCTCCAGCTCGAAGTCGACGGTCGTGGACTGACCCGCCTCGACCGTGATCTGCGATGTCGCCGTCCGCATGCCGATGCGCTCGGCGGTGGCCGTGTAGTTGCCCGGGGGCACGTTCAGCATCAGGAAGCGGCCGTCGCCACGGGTCAGGGTTCCGAGCCCGGTGCCGGCCAGATACACCTGGACCTGGACCAATGCCCGGCCGGTGGCCTGGTCGACCACCTGGCCGATGACTTGGCCGTTCTCCTGGGCCTCGAGCGCCCCCGGAGTGCCGAACCCGAAAGCCACTGCCAGCGACAGTGCCGCAGCAGCGGCCAGGGCCACCCTCCCGAGCCGGGCCATGCCGGCTCGAAGCGTTGGGTAGTCCGACTTTTCATGCACCATCTGACCTCCTTTGTCGCGATCGGAACAAGGGCTGGACAGGTAACCCGGGGAAGCTCCAACCCCTCGCCGCTGGTGAGAAGCCCCCACAATACGCCCGGGGCACTCGGGGATCAAGCTAACCCCGGCAGGTGGGTTTCAGTACGGGGGCTGTCGTGAGGGTGGTTCACTGGGCGGGCCGACGGCGAGTGCCGTCTGACGACTACTCGCCGCCCGGGGGACGGCCATTGACCAGCGAGTTCCAGAGCTCGATGGTCGGATTGCGCTGGATGCGGATCCCCTCGCGCTGCGTGCGCGCCATGGCGTGAACGTCGTGTTCGGCACCCAGCATGAAGGTGTCGAACATGCCGCTCATGATCCCCAGCGACTGCTGCACGCTCGCCGGACGCCAGTGGTACCAGCCGTGCGGCTCTTCTCCATAGACGACCCAGTCGTACCAGTTGCCGTGAATCTCCGCCTGGATGCCGTATTGCTCGATCTGCTGGAAGCGGGCCGCGCCGTCCCCCTGCGCGTAGAGAAACAGGAGCGGGACATCGATTTCATCGGCGTGGTAGATGATGGAGCGCTCGTAATAGTTGCGGGGATTCTCCATGGGCGTCCCCCCGATCAGGAACCGGTTCCAGCCTTCCATGCTGCCGTAGGTCGACAGCGTCACCAGATCCGTCGAGCCGTACCAGACGATGCCCGCGCGGAAGCGGCCCGGGTCCTTGGTGACCGCGGTAGTGGTGTAGAAGCCGCCGGTCGAGCCCCCGAAGGCACCCACCCGCTCCGGGTCCACCCACCCCTGTCCGGCGAGCAGGTCCATGCCGATGAAGGCGTCGCGCAGGTCGTGGTCGCCCCCGTGGGTATGCACGGCCTGCCGGTACGCCTTCCCGCGCCCCGTGCTCCCGCGGAAGTTGGGCGCGAACACCAGATAGCCCCGGCTCACGAAGTACTGGATGTACGGATGCCACTGCTTCGGGTGCTGTCCGTTCGAGTTGGCGCGGAAGAAGAAGAGCCCCGGTAGCCGGTCCCCCGCGCTGGCCCCTTTTGGCTTGTAGACCAGTCCGGCGACTTCAAGGCCGTCGAAGCTGGTGTACTCCATGAACTCCGGCTCGACGAAGAGCTCCGGGTCTCGCAGTGCGGGATGCTGGTGGTTGGTGATCTGGCGGGGGTTCCCCCCTTCGGTGGAGAGGATCCACAGGTCGCCCGTGCGCGAGGGACCGGAGTGGGTGTAGACGATGTACTCGCCGTCCGGGTGCCACTGGTGGCCTCCGCGGGTCTGGCCAGTCGCGCGGGAGCCGCCGTTCACTCCGGTCGCGCGCGTGAGCTGCTCCGGTTCGCCACCCGCCGCGGGGACGCGGAAGATGTGGTAGTCGTAGTCGAGGTTGCGGGTGAAGGAGATCCAGCGGCCATCGGGGGACCAGCGAGGTTCGCTGTGTTCCACATCCTCGGTGAGCAGCATGGTGGCTTCCCCGCTGGTCAGGTCCAGGACCCCCAGGTTGTTGAAGCCGTTGCGGTCGGAAACGAAGGCCAGGCGGGTGCCGTCAGGGGACCAGCTGGGCTCGGTGTCACGCCAGTCGAAGGTGTTGGGGGTGAGGGCGCGCGCCTCCCCGCCCGCGACCGGCACGACCCAGATGTCCTGGTTGCTCTGGGCGTCGTCCCGGGGGCGCGTGTTGCGGGTGAAGGCGAACATGGAGCCGTCAGCAGAAAGCTGGCCGCTCCCGCCCGACCCGACCCGGGAGATCTCGCCGGTTTCGATGTCGACCGCCGCCACCGAGTTGTCCCAGTACATGCCGGTGTTGAAGTAGATGCGGCGGCTGTCGGGCGCCCAGGAGACGCCGGAGTCGTTCAGCGGGTGGTCGGTGAGGCGCCTGGGCTCCCCCCCGACCGCCGGGACGATGTAGATGTCGCGCACGTCGGTTCCGCCGAAGTCGGCCTCGAAGGCGATCCAGCGGCCGTCCGGACTGAAGCGCGGAGCCATTTCGCGGCCCGCCAGCTCGGTGATGCGTGTCGGCTCGCCTCCGGCGCTCGGGACGGTCCAGAGGTCGTAGCCTCCCGCGGCGGCGGACTTGAAGACGAGCAGATCGCCATCGGGCGAAACGTCGAACTCCTCGATCCACACGGTCTCGGCAAGCGCGTCGACGGGCAGTCCGGGACGGAGCTGCGGAGAGGTGGCGAGCGTACGATCATACAATAGGGCTGCCGCCAGAGCCGCCGCCGCGGCAGCGACCGCGAGGATCTTCACGGGAGATCCCGCCACTTGATGGTTATCGAACAACGAGGTCGACCAACGGGCAACGCCGTCGGTTTGGTCCTGTCGAACGATTTCTCCTCGCCCGCCGCCAGATCACCGAGTTTTGATACTCCTGCATGCGCTCCATCGATGTATCCGTGGACCTCCACGTCGCGCACGGCTCGATGCGCGCGAACCTTGCCCATAATGCTGAGTCTGCGGACGAAGACGCGATTGACTACGCGACAGCTCGTGACGGTTCCGGTGACTCCATCCTCACCCCAGACGGTTACGGCAAACGATTGTTCAGCCCCCAGGCCTTCGGGATCGCGAGCCGAAACCGTCACGGTTGCCGATCCCGCCGCCACCCCCGCAATCGTCACGATGTCGCCCGACACGGAAGCTGTCGCCACGCTGGTGTCAGACATGACGGCTGAGTACTCCAGTGCGTCCCCGTCCGGGTCGCTGAAGTAGGAAGACACGTCCACCAATGCGGCCGTCTTGTCTACCGTTACGGCCTTGGCAGGAATCTTGTTAACGGCTTCGGGCGCCCTGTTGGGTTGGGTGACTGCCACTCCGAAAAACTGCGGGACTATCAGGCCGTCCGGATCGCGGGCCGTGACGATGATCCCTGTAACCCCGTCGCTGACTCCGGCGATCGTTGCCACGCTCCCGGACATGGAGACCACTACAAGCTCGTCCTTGGGGAGGGCCTCGTACTCCAGCGGGTCCCCGTCGGGGTCGCTGAAGCAGGAAGACACTTCCACCGTGACCTCCTCGCCCACGTTGACGGTCTGCTCCGGAATCGATCCCACCGCCTCGGGCCTCCGGTTCACCCGCTCAACGGTGACGCGGATCTCCTGCGTCGCCTCCAGCCCGACCGGGTCGCGGGCCGCTACCGTCACCGTCGCAGTTCCCGCGGCCACGCCCGTGACACTCACGGTAGTGCCCGATACGGAGGCCGTCGCCACGGCCGTGTCCGATGTTGTGACCGTATGCTCCAGCCGGTCCCCGTCCGCATCGTCGAAACAGGAACTCACGGACAGGCTGGCCGTCTCCCCCGTCGTGATGGTCTGGGCGGGGATCCTGCCCTTCGCTTGCGGGCGCCCCTTGAGCGGCTTGACGGTGACAGCGGCTTCCTGCTCGGCCTCCAGTCCATCTGGATCGCTGGCGACGACCGTTACGGTTGCGCTACCCGGGGCCACACCGATAATCGTCAACACGCCATCTGTCGAGACAGACGCGGTGGCTACGCTTGCATTCGAGGTTTTGGTTCGATAGGCAAGCTGATCTCCGTCCGGATCGCGGAAGTAGGGATAGGCGTCAACCGTCGCCCTGGTGCGCTCGTCGAGGGTCTGATCGGGAATCGAGCCCTCCGCTTCCGGTGCCCGGTTCTCCGAACTGATCGTCACGCTGGTACGCTGTTGGACCTCCAGTCCGCCCGGATCGCGCGCTGTCACCGTCAACGACGTGCGCCCGTCGCTCACTCCGACAATCGTCATCATGCTTCCGGACATGGAAACCGTGGCCTTGCTCTCCAGAAACAGCTCGGCCTCGTAGTCCAGATCGTCCCCGTCCGGGTCGCTGAAGTAGGAAGATACGTCCACGGTGACCGGGTCATGCACGTGGACAGTTTGCTCCGGAATCGTGCCCTGGGCTTCCGGCCAACGGTTGGCCGCGCCGACCGACACACCGAATTCCTGAGCGGCCTCCAGCCCGTCCGGGTCGCGGGCCGTCACCGTCACGATCGCGTTTCCCGCGGCCACGCCCGTGACCCACACGTTAGTGCCCAGTAGGGAGGCCACCGCCACGCCCGGGTCCGATGTCGCGACCGCATACTCCAGCCTGTCCTCGTCCGGATCGCTGAAGTAGGGACGGATGAGCACCTTGGTCATATCGCCCTCGGAGATGGCCCGGGCGGGGATCGTACCTACCGCCTCGGGTGCCCGGTTGGCCGTCTCGACCGTCACCCTGGTTCGCTGCCGGGCCTCCTTGCCGTCCGGACCGCGCGCCGTCACGGTGATCGACGTGCTCCCGTCGCTCACTGCGATGATCTTCATCAGGCTCCCGGACATCGAGACCGAGGCCCGGCTCTCAAAGAACGCCTGGGCCTCGTACTCCAGCCCGTCCCCGTCCGGGTCGCTGAAGTAGAGGGACACGTCCAACGTGACCTCCTTGCCCACGTTGACGGTCTGCTCCGGAATCGATCCCGCCGCCTCGGGCCACCGGTTGATCCGCTCAACGGTGACGCGGACCTGCTGCGTCGCCTCCAGCCCGACCCGGTCGCGGGCCGTTACCGTCACCGCCGTGACCCCTGGTGCTTCCCCGGTAATCGTTACCCTGCTGCCGGAGACGTCGACGCTCGCGATGCTCTCGTCCGAACTGGCGACGCTGTACTCCAGGCGGTTCCCGTCCGCATCCTCGAAATAGGAAAAGGCCAGAAACCATACGGTCTCGCGCTCACCGACCGTCTGGTTGGGAATCTCGGTGCTTACACGGGGCGGCTGGCTGGGCTGGTGAACCGTCATCCTGTTTCGCCGCCGGGCTTCCTCGCCGTCCGGATCATGCGCCGTGCCCGTCATCGGCGAGCCCCGTCGCTCACTCCGACGTTCGTCGTCACGCTGCCGGTCATCAAGGACACGCCCCACCCCCACCTCCTCGCCCATATTGACGTCTGCTCTGGAATCGATCCCACCGCCGCCACGGGTTGGCGGTTGACCAGCAGGACGGAGGCATCGAGGCCGACCTCCATCCGACCGTGAACAATGTAGCTGTTTCAGTCCCGCGCTGAACCCCGGAGGGGACCAGCCCTAGCAGGACACGCAGTTATCGTTGTTCTTCGAGCCCAAGCCCTCCAGCAGCGCCACGATGTCCGGGAAGACGGTGACGCGCTGCACCGGGCCGTTCGCCATGTCTGCGGTGGTCTCGCCCTTGCGGGTGACCACGGTGACGTCGGCGCCTCGACTCACCAGATACTCGATGAGCTCCCGGTCTCCGCGGGCCGCCGCGTTGTGAAGCGGGGAGAAGCCGTTGTAGTCGCGCGCGTTCACATCCGCGCCCAACTCCTCAACCAGGTAGCGCACCGAAGGAAGCCAGCCGTTGGGAGCGTGGCGATGGGCGTTGCCGGCCAGCCCGAGGCCGTACCCCACGCCCGATGCCGCGTGGATGGGCTGCACGCCCGGCCCGCCCACAGGCACCTCGGGCAGACCCGAGGGGTCCGCCTTCTCTTCGTCACGGTCGCGGCCGTTGCCGGTAGAGGGCCGACCCGGCGGGCGCAACGTGGGTGTAGTGTAGTCCGCGCCGTACGCCACCAGCAGCCTCATGGCGTCCACGTCGGTGCCGTAGGCCGCGCGCCAGAAGGGGGTGGCCCCCCAGGTGTCGACCCCCAGGACGTTGTGGTTGAAGGAGGTGTACCAGAGGTGGCGCTTCAGGCGCGCGTCGGGGTCGGCCCCGGCTTCCAGCAGCGCCGTCATGAGCTCCAGGTAGGTGGTGTTCTCCTGCTTGATCGCGGTGGGCTGCGGGTAGAACGACTTGGGCACCCACTGCAGGTGCACCGCGACGTAGAGTGGCGTGGCGCCGGGATCACTCTGCAAGTTGGGATCGGCTCCCTGATCCAGCAGCCACATGGCCAGGTCGAAATGCCCGTTCAGGGTCGCCATAAGCAGGGGTGAAGTCAGGTCGCCGCCGGTTACCTGGTCGACATCGGCTTCGCCCTCCAGGAGCGCCTTCACGACTTCGGCGTGACCTTCCCGGACGGCGTAGTGGAGGGCGGCGTTGCCGCCCTGCCTGCCGACCAGCTGATCGTAGGACATCGGCCGCCGCGTCTGCCCGCGGGTAGCCGCCATGCGGGGATCATTCTCCTCTTCTTCGTCCTTGTCCGCTTCCTCTTCGTCGTCGTCCTCGGTGCCGTCAACGGGTGTGTCGGAGATGATATCCTCTCCGAAGAGTGCGGACAGGCGGGCGTCGCGCCGCTCAATGAGAACCTTGTCTTCCCGGGCCATCGCCGGATAGTCGATGACCCTGGTCTGAACAGAGGGGTCCGCCCCGGCCTCAAGCAGCGCGCGCACCACGCCGGCCCGGCCGTACGCGGCGGCGAACATGAGCGGGGTCTGGCCGCTGGCGAGTTCCCGCGCGTCGACCTCGGCGCCCTTCTCCGTCAGAGCCAGCACGATTTCGGCGTTCCCCGACCAGGCAGCGTAGTGGAGCGCGGTCTCGCCGGTCTCCGTGGTCGCGGCGAGGTTCGCGCCCGCGTTGGCCAGCAGACGCACGATGTCCGGCTGGCCTGCCCTGCTGGCCACCATGACCGGCGTGAATCCTCCCAGCCGGGTGGCCGCCTCCGGATTCGCGCCCGCAAAGACGAGAACGCCGGCCAACTCCGATTGCCCGTTCTCTGCGGCCCAGTGCAGTGCGGTCATGCCATCGCCCTGGGCCGCGTTCACATCCGCTCCCGCGCGCAGCAGCTCCAGCACCTCATCGGCATCGCCGCGCATCGCAGCATCGGCCACCGGCGAATCAGGCGGGACGGCTGCCGAGATCAGCAGCGTCAGACACACCATGTTGATCTTCAATGCAGCCTTCATCAGTCTCTCCTTCGCTGCGCGGTCGCCGCGCGTACTCCCCCGGTCTGTCGCATCGGAACGTTCTCGCGAACGCCCTTCCCTGGTCGCCCTCTCCTCCCAAGCGCCTTCTGCCGGCTACGACTTCGAACTCGAACCCGCGTCGACGGCGTAGGAAGCCGGAAGCGACATCAGCATCTCGCTTGTGCTGTCCCCGAAGCTCTCGAGGTCGTCCAGCCCCAGCTTGTGCAGCAGGCTGAGCATGGCGTTGGCGAGCGGAGTCCCGTCGGGGGCCTTGAGATGCACCCCGCCTTCGAGTCCCATGCTCTGCCCGCCGAGCACGACGAACGGCACGCGCCGGTGGTTGTGCAGGTTGCCGTCACCCATGGGCGAGCCGTACACGATCATCGTGTTGTCGAGCAGGGTACCGTCCCCTTCCATGCTGTTGTCGAGCTTCTCCAGCAGGTAGGGAAGCAGACCCATGTGGTACCTGTTGATCTGGTAGAAGCCCAGGACGCCCTCGTCGCCCGCCGCGTGCGACTGCGGATGGAAGCCGCCCTCGCAACCGCTCTCGGGGAAGACGCGCGAAGACACGTCACGGCTCATCTTGAGCGAGAAGACCCGCGTCGTGTCCGTCTGGAAGGCCAGCGCCTGCAGGTCGAACATCATCTGGACATGCTCGGTGTAGGAATCCGGCACGCCCACCGGGGCTTCGGGCAGGTCGCGCTCGAGCCCGCTCAGGTTGCGGGCCTCGGTGCGCTCGATGCGCCTCTCCAGCTCGCGCACGTCCTCCAGATAGTGCTCCATGCGGATCCGATCCTCGGGCGGGAGGGCGGCCCGCAGGCGGGCGACCTCCTCGGTGACCCAGTCGAGAATGCTCTTCTGGGTGACGCGGCGGCGCGCCCGCTCATCTGGAGTGCCCCCGGCCCCGAAGAGCTGGTCGAAGGCCACCCGCGGGTCGCGGGTCATAGGCAGCGGCTCGGTCGCGGAGGCCCAGCTGATGGTGTCGGTGTAGGCGCATGCGTACCCGTACGAGCAGCCCCCCGACTGGTCCACGTTCTCGATGCACAGCTGCATGGACGGAATCGCGGTCTCCTGGCCGAAGCGCCGAGCGAAGAGCTGGTCCATGGAGGTACCGACGTAGACATCGGATCCCTCGGTGCGCCGGGGATGCGCCTGGGTCAGGAAGGTGGCGCTGGAGCGGAAGTGGTCAGCCCCGATCTCCTTGGGCGCGAAAGCCTCCGCCTGCCGCACATCCGTGTTGCTGATGATGGTCATGCGGTCCTGGTAGTCCTCGAGAGACTTGAGCGCGCTCGGTCCCAGGTCGAAGTTCCGGCCCAGCTTCGCGGGGGCCCACAGGTTCTGGGTGGCGCCCCACTCGTTGCTCCCCGCCGCTCCGTGCGAGTTCTCGATTGCGATCAGGCGCGGCTTCTGCAGTTCGCTGGCCACATCTCCCCATAGCCGTCGCGCGGGAATCATGCTGTCGAGAAGGGGCAGCGCGATCGCGACACCCGTGCCCCGGAGAAAAGTCCGCCGCGGGATGTGGGTTCCGGTGATGAACTTCATGTGATGTCTCCTGCCGGTGAATGAGAGGCCCTGTTGTTCTATGTCGTTTCGCGTCTCTAGCGTTGTGCTTCGGTGGCCACGTCCCGTGCCCTGCGCATGCGGAAGGCATCGCTCTCGACGATGCCCAGGACGAAGGAGGAGGGACGGTAGCCGTCATCTTCCGCTCGCCGCACGATCCGGCGCACGGCAGGCATGTCGTAGTACTCCACGCGGCGGCCGAGGGCATAGGCCATCAGGTTCACCGTGAAGTTCCGCAGCACGGGCGTTTTCAAGCGCAGCATCGCCTCGTGCAGATCCGAGGGACTGCCTAGAGGCGTGCCGTCGTAGAGCTGTCCGCGGGTGTCGAGCGGGACGCCGTTCTCGCGAATCCGCCAGCGCCCGGTCACATCGAAGTTGTCGAGAGCCAGCCCGATCGGATCCATGAACTGGTGGCAGGCGTTGCACACGACGTTGGCGCGGTGCTTCTCCATCCGCTCACGCGTGGTCAGCATGCGCGTCCCCTCGGACTCTCCGATCTCATCCAGGTCGGGAATGCCGGGAGGCGGCGGCGGCGGCGGGGTGCCCAGGATGACCTCCATCACCCACTTCCCGCGCAGAACGGGGGAAGTCCGGTTCGCCAGCGAGGTCTGTGCGAGCACGCTGCCGTGGCCGAAGACGCCGCGACGAACTTCGGACGGGTACTGTACCTTGCGGAACTCGTCGCCCACCACCCCGGGAATCCCGTAGTGGGTGGCCAGGCGCTCGTTCAGGAAGGTGTAGTCCGCGGTGATGAACTCGGTGGCCGGCCGATCCTCGCGGAACAGGTTGTCGAAGAACAGCTCGGTTTCCTGTACCAGCGCTTCGGCGAGCTGCTGGTCGTAGTCGGGGAAGAGCACCGCGTCGGGGTTCAGCTTGTCGAGGTCGGACAGGCGCAGCCACTGGCCGGCGAAGCGGCTGCTGAGTGCGCTCGAGCGGGGGTCCGCCAGCATGCGCAACGTCTGTTCGCGCAGAGTTCTCCCCGAGAGCCGGTTCGCACGTGCCAGGCTCGCGAGTTCTTCATCGGGAGGGGACGCCCAGAGGAAGAATGAGAGACGAGACGCCAGATCGACGTTGCCGATCCGATAGGTCTCACCCGGCTCCACCCCCTCCGGCCATTCCTCGAAGCGGAAGATGAAGTGCGGGCTGGCCAGAATCGCTTCCAGCGCGTAGCGGATGCCCCCTTCGAAGCCGGACTCCTGCTCGCCCAGGTCGTAGAAGTCCATCAGGCCGGCCAGGTCCTCCTGCGCCAGCGGTCTGCGGTAGGCCTCGGAGGCCACCCGCTCGACGATGGCGCGGGCGCACGGCCTGACCTCTTCGGGGCCGGTGGGACGACAGGTGAAGATCTTCCTTCGGCTCGGAGTGTCGGAGACGCCGGTTACGCGGGCCGGTCCCTTGATGACCAGGTCGCGGATGTGGGGGGGCATGGTGAGCCCGTAGCCAATCCCGATCTGGGTGTCGGCGATACTGTGGCCGTGCGCGGAAAAGAGATCATCCACCGGGCCGCGCTCCGTCGGGATGAAGACCGCGGAGACGCGGTGCGGACCGGCGCGAACCTGGATGGGGCCGGTCTCGAGAATCAACCCCTTTCCGCCCGGATCGACCTCGCCCATGAACCGGTCGATCGGAAGCAGCGCGACCTGCTCGCCGTCGATCGAGATGTCGACCTGTTCGCCCGGCTCGTTGCGGCCGAAGAGGTAGCCCTCGGGCGAGTGATGGAAGGAGACGCTGAACTCGTAGGTCCCATCGGCGGGGAAGTTGTGCACCACGGAGGTGCCGCCCCGTGAACCGTAGGGAGCCCCGGGCACCCGCTCCCGCTGGGAGGCGAGCCGGGGGATCCGATAGGTGGTCTCCTGATTCCCCACGAGCGGATTGCCGACTGCGAGGCGCGAGATCTCGCTGGCAGCCTTGAGATACGCGCTGAGGAGCGTCGGCGAGAGCAACTGCACGTCGGCGATATTGTCGAAGTTGGCGCTCTTGGTGTCGAGCGGCAGGAAGTCGGCGGCATCGACCTCGATGTCGAGAAGCTCGTGGATCGAGGTCTGGTACTCGGCCCGGTTCAGCCGCTGGAAGGTGCGACCTCCGGGGTTGGGGTCGTTCGCAGCGGCCCGGTCCATGTTGGATTCGAGGGTCTCGACCAGGAGATCGAGGGTGTCGCCGGCGGGGCGCGGGATCCCCGGGGGCGGCATCATCTGGGCACGCAGCTTCTGGATCACCTTTTCCGTCGTCTCGGGCATGCTCGCGGCGGCGGCGACATCGAAGCCGGACAGGGAAAGATTGCCCGTCCGGAGTTGCGCGTTGTGACAGACCTGGCAGTAGCGCTGGACGACGCCGGTGAGGTCGGCGTCGAGAATCTCGGAAGCACCCGCGGCGAGGACGCCGGAGTTCAACCGGCCGGCTACGGCCGCCGGGTCCGGTTGGGGCGGGCGCGCACCCTGGCTGAGGAAGCTGCTCCCGCCCAGCAGGAGAAGCCCCGAGATCAGTCCGGACGCCGCAACTCCACGCATAGCTTCCTCCCAGGATCACACAGACATCTAATCGTAGAGGAATAGCCCTCACGGGCTGCGCGCGCAAGCAACCGGGCGCCTGCTGGAAGCAGGCAGATCAGGCTCGACGGCACGAGGCCCTTCAACTATATCGTTACACCCATGCTTCTACTCTTCACAGCGCTGCTCGCTCCGGTCGCGGGGGCGCTCGTCTATGTCTCGATGCACCATCGAGAACGCACCGTCCGACTGCTTGACTCAACGGTCCTGGTGGTGCTTCCGATCCTTGTGGCGCTCCAGATACTGTCGCAGGTCTGGTCCGAGCGAACGCCCCTGCCAATCCTGGCCGTCGTCGCGGGAGCAGGGTTGCTGGCGCTGATCGAGCGGCTGTCCCGTACCCTGGCGCGGTACACGGACGACTTGACCATCCTGTTCGGTGTGCTGGGGATCGCGCTGCACGCACTGCTCGAGGGGAGCGCTCTTACCGTAGAGGCCTCCCCGGCCTTCGTGCTCGCCGTCGTGGTGCACCGGATCACGGTCGGTCTTCTCATCTGGTGGCTGGTCAGTCCGCGCCACGGACCCGCGGCGGCGGCCGTCGGGGTGGCCGCGATCATCGGCGCGACCCTGGCGGGTTATCTGGCCGGCACCACGGTGGTAGCGGAGGTGTCACTCCTGGACCCCGGGGTCTTCGAGGCATTCGTCGCGGGCACCCTCCTGCACGTGGTCTTCCACCAGGGGCGTCAGGATCACCGGCACTGATCCGTGTGGACTTTCGGGGATGTGAGGCTCACCTTGCACCGAGGTTTCAAGCTGAAGGCCGTGGCCGCCAAGTCCGCCGTCGGATGGCGGGCCACAGCCCAGGCCCGGACATGAGAAGCCCGACCAGCCAGGACGGCCACGATGTCCAAGAACTCCGGCGGCCACGACCACCACGGCCACAGCCACAGCCACGAGCCCATGGACGAGTTGCGCGGCGCGAGCATCCGCGCCCTGACGCTCGCCATGATCATGAAGCTGGGCTACATGCTCGTCGATATCGTCGGCGGGCTCCTCGCGGGAAGCCTTTCGCTGCTGGCGCACGCCGGACACATGTTCACCGACGCGGCGTCGATCGGCCTCGCCCTGTTCGCGGTTCACTTCGCCGCCCGCTCGGCCACCGCGCAGCGCACCTTCGGCTACCATCGCGCGGAGATCCTGGCGGCCCTGGTGAACGCCCTCACGCTCTGGGTCGTCTCAACGCTGGTCCTGCTGGAGGCCTACGACCGCATCTCGGGTGGCATCGCCGGTGATCACGATCACGAGGTCGACGGCGGACTGATGCTGGTCATCGGGGCCATCGGGTTCGGCATCAACGCCCTGGTCGCGTGGATGTTGCACGCCTCCGCCAAGCACAGCGTCAACGTCGAGGCGGCTTATCGTCACGTAATTGCCGATCTGCTGGGTTCGGTGGCAGTCGTCGTCTCCGCGATGCTGGTGTGGGCCTACGATTGGGATGTGGCCGACCCGATCTCGGGCGCGGTGGTGGCCATCCTGATCCTGTTGAGCACCTGGCGCCTGCTGGCGAAGGTGATTCACGTGCTTCTGGAGGGGGTTCCCGCCCACATCGACGTCTATCGCCTGTGCAGCATGATCGAGGAGCTGCCGGGCGTCACCGTCGTTCACGATATCCACGTCTGGACGCTGACTCCCGGATACGAAGCGCTCACCGCGCACGTGCTCGTGGACCCCGGTCACGAGGAGGACAACGACGCGATGCTGGATCGCATCCGGCACATCGCCTACGAGGACTTCGGGATCAAGCACATCACGGTCCAACTGGAGACTTCGGCCGCGAACTGCACCGAGGACCACCATGTGGACCATCTGATGGCGACGGCGGCTGGCTAGCCTCCTAGTCCGCCCCTCTGCGTCCCCTCCTCGATCTGGGCCTGATACAGGCGGCGTCCCTCTTCGAAGGTGGACAGGACCTCGGCCTTGTGCGCGGGGTCGTCCCAGCGGTCCATCGCGCGCAGCTCCTCAAGCACCTGGTCGATCCAGCGCACGAAGAAGGCGGCATCCTCGCGGGAGCGGACGGGCTCGCCATCGGCAATCAGGAAGACGGGGTTGGTGTGCGCGAACAGGTAGCTGTCCATGGCGCCGTGCTGGGGCGGCCCGAGGACACGCGCGGCGATCCAGCCTGATTCCTCCACCTGCACTTCGAGCTCGACGCCGAGGGATTTTCCGTCTCCCGTGGCCTCGACCGTGTGCACGACTTCGCCGTTGCGGACGATCTCGAGCCGGTGCATCTCGAAAAGAGATTCGGCGGTGGCGGTGAGCGTGACCCGATCGCCCCTGGCAACCTCCAGCTCCTCCCCCATCCCCTTCCCGGCGACATCCAGCGTGAGGATGGGACCGCTGGTGACGAACGCGCGTCCCGCCGCCATGGCGTCGGCCCAGCTGTCGTAGTCGAGCTCGGCTTCGCCGGTGTAGACGTAGGACCGCGTGGTGCCGACCGCGGGGTGCCGCCAGATATCGGACATGGCGTCGGTTCCAGCGGTCGCCGGGATGCGCGATCCGGTGTTCAGCAGGCGATACCATATCTCGGCGGTCCCCAGCTCGTCGCTCCAGATGCAGGCGACATCGACGAAATCCGCCACTCCGAGGATCGCATCCACAGGCAGCTCGCGCGCGGAACCGGCTCCCGCGGTGTCGGGATCCCGGTGGTTGAGCCCAAACGGGTGTACGTACCCGCCGATGCCGCCCTGCTCGTGAACCTGCCGGAGGACCTTGGCATTGTCCGGATAGAGGGCGTGATGCGCCGTGCCCACCGATCCGATATAGAATGGGGTGATGAGCTCGACCAGGTTGAGCAGCGAAAGGTGGGCGAAGTAGCTGGGCCGGTACTCCTCGTTGTAATAGACGACGGTTCTGGCCCCGGTGTGCGGATGAGGATGCCCGAGGAAGTGCTCGAGGTCCTCGACCCGGCTGTTGCCCCAGTAGTTGGCGATCGTGCCGTTGGCCACGTTGAGATCCTCGGAGTGGGCCTTGTTGCGGAGGTCTTCGGGTGTAACGAAGTAGTGGCCCCCGTAGTTGGGGTGGATGTGGTTGTCGCCCGAGTACCAGCCCTCCGCCGCCATGTCGATCCAGCGGTCCAGCTGGACCTCCACGGTGGTGAACTCGCCGGCCCGAACCTGGACGCCGCGCGACGCAGGCTCGTATTCGAAGCCGCGCCAAGCCTCCAGGGTCGCCTCGCCGGCGGGCAACGTCACGGAGAAGCTGCCGTCGGTGTGGAAGTAGTAGTCCTCGGTCACGCTCGCGACCCGGGGATAGCTGCCGCGCGGGAAGTGGGCGCGGCCATCGGGTCCCTGCAGATAGATGCGGGACGGCAGGAGTTCGCCGCCGGAATCGGTGACGCGCACCCGCAGCTGCCCGGTCGGTTCCGCCCAGGCGTAGTCGTCGATGGGCACCCTCTCCGGCGCGCCGCCTCCGCGCCCGACCGTGTAGAGGGTGAAGCCCATCCCGTTGTCGATGGTGCGGGGCTGGTCGGCGGTTCCGCCGTTGCGGGCGTAGGCGATGCGCTCGCCGTCCGGTGACCAGGACGGAAAGTACTCGTCCGTGCGGCTGTGCGTGAGGCGCACCGGCTGGATGCCGCGGGCCGACTTTTCGCTGGGGACGGCGTAGAGGTCGTTGTTGCCGGAAGCGTCGGTGATGTAGGCGACCGTCCCCCCGTGCGACGCCACCACGGGCGCGGCCTGGTAGTTGGTCTCGATGCGGATGAGCAGCTCGGTTTCCCCGGTCGCGGCGCGCCAGCGCCAGAGGGAACCGGAACCGAGCGCGGCCTCGCCCCGCCTGGACACGAACACGATGTCCCCCGTGTCGCCGATCCAGTCCCCGGCCATGTCGTTCGCCTGCGGGTCGGCCACGATGACCTCGGCCGCGCCGCGCTCGAGGTCGTAGGCCCAGAGGTCGAAGTTGCCGTCGCGTTCGGTGGTGAAGAGGATGCGCGAGCCATCGGGAGACCAGCGGGGCCGCAGGTCCAGGAAGGGGTGCGTGGTGAGCCGGCGCGACTCCCCGCCCGCGACCTCGGCGACGAAGATGTCAAAGTTGCGGTCCACATCGGCCGCATAGGCGATGCGGGTCCCGTCGGGCGACCAGCTCGGCTGCGAGTGGTATCCGGGTCCGGTCGTGATCTGGCGCGCCGTGCCTCCCTCCACCGGCACGACCCAGATCCGTCCCTGATAGGCGAACGCCAACGACTCGCCGTCGGGCGACCACGCCGGATACGAGGGAGACGCCGTGACAGGCGGGAGAAAGTAGCTCTCCATGTACATCCGGCCGGCACCGCCGACTCCGGCCAGCGAGGGATAGCCCCCGGGGAACGGATCGGGATACCCGGCGGCATCCTGCGCGGGCAGCGCGGTGCCCTTCAGGAGGAAGAACACCGTGGCGAGGGCCGGGACGCGAAAGGCAACGCGACGCAAAGCGGAGTAGCTCATGGGTCGATCTCCCCTGGAGTGACAGCGCTGGAATCAGACTAACCGCCGGTTGCCCTCGGGACGAATCCAGCGGAAGTTGCGCAGGATCATTTCGCGCACCCGAATCCGCGAGCAGACACATGGAAGAGAGCCGCCGCACCGGATATGCCCCCGTCGCAGTGTCAGCCGGCCTCGCCGCCGCCCTGCTGATCACCCTGGCGGTTCCCCGCCCCGCCCGCGCCCAGTCGCACTTCGAGCCGATGGATGTCTTCGCGCTCGAATACGCCGCCGACCCGCAGATCGCCCCGGGCGGCAGCCAGGTCGTCTACGTGCGCACCTCGATGGACATCATGAGCGACCGGAAGCGCTCGGAACTCTGGATCGTGAACGCGGACGGCTCGGATCACAGGCGCCTGGGGGCGGGGGGATCGCCGCGCTGGTCGCCGGACGGCACCAGGCTCGCCTACACGGCCGGCGGGCAGATCCATCTGCGATGGATGGACACCGGCGAGACGGCAACGCTCTCGCAGCTCACCGAATCTCCCAGCGGGATCCGCTGGTCGCCGGACGGCCGCCACATCGCCTTCAACATGCTGGTGCCCTATCCGCCGCCGAGCCTGGCGGCCCCGCCCCGTCCACCTGCCGGAGCAGACTGGGCCGCCCCGCCCATCATGGAGGACCGCTTCAAGAACCGGCAGGACGGCGTCGGCTACCTGGACTTCGGCTACAACCACCTCTTCGTCATCCCCGCGGAGGGCGGCACCCCGGTCCCGGTGACCTCCGGGGATTTCCAGCACTCGAGCCCGGCCGCCTGGACGCCGGACAGCCGGCATCTCGTCTTCTCCTCCAACCGCAACCCGGACTGGGTGCTCGACTACCGCAACTCCGAGCTGTACATCGCACCGGTGGCGGGCGGGGAGATCCGCGCGCTCACCGGCCGCGCCGGCCCCGATCAAAGCCCGGCCGTCTCTCCCGACGGGCGGCGCATCGCGTTCGTGGGCTACGAGGACCGCACGCGCACCTATCAGGTGAGCCGGCTGCAGGTCATGAACCTCGACGGGAGCGGCTCGCGCGTCGTCACCGGCGACCTCGACCGCAGCGTCGCCAGCCCGGTGTGGGCCGCCGACGGCAGCGGCCTCTACTTCCAGTACGACGACAAGGGCAACTCCAAGGTCGCGTTCGCCACCCTCGACGGCGACATCGAGGTGCTGGCGGAGGACCTCGGCGGCACCTCGTACGGCCGACCCTACGGCGGCGGCTCGTTCTCGGTGGCGGACGACGGCAGCATCGCGCTCAACCAGACCCGCCCCGACATGCCGGGCGAGGTGGCCGTAAGCGTGGAGGGCGGCAGCCCCAGGCGCATCACCTCCCTCAACGACGACCTGCTCGCCAACCGTACGCTGGGAGAGGTGGAGGAGATCTGGTGGGAGTCGTCCTTCGACGGCCGACCGGTGCAGGGATGGATCGTCAAGCCGCCCGACTTCGACCCCGGCCGCCGTTATCCGCTCATCCTGGAGATTCACGGCGGCCCGGTCTCCAACTACGGCGATCGCTTTTCCGCGGAGATGCAGCTTCTGGCGTCCGCCGGGTATGTCGTCCTCTACCCCAATCCCAGAGGCAGCACGAGCTACGGCGAGGACTTCGCGGATCTGCTGTACCACAACTATCCGGGCCAGGACTATGACGATCTGATCTCAGGCGTCGACGCCGTGATCGAACGCGGATACATCGACGAGAGCAACCTCTTCGTCACCGGCGGAAGCGCGGGCGGGATCATGACGGCCTGGATCGTCGGCAAGACGGACCGCTTTCGCGCCGCGGTGGCGCAGAAGCCGGTCGTCAACTGGATCAGCAAGACGCTCACCGCCGACAACTGGTACGGCTACTACCACGGCCGTTACGAGGGCCTGCCCTGGGAAAACCCGGATGGGTACTGGGAGTTCTCGCCGCTTTCGCTGGTCGGGAACGTGAACACACCGACCCTGATCATCACCGGCGAAGAGGACCTGCGGACGCCCCTCTCGGAATCATACCAGTTGTTTCACGCCCTCAAGATGCGCGGGATCGACACCGCGGTGATCCGCCTTCCGGGCGCGTCCCACGACATGAGCCGGCGACCCAGCCAGCTGATGGCCAAGGTCGCCAACATCGTGGCCTGGTTCGACAAGTACCGCATGACCCCCAGGACGAGCTAGGACGCGGACCATCGTGGCATTGCCGGTGTAAGCGCGCCGGGAAGTGCCGAGGCTGGTTCGCTCCGGGCCCGCATCACTCCATCAGACAACCGGGAAACAAGCATGAGCAGCTTACGAGCCTCGCTCGGTCTCGTCGTCGCGGTGACGATCGCGAAGGTGGCCGGCGGCGTCCTGTCCGGCAGCCTGACGCTCCTGGCCGACGCCGGATACGGGCTGACGCTGGCCGTCTCCCTGGGCCTGGCGTTGCTGGCCACACGCTCCGAGACGCCCGCCGCGACCGTGGAACGCACGTTCGGCTACCAGCGGGCCGAAATTCTGGCCACCCTCGCCAACGCACTGGTTCTGTGGGTGATCGCCGCGTGGGTCCTGCTCGAGGCCTGGGGCCGGTTCGGCGAGGGACCGGAGGTCGACGGCGGTCTCATGCTCGCCGTCGCGGCCAGCGGCCTGGTCGTCCACGTCGTCGTCATGCTCATGCTGAAGCAGCCCGCCAAGGACCATGCAGGCGTCGCGCACATGCACGAGCACGCCCCCCTGAGCCTAATGGGCCCAGGCTGTGCGGTCCTGGCGGCCTTCACCGTCCAGATGCTGGACTGGCATGCCGCGGACGTCGTTTTCGCGGCGCTCATCTCCATCCTGGCCCTCGTCAACACCTGGCGCCTGCTGGCGCACGTCGTCCACGTGCTTCTGGAGGGAACGCCGGAACACATCGACATCTACCGGCTGTGCAGCCGGATCGAGGATCTGCCCGGGGTGACGCTGATCCACGACGTCCACGTCTGGACGCTGACTCCGGGATACGACGCGCTCACCGCGCACGTCATGGTGGAAGCGGCAAACCGGACGGAGTCGGAGTCGCTGCTCGGCCGCATCCGCACCATCGCCTACGAGGAATTCAACATCCACCACATCACGGTGCAGATCGAAACCACGGCGACGAACTGCAAGGAAGACCACCACGTCGACCACCTGGTCGCGACGGCGCAGCCATCGGCGTGAGTTCGTGCACAGAATCCTCGTCCTGAACTGGCAGGATCGCGAGAACCCGCAGGCGGGAGGCGCTGAAGAGCACGTCCACCAGGTATTCGGGCGGCTCGCCCAGCGGGGATACCAGGTGACCTTGCTGGCGTCGGGATTTCCGGGCTCGGCCCCCCGTGCACGGCTCGACGGCATCGATGTACACCGCACCGGCGGCCGCTACTCCCTCTCCGTCGCCGCACCCGTCTACTACCGCAGCCATCTGCACCAGAAGAGGTGGGATGTGGCGGTGGACAACCTCAACAAAGTGCCGCTCTTTTCCCCCTGGTGGATCTCCGCGCCGGTCGTCCCGCTGGTGCACCACCTGTTCGGCTTGACCGCCTTCCAGGAAGCCTCGTTCCCTCTCGCGGCGGCGACGTGGCTCATGGAAAAGCCCCTCCCGCTGGCGTATCGTGGGCGGCCGACCATCGCGGTGTCGCAGAGCACCCGCGACGACCTGATCGCCCGCGGGTTACGCGCGCCCATCGAGGTGATTCCCGTCGGGGTCGATACAGCGCATTACACGCCCCATCCTCATGGGCGAGAAACGTCCGCGCCCTCCCTGCTGTTCCTGGGGCGCCTCAAGCGCTACAAGGGCGTCGACCTGCTCGTGCGCGCCGTGGCCAGGCTGGCCGAGCGCGGGCTGCGTATCGATTTTCGAGTCGCCGGCACCGGCGACGGGCGACCCGGACTGGAGCGACTCGTGCGCGAACTGGGCGTGGAAGATCAGGTGAGCTTCCTCGGCTTCGTGGACGACGGCCGCAAGATGGACCTCATGCGCACGTCCTGGTTGCACGGGCTCACCTCGCCCAAGGAAGGATGGGGCATCACCAATCTGGAGGCCGGCGCGTGCGGCACCCCGTCCGTCGCAAGTGACTCTCCCGGTCTGCGTGAGTCCGTCCTGGACGGGAAAACCGGACTGCTGGTGCCGCACGGGGACGTCGACGCCCTGGCCGGGGCGATTCGACGGCTGGTGACGGACCACGAACTGCGCCGGAGGCTCGGAAAAGCGGCGCGAACGTACGCCGAGACGCTCTCCTGGGATTCGACCAGCGCTGCGGTGGAGCGGTTCCTGATTTCGGTGGCCGACCGGAAGTTTACCGCCCCGCGGCCCGCCTCCCCAGCCGAATGACCTCGTCGGCCCCGTTGGGCTGCATCAGTAGTCCCAGGAACCCCTGCTCCACCCGCCCCTCCACATCAGCCGCGTTGGCGGTGATCATGTCCGCGAGCCCGGCCCGGGTGGCCTCCGCCAGCACGGCCTGATTCCCGCGCTCCGCCGCCTCGCGGTCACCGTCAAGCGCCCCGGTGAGGCTGCCGATGCCGCACGCCAGCACGCTGTAGCCAGGTACTTCGGCGATCGCGGCCGCCTCCGCGACCGCATCGGGATCTTCGACCATGAGCATGGCGACCACCGTCCCGTCCGGGTTGGAGGAGGACCACACGTCCGCCCCGGCATCCTCGAAGAAGCTTACTGCGGCGCGTGCCTCCGCGACGTTGCGCACATGCGGCAGCACGACCCCGTCGGCGCCCAGTTCCAGAGCTTCACGAACCCGGGCGCGGGTCGCTTCTTCCCCGTCCTGCTCGATCGACGGGATGCGCACCAGCAAAGTCTTGTGTCCGATGGCCCCTGGGGCGCGCAGCCCGGTGGCGATCGCCTCTACCGCGGCCGCGTCGTAGTTTCTCTCCAGATTCAGGAAGACGAAATCGAGGAGCGGATTGCGGGCCAGCGCCTGCCCGCCTTCGACGGTGTACCGGGGCGTGCCTCGCTGTCCGCGAGCGGGCGAGCCGGCGCCCGGCCCGGTGCCCCCGGCCCCGGACACCTCGGGCGGGACGAAGACCCCGAAGGTGGCCAGATCCCGCTCCCATAGCCCGATGGTGGTGCTCGCACGGGCAATATCCGCTTCGGCACGCCCGGCGTGGGCGCGTCCGACCGTCAGCGCCTCGGGCGAGGTCACGATGATGAGCCGGAAGCCCTGATCGAGGCGCTCGCCGATGTCGTCGGGGCCGGCGGTGATCCCGCACGGCACTCCCGCCGCCAGGCACTCGGCCAGAACCGTCTGGATGGCGCCCTCCACTGCCTCCATGTCGCCCTCGTAGGCCCGCCGCAGGTCGCCCGGGCCGGGGATCACCACGCTCACCCCGGGGGTGCGCACGATCTCGGCCGCGCGCCCGATCCCGACCTGGTCCTCGATGAGAAGGATGTTTACCAGATGCCCGTCGGGGTTGCCCGGCCACGATTCGTCCCCGAGCGCATTCACCGCGAGCTCCGCCTCGGCCACGCTCTCCACGTGGGGAAACACGATCGCGTACGCTCCCGCACCCAGCCCGGCGCCCGTCCTCGCCCGGGCGGAGTCGGCCCCGTCGCGGATGGGCGGGATTCTCAGCGCCACTGGCTGCGGCTCGTCCGCGCCGGCTCCTTCGCGCATCCCCTGCATGTAGGCCTCCATCGCCGGGATGTCAAAGGGCCCCGACTCCAGGGAGTAGAAGATGAAGTCGGCCTCCCGGTTGCGTGCCATGCGCGCGCCCTGCTCGGGCGTGTGCTCGCCGGAGAAGATGCCAAAGACCGGCTGGCCTCCGGCCAGGAGTGCGACCATGCGGTTTCCGCCCGGGGCGGCGGCTTCCATGGCCTCCGTCGAGTCGGGGGCATCGGAAGCGGGAGCACACCCGGCGGCGGCGAGAACGGCGAGGGCGAAGGCGGTGCTGGACGGGCGGCGGAGACCGGAAGGGGCGTGGACCGGGGACATTCTGGGGATCCTCCGAGAAGAAAGGGAGCGCGAATATCGCATCATGCACGCGTCAGCACCCGAAATGCCAGTCCGGACCCGTTGCCGCCGCTGCATCTACCGCGCGGCTCAACACTATTGCATCTTCCGGCGTCCTTTCCTTGGGGACGAGAGGCTCTCCCCATGAAACGCAGCCCGAGTCCTGCATCCTCAAGCGCCCAGCCCTATCGCTTCGCAAACTCTTTTCCCGCGAACTCCTTCGCGCAGGCCCGTCCGAGGCTCTTCACCCGGTTTCCGGCCCTTGCTGCCGGCTCTGACGCCCCTTCTCTTCCTGCTGGCTCCCGCGCACGCCGTCGCCCAGGAAGCCGCATCTTCCGACCGGCCGAACGTCTTCTTCGACTGCTCCGGCCCGCGCTGCAACTTCGACTACTATCGGACCGAGATCGACTGGGTGAACTGGGTGCGCGACGATGACGCCGCCGACGTCCATGTGATCATCACGAGCCTGTCCACCGGAGGCGGGGGCAGGGAGTTTCGCTTCGACTACATCGGCCACGGCGAATACGAGGAGTACGAGCGAAACTACGTCTACCAGTCGCTTTCCACCGACACCGAGCGCGAGCAGCTCGACGGGTTCGCCCACGCCCTCGGAGTCGGCCTCGCGAGCTTCGCCAACACGGCAGGGTTTCGCGGCATCGTGAGGCTGGTGGGCACGGGCCCGGAGGACATCGCGGGCCAGCGCGTGGTCGCCCGCTCCGAGGTGGAAGATCCCTGGAACCTTTGGGTGTTCCGCCTCAACGGCAGCGGGGAGTTCGACGGAGAATCCAGCCGCAAGAGCGTCGAGAGCTCGGGCAGTTTCTCGGTGTCCCGGGTAACCCCGACCTGGAAGGTTCGCACCAACGCCCGGTTCAGTTACCGCCGACTCAACGTGGAACTCGTCGACGGCGATTTCTCGGATACGAGGGTAGACTGGAACTTCAACCAGACCGCCGTCTACGCGCTCGCCGACCACTGGTCGACCGGAATGCAGCTCCAATCCGCGCGGATGACCCGCTTCAACCAGCGCTTCCGAGTCGAGCTGACTCCGGTCATCGAGTACAGCTTCTTTCCCTACGACGAAGCGACCCGGCATTCTCTGACCGCTTCCTATCGCATCGGCGGAGCGTACCGGGATTACTTCGAGACGACCACGTACGAGCAGGATGAGGAGACGCGCTGGGAACACTCCTTCGAGATCGACTTCTCACAGCGACAGGACTGGGGAGACGCCGGCGTGACGCTGCAGGGGTCCCAGTTCCTCCACGACCCTGGCCTCTACAACGTCTCGCTTCGCGGCGACATCGACTATCGCGTGGTGCGCGGATTGAGCATCAATGCCCGTGGCAACATCCAGTGGGTCAAGGACCAGATCTACCTGTCTGCCGAAGGGGCGACCGACGAGGAAGCCCTGCTCGCCCTGCGGCGGCGGGCCACGTCGTACGAATACAGCCTGCGGCTGGGGTTCTCGGTCCAGTTCGGGTCGCTGTTCAACAACGTCGTGAACAACCGCTTCCGGGGCATTCAGGGCTTCAACTGAAGACTTCGTCGGAGCCGATGCGTCGCGACCCCGGCACGAAAGAGCGTCCGGGCGGCCGGATGACGGCGCGTCCACTCGCCCGCATTCCATCCTCGCTATAACATTCAAGAGACTCGGACCCTCACAGGAGAACTCAGATGGCCCGCTCCTTCTCTGCGCTCGCCGCCGCCGGACTTCTGCTGTCCGCCTATGCTCCGACCCCCGCGTCCGCGCAGTCGGGCGTCGTGCGCTCGCTCGAGCACGACTACCGGGTGGTGACCGTGGCAGACGGCCTGATCCGCCCCTGGTCGATGGCCTGGCTCCCCAACGGGGACATGCTGATCACGGAGCGGCCGGGGAGGCTGCGCATCGTCCGTGACGGCAATCTCCTGCCCGATCCGGTGCCCGGTGTTCCCGAGGTGTTCGCCCGGGGACAGGGCGGTCTCTTCGACGTGCTGCCGCACCCGGATTTCGCGAACAACAGCGTGCTCTTCATCAGCTACGCGAAGCCTGTCGAGGGCGGCTCTACCACCTCGGTGCTGCGCGGCACCTTCGCGAACGACCGCTTCACGCCGGAAAAGGAGATCTTCCTGGCGCAGTCCCAGGGGAATGGCCACTACGGGGCCCGCCTGGCGTTCCATCCGGACGGACATCTCTTCGTCACGGTGGGCGACCGGCAGGCTCCCCCTTCCGGGGATCTGGAAGGGCACCCCGCCCAGGATCCGTCGAACCACCACGGGACCACGAACCGCATCAACGAGGACGGCAGCGTCCCCTCCGACAACCCCTTCGTCGGCCGCTCCGACATCCGGCCGGAGATCTACAGCTACGGGCATCGCAACGCGCAGGGCCTGGCGATCAACATGGAGACCGGGGATGTCTGGATCACCGAACACGGGCCCCAGGGGGGAGACGAGCTCAACCGGGTGATGCCGGGAGAGAACTTTGGCTGGCCCGTGGTGGGATACGGCGTCAACTACCAGAGCGGCCTGGCCATACACGAAGGGACCATGCGCGAAGGCATGGCCGCTCCGACCCACTTCTGGGTGCCTTCCATCGGTGCCTCCGGCCTGATGATGTACACCGGGGACCGCTTCCCGGGCTGGAAGGGCAACATTTTCGCCGGCGGCATGGCCATCGAGCAGCTCGCGCGCCTGGTCATGGACGGACAGAGCGTGCACCGGGAGGAGACGCTGGTGTACGGGATGGGCCGGATCCGCGACGTGCGCCAGGGACCGGACGGCCTCATCTACCTCGCCATCGACCATCGCGATGCGGCGCCGACTTCGGTCCTCAGGCTTGAGCCCGCGGACGGACGATGACCGCGCCCGTCGCGGCGACGTAGCTCTGGAGCCCGGCCGCAGCTAACGCCGACCCGGCGGCGGGTACAGGCCATGGAGGACCGCCCGGTCGTTGGGCGAGAGCCCGGAGTGGTTCGCCATGTCCGCGCGGCCGGCGAGCCGCTCCCGGTAGCGCATGAAGTAGCGCACGATATCGCCGCCGAAGGCGAACGAGTACATGATGTCCTCGAACTCGGCCGTGTGCGGCAGTCCCACGGCGTGCCCCAGTTCATGGACACAGGTCAGGTAGACGATCGTGTCCCGCAGGAGCGGGTCGCGCGCGGCCAGCCGCGCGATGGCGGGGCCTTGGCCATCGATGCCGGGCGTCACGTACACGAAGGCCCGAGGCCGACCATCGATGATGACGCGACGCATTTCCCCATACACGCCGCTCCCGGGGTCAATCCACACCAGACGGATGAGCGCCTCCGCTTCGCCGGCTTCCACGAACCGCAGCCGGCCGGCGCTTTCCCGCGCCCACGCCTCGAACGCCGCACGGGCCAGTTCACCATCCGACGGCTCGTATCCGGGCACGCCCGCGCCATCGGCGATGAAGTAGGGTATCGGCTCGCCCGCGTCCTGCCCTGCCGCCTGAGAGACGAGAACTGCGGCACCGAGGACGAAGGCGGTCATTGCCGTGGGGAGGCGTCTGGCTCCACGGCGTACCGGATTGAGCATAAAGCGGACCAACATCCGCTCCTTTTGTATGTTACATGATGGTGGGCAACCCGTAGCATGCGGGGCGGCTGTCACGCAAGCTACCCGGTGGACCGCGCCTTGGCACCGCCGGAGCGGCCAGCGAAGGGGGACAGGTGGTTTTGGGCGGCGGCCACTCGCCCGCATTCGGCGCTAGCCATACCATTCGAAAAGACCCGGATCTCAAAGGAAACTCAGATGGCCCGCTCCTTCCCCGCGCTCGCCGCAGGCAGACTTCATGCTCCGCTGGTACGCGGAGCTGCCGGGGAGGCTGGCGTCGTCCGCGGCGGCCATGGAGCGCGTCACGCGATGAGGGGGGCGCGATGAAGGGAGCCCTCGGCACGATCGCCAACATGGTCCCCAGCCATCGCGACAGTCCCGAGCTCAAGACCCTGACGCTGCTGCGCTTCGGGGTCCTGCTCGTCGTCGTCGTCGGCCTCTTCTCGGTGATCTTCCATGTGCTGATGGTCCGGGAGGGCCAGCAGCACGACTGGTTTACCGGCATCTACTGGACGCTGACGACGATGAGCACGCTGGGGTTCGGTGACATCGTCTTCCAGTCGGACATCGGGCGCATGTTCAGCATGGTCGTGCTGGTGACCGGGGTCATCCTGCTGCTCATCGTGCTGCCGTTCGCCTTCATCCGCTTCCTCTACGCCCCCTGGCTGGAGGCCCAGCTCAAGACCAAGGTTCGGACCCGGGTGCCGGCGCACCTCAGCGGCCACGTCATCATCAGTACATACGACGACGTGGCCGAAGAACTCATCGAGCGGCTGGCGCTGAGCGGCATCGACAGCGTGGTGATCGAGTCCGACCCGGTGCGGGCCGCCGCCCTGCACAGCGACAAGGTGCCGGTGGTTCGGGGAGATCTGGGGGTGCGGGCCACCTACGAGAACTGCGCCTTCGGGCGCTCAAGTCTGCTGCTGGCCAACGCGACGGACTTCACCAACACCAACATCGTGCTGACGGCGCGCGAGGTGTCGGAGCGGGTTCCCATCGTGGCCACCGCGGTGAACCCGGAAGGGGAGGCGGTGCTGGAACTTGCGGGGGCCAACCAGGTCGTGCTCACGGCCCGTCGGCTCGGCAAGCAGCTGGCCAACCGGGTGTCGGTCGGTTCGGCGCGGGCGCTGACCATCGGTCGCTTCAAGCAGATCGCGATCGCCGAGTTCCCGATTCGCAACACCCGTCTGGCGGGCATGACCCTCGAGGACGCTCAGGTTCGGGCGCATACGGGCGTGACCGTGGCCGCCCTCGCCAAGCGGGGTCATCTGGAGCCGGGGCTGCCGGATACGCTGCTGCGGGAAGACTGTATCGGTCTGGCGGTGGGAAGCGCGACCGAGGTGGAGGCGCTCAACGGGTATCTGGGCGATGGAATCTCCTGTGGAGGACGCGTGCTGGTGATCGGAGGAGGCCGGGTCGGGCGCGAGGTGGCGCGGGCGTTGCGCGGACGCGGGGCGTCCGTGCGGGTGGTGGAGCGAGATCCCGAGTTGCGCGAGAGCATCGAGGAGGTCGCGAACGACGTCGTGATTGGGGATGCCGCGCATGAGCAGGTCATCACGCGCGTCGGGATCCGGGAAGTCGCGTCCGTGGTGCTGACCACCAACGACGACGCCGCGAATATCTTCCTGGCGGTCTACTGCCGGAAGCTCAACCCGGAGACGATCATCGTCAGCCGGGTCACCCACCCTGCCAACGTCGAGGCGATCCACCGGGCCGGCGCCGACTTCGCCGTGAGCGACTCCCAGATCAAGATCCAGTCGGTTCTGGGTGCACTTCGCAACAGGGAGCCCATGATCTTCGGGGAGGGACTCGACCTGTTCAATGCCGAGGTGCCCCGCTCGCTGGACGGCAAGCTGTTGCGCGACAGCGGCATCCTGGCGCGCACCGGACTGGCCGTGATCGCCGTGGAGGGGGACGACGGGGTGGTCAATCCCCACCCCCGGCCCGAGCGCGTCATCCGCAGAGGCGAACACGTGCTCTTCGTCGGCACCGCCTCGCAGCGCGACGAATTCGAGCGCGTGTTCAAGTAGGGGATCCGCGCGCGGACAGGGGGGATTCCCCGGCAAGGGAGATCCCTCGCGGGGCGAAGATTCGCGTCCGGGGGGAATCCCGCTACGGGTAGGAATCGGGTCTTCCTACGGGAAGATTCCCCGCTCCGCGTAGACCTGGGCGATCTTGTCGATGGCCATGATGTAGGCCGCGGTGCGCAGGTCGACGCCGTGGCTGCGCGCCACTTCGCAGCTGGCGTGGTGCGCGGTGACCATGGTGTCCTCCAGGCCCGAGCGGACCAGGTCCTCCTCATCTCCGCCCTCGGCCACCAGCGAAAGCATGTCCTCCGGGAAGCGGGCACCGGTGAGGGCCTCCATCGCGGCCAGCAGCCGCCGGTTGCTCGCCTCCTCGAAGCGCTTCTCCATGCGGCCCATGCGCACATGGGAGAGGTTCTTCAGCCACTCGAAGTACGAGACCGTGACCCCGCCGGCGTTCAGGTACATGTCCGGAAGGATCAGAACTCCGCGCTCGAGGAGCGCTTCCGCGGCGCCGGCGGTGGTGGGGCCGTTGGCGGCCTCCGCGACGATTTTGGCGCGGACGCGGCCCGCGTTCTCCTCGGTGATCACGTTCTCGATCGCGGCGGGTACGAGCACGTCGCAGTCGGCCTCCAGCAGCTCCATGCCGTTCTCCACGTCGACCGCGCCCGGGAACCCGTGCAGCGAGCCATGTGCCCGGAAGTGCTCGAGGGCCTTGTGCGGATCGATCCCGGACTCCGACCAGATGCCGCCGTTGTACTCGGCGATGCCGACGATTCTGACGCCCGTATCGTGCAGGAAACCGGCGGTATGATAGCCCACGTTGCCAAGCCCCTGGACGACCACGCGCTTGCCCCCCAGGCCCCGCCGCAGGCCCAGAGCGCGCATGAACGTCCTGTCCAGGCAGGTCTCGCGGATACCGTAGAAGACGCCCAGCCCGGTGGCTGAGGTACGGCCCCGGATCCCGCCCTGGGCGATGGGCTTTCCGGTCACGCACCCCGCGGCGTCGAGCTTATAGGGGGTAATCTGCGCGTAGGTGTCCAGAATCCAGGCCATCTCGCGAGCGCCCGTCCCGTAGTCGGGCGCCGGGACATCGATGCCGGGACCGATGAAGTTCTTGGCCTCCAGCTCGAAGGTGTAGCGCCGGGTGATGCGCTCGAGCTCCGCGTCCGAGTACTGGCGCCGGTCGATGCGCACCGCGCCCTTGGCGCCCCCGAACGGGACTTCGACCAGGGCGCACTTGTAGGTCATGAGGGTGGCCAGCGCGACCACCTCGTCCTGGTTGGCGTGGGAGGCGAAGCGGATCCCGCCCTTGGTGGGGGTCTTGTGCAGGCTGTGCTCGGCCCTCCAGGCGTGGACGACCTCGATGGAGCCGTCGTCCCGCCGTATGGGGAAGGTGAATGCGTAGACGCCGTTGCACACCCGGATCTGCTCGAGGAGGCCCGGAGGATGCTGGGTGTAGGCGGCCGCCTTGTAGAAATGGCGGTCGACCTGGGCGGTAAAGCTGATCTCGCTCATACGTTCTCTCGATGCTGTACGTCACCCCGGCGTCGAAGGCGTATGCCCCCGGCCTCACGTGGGCGGGTTGTTTGTACCTGCGTTCGTTCCGGAGGGGCCCTGCGGCACGGTCAGGTGATTGCCCGGCGTTCGGACATCTCCGCAGATGGCCCCACGGATTATCACCCGCCCCGCGCGCAATCCGCAAACCGCCCGATGGCTCGCGAACCACTGAATGCTCCAGGAGGCACTCATGCGATACCCTCTCCATGCTTCCGTCGCCCGTCTCTTCGCGGCGCTGGCTTTCCTCACTGGGCTGGTTGGCCCGGAGGACGCCGCCGCCCAGGCCGTGGACTACTCACGTGCTGAGCGTTCCTGACCTAGAACACCGAGCGCCTGATCGCCGAGGCCGAGGTCGTCCCGAACTGGATGGAGACCGGGGATACCGACCGCTTCTGGTACCGCAACAACACGGGGTCGGGCTACGAGTTCGTGATGGTGAACCCGGCGGCGGGCAGCCGCGCGCCACTGTTCGATCACTACCGCCGGGGCGCTGGGACTACTTCGTGCGCCATCTGCTGGGGGCGGCGCCGCCGCCGCAATACGAGATCGTGAGGCCGGAGGGGTAGGTTCGTCGCTGGTCGCAGGAAGCTTCCTCACGCCAGCATTAGACGCTCTCCCTTGGGTTCCGGTATCGGATCTCCGTATTCCTTTGCCGTATCGACCCAGAGATCCATCGCTTCCGTGATGTTTCTGACAGCGGCTTCCTGTGTGTCTCCGTGGGCCATGCAGCTCGGGGACATTCAAGTCTTCCCCAAGATTGTATTTCAGGATCACGCCACGCACCTGCCGTACCTGGTAGGGTTTCGCGTACCCGTCATCGCGCTGCAGATTGAGTCTCTTGGCAACGCCATCCTTCCTGAATATATGGTGGCTTCCCGGGCGCAGTCCCGTTTGTAGACGACGATCGGCAGTATGGCCGGGCGTGTCGATAGCCAAAGCGGACTCTTCGTCCGCGGCGACGACATCCGCTATTCGGGCGGCCTTGGAACGGTGGTCCACCTGCGAAGCCGAAGCGCGGTTCTCGGAGGTGCTCCCGGCTCGTGCGCGAGGGCATTCCTAACGCTCGACCGCTAGCACGCGACGGGGCCTCAGGCCGACGGCAGATCCTCCACCAGCTGGACCATGCGCTCGAGCTGGCTCTCGTCCGGGAGCCGCCCCATCCCGCCGCCCAGGTTGTCCACCATGTGCTCGGGGCGGCTGGTGGCGGGGGTCACCACGGTCACCGCCGGGTGCGCCACCGTGAACTTGAGGAAGAACTGCGCCCAGCTGTGGGCGTCGAACTCCCCGGCCCACTCGGGCACCTCGCGTCCGCTCACCCGGCTCCAGAGGCGCGTGCGGCCGAAGGGGGCGTACACGAGCACGCCGATGTTCAGCTCCTGCGCAAGGGGCAGGATCTCCTCGGCGGACGCGCGGTTGTCCACCGCGTAGTCCACGCCGATGAAGTCGATGGGCTCGTTGCGCATGACCGCCGCGAGGTCCGGATAGCGTCGCTCGCTCGTGCTGGTGATGCCGATGTAGCGCACCCGGCCCGCGGCCTTCTCCTCCTTGAGGATGCCGATCTGGGTGGGAGGATCGCCCAGGTTGTGCACCTGGATGAGGTCGATGACCGGCTGCTGGAAGCGGTCGAAGGAGCGCTGGATCTGCGCCCGCGCCGCCGCCGGGTCGGCCGATCTGCCCCCTCGCCCGGCCACGTTGACCTTGGTGGCCCAGAAGATCTGGTTCTGGATGCCGAGCTCGTTGGCGACGTCACCGGCCACCTGTTCGGACGCGCCGTAGCCGGGGGCAGTGTCGAACACTGTGCCGCCGTTGTCCACGAAGGTCTGCAGCACGTCGCGGATCGCGCTCACGTCTTCGCTGCGCGCCACGCGGGAGAAGGTGGCGGCGCTCCCCAGCCCGACCACCGGCAGCATCTCGCCCGTGGCGGGGATGGCCCGGGCGATGACCTCCTGGTGTGCCAGCGACGCCAGCAGGTCGGGAGTGAGGGCGAGTGCGGCGCCGCCGCCCGTCGTGAGCCTGAGCCAATCGCGTCGTGTGAGCGTCATCTTCCTCTCCTGGGCACGTCTTCGTGTTTCTTCAGGGCATCGCAGCCCCCCGTCATCCGTCATCCCCATAGGACAACCGGGGACGCGCGACCGCTGAACTCACCACCTGGGGCGACCGCCGAAGCCGTTGGCCGGTCCGCCCGCCAGCATGCAGGGCGTGGGAGAGCTTACGCCGCCGCGCGCGCCGCGTCCACAATCTCGTCGAACGGCGGGAGTACCCCGGGGTTCTCGCTCACCCAGGCATAGGTGATGCGCCCTTCCCCGTCCACCACGAACACCGAACGCTTGGCCACGCCGCGCAGACCGAGCACCTCCTCGGAGAGCACGCCGTACGCCGCCGCGGCATCCTTGTTGAAGTCCGACAGGATGGGAAACGGTGCCCCCATCTCCTCGCCCCATTTCCGGTTGACGAAGGGAGAATCCACGCTGATGCCGACCACGTCCGCGCCGAGCCGACCCCACTGGCCCCAGTTCTCGGCAATGTGGCAGAACTCGGCCGTGCAGGTGCTGGTGAAGGCCAGCGGCACGAACATGAGGACGACGGGTCGGCCACGGTGCTCGGAGAGCGTGAAGTCGGCTTCGCCGGGGGGAGCGAACGCGGTGAAATCGGGCGCCGCCGCGCCCACGCCGATGGATGCCACTGAACAGTCACCTTTCGTGTTGAGTCGCGGAGAGCGCGCGCGAGGTCGTTGAATCGTCCGGGGATCGAGGCAAGATTATCGCACCCGACGATCGAGTCAACGAGCGAGCCGCGCGGGTGGCGGCTCCGGCATCCCCATCCCATGAGGAATCCCGTCATGTCAGACAGCACGGCGACGACATGTACCGAAAGCGCAGAGACGACACCCACCGGTCGATTCTGCTGGCACGAGCTGCTCACGAGCGACCCCGATGCTGCCGCGGCCTTCTACGGCGAGGTGGTCGGTTGGGATACGGGCGAGTGGAGCGGAAGCGGGACTCCGTATCGGCTGTGGATCAACCGTGGCCTGCCGATCGGCGGCCTGATGCAGTTGCCCGCGCATCTCGCCGGCGCGGGCGTGCCTCCCCACTGGCTCCTGTATGTGTCGACGCCGGACGCCGACGCGTGCGCCAGGAAGGCCGAGAATCTGGGCGGGAGCGTCCTGGAGATGGTGGACGTCGACAATGTCGGGCGCTTCGCGGTGCTGAAGGACCCGCTGGATGCGGTCTTCATCGCCTATCAGCCCTGCGACGCGACGCCTGGGCACGATGAGCCGGCGGAACTCGGCGAGTTTTCCTGGCGCGAACTGGCGACCACCGACTGGGCGGCCGCCTGGGCCTTCTATTCGGAGCTCTTCGGCTGGCAGGAGGCGGACCAGGGGGACATGGGGGAGATGGGCGTCTATCAGATGTTCCACCGTGGCGCGCATCCCCTGGGCGGCGTGTACAACCGGCCTCCGGAGATGCCCGTGTCTGCCTGGTTGAACTACGTGCGGGTGCCGGACGCCTTCGCCGCGGCCCGGAGGGTGACCGAACTGGGCGGAACGTTGCTCAACGGACCCATGGAGGTTCCGGGCGGCGACTACATCGCCCAGTGTCTGGACCCGCAGGGAGCGGCCTTCGCGGTTCACTCGACGCCGGAGGACATGGCGCGGGACTAGCGCACGCTTTCCCCCGAGCTCCGCGCCGGCGGGCGGCACTCCGGCCACTGCGAGCCGTCCGGCATCGCCCGCTGGTCCCGCGGCATCCGCTCCGGATCCTCGGACGCCAGATAGACGAGCATCGCGGTCATCACCGCGTCGTCGCGCAGATCCTCGAAGATGATCTTGTCGAAGGTGTCCCGGTTGGTGTGCCAGGTGTAGATGCTCGTGTCCCAGCGGTTGGTGCCCATGGGGAGGTCGTCGCTCCGGCCCGCGCCCACGTGGAAGCTGAATGCCGGAACGCCCGCGCACAGGAAGGACGCGTGATCGGTCCCGCCGGATTCGGGCATCCCCGGAATCTCGAGAGTGACCTGATCCGACAGCTCGCTCGGGACCTTCGCCAGCCACTCGCCGAAGCGCCCCGCGGCCCCGGCGAACCCCTGCATGGGGATGAAGGTGACCGGCCCGGTCCCGTGATCCACGTTGAACACCGTGTGCGTGCCCGCGAGGATCTCGGGGTGGTCCTCGACGAAGGCGCGCGACCCGTTCAGACCCTGCTCCTCGCCGTTCCAGAGGGCGCCGATGATGGTGCGGCGGGGGTTCGGGACTGCGCTCTTCAAGATGCGCATCGCTTCCATGATGACGACCGCGCCGGTGCCGTTGTCCAGCGCTCCGTCCGAGCCGTCCCAGGAGTCGTAGTGGCCTCCGAGGATCACGTACTCGTCGGGTTCAGCGGTGCCGGGGATCTCGGCGATGGCGTTGAAGACCGGCACCTCGCCGAGGAAGCGAGCCTGGGCGTCGACGCGCAGCACCGGCCCCTGATCGTTTTCCGCCAGCCGGTACACGAGCCCGTACGCCTCACAGCCCAGATCCAGGACGGGCGCTCGCCCGGTGCGGGCGCCGAAGATCTTGTTCACGCCCCACCCTTCCGACCACTGCGAGCGGATGATCCCGGCGGCCCCGGCGGCGTCCAGCGCTTCCGGCAGCACGCGTGGATCGATACCCGTGTTCTCCTCGCGTTCGCGCCACTCCCGGGCCGCGCGCTCGCGCTCCCCAGTCATGCGAGCCCGCGTCTCGGGCCGGGCGAACCACTCCAGGTTGTCCTGCGGGCGGCAACTCGGCTCCGGCCGCGAGATCAGGACGAACCTGCCGCGCACCTCCGGCAGCCACGCCTCGAACGCCTCGGAGCTGCCTGCGTCCGCAAGAATCACCACATCCGCCTCGACGGGCCCGTCCGTGGGCGGGCTCCACGCCGCCACCATGCCCTCGAGCGATCGTACCCGCGGCGAGACGAGATCGATGTGGCTGATCCCGCGCTCCCACCCGCGCCAGGTGCCGTAACGCTCCTTGTACGCCTCGATGCCCCACTCCGCGTACCTGGCCACCGCCCAGTCGTTGGCGCCGGCCATGGCGGGCGAGCCGGTCAGGCGCGGCCCGATCGAGTCCATCATCACCTGGCCGAGCTCGTAGACCCGTGAGCGCTCGACGCCCTCCTCCCAGATCGCCCGGATGACCGGGTCGTCGGAGGGAAAGGACTGGGCGGCTGCCGCCCGGGTCGTCCCTGGCGCCACCGGAGCCGTCAGGGTGGAGAGGAATGCCAGCGAGCAGGCGACTACGACTCGAACCGAGGGCCTCATGGATCGCTCCGCGAAAGGGATTGGACTTACCGCACCCGATACCACACTACGTCACACTCCCCGTTGCCGCGACGAAAACCGCCGAATAGAATCCACACGCCCAGATCACCGAACGGGGGCACGCCTGCCCACGTCTACTCACTCTGCCCAACCTCGAGGAAGAAACGAGATGCCCAAGTCGAACCAGAACTGGTGGCCAAACCAGTTGAACCTGAAGGCTCTTCACCGCCATTCTCGCATGCCGGATCCTCCGGGCGAGGATTTCGACTACGCCGAGGAGTTCAAGTCGCTTGACCTGGATGCCCTGAAGAAGGACCTCGACGAGTTGATGACGACGTCGCAGGACTGGTGGCCGGCCGACTACGGCCACTACGGGCCGCTCTTCATTCGGATGGCATGGCACAGCGCGGGCACGTACCGCATCAGCGATGGCCGCGGCGGCGGCGCCTCCGGCACCCAGCGCTTCGCGCCCCTCAACAGTTGGCCCGACAACGCGAACCTCGACAAGGCGCGCCGGCTGCTCTGGCCGATCAAACAGAAGTACGGCCGGAAGATCTCATGGGCCGACCTGATGATCTTCGCCGGCAACTGTGCCCTGGAGTCGATGGGCTTCAAGACGCTCGGTTTCGGCGGAGGCCGTGAGGACGTGTGGGAACCCGAGGACATCGACTGGGGGCCCGAGGACACGTGGCTTGGAGACGAGCGCTACAGTGGCGACCGCGAACTCCAGGATCCTCTCGGCGCCGTACAGATGGGCCTGATCTACGTGAATCCGGAGGGGCCGAACGGCAAGCCGGATCCCCACGCGGCAGCCACGGACATTCGAGAGACGTTCCGTCGCATGGCCATGAATGACGAGGAGACCGTCGCGCTCATCGCCGGCGGACACACGTTCGGCAAGGCGCATGGCGCCGCCGATGTGGGCCCGCACGTCGGCCCCGAACCCGAGGGCGCCGACCTGGAGGAGCAGGGCCTCGGCTGGAGCAACAGCTACGGCACCGGCAAAGGCGGCGATTCCGTCACCAGCGGGTTGGAGGGCGCATGGACGACCGACCCGGCGAAGTGGGACAACAACTTCCTGGAAAACCTGCACGGCTACGAGTGGAAGCAAGTGACGAGCCCTGCCGGGGCGGCGCAGTGGACTCCGAAGGATGCCGCTGCCGCGGGCACCGTGCCGGATGCTCACGATCCGTCGAAGAAGCACGCCCCCATGATGCTGACGACGGACCTTTCGCTGAGGATGGACCCGGCCTATGCGCCGATCGCGAAGCGCTTCCTGGAGAACCCCGAGGAACTGGCGGACGCGTTCGCCCGGGCATGGTACAAGCTGACGCACCGCGACATGGGGCCCCGCACGCGGTGTCTCGGTCCCTGGGTGCCGGCCGAGCCGCAGTTGTGGCAGGATCCCGTCCCTGACGTCGACCACGAGCTGATCAGCGCGCAGGCCATCGCGGACCTCAAGGGCAGGGTCCGCGCATCGGGGTTGTCCGTTTCCCAACTGGTCTCGACCGCCTGGGCATCGGCGTCGACGTTCCGCGGGACCGACAAGCGCGGTGGGGCGAACGGGGCGCGCATCCGCCTTGCGCCGCAGAACAGCTGGGAAGTCAACGACCCGTCCGCGTTGGCCGAGGTGCTGCGGGTCCTAGAGGGGATCCAGGAGAACTTCAACCGTTCGCAGTCCGGCGGGAAGAGAGTCTCGCTCGCCGACTTGATCGTGCTGGGCGGTTGCGCAGCCATCGAGCAGGCGGCAAAGAACGCCGGGCACGACGTGCAGGTGCCGTTTTTCCCCGGGCGCACGGACGCGTCGCAGGAACAGACGGACGTGGACTCGTTTGCCGTGCTCGAACCGACGGCGGACGGGTTTCGCAACTTCCGCGTAAACGGGCACCGGCGATTGGCAGCGGAGCTGCTGGTGAATCGAGCGGACATGCTGACCCTGACCGCTCCCGAGATGACGGTGCTTGTTGGCGGCCTGCGCGCCCTGAATGCCAACTTCGGGCGGTCCGAACTCGGCGTCTTCACCAGGCGGCCGGAGACGTTGACCAACGATTTCTTCGTGAACCTGCTCGACATGGATACCGAATGGCAGGCGTCCCCCGCAGGCAAAGACCAGTTCGAGGGGCGCGATCGCAGGACGGGTGAGCTGAGGTGGACCGGCACCAGCGCCGACCTCGCCTTCGGTTCGGACTCCCAGCTCCGAGCGATCTCGGAGGTCTACGCGTGTGACGACGGGCAGCAGGCTTTCGTGCGTGACTTCGTGGCCGCGTGGGACAAGGTGATGAATCTGGATCGCTTCGACCTGGCCTGATCATGCGTCTCGAAGGCAAGCGTGCCCTGGTCACCGGCGGCTCACGGAGCATCGGCCGGGGCATCGCCTTGGGATTGGCCCGCGAGGGTGCGGACGTGGCGGTCAACTACCGGCGGAGCCGCGAGGATGCGGAGAGCGCCGTCCGGCAGATCGAGGCGATGGGGCGCCGTGCGGTCGCCGTGCAGGGCTCCACGGACTCCCGATCGGACGTCGAGCGCTTCGTCGCCGAGGCGCACGCCTTCCTGGGTGGCCTCGACATCCTGGTAAACAACGCCGGGATCCTGAAGCGCACGCCCCTCCTCGAGATCAGCGAGGAGGAGTGGGACGCCATTCTGAACGTCAACCTGAAGGGCTACTTCCTGGTCGGCCAAGCGGTGGCGCGCCGCATGGTCGAGGCCGGGACACCGGGCGCGATCGTCAACGTGTCTTCCGCGGGGCAGGCGGTGGCCGCCCCCAACCTCACCCACTACTGTGTGTCGAAGGCGGGGGTCGAGATGCTCACCAAGCAAATGGCGCTAGAGCTCGCGTCCCACAAGGTGCGGGTGAATGCCATCGCGCCGGGCCTGATCGAGACCGACATGAACCGGGCCGACATCGCACAGGGCGACTTCCGCGAGCGCCGCCTCGCCCGCATCCCGCTCGGGGAGATCGGCACCCCCGGCGACCTGGTGGGGGCCGTGGTGTTCCTCGCGTCGAACGACGAGGCGCGCCTCGTGACCGGCGCCACCCTGTTCATCGACGCCGGCCAGACGATCTGGGGTGCGTAGCGCCTCGCCATCCTCGGCGCGACGCGGAGATTGTCTACGGGCCGCTAGAGTTCGACGGGTCGTTACCGTGCGATTAGCGCTGGTCCCGCCCGGCTTCCGCCTGGCAACCCGTGGAAGTCTGCTGGCGATCGTAGCGACGCTCCTGATGGCATCGTGCCGTGGCCCCGCACCCGGCGATTCCGACCCGCCCAACTGGGAGATCCGCTTCTCCCATGTGCTCTCGAGCAGCTCGGAGTTCCACCTCATGGCGGAGCGCTTCCGGGACCTCATGCTCGAGCGCACCGACGGGCGGTTCCGGATCGTCATCTATCCGTCAGGACAGCTCGGGGGCGAGCGCGTGGCCTTCGAACAGATCCAGGTCGGCGCGGTGCACATGGCCATCACAGGCACCCCCGTGCTCTCGGGCTGGGTGCCCGAAGGGCAGATGTTCGATCTCCCGTTCCTCTTCGAGACCCGGGACCATGGGCTCTCGGTGATGAACGGCCCCATGGGAGACTGGTGGCGCGATCTCCTGCTCGAGCGCACGGGAGTCCGCTCGCTGGGGTTCCTCGACTACGGGTTCCGCCACGTCTACAACAGGCGTCGGCCCGTCGAGGCGCCCGAGGATCTCGCCGGCCTCAAGCTTCGGGTCCTCCAGAACGCGACGTACCTGGCGGCCTACTCCGCGCTGGGCGTCCAGGCGACGCCGATGAACTACGGCGAGGTCTACTCCGCGCTCCAACAGGGCGTGATCGACGGCGGGGAGGCGAACGCCATCGGATTCGTGAGCAGCCGGCTCCACGAGGTGGCCAGGTTCTACAGCTTCACCTCCATCACCTACAACCCGATCACCCTCCTGGTGAACGAGCCGTTCTATGCGGCGCTTCCCGAGGACATCAGGGAGACTGTGGACCGGTCCGCGGCTGATGCGCTCGCCTACCAGAGCGAAGTCGCGCGCCAGATGGAGGCGGATGCGCTGGAGCAGATGCGCGTGGCCGGCGTGGAGATTTCGCGCCCGGACCTTGCGCCGTTCGCTCCGGCGGTCAGACCGCGCATCTGGGACGAGCTGGCCGAACGGCTCCCGGACGGGGAGGCGTTGATCGCGAGGCTGGTGGCGGAGGCGGAGCGGGCGTCGGTGGCGTCGGGTTGACTTGGATCGCGGCGGCATGACAGCTTATATCTCAAATGCGATACAGGAGGCTGGGATGAAGGCACACAGTTCGATGCTCCACGTCCGGATGGACACCGAGATGAAGCGGAAGGCTACAATGGCGCTCGCGGCGATGGGGCTAACGGCCTCGGAGGCCGTGCGGCTGCTGTTCCACCGCATCGCCATCGATCAGGCCTTCCCGCTCGAACTCAAGGTACCGAACGCGCAAACTCGCCTGGCCATGGCCGAGGTCGACGAGATGGTGAAGACGCGCGCTGCGCGATTCGCGAGCGCGGACGAGATGTTTGCAGAGCTTGAAGAAGCCTGCGGCCAGTAAGAGGGCCAGACTTCCGCGACGGGTTGACTACGCCCGACAATTCCTCAAGGACTGGGAGCGGCTCTCGCGTGCCGGCCGATACGACATGAGTCGGCTGAAGGCGGTCATGCTCCTTCTCATCGCCAACGATGTCCCACTCGGTCCCGAACGCAGGGATCACGCGCTCAAAGGCTTATGGGCGCGCTACCGGGAATGCCACGTCGGCGGCGACTTCCTCTTGATCTATCGCGTTGACGACACGGACGGGCCGAGCGGTTCCGTCTATTTTGTCCGGGCCGGCACTCACGCCGACTTGTTCGAATGACCACCGCCAAGGGCATTCCCCACTTCGTGGCGATCACGGGCTCCTGCTTCCGGGCGATGCCGAACCCGCGGCCATCGCTTGGCTCTCCGCCTGTGGAGAGTGAATGAGGCGACGACTCCAAGCGCTGAACCGAGTCCTGGTAGCGCTCGAGACCCACGCCGTGGGCGGCCTTCTGATCACGGTTGCCGTCGTGGTCCTCCTCCAAGTCCTGATGCGCTACCTCTTCGCCTACCCCAATCCCTGGAGCGAGGAGGTTTCGCGCTTCTGCTTCATCTGGCTGTCGCTGCTCGGGGCCTCGCTGGCGGTGGAGCATCGGGCTCACTTCGGGTTCGATCAGGTCACCAGGGGGTTGGCCCCGCGCGCGAAGAGGGCCGTGGAGACGTTCGCCGGAGCGGTGGTGCTGATGTTTGCGCTCCTCCTCGTCGCCACGGGCATCGCGCTGATGGACCTCACCATGGGAGAGCGCTCCCCGGCCCTGAACCTGCCTGTCGCTCTCGTCTATGCCGCGGTGCCGGTGTCCGGCGTGCTGATGGTGATCCACATGCTTGCGGGGCGTGGCGACTCCGCCGGGGAGACCGACTGATGGGCGCCCTCCTCCTCGGCATCTTCTGCGTCCTCGTGCTGGCCGCCGTGCCCATCGGCTTCGCGCTCGCGATCGCGGCCGTTCTCGCCATCGTGGTGGCGGATCTTCCGCTCGTCATCATCCCGCAGCAGATCGTCGCCGGGATGGATTCCTTCCCCATGCTCGCCGTGCCCCTCTTCATTCTGGCCGGCTTCATCATGGACGTCGGGGGGATCAGCCGCCGCCTGGTGGCGCTGGCGCGGACGCTCGTGGGACACCTCCCCGGAGGGCTCGGGCAAGTGGTCATCATGGCCGAGATGTTCTTCTCGGGGGTGTCGGGCTCCACTTCCGCGGACGCGGCCGCCATCGGGGGCATCATGGTGCCCCAGCTGACCGCGAACGGATACAGCCGGGCACGCTCCACCGCGATCGTGTCGGCCGCGTGCGGGATGGGGATCCTCATTCCGCCGGCCATTGTGATGGTCGTCTACGGCGTCATCGGCAACGTCTCCATCGGCGCCCTGTTCGTCGCCTCGATTGCACCCGCGCTCCTCATCGCCGTCGGCCTGATGACGCAGATCGGGTGGCAGGCACGGAGGCAAGGATGGCCGGCCGGGGAGCGCGCGTCCTTTGCGGAAGTTCGGCGCGCGGCGATCGACGCCCTGCTCCCCCTCTTCATGATCGTGGTCATCCTGGGCGGCATCCGCTTCGGTCTCTTCACGCCCACGGAGGCCGCTGCCGTCGCCGTCGCCTACGCCCTGCTCCTGGCCGGGCCGGTATACCGGTCCCTCACCGCCCGGGACCTGTGGAGCAAGGTCGTCCAGACCGCCATGGTGTCGGGGATGGTGCTGTTCGTGGTGGGCGCCGCGCGTCTCCTGGGCTGGGTCCTCGCCGTCCTGCAGGTGCCCCAGACGCTGGCGTCATCGGTGGTGGGCATGGGAGGCGGCCAGGCCGGCTTCATGGTCCTCACGATTCTCATCTTCCTTCCGCTCGGCGCCATTCTCGAGGGCGTGCCCGCGGTCGTCCTGCTGACGCCGATCCTGCTGCCCCTGGCGAGGGAGCTCGGGATCGACCCCGTGCACTACGGCACCGTCATCGTGGCGACCCAGGGGATCTCCGTGTTCCTGCCGCCCGTGGGCGTGAGCCTCCTGGTGGCCTGCTCCGTGGGAGGGGTCGAGCCGGCGGAGGTCGCGCGGCCGCTGTGGCCCTACCTGGCGCTCATGCTGGGGCTTACGGTGGTGATTGCGTTCCTGCCGGGGGTGGTGTTGTGGCTGCCGGAGTCGTTGGGGTATTGAGGGTGCGAGGCGGTTGGTCGCTGTTCGCCGCGCTCGCCAACCGCAACGGCGGGGCGAACGGAGTACGGTCCGCTTCGCGGATGTGGATCTCAACGGGGATCTGGCCATCATCGTAACGAACGGGTAAGTTCGCTTGGTTACTGAGGCGCGATAGTCCCCACTTAGAAACCCGGGCTGGAGTAGGCGAGCGAGATCGATGAGCGGAATGACAACGATGGATATCGTGCTGGCCATATGGGTAGTCGTGGCCACAATAGTTGCTGCTATCGTGGCACGGAAGCCTATGCTGACGATGATCCGGGTTCCCGGCCTCACGGACCGCAAAGACAAGAGTTTTGGCGGATACGTTTTTCTGGTCAAGGAGGAATCGTCATCATCTATAGTGTTAGGGCGTGGTGATCATGCAGACGCCATCCAAGCCGCGATTGTGGATGATGGCGTTGTAGTGAAATGGGACGAGGGTAATATGACTGATGTGGCTCAGGTAACAGAGGATCGCTTTTGGATCAGGCGACAGGGATCATGATCAGTATGACAACTATATTTGGTATCTTAGCTGGTGTCACCCCGATCGTTGTTGCTTGGATTGGAAGGTCAAGAACAACGGTGCTTGATATCGAGGACAAGTACGATGGTGGTTGTACAACGACTGTGGTTGGTCAGGGCACTTGTTCTGTGATTCTGAAGAGAGATGCGGTTGGTGCGAGGCGTCTCATGATCTCTAGTGGAAGGGCGGTGGTAGAATGGTCTGATGGAAAAATGACCGATATTCCGCGTTTGGTGGTACACCGACTCCAAGCATATGGGCCGAGTGGGGCTATGGCGATCAGGGCAACAAGGACGATTCAAGAAACGGAGTCATGAGACCTTCTCGGTGCCCGGCGCTGCGCTGGCCGAGATCGATCGGGCGGCGCGGACTTCACAACGATTCTGAGACGCGCATATCACGCAGCCCTTGGGCGATCCGTCCCACATATTCCGCTACCCTATCCCATACTTCGTCGAACTCCAGCTCAGCACCTGGAGGGAGCAGGGCAGCTAGATTCCGCTCCCAGTCGGCCCGGAACTCGTCCTTACGCTCCGTCATGCGAAGCAGGTGGATAGCCTCCAAATCGACCTCTCGCGCATCCAGTTTCCGGGGCAGGCTGGCTTGTACCTTCCGCTCATCCACGTGCTTCAGGAGCGAGAAGATGTCGTATATATCTCTCGACACGGCGTAGATCCGTTGGCCGAGGACCGCCCGAACCTTTTCGGACATGACCTCTTCCAGGGCGTAGCACCTCAACTGGATCTCTCCCAGATCGCCGGCGTCGGAGAAGGGATGAAATAGCGGGCGCGACACAGGGGCGAATGCCAGCACTTCGTTCCGAGTGATATCGAGGCGAAGACCGGGCGGGGATCCACCCGAGGCATGGGGGCCTCGCCAGTAAATCGTGAACTGCAGACTCTCGCGCCCGTACTCGTCGTCAATGACTCTCAACCTCGGGTTCCGGGCCCCAAAGTTGATTCCGCTGGCCTTCTGAGCTTCCGCGAATGCCTCAGCTGCGGCTTCCTCGAACTCCTCCCACCCGAACCACTGCGTTGCCGTGAAGTCGAGGTCTTCCGAGAACCGGTAGTCCGGGAAGTAGCACTTGCGCAGGCAGGTCCCACCCTTGAAGACCAGTCGCTGCGCCAGGCGGGGGTGGCCGGCGATTCCCCGGAGGGCCCATCCGAGTGCGTAGTCCAGCTGCATGGTCCGAGGTTCGACACCCGCCACTCGCGCGCGCCGGCGGATCTCTGCGTCCCGAATCATGTCCGCCTCAGGAGCCCTTCCTCCGGGAGATTGACCTCGATTCGCCAGCGGGTGGCGATCCGATGGGGCTCTCTTGGAGAAGACGGATCGAGTTTGCTGATTCCGGCGGTGCGGAGATCCAGCCATTCATCGAGCATCTTCGGCTCCGGGGGGTGGGCCAGCTCGAGGGTCTCGACCAGAAACCCGAGACGTTTCACAACGGCACCGGAGCCGAACCGGCACAGATACATCGTCGTGCGGTCCCAGTCGAAGTCGCCGTCTCCTGCAAGCAACGCCTTGCCGACCTGGTCCAGTCCTCCGCTCAGATCGGGCCTGTCGAGACAGTCCACGATCGTCTTTTCCCGATCCGTGACCTCGACGGGCCACTCTCCGGCGCGGTATCCGTGGCTACCGAAGAACTTCCGAGGCTTCACCCGAACGATCCGGAACTGCATCCCTAGGACCCGCGGCCTGCGGTTCTCCTTGCGGGCGGTCGTCTGCACGTAGGTGACGCGGGGGACCTGCTCGGTAAGGTTCCAATAGTTGAGGGCGGACCAGTGGCTGACCATGCTGGGACTCACCAGGTGTCCCGCGATGACGTGGGCGTCCTCGGTCCAGGTGCGATCGGGGCCGGCTTCGAGTGGAACGATGAGGTACTTCCCCTTCTCGATGCGCTCCAGCCAACCCTTGTCGACGAGTCGTGCCAGGGCGTCTCTGGTCGTCTTGCCCTTCCCGAGCACGTCGTACCCATCCTTCGTTACGAAGATCTGCTTCCCGCTTGCTGCCAGGGTGGTAAGGAATGACGCCTCGGCGTCGCTGAGACTGATTACGTTATGATACGCCATTACCGCTCCTGCATCCGTGTATTGCGTATCGTAGTATAACAAATGATGATGAATTCTCCAACGAACCCCCTCCGTGGGCGGAGAATCGATGTCGGAGGCGAGGCTGCCGCGGGATCCTGATGGCGGGGGTGAGTAGCCGGGAGTACGGTCGGGCGATCCGTGAGATGGCCGACACGGTCGGGTGAGCAAGTGAGCGGTGAGGAGTGGGGTTGGCTGGCGGTTGTTCGGCGTCGGGGATGCGCCCGCTCCTGGCCGTTGGAGGGCCCTCGCTCAGCGTCGAACTCTATGCCTCCCGTGCCCGCGCGATGAACTCCTCGCCGCTCTCGCATTCAAGCACCATGGTGGCGACCGCGGCGATGCGATCCGAGTCCGACAGCTCATCGAGCAACGGGGAAAGCTGCTCGGCGATGCCAGGACCGAATCTGTGGGTGGCCAGCCGGTAAACCATCTGCCGTTCCCCCTTCTCCAGCCACTGCTGATTGAGTTCGTCGCCCCACTTCCTCACCCGTTCGGCCAACGTTGACATCGTTCGTACCTCCTCGCTCCTGGTCTGCAATTCCAGCGTCCCGCCCGCCGCGTCGGTTCGCGCCAGCACCTGTGTGATCCATGCCACAAAACTGTCGAGCAGCCTCGTCTCTCCGACTCGCAGGAGCCAGTCCGCCAGCGAAGCCCCCAGCTTCTCAAGCTGTCCCTGCGACCGGGCCTGCTCGAGCATCGCGATCAGCGAGACGACATTCTCCGGTGGCAACGCAGTGGGATCAAGCGCCCTCGGATCCAGCAGAAGATACTGATGTAGGGGGCGGTACCCAAGCAGCTCGTCAGGCATCGGGGGGAACAGCTCACGGGTGTCTGAAACTCCAGCAGGACCAGCAGATAGAGGCAACTTCCATCGGCGGTCTGGATCTTCCACAACATGTCGGCGTGCCGTTGGCCCAGGTGCTCGGTGACGAAGCTGGCCGGGAGCCTTTCGAGCGTCGAGAAGTCGAGGTGCCGGGCGAGCTTGCCGGCGAATCCGCGCAGGAGGTCCCCGATGGTGCGCCTGTGGGCAAAGATCCTCTTGTAGGAAGCATCGTGCTTCCGCTTCCTGGACCGGTTTCGCGTCCGGGCCATGGTTCGCGGTTTCCGTGGCCGGGAAGGACGACAAGTCGGTCTCGGAGGGCCAGCCTCCGCGTCCTTCGGTGGTCTCGGAGGAACGATGGGTCCGGCGGGCGGGCGGACGAATGGTTGGGTGGGACGGCGGAAGGGCGCGGCAGCTTGAGAAGCTGAGAACCGTCATTTGTCCGCCATTGTCACCGCAAAGTGGCGGACAAAGCGGAGGCCGCTGGCGTCATCGGTGGTGGGGATGGACGGCGGCCGGGCCGGCTTCATGATCATGACGACGCAGCCATCGCGACCATCGAGTACGAGCTGGAGCGAGCACGCGAGGGTTTGAAGATCGCCAAGCAACGGGGGTAGAAACATGCCGATACTGATTGATCCGCCGATCACTCCGCTCGCGCCGGGGAAGGAGATCGAAGCGTGGATCGCGGAACTGGAAAGCTGGCTGCCAGAATTCCAAGACGATCCAGAAGCCATCCAGAGCATCAACGAAGAGCTTGAGACGTGGCGTGGCTATCTCGAAAAAGACACGTTCGCGGAAGCGCGGGAAGCCTGATGCATCCCGATGCGCTCCAGTCTCCAGCCAGAAGAATGGCTGAATTCGAACATCACCAGCGAGCGAGATTGACCTCCGATCCGGCCTGCGGGTATTCTGAAGTATGAACCATTTGGATCGCATCACGCTGGAGCCGGAAAAGAGAGGCGGGAAGCCGTGCATTCGGGGGCTCAGGATCACGGTGTACGATGTCCTTGAATACCTGGCGTCCGGGATGACGGAAGCGGAAATTCTGGCGGATTTCCCGGACTTGGAGCGCGAAGACATCCGGGCAGCGCTGGCGTTCGCGGCGGAGCGTGAGCGCAGGCTCGTTTCGATCCCGCCCGGGTGAAGCTCCTTTTCGACGAGAACGTGTCCCCGCGTCTCGTCGCTGGCCTATCGGACGTGTTCCCGAACTCCGTCCACGTCCGGGATGTCGGACTGGCCCGAGCGACCGACGCCGCGATCTGGGGTTACGCGCGGGACCATGACCTCACCATCGTCTCGAAGGACTCGGACTTCCACCAAGTGAGCTTCGTGCGGGGTCCGCCCCCGAAGGTCATCTGGATCCGGCGGGGCAACTGCACCACGGCGGACATCGAGGCGTTGTTGCGATCCAACCGACCGGGATTCTCGCCTTCGGGGCTGAAACGGACGCAGCGTTCCTGGCGCTCTCGTAGGCAATCACGGATCGCGGTACGGTTGCCGCGCTTTCGGTCCCAGTCGGCGACAAGGCCCGAGCCGAGTCGTTCCTATCGAGCTTGACCCGCAAGCAGATCCGCCGCGCCGGCTTCCGTTCCGTGCGCCATGTCGAAACATGCCTGAAAGACTAAATCGAGACATACAACGAGAACCCGCCACTCGCGCGCCCCCGGCGGATCTCCGCGTCCCGAATCATGGCCGCGTCAAGAGCCCTTCCTCCGGGAGATGGACCTCGATTCGCCAGCGGGTGGCGATCCGATGGGGCTCTCTTGGAGTGGACGGATCGAGTTTGCTGATTCCGGCAGTGCGGAGATCCAGCCATTCATCGAGCATCCTCGGCTCCGGAGGATGGGTCAGCTCAAGGGTCTCGATCAGAAACCTGAAACCGTTTGTAGCACGCTCACGGTGGTGATTGCGTTCCTGCCGGGCGTGGTGTTGTGGCTGCCGGATCTGCTCGGGTATTGAGGGGTTTGAGTCGATGGGTGGCTGTTCGGCGTTGGGCATGCGCCCATAGATTTTACGACTCCACTCCCGCGCACGTGGCACCGCGAGGGACGAATCCAATGGGATAGGAGACTCAAGAGGGGGTCATGTGGGGAGAGACGAGATGGCAAGGAAGGAGGGCAAGCAGGCGTACGTGGTGCATCGGACTACGGACGGAGCCTGCGGCCCGGCGGCAAGGAGACTCGGGTTGAAGTCGTCGGAACGGGCCTGGGTCGAAGTCGAAGTCCGGGGGGATCTAAGGCGGGGTCGAACGCGGAGGATTGCTAGCAGGCCGTGGAAGAAGTGGTCTGCCAGCGCGCCGATTGTACGAACGGCGGGAGGCGAGTGAGCGCGGTCTTGTTGTGCAAGAGGCGGCCTGAAGGGCGGAAGGAGCCGGTGTTGGAGCTTAGGAGGCCGAAAATGCGCCCGATTTGGCCGACAACGGTCGCAAAGTGGCGTGCGGAGGCGTCGGCGAGGGCCGCTGCCGCTGCCGCGAGGCCCTGCAGGCCGCGCGGGGTGCCGAAGCCGAAGCGCGCGCGCATCATCAGCCCGAGGTTGAAGGCCGCGGCGTGAACCAGCAAGCGTTTTCGGATCTCCTTCTGCCCGCGAACGTGGACGCGGCGCAACCCTCCGCTCACGAGCAGGTGCGCGAACGTCCGCTCCAGCTTCTCGCCCCTCCGCCGCAGCAGCCGCTTCCCCCGGTTGCCCCGGATCCGCCGGCGATTGCCGTAGACCGCCTTCTGTGCGTCCCGCTTGCCTTTCCACTTCCGGCGGCCCCGGTTCGGCTCGCTCACATAGCTGCGCAGCCCGCGGTCCTTCACCCCCGTCATGGTCGCGTTCGAGTGGTAGCCCTTGTCGCCCACCACTTCCTTCGGCTCCGCTCCCACCTCCGCCAGCTGCCGCTCCGTCTCGTCCAGCGTCACCGGCAGCGAGGCGGTGTCGCCGCCGTCCATCGTCTGCACCGTCACCCCGGCCACCGCGCCGGTCTCCATGTCCACCCCCACCTCGAGCTTGTGCGCCAGGCGCGTGCGGCCGTCCTTCATCTTCGTGATCCGCGCCTCCGGGTCGTGCGGGTGCTTCCAGTCCTTGTTCGACCCCTTCTTCGGGCGCTTGCGGTCCAGCTTCGCAAGGTCCTGCCGCGTCGGCGTCTCGATCCCCGATGCCCGCGCCAGCTGCTCGAGCCACGCGTCGTACTCCGTCCCGTCGTCCCTCCGCACGATCGCGCGCATCGCCGCGTTCGCCTCCAGCGTCGTCGAATCCACCCCCACGGTCTTGCCTCGCAGCAATCCCGACTCCCGCAGCCGTTCCAGCACCCAGCCGAACACCGACCCGTGGGCCTCCAGGCTCAGCCGCTTGCGCGTCTTCGACAGCGTGGAATGCTCCGGCGGCGTCTTCGCCAGACCGTAGCCCAGAAACTCCCGCAGCGAGATCGAGTCCCTGCACCGCCACGCGATGCCCCGCTCGGAGCCGATCCCCTCCAGGTATCCCGCCATCAGCATCCGGAAGTACACGCCCGGAGGAAGGCCCGGCCGGCCCATCCGCTCCGCGTAGAACTCCCGGCACGTCTCCTCCGCGAACTCGTCAAAGCCGCTCTCGCGCAGGAGCTTGTCCAGAGCCGCGTAGAACGGGTTGTCCAGCGCCCTGACCGCACTGGCCGCGATGAACAGCTCCTCCTGCCGCGCCCCGGACATCCTGCCTATCGCCATCGCCGTCACCTCTCGCTGAGGTCCTTGTGTACTCCTAATTTAACTCATTCACAAAGGTCTCGCAGAACGGACTTTATCCACGGCCTGCTAGAGGACCTCGACGAGGATCCTCTGAGGCGGGTCCACGGGAGGCTAGAGGGCAGCACGTTGAATCATATTGGAGGATTTGATTATCTAATGAAGGAGAACCAGTTCACACATAGAGCTACTGAAGCTTTGGAAAAACTCAGAAACATCATATCCAAGATCGACGATCAACATGATGACAGGTACCAACTGACTCCCACCTTTCTATCTATGGACTATGGTGGCTACCAGAATCGATGGCATTACAGTAGGGTGACATTTCAATGTTCGGTAGAGTACGAATCCAAAAATGTCGAATCTCAAATCCTAGCTTTGCGAAAAGTCGACGCTCTGAGTGAACACATAGCAAACGAAGAACAAGACAACGGATGGACACTGCCTACGGGCAGATCAGTCATAAGCAAATGGCTTGTACACCATAAAACAAATACGGCTTATCCTCAAATCACTGAGAACAGCGTTCTGGACTCTACTTTGTCTTCGCCCGAAGGGCCGGGAGGCTTCTCCTTTAATATCACTCTTCCTCCACTACAGTTTGGCTACAATCCCCCAACGAGGGCTAAGATTGGGATGTTGGTTAGTTATAGGTACAGGAGTTGGAAAGAAGCGTTGCCGCATTAGTTTGTCTTGATAGCGCAGCAGGCCATTGGTGGTTACTCAGGTATATGATCTTCCCCATGAAGAGGTAACCAACGGTCCTCGCCCTAGTCCCCAACCAAGCGTGACTTGTGCACCGTAGCTACCAATGAGTACCGGAAAGGCGTATCCTGATTGTAGTTAGCACAGTCCGGCGCGAGTCGTCGGATGTCAACCAGGAGGCCTTTCCGGTGAAGACAATATCGCCCAAGCAAAGTCGAAGGAACAGTGCCCGGCGGAAGCGGAAGGTGAAGGCGCGGCACGCGAAGGCGGGGCGGTGGCGCTGCGGGGCGCGCCCGATGTTCGGTGCGGGCAGGGTCGGCTACGAGATCGGGGCGCGGATCAACGCGATGAGCTTCGGGGGCATCGGCGTGGTCCGGCGGCTGGTGGCGAAGCTGGGGCTGGCCGGCGAGATCGACGGGCGTCTGGAGTTGCTGAAGAGGCACCTGCCCTACTTCGAGTCCGACCATGTGCTGAATGTGGCGTACAATCTGCTGTGCGGGGGCGTGCGGCTGGAGGACATCAACGCGCTTCGCAACAACGTGGCCTATATGGACGCCCTGGGAGCGGAGCTGATCCCGAGCCCGACGGCGGCGGGAGACTTCACGCGGCGCTTCGCCGAGGCGGATGTTGTGGAGCTGATGGAATGCTTCAACGCGGTGCGGCCGCGGTTGTGGCGAGGCCGGGGCCGGGATCTGCTGGCGCCGGTGGCCTACATCGACGTGGACGGGACGCTGGCGCCCACCCTGGGAAAGAAGAAGGCGGGCATGGACATGTCCTTCAAAGGGGTGTGGGGCTACCACCCGCTGGTCATCTCGCTGGCCAACACGGGCGAGGTGCTGTACCTGGTGAACCGGCCGGGCAACGCGGTGAGCCACCGGGGAGCGGCGCCGTGGATCGACCGGGCGATCGGCCTCGTGGCGCCCCATGCCGGGCGGGTGTGCGTGCGCGGGGACACGGACTTCTCGCTGACCGTCAACTTCGACCGCTGGAGCGAGGAGGTGGACTTCATCTTCGGCTTTGACGCCCAGCCGGCGATCGTGAAGCGCGCGGAGGCGCTGGGAGAGGACGCGTGGACGCGCCTGGCGCGCCGGCCGCGGCATCGGACGGGGAAAACCCGGCGCAAGCGGGCGGACGTGAAAGCGCGGATCGTGCGGGAGCGCGGCTACGTCAACAAGCGGCTGAACCACGAGGACGTGGCCGAGTTCGACTACCGGCCCACCCAGTGCCGGGAGACCTGCCGGATGGTGGTCGTGCGCAAGAACATTAGCAGGATGAAGGGCGACCTGACCCTGATGGACGAGATCCGCTACTTCTTCTACATCACCACCCGGAAGGACCTGAGCGCGGATCAGATCGTCCGGCTGGCCAACGCCCGCTGCGACCAGGAGAACGTGATCGAGCAGCTCAAGAACGGGGTGAACGCGCTGCGGGTGCCGATGTACGATCTGGTCAGCAACTGGGCCTACATGGTGATGGCGGCGCTGGCGTGGAATCTGAAGAGCTGGTTCGCGATGATGATGCACCTGAAGGCCGACCGCCGAAAGTACATCGCCATGGAGTTCAGGCGCTTCATCCGCGAGATGATCCTGCTGCCCTGCCAGGTCATCCGCCGGGCGCGCCGAACCACGCTGCGGATCATCGGCTGGCAGCCCACCACCGACCGGCTGTTCAGCACCTGGAACACGATCGAACGGACCGGCTTCGGCTGACGCTGCACATCCCCTTCGCCCCTCCTGCCCGGGACTCACACTCCGCTGGCACCGGTGTCTCCTGTGGCCAAAACCGCTCGGCCAACGCCCGGAGCCCAGACTCCGAAACCCTCCTCCAAGCCCCTCGCATGCCGGCAAACAGCCTCGTGTGCCGCCTCCAAGCCCTTCCATGCCACACCCGCACAGCCGAACCTCGCCGCCCTATCCCCACTCGCTTATTTTGGGACTAGTGACGCCGCCATGCGCGAGGCGGGCTTGTACACAGACCACGACCGCGAAGTAGAGAGCTACGTCTGGGGAGCCTAGGGTATCGCCCGTGGCCACCGCCCCCACAGGAGCCGATCAAACGCGCGTCCCCATCCACCATTGAGGCTCCATTCAACGTCTTCTGGGAGTGATGGAACGTCCGTAGCCGGAGGCCGATCCCGTATCCGGAACTTCGCTGGTCTTCCACCAGGTGTCCCGATCCCACGGGCCGAGGCACGGGCAAGAAAGAAGGAGGAGCTCCTCATGCGCAACCAAGCCGCCTTCTCTCGGAAGATTTTCCCATCGCTCCCAACCTGGGTTAGCGGGCGGGAGACGCGACAGCGATGACCGCCCATCTCAAGGAACGCCAGAGGGCGCTGAGGCCTTTCGGCTGGACGGGACGCCGTGCCGAATGGATCGCCTTGGCCTGTCTCCACGGCGGCGTCTTCACGCGGGCGCAGTGGACGAGCTTTCTGGGTTGCCTCCATGAGCACGTGCGTCGCGCCGTTCATGCCCTCGTCGCTCAGGGCGTGGAAGGCGCTCTGGGATCGCGGTCTCAGGATCGAAGTCGTGGCCGTCGCCCGGACCTGGAAGGAGCTGAGCCGCGCCCGGACAGTGCTCGCCAGCTGGACGCGAGACCCTCGCCCATGCGCGCGGATCCCAATCAAATGCCCGTCAATGTTCTACGGCATCACTCCAGGCCCCCCGCGCAGTCCGTCTCGGCAGGTGCTTCCGGCTCGCATCGCTCGTGAAAGCCAGGCTCGACCCGTACACGAATCCTTCGGGGTATTCCCAGGCCTGGTACGTGCGCGCTCATAACCCCTCCCGGCCTCCACCCTCTCCCCGTAGGTTTGGGATCGCGAGCAACTACACGCCGCGAATGGACTGCAAGGGAACCGCTACCGGGCCGTGCGCACTCAGAGCCCCAGTAAGGAGCGACAGGGAGTCGTGTACGACGTCATCGTGATCGGCGTGGGCGGGATGGGCAGCGCCACGGTCTACCAGCTCGCGCGGAGCGGCCGCAAGGTGCTGGGCCTGGAGCAGTTCACCGTCCCGCACGCGTTCGGCTCCTCGCACGGGTCCACGCGCATCATCCGCCTGGCGTACTCCGAGGGCCCCCAGTACGTCCCGCTGCTCCGGGCCGCGTATCGATACTGGCGAGAACTCGAGGAGGTCTCGGGCGAGTCGATCCTGCAGGTGACCGGCGGTCTCGACATCGGACCGCCCGGCAGCCGGATCATCGAGGGCTCGCGGCGGACGTGCCTCGAGCACGGCATTCCCTTCGAGGAACTCGACGGCGCGGAGATCAACCGGCGCTTCCCCGGCTACCGGCTTCCCGAATCTCTGCGGGCCATCTACCAGGCGGGCGCCGGTTACGTGCGTTCCGAGGTGGCGATCCGGGCGCACGCCGCGGCCGCGCGCGACCTGGGAGCCGAGATCGTGACCGACTCACGGGTCCGAGGATGGGAAAAGCGCCCCTCCGGCTTCCTGGTGGATACCGCCAGCGGCACCTACGAGGCCAGCAAGCTGGTGTTCACCGCCGGCGCGTGGGCGGGCCAGCTGGTGCCGGAGCTCGCGCCCCTGTGCCAGCCCGAGAGGCAGGTGATGCTTTGGACGGAGACTCGGAAGGCGGCGCTGTTCGAGCCGGAGACGTTCCCGATCTTCGTCCTGCATGCCCCGCCAGGGTGCTACTACGGGTTCCCCAACGACCGCGGCGAGGGGTTCAAGATCGGCAAGTATCATCACCGCCTGCAGCCCGTGCCCGACCCCGATCGCCTGGACCGGGAATGCTCCCCGGAAGACGAAGCTGCCGTGCGCGAGGGAATCGCAGCCTACTTCCCGGAGGCGAACGGCCCCACCCGCCGCATGGTGGCGTGCATGTTCACCAACAGCCCCGACGAGCACTTCATCCTGGACCGCCACCCGACCATGGACGACGTGTTCATCGCAGCCGGCTTCTCCGGGCACGGCTACAAGTTCTGCAGCGTAATCGGCCGGATCATGGCGGACTTCTGCCTGGGGCAGGAGGGGAGGTGGGGGATTGGAGGGTTCGGGTTGGGGGTGGGGGGGTGGTGAGCCGTCACTGCAAGCAAGGGAGCGTGCGTTCCGGCTCGTGCAGAGTAGGCCCTTCCGCGAGCCTGCGGCGGTCGCTATTGTTCATGGGGTTGCCGAACAAAAACCGAAACAAGGCCGAAGCCTGAGGAATGTCACCCGAGCTATCAGTGCTGTCAGGACCAGGTCGATCCCGATCACGGGCGTCGAGCACTAGCAGGGAGGTCTACCTCGACTACAACGCCTCAGCTCCCCTCGACCCACGCATCGCCGCCGTCATGGTCCCCGCACTGACTGAACGATCGGGGAACGCATCATCGACCCACAGCTTCGGACAGAAGCAAGCCGCAGCCGTTGATGGCGCACGTCAAGCAATTGCAGCCTTGGTCGGGAGCTCTCCGTCCGGGGTTGTCTTAACTTCTAGCGCAACGGAAGCCAACAACCTGGCACTCCGCGGAGCGGTCGACGCTGCTCCTTCGAGTCGACCCCGTATCTTGGTTTCCGCGGTTGAACACGCGTCCGTGTTGCGCACGGCTCGCTGGCTCGAAGAGCGAGGACTCGTTGAACTAGACGTAGTACCGGTGACTCGCGGCGGTTTCGTCGATCTGTCAGCACTGGAATCTCTTCTTGGCCGGGATGTGTTACTGGTGTCCGTTGTCGCGGCGAACGGCGAGACCGGTGTGCTCAACCCGCTGCGGCAGATCTCCGAACTTGTCCGATCCGTTGACGCCCTGTTCCACTCCGACGCGACACAGATGGTAGGCTGGATGCCTCTGGATATGGAAGAGTTGCAGATCGACCTGCTTTCCTTAAGCAGCCACAAGATCTGTGGTCCGGGCGGGGTTGGCGCTCTCGTCGGAAATCGGCAAGCGCTACGTCGGTTGTCCCCAGTCATTCACGGTGGGGGACACGAAAGAGGCCTTCGGTCGGGATCGCTGAACGTCGCCGGCATCGTAGGCCTGGGCGTGGCCGCCGACATCGCTGTTAAGGAAAGGCCAGGGGAATCTGAGCGGGTGGCGCAGCTCAGGGATGGATTGGTAACCTCGTTAGAGTCTCGCCTACACGGAGTTACTCAGATTGGTGATGTCAACCGCCGGCTTCCGAACACGGCGAATGTCCGCTTTGCAGGAGCAGATGCGGATGCTGTCGTCGTCAATCTGGAGCCGGTAGCAGCTTCCACCGGAAGTGCATGTAGCTCGGGTTCGATCGAACCATCCGAGGTTCTTCTCGCGATGGGTCTGTCCCGCGAAGCCGCCTACGAATGCGTGCGCTATAGCTTGGGCCGATTCACGACGGAGGAGGACATCGATATTGCGGTTGATCGAACGGTCGCCGCCGTGTCACGCGTCCGTGCCATGACTTCGGGGGAAAGCTGAATGCGTCTGGTAGAAGCAGCGCTGCCGTTTTTTGCGCGCCACGAGACCTTCCATCCCCGATACGGGTGGTTCCGGAAGGCCTACGCTCAGGTCGCGCAAGATCCTCGCGCCTTCTTCGGAGATGACGCCCCGATTCGGATCGGTGTCGGCAAGAACATGGTGCGAGCCATCCGTTTTTGGGGACTCGCAGCAAAGCTCATCGAGGAAGATCCCAACTCTCCAAACCGGCGGGCGCCCGATCTGCGGACGACGGATCTGGGCGATTCGCTGTTTGGGAAGGGAGGATGGGACGAGTACATGGAAGACCCGGGTACTCTGTGGCTCCTCCATTGGCTGCTTCTGGCGCCGCCGTGCTACCTGCCGGTCTGGTGGATTGCGTTCAACGCGTTCCATGCGGTGGAGTTCTCCGACGATCAGTTGGAGTCGGCGGTGGAGACACAGTTGGATCTTGTCTCGGATTGGAGGAAACCGCACCCATCTTCGAGGAAGAAGGACGTGGGTGCCCTCTTGCGCACTTACGCCCCCCAGGAAAAGACAAAGCGAGTGCCGATCGACGACCTTCTCGATTGCCCGCTCCGCGAGCTCGATCTCATCGGTCGTGGCCCGGACCCGGGCCGATATCGACTTGCGTTGGGGCCCAAGCCCACTCTGCCCTCGGAAATCCTGACGTACGCCGTCCTAGACTACATCGAACGGACCGACACCAGTGGCAGTACGGTTACCCTTGACCGACTGACCACGGAACCGGGTGCACCCGGACGCGCCTTCATGCTCAACGAGTCCGAGATGCTAGTGGGGCTTGAGTCGGCGGTTCGCCGCGTAGCTGGATTGGACTTGGTCTCCGTGACGGGGGGAATTCAGCTTGCGTGGTCAGCGGATCGCCGAATTCTGGCTAGAGAGATTCTGGACCAGTACTACGGCGTCTCTGCCCTGGCAGCCAAGGCAAACGCGCGGTTACCGCTCTCTGGAGTCAGAGGCTCGTGATGCCCATCCTTGCCGAATACATCAAGGTCCTCCCGCGCTTTGCTCGGTCAGCGAATCTAGAACGCGATTCCGCTGAGTCAGGACCACTCGAGGGCTACATCATTACCGCTCGTGCACTTGAAGCAGTGGAGCGCATTCTTGAGGTCGCTACGACGAAGCGATCCGGCGGAGCGTGGTCTCTGACTGGCTCGTACGGTTCGGGCAAGTCCTCTTTTGCGTTGTTTGTCAACGCCCTTCTCGGGCCTAGCGGCGATGTGCGAAATACCGCCGCAGGGCTGCTGGATGCTGCGAAACCTGATTTGTCCCATCTGCCTTCCAAGACGCACGACAACCACGATACCAAAGTAGCTGGCTTCCACCGCGCGCTCGTCACCGCAGCCCGGGAACCGTTGACACACACCGTCCTAAGGGGCCTGCATCGAGCCGTCCTGGAAGGATATGGGGAAATCCCTCCCACGGACGTGTTTGCCGCTGCCGATGCCTTGAGGAGCGCGCTCGACGACGCGGCGAGTGAGGATCCACGTCGAACGGGTCCGTCACCCGCGGCCCTAGTTGAGGTCGCGAAGTGCTTGGCGAAGGACCGTCCCCTCCTCTTGATAATCGACGAGTTTGGGAAAAACCTTGAGGCAATTGGAGACAGCAGCGAAGCCGATCCCTATCTGCTACAGCAACTCGCGGAAGCGGGACAGGGCTCGGGACTGCCCCTGTTCCTGCTTACGCTTCAGCACCTCTCCTTCGAGGACTATCTGTCACACACCGAGGAGGCGCAGCGTCGTGAATGGGCGAAGATTCAGGGACGTTTCGAGAGCATTCCGTACACCGAATCGGCCGGACAGACTCGGGCGTTCATCGAAAGCGCGTTCCACGTCGAGAACCCGATCCGTGCACGCATCAAGGAGTGGGCCGCAGTCCAGGCGGAAGCGATGCAGTCGCTTGGTATGCCCGAACTCGCCGATGCGGATATGGTGGCTTCCTGGTATCCGCTTCACCCATTGGTAGCTGCGGTACTTCCCGAACTTTGCAATCGATATGGTCAACATGAACGCACGCTGTTTTCGTTTCTGACGAGCGCTGAACCTGCCAGTGCGTCGTCCTTCCTGGAACGAACGCGAGTGCCACGTCACGGAGAACTGCCTTCCCTCGGCCTCGCAACCGTCTATGACTACTTCGTTGCCAACAGCACGATAATTGGATCGGCCGGTGATCGAGGTCGCTGGATGGAAATCGCGACCCGGCTGCGCGACGCGCCGAACCTCACTGACGCAAGAAAACGGTTGGCGAAGGCGATCGCGATCCTCAATCTCGTATCGACGACGGGTGTACTCCGTGCTTCGCCACGGGTGCTCACGGAAGCGGAGCCTGGTGCTGACGACATCCTATCGCAACTGGAAGCTGAAGGAATCGTTACCTACCGAGACTTTGCCGACGAGTACCGAATATGGCAGGGAACCGGCATCGACATCCACCGCCTTCTGGATGTAGCCCGGGCAAGGATCCAGCGGCGCGCGCTCGTGGATGTCCTCACGGAGATCGACGAACCTAGGCCCATGGTTGCGGCTCGGCACAGCGCGGAGAACGACATCCTTCGGGTGTTCAACCGACGATATATTGACGGCAGTGGGCCCGTTGAGCCCTTGACGCCATTCTCCGATTTCGACGGAGAGATACTGCTTGTCGTAGGCTCTGCTGAACTGCCGAAGCTCGCCAAGACGTCGGAAGCAGCCAAGCCCGTAGTCGCGGTCCTAACAGCGAATCTCACGAGGTTCGATGAAGCTGCCCGCGAAGTTGCAGCCGTGCGAACGGTTTTGGCGGAGCCGGCCGTGAGCGACGATTGGGTTGCTAAGCGTGAGGTAGCTGAAAGGCTAGCCCAGGCTCAGAGGGAATTCGAGCAAGCAAGTCGGTCCACATTTCAGGGTACAACCTGTCGGTGGATGCTTCTTGGCCCCGAAGGCGCAGCCGAGCTTGGAGGCGGGCGGGGAAGCGCAGCGTTGTCGAGAGCCTGTGACTCGGTATTTGGCTCCACGCCGCGAATTCGGAATGAGATTCTCAACCGCACCAGGGTAACGTCGCAGGGTGCGAAGGCCCGGCGAATCTTGCTCGAGAGTATGATCGAGAGGGAGACCTTGCCCAACTTGGGGCTTGGCGGCTACGGCCCTGAGGTAGCGATGTACCGAGCGTTCCTACTACGCACCGGTCTCCATCGCTTGGATCCGGAAACACGTACCTGGGCGTTTCGACGCCCCACGGACGAGGCACTCCGGTGTGCGTGGGCGGTCGTTGAAGGAGAGTTTCAGCGGGCCACGCGACGCAGGGTCAACCTCAAGGACATTTACGCCGCGCTACTGTCTCCGCCCGTGGGGATGAAGCGCGGAGTAATTCCGGTCTTCGTCACCGTTGCCCTGATCGCGCGTAGCGAGGACATCGCCTTGTATGAGCACGGTACCTTCGTGCCTGTGCTTACTCCGGAGCTGTCGGAGCGAATGGTCCGCAATCCAGGGCACTTCGAGATCAAGCACTTCGCCAATACGACTGGTGCTCGGCTTCAGGTAGTAGAAGCGGTCGCAGGGCGACTGGGTGTGCGTCCGGCGCTCGGGAGGATCAGGGTCGAGAACGTCCTCGCGATCGTTGGGCAGCTGGTTGCTCGGGCACGCAGATTAGACAACTTCACCCGCCGGACACGCACACTGAGGGCGGACGCCCTTGAGGTGCGAGATGCGCTGTTTAGTGCGGTGGAACCCGACCAACTCCTCTTCCAGGACCTCCCCAGAGCGTTGGGCTTGCCGGCCGCCTCCACTTCTGCGGCGGAGTACCCAGCCGCTGACACCTACGCGGACAAGCTAGCAAGCGCGATGGACGCGCTGTCCTGGTGTCATGGTGAGCTGCTCGCCCAGCTTCTTGAGGATCTCTTCGAGGAGAGCGGTGAGACGTCCCGTCTCGCCATCTCCGGCCAGGCGAAAGCGCTCGAGGATGAGGTTCTCAATCCCGATGTCCGAGCCTTCGTTCTCACGCTGGCGAACGAAACGGTCGACACGGACGCCGACTGGATCGCCGCAATCGCAACGGTGGTGGCAGGAAAGGCGCCGTCCGAATGGACGGACGCCGACTTGAGCCGTTTCCGCCCGGTGCTCAGCCGGCGCGTGGCCGCCTTTCAGCGTCTAGTTGCTCTACACGCTGACCGACGTGCGGACGGTGGAGGCCCGTTCAAGCCCTTCCGGCTCACCCTCACTCGCCCGGATGGTGGCGAGCATGTGGGTCTTGTCGGTGTCGACGACAAGAATCGTCGGTTCGTCAGCGAAATCCTTGACATGAGCCTTGAGGAGCTTGTAGCTAAGATGGGTTCAGAGAAGCGAGCCTTATCCGCTCTGATGGCGATAATGGCGGAGAAGCTCCTCCCTGAAGAAGAGGCTGCCGACGACAGGAAGGTTGATTTCTCTACTGACAGGATACGCAATGGCTGACTCCGTACGGCACATCTGCGGGATTTCTGGAGGAAAAGACTCAAGCGCGCTTGCTGTTTACCTGCGCGACACCGTACCCGAGATGGAGTACTTCTTCTGCGACACCGGAGCCGAACTACCCGAGACCTATGAGTACTTGACACGGCTCCAGGTGATTCTCGGCAAGCCGATCACTCGGCTCAACGCGAGCCGCGGGTTCGATCACTGGTTCGAGGTTTTCCGTGGAACCCTGCCGTCTCCTCAGATGCGATGGTGTACGAAGAACATGAAGATCAAGCCGATCGAAGAATGGATTGGGGACGATCCGGCCGTCTCATACGTGGGCATCCGCGCCGATGAATCGAACCGCAAAGGGTACATCTCCACCAAACCCAACATCACAGCACGGTTTCCGTTCGTGGAAGATGGGATCGACCGTCAAGGCGTAGTGAACATCCTGGAGGACGCCGGAATCGGGCTGCCCAAGTACTACGAATGGCGAACGAGGTCCGGATGCTATTTCTGCTTCTACCAGCGAAAGGCCGAGTGGATCGGGTTGGCTGAGCGGCACCCTGAACTGTTCGAGCGAGCCGTGGCAATCGAGTCTAAGGTGCTTCAGGATGCGGGTGTTGCAGGTGATGCGGACTTCAGAGATCGAGCCATGCGGGGACGGCAATACACGTGGTCAGGCGGCGAGACTCTCGTCCAGCTCCGATCCCGCCGAGACGAGATCTTGGCCCGCCACGACGCCGCTATGTCTCGTGCGGCTACGCGCCAAGCCAACCTCCCTCTCATCGAGGCCTTGGCCGACGCCTTCGACGAAGACGACGATACGGCTCCCTGCACGGTGTGCGCCCTGTGAGCCAGCCCTCCCCCGAGGGTGGACCCGATACTGACCCCATTCGAGTCGCGCCGTGGGGTAGTCCGCCTACACCTCTGCTGCCACGCTGGTATCGCGACAACATTCCCAATGTTCGGCTCTCCGCCAAGATCCGAGCTGAGAATCCGTCGGTCGTCACGATTGGGCAACTCGAGTCGTTCTGGGACGGTAAATCGTCATCCATCGACTATCCCGTCCGGCGTTCCTTACTGGACATTGCCAACACGTATCCTCCGCCCGAGTCCCTCGTTGTCATCCCTGCCCATGTCGACCGGGCTGAGCTCCTAGACCGGCCGCTTCAGACCCTAACGACGAATACCCTGGCGAAGAGTGGGTTCCTGGAGGGCACTGGGCCCCTGTGCGTTAAGGACTTGCTCGCCATCCCTCGTTTCGGCAGCGCTTCGCTATTGGATCTGATGTGCATCGCTGAAGCCGCGCCGTTGGTTCGCTTGAGAGTTGCAGTTCCCGCAACCACCGCTGAAGCTCCGGATCTCGCCACCACCGCCGAAGTCTCGGTTCCTGCAGCCACCGCCGAAGTTGCAGTTCCCACCACCACCGCCGAAACACCGAGTACCCCTGCAGAAGTCGGCTACGAGGGGACGGCCTGGGGCGAAGTCGTGGATGTCTTGCAACTCTTGATCGCGGCCGCCAGCGAGTTCCACGGAGCAAACACGGTGGCCGACGCGTTGGAGCTCGATCTAGCCGAGCTAGCCTCGGATCTCGGCATTGCGCAGGCGGTCGACTCCCACAGGATCCAGGATCTGACTGATGTTCGCATCGTGGGTGCGGTGATCAATGCAATCCGTGACCTGCAGGCGACGTTGCCAGAACGCAAGATCGCAATTCTCGATCAGTATCTGTACGCGCGAACACGCAAGACACTCGAAGAACTGGGACAGGCGTTCGGCGTCACACGAGAACGAGTCAGACAAGTCAAGAACCGGCTCGCCGCAGAGATCGAAAAGCAGGTCGGCCCCGAGGTTTCTGTAATTGCGGCCATCCTTAACCGGGGCTGGCCCGGTGGTGAATGAGGCCGACCTGCGCTTGCTCATATACGCGCTGTTCGAGGGTGAGTCCATCCACGATCCAGCAGTCGACCTAACGCGCCGAATCGTCGAAGCGGCGCTGGAGTATGACTGCGTCAAGGGCGTATGTGCTTACCGCACGGCTAGAGAGGTCCTTGAGGGTTTTCGCAAGCACGCGGTGGAGCTTGCGGATGACGTGGGGCTCATTGATGAGGAAGCTCTCCGAGCATCCCTTCCGGATGAGGAGTGGCGTCGGCTCTTCGAGCTCTCGGTCCAACGATGTGGCCTCGTGCGCGTCAGCGACCGATTAGCGCTCCGTTCCACCATGAAGGCGCGCGCAAAGGCGGCTATCTTCACTATTGGGCGGTCGGCCACACTTGAGGAGATCGCGGCGGAGTCAGATCTTCCACGAACTCGTTTGGCGGGACTGTTAACAGGTATCCAGGGCATTGCGCGGGCGAGCAAGACCAAATGGGGGATCGAGGATTGGATCGAAGATGAATACGAGGGAATTGCGGCGGAGATAAAGCAGAGGATCGAGGAAGATGGTGGCACCACCACCATGGATCGGCTGGTCCGTGAGTTGCCGAAGATGTTCGAGGTAAAAGAAGGCAGTGTGCGGGCCATCGCTTCTACTCCGCAATTCGTCCTACGTGACGGCATCGTTCGATTGGCGGAGGAATCGGAGGTGACGCTGCGGGATATCTATGAAGTTGTTGATGGCGTGACCGAGGAGGGGTGGCCTTACTGGAGTTTCCCAGTACACGAGCGATACTTTGAAGGGTACAGCCTCGCTGGGGTGCCACCGGAGATTGCCGACGCGTTAGGATGTCCGCGGAATGGCAGCATAAAGGCGGTTGTGTCTCGACCTACTGGTTGCAGACGGATATCGGTGAATTGGCGATTGACATCTCTGTCAGGCACGAGTGTTGGCTACATTTCGACAGCGCTTGACCGGTTGGGTGTCACGGAAGGTGATCGAGTGTGTTTGGTCGTGGTAAAGCCCGGCGTCGTCGAGTTCCGGTTGTTCGATCCGGAGCGAAGCGGCCGACGCTGGAGAGGAAGGCGACGGATGACCGCAAGAGCGGAGATGACCACGGCAGAGGCAAGCGACGACAGGTCCTCTGCTCTGCTGGAAAGGCTGAAGCGTCGACGGCGGGTTCTCTGACGTGCTCGCGACCGACGCCAAGATTCGGCCAGGGTTATATCGCCTCCCGGAGGACCCTGTAGGACCGAGAGTACTTATACCTGGTTTTGCTTCGGCCACATCGGTCCGTGGCGCATTCGGATGGTTCTCGGCAGGGTGGATCGGTCGCCTTGCCCCGGGCTTGGCCGAGTACATCAATCGTCGCGGCGTGTTACCGATCGAGTTTACCGTGGCACCGGTCTTTTTTCCTGCAGAGCGTGATGCCGTAGAGCAGGCCGTGTCCCTGACCTCGGAGGAGGCAAGCCGAAGGGTTGTCGGCGTGTTCCGCGAGGGTAGGGTGGAAGCGTCCGCGCTTGCCCGGCATGCACTGGATTGCCTGGCCTGGATGATTGCCACGGAGACATTGCGCCTTCGGATCGCGGAACCAACGGCGGACTCGAACTATCATCCCAAGCTATGGCTTTTTGATGACGGTGCCGACCAGGTGCTTGCTCGAGGCTCGGGTAACGCTACTGCTCGGGGAATTACCAGCGGGGTGGAGCACTTCGATGTCGATGTGACCTGGATTGAACACAGCCAGCAGCGCGTCCGCGACGGCAAGGCGATGCTCGATGACTGGTCTAGGGGAGAGAGCCACGGCATCGAGCGGGTCGTCGACCTACCCCAAGCTCTCGAGGAGGAGATCATTCAGACCGCCCCGGACACCCCACCGAGTCCAGCTGACTACCTCCAAGCGGCCAAGGAGGACAAGAATCCCGCGTGGGCCATCGACCGCGCTGCGCGACTGACGGCTCGGTTCGGCCCACCGGTGCCCCAGCCGCGTCCACGCCTAGAGATTCCTGACGGCCTCGTCTGGGAGGAGGGACGGTACGGACATCAGGGCGAGGCCGTCGCAGCATGGGAATCCGAACCAGGTCGTGAACGCGGTACGATCTCGATGGCAACCGGCGCTGGCAAGACCATCACCGCCTTGATCTGCGCCACTCGCGTACAAGACCGTCTTCAGGGACGACCCCTTCTTCTCGTCATTTCAGCACCATCGGTCCCGCTGGTGCAGCAGTGGCACAAGGAGGTGGGAAAGTTCGGTGTCAGGGCCGTCGTGCCAACTCTCGAGACCGATACGGACATGGCGCTCACGAACGTCTTCCGCAGGTTGCGTGGCGGTGGCACCCACGTCGTGATCGTCACCAATAACCTCATCTCGTCTCGAAGCTTCCAGGCCACGGTAGCACAGAAGACGCAATCGGCCACAGCGACGGATACTCTTTTCGTCGGCGATGAAGTGCATACGTTGGGTGCCGCGAAGTTCGTGGCGAACAAACCGGAGTTCTTCATCCGCAGACTCGGTCTCTCGGCCACACCTGAACGCCAGTACGACCCTGACGGCACAGAGGAAATCTTCGCCTTCTTTGGTGATCCCGTCTACGAATTTGGCCTTGACCGGGCCATCGGTTTCTGCCTGACTCCATACAACTATTATGTCCACGCCGCAACTCTCGACGACGACGAAGTAGCGCGGTTCGAACGCCTCAGTCAGCGGATCGGGGTGGCCATGGCTACGGAAGCGAACAACAGGGGCGACCACGACCAAGACTTGCTCAAGCGTCTGTGGATCCAACGGCGCAGGATCATCGAGACGGCCCGGACCAAGCTGTCGTTGCTCCGCAAGGTGCTGGAAGCGCGTGATCCCCGTTCCTTGGACGGTGTCTTGATCTATGCAACGGCTAAGGATCCTTTGCAATTTGAGGACATCGGCTCCCTTCTGAACGCTCTCCGAGTGCGGTGGGCACCGGTAACTCAGGCTACCACCGCGAGACCGAAGTTGCTTGCAAGCCGCCTTGACGCCTTCGCCGATGGGGGTTACCAAGTCCTATTGGCCAAGAAAGTCCTTGATGAAGGTGTGGATATCCCGCGAATTCGCGAGGCCTTTATCGTGGCCTCGTCCACAGTGGAGCGGGAATGGATCCAACGACGCGGGCGGGTACTTCGGCTCCACCGAGACAAACCATTTGCGCTGGTCCATGATTTCCTAGCACTTCCGCCTGCACAGCTGATCGCTCACGATAAGACGAACGTCCAGAAAATCATTCGCACGGAATTCAATCGAGCTTATTCGTTCGCCAAATATGCACGTAATGCGACTGGCAAGACGACGGTGTTCGCTGATTTAGAGCGAATCAGGACCGCATATCACCCTGATGGCAGGCAGGCAACGCTCCTTCAACGCAGTGGCGATTCCTTCATCTCGCCCGGCACTCCGAGAGGCTCAGCATGGTAAGCAACTATGATCGAATCTACCAAGAAATCCAAATCGAAGCCCGACGAGTCAGCGAAGACGTGGATCTAGAACCTGAAGCTCTCGCGGGCCTAACGCTGGAGATCGTGGATCTTGAGGATCGGCATCGTATCTCTCACATCCACGCAATAAACAAGCAGGTGCGAGCTCTGATCGAAACCGCAGCGGTTGCCCAGGAACGGGAGGGTTCGGACCGTGATTAGGTTACGTCGGATTGACATCCGCAACTTCGTATGTTTCGAGCACATCGTCGTTGCACCTTCGGTTGATCCGGAGAAACGGCTCACGGTCATTAGGGCTGAGAACGGTTCCGGGAAGACCACCTTCCTCCGGGCTATTCGGTGGGGGATGTATGGCGAGCAGGGGCTGCCCGGTGCAAACACGAAGACGTTTTCAATTCACCCGGCGGACTGGCAGCCCAACGAGGAGGGAATCGTAACTCAGGTAGAGACCGAATTCGAGACCGATGGTTCGACTCGAGTTCATGCTGCGGCCAGCGGGCGCACCACGGTGTACAACCTTACGAGGCGTGTGACCACCATTCGTAGCCCCACCTCGCGGGATGACCTGCCCGATTACCGGCGTGTACAGGAGACGGTACTACTCATGAAGAAGGGACCGGACGGAGATTGGACACCGGTACCCCACCCGAGAATGGTGATCGATGAGCTTCTTCCCTGGGGCCTCCGGGACTTCTTCGTAATGGACGCCGACGAGGCAGCCGACTTCGTCGGTGGCAGCGAGAACAAGGCAATCGCGCGCCGAGATGTGATTGCGAAGACTACCAAGGCCGTCCAGAGTCTGTTGGGGATCGATGTCTTCAAGGACGCTACGCAGCGGGTGGAAGGCCTTGAGCGCGCGTTCGGTGCGGAAGCAACGAAAGCTATAGGAGACAGGGACCTAGATGCCCTTCAGCAGGAGTTGGAGAGAAATATACGGCAGAAGACTAGCTTGGAACGAGACTTGGCCGATCAGCGTCGACGCCGCGGCGAGTTGGGTGACGGTTTGCGCCGGGCGTACGACGATCTCGAAACGGAAGTAAAGGGCGTCGGCGCAGCGGAGCAACTCTCGCAACGCCTCCGGCAGACGCGGAGGCGAAGAAAGCAAGCCTTGGCTAGGTACGGAAGGACGCTGCTACGCCTCAGTGGCCAGTTGGAGTCGACTAGTCTCCTTGCGACATTGACGGGACGGTTGGTCGCAAAGGCTCATGGAGCGTTGAAGCCCCTGCACGATTCCGGAGCGATTCCTCTCAGACATCTACAGTTCGTCCGCGAACTCTTGGAGGAAGGAGTCTGCGTGTGCGGCCAGGAGTTGTCGATTGAAGGTGCTCATCGACAGCACGTTGAAGAGCGGCTCGCCAAGACTGCAGACCAGGAGCGCCGTGCCGAGTACCTCGAGCAACTATATGATGCGGCTCACGCTTTGGTGCGCCAAGGTCAAGCCGCTGAGTGGCTGCACCGAACGGGACAACTAACCCAGGACTCCGTATCGCTGAGTGACGAGTTGTCAGAGTTGGCACGAGAAAGGCGCGAGATCGAAGCCGATTTGGACCTGATCGATGAAGATAGGATACAGATGTTGCGTGATGAAATCGACGCCCTGCAGACTCAGCTGAATACGGTCGATCGAAGGATCGCGAAGAATGATCTGGCGTTGCCGCCCGTTGTGAAGCAAATACAGTCTCTGAAGAAGAGCATTCATCAACGCACTACCAGAGAGCGAGTCGCACGCGACAAGAAGGCGGCTGAGAAACTAGCGGGTGTTGTCGCAACGATTCTCACCCGTGCCTATAGGACCCTAGAAGGCGAGCAGGTGGAGGAGCTTTCCCAGCGCATGCACCTGCTATTTGCGCAAATGGCGGCTAACGTGTCCGATCAGGACGTGGCGAACGCGGAGGCGAATAAGGCTACTCTCCGGATGATTGCCGAAGTCGGAGTGCGTTCCGTGGACGACGCACCAGGGGACTACGAAATCTGCGCATTCAACAGGCGCGGTCGTCTGATGCCGCCCATAGAGATCAATGGCGCCTCACGAAGAGTGCTCGCCCTGTCCTTCGTGCTGGCACTGTGCAAGGAATCCCGCACATACGCCCCGCTTATCGCGGACTCTCTGCTGAACTTCATGTCAGGCGCGGTGCGCCGAAACACCTTGCTAGCCACCGCCGAGAACTCAAGCCAACCGATTCTCCTCCTGACGGGTTCGGATCTCGAAGGACAACACGAAGCTGACATCACAAGGCGCTACGGCGGGGCGACGTATACGCTTACTGGCCAGTGGGACGTCGTCGGCGAAGGTGGTGGTGGAGATGTATTGAACTACACCTTACGGCGGCAAGTAGCTGTCGTGTGCGAGTGCGGTCCGAGGCAGTTCTGCGATGTTTGTGAGAGGCTCGGCCAGAGAGGGTCGCCCGGTTGGAGCAAGCGTGAAGACGGAGATCGCAGATGAACTATTTCAAAGCACTTCTGACTAGTCGAACACACTCTCTGTTTCTTCCTGCGAAATGGAAGGAGGACATACAACGTTACGTCCGACAACACCAGCAGGGAGGGTCTAGCAACCCGGAGGCTGTACCCTTCGGGCGACAACTAGATTTTTGGACGTTGTCGTTTGCCACGGCGGTTGCGCGGGGCGTCCCACCCCTTGAGTCGCCACCCGCCCAGGGGGGTCACAAGTTTGTCGACACGCGGTCGGTTGAGATGTCCGACGAACTATGCGAGTTGCTGGCGGTCGTCGCGCTCGGGACCCTCGGCCCCGATGACGAAGGCGTCGAAGATCCTGCTCGAATCATTGAGCTCGCCAACCAGTACGCAGCCGCCGGCTGCGAAGAGCTACTCCTGCGCCTCCGTGACCCGGACTTGCGCCTGAGCACACTCGACAAGGCGATCAACTTCGCGACAGAGTTGGCGTAGGGTGCGGAACAAGGACGTTCGCCGTAGGAGTCATCTTCAGCTGTCCGTCCGGCGACAGCTCCAACTCTGAGAGGATCCCAACCGAGAAAACCACCACTCGATACGCTTGACGTTGGCGCTCGAACTGCCGATCCTCGTAAACGTTGGGCAGTTCGCTGCACTCGTCGATCGAGAATCCGAACACCGAGCCGTCGTCGTAGGTTCTGTATTCCGCTCCGGACAGAGACGGCGCTTCCGCGGGACGGACCATCCCGCACGAAGGAGGCAGGAGATGAATGACGCATCCGCCGAACGGCCGAAGGAGACGGGAGCGTGACCACCACCGACTTCACGATCGAAGCGGACGAACTCAAAAACTGCGAGTACTCGTTCCGCCTTTCGCCGGCGTTGTGGGACCAGTATAGGGGGCCAGACGACCTGGAGTGGGAGTGTGCCCCCTTTAGCAGAGGCTACCTGGACGTCATCCCCGAGGCCCCAGGGGTATATGCCTTTTGTGTTCGCCCATTGATCGGAGGGGGCCTGTGCGGGTCCTATCTGCTCTACGTTGGCAAGACTGAGCGCGGTCTACGCACGCGCTGCCGCGAGTACCTAGCGAACGCCAAGGCAGACAGAGAGCGTCCTAAGCTACAGAGGATGCTACGCCGCTTTTTTCGCACTGATTACCTTCATTTCTGTTTCGCCGTCGTTCGCGAAGGCGATCCTGCTTCGATTGAGGATTCGTTGCTGGAGGCCACTGTCCCGCCTGCCTGCACAACCTTGCCGGCATCTGTCCGATCTGCTGTGGCTGCCTTCTAGGAGGCTCGAACATGATTCGTGAAGAGCTCTTGTTACCCGCCCTGCGTGCTAAGATGGGTGACTGGACGTACTATATCGCCTCAATGACCCTGCGCGAACTCGCCCAACGGGTGGCCACCGTCGGCGACTTCCATTGGTCGGAGAGACTGGACGAGGAGATTCAACGCTCGCTCAGCCCCCGGGCAAGGGATATTGCTGACTATCTACTCTCGCAGCCGCAGCGCCTCTTTGGGACTCTTGTTGTTGGCGTCTACGGAGGAGAACCGGAATGGCTCGAGGTCGAGATCAGCGGTAGCGCCCGTCCGTGGGACGAAGGTGATGAGCGCCTAAACGGCATAATCGGCCTTCTGCGCCTATCCGGTTCTGAGCAGCTGTTTGCCCTCGACGGGCAGCACCGGTTGGTAGGAACCGTGCTGGCGCTCAACGACGACCCGTCCCTCGGCACGGAAGAGGTGGCAGTCATTTTCGTGGGGCACTCCAAGGACCAAGCCGGGCTCCAGAGAACCCGTCGCCTATTCAGTACGCTGAACCGGTACGCAAAGCCGGTGTCAAAGCGGGACATCATCGCACTCGATGAGGATGACGCGGTTGCTATCGTGACCCGACGGTTGGTCGATGGCCATCCGCTCTTTGCGGACCGGGTAGCTCTCGGAAAGACAAAAGCCGTGCCGGTCGCTGATGGAGTCAACTTCACGTCGATCGTGGCCCTGTATGATTGTGTTGAGATGGTCCTGAAGCTCAACGCGACTTGGAACCCACGACACCAGAAGATCCGTCCCCAGGATGAGATCCTGAATCCTCTCACTCAGCATTGCATGGACTACTGGAATATCGTATTGGACGAGCATGAGGATCTCCAAGCTTATATCGCAGTCCCAACGGATTCGAACCCGGCTCAGCCTTTCCGGGGACGACATGCCGGACACTTGCTCTTTCGGCCAATCGGACTACTGGCGCACACGTGGGCCGCGACCGCGCTCTGCGCGAAGGAAAAAGCGGACACACGGGCGGCAATCCAGCGTCTGGTAGGAGTGCCGATGGATCTAGCTGAGGCTCCATGGCCGGGGCTGCTCTGGGACAAGGAGAATCAGCGGATGATTACTTCGCCGGAGGCGCAAAGGGTCGCCAAGCGACTAATCTACCACTCGGTGGGTGGAGCGCTCAAACACCTCCGGACAGACGAAACCGAGCTACGAAAAGAGCTAGCCGGACTGCTCAACAGGCCCCTCAAGGACGTCGAGCTGCCTCAGTACGACGCTTAGGCTTCTCACGCAGCATCGGCAAAACGTCTCGGCCGATGGATTCCGCGACTCGATCGAAAAGGGGTAACTCTACGTTGACCCCGGTCTAGCGAAATCCAGAGGCAGAACCGATTCGTTGACCCTGCTGCACTATAGGTCGCTCGAGAGGGTGTGGGCGTCGGGAAGTCCTCCAGCCGGATCTCCACGTGGGTCCAATCCGCGGGCGCGATGAACCTCACGGTGGGCGGTGGCCCGGCCGGAGTCGCGCTGCTGATCAGCATCACCGAGTACTGCCGCCTATCCCCGCGCGTGCGGACGCGGATTTACCTCCCGGCCGGAGAAGTCCACGGGTTGCATGGGCTGCTCGCCGGGCATCCAGATCACGCCGGCCCAGGGGAGGGCGAGTTCCGAGGCGATTTCGCCGGTGACCGCCAACGCGCCGTCGCGCACGGCCACGATGGCGCTGGAGGAGCCGCCGGTCATCTGGTCCGTCGTCACCTCCCACTCGCCGAATCTTGCCTCGAATCCGTCCTCGAAGTCGACGACCAGGGTTCCGCGGGGGCGGGCGCAATCTCCGCCTGCGGCCCGGCCCTGCGGAGCCGACCGCGCGCTCCACGATACCCATCCTTCCAGATCGCGACGATGTCGTGGCTGCGCGACACGTCTTCCTCGAGGTCGCCGCGCACGAGCACCGGGTCGGCGAGATGAGCTTCGGCGATCCGGCCGCGCTCCAGAACGCCAAACGCGTCCGCCGCCACCGAAGTCACCACCGCCAGGGCCTCTGTGCTCCCCATGCTGCTGATTCCTACGCAAGTCGTCCCTCATCCTCCGCCTCGCCTCGGGGCAGTGAGGATCAATGACGGCCGGTCCGTGCTGGTCCGATTCTGACGCGATCCTTGACCAGGAAACGGCCTCGTGGCATGCTCCGCGTCATGTTCATCGTGAGACGAAACGCCTTTGTGAACCTCTCATAGAATGGAGGTTCCGACTCCAACGCAGCTGAATCAGTACGCACGCGTCTCGCACCGACACCACTGCTGGAGGAGGCGATTCTTGGGCGAACTCAGCTCGGTCGACAACGACCTGGACCGAATCTGGATTGATCCGCATTCTGGCGACACCAGCCCGTTCGTGCCGAAGGACCCCGGCGTGAACCCAATATCTCGGGCACTCCAGAAGGCTGGATTGCCCAACTGGTTGAAGTCCGACTCGCGGTTATGGATCGAGCGCGATGGGCGAGCGACGGTCTATTCCGTGTCGGATACGGTAGAGCATTGGTTGGAGCGCTGGACCGCGATGGCGCGCGGGTTCACGAAGGGCAAGAGCGACGAGAGCCCACTTGAGGGCATCAGCTTGGTCGTGGATCACGCCATCCGGTTCATCCATGTCGAGGCGACCCCCGACACCTACCACCGAATCGTCTTGACCGTGTTCGACCGCTTGTTCTGGATCATGCTCTCATTCATGGAGGAAGAAGCGGATCCGGAAACGCGGGCCGAGATGGCGCGACAACTCTCCGAGGTATTCGATGTAGAGGGTGGGGAGGCGTAGGGGTCACGACAGGCGACACGCACTTTTTACACACGACGCTAGGATCAGGAGACCATGCCCAAGGCCGTTTTCACTACGAAGGTCGACCCCGCTTACGACGATCTTCCGGAGCAGCGATACCACTTCCCGCGAACGTACCTCCGCGCCGCGCGCGGCGCCCTCAAGGACTGGATCGTATACTACGAACCTCGCCGTAGTAGCGCAGATCTGTCGAGTTCAGGTGGGCGTCAGTCCTACTTCGCGACCGCTTTTCTTGAGGACATCCAGCCCGACCCTCACCGAGAAAACCACTACTACGCGTTCGTCAGCAACTACCTGGAGTTTGACAGGCCGGTGCCGTTCCGAGAAGGTGACCACTACTACGAAGGCAAGCTCAGAAAGGCTGACGGCTCGACCAACAAAGGGAGTTTCGGCCGTGCCGTCAGGCTCCTGAAGGATAGCGAATACAGCCTCATCCTAGCCGCAGGCTTCGAATCGAAGGCAGGCGACTCCGAGGGACTTCGGATCCTTCGGGAGGGAGCGTCTGACGACGACCAGTTGCTTCGAGATCGCCCATTTGTAGAACGAATATCGTATCGACCGTTTCGAGAGAGAGTATTTGCCACGGGCGTCAAGAGGGCGTACGACAACACCTGTGCGATCAGCGGCCTTCGGATACTCAACGGTGGAGGCAGGGCGGAGGCGCAAGCTGCCCACATCCGACCTGTAAAGGACGACGGACCAGACAGCGTGCGCAATGGGCTGGCACTAAGTGCAACCGTTCACTGGATGTTTGACCGTGGTCTCATTTCCGTTGATGACGACTATTCGTTGCTCCTGAAGAAGGCGTCCATACCTGGCAGCGCGCTCAGACTCATCAACCCGCAGCGACGGCTGAGGCTACCTGCCCAACCGCGAGACTACCCTCACCGGCGCTTCCTCCAGTTTCATCGGAGACACGTGTTCAAGGGCTGATCAATCGCTGGGCTCGAGCACCAACACGCTGACCGAAAGGTCCCCGCCGACCACTGCTAGTTCTGGAGGAAGCACCACAATGACTGCCAATTCAGCAAGATCCCATCCGTCCCTGAAGACCGGGGCGGAGCCCTTCCATACCGCAGGACAACCGATCGGAGTCAGGTTGCTTGACTACTGGCGGTGGTCCGCATCGGATCTGCTGAGTAACACCCAGCGGGGAGGCTACCTGATGGCCGGCGCTTCCTCCAGTTTCATCGGAGACACGTGTTCAAGGGCTGACAATCGCTGGGCTCGAGCACCAACACGCTGACCGAAAGGTCCCCGCCGACCACTGCTAGTTCTGGAGGAAGCACCACAATGACTGCCAATTCAGTCCCATCCGTCCCTGAAGACCAGCCCTTCCATACGGCGATCGGAGTCAGGTCGACTACTGGCGGTGGTCCGCATCGGATCTGCTGAGTAACACCCAGCGGGGGGTGATGCCGAGTACCTGGTGGCCACGGCGCTCGGGACCGCGAGACTCGCGACGAGTGGGTGTCCTTTGATGTCGTGAACCAGAACGGCGATCAGATCGAGGTTAAGAGTGCAGCCTACAGGCAGAGCTGGGCTCAGGATCGTCCGTCAAACATCCAGTTCCGGATAGCTCCAACCCACTGGCTGTGGAATCCGGAGACCGGTGACAACAAGGAACTCGATCCGCCCCGCCGCACAGCGAAGATCTATGTCTTCTGCGTCCTGGGCCGAAAGGCCGATCTGAATCCTGATCCTCTCAACGTTGCCCACTGGAGGTTCTACGTGCTTCCCACGGCTATCCTGGACCGTGAAGTTCCGCAACAAAAGATGATCAGCTTGAACCCGCTGAAGGCTCTGGTGCGACGGACGACGGGACGGGATGCCATCGGATATGGGAGTCTGCGGGAGGCGATCGACCAGGCGCTTTAGCCTCCAGGGACGTCTGGTCAACACCAGAGTAGTCCTACGTCTTCGCGCCTTCCACACAGGGATGAGCTGGGTCCCGGCGCTGTGCCAACGGATCTGCCGGATTGAGTCGGATCCGTTCACGTCCCCCCTCACCTCACCTCCACCTCATCCACCTCGAACGCGAACCCCCCAACCGGCCCCTCCGCCACAACGCCAGCCCGGCAATGATTTCCGGCGTGGCCGTCGTGAAGTCCTTGAGCTGGATCTCCACCTGGGTCCACTCCTCGGGCGCGATGAACACGGAGGGCGGTGGGCCGGCCGGCGCCGCGCTGCTGATCAGCATCACCCACACATGCACCAGGCCGTCGGCGCCGAAGGCCATCGCTTCGAGAGCCGTTTCGAGAGTGCTCACGTGCACTACCGCGGCGAGTCCCTCCGCGTGCGGGGCCTCGATGACCGCGCGACGGTCTCTCCATCGAGCGAGGCGATCTGGTCACTCCGAAGCGCAGGCGTCGCTCAGCGACGATCCCACGCTTCTTGCTGCGACACCCGTACCAGATAGCAGCTGCTCGATGCCTGCCAGTCCTCGATTCTCATCGACAGCCTGTCGAGGAGGCGTCCGATTGCCGACTTGTCGCGGTACGGCTGTGTCTCCGGCGCCGCTTCGATGAAGGCGTCGGGATCCCCGGCCTGAGCGAGCACCTGCCGCATCGCGAGGGCTATTGCGCGTTCCTGTTTCGTCGATTTGAGGCCCGTGCTGATGCACAACAGGACGGCTTGGAACGTGCTGATCCTGGCCATCTTCGCCACCCACGCCACCAGCGCACCGAAGCCGAGGCGATTCAGCACCAATGCCGACCGCATGTGCAACGTGTCATCCCGCAGGAGTCCAAGCGAGGTCAAGAAGCGCTTCTGCGCCCCACTGAATCTGTAGAACGCGACGAAGACGTTGCCCGTCCCCGAAACGATCCGGTTCGCTTCGCGCATGACCGTCTCGATCTGTTGCAAATCGGCCATGAAGTCGATGACGCCGGTCGCAATGATGACCGTCTCATAGGTCCCATCAACGAACGGCATCGCGGTCGCATTCGCGCGAACAAGGGTCAGGCCTCTTCGCAACCTGGCGTATTCCATCATCTCGGCGCTCAGATCGACGCCGTCGCATCGCAGCCCCTGACGCCGCAGCTCCTCGACAATCAGCCCCTGCCCGGCACCGACGACCATGACGGGTTGGCGAATGTCGCCGAGGATCAGACGCACGCTCGACACGTCCAGGTAGTTGTTCTCGAGGCGCCAATGATGCGGTGCCAGCGTGTCCCAGTAATTGGACGCGTTGCGCACGGCCGACTCTCCGTCTCCCTCGGTCACGGTCCATCGCCTCCTTGATCACCGGCCAACGTTCGTCCCTACGCGCGCAGGGTGGATCACCCACATCTCCGCGCTGACCTCCGTCGTCAGCCCGTCGCCACGACGACCTTCGTCCACATCGTCTGCTCCGAGACCTCGAACTCGCGGGCACGCAATCCCACACTACGCCCACTCCTCACGAACTCGACAATCCGCCGCTTTAATCCGGACGGATACCGCCCTCTCTTTCCCGCCATGGCTCACCTCCTTCGTTGGCCCCAACGAAAAGGTGTCCGCCAAAGCGGGGCAACTCCACTTCGAAAGCGCCTCGAAGAGCAACTGGAGGGCCCCTACCGGCACAAGGTCAGGGTGATTGTGATCGACGTGAGTGGATCGTCGAGCTCCTGACGCCCCTCACCTCACCTCCACCTCATCCACCTCGAACCCCCCAACCAGCCCCTCCGCCACAAACGCCAGCCCCGCAATGATTTCCGGCGTGGCCGTCGGGAAATCCTCCAGCCGGATCTCCACCTGGGTCTACTCCTCGGGCGCGATGAACGTCACGGTGGGCGGCGGCCCGGCCGGCGCGGCGCTGCTGATCAGCATCACCGAGTACTCCCTCCCATCCCCCCGCGTCCGGAAACGATTCACCTCCCGGCCGGAGAAGTCCACGGGCTGCATGAACTGCTCGCCGGGCATCCAGATCACGCCCGCCCAGGGGAAGAGAGTCCCGGGGCGATTTCGCCGGTGTCCTTCCAGATCGCGACGATGTCATGGCTGCGCAACACGTCCTCCTCGAGCTCGCCGCGCACCAACACCAGGTCGGCGCGAGATGGCCTTCCGCGATCCACCCCCGGTCCGCAACCCCGACTGTGTCCCCCGCCAGCGAAGTCGCCGCCGCCAGCGCCTCCGCGTTCCCCGGCGCCCAGGCCAGACCGCCCCCCTCACATCCCCCACACCGTAATCTTCCTCTCCCCCAGCTCCCGCTCCTCGCGGAAGAGCCGGTCCTTCCAGGTCCTCCCTTTCCGCATGTCGAAGATCACGAGATGGCCGGCCTCCGCCCCCGAGATGTCCATGTATGCCGCCGTCTGGTTCAGCCCGCGCTTCACCGTCCGGGCGCGGTTTCCCCGAAGAAGCTTGCACTCCACCACGTACCTGTCGTTCCGGTCCTCGCCGCGTGGCCAGATCACCAGCAGGTCCACCCGACGGCTCCCCAGCGCGTACTCTCGCTCGATGCGCCCCGCGCCGTTCACGACCCGGTGCAGGAATGCCTGAAGAACCAGCTGCGGGCCCGCCTCCGTGTACTGGGCCCGCTTGATCCAGTGCTCCGAGTTCTCCCGGAAGAAGTCCTGGAACGCACCCAGCAGCCGGTCCATGCTCAGGCTCCCGTCCGGCTCCACGTAGGACGCCGTCCTTCCCGGCATTTCGTCCTCGAGCACCCAGGTCAGCACCCGGGGCAGCACGTCGGCGTAGATCGGGTTTGCGATCCGGAGCGGCGGGTCCCTGGCAACCAGCCCAAGGTCGCGGGCGTACTCCCGGTCCGCGTCCGAGTACCCCGCGTTGCCTCCGCTCAGCAGCGGCTCGATGACCCGGCGCACCCTCGGCTCGCGCAGCTTGTCGGTCAGCTGGTCCAAGTGCGTCTCCCGCCGCAGGATCAGCGCCTCGCGCGCCTCGTAGACGTCGGCCTCCGAAATCGGCCTCGCGCGCAGCCGCGCCTCCTCGTGCTCGAAGCACGTTTCCCGTCCCAGCGCGTTCACGAGCCACGGCTGCCCGCACGTCTGCTCCCACACGGCGGCCAAGGCCCCCTCCGTGAACGCCTGCCCCATCTCCCGCGTGTGCTGCGCGTACAGCGCCCGGACCTCGGCGTCCGTGAAGTCGTCCATCCGCAGCGACCGCGCCTTGATGTTGAAGGCGCTGCCCCCGGTGACCGGCTGACGTTCTGAGCGCGCGTGGATGCGGTAGTCGCGCACGTCCCGCACACCGCACAGAACCACGCTCTGCGGGAAACGCCGCGAGCGGCCCGGATACCCCGCCCTCAGCTGCCGCAGCACCGACACCAGCGAGTCGCCGACCAGCGCGTCGATCTCGTCAATCAGAAGAACGAGCGGCCGGGGGTCGGCCGCGGCCCAGCGGGCGAGAAACCTCCGGAGCACCGTGTCCGGCCGGGTCGTGGTGTCCGTTGACTCCGCCAGTTCGGCGGTGGCGGAGTCGCCCAGGGTATCCAGCGCCTCCGCAGCCATCTCGTCCAGGATGGCTCCCATCGCCCGCCCAACGTCCTCGCGCGCCGTTTGCGCCGTCTCCACGTTGACGTACGCGCAACGATACGCGCCCTCCGCGCCGCTGTTCAGCAGGTCGCGCAGAGCGAATAGTGCGGACGTCTTACCCGTCTGACGCGGAGCGTAAAGCACGAAATACTGCTTGCCGCGAACAAGGGCCAGCAACTCACCCAAGTGGAGCCGTTCAAGCGGCGGGACGCAGTAGTGCTCGGCGGGACGGACGGGACCGGCCGTGTTGAAGCGGCGCATGGGGGGCAAGCTCACCGTTCGCCGTGCGACGAGCAAGGTGGGACCGGACGGGCCGCCGGGAAAGCGAACCGCGGCTTGGCGGCTGAATTCGGCGTGGAGCTGCCGCCATGGTCATCAGTCGGGATGCCGAGAGCGGCGCCGGATAGTAGGCGCGAAACAGCTCGACACGATCTTCGGGGCGGGGGGACTGGCACGGTGCCCGCGGAGCCGCGCGAAGCGTACAGTCTGCTAATCTGCCAGCCTGGCGCCCTCCAGCAGCTCCCCAATCCTGAGCGCAACCGGATCCCCCTCCTCGGCCGCCATCCGGAACCACTCCTCCGCCTCGTCATCGTCCTGCTCCACGCCGTCTCCGTTGAGATGCATCAGCCCGATGGAGATCTGAGAAGCCGTAAACCCCTGCTCGGCAGCCATCATGTACCACCGGGCGGCCTCCTTCATATCCTTCTCCACCCCATGACCCTCGTGGTAGGCGGCCGCCAGGTTGTGCCCGGCGGGAGAGGATCCGGCTGCCGCGGCCTTCCGGAACCACTTCACCGCCTCGGCCTCATCCTTCTTCACCAGGATTCCCTCGGAGTGCATCACCCCGTAGTCGTTCTGGGCCGGAGGCCAGCCGCCCTCCGCTGCCCGGCGCAGGTGGTCGAGGGCCTTCGCCTCGTCCCTCGGCAGCAGATCGCCCCGGGCGTAGAGCCGGCCGAGCTCGTGCATCGCTACCGTGAGTCCTTCGTCGACGGCCCGCAGCAGCCACTTCTCGGCCTTCGCCCCGTCCGGCTCGACTTCCTCGCCGTCCACGTACATGCAGCCCATATCGAATTGCGCCGGAGGATAGCCGCCGTCGGCGGCGGCCCTCAGCCAGCGCAACCGCTCCGGATCGCCCTCCAGATCGCCCTCTCCCTCCACGTACATCACCCCGAGGTTGAATTCGGCGGCCTTCGATCCGCCCGCTGCGGCCGCGCGGTACCATCCCGCCGCCTCCGTGTCGTCCCGCTCCACCCCGTCGCCCTCGGCGTACAAGACACCCAGGTTGTTCTGAGCCTCGGGGTGACCCTGGTCCGCGGCGGCCCGGAACCACCTCACGGCCTCGGCCTTGTCGCGTTCCACGCCCGTACCCTCCAGGAAGGCGACGCCGAGGTTGTACTGGGAGTTGGCCCATCCCCGCTCGGCGGCCGCGCGATTCAGCTCCGCGGCCTTCGCGTGGTCGACCTCGAGTCCCGCCTCCCCGTGTGCATGCATCCCGGCGAGGTTGTGAAGGGCAACCCGCTCCCCCTGTTCGGCCGACGCACGGTACCATTTCAGCGCCTTGTCGGGATCCGGCTTCGGCAGGCCCTCTCCCCGGTGGTACATCGCGCCGAGATTGTTCTGGGCGGCGGAATCGCCCTGCCTGGCTGCCGCCCGGAACCACCGGAGCGCCTCCGAGGCATCCCTGGGGAGCCCCCGCCCGTCGAGGTAGGCGTGCCCCACGAAGCGTTGCGCGTCGGGATCTCCCCGCCAGGCTTCCCTGAGCGCGTTGTTCGCGATGGTGCTGGCCTGTTCCGGATCGACGACCGGCGACACCACCTCGGTTTCGGGGCCTGCGGCGTCCGTCTCCTCGCGGGCCATCGGTATGACGACCCCGCCGCCCTGGATGGAGGCGTCCGCGTCCTCCCCGAGCGGGGCGCGATACGGCCGCCGGGCCTCGTTGTCGTCGTCGATGCTCGGATAGCCGGCTACGCCAAGTTCACCGAGCAGGTACCGCGCCGACTCATGCCCGGCGTCCGCGGCGACCTTCAGCCATTCCTCGGCGTCGGGATCGTTATCCATGTCCGCGAGACAGTCCGCGTACATCATGCCCAGGTTGAACGACGCGTCAGGGTCGCCACCCTCCGCAGCCGTGCGGTACCACCTGGCGGCTTCTTCGAAATCCTGCTCCACCCCCTCGCCGTCGAGGTATGCCTCGGCAAGGCTGGACTGGGCATCGGTGTGGCCCCGTTCGGCCGCCGCCCGCATCCACCTGACGCCCTCCGCGGCGTCACGCGGGACCCCATCACCGTCACGGTACATGAGCCCGATCAGGAACTGCGCCTCGGGCATCCCCTGCCGCGCGGCCGCGAGGTACCACTTCGCCGCCTTGAAGGCGTTCTTTCTGATCCCGTCCTCACCAAGGCCGTACATGATCCCAAGCCGCAACTGTGCCTCGGGAACGCCCCGCCGGGCGAGGAAGCGGACCTGCGGATCGGGCCGCTGCCCGGTAGTCCGTTTTCCGCGTTTCCTGCCTTTCTTTCGACCTTTTCCTTTGCGGGCCATGGGTGCGCGGCTGCCTCCGGGATGTGAGAAGGACGGGGTTGAGTGCCGCTAGACCAACTCCCGCGGCCGAATCGCCGCCAGGGCGTCCTCCACGCGCCTCTTCGCCACAGCAAGTTCGTACCGGTCCTGCAGGTTCATCCAGCTTTGCGCGTCGGTCCCGAAATACCGGGCGAGCCGCAGAGCGGTCTCCGCCGTGATGCCGCGCCGACCACGAACGATCTCGTTGATTCGCGCCGGCGTCACGCGGATCGCCCTGGCGAGCGCGTTGGACGACAATGCGAACGGCTCCATGAAGTCGTGCTTCAGGACTTCGCCGGGGTGAACGGGCTCGAGACGAGTCATGGTTTGGCTCCCTCAGTGGTAGTCAACGATCTCCGCGTCGTACGCGTTCCCTGACTCGAAGCGGAAACACAGCCTCCATTGGTCGTTGATCCGAATGCTGTACCAGCCGACGCGATCGCCCTTGAGCCCCTTCAGGCGGTTGCCCGGAGGGACCCGCAGGAAGTCCAGGGTCGCGGCTGCGTCCAACTGTGCCAGCTTCCGTTGAGCGACCCGCTCGAAGGGCTGGAAGCGCCGGACTCGGTATCCGGCCGCGAGCCGCTTCGTGTCCTTGCATCGAAAGCTCCGAATCATCGTCCAAGCTATATTGCATATCGATATGCGACAAGGCCAGTGACCGACTGGTCTTCCAAGTCGGACTCCTCGAGCAGTTCCATCGCCGCCACGACATCGCCAGCCCCCGCGCACGGCCTCATCCAGTGGAGCACCAGTTCGCGCGCCAATATTAGTTACTTATTGATGATACTTCTTCTGGCACTTATCATCATTTCATGAACACCTTCGAACGCCCCCTCGTCGACGACCTCGTCCGTCTCCTGACCGACGAGCTGCCGCCGCGGATCGTGGCCGTCACCGGACCGCGCCAGTCCGGCAAGACGACGCTCGTGCGGCACGCGTTGCGACGCCTGCGCGCGTCCGGGCTCTCCGGCCGCCACATCGGTGTGGACGATCCTCAAGCGGGCTTGGGGGCGCCGTTTTCGGGGCCGGAGACGACCACCGTCCCCATCGATCCCGCGCTGCGTAACGCCGACTGGCTCGTCGGCGTCTGGGACTGGGCCCGGGACCGGGCATGGCGGCACGAACGCGGGTTCGTGCTGGCCCTCGACGAGATCCAGTACGTGGAGGGGTGGTCGGGTGTGGTGAAGGGACTGTGGGACCGCGACCGCGAGACCGGGTGCCCGCTCAAGGTGGTCATCCTGGGATCCGCGCCCTGGAGCCTGCTCACGGGAAGGGGCGAGAGCCTGGCCGGGCGCTTCATGCCGCTCGATGTGCGTCACTGGTCGTTGCAGGAAATGGTAACTGCCTTCGATTTAACGCTCAACGAGTATCTGTTCTTCGGAGGCTATCCAGGGGCCGCGCCGTTGATCCGGGACATGAAGATGTGGCGCGGCTACGTGGTGAATTCCATCATCGCGCCGGTCTTCGGGCGCGACATCCTGGGGCTGACGCGGGTGGACAAGCCCGCCCTGATGCGCCAACTCGTGGACCTGGTCCCGGAGTACTCGGGGCAGATCGTCACGTACACCAACCTGGTGGGGCGGCTCCGGGATGCCGGGAACGCAACGACGGTCGGCCATTACCTCGATCTCCTGTCCGACGCCGGCATCGTGGCCCACCTGCCCAACTACTCGGGGAGCGCCGTCCGGCGGACCCGCTCCAGCCCCAAGCTCAACGTGCTCAACAGCGGACTGATGACGGCGCTGTCGGGCTATTCCCTGGATCAGGCCCTGGCCGACCGCACGTTCTGGGGCCGCGTGGTCGAGAGCGCGGTGGGGGCGCACCTCCACAACACCCTTGAAGCGTCCATGCGGCTCAGCTACTGGAGAGACGATCCCGGCGAAGTCGACTTCGTACTCTCGCAGGGACCCCGCGTCCTCGGCATCGAGGTCAAGAGCGGGATGTGGGCGCGTCCCACACGCGGGCTACAGGCGTTCGAGAAGAGGTTTCCGAAGGCGCGGACGTTGCTGGTGGGCGGAAGGCGAGGGGTTCCCCTGAACGAGTTCCTTGCCGAACCCGCGGCCTTCTGGCTGGAGGGGGACGAGTGAGCCTGATGGTCCCGCGCTCCGTGACCGTGGTCGATGACGGCCGCAGCCGCTCGGCCTCGCTGGCCGAATTCCGGTCCGAACGCGCCTACGTGTTACTGGGGGACCCGGGCGCGGGGAAGACGGAAGCGTTCAGGATGGAAAGCCGTGCCGTTCCGGGCAGCAGCCTCGTCCCGGCGCGCCGTTTCATCTCCCGAAGTCTCGACCGCCATCCCGAGTGGAAGGCCGAAACGCTTTTCATCGACGGACTGGACGAAGTCCGCGCGGGCCGTCCGGACGCCCGCAGACCCATGGACCTGATCCTCGAGCGACTCGAACATCTTGGGAGCCCCAACTTCAGAATCTCGTGTCGGGCAGCGGACTGGCTGGGGCGAAACGACCTGCAGGAGATCGTCTCGACCGCGGGGTACGGGGATGTCCGCATCCTGCACCTGGAACCGCTCCGGCACGAGGACATCCTGCGCATCCTCGCGGACCTCGGCGTCCCGGATCCGCGCGGTTTCCTGGGCGAAGCCAGTGAGCGCGGCCTGGAGGGGCTGCTCGGCAACCCGCACTCGCTCGGACTGCTGGTCAAGGCCGTGGCAGCCGACGAATGGCCCCGCGACCGCCGCACCACGTTCGAGCTGGCGTGTCGCGCCCTGGCTCGTGAGCGCAACGATCAGCACCGCGCCGTTCAGCGCTCCGCGCCCCTCCTCTCGCTCGACCGGATCATGGCTGCGGCCGGGCATCTCTCGGCGCTCCTGCTCCTGTCCGACAAGGGGCACGTCTCCATCGACCCGTCGGATGACCCCGACAGCCTCTGCCTCGAAGACATCGCCGACGGCGATCAGCCCGCGTTGCTGCGAGCTCTGAAGTCCAACCTGTTCAGCGTCCGCGCGGACGGCGGGTTCACTCCCCCGCATCGCCAGCTGTCCGAGTTCCTCGGCGCGCACTTCCTCCACGCCCGCATCGATTCCGGAGTCCCGGCGAGCCGGGTTCTCGCGCTCATGACCGGAGAAGACGGGGTGGTCGTGACGGAGTTGCGCGGGCTCTCCGCGTGGCTGGCGGCCTTCGACAGGTCGTCGCGACGCTCCCTCATCCGCACGGATCCCGTCGGAACCGCGCTGTACGGGGACGTGCACCGCTTCCGCAGCGCCGAACTGGAGGCCCTGATTCGCGCATTTGCGGAGCGGGCCGACGAGATCAAGGCGTGGTCATGGCCCCCGGTCGCGCTGGCGTCGTTGATCGACAGTCACACGGTTCAGCTGCTGGACGGCTATCTGGCGGATGAAGACCGCGGAGACGGACGGCAGGCCGTCGTCGGCCTGCTCCTTCGCGGCCTCGCTCAGGTGAGCGGGGTCCACCCGTCCCGCGAACGGTTGGAACAGGCGGTCCGGGACGCGACCTGGCAGCCTTGGGTGCGACAGTCGGCGCTTCGCGCGTTGCTCCGCCACTTCGGGAGCCGGGAAGACGGCGTACCAACCCTGAGGGCGCTGCTAGACGACATCCGGGAAGGGCGTGTCGAGGATCGTGACGGCGAGCTGGCCGGGACGCTGTTGAGCGCGCTCTATCCGGCTCAGGTCGGGCCCGAGGAGATCTGGGACTACCTGTCGCCGCCTGGCTCTTCAATCGTCGGGACCTACTGCCTGTTCTGGTCCACCCGCCTCCTTGAGAAGACAAGCCGCAGCGGCGTCATCGCGATCATTGACGCGTTGGTAGCGCAAGGAAGGGAATTCCGCCAGGACTTCCCGGACCATGGGCTCGCGGACATGGTTCCGGTGCTCCTGGCCCGGGCTCTGGCTGCCAGCAATGAGGCCACTCCAGTCGCCACTCTCTACGACTGGCTGGAGTTGATGGACTTCGAAGGATTCGGATCTGCGCGGACGCGTAGGGCGGGGACTCTGGAGGTGAGCAGATGGCTGTCGGAGCGGCGCAGTCTTCAGAAGAAGCTTGCCTTGGAGGGCCTGGGCCGACAGTTGCGCCGCGACGATCCGGAAGTACGCGGGGATAACCTCTACCGCGCGCAGGTGGTGAGATGGACCGTCTTCGGCGCTGGGGCGCCGGACGATTTCACCGAATGGTGCCTGCGGTACGCGGTTGAGATGGCCGGGACTCGGTTGGAGGTCGCTCTCGCGCTTCTGGAATGGAGTCGCCCCTGGCATGATGGGGACATCGACTCGGGTGTCTCGATTGAGGATGTTCGAGAGGCCACGAGAGACGTGCCGGCACTTCGGGAAGAGGTCGCACTGATCCTCACCCCACCCAGGGAGTCGAAAGAACTGATGCGACTCCAAGAAGAGCGCCGCGAGTATCAGCTGGAGCAGAGACGAAGAAAGGCCGAGTTCATCGCACAGGTTCGAGGCTGCGCGCCAGAGCTGCGGCAGGGCCGATGTGCGCCCGGCCTCCTGGATCACATCGCCCGCGCCTACCATGACCTCTTTGTCGTCGAGCGGCTGGAATCGCCATCCATGCGGGTCGCGGAGCTGCTCGACGGCAATGCCGATCTGGCGGAATCAGCAATTGAGGGATTCCGGCGCGTGATCGAGCGCGAAGACCTCCCCAGCCTGCGCGACATCATCCGCCTGAACGAGCAAGGCCGCATGTCGCTCTTCGCGTATCCGCTCCTGGCAGGCTACGACCTGATGGCCCCGGAAGACCTGGATTCCAGAAACCGCACCGAAATCACCAGGGCGGTCGCGCTCTACTACCTGACTCCACTCAGGACCGAAGGACATCCAGAATGGTATCGGCGGGCGCTCGAATCCCATCCATCGGCCGTCGCCGAGGCCGCGATCAAGGTGTCGCGTTCACGCATCCGCACTCGGCGCGATTGTCTGCACCTCTGGAAGCTCGCGCGCGAGCCGTCTCATCGCGCGGTGGCTCGCCTCACGGTGCCATCGCTGTTGAGAGCGTTTCCCACGCGATGCACCGAGCCCCAGGTGGCGGCGCTGCACGAGGTGCTGCTGGCGGCGCTGAGGTGGCAGCCCGACGGTATTGAGGAAGCCATTCGGGCTCGGGCCGCCAGATCCGGTATGGATGTCTCGCAGCAGGCACTGTGGCTCGCTGCAGGGCTGTTTTTTTCGCCGGAGGAGTACCTTCCAGCCCTGGTCGCATTCGTGGAGGATGGCGAGGAGGCGCGGGTGCGACAGATCGTGCGGTTTCTCGCGCCGGACGACCTGCCGGCATTGCCGATGCCGTGGGAGACTCCGCAGCTGAAGGCATTGATCGAGTTGCTGTGCAGCCGCTACGCACCTTGGCGGCAAACGTCGTCTGACGTCCACGTCCTTACCGCCGACGAAGAGGATCGGCTGAAGGTGGAACGTCTGATTGCACGTTGGGCGACCGCCCTCGCGACACGCACCGACCAACAGTCCTGCGAAGCTCTTCAATCACTTGTCGACAACCCCACACTCGAGCCGTGGCACTTCACACTTTGTGCTCAGCGCGACGAGCAGGTGGTGGCCCGCCGGAGCGCCACCTTCCCGGTCCCGGACCTGCTCGCGGTTCGGAACACCCTGGCCAACAAGCTACCCGCTAATCCCGCAGACCTGGCTGCGCTGGTGGCCGACAAGCTCGAGCTCCTCGCTGCGCAGATCCGTGACGGCAACACCGACGACTGGCGCCAGTACTGGAGCGAAGACAGTAGCCGCCAGGTAACCGGACCAAAGCACGAAAACTCCTGTCGGGACGCGCTTCTGTCCCATCTGCGGCAACGCCTGCCTGATGGCGTCGATGCTCAGCCCGAAGGGCACTACGCCCGGGACAAGCGGGCGGACATCCGCGTCTCTTTCAACGGCTCCGCCATCCCGGTGGAAATCAAGAAGGACTCCCATCGGAAGCTCTGGAGCGCCGTCGCCGACCAGCTTGTGGCGAAGTACACGATCGATCCCGAATCGTCGGGATTCGGCATCTATCTCGTCCTATGGTTTGGCCTCGGGAAAGCGCCTGTCCCCCCCACTGGCCGCCGTCCCAGGACGCCGGAGGCACTTCGAAAGCGACTCGAAGAGCAACTGGAGGGTCCCTACCGGCACAAGATCAGGGTGATTGTGATCGACGTGAGTGGATCGTCGAGCTCCTGACGCCTCTCACCTCACCTCCACCTCATCCACCTCAAACCCGAACCCCCCAACCGGCCCCTCCGCCACAAACGCCAGCCCGGCAATGATTTCCGGCGTGGCCGACGGGAAATCCTCCAGCCGGATCTCCACCTGGGTCCACTCCCCGGGCGCGATGAACGTCACGGTGGGCGGCGGCCCGACCGGCTCCGCGCTGGTGATTAGTGTAGTGTCCGCAATATAACCTTGTTACGATGGTGGTAAGGGTTATGGTTTCTCTTCGGGCGGGATCGAGAGGCGTCGACAGGGAGGAGCCATGCGGAAGGCGGTCGGGATCGAGCTTGCGGACGGGGACCGGGAGGTTCTGGAGCGTTGGTCGCGGTCGAGGAGCGCGACGGTGCGGCTGCGGGAGCGGTCGAGGATCGTGCTGATGGCGGCCGGGGGGATGACGAACACGGCGATCGCCCGGGAGCTCGGGACGAACACGGACAAAGTGGGCCGCTGGCGGCGGCGCTATGCGGACGAGGGGCTGAAGGGGATCGAGAAGGAGCGTCCCCGCGGGGGCAACCACGGGGGCTGGTGCCCGAAGGCTCAGGCGGCGCTGAGGACGGAGATCATCCGGCGTACGACGCAGGAGAGGCCGCCGGACGCGACGCACTGGTCGTGCCGGTCGATGGCGAGGGCGGTCGGCACGACGCACAGCTTCGTGAACACCGTGTGGCGGGCGGCGGGGTTGAAGCCGCATCTGTGGCGGACCTTCAAGGTGAGCACCGACCCACGCTTCGAGGAGAAGCTGCAAGACGTTGTGGGGCTGTACCTTGACCCGCCGGACAACGCGGTCGTGTTCAGCTTCGACGAGAAGAGTTCGGTCCAGGCGCTTGACCGGACGCAGCCGGGGCTGCCGCTGAAGAGGGGCCGCTGCGGGACGATGACGCACGACTACAAGCGCCACGGGACCACGTCGCTCTTCGTCGCAATGGACGTGGCGTCGGGCGAGGTGGTCGGCGAAACCTACGGCCGGCACCGGCACCAGGAGGTTCTCCGGTTCTTCCGCAAGGTGGAGAAGGAGGTGCCGAAGGGCCGGGAGATCCACATCATCCTGGACAACTACTCGACCCACAGGCACCGGCGGGTCCGGGACTGGGCGGCGGGCACGGGGCGCGTCCGGTTCCACTTCGTCCCGACGAGCTCCTCGTGGCTGAACCTGGTCGAGCGCTTCTTCAGCACGCTGACGCAGAAGCGGATCCGCCGCGGCGTCTTCCATTCCGTCCCCCACCTCGAATCGTGCCTGAAGCAGTACATCGAGACCTACAACGAGAACCCCCGACCGTTCCTGTGGACGAAGTCGGCCGCCCAGATCATCGAGAAGGTGGACCGGGCCCGCAAGGCACTCGCAGCCGCCTCAGCATAGGCGTATTATATTGCGGACACTACATTAGCATCACCGAGTACTGCCGCCCATCCCCCCGCGTCCGGAAGTGGATCACCTCACGGCCGGTGAAGTCCACGGGCTGCATGGGCTGCGCGCCGGGCATCCAGATCACGCCCGCCCACGGGAAGGCGAGCCCCGGTGCGATCTCGCCGGTGACCACCAGGGCGCCGTCCCGCACGGCCATGCTGGCGCTGGAGGCACCGCCGGCCATCTGGTCGGTCGTCACGTCCCAGGTGCCGAATCCCGCCTCGAGCCCGTTCTCGAAGTCTGCGACGAGCGTCTCCGCGGGGGCGGACGCGACCTCGGCCTGAGGCACGCCCGCCGCAGGCGCCGACCCCAACCCCAGCTCCACCAGATACCCATCCTTCCAGATCGCGACGATGTCGTGGCTCCGCGACAGGTCCTCCTCGAGGTCGCCGCGCACCAGCACCAGGTCGGCGAGATGGCCTTCGGCGATCCGGCCGCGGTCCGCAACGCCGAACGCGTCTGCCGCCACCGAGGTCGCCGCCGCCAGCGCCTCCGCGCTCCCCATGCCGGCGCGCGATAGCAGCCGCAGCTCCCCGTGCATGGAGATCCCCGCCCCGGTCCCCGGGTTCGGGCTGTCCGTGCCCGCGACCAGCCGCACTCCGGCCGCGCGCAGCCGCCGGACGTTCTCCATCGCCACTGCCGCGCCCTCCCCGAGGCCGCCCGCAAAGCGATCGGCGAGCGTCTGGCGCAGCATCGGTGAGAGCATGGTTTCGTCGGTCTCGCGCACCAGCTCAGCGACGGCGGAATCCGCGGCGGATGCCATCACCGAGAGCGTCGGCACCACGAAGATGTCCGCCTCCGCGAAGCGCCGGGCGTCCGCTTCGGAGATGACCTCGTCGTGCCACACGTGCACCAGGCCGTCGGCGCCGGCAGCCATCGCATCCAGCGCCCGCTCGAGGGTGCTCACGTGCACCACGGCGGCGAGTTCTTCGACATGCGCGGCCGCCACCAGCGCGGCAACGGTTTCCCTGTCGAGCGACGGGATCTCCCGGCCGTAGGCGCTGCCGTCCTCGTAGATGATCTTGATCCAGTCGGAGCCCTCGGCCCTTCGCGCCCGCACCCACTCCGCGGCCTCGTCCGGGCCGGTGAGCGTCTCCACGGGCACCCCGTACTGCGTTCCGTGCCCGCCCGGGGCGGTCGCGGCCATTCCCGCGGAGAACAGGTCCGCCTCGGTACCAGGACCCACCTCCTCGCGCGCACCTCTCTTCGTCGCCACGAAGGCCGGGGGCGTGAACTGGTCCATGACCGTGGTCACGCCGAAGCGGAGCGCGTCGTTGAGCGTCGAGCCGAAGGTGTGCACGTGGCCATCGACGAGCCCCGGGATGAGCGTGTGGCCGCGCCCGTCCAGGCGGGGGAGCTCCTCGGGCAGGTCGAGCCTCTGGCCGGCGTGCCGGATCCTCCCGTCCTCGACCCAGACATCCCATCCGTGCCGGAAGGTCTCGCCGTCAAAGACGGTGACGTCCGTGATCGCGAAGTTCTGCTGGTGAACTCCCTCAGCGGGGCCCTCTGCGACCTGCGGCACCGGCAGCGTCCCGAGCACGCCGACAAAGACCGCGATTCCGATCACGAGCCAGGCCACGCTGCGGCCAACGAGATGACGTGCACTCTTCATCGGGACCTCGATATGGAAAAGCCGCCCGCGCGGCGGAATCCCAACCCCGCCACCGCGAGAAAGACGAGCGTCTCGGCCACCAGAACCGCCACGTGCAGCGGGACCGACTGTCCGGCGTCCATGGCGATGACCTTGAGCGCGAGTTGCGCGTGATGATATGCGGGAAGCGCCAGGGCGATGTCCTGCATGACTTCCGGGAACATGTAGATCGGGATCCAGAGTCCGGAGAGCATGGCCATGGGCAGGAAGACGAGGTTGACCACGGCGATGGCCGCGCGCCCCTTCGACCACGCGCCGATCGCCAGGCCCAGGGCGCAGAACGGGATCACGCCGGCGAGCAGCACCCCGGCCAGCGCGAACCACTGCCAGCGGTACAGCGCCACGCCCGCCGCGTGGGCGGCCATCAGGAACAGGCCGAGCACGACGGTCGCCCCGAAGATCAGCGCCGCCATCACCTTGGCGAACAGGTAGGCGCCGGCCGGCATGGGTGTGGTCTGCTTCAGGAGCAGCACGCCGGTGTCGCGTTCGTTCGCGAGTCCGGCGCCGAAGCCGAAGAGCGCGGGGCCCAGGACGCCGAAGACGCCGTAGGTCGCCAGCGTGTATGTCGGCACGGCCAACGACGCCCCGCGCGTGCCCATGATCACGCCGAAGAACAGGTAGAAGAGGAGCGGGAACGCCAGCGTGGGGATGGCGAACGCGGGCTCCCGCAGCACCTCCACGACCTGGAAGCGAGCCTCCAGCAGGTAGATCTGGAAGCGGCGGGCGGGGGTCATTTGGTGTCCCGCGTGAGCGCCAGAAATGCCTCTTCAAGCCCCGCAGCCACGACCGTCAGATCCGCCAGCGCCTCGTCACGACCGAGCAACTCCCGGACCAGGGCCTCGGGCCGCCTCGTCAGAACCTCCAGATGCTGGCCTCGGGTCCTGGCCTCGACCACGCCGGGCACGCTCGCCACCTCGTCGGGCCCGATCCGGGTGACGCACCGCACGAGACGCCCCGCCGTGCGCGACTTGATCTCCGCGGGGGTGCCCTCCGCGATCTTCCGCCCCTTGTGGATGACCACCACGCGGTCGGCCAGCGCGTCGGCCTCGTCCAGGTTGTGTGTCGTGAGAACGGTGGTGCGGCCGGACTTCCTGAGAGCCCGGATCTCGCTCCACAGGCGATGCCGGGCATCGACGTCCAGCCCCGTCGTGGGCTCGTCCAGGAACAGGAGCTCCGGATCGCCCGCCAGCGCCAGCGCGAACATCACCCGCTGCTTCTGCCCGCCGGAAAGCTTCCCAAACCGGCGCCCGGCGACGTCCTCGAGGCCCGCCATGGCCATGAGGCGGGTCGCTGCCAACGGCGCCGGATAGTAGGCGCGAAACAGTTCGATGTGCTCGCGCACCGTCAGATTCGCCGAGATGCCCGAGATCTGAAGCATCGCGCCGCGGCGAACCCGCACCTCCGGCGCTCCGGGTGCGACGCCGAACACGCTGGCATCGCCCTCCTGCACATGCAGGCTCCCGAGGAGTAGGCTGATGGCGGTGGTCTTGCCCGCACCGTTGGGGCCGAGCACTCCGAGCACCTCGCCACGCCTGACCTCCAAGTCCAGACCGTCCAGCGCAATCACCGGCCCGTATCGGTGCGTCATGCGCGAAAGTCTGGCGAGGGTGGGGCTTCGCGTTGTTCCGGCTTCCATAGGGCGAACTTACGAGCCCGTGGCCGAGGCTGTTTCGGGGTTCGACCTGGAAGCCGCGTGGCCCCTCACTGGACAGGTAGATGCGACAGTGTATCATACTGAATTCAGTACGATTAACGTATGGGAGACGCACATGCACCGCACTCAGGACACATACCCGTTGAGCCATTTTCGCCAGCGCACAAGCGAGCACATCGAACGCATCCAGGATGGACGCATCGAAACAATCACGCAGAACGGCCGAGCCGCAATGGTCATTATGAGCCCGGAGCGCTACGACTTTCTGGTCCACTCGGCGGAGCGCGGCCACCTGTGGCGTGAGGCGATCCGGGCCTATCAGGCCGGCGAGCGCGGCGTCCCGGCCAAGGAAGCGATTCGCGGCGTGGCGGATGAGCTTGGAGTGGTCACCCGCGCCGAACTGTGAGCCTCTACCAGCCCAGCGACTTGCGAGCCCTCTCGACGGCAACCCCGAGTTCGTCGAAGCTACACCGTGACACCAAGCGTTGGAGCGGCCCTAGTCCTATGCTCTTCTGATCGGGCAAATCGCGCTCCGCGATCACGTAATACTCCCAGTTCGCCGGTTCCCGTTGGTCTGCCGTCGCTCCCGTATCCCCGTGCCACGCAAACACATAGACATCCGCATTGCGTCCGGGTCGCTCCACGAAGACACCGTCCTCCTCGTACCCTTTCCGGGGAGCGATGTCAAACCGTGGAGGGCTGCGTTTCCTGCCTTTGGGGAGCTTCCACGGCTGTGCTGCCGCGGACTGCTTCACCTCTAGCGGGACACCGGACTCGTGCTCGCAATCCCATCCTTCCCACGGAGCCTTGCGGGTCCAGCCGTCGTCCGCGAGCGCGACAGCTACGATCGCTTCAACGTAGTCAGATCGGTGCACGTTGTTCATAACGCGCTGCTCGTAGGCTCTGCTGACCTCTGCAAGGACCCGCGCTCGTAAGGATGACCCCTTCTCGCTCATCGTTCTAGTGCTCCTGAGGTATGAGTGATCGCCAACGGACCCCGCCCAATTCTGGGCACGCCCCGGCATCGGCTGGTCGATCAGTCAACCGCGCAACTTACGTAATATACGTAATTTGTGTATTCGGGACGCGCATCCTCCCACATGCGCGCGAACGCAGATCGGGCCGTCAGCTCGAGGCAGCGGTTGGCGCGGCGGAGGATGCTAACCGTGCTGTCGGGAGGCAGTGATTGCGGACTAGCTCGACCCCTCGAGCAGCGCCATAATCCGGAGCGCTTGGGGATCCCCCTGCTCGGCAGCCATCCGGAACCACTTCCCGGCCTCAGCTTCGTCCTGCTCCACGTCGTCTCCGATGAAGTACATCAGCCCGATGGCGATCTGGGAGGGCGCGAAGCCTTGCTCGGCAGCCATCAGATACAACCGGGCGGCCTCCTGCGCATCCTGCTCCACCCCACGACCCTCCTGGTAGGCATACGCCAGGTTGTGCCGGGCGCGGGATGACCCCCCCGACGCCGCCATCCGGAACCACTTCACCGCCTCGGCCTGGTCTTCCTCCACCCATCCGTCCTCGGAATGCACCATTCCGTAGTCGTTCTGGGCCGGGGGCCACCCGCCTTCCGCTGCCCGGCGCAGGTAGTCGAGGGACTTCGCCTCGTTCCTCTGCACCAGGTCGCCCTCGGCGTACAGCTGGCTGAGCATGTGCATCGCGGGGGCAAGCCCCTCGTCCGTGGCCAGCTTCAGCCACTTCCTGGCTTTCGCCCCGTCCTGCTCGACCTCGATGCCGTCCGCATACATGCAGCCGAGATCGTACTGCGCGGGAGGATAGCCACCCTTGGCGGCGGCCCTCAGCCAGCGCAACCGGTCCGGATCGTCCTCCAGATCGACTTCTCCCTCCACGTACATCACCCCGAGGTTGTATTCGCCGCTTGCCGATCCTCCGGCCGCGGCCGCACGGTACCAGCGCGTCGCCTCCATGTCGTCCTGCTCCACCCCCTCGCCCTCGGCATACGCGACGCCCAGGTCGTTCTGCGCCTCGGCGTGACCCTGGTCCGCAGCGGCCCGGAACCACCTCGCCGCCTCGGCCTTGTCCAGTTCCACGCCGGTACCGCTCGAACAGGCGATGCCCATGTGGTACTGGGCGGCGGCCCATCCCCCCTCGGCGGACGCGCGATTCAGCTCCGCGGCCTTCCCGTGGTCGACCGCGAGTCCCGCCTGCCCGCGCGCGTACATTCCGGCAAGGTTGTGAAGGGCGGCGGGCTCTCCCTGCCGGGCCGCCGCGTGGTACCATTTCAGCGCCTCCGCGGGATCCGGCTCTGGCAGGCCCTCTCCATTGTGATGCATCACCCCGAGATTGTTCTGGGAGACGGGATCGCCCTGCCTGGCCGCCGCCCGGAACCACCGGAGCGCCTCGGCGACATCCATCGGAAACCCCCGCCCCCTGAGGTAGGCGAACGCTACGAAGCACTGCGCGTCCGCATCTCCCCGCCACGCCGCCCGAAGAGCCTCGTTCGCCTTCGCGCTGATCTGTTCCGGCCCGGCGTCCGGCCCGGCTGTCACGGCTCCGAGGCCCGCGGGGTCCGTCTCCTTGCGGGCCAACGCCCGCACGACCCCGCCGGCCCGGATGGAGGCATCCGCGTCCTCCTCGAACGCGGCGCGATACGAGCCCTGAGCTTCCTCGTCGTCCTCGATGCCGGGGTAGCCGGCCACGCCAAGTTCGCCGAGCAGGTGCCGCGCCGGCTCATACCCTGCGTCCGCGGCGACCCTGAGCCACTCTTCGGCCTCGGGATCGTCCTCCATGTCCGCCAGACAGTCCGCGTACATCATGCCGATTGCCAGCGGCGCGTCAGGCTCGCCAGCCTTCGCAGCCGCACGGTACCACCTGGCGGCCTCTTCGAAATCCTGTTCCACCCCCTCGCCCTCATGGTATGCCTCGGCGAGGCTGGCCTGGGCATCGGTTTGGCCCTGTTCGGCCGCCGCCTGCATCCACTTCACGCTCTCCCCGGCATCACGCCGGACGCCTTGCCCGTCGCGGCACATGAGCCCGAACAGGTACTGCCCCTCGGGCATCCCCTGCTCGGCGGCCGCACGGTACCACTTCGCCGCCTTGAAGGCGTTCTTCTTCACGCCGTCCTCACCCAGGTCATAGATGAGCCCAAGCCGGATCTGTGCCTCGGGAACGCCCCGCCTGGCGAGGAAGAGGATTTTCGGATCGGGTCTCTGCCCGCGACTCCGCTTTCCGCGTTTTCCTCGTTTCTTGCGTCGTTTTCCTTTGCGGGCCATGGCTGTCCAGTTCGGAAGGCTGACCGTTCCTACGGCCCGGTTCGCCTTCTGATTTCCTCCAACTCCTTCAGGAACCGCGGCTCGTCCGGCAATAGCGCTATCGCTTTCTGATACGCGTCCTTCACCTCGCGAACCGGCATCTTCATCCAGCGGAGCGTCCGCGCCAGCTCCCGCCACGCCCAGGCATGGCGCACGGGCGACGCGTCGAGCTGGATGACCCGCTCCAGAAGAGCCCTCGCGTCCGCGAGAAACCTGCAGTTCGAATCATGCTCCCGTTTTCGGTAGGCTTCGTTCGCCAGCCGCAACTTGGTCTGCGCGAACTCGAGCAGCGCGCGGGGATCGGCGTACAACACGTCTCCGGCCCGCTCGAAGTACTGGTGCGCGGTGCGGGAGTCCCTGGCGCGCCGGGCGAGAATGGCAGCGTCAATGGCATCCTGGCCGGACATTACGAGATGGTTCCGCATGAGCAGCCGTCTCGCCCTTTTCTCCTCGCCGGCCTTCATCAGTGCCTCGACCAGCGTATTCGCGACGTGCGCCACGGCGCTCTCGGGACCCTGCACCGAAAACGCTTTCAGAACGTCTTCGGCCCGCCTGGTCTCTCCGCGCTCCGCAAGCCCCCGGATCATCTCCGATGCGAGGAGCGCCGACGCCTGATGGGACTCCCACGCGGCTTCGATGCGCCGAAACGCCTCTGCAGCTTCCCCGAGTCCTCGCAAGTGAGCTGCGTCCCGCAACGCCGAGAGCGCCGCGTATTCCGGGTGTGCCGGCAACGTGGCCTGAAAGAAGGTCCGCTGCTCGTCGAACTCGAAGCGAGGCGGTGGCGACCCGTTGGCTTCCATCGTCCGGAACACTTTCGGCAGCCCGGGGAGGCGACCTTCCGCCAGCTTCAGTTCCTTGAGGAACTCGCCGATGCGGCGATTCCGTGCCGGCACGGCAGGGATCCGGGCGTTTGGAACCAGATGCCGGGGTTCGATTCCCGGAACGGGGCCGGGATAGCTGATGATCTCCACCCGGCTCGGATAGAGGTAGACCTTGGTGGGTTCGGGTTGATCGACGTCGTAGCCACGATGATACACGGCGTTGACGAGGGTCTCTCGCAACGCCGGCAGCGGATAGCTGACCCATCCTCTGACCTGGCTCCGGTCTTGCTGCTTCTGCAAATGGAAAGTCGAGAGGTTCTCCAGATAGTTCAGGCAGTCGCGGAGCTGGTCCGTCAGTCCGCCGCGAAAAGTGCGCTCCTCCTGCACGTCTCCCGCTCGGTCCGCAGTGAAGTGCACGACTTCGATCCTGGCGCCGCGGAACCATCGCTCGGCGTCGCTTGAGAAGAACAGAAGGCCAACGTTCCGGGGCGTTTCGTGATCGTTGACCTTCATCGTGATGCGCAGGCGCCGATATAGCTCTGCCGCGCTCGGTTCGTCGAGAAGCCCGCTTTGAACATCGCGCAGGTACTCGCGAACCTTCGCCTCGCGAAGATCGCTGATTCGGGTGTCCAGCGCCCTGCGATCGTCCCACGGCACGCGGGCCGTTTGTTCGACGAGCCCTCGCACCAAGTCTCCGCGCCGTTCGGCATTGACGGTCTCGGCGCCAAGACGGATCCAATATCGGGGTGAACCACCGCGAGGGCCCGGGCTGCGATGCGGCCTCATCTCGCTTCCCGGGGCCCACACCACCAGGATGAGCCGGCCCTCGACCGTTTCGGGCGACAAGATGGGAGGATAGGGAGGGTCGATCCGATTACAGTTGCCGCGTATCCACTTCTGCGCAGCATCGACCTCCGCGGCCGAGAGTCCACGCGGCGGAAGATCCGCCCTTCCGTCCCGCTCCTCCACGCCAATGACGACGTAGCCGCCATTCAGATTGTGGTAGTCGTTGGCGAACGCGCAGATGGTGCTGAGTACCTGCGGCCCCGTCACCTGCGGGTCCCAGGTCGCCTTGAACTCCACGCGCTCCGACTCCACCCCACGGCAATGGAGAAGGTCGTCCAGGTTGAAAGGCAGGATCGTGCTCATGGATGAATGATAACATCCAGCCATCTCCGTGCGCCGTACTCCGTCTGGAACCTACGACCCCGCCAGGTCCCGAAAAAACCGGGCGAGGCGCAAAGCGGTCTCCGCCGTCCCATGAGGTCGGATTCACCGTTATGTATTACTTCTTGAGTAGAATTCACTGATGAGTTCTCATGATTTCCATGAATGCCTTCGAACGTTCCCTCGTCCGCGACCTCGTTCGCCTCCTGACCGACGACCTGCCGCCTCGGATCGTGGCCATCACCGGTCCGCGCCAGTCCGGCAAGACGACCATCGTGCGGCAGGCGCTGCGGCGCGTGCGCGCGACCGGGCTCACGGGCCGGCTCATCGGGGTGGATGATCCTCAAGCGGGAATCGGTGTGCCCTTTTCGAGTTCAGAGACGACCGTCCCCATCGATCCCAGGCTGCGTGACATCAATTGGCTCGTCGGCGTCTGGGAACAGGCCCGGGACAGGGCATGGCGACACGAACGCGGGTTTGTCCTGGCCCTCGACGAGATTCAGGACGTGGAGGGCTGGTCGGGTGCGGTCAAGGGGCTGTGGGACCGGGATCGGCAGACCGGATGCCCTCTCAAGGTGGTCATCCTGGGATCAGCGCCCTGGAGCCTGCTCACGGGAAGGGATGAGAGCCTTGCCGGAAGATTCATCCCGCTGGATGTCCGTCACTGGTCGTTGCAGGAAATGGTAACCGCCTTCGATGTCGACCTCAACGAGTATCTGTTTTTCGGGGGCTACCCAGGGGCTGCGCCGTTGATCCGGGATCTGAAGACGTGGCGCAGCTACGTGGCTTATTCCATCATCGCGCCGGTGTTCGGGCGCGACATTCTCGCGCTGACGCGGGTGGACAAACCCGCTCTGATGCGCCAGCTCGTGGACCTGGTCCCGGAATACTCGGGACAGATCGTCAGGTACACCAACCTGGTGGGAAGGCTGCGGGACGCTGGAACCGCCGCGACAGTCGGCCACTACCTCGATCTCCTGTCCGACGCCGGCATCGTAGCCCAACTACCCAACTACTCGGGGAGCGCCGTCCGGAGGACCGGGTCCAGCCCGAAGCTCAGCGTGCTCAACACCGGGCTGATGACGGCGCTTTCCGGCTACTCCCTGGATCAGGCCCTGGCCGACCGCACGTTCTGGGGCCGGGTGGTCGAGAGCGCGGTGGGAGCGCACCTCCACAACACCCTCGAAGCGTCGATGCGGCTTTGCTACTGGAGGGACGATCCCGACGAAGTCGATTTCGTCCTCTCCCAGGGACCCCGTGTCCTGGGCATCGAGGTCAAGAGCGGCAAGTGGGCCCGGGCCCTGCGAGGACTTCAGGCTTTCGAGAAAAGGTTTCCGAGAGCACGCACGCTGCTGGTCGGCGGGCGGGGAGGAGTTCCGCTGAACGAGTTCCTGGCACAGCCGGCATCCTTCTGGCTCGAGGGAGATTGGTGAGCCTGGTCGTCCCGCGATCGGTCACCGTCGTTGACGGCGGTCAAAGTCGCTCCGCCCTGCTTACTGAATTCCGGTCCGACCGCGCCTACGTGTTGCTGGGTGATCCGGGTGCCGGGAAGACCGAAGCGTTCAAGTCGGAGCGCGACGCGCATCCGGACAGTGAGCTCGTTACCGCACGCCATTTCATATCGCGAAGCCTTGATCGCCATCCCGAGTGTAATGCGGAGACGCTGTTCATCGACGGACTGGACGAAGTGCGCGCGGGCCGCCCGGACGCTCGCAGGCCCATGGATCGAATCCTCACGCGATTGGCACACCTTGGAAGCCCCAACTTCCGACTTTCCTGTCGCGCGGCGGACTGGCTGGGGCGCAACGATCTGGAAGAAATCGTTTCGACGGCGGGCTACGAGAATGTGCGTGTCCTCCACCTTGAACCGCTGCGGGACGAGGACATCCAAAGCATCCTGGCCGACCTCGGGGTGCCGGAACCGGACCGTTTCCTGGCCCAGGCCAGTGAGCGTAGTCTGGACGGGCTGCTCGGCAACCCGCATTCGCTCGGGCTGCTGGTCAAGGCCGTGGGACACGACGAATGGCCCCGCGACCGCCGCACCACGTTCGAGATGGCATGCCGCACGCTGGCTCGGGAACGCAACGATCAGGACAACGCCGTGCACCGATCCGCACCACTCCTCTCGCTTGACCGGATCATGGCTGCGGCCGGGCATCTTTCGGCGCTCCTCCTCCTGTCCGACAAGGAGCAGGTTTCCATCGATCCATCGGAAGACCCCGACAGTCTCTGCCTCGAAGACGTCTCTGACGGCGACCAGCCGGCATTGCTGCGGGCTCTGAAGTCCAACCTGTTCAGCGGCCGCCCCGATGGCAGCTTTGTGCCCCCGCACCGCCAGCTGGCCGAGTTCCTCGGCGCGCGCTTCCTCCACACCCGCATCGATTCCGGAGTCCCGGCGAACCGGGTTCTTGCGCTCATGACCGGAGAAGACGGTGTGGTCGTCACGGAACTGCGCGGGCTGTCTGCGTGGCTGGCGGCCTGCGACAGGCCGTCGCGACTCGCCCTCATCGAGACGGATCCCGTTGGAATCGCGCTGTACGGCGACGTGGGGGGCTTCCGAAGCGAGGAACTGGAGAACCTCCTGCGCGCATTCGCGGAACGTGCCGATGAGATCAAAGCTTGGTCGTGGCCCTCGCTCGCTCTGGCGTCGTTGATCGGGGATCACACCGTCCAGGTGCTTGCCCGCCTTCTCTCGGACGAAGACCGGACGGACGGACGGCAGGCCATCGTTGGCCTGCTGCTTCGCGGACTGGCTCGAGCGCAGGGGACCCGGCCCTCCCTCGACCGGTTGGAAGAAGCGACCCGCGACGCGACCTGGCAGCCCTGGGTGCGACAGTCGGCGTTACGCGCGCTGATCCACCACTCCAGGAATCGAGAAGACCGGATTCCGTCCCTGATGGCACTGCTTGACGATCTCAGAGACGGGCGTGTCGAAGATCGCGACGGCGAGCTGCTCGGAAGGCTGCTCAGTCACGTTTATCCGCTTCACGTGACCCCCGAGCGGATATGGGACTACTGGCGGCCGCTGGGAGTTTCTGCCGCCGGTGGGTCCTATGGCCTGTTCTGGTCTCCACGGTTGCTCAATGAGACGAACGCGAGGGATGTCGTCGCACTTGTCCAGGCCCTGGTAAGGCAAGGCAGAGAATTCCGGGGGCATCTCTCGGATGATGGGTATGGCGGCATCGTTCTCCCTCTCGTGCGCCAGGCGCTGGCTGCCGGTCGAAAGGATACGCCGATTGCCACTATCTACGACTGGCTGGAGTTGATGGACTTCGACAAGTTCGGGTCCGCCCGGATGCGCACCGCCGAATACAGGGCAGTGAGCGAGTGGCTGGGCGGTCAACCCGAACTTCAGAAGGAGCTTGCCCTGGAGGGCCTGAGCCGACAGCTGCGTCCCGACGATCCCGAGGCACATGCGAATCGCTTCCACCGGGCGTGGGTGGTCTGGTCTACCGTCTTCGGAGGCCGCGTGCCGGACGACTTTGCCGAATGGTGCCTGCACCAGGCTGTAGAGGCAGCCGAGACGCGCTTGCACGTTGCTTTTGCTCTGCTGGAATGGAGCCGACCCTGGCGGGAGGGCGAGTCCGGTCCGGGTCTCTCGATTGAGGATGTTCGGGCGGCGACAAGAGGAGTGCCGGCACTTCGGGGAGAAATCGAACGATTGCTCAGCCCGCCCCAGGAGTCGAAGGAGCTCCCGCGACTCAGGGAGGAGGGCCGCGAGTACAGGCAGGAGCGGAGACGAGAGAAGGCCGAGTTCATCGCGCAGGTCCAGGAGCATGTTGGCGAGTTGAGAGAGGGCCGGTGCGCGCCCGGGCTCCTGCACCACATCGCCCAGGCCTATCATGATTTCTACCGGAGGCAGCGACTGGCGACGCCATTGATGCGTGTCACAGAGCTGCTCGACGGGAATGCGGACTTGGCAGAAGCGGCGATTGAGGGTTTCCGTCGTGTCACCGAGCGCCGGGATCTTCCCACGCTGCGGGAAATCATCCGCTTGGACGAGCGAGGTCGGATGTCTTCCTTCGCACTTCCCTTGCTCGCGGGTCTCGCCGAGATGGCTTCTGAGTCTGTGGCTGCCCGCAACCCGACCGAAATCGCAAGGGCCGCTGGGTTCTACTACCTCACGCCCCTCAATGTCGAGGGGCATCCAGAGTGGTATCGCCGGGCACTCGAGCACCATCCACAAGCCGTAGTCAACGCGTTGATCAAGGTGACGCGTTCTCGAATCCGCGGACGGCGCGATTGTCCTCATCTTTGGCGTCTCGCGCGCGAATCTTCCCATCGAACGGTAGCTCGATTGACGGTACCACGGCTGTTCCGCGCGTTTCCCACGCGATGCACCGAGCCTCAGGTGTCCGCATTGTACGACGTGCTATTGGCGGCGCTGAGATGGCGGACGGATGGACTGAAGAACATCGTCCGGGAAAAAACCGGCAAGCCCAATCTCGACGTTTCTCAGAGGGCACTCTGGCTTGCCGCGGGATTGTTCCTGTGGCCCGAAATCCATGTGCCGCACATCGTGGCGTTTCTGGAAGACGGCGAGGAGGCGCGCGCTCAGCAAGTGATACGGCTCTTGGGCGCAAGGGAGCTCAAACGAGCGTCGATGTCGTGGGGCAGCGGGGAACTCAAGTCGATGATCGAACTGCTGGGAAGCCGCTATTCGCCGTGGCGGTCTGCATCTACCGGAATCGCATACTCTGTCGACGAAAACAGGCTGAAGGTGGAGGGTCTCATTGCGCGTTGGGCAACCACCCTGGCAAGCCGCACCGACTGCGATGCCTGCGACGCCCTTCAGTCGCTTGTCGACAACCCCGTGCTGGAACCGTGGCACCTGAGGCTCAGTGCTGAGCGCGACCAGCAGGTAGTCGCTCGGCGAAACGCTACCTTTGCGGTACCGGACCTGTCCGCGGTCCAAAGGACTCTGGCGAACGAGGAACCCGCCAATCCTGCAGACCTGGCTGCGCTCGTGGCGGACAGGTTGGAGTTCCTCAGCACTCGAATCCGCCACGGCAATACCGACGACTGGAGACAGTATTGGAACGAAGACAGTCGCGGTCGGCCGATTCGGCCCAAACACGAGGATTCGTGCCGCGATGCGCTCCTGTCGGACCTGCGGCAGCTCCTCCCGAGCGGAATGGACGCCCAGCCCGAAGGGCACTACGCCCGGGACAACCGGGCGGATATCCGGGTCTCTTTCAATGGCTCCGCCATCCCGGTCGAAATCAAGAAGGACTCCCATCGGAAACTCTGGAGTGCCGTCGCCGACCAGCTTGTGGGGAAGTACATTATCGACCCCGATTCGTCGGGCTTCGGCATCTATCTCGTGCTCTGGTTCGGGCTGAGAAAGGTGCCCGTCCCACCCACTGGCCGCCGCCCAGACACGCCGGAGGCGCTGCGGCAACGCCTCCAAGAGCAGCTCACGGGTCCGTTCCGACACAAGATCAAGGTGATCGTGATGGACGTGAGTGGATCGTCCAATTCCTGAACTCCCAGACCTCAAGCCTCCCTTGCTCGCGCGATGAACTCCTCGGCGGTCTCGCTGTCCAACACCCTGGTAGCCACTACGGCGATGCGATCGGGGTCCGAAAGCTCATCGAGCAACGGGACGAGCTGCTCGACCGTGCCGGCGCCGAATCTTTGGGCCACCAGCCGTCGCACCAGAGCCCGCTCGCGTTCCAGGGCCTCGCGGCGGCCCTGCTCGATCCCCTGCTCGATCCCCTGCTCGATCCCCTGCTCCAACCACTGGTGATTCAGCTCGTCGCCCCACTTCCTCACCCGCTCGGCCAACGTCGACATCGTTCCCTCCTCGCTACTGGTCGCTAACTTCAGCGCCTTGCCCGCCGGGCCGGTTCGCTCCACCAGCACCTGGGTGATCCACGCCCCAAAGCTGTCAAGGAGCTCCGTCTCACCGAGACGCTCAAGCCAATCCGCCAGTGAGGCCCCCAGTTCCACCAGCTGCCCCTGCGACCAGGCCTGCTCGAGCATCGCGATCAGCGAGACCACGTTCTCCAGCGGAAGCAGAGGCGGGTCCAGCGCCCTCAGATCCAGAAGAAGATATCTGTTGCGGGGGAGGTATCCAAACAGCTCCTCGGGCGTGGCTCCGAACAGCTCGCGAACGTCGGTGCCCGCGCTCCAGCGCGACCCCCGCCGCCAGGCAGGCTCGGGTCCCCCACGGACACGGCTCACCACCCTTGCCACTCCATCCCGGAGTTGGAATCTTGGTTGCCAGGGTCAGAAGGAGCCGGATGTCAGGCTCATGCGGGTGCGCTGAACCGGGGGGAGGACCCAGGGAGAGTGAAATGACACCTGCTCGATTTGCCCGACTCGGAGGATGAGGTCAGCGGGCTGGACGATGTGAGGGCGGTCAAGTCCGTAGCGGCTCCGGGTATGGCGTCCGTCAGGGTTGAAGTGAGGTCGGGTAGGGACAGACGAGGCAACCGTTGCGCACCTGGCCGCCGACCGTCGGTCCCATATGCGACCCCAGGTGCGGGCAGAACGCGTCGGCCACGCAGATGCGACCTTCCTCGTCGCACCAGATCACGATTTCTTCGCCCATCCAGGTCTTCTCGATGAGTCTCTCTCGCAGAATGGACTCGCGCGATGCGATGAAATACCACCCCTCGGGGAACGCTGGCAGCGCATCAATGCTGTCGCATGACAAGTTTGGTACCGAGGGACTCAGCCGTCCTGCCGCACGACAAGCCACCGGCCCGTGTAGTCCCGTGGGGAGACACCCTCCCGAACCACCGTCGATCTTCGTCCGCCCGCCACGTAGGTCACCCGGACATCAACGCGCTCCACTTCCGGCGGAATGCCGAAATGCGCCGGTGTCGCGCCCTGGGAACAGTAGCCGCCCCCGGAGTCCACGAGGCGGGTGCCCAGGATCCGGCCGCTGTCGGGGTCGACGAGCTGGACTTCGGCGCCGGGGACCATCGACCGCCCGGCAACGTCCATCGCCGTGACCTGCAGCGAGCGGGCCGCGGCTTCGGCGGGAAGTAGATTCCGGTACAGGTGGTGGGTCCCGCCTGTCTCGTGGTTGTTGGCGATCGACAGGTCCAGGGCTCCGTCGCCGTCGAAGTCCGCCCAGGCGACGCCGTGGCTGGGCCCGTGTTCCAGCAGGTTGGCCGGGAGCGCGTTGATGAACCGCCCATCCCCCGCGTTCATGAAGAGGTGGTCCTCCGCGGTGGGAATTCCGGTCAGGAAGGACGCGACGATCAGGTCCGGCAGGCCGTCGTTGTCGGCATCGCCCCACGCGGCGGTCGTGGAGTGGTGGTCGACGCCCAGCGTTGCCGGGTCGGTCACGTCCGTGAAGGACCCGTCGCCGTTGTTGCTCCACAGGATGTCCGGCCCGTAGGCGGCGATGAAGAGGTCCAGATCGCCGTCATTGTCATAGTCGGTCACCGCCGGGACCACGCTGCCGTACTCGTCTCCCCGGTTCGGCTGGTTCATGCCGAGCGCGGGAGCGACGTCGACGAAGGTGCCGTCGCCCTCGTTGCGGAAGAAGGCGTCCTCGTCACCGTTCTGGTTCGAGACGTGGACATCCAGGTCGCCGTCCCGGTCGAAGTCGAACCAGGCCACGCCGACGGTGCGGCGGGGGTCGCCCAGCCCCGATTCCCCGGTGACGTCGGCGAAGGACCAGGCGGGAGCGGAGGCAGCTGCATCGTCAGCGGCATCTTCGCTCGCAGGGCCGTCGTCCGCAGGCTCGCCAGCGGCGGCATCGCTACCCGCACGCTCGCCCGCCGGACCGTCATTCCGGAACATCCGGTTGGGCTGGTCGCGCATCGCGACGAAGAGGTCCAGGTCGCCATCGCCATCGTAGTCGATCCAGCTGGGCTGGCGCGTCGTGCCCACCAGGTCCATCCCGAGCCCCGTCGCCACATCGACAAAGGTGTGGCCGTCGTTGCGGTAGAGACGGTTCGGCGTGCCCGCGGCGGTCGGGTATCCGACGTACAGATCCGGATCGCCATCGCCATCGTAGTCACCCCACGCGGCGGCACGGGTGTCCTCGAGGTCGGCCAGTCCCACCGCCGCGGCCACATCGACGAAGTGGCCAGCGTCGTTCCGGTAGAGGCGGTTTTCGGAATAGCGCATCCCCACGAAGAGGTCGAGATCGCCGTCCCCGTCGTAGTCCGCCCAGGCGTTGGGCTGGGCGCCGGGGGTGGAGAAGAGGTCGGGCTGGACGCGGTCGAAGCTGGGCGGAGGGGAAGGCTGGGTTGGGCGGTCGCACGCGGATGGGAACGCGAGGACGCAGAGGAGGAAGAGCGGAGATGCCAGGGGGAGACGGCGGGACGTGCCGTCCCGGCCAGGTGCGTTCGGGATTCGCATTGCGATCTTCCGCATTGTGGTGGGCGCGCTCAGACCTGTATGGACGCCTGGAAGGTCGGCGGCCGCCGGTGGTTCGTCGCCTGCTCGAAGGCATAAGCGATGCGGATCAGCGTCGCCTCGCTCCAGGCGCGGCCGCACAGCGACAGCCCGACCGGGAGTCCCGAGATGAACCCCATCGGGACCGACATGTTGGGGTAGGCCGCCATGGCCGGGGGCGTCGAGCATCCGCCGCCGCCGCCCGAGGCGTCGAGCGGGTCCTGGAGCGCCGGAATCCCCGACGTGATGCCGACGAGCGCGTCCAGCCGGTGCTCGTCCATGGCGCGATCGATCCCCTCGTCGCGCGAGAGCCGGTGGCTGGCGCTCAGCGCATCGAGGTAGCGCTGGTCGGTCAGCGGTCCCCGCTCCTGGGACCGCACGTGGAGTTCCTGCCCGTAGAGGGCGAGTTCGAGATCGTGGTTCGTCTCGTTGTACGCGATGAGTTCGGCGAGCGACTTGATCGGTGCTCCGGGGCCGAGTGAGGCGAGGTAGGCGTTCAGGTCGGCTTTGAACTCGTGGTACAGCACTTCCATCTCGTGCTCGTTGCCGAACCGCAGCTCCTCCGGCAGCGTGACGGGGTCGACGACGGTCGCCCCGCCCGCCCGCATGACGTCGAGCGCCTCCTCGAACAGCGCGTCGACGCGGCTGTCGAAGCCGGCATACTCGCGCAGGACGCCGACCCGGGCGCCGCTGAGGCCGCCCGGGTCCAGTGCGCCGGTGTAATCGGTCATGAAGTTGCCCGCGCTCGCGGGGGTCAGCGGGTCGCGGGGGTCGACGCCGACCATGGTGCCGAGCATGATCGCGGCATCGCGCACGGTGCGAGCCATCGGGCCGGTGCTGTCCTGGCTGTGGGCGATGGGGATGACCCCGCCCCGGCTGTGAAGGCCGATGGTGGGCTTGATGCCGACGAGGCAGTTGCGCGACGATGGGCCGACGATGGAGCCGTCGGTCTCGGAGCCGATCGCCGCGACCGCCAGGTTGGCCGACGTACCCGCCCCGGACCCTGAGCTGGACCCGCCCGGGGTGCGGTCGAGCGCGTACGGGTTGCTGCAGAAGCCGCCCCGGCCGCCGTCCCAGCCGCGGCCGCTCCAGCCCGATGCTCCGAACTCGAACGACTTCCAGCCCGCCCACTCGCTCATGTTCGCCTTGCCGAGCAGGAGCGCGCCCGCCTCCCGCAGCCGCGCGGCCACGAAGGCGTCCTGCGGTGCGATCGACCCGCGCAGCGCCGTCGAACCGGCGGTCGTCGTCATCCCGTCCGCCGTATCGATGTTGTCCTTCAGGAGAAGGGGGATGCCGTGCAGCGGCCCCCGAGGGCCCGAGGCCTGGAACTCGCGGTCGAGTTCGTCGGCGATTTCGAGCGCGTCCGGGTTCACCTCGAGGACCGCGAACAGCCGCGGCCCCTGCCGGTTCAGGGCCTCGATGCGATCGAGGTACATCTCCGTGATCGACCGGCAGGTGTACTCGCCCGTCCGCATGCCCTCGTGGATTCCGTCGATCGTGATTTCGTCGAGCGCGAAGTCCGGCACGCTGCCCGGGACGCTCTCGTCCCCGGCGCCAGCGCGACCCGAAGAGTCGCCGCCCGGAGCGGTGCAGCCGCCGACCGAGAGAAGAGCGCCGGCCGCGGCGCCGGCACCGAGGAAAGTGCGTCGATCCATTTCGGACATTGGTCGCCTCGTACGGTCAGGGGATTCGGCCGGGCCGTGGGGATCCCGTCCGCCGCTGGTTCACCAAGCATCATGTCGGCGGCTTCACCCGACGGTCAATGAGTCGGTCCGCTCCCGGCCCCATTGACGGTCGGCCGCGCGCGGCTCCACCCCTCTATCCCCCCGACGATCCCCCGACCCGCGTGAACGTAAAGGTCCCGATCGGCGCGTCCGAGAACGGGGTCACGCCCCGGAGGCTCCGGATCGGCTGCTTCGGCGAGGAGTCGGCGTTGGCCGAGGAATAGGTGGTGCCGTCGTCGGTTCCCGAATCGTACGGGTAGAGGACGACTTCAAGCTCGTCCACCCACCCGAACTCGTCCAGCAGAGACAGCCCGGACACGCCCACAAACCAGTCCGGGCTCGGCGCGATCATCGTGACCAGGGTTACGAGGGGATACTCCAGCCGGACCACGACCCGGGGGATGGGCGCGCTTCCCGGGCTTCTTCCGATCCCGGGGCCGCTGATGACCGAAAGGGCGTCTCCCGGGATCTGCGCCCGGATTTCCGAGGACAGCGTGTTGGTGCCGCCGGTCTCGGCCATGCGCTCGATCCCCGGGCTGGCCGTCGCTCCGCGCGCCCAGAAGCGCACGCCGCCGTTGTGCACCGCGCCGATCAGGGGCGAGAAGTGCGCGCCTCCGGGGAAGTTGGTCGGGTGGGTGGTGGCGCTCCAGGTGGCGTTGAAGACGACGCGGTAGACCGCCGAGTCCGGTGGAGGCTCGAGCTCCCCCGCGGTGGCCCGGATCTCCGTGGAGCCTACGCCCGCCACCGACGCCATGAGCGACTGGACTCCGGGTGCGCCGCCGAGCGTCCAGGTCGTGCCGGCCATCCCATCCGTGTCGGTAACGGCCGTGGCCGGATCCGCGGATCCATGTCCCTCGGCGGCCGAAAACGTCACCGTGGCGCCCGCCACCGGCGAGCCGCCACCGTCCTCCACCCGCACCACCACGGGCTCCCCGAGCGCGTCCCCGGACATCCCCTCCTGGCCGCCCCCCGACGCGACCGCGACCATCGCCGGCACCTGCTCCACCACGACCTGAGCGGTGGCGCCAAGGGCCTCGAAGGACGCGGTCAGCGTGCCCGCCCCGTTGCCGACGGCCGTGACCACGCCGGACGCGGAGGCCAGGAAGACTCCGGGATCGCTGGTCGCCCACGCAGCCGTCCCGGAGAAGGCCGCGCCGAACTGGTCGGTGATCGTCGCGCTGAACGCCGCCGTCTCGCCCAGCGACGCCAGCGTAGCCGACTGAGGAGAGACGGCGATCGCGACGGCACGCGGCGGGTTCTCCGGCTCGCTGGTGGAGTCGCCGCAGGCGCAAAGTGCCGCGACGAGGCAGGCGGTCCGCACAAGATACGGGAGCGAGCGGCCCGGAACGGGTGTGATGGAGCGGGTGGTCATCCGGCAAAGCTAGCGGGATTCGCGGGGCAGCGTTGCTTCCAGGCTTCCCCGCACTCGGAACGCGGACACCGACTTCATTCGAGCCCCTCGGTGCAGGCCCGCTCCAACCCGACCGCCTCCACCCGCTGGTGCAGGCGAAAACGGTCGCGGCCGGGGTGGACCACGAAGATGCGGTCAAGCTTCAGGTCCACCAGCGCCGTGTGCATCGACCGCGTCATCCTCGGAGTGCTGGTTCTCTTGAACTCCACTCCGATCCGGCGCCCGTCGTTAAAGACCAGCAAATCGATCTCGGCTCCCCGGTGAGTCGCCCAGTAGTAGCAATCCTCCCAGTCGACCGAGAGAACCCGCACGGCCTCCTGCATCGCAAAACCCTCCCAGGAGGCTCCTGACTTCGGGTGTCCGAGAACACCGGACTCGGTCCTGAGCCTCAAGAGCGTGTGAAGCAATCCGGTATCGGCCAGATAGACCTTGGGAGCCTTGACCTGGCGCTTCTTCAGGTTCTCGAACCAGGGCGTCAGCTTCCTCACGAGGAGAGCGTCGACAAGTGCATCGAGATACGAGTTGACAGTAGGAGCACTCACCCCCAGCGATCGCGCCACCTCGGCGGCGTTCCAGCGGCTGCCGTGGTAGTGGGCCACCATGGTCCAGAAACGCCGCATGGTCGTCGCCGGCACGGCGACCCCGAGTTGTGGCAGATCTCGCTCGAGGAAGGTGCGGATGAATGCGGTACGCCACGCCGCGCTGTCGCCTTCGTCGGCTGCGAGAAAAGAGCGCGGAAATCCGCCCCGGATCCACAAGCGATCGATGCAGTCGGCGCCTGTCTCGTCCGCTTGGAAAGGAAGTAGTTCATGGTAGGCGATCCGACCGGCGAGCGACTCGGCGGATTGCCGAAGCAAGTCCGGACCGGCACTGCCCAGGATCAGAAACCGAGCCTGGTTGGAGGGCCGATCCACGAGGACGCGGAGCAGCCTGAACAGCCCTTCGCTGTGCTGTACCTCGTCGATGACGACCAGGCCGTCGAGGGATTCGAGCGCCAGCTTGGGATCCGCAAAACGCGCCTCGTCGGTCGGATCCTCCAAGTCGAAGAACGTAACCCGGCTTTGCTCGCGAGCGGCCAGACTGCGGGCGAGAGTCGTCTTTCCTACCTGTCGGGCGCCCACGAGCCCCACCACGGGAAACTGGCCGAGCAGTCGGCGGATACTCGCTTCGTTACGGGGTCGAGGAATCATGGGAGACAAGTTAGACAGGAAAAACAATAGCGCAACTTTTGATTTTCCCGTTTGTGCCGCGCCATCGGAGGCATCTGGAAAGCAAGGCCCACACACTCGGTCCCTTGCCACGCCCAGCCGCGCGCCCTTGCCGTACACGGCTCCACAGGACTAGTCCTCCTACATCCCAGGGACCAGTCCTCCTACATGTGTCTCTCCGCTCCAGCCTCAAGGCGGACGCAGCCTCTCCTCCCAGCACGAGGTACTCGCCGTGAAGGTGGTCACCGGCGCAACCGGCCACATCGGAGGCGTGCTCGCGGCGGCGCTGGCCGTCCGGGACGGCGAGCGGAACGTGCGGGCGCTCGTGCATCGGAAGCGGGAGCTGGCCACGGACGATCGCATCGAATGCGTGCAGGGGAGCCTTCTCGACCGGGGGTCGCTCGTCTCCGCGTTCGCGGGCACGGACGTGGTATTCCATACCGCCGCAGTGGTCTCGATCGACAGGAACCAGGCCGACGAGGTCGCGACGACGAACGTCCGGGGGACCCGCAACGTCGTCGAGGCGGCCCTCGAGTGCGGCGTGAAGCGCCTGATCCACTTCTCGTCCATCCACGCGTTCAACCACTTTCCCCTGGAGGACCCTCTCGACGAGAGTCGCGGCCCGGCCGGGGGCCCTCACGCCAGCGCCTACGAACTCTCCAAGGTGGGAGGCGAGAGAGAAGTCCGGCGCGGCATCGACAAGGGCCTGGATGCGGTGATTCTGAACCCGACCGGCGTTGTCGGCCCGCCTGACCTCAGGCCGTCCCACATGGGACAGTTCTTTCTCGACCTGTACCATCGCAAGCTTCCGGCGCTGGTCACGGGAGGCTATGACTGGGTCGATGTGCGCGATGTCGCGACGGCCGCGCTCTCCGCCGAGACCCGGGGCCGCTCAGGCGCCAGGTACATTCTCGCCGGAGGTTGGCAAACCATGCGCGAGGTCAGTCGGCTGGCCCGGCAAGTGACGGGCGTGGCCGCTCCGCGCATGACTCTTCCGAGACCCGTGGCCCGGGCGTGGGCGCCGTTCCGAATCGCGTGGGATTGCCTGAACGGACGCAGGCCACTCTACACCGCGGATGCCATCACCGCGCTCGGCAGTTCCAACACGCGGATCTCAAGCGCGAGGGCGCAGGCCGAACTCGGATTCCGCTCGCGACCGCTGGCAGACTCGATCCGGGACGTCTACGGCTGGTTCGACCAACACGGCTGCCTCGACCGAGACCGCGATGACTGAGCAGGCGCTCCAGGCGTGGTCGACTGCGCAAGGCCGGGGAGCGAGAACTCGACTGGGACACGATGACTGAGCAGGCGTTCCATGGGGCGCTGGTGTGGGCCGTGTTCGTAGTGGCGGTCCTGACCTTTGTGAGCCTTCTGCGCCTTACGGCGCCGTATGGGCGGCACTATTCGGGGCGCGGCTGGGGCCCGGAGATGTCGAACCGGGCCGGGTGGATCGTCATGGAGCTGCCGGCGACGGTTCTCTTCGCGTCCATCTACTTCATGGGGCAGGCGGCCAGCGAGCCGGTCCCGCTGGTCCTGCTGGGCATCTGGCAGTGCCACTACCTGAACCGGAACTTCGTGTATCCGCTTCGTACTCGGACCGCGGGCAAGAGGATGCCGGTGGCGGTCGTCGGCAGCGGCTTCGCCTTCAACGTGGTCAACGCGTACGTCAACGCGCGGTTCATTTCGCATCTCGGCGAATACGGCGTCGCGTGGCTGGGCGACCCGCGATTCCTCGCCGGAGTGGCGCTCTTCGTGACCGGCTTCGCCCTGAATATCCACTCCGACAACACCCTGCTGCGGCTGCGCAAGCCCGGCGGGACGGGCTACTCCGTTCCCCGGGGCGGGGCCTTCCGCTACGTCTCCTGCCCGAACTATCTGGGAGAGCTACTGGAATGGGCCGGTTGGGCGCTGGCGACGTGGTCGCCGGGCGGGCTGGCGTTCTTCGCCTACACCGCCGCCAACCTGGTTCCGCGGGCGCTCAGCCACCACCGGTGGTACAGGACGCGCTTCGAGGAGTATCCGGCGAACCGGAAGGCGGTGATTCCGGGGGTGCTATGAGCGCCGGGGGCGTGTCCACTCGCGAGCGCCTCGAATAGGTCGTGTTCGGCACTGTGGCGAAGAGCCCTGACAGAAGGTTGCCCAGACCGTCGGCGGCAACCGCTCCCTGGACCGCGCGATAGTCCGTGGCCTGGGGCTCCCGCCAGGAGACCCGCTGGATCGCCACTGCGTCACCGCCGGCACGCCGATCCATGCCGCCCGGGTGAGCGTGGCGGTATCCATCAGGCCGAAGAACGACGCGGCCACGCACCCGGCCGCGATACCGATCAGGGGTCCCCAGAGACGAACCGGTCCCGTGAACCGGAGCAGCAGCCCCAACGTGACGGCGAGTGTCGAGAGCACGGTGACGGGTGCGGCAAGGGGCGCGCTGCCGGGGGGCACATTGTCCAGAAAGTCGAAAAGGAAGGGCATCACGTTCACCGCGATCAGCATGATCACGGTCCCGGCGACCGTCGGCGTGATGATGCGCCGCAGAAGCGAGAGACGCCCCGCGAGCAGGAACTGGAAGAGTGACGAGGCGATCACGAGCGTCGCCAACAGGGCGGCGCCCCCCTGCTGGAGCGCGGCCACCGATACCGCGATGAACGCCCCGGACGTACCCATCATGAGCACGTATCCCGCCCCGAAACGCCCCAGGCGGGCCACCCTGGATGATGGTGGTCACGCCGCTGACCATCAGCGCCCCGAACGCGCCCCACGCGAGGTAGGTCTCGCTGGCTCCGGCACTGCGGATCACGATCGCGACGGTCAGAACGACGCCGCCGAGCGCGAGGAGGCAGTACTGGAGACCCAGCCCCATCGCCAGCGGCCAAGGCGGGTTCTCGTCGGGTTCGTAGCGAACGCTCGATGCGTCGCTGCCCGCTGGCACGGTCATGGCACGGCTTCTCTCAGTCGTTCGATCCCCCCTCCGAGACGGGCCGCGTGTCCTCGCCCTCCCCCTTCACGTACGTATCGAACCATCCGACCCAGCGCGCCCACATGTCCAGATTGTTCTCGATGGCGCGCGGGGTATGCGATTCAAAGGGATAGACGAAGAGCGCCGCTGTCTTGCCCAGCCCGGTGAGCGCCTGAATCATGCGCTCCGACTGAATGGGATACGTCCCGGAGTTGTTGTCGTCGGCCCCGTGATACATGAGCATCGGGGTGTTGATCTGGTCCGCCTTGAAGAAGGGGGACATCTCCATGTAGACATGGGGCGCTGACCAGATGTCGCGCGGCTCGGCCTGGAAGCCCATCGGCGTAAGCGACCGGTTATAGGCGCCATCTCCCGCGATGCCCGCCTTGAAGAAGGGGGTGTGAGCCAGGAAGTTGGCGGTCGCGAAGGCTCCGTAGCTGTGGCCGCCGTGCCCGATCCGGTCCATGTCGATCACCCCGAGGCCGTCAACCGCGCGAATCGCCGCATACATGCCGTCGACCATATTGGAAATATAATAGTCATTATAGTTCTCGCCGACTATCGGAATATCAGGATACACGAGCGCATATCCCTGAGTGAGCCATATGTCGGACCAGCGCAGCCAGGTAAGGTGCGTGTGCGCATTCTGGTTGCGCGCCCGGATGGTGGCGTTGTCGAAGGCGTCCTCGCTCCGGTATTCCCTCGGATAGGTCCAGAAGATGGCGGGGACCCTCGTGCCCTCGACGTAGTCCACCGGCAACGACACGCGGCCCTGGACCTCGAGGCCATCGCGGCGGGTGAACTCGAAATCGATGCGCCGCGCGGCAGTGAGTTGGGGGAACGGATCCACGTTGCGGGTCAGATTGTCCATCTCGCCGCCCCCGGTCCAGAGGAAGCTGTCCGGGAAATCGTCGGTGGACTCGCGGCTCACGATCATGCGCCCCAGATCCGGGTCGAGGGGAACCAGCGGCTGGTCGAAGCTGTCACGCGAACCCTCGAAGAGCCGCTCGGTGGATCCGTCCTCCAGGGACAGCCGGTCGACGAAGGGCTGCGGCCGGAAATCCTCCTTCCAGCCAGCGCCGCGCAGGTACGCGCTTTCGCCGTCGGAGGACATCCACGCATGGTCGAGCCCGTTGGCGGTGCGCGCAGTGAGCAGGTCACCGGGGAGCGCGACCACATCCGCAGGGTCGTGGAAGGGCACGACGATGTTGCCTTCGGCACCGCCGTCCAGGTCGTAGTGGGCCAGCGCCACGTCTCCGTCCTTGCGCACCGAGGCGAAAGCGTGGCGGCCGTCGAGCGAGTACGTCACCTCGCTGATGGGGTCGTCGCTGGAGGCCACCTCCTCCTCGTCGCCGTCTCCGAAGGGGGCGCGCAGCAGCATGATGCGGTCGGGTCGGAGAGTATCCGAGTCGCCCGCTTCGCTCGGGGCGGCGCGATGCAAGTACGCGACGCCGCTACCGTCGGGGCGCCACTGCCAGGCGCGAGGACCGTTTCCGGAGCCGCCGCCCCGGCCTTCACTCAGCTCGCGCTCCTCGAGGGTAGCCAGCACATCGCCGCTCTCCACGTCCAGCACTTCGGTGACGCGTGGGAACCCGGTGTAGCTGGCGATGAAGGAGAAGGGCCGCTCCATGCGGGTGGCGATCAGATGACGTCCATCCGGGCTCAGCGAGACCGATTCATACATCCCGGTATCCCCGATGGGCCGGGCCGCCTGCCCCGGAGCCAGCTCCACGATCTGGCTGCGGGTGTAGTACTCGAACAGATCCGAGTCGTGCTCGTCCTCGAGCAGGAAGGGCATGGTGCGCGTTGGAGTGGCCGCCGCGCGCGTGTGGCGAATGTTGGGCCCTGACGGAAGGGCGGGCGCGGGCGGTGCCGGGCCGCGGGCCGCCGGGGCCGCCAGGGTGATGATGGAGCCGTCGGGCGTCCACTGGAGCATCCGGGACGGCGCCGAGCCCTGGCCCCGCGACGAGGTCCCGATGGTGGCGATCACGCGCGCATCCCCCGCCACGCTCACGCTCCCGTCTTCGGTCGACGCGATCCACACTTCGGTGCGCTCCTCCAGATGCGCCAGGAAGGCCAGCCGCGAGCCGTCTGGAGACCACATCAGGTCGCTCACATGGATCCCGTCGGGCAGCTCCACATCAACGAACGACCGCTGGCTCAGCGAGTAGAAGCGCAGCCCATACAGCCCGTAGATGTCCAGGTGCCAAGGCCGGTCGGTGCGTGCCCGAATCTCCAGCATCGCCAGGCGAAGAGTCTCCTCCCCCACCTCTTCCAGCGTCGAGAGCTCGGTCGAGAGCGGGATGACGAAATGGTCCCCGTCCGGGCTCATGTGATCCAGGGTGGCGTAGTTGGGATCGGTGGCAAAGAGGTCCTGAATGGCCTGGTCGGGGAGGATGTAGCCCTGCTGTATATCCAGTCCCTGCATGTCGTTGCCGGAATCCTGCGCTAACAGCGGCAAGACGGCGGCGAACGGCGCGAGCAGCAGAACCACGGCCGTCCGCAGGAGTGGGGAAACGAGTGGACGAAGGCCGCGCATCGCGTTCATGACTGGCTCCTGAGGGCTGCTCCGGGGAGGAGATGGAAGGAATTCAGGTGAAGGTGGGCCACACGGCGAAGTCCCCGCAAGCCATCGCCCGACCCCGAGCGCATCCGAGTGTCCGGCTCATGCTTGCGCGGAGCGGTATCATTTAGGTTTGGGCGTTGCACCAGTTCGAGCAGGCGGCCGCTGCGGACCCGGACGGTCGTCCGCGGCGTTCGCTCTTTCAAAGGGGAAGGATTGCAAGCAGCCTACGATGTCGTCGTTGTGGGTGCCGGTTTCGCCGGACTCGCCTGCGCGCGCCAGGCCGCGGAGCGCGGACTATCGGTCCTCGTGCTGGAACGTCAGTCGGAGCCCGGGGAGCGCATCCACACCACGGGCATTCTGGTGAAGGAAGCCTGGAAGGAGTGGCAGGTCCCGGCCCGGCTGGTCCGGAAAATCAGCCGGGTGCGGGTCTATACGCCGAGCCATGACTCCATCGACCTGGCGCGCGACGGCTACTTCTTCATGGCGACCGACACCGCCCGGCTCATGCGCCATCTCTTCGACGAAACCCGCTGCGCGGGCGCCGAAGTGCGGTACGGAGAGCGCTTTCACGGGGTGGCGCCGGGCAGGTTCCCGTTCGTTCTGGATGGATCCGGCATCACCTGCCGCTTCCTGGTCGGAGCCGATGGAGCGCGCTCCAGGGTGGCCGAATGCTTCGGCCTCGATCGCAACCGGCATCTGCTGAAGGGAGTGGAATGGGAGTATGAACCCCTGGAAAGCGCTGGCGACTGTCTGCACTGCTTCATCGACCCGGAGTGCGCCCCCGGCTACATCGGCTGGGTGGTGCCGGGCGTGGTCTCGACGCAGGTCGGTCTGGCCGTTCATCGCCATCGTCAGGCCGACTTGCCGCGCTTCATCGACAGGATTGACGCCCACTTCGGTCTCAACGGAAAGCCCGTGCTGGAAAAGCGGGGCGGAGTCATACCCTTTGGCGGTCTGCTGCGAAACTTCCATGGAGAGCACGTTCTGCTCATCGGCGACGCCGCCGGAATGGTGTCCCCCCTGACCGCCGGGGGCATCCACCACGCCTACAGGTTCGGGAAGATCGCCGGCGACGCCATCGCAGACTACCTGGCTGGCGGCACGCACCCCGGCAGGGTGGTGCGCAAGGCGTACCCGAGACGCGCCTGGAAGCGCGCCGCGCGCTGGAGCTACGACCACCTGCCCGTGGTTTGGGCGCTCGAGGCCGGACTGCTCACCCGGGGCCTGCTCCGAAAGATGGCCGGCAAGGTCTTCTTCGACGGGACATCGCAAAGCTGAGCCGGGCTGCGGCCGCGGCGAGGATTCGGGGACTCTAGCCCTCCACCCGCTTCGCCTGTGCCCGGCCGAGCCCGATCGAGAGGGCGATCCAGATGCCCGCCAGCGGCACGGTCGACGCCGCGACCAGCGCCAGCGTCATCCCCAGCACGGCGAAGGTCGCGTCGATCCCCGCTCCCGTGGCATCCCCGGCGCGATACAGGAATACATCGACCACCGGCTTCGCCTTGTACTTCTCGGAGGGGGTGACGACGCTGAAGAGCGTCTCCCGCGAGGGCCGTGAGATGGCGTAGCGGGTCGCCCGGTGCACGGCCTGGAAGATCATCATGACGCCGTAGAGCGGCCACACCGCCAGCACGGCGAACCCGGCTACGGTGACCAGCGGCAGGATCGCGAGGGTCCACCCCACGCCCAGCTTCCTGATGATGCGCGTGGTGATGAAGATCTGGGTCAGCAGGGTCGCGAACTGAGCCAGCGAGTCGAAGTCGGCGAAGCTGCCCACCCGCTGACTGAAGGTGTCGGTGGTCTCCTGGATGATGTTGGCCTGGGTGAAGTAGATCATCGTATTGGAGATGGCCATGAAGACCACCCAGAGCCCAACCCCCAGCAGATAGGGCGAGGATGCGACCGCCCGGGCTCCTTCCCAGAAACTGCCGCCGATTCGGGTGCTGCCGTCGGACCGCGCAGCCGAAGCCCGGCGCCCGCGCGGCAGCGCTTCCAGCTTCGACGCGCGCGACTGCACCGCCATCCGGTCCAGCCGGAGCACTGTGGCGATCGCCAGGCTGTAGAAGGCGCAGGCGATGAGCATGAGGCCCGCGGGCAGGTAGGGCGACTCCGTCATCCCGCTGATGAAGCTGGTGCCCCAGGCTCCGGCCAGCGCCCCGAGGGTGCCTCCGATGCCGATGAACGCGAACATTCTCTTCCCCTGGCCGACGTCGAAGATGTCGACCATGAAGGCCCAGAAGAGGCTCGTGGTGAAGAGGTTGATCACCGTCAGCCACACATAGAAGGTGTAGCCCACCCCCCGGGCGAGAGTGGTTTCCGCGTCCGTGCCGATGAGACCGCCGCCCGTCCTCACGTCCTGGATGATCAGCCCCGCGAAGACGAAAAGGCAGACGATCACGAAGAGGAAGGCCACCGGGATGAAGCGGCGCCGGTTCATGCGCGCCACCACGCCGCCGAAGGCCAGCACCGCCAGAAGAGAGATGATCGAAGACAAAACGAACAGCCATCGCAGATCGTCCATCCCGCGGGCGACGCCCATGGCCTCGCGCACCGGGCGGAGAAAGAAGTACCCGCAGAGCACGAAGAAGAAGAAGATGGCGGACAGGACGGCGAGAGGAAGCTCGCCTGGCTCCATGTTCAGGAGCCGGGATGCCAGGCTCTCGGGGCGGGCGGCGGGATTCGCGTTTGGGGTCGTCGAGTTGGTCATGCGCGCCGGGATCCTCCGCAACCGTGCCGCGATACCCGCATCATGCTTCCTCGTGAGAACGGACGCGCGCCGGGGGGAAGCGGATCTCCGTAAACGGAATGGCCCGGCTGGGTGTGGTAGGATGTAGAGAGCGCACCGGAGCAAGTCAAGCTGCCAAGTCCGGCCGCGCGGGGCGGTTGCATGTCGACTCGAGACCAGGGCCGCGACCCGGGCCTCCGTCCCCTTGCCCACGCGCCCGCACGGGCTACCATCAGGACTGCGACCCCTCTTTCGCCCCTTCCAGAGGTCATTTGATGAACGTGCCAGATTCCCGCAGCTTTCGTATCCGGTCGCTTCGTGTCCGCGCGGAACCCGCCGTCCCGCTGACCCTCCTCCTGCTGGCGCTTTCCTGCGCGCCCGCAGCCTCGGCCCAGACGCCCGAACTGGTCTTTCTCTCCAACATCACCGCGACCTCGGATGGCGATCGCGCCCTCACCACCATCGAGGAGCAGACCACCGCAACGCTGGACGCCCTCGGAGCGGAACTCGCTGGCCACGGGCTCGGATACGAGGATGTCGTCGCCGTCAACGTATTCCTCAGCGATACGCGTCACTTCCAGGCGATGAACGGCATCTACCGCACCTATTTCGCCGACAATCCTCCCACGCGGGCGACCGTGGAAGCCGATCTGCCCGACGTGGAGGCTATGATCCAGATCTCCGCGGTGGCGACGCCGGACGACACCGAGGTCATCTCCCCCTCGGGACTGCAGTCGCCGGCCCTGCCCTACTCGTGGGGCATTCGCGCGGGCGACGTCCTGTTTGTCGCGGGGGCCACCAGTCGGGACCCGGACACCTATCAGCCCGTGCGGGGCGATGTTCAGGTCCAGACCCGGCGCGTTTTCGGCAATATCGGGATGATTCTCGACGCAGCCGGAATGGATTACGGGGACCTGGTGAGCTGCCAGGTCTTCCTCGACGACGTGCGTCTCTGGGGCGACATGAACGAGGCGTACCGCGAATTCGTGACCGCGGAGGATCCCCCGGCGCGGGCCGCCGTGCGCGGCGGGCTCATGAACTCCGATTTCCTGGTCGAGATTCAGTGCGTCGCCGAGAGCTCCGACGCGCGCCGCGTCGTTCGCCGCGCGGGACAGGGACCGGGCCGGGCGCCGCTCTCTCCCGCCATCGACACCGGCGAGCGCCTGTGGCTCTCCGGGATGCTCGCGCAGGGCGAGGACATTTCCGCCCAGACGCGCAACACGCTGGCGAATCTCGGGGCCACCCTCGAAGCCGCGGAGATGGACTTCTCCGACGTGGCCAACGTCTGGGTCTATCTCACGGACGTGCGCGACGCCGAAGCGGTTCTGGAAGTGTTGGGCGAAATGATGCCCGACGGAGCGCCGGAGCCGACGGTGGCCGGGCTCCCGCTGGTGGGCCGCCTCGGAGTCGAAATCCAGATGATGGCGGTTCGCTGACATGGGGATGAAGCCGAAGCCCCTCAGCGTGGCGTTGCTCGGAACCGGACGCATCGCCGAGACCCAGCTCGCCCCGGCCCTGGCCGCGGCCAGCGGGCTTCGCCTGTGGAGCGTGCTCAGCCGGGACCGGGAACGCGCGCGCCGCTTCGGCGAGCGTCACCGGGCGAAGGCCCCTCAGCCGGCGCACGACAACCTGGACGAACTGCTGGCCGATCCCCGGCTCGATGCCGTGTTGATCGCCACGCCCGACGCCCTCCACGCCGACCAGTCGCTGTGCGCCATCGCCGCGGGCAAGCATGTGTTCGTGGAGAAGCCCATGGTGACCTCCTCGGCGGACGGACGCCGGGTGGTGGAGGCCGCCGGGGCCGCCAACATCTGCGTGGGAGTGGCCTACCACCTGCGCTGGCACGCGGGCCACCGCGCCATGGACCGGCTGATTCGGGGCGGGGCGCTCGGGGAGCTGAGGCACATGCGGGTGCAGTGGACCTGGGCTGCGCCCGACGACTCCAACTGGCGCGCCGGCTCGGATGTGGGCCGCTGGTGGAGCCTCGCCGGGGTGGGCACCCACTGCCTCGACATGATTCGCTGGTTCATGCTGCCGAGCTGCGGGGAAGTCGTCAGCGTGCGCTCCGTGACCAGCAACGCAGTCTGGGGCGGCCCGCGCGACGAAACCGCCCTGGTGGCGCTGACATTCGCGTCCGGAGCCACCGCCGAGTTCTGCTCCTCGGTGCAGTTCGAGTCTCCCTCTCGCGTCGAGGTCTACGGCGACCAGGGATACGTCATCGGCAACCACACCCTCGGGGCGCGGGGGGCGGGCACGATCTTCACCAAGACGGGCATCGTGCCCTTCCTCGTCCAGAACCCCTATGTCGGCGAGCTGGCGGACTTCGCGTCGGCAGTGCGTGAGGGACGCCCTCCGGCTGTCGACGGCCGCGAGGGTCTGCGCAACGTGGAGCTTCTGGAGGAAATGAAATGACCGTTCGACGAACGCGTTGGCTCGCCGCCGCGCCGCTGGCCGTGGCCCTCGCCGCCACCGCCTGCGACGCCCCCGTCCCCATCGACGTGGTGGAAGCCACCATCGCCGGGGTGCAGGAGTCCATCTTCTCCGGCGAGACCAGCTGCCGCCTGGTGGTGCAGGACCACCTCGACCGCATCGAGGCCTACGAGGACCGCATCAACGCGATCACGGTGGTGAACCCGGCCGCGCTCGAGCGCGCGGACGAACTCGACGCGGCGCTGGCCGCCGGGGAGAAACCGAGCCCCCTCTTCTGCGTGCCCGTCCTGGTCAAGGACAACTTCGACACCCACGACCTGGTTACCACGGGGGGTTCGATCGCCCTCGCCGAGAGCCTCCCGCCCGACGACGCCTTCATGGTGCGGCGCATCCGCGAGGAGGGCGCCATCGTGCTGGCCAAGACCAACATGGCCGAATGGGCCTTCAGCCCGCGGCAGTCGGTGAGCTCCTCCTTCGACACCACCCGCAACGCCTACGCCCTCGACCGGGTGCCGGCCGGGTCCAGCGGCGGCACCGCCTCGGGAGTCGCGGCCAGCTTCGGCCTCATCGGGTTGGGAAGCGACACCGGCAACTCCATCCGCGGACCCTCTTCGCGCCTCGCGCTGGTGGGCATCCGCTCGACCATCGGACTCACCAGCCGTGACGGAGTGATCCCACTCGCCTTCGACCGTGACATCGCGGGTCCCATGGGCCGCACCGTCGAGGATGTGGCCAGGCTCTTCAACGTGGTCGCCGGCTACGACCCGGCCGACCCCTACACGGAGGCGGGACGCGGACTCAAGGAGGACGACTATACGAGCTTCTTCGACCCGGATGGCCTGCAGGGGGCGCGCATCGGCGTGCTGCGCGCGCTGGTCGACACCGGAGACGCGGATTCGGCCGTGGTCGCCGTCTTCGAAAACGCGCTGGGGGAACTCGCGGGGCTGGGCGCCGAGATCGTCGATCCCTTCGACTTCGACGTGCAGGCGCAGCTGGAGCGCGAGGGCATGTCCTGCCGCCGCTTCCGCTACGACATGTACGTCTATCTGCAGTCGCTGGGAGACGCGGCGCCGATCACGGACGTGCTGGACGTGCTCGAGACCGGGCAGTTCGGAGGTGACGCGGAGAGCGGTCTGCGCCGGTCGGAGGACATGCCGCTGGACGTGCCCCCGACCGAGTGGGATCCGCCCTGCCCCGACTACCTCGACAACGAGCAGCGCCAGGGCTACCTCGCCGACCTTGTGGCGGCAATGGACGCGGCCGGCGTGGACGCGCTGGTTTATCCCACCTGGCTGAGCCCGCCCGCGCACATCGACCGCGCGAACGAGGAGTACAGCGGCGACAACAGCCAGCGGGTGGCTCCCGCCACGGGGATGCCCGCGATCACAGTGCCCATGGGCTTCACCGAAGACACACACCCCGCCGGCCTGCAGATCCTGGCGCGCCCCTACGCCGAAGGACTTCTCTTCCGCTACGCATACGCGTACGAGCAGGGGACGCACCACCGGCGGCCGCCTCCGGGCTTCCCGGAGCTTGGAACTCGGTAACGGGCGACCAGCACTTGACTCGCTACGAGGGCATCAGTTAGTCATAAAGTTGACTAAGGCAAGGGCCCGCTCGGGGAGAAAAGACCAATGGTGGCCGTCAACGTACACGAGGCCAAAACGCACCTGTCGCGGCTGCTGGCGCGGGTGGAAGAGGGCGAAGAAGTCGTGATCGCGCGCCATGGCAAGCCGATCGCCCGGCTCATCGCCCACCAGAGCGGCAAGGGCAGGCGACACTTCGGCGCCCTGCGCGGTCGGCTCGTCGTTGACGACAGCTTCTTCGATCCCCTCCCGGAGTCCGAGCTGGCTGCGTGGGAGTCCTGAGGCCCCTTGCGGATTCTCCTTGACACGCACGCATTCCTGTGGTGGCTCGCCGGGAGCGACAAGCTGTCCGACACCGCACGGATCACGGTCGCCGACGCGGCGAACGTCATTCTCGTGAGCGCCGCGTCGGCCTGGGAGATCACCACCAAACACCGCCTTGGCAGGTTGCCCGGAGCGGAGGTGGTTGCCGGGGATGTCCAGGCCTGCCTCGAGGACCAGGGCTTTCAGCAGCTCCCGATCACAGTTGCGCACGCCGAACGCGCGGGGAGGCTTCCCGGTCTCCACCGGGACCCATTCGACCGCATGTTGATCGCCCAGTCTCTCGCGCACGACCTCCCCCTTGTCTCGATCGAGCCACTGTTCGACGGACACGGGGTCCGGCGCATCTGGTAAGCTGGCGGCCACGCACAACACATGTCGCGATCTTCCCGATCATCCACTTCCGCTGGTCCCGCTGCCATGCGGGGCGTCCTCGAGCGCACCTTCGGATACCCCGAGTTCCGCGGGCAGCAGGAGGAGATCATCCGCCACATGGTGGACGGCGGGGACTGTCTGGTGCTCATGCCCACCGGCGGCGGCAAGTCCCTGTGTTACCAGATCCCGGCCATCCTTGGAGAGGGCACCGGGGTGGTGGTCTCGCCCCTCATCGCCCTCATGCGCGACCAGGTGGAGGCGCTTCGCCAGCTGGGCGTGCGCGCCGCGTGCCTGAACTCCTCCCTCTCCTACCGGGAAGTGCTGGAGGTGGAATCCGCCGTGCGCGGGGGGCGGCTGGATCTACTCTACGTCGCGCCGGAACGGCTTCTCGGCGAGCGCACCCTGGAGCTGCTTTCGCAGGCCCGCCTCGCCCTCTTCGCCATCGACGAGGCCCACTGCGTTTCACAGTGGGGGCACGATTTCCGGCCCGAGTACCTGCAGCTCTCCGCTCTCGCAGAGCACTTCCCCGATATCCCGCGCATCGCGCTCACCGCCACCGCCGACGAACTCACCCGCCGCGAGATCGTCGAACGGCTCGGACTCGGCGGCGCACCCGTCTTCGTGGGCGGCTTCGACCGGCCCAACATCCGCTACAGCGTTGTCCCAAAGAACAATGCGCGCGCCCAGCTGCGCCGCTTCCTCAACGAGAACCACAAGAGCGATGCAGGCATCGTCTACTGCCTGTCGCGCAAGAAGGTGGACGGGACCGCGGAATGGCTTCAGGCGCAGGGGGTGAACGCCCTGCCCTACCACGCGGGCATGGGCACGGCGGAGCGCCAGCGCAACCAGGACCGCTTCCAGCGCGAGGAGGGCGTGGTGATCGTCGCGACCATCGCCTTCGGCATGGGCATCGACAAGTCCAACGTCCGCTTCGTGGCCCATCTCGATCTGCCGAAGAGTATCGAGGCCTATTATCAGGAAACGGGCCGCGCGGGCCGCGACGGGCTCGCTGCCAACGCATGGATGGTGTACGGGCTGCAGGAAGTGGTGACGCTGCGCAACATGGTGGAGGGCTCGGAGGCCGGAGAGATGCGCAAGCGCTTGGAGGTGCGCAAGTTGGACGCCATGCTCGGCTACTGCGAGCTCACCACCTGCCGGCGCCAGACGCTGCTCGCCTACTTCGGCGAGACCCTCCCCGAGCCTTGCGGCAACTGCGACAACTGTCTGACGCCGGTGGATACCTGGGATGCGACCGAGGCTTCGCAGAAAGCCATGTCGTGCGCCTACCGCACCGGACAGCGCTTCGGGGCCTTGTATCTCATCGATGTCTTGCGGGGAAGGGACACCGAGCGCATCCGGCGCTTCGGCCACGACAGCATTCCGACGCACGGCGTGGGCGCCGACCTCGGCCCGTACGAGTGGCGCTCGGTCTTTCGCCAGCTGGTCGCCCGCGGCCTGCTGTGGGTCGACATGGAGGGATACGGCTCGATTCGGCTCACCGACGAGAGCTGGCCGGTGCTGAGGGGCGAGATGGAGGTGCACATGCGCCGGGATCTGCGCCCGCCGAAAGCCGCGCGCCAGCGAAAGCCCAGGGAAGCCCAGCCGCCGCCTGATCCGGCGACCTGGGACGAAGCTCTCTGGGAGGCTCTGCGCGCGCACCGGCTGGAACTCGCCCGGGCGCAGGGCGTGCCTCCCTACGTCATCTTCCACGACGCCACCTTGCGCGAGATGGTGGAACACCGCCCGCGGACATCCGAGGAGCTGGCCGCGATCACGGGGGTGGGCGAAACCAAACTGCGCCGCTACGGCGACGACTTCCTGGCGGTGATTGCGAAGGCGGAGTAAGGGGCGCGCTCGCTCTGGTTCAGAAAACCCGGCGGGCGTATGGTCAGAACTGTCGGCGGGGACAGGCACGCGCACGGGGCTCGACCGAGGGGGCGGAATGAAGTACGACTTCCACACGCTGCGCGGGGACTTCTTCGGCGGGCTCACTTCCGCCGTGGTGGCGCTACCGGTCGCGCTCGCCTTCGGCGTGGCCTCCGGACTGGGGGCGGCCGCGGGTCTCTACAGCGCGATCGCGGTCGGCTTCTTCGCGGCGGTCTTCGGGGGGACGCGCTCCCAGATCTCCGGCCCCACCGCGCCCATGACGGTCGCCATGGCGGCCATCCTCGCCACGCATTCCTCCACCCTCGCCGAGGCCATGATCGTGGTCATCATGGGCGGGCTGCTGCAGATCGCCATGGGCGTGCTCAGGATCGGCCGTTTCGTGGCGTACACGCCGGCGGTGGTGGTCTCGGGGTTCATGTCCGGCATCGGCATCATCATCATGCTGATTCAGAGCCTGCCGTTTCTGGGCCTGCCCCCCGCGGCCGGCGGGGCGATGGGGGCGATGCGCGCTCTGCCGGACGCGCTTGCGACCGCCAGTCCCGTCGCGGTCGCGGTCGGCGTCCTGACCCTGGCCACGTTGCTGGTGTGGCCGAAGCGCTTGGCCAAGCTGATCCCGCCCCCGCTGGTGGCGCTGGTTGTGGGCACCGCGGCCAGCATCCTGTGGCTGCGCGGCATCCCCATCATCGGCGAGATACCGAGGGGCCTGCCGGCGCTTCAGTTCACGCTGCCCTCCGTCGGCTTCCTGGTGAGCGCCATTCAGCCGGCGCTGATCCTCGCCCTCCTGGGCTCGGTGGACAGCCTCCTCACTTCGCTGGTGGCCGACTCGGTCACCGGCACGCGCCACAGGGCCAACCGGGAGCTGGTCGGCCAGGGCATCGGCAACATCGCTTCAGGACTCATCGGTGGACTTCCAGGGGCGGGAGCCACCATGGGCACGGTCGTCAACATCCGCGCCGGAGGGAGCACTCCGGTTTCCGGCGCGTTGCGGGCGCTGCTGGTCCTGGGGCTGCTCCTCGGGCTCGGCCAGTTCGTGGAGCCGATTCCCCACGCGGTGCTCGCCGCCATCCTCATCAAGGTCGGCTGGGACATCATCGACTGGCGGGTCCTGTCACGCGCCCACCGGCTGCGCCGCGAGCACCTGATCGTGATGCTCGTCACCCTCGGGCTGACCGTGTTCGTGGATCTGATGACGGGGGTGGCCATCGGTCTCATCGTCGCAGGCATGGCCCACTCCCAGCAGCTGGAGAGCCTGGAGCTGGACAGCGTGGTGTCAGTGCCCCTCCTGGACCGCATGTTCTTCGCCGAACACGAGGATCCGTCGGTCATGGACTGGTACTCCGCGCGAGTTGGGCTGGTGGCGCTCAAGGGAAGCTTCACCGTCGCCTCGGCGCACAAGCTGGTCGCGGTGATAGGCGGGGACATCAAGGAGCACGAAGCCACCATCTTCGACTTCACCAACGTGACCTACATGGACGACAGCGCCGCCATGCTCATCCGACAGCTCATGGATGTCGCCGAGCGCGAGGAAACGGAGGTCATCGTGATGGGCCTGTCGGGCACGCCGGCCGACACCCTGCGGACTCTGAACATCCTGGGGCACCTCCCGGACGACCAAGTGGTGGGAACCCTCGATGAGGCGCGTCGTGTCGCGATGGTGCTTCTGAACAAGCGCGACGCGCGCAGCCAGCTGGCCGGCGACTAGCAGGCCGTGGAAGAAGTGGTCTGCCAGCGCGCCGATTGTACGAACGGCGGGAGGCGAGTGAGCGCGGTCTTGTTGTGCAAGAGGCGGCCTGAAGGGCGGAAGGAGCCGGTGTTGGGGCTTAGGAGGCCGAAAATGCGCCCGATTTGGCCGACAACGGTCGCAAAGTGGCGTGCGGAGGCGTCGGCGAGGGCCGTTGCCGCTGCCGCGAGGCCCTGCAGGCCGCGCGGGGTGCCGAAGCCGAAGCGCGCGCGCATCATCAGCCCGAGGTTGAAGGCGGCGGCGTGAACCAGCAAGCGTTTGCGGATCTCCTTCTGCCCGCGAACGTGGACGCGGCGCAACCCTCCGCTCACGAGCAGGTGCGCGAACGTCCGCTCCAGCTTCTCGCCCCTCCGCCGCAGCAGCCGCTTCCCCCGGTTGCCCCGGATCCGCCGGCGATTGCCGTAGACCGCCTTCTGTGCGTCCCGCTTGCCTTTCCACTTCCGGCGGCCCCGGTTCGGCTCGCTCACGTAGCTGCGCAGCCCGCGGTCCTTCACCCCCGTCATGGTCGCGTTCGAGTGGTAGCCCTTGTCGCCCACCACTTCCTTCGGCTCCGCTCCCACCTTCGCCAGCTGCCGCTCCGTCTCGTCCAGCGTCACCGGCAGCGACGCGGTGTCGCCGCCGTCCATCGTCTGCACCGTCACCCCGGCCACCGCGCCGGTCTCCATGTCCACCCCCACCTCGAGCTTGTGCGCCAGGCGCGTGCGGCCGTCCTTCATCTTCGTGATCCGCGCCTCCGGGTCGTGCGGATGCTTCCAGTCCTTGTTGGACCCCTTCTTCGGGCGCTTGCGGTCCAGCTTCGCAAGGTCCTGCCGCGTCGGCGTCTCGATCCCCGATGCCCGCGCCAGCTGCTCGAGCCACGCGTCGTACTCCGTCCCGTCGTCCCTCCGCACGATCGCGCGCATCGCCGCGTTCGCCTCCAGCGTCGTCGAATCCACCCCCACGGTCTTGCCTCGCAGCAGTCCCGACTCCCGCAGCCGTTCCAGCACCCAGCCGAACACCGACCCGTGGGCCTCCAGGCTCAGCCGCTTGCGCGTCTTCGACAGCGTGGAATGCTCCGGCGGCGTCTTCGCCAGACCGTAGCCCAGAAACTCCCGCAGCGAGATCGAGTCCCTGCACCGCCACGCGATGCCCCGCTCGGAGCCGATCCCCTCCAGGTATCCCGCCATCAGCATCCGGAAGTACACGCCCGGAGGAAGGCCCGGCCGGCCCATCCGCTCCGCGTAGAACTCCCGGCACGTCTCCTCCGCGAACTCGTCAAAGCCGCTCTCGCGCAGGAGCTTGTCCAGAGCCGCGTAGAACGGGTTGTCCAGCGCCCTGACCGCACTGGCCGCGATGAACAGCTCCTCCTGCCGCGCCCCGGGCATCCTGCCTATCGCCATCGCCGTCACCTCTCGCTGAGGTCCTTGTGTACTCCTAATTTAACTCATTCACAAAGGTCTCGCAGAACGGACTTTATCCACGGCCTGCTAGAGGGTGCGCGATCGACGGGCGGTCCACCCCGGGCGATAGACCGTCCCCGCCGTCACCGCCGTCGGCCTAGCTCCCCGGCGGCCAGCGCGGGAGCGCGCGTCCCGTCGTCCACGGCACCCCGGCCTCTTCCAGCCGCGCTTCCAGCACCGGCAAGTCGCGCTCGACCAGCTGCGACAGCTGGGGATGCACGGCCGCGAAGGCATCGCGCGCGACACGGTACTGCTCCCGGTGCGTCCCGGTGGGTCCGTGGGTACCGTTCCAGTGCCCGCGCACGACCTGGTTCACACGCCCCGCGATCCCCGGCAGGTCGGGCTCGGCGCGCGAGGCGCGCGTGCGCGAGCCGTCGAGCGCTTCGCGCAGGTCGAGCAGGCGCAGCTCCAGGGTACGCGCTTCCCCCATGAGTTCCCCGGGCGCGGCGGGCCAGCGCTCGAGCGCCTGCTTGATGGCGCCGAGGCGCTCCGCGGCCCCCGCGGCGGCACGCTGCGATCCGGTCACGGCCCGCAGCAGCTCGCCGGTCTCACGCTGGAAAGCGAGCACAGCCGCCCGGTCCTGGGCGGCGATGGCGGGCTGCGTGATCGGCGCGATCTCGAACGGCACGGGGCCCGCCAGCTCGGTCACTTCCCCGTCCACGCGCTGCGCCAGAGACACGGTGTAGCTTCCCGGCAGCGCCATCGGGCCGTTGCCGCCGCCGAAACCGCCGCCGCCGCCACCACCGCCCGTCACGGGATTGTAGCCCGGGTAGCGGTAATCCCACACGGCCCGGTGAACGCCCCGGGCCGCCGAGCCGCCCACCACGTTCACCACCTCTCCGTCCTCGCCGCGAACCGTGAGGAACACCCGCGGCGCCTCCTCCCGGTCCTCCTCCAGCAGTTCCTCCCAGGTCGGATACGGGGTGTCCTCGCCCCGGCCTGCCGCCCGCCTCTCCGCGGCCCGCCTCGCCGCCTGCCGGGTCCGCAGCGTCTCTCCGACCCAATAGGTAAAGGTCACGCCCAGCTCCGGATTGTCGGCTGCGTAGAAGTCGGTGCCGTTGGCCCCGCCGGGATTCCAGGGCACGTACATGTCGCCATCGGCCACCTCGAACAGGTGGCCGGAGGAGGCCAGAATGCCCTCCGACCCCCGCGCCAGTTCGCGCAGCGGCGTATAGTCGTCGATCACATAGAAGCTGCGCCCGAAAGTCGCCGCGACCAGGTCGCCTTCGCGCTTCTGAATCTCCAGCTCGCGCACCGGGATGGTCGGCAGCCCGCTCGCGAACTCCATCCACGACTCGCCCCCGTCCACCGACACGAAGGCCCCGAATTCCGCGCCCAGGAAGAGCAGATTCGCCTCGACGTGGTCCTGAACGATGGAGAACGCCGGGCTGTTGTCCGGCAACTCGCCGGTGATGGCGCTCCAGCTGCGTCCGCGGTCCTCCGACTTCACGACGTAGGGCCGGAAGTCTCCTCGCTTGAAGTTGTTGACCACCGCGAACACGGCATCGGGATCGTGCAGAGAGGCCTCGACATCGTGTACGAAGCTCGTGTCCGGCACGCCCGGCAGGCTCGCGATCTCCCGCCAGGTCTCGCCTCCGTCCTCGGTGACCTGCACCAGGCCGTCGTCCGTCCCCACATAAATGAGCCCTTCGACCAGCGGGGATTCGGAGATGGTCACGATGTGCCCGAACACCGATGTCGAGCGGTTCTTGCCCACCGCGTCGACGCTCCACACCCGCCCCATCACCTCCAGCTGGTTGCGGTCGATGTCGCGCGACAGATCCCCCGAGCTGGCGCGCCAGCTCGAGCCCTGATCGTCGCTGCGGAAGAGAATCTGCGCCCCGAAATAGAGCCGCTCATTGTCGTGCGGCGACATGTGGATGCCCGCGTCCCAGTACCAGCGCAGCGGAGGCCCGTCGGGATCCGCCTGGGGCCGGATGTCCAGCCGCTCCTTGCTGCCCCGGTCGAAGCGCGACAGCACCCCGTGCTGCAGCTGCGAATAGATGATGTCGGGATTCTCCGGATCCACTACGGGATCGAAGCCGTCACCCCCCAGCGTCACATACCAGTCCGAATTGCGGATGCCGCCCCCCAGAGTCTGGGACGGCCCTCCCATGGTATTGTTGTCCTGCGTCCCGCCATAGACGTAGTAGAAGGGCTCGTCGTTGGAGGTCGCGACCTTGTAGTACTGGGTAAGCGGCAGGTTCGCGAAATGCCGCCAGCTCTCGCCGAAATCGAGTGTCTCGTACAGTCCCCCGTCGTTGCCCAGAATCAGATGCTCGGGATCGTCCGGGTCGAAGGCGATGGCGTGATGGTCGACGTGCACGCTCTGGGCCGGCAGCCGGCTCCAGCTCTCGCCCCCGTCGTCGGACATCTCCACGAAGGTGTCCATGGCATAGATGCGGTCGAAGCGATGCGGATCGGCGTAGAGCTCGTGATAGTACATGGGCGCGGACGACTGGTAGCGCGAAGTCCGGCTCCAGTTTTCGCCCATGTTCTCCGAACGGAAGGTGCCGCCCTCGTTCCCCGACGCCTCGACGATGGCGTAAAGCACATCCGGCTTCATGGGGGAGACGGCGAACCCGATCCGTCCCTTGTCCCCGGAGGGAAGCCCGCGGTTGATCGCCCGCCAGGTCTCGCCACCGTCGGTGGACTTGTGGATGCCCGAGCCGGGACCCCCGTCGATCATCGTCCACTGGTGCCGGCGCCTCTGCCACGAGGTAGCGTACATCACCTCCGGGTTGCGCGGATCGAAGTAGACCTCGTTGACGCCGGTGTGCTCGTCGATCTCTAGCACGAGCTCCCAGCTCTCGCCCCCGTCTCGCGTCCGGTAGAGCCCGCGCTCGCCGCCCGCCGCCCACAGCGGCCCCTGCGCCGCCACGAACACGGTGCGCGAATCGTCGGGATGCACCGCGATCATGCCGATATGCAGCGAGGTCTCGAGTCCCATGTTGCGGAACGAGCGCCCCCCGTCCACCGACTTGTAGACCCCGTCCCCGTAGCCCACCGAGCGCTGGCCGTTGTTCTCGCCGGTGCCTACCCAGAGGGTGAGGTGGTCGCCCGGATCGAGCGCGATGGCACCGATGGAGTAGGACCCGTAGTCGTCGAAGATGGGGTCCCAGGTTGTCCCTGCGTTGGTGGTCTTCCACACACCGCCGGAGGAGGCCGCGACGTACCAGGTGCTGCGGTCGGTCGGGTCGATGACGATGTCGGCGATGCGCCCCGAGGCCACCGCCGGCCCGATGCTGCGCCAGCGAATGGATGACAGCAGTCCGGAGTTGAGCTCGGCGGGGCCGTCCTCCTCTGATTCTGCGCCAGCCTGCTGGGCTCCGAGCCCGCTCGCGAGCAGGAATCGGGCAGCCTCGCCGGCGCTTGAAGAATCCGGGGCAGGCGCACGCAGGTCCGCCAGGGAGGCGAAGGGGAGCACCGCAGCCAGCACTACGGAGGCCAACAGCGGGCGGAGGAGCATTCGGCGGGTTCGGAAGCGCAGGTCATGCATCGTCAGATCCTCGGGCGGTGATGTTCGTAGACGGGATGAGTCTACGGTGTTGGACGGGTCGGGGGTATACGCTTCAGTCGTCCCCCCGCTCCGTGCCTCCCGGCGCGACAGGCTCTCGCCGGACCCCGGGCTCGAAGCTACCGTTATCTCTCAACCGTCGACAAAGGATCGAATCATGCCGGGTACAGCGTTTCGCCGCATCGTCACCGTCTTTTTACTCGCGGGCGCGGGCGCGGCAATGGTCCATCCGGCCCCCATCGCCGCGCAGACCCCCGAACAGCGCTACGCCGACTGGACCCGGCTGGAATTCCGTGCGCAGGAGTACGCGTACCGCCGCGCGCGCATCCTGGACGGCCTGCGCGCCAGCGGGGGAGGGCTCCTGTTCACGCCGTCCTCGGATGGGCTGACGCACGGAGCAACCTTTCGCCAGCTCGAGGATTTCTGGTACCTGACCGGCCTCGAAGTCGTCCAGTCGATGCTGGTCCTCGACGCCGACCAGGACCGGTCCATCCTCTTCATGCCGCCGCGGGATGCGCGCTTCGAAGACCCGGGGAGGCCCAACGACTTCCCGGGACGGCCGCTGCTGGATGACTACCAGTTGCGCAGCATCGCGGGCATCGACGAGTACCGCGACATCGCTGAACTCGACGGCTTCATGCGGCAGCGCGTGCGCGCGGGAGCGGTGCTCCGGGTCAACGCGGGCTTCAGTGGCGAAATCCTACCGCCTGCCGTCCCGCTGATCGGAAGCCTGGACGCCACGGCTTCCCTGATCCACCGGCTGAGCATGGACTATCCGGAAGCCGAAATCGCCAACGCCTTCGACGTCATCGCCCGCCTGCGCATGGTAAAGACCCCTGCGGAGATCGATCACATGCGAGTCGCCGCCGATGCGACCATGGCGGGAATCCAGGCGGCCGCCTGGCGCATCCGCCCCGGGGTCGACGAACGGACGCTGCAGGGCGAATTCGAAGGCACCTGCCGCACCTTCGGTTCCCAGTCGATTCCCTTCACGCCCATCGTCAAGTCCGGCCCCAACAGCCTGTGGCCCTGGCGCGTTCTCGCCGCCCACTACGACCGGCGCAACCGTGCCTTGGAGGACGGCGACCTGGTCATCCTCGATGTCGGATGCGAAGTCGACGGCTACATCAGCGATGTCGGGCGCACGTTCCCGGTGAACGGGACATTCACCGACATCCAGAGGGAGAAGCTGCTGGTGAGCACTCGGGCCGCCGACGCCATCATCGCCGCGATTCGTCCGGGCATGACCCTGCGCGAGCTCATGGACGTTGCGTACGCCGCGATCCCGGACGAAGAGGAGCCCTACATGCAAACGGGTTCTTTCTTCGGCCATCACATCGGCCTTTCGGCGGGCGACCCGGCCCTCATGGACGAACCCCTTGCTCCCGGCATGGTCTTCACCGTCGAACCGTGGTACTACAACCACGAGATCGGCGTCTCGGTGTTCGTGGAGGACGTGGTCCTGGTGACCGAGGACGGCGCCGAGGTGTTGACCGATACGCTGCCCCGCTCACCCGAGGCGCTGGAAGCGCTGCTGCGGTGACGACAGGAACGCCTGAACCGTGCCCGTAACCCTGGTCCGAGCACCGACTGCAGCCTTGCTCTGGAAGACCTGCGCCGACGCCTTTTTTCAGAAAGCGGCGTCTGCATCGGGCCATCTCTTGCCGGAGGACGGGCTTCTCTCCAGTGAAGGCGGAACTCCGGTCGCGCACGCCGAACGCCCCGGTCCCGCAGCCGAACCACTCTCCGCTCGCGCCTGGATCTGGCTCAACCATCGCAACCTGCGCGATCTCCTGCACGAAGCCGCGTACGCCCGCAGGCTTCCGGGGTGGCTGGACCCTCCGATCACGCTCTTCGGCCAGCTGGCCGGTCTCTTCGGCATCCGCGACAAGCCGATCGGCGTGCTCCAGCGCCGGCGTCTCCTGAGCCGGCACGCGGCCCGGCTCGGGCGCAAGATTCTGGGACGCGAGCCCGGCCGCGGCGACGGCGTGATCCGCGGCCACATGCTCGACGGGGTGCTGGGCGGTCTCCTCCCGGAAGGGATTGCGCCGGCTGAACTGGGGAAAGCGCTCGACCGGCTCGGCGGAGATGACTTCGCGCGCAGGCGCAGCGCGTGGGTAGTAGCCGTCTACCGCGCCTACCTGAACTCGCTCGGGGAAGAGGGGCTTCGGGACTGGAGGTCGGTCAACGCGCTGATCGCCGATCGGATCGGCGCAGGGGAGCTGCCGCGGGCGATCGGCAACGCCCGCGAACTCCATCTGTACAGCGTCACGAGCCCCCGCGCCCGGCGCCGCATGCTCACCGCACTGGCCCGGCAGGACGAGGTGGAAGTGTACCTGTACCTCCCTCAGGAGTCTGAGCCCGACCCCTTCTTCGACGATCTCGCGGCACGCACGGTCATGGTCGGTGACGTGGACCACGCTGCGGACGCCCGGGCGCCGCGGGTGCAGCCGGTTCCGGACGCGGCGCGCGAGATGGACTGGGTGGCCCGGCGGGTCAAGGAGATTCTGGCGGCCGGTGACGCCGAACCGCACCAGATCGCGGTCGTGGCGCGCTCAGGGCGCGACAACACCCGGCGGGCATACCGCGCTTTGACCCGCGCCGGAGTTCCGGCCAGCGCCCGGGTTCGCACGCCGCTCGTCGAGATCCCGGCGCTCAGGGCGCTGCTCTCCGTCCTTCGAGGGTCGGCCCGCAACTGGGACTATCGCGTCCTGCGTGCGGTTCTGGCCCACCCCTACTTCGACACTCTCGTCGACCTGAGGGGCATCGACTTCATCGCCGGCCGGCGTCAGGTGTTCGGTCTCGCGGAGTGGCGAAGGCGGCTCGCACATCTGGGGAGCCTGGTGGAGAAGGGCGCACGCGAGGTCAAGGGACAGGGGCTCTTCGCGGACCGGCTCGGGAAGGACATCGCGGCGTTCGACGAGGTGTGCGAGCTCCTCGAACCCCTGGGGCGCGCACGGCCGGAGGCGGAGTGGATCGACGTCACCATGCAGCTTCTGAAGGACGGCGGGGGGATCTTCGACCTGCGTCGCCGCCTCTGCGATGCCGTCGAGGAGCGCTGGGGGGTGGTGCGCGCCGACCAGCGCGGCATCCTGCTGCTCGAGCGGCTGCTACTCGAATGGCGCGGGCTTGACCACAGCCCTGAGCCGCTGGCGGCATCGGCCTGGTACGGGCTGCTGCGCAAGCTGCTCGAGGCCAACGAGCTGGTTCTCTCGACGCCCGCCCAGAAAGGGGTCCAGGTTCTCGAGGCGCACGACGCCGCGCTCGTCCCGTTCTCACACACCTTCGTCGTGCACGCCAACGACCGCGAGTTCCCGCGCGCGGCCGGCTCGGCGGGCGTGTTCACGGAGGCGGAGCTCCAGCGGCTCGACGAGCTCGGCATCCCGGTCGACCACCGCGAGAACGCGCTCAGGCGGGAGCGTACGCTGTGGCGGGCAGTCACCCAGCAGGCGGGCGATGTGTGGGTCAGCTACCGGACGACGGACGCCGGCGGGACGCCCCTCCTCCCGTCCCTCATGGTCCCGGAGCACGACCCCGGGACGGAGCTTCCCCGGGTGCGCCGGCCGTCCACGGAGGCGGCACCGATCACGCCGGCGGAAGCGGACCGGCAGGCGGCCTTCACGCTTCACGGGAAGCTCGGCCGGCCAGGCTCCGCTGGGCGGGCGCAGCCGGTTCCCGGTGGTCCCGGGGACGTCACGTCCATCGCCCCAGCGCGCCCGGAGCGCATCGAACGCGCCGTCGTGGCGGCGGTCGCGGAGAGCCGCCGAGGCGCGGGTCTGGAACGCTATCCCAGGTTCCGCGCCGATACTCCGTCCTCCCTTCACCCGGCGCTCCGTCCGAACCCCTGGAACGGGCAGCTACGCGATCCCGAAGTGCTCCGATGGCTGGAGGAAAGGCTCGATGACGACTATCGATGGTCCTCGGGCCAGCTGGAGGCCTACGCGCGCGCGCCAGTCGTCTTTCTGGTCGACCGCGTGCTCAGGCTCCAGGGCCTCGAGGAAGCGGAGGAGGAAACCTCACCCCTCGCCTTCGGCAGCGTGGCGCACGAGATCCTCGAGCGCTTCTACCGGGAGCACAAGGACGATCTTCCCGGCGCGCTGACCGGTCCTCCCGCCATCCGTCTGGAGGCGATTACGCGTCAGGTCTACGCCGAGCGCGAGCAGGCGGGGCAATGGATGGGCATCGCCGCCCTTCGCACCCAGAGCCACGAAGCCCTGGGGACGGCGGTCCGCGAGTACGTCGCATGGGAGCTCGGGCACATCGCGAAGACGGGCGAGCGCCCGGTCGACGTCGAGAAGGAATTCGGCTTCGAGGAACACTTCTTCCTCTCAGGCGATGACCTCCATGGACGCCCGTCCCGCCTGCGACTGTGTGGCCGGATCGACCGGGTGGACCGGAGCGATGGCGGCGCCCGGCTCCACCACGTGCTCGACTACAAGAGCGGCTATGCGCCGCCCGCTTCGAAATACGACGACGCGACCGTTCTCCAGGGAGCCCTCTACCTGGAGGTGCTGGCCGACGAGGGACATGACATGGGGCATGCCCGCTACCGCAAGATCAAGAGTCCCGGCAACCCGCAGAACGCGGGTCAGATCAAGTTCGGCTCGCCCAGGCACCAGGCTGCGCTCGCACTGGCCCTTTCCATCCCCGCTCGCGCCCGCGCCGGCCTGTTCGAGGCCGTCGTCTCACGGCACGGTCGCTGGAACCCCTGGGACATCGGGGTGGAAATCCGCCGCAACGGAGCGCAGCTCGAGAAGGGGAATCGATTCGAAGACCTGAACGAAGTCGAGGCGGTCCATGACTGAGATCCGCTGGACGCACGAGCAGGTGCGCGCGATCCAGTCGGATCGGGACACGCTGCTCGTGGCCAACGCGGGCACCGGCAAGACCACCACGGTCGTGGGGAAGGTCCTGTGGCGCCTCGGGCTGCCATTCGGCGTGAGCGAGCAGTCGGGCAAGCCGCTGGCGCCTCCGCCGGATCCTTGCCGGCTGGACGAGATCGCCGCCATCACCTTCACGGAGAAGGCCGCCTACGACCTCAAGCGCCAGCTGCGCAAGCGGATCGAGGCTTCTCCACGAGGGGATGAACTGCGGTGGCAGATCGACCAGGCCTCGGTCGGTACCATCCATTCCTTCTGCGCCCAGCTGCTCCGCGAGCACGCGCTCCGGCTGGGCATCGATCCCGGATTCGAGATTCTGGATGCGGACTCGGCCGCGGTCGAGGAGGACGAGCTCATCAAGGCGCTGGTCCTGGAGAAGCTGGAAGAGGAGGATCCCGCCGCGCAGGCCCTGCTGCGGAGGATGAAGCTCACGAGCAGTGACTTCACGACGGGCGTCGTCGATCACATACGATACGTGGTCAGCGACCTCCGCTGGCACGAGAGTTCGTACCGGAAATGGCTCCGCGACGGCTCCGGCGTCCCGGACGGCGCGCGCAAGGACGGGGACAGTCCGGACATCCGCGACCGGGACAGCCGACCCGACAACCCCGACCCCGACCGTTTCGCCCCCCTCGACCTGCCCTCCCTTCGCCAGCTCTGCGGCGAGTGGGACGAGAAGGACGAGGAAGCGCTGGCCATCTGCGCGGACTTGATCCGGCTTGCGCGCGAGGCACGCATCCGCTGGGAGGCCCATCTGGAGGCGGAGAACCAGCGCGACTTCGACAGTCTGGTTCTGGGGGCGTGCGAGCTCCTCCACGGCCCCGCGGGAGGCGCGGCGCTGGCGGCCATCCGCGCCCGCTACCGCATTCTGATCATCGACGAGTTCCAGGACACCGACTTCACGCAGCGCGACATCGCCTTCGCCATCGCGCGGCGCGTGGAACGTCCCCAACTCTTCCTGGTCGGCGACCCCAAGCAGAGCATCTATCGCTTCCGGGGGGCCGACATCTCGGTGTGGAACGCGGTGAGAGACGACTTCGCCAGCGGGGGCGAGGAGCTCTACCTGTCCCGGAACTTCCGGAGCGCCCCTGCGGTGGTCGACTTCGTGAATCGCGTGGGACGGGTCGCGATGAAGGAGACCGGGAGCGCACTCGAAGCCGAGCGGCCCGAGAGCCGGATCCAATATGCCGATCTCGAGGCGGGCAGACCGGGCCACCCCGCGGCCGGCGTGGACTGGGTCACCGCCGAAGGCAGAGGGGCTGCCGACCAGCGCCGGGCACACGCCGTCCGGGTGGCCTCGCACATCCTCGAATGCGTCGGCACGCTCGAGATCCGGGACCCTGAGACGGATGAAGCGCGACCGCTCGCCTACCGCGACATCGCGCTGCTGTATCGCGCCAGTACCGGCGTCGATGCGTTCGCGACCGCGTTCAAGCGGTACGGCATCCCCCACTTCGTGTCCGGTCTGGCCCATCTGGGGCAACGCCAGGAGATTCTGGACATCCTCAACGTACTCCGGCTTCTGCAGTCCGAGCGCGACGATGTGCGCGCGTTCGGATATCTCCGGTCGCCCTTCGTCGGCCTGCGCGACGAGACCATCGCCCGCATTCGCCTCCTTCAGCGGAGAGGACCCCTGCTGCGGCAGGCGCGGCGCTGGCTGGACGCTGGTGCATGGCTTCCGGCACCGGACCATCCCGAGCTTTTCCGCATCGAGTGGGAAGCGCTGGCCAACGGCCTCTCGGTGCTGGAAGACCTGCGCCGACTGGCGCCCCGGCTCACCCTCGACGAACTCATCGAGGAGCTGCTCGAGCGGACCGGATATCGGCTTCACGTCCTGTTGATGGAGGGAGCCGAGGAAGTCCTGGCCAACCTCCAGAGCCTCATTCACTTCGCGGAGAAACACCGTGCCGACGACCTCTCCGCCTTCCTGCAGGTCTGGGACCGGTCCACAAGCGGTGACATCGGCCTTCCCCAGGCCCCGCTCTATTCCAAGGAAGACGATGTCGTCACCTTCTCGACCATCCATCAGGCCAAGGGGCTGGAGTGGCCGGTGGTATTCCTGCTTGGTGTCGAAAGGCGCCTCTGGCGGTCGCCGTCGAACGAGTACTGGTCGGACCCCGAACTGGGCCCGCTGTTTTGCCTGCGCCAGGCGGACCGGGGTGTGCGCGGTAACCGGATGGTCCATCGCGAAGAGCTGGAGTCGAAGGCCGAGGAGGCGCGGCTGCTGTACGTGGGAACCACCCGGGCGCGGGAACGCCTCATCCTCGTAGGGCCGACGAAGGGAGGGGGCCAGGCCTACATCAAGTGGCTCGCGCATGGGGAGGCAGGGATTCGCGACGATGTCGAGGTCCGGTCGGAGCCGGAGACGGGCCAGCCGCCGGGACTGGACTGGCTGGACCGATACGAGGTCGTGGATCCTCCCGCGCTGATCCGGCCGCTCCCCGCGCCGGTTCGGTCGTGGACCCGCTCGGCGAGCGAGCTCATGCTACGGGCCGAGGACCGGGAGGCGTGGCGCCGCCGCTACCAGCTCGGCGTCCTGGCCAGCTGGGAATTCGCACCCGAAGCACGCGATGGCGAGACGCGTCTCTCGCCGACCGTTCGCGGCCAGATCATCCATGGCGTTCTGGAGCGGCTGGAGGCGGAGGCCGAGATCGCGCGCGTCCTGGAGGAGACGATCGGTTCTCTGGACGAGCCCGAGCTTGAGGCGATGCTGGAGCCCGGCAGCACGTACCGCGAGCATCTCGAGGAGGAAATCCGGCGGGTGGTCGCCAGCGAGGCTTGGGCCTGGTACACCGAGGGCGAACTCGGTCGCGACTACTGGAAGGAGTTGACCTTCACCCATCTGGTGGGGCCCCGCGACTGGCGGTTCGGCGCCATCGACCTGTACCGGCGCATCACCGGCCCCGCGCCCCAAGGGTTGGCCCGCGCCCTCGAGCTGGACGAACGATCGGATTCGCTGGTCATCGACTTCAAGACCCACCCGATCACGGCAGCGCAGGCCGCGCGCGTGGCCCGCGGCTACAAGATTCAAGCCGAAGTCTACCGCGCAGCCGCCGCCATGGCCGGCCGAGCCGCAGTCGGCCTGCATTTCACGAGGCCCAACACGGTAGTGCCGATGCTACCGGACCGAGCCCCTTAGACAGGCACGGAACTCCCCGGAAGGTCCGCTGGTGAGTCCGCACTCGCGTCGCTGGTACGGCTGACCGGCGACCCTTTCTCCCGAACGCCCCCCCGCCAACGAAGAAGCCGTCCCACGGCTATTGTGAACGGTCGGGTCTATCGGTTCCTTCGATCCGCCGCCGTTCGATCTTGCCCGATTTCAGTGGCTTCCGGCGGGGCGTCAGGATGAGCGACAACGCCAGCATCGCGACCCCGCATGCAACCCCTTCGAGCACGCTTCCGAACGACGCACCTGCGAGTCCCCCGAAAAATGCGCCCACCCCACCCGATGCCTTGGTCAACCCGCGGGCGTCCCGGCTTCCGGGCTGACTCGCCGGCTTCCCGGACTCCAATCGATGTCGCGCACTCAACAGCAGCAACACCCAGACCAGTCCCGATATTGCGGCCAATGCGAGCATAGTCGTTCTCTCCGAGGCTATCGCCGTTTCGACTCGTTCATCGTGGCGTCTTCCGCCACCCCTCCCGGATTCGACAGGAGACCTGCGAGCCCTTACTATGGCGGTCCGACTCAGCCGGGCCAACCGGCACCCGAGCATCGACCCGTTTTTCAGGAGGAGTGGCATGCTCAAGCGATCCCTGCTCTTCGGCGGCGTGATCATCCTCGTCGCCTTCACCGCCCCCACCGAGGCCACCGCCCAGGACCCGTCCGGGAGCTTGTCGGCAGACGGCATGTTCACGGTGGCGCTCACGGGAGACGCCATCATCACCCGTCGTCTCTCCCCCTACAAGGAGACCGAGTACCTCAACATGATCGAGCTCGTCCGCAGCGCGGACGCCTCGTTCGTCAATCTCGAGGTGCTCTTCCACGACTACGAGCCGTACCCCGCCTCTTCCAGCGGCGGCACCTACATGCGCGCCGACCCGAACCTGGCGAACGAACTCGTGTGGGCCGGATTCGACATGGTGTCGATGGCGAACAACCACACCGGCGACTATTCCGCGGACGGGCACCGGATCACGCGCAGGCACGCGGAAACGGCCGGACTGCTCACCGCGGGGACGGGGGAGAACCTGGCCGAGGCCCGCGAGGCCCGCTTCCTGGAGACTCACGACGGCCGCGTCGCGCTGATCTCCGTATCATCGGCGTTCACCGAACACTCGATCGCCGGTCCGCCCAAGGGCGCCGTCCGGGGACGGCCCGGCCTCAATCCGCTACGAGTGATCACCACGCGCTACGTGGAGCGCGGCCAGTTGGAAGAACTGCGCCAATCGCTCCAGGAACTGGAACTGGATGAACTCGGGCAGCAAGGCGACCTCGGCTCTCCCGGCGAGCCCATCAACCTGCTCGGCACGATGCTCCATCCGGGCGACGCGTCCGGCATCGACAGCGACCCCGATCCTCAGGACATGGCGGAGATCGCGGCGGTCGTGAACAACGCCTCGAGGCTGGCCGAATACGTGGTGGTAACGATCCACGCCCACAACCAGGGCCCGTACCTGAAGAAGTTCGCGCACGCGATGATCGATGCCGGAGCGGACGCGTTCGTGGGGCACGGACCTCATTTCCTCACCGGCATCGACATCTACAAAGGCAAGCCCATCATGTACTCCCTGGGCGACTTCGTCTTCCAGAACGAGACGCTGCTGCGGCTGCCCTACGACAACTACGCCGGCCTGGGGCTCGAGGGCGATGTCAACGCCTGGGTCGCGGACTTCAATATGGAGCGCTACCAGAACGAGAGCACCGGCTTTCCGACCCGGGCTCAGATCTGGGAGTCGGTCGTCGCGATGCCGACGTTCCGGGGTGAGGAGCTGGTCAGCCTCGAACTGCACCCCATCTCGCTGGGATTCGGTCAGCCCGCAACCGTGCGCGGCCGGCCGATGTTCGCGGACCGCGAGCTGGGCAGGAAGATCATTCAGGACCTGATCGACGCGTCCAGGCCGCACGGCACCACGGTGGAGTGGGACGACACGCGCGGCATCGGCGTCGTCCGCCTCCCGTCCGTCACTACGGACGCCGGCAGGTCCGGCCCGAGCCGCTGAACCCTCCGGTCCCGGGAGGAGGGTCCGGCGGGACCTTCCCCCGGGACCGCTTCATGTTTGTCCGAGCCCGCCCCGTTGCTGCGGCTTTGACAAACCGTCCATCAGCGCCGTACTCTGCCAAGGTATCCGTAACCTGCGTTCGGATGGCTTAAGAAAGCTGGCTAATTGGAGGGCTGTATGAAACGGGTCTTGTCCATGTCCCTGGGTGCGTTCCTCCTGTTCCTTGCTCATCCGCCCACCGATCTCTCCGGGCAGCTGTTCGGCTCACTGGGCGGCGCCGAACCAGGCGACGATGTCGTCTCGGTCGGGGTGATCTTCGGGCAGATGAACCCCACGACCCGATTCCGGGACGGCGGAGGATTCGACACCGCGACGTTGCTCGGAGGCACTCTCAACTTCTGGTTGCATCGGCATATGGGCGTACAGGTTAGCGCCTTGTCGACGGACCACGGGACCCTGGGCGCTACCGACGGACGGGCGTCGATCGTGTCGGGTCGTGATCCCCGGATATGGACCATCCAGGGTGACTTCGTGGTCCGTCTTCCTCTGGCGGCCGGAGCCCTGACGGTTTCGCCCTACGGGGCCGTTGGTGGAGGTTGGAAGTCGTACAAGTGGGTCTTCGACCCGGCAGGCGGCCCGGACGCAAGGGGATTCGACACCGCCTGGAGCCTTGCAGGCGGGGTTGAAGCCCGGTTCGGAGCGGAGAGCCGCTTCGGGCTCCGCGGGGAGTTCCGGGAGCTGCGGACATCCTTTGCGCGCTTCGGCGAAGACCTCACGCACAAGGACCGGGTCCTCACCGGCGCGCTTCTGATCAACTTCTGACGCGCCGCGGGACATACCCCGCCTCCGCTGTTTGAAGATGACGGTTCGATGATCGGCGTCTGGAATCCGATGGACACCCGGCGGCTCACTCGACTATCCCGTCGCGGACCCCGCTTCGGCGCCTGCCTCGCGGGCTTAGCTATCCTCGCGCTCCTCCCCCGAGAAGCCTCTCCCCAGTCCATGGGAAGCCTCACCGGCCAGGTGGTCTACAGCGGAGGTGGTCCGGTCCTGCCTGGTGTCCAGGTCCTCTTCCCGGAGCTGGGACTTCGTGCGGACACCGACTCCGACGGGGGGTTCCGCTTGGCCGAGGTGCGTCCCGGAGAGCACCGGCTGACGGTCTACGCGCTGGGTTGCGAGCTGGCCACCCGGACCGTCGACGTTGAACCCGGGCAGACCACCCAGGTCACCGTGCAGGTGGGTCCACGGGCCTTCGCCCTCGACGAACTCGTCGTGACGGGCACACCCTCCGAGCTCTCGCGCGCCGAGCTTCCCTTCACCGTGGAGGAGTTGAGAGGCGACAGACTGCGAACGGGAACGGCTGCCGGGAGCGTAGCAAACCTCCTTCGCGGCATGGCCGGCGGGAGAGTGGTACGTGGAAGCGGCCTTCCCGGTCAGGAGGCCGACATTCTCCTGCGGGGTCCTGCCAGTCTTGGAGGGGCGGAGCAGCAACCTCTGGTCGTCGTGGACGGCATCATCGCGGGCCACAGCACGGCCGGGATCGATCCCATGGATATCGAGCGCATCGAAGTCCTCAAGGGTGCGGCTGCTGCGGCGCACTATGGCTCCCGAGCCCAGGGCGGCGTGATCGAGATCACCACCAAGCGGCGGCCGGCGGCACCGGGTCCGGTGGAGGCGCAGCCGTTGCTGGTCGTTGACGGGCTGGTTACGGACCGCGCGCTGGGGGATCTCGACACCCGCGAAATCATCGACATCCAGGTACTCCGAGGCCCTGCGGCGACCTTGATGGCAGGTTCTCGCGGTGCCGCGGGGATCATCCGCGTGACCACGGTTCGAGACTTCAGCAACATCGCACAGTGTCCGGCGGACCTGCGCCGGTGATCATCAGCTGAGGGGCCTTTGCTTGACAGGGGCATGGCGCGCGCCGTAGTCTGCCGATTGGTAGTACACAAGCGCCTTGGGCGCCCAGATGAGAAGCTGAAGCATGGCGGTACTCTATGCTGCGTCGGCCCGTAGCAGATCCACCAATTTGCAGGGGTCTGTGCGGCATTTTGCTTTTGTCCGGACATTAGTGCGTTTACCTGGACATTTTGCGTAGTCTGGAAGCTTGCACGTGGGAGCTCATTATGGATGGATCGTGCGTTAGGAAGATAGGGTCATCGGCGTTCGCCCTGGCGGTCGCCCTGGCCATGGTCACGGGCAGCCTCGCGGCCCAGACCGGGGTCGTTACCGGAACGGTGACGGATTCGAACACGGGCGAGCCGATCGCCACGGTTCAGGTCCACATCCCCGAGCTCCAGATCGGAATGCTGACGAACGCCGACGGAGCCTACGCCCTCCCGAACGTGCCCGTCGGCCAGTACGAGATCAGGGCGGAGCTCATCGGCCGCCAAACCGACGCTCAGGTCGTTGACGTCACGGCCGGGGGCACTGTCGTCGCGAACTTTTTGCTGCAGTCGCGGGTGCTGGCGCTGGATGGCGTGGTTGTGACCGGCGTCGCGGGCGCTACTCCCGAGACCGAGCTGGCATTCACCGTGGACCACGTGCAGGTGCAGGACGCGCAGATCGCTTCGGCGCTCAACGTGGCGAGCCTGCTTCAGGGCCGCACGGCGGGAACGCGGGTGATTCAGGGCACCGGCCAGCCCGGGGACGAGCCCTCCATCCAGTTCCGGGGGCCCACGAGCATCATGCAGAGCCAGGCGCCGCTGCTGATCGTCGACGGGGTGGTCTCCACCGGATCCCTCGCGGACATCGACCCGAACGACATCGCGAGCATCGAAGTGGTGAGAGGGGCCGCCGCGGCCTCGCTGTACGGCTCTCGCGCGCAGGCCGGCGTGATGGAGGTGACGACCCGGAGGGGCGCCTCACTCAGGGAGGGCACCCATGAGTTCACGATCCGCACCCGGTACCTGTTCAACGACATCGAATACCTCATGGGGATGACCGAGTCCCACGAGTACCGCATGAACGCGGCCGGCACGGCCATCCTCGATCGCAGCGGCAACGAGCTCGACCTCAGGAACCGGCAGCAGGAGATCAGCACCGGGTCGTACGCGCTGAACGACAACTTCGGCCAGCCCGGCGGAGCCGGTCGCGATCAGTGGACGACGTTCCAGGACCAGCCGATCCCGGCGAACCTCTACGGAGGCCAGATCTGGCCTCAGATGCTGTCTTCCGGAAACGCCTACAGCACGTACCTGTCCGCCTCCGGGAACGAGGGCAGCACCCAGTACCGCGCCTCGGCCGCGTACCAGCGCGACGAGGGAGCCATGGTGTTCCACGATGGGTCGAGCCAGACGAACGTCCGGCTCAACCTCGATCAGCAGATCGGTGATAACCTCCAGTTCTCGGTGAGCTCATACGTCACGCTGAGGGAGCAGGACGTGATCTTCCAGCACGAGAGAGCCGGGCTGAGCGACCTGACGGATCTGGTGGGCGCGGAGCCACGGGACCCCACAGCCTCCGGGGGCGCAGCCAGTCGCGGGCTCTTCCGTGGCACCGATCACTACCGCGCTTCCACCGACCTCTTCGCCCGGGACGCGGACGGCGACCTCGAGTTGATCGGCGACCTGATCCGCAGGAGCACCAACCCGCTTTATCAGTTGGAGAATCAGGACTGGACCCGTGACCGCCTGCGGGTCATGGGCGCCTTCGACGCACAGTACTCCCCTTTTTCGTGGTTGTCGCTCCAGGGCAACGTGTCCTACGATCGCACGAATCTGAAGGAGGTGAACATCACGCCGAGCCCGTGGAAGCGAACCTACCCGCGACCTCCCCGGGACGGCGCAATGTTCAGGCTCGAGGATCTTCGGGAGGAGCTGAACGGCAACCTCACGGCGTCGATCCAGCGCAGCTTCGGAGATCTCACCATGCGGACCCGCTTCCGCTGGCTGGCGGAGCAATCGACGTCGGACAACTTCGTTGCCGGAGGTTCTACCTTCTCGGTCGTGGGCGTTCCACAGATGGGGCTCCTCACGACGGGTCTGTACACGCGCTCCAACGCGGAGACGGTTCGTTCGCAGGGGCTGTTCGCCATTACCGCCCTGACGTACAAGAGCCGCTACATCCTCGATCTCCTCGCCCGGCGTGACGGCAGCTCGCTGTTCGGGCCGGACGAGCGCTGGCAGGACTACTACCGGGTCTCCGCTGCGTGGAGGTTGGCAGAGGAGGACTGGTGGCCGTTCGACTTCTTCACCGAGTTCAGACCCCGCTACTCGAGAGGGACAGCAGGCGGCCGCCCGGGGTTCTCGTACCAGTACCAGAGTTACGCGGTCGACCGCGGGCGCATCATCCCCAAGCTTCTCGGAAACAACGCGCTGAAGCCCGAGCTGGCGACGGAGCAGGAATACGGGGTCGACATGATGGTTGTCGACCGGTATCGCGTCCAGTTGAACTATGTCGATCTTGAGGTGAAGGACCAGCTTCTGCTCGTTCCGCTCAGCTCGGCCCTGGGTTTCGAGTCTCAGTGGCGGAACGCCGGTACTGTGGCCTCCACCACTTGGGAGGCCTCGATCGAGGCAGCCTTGGTGGAGCGTCCCGACCTCGTCTGGACGGCTCGCCTCACCATGGATCGCACGCGCCAGAAGATCACCGAGCTCAACGTTCCGCCGTTCGAGTTCCGAGACCTGCGTGCGCGGATGTTGGTGCGAGAGGGCGAGGAGTTGGGAGCGTTCTATGGCTCGAACTGGCTCCGGGCCTGTGGCGACCTGCCGTCGGGAATGGACTGCAATTCCTTTGACGTCAACGACGACGGGCTACTCGTCTATGTCGGCTCCGGCAACGGCTACCGGGATGGGGTCCAGAAGTCCCTCTGGGGCACCATAGGGCAGGTCGACGGCACGACCTTCGATTGGGGCATGCCCATCAAGCACAACAGGTTCGACGCCGAGCCGCGGAGGTTGGGCTCGTCCCAGCCGGATCTGAACGTCGGCTTCCTGCAGGACTTCCAGTACCGGAACTTCGGGGTCTCGCTCCTCTTCGAGGGTGAGTTCGGGGCGCAGATCATGAACCAGACCCGCCAGTGGGGTTCCCGGAGCGCCGTCGGAGCCATCGATCAGCGCGGCAAGCCCGAGGAACTCAAGAAGCCGCTTCCCTACTACGGGGCCGCGTTCCTGTACGACCGGAACAACCGGAACGACTGGTTCGTGGAGGACGGAGACTTCGTCAAGCTGCGGGAGCTGTCGGTACGGTACACGTTCGATCAGAACAGCCTGCCGGGGTTCCTGTCGCAGGCGGGCTTTGATCGTGCCACGATCAACTTGGCCGGTCGCAACCTGATCACGTTCACCGGCTACCTCGGTCACGATCCGGAAGTGGGCAAGACGACGTTCGGAGGTTCGGCGGCCATCGGTCGAATCGACGAGTACTTCTACCCTAACTACCGGCAGATCGGCCTTGACGTCGAACTCGTGTTCTAACCCCTGGACCGGAGCAACGCCCGGGTCCCAGGCATTGGGCCCGGGCCGGGCCTCCAGAGAAAGGGCGTTCGACACACGGACTCATAGAGGAGGAGCGTGAGACGTGAGATTCCTACCGTCAAAACTGCGGAGCCAGATAGCTGGTGCGGCCGTGATCCTGGTCGTGGCGTCGGCTTGCGACCTGGAAGTGACAAACCCCAACGAACCTGATCGTGCACGTGCGCTCTCCGAGCCGGGAGACGTCGAGTCGCTCATTGCAGGCACTTACTCGACCTGGTGGGACCAGGTTCACGGGGCCGGAGACGAACTCGCCATGGTGCGAGGCCTCAGCAGTGCGGCCGAGGTGCTTTCCTCTTCGGGCGCGAACCACTTCGCCTCCGACAACAACCAGCAACCCCGGATCAACCTCACGAACGCCATCGGCTACCAGTGGGGGCGTTCGCTACGCGCTCCGTGGATGGAGTTGAATCAGGCACTCGCCGCGATCCGTGACGGGGTGCTGGTCATAGAGGCAGACAACCTCGAGATCGGACCGGGCGGTCGAGACACTCCGCGGACCCAGGCATTTGCGAAGCTTATGCAGGGGCTCAACCACGCCTACATTGCGAACGTCTTCGACCAGGGGTTCATCATTGACGAGACCGTGGATGTCGAAGCGGTGGTGGAGAACGCGGACCTGCGTCCCTATGGCGACGTCGCCCAGGCCGCGAGGGGCTATCTGCAGGCGGCCCGGCAGATCGCGAGCCAGAACTCGTTCACGATCCCTGCAGGCTGGATGGGCACCAGCGTCTCGAGCGAGGATTTCGTCCGCATGGTCAACTCGTGGGAGGCCCGGCTCATGACGACCGTGGCCCGGACTCCCGAGGAGCGGGCCACGGTCAACTGGAGCGAGGTGCTGAGTCTCGCTCAGGACGGGATGACGGCCGACTATGGCATCAACACCGTGCCGGGAGACGTCTGGGACGACGCCTACAACTCGCCCCACGTCCTCGGTGTCCGTTTCGTTGGCCCCGCGGACCAGTCCGGTGCCTGGCAGGCCTACGAGGCGGCGACCCCGAGGGCAAGATTCGCCATCCATGTGGAGACGGACGATCAGCGGATCCACGCCCCCGGTGACCCGGAGGCCTCTGGAACACTCGTCGAGCTTCCGGGCACGCTCTTCGGGGACTCGCAGCGCGGGATATGGTTCGTTACTCCCTACCGGACGTGGAAGTGGCGGGACAAGTCCGACACGGGTTTCGGTTTCATCCCCGAGTTGAGGGTGCGGGAGATGGAGTTCCTCATCGCGGAGGCCCACATCAGGCTCGGTCAGCCGGAGATGGCACTTCCCTACATCAACTCGAGCCGGGTTGCAGCCGGGCTTCCGCCCGCCACGGCCGACGGGGTGTCGGGTGACCGGTGCGTGCCCCGGACCATCACGGGTGCGTGCGGTAGCGTGCTCTTCGCAATGTGGTACGAGAAGAGCATGGAACTCCTCTTCGAGTCCGGCGGGCTCGACTACTTCGATCAGCGCGGCTTCGGAACGCTTCGGATGGGGACCCCGCTGCACATGCCGGTGATCGCCGAGGAGCTCGAGGCGCTCAAGCTGGAAACGTACTCGTTTGGTGGCGAAGGGAATGTGGACACTGCTTCGGGGTGGAGCCTGAGGTAGCTAGCCCGTCCCGCGAATCCGCACGCCCGCTTACAGCTTGATGTTCACCTTGAGCCTGAGGTAGCTAGCCCGTCCCGCGAATCCGCACGCCCGCATTGATGTTCATCATGAGTTCGTCGGACACGCTCCTCATGTGGTCCTCGAAATCGGGGGTGGCGAGCGGCGTCCAGTCTCCACTCGGGAGGATGCCGCGGACGGAGTTCTCGACCCGGATCTCGACGTCGTAGAAGTCCGATCCGCCCTTTCGTCCCTGGACGATGAACCTCGTCCGTACTTCCTGGACGCCCCTCTCGACCTCGTCGTCGAACGGAGCCCGGTAGAGCCAGGCGGTTTCGTAGTAGATGCGGCCGGTCGTCTGCCTGCGCTGGCTGATCGAATAGCCGTGATCAGCCAGGACCTCCGGCACGTGGAGCTGGATGTCCCTCAGCGTCGCGCGGCCGATGTCGTTCCTCATCTGGCGCCCCAGAGATGCTCCGCAGCCGGCGAGCAGTACGCCCATGGCCAATGTGGAGAGAGCGCGCGCTCCGGCCGCGATCATGCGTTTGCCGGATCCGCGACCAGATCCGGAGGGGCGGGCGCCGGTAACGGTGTGTCGCACCGGCCTGCGTACGGCCACGATGGGCATCAGGACCTCCTCGAACGAAACCCCACCTGTCTACTTCCTTCAATAGACCCCCGGTAGCAGCGCGCGTTCCTGGCCCGCAAACCTGGGAACCGGCCGGGCTCGTTCTCGCCGACCTCGATCTCTGTTCGTATCATGAAGGGGCTCGGGATTGTCACCCGACCCCGGATGACATCGCCCCGACCTGTGATGACATCGCCCCGGATTCAGTTCACCGTCGCACGCGAGGTTCAGATGCGCCTTCTTTCCGTCGCCCTCACTGTCTCTGTCGCGGCCCTGGTAGCATTCGCCGCGCCGCTCGCCGCGCAGCAGCGGCCGTTCACGTTCATGGACGTTCAGGAGCTGAAGCGCGCAGGCTCGTGGACGCCGAGCCCGGGCGGGGCGTGGATGCTCTACACCGTCACGACCCCGGACTGGGAAGCAGCGGATTCCCAGACCGACATCCACCTCGTGTCGCTGAGTGAAGGCCTGCCGTCGGAGCGTCAGCTGACGTACACCGACGACAAGAACGAGACCAGCCCGGCCTGGGCTCCGGACGGGTCGTTCTTCGTCTTCTCGTCCAACCGCGACGGCAACGAGAACCAGCTCTACATGATGCGGCACGACGGCGGCGAGGCCCGCAAGGTCACCGACGCCGGGGAGGGGGTGTCGGGCTTCGCCTTCAGCCCGGATGGGCGCTGGCTCGTCTATCGCTCGGGTGAAGCCGGCCAGGAGCAGCTCCACCGGCTGCCGGCCGGCAACCTCGCGGGCGGCGAGCCCGAGCAGCTCACGGACGGCGAGGCCGGCGTGGACCAATGGGATTTCACTCCTGACGGGACCCGCATCTACTTCACGCGCCCCGACTCGTTCGACGAGGACGAGGTGAAGCGCCGCGAGAAGGGCTTCACGGTCGACGTGCGGAACGCGACTACGCCACTCTCGAGCCTCTGGCACGTGGACGTCGAGACGACCGCCGAGCGGCGCGAGACCAACGACGCGTCCTACAGCGTCGACAACTTCACGCTCTCCGAGGATGGCCGCTGGATCGGGATCACCGGCGGCTCGCCCGAGCGCTACGAGCGCAACATCACGTCGCAACGGCTCTACGCGGATCTCTACCTCAAGGAGGTCGCCAACGGAGAGATCGAGCGCCTGACCGACAACTACGAGGTCGGCGAGGGCGGGCTCAGCTTCTCCCCCGACGGCCGCTGGATCGCCTTCTCGGCGCCGGACGACATGGAGCGCTACTCCATGACCGAGAACCGCGTGTACATCCGCGAAGTCGGCGACCGCGGGGGCGCCTTCCGGAAGCTGGGAACCGGCTTCGACCAGAGTTCGAGCGTCGGGTTCTGGTCGGAGGACTCGAAGACGATCTACTTCAACGCCGGCGTCAAGGTGACGACGCAGCTGCACGCGCTCAATGTGGAGACGGGTGCGGTGCGCCAACTCACTGAGGAGCGCGCTGCGCTGTCGGTCTCTCGGGATGAAGACACCGGCACGATCCTCATCGGCTACAGCGACCCGATGACTCCGCCCACCGTGTTCACGGCGTCGGGCGTGGACGACGTGCCGGACCGCTCGGCCTGGACGCAGCTCGTGGACGTGAACCCGCATGTGCGCGAGATGGCCCTCGGCGAGGAAGTCGAGATCAACTGGCGCTCGTCGGACGGAAAGATGGTCGGAGGGGTGCTCGTCTATCCCGTCGGCTACGAGGAGGGAACGCGCTATCCGCTCATCGTCGCGATCCACGGGGGCCCCGCGTCCGCCGACGTCCTCCGCTTCAACGGCGGCTACAACGCACAGGTGTACGCCGGGGCCGGATACGCGGTCCTCAAGCCCAACTACCGCGGCTCGCGCAACTACGGCAACACGCACCGCACGGACATCGTCGGCGACTACTTCACGCTCGGCTACGACGACATCATGACCGGGGTGGATCACCTGATCGCCGAAGGGATCGTGGACGAGGACCGCATGGGCGCGCTCGGCTGGAGCGCGGGCGGCCACTGGTCCAACTGGATCCTCACCCAGACGGACCGCTTCAAGGGGATCAGCTCCGGGGCCGGGACCATGAACTGGATCAGCATGTACGCGCAGAGCGACGTGCAGCGGAACCGGCAATTCTACGTGGGGGACGGCTTCCTGTACGAGGACTTCGACACGTATTTCGACCAGTCACCCCTCAAGTACATCACGAACGCGGTCACGCCGACCATGATCCATGTGGTGGAGGGCGACCCGCGCGTGCCGAGTCCACAATCGGTTGAACTGCACATGGCGCTCAAAAAGCTCGGCGTGCCGACCGAACTGTTCATGTATCCGGGGCGCAGCCATGGGATCCCGGACCCCCGCAACCGTCTCGTCAAGGCCGTGAGCGAGATGTCCTGGATGGACTACTACGTCCGCGGGATCGGCGAGAAATTCGACTGGCGGCAGGTGTTGGAGACGCTGGAGGGGGAAGACGCACCGAGGGTGGTCTCGGACTCGGAACGGTAGCCCCAATGCTGAGCCGTTTGACCTGGTTGACGGTCCGGATTGCGGCCGCCATCGCCATCGTCGTCGTACCCTTCGGTTACGCGGTCACCGGAGTCCAGACCGACGTCCTGATCGGAGCGGGTTGCGGGCTGGCAATCGGTGTGGGCGTCGGCCTCCGGGGAGGCTCGCGCAGCGGCCCGTGGACTGGCATCCTGATCGGGTCGATTGTCGGAATCGCCGCCGCGCTTATTGCCGGCGCGTTGCCCTTCAACGGGTGGGGATTTCTCGGCCCGCCCATTCTTGCCCTGGCGGTCGGCTTGATCGACGGGCTCGGCCGGTCATCCCTGTCCGGGTATCGGGATGTGAGCCGGGAGACGTTCATCATGTCCGTCTTCCTTGCCCTGGGGTTCATGCCGGCTCTGGTCGCGATGGGGGCCTTCTCGCCGGGGAATTTCGTTACGGGCACGCTGTTGCTGGTGATGCCCCTCCTGTTGGTGCCATGGACCGCGCTGGTGGCCGGCCTCCTCAGCCACCGCCGCCGGGGATGGCGCGACGCCCGTCCTCCCCGCCTGCTGGTCCTGGGTGCCGTTGCGCTGCCTGCCTTGCTGCTTTCCCTGAGCGCGTCCGGGGTGATGGACGAAGGCCTTGGGATCCCGGAAATGGTCCTGGTCATGCTCCCCATGATGGTGGCGCTTCCGGCGGCCGCGTTTCTTCTGGGGCGCACCGCCATCACCTGGCTCCAGCCGCGGCTCCGGGTGTACGGCTATCTCGCCGACTACCTGCGCGTCATGTGGGTCCCGATCGGCGGGTTCGCGGTCGGCTACCTGACGATCATCGTGCTGTTCTCCGGCTTCTACGGGATGCTCGAGCACTTTCGCCCGGGCGCCTTTGCCGGCGCCGCCGCCGGGATCGCCGACTGGATGTCCTTTGCGTTCTTCACGGCGCTCGGCCAGGACTTCACGAACGTCTCCCCGGTTTCGGTCAGTGCAAGGGTGCTCGTCGGCGCCCACCTGATCCTCTCGGCGGGTTGGGCGCTCGTGTTGTTTGCGGCGGTGATGTCATCCATCGGGCCGAAGCTGGACCGGATCGCGCGGCGCCACGCGGAGGAGGGCAGCGGCTGACCGACGATCGCGGCCCGCAGTTCCCAAGCCTGACGGTCCGCCGGTTCGCTTCCTCAGGTCTCCGTCTCGGTCAGCCCGGATTTCACACACTTCGGTTGGGCTGGGACTCCTCCATGGCTTCCATGGCCGCGGCTTCGAATTCCCTGGGGGATGGCGGAATCGCGGTAGAGCGCGGCCCCGTTGGACAGGGTGAGACGTCAATCCCACGCCGGGGCACCAGGATGAACCGATGGGACCGGCGGCAAGCTTGCAGCCGAGGTTACAAGAGGGGCACCGCGATGGGCCGATGGGACTAGCGTCAGCGTCGCCATACCCCTCTACCCACCCCCGGCACTCCCGCCCGATACCGGGGTGCCGGCCACTTCGATCCAGTCGTACAGCGCCGTCCGCTCAGCCGCGCCGCCGAGGGGCACCACCCACAGCTCAACACCCGTAACTATCCCCAGTTCGGGCGGGAAGCCTTGGGAGCCGAGGTCTTCCCCGTACAGCGTCTGACCACCGACCGCGACGCTCACGCGGAGTTGCTTGAAGGCCACGGTGATCTCGGTGAATCCCCCGATGCTGTCGGCGATCAAGTCGGAATCCGCCGCGAACACCGTCTGCCAGCCGCCCGCGTCCCGCGGCAGAATCAGGAAGCGGATGTTGGTGTCCTGGCCCTGGACCGCCACGCCCGATCCGATTTCGACTGCAAAGGACGGGATATCGGTCATCGCAGTGTGGAAGACCACGCGCACCGCCGCGTCCTCGTGAGCCCGGCCCACACGGAAGTCGGCCTGCCAGTTCGTCAGGCTCTGGTCGAGCGCCCGCGCGGCCCGACCCGGCGACGCGGCTACACTGTTGGTAAGCTGCAACACACCCTCCGAGATCTCCGCGCTGCTTTCCGCGATCTGCCAGCCCTCGAGACCGGAGTCGAAGTCGTCGCGGAATCCCGCGGTTCCGGCGATCGCCTGGACCTGGATTTCCTGGGTCGCGGAAAGCCCGCCGGGATCGGTGGCGGTCACCGATACGCTCGTTACGCCCGATGCCACCGCCGTGATCGTAACCATGCTCCCGGAAGCCGCGGCCGTCACCACCGCCTCGTCCTGCGAAACCGCCTGGTAGTCCAGCTGGTCCCCGTCCGGATCCCGGAAGTACCAGATTGCGTCCAGTTCGACGGGGCTTCCTGCGTTGACGATGACCCCCGGTATGCTTCCGACCGGAACCGGAGCCCGGTTCGGGGGCCTTACCGACACGTTGGTGCTCTGCAGCGCAAACAGACCGCCCGGATCGGTCGCGGTGACGATTACCGACGGTTCGCCTGCCGCAACGCCCGAGATCGTGAGCATGCTCCCCGACATGCTGGCCGTGGCCTGGCCCGAATGGGTCGATTCCGCCGTGTAGGTCAGCCGGTCTCCGTCGGGGTCGTTGAAGTAGCCCGCGATGTCGAACGTCGTCGATTCGCCGGGCTCCAGTGACTGGTCGCCGATGGTTCCCGTTCCCTCCGGCGCGCGGTTCGGGCCCGTCATCGTGTCACCGGAGCAGGCTGCCACGCAGGCGGCGGCGAGTATTGCCACCGAGGCGCGGCGGCGATTCAGTGGATTCGCAACGCATTCGAACATGGCATCAGTTTCCTATCACTCGTACGACTCGGCCATCCGTGCCCACGACGATGACCGGGCCCGTCATGACGTCGTTCCGCAGATCGATCACCGGAACGTCCTCCCGGTCGGCCGCTGCCGCTCTCGGCAGTGTGAACGGATCGGCCAGGGCGACGTTCACCGTGTAGCCCAGGTCCGCCAGGGACTGAATCGTGATGGCGCTCAGGGGGTCGACGAAACCGATGGAGGCGAACGGGGTCATCAGTTCGGTCACCAGGACCGATTCACGCCAATGCGAATCCCCGGATCCGGCGCCCGCCTGGTTTTCGACCGGCACCTTGGCTCCGTCGTAGTCCTGGCCTCCGGCTTCGTCGAAGGCGCCGATCGCCAGCGGTCCCGCGAAGTGGGTGTCGGCCCCGGGGGGACCTCCCACCGAAGGTTCTCGCAGCAGCCCGAAGTTCGACCAGATCGACCCGATTCCGAGGACATGACCCATCTCGTGAAGAATGAGTTCCTCCACATCGTCCGTGTTGCCTCGCTCGAGCAACCCCTCCAGGTCGTCCTTGTCGAACTGGATGGTCCCCATGAAGGGCAGCATCGAGCCTTCCCGGACGCCGCACGGCCGGGCGCGCGCGAGAACGCCACCCGGCCCATCCACGGTCCGAACGGCCATGACCACCACCAGGTCGTCGATACTCGCGACCGACTGGTCGGACACGATATCGTCACACCCCACGGCGCTGATCACGTTACCGGGTATGTCCGGCAACTCCGTTGCGGCCAGGATTGTCATCCACCAGCCCGCCGCCTGCTCGAAGGCCGCTCTCAGTTCGGCGCTGACCGAATCGGTGACAACGACATCAATGTCGAACGAGCCGGGGATGAAACCGCGCACGGTGACCGAAAAGGACGTGCTGGCGCTGAGCCCGCCGGGATCCGTGGCCGTGACCGTCACGAGCGTGGAACCCACCGTCTCGGGGACCAGCGTGATCTGGTCGCCGGCGTTGGTGAGCGATACCACGCCGGGGTTCGAGAGGTCCAGGCTGTAGGTGAGTTCGTCCGCGTCCAGGTCCCTGAAATGCGAAGAAACGGACAACGCCTGGGGTTGGCCCCCTACGCGGAGCCGGTACCCGGCGATCTCGCTTACCGCGACGGGCGCATGATTGTCCAGCTCACCGAAAAGAACGAGGGGGTCATCGAGTTCCAGGGTGATCCCGGTGAAACCGTTTGGTAGCCTGGGCAATGGGCCGACGCTCACCTGCGTACCGGAGCGGCCGGCGGCCCGGGTGACGGTCACGCCGGCGGTGACGTCCTCGCCGGCCCGGAAGAGCAGCTCGTCGCCCGAAAGCTCGCCGTAGTGCACGGAGAGGGGAAGACGAAAATCGAAGGGCGCGCCCAGCGCAAGTCGCCCGGCGACCCGGGCGGGACCGGGAGCGAGCGCGTCGCTGCTGTCGGTCCTCGCCACAACCGGGTTCAGGGGAAACGGGGATCCGGGATTGTCCTCCAGGTTCAGCCTCCGGAGTCTTGAAAGGCCCAGGAAGACGCCTTTGGGCAGCTCTTCGATCAGGTTGTCCGCAACGTTGAGCACCTCCAGGCTGTCCAATCCTGCGAGCAGATCGTCCGGAAGCTCCGCAAGCTGGTTTTCCAGGAGGAACAGCGCCTGCAGGAGGGCGAGATTCGCAAATGCGCCAGCCGGAACCTCGGACAGCTCATTGATTGCCACCGACAGCAGCCCGAGTTCCGGCAGGTTCGAGAAGACGCCGGGTGGCAGCTCGGTGAGCTGGTTATCGGCAAGCCACAGTCGCTTCAGGAGTGGAAGACCGGCAAAGGCATCCGCGGGCAACTCGCCGATCCGGTTCCGGTCCAGTGCAAGCCACTCCAGGCTTTCGAGTTCCGAGAAGATGCCCAGCGGGACGGCGACGATCTGGTTGCTGGCCAGCATCAGCCGCCTGAGCGATTTCAGACCGGAAAAGACACCGGGAGGCAGCACCTCGATCCGATTACTGAAAAGGAAGAGTTCCTCAAGGGTGGGGAGGGCCGAAAATGCTCCCGCCGGCAAATTCGGGATCCTGTTCTCCTGCAGGTGGAGCCTGGAGAGTTCGGGACTCGCCGACAGCCACCCCGAGGGCAACTCGGCAAGCTCGTTGTGGCCCGCCTGCAACCAGACGAGCCCCGGCGGGCCCTCCGCGGGCAGATCGGTCAACCGATTGTTGTTCAACCACACGACCTGCAGGTTCTCAAGTCTGGAGATCGTGGCCGGTATATCGGCAAGCAGATTGTCGTCCAGCAGCAGCGACGAAAGTCCGCCGAGCCCGGAGAACACTCCGTCCGGCAGTTCCGCGAGGCGGTTGGATGACAGGGCCAGGGCTTCCAGGTCTCCCAGGTCCGAGAACACTCCGTCCGGCAGCTCGCCGATTCGGTTCTGGATCAGGGCCAGCTGGCGGAGACCGCGAAGGCCGGCAAAGACGTCCGCCGGCAGTGTTTCGAGTTGTGTGCCCCGGACTACGACGACGGTGACGTTGTCGAGTCCGGCGAAATCGCCTGACTTCAGGGCCGTCAGGGCGCCGCTGCCAGCCGCGTGCGAAGCCGGCTCGGGAACCCTTGGCGCCGCCGTCGGATCGGACCCGCACTCGGTTGATTCCAGCCAGGGCCAGCTGGCGGCAACATCCGGTGAATTCCAGGAATCGGCGTCGCAGAGCTCGGCCGGGGACAGATGCGGGTCCGGAAAGCCGAACTCGGTGCTTTGGAAGGACGGAATCGAGACGACAAGAACCCTTGCGAGATGCTCCGTTGTTACGTGGGCGCACTGTGCAAGCTCCACTTGGGACAGGATCGCGGCCTGAACTTCACGCGTGCGGTCGCAGATCCCCTCCTCGATCGTTCCGGCCGCCCGGCGCCTTGGGCCCACCGTGTATCCCGCGCCCCGGCCGGGTTCGTCCAGCGTCAGGGTGAAGAGCTCCCGGGTCGGCTCGATGTCGTCGTCGTCGTTGAACACGATCTCGATCGCGGCTTCGGTGGCGCCGGCCTCGATCTCCACCGAGCCGGTGGCGCTTCCCGCGAAATCGTCCGGGTCGGCATCGGCGGTGCCGGCGTCGCTGTCCGTGCCCAGCGAATACGTGACGGTGATCGGTGTGGCGGGCGGTACGGACAGGAAGAGCGGCAGCACCGCCTTGTCGCTTTCCGCGGCGGAGATCCCGGGCGCGGTCAGCTCGACCACAGGCGTGGCGGGTACCGCCACACCGAAGACCTGCTGCGCCGCCTGGCCGCCGGGATCAGTCGCTGTGACGGCCACCCGTACGGCCCCTCGCGACACCGACGAGACGGTGACGACAGTCCCGGACACCGAAACCGTCGCGACCGCCCGGTTCGAGGAAGCGGCACTGAACAAGAGCGCCTCGCCCTCGGGGTCGGTGAAATATGCTGCAACATCCACTTCGGCCGACCTGCCCTCCTGCAAGAGAAGGTCCGGGATGTCGCCAACCGCTTGTGGGGCCCGGTCCGACTCGGGTCCCAGTCCATCCCCGCATGCGGCAGGCAGGCCAGCCACGACAAGCAGGCCGAACGCGGCAACAATGGGGCGCGGCGGCCTGATCCTGAACGGCTGAAAGACTGGAGATCTCATCGGCATTGCCTCGATTTGAGCGCGGCGGCAGCGACCGGCTCCAAGTCACGTTAACGAAGCTGTATTTTTCCGGTGTCGGGTGAAGCATGGGCTGTAGAGAGATAACCCAGCTTCACGCACCTGGACTAGCCAGCCACCGCCGACCGGGCTGGTGCGGAGATGATGCGCCCCGCCGGCACTCGTGGTTGACGTAGCGGGCGTGCGCCGCGAACAGCCGGGGGCCGAGGAAGTCGTGCCGGTCCAGATACGCCGCCGGACGCAGGCCGTGGTGCATGACCATGAACTCGTACTCGGCGCGGCTCTGGTTCAGATGGATCGTGTACCCGAGGTCATGGGTCTCGGCGAAGTCACGCACCGCCCGCAGCAGCTCGGGCGACGAAGTCTCGGTGAGCGAAGCCGCCGGAAACACCGTGATGCGGCCCTGTCTCGCCCCATGCCAGCTACTGAACAGGTCGTTGATCCGCTGCATGCCCTCGTCTCGCAGCCTCTCCGAGAACCGGGGCGTCTCGCTGACCGTCCGGGCCGCTGGTGCTGTTCGCGGCGGTGATGTCATCCATCGGGCCGAAGCTGGACCGCATCGCGCGTCGCCTCTCGGAGGACGGCGGCGACTGAGCGCAGGCCCGCCGGCGCGCCCACGACTGAAGGCCCGCCGGCCCGTGGGTGCGGTCACGGTAGCCGAACCGTGCAAAAGGATCATGCGCGACGTGGTCTGGATCCGATAGATTCCGTTGCAAAGAGTTCGGCGACCGGCCACGGTGCGCAGTGTGCCGATCGCTCCCGGTGCTTGCGTGCTCCGGCCGCCGACCGCATGCTGGGGATCCCCGAGACCGTCGTCACGGGTGAGGCCCGGTAGGAACGGTCGTCACGCGGTTAGCGGAGGATTTCCCATGACCACACGAAAGCAGGCGAGCGATTTCCCCCAAGAGGTGCTGGCCCTCTTCGATGGCTACGTCCACGGGCACATCCAGCGCCGGGACTTCCTGGAGGGGGCCGGGAAGGTGCTGGGCGGCGGCTCGGCTGCCCTGGCGGTCCTCGAGGCACTTCGTCCCAACTACGCGTGGGCGCGGCAGGTGGCGCCCGACGATGCCCGGATCCTGCAGGAGTACGTCACCTACCCTTCGCCGAGCGGCTCGGGGACCATGCGTGGCTACATGGCCGTGCCCGCCGGCGCGATGGAGCCCAAGCCCGCGGTCCTCGTCATCCACGAGAATCGCGGCCTGAACCCTTACATCGAAGACGTGGTCCGCAGGTTCGCCGCCGCGGATTTCGTGGCGCTGGGGCCGGACGCGCTCACCCCCCTGGGTGGCTATCCCGGCAACGACGACGAAGGCCGAGCGATGCAGCAGCAGCTCGACAGGGACGTGATGATGGAGGACTGGGTGGCCGCGTTCCGGTTCCTGCGGGACCACGAGACGACCACCGGGCAAGTCGGGGCCGTCGGGTTCTGCTACGGCGGCGGAGTCGTGAATCAGCTCGCGGTCCGGCTTCCGGATCTGGCCGCTGGTGTACCGTTCTACGGGTCGGCGCCGGACTTGGAGGACGTGCCCTCCATACGGGCGCCCCTCATGTTCCAGCTCGCGGGCCTGGACGAGCGGATCAACGCCGGCTACTCCGCTTACCAGCAGGCGCTCGAGGCAAACGGGAAGGAGTTCGTGGTCCATGTCTATGAGGGCGCGAACCACGGGTTCCACAACGACACCACCCCACGTTACGACCAAGAGGCTGCTCGCCCCGCGGAGGAGCGGACCATCGCGTTTTTCAACGAGCACCTGCGGGGCTGAGCCCGATTCGGCCAAACCGCGCAGTCGCTACGTCCTGCTGCCTATGTCCGCAGTCCGGTAGAACGGTACACCTGCCAGTCTTGCCCCATCGCGACAGGTGGCATCGGCCTTCGAGACAGTGCGGGCGTCAGGGGGTAGCGTCGCCCGAGCGGTGAGTAACCCGCCGCGACCCGTCGCGGTCAGCCCCGACGCGGCAGCCGCGGCACGTTGAGCGGGCTCGCCTCCAGCACTTGGCTCCAGATCCTGCGGCCCACCGCGTCGGCTTCCCGCAGGATGGCCTCCTCGTCCATGGTGAGGACCTCGCGGTCGCGCATCACAAACTGTCCATCCACCATGACCGACTCGATGTCGCCCGGGTGGCCGCTGTGAACCAGCGCGGAGATGATGCGCCCCGCCGGCACGAGGTGGGCCCGCAGCGTGTCCACCACCAGGAGGTCGGCCTTCTTCCCGACTTCCAGTGTGCCGAGTTCGTCGGCCTGCTGCACCGCCAGCGCACCACTCTGCGTCGCGTCCGCCAGGATGTCCTCCGGTTGAGGCTGGAGGCCGGGCACCTCGTCCCCGTCGCGATTGCGCCGGATTCGCTCGGTCAACAGGGCGATTCGCATTACCTCGAAGACGTCGTTGGTGTTGTTGTCGGTACCGAGAGCGATGGGGCAACCGGCCGTCCGCAGCTCCGGAATCGGCGGGCTGATTCCGCGGTTCGCCGCCATCCCCGCCTGGTGCGAGATGATGGTGCCGGACGTGCCCAGCAGCGCGATCTCCTCGTGGTTGACGTAGCGGGCGTGCGCCGCGAACAGCCGGGGGCCGAGGAAGTCGTGCCGGTCCAGATACGCCGCCGGACGCAGGCCGTGGTGCATGACCATGAACTCGTACTCGGCGCGGCTCTGGTTCAGATGGATCGTGTACCCGAGGTCATGGGTCTCGGCGAAGTCACGCACCGCCCGCAGCAGCTCGGGCGACGAAGTCTCGGTGAGCGAAGCCGCCGGAAACACCGTGATGCGGCCCTGTCTTGCCCCATGCCAGCTACTGAACAGGTCGTTGATCCGCTGCATGCCCTCGTCTCGCAGCCTCTCCGAGAACCGGGGCGTCTCGCTGACCGTCTCGGCCATCGCCCTCGTGGACACCGGGCCGGGAACGTTCTCGGCGTCGCGGATCCCTTCCGCGAACACGCAACGGAGCCCCGAGTCGGCCAATGCCGCCGCCTGGCGCTGAATGTTCCCGGTGTACTCGACGATGGTGGTGGTCCCGGTGCGTATGGCCTCGAGCGCGGCGACCTGCACCATGAGATTGCCTTCCTCTCCCTCGAGGAGGCTGGCGGGCGAGACCGCCAGGTTTGCGGTGTTGGGGAAGCCGAAGTCCTCGTTGAAGCCGCGCGCGACGACTGCCCGCATGTGGGCGTGACAGTTGATGAGGCCCGGGAAGAGCGCCTTGCCGCGCCCGTCGTACTGCTCGGCGTCGGGATAGTCGCCGAGCACCTCATCGGTGGGGCCGATTGCCGCGATCCGGTTGCCCTCGACCGCGAGGGCCACATCGTCCTGTACGGCATCGGGGTTGGCGACGGTGGTGTTCGTGAACACGACTGTCCTGACCTGCTGCGCGGGCAGCCTGACGCCTGACGGCGAGGCGGCCCGAAGGGCGCTCTGGTTCAGCAGCAGGGCCGCCGCACCGGCTCCGGTGCCGGCGAGCCACTGCCGACGGCTGAGGCCGACCGCGCCAGGGGAGGGGTGCGGCGTGGGCCTCGAGTTCTTGCTGGTTTGTGTCGTCATGATGATGAGCCAGTGCGGGGATTGGTAAGACGTGGTTGGCAGGTCATCGCAGTATGTGTCTCGACTGAGCGGCCATCAACTCACACACCAAGCCCGGAACCGGACTGTGCTCGTCTCGGCGGTACCAGAGGGTCAATCAGTTTGAGCAGGCCCATCTCTGCCCGCCCTAGCGACTCGTCGTTCTCGCCGTCGAAATGTTCCCCCCGGGGGGCAGACCGCTGGGCACCCGGGCCGGGATCGTGCGGTCGAAGTCGGGATCAGTCAGCGCTTCCAGGAAGGCGATGATGTCCTGCATCTGTTGGTTCGTCATGTCGTCCACGCCGCGAAATCGTCCCGAGAGTCTGCCGGGAGGGCCGGGGGGTTCGTCCGCGCGGTCATCATCGCCGCGCCGCCGCCGCCGGTTGGAGACGTTGGGGTTCTCGGACCGCCCGCGATCGTAGAAGGCGAGGACCTCCTCCAGCGTCCCGAGCATCCCGTTGTGCATGTAGGGTGCGGTGACGGCGACGTTGCGAAGGGAAGGTGTGCGGAACCGGAAGCGCCCGTCCCCCGCGTCGGGTTCAGCCAGGAGGGGGTTCTCGGCGACTCCTTCGGCCTGCATGCGGAAGTCCGACAGCATCGGGCCATCGTGGCAATCCGAGCAGTCGGCCTCGTCGAATTCCTCGAGTCCTCGACGCTGCTGCACGGTGAGGGCGTCTTCGTCCCCGGCCAGGAACCGGTCGAAGGGGCTGTCGCGCGTAACCAGGGTGCGCTCGAAGGCGGCGATCGCCCCCGCGATCTGCGCGGCGTCGATGTGGGTATCCCGACCGTACACTTCACGGAACAGGCCCGCGTACTCGGGAATCGCCCGCAAACGGGCCACGACGGAGTCGACCGCAACCTCTTCGGAGTAGGCATCTCCCCGCATCTCTTCGCGGACCGTCAGCGGAATGAGCGCCTGCGTCTCGAGGCTCCGGGCCCGGCGGTCCCAGAACATGGGAGCCCGATCCGAATCGACGGTTTCGAGGTCCGCCGGCAGGGATGTGAAACGCGCTTCGCGCCGGCGCCGCCTGCGGGGTCTGTCCAGCCCGTTGAACGCGACGTTGAGCAGCGTGGGCGAGTTGCGCTGCACCACGGGAATCCCGCCGTTGGTGAGGTCGACCCGGTCGGGACCGAAGCCCACCGCTCCCGGACCGAGGGACAGGGCACGTCCGTCGGCATACGCTTTATCAGGGTGGTGACAGGTGGCGCAGGACACGTCCAGGGGGCCCGACAGGACCGGGTCCCAGAAGAGCAGGCGCCCGAGCTCCTCCTGTGGGATGGGGGGCGACGGGCGTGTTGAGGCGGCGGTCAGGACCGCGAGTGCCGACACCACGAGGCCGCAGGCAAGGGCCAACGTCCATCGTGAGCGCCTGAAGAACCGGCGTCCTCTCATAGTATCCTCCAGTCAATCGGCGAGCGTGCGCGTCCTCCTACCCTATCGACGCTCGACGCTGCCGAATCGTTCATGTCCTCGCCCCCTGTCGCTTCGCACTCCGACGGAGAACCCTAGCGCCGGAACAGGTAGCTCAGCTTCATGAAGAACCTGTCCTCGCCCCTCTCCATCCGGCGGAACCGGAACGAGTCGGGCTCGTCCAGCGCCGCGCCGTATCCGAGGAACACGACGGTCCCCGGCGTCGGCCGGTATGACAGCAGGACGTCGCCCGTGAAATCGTTGGACTCCGTGGGATGGGACGGTACCCATCCACCGGTTTCCGCGTTGAAGAGGAAGATGGGCTCGTCGGTGTCGCCGGCCCTCAGCGCGTCCCGGCGCAGGGAGTCGTACTGTCCCACCAGCCGAACGAAGAGGAAGCGCGAGATCTGGTATTCCAGCGAGAGCCTGGGAATCCTCTGGTTCGACATGTTCGACCCGTCGGAGCGGCGGTCGAGCGTGAGCTGGCTGTAGAGGAAGTTCAAGCGGAACTGGTCCGTCGGCCGCCAGTTGACGGTCGCGCTGGGGCGGAAGAGCCATACCCCCCGGGCCTCGGCAAAACCCACGTCGCGCCACACGTTGACGGCCACCCTGGCCGAGAACGAGGGGAACTCGGGGGTGGTGACGCTCGTGATCCACCCTCTCACGTCGGTGATCCGGTCCGGCGCGTCCCAGAACACCGTGTCGGCGCCCGCGCCGGCGGGTCGCACGACCCCGTAGTCAGCGTACCACGCGGGCTTGAACGCGTAGCTCTCCCATCCGTGGCTCACGCGCATCGACCACCCGCCCCGGAGCTGGACCGTGCTCGCCAGGAAGGTCTTGGTCTCCTCGGGGGCGTCGCTGCCGAATCCGTGGTATTCCCACCAGCCCATCATGCTGAACCCCGGCGTCCAGCGCTCGACGAGGGCGCCCGGTCCTCCGTAGATGTTCACATTGTTGGTGAGACGGGTGTGGATCACCCCAGGACGGTTGACGAAGCCCGCCTGAGTCTCGAAGTCGGGATGGATGCCCGTGATTCGATGGTCCAGCACCACTCTGCGTCCGGTGCGCTGGAAGACCGCCTCCCAGATGGGAGCCTGGTTGATGGCCCCACCGGACCTCGTGAAACTCGCGCCTCCCTGGAGGGCCAGCGCGTAAAGGCCCCCGAAGACGAGCCGCGTGTCGGCGGCGGCGACCCGGTTGAAATCGCTTCCCACGACGCGGTCCGTATAGGCCATCCCGATCGTGGACTGCCCGCCGACATCGCGTTGCAGCCGGAGCGCGTTGAAGTAGGGATTTGAGTCGATGCCCGCGCTGTTCGTGACGGAGGCATCCAGGCCGGAGAGCAGGCCGATGTTCATGCCCGCCACCTTCCCCGTGAGCTTTACGCCCGCCACGGGATCCCGGAACTGCCTCGTGTAGATGAGACGGTTCGGGGTGTCGAAGCGATCGATTCCCTCCAGGAAGAAGGGCCGCTTCTCGGGGAAGAAGAGGGCGAAGCGCTCGTTGCTGGAGACCTGTCCCACATCGGCCTCGACCTGGGAGAAGTCGGGGTTCACCGTGGCGTCCAGCGTGACGTTGGCGCTCACGCCCCAGCGCAGGTTGCCTCCCATCTCCGCGTCCGATCCGTAGCTCCAGGCGTTGTTCGCATCGGCTGCGCCGTTCAACGCCGCCGTCACCGTGGGCGTCATATCCACGACCATGCCCCGGTTGAGGTCCCGCATCTCCACCAGCCGGCCGGACTGGGCCAGAAACGAGGCCGCGCCCCGCCTGCTGGAAGTCCACGTGTCGGTGTATCCCGAGTGCTGCACCTTGCGGATGACGTTGATGCCCCAGCTCTGCACGTCGGCAGCCTGATAGCTGATGCTCTGGAAGGGGATGTGGATCTCGACCTCGTAGCCATAGTCCGTGAGTCTTCCCCGGGAGTCGAAGACGTAGTCCGGCGTGAGGTTGGTCTCGCTCACCTCGACGCCTCGGCTCGCCCTGCCCTGCTCTCCTTCGGTCCGGTTGCCATCCTGCTGGATTCCGAACGGGTTGACGCCGAACAGGAAGGCCTGGCGCTGATCGTCGAACGTGTCGAGCAGGAGCTGGACGTAGTCGTCGCCGTCGATCCGGTCCCGGTCCGCGAGCGTGGCGTTGACCGATCCCGAGGCATCGAAGGCCTTGATGCCGAAGTAGATGCCGGTGGGAGAGTACCAGACCAGGACCTGGGTCGTGTCGGCGGCCGGCCTCTGGTCCACGGGCTCGTATTGGGAGAAGCCCGTCAGAACCGCGGCGGCGAGCCACGCGGGCTCGTCGAGAAACCCGTCGATGTCGGCGTCCAGCGCCAGGCGCGGAACGGAGACTTCGGTCTCGTCCTCGATCCCGACATACGCCGTTTGGGGCACTTCCTGGCTCGCCGGCGCCGCGCTGAGCAGGCTCAGGAGGATGGGCAGCATCGGTCCCCCGGCTGATGTTGCGGGGCGCCCGCGGAGCAGGCACCGCCGTGGTCCTGCGCTTCGGACGGGTGAGGCAGGCTGCCGAGGCGTCGCGGGCTCGTCTCCTCGCAGACGCCCATCACGAAGTCTCGGCAGCCTGTTGACAGTATAGCGTCCGTCCTCCGAGAGCACGACACCCGGGCTTCAGGGAGCATCATATCCGGCAAGGGTTGACTCACGGAGCTGCCGCACCTTAGAATGGGCTTTTTCCCGGCGTGACCAGTTGGCCCTCCCAGCTTTCCAGGTTGGCGCCTCAACACGACAGGAGGGCTCCATGTCAGGACTACGGAGAGTTTTCCTCGCAGTACTTGTGAGCGTGGTCGCAGCCTCGCCCGCGAACGCGCAGGAGACCGTCACCAGCTTCTCGCTCGCCGGCCACGGGGGATTCATCAACGACCCCTCGGGCTTCGACGCGGATCGCTCGGTGTCCTACGGATCGGGGGTGCGCTTCGGTGGCGGGGTGAGGCTTCAGCTCTACGAACGCATATCGATTCGGGGAGATGCCAGCTTCACCTCCAGGTCCGGGACGGATACGACCGGAGGCATCAACGAGTCGGTCAGCCTCGGCCGCCAGTACTTCGGCGGGGGCGTGGAGGTCCTGTTGGCGACCGGGGGAACCGTCGAACCCTACGTCCATGGAGGTGGCGGGCTCATCATCGTGGATCGACAGGGCGCGACCACCAGCAGCTACTCGTACGACGTCACGGAGTTCACGGGGGTGCTGGGAGCGGGCGCGCGATACGTCTTCGAATCCAACGCCTTCGTCTTCGCGGACGCCACCAGCTGGATCTACTCGAACCACGTCACGGACGAAGCGCAGGTCGACATGTCGGTCAGCGTGGGCCTCGGCTACCGCCTGGGCGGCAACTAAAAGAACGCGGCTGTATAGTCGAACTTCGCAAGGAGCGTAACTATGAAGAAGTATAATGTCCGGATTATTCCACGGGCCTTCCTGGCCCTGGCTCTCCTGGCGGTCCCGTCGCTGCTCCAGGCGCAGACCGGGAACGTAACCGGTGCCATTACGGATGCAGGAACGCTCGCTCCTCTGGAGGCCGTCCAGGTTTCCATCGTCGGGCGGGGAACCGGTGGCGCGACCAACGCGGACGGCCGGTACCTCATCGCCGGAGTACCGGTCGGGGACGTGACGCTTCGGGTGGAACGCCTGGGCTATGTCACTCAGACCGCGCAGGTCACGGTCAGCGCCGACGCTGCGGCCGTGGCCGACTTCGCACTCGAGAGCGAAGCGCTGCTTCTGGACGAGGTGGTCGTCACCGCGCTCGGCATCACCCGCGCAGAACGGAGCCTTGGCTACTCGGTTCAGGGTATCGGCGGGGACGAGCTGAACGAGGTCCGCGACAACAACGTCATCAGCCAGCTGGCCGGCAAGGTGGCCGGACTGGTGGTGACGCCCCCGGCCGTTCTGGGCGGGACCTCGAAGATGGTCCTCCGCGGCATCGCCTCGATCTCCGGGAACAACGAGCCGCTGATCGTGGTGGACGGCGTGCCCATCGACAACAGCCGGCGGGAGACGGCCGCCAACGGCGCCACTCGGAGCGCGGTGGTCCGGGGTCGAAGCGGCATCGACTACGGCAACATGGCCCAGGATCTCGATCCTGCCAACATCGAGTCTGTGACGGTGCTTCGTGGCGCGAACGCGGCCGCGCTCTACGGGTCGCGCGCCTCCAACGGCGTCGTGGAGATCGTCACCAAGTCGGGCCGGGGCTCCGTTGGCGGCACGACCATCACCGCCAGCAGCAACTTCGTCATCGAGTCGCCGCTGCGCCTGGTCAAGTACCAGAACGCATACGGCGGCGGCGCCACGGCCGACGGCTACAACTGGGTCGACGGAAGAGGGGGCGGAGAGAACGACGGAGTGGACGAAAGCTGGGGTCCGCCCCTCGACGGCCGGCCCTTCCCCCAGTGGTGGTCGGGGGGCGTTGCGCAGCCCTGGCTGCCCTCCCCGATGAACGTGAGGGAGTACTTCCAGACGGGCCGCAACCTCACGACCAACTTCGCAATCTCCAACGCCACCGAGCGCTCCAACGTACGCTTCTCCGCGCTGCGCATGGACGCCACCGGCATGGCCCCGCAAAACCAGGCCGAACGGACGCAGCTGGCGTTGAACGCGGGCGTACAGGTGACCGACAGATTCGACATCGACGGCTCGTTCCAGTATACGCAATCGCAGGGTCACAACCGCCCCTCGCCCGGCAACGGGTCCTACAGCGCCATCCACATCTTCAACTGGTACCAGCGGCAGGTCGACGCGAAGCGCATGGAGCGCGCCACCGACGAGTGGGATGAGTCCTCCGGCGTCCTGACCCCCAACTGGAACCACAACTACCACGACAACGTCTACTGGCTCCAGTTCTTCCGGAACAACGACGACCAGCGCAACCGCGTGCTCGGTCAGGTTACGGGCAACTACAGGCTCGCCGGGGACTGGCTGAACGCCCGGGTGCGCCTGGGGACGGACTGGTTCGAGCAGCTTAACAAGGAAGTCTACCCGTTCTACTCCCAGGACACCCCCGAGGGCGGCTTCGTGGAGGCTTCCTCGTTCCGTCAGGAGACCAACCTGGAGGCGCTGGTCACCGCGAACCGGCAGCTGACCACCGACCTCTCGCTGAACGTCAGCGGCGGCGCCAACATACGGCGCAACGACTTCGACCTGAAGGAGGCGGGCAGCCGCAAGCTCAACGTGCCGGACATCTACAACGTGAGCAACTCGGCCGCTCCCCCGCTCCTGAACTACATCGTCGAGAAGAAGGCGGTGAACAGTCTGTACGGCCTGGTGACGTTCGGGTACCGGGACTTCGCATTCGTCGACGTTACGGCCCGGAATGACTGGTCCTCGACTTTGCCCGAGGACAGTCGCTCGTACTTCTACCCGTCATTCTCGGGCAGCCTGGTGTTCACCGACGCTCTTCAGATCGACTCGGACTTCCTGTCCTACGGGAAGCTCAGAGCGAGCTGGGCCAAAGTCGGAAATGACGCGGATCCGTATCAGCTCACCTCGGTCTATTCCGAGGTCGACAAGTTCGGGAACATCCCCGGCTTCACGACCAGCAACACGATCCCCAACGCCAACCTCAGGCCCGAGGAAACCAAATCCTGGGAAATCGGCACGGATCTCCGCTTCTTTTTCGATCGCGCCGCCCTGGACCTCACCTACTACAATTCGACCACCAAGGACCAGATCCTCGCGGTGGACGTCTCGGAGTCGAGCGGCTACACGCGTCAGGTCCTGAACGCCGGCTCGGTGCGCAACAAGGGCATTGAGGCGCTGCTGTCGGTCGACCTGCTGAACCAGCCGGGCGGTCTCTCCTGGGACATGTCGTTGAACTTCGGCGCCAACGACTCCGAAGTGCTGGAGCTAGCCCCCGGCCTCGAGTCGATCGTGATCGGTCGGGCCGGTGGAATCCGGGGAGCCGTCGAGGCCCGGCCCGGACACCCGTACGGCGTGTTCTTCGGTCCGACGTGGAGGAGAGACGGCGCGGGCAACATCATCGTCGGCAGCAACGGTCTTCCGATCCGTGGATCGTCGGAGGTGATCGGTTCATACCAACCCGACTGGATCGGCGGCATTCGCAGCACGCTCGGATACGGCTCCTTCACCTTCAGCGCTCAGGTCGACACGCACCAGGGCGGACAGATCTTCTGCGGCTCCTGCCGCCTGGGATACCGGACCGGCGTGCTGTACGAGTCGGCGAACTCCACCCCCATGGACTGGGATCCGGACGGAACCACGGGTCGCGGCCCGGTGGTGTTCCCCGGGGTGACCGAGAGCGGATCAGCGAACACGGTGGCGGTCGCGCCGCGCACGCTCGCCACGCGTCTCGACGACGTGGACACCGAGTGGCTCTTCGACAACAACTTCACGAAGCTGCGCGAAGTGGCCATCGCCTTCGACCTGCCGCAGCAGTATCTGGACATGCTGCCGGTATCGCGCGCCCGCATCACCATCGTGGGCCGCAACATCTGGCTGTGGACCCAGGTCCCGCACATCGATCCGGAAACCGCAGCGATCGAGGGCAGCGTCAGCGAAGCCAACCTCGCCGGCATCGAATACGAACAGTATCCCACACCACGGACCTTCGGGTTCAACGTCTCCGTCGTGCACTGAGATGACGAACATGTCTCGACAGGAAAAGCCGACGATGCCGAAGATTTCAGATACAAGCGGGAGACTGAGAATGAACAAGAAGAGAATGACATATCGCAGCCTCGCGGCCGGCTTGCTCATGGCAGTCGGCCTGGGGGCCTCCGGTTGCACGGACGACTTCACCGGGATCAACACCAACCCGAACGCACCCACGGACGTGGGCGCGCAGTACCTGCTGCCCGCGGGCATCGTGAATGCCGTGACCAGCCTCCTGGGCACCGGCTTCGACCGCGGCACGGCCTCGGTCTGGGTACAGCACTACGCCCGACTCCAGTACGGCTCGATCGATCGCTACGAGATCGACGGCAGCTTCTCGGACGGGCTCTGGGCCGGCCTCTACACCGGAGCCCTCGTGGACTTCGACGGAGTCGTCCAGAAGGCCGCCGAGAGAGGCGAGGCGAATCAGCAGGCGGTCGGAAGAATCATGCGGGCCTGGATGTTCCACAACATGGTGGACATGTGGGGCAACATCCCCTACTCCGAGGCTCTGGGCGGGCTGGCCAACAACAACATCACGCCCGCGTACGATGACGCGCAGTCGATCTACAGCGCGCTGCTGGCCGAACTCTCCGCAGCCAGTTCCCAGATCGAGCCGATGGGCTCCCTGTTCGGAGACGCGTTCCGGGGAACGGTCGGGAACCCCGATCTCCTCTATAGAGGCGACATGGAGAAGTGGCGGCTCTTCGCCAACTCGCTCCGCCTTCGCATGGCCATTCGGATGCAGAGCGCGTCGGAAGCCTCCAGCGCCATCTCTGCCGGAGTCTTCGGCAGCAGCGACGATGAGGCCAGGCTCGCGTGGCTCGGCGCTCCGCCCAACGAGAATCCGATGGCGCCGGCGTTCACGGCTCGCCCCGGTGACTTCCGGATCAGCAAGGCGATGGTCGACGCCCTGGTCGCGCACAACGATCCCAGGCTCCCCGTCTACGCCGATCCGGCGAAGGAGACGGGTGAGTTCGCCGGAATGCCCAACGGACTGGACGACAGTCACGGGATCGAGTTCGAGCAGGTCTCCCGGGTCGGGGAGTGGTTCCTTCGGCCCTCCACGCCGACCTGGATCCAGTCGTACGCGGAGGTAGCGCTGCTTCAGGCCGAGGCCGCGGCCAGAGGCTATGCCGGGGGCGACGCGAGGGCTCTGTACGAAGCCGGCGTTCGGGCGTCGATGGAGACGTACGATATCTCCTCGGACGACATCGACGCGTATCTCGCGCAGCCGATGGTGGCTTTCGCCTCCGATATGGACGCCCAGCTGGGGCAGATCGCCCAGCAGATGTGGTTCGCGCTCTATGATCAGGGCCCGGAGGCGTGGGCCTACTTCAGGCGCGCCGACCACCCCGGCCTGCTGGCGGGTCCCGACAACCTGAACAACGACCTCATCCCGGTGCGGCTGCCGTACCCGCAGAGCGAGGAGTCGGTCAACAACGCCAACCTGACGGCAGCGCAGTCGGCCCAGAACCTGGGTTCGGAGCCCTGGAACGTGCGGCTGTTCTGGGATCCGAATTGAGCCGAGGGCGCCGGGGTGTGACCCCTCTCTGAGGGCAGGTCTGGCGGCGAGGAAAAACCGGCTGGCTCCCGAGCGAGCTGGCCGGTTTTTCTTGTTCAGGACAAGCGGAGCGGGCCAGACAGCACGTCCGTGTTGGGCTGGAACGTCGCCCAGGCGAACCAGAAGGCCATGTATGCGTCCGCGACCGGCTCAAGCAACGCCTCCTCATGAGGACCCGCGACCGCAAGCCCCCCCAAGGTCCACTCGCTGCCCGTCTCCACATCGAAGAACTTCCCGTCCCGAACCTCGAAGGTGAGGTCCTGGCCGTTCGCCGCGGGCGTGTACGCCACGGCCGTCTGGGCCTTGGAGGACCAGAACACGACCACCGGCTGCGAGCCCTGCACGTCGTCGTGCACCACCACGACATCGCCCCTGCTTTCGAGAACCGTGAACGGAAACGCCATCCCGAAGCCGTGGTCCCGCGGGATACCCAAGACGCGCTCCTTGGGGGGCCGGCGGGTGTCGAACTCGACGTGCGGAAAGAGGGTCTGGGCGTTGTCGATGTCCTCGTAGTCGTTGTAGGGATAGTACTCGTAGTCCCCACCCCGGTCCCGAATACCTGAGACAACCAGAGTCTCGGGATGAAGCTCCTTCCAGGCCTTCCACCGGGTCTCCATCGCTGGAAGCAGCTCGAGCGGCTGCCCGTCCAGCGGACCACATCGCGCACTCCGCAGCATCTGCGGGAAGAGTGATTCCTGGGCCGCATCGCCGCGGCGGTTGAACATCATCAGGTTGTTGTGGAACAGGAGACCCGAGACCCCCAGATCGGCACCTTCGATGGACGAGCGATCGAAAACCATGCTCGACCCGGTGAGGGGGCAGTAGGTGACGGCGAACGGGCTCCCGAAGTCGTCGAAGTTCACGATCTCGTGCCACCAGAGAATGTTGTGCGGCACCGCGATGAACCGCCCGTCGGCCTCGATCCCGATCACCCGGTCGGCTTCCCCGATGTAGGTGGCCTCGGCGTGGTAGCTGGGCACGAGCGACGGGTTCACGAGAGCCGGAATGCCGTCCCGGCCCACGCCCCCGGAGATGATCAGCTCCAGGGGAATGCTGCAGAAGGCCTCCTCGGGCAGGGGCGGTGTGCCACTGCCGTCGCCATCCAATGGCGAGGTCCCGTCCAGGCCACACGCGGACGGAATGCCCGCGATCGCGAAGATGGCGACCCACCTCAACCGGTTCACCGCCTCAAAGAGATGATCTCGATGATGCCCCGGGGAAACCCCATCCCGTAGAGACTCGCGGCTCTGCCCGGATCGAGATAGCGAATCTCCTCGATGTCTCGCACCTGATACGCGTTCAGGACATCCAGATCGCCTATGCGCGTGCCATCCATGAAGACCGTCGGCGCCGCCGGCGTCGCATTCGCCAGCCCCACGGTCTGCCCCCGCGCCCGCAGCCACTGGGGATGCAGCGCGCGGATGACGTCGAATGCGGTGATCGCCTGCGACTCTTCGATCTGCCCGCGCGTGATGAGGTTTCGGGACGCGCCCGGGCTGGTACCGGCGGCGGCGCAGCCTTCGAGGCAGAATGCGAGGAGGAGGAAGAGGGCGAGGTAACGCATGGGATCCTCCGGAGGCGGGAAAGATCCCTCAAACGTAGCCGGAAGGGGGCTGCCGGGCGATATACGATCGACGGCGGCATGCCTGGCAGCCCTTGCCTACCGTTGTGGAGGGCCGACTGCGTGTGGGTCCGTTACGCCTTCAATCGTCTGAGGAGTAGTCCAGGACCGAAACGACCAGGCCCAGCACCACCAACGGGGGGACAACATAGCGCGCGATGCTACTGAAGCTGATGCCGAAGCCGAGGTCCAGGACGGCCGCGGCTACAAGTCCGACGACGAAGCCGGACGAGAGATGACGAGTCCACTTCACTCGCGAACACGCCCTGTGCTGTTGGGGGTCCGCTTCAGACTTGGTGTCGATCTGGTGACCGGATGAGGGCAGCATTCTGAGCCAGACCTGCGGAGATTTCGGTGGAATTCCATTCCTACCATATGGAAGTGCCTCTCTCCGAGACAGGGGGGCCGCCTTGAAGGCACCTGTCGCGGTCACGCTACCCCGGATCGAAGGCTCCTCTCGAGGCCGCTGTCGCAGGTTCGAATACGCCACGGTGAAGATTTTTCTGCACCACGTTCTGATTTGTGACGGTTTCTAACGACCCGTGACGCTTTCCCGCAGTTTTGTTCGCCCCCCTGTCCCCGGATGAAGTAGAGCGGGTGGGGCGGCGACATGAGCCTGACACGTGTAGATTCCGAGAACAAGCTATTCCATGCATCAGGAGATTCTCCCACCGAGACATAGGACTCAGCCTTGAAGGCATACGCCGCGGTCACGGACAAGAACTGGTTCGACCACCTCAGGAGCCTTTCCCTTCGCGAACAGGTGGACGAAGTCAACTTCTGGACTCCGAAGCCTTGGCGTGGTCAGTTCGGTGTCCCAGCTCTCGACGCGGCCCACATCCGGCCCTTCAGCGAAGTCCCGGAGAACTACGTTCAGAACGGAATGCTTCTGCGCTCCGATGTGCACAGGCTCTTCGATGCCAGCTATGTGACGGTCACTCCGGACTACCACTTCGAGGTCAGTAAGCACATCCACACGGACTTCGATGACGGGGAGAACTACTACAAGCTGCACGGCAAGGGGCTATGGGTGCCTGCGCGCTCCGACCATCGGCCGGAACGGGAGTGCCTGGAGTGGCACAACGAGAATCGGTTCCGGGGGTAAAACGATGGAGTTGCCCATTCTGCCATTCTCTCCCAGGATGACGCCAGGCCGAGCAGCATTGGTCGCGCTGATGGATCGTTATCTGCGGGGGCTGATGGAACCGTTTGTGACGCTGTTGAAGGTACACAAACTTCTGTACTTCATGCAGGAAGCCGGAGAGCCGCTGGGATTGCGATTCGAGCCGGGTCCCTACGGTCCGTTTGCTGACAACCTCAGCCATGTGCTGCACGCCGTTGAGGGGTACATGGTTACTGGCTACGCGGACGGAGGCGACGAGCCTCATAAGCAACTGGAACTGGGTCGAAGGCTTCGAGTCGCCCTTCGGCCTTGAACTGCTCGCGACCGTTCACTGGGTTGCCAAAGAGCGCGAGGCTGCCGCCGGGAAAGACATCGCGAGCCTCGTCTACGCTTGGAGCGATAGGAAGAAGATGTTCACCCGCCGTCAGATAGCGCTGGCTCAGGACATCTTGGTGCAAAAGGAGTGGCTCAGCGATGTGCGTGATTCCGAGAACTAAGACGATCCCGTGTGGCTACTCCGTGATCCGGGTCAGCTCGGGCGATGGTCTCAACGAGACAACTCCTGTCGGTGTCGTCGCGTGGAACAGCAATGAGTTCTGGTACGGGTCGAGGTGGCTGGCACCAGATGAGAGAATACCAGGTGTCGACCGCACGACCCGGAGGTTCATCCACATCATGCGGGACCAGATCAACCGTTGGGCGGACTCCAGAAGAGTGCCCTATGAGCCGGCTCCCGTTGAGCCAACTACCGATCGATTCTGGAGAGCAGTCTCGGAGATCCTGTCGACTGCGGTGCGACTTGATCTTCCCCGCCCCATGGACCCCATGGATGACCCGGAGCAGGAGATCGAAGCTCTCTTCCAAGTGGTGGTGCGCCCCGTTTCCTCCATCGGTCATGCACACATCGAGTTCCATCGGGGAGAACCCTCATGAAGGGAAATCGCCCACCCGAGATTCTCAAGCCGAACCCCACGATCCGCGAGACGGAGCTGGCCCGTAGCGAGCAAGCAGCGAAGCAGCTCGCCGATGTGGGCATCAAGCTCGGGGGTTACCGGTTGCAGCCCGCACTTGGCGGGAAGATCATTGACTGGCGACAGGCTACAGGTGCGAGCCGGAGGTCAAACGTCGGTCCTCTACCCTGAGGCACGGCGCACAGCTGCTAGTCCAAATCAGGAATCCACAGGAGAGAAAGCACCTGCTCCAGGCTGGGAATGACATGGGTGCTCTCCAGCAAAGTGAAGTCACCCTCCAGCAGCTTGTCGAGAAAACCGGAACCGGTACAGGGCTCGCGAACAACCACGCGATGGACTACGGAGCGGGCGGGATACGCTCGACCCGCAGAGCCCTCGCAGCGGCGGCGATCAAGACCGCGGGTTCGGGAGAGAATCTGGTGCTCGCCAAGGCGCCTGCGTACCTGGAAACGGTGGATGGCCGGGTAGCGCTCATCGCCGTGTCATCGAGCTTCTCCGCTCGTCTTCGGTGGGTTGAATGACGTCCCCGCTCAGGACGTGAAGCATCTTCTGCACGAGGAAAGTCGGCTCGCGCAAGACGCGGCGGAAGAAGGGCGTTGCCGATGTCGGTCCAGCCATGCGCATTCCACCTTCACCGGCCTTGGGCATCCCAGCCGGCAGGATCCGAACCGATCGCCGCCCATCAAGCCGTAGACGAATCGCCGAAGGAAGGAATAGGCGTCGGTCTTGACGGATTGCCATGACTGCCCCATTGGGTTACTAGGTGCTGCCGCGGCAAGCGAGGTGGTGCCCGAGTGATCTACTTCTACGGAGGCGAACGAGTGCCGATCTATGCGCTTCTCGCCTATTCGAAGTCCGATAAGACCGACTTGAGCCCAAGCGAACGCCGAGCAGTAGCCGCACTCGTCGAGGCGATCAGGAGACAAGGAAAGGAGAGGCAATGAGCACGTTCGGAGAAGACCTGATCCAGTCCCTGAACGAAGCCCTCGCCCATGCGAAGGGCGAAGGCCCCGCCATTGTTCACGCTCCGGTAGCCCCACGCGAGGTGCGGATACAGGCGCAGCTAACGCAAGGCTCAGATGGCCGCCCTGATGGGCATGAGCCTTTCCGGCTACCGAAAATGGGAGCAGGGAACGCGCCGCGTCAGCGGCCCGGCGGCGACGCCTCTGCGCATCATCGAGCACGAGCCCAACGCGGTTCGGCGCGCACTGCTCCAGGCACGCCGTGCTAGCCAACACGCGCGGCCCACTGTAGGAGCATCATCGCGCACGACGAATCCATAAGAGGAATTCGTTCACGTAATCACCCTCCTCGCTCAACTGCTGCACCGAACCCCGGATCGTCCAGGAGATCCAGAGGCTGCGCCCGTACGTTCCGATCACCAGGTCGTTGAAGTGCTCCTGATGGAAGATCCCGTAGTACGGCGGCAGGTCCGGCATGGAGGGGCGGACTCCCTATGAGGTCTTTGCACCCGCTGTAATTTGTGACGCCTTCTTGCATGACTAGCACAATGTGATAAGATTTTGCGGCTTTGTGAAGATTTTGTGCAGACGAGGGTATCTGTGAACTTCGCCGCTCCGGTCATGAATTGCCGAGGACGAGACCTTCCCGAACCGGGGACACCTGCCGGCTACGCGGCGCTCATCACCGAGTACGATCTGCGGGTTCCTCCGCCGTCACGTCTGGCAGCCATCGCCAACCGCCATCATCCCGTCTCCACGCGCGAATGGCGCATGTTCGCCCCGAGTTTCGCACCCGAACAGAGCCTCGCGGACCAACTCGAGTTCGCCGTGAAATGGGAGGGCGTAAGCCTCGCTGTGCTGCGGGCTCTCTTCAGGCGAGTCGAGCCGGAAGAGATCGTCGGCATCGTGCGCGAAAAGCCGACCGGCAAATACGTCCGCCGAATCTGGTTTCTGTACGAATGGCTGATGGACACGCGCCTGGACCTGCCGGACTCCGGAAAGGTGAAGGCCGTTCCGGTGGTGAATCCCAAGCTGCAGTTCGCCCCTGAGAGCGGGCCCCTCTCGCGACGCCACCGGGTTCGAAACAATCTCCCGGGTACGCAGCGGTTCTGCCCGATGGTCCGTCGGACCCCGGAACTCGACCGCTACGCGCAGATGCGCCTCGATGCAGAAGCTCGGAAGGTCATCTCCCGAACCCGTCCTCATATCATTCGTCGCGCCGCAGCGCTTCTCCATTTCGAAGACAGCACGGCGTCGTTTCAGATCGAGGGAGAACGCCCGCCGCACGTCCGACGGCTACGCTGGGCTCAGGTAATCGCCGACGCAGGCCGTTGCGATCTGACCGTCGATGAACTCGCCCGACTCCAGGAGATGGTGATCGGCGACGCGAGATTCGTGCAGCTCGGCCTCAGGACCGAGGGCGGATGGATCGGGGAGCGTGACCGGGCGACCATGGACCCCATTCCGGCGCACATAAGCGCACGTCCGGAGGATCTGCCCGATCTCATGCGGGGGCTCGTGGAGTACGCGCGGCAGGCCGCAACATCGCCCTTGGATCCCGTCGTTGCGGCGGCCGTCCTGTCGTTCGGATTCGTCTACGTTCATCCGTTCGAGGACGGGAATGGACGCCTCCACCGCTGGCTGATCCACCACGCGCTGGCCCGAGGGGGCTACAACCCGCCGAACTTGGTGCTCCCGGTGAGCGTCCCGATGCTGAGGCGGATCGCCGACTACCGTGAAGTTCTTACGAGCTATTCCCGGCAGGTACTCCCCCTGGTCGAGTGGCGCGCGACGGAACGGCACAACGTCGAGGTCCTGAACGACACGGGTGACTACTACCGGTTCTTCGACGCGACGGCGCACGCCGAGTTCCTCTACAGGTGTGTCGAAGAGACGGTGACTCGGGATCTCCCCCGGGGAGTCGCGTACCTGGAGGGATACGACGAGTTCGCGCGACGCGTCCAGGAGGAAATCGCGGACATGCCGGACGGAACCATCGCCCTCTTGGTGCGGTTCCTGCGGCAGGACAACGGCCGGTTGTCCAGAAGGGCACGTGCCCACGAGTTCAAGGGCTTGTCCGCGGACGAGGTGGAGCGGGTGGAGGAGCTGTACGCGCAGTGCTTCTCGGTAAGAGGCAGCGGGCCGGACATTGTAGGCGGGATCATCGTATGCGCGGGTAAGACCCCAGCACCTTAAACATCGTCGCCCGGGCCTGGATTCCCTTGAGCGCGGCTCGAACAATCGCGTCCTCGCGGTGGCCCTCGATATCAATGAGAAAGATGTAGCGACCGAGACTTCGCCGGTCCGGACGGGACTCGATCCTGATCATGTTGATGTTGCGGGTGGCCAGCTCCCCGAGAGCCCCGTACAGCGTTCCCGCTGCGTCTTCGCTGAAATCGAAGCAGATCGAGGTTTTGTCGCGACCGCTCCGGAGCGTGTCCCGTGGCGCCAACATCACGAAGCGCGTCTTGTTGCTGCGCACGTCCTCGATGTTTCGATCCGCCGCGACCGCGTCGAACAGCTCCGCCGCCCGCTCGCTCGATATTGCAGCAGCGGGACGATCGCTGTTGTGCATGTCCCTGACGGCGGCGGCCGTGCTCAACGACGCGACGGCCTCGGCCCCGGGGAGGTTGTTGGCTACGTAGGCGCGGCACTGAGCCAGTGCCTGCGGGTGAGAGTAGATGACCGACACGTCGCGCGGTCCGACACCGGGCTGAGTCAGCAGGCAATGGTGGATCTGAAGGACGATTTCCTGCCGGATCCTGAGTTTCGTATGGTGAATCAGGATGTCGGCCGTCTGGGTGACCGTACCCTCAAGGCTGTTCTCGACCGGGACCACAGCTGCGTCGGCGGCGCCGTCTTCCACCGCGCGCACTGCTGCGGGGATGGTCCCGAAGGGCATGAGGACGGCCCCTTCGGCCTCGAGAGCGGCCTGTTCGCTGTAAGTCCCCGCTGGACCCAGGTATGCCAGCTTCATGCAAATGCGCTCTCCGACATGAGGTGCGACCGGATGCCCATTGGGGCGTCAGGCGATCAAAGTCGTACTACTTAACAGCGATTGCGGTTTCCATCTGGACGCCGGAAAGGGAACCGGCTGCGGTCATGGCCGCGCGCGGAGACAGGAGGGCGGGCGCGGAAGCCCCCACGCTCACCAACTCAGGGTACAGCGCTCGACCGCCAGTGGCGGGGTAGAGATTGCAACGCTGAACGTTCCTTACCGTCCGTTCGCTCTGTGCGCGCTTTTTCGCCGGACAGCACATCTGTGACGGCATTTTCCACTTCGTGAACGTCTTTTTCTTGCAGTCCTTGGCACGGCTCGGACATCGATGCGGTGTTTGCAGCTTTTTTGTCTGGAGATGCGGCAGCCGAGAGCCCCGGCGAGGGGGCAGCGGTATGAGCCCAAGATGCGTAGATTCCGAGACCACTACTTTCAACGAGATTCCTTTCCCCTCCGAGACAGCCTCGCCCATGGCAGCATACGCCGCGGTCACGGACAAGGATTGGTTCGACCACCCTAGTGGCCTCTCCCGTCGCGAACAGATGGGCGAAGTCAACTTCCGGACGCCGAACCCTTGGGGTGGTCAATTCGGCGTGCTCATCAGAAGCCAGCCTTTGCTCGTCAAGCTGACGAGTCCACACAACAGTGATCGCCGGTGGGGGCGTATTCGCGCGATAAACCGACTCCCAATCGGTCTCGCCTGGTGGAAGAGTTGTAGAGTCCCCTTACAATCTCGTTTCCGTTTCCAAAAACAAGGAGCAACGTGAAGATGCCGAGGGCTATGACGCTCACCGTCATCGCAATTCGTGACCCTATTTCAGACCCTCAATTGATTCTCAAGGAGCCGAAACGCTATAGGTCATATCCGATCGCACTCGACGATACTCCCGTCGGAACCCTTTACGTCAAACCAAGTGAGTCCAGCATACCAGCGTGGCTTGAATTCTTCGGGGACACGATTGATCCGACGACGCTACGACTACGAAACTCAAGCAGTGCTGCAGTTCTTCTCGTCAAGCGAAGCGACAAGAGCTTCGCGGTCACGTTCGGTCATGGGCGGTACATGCTGAACCCGACCGTAATCGAAGAGAGATTCGGACTCCGGACTGCGTTAAACGGGCTCAACCCTGATCGAATTCGATCCATGGACAGAAGAACCTTGGAAGCCGTGTCCATGTACACGCGAGAGCAGGCCAGTCGGGAGTCTACACTTAGTGTGTTCGATGTTAATGTGCAGCGTGATCTCTTGCGGTCTGTAACCGGTAGCCTGTTGGATGCCGAGCTTGGTACGAGGGTTACTGGTCGCGATGCACTGACGTTCACGTCGCATGTTGGCCTACGTGGACTCCTTGCCAAGATCGATGAGTGGTATGAGCTGAGCAAGAGGGAAACATATAGACAGCATTTTGAGTGGGTAGACAACCTCGCGGAAGTCCGAGACCGAGCGAGAATCGACATACTTAATGACCAACTAATCGACGTGATCCGTGGGGGCGAGTGGGACAAGATATGGCTTGCTCCACCAGCAATCGTCAACTGGGATGACATCGGTGGGTTCAGGTTTCGCACGGATAGGGAGTCACAGCCAACTTTCAACGAGCTGGAATTGCGCGACTATTTCAACGATGATCATCGGTCTCAAGATCATGAGAAACTACTGCATCATCTGAAGACAGACAATGTGTTTGTTCAATCTAGCTCCTATGGTACGAATCTACCTAAATGGCGCGTGTATCGTTGCATCTGTGCGGAGTTGGTTTCTGATGAGGGCACTTACATCCTCAACGAAGGGCAATGGTATCGCGTAGACACCGAGTTCGCCGTGATGGTGCGTCAATTCATCGATAATATGGAGGCGACGTCGGCTGCGCTCGTCGCATGTGAGAACGAGAAGGAAGGAGAATACAACAAACGCGCTGCTAGGATACATGGGTTCTCGCTCATGGACGGTCAGACAGTACAAGCTGCCATAGGGCGAAGCAGAATCGAGGTATGCGACCTCTACGACAAGGACAACCGAGCCTTCATCCACGTCAAGCGGTATAGCGGATCAAGTACCCTCAGCCATCTATTCGCGCAGGGTGAGATGTCAGCGCAGAACATGGTCAACAACCCCCGGTTCCGCGAAAGGGCACGCGAGAAGTTTCCTGGTGCGGGACTAGCGGTCGATGGCTTTCAGGCGCGGGACCACGAGATTGCGTACGCCATCATCGCGAAGCCCGGTAAAGATGATGTGCAGCTTCCATTTTTCAGTGCCGTCAATCTGCGAAATACGGCGCAGTGGCTGGAGGCCATGGGATTCCGGGTCACGTTGACCAGAATCGCCAATGATCACTGAGGTGCCGGCCTTCGATTGCGGAGGTTCGTGTTGCGAATGGCGGCCAGGCCGTCCACGGAATCCCGGGAAGTTGTCCCTGACATCGGAGCCAAACCGTCCCCTTGGCCTAGTAGAAGCCGTCTGGTGCGGAGTGGGTTCTGAAGATGGAGTGGGCCTGGATGGATCATGCTGGTCGGGAGAGTTGTGGTCCGCGGTTTCTCGGCGAACGCGTAGTGTGGGGAACGTCGGACATGATTCGGTGGCCCGTCTGCAGATTCCCACCGAATGTTGCCATGCTCCGACTCGGTCGTTACGCGGGGATCGCACCTCGTCTACCGCCAAGCACGGCGGATGGCACGGTCGCTGTTGGATGGATCGCACAAACTCGACCGATGGCCAAGACGGGGGGTGGTGGGGAGATGTACGGTGAGCGCGCGCGGTCATGGCGCTGGGAACAGGCCAGGCGCGGGAAGAGTTTGAAGAAGGGTCACCTGCGGTCTGGACTTTGGGTTTAGGCGGAGGGAGCGGAGTGACGACGTGTGCCGCCAGGTATCGGATGAACGGCAGGGGGCGCCGTCAGAAACTTAGGCACCTCCTTGAGGCTGAATCTCGCGGATGAGCGAAGGGCTGTGCGCGAGGTGCTGAAGCAGGCCGACGCTGGAGAGGATTCTGCACAGGGAGACTGAAGCAGGGGGTGGGCCCTCACAGGATCAGGGGCTTGCGGACAAGGCCTTGGAAGCATAGGCATCAGCGACTTCAGTTCCGGGCAACTCGAACAGGAAGGGGGCTCTCGTTGCAAGGAGGCGTGTCCCGCGGAGTAACCGTAAGCATGGCCGACCCCCGGGCGATACCCGGGAAACCGCCGAGCCTGAAGGGCCTCGCAAGGCGCTGGCACCGCGCCCCCGCGCGGTGGGGACATCCCTTACATTCCCTCTGCTCCTACTTTGCGATGTTTCCACCGAAGGTGCCCTACGTGTTCATCCGATGGCTCACGGAAGCTGGTGACGTCGTCTACGATCCGTTTTCCGGCCGCGGAACCGCTCCCTTGGAGGCCTGTCGGATGGGGCGCGTCGGCATGGGCTCAGACGCGAACCCGTTGGCGCACGTCCTCACGGCGGCGAAGGTAGATGCTCCGAGCACCGAAGAGGCGCGTGCTCGCCTGAGAGTTCTGCGCAAGCGGCACGTCCCGGGAGACCCGAGCTCGGCTCCCCCTGAGATCCAGATGCTCTATTCCGACCGGGTTCTCGAACAGCTCCTCTGGCTCCGCGATACCCTCTCCCTTAGCCGCCGGGACGACCGCTTTCTGATGGCGCTGGTGCTAGGTGTGATGCATGCCAACTTCAAGCCTGGCAAGCCGGCACGTGGCTTGTCCATCAGCATGCCGAACACCTTCTCGATGTCCCCGGGCTATGTCCGGCGCTACATCGAGGAGCATAAGCTCGTGCCGCCCGACGTGGACGTCTTCGACCTACTCGACCGGAAGCTTGACAGGATGCGCCTACCCGACACCGCCGCGAGACGAGGCAGTGCCTGGAAGCAGGACGCACGCGAACCCGTCGGCCCGACCATTCGCAAGCGACCCGCCAAACTCGTGTTCACATCGCCTCCCTACCTAAGCGTCATCAAATACGGGAAGTACAACTGGGTCCGACTCTGGATGCTCGGACAGGATCCACGGGCAGTGGACGGAGCACTTGTTGCGACGGCATCGCTCTCGAAATACCTCGCGTTCATGGGCACTGTTCTCCGGCAGCTCACCGCGGCGGTGCGCGACGATGGCTACCTTTGCCTGATGATCGGCGACGTTCAGGAGCGCGCTACCGGCAAGGTCACGAACCTGGCGGTGCAGGTTTGGGAGGAGGCTGCGGAGCCTCTCGGCTGGCAGCTCCGAGGCATCGTCGCCGACCGCCTTCCGACCCAGCACAAGGTGAGCCGGATCTGGAAGCAGGGACGCGGACAGGCGACGGAGACGGACCGTGTCCTTATCTTGTCCCCGGCCGGATGCCAGCCCCAACGGCTCCCTCCACTCGGCCGAATCCGATGGAGTCCTGCGATCACCTGGCAGGCAGGAGGAGATAATTGATGTCGATTCACGAACGGTTGAAGGAACTGGCGACGATCGATGTCTTCGAGGGCGTCCGGGACGCCGACGGGTTCATCGGACGGCCATTCTACTTTGACTTCAACAAGATGAAGGTCCTATCAAACGACCACTGGAAGGAGAAGGTCGGCGGCATCCCGGCAGGTGCCTTTCTGGCGGCATTCTTCGACAACGATGAGGATAACCCGGAGGTCGTGCTGCTACGTGTACTCGGCCCGACCGCGCTGCCGACCGACTCCGATGTCGTTGCGGCGATGGTGGATCACTACAAGGAAAGTCAGGAAGTGACGGGCGCGGCAGGTACGCTCGACAGCTACACGCGGTACGAATTCCAGTTCTCCGGCCTGGAATGCAGGGTGCTCGGGTCGTTCTACCGGGACGGGGAGGGTTCGACGCGCTTCGGGGCGGACGTCGACAACTTCTACGGCCCGAACAACTACTCGGTGTACAAGCCGTCTGGAAAGGTGCTCGAGTACATCGTGAACTTTCGCGAGGGAGGCATTGTTCCCGGCAGTCCAGGCGACCAGCGGATCGGTGAAATCCGCTATGCCTCAAGTCGGCGCCACGCACAGCGTGCTCCGGTTCCGCTCTACGTGTCCGCCCTCGACTACTTGGGGAAGCGGACCGCCCTCTTCGGGATGACCCGGACGGGGAAGTCGAACACCGTCAAGAAGATCATCCAGGCGACCGCCGAACTCGCGCCATCCGGGGCCAAGCTGGACGGCGAGCCCGTCGAGCCCGTGGGCCAGATCATCTTCGACGTGAACGGCGAGTACGCGAACCCCAATCTGCAAGACGATGGCACGGCGATCTACGAGCTCTACAAGGACGATGTCACTCGCTACAGTATCCTGGAGAAGGACGGATTCAAGGTCATGAAGCTGAATTTTTTCCGGCAGGTCCTCGAGGGATTCGAGATGATCCGGGCCCGACTTCAGGACGACGGGGCAATCTACACGAAAGCGTTCCTCAATGTCGACTGGGAGGAGCCTGATCCCCAAGACCGAAGCGCCACCACGCGGTACGGGCGCCGGCAGGCCTGCTATCAGGCGATCCTACAAGCTGCCGGGTTTGCGCTGCCGCAGGGGCACCGAGTTCGGTTCTCCGGAGCCAAAACGGTGAACGACGCGACCGGACTCGATCCAAACCGAGGCGTGACGCCGGCGCAAGCGGGCCTGTGGTTCACGTGGGTGTGGGACAACTACAACGATGAGAAGTTCTTCGCAGATTATAGACGGACGAACAACCGCGAGTGGGCAGACGACGACCTGAAGAGCTTGATGCGCTTCCTCACCCGAAAGCGCGAGCCCGGGAGGGATGCGAGTGAGGCCGGTTTCCGGAAACTGGTACTACTTCGTGATCTGCACACCGCGACCTTGCAGGCGTCCTACGAGGAGGAAATAGTCGGCCTCCTGCGCGACGGAAAGATAGTCATCATTGATCTGTCGCAGGGCGACCCATCCATCCAGCGCACCTACTCCGACCGCCTGTGCAGACGCATCTTTCAGGAGGCGATGGAACGCTTCATCAACAATACGTCGGCCAACTACGTACAGATGTACTTCGAGGAGGCGCACAACCTCTTTCCGAAAAAGACCGACGCCGATCTGACTCTCATCTACAACCGGCTCGCGAAAGAGGGGGCGAAATTGAGCCTGGGGCTCGCCTATGCCACCCAAGAGGTCAGCTCCATCTCGGCCAACGTGCTAAAGAACACGCAGAACTGGTTCGTGTCGCACCTCAACAACCAGGACGAGCTTCGCGAGATTGCCAAGTACTACGATTTCGAAGACTTTACCGACAGCCTTCGCCGGACCACCGATAAGGGATTCATCCGCATGAAGACCTACTCGAACGCTTTCATCGTACCCGTGCAAATCGACAGATTCGTGGTGGAGGGATAGTCCGTGGGCTATGGGTCCAAGGGACGGAAGCCCATTGAACGCGCGAGCAAGATCGCGCACTCCGAGATCATCAACAACCCGGATGTCCAAGCCTATGTCGAAGGCTGCATACTCCCTTCCGCCCCGGACGTCGAGTCGCTGGATTCGATGCTTGAGGCGCTTGGGGAGGTGGATACATCCGCCGTGTCTGTGGTCATCGCGGTGGATGGGGGCTATACGGAGACCTACGTGCGCGACGATTACCCGTCGGCCTCGATCGCGTTCTTCACCTTCGGTCCCCTCCTATTCGAGCTAGCCGATCTCCGGGCCCTGGACGAGAAGAGGTTTATCGCACCCGAGGATCTTGCCCGCCTGAAGAGGATCGAGCGCTATACGTTGGTGCTGCCGACGAAAGGCATCCGGCGTCGGGGCCAGCCGTCACTGGCATCGACGATTCGCAGCACGATCTACGACTTCTTCGCGAAGGCGCGGGGAAATGACGAAAAGCTGATTGCCAGCCTCGAGTGGTTTCTGTTCAGGCGATGGAAGCGGGGCCCGAGCGATATGCATACTCAGACCATCGAACACTGTCCGTCTGGGTGTGGATACGGTGTGACGACGTTTTCCTATGGCGACCCGACCCAGAAGCCCTGCCCGAATTGTGACGCGCCGGTCTACCTTACCGACGTGTTTCGGCTGCACGAGCGAATTGATGAGGAGCTGGGTGCAGGAGGGATCGTCGCCTATGTGATGACCATGCTAGAGCAGCTCGTTCTCGTGTATTTGTTTTACAACATCGTTGAGCACCTCAAGCCCAGCCTGATGAGGAGTATTCTCTTCCTCAAGGACGGTCCCTTGGCCTTCTTCGGCTTGGTGGCTCCGCTCTGTCGGCCCATGCGGGATCTCATCGAGCATTTTCTAGAGGAGGCTGACGGAACCAACGGACCCACCATAAGGATTGCCGGCCTTGAAAAGAGTGGTTCGTTCGTCGAGCATGCTGCGGAGATTGCTGACCGCTTAACCGCCGGGTCGTATCTGGTGGTCGGCGACAAGTACATACGAAAGCACGTCGTACCCGGTGCGGCGGATGTCGCGTACGGATGGAACACCTACTACGGTCAGAAGGTACTGTTCAAGGCCTCGTCGGGTGAGATGCATGTTGTGACGGTTCCGGCCCGAGAGTACATGGCCGAGCCGCAGTCGGGGGATATGCCGCATCTTGAAGTGATCCTCACGCTGATCGGCGAGCTTCGGTGCAGCATGTACGACAATTCCCTGATCCCCATTGCCCTCGCGAACAAGCTTGTCTCCCTCTCGGATTTCCCGAGCCAGCGGATTCTCACCACGTTTGCCCGAGATGTGGTGAAGTAGAGCCCGTGCCGACGCGAGGAGTTGTGCTTCTCGCCGATCCCCTCACCCGGAATCAATTCCGACCTTTGTGACGGCTATCCAGCCCTTCGCGTCACAGCGGAATAGTTCCGTCAAGATCCGGAGCGCGCCACGGTGGATGAATGGGCAAAACTGGGCCGGATCTCGCCCGACTACGAGCGAGGCCGTCGCTTGTTCGTACGGGGCTGACGACGAGTCAGTGGAAGAAGTTCGTTCACGTAATCACCCTCCCAATCCTCTGTTGCAGCATCCGGTTGAAGTTCTCCAGCTCCTCGGCCAGCACCGCCTGCAGCGCCTGCTCCACCTCCCCCAGCTGCACCCTCAGCACCTGGGACACTTCCCGGTGCTGGTCGGTCGGCCGGAAGTCCGCCGACGCCACCGCTCCCTGAAGGTAACGCAGCCTCCCCACGATCATGGACGGCCAGCGCACGCCGTCGCTGCCCGTGTCCATCAGCTGGATGAGCTCGCTTTCGACCTCGATCAGGCGGGCATCCAACGCCTCTCCGGCCTCCATCAGGTCTTCGGCATTCCCTTCCGCCTCCAGCACCGGCCGCAGATCGTAGATCTGGCGCCGTAGCAACTCGATGCGGTTCACCATGTCCGCAGCCCGGTTGCGGTCGCCCATGATCTCCTGCACCAGCTCGGTCTGCTGAGCGATGTCCGCCATCGTCCCGTCCGAGTTGGGATCCTTCAGCACGTTCAGCGGCTGGCTTCCCATCTCTTCATCGTCGACGAGCAGGGTGACCGTGTAGGTGCCCGGAGGCTGGAGCGGACCACCACCACCGCCACCGAAGCCGCCTCCACCGACCCGGTAGCCTTCGTCCGGCATCGGGAACCAGTCCGCGTAGAGCGGCTTGGTGCGCAGCCGGATCTCGGTCGGGCCCTCACCGGCAAAGTCCCACCACACGCGGTTGAAGCCAGCGCTGCTGGTGCCGTCCAGCGTCGTAACCGTCTCGCCTGCACTGTCGTCAACGCGCACCTGCACCGTGCCACCGCCCTCGCCGAGCCAGTACGTCAGCGGGGCCCCGCCCTCCGGGTTCTCGCCGTCGGACCAGTCGTCCAGCATCGTCGCGGGCTCGGTCACGGAGCGGAAGCGGTAGGCGTCGCGCGGCTCGAACAGGTGCGCGGCCGACGCGACCACTTCGTCGCTCAGCTGCTGCACCGGCCCCAGATCGTCCAGGATCCAGAAGCCGCGCCCGTAGGTCCCGATCACCAGGTCGTTGAAGTGCTCCTGGATGAAGAGGCCGTAGTACGGCGTCGGCGGCAGGTTGGGCATGAAGCGCTGCCAGCTGTCGCCGTCGTCATGGCTGACGTAGAGTGAGCTCTCGGTTCCCAGATAGAGCAGCCCCGGGCGCACCGCGTCCTCCAGCAGATACCGCGTATAGTCGACCGGATAGTTGTCGACCCCGTCCGTGATCCGGGTCCAGCTCTCGCCGAAGTCGTCGGTGCGGTAGGCGCGCGCCTCGAAGTCGCCCACCTGGTGGTGCTCGATGGTGATGTAGGCGCGGCCCGCATCCCAGCGCGAGGCGTCGATGCTGCGCACCACCCCGTCGGGGGGCAGATCGGGGATGTTTTCGGTCACGTTGGTCCAGCTGCCGCCGTCGTCGCGGCTCACCTGCACCAGCCCGTCGTTGGTGCCGGCCCACAGGACGCCCGCCTCCACCGGAGATTCGTCGAAGGCGTAGATCACGCAGCAGAACTCCACGCCGATGTTGTCCGGGGTCAGTCCTCCGGAGATGGTCTGGCGGGATTTGTCGTTTGTCGAGAGGTCCGGGCTGATCACCTCCCAGCTCTGCCCGTTGTTGCGGGTACGGTGCACATGCTGGCTGGTGACGTAGATGGTGCCGGGGTCGTGCGGCGAGAGGAGCAGCGGGAAGGTCCACTGGAATCGGAAGCGCATGTCCTCGGCAGGCCATCCCAATGTCGACATGGGCCAGACTTCGACGTCCCGGAACTGTCCCCTGGCAACATCGTGGCGCACCACGATTCCGCCCGCCGCGCCGGCCCCGGATGCGCTAGACCATACGATATTGGGATCACGCGGGTCGGGCGTCGCGAATCCGCTCTCGCCGCCGCCCACGCCGCGCCACTCCCCGCGTGGGATGCGTCCGTTCGAGAAGAGCCCTCCCATGCGCGAGTTGGAGGGGCCCCGGAATGACGGCCCGTCCTGGCGGTTGCCGAGCACGTTGTAGGGGATCGCGTTGTCGGCTGTCACGTGATACATCTGCGCGATCGGCAGCTGCACGCGGAACCAGGAGCGGCCCCGGTTCTCGCTGATCGAGAAGCCTCCGTCGTGCGCCACCGCGATGCGGTCGGCATTGAGCGGATCGCTCCAGATGTCGTGGTGGTCCCAGCCGGGCGCGTCCCCGGCGCGCAGGAAGTTGGTGGTCTCGTGCGTTTCGCCACCGTTAAGGCTCACGCTGTAGCTGGACGACAGGAAGTAGACCTCGTCGCGGTCGTCGGGGGCCACGCCGCAGCGCGTGTAGTACGCCTGGCGCGAGGCGAGATCATGACTATATGAGACGAGACGCCAGCTGTCGCCGCCATCGCTCGTGCTCCACAGCTCCCCGCTGTCGGTCTCTTCGCCATCGATCGGCACGCCGTCGCCCGTCTCGATGAGGGCGTAGATGCGGTCGGAATCGGACGCCGACATGCAGAGCGCGATCTTGCCGATGCGGCGCGTGGGGAGCCCGTTGCCCTCGATCTCGCGCCAAGTGTCGCCCCCGTCCAGCGTGACGTGGATGCCGCTGGCCGGTCCCCCGCTGTCCCGTTTCCAGGTCTTGAGGTCCAGATCCCACATGCTGGCCATGATCTTCCGCGGGTTGGTGGGATCCATGACCATCTCGTATGCGCCCGCCCCCGGGTCCACGAAGAGCACCCGCTCCCAGCTCTCGCCGCCGTCCTCGGTGCGGTACACGCCCCGCTCCTCGGCCGGCTGGTACGAGTGCCCGAGCGCGGCGACGTAGACGACGTCCGGATCGGCCGGATGGATGAGGATGCGGCCCACCCGCCCCGTCCCTTCCAGCCCCATGTGCGCCCAGGTGTCCCCGCCATCGGTGGACTTCCACACGCCGTTGCCGATGGAGACGTTGGACCGGATGGACGACTCGCCCGTCCCCGCCCACACGATCGCGTGGTCGCTGGGCGCCACCGCCAGCGCGCCGATGGAGTGCACCGGCTGGTCGTCGAATACCGGCTCCCAGTTGAGCCCCGCGTCCTCCGTCCTCCAGATGCCCCCGCTGGCGGCGCCCGCGTAGTAGGTGGAGCGGTCGCCGGGCACGCCGACGACGGACGCCAACCGGTTCCCCACCGGTCCGATGTGGCGGAGCTGGAGACCGCTCAGCTGCTCGTGCGCGACCTCCTGGGCGAGGAGAGCGGGGGGTCGACGGAAACAGGCTGCCGACGACTAGGAGAGCAGCCACGAGTGCGGTCATGCGAGATACGGCCATGGTTCTAGCTCCACCGGATCGGAAACACCGGAAAACTCGGAAACCTTGACAAAATGGCGGGGAATTGCTGCAAACACTGCCAAAATGGCAGGTTTCAGCCACCTCGGCCCTCCATCAGCACTCTGTGAATCGCCTCCACAGTTACGTCGGTACGGAACTCGATCAGTTTCCTGCCGTGCTCGAGGGTCTGCTCGACCGGCAGGAGGCTGATCCCGTTGATCGACGCCTTGTCGGCCGCGATGCGCTGCTCGAGGCGCACATGCTGCGGATCGTCGTTCATGATGATCGACGTGATGTAGTAGTCGTCGTGGAGACCCTCGAGCCGGGGATCCTCATCGATACCCAGGACATCCCGCTGGTGGGTCAACACATCGCCGTAGTTGTAGAACTCGGGGATGTGGGCGATGGTGATGCCCTCGCTCGCCCATCTCTCCGACAGCTCCGCGGCCACATCCGCCATGCCGCGCGTGTTGCCCCCGCTGTCTCCCAGCAGGAAGATGCGCGTGAAGCCCTGGGCCGCGAGGCTGACCGCCATGTCGCGCAGCACCGCGCGGTAGGTCTCCTGCGAGAGGCGGATGCCCCCGGGCGAACTCGCGCGCTCGGGATTGCCCGGCTCGATGGTCACAATGGGGGCGACCAGAGTGTTCCCCAGCCTCCGCGCGATCGCATCGCCCATGACCCGCAGCACGTGGTTGTGCTTGCCGGTCGTGAGGTAGGGCCCGTTCTCCTCGATTCCACCGGTCAGGATCAGGGCGGTGTTGGTGCCCTCCCTCAGCGCGTCCCGGACCTCGAGCATGGTCAGCTCCTCGATCCAGACGTTGTCGAGGGCCTCGATGGGGCGCTCGAACTCCATCATGTCGAGGCTTCCTCCACCCTGGGCGGCGACCGTTCCCGGATCTACCAGGAGCCAGGCGCCGAGAGCGAGTACGAATATGGGCAACGATGACGATTTCATGAGACACCTCCCAGGGGCCGCGCGACTGTGCTACAGGACTTACTGACCATGGGCGCGCGGGGACGCGTCGGCAAGACCGCCGAGCGTGGTTGGCGTTCTGCCGCGACGGACGACGACACAGAGTGGAAGCCACACGGGCCTCCAGTTGCACGTGGAAATGCAATCCCGGTGCTGCCTGGACCGGTCTCCGCTTGATCGGTCGGATACCGCGGGTGAGCTTTATGGAAGGTTCCCACGCCCGAAGGAGGCAGGTGATGAGCACGGTGGAGGCGGTTTTCGTTACGACATCGTCCGCGACGGAGGTGGGCGTCGACGATGTCTCGATCCGGAGGGCGCGCGTCGACTTTGCGGCGGTGCATCGGATCGTTGTGCATGAGAACATGCACGAGGGCACCTGGAACCACTTCAGCTGCAAGGTGCCGGGCAAGCCTGGACACCTGTTCATCACGCCGGGGCGGACGCATTTCTCGCGCGTGACGGCGAGCAGCCTCGTCGAGGTGGGCCCGCACGGGAGGCCGGTCGGCGGGAAAGGGCGGCTCAACGTGAGCGCGTGGGCTATCCACGATCCCATCCAGCGCGCCCGGCCCGACATCATGTGCGCGCTGCACATCCACGCCCCGTACAGCACCGCGCTCGCCTCCACGGATGGGTGGACGTTCGATGAACGCGGAAGCCAGAACGCGGCCGTGTTCTACGAGAATTGCGCCTACTTCGGGTACGACGGGATCGTCACCGAGTCGGACGAAGGCGAGCGGATGGTTGAGGCCCTCGGCGACAAGCGGGTACTCTTTCTCGCGAATCACGGCGTGCTCGTCGTCGGCGACACGATCGAGAAGACCATGCTGTGGCTCTATCAGTTGGAGCGCGCCTGCATGAACGAAATGCTGGTGCTCCAGGCGGGCCGGAAGATCCGGCCGATCCCGGTCGCTGCCGCGAAACACAACGCCGAACTGTCCATCGAGTCCGCAGGCGAAGCGGGCTATCTCGAGGGCATGAAGGAACTTCTGGACGCGGAGGGCCAGGACTACGCCGACTGACGCGGCGGGACCTCGGCCTCCAGTCGCTCCTCGTCGGCCAAGGCGCTAGTTTTGTGGACATGCCGAACATCACGCGCTGCGCAGATGCTCCTCCACTCGGTGGTGACCACCCTGGCGCCGCTTCCAGCGCCGCCTTGTCGAGGGCTCGGTACATTGCCTTGGCCGCGATCCTGGCCGCATCCGCTCTTCCGGCAGCTGCCCAGGATCCCATCGTCACGGGCTTCCGCGGAAACCCCTGGGGCAGCCAGGTCGACGACATCCCCGAGATCGCCGACACCGAGCAGGTCGGGGAGCGTGACGGTCTGCGCATCTACTCGACCGACGTCCGGCTTCTGGGCCGCCAGGCCCTCGCGGGCTACTACTTCCATCCCGAGACGGGCGAGCTCGTTGAAGGCGCCTACGTCATGGTGATGCCCCTCGAGAGCTGCCAGACCATCTGGGATCTCTTGACCCGGGACATCCAGCGCACCTACCCCGAGCTCGAGAGGCAGGGCGAGCTGCCTTCCCGCAGAAACGCACACCGGCCCGTCTACGATTCCGACTGCGAATACTTCGTCTACAACTACCACCGCGAGGAATGGCGCTTGGGGTTCGAGAACCCGGATCCCCCGCACGATGAAGTACGGATGTGGATTCGCGTCAACGAACGTACGCCCAGGCTTCATGTGGCCTACAGGGGAGAGCGCGCGGAACTTCGGTAGAGCACAGCGCGGCGAGAGCCGGTTGTCGATATCCAATGGGACATGAACGGAGGAACCCGCCGGCCTGAAGCTCTCGGCGGCGCTCTTCCGTAGTACACGGGCAATCGGCCCGACTTTGGCTCTGATCCGGTCTTCTGCCATCAGCAGCCATACCCACAGGGAGGGAAGATGAACTCAGCCACGCCCCAGCCATCGCACATCCTCGGAATCAGCCTCCTCTTTTTGCTCTTTGCCTGCGCCCCTGCCTCGGACGGCGGCGAGGATTCCGCCGGCTCCATGGGCATGGCGGAATCCGGAGGGATGGAGAGCCGCATCGAGATGGCTCCCACCACGGACGACGCGCTTCCGGCCGCCATCCTCGGGACCGCACCCGCGCCCCGTGGAGAGGACGTTCACTACATGTCGGGAGACGAGTCCACCCGGGGATACCTGGCGGTACCCGACGGGGAGGGCCCCTTCCCCGCCCTCGTCCTGATCCACGAGTGGAACGGGCTGGTGGACCGGGTCCGGCAGGTCGCGGACGCCATGGCCGAAGAAGGGTATGTGGCGCTGGCCGCTGACCTTTTCCAGAGCCGCACCGGATCCAATCCAGACGAGAACCGTGCGCTGACGGCGGAGGCGAACGCCGATCCCGACGCGGTCATCGCCAACCTGAACGAAGCCGTGAACTTCCTGCGTGCCCGCGACGACGTGACCGGCGCGATCGGCACCATGGGGTGGTGCTTCGGTGGCGGCATCGCCCTCAGCTACGCGCTGGGCGGCGAACACCACGACGCGACCGCGATCTTCTACGGGCGGCTGGTCACCGATCCGGCGGAGCTGGCGGCGATCGACCACGAGGTGTACGGCACCTTCGCCGAGATGGACGGCGGCATCCCGCCCGACCAGGTGAATCAGTTCGTGGAGGCGCTCCGGGCACAGGACATCGAGAACGACGTCCACATCTACGACGCGGTCAACCACGGCTTCTGGCTGCGCGTGGATGATGATCCCGAACTGCGCACCGCTCCGGCGCTGGCCGCGTGGCAGCGGCTCAAGGCGTACCTGGCCCGGACACTGGCCGCGTGACGTTCTCCCGGCCCACCGCGCTTCCCGCCGGCTTGCTGGCGTGGTTGCTGCTCTTCGCCGAGAGCGCCTCCGGACAGGAGACGCCCGAGGTCGAACCCCCGGCGGCGGACACGGGCGCGGCGGAAGCTCAGGAGCCTGAGTCCGACGATCCCTTCGCCGGATTCGAGACCCACTTTCTCTCCAACGGCGTCAAGGTCTGGTTCAAGCATCTGCCCGGCGCGCCAAACGTCTCGGTGAGCGCGGGCGTCCCCGTGGGCTCCGACGCCGACCCGCCCGGCAAGGAACAGCTCGCCCACTTCACCGAGCACATGCTCTTCTCCGACCACGACGGGCGGAGCGAGCAGGAGATCAAGGACGCCGTGGAGAGCCTCGGCGGACAGCGCAACGGCTTCACCTACCGCGACCACACCTGGTACTACGTCACCATCGGTCAGGAGCATGGGCTGTTCGCCGTCGAGTGGCTGGCGGGCATCCTTTCGCCCCACGAGATGGACCCGGCCGTGGTGGACCGCGGGCGCCAGCCGGTAGAAAACGAGATCCGTGCCCAGCCCCGCGAGCTCTTCGACCACTTGTGGGCGGCGCTCAACCCCGCGTGGCTCGCTCCCCCGGACTTCTGGGAGCGCGAGTTCGGCATCGAGCGGCTGCGCGCGCCCTTCCCCGACATGTGGCGGAGCCTGCAACGGATTACACCGGAGGACCTGAGCGGCTTCTACGACCAGTACTACTCGCCCTCGGTCATGACCGTCACCATCGTGGGGGACCTGGACCGCGGCGAGGTGCTGGAGCAGGCGCAGCGCACCTTCGGGTCGATCCCCGCGCGCCCGGTCACTCGCTGGGCGACCGCCGCCGAAGACCCGGGACGGGGAAGGATCACGTATCATTGGGGCTTCCAGTCCACGGCCCAGTACCAGTCGCGCCACAAGCTCTTCTACGCCACGGCCGACGAGCTGCTGACGGCTTTCTTCATCCGCGACCTTCTGAACCGCAGGCTCAACCAGCGGCTGCGCTACGGCGAGCGGAAAGCCGTCTACGGGGCGAGCGCCAACCTCGGGATGCGCGGCCCGGCTGCCTACCTGCAGATAGGCAGCCGCATCGACGAGGACGACTACGACTTCGCCAAGGCGGTCATCGACGAGGAAATCGAGTATCTGCGGTCAGGCTCCCTCAATGCCGCGGAATTCGAGGCAGACCGCGCTGCGCTGGTTGAACGCCTGCGCGCCGCCAACCAGACCGCGGACGCCCTCAACTCCTGGACGCGCAGCAACTTCTACGATCCCGCCACCTTCACCGACTTCCCCGATGTCCTCTCCTTCTACGAGGGGCTGACGCAGAGCCGGGTGGCGTCCTTTGCGGCCCACACCTTCGATGATTCGCGACAGGTCCTCTCGGTGACACGCACGCAGCCGGTGAGCCAGGGCATGATGGTGCTGGCGGTCGCCGTGCTCGTCTGGATCACCTTGAAGGTCGTCGCGTGGGCGCTCACCAAGCCGGTCCAGATGAAGGAGATCCGCTACATCGCGCATTTCCGCCTGCCGGTCCTGCTGCGCGCAGCGTACGCCGTCGGGCTCGCGGCGCTCGTGCTCTCACTGGGACGCTTCGCCGCGCAGGGGATCGGGTGGGCGGCGGACCGCTGGATCCTCCCGTTGGATGACTACGCCATCCAGCACGCCGGCAACGGCGGCATACTCGTCGTCCTGCTCGCCGGGCTCGCAGTCCTCGCCGCATGGCCTCCGCGAAAACTGCTCGTCTTCAATGACCACATCCGCATCAAGTCGCGCGCCTGGCGTTCCCGGATTCTGAAGGCGGAAGACATCGAAGAGATCACGATGCGCCATGGCTTCGGCCTGTGGCTGAGCCGTGGCGTCTTCAGGAGCCCGCCCCTGGCCTTCGGGCTCATGCGTCCCGGCATCCATCTGCGACCCTCGAAGGGGCGCAGCTACTTCTTCCGCAGCCGGGATACGGCGGAACTGGCGGAGGTGCTGGGTTCCTGGTGGGGTCGGCCGGTCTCGCAGCCCCTGCCGAAAGAGCGCGTGAAGAAGGCTCGGAAGGCCAAGGATGCGCCCGCGCAGGGTCAGCCGGCACCAAGCCCGTCAGCAGCCCAGGAGACACCGAGTGTGGCGGCGGCCCCGACAACACCCTCTCCTCCCCCGGCCTCCCCCGATCCCGCCGAAGACATCGACTACGACAGCATCGGCCTCACCGAAGAGGAGATGCGAGAGTTGCTCGGGGAGGATGGCTGAATTGGAGGTAAGCCTCATCGCGACGACGAGGCGTCTGGCGGAAGTCCTCGATTCGTCTTGATCGCGGGGGTTCGCCAGCGCCGTCGGGAGGCCCTCGTTCGTGGGGCAGTGACTGAGGATCACGGGAACCTCTCGAACCTGCACTCCAGGTGTTCCACCATGCTGTCGGGCACGCCGACCGCTGTTGCGTATTCCCGCCAGTGGCTCAGTGAATCGATGACTTCGTCGATGATCGTGCTGCCGCCGTTCGGCAAGTCGTAGTTCTTCCCCACCTGTAGCAGGTCGCTGCGCGTGATTCCGCGGAACTTGCCGTTGATGGACACCTGATGTTGCCGTGTCCACGCCTCGCTCTCGGCGTAGGTCACGTCGTACGTGGGGGCCAGCCGCCAGCGTCCCTGGGAGTTCATCAGGAACCCGAAGTTCTTCACGTGGTCGTCGAAGTTGACGGTCGCCACGTTGAAGACCATTCGCCGGAACGCCTCGTTCACCGATCGCTGTCCCAGGCCGATGGCACGGATGGTATCAAAATAGCCCTCGTAGCTGAACACGTACTGGTCGTTGAAGTCGATGTGCTGAAGCCCGCCCAAACTGTGGAAATGGAGTCTCGACTCCCCAGCTTCCCCAGATGCGCGGTCGAAGCGACGGGTCATGAAATGGGCGAAATCTCCGTCGCGCAGGAGATGAGTCTCGGCCATCCGGATGCCCGCGTCCCTCGCCATTCGCGAATATGCGTATTCGATGCGCCCCCAAGGGCCGGGTTGCCGGTGGCCGCGCATGCTCTGTCCGGCCGAATCTCGCGTCACGCCGTCGAACTTGATGAGCCACGGCTCCTCGCCGGGTTCCGGGCGGGCAAATCCCGAACGGATGCGGCTGGTTGAGCGATTCCAGAGGATGAGAGCCTTCGGACGGGCACCTCCCGCGCTGCCCCCGATCTGCATGATCTCGGGCACAGCCACCGACACGTCTCCTTCGATGACGCGGCGTGCCTGCTCGACCAGCGCGCGCAGTTCGAGGGCCTCCTCGGTGCTCTCCCCCGGGTCCAGGGGGGGGCGAAACTCGAGCGCGCCCATCGCCCGGCCTCCGATGTAGAGAAGGCGTTGGAGCGGTGACAGCGCGTCGGCCGGCCGGCCACGGTCCGCGAAATAGCGGCGAATGATGGAGTTGCCGAACCGGTCCGGAAGGGCGTCGGCGAAGACGCCGGGCAAACCCATGAACGCGGGTTTGCGGCCCAGCTCGGGGAAAGCGACGGGGCCACGACGTTGAAGGGGTAGATGGAGCGGCGAGATTTCGAGCCCGGATGCTCGAAATGCCGGATCGTATTCGAAGGTGACGCGCCCCGAGTCGGACTCTCCCAGAATACCGACATTCCGCCCCCAAAGGCGCACACGCACCACGGCGTAGTCAGTCATCAGCCCGCCGGGACGCGCGTTGGCGGACCCTTCCCTTGAGCCTCGCGATGTCGTATGGGGACACCTCGGGGACCGGCACCAATGCTTCGAAGGCCTGGAGGCGACCCAGACCGCGCATGACCCGGACCAGGTTCTCGGTGCCGACGCTGTGCCCGGCCTCGAGGCGATCGATGGTGCGCGGGCCAACGCCGGAGTCGGCGGCCAGGTCCTTCACTCGCAGATTCTGTTGGAGACGAAGGGTTTTCAGGCGAACACCCAGCTCGCGGAGCACGTCAGGTGTGCGGCTTGTAGCGACGATAGCGCGCATTGCTCACTTACCTCCTCTAGACGATGAAGATAAGCGAGATTCAGCCGCGCGTCCATAACGCCATATCTGGCGCGTACCAAACTATATGATTTGTTGTTGTGCCAGATATGGCGCGTTCAGCCGATCTCTGCCAGAGCCGCCATCACGTCTTCGTTGGTGGGGCGGATGCGGTAGTCGACTTCGATGAACTTCCAGCGCACCACGCCTTCCTTGTCGATGACGTAGACGGCGGGGTGGGGCACCGGACGTCGGCTCTCGGCGTTGAAGAGGCCGTAGCGGTCGATGACCGCGTGATCCGGATCGGCCAGGATGCGGAAGCCGATGGTACGGTCGTGCTCGGCGGCGACCCGGTCGATCATCATCTGCTGTTCCGGGCGTTCATCCACGGAGATGGCGAGGATTTCGGTATCCGCTTGCTGTCCGGCGTCCAGCAGGTCGCTCAGCTCCCCGAGCTGACTCGCGCACCAGGGTCACCAGTGGCCGCGGTAGAAGGCAAGGATGACGTTCTTCTGGCCGCGGAAGTCGGAGAGGGTGAGGACATCGCCGGAGTAGGCGAGCAGCGAGAAGTCGGGGGCCGGGTTGCCGACCATGACGCGGCCGGTATCCTGCGCGGGCAGGTCGCGGCCGTCGGCGGGGCCGAGGTTCGCCGCCTGGTCCATGGGGTCAGGAGAGGTCGGTGCCGCGCCCTGGCGACCCACCGCCAGGTAGTATCCGCCCAGCAGCAGCACGGCCAGCACGACCGCCATTCCGCTTCGTCGCGACATCATCTTCCTCCCGGCTCAGCTCCCCGCGAGGCTTGCGTAGACGCCTCGCACAAAGCGCTCCGAGTTCTCCCCCCAATCCGCGTCCAGATCGGCGGTGGGACCGGCCGCGACCACTTCATCTTCCGTCATCCCCTCGCCCATCATCTCGCTCACGCGGTCGCGCACGGTGGTAATCATGTCCCGGTACGCGCGCAGCGAGGTCTGGTCGGTGATCTCGCCGTGGCCGGGGATGAGGCGGGTCGAAGCGCTGGTGTTGGCCAGCACGTAGTCGGCGATGGCGATGACCCCGTGGACCCCGCCGCCGCTGTCCACGTCGATGAACGGATAGCGCCCGTTGAAGAACGTATCGCCCATGTGCACGGCGTCGGCGTTGGTGAAGAACACCAGCGCGTCACCGTCCGTGTGTGCGTTGGGCATGTGGTTGACGCGAATGTCCTCGCCGTTCCAGTGGAAGCTGACCCGGTCGTTGAAGGTCACCACTGGGAGCCCCTCCGGCGCAGACTGCTGGGAGCGCCCCATCAGGTCGGCAAACTCGGCGGGGTTGAGGCGGCGGTAGACGTTCTCGTGCGCCACAATGGTCGCGCCCGCGCCGCCCAGGTTCTCGTTGCCGCCGGTGTGGTCGCCGTGCCAGTGCGTGTTGAGCACCCAGCGCACGGGCTGGTCGGTGACGGCCGCCACCGCCGCCAGGATCTTCTCGGTCAGGGGCGCGTACTGGTCGTCCACCAGGAAAGCGCCGTCCTCCCCGACCGACACGCCTATGTTCCCGCCCGCGCCGAAGAGCACATAGAGCCCGTCGGCCACCATCTCGGTTCGGATCTCGACCTGCGAGAAGTCCTGCTGGGCAGCGACGGTCAACGGAGCCGCCGCCGGGACGGCGGCCGCGACGAGCATCGCGGACAGGTACCGCGCCGCGGGCCTCACTGGCACACCTTCCGCCCAGTAACATACACGGCGGCACCGCCTGCCAGGGCCACAACGACCGACACGGCGTCGAAGCTCAGGACGAACCAGATCACCCCGGACGCCATCACGAAGGTGGCGACGAGGAGGGCATAGAAGAGCAGCGGGTTGTGGCGAACAGCAGTCATCGATCCATCTCTCGGCTGGGATTCCGCCGGCGTGGCCCGCTCGGACGCGCCGGACTGGGGTCTGGAAGTCGAATCTGCCGACCCTCGCATGGCGTGTCAACGACGGCGAGAGCGTCGCGCGGAGCGGGTTCGCGAACGAGCCGTCCCGGTTGTCCGGCCCCTGACCCTGTCTGCATTCTTTGTCCTGGAGAATCGAACACAGCATGGAAAGGCTCATGGCGTTCGAGATCAGATTGAACCGCGATGCCTGTCACGAAATCCGCCGGATCGCGCGGGAGGAGATAGACCGCGCGATCGCGGCGCTCGGCGAGGCTCGCGAAGGACGGCTCACGGGCGTCCACGACGCGCGCAAGCGCTTCAAGGCGATTCGGGCACTGCTTCGTCTCGTCGCGCCGCGGATGGGGAACGCCTTCCGTCGCGAGAACCGCTGGTTTCGGGACGTGGCGTGCAAGCTGGCCACGGTCCGCGAAGCCCAGGCCAGCCTCGAGACCCTGGACCGGCTGGAGGATGCGGGAAGCGCATCTCTGCGGAGCGAGCTGGAGGCGCGCTACCAGGCACTGCAACGCGAGCAGTTGCAGGATGCGGGAGCCCTGGAGGTGCTGGTCGGGGACCTGGCGAGCGCCCGGGAGAGGGTCGCGGACTGGCCGCTGGCCGGGCAGGCTTTCGGGGTCATCCAGCCAGGCTTGCAGGCGACCTACCGGCGGGGCCGGAAGGGCTTTCGCCGGGCGCTGAAGGGGGCGCCCGCGACTCAACTCCACGAGTGGCGCAAGGACGTGAAGTACCACCGTCACCACGTCGAGCTGTTGGTCAACCTCTGGCCCGAGGTGATGCCGGGGGCAGCCGCGACGGTACGGAAACTGGGCAACCTGCTCGGAGACCATCATGATCTGCACGAGCTGCGGGCGCTGATCTCGAGGTCGCCTGCGCTCGCTGGGAGCGGGGGCGAGCGGCGAGCGTTGCTGGAGTCGGCAGGTGTCCGGTCGCTGGAGCTGGAGGCGAGCGCCACCGCCACGGGCGGACTCGTCTATGCGGAAAAGCCCAACCTCTTCGTCACCCGGATGAGGACCTACTGGAACACACACCCATGAACCCGACCCATTTCACGCCCGCTACCTTCGAATTCCTCGTGGAATTGGCTGCAAACAACAACCGCGACTGGTTTGGCCGGCACAAGCCCCGCTACGAGAGGGATGTGAAGAACCCCGCTCTGAGGTTCATCTTGGACTTCGCGCCCCATCTGGCCCGGATCAGTACGCGCTTTCGCGCGGATCCCAGAGCCAATGGGGGCTCCCTGTTCCGCATCTATCGGGACACGCGGTTCTCCAGGGACAAGAGCCCGTACAAGACCTACACGGGCATCCAGTTCCGCCACGAGGCCGGACGGGACGCGCATGCGCCCGGCTTCTACCTGCACCTCGAACCGGGAAGCGTCTTCGTGGGCTGCGGCGTGTGGCGCCCGGGCGGCCCCGCGCTCAGAAAGATCCGGGAAGCGATCGATGAGGACCCGGATGCGTGGAAGCGAGCATCAAGAGACGAACGTTTCCTGGCATCCTTCGAGCTGTCCGGCGATTCCCTGATCCGGGCCCCCAAGGGCTACACGCCCGCTCATCCGCTCATCGAGGACCTGCGTCGCAAGGACTTCATCGCCGTCGCGCAACTCAGCGAAGAAGCCGTCTCGTCCGAAGGGTTCCTGGACGCATTCGCCCAACTGTGCCGCGACGCCGCGCCGTTCCAGCGCTGGCTGTCCAGGGCGCTCGGGGTGGCCTACTGAGTCGACTTCCGGCGATGAATCTCAGCGGCGTCCCGGGATCAGCGGGCCCGTAGAACGCGCGAGTTGACGGGGTCCAGAGCGTGGAAGCTTTTCGGCCCGAGTGGGTACCGATAGAGGAAGGGGCTAGCGGAAGAGAACACTATGGTGGAAAAACGCCAGTGGTAATGCGTCCCCCCCACGCTGCACGAAGAGTCCTCCCCGGTGTGTGCGCGCTGATGACTGCCCTCGCGGCCGCGCACGGCGCCGTCGCGTTTCAGGACACGGGCTCGGTCATGGGCCTGGTGTTGGATCAGGGGAATCTCGAACCCGTGTCCGGCGCCCTGGTGGCGCTCACGGAATTCTCGCACCACCAGACTCGCACGGACGCCGAGGGGTGGTTCCGGCTCCTCAACGTGCCCGCCGGGGAAGTCGTGATGCGCGTCGAGGGGGGCGGATACATCACGCTTGTCGAGACGGTCGAGATCACCCCGATGGAGGAATCGCTGATCCATTTCCATGTCCACCGTGTCTCGGTCATTCTCGATCAGCTCCTGGTGGAAGTCCCGCGACTCGACGATCGTGGACGCGGGCACTCGGAAGCGCGCGTCACCGGGACGGGTGCGATGTCACGAACCGCTGCTGACCTCCTGCTGACGGGTGTGCCCGGCGTCACAGCCCGGCAGCCCCAGGGCGGAGTCGGGACCGGAGTGAGGATTCGACTCAGAGGCGTGAACTCGTTCCTTCTGAGCGAGGAACCACAGATCTACCTTGACGGCGTCAGGATCGACGCCGGCGGACAGGACCGGGCGATGTTGACTCTCGAGCAGATCCCGGCCACGTCCGTGACGCGGATCCGAGTGCTGCGCGGACCCGCATCGACATCGCGGTACCCGGGTGCCGCAGCGGGCGTCATCCTCGTTGAAACGGCAGGCCGGGACGAGTAGACAAGAACACGCTCAGCGACCGTGGCCTGACTCTGACACTGCCACAGCCCGGAGGGCTCGGTGCCGCACGATGGCCCCGAGCCCTCCCCCGCCCCAGGCTGCACTGGGCTCCGCACCCTGCGGAAGCCTCCGGCCCCCCGTGAGGGAGGCCGAATCGGCTTCCGCAGGGGGTCATCAGATCATCCGCTCACTTGCTCGTTCTGGGCGATTGGGAAGCAAGTGGTGGTGCCGTAAACCTGACCATACTGGTCGACCCCGTTCGGATGATCGGAGCCGGGTTCACCGAGATAAGGGATATTGAACGGGGTGCCCCGCCAGCGCAGATGGTCTCTCTGGCGATGGCCGCCTTCAACGAAAAACTCCCGCCGGCGCTCCTCGATCACATGCCGGATGACGTCGTCCTGGGTGGGCAGGTCTTCAGCGGTCACCGGAGGAATCCCGGCAGCGGTGTGGAAATCGTTCAGAATGCCGATCGCCGTGGAGAGGTCTCCGGTCATTGCCGAGGCCTCGGCAATGATCATGCGGGCTTCACGCGACGAGGCAATAATTACGTCCTGAGCCGCGCCCGCGGCAAAGCTTTCGGGCGTCTTGTTGTGGCGCCAGACGATCGTAGCGTTATCGTGGCCGATGAGCCCGGTTTCGATGGCGACCACCCGGGGGTCGGCCACGCCCTTCCACTGCACGCCGCGGTAGCTCGGGGCGACGGTCGACTGCTGGTTGGTATCAAGTTCGTTCGTGTTCGCCATCGAGTTCTGGCGCCGGTTGTCACCTTGTTCCCGGGTCGCGTAGAAATCGAGAGCGGGATCGTTCACAATCGACTGCGCGTCGGCGATGGCATTGGCATACTGTTGCAGGTTGAGATACGCGCGGGCCCGTCCAATCCGCGCCGCCTGCACGAGTTCCTGACCCCGCGCCGTCCCCAACGCTCCCGCCATACTCACGGCCTCCGTGAGCTGATCCACGGCGATCTCCTGGAGCTGGTCCGAAGTCCGGACGACCCCGTCCCCGTCGAGCGGCGTTCCGCAGAAGCCCTCTCCGAAGACCACGTAGATAAAGCCCCCGTACGTCCGCATCTCGGCCAGGTACTGGGTCCGGTTCTGGACGTCAGCGTCGGAGAAGGTCTGAAGCCGGTCGAAATTGGATTCGAGCATGAACCTGGCCCGATGGAGCCGGCCAAAGATGTTGTTCTGATACTGTGGGAGATTCCCCGGAATATCCCGGAGCTGCAGTCGCCTTCCGGTGAAGTTGCCGGAAGACTGGATGTACTCGTCCGAATGTTTGGCCGCGAAATCTACGTACTCATCCCACGCCCACTCGAAGTCACCGATGGCGGATACGCGCAGGGTAGCCGCCAAACTGGGATTCTCAATGTCAGTGGCTGTGACGTTACCCGGGAGGTCCACCTGGAGGAGCTCGGTAGTGTCGCACCCCCCCAGCCCAAGGGCCACCGAAAGCGCTACAAGGCCGCGAACCCGCCGCGACCACGGCACCATCTTGATCACTCTATTCATGACAGGTCCCTCTGTGGTCTCATCTGAAGTCAGCAATCCAGTTCTGGATCCATCCATCCTCGCGCGCATCACCAAGTCGCCCGCACGGTCACCAGCAAACGCTTGAACATCGGGAAGCCGTCCTGCGTATAGGCTGAGATCCCTCCGGGGTCGGTGCTCCTTGCGCCCGTGTCCCGAATCTCCGAATCGACGATGGCGTGCCCAAAGGCTTCGCTCTGCGCTCTCCATGGCCTCCAGAGGTTCTGACCGGAAAGCGTCAGATTGAGCCGGGAGGCACCGAGCCTCGCGGCCATGTCACCTGAAAAGGTGTGACTCAGCGACACGCTGCGCATCGTGAGCTGGGAGGCGTCGAAGATCCCCGACGGGTTGACTTCCCCGATCTCGTCGTAGCCGAGGAAGATCGGGTCGGTCTTCTCGTTGATCGCCCTCGTGTTCCGGAAGAAGAGGTGGGAGCCCGCCGTGATCCCGTCCACCATGGTGTGCCCGCCCACGTATTGGAAGTCGACGTAAAAGCGTGTGTTGTCGAGGAACGACACGGTCGCGTTGATATCCAGTTCGCGTGTTGGAACAGTCGAGCCCCTGTAGACCTCGGGAGCGGTCTCTCCGCTCGTGCAGGGCACAGCAGGGCCTCCTCCCCGGGTGATTCGGGTGCCCGGCGCTGCGATCGGACCGCTCTCGCACATCACGTTCGTCGCGCGTGCGCTCAAGCCTGTGCCCACGATGTCGGCCGAAACCACCACCGGCAGGAAAATGGATCCGAGCGGGAAACCCACTGCGTGGCGCTGGCCCGTCCACCCTGTGGTGAAGTTCCGTCCGAACACCGGTATCGGGTCCAATCCACCCAGATCAAGCACCTCATTCTTGTTCATGTGGAACGACAAGCCGAGCTGGACCCCCACGGTCGAGTTCTGGTATGCATCCACATTGAGCCCGAGCTCGAGGCCTTCGTTCTGAATCTGTCCGATGTTCCTGAGCTGGGAGCCGGGAAAGCCGGTCGAAGGCTTCACCGGAACGCTGATCAGGGCATCCGTCCGCCTCTGGTCGTAGTAGGTGACCTCGAGACCGACTCGGTCGTTGAAGAGCCCGGCGTCGAAGCCGATCTCGGTCTCCACGCCGACCTCGGGCTGCACGTCGGTGTTTCCAATCGTCGCGGGAGTCACGCCTCCCGAGCCCTGGTATCCCGGCTCCGGATTGTAGAGCCTCACCGCGGCGAACTGATCGGGCTGTTGTCCGGCTTTCCCCCAGGCTGCCCGGAGCCGCAGCGAGTTGAGCCAGTCCAACCCCTCCAGCGCGGATTCCTCCGAGACCACCCAGCTTGCGCTCAGCTTTGGATAGATCACGAAGTCGTAGTCCGCCCCGAAGGCGGAGTTGTCGTCCCCTCGGAGAGCACCGGTCACGAAGAGTCGGTTCTGCCAGGAGATCTGCTCCTGAGCATACACCCCGACGGTCTTGTTGGCGGAAACCCCGTCAGACGTCTCTCGGTTTTCTCCGGCGGAGATCGTCTCGAGACTGGGAACCGCAAAGTTTGAGCCACGCCCTACGAGCCACTCCGACGACCGCTCGTAGTACTGGGCGCCGGACGATGTCGCCAGCGAGAGCCCGGCAACAGGCTCGTAGGTCAACGTGCCGGAGTAGTCGAAGCTGAGATTATCGGTGTTGCGAAACTCGAGCCTCTTGTCGCCTTGACGGCCGCTGATGCCAACCCGCCCTGACGAGTGGCGGTTGAGCCGGAAGCCGTTCGTCTCCACCTGGTCCAGTCCCACGACCAACCGGTGGGTGAGCCATTCGTACGGGCGATGCGTGGCCGTAAGCGTATAGATGCTGCGATAGACTTTCTGCCCGGAATCGAGCAACTCGTCGTACAGGTCCGGCAGATACGCGATATAGCCGCGGAAAGCACCATCAAGCGCGTTGGGTGTGCCTGTACCGATCTCGCATCCACCGCCAGGGCAGGACCAGTGGAACCCTGTGATACGCGCAGGCTGGCGCCCCGTCGTGGTGTGCAGCTGGGAGCGAATCGACCCGAAACCGAAGTCCACGGTCACGTCCTCGCGGGGCAGCCAGTTGAGGTTCGCACGTGCGTCCAGCCTGTCGTTGGTGTTGTTCGGGACGGGTCCTTCATCAAAATCCCAGCCCAACGTGAAATGATAACGGACCGCGTCGGTTCCTCCCGAGACGGTACCGACGGTTCCAAGAGGCATGCCGGTCTGGAAGTGCTCGAGGCCGAGGACCTCGTAGTCACGCTTGAAGACGTTCACCTCCACGATCTCACCGGGAGTACACGGATCCGTCCCGAGGCCACTGCAGGTGTAAAAGCTTCCCGGCCAATGCTCCTTGGGATCCCGATACCAGTTCTGACCGACCTTCGACGTCAGGGTGAATACAGGGGCTCCCCGAGCGCCTCGCTTGGTGATGATGTTGATGACCCCGTTCGACGCCTCCGTCCCGTAGAGCGTAGCCGCCGCCGGACCCTTGATGATCTCGAGTGACTCGATGAGTTCCGGGCTGATGTCGTTCAGCCGCGAGGACGGACTCTGCGTGCCCACGCCGAGGGACCCTTCGCTTCCCGGTCCGCCGCTGTTCACCCGGACACCGTCTATGTAGATGAGTGGCTGCCCCGAGAGGACCATGGATCCGGCGCCCCGGATGCGGATGTTGTTGCCGCCCCCGACGTGGCCGCCTCCGTAGGCCACGTTCACGCCCGGAACGGCGCCCCCCAGCATGGTCTCGAAGTTGTCCCGGGGAGCGATCAATTGCGTTTGGGCCACCGGGACGGACCCTACCGTGGTGCCGAGGGAACGGGCCTGCTGCCCCCCTGCCGTACCGGTAACCACGATCTCATCGAGGTTGATGGCCATCTCGGCCAAGAGGAAGTTCAACTCCGTGGGGCTGTCAGCCGTGACCGTCGCCGCCTCTTGCGCGGTACGGCGACCGATCATCGTCGCCGTGACGACGATGTCCCCCACTGGAACGTTCAGGAGAATGAACCGGCCCACGTTGTTCGTAACCCCATTGATGGCAGTACCCTGGACAACGATCTCGACGCCGCTCAGGGGGGTCAGGTTGTTAGCGTCCGTGACCAGACCGGTTACCGTTGCGGTGTTCTGCGCCGCCGCGTTGCCAGGCACCAGCACGAACAGACACGCTACGAGGAGTAGCATACACCGCGGAGACCCCCGCACAGCCGTCCAGTTCGCGTACACACTTCGCAGACAGAAGTTGGCCATTGTTACACCCTTGCACATGGCGGTTTGGAGAAACTTCATTCGAGGAAAACCTTCATAGTAAAATTGTACTTCCGCATCTGTCAATGACCGCTCGAAATTGAATCACCGGCCCCCACCAGCCGCAGAAAGTCCGGGTTGTCGTGGAGGCGCTCGAAGTTCTGGTCCCGCGGCAGGGTGCGCATGCGCCCGGGGTTCAGCTCGACTGCGCGGCGGAGCGACTCGAGCGCTTCCGCGTCCCGTCCCATGCGCGCCTGTACGGCGGCCAGAGCCACCCAGGCGTTGTCGTTCTCCGGCGACCTGTCGCGCGCTGCCGTTGCGGTTGCCAGGGCCTCTTCCAGATTCCCCTGCGCCAGGCTCGCGTTAGCGGCGCGCACCATCTCGCCCGAGCGGAAGAGATCGAGCACGCGCCGGAGCTCCTCCAGCGGCCTGGGGTGGTCGTCCACCCGGATGTCCACCACCCGGTCGCTGAACCCGCCGCTCCCCGCGCGCGGAGCCACCACCAGAATGGCGCCCGACTGCTTGCCGCGCGCGTCACCCCCCGCGGCCTGGGCGGCATCGAGCGCGTCCATGAGACGCTCCGCCAGTGGACCGCTGGACGACTCGAAGGAAGCCGCCATGGCGTCGACCACTTCGGGACCGACGAGGATGTTGCCCTGCGCGCAATAGTCCCGGCCGCACCGGTGGCCCTTCCAGTCGCTTGGACCTGTTCCGGTCCAGGCCGCCGTCCGGCCATCCATGTCCAGAATCGCCACCTGCCGCCGGTCGCGCCCCTCGTCGCTCGCCACCATCATGTCGAGCGCCTCCTGCGGACTGTAGCCGCGCTCGATCAGGTCGACGCCGATCGCGCCGTACATCGGGTTGGCGGACGCCTGATGCGCGATGACCGCCACGCCCCCCTTCGCATGCATGGCCCGGTTGCCGGCGGCGAAGGCCTTGGACTGGACGCCCATGCCGAGTTCGCCCGTGCCCGGGTCACGGGCGATGATGGAATAGGTTGCCAGATAGTCGGGATCGTCCTCCTGCGCGGCCGCGGTCGCCGGCGTCCAGGACGGGAGCAGCGCGAGGATCAGGAGGGCCGCCAAGGCGCGGCCTTCCCTCACGAACCTGATAGCGTCTGCTTTCATAGCGGACCTCCAGGTTTGAGGATGGAAACTGATGTACCGCGACTCAACGCCTCGCACAGGCGCGAGAAGGGCAGGTACATCCCGACGACGATGAGAATCACGAGTCCTTCGAGGATCAGCAGGTACCAGGGCCACGCCGGAAAGATGTCCATAAGGGACGGCGTCTCCGGCTTGGCAACCACGTACAGGTAGTTGGTGCCCGCCAGAAGGTTGAAGGGGAAGACGACTGCAGCGTAGACGTTGATGATCGCCAACGCCCGGAGTGTTGAGCGAAGCGTGGGACGATACCCCTCCACGGCCACGACCCAAACGCCTGCCACCACCAGCGTGGAGTGGGAAATCATGGTGTTGAGGAAGCGCATGTGCGGAAGGCCGTACGCGCTGTCCGGTGTGATGACGGCCTGAATCGCCCCCGCAATCCCGAAGAAATACATGAGCGGCCAGGTCCACGAGCGCTTCGTCCAGAGCCCGTAGACGGTCACCCACTCCATGGCCCCGCACATGTGCAGGGGCAGACGCTCCCGAATGACCCAGAGTCCGTGATGGAGGTGCCAGAAGTGCGTCTCGAAGTAGAGGAGCACGAGCACCGCGATCATGCCCGCCCGGAATCTGCGCCGGGTTCCCTCGCCTCCGGCCTGGCCGGCCCGGATGACCACAAACCCGAGAACCGCGAGCGCCGCTATCGTCAGCAGGTGGGCACGCCCGAACAGCACGAAGGGTATGGCGGGGGTGTCGGACGAAAAAAAAGGATCCCACAAGTGTGCCTCCCAATGCCCGGGCTTCCGCAGGGACGCGGAAGAAACCCGTTGGCACGGTCCAGACTAGCGCTCCGGGATGCGCACGGAAAGGGTCGGGTGGGCCACGCTCGTCTTGTTGCTCTGGCAGCGACGGCATATCGTGGACCTGTCTGTTGCTCGCCCCCAAGCGGAGTCGGAATCCGATGAAGAACCACGCCTTTTCGCTCGCCCTGCTCGCGATCCTGACCACCGGCTGCGCCCCCGCAGAAGACGCGCCCGAAGCTGCGGCCGAGGACCCGGAGGCTCAACTCCTCGCCCGGGCCGCCGCGCTCGAGCTTCCCGGCGAGTACGTGCTCCCGCCCGGCGACGCGCTCGTGCACTCGACGGCGGGCTTCGCGAAGATCCTCTGCTCCAACGTATTTCTCTCCGGGCTGGATCCCGACTTCGCCGCCGAGCACACCGGCTTCTTCAGCGCACCCGCCGAGTACCGGGGAGCGGTCACCGACCGGGTGGTGGACTACGACAACAAGCGCGTTCACCTGACTCTGCCGGACGGCACGGTGCGGTCAGCCAAGCTTCACGGCGACCAGGGATGTCTGGCCCTCCCCATCGGCGAGGACGAGCCGTACTACGAGACGGTCGAGGTGACCCCCGACCTGCCCGACGCCGAGACCACGCCCTGGCCGCTGGGGGACCTGCTGCCCAACGAGCCCTTCCCCGAGGATGTGGACATGGAGAAGGTCGCCCTGGCCGTGGATGCCGCCTTCGCCCTCCCTGAGGGGCTGACCGCCGCTTTCGTGGTCACCCACCGGGGCCGCCTGCTGGCGGAGCGCTACCGCGAGGGCATCGACCACACCACGCCGCTGGAGAGCTGGTCGATGAACAAGAGCCTTACCGGCACGCTCATGGGCATCCTGATTCAGAAGGGGGTCTACGACCTGTGGCAGTCCGCGCCGATTCCCGAGTGGCAATCCGAAGGCGACCCGCGCCAGCAGATCCGCATCGGCGACATCATGAGGATGTCATCCGGGCTGCGTTGCCGGAACCTGGGCGATCCGGGCGACGACCCGAGCATCGGATACCCCGACCACCTGTACCTCTATACGGGCACCGTCAACTCGTTCGAGTATGCGGCCGGCAAGGACCAGCAGTGGGAGCCCAATACGGTGGGACGGTATCGGAACTGCGACCCCGTGCTCACCAACTACCTGATCCGCCTGGGAGTCGAGGAGCAGCTGGGCGAAAACTACCATCAGTTTCCGCAGCGGCATCTCTTCGACAAGCTGGGCATCCGCAACTTCTACGCGATGACCGATCCATACGGCAACTTCCTGCTCCAGGGATACGGCTTCGGCAGCGGACGCGACTGGGCACGGCTCGGCAACCTCTACCTTCAGGACGGCGTCGTGAACGGCGAACGCATTCTCCCCGAGGGATACGTGGAGTACGCCTCGACGATCGCACCCGCCTGGGAGGCCGACGGGCGCACCGTCTACGGCGGCGCCTTCTTCTGGGTGAACGGCGACGGCGGCCGCCCCATCCCGCGGAGCGCCTTCCGGATGGCGGGCGCGGGAGGTCAGAGTACGATCATCATCCCTACGCACGACATGGTAGTCGTGCGCATCGGGCACTACAGCGGCGGGGGACCCGGGGGAAGAGCCCTCGACGAGGCGCTTCGCCTGCTGATGGAGGCGGTGCCGGAGAGCTGAGTCAACAGCGGGACCCCGTCTCTCCCGTCTCTCACCTCGCGGCATCTGATGGGATATTCTGGAGCGATCCGTGAACGCACGGGACGGCACACACGACTCGAAGCCAGGGCGGAACCGAAGGAGCGAAACGGATGAGCGGAAGACTTGAGGCGATCTGGCTCAAGCGGGAGCGCGGGGGCACGATGGACGCCGTAGCCGAGGTCACGGCGGAAGTGGGCGGCGGACTCGCGGGAGATGCGAATTTCGGACGGACCCGCCGCCAGGTGACCTTGATCGAAAAGGAAGTCTTTGACGCGCTCAACGACGAATTCGGTTCGCTCGTCGATCCGGCTCTCAGGCGCGCCAACCTGATGGTGAGCGGGGTGCGCCTGGCCGACACCCGCGACCGCAAGCTGCGAATCGGCGACTGCCTGCTTCAGGTGCGGGGCGAGACGCGTCCCTGCACCCTCATGGAAGACCAGCTCACCGGCCTGCGCGACGCCCTCGACCCGGGGTGGCGTGGCGGCATCTTCTGCACGGTGCTGAGCGACGCCCGCATCCAGGTCGGAGACGAGGTGCGTTGGGAGGACTAGTGTCCTGTATCACTAATGGTTTCGCAGTATCTCTTCAGGGATTCGAGGATGTCGTCCGCTGACTTCGTCCAGATGAAGGGCTTGGGGTCGTCGTTGTAGACGCTCAGATAGTCCTCGATGGCGTGCACGAGTTGCCGGGTGCTTCGGTAGCTACCGCGCCGGATCCGCTTGTTGGTGATCTCCGCAAACCAGCGTTCGACCTGGTTGAGCCATGACGCGCTGGTCGGGGTGAAGTGCAGGTGGAAGCGGGGGTGCCTGAGAAGCCACTTGTGGATCATCGCGGTCCTGTGGGTTGTGTAGTTGTCCAGGACCAGATGGACCTCGAGATCCTTCGGCACCGCCTTCTCGATGACCGTGAGGAACTTCCTGAACTCGACGGACCGGTGGCGCGGGTAGCATCTCCCGATGACTTCGCCGGTGGCGATGTCGAGGGCGGCGAAGAGCGACGTGGTGCCGTGGCGCTTGTAGTCGTGGGTCTGCCGGGCCGGCATCCCCGGACGCAGCGGCAGCATCGGCTGGCTGCGCTCCAGCGCCTGGATCTGCGACTTCTCGTCCACGCAGAGCACCACGGCCCGCTCCGGGGGGGCCATGTACAGGCCCACGACGTCGCGCACCTTCTCGATGAACAGGGGGTCGGCCGAGAGCTTGAAGGTCTCCGTGCGGTGCGGCTGCAGGCCGAAGGCCCGCCAGATCCGGTTCACCGTCGCGGAACTCAATCCGCACGCCTTCGCCATCGAGCGCGTGCTCCATTGCGTGGCATCCCGCGGCATCGACTCGAGCGTCATCGTCACCACCTGTTCGACGTCCGCGTCACCGACCGTGCGCGGCGCGCCCGGCCTCGGCTCGTCCAGAAGACCGTCGCATCCCTTCTCGATGAACCGGCGGCGCCACTTGCCCACCGTCTCGCGCGTCGTGCCCAGCCGCGCCGCCACCCCCACGTCGCTCTCACCCCCGGCCGCCGCCAGCACGATCCGGGCGCGCAGCGCCAGGGCCTGCCCCGTCTTGGAACGCCGCAGCCAGCGCTCCAGCTCCTCTCGCTGCCCGTCGTCGATCTCCGGTACCGCCCGCGTGTGGTGATTCGCCATGACCGTCGCATTCTCCCCCCTTGAGGTCCCTGAAGGCCACGGGGAACGGTATCAGACGATCATCCACTGCGCAAGAACTTATGATACGATACACTAGCTCCGGTCTCGCATTGGCCGGAGTCTCTCAGACCTGACCCCTCACGTCGCTGACCGCGCCAACCTGAGAGTTCCGTTGGCGACGACGGCGCTCCCCGTTCTGCACGTGATCCTCCCGTCGATGCTCTGGCCGTCCGCAGCCATGGCGCCATCATACTCGCACTCCATGAAGACTTCGAGTGTCAGGGGAAAACTCAGCGACAGCGACGGGCTGTCGTACTGCCCGGCTACGACTCCGTCCACCGCCACTTGCCTGAGCTGCCCAGGCTGCGTACTCAACACCGTATAGGTGCCAGACACAATCCCGGCGGACTCCGACAAGATGAACCGCCACAGACCAACGTTGGCCGCAGTGGCCGCCCTCCCCACCCACGCTCCGGAGGGGGACGTGTCAACTGTATCGGGCCCAGTATTCCCGCCGCCGCATCCAGCGACAATGAACAGCGCGAGTACCAGGTAGACGACGGCAGATCGCCCGGAAACCGACATCAGTCTACCGCGTCTCGCCCTAGCGGCGGTTCCCCCCGGGGGGGGGCGGCACCACCCGTCTGCGGGATCCCCTTCTCCGCCCAGGGATCGTTGGCGCCCAGGCCTTCGCAGAAGTCGCCGGTGTCGAGGAAATGGGTGTGCTCGCACTCGCGGCTCGAGCCGAGGCTCACCAGCAACTCCTCGGTCTCGGGGTAGGCGACGCGCACGAAGAAGCCGGAGCGGCCCCCGCGTGCCATGTCGGCCGTGGACTGGCCGAGACGCGTGATGGCCATCACGTCCGCACCCCGGGAGACGAGGTACTCGATGAGTTCGTTGTCGCCCCGCGCCGCCGCGTAGTGAAGCGGGCGGTACAGCCACGAGTCGGCCAGGTTCACATCCGCTCCGTGCTCGTCCACCAGGTACTTGACCGTGTTGAGGAAGTTGTCGGGGACGCTGCGCACGCTGAACGCGCCCAGCCCCTGCCACCCACCGCCGGCCGCCGCGTGGATCGAGTACGCGTTGTACGAACCCTCGGGAATCCACGGCAGACCTGAATCCTCCTGCTGGCGACCGTCCTGCTGGCGGCGCTCCCGCATCCCGACCGCCGGCCAGCGCGTGGGGATGTTGGGATCGGCGCCGTGGGCAGCCAGCATCTTCATCGCCTCGATGTCCTGCGCGAAGGCGGCGCGGTAGAACGGCGTCGCGCCCTCCAGATTGATCCCCATCTTGGTGAGGCCGAACTCCCAGTACCACAGGTGCGTGTTGAGCTGGACATTCGGATCCGCCCCCGCGTCCAAGAGCGCCTGCAGCAGTTCGAGGTACTCGGTCTGCTCGTTGTCGTGCGCGCGTGGCTGCGGATAGTTGGACTTGGGCGCCCAGTGCGTCTGGAGAGCGGCGAACAAGGGCGAAATCCCGTCCGTGTCGGCGGCGCGGTCGGGGTCGGCGCCGCGCTCGACCAGCTCCATCGCCAGGTCGAACTGGCCGTTGATGGTCGCCATCAGCAGCGGGCTGGTGCCATCGCCGCTCACCTGGTCGATGTCGGCCCCGCCGTCGAGGAGCACGCGCGCCGCCTCGCTGTGTCCCTCGCGGGCGGCGTGCAGCAAAGCGGTCATGCCGCCGGTCTTGCCCACCAGCGTTTCCCGGTAGGGCGGCCGCGCCAACTGCGGGCCCCCGGGGTAGTCGGGCCGGTACTGAACGAGCTCGTCGGGGTCGAACTCATTCGGTGAGCGATCCGAACGAAGGAACTCCCGCTGCGCGGCGATGGCCGACTGGACCTCCGCGGGGGTCAACTCACGGTCGCTGCCCGGCTCGGCTTCGAAGCGCAGCGCTTCGATCCGGTCGCGCAGGAGCTGGCTCGCCTCCTGGTCGCGGGCCACGCTGCGCAGCACGTCCACTACCTTGGTGGCCGCTCCCGGGTCCGCCCCGTTCTCGAGCAGCACCTGCACCGTTGCCGACCGGTTGTAGGCCGCCGCGAACATCAAGGGGGTCTGGCCGGCGGAACCTTCGCGAGCGTTCACTTCGGCGCCGCGCTTCAGCAGCACGGCAACCGCATTCTCTGCATTCACCGCGCGCGCGGCCAGATGCAGGGGAGTGGCCCCGCTGTTGGTGGTCACGGCCCCGGCGTCGGCTCCTTTCTCAAGGAGCGCGCGCACCACCGCGGCGTGCCCGCCCTGGCTGGCCAGATGCAACGGCGTGTACGCACCGATGCGCGTCGTCGCGCCGACCTCGGCCCCTGACGCCAGCAGCGCCTGCACCACGTCGGCGTGTCCACCGGTCGCCGCCCAGTGCAACGCTGTCATACCGTCGCCCTGCGCGGAGTTCGGGTTCGCACCCCCGTCCAGCAGCGACTGGACCGTTGCCGCGTCGCCCTGCCTGGCCGCGCCGGTCAGTCCCGCGTCCTGTGCCTCAAGAGACCCGGCCAGCGAGATCAGCAGCAGAACCACGCCCAGGCCCGCACCCCGGATCGTCCGGGCACGCGCCCTCACGATCCGCTCTCCCGCAGAGCATCCGCCACTCCACCTCTCGGGAAACTCAGCGGAAACTCGCTGACGCTGTCGCCGAACGCGTGCATGTCGTGGCCGATCCCCTGCATCAGGCTCACGAACACGTTGGACATCGGCGTCCCTTGCGGAGCCCGCAGGTGCAGGTTGCCTTCGAGCGCACCGTTGGCGTGTCCCATGAGGATCAGCGGGCACCGGCGGTGGTTGTGCAGGTTCGGGTCGCCCATGGACGAACCCCAGACGATCACGGTCTTGTCCAGCAGCGAGGCATCGCCCTCCATCGTGTTCTTCATCTTCTCCAGGAAGTACCCCATCGAGCTCAGGCGGTGCGTGTTGATGAGGTTGAAGTCCATGATGTCGGCGGGGACGTTGCCATGGTGTGAAGCCCCGTGGTGCGACTTGTTGGTGCCGCTGTCGGGGAAGGTGCGATTGGACTGGTCGAATCCGGTCTTGAAGGTGATGACCCTGGTCATGTCCGACTGCAACGCCAGCACCTGGAGGTCGAACATCAGCTCCATGTGCTCTTCCCAGGCATCGGGCACGCCCGAGGGAGCCTCCGGCATCGCCCGCTCCTCGCCGCTCGTGTTGCGCGCCTCGACCAGCTCGATGCGACGCTCCAGTTCGCGGATGTGAGTCAGGTACTCGTCCATGGCCCGCCGGTCGACGGCCCCCAGCTCCCTCTTCAGCCGCGCCACCTCGGTCGCGATCCAGTCGATCACGCTGCGGTCGGTGCGGCGGCGGGCGGCACGGTCTGCGGCCGAATCACCGGCCCCGAAGAGCTGCTCGAAGACGGCCCGGGGCTCGCGAATCGCCGGAAGCGGCTGAGTCGGAGAGGCCCACGACAGCGACGTCGTGTAGGCGCAGTGGTAGTTGTAGGCGCATCCGCCCCCACGGTCGATCGACTCTGTCGTGAGTTCCAGCGAGGGAAGCGCGGTGTCCTGGCCAAACCGGCGCGCGTGCAGCTGGTCCAGCGAGGTGCCCAGATAGAGATCCGAGCCCTGCGTCTGCTTGGGATGGGCCTGGGTCAGGAACACGGCGGTGGAGCGGTCGTGGTCTCCGCCGATCTCCTCCGCGCGGTACGCCTCCGCCATGCGGCAGTCGGTGTTGCTCACCACCGTGAGATACTCGCGATACGCTTCCAGCGGCTTGAGCTGGCTGGTCGCGGCGAACTCGAAGTCCCGGCCGGCCTGTGCGGGTGCGAACAGGGAGCGCTCGTCACCCCAGTCGCTGCCGCCCGCGCACCCCATGGACTCCTCCACGCATACCAGACGCGTGAAGTCGGCATCGCTGGCACGGTCGCGCCAAAGCCTGCCGGCAGGCACCATCGCGTCCAGCAGGGGCAAGGCGACCGTCGTCCCCAATCCGCGAACGAAGGTACGGCGAGAAAGGTGCTTTCCTGTGATGAAATGCATGGCTGTCAGATCCCTCCGCCGGCTTCCGCGTCCGCGGTCGCCTCGGTTCGTCTCATCCGGAACGCGTCGCTCTTGACGACGCCCAGGATGAATGAGGACATCTTGTACCCATCGGCCTCCGCGTCCCGCGCGATGGCTCGAATGGCCGGTTGATCGAAGTATTCCACGCGCCGCCCGATGGCGTACGCCAGCAGGTGTGCCGTGAAGTTGCGCACGAGCGGAATCGGCCGCTTGAGGATGACCTGGGTCAACTCCGCCGGCGTGGTGATGGAAGTGCCGTCGTAGAAATCGCCTCGCGTGTCCAGCGCCACCATGTTTTCCCGGATGCGCCAGCGGCCCGTCACGTCGTAGTTGTCGAGGGCGAGGCCGATGGGATCCATGAACCGATGGCACGCGTTGCAGGTGGGGTTGGCGCGGTGCCGCTCCATCCGCTCGCGGGTGGTGAGGCGGCGGCCGTCAGCCACGCCGTCGGTCTGGTCGAAGGCCGGGACGTTGGGCGGAGGCGGAGGCGGAGGCGTACCCATGAGAACCTCCATGACCCACTTCCCGCGCAGAACCGGGGAGGTGCGCGCGGACATCGAAGTCAGGAGCAGGACGCTGCCATGGCCAAGGACGCCGCGCCGCCGGTCGTCGGGATACTCCACCAGGCGGAAGTCGCTGCCCGTGACGCCTTCGATCTCGTAGTGGCGGGCCACACGCTCGTTCAGGAAGGTGTAGTCGGCGCTGAAGAACTCCAGCAGGCTGCGGTCTTCCTTCACCAGGTGATTGAAGAAAAGCTCGGTTTCCCGGACCAGATCGTCGCTCAGCTGCCCGGTGAAGTCCGGATAGAGATAGGGCTCCGGGTTGTTCTTGGCGGCGTCCTGCAAGCGTAGCCACAGGTGGGCGAAACGGGTGCCCAGCGCCTCCGAGCGCGGGTCCTTCAGCATCCGCAGGACCTGTTCTTCGAGGACTGCATCCTCCGACAGGCGACCGCTGGCGGCGACGTCGATCAGCTCCTGGTCGGGAGCCGAGGCCCACAGCAGGAAGGAAAGCCGGGAAGCCAGGTCCAGCTCGCTCAGGTAGTAGTTCTCGCCCTCGCCCGTGCCCGCCGGCTCGCGCTCCAGCCGGAAGACGAAAGCGGGGCCTGCCAGGAGCGCCTGGAGGGCGGTCCGCACCCCGATCTCGAATCCACCGCCATCCGAACCCTGGTCGTAGAAGGCCATCAGCCCCTGCAGGTCCTCGTCTGTGACCGGGCGCCGATACGCCTGCTCCGCCAGCCGCGCGAGGATCGACTCCGCGCACTGGCGCTCGTTCGCCTCGGACGCCGGACTGCACGAGAAGACCCTGCGCCGGCTCGGGGTGTCGGACACACCCGCGATGGTCACCGGCCCGGTGATCATCAGATTGGCGAGATGCGCAAGCGCGGTAATGCCGTAGTTCGCCCACTGCTGGGCATCTTCCCCACCCACAAACGACCAGTCGAAGGGACTGAAGCGGTCCTCGTAAGGGCCATCGGTGCGGCGCAGGAAAGCTGCCGCGACCTGGTGCTGGCCCGCGCGCACGAAGAAGGGATCGGTGCTGAGCGGGACGGTGCGGTCGCCGTTGTGTTCGAGCGCTAGGACCGCTACTCCCTCGCCATCGATGGAGATGTCCAGATCTTCGAAGCCGGTGCCCTGGCCGAACAGAGTCTCCACCGAGAGCACGTATTCGCCGTCAGCCGGGAAGTCATGGGTCACCACCATCCCGCCGCGAGTGCCGAAGGGAGCCCCCTCCAGATGATCCCAGGCGTGCTGCGAGACCTCGATCGGGTTGGTGTACTTCGCCGATACCGAGACCGCGTCGGGGTTGCCCACGGCGAGGCGGCTGATCTCGGTTGCGGCTCTCATGTAGGAAGCCAGCAGCGTCGTGGAGAGCCCCTGGGCAGCAGACAGGTTGTCGAAACTGCCGAGGAGAACGTCGGCGGGAAGCCAGCGCCCGGCGTCCACGTCGAGGTCCAGCATATCGCGAACGACGCGCTCATACTCGGCCCGGCTGAGCCTCTGGAAGCGCCGAACTCCGGGATTGGGGCGGCTGGCCGCAGCGTCGTCGACCAACTGTTCCAGTGTTTGCACCAGCACTTCGAGGGTATCCCCGGCCGGACGCGGCATGCCCGGCGGCGGCATCATTCCCGCGCGCATCTTGCGGATCATGCGCTCCGCCGTCGCCGCCTGCTCTGGAGCGCGCTCCACTTCGAAGCCCTGCAGCGAGACGTTGCCCGTCAGCAACGCGTCATTGTGACAGACCTGACAATACTGCACGACGACCTGCGTCAGGGTCGCGGGCTCGATCGGACTCGAATGGGAAGCGGTCGCGACGCGCATGACTTCGGGTGGGGATCCCGCGGGGGGAAGTGAGGCGGGTTCGCCGAGCAGAGCCAGCGACACACCTAGAAAACTACCGATGGCGAGTGTCCTCATAGCCTCCGCCTGAAATCATTGTGGGGGGTTCCGTCCCGCAACGTCGAGACACTCCACACCAGTTCTTATGATAGTCCCGGCGCGACAAAGGAGCAAATCACGCGCCGCCATCCGGTCCACCCTCCGAACCGACCTCCCGGAACCTGGGACAGAGCGCACGGAGGCGCTCGATATCCGCCTGTCGGATGCCCGGGCCGGCCTGGCCGTTTTCCCCCGGTACGGCAGCCTCCCGCATCAGCGAACCCGGGTCCGGCACGTGACCGAGCCCCAGGGCGTGGCCCAGCTCGTGCGCGGCAACCCGGCGCAGGTCATCCAGGTCCGCAAAGCGATAAATGCGGACCTCCCGGCCGACCCGGACCCGGCCCGAGCGGTCGCGCGTCACAGCCTCCCGGTAGACGCCCGCCTCCCCCGTGTCCGGGGGAAACAGGCGCGTCAGTTCGCGGACCCGTGCTTCGAACTCGAGCGAATCGAGAGTCGCCCGCGAACGCGCCAGCTCAGCCTCCAGCCGCCGGCGCTCGACAGTGCGCTCCTGCCGCTGGTCGTAGACGAAGCGAACCGGCATGCCCTCCTCCGGGTCGTGCCGGAAGAGGGAACTGCCGGCCGCAGCCTCCCATAGCCCGGTCGCCTCCCGCACCAGCCCTTCGGCAGTCGCCGCATCGATCCCGAATTCTCCGTCCAGCCGGGCGATGCGCCAGGGAAGAGGCACCTGGCAGGGGACCGCCGAGCCCGCGGCCGGCGGTTCCACCCAGTCCGGTTCGCTCGCGGCCCGAACCGCCGTGCCGCGCGAATCGGGAACGGTGGACGACAACCAGATGGTGAACGCGGCCACCGACAGGATCACCATCAACCACGGAAAGGACATCTTCATGAGGTTCCGCTCCGGCACGCTCCCCGATCTGCTGACCCGGGGGCTCGTGGTGATGGTATCCGACCCCGGGCGACGCCGGCAACCTCCGCCCGGCGATCGGCAGGAACGGGCTTGTGCCTTCCGCAGGCTGCTCCCTAGTGTGACCCATGTCTGATTCCACGGCCAACGATCGTTTCAAGGCACAATGGGACACCCTGCTGGCCTGGTCGATCGTGGCCGCCGTGTTCGTGCACGTTGTCGGATTCATCTTCTCCCCGGGCTGGATGCTCCGCGATCTCGCGCGCGAGCCTGCCTTCGCGCTCCCCGCGATGGAATGGCTGCTTCTTCAGCCCCCGGGACAGTTCCCCGGGATGGAGGCCATCGCGGTCACCGCTGTGGCGGGAACGGGCGCGGATTCGCTGGGCGGGGATATTGAAGAGCAGCTCGATTCCCGACCGACCGACCTTGGCGGTTCCGGCCATGGCGGCCTCTCGGGCTCGCTGCTCGATCGCTTGCTGGGACGCTCCGCCCCGCGTCCGGTTCTCGCCGAACCGGAGCTGGAGCCGGTCGAGCCTGAGATCGTCGCCGAATCCGACGGCGATCAGATCCGCGACGAGGATCCGCTGTCGATCGGAGGCAATGCCTCCACGGCTTCGCTGGAATCTCTCCCGGACCCGGATGCGCTGGATCTGGCGCGGCTTTCCGTGCTCGAACCCGAGCTCTCGCTCACGTCGCTCTCCGCGTGGGTGCTGGTACGCAATCCCGAGGAAGTCGTGGCGTTCATGCGCCGTTCCGCGGCGCTGGTGGATCTCGGTGAGGAGGACTTCAGGACGGTGCGCGTGACCCTGTGGATCGACCGCACCGGATCGGTGGAGTGGTCCGAGATCATGGAGTCCAGCGGGGACCTGCGCATGGACGAACTCGCGCTCGAACTCATCAACGAAGTTGTTTCGTTTCGTCCCGCCCGGGAGCAGGGCGTGGCGGTAGCGAGATCCGCCGTGTTCATCATCCCGTTTCCCTGGACCTGATGCGACGGCATCGCGCCCTTGCCGCCCTGGTGGGAGTGGTCGTCGTGCTCGGGTGCGCGGGCAGCCGGGGGCCCCCGGGACCGGTCCGATCGCCCACCGGCATCGTCTACGCGCCGGGGAGTCCGCCCATCGAGACCCGCTTCTCCCAGACCGCAACCCTCTACCTGAACATGGACGGCGAGGAGGAAGCCGCTCTCGCACAGGCCCTTGAGGGCATCGCGGCCGATCCCGAAAACCCCATCCACTACTTCCTGGCCGGCGTGGTCCGGGCCCGGCTGGGGAACCATGTGGAAGCGCACCGCCTGTTCTCGGAGGCCCAGCGCATCTATCCCGCCTACGAGCTGGACATCGAACCAGAGCGGGAAGCCGCCTGGGCCACGGCCTTCAATGCCGGGCTGGAGGCATATGGCCGGGGCGACGCGGATGCAGCCCTGGAGCAGTGGCAGCAGGCGACGGCCATCTACGACCTTCAGCCGGCGGCCCATCGCAACCTGGCCAGCCTGCTGGCCGAGCTGGGGCGTCAGGACGAGGCGATCCGGACGTATCAGGATGCCCTGGCCGGTTTGGAGAGGCGGCCCGCAACCCGCCTGCTGGCCGCGGACGAGGTGCGCCAGCGGGACGAGCTCCGGGCCGACACCGAGAATCGCCTCGCCCAGCTCCTCCTGCTGGCCGGGCGGTTCGCCGAGGCCGAGCCGCTGTTGCGGCAACAGATGGCCCGGAATCCGACGAGCATCCGCCTGCGGAGCGACCTTGCCGCGGCGCTGGAGGAACTGGGCCGCGCCGAAGAGGCCGCTCAGCTCTACGCCGCGCTCCTGACCGACCAGTCGCTGGCGGCGGCCGACCTCTTCAACCTGGGCATCGCGCTCTTCCGGATGTCACGCTACCAGCAGGCTGTCCGGGCCTTTCAGCTGCTCACCGAGAAGCAGCCGTACTCGCGCGACGCCTGGTTCAACTACGCCAATGCCCTGTTCGCGGCCGAATCGTGGGAGGCGCTCGCGGAAACCGGCGGACGCCTGCTCGAAGCCGATCCGCTGAGCGAGGCGGCGCATCTCATCATCGCCCGCGCACGCCTGGAGATCGGAGATGAAGCGGGGGCCCGCGCAGGCGTGGCGCTCGCGGACAGCCTGCCCGTGCACCTGGACGGGCTGAGGCTGCGTGTCACCGAGGCGAGCACCGTGGTCCAGGGTCGCATGGTCGGCAACAGGCTGCCGGAGGGAGCGCCGGTGCGGTTGCGTTTCACCTTCTACGACAACGCCGGGACGCTGGGGGTGAGGATTCTGGACGCGGCGGCTCCGGCTCCGCAAGCCAGCGCCAACTTCCAGGTGTCGATCGAGGGACGTGCCCTCGGGTACCGCTATGAGCTGGCTCCCGACGCGACGCCCTGGCCGGATCGAGGGTCCGCTAGAGGTCGCCTCCCGCAGGCGGCGCGCGAGGCTCGCCGGTGGTCTATGGGCTGCACGGTGAGGATGAGCTCGTCCCCGTCGTCCACGTAGATGGGTTCCGACAGCGTGCACCCCTGAGCAAGAAAGTCCATCATGAAATAGACGGGTCCCGCAAGATTCCAGCGGAAGCTGAAGGTCCCGTCGTTGACCGCCTCAACCATCCCCAACCTGTTCTGATAGGTCTCGCTCCATACGTAGATGGTGACCGCGTTTCGGGTCTGGTTGTGAACCTCGATCGAGATTCCTTCCGGGCGGGCGGGCCGGCCGGGGGCGCTGGCCGTGGCGCAACCCGTCAGGGCCGCCAGCAGCAGGAGCAAGCCCCTGCGCACCGGCGTCCTCGACGCCATCGCTCTCTTGAAGAAATCGGCTTTGGCCATCGTCGTCATTCGGCTTCCCGTCGTCGTGTCGCGCTGCCGCCAGGCGGGATTGTCTCCGGGCGAAACCGCTCGGCGACACGTATGTTGTCCGTAGTACTCTATAGGCCAAACGGACCGGAGGGGGTCCGATGAACCTGCTCTCAAGTTCGAAAAGCCGTCTCGCTTCCTGGTCGTGGCCAGTCGTGTGCGGGCTGGCTCTCGGGGTCATCCTCGCGCCGGTGCCGGTCCTGGCCCAGAGGCCGCTCCATGGCGTGGTCGCGGACCAGACCACCTTCGCGCTCGTCGACTCCGCCAGAGTGACGGTCGTGGGCACGGAGCTGGAGGCGGTGACCGGGGGAGACGGAACCTTCTCCTTCCGGGGCGTGCCCCTGGGGCAGCTGGCCGTCCGCATCGAGGCGCCGGGGTATCCCGTGGTGGTGGAGCAGGTCGAAGTTGTCCGCGACGTCGTGCTCTACATGCAGGTCATGATGCCCAGAGCCGATGACATCCTTGGAGAGCTGATGGCCGCTCCGAGTGGCCAGAGCGACGCCAGGACCGCCGCCGAACTGCTGGCCCGCCAGGTGCTCGACGTAAATGCGAACTCGGGGAACCTGGGATGGAACGCGAATCCGGTGCTCCTGCGCGGTACCGGAACCATCAGGCTCAGCGGGGAGCCGGCGATTTTTCTCGACGGCGTGCGGATCGGCGCTTTCGGTCCGGCCATGGAGGTGCTGAGCCAGATTCCGGCGAAGGATGTCAAGAACATCCGGGTACTGCGCGGCCCGGCCTCGTCCTTCCTCCAGGGATCGGCCAACGGATCCATCCACATCGAGACTCGATCGGGCTCGGGGTGAGCCCGCATGGTGGTCTCCTTCGGCACAGAGCCGTTTGACACAACGGATCGGGGTCCGTATCCGTCATGTGGGCGATTAGCTTAACCGATCGCGATTCGCGGACTGCCGGAGGAAATCCGCCCCGGTTTCTCCACTCGCGGGCATCCGCTAGCCATTTTCCACCTTAGGAGGATCCATGCACTGACGACTTTGTATTATCTCCCTGCATGCTGCGGCCTGCCTGGTGCTTGCCCCAGGCGTCCACGCACAGCAGGCGACCCTGACCGGATCGGTAACCGACCGACAATCGGGCACACCCCTCGCCGCGGTCCAGGTCTTCGTCGCGGAACCCAGCATCGGCGCGCTGACCCAACAGAACGGCCGCTATCTGCTGGCGGGCGTTCCCGCCGGCACCCATTCGGTCACGGCCCAGCGCATCGGCTACACGTCCTCGACGATCGAGGTGACGGTGGCGGGCGACGAAACCACCCTGCTCGACTTCCAGCTGGCCGAAGAGGCTCTCGGACTCGACGAGATCATCGTCACCGGGACGCCCGGGGGCACCCAGCGGCGCGCGATCGGGAACGCGGTCGCCACCCTCGAGGCAGCCGATATCACAGGAAATCGCAGGAAATCGCGGTCGTGAACATGCAGGACCTGCTGACCGCGCGAACCCCCGGTGTGCAGTTCGCCCGCTCCAACGGAAACATCGGAACCGGGTCGGCCATCGAAGTGCGAGGCACGGGCAGCTTCAATCTGGGCAGCAACCCGCTCATCTACGTGGACGGCGTGCGGGTGAACAACAACTCCCAGGCCGGGCCGGGTCTGGGGAACGAGCGGGAGGTGAACGTCCTCAACGACTTCAATCCCCAGGACATCGAGAGCATCGAGATCATCAAGGGACCGGCGGCGGCGACGCTGTACGGAACCGAGGCGTCCGCCGGTGTGATTCAGATCATCACCAAGCGGGGGGCCGAGGGCGCTGCCCAGTTCGACGCCTCCATTCGCATGGGGACCAACTATCTGCGCAATCCGGCGGCGAGAATCGGGACCAAGTGGACATGCCAGAACAGCTTCGATCCGCCCTGCCGCGAAGGCGAGGGGCTCGTGTCCTACAACGCGTACGAGGAATCCAACATTCTGATCCAGGAGGGAGGCGCTTCCCCTGGCCGCAGGATGCGCTCTTCCAGAACGGACTGAGCCAGAGCTACAACCTGGGCGTCCGCGGCGGCACCCAGAACTATCGTTACTTCCTTTCCGGAAACTACGACAACGACGAGGGCATCACCTTCTATAACTGGAACAAGGCCCTCCGTCTGCGCGCCAATGTCAACGTGGTCTTCTCCGAGAATTTCTCGCTGGACTTATCCACAGGATATGTGGACGGGAAGACGAGGTTCCTGTCGCCCGCGTCCGGCGACGGCGGCATCTGGGAGGACTTGGCGTGGGGCAACGGCTTCTGCTATCCCCGCATCAACGGGCGCAACGCGTGCGCCCGGCTCCAGGGTTTCCAGGAGCACCTTCCCTCGGACGTGGCCAAGCTGGAGGCGACCCGTGAGTTCAGCCGCTTCACAGGAAGCAGCACGCTCAATTTCAGCGCCGGCGACTGGCTCTCGTCGCGCGTCGTGGTCGGACTCGACAAGGGCTGGGACGAGAACAACGTGCTCTGGCCGCTGGAGGTTCAGCTGTCGCCCGTGTACGAGGAGACCGCCTCGGGGCTGGTCGTGCTTGAGCGGCCGGTCACCACCAACCTGACCGCCGACTGGTCCGCCACCTCCAGGCCTGCCGCTGACCGAAGCCTGGAACCAACCAGTACAGCGTCATCCCCGGGGCTGGTGGGACAACCGCCCTCGACCCGTCCAACCCGGGTAACCCGGCGGTGGGTCCGGAGCGCAGCACCGAGCTGGAGGTCGGGTTCGACATCGCCCTTCTGGATGACCGGGTCTCCGCGGAGTTCACCTACTTCGACCAGAAGAACGAGAACGCGCTGCTGAGCGTGCCGCTTCCGCCCAGCCTGGGATTCGGAGGGAACACGCAGCGCAACCTGGGCCGCATCGACAACTGGGGCTGGGAGGCGTCGGTCAACACCCGGCTGTATGAGAGCCCCGGCTTCTCGATCAACCTGGGGCTCACCGGCTCATACGTCATGAACGAGATCAAGGACCTGGGGAGCTTCGCCGGCACCCGCGAGATCCGGATCGGATTGCCGTACCCGAACTATTCGGAGCCGAGGTACTACGTGACGTCGGCCCAGTTCGACCCCAACGGTTCGATCACGAACGCCTACGGCGAGAAGATCAGCGCGATGTGCGACGCGGGCGTCATCCTGGGGCCGGAGGGCGTGGGACCGACAGAACAGTACGGGGTTGTGCTCGGTGGACCGAGCGTCCCCTGTAGCGAGACCGGCTACAACATCATGGCGGGTCCGGCCTTCTTCCCCTACAGGTTCTCCGTCAATCCCAGCATCAGCCTGCTCGACAACACCGTGTCCATCCATCTCCTGGCCGACGGCGGCTATGGCAAGGTGGGGCTGGACGGTGACCAGGAGTGGGGCCACCGCTACAACAACAGCTACGACTCGCGCTGCGAATGCGATCCGGTCTGGGTCGCAGGCGACCGGTTTCGTTCCCAGGCCACCTGGGGGTACTTCGACGCAGACTTCTGGAAGCTTCGCGAAGTAGGCGTGCGCTACAACCTCTCAGAGGCCATGGCCAACACCATCGGCGCGTCGCGCGCGTCGCTGTCCTTCTCGGGCCGCGAACTCCTGACCATCTGGCAGCGGCAGAAGACCGTGGGCAACTTCCTCGGCACCGAGGCGGGGAACCCCGGTCTCCCGGTTCTCGATCCCGAAATGGGCACGTCTTCCTTCGGGAGCGCGAACCACAGGATCATGGCGCCGCTCACCAGCATGCACCTCGAGTTGCGCGTCACCTTCTGAGTGTCGAGCCGAGAACGAATACTGCCTTCGGAGGATAGATGGATATGAAGAACTACCTGGAGAACGCGCGATCCGCGCACTGGATGCGCCGGGCCCTCGCCGTTGCGGCGATCGGCTCGCTCGGCGGGCTCAGCGCCCGCAGCGACGTGCTGGAGGTCGACCTGCCCGCCCAGCTTACGGACGAGGCGCTGACCGATCCCGCCGGGGTCGAGACGCAGGTCAATACGATCATCACCCACTTTCAGAACACCTACAACGACTACGTATGGGAGATTCACGGCCGCGAGGACGGTGGCGAGGTGTACCTCTGCAGCGGCGGGACCAACTGCGGACACTTTCAGTACAATTTTGAATTCGGCTTCCTCGACTTCATGACCTCGCGCAGCTTCGCAGCGAGCCTGCACGAGAAGCTGGAGAACGAGTGGACCGCCGATCAGGTCTCCAACCGGGCCCGGTATCTGGCCATTGCCTCTCTCTACGAGGGGGCCGTGTTCAGCCTGATGGGCTCGACGATGTGCGAAGTCGCCGTCGACGGCGGACCGATGATGACCCCCGGGGAAACGCTTGCCATGGCCGATGACCGGCTCACCCGGGCGCTCGCTGAAATCGGTAGCGCGGGAGACTTTGCGCTGCCCTTCGGCATCTCGGAAAGCGCCCAGGCCATGGCGTACGGACTGCGGGCGCAGGCGCGCTGGATGGCCGGGGACAACTCGGGAGCGCTGGCCGACGCCCAGCAGGTACCCCAGGGGTTCACGGCGTACGCGACCCGGGACGCAGGTGACCCGGTGCGCCGAAACAAGCCCTTCTACGCGGGCACCTTCATTCACTACGGGGAACTGTACGGGGTCATCGACTGGTGGGAGGGACCGGCCAACCCGGTCACCGGCCAGCCTTGGCCCGAGGTCATTCCCTTCACGGGCTACCTCAACCTGGGGATCCTGCCCGACGGGCGCGCGATCCGCGCGGACGGCATCCCGATCCGGACGGCTGGCGAACACCGCATGATGGACGAGGACGGCGCCGTGCCGGACACCCGGGTCCAGCACATGGAGGCGGAGATCCAGGGCGTCGGCGTGGAGTCCTTCGTCAACGCCAAGTATGACGAGGAAGGCGCCGACATCCCGGTCGTGAACTGGAAGGAGATGTGGCTCATCCGCGCGGAAGTCGAGGGCGGCCAGAGGGCGATCGACCTGGTCAACGACATTCGGGCCGCGGATGGTCTTCCGCTGGTGACGTACGCGAATCCGGGGAATGCCGAGGAGATCCGCTACATGATCATCGAGGAGCGGCGCAGAGCCCTCTTCCTCGAAGCCCGGTACTTCATGACCAAGCTCCAGAACCCGGACATTCTGTGGTTCCCGAGGGACGTGGGCGCGACTCTGCGCGGCGGCCATCAGCTGCAGGGAGGGGTGCGCTTCCTCATGCCCGATAACGAGTATCATCTGAACGAGAACCTGAACATCGCCGATCGCGGCACGGGCTGCGACCCGGCCACCAGGCCGGTGAACTTCTAGCCCGGTAGCGGGCCGGACGATTCAAGCGCGCCGACCCCGGAGCTGACCGGCTCCGGGGTCGGTTCGTTTCCGAGGAGAACATCATGAGAATGGCTTCGCATGGAAGCAGGCTCACGCAGTTCGCGCTGTTGGCGGCGATTGCCGGGTGCGCGCCCGCCCCGGAGGCGTCCTCCGCGAACGGGGACGACGGAGGCCCCAAGGGAGGCGACGACCGGACCGGCCACTACGAGGTGGTGGAAGGGTGGTGGAAGGCGGCCGCAAGCCATGACGAGGAATGGACCTGGGGGCGGGTCGCGGGCGTGGCGGTGGACAACCCCGACCGCATCATCGTCGTGACCCGGGGCGACCTGCCGGTGGACTTCGACGACGACCGCTCGTGGGCGGAGCAGGCGCGCCCCGGCAACTTCATCGTGGTGGTGGACCGCGACGGGAACATCATCGAGAACTGGAGCCACTGGGACTCGATCATGAGGGAACCGCACACGGTCTACATCAGCCCCTACGATCCGGAGCGGCACGTCTGGGTCATCGACAACCGCCGGATGCAGATCTTCAAGTTCACCAACGACGGCAGCGAGCTGGTGATGGAGATCGGGCAGGCGAACTATCCCACGACCATGGAGGAGGCCCGCGCCAACGACGAGCCGTACGTGTTCGGGCGCCAGGCCGACATCGCCTTCCTGCCCGACGGCAGCTTCTATGTGGCCGATGGCTACTGGAAGACCCGGGTGGTGAAGTTCAGCGCCGAGGGCGAGTACCTGATGGAGTGGGGGAGCCCCGGCGACGGGCCCGGGGAGTTCAACCTGCTGCACAGCATCGCGCTGGATGACGACGGGCGCGTCTACGTGGCCGACCGCCGCAACAGCCGCGTCCAGGTGTTCACCGAAGACGGTCAGTTCATCGAGGAGTGGCCCGACATCTTCGACCCGGTCAACATCTACATCGACGAGAGCCATGCCGTGTGGGTGCTGGACGCCACCCTGAACCGCCTGATGAAGTAAGACCGCGACGGGCGGCTGCAGTACACTTGGGGCGCGTACGGCGAGGCCGGCGCGATCGGGCGGCCGCCGTGGGCGGGCGGGCTGGTGCTGCCTCACCAGGCGGCCGTGGATCAGGAAGGGAACCTGTACGTCGCATCATATGATGGCGGCCATGTGCAGAAGTTCGTGCCCAGGCCGGGCGCCGATCCGGACAGGCTGCTGGGGCCGCCGATGCTGCTGAACTGAGGCGCGCGGAGCGTCGCCGCTTCGGACCCACGTGTCGTCCGGGGCGCCCCCGGGAGGCTGCTTTTCGCGCCCCTGCCAGGCTGAGCCAAGCGCGGGCGCGCTTGCCCGTCGCCGTCCTCCCGGGCATCTTGCCCGCCATGCCCAAGCCCGCCCCATCCCGTAGCCGTTTCTGGCCGCGAACCCGCGACGGACGCATCGCGGTGGTCGCGTTCGTGGCGCTCTTCATGCTCGCGATGCCGCCGGTGACGCACACCGTGCTCAACCGGATCGAGCCGACGTTTCTGGGGCTTCCGTTCCTCTACATCTCGCTCCTGGTGGTCTACGTGGCGCTCATCGGCGTGCTGATATGGGCCTACCGCCGAGGGTTGTAGGATGACGGAAAGGGCGTGCCGCCAGGCGGGGGGAACCCGATAGTGGAACCCTGGGTCGTCGCCACCTCCCTGATCTTCGCCTACCTGCTGGTGACGCTGGGGGTGGCGGTGGTGGCCAACCGGCACATGTCGGTGGACCTGGAGGATTTCCTGCTGTGCGGGCGTCGGACCGGGTTCGTCGTCCTCTACCTCACCGTGGTCGCCACCTTCCACTCCGCCTTCGCGTTCCTGGGCTCGGGCGGGTTCTTCTACACCCACGGCATCGGTTTCTGGGCCGCCGGGGCGTGGACGATGCTGGTCGGCGGCATCACCTACGTGATCGGCACCCGCATCTGGGCGCTGGGCAAGGCGTTCGGATACATCACACCGGCCGACATGCTGGCCGACTTCTACGAGTCCGAGGCCGTGCGCATTGCGATCGCGCTGTTTTCGGTCCTCTTCACCATCCTCTACATCCAGGTGCAGGCGCTCGCGCTGGGCTACATCGTGGAGGTCGCCTCGGAGGGGCGCATCTCCTTCGAAGTGGGCGTGTTCGTGATGCTCGCGGTGGCCGCGGTGCACCTGGCGATCGGCGGGCTGCGGGCGGTTTACTGGACCGATGTCATACAGGGCGTGTGGATGTACGTCGCCGTGTGGGCGGGCGCGCTGGTGCTCTCCTTCGAGCTGTTCGGCGGACCGCTGGAACTGTGGCGAGCGGTCGCGAGCGAGCGCCCCGACCTCCTCACTCTCCCCGGCCCGGAAGGGCTCTTCACGCCGGGCATGTGGGTGGGGATGGTGATCACGCTTTCCTTCGGCATCGTCCTGCAGCCCCACATGATGATCCGCTACTACACGGCGGTGGACGGCAAGACGCTCAAGCTGCTGGGCGCGACCACGCCCATCTACCTGATGACGCTCTACATCCCGGCGGCGCTGGTCGGCCTTGGGGGCGCGCTGGTCCTCCCCGACCTCGCCCAGGCGGACCGCATCTTTCCGGAGCTGCTCTTTTCCTTCGCGCCGCCCTGGCTCACCGGCCTGATCCTCGCGGGCGCGGCGGCTGCCGCCATGTCCACTCTGGACTCCATCCTGCACGCGAACATGACCGTGCTGACACGCGACATATACCAGCGCTACCTGGTGCGCGGCGCAAGCCAGAAGCACTACGTGCGCGTCGGTCAGGGCATCGTGCTGGTGCTGCTGGGGGTGGCCTACTGGCTGTCGCTGCAGGAAGGCGCCCTGCTGGTCAGCATCATCAACCTCTCAGGCTCGGGGGCCCTCCAGTTGCTGCCCGCCATCATCGGCGTGTGCTTCCCGGGCGGCCGCTCGCTCAGCAAGGCGGGCGTCCTGTGGGGTCTGGGCGCCGCCGTAGCCACCCTGTGGTGGTCCCTGCTGGTCTACCCTAACCCCCTGGGTATCCACGGCGGGCTCTGGGGCCTCGGCGTAAACCTCGTGGTTGCGGTCGCCGTGTCCGCCGTTACCAAGCCGCCCTCGGCAGAGACGGTAGAGCGAGTCCACGGAGAGGTGGAGCGCTTCGTTCACGGGGACGGAGAAGCAACGTCGGAGTGACAGCAAAGGCCGTTTGACACATAGCACGGCCTACGTTATACTCCGGCTCCCGGAAGAACTCGGATCCTAGTGGTAGTCAGTGATCTCTACTTCCTTCGGACCGTCGGGTGCCCAAACGAAGCAGACACGATATTGCTGGTTGATCTTGATGGCCCACTGGCCCGCACGCTTACGGTGCAGCTTATGCAGCCCGTACCCAAGGCCTTTGAGATCCTGCAGGCTCATCGCGTAGTTGAGCGCGTCCAGCACCTCCACGGCAGCGGGGAACAGATGCGTAGGACAAACCTTTCGGGCAGCTTTTGTATGGTTCCCATCGAAGACATTTTCTGTCCCCGTGTTGGCGAATGACACGATCACCGTAGCGATCCTTCAAGGGAAGATTCGATGATTCGGCTACCCCACAGCCGTCCCCCAACGCATCCCGGCGTGCACCTGGTGAGGGTCATTTGCAAGCACGGCCTCACGCAGACCAGGGCTGCCCAAGCGCTTGGCATCTCTTTCCAGCGTTTGAACGCGATCATCAACGGGCGCCGAGGCGTCACTCCGGACACGGCGCTTCGCCTTGAGAAGATGTTCGCAGTGTCTGCGGGCTTCTGGCTCACAGCCCAGCTCGCCTGGGATCTCTGGCACCAGATGCGCGAAGAATCCACGATTTCCGCCGTTGGCCGGATCGAGGCGGTACAGGACGGAGAGTACGAAGAAGTACCGGTCCATGCCGGGTAGGGTTGTGAAATCAGCATCGCTTCCTTTCGTTTGATTCGGAGGTACTTGGGACCTCACCCTCAGCATAAGCATCACTCCCAAACTAGTGTCATCACTGCTACTGGTCAAGTGTAGCACTGCTGCGCCTTGACAGCGTTTCCACAGCATCCCAGATTTAGGCGGTCGACAAAAATGCTAAAGGAGGGTGTTGGGATGCCTGAACCCACAAAGACAACGCGGACACGAAGCCCAGAACATCCGGCGATCACGCTCGAGGAAGCGATCCGGCGCACCGAAGTCCTCTACAACCAAGAGCACTACAACCAGGTCCCAGCCGCAACCGTGTTAGACCACTGGGGTTACCGTCCCAAGAGTGGTCTCGGACAACGGATTCTCGCAGCGCTTAGGCACTACGGCCTCTTGGAGGAGAAGGGTAGCGGCGACCAGCGGGTGGTATGGCTGTCGGAGAACGGCAAGGTGCTGGCGCTAAAGGAGCGTGATGACCCAAGCTGGATCAGGGCGTGTCAGGAAGCTGCGCTCGCTCCGGCGATTCACCGGAAGCTTTGGGATAGGTGGGGCGAGAACGGCCAACTTCCCTCTGACAGCACAATTCGCTGGGAACTAGTTCAACTGGGATTCAACCCCAAGACGGTCCAGGGATTTACGAGCACTTTTCGAGCTACGTTGGAGTTCGCGAATCTTCTGCACCAAGATGATCTCGACGTCACGCGGCACGATGACTCAGCGGATCCATGCGACGCTCCAACTGGCGACGATGTCGGTCAACCGAAGGAGATGTCGCAGCAGAGCCAGCCTATGCCTTCTTCAGGCGCCATCGGAACAAGAGACTGGGATCTTACGATCCCGCTCATGAGCGGGGAACGGGCGATTCTGCGAGTTCCCATCCCGTTGAGCGAGGCAGACTTCCAGTTGGTGAAGGCGGTTGTCAACGCGAACTTGGACGCACTCAAAGCGTCCATCACTCGCAAGCCTGCCCGGATGGAAGACCCAGGAGGGGAGTAGCTTAGGTAACCCCCTACCGGAACTCCGCCATCAGCGCGTCCATCTGCTCGCTGCCCGGGCAGAGATCCTCGTGGCCCAGCTCTGTAAGAGGCTTCCGCGTGGTCGCGTTGTCGTCGTGCATGTCCTCGCCGCCGGGATTCAGGTAGAGGAGTCCGGTGACGACCTCGCCCCGGCTCTGCAGGGTGCGATAACGCTCGTAGGCGGAGAGGCGGTCGGTGGGGTCGTAGTCCTCGGGGACCTTGCGGAAGCGCACCCTGCTGCCGTCGTGCATGGTGATGTCCTTGCGGCTCCCCTTCTCGTAGGAAGCCGAGATCTCCGATCGGATGGGCACGAAGTCGACCGGCGCCAGCTCGTGGCCGTGGTGGCGCGTGTACAGGTAGCTCTTCGTGGACCCGGCATGGTCGTTGAAGGTGACGCAGGGGGAGATGACGTCCAGGAAGGCGAATCCCTTGTGCATCAGCCCCGCCTTCAGGAGCGGGAGCAGCTGCTGTCTGTCGCCGGAGAAGCCGCGGGCGACGAAGGTGGCCCCCAACGTGAGCGCCAGAGCCACCGGATCGATGGGCTCGGTCTGGTTGGGCACGCCGCGCTTGGAGCGCGAGCCGATGTCGGCGGAGGCGGAGAACTGCCCCTTGGTCAGTCCGTAGACGCCGTTGTTCTCCATCACGTACAGCATGTTGACGTTGCGGCGGATGGCATGGCAGAACTGGCCCAGGCCGATGGACAGCGAGTCGCCGTCGCCTGAAATGCCGATGTAATACAGCTCCCGGTTGGCGGCGTTGGCCCCCGTGGCGAGTGCCGGCATGCGTCCGTGCACACCGTTGAAACCGTGGGCCTGGCTCACGAAGTACGCGGGCGTCTTGGCCGAGCAGCCAATGCCGCTCAGCTTGGCGATGCGGTGCGGCGGGATGGAGAGCTCGTAGAAGGCCTGCACGATGGCGGCCGTCACCGAGTCGTGCCCGCACCCGGCGCACAGCGTCGAAATCGAGCCCTCGTAGTCGCGCAGGTGCAGGCCGAGCTCGTTGGCGCCCAGGCCGGGATGCCGGACCGCGGGCTTGGCGATATAGGTCATGCCACCGCTCCTTTCGGCCTTGCAGCCGCTGGACGCACCATGGTTTCCTCGGTGACCAGGCCCAGGCGTTCGCTCACCGCGCCGGCCACGAAGGCCGCGCTCAACGGGAAGCCGCCGTAGTCCAGAACCGAATGGATGCGGCCCGGGTCGACCTCGGTCTCACCGACCAGCAACCGCCGCAGCTGCGCGTCCCGGTTCTGCTCCACCACGAAGTTCAGCTCGTGGGCGTCCAGGAACTCCCGCACCGACGTATCGAAGGGGAAGCCTCGCACGCGCATGTAGTTCACGGGCACGCCCCGCCGTTCCAGAAGGTCGGCCGCCTCCCGCACCGCGCCGTCGCATGAACCGATGGTCACCAGCGCCATGGTGGCGCCGTCGCGCATCTCGATGGCCGGGGAGGGCACGGCGCGCGCCGCCGAGTCGATCTTGCGGCGCAGGCGGTCCATCACCTCGGTGTACTCGTCGTCATCCTCGGTGTAGGTCCCCCGGCTGGTGTGTCCCGAACCACGCGTGAAGTACGCGCCCTTCGCGTGCACGCCCGGAAGGGTGCGATAGGGAATCCCGTCCCCGTCCACATCCATGTACCGGTAGAACTTGTCGATGGCCTCCAGCTCCTCCGCCCCCAGCACCTTGCCGCGGTCCGGCACGAAGCCGTCGTCCCACTCGAGTTTCGGGATCATCCAGTCGTTCATGCCGATGTCCAGATCCTGCACCAGGAACACCGGCGTCTGGAAGTGCTCGGCCAGGTCGAAGGCCTCCACGGCCATGTGGAACGACTCCTCCGGGTTGGCCGGGAAGAGCACGATGTGCTTGGTGTCGCCGTGCGATGCATACGCGATCGCGGCGATGTCGCCCTGCTGGGTCCGCGTCGGCATCCCGGTCGAGGGCCCGACCCGCTGCACGTCCACGAAGACCGACGGCACTTCCGCGTAGTACGCCAGCCCGATGAACTCGCCCATGAGCGAGATGCCCGGGCCGCTGGTCGGCGTGAAGGCGCGCGCGCCCGCCCAGCCGGCACCGATCACTACGCCCGCCGCGGCCAGCTCGTCCTCGACCTGGGCGATGAAGAAGTTGCGCTCGCCGGTCTCCGGATCCTTGCGGAAGCGCTCGCAGAAGCGCTTGAAGGCATCCATCAGCGATGTCGAGGGCGTGATCGGATACCATGCGCCCACGGTCGCGCCCGCGAACACGCAGCCCAGCGCCGCCGCGGTGTTGCCGTCCATGAGCACATGCCTCAAGGTCGCGTCCATCGTCTCGAGCCGGATCGGAAGCGGGCAGTCGAAGTGCTCCATCGCGTAGTCGTAGCCCAGCTCGATGGCCTTGTAGTTGGAGTCGATGAGCTTGGGCTTGGCCGAGAACTTCTCCCGGATCATGCCGCGGATGACGTCCATGTCCATCGACAGGAGAGCGGCCAGAGCCCCCGAGTAGGCGATGTTCTTCATCAGGATGCGCACCCGCGCGCCCTTGAATTCCCGCACGCACATCTCCCCCAGCGGAACCCCGAGGAAGGTGATGTCGTCGCGCAGGAACTCCCTGGCCATGGGCCAGGACGAGTCGTGCAGCAGATATCCGCCCGGGCGCACTTCTTCGATGTCGCGCTCGTAGGTGGCCGGGTTCATGGCCACGATGAGGTCGAACTCCGGGGTGCGCGCAGAGTAAGCGTCCCGGCTCACGCGCACTTCGTACCAGGTCGGGAGCCCCTGGATGTTGGACGGGAAGACGTTCTTTCCGGTGCAGGGGATTCCCATGCGGAAGATCGCCTGCATGATGAGACCGTTCGCGCTCGCGGAACCCGTCCCGTTGACGGTCCCGATCTTGAACGCGAAGTCGTTGGTGCGGTCGGTCTGGTCTAGACGTGGCTCGCGCATGCTTCCTGTCCCGCGTAGGGAATCAAGAGTTCGAATTTGCGCATGTCCCACGCAGCCGTGGGACAGCGCTCCGCACAGAGTCCGCAGTGGACGCACAGATCCTCGTCCTTCACCATCACGCGTCCGGTTTGGGGGAGTCCTTCTGACACCATCAGGTCCTGCGTAAGGTTCGCGGCGGGAGCCGTGAGGCGGCTGCGCAGGTCGGGTTCATCGCCGTTCAAGGTGATCGTGAGGCAGTGCACCGGGCAGATGTCGATGCAGGCGTCGCACTCGATGCACAGCTTGGCCTCGAAATGGGTCTGGAGGTCGCAGTTGAGGCAGCGTTCCACCTCGCGCGCGGTCTGCTCGGCGTCGAATCCCATCTCCACTTCGATGGAAAGCTCCTCGAAGCGGCGCACCAGCTCCACGTGCTGCATCTTCTGGCGATGCGAGGGATTGTAGTCGTTGGAGTACGCCCACTCGTGCATCCCCATCTTGGCGGAGATGAGGTTGTGGTCCTGGGGCGGCCGGTCTTCGGTCAGGGACATCCCCTGGCAGTAGTTGTGGATGGAGATGGCCGCCTGGTGGCCGTGCTCGACCGCCCAGATGATGTTTTCCGGCCCCCACGCCGCGTCTCCCCCGACGAACACCCCGTCGAGGCTGGTCCGGAAGGTGGTGCGGTCGACCACCGGCATGTCCCAGTGGTTGAACTCGATGCCGATGTCGCGCTCGATCCAGGGGAAGGCGTTGTCCTGGCCGATGGCGAGAATGACGTCGTCGCAAGGGAGCACGGTCGTTTCGTGGACGGTCGCCTTCAGGCGCCCCGACTTCTCATCCTTGTGCCAGCTTACGAGCTCGAACTCCATCCCCGTGAGCCTGCCGTCCTCAAGCACGAAGCGCTTCGGGGAGTAGTTCTCGACGATGTCCACCAACTCCTCTTCCGCGTCCTCCAGCTCCCAGGGGGATGCCTTGAAGTACGGCTTCGACTTGCGCGCCATCACCTTGATGTCCACCCCGCCGAGGCGCTTCGAGGAGCGGCAGCAGTCCATCGCCGTGTTGCCGACCCCGATCACCAGCACGCGTTCGCCGATGGAGTCCACATGGCCGAAGTGCACCGACTCCAGCCACTCGATGCCGATGTGGATGTTGTCGGCGGCTTCCTGCCTTCCGGGGATGTTGAGTTCCTTGCCCTTGGGCGCCCCGGTGCCCACGAAGACGGCGTCGAAGCCCTGGTCCAGCAGCGCCTTCATGGACTCGATGCGCGTGCTGTAGTGAATCTCCACGCCCATGCCCAGGATCATGTCGATCTCTTCGTCCAGGACCTGGCCGGGGAGCCGGAAGGCGGGAATGTTGGTGCGCATGAGTCCGCCGGGGCGGTCGAGCGCCTCGAAGATCACGCACTCGTAGCCCAGCGGCATGAGGTCGTTGGCCACGGTGAGCGACGCCGGACCGGCCCCGATCAGCGCGATGCGCTTGCCGTTCTTGACCACGGGGATCGCCGGCAGGCGGTCATCGGTAGGATCGCGCAGATCCGCCGCGACGCGCTTGAGCCGGCAGATGGCGACCGGCTTGCCGTCCACGCGCGTGCGCCGACATGCCGGCTCGCAGGGACGGTCGCAGGTACGCCCCAGAATCCCCGGGAAGACGTTGGAAGCGCGGTTCAGCCAGTAGGAGTCGGTGTAGCGTCCGTTGGCGATCAGCCGGATGTACTCCGGAACGTTGGTATGGGCCGGACAGCCCCATTGGCAGTCCACTACCTTGTGGTAGTAGTCGGGATTGCTGACGTCCGTGGGTTGCATCAGTGCCTGGTGGTGGACCTTGGGGAACGGGAACGACTCGCGGACGCCGTGCTAGCGCGCACGGGCGCGCAGGCAACCGGAGACGCGACGGAAACAGGCAAGGGGCCCCGAAGTAGTCAAGGACGGAAGAGCTGGGTACGACCCCGTTGAGAGCCGGGTGAGGTGCTCCGTTGGCGATGGGGGTCGCATCTGACCCCAGGGTTCCCAATGATGTACGAGAGCGCCGCTGATGGCAAGATTTGCGGCATTCGCACGCCGGAGCCAGTTCCGGGCCGAAACCTCCCAAGGAGCCAAGAGCCTTGAGCGCACAAGAAACGCCCGAGTCCCGGACGGGGCTGGCCCCCTTCAAGAAGGCCGAGCTGCCGCGCCCGCCCACCCCAAAGGGGCTGGCCTGGATCGGAGTGGTCGGCCCCGGCGTGATCGTCCTGGGCGCCTCTATCGGCGGCGGAGAATTCCTGCTCGGCCCCTCCGCCTTCGTGCGCTACGGGCTCGTGCTGCTGTGGGTGACGCTGGTCGCCATCTTCCTGCAGACGGTGTTCAACACCGAGCTGATGCGCTGGACCATCGCCACCGGCGAGCCCGCCTTCACGGGGTTCATGCGCACGCGGCCGGCGGCGCCGTTCTGGGCGGTCCTCTACGCCATCCTGTACTTCCTGCAGCTGGGATGGCCGGCCTGGGCGGGCACGGCGGCGGGCGCGGTGTTCTTTCTGGTCTTCCGCGACCTGGCCGGGCCGGAGAGCGCCGGCCTGGTCCACGCCTTCGGAGTGGGGACGTTCGTGTTGTGCGTGTGCATCCTGCTCTTCGGGCGGCGCATCGAGCGCACCCTGGAGATCCTCAACTGGATTCTGGTGGTGGCTATCCTGGGCACCTTCCTGGTGCTGGCGCTCATCTTCGTGGCGCCGGAGACCTGGGTCGCGGGGGCGGCGGGGCTGGTGGGCTACGATCCCGAGGTCGGGGCGTTCCGCTTCATTCCGGCGGGGGCCGACTTCTTCCTCATCGGCGCCTTCGCGGCCTACTCGGGCGCGGGCGGGATGACCAACCTGACCCTCTCCAACTGGGCGCGCGACAAGGGCTACGGGATGGGGAGCGTGGTGGGGTACATCCCGGCCGCGGTGGGGGGCAAGCAGGTCCGCCTCGCCCCGACCGGCTACATGTTCGACCCGACGCCGGAGGCGATGGGGCGGTGGCGGGGGTGGTGGAGGATCGTGCGCGCCGACCAGTGGGGCATCTACTTCGGGGGCGCTCTGCTGGGCATGATCCTCCCCGCCGTGCTCTACGTGACCTTCATCGAGGCCGGCACAGACATCCGCGGCCTGTCGGTGGCGGCGGCGCTGGCGGAGGCCATGGCCACCCAGGCGGGCGCGATCTTCGGGGGCATCATCGCCCTGATGGGCGTGTGGATCCTCCTCAAGACCCAGCTGGACATCGTGGACGGGATGACGCGCGCCATTACCGACATCCTCTGGACCGGCTCCCGGCGCGTGCGGCGCTGGCGCGGAGGGGACGTTCGCTTCGTCTACTATACCGTGCTCTGCGCGATCGCCTTGTGGGGCATCATGGCCCTGGGGCTGGCGCAGCCCATCGTGCTGCTGCAGCTGGGCGCCAACATGGCGGGCATCGTCTTCGTCATTTCCTCGCTCCACCTGCTCTACATCAACACGCGCTTTCTGCCGGAGGAGATCCGGCCGCCGATGTGGCGGCGGGTAGCGCTGGTCGCCATGTCCGTGTTCTACGGGGCGTTCGTGGTGATGTGGCTGCGGGGGCAGTTGTAGCGACGGGACGGAACCGGATCCGCGGGACGGGCCCAAGTCTGGCGCTTATGCCGATCAGTAGAGCGTATATGCCGGGATAGGGGCCGGACATGTGCCTCTCGTGTCGCGACATTGTCTCCATAGTCATCGTCGACGGGAGTCATCATGACGGGATGGCCGGGAGACGATTCCAGGGATCGCACGTCGGTATCAGGCAGTCGGCGAGGCCGCAGACGGGGAAATCATGATCGCGCTGTACTGTGAACCGCCGAGGATGCGTGCGCAGCTCGAGGAGCTGCTGCCGGCGGAGCAGTGCCAGCCGGTCGAGAGCAGAGACGAGTTCCACGCGGCGGTGGTACGCTTCGGCGCCGGCGTCTTCGGCGCGCTGGAATGCCGCCAGGCCGACGCGGAGTGGATCGCGGACATGCTCGACCAGTCCCTTCATGCCGCCTGCACCGCCGTCGTGCCTCTTTCCCTGGCTCATGTGCAGAGTTTTCGGCCGTTCCTGTCGGACCGACTGGGGCTCGTCTGGCTGGATGAAGTCCATGAACAGTTGCCCGAGGCCATAAGGCAGACGCTGATCGATCGCAGCAATCCTCTCCATCTCATGGCCTACAGAATCATCCTGTCCACGGAGCTCTCGCCGGTTTCGCGGAGGGCGCTGGAAGAGATCTGCTGCCCCCCGGTCCTGCTCTCGGAGGGCATGACAACGCGTCCCACCCCTCCACGGAACATGAAGGATCTCGCTCGCCGGGCCCATCACTCCATTTCGGGAATCCGGGTACACTGGAGAGAGCATGTGCCGCTTCGATGCACGCCCAAGAAGCTCATGGAGTGGGCGATCCTCATGTGGACCGTGAGCGACCGGGTGGCGAGGTCCGCGAGCGGGCAGGCACGCAATCTCGCGATCCACCCGCGCACCCTGGAGCGAATCTGCGCGCGTCTGATCGGTTGCCGCATTTCGGAGGCCAAGAGCGATCCCGAAGCGGTCATGCAGTACTTCCAGGAATGGGTCGAAGAGGTCTCGGAGCCGCCTTTCTCCGCGTCGTGACGGCCTGGTGGCACGAGCCCGGCTCGGCGCGAGGTTCACGGAACTTCAACCGCTCGCCCCGAGTCTCAGCTGAGAACCATGGCGAAGGCGGGACCGGCGGGGATGACCAGAGAGAACGCAAACGGGCGAAGGGACGCGGAGCTCAGGCGGGCCCGGCGGCTCGTGCGCGAGGCCCGGCAGGTCGTGGCGCTCACCGGGGCGGGCATCTCCGCCGAATCGGGGGTGCCCACCTTCCGGGACGTGACCGGCCTGTGGCGCAACTACCGTCCTGAAGAACTCGCCACTCCCCAGGCTTTCGCGCGCGATCCGCGCACCGCATGGGAGTGGTACGACTGGCGCCGGTCGGTACTGGCCGGGTGCGCGCCCAACCTCGGCCACCGGGCGCTGGCGCGCTTCTTCCTGGGTCGTGGCGCCGCCGGGCTCGTGACCCAGAACGTGGACGGGCTGCACACCCGGGCCGCGGTGGAGGAAGCGGCGGGGCGGTCGGCCGACGCCGCGCTCCCGGTCGAGCTGCACGGCGCGGTCGGGCGTGACCGCTGCAACGACTGCGGGGCGCGCTTCCCCGCCGAGCCGCTGGGCGATGCCCTTCCCCGGTGCGCCTTGTGCGGCGGCCTGCGCCGCCCCGACGTGGTGCTCTTCGGCGAGGCGCTCGAGGGTGACGTGCTCGCCCGCGCCTACTCGCTGGCCGAGCGCGCCGACCTGTGCCTGGTGGTGGGGACCAGCGCGGTGGTCTACCCGGCCGCGGCGGTCCCGCTGGCCACTCTGGGCGCGGGGGGCCGCATCATTGAGGTGAACCTGGAGGACACCCCGCTCACCGAAGCGGCCACGGTGGCGCTGCGGGGGGCGGCGGGGGAGGTGCTCCCTGCCCTGCTGGGGTGAGGCAACACCTCCGTCCCGCCGGTCTCCCCGTCGGCCGTTCTACCGGCAGTCTGGGGTCAGGCAGAGCTGCAGCGGCGGCTTATCCACTACTAGGGCCAGCGCCTCCCGCGCCGCGTCGCCATCCCGTGTGAAGTCCGCCGGGATCAGCCGGATCGTATCCTCGCCGTCCGCGTTAGCGGAGCTGCTTTCGGTTGGGACACCGTTGATTTCGATCCAGTCGAGCAGACTTGGTGCGGTGGTAGCCGGGTCATAGGTCCACAGCGCAACGTCTGTGATTCCAGGCAACCCCGCACTGAAACTCAATCCCTGGGAGGGTGTGGAGAAGAGCGTTTCGGTGCCCGCGAGGGCTTCGAATATCCCGTCCTGCACCCTGATGGTGATTTCCGTCAATTCACCGGAGCCGTCATTGATGGCATCGGAGATTCCGCGGAAGTTGACGCCGTCGCGGCCGGTAATGTAGTACCAGTCTGCTTCCCGCTCCTCGGGCTCGAAGAACACCAAAAGGGAATAGTTGACGGTTTCCGTGTCGCCAGCGCCGAAATTGAGTACCCGGGTCCCGATCTCAAATCGCAACGCCTGGACGTTGCGGTCCCCGGGCTCGGCTGTCCGGATAGCCAACCCGGTTCGTACCGAGTCGGCCTGCCGCCCCACACGAGCCTGGACTTCCCAGGACGTGACAGGCGTGCCCAGTTCGCGACTCGCGATTCCCCAAAGACTGTCCGTGGCATTCGTCAGTCGCAGGATGCCCTCGGCAACTTCAGTTTCGGCAGCACTAACCGTCCAGTTGTCCAGGCTGCTGTCATCGTCGAAGTCGTCGCGGAAGATCATGCTTGCGGGGGGGAGGACGGTTACGTCGAAAGTCACCGACGCCGACAGACCTCCCGGATCGGTCGCGGTCACCGTCACTACCGCCGTTCCCACAGCGTCGGCCGAAATCCCAAGCACGCTTCCCGCAATCGATACGCCAGCCACACTCGGGTCCGATGACTCGGCCAAGTAGGTCAGCGCGTCCCCATCCGGATCGACGAAGAGTGTGTCTTCACCCTCCAGGTCCAGCGATCCCGACCATCCTACAGTCCGCGCAACCGCGTTAATCCCTCCCTGCGCCTCCGGCGCCCGGTTGGCTCGTACGATCACAGTGACGCTACCGCTCAACGACGCCGCCAGACCGTCCGGGTCGCTCGCCGTCACTGTCACCGTCGTCGTCCCCAGGGCAGTCGCCGTGACTGTCAACGATGCGCCCGCCACCGAGACGGTCACCACCCCCGCGTCCAACGATTCCGCCGTGTACGTCAGTGCGTCCCCGTCCGGGTCCGTGAAGTAGCGGGCCAGGTTCACCGTCACGGAATCGCGGTCCTCGATGGTCTGCGGCGGAAGCGAGTCCTGAGTCACCTCCGGCGCCCGGTTGGGATGGACCGTGACGGGTACGCTGAGCGACGCGGACAACCCCTCCGGATCGGTCGCCGTTACCGTGAGCGTCGTCGATCCGACGCCGACCGCGGCCCCGGACACCACGCTGCCCGTGACCGAGACCGTGGCCACCGACGTGTTGGAGCTGGCAGCGGAGTACGTCAGCGCATCGCCGTCCGGATCGCGGAAGAACGGAGACACATCCACGCTTATGGTATCGCCCACCACGGCCGTCTGTGGCGGCGCCACCGGCAGGACAGCCGTCGGCGGCCGGTTGGGCTCCACCACCGTGACGTTGCCGCCCACCGCCGCCGAGAGCCCCCCGGGATCCAGGGCCGTCACGGTAACGGTCGCCGTTCCGGCCCCCACTGCCGTGACCGTCGCCGTGCTCCCCGAGAGCGCGACGCTGGCCGTGGCCGGGGCGGAGGAGATCGCCGTGTACGTCAACGCGTCGCCGTCCGGATCGTTGAACAACGAGGCCACGTTCACCGAAACGGACTCGCCCACGGTCATGGTCTGAGCCGGAATCGATCCTGACGCCACCGGCGGTCGGTTGGGCGCCGGCGCCGGCTCGGGGTCGGTGCCTCCGTCTCCCCCGCAGGCGGCGGCCCACGTCACAGCCAGCAGCGCGAGAGGGTGGACGACGCGTCGCCGGAGTTCACTGGACAAGCGTGTCCGGGCGCCCATGGCCATATGTGAGCCTGTCATTGAGGTGCCTTGGCAAGTAGTGAGTGTTGTGGTCTTCGCCTGCGAAGCCAAAGTGGTCCCGGCAACAACGTAGTCTGCGGTGAGAAGCGCCGGTAGTTCGCGAACGGGGGGCCTCGGACCTGTCAGAACCTGGAGCCGCCCCGTACACGCGGCAGCGATCGGGACCCCCTCGCCGCAGCCCGGGCGGCCCCGACCGTGCGCGTACCGGTCACCTCCACCCGGTCGAACAGCGCGGTTCTATCCGCGGCGCCGTCCAGTGGGAAGACCCACAGGCCGATTGCGGTGAGATAGAGCGGATACTCGTCGTCGATCACGACCGAGGCGAGTTCCGTGTCGCCGGCGCGCACGCGCAATTCGCCATCCTCGAGCGTAACAGCGACTTCGGTGAACTCGCCGGCGCCATCGTGAACGGCTTCCGAGGTCCCGTAGGCGCCTTCGACGATCACCCAGGGGTTCTCCTCCGGCCAATGGCGCGTCTGATCGAGGACGTAGAAGCGGTAGTTGGTGTCCCGGCCCTGCACTCCGACGCCGGACCCGACATCGAGCGCGTACGCCCTGTACCTCGGATGACCCGTGTCGAAGATCACCGAGGCAACGACGCTGTCCGTCCGGGTCCGCCCCAGGCGCGTTCGCACCTCCCACGAATTGATCGGGGACTCGAGCGCCCGGTTGACGCGGCCGGCGATTCCCGCTGCATCGTTTGTCAATTGCAGGACGCCTTCGGATAGCACCGCGATGGCCTGGCCGATGGCCCAGTCACCCAGACTGTCCGAATTGAAGTCATCCCGGAAGCCGACGGGCGGCCCGGGCACAATCGTCACGGCGACCTCGTGCGCGGCCATCAAGCCGCCCGGGTCCCGGGCCGTGACCGTCACCGTCGCCGTGCCAGCGGCCACACCCGAGACCGACATCGTCAGCCATGACACGGAAACCGCGGCCACACGCGTGTTCGACGACGACGCCTCGTAGATAAGCGCGCCACCGTCCGAGTCGGTGAAGTAGCGCGACACGTCCACTTCCACGATCTCGCCCGAAGCCAGGTCCACGGCCGGAATGGCGCCCGTCGCCATCGGTGCATGGTTCGGCCTCACCGTCACGTCGATGCTCTGGCTGACCGAGAGGCCGCCGGGATCGCGGGCGGTCACGGTCAGCGTCGCGGTTCCCTCCGCCCCGGCAACGGCGGTCGCCAGGCTGCCGGACAGCGTGACTCTCACGACCGCCGTGTCCGTCGTCGCCACCTCGTAGCTCAGCGTGTCACCATCCGGATCCGTGAAGTAGGGCAATACGTCCACCACGACGGTATGGCCCTCCGTCGTCACCATGGGCGGGATCGAAGCCGCGACCACGGGCGCCTGGTTCGCCGAGGGTTCCGGTTCGGTGCCCCCTTCCCGGCAGGCGGAAGACGCCACGGCCGCCGCCAAGAGCGCGCGGACGAGGGTTCGGCTAGCGATCATGGCGCTCGGTTCCTACCCCTCCAGCACGTACTCCGCCACTTCCCGGTGGGTCGCGTACCACACGTCGCCGCGGGCGTTGATGTGCTCGATCAGGCCTTCCAGGATGACGATGCGGGAGCGGTGGCCGATGTAGTGCGGGTGCATGGTGAGCACCAGCATGGTGCCTTCCTCCCAGGCGCGGTCGAACTCGTCGATGTAGACCTGGAGGACATCGCGGGGGGCGCTGTAGTTGCCGCCGCGCGGGTTCACAAGCGGGGCGTCATCGAGGATCCATTCGACCGGGAGCTCCACGAGGCCGGTGGGCTGGCCTTCGGCGACGATCTCGTAGGGCCGGTCGTCGGCCATGAGAGAGCTGTCGTAGAGGAAGTCCATGTCCAGGATCATGTCCAGGGTGTTGGGGCTGAAGTTCCACGATGGTGCGCGATAGCCCACCGGACGCTCGCCGGTGACCTCCGTCAGATACGCCACCGCACGCTCCAGCAGGGCCCGCTCCTCGTCGGCTTCCAGCAGCGAGTTGGTCTCGTGGATCCAGCCGTGCACGCCGATTTCGTGGTGCCCGGCGGCCTGGATGGCGTCGAGCATCTCCGGGTTGAACTGCAGGCTCATCGCCGGGATGAAGAAGGAAGCCGGGATGTCGTGCTCGTCCAGCACCTCGAGCACGCGCGGGAGCGCGCGCCGGGCGCCGAACTGTCCCTGCGAGAGACCGCCGATGGTGGGTTGCCCGTTGCGGATGGCGATGGTCTCGTTGTCCACGTCGAAAGAGAGCAGGACGGCGGCGCGGGCTCCGCCAGGCCAGCTTGCGGGCGTCAGGTCGCGTCCGGCGCGCACGGCGTTGACGGTCCCGAAAACGCGCTCGTCGGTCCATCGCCAGCCAGGCTCGTCGGCGGATGCGGACGACTGCGCGGCGTCGGCGGTGCCCGCGGCGGGAGCGCATGAAGACAGGGCTGTGGCGAGGGTTGCGGCGGTGATGAGGGTCAGGCGAGCGTTCATCGATGCTCCCGGTTTCGGGTTCCCGTCGGACGGCGGAATCGCAACAATACGGATTCGACCGTTACCGTAACAGCCTCCGGCGGGGAAGCGTGGCCATCCATGAGGAGAAGAGCAGCGATGCATTCGAGCCCGGACAGCGCGCACAAGGCAAGCACGGAAAAGGAGAGCATGAGCGCGGGAACCGGGAGCACGGGGCCGTGAACGCGGACGCGGGGCTGGCCTTCCTGCCGGCCGCCGAGCTGCGCGCGCTCATCGGCGCGCGCGAAGTGTCGGCCGAGGAAGCGGTGTCGGCGGCGCTGGACCACGTCGGCCGCCACAACGGGGTGGTCAACGCGGTAGTGACGCTCTCCCCGGCCGCCCTGGACGAAGCGCGCGCGATCGACCGGCGGCTGGCGCGGGGCGAGGATCCCGGGCCGCTGGCGGGGCTGCCGGTCGGGATCAAGGACATGACGCCGGTGGCGGGGCTGCGCACCACGTACGGCTGCGCGCTGTACGCGGACAACATCCCGCCGGAGGACGCGCTGGTGGTGCGCCGCCTCAGGGCGGCCGGGGCGGTGGTGGTCGGCAAGACCAACACGCCGGAGTTTGCCGCGGGGGCGAACACCTTCAACGACGTCTTCGGCGCCACCCGCAACCCGTGGGACCCGGCCCTCTCCGCGGGCGGGTCGACCGGCGGGGGGGCGGCCGGGCTGGCGACCGGGATGTTCGCGCTGGCGGAGGGGACCGACCTGGGGGGGTCTCTGCGCATCCCGGCGGCCTTCTGCGGGGTGACCGGGCTGCGGCCTTCCCCCGGGCTGGTGCCCACCGAGCCCACCGACTGGCTGTGGGACACCCTGATGGTCACCGGGCTGATGGCGCGCTCGGCCGAGGACCTCGCCCTGGGGCTGCAGGCGGTGGCGGGTCCGTCGCCGGGGTCGCCGCTGCGCCAGCCCTCGGTTGGGCGGGACTTCGCGGCCGCGGCACGGGCGGGACTGGCTCCAGGCGCGCGCCTCGCCTATTGCGCGGATCTGGCCGGCATGGGGGTGTATCCGGGGGTGGAAAGGGTGTGCCGGGAGGCGGCCTTCGAGCTGCGCGGCGCGGGCGCCTGGATCGAGGAGATCGAACTGGACCTGTCTCACGCGCGGCGCGCCTTTCTTGAGCTGCGCGGCCAGTGGATGGTCGCCCACCACCAGGACCGTCTGGACCGAATCGGGGAGCTGGGGCCCAACTTGGCGGGCAACATCCGCGCCGGACTGGCGGTCACCGCCGGGGAGCTGGGGCGCGCCGACCAGGTGCGAAGTGAACTCTGGCGCCGATTCGCCGAACTCCGGGACGACTTCGACTACCTGCTCACACCCTGCACCGCCGTGCCGCCCTTCCCCGTGGAGCAGAGCCACCCCGAGGAGATCGCGGGCCGGAAGATGAAGAACTACGTGGACTGGTTCGCGCCGACCTTCGTGCTCTCGCTCACCGGCCTTCCGGTCGCCTCGGTGCCCGCCGGGCTGGACACCCGGGGCCTGCCGGTGGGCCTTCAGGTGGTGGGCCCTCCCGCGGGCGAAGAGGCGGTGCTCGCCCTCGCCGCCACGTTGCAGCGCCTGCGCCCGTCGGCGAGACCCCCGCTCGACCTGTGAGCAGAACCCTGCCCGCATCGCCCGCGTTCCGTGCGCCTTGCCCGCCTTCGGCGCGGCATCTACGATCTTTCAATCATGCGGCCTCCCGCTAGAAATTCAGACATACACGGACAACGGATCCCCCTCCACTGAAAAGGAGCAAGTCATGGCCAGAAAAGCTTCCGGTACTTCCCGCCGGCGATTCTTCAAGCAGGGCTTCGGCGTCGGCGCGGGCGCTCTGGCCCTCGGCCGCTGGCCCAGAGGCCTCATGCGCCGGAAACAGGCTGGCGCCCCGCTCATCATCACCAGCCATACCAACGAAACCGCGCGCAATGCCATGGCGCAGTCGTGGGACATTCTCTCCCAGGGCGGCAGCGCGCTGGACGCGGTGGAGCGCGGGGCCAACGTCATCGAAGTGGATCCCGAGGATGCCGGGGTCGGGTACGGCGGGCTTCCCAATGAGGACGGCGTCGTGCAGCTCGACGCTTCCTGCATGGACGGCAAGACCTACAGCGCCGGGTGCGTGGCGTCGATCGAGGACATCAAGACCCCGTCGTCGGTCGCGCGTCTGGTGATGGAGCGCACCGACCACGTCATGCTGGTGGGGCCGGGCGCGCGCGAGTTCGCCCTCTCCTTCGGCTTCAAGTCGGAGAATCTGCTGACCGAGAACGCGCGCATGGCGTGGCTGCGCTGGCGCGAGACCCACAGCGAGAGCAGGGACGACTGGGGTCCGCCCGACCACCTGCGCGGCAGGCCGGAGAAGCAGACCGGCGATCTGCCGGGCGAAGACGCCTTCAACTACGGCACCACCAACGTGCTGGCGGTGGACGCGAACGGCGACGTGGCGGGCATCACCACCACCAGCGGCCTCTCCTGGAAGATCCCCGGCCGGATCGGCGACTCCCCCGTCATCGGCGCCGGACTCTACGTCGACAACGACGTGGGCGCGGCGGCGGCCACCGGACGCGGCGAGGACGTGATCAAGTCCTGCGCCTCCTACTTCATCGTCGGGCGCATGCGCGAGGGGCGTTCGCCGCAGGAGGCCTGCGAGGACGCGATCGAGATGATCGTGGGCAGGTACCGGGCGGTCGGCCTCGACTTCGTGCCCAGCGAGAAGTTCGTGGCGATCAACCGGGACGGGGAGATCGGCTGCGCGCGCATGGCGGGAGGCGCCGGCCGCGTCGGCACCCTGACGTACCGCAACTCCGAGGGCATCGACATCTTCGAAGGCACCCAGCTTTACCCGGCGAGCTGAAGCCGGTCGGAAGTAACTCCGTGTCTCGCACGCGGGCGGGATCCGATGGCGCAGCCGCGTCCGGCCCGCCGGCGGCGGACACCCCCCACTGGTGGGCCCGGGGGCTGCTGTTCGAGAGCTGCAACTGCCAGGTTGTCTGCCCGGGTCACACGCACTTCAGCCAACGCTGCACCCACGAGCGCTGCATCGGCTATTGGGCGTTGCGCTTCGACGCCGGCCAGTACGGGGACACGTCCCTGGACGGGCTGCGAGCCGTCGTCGCCTTCGAGTGCGAGCAACTCATGATCGCGGGCGGCTGGACCGAGATGGTGCTGATCGACGAAGGGGCGGCGCCGGATCAGCGCGAGGCCGTGGAAGCCATCCTGAGCGGGAAGGCGGGAGGCCCCTGGCAAGTGCTCGCCCGCTTCGTGTCGGACTGGCTGCCGACCCGCTTCGTCCCCATTGCAATCGAAGACGAGGGCAAGGTCAAGCGCGTGCGGGTCGGAGCGCTGCTTGAAGGGAGCGTCGAGGATATTCGAGGGAGGGACCGGGGTCTACCGGTCACCTTCCAGAACATGTTCAACCAGATCCATGCACCCACCCAGACCATCGCCCGCGGCGATACCCGCGGCGACCTAGGCGGTATTCGCTTCCGCAACGCGGGAACGCACGGCCTGCACTCGCGTTTCGACTGGCGGGTCGGAGGGAATGGACGCAAATGAAGCTGCCGGAGGAGGAAACCATGCGGCAAGGAAGATGCGAGGACGGTCGGCGGATGCCCGGGTTCGGCGTCGCTGCCGCTACCCTGACGGCGTTGCTCAGCTCCGCAGTCGCGGCGGGCGCCCAGGAAGAGCCCCCGGCCAGTCCGCCCCCGGAGTGGGAGGCGACGGCGATCGACTATTCCAACGTCCCCTATCCGCATCCGGTGAAGTACCTGAACGTCCGGCTGATGGGCGAGGACCATCGCATGGCGTACATGGACGTGGCGCCAAAGGGAGAGCCCAACGGGCGCACGGTCGTCCTCTTCCACGGCATGAACTTCTTCGCCGCGGCCTTCGAGCCGACCATCGCCGCGCTTACCGAAGCCGGCTTCCGGGCGATCGCCGTCGACCGGCTGGGCTATGGGCGCTCCTCCAAGCCGGTCACCCACTACAACCTGCACATGCCGGCGCGCCACACGAAGGCGCTGCTCGACGAGCTGGGCATCGAGCGGGTGGCGGTCCTGGGACACTCGATGGGCGGGATGGTGGCCACGCGCTTCGCGTCCACGTACCCGGACGTGGTCACCCACGTGATCATGTCCAACCAGATCGGCCTCTCGGACACCCGCCATGGGCGCGCGTGGAGCGATCCGGAGGACGGCTACGAGTCAGTGCTGAACGGCACCACCTACGAGTCGACGCTGGCCGGACACCGGCGCTACTACCCGAACGGCTGGAGAAACGAGTACCTGCCGTGGGTGAAGGTGCAGTACGGGCTCACGCTGAGCGGCGACTGGCCCAGGATGGCTCGGGTACGCGCGGCCCAGCGGCAGATCCTTTTCGAGGATCCGGTCGTCCACGAGTGGCAGTACATCCAGACCAAGGCGCTCGTGATCGGCGGGGCAGACGACCGGCTCAGCTCCGACTTCCCCGGGCAGGCACGCAACGTAGCCGAGACGCTGGCGAACGCGGAGCTGGTGCTCTTCCCCGGGATCGGGCATGTGCCCGCCTTCGAGTATCCGGAGCGCTATCACGCGGAGGTCGTCCGTTTCCTGCTGTCGGATCCGGAGGAGCCTGCGGATCAGGGCTGGCGGTAGCGGGCGGGGCACGTCCAGCTGTTTCAGCCGCGCGCCCGCAAGAACCTGGTTCGACGTCGCGCGCCGGCGCTTAGTCCGGGGCCCGCTCAACCCGCCGCAGGGCCGTAAGCGCCGGGCGTGCATTGGCGTCGAGAGCGTATATGACATCAGGTCCGATGGCTATCCGGCTCGCCGTGACCGGAAGCCGCACCGTGCCGATATACGCGCCGGTGTCCAGATCAAACAGATCCAGGAGCCGCCACCCGCCAGCGCTACGACCGTTGAAGTGAACGAAAAGCGTGTCGCCGCGCGCGCCGAAGCTCTTTGCCGATATGATGTAGTCGGACTCCACAGGCCGTTCGAGGACGGTAAATCCCACACCGAAGGCGATCCCGGAAGTTCGGATCGCGGGGAATTCGACATGCTCGGCGTAGGGGAATCCTTCCGCGTCCCCCCTCTCTCCGAAACGCCACCAGCCGTTACCAGCGGTAAAGCCGAAGACCCACCCTTCCGCGAGCCCCAGAACCCTGCCTTGCCGGGCGATCGAAGGCATGTCCCGGTAGGGTTCCCACGGGAAGGCCACTGTATTCACGAGGGACTGGTTCGCATCGAACAACCGGAAGGGATCCGCCTGATCGGTAAGTACGACCAGGCTGCCCCCGGGCAAAGCGGCTACAGACTGCGGGTTGACAAGGCCCAGGTCGGTCTCGCCCGCCAGCTCGCCGTTCGGTGTGATGACGGTGAGCCTCCGGTTCCTGTCATCCACCACTGCGGCCCCGCCGTCCGGCAGGTGCGCGACGCCCCGCACCGAACGAAACTCTCCGGGGCCCCGGCCCTCCCTGCCGAAGCTCCATATGGGGACGCCTTCGCGGGAGATCCGCACGACGGCTTTTCGGCCATCGTCCCAGACCGTGACGCCGTCGGGGCCAGCGGACAGCCACCACGGGTCCAGCAGTGTTGTATCGGCTCCCCCGCCGATTCGCCACTCCGTATCGACAGTTTCGAGCAGGAACGTCCGTTCGGAGACCACATCCCCCTCTTGCCAGCGCGGGTCGGATTCGCGCGCTGATTCCGAGCACGCTGCGCCAAGCACCGCAGCAATCAGCAAGACACGATACTTCACAGGATATCTCCGGAAGCTGGTTCGCGGTTTTCGCCAAAGGTAATGATGCGGCGAGCCGCAGGATCGCATCGCCCCGACGTGAAGCCGGAGGCGTGTGATATATGAGCCTATAGATCAACGAGCATGAACTCATAAAGTGATTGTGAGCCTATAATTGCTCGCGACCCGGCCTTCCGCATTCTAGTCGGCGGGCGACCTGTTGGCAAAGATCGTCTTTCGCGGCGGACACACTGCGATGCTCGATGTGGGACCCGCGCTGACCGGAAACGTCGCCCTCCGCTCCGGCTTGCCCGAAATCGCCTTCGCCGGCCAGGTTCCATCGGTTGAGATCCCCCGACTCCCTCGATGTTCGATCCAGACATTCGGCCAACGCCCGGTAAGCCATGCCGCTGTCAAGTTCGTCGTTCGCGCTCGTCGCGCTGATGTGGTTCGGAATGATGGCCGCGATGATGCTCCCGGTGTCGGTGCCCTGGATTCGGGTGCTGATGTCGCTGAGCGACGGAGGCCGGAAAGCGGCGGCCACGGCCTCATGGAACCGCGTCCGGTCGGGGGCGCTGTTCCTGGCGGGCTACCTGTCGGTGTGGCTGCTCTTCAGCCTGGCCGCCGCGGCGGTGCAGCTGTGGGCGGCGGGGGTGGTCCCGCTGGGCCGCGATACGCCGGTCGCGGGGTTCTTTCTGGTCGGGGCCGGGCTCTACCAGCTCTCCCCGGTGAAGGCGGCCTGCCTCCGCCACTGCCGCAGCCCGCTGACCTGGTTCCTGACACGGTGGCGGGACGGCCCGCGGGGGACACTGGGGATGGGGTGGGGGCACGGCCTCTACTGCCTCGGCTGTTGCTGGGCACTCATGGCGCTGGCCCTCGTGCTGGGCGTGATGAACCTGGTCTGGATGGCCGTGCTGGCGGCGGTGGTGTGCACCGAGAACCTCGCGCCGGGCGGGGCGGTGATCGGCCGGGTCGCCGGGGTGGGGCTGGTGGTGTGGGGGGTGTTCGTGTGGGTGGCGGGGGGGTGAGGGGACTGCTGCCTACGCCAGCATCGAGACGACCCGGTAGACCACAAAGGCCGCGGTCCACGCCAGCACGCTCATGTAGCCGAACTGCAGGGCCGGCCACTTCCAGCTGCCGGTTTCGCGGCGGGTCACGACGTTGGTCGGGAGGCACTGCATCGCCAGCACGAAGAAGACCAGAAGGGCCAGAGCGGTCGCGGTCGTGAACACCGGAGTCCCGTCGGCGTGGCGCTGGGCGCGCAGGGTCTCGCTCAAGGTCTCCTCGTCCTCGACAGCGTCCTCGCCGATGCCGTAGACGATGGCCAGCGTCGCTACAATGACCTCGCGGGCGGCGAACGACGAGATCACCCCCACGTTGATCTTCCAGTCGAAGCCCAGCGGCGCGAAGACCGGCTCCGCGGCCTTGCCGATGCGTCCGGCCACCGAATGTTCGAGCCGAATGGGCGAGAGCAGCGCGTTTGCTTCGGCCTCGAGCGCATCGGATTCCGCGTCGCTGCCCGCGACGGCGGCAGCTGCGCGCAGATCCGCCAGCTGGGCGAGCGTTTCGGGTGGCACGACCGAGCCCAACTGCGCCTCGTCGAGCTTGGGATAGGTCGCCAGCAGCCATAGGACGACGGAGATCGCGAGGATGGTGGTGCCCGCGCGCGTGACGAAGGCGCGGCCGCGTTCGTACGCCGTCACGAGGGCGTTGCGCAGCGACGGCAGCCGATAGCGCGGCAGCTCGATCACCAGCGGGCTGGAGCTCCCGGGGAGGATGGTGCCCTTGAAGACGAAGGCCATGGCGATCGCCGTCACCATCCCGAGCAGGTAGGCGCCCGTGAACACGAGACCGCCCATCACGGGCCGGTCCGCGAACAGGAGGGCGGTGATCATCACATAGACCGGGAGGCGGGCCGTACAGGAGAGGAGCGGGATCACCAGGATCGCCACCAGCCGGTCGCGCCGATTCTCGATGACCCGCGAGGACATGATGGCGGGGATGGCGCAGGCGTGCGCGGAGAGCATGGGCACGAATGCTCGTCCGGGCAGCCCGACGCGGCTCATGGGACGGTCGGCCACGAACGCCGCCCGCGCCAGATAGCCGGTGTCTTCCAGGAGCGTGATCAGGAAGAACAGGAAGCAGATCTGCGGCAGGAACACGAGCACGCCACCGATCCCGCCCATCAGGCCGTTGACGACAAAGCTGTTCACGTCACCGGGGGGGAGGATGCGCCCGACCACATCCCCGGCGAAGCCGAAGCCCGACTCGATCCATGCCATCGGATACTGGGCGACGGAGAAGATCGAGATGAAGAGCGCCGCCATGATCAGCACGAAGAACCCGAGGCCGAGGATCGGGTGGGTCAGCCAGCCGTCGATGGCTTCGGTGAGGCGCATCGACATGAGACGGGTGCCGCGCGCCGCCCGCACCGCGCGCGTACCGACCTCCTCCGCCCAGTCGTAGCGCGCCTCGTGCGGGCAGGTCGTACACGAACCGCACGCGGCGATCCCTGCCGGAAGGGCGGGGATCGCGTCCGGCCCCGCCGCGAGCACGTAGTCGAGCTCCTGCTTGAGCTCGTCGATGCCGCGCCCGGAGCGCGAACTGACGGGGACGACCGGAGCGCCGAGTTCGACGGCGAGCGACTCCGTGTCGATCTCGAGCCCGTCCGCTTCGGCCAGGTCGATCATGTTGAGCGCGATGACCGTGGGCACGCCCAGTTCCCGGACCTGGCCGGCCAGGTAGAGGTTGCGGGCCAGATTGGTCGCGTCCACGACCACGATCGCCGCCTGCGGCCTGGGACGGCCGGGCAGCTTGCCCAGCAGCGCGTCCCGGGCCATGCGCTCCTCGGTCTTGTGCTCGGACATCGCGTAGAGGCCCGGCAGGTCGAGCAGCTGTATCGATTTTCCGTCCAGCGAGAAGCTGCCCAGCCGCACCGAGGTGGTTGTGCCGGAGAAGTTGGCGGTCTTGGCGCGCAGACCCGTGAGCTGGTTAAAGAGCGTGGTCTTGCCCGCGTTGGGATTGCCCGCCAGCGCGACGGTCACGGGCACCTTGGCCCGGGCGGGCAGAACGGGGAGGGAGACGGGCGTCATGCGATGCCGCCGGTCAGGGAGTCCGGTGCTGCTCGTAGCAGCGATAGTCGTCGTCGGGGCGCAGGAAGACATGGCGAGAGAGCCGGGCAGCGATGCCCAGGCGTGTACCCATGACGCTTACGATCATCGGATCGCCCGACTTCACCACATGCAGGCGGCGGCCCAGGCACACGCCCATCGTCTTCAGGCGCTCGATGTCCTCATGGTCCCCGTCGATGTGGCAGATCAGCCCGCACTCCCCGGCTGCAAGCCGGTTCGCGGAGAGCTTTCGTTCGGGATCCGACGCCTCCCCCGGCTTCGTGAGCCGGGAGACGGATGACTGGACTGGCGACACGTCTGTTTCCGTGACCCGAAGGGAGTAAGGGCAGGTGGCCGGGACCGATCTTCCCAAATCGGGGGAATCCATCCGATCCACGCCCACGTCGCTTGCTATGAGAATCATTCTCATTCGCAAATGCCGAAGAAGCAAGGGGCAGCGGCCGACAACGTGAGGCTTCAAGTATCGCACACGCCATCGAGGGGCCGTATCTTGCCCTGTTCGAGGTCGAGGCGCGCAGGGAACCGGGCCGGAACGCCATCTTCCGGCCCCTCAGCAGGGAGAATCACGATGTCGGAGAGTCGGAAGGGTGGAATCGAACGACGGCGTTTTCTGGGAATGGCCGCGGTTGGTGCCGCCGCCGGGGGCCTTCGCCCGCAGATCGTCCTCGGGGAGGAGCGTCGTCCGCCCCTGACCGCCGCGAGGGTGCTTCAGGAAGTCCAGGAGCAGGATCTGCCGCCGCTCGGGAACGGCGAGCCGCCCGCAACTCAGTTCCAGGCTTGGCCTGGAGGCACGGGAGCGCTGCTGGAGAAGCTGTGGAAGGAGGCAGGGGGTTCTCTCTTCCAGCGCGACAAGATCGAGGTTGGACCCTGGCCCGGGCCGGCTCCCACCGATCCCCGGGAAATCGCCTTCCTCCCCGCGCATCGGCTGGGCGCACTGATTCGTGAGCGCAAGATCACGTCCGAGGAACTCACAGAGATCTATCTGGACCGCATGAAGCGCTACGATCCCATGCTGTTGTGCGCGGTAACCATTCTGGAGGACCGTGCCCGTGAAGAGGCGAAGCGCGCCGATGCGGACCTCCGCGCGGGACGCTGGCGGGGACCGCTCCACGGCGTGCCATGGGGTGTGAAGGATCTCTTTGCCGTGCGCGGGGCCCGCACAACCTGGGGATCCGCCGATTTCGAGAACCAGGTGATCGACGAGGACTCGGAACTGGTGGTGCGTCTGCGCGAAGCGGGCGCCGTGCTGATCGCCAAACTGGCTACGGGAGAATTTGCCCAGGGCGACAACTGGTACCGGGGCAGGACCAAGAACCCGTGGAATACCGAGCAGGGATCGAGCGGGTCGTCGGCGGGCCCGGGTTCGGCCACGGCAGCGGGGCTGGTGGGCTTCTCCATCGGCACCGAGACCCAGGGCTCGATCGTGAGTCCCACACGGCGCAACGGCCTGAGCGCCCTGCGACCCACCTTCGGACGGATCTCCCGGCACGGGGGCATGGTGCTCTCGTGGAGCATGGACAAGCCGGGGCCCATGTGCCGCTGCATCGAAGACTGCGCGCTGGTGTTCAACGCCATCCACGGGGCCGACTCCAAGGATCCCGCCACGCTGACCGCGCCCTTCCGCTTCGAGCGCGACCCGGACCTGTCCGGGATGCGCATCGGCTTCACTGAGGATGCGCCCGAAGCCTTCGTCGCGAAGCTGGCGGAACTCGGAGCCGACCCGAGGCCCATGGCGGAACTGCCCGACGGCGGTTCCAACTCTCTGGGCGTCGAGTCGTCGGCCTCTTTCGACTTCCATGTGGCGCCCGGAGGCGTGCTGGAGGAGGTCCCCGAGCCCCAGCAAGGGGATGAAGAAGCGCGCCCACCCCGGTTCCATCGCGGACGCAGCACGCTGGCGCTCGACTACGTCCAGTCGCTTAGGCGGCGACACATCCTGATGAAGGAGATGGCGAAGGCGATGGAGGGCTTCGACATGTTCGTGACCGGATCCGGGGAGACGCGGCTGACGAACCAGACCGGGCATCCGGCGGCCGTGCTGCCCTACGATTTCGGAGACGGCAACACCGAAGACGACTTCGACCACGAGCAGCCGATCTGCACGACGATCATCGGCGACCTGTTCGCGGACGACAAGATTCTGAGCGTGGCCCACGCCTACCAGTCGGTGACCGACTGGCACCGCATGCATCCAGATCTGGCGTAGGGAGAGGCGGTACGGAAGGACCGGACGCTCGCTTACCAGGGCCGGCGAACGTCCGGTCTACCGTCGTCGTCACCGCTCCGAAGGCACGGTATCGAGTTCCGCGATCGCGAGGCCCGTGCGTCTCCATTCAACCATTAGGAGGCGGTCCCCGTGGAACGCGAACCTGGCGCCAACCACCATCTGGAAGTCACTCCGCTTCAGCAGTACGGGAATTGCTTCGATACTGCCGGGATCGATCACGTACCCAATCGGGTCGGGGTCTTCATAGAGCTTCGGAAGCGAAACGAAGATCCGACCGTCGGACAGGGCCTGGAGTCTTAGCGCCACCGGGCTGCCCGTGACCCGCCCGGGACCGCCCAGCCCTTCGGTGATGTTGTCCCGCACTCTCAGATGAGCCGACCGACTCTCTTCGGGCAAGTACGCGATCCTTGTCAGCGCTCCTTCCGGCGTGTAGCTGGCCAGCGCGAGGCTGTAGCCGTCCCATACATGGATGGAGCCGTCGGGTGCGACCGCCAACAGGTCTTCGCGAGCCGTAAAGATCTCGTCTTCGGCGGTGTGGAGAACGGGCGGAATCGGGGCGAACGGTGTGGTGGCCTCCGGCCCGTATGACAGGTAGTGACCGGGGCTCGCATTGCTTGCAAACAACAGACCCAGGTCTGGATGGTAATCCATGTCACTGGTCCGGCTCATTACCGGAGAGCTGGACACGAAGTCCCCGTTCGGCGTCAAGTACGACACACGTCGGAGGTTTCTGTCCAGAACGGCGATGCCGTCTCCCACGGTAGTCAGGAAGTCGGGCGACAGGTACTCTCCGGGTCCGCGCCCTTCGCGCCCAACCTCGCGCTTCAGGTTGAGATCCCAGTCGAAGAACAGGATGCGCTGGGTGAGTGGTTCGGTGACCACAAAACCGTCGTCCCTGGTGAGGATTTCGGTGATGGCCCAAAACTTCAGTGGCTCCGCCTCGGCGCCCGATACCTCCCGGACGATGGACACCACCCTGTACGCGAGGCGGCTTTCTTCGAGAACGATGATCTCGTTGCCGGCCTTGCTAGTGTAGTGTCCGAAACATAATACGCCTATGCTGAGGCGGCTGCGAGTGCCTTGCGGGCCCGGTCCACCTTCTCGATGATCTGGGCGGCCGACTTCGTCCACAGGAACGGTCGGGGGTTCTCGTTGTAGGTCTCGATGTACTGCTTCAGGCACGATTCGAGGTGGGGGACGGAATGGAAGACGCCGCGGCGGATCCGCTTCTGCGTCAGCGTGCTGAAGAAGCGCTCGACCAGGTTCAGCCACGAGGAGCTCGTCGGGACGAAGTGGAACCGGACGCGCCCCGTGCCCGCCGCCCAGTCCCGGACCCGCCGGTGCCTGTGGGTCGAGTAGTTGTCCAGGATGATGTGGATCTCCCGGCCCTTCGGCACCTCCTTCTCCACCTTGCGGAAGAACCGGAGAACCTCCTGGTGCCGGTGCCGGCCGTAGGTTTCGCCGACCACCTCGCCCGACGCCACGTCCATCGCGACGAAGAGCGACGTGGTCCCGTGGCGCTTGTAGTCGTGCGTCATCGTCCCGCAGCGGCCCTGCTTCAGCGGCAGCCCCGGCTGCGTCCGGTCAAGCGCCTGGACCGAACTCTTCTCGTCGAAGCTGAACACGACCGCGTTGTCCGGCGGGTCAAGGTACAGCCCCACAACGTCTTGCAGCTTCTCCTCGAAGCGCGGGTCGGTGCTCACCTTGAAGGTCCGCCACAGATGCGGCTTCAACCCCGCCGCCCGCCACACGGTGTTCACGAAGCTGTGCGTCGTGCCGACCGCCCTCGCCATCGACCGGCACGACCAGTGCGTCGCGTCCGGCGGCCTCTCCTGCGTCGTACGCCGGATGATCTCCGTCCTCAGCGCCGCCTGAGCCTTCGGGCACCAGCCCCCGTGGTTGCCCCCGCGGGGACGCTCCTTCTCGATCCCCTTCAGCCCCTCGTCCGCATAGCGCCGCCGCCAGCGGCCCACTTTGTCCGTGTTCGTCCCGAGCTCCCGGGCGATCGCCGTGTTCGTCATCCCCCCGGCCGCCATCAGCACGATCCTCGACCGCTCCCGCAGCCGCACCGTCGCGCTCCTCGACCGCGACCAACGCTCCAGAACCTCCCGGTCCCCGTCCGCAAGCTCGATCCCGACCGCCTTCCGCATGGCTCCTCCCTGTCGACGCCTCTCGATCCCGCCCGAAGAGAAACCATAACCCTTACCACCATCGTAACAAGGTTATATTGCGGACACTACACTAGAGCGCGAGGTATCGCATCCTGCAACCATCGCAGGAACGAGCGCCAGGGACAGCTTTTGCCAGGATCTCATCCTATCCGGTCGCTCCGTGGGGTGTCTGTGCCCTACCAATCCTAATAGGGGGTGCTCCACTTCCTGTCAAGGTCTGTATCGTGCCCCACGGATGGTCACGTTAACTATAGGCTCATAATGGCCTTACTATAGGCTCAAATGATGTTCCCCCTTGGGGATCATTTTCTACCCAGAATGGCACACGATCCTCCGTTGCCCCCTGCAAACCTGGCTGCTCGATGGTTCCGGCGTCGCTCCGGCCATAGTCGGAATCGCGAACAGGCAGGCTACCAGCGGCGGCCTAGAGTTCGGGCGCGGGTTCCCCACAGGGACCGGCTGGCAAGCCCTAGCAGCTTGCGGGTGATGATTTCGCCGTCCAGGCGAATGCCGGCCAGAATCGCCGCCGCCTCCGCCGGCGAAAGGACTGCGTCGGCTGCCGGGTCGACCGTGGTCTCCTCCTCGCCCAACATGCCCGGCGGCGCCATGACGTCTCCCGACTCGCCTTCGGCCATGGTGTTGTCCCCCGTGAGTTCAGCGTCCGTGAAGGCTTCACCGGACTGCACCCCACCGCGCCGGCCGCTGGCGTCGAGCGAGTCGAGCATGCGGCGGGCGACGGCGAGGTTCCACGCCGCCTCCTCGCGCCCGGGACTCAGGCGAAGGGCGTTGCGGTTCTCCTCGATGGCGGCCACGACGTGGACGAGGGAGGAGTCGGAACGGGTGGCGGCCAGGGCGGAGCGAAGGCTGGCGACCCCCAGATTGTAGTAGGCGAGCGAGCGCAACCCGTCGTCGGGGCTGGCCGAACCACGGGCTAGGCGGGCGCGGGCGTCGGACGCGTCGTCCAGTTCGAGCAGGGTCGTGCCGAGGTTGTAGTGCAGGTGCGGAGGTGTGGCTGTGCCGGCGGCGGTCGCCTCCCCTGCTCGCGGGGCGGAAGCGGGAGGGACCTCCTCTTGCAAGCGCGCGCGGTAGATGCGGGCGGCCAGGCTCCACTCGCCGCGGCGGTGCAGCCGGTTGGCCCGCTCCTCGCTGGCGCGCTCGGCCAGCACTACCGCGGTCAGGGCGGCGGCCAGGGTCACGGCGATGGCCAGACGAATGGGCGTGGTCATGGGCGGGGCCTCCAGGCCAGGCGCCATGGGCCGCGGGGGGTGCCGGGACTCCGGGGCCGAGGTCGCACGGGCGCGGTGCCCGGCCGGTCCATCACGCCATCCGCGGCCACGAGCAGAAGCGCCAGCAGGCTCAGCCAGGTCGCAGGGTCGCCCGCTCCGCCGCTTCCCTCACCGTCCTCCGGGACCCGGCGGAAGCGGTCGGCCAGTTCCGCCAGTTCGCGGTCGCCGGAGACGTTCAGATAGCCGCCCCCGCCGGCGCGGGCGACACCTCTCAGCAGGCGTTCGTTCAGCCGCGAGACCACCGGTGCGCCGCCCTCGTCCGTAACGGGAGCGCCCGCGCCTCCCTCCCCCCTCAGCCCCGCCCCGTCGGCCGTGCCGATCCCCACGACCCAGACGCTCACGTCAGCGCCCGCCGCCAGGGCCGCGCTGTCCGCGACCGCAAACTCGTCCTCGTGCGCCTCGCCGTCGGTCACCACCAGGATCACGCGCTCCCGCCCCGGCTCGCGGCGGGCGTCGAGCTGGCGGCGCGCCTCACCGATGGCGGCGGTCACGCGGGTACCCTGGTCGCGCGCGCCCAGAAAGTCCTCGGCCAGCGAGTCGGCGAAGAAGCGCACAACCTCCTGGTCGTCGGTAATCGGGGACAGCGTGTGGGGCCAGTCAGCGAACACCACCAGGCCGACGCGCTCCCCGGGCAGTGCGTCCAGAAGCGTGTGGACAACTTCCTTGCCGCGCGCCATGCGCCCACCCGGCACATCCCGCGCCCCCATCGACGCGGAGATGTCCAGCGCCACCACCACGTCGAGCGGCCGGGAGGCGTTGAGGCTCACACCCGGGCCGAAGCGGACGCCCGCGGCCACCAGGACGAGCGCGATGCCGGCGAGGCCCAAGACCCATAGCCGCCGCCGGGGAAAGTCGGTCAGCACCCGGGTGGTCAGGCGCCCGGCGGCCTCGGCGCCACCGAATCCCTCTGCCAGTCGGCGCAACCGCCAGGTTGTCCGGGCCAGCGCCAGGACGGTCAGGGCGACCACCACCGGCAGGAGAAGCAGGACGACCGGCCGCGCGAAGGTCATGACGACCCCTCGAGGCCGCCCGGAGCGAGCGACCGACACCGGCGGAACCGCCCCGGAGCCCGCCCGGTGCGCGTCATGGCAGCACCGCCCAGCGTGAGGCGCGCACACCGGCCGTCCCCAGGAGCATCACCAACGCCCCCATCACGAACCAGAAACGGAAAGGAACCACGGCGGTCGTCAGCCGCATCTCCCGGGAGGTCGCCTCCAGGCGGTCGATCTCCACATAGATCGAGTCGAGGGCGGCCACATCCGCCGCCGAGAAGTATCGCCCGCCGGTGATGCGCGCCGCCTGCGTGAGGACGGTCTCCATCCTTTGGCGCCTGGTCGGGACGACGGCTCCGGCGGCACCCGGCGTCGACATGGGCGGGTCCGGCTGGCCGATCGCGATCGGGTACACGCGCACACCGATCGCCGCCGCCGCGCGGGCGGCCGTGGCGGGCACGAGTCCGTCGCGGTTGTGGGCGCCATCGGTGACCAGAACCAGGACCTTCGAGTCGTGGGGGGTAGGGTCGAGCAGCGCAGCGCCCGCGGCGATCGCTCCCGCGATGTCGGTGCCGTCGATGAGCAACCCCACTTCCATCCCGTCCACGGCGTCCTGCACCAGGTAGCTGTCGCGGGTGAGGGGCAGACGGGTGAGCGCCTCCCCGGCAAAGGTGACCAGGCCGATGGCGTCTTCGCGCCCCGCCACGAAGCGCTTCACCGCCGCCTTGGCCGCGTCCAGCCGGGTGGCCGATCCCTCCATGTCGTCGGCCCACATCGAGGTGGACAGGTCCACCGCCACCACGATGCCCGCCCCGCCTTCCACGGGCTCTTCGTAGGCCCGCATCAGACGCGGTTGCGCGAGCGAGACTACCAGGCAGGCCAGCGCGGCAGCGCGCAGCCCTCGGGGCAGCGCGTCGATGACCGCCCACAACCGGCCCGCGCGCGGCCACAGCGACCCGGCGGAGGCGAAGAGCAGGCCGGAGGCACGCCGGGGACGAATCCACCAGAGCCAGACAGGCACCAGCACGAGCAGAACCAGCCACTCCGGGCGGGCCAGGTCGATATTCATTCCGGGGCCCCGGGCGAGGCCGTGCCGTCCGCCGGGTCATCCGCACGAACCGGCTCCTGCTCATCTGTATCCGCCGCGCTGCTCTCCACTTCCGCCACGTCGTCGGCTACCGCCTGGAGAGTCGGATCCGGCTCGGCCGTGTCCGTCGCGCCGTCCTCCGTTTCGCCCGAGATCGCCGCCTCCATCCTCGCAAATGCCGGCGCCTGCGCCGACACGTCCACCCACGCGCGCATCGCCCGCCAGTCACGCTCAGCGGCACTCTGCAGGCCCTCCCGCACACCGGCGGCGGCGGCGAATTTCTCCACCTCCGTCCGCTCCATCGCCCGGCCCAGCTCGTCCGGTTCTGGCCAACCCGCCTCGGCGGACAGGGCGCGCATCAGCTCCGTGCTGGTCCAGCTGCGGTTCCAGCCGGGAGCGAAGTGCTCCACGTACTCGCGGACCACTTCGCTCGCGCCCTCGTAGAAGTCGCGCAGGCGGCCCTTCCGGTGGTGGCCGGACGTGAACAGCCGGTCGAGCTCGTTCAGGGCGTGCGCTCTCCACACCTCCGGGGTGTCCGGCGCCTCCTCCTCCCGGATCGACGCGGCGGCGCGCGCCAACAGCCATTCCCGCGTCTGCACCGTCACCACGCCGAGGAGGAGCAGGGAGAGAACCGAGGCGCCCAGGACCGCCGGCAGGTTCCAGCTGGACCCGACCACGTCGGCGGGGGCCCTCGGCTGCAAACCGCGGGCGATGTCCTCCAACAACACCGGAGAGGTCACGAATACCCTTCGGCCAGCGACGACAAGACGGTCCTCCGCCCCCTCGCCGAGTCCCTCGGATCCGTCTTCCACCCTCACCTGCTCCTCCCCCGGGGCCGCCACCCCGCTCGCCATCTCCAGGTACGGTGTGGCCGCGAGTCCGATCTCGAATGGAATCAGCTCGTACTCGAGCACGACCTGCGCGGACCCGTCCTCTGCCACAACCGACTCGGTGCGCACCCTCCCCAGACTCTCGACGCCCCACTCCGCGGGAAGGCTTGGCGGCACCCGCAGATCTCGCCCGGCGGGGACGAACACGCTCACGCGAAGGGTGAAGACATCGCCCAGCTCCACGGTTTCGGGAGAGACGCGGGCCGTGCGAACCGCCGCTTGAGCCTGTTGCGCGTGCGCGCTCGACGCGATGGCTCCCGCCCACACGAGCCCGGCCAGCCAGCCCACGCCTCGGCGAATCCCCCATCCCATCATCCCAACGCCCCCTCCCGCCGGCGAACCGGCGTCCGGCGGCGCGCGCGGAAGAACTCCGCGAGCACGGGCACGTAGTCCTCCCCCGAATCGACCTCGGCGACATCCAGCCCCAGCTCGCGGAAGAGGCGGGTCAGTCGATCGCGCGCGTCTCCAGCTCGCTTGAGGTAGGCACTGCGGGAGGCCTCGCGGCTGGTGTCGACGATGCAGCGCTCTCCCGATTCCGGGTCCACGATGCGCACCAACCCGACATCCGGAAGCCCCATCTGCCGCGGATCGTTCAGCCGGATGGGCACCAGATCGTGCTGGAAGCTGAAGCGGCTGGCGATGCGGCGCAGGTGGGGGTCGGCCTCGAAGTCCACCAGGAAGTCGCTGATGAGAAAGACCGCCGCCCGGCGCCGCAGCACCCTGGCCATGAACTCGAGCCCCGGCGAGAGCTTCGTGCGCCGGCCTGCGGGGCGAAGAGAGAGCAGCTCGAAGACCAGACGCAGCGCATGGCGGCGGCCGGTGTCGGGAGGGATGAAGAGCTCGGTGTCGCCGGTGACCACGAGCAGCCCGACGTGATCGTTGTTGCGCGCCGCCGACAGCGCCAGGATGCAGGCGATCTCGCTGGCGATGCGCGCGTTGGACGCGAACCCGGTACCGAAGTCCTGCGACCCCGAGAGATCCACCATCAGCATGGCGGTGAGTTCGCGCTCCTCCACATGCTGCTTGATGAAGAGGCGGCCCCGGCGCGCGGTCACGTTCCAGTCGATGGCGCGAATGTCGTCGCCCGGCTGGTATTCGCGCACTTCCGAGAACTCCAGGCCACGCCCCTTGAACATCGAGCGGTACTCGCCGCTGAAGAGCGACTCCACCAGGCCGCGGGTGCGCAGTTCGATCTGCTTCACCCGCGCAGAGAAGACCCGGGGGTGATCGCGTGCGACGGATTCCTGTCCGGCCACGGCCGCCTGCCGGTGCTATCGGGAAAAGGAGCAGCCGGTCATCCGCGGGTACGAGCCCCGCGCGCGCCGGGTCACGGGGAAGGAACCGCTTGCAGCACCCGGCGGATGACCTCGCCGGTGCCGATGCCTCGGGCATCCGCCTCATACGTCGTGCGCAACCGGTGCGGCAATACCTTCGGCACCATCGCCTTGACGTCGTCGGGGAGCACAAAGGCGCGCCCCCGCAGCCAGGCCCGCGCGCGCGATGTGCGCGCCAGAAAGATCGACGCCCGCGGAGAAGTGCCGAAATCGATCAGGTTCTCCAGCTCTCCAAGTCCGTACGCGGCCGGCTCGCGCGTGGCGAAGGCGAGTTCGACGATGTAGTCGAGCACGGTCTCCTCCAGGTGCACCGCCGCCACCCGCTCGCGGGCACGAAACACTTCTTCGACCGTCGCCACGGCTTCCAGCGGGGTCCCGGCACGGTCACCCGCCCAGCGCACGATCTCCTTCTCTTCATCGCGCGAGGGATAGCGGATGTCCAGCTTCATGGCGAAGCGGTCCAGCTGGGCCTCGGCGAGCGGATAGGTGCCGTGCAGCTCGACCGGGTTCTGGGTGGCCAGCACCATGAAGGGATCGCTCAGCGGAAAGGTCTCACCCGCGATCGAGACCTGTCGCTCCTCCATCGCCTCCAGCAGGGCGGCCTGGACCTTCGGAGGCGCCCGGTTGATCTCGTCGGCGAGCACGATGTTGGAGAAGACCGGGCCCTTGTGCACGCGGAACTCGCCCGTGCGGGGGTCCAGAATCGGGGTCCCGGCGATGTCGCTCGGGAGCAGGTCGGGGGTGAACTGGATGCGGCTGAAGCCCGTGTGGATGGCGTTGGCCAGGGTCCGTACCATGAGCGTCTTGGCCAGTCCCGGAAGCCCTTCCAGCAGCACATGCCCGCCCGTGAGCAGGGCGATGAGGAGCGCCTCCACCGCCGCATCCTGGCCCACCACGCGTTCGCGCACGGCGGCGGCCACCCGGCGCGAGAGCCCGAGGCCGACTCCCCCGGTGCCGGCCTCCCGGGGCAGCACCCCCGCTGCGTCGCCCGGCATCAGGCCTGGTGCATCGTCCGCCCGCCGACCACGGTGCGGACGATGCCGATCTCCTGGATCGCTGCGGGATCGGTTTCATGTGGATCCTCGGCGAGGATCACGAAGTCGGCCAGCTTTCCGGGCGTGATGGATCCCTTGAGGTTCTCCTCGTGGGAGGCGCGGGCGCCGTTGATGGTGGCGATGCGCAAGGCCTCGCCGACGGTCACGCGCTGGTTGGGTCCCCACACCCGGCCGCTGGAATCGGTCCGGGTCACCATCGACTGAAGGGCCATCATCGGCTCGAAGGGGCCCGGGACGTAGTCCGAGGCGCCCGCGACCGGGATGTCGTAGTCGAGGAAGGACCGGTGCGCGAACATGAAGCGCATCTTCTCCTCGCCGTATTCGACCCACTTGTTGCCGTGGTAGTAGACGTAGGTCCAGAAAGGCGTCGGCACCGACCCGGTGTCGCGGATGCGTGCGAGCAGCCCGGGGTTGACCAGCGAGCAGTGCTCGAGGCGATGGCGCGGATCGGGGCGCGGCCACATGCGCTGCACGCGCTCGTAGGCGTTGAGCACCATGTCGATGGCGACGTCACCGTTGCAGTGGATCCCCACCTGCAGATCGTGGCGGTGCGCGTCCTCCACGGCTTCGTGGATCTCCTCCTGGGTCATGGTGAGGATGCCGTAGTCGTCCGGACGGCCAATGAAGGGGGTGCTCATGGCCATCGTGCGCCCGGATGCGGATCCATCGGCGGTGAACTTGACCCCGCCGACCCGCACCCACTCGTCGCCCAGGCCGCTGTGGATGCCGGCCGTTTTCAGGCCGGTGACCATCTCGCCCAGGCAGTACATGGCGATGCGGCAGCGCAATTCGCCCGCCTTGTAGGCATCCTGGTAGGCGATGGCGAAGTCGGTGCCGCAGCCGGTGTCGTGCAGGGAGGTCAAGCCGGCCGCCGTGGTGAGCTCGGAGATCAGCTTCACGCCGGCCTGGCGCTGCTCGCGGGTGGAGCCCGAGGGGACGAGCCCGTTGAAGAGGTCGTTCGCGTTCTCGGCCACCAGCCCGTTCAGCTCACCGTCATCCAGGTAGATGTGACCTCCGGGGGGCGACTCGGTGGCGGCCGTGATCCCGGCGAGCTCGAAGGCGCGGCTGTTGTACCAGTAGAGGTGGCCGCCCCGATGGGAGACCCGCACGGGGTGGTCGGGAACCCAACTGTCCAGGTCGCGGCGGGTAATGCGCCGGCCTTCGCGCACCTTGGTGTCATCGTACTTGAAGGCCAGCAACCACTCGCCGGGAGGTTTGCGGGCCGCGCCTTCGCGCAGGCGCTCGCCGATTTCTGCCATGGAGCGGACGTCAAGGTTCACCTCGGTGAGCTCGCGCACGCCGCCCGAAGCGGGATGGAGGTGGGCGTCGATGAAGCCGGGCGTGACGGTCATGCCGCCGGCGTCGATGACCTCGGTGCCGGGCCCGGCCAGGTTGCGGATGTCATCGCTGCTTCCGACCGCGACGAAGCGCGAGTTCTTGACCGCGAAGGCCTCGGCCTGCGGGAGATCGTCGTCCACGGTGTACACCCGCCCTCCGACCAGAATCATGTCCGGAGTGACGTCGCCGGCTTCCTGGAGACGGGTCCCCGACCGTGCGCGCGCGTCCTTCGCGTCCGACCCGCGCAGCTCGAAGTCGCCGACTCCGAAGCCGGTGGCCAAAGCGGCGCCGATTCCTAGAAACTCCCCTCTCGTATAGCGGTTCATGGACTCCTCCGGGCCAAGTCGCTGATAATCTGCTAATTTCCACAGGAAGCACGACCGCACAAGTACGGGAACACGGAACGGCCAGGCGCGATAGAGTCGACCACCGTAACGGAGAAACGGATGGTTATCGAGTTTCAATCCAGCGACACTCCGGTCCCGGGCGCCCGGGGCTGCGCTCGCATGAGGCGGCTGACGCCGAGGGTGTTCGCCCTGTGCGCGGCCGGTGCGTCTTCGCTGAGCGGCCAGTCCGCACCCGCCTGTCCGCCGTCCGCCTCGCTCACCGAGGGGCTGCAGGCGCCGCTCGCGCACGTCCGCTATCTCGCCGACGACGCGCTCGAGGGGAGGGCTTCGGGCAGTGCGGGCGAGCGTTGCGCGGCGGAATACATCGCCTCGTTCTTTGCCTCCATCGGGCTGGAGGGTGCCGGAGACGATGGCTCCTTCTTCCAGAGCTTCCCCATCCGTGGGGGGGCGAGCCTGGGCACCCACAACCTGCTGCGCGCCGGAGAAGGGGCCGCGACCGAAATCGACATCCAGTGGCGGCCGTACGGCTTCTCTGCGACCGGGCACGCCGCGGGTCCGTCCGCCTACGGGGCGCACGGCATCAACCGGCCTGGCGGCGGGAGCGAGGGCTACGGTGAGCTGGTGCTGGAAGGGCGCATCGTGGTGGTCGAGGACGGCGATCCGCTCTCTCCCACGGGTGCGTCGCTGGAGAGCCAGGCCCACTACAAGGCATCCGAGGCCGCCAGGCGAGGGGCAGCCGGCCTGATCGTGCTGCTGGCCGACGGGAGCGACCTGCCGGAAATCGCCGGCGAAACCCGCCCGCGGGGGGGCATCCCGGTCGCGGCGCTGCGGGGGGCGGCCGCCGAGGCCCTGCGCGCCGTCGCCCGGGCGGGGAACGACATCGAGCTCATGACCGAGCTCGAGCCCCGAACGCTGGAGGCGAGAAACGTGGTGGCCCGGATCCCCGGGTCGGACGCGGGGCGGCGGGGCGAGGTCGTGGTGGTGGGCGCCCACTACGACCATCTGGGACTCGGCGGCGAGGGGTCGCTCGCCCCGGGAAACTCGGCGATCCACAACGGCGCGGATGACAACGCCATCGGCACGGCGGCGCTCATGGATGTGGCCGCCCGCCTGGCCCGGTCGCCGGAACGGCCCGCCCGCAGCGTGGTCTTCGTGGCCTTTTCCGGCGAGGAGATGGGACTGCTGGGCTCCCAGGCGTACGTCGAAAGCGAAGGCTTCTCCGCGCCGGCTACGATCGCCATGGTCAACATGGACATGGTGGGGCGCCTGCAGGACAACCGCCTGGCCGTCTTCGGCGTGGGCACCGCGAAGGAGTGGCCCGAGTTGCTGGCCGGCGTCAACGCAGCCCTCGCGAACCCCTTCGAGCTCGCGCTCAACCCGGACGGCTTCGGCCCGTCCGACCATAGCTCCTTTTACGGCAAGGGCGTGCCCGTCCTGCACTTCTTCACCAACACCCACGAGGACTACCACCGGCCGTCCGACGACTGGGAGCGGGTGGAGGCCGGGGGACTGGAACGAGTCGCGGGTCTGGTCGCGGGCGTGACAGGCGAACTCGCCGGCAGCGCGCGCCAGGTGGTGGCACTGACCCCCCTCGCCGACGCCGGCACGCCACCCTCCCGGCGGCCTTCGGTGGAGGAGGCATCGTCCGAACCCGCTGCTTCCTCGGGCTACGGGCCCTACCTGGGCACCATCCCCGACATGAGCGCCCCGGAGGGAGGCGTGCGCCTCACCGGGGTGCGCGAGGCGAGCCCCGCCGCAGTCGCCGGCCTGCAGTCCGGGGATGTAATCGTCGAGTTCGCGGGACGGGAAATCGGCGACCTCTACGAATACACGTACGCGCTGCGAGCCCAGGCCCCGGGCGACCGGGTCGAGATCGTCGTGGTGCGGGAGGGGGAGCGGGTGACGCTCTCCGCCGTCCTTGGCCGCCGCTGAACCCGGCGCGGGAAGCGCTGCCATGACCCTCGCTCGCTCGCTGGCGGAGCAGGAGGAGCGGCTGATGAGTTGCGTGCATTGCGGCTTCTGCCTTCCTGCCTGTCCGACATATGTGCGCCTCGGCGACGAAGCCGACTCGCCACGCGGGAGGCTCTACCTGATGCGCGCGGTTGTCGAAGGGCGGCTGGACGCCGCGTCGGACGCCTTCCAGACCCATATCGACCGCTGCCTCGGCTGCCGGGCGTGCGAACCGGTATGCCCGGCAGGGGTGGAGTACGGCTCACTCCTCGAGTACGCGCGCGAAGCGGCGACGGCAGCCCGGCCCGCGGGAATTCTGTCGCGGGCCATCCTCTGGCTGTTCTCCCGCCGCAAGGCGCTGTTTCTGCTGATGGCCCTCGGGCGCCTCGTGCGCGCCACCGGCATCCCGGCGCTCGGGGCGCGCTTGCTGCCGGCGAGCTTTGGTCGCCTGCGTCTCGGGCTGGGTATGCTGGCCTCGACCCGCCGGGGCCGCGCCGCGCGAAAGGCGGCTCTGTCTGCGTCGGCTTCGGGAGCTGAGGGTCCGAGCAGGGCGAGCGACAACGGCTGGGCCGGCCATGCGCTCGCCGGCAAGCGCGTGGCCACTCTGGACGGGTGCGTACAAGCCGGTCTGCTGGGGCACGTCAACGACGCCACCCGCCGGGTTCTGCGGGCCAACGGCATGCAGGTCGTGGAAGCCTCCGGGCAGCGTTGCTGCGGTGCGTTGCACGCCCACGGGGGGGATCTCGAAGGAGCCCGGCACCTGGCGCGCATCAATATCGACGCCATGAACGCGGCCGGAGCCGAACTCATTGCGGTCAACGCCGCCGGATGCGGCGCGCAGCTCAAGGACTACGCCGAACTGCTGGCTGACGATGCCCGGTACGCCCGGCGGGCGGCCAGGGTGGCGGCAAAGGTGCGCGATGTCTCGGAAATCCTGGCCGAGGCCGGGCCTCGCCAGGGAGCGCCCCTTCCGCTGTCGGTGACCTGGGACGCGCCCTGCCACCTGCTCCATGGCCAGCGTGTTTCCGAGCCCCCGCTCGAAGTCCTGCGGGCGATCCCGGAACTGGAACTCATCCCCCTTCCCCGGGCCGACGAATGCTGCGGGGGCGCCGGCATCTACAGCATCACCCATCCACGTTTGGGGGGCCAGATCGGGGAAGACAAGGTCAACGCCGTCCTGGGGACCGGCGCGCGCGTGGTGGCAACCGCGAATCCCGGGTGCGTAATGCAGATCGGCGCCGGGTTGCGCATGAAGGGAGCGAAGGTCGAGGCCTGCCACCCGGTCGCGCTGCTCGACGAGAGCTACCGGGCGGCGGGACTCTACGACTCACCCTCCCGCGCCGTGCCCGACTCCCGGACCGGCGGCTGATCCCATGTCTCGGTGGTCGATTCGTCCCTTTCGGACGCATCAGGATTATCAGGAATGCATCGCCCTGCAGGAGGCGACCTGGGGAAGCGGTTTCTCCGAGCGGGTCCCGACGACGCTCATGATCGTGAGCCAGCGTCTGGGCGGCGTCGCCGCGGGGGCGTACGACGAAGCCGGCACGCTGGCCGGATTCGTCTTCGGCATGTCCGGGCTGGAAGATGGAGTCCCGGTGCACTGGTCGGATATGCTGGCGGTGCGGCCCGACCATCAGGGAAACGGGCTCGGAATACGGCTCAAGAGCTACCAGCGCGATGTGGTCATGGCGATGGGGATCGAGCGCATGTACTGGACGTTCGACCCGCTCGAGTCCCGAAACGCGTACATCAACCTGGCGAAGCTGGGCATCGTCGCGCGCGATTACGTCGAGGACATGTACGGGCAGACGGACTCCCCGCTGCATCGGGGCATCGGCACCGACCGGTTCGTCGCCCTCTGGCAACTGGACAGTGCCCGCGTCGAGCGTCGTCTCGCGGGAAGGGAGCCATCGCCCGCGATGGAGGAACTCGCGCAAGTGCCGCGCGTGCTCGACCGAAGACCCGGCGGCCCGGGGGACTGGCCCGAACCGGAGGCCCGCGAAATGCCGAACGCCGAGGCTGTCCTGGCAGCCGTGCCGGCGAACATTCAGGCCCTCAAGTCGAAAGCCCCGGAGCTCGCCGTCCGCTGGAGGGAAGCTACGCGGGCTGTCTTCCAGAGCTATCTTTCGCGCGGGTACGAAGTTTGCGAGCTAATCCGTGGATCGCCGGTCTCCCACTATCTTCTCGCGAGAATCGGCCAGACGCCCAGATGACTTGAACCGTGGCCGAGCGGGGATGACGCGCCCGACAGGCATGGCGCCCCGCTTCGAGCCGTATCTGATAGAGAGACAATCGATGACCGAGAAGAAACCAGACACCCTCCACATGGCCATTGTCGGGGCGGGCCCGGTGGGACTGGAGGCGGCGCTGGCCGCGGCCGAAGCCGGGCTGTCCTTCACGCTGTACGAGGCTGGGGCTCACGTCGGACACAATGTGATCTCGTGGGGACACGTCGGCATGTTTACCGGATGGGACCTGACTGTTTCGCCCCGGATGCGCCGCTGGCTGGAGCGCGCGGGACACGCGATACCCTCCGGAGACGCGCTTCCGACCGGACACCAGGTGGTCAGCCAGGTACTGCAGCCCGTCGCGGAGCTGCCGGAAGTGGCCTCTCGACTCCGCCTCGGCACGCGCGTGCTTTCGGTCGCCCGCGAAGGGCTTCTCAAACACGAGGAGATCGCGAGCAGGGAACGCGCCGCTCTCCCGTTCCGACTGCTCCTGCGCGACTCCAACGGCAGTGAGCGCATCGACCGTGCGGACATGGTAGTCGACTGCACGGGAACCTACGACGTCCCCAACGCCCTCGGTGAGGGCGGCATTCCCGCTCCGGGGGAGGCGGCGGTGCAGGACCGGATCACCCGCCACATCCCGGATGTCGACGGGAATCCGCGCGAGTGGGCGGGCAAGCGCATCCTGCTGGTGGGGGGCGGCCATTCCGCCCAGACGGTCGCGCAGTCGCTGGCCGCGGTGGCCCGCCGGAATCCCGGAACCCGGGTGGTGTGGGCTCTGCGCCACCCCGAGCTGCGCCTGGAACCGTTCGCCGACGATCGCCTGCCCGCGCGAAGCCGCCTCACGCGTGCCGCCCGCGAACTGGTGAACGGAGACGCGCCCGGCCTGGAGACCCTCATGGGCGCGTCCGTGAACGCCGTGGAGTCCAACGGTGATGGCGTCAACGTCTTCCTCCTGCGGCGGGACGGCTCCACGGCCATGCGCCAGGTGGACCGGATCGTCTCCATGTGCGGATACGTGGGGGACCATGGCCTCTACCGGCAGCTCCAGGTGCACGAGTGCTACGCGACCGCGGCGCCGATGAAGCTGTCCGCGGCGCTGCTCGCCGGCTCCACGAGCAGCGACTGCATGGACCAGAAGGGCTTCGGGGCCAGAACGCTGGAGAATCCCGAGCCCGGCTTCCTGATCCTGGGCTCCAAGTCCTACGGCCGGAACAACACCTTCCTCCTGCGCGTGGGTTGGGAGCAGGTGGACGAGGTGTTCGGACCGCTGGGGGCGCAGGTGACGCCGGCCTGCGCATCGTGAAGATCGAGGCGGTCGAAGTTCGGGAGATCCTCCTCCCGCTGCGCGAGCGCTTCGAGATCTCCAGCGGGTTCAGTCACGAGCGTCACATCCTGCTGGTCAAGCTTCACGCCGCAGGCGAGATCGGCTGGGGCGAGTGCGTGGCCGGCGAGGAACCCTGGTATTCGTATGAGACCACGGGGACCGCATGGCATATTCTGGGCGAGTATCTTATCCCCGCGCTCCTCGGAACCGAAGTGGACGGACCCGCCGCGGTTGAAGAGCGGCTTCGGCACGTTCGGGGCCACCCCATGGCGAAAGCTTCCCTGGAGATGGCGTCCTGGGACCTGGAAGCCAAGCTGCTCGGCATCTCCCTGGCGGCAAGCCTGGGGGGCTCCGGCCAGCCCGTGCCCGTGGGAGTGAGCGTGGGGCTGCAGAAGACCGATGAACTGCTGGTCGAGAAGGTCGGGGAGCACATCGCCGCGGGCTATCGCAAGATCAAACTGAAGATCAAGCCCGGGCGAGACGTCGAAATGGTGCGCGCGGTACGCGAAGCCTTCCCCGACACGCCGCTCATGGTCGACGCCAACTCCGCATACACGCTGGCTGACCAGGCTCGCCTCGCGGAACTGGACGACCTCGGCCTGCTCATGATCGAGCAGCCACTCGCCTACGATGATCTGCATCAGCATGCGCGGCTGCAGCAGGTGCTCGACACGCCCGTGTGCCTCGACGAATCCATCCGCTCGGTTGGCGACGCGGAGCTGGCTCTGAAGCTGGGAAGCTGCCGCATCATCAACATCAAGCCGGGCCGCGTGGGCGGTTTCGGTTCGTCGCGGCGCATTCACGACCTGTGCCGCGCTCGGGGTGTGCCGGTCTGGTGCGGCGGGATGCTCGAGTCGGGGGTGGGAAGAGCCTGTAACATCGCGCTCGCGACGCTGCCGGGCTTCACCATACCGGGTGACATCTCGGCCAGCCGCCGCTACTGGGAGCGCGACATCGTCGACCCCGAGTTTGAAGTGTTTGACGGGATGATGGCGCCTCCTTCGGGTCCCGGTATCGGTGTGGCGCCGGACGAGCCCCGCATCGCGCAGCTCACGGTGCGGGTGGAGCGCTGGAGTTAGGGGGAAGCGGGAGCCGGACGCAGGCAGTCCGGGCAGAAGCGCCAGCCGCGCTCGAGTTCGCGCCCGCAGGCACACGCCAGCGTCCGGGGTACGCCACAATGCGGACACCCCTGGCATGTGAGCGGCAGCCCTTCACCGCAATTCGCGCAAGGGAGCCCGGCGGCCGCACTTCCGCCGATGACCCTTCCGACCTCGTGGGGTGTCGTGAGCCCTTCCGCCAGCTTCCTGCGCGCATCTTCGGCCATCGACCCCATTCCCGCAGCGACCGCGAGTTCCCGCAACGCCGAGGTGGAGGCTCCCGCGATTACCTCGTCCCGCAGCCGGTCCGTCATGACCAGCACCTGGAAGAGGCCGATGCGGCCGCGAAAGCCGCCGTCGCACTGGTCGCAGGGGCCTCCCACTCCCCGGCATGACGGGCAGGCACGCCGCACCAGCCGCTGCGCGATCACTCCGCTCAGGCCCCCCGCCACCAGGTAGGCGGGCACCCCCATGTTGAGCAGCCGGGCGATGGCGCCGGGTGCGTCGATGGTGTGGATGCTCGACAACACCAGGTGCCCGGTCACCGCGGCGGCCATGGCGATCTCGGCGGTCTCGCGGTCACGGATCTCCCCCACCATGACCACGTCCGGGTCCTGCCGCAGCACCGCCCGCAGCGCGACCGGAAAGGTGAGTCCCGCCTTCGGCCGCACCTGCACCTGGTTGACGCCATCCAGGCGGTATTCGATCGGGTCCTCCAGCGTGACGATGTTCTGCCGGGTCCGGTCCAGCTCACCCAGCGCGCCGAACAGCGTCGTGCTCTTCCCGCTCCCGGTGGGACCTGCCGCCAGGATGACCCCCTGTCTCGTGGCGAGCAGCCGCCGCACCGCCGCCAGGTCCTCTTCTCCGAACCCCACCCCGTCCAGGTTGCCCGGGGCGCGCCCCGGGTCGAGGATGCGCAGCACCGCCTTCTCCCCCCGGCCCACCGGAATCGTGGACACCCGCACGCTGAGGTGTTTTCGCGCCCGCTCGTAGGTGAAGCCTCCGTCCTGCGGACGCTGCTTGACGGAAATATCCATCCCGCCGAGGATCTTGATGCGTGACAGCACCGCCCCCCGCGACCAGCTCGGCAGCTCCACCACATCCCGCAGAACGCCGTCCACGCGCAGGCGCACACGCAGATCTTCGCCGTGCCGCTCCAGATGCACGTCGCTCGCCCCTACCGCCACCGCTTCGTCCAGGATGCGGTCGACCAACTGCACCACCGGCGCCGCTTCGGTCCGCTCCCGCCCATGGCCGCGGCGGCCCGACCGGGGAACACCCTCGCCGGGCAGCGCCGCAACGAAGACATGCAGGCCGTCGCCCAGAGCCCGGTCCAACGCCTCCGCGATGGCCGAACGGGATGCCACGACCGGCTCCACGCGCAGGCCGGTCCGGAACTGAACGTTGTCGACCGTGGCGAGATCCAGTGGATCAGCCATGGCCAAGCCCAGCGTCCGGTTGGCCAGCTCCAGTGGAAGGACCATGTTCGAGCGGGCGAGGTCTTCGCCCACGCGCGGCAGCACATCCATCCCGGGTTGAAGCGGAGGTGGGGCATAGGGGAGGTTGAGCTGCACGGCAAGGGCCTGCGCCACGTCCTCCTCGCCGCACGCCTTCATGCGCACCAAGGTCGTCCCGAGGCGCTCCCCGGTCTGCCGCTGCTCCTCGAGCGCGCTGGCAAGCGCTCCCCGCGTAGTCGCGCCGCTCTCCAGCAGGAGTCGGCCCAGAAGCTTTGGAGCGCCACGCGTGTTCACCCGCAAAACTCACGCCCCCGACGGGGCGCTGGAATGGCAGGATGCGCTTGGCCAGGCGCTATTGCCGCCGCGTACGGCCGCGGCGGGACGTTTCGGGGAGCCTACTCCGCCGACCTCACATCGATCGTGACCTGGACCGCCAGATGCCCCAGGTCCGCACGCGAGCGCACCGCCTCGCGAATGCGCGGCTCCAGCTTGCCGTAGGCGGCCATCACTCCGTCGCGCAGGTGGGTGCGCAGAAGTTTGAGCGCGTTCGCGTCCGGCCGCGTCGTCCGCGTCTGCTTGCGGATCTCCACGAGGTCGGCGGGAACGATTTCAAAGGGCACGATGCCGATGTCGTCGTAGCGATCCGAGTCGAGATACTGGATGGACACCGAAACATCACCGCGCGCGTGGCAGTGGCTGATGTCGCCGATCGCGCGGAAACGCGAAGCCAGACGCTTGATGTCCGTGCTCTGAGCCGCGGCCATGTAGCCGCGGTTCGCGAGGCCGAAGATGCGGCGCAGGCGCTCGGCCGGCGTGGCGCCGACATCCGGAGTCTCGCTGTCGAGCTCTCGTCCAGTAGCGGCGCGTGCGTAGTGCTCGAGGTTGAGATCGCGGTTTCTCTGGCGATCGATGTTTTCCAGAATTCGGTCTGGATTGGTTCTGAAGCTCATGCTTCTCCTCTGTGTTTGCTCGTCAGACACTTGAGCATAACCAGCCCCGGCGCTACAGGCTATACGCCATCCGGTTCATACTCCAACCGTCGTCTTCCCGAGCCAAGGCCCGTCTCCCGTGACTTCGCAATGCCTGATCCAGAGCCCCGTCCACTCATCATTTTGCCCCACGCGACGCTTGCGGTTACCCTCCGCATGACCGCCTTGTGACCGATTTGCAGTCGGCCTCGCGCCGGTTGCCGATATCCATTGGAGCGAGGGAAGCCGCGCAGCTGGCGTCGTCCGACGCCCGTGCACACCAACGGACTCGTCGTCACCCCCGCCTATCGGAGAAAGACCATGGCTGAAGCGTCGCCCCCGTCCCTGCCCTCCCTGCCGCGCAGAATCATTGCCGTATTCTTCTCCCCGGGAAAGCTGTTCGAGCAACTTCGCGACAAGCCGGTATGGGGCGGAGCGATGCTTCTGCTGGTGGTTCTCAACGTAGTCATGATGTTCCTCCTGCCGGCGGAACTGTTCGAGGCGCAGGTCCGGCGGAGCCTCGCGGGAGCGGGAAACGAAATGAGCGAGTCGGCCATTGCAACGGCAGTGTCGATTGGTCGTTACGCCGGGATCGCGATGGCCGGCGTGATGGGCGCTGTGGGCACCTTCCTCATCGGCGCGGTCCTCTTCTTCGTTTTTTCCACGCTGCTCGGGGACAGCGGCCGCTATCGCCAGTATCTGTCGGTCTGCGCTCACGCGCTTCTCATCTCTTCCGTCGGCTCCCTCGTCCAGGTGCCCCTCAAGCGCCTCCAGGGAGACATGGAAGTGACCCTGAGCCTCGGAACCTTCGCCCCCTTCCTGGAGGAGGGATTCCTCCTGAATTTCCTCAACGTGATCGGTCTTTTCGGGCTCTGGGTCGCGATGCTGATGGCGCTAGGCGTCACCAGGATCCAGCCCAGCCGAAGCTGGGGCGGCGCCTTTACGATCATTCTGGGGCTGTTCTGCGTCTTCGCCCTGGGGGTTGCGGCACTCACGTCCATGGCGAGTTGAGCGCGGACCGTCTCGCCCTGCGCACCCGAGGTTCGCCGAACGAGTCGTAACCTCCGAAGGGACCAACATGACGGACGATTCGCCCCAACCCCTGCCCTCTCTTCCGCGCAGGGTCCTCGCCGCTCTACTGGCGTCGCTGGCCTGAGAGCCCATCTTATGTCGGCTCCACCGCGTTCACCCACAGACCTCCCCCGATGATTCGGTCCATCGTCCTCGCCATCGCGGCCATCGCCGCGCTCTACCACCTCTACGTTGCGGGAGTGGCCCCCTTCACGGCGCTGATCCAGCGTCCGGTCCACCTCGCACTCATGGCGTCTCTCGGTTTCCTGGGCCTGGGGGTTCGCGGCGCGCGCGGAATCTACCGGAAGAACGCCGCGGCGGGGGACGATGCCGATGGCGGGTTCCCGGTCCGGCATGTGATTTCCCTGCTGCTGCTGGCGGGAATCGTCCTGAGCTGCGCCTATCTGGTTTCGGAGAACGAGGCGCTGGTGAGCCGCTCGGCCTCGCCCACCACCCTCGACCTGATCGCGGCCGGGATCACGCTGATCGCGGTGCTCGAACTCGCCCGCCGGGCCACCGGGTGGGGCATCGTGGCGGTCGCGATCCTCTCGATCGGCTACGCGCTCGCGGGGCCCTACCTGCCGGGCATGCTGGCCCACCGCGGCTACGGCCCCCAGCGGCTGCTGGAGCAGCTCTACCTGTCCACCGAGGGAATCTGGGGGATCCCGCTGGGGGTGTCGGCGGACTTCGTCTACCTGTTCGTGCTCTTCGGGGCGGTGCTGGACATGGCGGGCGGCGGGGCGCTCCTGATCGCGCTGGCCGACCGGGTGGCGGGGCGGACAAAGGGAGGGCCGGCCAAGACCGCCGCGGTGGCCAGCGCCTTCATGGGCTCCCTCTCCGGGAGCGCGGTGGCCAACGTGGTAACCACCGGCACGTTCACCATCCCGCTCATGCGGCGGGCGGGATTCCGGCCCTACTTCGCGGGGGCCATCGAGGCCGCGGCGAGCACGGGCGGCCAACTCATGCCCCCGGTGATGGGGGCGGGCGCGTTCATCCTGGCGACCTGGACCAACATCCCGTACCGCACGGTCGCGCTGGCGGCGGCCATTCCGGCCGTTCTTTTCTACGTGGCCCTCTTCGCCGCCATCCACTTCCGGGCGGAGAAGGCGGGGCTGGAGCCGGTAGTGGACAAGGACGGCCCGTCGGTCATGGGCAAACTGCATCTGCTCATCCCCCTGCTGATCATCGTCGTGCTGCTCGCCCAGGGCCGCTCGCCGATGCGCGCGGCCTTCTGGGGAGTGACCTCGGCCCTCGCTCTGTCGCTGCTCGTGCCGTCGACCCGCATGGGCGGGGGCGATTATCTGAAGGCGATCCTGGCCGGCGCTTCCGGCGCAGTGCAGGTGGCGGCGGCGTGCGCGGCGGCTGGCATCGTCGTCGGCGTCGCGTCGCTCACCGGCATCGGGCTGCGCATGTCGGAGTTCATCGTCGTCATCTCCCAGGGCCAGCTCTTCCCCGCCCTGCTGCTTACGGCAGCGGGTTCGATCATCCTCGGGATGGGGCTGCCGACGACGGCTGCCTACGTGGTGCTGGCGGCACTCGGGGCTCCGGCGCTCACCGAGCTGGGCGTCCCGCTGTTGGCGGCACACCTGTTCATCTTCTACTTCGGCTGCATCTCCAACGTCACTCCCCCGGTGTCGCTCGCGGCGTACGCGGCGGCCGGGGTGGCGTCCTCTCCGCCCATCAAGACGGCGTTGACCGCAATGCTCCTCTCCATGGCCGGCTTTCTGGTGCCCTTCCTCTTCGTATACGCGCCGCCGCTGCTGCTGGAAGGCTCTCTCATCGACATTGTGATGACCTCCGGCACCGCCGCCGTGGGGATCAGCGCCATGGCGGGAGCCGCCATCGGGTACATCCGAAGGCCGTTGGCGATCTGGGAGCGCGCTGCCGTGATCGTCGTCGGGGCGGCGCTCTTCGGGCCATCGCCGATGCTCGATGTGGCGGGCATCGTGCTGGGAATCGGGCTCTGGCTCTGGCTGGGCCGCAGGTTGGAGGCCTCCGCGACGCCTTCGGCAGGCTGAAGCAATCGCGAGTCGCGCGGCAGGCTGATACCTTGTCGCAAGCTTTGCATTTTCGCGCCAGACAGCCAGCCTTCGCGGGAGACCCAGTGACCAGAAGACACCTCATCGCTTGCGCCTGTATCGCGGCTTTGGCGGCCGCGGGATGCGGAGATGGATCCGGCGGGGGCAGGCAGTTCAGGAGCATCGGGACGGCGGGCACCGGCGGCATCTACTATCCGCTGGGCGGCACCATCGCGAGCCGCCTCTCGGTGCTCGACAGCACCAGCCAGTACACGGCCGAAGTGACGGGGGGGTCGGTCGAGAACATCGCCCGCCTGAACGCCCGCCAGATGGACCTCGCCATCGCCCTTTCGGTCACCATGTACGAGGCCTACCGCGGCATCGGCGACTATGACGAGCCGATCGAGGGGCTGCGCGTAGTAGCACCCCTCTACCCCAACGTTACCCATGTGATGGTTCCGGAGCGATCGATGGTCACGGACGTCTCGCAACTGCGCGGCGGACGGGTTTCGGTCGGCTCGGCGGGAAGCGGCACGGAGCAGTCCTCGCGTCAGCTGCTGCTCGCCCACGGGATCAGCTACGACGACATCAGCGTGCAGTATCTCACCTTCACCGAGTCGGCGAACGCGCTGCGGGACGGCGCCATCGACGGGTCCATCATCTCGGTGGGTTACCCCGCCGCCGCCGTGCTGGAGGCCACCACCACCGGCGGGGCGCGCCTGATCGCCCTCTCGGACGAAGCCATCGAGACGATGATCGCGGCATACCCCTACTACTCGCGCGGGGAGCTTCCCGGGGGCATCTATCCGGGCGCCGACGATCCGGTGCAGACCATCGCCATGATGAACTGGATCATCTCGATGGATTATCTGGAAGCGCCGGTCGTGAATCACGTGCTCGGCATTCTGCAGAACGAGAGAGAAGCCCTGGTGCGCGTCACCCGCATGATCGAGCAGCTCGATTTTGCTTCGCTGAGTGAGGCCCCCATTCCCATCCACGCGGCCACCGAGCAGTGGCTGGCTGACCGGGAGTAGGGGTCCCGGCCGGGGCTTGTCGATGCAGCCACCCACGTCTCGGCACACTCCCGCAGCCACGGGACTTGTGCTACGGGTGATCGCCGTCCTGGCGATGCTCGCCGGAAGCGCATGCGGGCGATCCGCCGAGGCACCGGCGGATCTGGTCCTTTGGGGCGGGGAGATCCTGACGATGGGCTCTCCCGGCGTGGTCGAGGCTCTCGCGGTCGGGGGCGACCGGGTGATCGCGGCCGGATCGTCGGAGGAGGTGCGCCGGCTGGCCGGACCCGGAACGCGCGTGATCGATCTGGCAGGCCGTACCGTATTGCCCGGACTGACGGACAACCACTATCACGGCATCGGGGGCGGCCCCGGAGTGGACCTTTCCGCCGCACGGTCCATCCAGGACGTCCTCGACCGGGTCGCCGCCGCCGCGCGTGAGACGCCCCCGGGTGGGGTGATCGTGACCAACTCGGACTGGCATGAGGGCCAACTGGCCGAGCAGCGGCTTCCCTACCGCGACGATCTGGATCGCGCGGCGCCCGAGCATCCGGCGGTAGTGGTGCGCGGCGGCCACCAGTACGTGCTGAACAGCGCGGCGCTGGCGCACTGGCAGATCGGCGAGTCCACCCCGGAGGTCCCGGGTGGTCGCATCGGCCGCGACCCGGACGGCCGCCTCAACGGCGAACTGGTCGACCGCGCCAAGGGTCTGGTCACCCTGCCGCCCACCGCGCAACCCGACCCGGCGACCCTGCTAGACGACCTGGCGGCCGAGCATGCCCGGCTGAACGCGCGCGGGCTTACCAGCATTCGCTACCCGGGTGGGTCCGTTGAGCAGTACCGCGCAGTCGAGCGTCTTAAGGAGCAGGGCCGGTTGAACCTGCGCGTCAACTACCTGCTGCGCGGCCCGCGCGCCGGTGGAATCGAGGCGCTGACGGCCGCCATGGAGACTTGGCCGGCCATGGGCGAGGGTGATGCCTGGCTCCGCGTCGGCGGAGTCAAGCTCGGGGTGGACGGGGGCTTCGAGGGCGGCCTGATGCGCGACCCCTACGAGGAGCCCTGGGGTGAGGGCGGCACCTTCCACGGCCTGCAGACAGTGCCGACCGACGACTACATCGCCACGGTGCGGGAACTGCACCGGCAGGGCTGGCGAGTCGCGACCCACGCGGTGGGCGACGCCGCCATCGACCTGGTCCTGGCCGGCTACGAGGCAGCCAACGCGGACGCGCCCATCGCCGGCCTGCGCTGGGCGATCGAACACGGCTTCATCCCGCGCGAAGACCACTTCCCCCGCATGCGCACTCTCGGGCTGCTGGTGTCGGCCCAGCACCACCTGTATGTCGCCGCCCCCAGCCTGGTCGAGTACTGGGGAGAAGACCGCGCCGCCTGGACCACGCCGGTACGCGCCTACCTTGACGCCGACATCCCGGTCTCCCTCGGGACCGACTCGCCCGTGGTCCCCTGGGATCCCTGGGGCGTGCTGCACCACTTCACCACGCGCGGCACCATCAGCGCCGGCGTCCACGGCGCGTTCCAGCGCATCAGCCGCGAGGAGGCCCTGCGCGCGATGACGCGGGGTTACGCCCACCTCACCTTCGAAGAAGCCGACAAGGGCACGCTCGAAGTCGGCATGCTCGCCGACCTGGTGGTGACGTCGGAGCATGTGCTCGAGTGTGAAGACCCGTGCCTCGAGTCGATGGAGGTCGATCTCACCATCGTGGGCGGCAGAATCGTATACGAGCGGTAGCGGGTTTCTCCGGCGCTCTCCCCCTGTCACACCTCTGCACACCGACTTCACGTGATCGCCGCGCCACGAGGCCTTCCACTCGAGGTTCTGTCCTTCGCTCATGGGGCTCTGTCCCCACCGTCCGCTTCGGTGTGGTCTTTCAGCCTCGGAGAGAAGTTCCTCCAACATGGTGAAGATCTTCCCAAAGTGTCGGGAATCGTCCGCACTTCCGTTCTCGCAGAGCCATTCGCAGAGGTTGGTCTTTTCGTCCCGGTCGACGCTCCATGTCTCTGGCACGGTCTCCCGCTCACCTCGAATAGTCCTGTGGTGTCCCTCCACGACGTTAATGAACGCCGCTTTGTGTTCGCGGGCCTCCTTCAGCGTTTCCCGCGCTAACAGATGCTCAATTCCCTTTGTGATCGGGTGGTCGGTACACCTCGGCATTACGAGCCGGTGGACCTTGCCGTGGCTCTTCCGTTCCGTATTGGATTCCGGATCGTGAAGAAGTACCACCATGTGCTGTATCGCCCCCGCTTTCGACAGCTTCTCCAGTGCCGTCCACAACTTCCTCAGTCCGCCGCTTCCGCCACCGGGCTTGAGGTCAAATCGATCAAGGACGGCCTGCTTCTCAAGGAGTTCGGCAGCCCCAAGCAAGTACTTGCAGTCCGTGGACCCCTCGACGAGCAGTATCGGACGCTGCGCTTCCTCGATTTGCGTGCGGATGTCGCTCCGAAAGGATGTCGTATTCCTGAAGGCCTGATACGCGGCGCCGAACTCACCGAATTCTTCAGCGTCAATTGGGGAGCTTGTCGGGAGCTCATAAAGGCCGAATCCGTCCTCGCCGAGCACCTTGCCCAATCCGAGAACGAACAGAGGTGAGTGAGTGGTCATCACGAACTGCACGCGTGGGAACATGCCGATCAGCTTTGGAAGAACTTGGTCCTGGTACCTTGCGTGAAGGTGCAGATCCACTTCGTCAATGACGACGAGCCCCCGAATGTCGGCGACATCGGAAAAGGGGACTGTTCGATCTTCCCGGAGGTCGAAGTCGCGCATGATGGACAGAAACAGAGCCAGAAGGGCGGTTTCGCCGCTGGACAATTGGAAGATGGAGGGAACAGCGGTGGCATCGCCTGACATGACCTCAAGGCTTCGGTCATGCCGTCCTCCAATTCCGAGCCTGGAAACAGGAGGTGACTTCTGAACTACGCGTTTGACGACGTTGATTGCGACCTCATAGACCTTCGTGGCGTCACCGCCGTACCCAAGCCACAACGGCAGGGGCACGGGACGCTCGGTACCACCCACGGCAACCGGAGCCGTTACGGTTCTAGCCTCGAAAGCCGCCCGGTCATAGGCAACGCTGAACAACCAGTTCTGGAGTTCAAGGAGCGGGGAATGCGTAAGAATCCTCCGATCTGTCTGCCCGGTAATCCTTGTGACTGGCGTGTGGCGGGGCTTGGCTTGGAGATTCTCTTGATTCAGCCACGCGGGCTCCTCGAAACGGTTGGGCGGAAAGTAGAGCAGGCAATTCGCGGCAACCAGCTCGGAAGCAAACAATCCTCCCAGCGAGGATTTCGAGGTGGCAAAGCTGGTTTGGTAATGGTTGCTGCCGCCGACATTCACGGAATCCCACAGGGAATGAGCCGGGCTTCCGGTCTGCATGGGCGGGCTGGATTCACGCCCCTTCCGCTGTCGTAGGATCAGTTCCTGAATGAACTGACCCTGTTCGAAGTCCACGCGACCGAAGCAGTAATCGGAGCCAACGGCAACATACTTGCCATCCCGCATCTTGAAGACCTTGCCCTTGTCAAGTTCGCGCGACTCCGGGTAGGCGACATTCTTGGCCTCGATCATGCCGTTGACGATGTGGGATAGAACGATGCTCTTGCCAGAACCGTTCTCACCGACGAGCACGACGGGCTTGGGGCGGTCGTCGTTGAACGGGAGCTTGATATCCAGGTTCGGAATGGGGCCGTAGTTCTCGAGCCGAATCCTCCTCACGTACATGGCGGCTACCCATCTCCCAGTTCGAACGTGAATTCCGACATTTTCTCTGCCTCCCTTCCTCGGGCCCGACTACTCATCGGGCCATTCTCTTCGCGGTGATCTCACCATCGGCAATTCGTTCTGGTCGGAAGGCCCCTGAGTTGGATACCGTCCCCACTCCTCACCCCCTTCCACCGCCACCAGCACTTCCCTTCCGGCCGCGGTAGTCCTATACCTTTGCTTCCTGCTCGTGGGCTTGTCGGGGATGGTCATCTCAAGCCATCCCGCGTCCAACAGCGGCCTGAGAACCTGGTCCCTGAACTTGGTGCGATTCGTCCTTCCCATCACCGCCATGAGTTCGGTCATCGGGTGTTCTGACAATGCCTTACGGAGAATCCCGACTTGGTCCCGACTTGGTCCCGACTTGGTCCCGACCCGGTCCCTCAGAGGTCGCGGTCGAACCCTCGCCTCCTAACCCGGGACGCCGGAAGGTCACCGTCACCCAGTGTTCCGACACATCGATCACCGGGGCGGGTACTCCCCACTCCCGGCAGAGATCGCGAATTCGCCGGATACCCGATCCGATATGCTCCACCGCATCCATGCGATGCAACATCCCGAAGAGCAGAGGATTGCGTGGAACGCTCTTCACACCCAACTCGGCTTCGGTCATCCCTGCCGGAAGTCCACCTGGGCTGACCACCTCGAGCCGATCATGAAACAAGCAGACCTGGACGTTTGCCGTGGAACGGTAGTCCCGGTGCGCGACTGCGTTGACCACCGCCTCGCGGACCGCATCCATCGGAAGTTCGGGGCGCTCCTCGCGCTTCACGGACGCCGTGATCACGTAGTGCACGTTGATCTTCGAGCGCACCCAAGTCATCGCGCCTTCGATCACCGAATATAGGTCGCCCGGGAAATCACGCCGGTCCAGAATCCGTGTCTTCGTGGTTCCCTGAAAGAGCGCACAGGAAAGGTGGGCGCTCGCGTGAAACTTGCGGATGTTCTCCGCAAGCAGCCACGCCCCCGCGTTGGTGATCCAGCCATCACCGGCCAGAAGGTGCAGATTGCCCAGAGCAGTCTCCGGCTCCATGTGATCGGGAATCTTCGCCCTCCGGCGGAAGACCGCCCACGTTTCCTCGCCGAGATCGCTGTCCAGCGAGAACCGGCGACACGGGCTTTCGTCCAAGTGGATGACTCCCTCTGCGAAAAAGAACTCGCGGATCTCGTCCCGTGACATCTGCTGCGACGACGCCCCGCCGCGAATGAAGAACTTGCCTCCGAATGAGTAGGGCTTGCCACGCTGTGCCAACACCCTGACGGCGAGCACATCCCCCATGCTCTCAACCTCCACGCTGATCGGGGGATCGGCGGAACGGGCGATGGACTGGACTCTAGATTTCAAGCGGTTGTGTGCCTCGACGCCGCGGACCGTGCCGTCGTCGTCCACGCCGAGCAGAATCACCCCACCGGTCGCGTTGGCGAAGGCACAGATTTCGCGTCCCAGGTCGGACGGTAGCGATCGCTTGAACTCGATGGTGAACCCCTCACCGAGCGCGAGCAGGTCAGACAGGGCGGTCACGTCACACCTCGATCCCCGAGTCCTCTGACCCATGAATCCGCCGGGTGGGTTCTGGGGCGTCCGTTGTCTCGAATACAACGAGGTCCGATGGAGGCATGGGACATGGGGAGACCGGCGTGATACTTGTCGACCGAGCGGAGGAAGTTCTCGTGCAACCCGTCGTAGGATTCCAGGTCACCTCGGTCCATTCGATCGATGTTCCTTGGCCCATGGAACGTCTCCGTAATCCACTCGCGTGGCCTAATTCGGTTGCATCGGTACCGAATATACACCGAATTTCCCCAAGCATGAAAGCCTTGGGAGACAGCCCCTAGTGCAGGCCATCAACGCCCCCGCCGCTCCCAGGCAACTGCCTCGTCCCGCACACCGTAAACTCCCGCCCGCCCCGCCGCATCCGGTAAGGCCGCTTCACGACCGGAACCACGACGTAGTCCCGCCCTTCCGGATACCGCCGTCGAAACGCGTTGACCGCCCGCGGCTCGACCTCATCCGGATCGATCTTGCACTCGAACGTGTCCAGGCGCCTTTCCCGCCGGCGCACCACGAAATCGACCTCGCGTCCCGCCTTGTCACGCCAGTAAAAGATGTCCTCATCCAGGTGGCGAAACCGGAGGGAGTCCAGCACCAGGTGCTCCCACAGCAGTCCGCGGTCGTCTTCGCGGATGCGGGTCCAGCCCTTCTCGAAGGTCACGAATCCCGTATCGAAGGCATAGCACTTGGGCCGGCTGACGATCTCGCCGCCGCCTCCGCCCCGGAAGGGACGCAGAAGATGTATGGCGTGCGCGATCTCCAGAGATTCGATGTACGACTTGACGGTGGGTCGGCTCAGCTCCGTCAGCCGTGACAGCCGACTGTAGTCGACCTGCCCCGCGCTCCATCTCAGCAGCAGGCGGAACAGCGAGAGAAAGCCCTGACGATTACGGACCTGGAACAACTCGAGGATGTCGCGTGCGTAGAAGCTGTCGATCCATTCCGCGAATGCAATCGGATTTTGCGTCTCCCTCAGCAATGATTCCGGCAGTCCGCCGTGCAGCAGCCGGCGGTCGAGATGCGCGATCCTGAAGGGCTCATCGCACTCTTCCCACAGCACAGGGTACAGCTGGATGCTTCGTTTTCGTCCGGTCAGCGAGTCCCGGAACTTCCCCGTAGCGGCAACTGTGGACGACCCTGTCGCCAGGATTCGAAGCCCCGGGTAGTCGTCGGCCGCGATCTTGAGCAGGAGGCTGGGATCGGCTATACGATGCACCTCGTCGAGCGCAAGCGAGGTGCCCGGCTCCTGGCCCTCGAGGAAGAGTTCGGGGTCTTCCAGAGCCCGCCGGGTGGAGGGCAAGTCGCAGTTCAGGTAGACCACTTCGGGCACCATCCGGGCGAGGGTCGTCTTGCCGACCCGCCTGACGCCGGACAGCCAGACGACAGGTCTCTCGGACCATGCCTCCCGGATTCTCGCGAGCCATCGGTGACGCCACATCATAGGCGTCGTATACACTTGGTCGGCGCAAATGACAACTACGCTTCTTCAAGACGCCCCTGTCCCGTCGCTCACGGGCCGCCCCGGCTGGAAGCCACTCCCGCGGAGGGCCCTTCCCGGCCGGGCGCCGGTGTGCTCGCCCCCGTCGATCACCAGCGTCCCGTTGACGATGACGTAGGGAATCCCCTCGGGGTAGGACTTGGGGCTCTCGAACGAGTTAGTCTCGGCAATCCCGTCCGGGTCGAACAGGGCCACATCGGCGACAAAGCCCGCCCGTAGTTGGCCACGGTCCGCCAGCCCCAGGATCTGCGCCGGCAGCGATGTCATCTTGCGTACGGCATCTTCGAGATCGAGCACGCCCTCTTCGCGAACGTAGTGGCCGAGCACCCGTGGGACCGTCCCGTAGTTGCGTGGATGGGGGACGCCGGGGGCATCCAGGTTGATCGCCGATCCGTCACTGGCGTGCGCCCCACCCAGGGCCTGCCGCATGATCAGGCGCACGTCCTCCTCCGACATGGTGTGGAAGACGCCACTGATACTGCCGCCTTCGGCCGCCATCAGGTCGATCACCACATCGGCGGGGTCGTCCACGCCCAGCGCCTCCGCGATCTGGGCGACGCGCATGCCCTCGTACTGGCGAACCTCCGGCTGGCTGGCCCGAGCCAGCACGATGCCTTCCCACCAACCGTGCTCTTCGGCCCAGGCGATAAAGTCGGGATCGCTCTTGATCCGCTCCCTGAGAGACTCGTCGCGGAGGCGGCGTGCAAAGGCGTCAGGTCCGCCCTCCCGGACCCACAGCGGAAAGAAGGAGCTCCACCCGTGGAACATCGCCGTGTACGGGTACTGGTTTGCCGTGATGTCGAGACCCCGGGCGCGAGCCCGGGCGATCTGATCGATGAAACGATCGATGGTGCCCCAGTTGTTCCGCGCTCGGATCTTGAAGTGGAACAGATGGACCGGGATGCCGGTTTCCTCGGCCACGCGGATGGCGAAGTCGATCTCCTGCTCCTGCTCGTAGCCCTCGCTGCCGTGATGCGAGGTATAGTTGCCCCCGTACGAGGCCACGACCCGGGCCAGCTCGAGCACCTCGTCGGGATGGGCGGGACCGCCGCTCCCGAAGCGAGTCACGAGGCCCCAGGCCCCTTCCTCCATCGACCGGGCGGTAAGCTCCTTCATGCGCTCCAGCTCGGCGGGAGTCGCCGGGCTCTCGTCGAAGCCCTTCACCACGCGGCGTACTTGATGGTAGGAGACGTGGGTAATGAGATTCATCGAGATGCCCTGTCCCTCGAGTCGCTCGAAATACCCGGTGAAGGTGGTCCAGCCGGCTCCGCCGCCGTCAGTGTCCAGCCCGTCGCGCGGGCCCGGGCTGCTTGACTCCCCGGCCACATCAAGGGTCACGCCCTGCCGCACCTTGCTCTGCGCCGTGCCGTCATCCAGCAGCCGTCCGTCCGAATGGGTGTGCAGATCGATGAATCCAGGCGCGACGACGAGCCCGGTGGCGTCGATTACCCTTGTTGCGTCCGCTTCGGCAAGGTGTCCCACCGCCACGATGCGGTCGTCGCGGATGGCCACGTCTCCCGAGAACCATGGGTTACCGGTGCCGTCCACGATGCGTCCCCCCGTGATCAGGATGTCGTAGGGACCTGGGTCGGTCTGGGCCGACACCAGCAGCGGACTGGTCATCACGAGGAAGAGGGTGAGGACCAGGGGAGCGCGCGCGATGTCCATGGTGGAGCCTCTGTCGATGGGCGGCGTGTCAGGGTCGCGTGTCGCGTCCCGGCCCAGCCGCCGCGGCCGGGCAGCGGTGCCGAGATCACTCCGTCACAATACCGGATGCCGAACCCGCGGGCGAGGATGTCGCCCAGCACGGCGGCACGGTCTACCCTGTTTCCTCCATACCGCGTGTGGTTCAGATACGAATTCGTCGGCCAGAAGGCTAAGCTAGCCCCAAAGCAAGCACGATTTGTGCGGCGTTGCTAGCAATGAGTACCGGAAAGGCTTATCCTGATTGTACTTAGCACATTCCGGCGCGAGTCGTCGGATGTCAACCAGGAGGCCTTTCCGGTGAAGAGAATAGCGCACAAACAAAGCCGTGGGAACAGTGCCCGGCGCAGGCGGAAGGTGCAGGCGCGGCACGCGAGGGCGCGGCGGCGGGGGTCGCGGGCACAGCCGGTGTTCGGTTCGGGCAAGGTCCGCTACGAGATCGGGGCGCGGATCAACGCGATGAGCTACGGAGGAATCGGAGTGGTCCGGCGGCTGGTGTCGAAGCTGGGGCTGGACGGCGAGATCAACCGGCGGCTGAAGCTGCTGAAGAGGCACCTGCCGTACCACGAATCGGACCACGTGCTGAACATCGCCTACAACCTGCTGTGCGGGGGCGCGCGGCTGGAGGATCTCAACGCCCTGCGCAACGACGCGGCCTACATGGACGCCCTGGGAGCGGAGCTGATTCCGAGCCCGACGGCGGCGGGCGACTTCACGCGGCGCTACGACGAGGCGGACGTGATCGAGCTGATGGAGAGCGTCAACGCGGTGCGGCCGCGGTTGTGGCGGGGCCGGGGCCGGGACCTGCTGGCGCCGGTGGCCCACATCGACGTGGACGGGACGCTGGCGCCCACCCTGGGAAAGAAGAAGGAGGGCATGGACATGTCCTACAAGGGGGTGTGGGGCTACCACCCGCTCATCGTCTCGCTGGCCAACACGGGCGAGGTGCTGTACCTGGTGAACCGGCCGGGCAACGCGGTGAGCCACCAGGGCGCGGCGGAGTGGATCGACAAGGCCATCGCACTCGTCTCACCGCATGTCCCCAGGGTGTGCGTGCGCGGGGACACGGACTTCTCGCTCACCGTCAACTTCGACCGCTGGAGCGAGGAGGCGGACTTGGTCTTCGGCTATGACGCCCAGCCGGCGATCGTGAAGCGGGCCGAAGCGCTGGAAGAGGGCGACTGGAAGCGCTTGGAGCGCAGGCCGCGGTACACATCCCGGACGGGGAGGACAAGGAGCAAGCGCGCGGACGAGAAGGGGCGCATCGTGCGGGAGCGCGGCTATGTCAACAAACGGCTGAACCACGAGGACGTGGCCGAATACGAGTACCGGCCGACGAAGTGCCGCAAGACCTACCGGATGGTGGTGGTGCGCAAGAACATCAGCAAGATGAAGGGCGAACTGAGCCTGATGGACGAGATCTGCTACTTCTTCTACATCACTACCCGGCGGGACCTGAGCGCGGCCGAGGTCGTCCGGCTGGCCAACGCCCGCTGCAACCAGGAGAACGTGGTCGCCCAGTTGAAGAGCGGTGTGAATGCACTGCGGGTGCCGGTCTACGACTTGGTGAGCAACTGGGCCTACATGGTCATGGCGGCGCTGGCGTGGAACCTCAAGAGCTGGCTCGCGATGATGATGCACCTGAAGGCCGACCGCCGGAAGTACATCGCCATGGAGTTCAAGCGGTTCATCCGCGAGATGATCCTGCTGCCCTGCCAGGTCATCCGCCGGGCCCGGCGCACCACGCTGCGCATCATCGGCTGGCAGCCGACGACCGACCGCCTGTTCAGCACCTGGAACACGATCGAACGGACCGGGTTCGGCTGACGCCGCCTCGCTCCACCCGCCTTGCCGACCGTGTGGAACCATTGCGGGGACCGGTGTCCCCTGGCGCCGGACCATCTCTCCCGACGATGCCCCAACCGCCCGGAAACGGGTACCCGGCGCCATGAAACCCGCCATCCGGACGGCTCCGCAAGCGGTCTCCGAGGCAAAGCCCCTCGCCCCACCACCGACACCTGCCTCAGGAACGCCACTCGCTTATTTTGGGGCTAGACTGAGCGAACTGGTAGATTGGTGGCTCGGCTGCCCGGAGAACGGATGGATTGTGCCGGTTCCCTCTGAATCGACAGCTGATCCAGATGATCTCGGATCCGTTCTGCCTGCTCTACGTAACACAGCACCCTCGGAGGCGTCCGCAATGTCTGCCAATCCCGAATTGCAACCGGTAGAACGCCGCCCGGTGGTGAGGCTCCACCATGTGGCAGATTTCGTGGGTGATCACGTAGTCGATCGTGTCCACCGGCGCTTCGATCGGAACCTGCCAACGACTTTGAGACACTGTCCGGTTCAGTTTAGTGACCCCTCCTTTCCCCCGTTGGCCGGCTCTGCTCCATCGACCACCGTGACGGGGAGTGCGCGGTTGATCCAGACCTCCACCGGGAGCTTTGCGGCCCTCGGCGGGCCACCCGCGAAGCGGTCGGGTCGGGCGGCGTAGGCCGCGGCCAGCACGTTCTGCCGGTGCTCGATCACCTCAGGGGCGCGGCCGAGGTGTACCTGCTCGGGCGTGAGCAGCCCGATGCCGCCGTGCCGGTGTTCGGTGTTGTACCACTCGAAAAACTCCCGGCAGAAGTCCTTTGCCTCCTCGATGCAGCCGAACCGGCCGGGGAAGCCGGGGTGGTACTTGACGGTCTTGAAGTGCGCCTCCGAGTACGGGTTGTCGTTCGAGACCCTGGGGCGGCCCAGCGACTGCGTGACACCGAGGTCGGCCAGGAGCTGCGCCGTGCACTTGGCCGTCATGGGAGCTCCCCGGTCCGAGTGCAGCGTGAGCACCCGGGGCTCGACACCGTGCTTGAGACACGTCTCGCCAACCAGGTGTCCGGCCAGGCCGGCGGTCTCGCGCTCCGCCACCATCCATCCGGTGGCGTAGCGGCTGTAGATGTCCAGGATCACGTACAGATAGAAGTACTGCCACTTCTCCGGCCCGAGGAGCCGCGTGATGTCCCAGGACCACACCTCGTTGGGTGCGCGGGCTACCACCTCGGGCTTCGGGTGGTTGGGATGGCTGCGCTGGGCCCGGCGCTCGCGGACCGCCTGGTTCTCGGCCAGGACGCGGTACATCGTCCGCTCCGAACACAGATAGACGCCCTCGTCCAGCAGCGTCGCGTACACTTCCGCGGGAGCGCGGTCCGCGAAGCGCGGCGCGCACAGCACACGGAAGACCTCCGCCCGCTCCGTCGCGTCCAGGGCCCGGGCAGGAGCCGGCCGGGGCTGCCGCTGCCCGGTCTTCGGCCTCCGGCGACGGTAGAACGTGGCGCGCGCGACCCCGAGGGCTTTGCACGCCGCGCGTACACCCACATGCCCGGCCAAGCCTGTGGCCGCGCTCACGAGCGCTTCCCGTCCCCGGGGCTCACGCCCAGCAGCCCCGCAACTTTTCCCTGGACATCGATGATGATGCGCGCCTTGCGGAGTTCCTCGCGCAACCGCGCGTTCTCCCGCTCCAGCTTCCGCACCTTCATCGCCTCACGCTTCCCGCTCGACGGCCTCGGTCCGCGCCTCTTCGCCAGCCCCCGCAGCGACCCCTCCCGCGACGCCTTCCGCCACGACGACAGGTGCGAACTGTACAGCCCTCGCGCCGCAGCAGCTCTCCGATCTCGCCCGGCGTCTCGCAGGCGTCCGCCTTCTCCACGATCGAAAGCTTGTACGCCGCAGTAAAGCGCCGCCTCGTCGCCTTCGCCGCAACCTCCGGATCCGGCCCGGCTGCCGCACTTCGCTTGCCCTCCCCCGAAGAGAGGGGCGTTCCGTTCACCTTCATTCCTTTTCCTCGTGCCATCGTTCAACTCTCTGCTTCGCCCTACTCTAATCTCTTTCTCCTTTCGTGTCTCGCGGGTGTTGGCAGAGAGGGATCAGGCGGCGATTCAGTAGCAGCCGTCTCGAAGGAAAGCGACCCCTACCGCTTCTCCATTCGCTGGACGATTCATGACTTTCTCCTCCGCCGCCATCGCTAGTCTAGGCCAGCGTTGTGCGGGGGGCCGCACTTCACAACTTCCACGCTCCGTGGCTCACACGCCGATAGAAGCGTCCACAGGTCGCTTCCTGAGGGCACTGCCCGAGCTTGAGTCGCCCCGCATCCAACACTTGCACGAGCCCGTTATAGTAGGCGCGTTCTCCTTCCCATGCCTCATCTTCTGTTTTCAATTCTAGCCAGCGACGATAGACATAGGCCACAGCATCTGCAACCTGGATGAATGACGAATGGTGTGACTTGATGGAAAAGGGCGTGTTGATGATCTGATGGAAACGATCTTCCGGCTTTCGGCGTTCCCAAATCTGCTTCTTTCTCTTCGTCTTCCGCGTCTGGTACAGCCCATCGAACCACGGATTCGCATCATGGATTGCCTCGGACAGAGCTGACATGTGTCGCTTGTTCTCATCCATCACAACTACTGTGTGTCCTTTGTTACGAGCCTCGCCCTGCATCCTCTTCTGCACCACCGCCATCGTGAACATAGCCGCCGCAAGCCAGTAGTTATTCCCAAGAGGGCAGTCTGATTCCTGAGAGCTTGCCGACGAGTACGCAACCCTATCCCAAATACTCTTCCGCCCTGCTCGACCGCTAGCAGGCCGTGGATAAAGTCCGTTCTGCGAGACCTTTGTGAATGAGTTAAATTAGGAGTACACAAGGAGAGGTGACGGCGATTCGCATCATCTGGACAAGCTTGCCTTTGACGGCGGACGTGCCGGGAGAGGGCCGGCCGGGCCTGGGCATGATGGCGGGATGTCGGCTTGTTCTCATCCGATCACAACGCGCAAGCGGCTACCTGTGTGGCTCCGGCTTGTTACGAGCGAACGCTCGCGCCTGACGCATCGAGCTCTTTGCTGCACCACCGCCATCGGCCGACGCGCCTGGCGCACATAGCCGCCGCAAGCCAGTGACGGGGGTGAGTTGCGCATTCCCAAGAGGGCAGTCTGATTCGCTGAGAGCTTGCCGACGAGCACCTACGCGGAGGGTCAAAGGATAACCCTATCCCAAATACTCTTCCGCCCTGCTCGACGCTAGCTGGCAGCGAGGAAGTCCTTGCGCTCGTCGGATGCGATTTGGCTCCACGCCCCCTTTCCGTTGATGAACCTGATCGTCTTGAGTTCGGTCTGTGTGCTCGGATACCGCGCTAGCATTGGCCGAAGCATCTTGTCCACGGCCAAGGTTCTACTACGAAGTTTGAACGCATCTACCATAACCCCACACATGACAAATGTATCTCCCTGATCATGCGCACCACTCTCGTCAACGTAGAGAAACTTCATCCCGTTCGCCTATCTAGAAGTGACCACAAAATCGCATTAGCATGAGGTACCGTCGCTGTTGCACCATTGCTGCCTGAAGGTCCCACAGCTTGTCGATCCCCGCGTCTCATGTTTGAATAATGTCTGTGATAGCCCTTTCCTCCCGAATGGCCGTAGCCTCCCAAAGAGTACGTCGCCGGGACGAAAAACCTTCCTTGGACCGGAGCTAGACTCACTGGCTTCGATGGCATAGACTTAAGGATCGATAAACCGGGTTGGGGCTGAGAGGTTGGACAATTGAATGCTTCTCGCTAGATAGCGTCACGGCCTTCCCCAACGGAAGTCGCCGCCATGGCAGTCTGGTTGACCTGGTCTTGGGTGGTTTGGGTCATGGGACGGGTCACATCCTCTCGATGAGGTGTTTGGCTATTGCCTTGGCTCTTCGGATCGCCTTGTCGCTCGGGCTGCCCACGCAGAAGATGAACTCGAAGAGAGGAGAGTTCTTGGAGTTCTTGAGGGTACGTGACTCCCGAAGGAGGCGGTCGCCAAATGCCTTCTCAAGTTGATTCTTGTAGATCTCCAGCAAGCCATCAATGCCTGGATCTCGCTCCACACCCTCGTCGCCGAAGAGGTCTTGTTGAGGGGAGAGAGAATAGAGCTTCCGCCACTCGTCACCCCCGAAGACGATATTCAGTCGCTTTACCCACTTAGGCTGCACTTCGTTGGGATCCCTGGAGAGAGGTAGCATCCGTCCGATAGCCCCCACCGGAAAGAGAAGCCACATGTCGAGCCGTTGGAGTCCGGCAATGTGCTTGACTGTAGCCCATTCGAGTTCGGTGCCAAACGGATCCACGAACAAGACACCACGCCAGTCCACGTAGCCTTGGGTGTTGGGACCTTTCCGGAAACTGCTCTTGCTCAGGCCTGACAGGAACGCGTTGGCATCGTCCTGTTTGACGTCAATCAGCCGATCCGGATGCCGCGCCTTCAGCTCCAGCAACTGAGTGTATCTGTCGGCCTCCTTCTCCACGAACACGAATTGATCGAACGACCTATCCTGTACGCTGAGCGCCCTCTCGGTGGATCCGGTAACGAAGGAGTCGCTGTCAAAGTCGCTGACCCCGTATTCGCCAATATTGATCTCCCCCGATCCAGCGAATGCGTCGATGTAGATGAGCCTGAAAAGCTGGTTCTTCAGGGCCGTCGTGTAAGAGTTCAAGTAGCTCTCCAGAATGTCCAGCTTTTCCGTAGTCCACCGGCCACCGAACCCCATCATCCACTCAAGGCGACTCCTCATCAAGCTCTCCACAGCACGGGCCGCCGAGCCTCGTCGGATTCGTGGTTCCTGAGCGCCCCCGCTCCCCTGGATGAACCTCCACCCCACCCCGGAATCTCATTCCACTCCCTGCCCTGCAACTGACGCCCCCCCGCCTTCGGCGTCCTCCCTCCCCACTGCTTGAAGAAAAACGGCACCCTCGCCGCCATGCACTCGTCCCGCAGATCCGCCACCCACCGACCATCCATCGGCCTCCGCCCCGGTCCACTCTCGCCCCCCACGATCACCCAGTGAATCCCTCCCGAATCCAACACCTTGCACAGGCTCAGCGGCCCAATCAGCGGCTCGCAGCTCAGAAATCGGACTGCCGCCGGAACCTCCTTCAGGTGCCGAATCCTGTACGCCGTCTTCTGGTTCTCCGTCGATGTGCCGATCCAGATGTGTGGCGGCAGCCCTCGCCCGTCGAACATGTCCTCGTTCCGCCGCACGAAGCGGGCGGCCCGGCTGGGGCGCTTGGTCAGCACTTGGTAGGTGTGCCTGTCCACATCAAGCATCACCTCGAAGACCGAGCGGAGGAAGTCCTCGGGGATGTCGCGATGGAAGAGGTCCGACATCGAGTTGACGAACACGAGGCGCCCCCCCCTCCACCGGGCCGGCTGGGCCAGTCGCTCCGGCCAGATCCTCACGGCGAACGGGTCGGTTCGATTGGTGATCGTATCTACAACGGGCAGGCGCCGGCGGTAAATCCCGCTCAATAGCCGCCGGGACAGAGCTTCCGCGTAGCAGTTGTCGCACCCCTCCGACACCCGCGTGCAACCGGTCGTAGGATTCCAGGTTACCTCGGTCCATTCGATCGATGTCCTTTGGCCCATGGCGACGTCTCCGTACTCGCGTGCTTAGTTCGGCTGCATCGTGCCCGAATATATACCGAATCTCCCTAAGCGTGAAACCCCCAGGGTACAGCCCACAGCGGAGGCCCTCAACATCCACACTGTGCCCCCGGCAAACCCTTCGTCCCGCACACCGTAAACTCCCGCCCGCCCTGCCGGATCCGATAGGGCTGCCTGGCCACCGGAACCACAACGTAGTCCCGCCCCTGCGGATACCGCCGCCGAAACGCCTTGACCGCCCGCGCCTCGACCTCATCCGGATCGATCTTGCACTCGAAGGTATCCAGGCGCCCTTCGTCCCGGCGCACCACGAAATCGACCTCGCGCCCCGCCTTGTCGCGCCAGTAGAAGATGTTCTCGTCCAAGTGCCGAAACCTGAGGGAGTCCAGCACCAGGTGCTCCCACAGCAGGCCGCGGTCGTCTTCGCGGATGCGTGTCCAGCCCTTTTCGAAGGTGACGAATCGCGTATCGAAGGCATAGCACTTGGGACGGCTGACGATCTCACCGCCGCCCCCGCCCCGGAAAGGGACGCAGAAGATGAATCGCGTGCAAGACCTCCAGGGCTTCGATGTAGGACTTGACTGTCGGTCGGCTCAGCTCCGTCAGCCGTGACAGCCGACTGTAATCGACCTGCCCCGCGCTCCATCTCAGCAGCAGGCGGAACAGCGAGAGAAAGCCCTGGCGATTGCGGCCCCGGCACAGCTCGAGGATGTCGCGTGCGTAGAAGCTGTCGATCTATTCCGCGAAGGCAATCGGGTTTTGCGTCTCCCTCAGCAATGATTCGGGCAGGCCGCCGTGCAACAGCCTGCGGTCAAGATCCGCGATGCCGAAAGGCTCATCGCACTCCTCCCAGAGCACCGGGTACAGGCGTACGTCTCGCTTTCGCCCAGTCAGCGAGTCCCGGAACTTTCCGATCGCGGTTCGGGGTCGTCCAGTGCCCGCCGGGGGGAGGGCAAGTCGCAGTTCAGGTAGACCACATCGGGCACCATCCGGGCAAGGGTCGTCTTGCCGACTCGCCGGACGCCGGACAGCCATATCACAGGTCTCTCCAACCATGCCTGCCCCGGCACACCTCTTGCTCTACTCCAGGCAGGGAGCGAGTTGATCGAGGGCGGGCAGTACACAACGGCCCTCGGTTTCGTCACGCGAAAACACCCCGGCAAGGAGGACCGGGACCGTCGAACTTCATCGCGCTATCACGTCAAGCGGCAAGCAATTGCGCTAGTGCGCGGTTGCAGCCGAGGAGGCATAGATCATGAACACCCGTCGATTTGCACTCATCACCCTCTTCACCCTGACGGCGATCGGGACTGCGTCCTGCGATATCACACCCGTCACCCCCGAAATCCCCGAGAACACGGCAATCCCTGTGACCACATCCCAGGACACCTCTGAACCGGCGGTCGTACTCCGGGCCGGATCTCCCGACCGCTTCCAGTTCGACATCGCGCTCGTCGGCCAAGGCGCGCGCGCGATACGCTCCCGAATCCTCGCGCAAGCGGACCGCTGGGCCAGAATCGTGCAGGACACCGACCTGCAGGACGTCGAATGGGAGCCGGGCACGGTCAGTTGTGGAGGCCTCGAGTACGATTATCAGAAGGACTTGCTGGACGACGTGTTGGTCATGGTCGCCGTACAAGACCTCGGCGGGGGAAGCGGCGCCGGCGTAAGATCGTCGGTCTGCGGATACCGGACTCCCTCGCTGTTGCCCATGATCGGGGCCATTGTCCTGGACCTTGATGGGCAGCCACCGGGAGAAGGTGACGATTTGATCCTCCACGCGTTCGGGCACATGCTGGGGTTCGCCAACGCCTGGCCGAGGCTGGACCTGCTGCGCAACCCCTCGGGGGAAAGCGAAGGCGCCGACACGCACTTCGTGGGCGCGGGGGCAGTCGGAGCCTTTGGAGCGGCAGGAGGCGCCAACTACCAGGGCGCCAAGGTCCCGGTCGAGAACGTGTCAACCTATGGCCCGCCGGACGGCCACTGGCGGGAATCGGTATTCGATACGGAGCTGATGACGTCCTTTCTGCAATACGGGGTCGCGGACCAACTCAGTGCGATCACGATCCAGTCGCTGGCGGACATCGGCTACACGGTCGATGTGGAACTTGCCGACACCTATATCCTGCCGGGCAGAAGTGTGGCGGCGAGGGAAGGAGGGGGCAGAGCGCCCATCGATCTCTCCGGCGATGTGCAGACGGGTCCGGTTGTCCTGTACGACCGTAAAGGGCGCGTGGTGCAGGTGTTGCCGAACTGATCAGCGCACCTGAGCGTCCGTGGTGGCCGCGCACTTGGGGGGCCGCGAACCTCTCACCCCGACTTGGAACACCTCTTGCAGTCATCCAGGCAAGGGAGTGAGGTGATCAAGGGACAACCCCGGTAGTCGTCGGTGTCCCACACGCGAAAACAGCCCGCCATGGAAGACCCGGGATCGTCGCACCTCACCCCGCTACCACTCAAACGGTAAGCAATTGCGCCAAGCGCGGTTGCAACCGAGGAGGCATAGATCATGAACATCGGACGAAATACGCTCACCACCCTCTTCACCCTGACCGCGATCGGGACTGCGTCCTGCGATATCACACCCCTCACCCCCGAAGTCCCCGCGGACATGGCGGTCCCGGTGACCGCCTCCCAGGACGCTTCCGGCCCGACTGTGGCACTCCGGGACGAGTCTCCCCACCGCTTCGACATCGATGTCGCTCTGGTCGACCAGGGCGCACGCGAGCTACGCGCCCGAATCCTCGCCCAAGCGGACCGCTGGGCCAGAATCGTGGATGGCAGTGACCTGGAGGATATCGAGTGGGAACCGGGCACAATCAGTTGTGGAGGCCTTCAGTACGATTATCAGCAGGATGTGCTGGACGACGTGTTCGTCATGGTCTCCGTCCAGGACTTCGGAAGCGGCACAGGTGTGAGGACGAGCCTCTGCGGATACCGCGAGTCCTCGGAGTTGCCTCTGATCGGGGCCATTCTGCTTGACGTGGAAGGGGTACCCCAGGGACAAGTGGACGATTTGATCCTCCACGCGTTCGGACACATGCTGGGATTCGGCAGCTCCTGGGGGGGGCTGGATCTGCTGCGCAACCGGTCACGGGAAAACCCAGGCGCCGACACGCACTTCACGGGTCACATGGCGATCGCAGCCTTTGTCGCCGCGGGGGGCGCCAACTACCCGGGCCCCAAGGTCCCGGTCGAGAACGACCCAACCGATGGCACGGTAGACTACCACTGGCGGGAATCGGTGTTCGGTACGGAGCTGATGACTTCGGGGCTGCGACGGGGGGTCGCGGACCAGCTGAGCGCGATCACGATTCAGTCTCTGGCGGACATCGGCTACACGGTCGATGTGGAGGAGTCGGACGCTTTCGTCCTGCCGGTCGACAGCGCATCGGCGAGTGCGGCGGAGCAACGGCCTGGCATCGATCTCTCCGAAGACGTGGAGACCGTTCCGGCCGTCTTCTACGACCGGCAGGGGCGCGTGGTGCGGGTGTTGTGGCCGAACTGAACAGCGGTACCCCGGGAGCGCGTGGTGCGGATGTTGTCCGTCGCACTGAATACCGCGCATGCGGGAGTGCGTGCTAGCATTGAGCCCGAGGTGACATTGGTCACTGGGTGATCGTGCTACCTCCGCGCCAGCCCGTGGGAGGAATCCGCTCCAATGCCGGAGCCTTCTCTCCCACGGGCTGCCGGGCGTTCCGGGCCAGGCGTATGCCGACTGGCAGGGGTGCCTTACAATTGGTGGCCCTGAACGATGATCAGGCATGTCATCCGGCCGACGAGTGCCCGGGACGCCTGGTAAAACACCCACACACCCCATGACCCCACTCACTTGCCAGAAGCCCGCCTTCTCTCTCGACCCGAACATCCACTACATCAACTGCGCCTACCTGAGCCCGCTCGCCCGCGCAGTCGAGCAGGCCGGCATCGAGGGCATCCGCGCCAAGTGCGCGCCCAGCGGGATCGCGCCCGCCGATTTCTTCGACCCCTGCGACGAGCTGCGCCGCCGCTTCGGGCGCCTGGTTAACGCCCCGGCCGACAACATCGCCATCATCCCCGCGGCTTCCTACGGAGTGGCAACGTGCGCCCGCAACATCGACGTGGAACGCGGCGCCAACATCGTCCTCACGGCGAGGCAGTTTCCCGGCAACGTCCATGCGTGGCGCCGACTCGCCCGCGAGCGAGGAGCGGAGATCCGGATGGTGGATGCGCGTCCCGGCCCCGGCTGCGGCGAGAGATGGAGCACCCGGATCCTCGAGGCCATCGACGCCGACACTGCGGTCGTAACCATGGGGGCCGTGCACTGGACCGACGGCACCGTCTTCGACATCGACGCCATCGCCGCGCGCGCCCGCGAAGTCGGCGCATATCTCATCATCGACGGCACTCAGTCGGTCGGGGCGATGGACTTCGATGTGGCCCGAATTCAGCCAGACGCGCTCATCTGCTCCGGGTACAAGTGGCTGATGGGACCCTACTCCATCGGGCTGGCCTACTTCGGGCCGCGTCTGCTGGACGGCATCCCGCTGGAGGAGACCTGGATCGGACGCGAGGGCAGCCGCGACTTCGCGGGCCTCGCGGGCAACTATCCGGACAGCTACGAGCCGGGCGCGACTCGCTACGATGTCGGCGAGCGCAGCAACTTCATCCTCGTCCCCATGATGAACGCCGCCCTCGCGCTGGTTCTCGATTGGACCCCCGCCCGCATCGGCGAGTACTGCCGCAACCTCACCGCTGGCCTGATCGAGCAGGCACGCGACGCGGGGTTTGGTGTGGAGGAGGAGTCGTGGCGGGCCCCCCATCTCTTCGGACTGCACACGCCTCCCGGCCTCGACCCCAAGGCCGTGAGTGAGGCGCTGGCTGCCCGCAACGTGCATGTTTCGCTGCGCGGAACCGCCCTTCGCATCTCGCCCCACGTCTACAACGACGAAGCAGACGTGGCCGCACTCTGGGACGCGCTTCGTGCCGTGCGCTTTCCGCTCGCCAGCCGCGCCCGCTAGATTGGCTTCCGACCTTCTCCCTCCATCCCCAACCCCTCGACCAGGACACCACGACATGCACGGAGCCATGCTCCTCCCCGAATTCGACCACGAAAGTCAGAACACCCGCAGGATGCTCGAGCGCGTACCCGACGAGCACCTCGACTACCGCCCCCACGAGAAGTCGTGGACCATGCGCGAACTCGCCACGCACATCGCGACCCTGGCGAGCTGGACCGCACCCACCTTCGAGCAGGACGAGATCGACCTCTCCCAGCCATGGGAGCAGCAGCAGCCTGCGAACGCCGCCGAGATCCTCGTCAGCTTCGATGCCACTACCGCCGACGCGCGCAAGTCTCTGGAGGCCGCCTCGGCGGAAACCTTCCAGGAAATGTGGACCCTCCGCTCCGGCGACACCGTCCACTTCGCCATGCCCAAGGGCCAGGTTTTCCGCTTCTTCGTCATGAACCACATCGTGCATCACCGCGCACAGCTCGGCGTCTATCTGCGGCAGTGCGACGTGGGGGTGCCCGGGATGTACGGGCCTTCGGCGGACGAGGGATTCTGATCACGAGCCCAACCACCGTCCGGTATCGAAACCGGACCCGCACCCACCACAGGAGACCAGCATGAAACGTTGGGGACTGTTCGTATTGAGAGTCGGCACGGGATGGCTGCTGGTACTGTGGGGCCTGGACAAGATCGCGAACGTGGAGCACGGAGTCGCGGTCGCCGACTCGTTCTACGGGGGGATCGGCAGCAGCGCGCTCTTCCTGAACGTGTTCGGCGGGCTGGAGGCGCTGCTCGGTGCTCTGGTGGTCGTTGGCCTGTGGCGCAAGCGCACCTACCCCTTGATGTTCCTCATCCTGGGCGTCACCGCGCTCGCCGTGTGGAAATCCGTTCTGGACCCCTGGGGCTGGTTCATGGAGGGCGGCCAGGTGCTCTTCTACCCGTCGATCATCATCGCCGCCGGGGCCGCCGTGCTCTGGGGCACGATGGATGAGGACCAGATGACGCTCGACCACCGGATGGGCGGAGGCGCCGGCTGAGCCAGCGCGCCGATCCGGTCGCGGCTGGCGACCGGATCGTCAGCCTGGATGTCCTGCGCGGCTTCGCCGTGCTCGGCATCCTGGTCATGAACATCCAGTCGTTCGCGATGCCGTCGGCGGCGTATACGAACCCGGCCGCCTACGGCGACCTGAGCGGGGCGAATCTCTTCACCTGGGTGGCGAGCCACCTGCTCGTCGACCAGAAGTTCATGACGCTTTTCTCCCTCCTCTTCGGGGCCGGCGTGTGCCTGTTCGCGGACCGCGCCGAGGCCCGCAGCGGCCGCTCCGCCGGGCTCCATTACCGGCGCATGTTCTGGCTGCTGCTGATCGGCCTGGCCCACGCCTATCTGCTCTGGTCGGGGGATGTTCTGGTGACCTACGCGGTGTGCGGCTGCCTCGTCTTCCTGCTGCGCAACCGCTCACCGAAGACACTCCTGGTCACCGGCCTGGCAGTTTTCTCGGTGGCGAGCCTGCTCTCCATCGGCTTTGGCCTGATCGCGCGCGGCCTCCCTGAAGACGCCGCCCTGGAAATCGCCGCGGCCTGGGCTCCGACCATCGAGGAAATCGAGCTGCAGCTGCTCGCCTATCGCGGTACCTGGCTGGCCCAGCAGAGCCAGCGGATTTCCGACACCGTCATGATGCACACCACGGTCATCCCCTCCCTGCTCTTCTGGCGCGCGGCGGGAGTCATGCTGATGGGCATGGCGCTCTACCGATGGAAGATACTCGACGCCGCTCGCAGCGACGCCTTCTACCGCGGCCTGGCCTTCATCGGGTTCGGAGCCGGGGCACCCGTGGTGGCGGCGGGGATCTGGCATGATTTTGCCGGCGGCTGGAGCTGGGAGCGCTCGTTCTTTCTGGGCTCCCAATTCAACTACTGGGGAAGCCTGGCGATGGCCCTCGGCTACGTCGGTCTCATCATGCTCGCAATCCGCCGCGGCTGGCTCATCTCGCTGCAAGCGCGCCTCGTCAACGCCGGCCGCATGGCGTTCACCAACTACGTCGCCCACACCGTCATCTGCACGACGCTCTTCTATGGCCACGGGCTCGGACTGTTCGGGCACGTCGAACGCTGGCAGATGGCGCTCATCGTGATCGGCGTGTGGGGCCTGCAGCTCTGGTGGTCGCCCCTTGTGCTCAGGCGATTTCGCTACGGGCCGCTTGAATGGGTCTGGCGGACGCTGACCTACGGACACGTGCCGAGACGGTAGACGGGCGCCAGTTCCAGGCTGCGAGACGTAACCGGGGCCGCGTCTCGCCGAAGCTAGTGTAGTGTCCGCAATATAACCTTGTTACGATGGTGGTAAGGGTTATGGTTTCTCTTCGGGCGGGATCGAGAGGCGTCGACAGGGAGGAGCCATGCGGAAGGCGGTCGGGATCGAGCTTGCGGACGGGGACCGGGAGGTTCTGGAGCGTTGGTCGCGGTCGAGGAGCGCGACGGTGCGGCTGCGGGAGCGGTCGAGGATCGTGCTGATGGCGGCCGGGGGGATGACGAACACGGCGATCGCCCGGGAGCTCGGGACGAACACGGACAAAGTGGGCCGCTGGCGGCGGCGCTATGCGGACGAGGGGCTGAAGGGGATCGAGAAGGAGCGTCCCCGCGGGGGCAACCACGGGGGCTGGTGCCCGAAGGCTCAGGCGGCGCTGAGGACGGAGATCATCCGGCGTACGACGCAGGAGAGGCCGCCGGACGCGACGCACTGGTCGTGCCGGTCGATGGCGAGGGCGGTCGGCACGACGCACAGCTTCGTGAACACCGTGTGGCGGGCGGCGGGGTGAAGCGCATCTGTCGGCGGACCTTCAAGGTGAGCACCGACCCAGCTTCGAGGAGAAGCTGCAAGACGTTGTGGGGCTGTACCTTGACCCGCCGGACAACGCGGTCGTGTTCAGCTTCGACGAGAAGAGTTCGGTCCAGGCGCTTGACCGGACGCAGCCGGGGCTGCCGCTGAAGAGGGGCCGCTGCGGGACGATGACGCACGACTACAAGCGCCACGGGACCACGTCGCTCTTCGTCGCAATGGACGTGGCGTCGGGCGAGGTGGTCGGCGAAACCTACGGCCGGCACCGGCACCAGGAGGTTCTCCGGTTCTTCCGCAAGGTGGAGAAGGAGGTGCCGAAGGGCCGGGAGATCCACATCATCCTGGACAACTACTCGACCCACAGGCACCGGCGGGTCCGGGACTGGGCGGCGGGCACGGGGCGCGTCCGGTTCCACTTCGTCCCGACGAGCTCCTCGTGGCTGAACCTGGTCGAGCGCTTCTTCAGCACGCTGACGCAGAAGCGGATCCGCCGCGGCGTCTTCCATTCCGTCCCCCACCTCGAATCGTGCCTGAAGCAGTACATCGAGACCTACAACGAGAACCCCCGACCGTTCCTGTGGACGAAGTCGGCCGCCCAGATCATCGAGAAGGTGGACCGGGCCCGCAAGGCACTCGCAGCCGCCTCAGCATAGGCGTATTATATTGCGGACACTACACTAGTTCCCGAAGACGATCTCCACTTGCACCCCGACTTCGATCTCCATCTCCGCGAACCATCCCTGGGGCACTTCCAGCGCGAACATGGCCGGCCCGGACGAGGTGTGCATGCGAGTCGTCTCGGGCTCCATCTGCTGGATGTCGATGATGCGCGCATCGCTGTCCAGATAGGCGATGTCGAGGGGAATGAAGGTGTCCTGCATCCAGAAGGATCTGACCTCCTCGTCTCCGAAGATGAAGATCATTCCAGTCCCCGGCGCCAGGCGGTCCCGGTCCTTCAGCCCCTGGCTGCGCTCGTCCGGCGTGCGCGCGACCTCGGCCAGTACCGTGTCAGCCCCGATAATCACCCATGCGTGGGCGCGACCCGGTCCCCCGGGCATGACCGCCTGGGATGCCTCCGGTCCGGGCTGCGTGTCGTTTCCGGGGCCTCCCGGGCGGCAGCCCAGAAGCAGGGATGCCAGGAAGAACACCAGGACAAGGAGGCCAGGACCCGCTCGACCGAGTCGGCGACGGTCACGGGACGAAGGACGTAGCGGCATAGAAACCATCGGTTGCCTGCTCCGAGGCGTCCTCGGCGGGAGAGGAGATTTCCATCGATTCGCCAGCAATGATAACTTATGAAGGCGTTCGCGGAAGAGCCCCGAGATCTGCGGAAAGACGATGACATCGGCGTTCTCCGCGGAAGATCGCCGACTCGCAGCTTCTTGACGGTACCCCCTGACACCCGAGCACGGAGAGCGCATGCTCGACCCGGAACTCCTCGACATCCTCGTGTGTCCCGAAGCGCGCACTCCGGTGCGCATGGCGGACGACGTCCTGCTCAAGGGGCTCAACCGGGCCATCGAAGCGGGCAAGGTATGCAACCGGCGCGGCGACGTCCTGCGGGATCCCGTGCAGGCTGGCCTGATTCGCGAGGACGGTGAGTTGCTCTACCCCGTGCGCGAGGGCATCCCCATCATGCTCATCGACGAAGCGGTCTGCGTCGGCGATCTCTAGCCCCGACGACCGGCCCCCGAACCGTGGGCCGGCGGCGAGCAGGACAACATCATGTCACTGATCGGTTTCCACCGCTTCCTGATCTACTCGGGCATCATCTTCTGCCTGGCTTTTTCCGGCTACGAGTTCGTACAATACTCGCGTACGTCATCTTCCGCCGACCTGTATCTGGGGATCGTCTTCCTGGTGCTGGCCGTCCTGCTCGGGTACTACCTGTCGCGGCTGGCGGATTTTCTGGCGGGTCGAAGGCAGCAAGACAACTAAGCGGAGGAACGACTCATGCGCGGCATCACGCTCCCGCTCGCCATCCTGATCGCTGTCGCCGTCAATCCCGTCCCGGCCTGCGCGCAGTCCTTCGACCTGTTGATTCGCGGGGGACGCGTGCTGGATGGTTCCGGCAACCCGGCATTCCTGGCCGATGTGGGCGTTCGCGGGGGTGAGATCGTCGCCGTGGGCGACCTGGCAGAGGCAACCGCAACCCGTGAAATCGACGCGTCCGGGCTCCATGTCACGCCGGGCTTCATCGACATGCACTCGCATGCGGACCGGAGCCTGTTCGGCGGAGCCATCGAGATTCGCCGAGCCTCCAACCTCGTCGCCCAGGGCATTACCACCGTGGTGTTCGGGCCGGATGGCCGGAATCCCGCGTGGCCGCTGGAGGAGGAGCTCGCCGGATATCGGGACGGCGGCACGGCGCTCAACGTGATCCCGATGGTCGGCCACGCGACGGTCCGCACCGTGGCGATGGGCGAGGACTACGAACGCCACGCGACCCCCGAAGAGATCGCGGTTATGGTGGCCGAGGTCCGCAAGGGGATGGAGGCCGGCGCCTGGGGGCTCGGAGCGGGCCCCGAATACCGTCCGGGACGCTTCTCCACCACCGAGGAGATCATCGCCCTCGCCCATGTGGTCGCCGACTACGACGGCTTCTACTACTCCCACCAGCGCAGCCAGTCGCCCCTGCCCCTGTGGCTCACCCCCAGCATCGTCGACGAGTACACGCCGCCCCCGACCTGGCCTCCGGGCTGGCGGCTCACCGCTACCGACGGCATGGGCGAGACCATCCGCATCGGGCGCGAGACCGGCATCCGCGTGGTCGGCACCCACATCAAGGCCAAGGGCCCGACCACCTGGGGCCAGTCGGCGGTCGACGTAGCGGCGATCCGGCGCGCCCGGGCCGAGGGCGTTCAAGTATACCTGGACCAGTATCCGTACGAGACCTTCGGCGGAGGTTCGACGGAGGTGATCCCGGCCTGGTACTACGCCCCGCCGGGCACGAGCCGGGCCGGCGGGCTCGACGACCCGAAGTGGCGGGAGGATGACCTTTTCGGGAACTACAAGGACAACCTGCGCCACCACCTGGAAGACCCGAAGCTTCACGGTGAGACAATCACGGACATCGAGTACATCCTCGACCTCCAGGGCGGAGCGGACCGGCACATCATCGTCATCGCGCCCGGAGACGAGTCACTCGTCGGACGCACGCTGGCGGAGGTTGCCAAAGCCAACGGGATCACGCCGGTGGAACAGGTCATCCGGTTTGCGCTGGAAAGTGAGCCCTCGCTTCGCTCGGGCGTTCGCTTCCGTCCACTGGCGGGAAGCGGGGAAGACGTAGAGCGCTACATGCGCCAGGACTTTACCGCCACCGGCACGGACGGGGGGATCGTTCCCAGCCCGGCTCCGGGGCAGCATCCGCGTTACTACGGAACCTACCCCCACAAGATCGCGACCTACGTGCGCGACAAGGGCACCATCACGCTTCCGGTCTTCGTACGGTCGTCAACCGGCCTGCCGGCCCAGATCATCGGGCTGCCCGATCGCGGCTACCTCCGTCCGGGGCAGAAGGCCGACATCGTCATCTTCGACTATCCTGGCGTGCAGGACCACGCGACCATCCTCGATCCGGGCGGCAGGAACGACGGAATCGAGTATGTCTTCGTGAACGGCGAGCCCGTGGTTGACGCCGGCGAGTTGACCGGAGCTCTTCCCGGACAAGTCCTGCTGCGGCACCAGGTGCGCGGGCGGTAGGTCCACGGCCGGTCTTCCCGATCACTCCTCGCTCGAGCCCACGATGCCCTGATCCGTCAATCCTCGAACGACGATCTTCGCGTCGGGGCGGATGCCCAGCACCATGCGCAGTACCCCCGCAACCACCACAACAAGCCCGAACGCACACACGAGCAGGGGTCCGGTCGCCAGGTCCCAGTAGAAGGATGCGCCGATCCCGCCTATGATGGCGACCGCGCCCGCTCCCCACCCGATGCGCAACGCGGTCCCGAACCAGCTCGTGAACAGAAACGCCACGACTCCGGGGATGACGAGGGCACTGAACACCATCAGAACGCCCGCCACGTTGACGGAAAATGCGATGACCACACCAAACGACACATAGAAGAGGAAGTCCCACAACCTCCGCCCGTCCATGCCCTCGGGAGCGAACGTGAGCGAGAGAAAGCGCTTCCGGTACGCAATATGGAACGCGCCCACAACCGCATACGCAGCCGCCATCTTCCCGATCGTGGGCCAGTCGACCCAGATCAGCGTGCCGGTCATCGTCTCACGGATGTGCTCCGCACCCTCGGCGGTCAGCCCGGCGATCAGAATCACCGCGGCCGACGCCACCACGAACGTGATCCCGATGATCGCCTCTTGTGGAACCGCCGAACCTTCCATGCGGGTGAACGAGAAGATCAGAGCGCCCAGCAGCGTGAATCCGAGCGCGAAAAGGAGTTCCCCCGGTCCGTGCCCGATCCCCAGCAGGATACCGACTGTCGTTCCCAGCGCCGCGATCTGCGCGAACGCGAGGTCGACGAAAATCACGCCGCGCGCAATCACGTGCAGCCCCAGATACGCATGGATCGCGAGGATCACAAGCCCCGCGACGATCGGCGGGATGATCAGGTCTAGCTCTGACATGCGGTCACTCCGCTAGCGGTTCAGTCGTTCGAGAATGCCCGGGCCAGCCCTTCGACCCAGGCATCCACGAGTGAGAAGTAGTCGTCAATGCCCTGGGCGGCGCCGGGCGCCAACGGGACGTGGACAGGCGTAGCCTCACCACGGCGTGCGACGGTCTCGACCCTGCCGGCGTCGAAATATGTAGCCGCCAAAAGCACGTTCAGGTTCTCGTTTCGCATGCGGCGAATGAGCTGGGCCACATGGCCCGGAGTCGGGGGGATGCCCGGCTTGGACTCGACGTAGTCCGCGCACCGTACCTGAAACCGTTCCTCGAGATACGCCCAGTTCTTGTGGTAGCAGATGATCTGCCGACCGCGAAAGGACTCCGCCGCCGCCAGCCAGCCACCCAGTTGGTCGATCAACGACACACCCTCGAATTCGTTGCCCTCGAGGAACTCGAAGAGGTTGCCGTTCAGCGCCAGCTGCTCAAGCGTCTCGGCCCCGAGGAGCTCGATGAGCCGATCCCCGAAGAGCCGGCGGTGGATGCGGTCGGCGAGGTCCGCAAGCCCGCGGTCGAAGTGTTCGGCCCGGTCCGGTGCGACCCGCTTGAGGCCCACCGTGATGTTGCGAGCGATCTGCAACGTCCGCAGCGGATCCGTCGTCAGGTGCGGGTTGCCGAAAATGTGGACGTCACCAGCGCTACGATCCGCCGCCACCGGAATATCGAGCAGTTGAATGCCCGTATAGGCGGTGATGTACCCGCGGCCACCCTCCAGAACGGCGGTGTTCCCAGCTCGGTCGAGAAGCGTCGGGACCCACAGCTCCAGATCCAGGCCCGTCGTGACGAACGCGTCGGCTCGCCGCAGATCCAGCGCGAAGCTCGGCTTGGGCCGCACGAAGTGAGCGTCTTCGTTCGGACTGGCGATCGACGACACCTCAACCTCCACCCCGCCGACTTCACGGACGAGCTCCGCGTAGACGGGCAGCGTCGTGACGACGCGCACCGGGTCAGCCTGTCTGGCGGGGCCTTGCGCCTCATGGCGACCCGGACCCGCGGCGACCGCCAATGCTCCGATCAGAATGGTTCCCCACATCGCTTGTCATCTCCTGTTGGCGCACCCCGCAGGGCACGGCCGTCAATTCAGTAAGTCTCGTGCTTGTGCGGGCCCATCGCCATGGTCACCTGGATGAACAGGCGGCCTTCGTTATTGGAACTGAAGCTGCGGCCGAGCAGGTCATACTCGAGGCGCAGCCGGACATACTCGCTCTGCCACCATGTGAGCGTGGGCGACATGACCCACGCCGTCTCGCTGGTATCCTCGGGGTGTTCGACGCGACCGAAGCGGCCGCCGACCAGCCAACTCTGCGAGAGTCGGAGCTCTCCGGCGCTCCACCAGCCCATTGCTCGCTCGTCCGCGAGCGCTGACACGACATCCTCGGATTCGGGCTCGACATCCTCGGATTCGGGCTCTTCCCCGGAGATGAGGCCGTTCAGCGCCATGACACCGCCTCTCAGGGTGAAGCCGCGATAGCGTGACCGTCCGGGTGGCCGCCACGTGAACGCCATCTCGGCTCCGTAGAGATCACGGTCCCCGGCGTTGTGGTCGTCCATATACGTCCCACGGATCCAGCTGAGACCGAGGTCGAAATCCGTCGACGGCGACAGGTTCCAGAAGCCGTTCAGGTGCCCGAGGAGCGACAGGTCCCCCGCTTCGCCGAACAGTGTCTCGTTACCGCTCCGCGTGACCTCCACGGTCGCCTCGTAGGTGCCCCCCAGTCCACCGAAGGGAGCGAGCCAGTGGACGGAGACTCCCGATTGCGCCAACGACTCTTCTCCGATGAAGGCGAGATGAGGGAAGGAGCGAGTCTGGAATGGCAGGGCATGCCCGTGCCAGCGATTCAGCTGTCCGAACTGTTGGAAGAACTTGCCCAGCTTGAGGCCGACTCCGCCGGGAAGCCCGACCCACTCGACGTATCCCTCCTCGACCGCGAGTCCGCCCCCAACCTCTTCTTCATGCGCGTGGGCGTCTTCGCTGTCCTCGAACGGAGCGATCTCGGCACCGGCGCCTTGGTGCGAGAGGAAGACCTTGGCCCGCGAGAAAGGATCGAGATTAGAGATGATCGAGACCTCGAACTCCCTCGCAAAGAAGTTGTTCTCGCTGACATCGTCCTTGTTGAGATGCCCGAAGATATCGGCGTTGACGCTGATTTCCGGGTTGAGGGCCTGCAGGGAACGCTGCCGGCCCACGAACTCCTGATCCTCTGCTTGCGGGGCCGTAGTCGCTTGCCCGCCGGCCGCTGCCACCGCTGCGGCGCGCAGACGGGCGAGGGCGTCATCGGCCTGAAGCTCCTGGCCGGCCTCGCGAAGGCGCGCCACCTCTTGACTCAAGCTGTCGACCAGGGCGGCGAGTCGCGCCATTTCCGCTCTCAGGGAGTCGGTCGGTTCCTGGGCCGTGGCCCCTCCAGGGACCGCAATCGCAACGAACATGCAGACCGCAGCGATCAAGCGCGGATGCGTCGCCGCTCGAATGCCGGGAGGATTCCTTCCACGGGCTGCTCGCACGTGGGTGTGCGCGATTGAGATGTCTCGGAGGTGCATCGGGTTTCTCCCTTCTGTACCAGGACGAACCGGGGCTCCAAAGCGGAACCGCGGAAGGAAACGCCGCGTGCGCGACGTTTCGGATCGTCAGGTCAGGGGAGGTGCCCTGGCGGGATGCCCGTCTGCGAACCCTGGGGAAACCCTTTTTGTGGCCTCGGTCGGCGTCGCAAAGGATACGATCGGGGAGGCAAGCCGATGTTCCTGGACCATCGAAGGGGCTGGGAGATTCCCGCCCACCTGCGTGCAGATTCGGTGGTCATGCGCGGTCGGACACTCTGCGGGATCGTGCTCGCTCTCGGCGACCGGCCCGTTGAACGGCCTCGACCGTTCCAAAACGGGAACCTTCACGCTCATTGCGAGCATGAGCAGCGAGAGCCCCAGCGAAGCGCCCTTCCGAGCCAGACCAACCGTTCTCTTCATCAGCCTACGCTAAGTGCACAGCCGAACGAGTGTCAAACGAGGCTACGCCGTTCGGTCCATCGGATTCGCGGCGATGGCGGCCCGCAGCTTCGGGTGCTTGCGCCACAGGTAGTATCCCATCCCTCCTGCCGCCAGCACATTGGCGAAGGCGATCGACGACCATGCCAGGGGACCCAGCAGGAACTCAGCCTTCAGGGCGACAAAGCCCATGAAAGCGGCCTCGAACCCTACAAACAGAAGCACGGCACCGAGCAGCAGGGGCGGAACCTTTTCCGCCTGGGTCAACACCGCCGACGCGATCAGCCCCATAGCGGCGAAAGCCAGAAGGTGCACCAGCGAGTAGCCCAGTACGGCACCCATGTGTACCGCCGCGCCGCTGATGTCCGTGACTCCGAGGAACAGGGCCGAGCCGAGGGCGCTCGGCGTAAAGAAAGGCTGGCCGGACACCGTGTCGAAGACCAGGAACCAGATGGCGACAACGGCAGCGCCGATGAGGCCCGAGACGATCCCCTCCATCAGGATGTGATGCCGGCGCATGAGCGGCCACCAGTGAACCACCGGCGTCGCCCCCATCATGTGAAGGTAGCCAACCATGGTGACTCCGGCGATCAGGTTGCCCGTCAGGGCCTCCAGCCAGCCCAGGCTTCCGACGATGTCCACGCCTGTGACCGAGACGCTCATGTAGAAGACCAGTTCGTACAGCACCAGGCCGACAACAAGCCCCGCCAATATGTTCGGCACTGCCCTGATCTTGCCCAGCAGCCAGGCAACGCCTACGCCCGCAAGGGCGAAGAGCGCCAGGTGAATGACGGAGTACAGCACGATGTTGGGTGCGCTCAGAGACACCGTATCGCGACCCAGAAGGGCGGCTTCCAGAAACGCGGGAGTGCGGAAGGGCTCGCCTCGGAAGGCGTCGACGGCCAGAAACCAGAGCGCCATCGCGGCTGCGCCAAGGGTGCCGGCGAGGGCCCCCGGATAGAAGATGCGCTTCGACAACATGGACCACCTCTCTCAGTTGGGCCGGGCCTTCAGGGGCCGGGGCAGCCCGTACGGTCGATCAGAACTCCGTCAGAACCGCGACGACCAGAATCACGGCCAGAGGAAGCGGGCTCGCGGCCAGAATCCAGAGCCGTTTGGGCTCCCAACGGAGGTGCATGTAGTAGAGCGCCACCAGCAAGGCCTTCCACACGGCCATGATGATGAGCCCCGTGGCCAGAATCCATTTGGGGAGGCTGAGGAATGCGTACCCCACCTCCGCCAGCGTCAGAACGAACAGGATGAACCAGATCAGGAAGTATCTGGGCTGTTCCCCATTGCCTGCCATCCGGGTTTCTCCTTGTGGTTCCAGGCGACCCGTGGCCGCCGGATGATCAGATGAGGTATACGATCGTGAACAGAAGGATCCAGACCAGATCCACGAAGTGCCAGTAGAGACCGATGATCTCCACCGCTCCGTAGTTGTCCTTCGAGTACTTCCCCTGCCACGCCCGGTATAATACGAACCACATGCACAGGACACCAATGGTGACGTGCGTGCCGTGGAATCCGGTCATCGCGTAGAAAGTGGCGCCGTACAGAGGGCCTCCTGCGAGTTCGTGGCCGACGCCGTACATCTCTACGACGGGCACGAAGCCTTCCTCGGCCAGCTTGATGTACTCGAACACCTGGACCCCAACGAAGAAGGTGCCCAGGAGGATGGTCATCAGGAGCCAGAATCTGAGGCCTTTCTGATCGTCCTGTGTGATCGCGGCGTAGGCCTTGACCATGGTGACGCTGGAACAGATCAGCACAAAGGTGTTGAAAGCCGTGAGCGGCACGTTCAACACCTGCCCGGGGTCGGCGAAATGCTCCGGGTGCGCGAATCGCAGGATGATGTAGGATCCGATCAATCCTGTGAAGAACATCACTTCCGACAGCAGGAAGATCCACATTCCCAGCTTTACGTTGTAGATCATCATGCCCGGCATGGGGTGCCGGTCGGCTGTCGCGGCGGCGGCGTGGCTCATGCGTCAGCTATCTCCTGAAGTTCCGAGTCACTGAACGGGATGCGACTTCGCCCAACGCCAGGCGAAGATACCAATGGGTTCAATCCCCAACCGGCTGAGGCTCGGGGGTCGGCACCCCGGCCCCGCTCGCGGGGGGCGTATCCTGCAACCAGTAGTCTTCTTCCACCTCGGGCGCGGAATACTCGTAGGGCCCGCGGTACACGATGGGCACCTGCTCGAAGTTTCCGTGCGGCGGCGGCGAGGGCACCGTCCACTCGAGGGAGTTGGCCTTCCACGGATTGTTGCCGGCCTTTTTCCCCTTCTTGAGGCTGACGATGAAGTTGACGGCGTAGATCACCTGCACCGCCACCAGCATGAAGACGCACACCGAGATGAAGGTGTTCACCGGCTGGAGGGGCTGGAGGAACTCGTACTGGTTGGGGTCGTAGATGCGCCGTATGTGCCCCTGGATCCCCAGCGTGTGCATGGGCCAGAAGACGAGGTTGTACAGGATGATCGTCAGCGCGAAATGGATCTTGCCCCAGGTCTCGTTCATGAGGCGCCCGAACATCTTCGGATACCAGAAGGTGACGCCCGCGAAGATCGCGAACAGGCTGCCGCCGAAGAGCACGTAGTGGATGTGCGCTACGATGAAGTAGGTATCGTGGATGTAGATGTCGACCGGCGTCGACGCCATGAACACGCCTGAGAGCCCGCCGATGATGAACATCGAAACGAAGCCGAGGGCGTGCAGCATGGGTGTGTGCAGGTGGAGGTTCCCCTTGTAGATGGTCCCCAGCCAGTTGAACACCTTGATGGCGGAAGGCACCGCGATGACCATCGTCGTGATCATGAAGGTGGTGCCCAGCGTCGGGTTCATCCCGCTCTGGAACATGTGGTGGCCCCACACGATCCACGACAGGAAGGCGATGGAGATGATCGCCAGCACCATGGCGTGGTAGCCGAACACGGGTTTGCGCGATCCGTTGGCCAGAACATCGGAGGTGATGCCCATGGCGGGCAGGATGAGGATGTAGACTTCGGGGTGCCCGAAGAACCAGAACAGATGTTGCCAAAGCAACGGCTCCCCGTCGCTGGCGGGAAGGAAGAAACCGGTCCCGATCGTCTGGTCGAAGAGCAGCATGATCAGCGCGCCGGCCAGAATCGGGATGGCCAGAAGGATCAGGATCGCGGTGATGAAGAGCGCCCAGGTGGCCAGCGGCAGGCGGAACCAGGTCATCCCCGGCGCGCGCATGTTGATGATGGTCGTGACGTAGTTGACCGCGCCCGCGAGCGATGCGAAGCCCAGAATGGTCAGGCTGATCAGCCAGAGCTGCTGCCCCAGGTAGACGCCGGTATACTGCCCGTCGGCGCTGAGCGGGGCGTAGGATGTCCAGCCCGCCCCGGCGGCTCCTCCCTCAACCGCAAAGCTCGCAAGCATGAGCAGTCCGGCGGGGAACGCCATCCAGAAAGAGGCCATGTTGAGGCGCGGGAAGGCCATGTCGTCCGCACCGATCTGGAGCGGGATGAGCAGATTGCCGAAGACCCCCACCAGCAGCGGCATGATCGCGAAGAAGATCATGATGGTGCCGTGCATGGTGACCAGCGAGTTGTAGAACTCGGGCAGCATGATGGCGCCATTGGGCGTGGGTGCCATCATTTCGTCGGGGAGGAGCATGCCCCCGGGCATGGGCTGGCCCGGGAAACCCAGCTGCCACCGGATCATCGTCGCGAGCAATCCCCCCACCACGAGGAAGAAGAGGCTCATGAAGAGGAACTGGGCGCCGATGATTTTGTGGTCGCTCGAGAAGATGTAACGCCGAATCCACGGGATGTGGTGGGCGTGCGCGTGCGCATCCATCACTGGTCCTCCTGATCTTCGGCGTCGTCAGCGTCGTCGGCATCCGCGCTCCGGGACGCGACCCACGCTTCGAAGTCGGTCGGCTCGTACACGTTAAGGGTTCCCCCCATCGTCGTATGGGCGATTCCGCAGAGTTCCGCGCACCCGATGGGATACGCTCCCGCGGCGGTCGCCTGGAACCAGACCGTGATGTCCATCCCGGGCACCGCATCCTGCTTCACCCGCATGTCGGGCAGGAAGAGGGAGTGCAGCACGTCCTCGGACCGGAGGGTGATGTTGACCGCCCGGTCGACCGGGACATGCATCGCGTTGAGCGTCGAGATGTCGTCCGCAGTTCCGGTGACGCCGTCCGCGCCCGAATAGGTCACGTTCCACTCGAACTGTTTCGCCGTGACGACGTAGTCGAGGGCGTCCGCCGGCACGCTCGCCGGGTTCTTCATCGTGTTCCACGAGCCCCGGCTCATGAAGGCCAGCGCCAGGACGGCGATGAAGGGGAGCGTGGTCCAGATGATCTCCGCCCTGGTCGACCCGTGGATGTAGGTGGCCTTCTGCCCTTCGCGCCGCCGGTAGCGGATGACGAAGTAGACCAGAAGCACCTCGGTCACCACGAAGATGACGCCCGTGACCCACAGGATCACGTAGTACAGGAAGTCGACATCCGGTCCAAAGGTGGAAAAACTCTCGGGGAGCAACCAGCTCATGTTGGTGTTCTCCTGCGCGCTGCCTGGGATGGTACCGACCGGGCTGGACACCCGGCCGAGCGAGGTGCCGGCACCTCGCCAAAGAGGCGACGGCTCACGCTCGGTACGCCGAGCCTAGTGCGTCTCTGGAGCCGTCGCGTGGGCACCGGGCCCGTGGGGATCGATCGGGTTGCCCATCGGCACCACCGCGTTGGCCGCCATGGCATCCGAGAAGGAGAAGCTCACCATTGCGGTCTCGCCGGTGGCGACTGTCACGTTGGCGGTCTGCGTCCCGTAGCGCTCGTGCCAGGCCTCGACGACGTACTCGCCGGGGGGCAGCATGCCCAGGTCCGCGCCCCCCTCCATGCCGGTGACGCCGTGGAAAGGGTGGTCCACCACGCCCACGAATGCAGTCATCCAGCCGTGTACGTCACAGCGGACCGGCACCATCACCTCGGCCATGCCGAAGTCGCGGTTGGTGTCCATGTTGACCGGCTGGCTGATGTTGAAGCCCCGGTTGATGCTGGGCGAGGCGTTGATGTTGTGCAGCAGGCCGTCCGAGTTGCGGAAGGTGAGGTCCTGGCCCGCCTGCACGCCCACGACATGCGGGACGTAGCGGCAGCCGTTCTGGTCCACCACCACAGCGCTGGCGGGGGCGGGAAAGCTCATGCTGCCGTCGAGGCCTTCCTTCACGTAGACGAAGACGTTGGCGAGGCCGCCACCGTCGCCCACCACGGCCTCCTCGGTCATGGGGGTGCCGCTGTACTTGGCCGCGCACGTCGGCTCCGCCGCCATGTCGATGGCCTCCATGTCGGGGGCCATGCCCTCGAACATCACCATCGCGTGGATGCCACCCGCGGTGGCCATATCGACCGGGGAGGCCATTTCCTCGCCGCCGGCCTCTTCCATGCCACCAGCGCCGTCACCGCCGCCGCATGCGAGCGCAAACACTGCTGCCGTCGCCAACACCATGGTCCGGCCGCATCCAAACAAGTCATTCATACCTTCCTCCGTGCTTCTATTTGAACTTCGGTTTCTATCCGTCGCTATCTTCCGGGTCCCCCGCGCCTTCTCGCTCGCGCTTCTGGGCCCGGGCTACTACCAGCACTCCCAGCCCCGCCGTAAGCAGTGTCGCGATCAGCGGCGCGATCACCACCGTGGCAGGCGTTGGCTCCTGCAGGAAAACGTAATTCCACGAACTGATCGAGCCCCGAGTTCCCGATTCCCCGTTGTCGCCGTCCCAGGCCGCGAAGCCCACCGGTATCGGCTCGCCAATCCGGAACTGCAAATCGCCCGGATCCTCGGTCTGCAAAGCGCGGCGGAACATAACAGCCCAGCGCCCCGCCGAAAACGCCGACTCCGATACGAGCGTCTGGTTGGCGGCACCCTGCGGAGCCATGGTCCCCAGCCCGCGGGCGTCTCCTTCCTGCGCTCCCGCGCCCCCGCTCTCCCAGCTCCACAGGTACACGGGGTTCCTGGCGTCTCCCATCAGGAAGTAGGGCTTGTCCATCCCCTCGGGGATCTCGATCGGGAACTGGACGTAGACTCGGTCCGGTCTCGGGCCCGGCTCCATGTCACCCTCGTCCGGTCCCACCACCGACAGAACCTGGGCCTGGAAGTCGGCCCAGGTGGAGTCGGGGCTCTCGGAGCGGTCGCTCCAGGAGACGTGTATCGCCAGCTCGTTGCCATCGTGCAGGGCGCGCACCCAGAGGCCGTCCACCTGGGGCACGAACCAGCGCGGGGGCTGGATGATCTGCCCGGCCATCGGAATGTAGAACGCCTCCGTGGCCTCCCACATCGGGTCGTCGACGCTGCCGGGCAGGGGCGATTCCTCCACCAGGCCGGCGCGGATCACCTCGGTGATGGCCGGCGGGTCCTCGGGGGCGAGGCTGCGGACGAAATGGGCGAGGTTCCACAGCTGATCGTCGGTGATGACGCCGGCGTCGATCAGATCGGTGAACGACGGCATGGGGGTGCCGTCGAGGCCGGTGCGCAGCCGCTGGTAGATGTCCTCCACCGTGCCGCCGCCGTTGTAGAACCAGTTCTCGGTCAGGTCCGCCGAGTAGATGGGCATGTCGTAATCGTCGACCAGCGTCGGCGAGGAGGTGCCGTCACCCCGTCCCTCGGACCCATGGCAGCGACTGCATTCGATGAGCTCATAGACCGCCCGTCCGTCGGCCAGGGCTTCCTCGCTGGCCCGGCCCGCGCTGCCGAAGGTGAGGGGTTCGGGGGCCTCTCCGGCAAAGAAGCGGGAGAAGCTCTTGAGGTAGTCGACCAGCGCCAGCCGCTCCTCCGTGCTCAGCTCCCCTTCCCACCCAGGCATGGTCGTGCCAGGCATGCCCTCGTTGATGACGCGCATGATGTCGTCGTCGGTGGGGAGCTGGCCGCTCCCCGTGGTGCGGATCTGGTATAGAGCCTGCGTGAAGTCGCGGGGGCGCGGCAGCATGTAGGTCGCCGCGTAGCCGTCGCCCTGGCCCTCGTATCCGTGGCAGGATGCGCACCAGCGGTCGTAGACCTCGCGTCCAGGTTCGTTTTCCTGCTGTGCGGCCAGCGCTGCAGGCCCTGCGAACAACAGAGCCGCTGCGGCCAGCAAACCGGGTGCCATCGCTCGCGCCCGCATCAGTGCGCCTCCCCTTCGGCCCCGGCTTCCTCCCAGGTGCGCGGCTGCCCGCCGGTCTGTTCGTAGAGGTAGATGATCACCGACCAGATCTCCTCCTCGGTGAGGATGTCTTCCCAGGCGGGCATCGCCGAGTCCCAGGGGGTGCCCTCGCGGGGGAGCCCCGGCCCGCCCTTGACAATGCGCCAGAAGACGAAGCTCTCGGTGAGCTGAACGATGGTGCCGGGATCCTGGAAATTGAGAGGTGCCGGGTTGAAAGCCCCTGCGAAGTGCCCGCGTCCGTCCAGCCCGTCCCCGTGGCACGGCATGCAGTTCTGCACGTAGATCCGCTTCCCCACTTCGTAGTGTTCGTCGAAGTCGCCTTCGTCCCGAAGCGGGTTCTCGAGGCCGTTCAGGACCATGGTCTCCCCCCGGAAGTCGATCTCGCCGGGAGGCGCGGGGTGGATCGAGCGCAGGGTTGCCGGGGCCGAGACCGTTGGCCGGACCCGGTCGAAGGTCATGAAGGCCACCAGCAGCGGGATGGTGACCATAAGCGCCGTGCGCAGCACCTTCTGATGGGGATCCACCATCACCCTGTGGATCGGGGCCTTGAACTGCGTCCAGCGCTCCTCGGAGGCGCTGACCCACAGCAGCACCCCGACCACCACGGTTCCCATGTACTGCAGGACGACCGTGCTGGGCACGGGCGCGCTGGGGACCCCGAAGAGAGGGGGCAGCAACCAGATGCCCCACTCGAAGATGGCGTAGGCCAGCACAAGGATGATGGCCGCCAGGCCAAGCGGATGCCTCCACGGCTTGCTCTTCATCGATTCTCCTCCCTCACTGGCGCTTCTCCTATCGCTGCGAAGCAAGGAACTGAACAATCGCCTCAAGTTGGGCGGCACTCAGCGTGGTTCCGAAGATGAGCGGCATCAGGCCCGCCATCGCCTCGTACCCCTCGGACACGGACGCATTGGGATCGAGGATGGCGGCTCGGATTTGCTCCGCGGTAAGACGCCCGCCGATTGTCTCGAAGGACGGACCGAGGGGCGAAGGCCCCGTCAGAGTGTGGCAGACGATGCAATTGTTGACCTGCAACAACTCCTGCGGATCAAGGCTCGCGCTCGCCACCACAGCCCCGCCCCCGGCCATGAGGGCACCACCTGCCGGGGCCTCGTCTCCGCCCTCTTCCACGTCAGCTCCGGTGACGGTGATCTCTCCTCCCTGGGACTGCAGATAGGCCACCAGGGCCCAGATCTGGGTGGAGGACAGTGTGCGGCTCGCGTCCACCATGATGGGGGCGAAACCCTCCACCAGGTAGGCGGTGGGGTCCGTCAGCGAGGTGTACAGGTATTGCTTGCAGTCCTGCCCGGCCACCCGATTCGCGCAGCGCACCCCGATGACCCCGGTTCCCTCGTGATCGGTGAGCAGATTCGGGGCACGTTCGCCCAGGCCGTGGCATGCGGTGCAGCCGCCAGCGCCGTTGTAGAGACTCTCTCCCCCCGCGACCAGGTCCGTCACGTCACCCGAGAACACGATCTCCTCGGGCACGTCCGACTGAATCTGCGGAATGGCGTTGGCGACCCAGGTGAACACGCCCAGGCAGCCGATCACCACGGCGAGGATACTCAGGTTGGTCTTTAGCATCTACCCTCCGCTATCCCTCGCTGGTTGCAGGCTGGAGTTCGCTGCCCGTCCCGCCCGCTGCCGGGGCTTGCCCCACCGACGAGATCACCGGCTTCTCGGCCAGCGAGCCGAGCCAGAAGATGAAGGCCACCAGCGCGAAGAAGATGAGCACGCAGCTGGAGATGACAATGGCCGAATAGCCCAGCGCCGGAGTGGCCGCCCACGGGCTGTTGTCGCGAATGACCTCGAAGACGTGCCAGTGCTGGCGGATGCCGCTGCGGGCGAACCCCATGAGCCCCATCAGCCAGGTGAAGGTCACCGCCAGGATGAAGAGCGCGTACTGGGAGCGATCAGGCATCCGACCCCACTGGATCTGCCCGCGCGAAGTGGCGCCGCGCAGCATCAGCAGGTCGATGGTGATCACGCTGATGATGCACGCAAGCACGGTGAGGACCTGGTAGACCGAGAAGCCGATGCGCACGATCGTCAACACGAAGTAGCCGTAGATCCCGTAGAACAGCACGATGGCGGCGGCTACCACGAAAACGGCCCCCTGCACGATCGTGCCCGTGCGCGCCCACGACACCACCGGTTCCTTGTTGGCGCGCCGGTAGAGCAGGAAAGACAGGAAGGTGGTCAGAATCATGAAGTTGACCGCCGTGTTCTTCGCGCTCATCACCCCCAGCACCCCCAGGAAGGGATGGTGCGAGCCTCCCATCGCCGCGAACTCCTCCCGGCTGGCGATCATGGTGTTGGGCGTCGCCCACACGATCACCCCGATGATGAGCACGATGAGCATGTACTTCGTATACGGCGTGAAGCGCTCCGCTCCGGGTATTCGGCCCATCCCCACCCAGAGGTAGTAGTTGCCGGCCAGGAACAGCACCCCGATCAGGAAGGCCTGGATGATCCACAGCCAGCTCATGAACCCGCCCATCATGGTGATGCCCATCTGCTGGTTGAACTCGTAGATCTCCCGCCCCAGGTAGTAGCCGGCGAAGGGCAGCACGATGAGCGCCCCGATGGCGATCATGTTGCCCACGTAGCCCATCCAGTCGTAATGGGCGCGCTCCTCGTCGCTCTTTGCCGCCAGGAAGCGGTAGGCCGCGTAGGCGCCGACCACCGCCCCCCCGAACACGACGTTGGCGATCAGCCGGTGGATGTTGATCGGCATCCAGGTCGCGTTGGTCAGGGCGGTCCACAGCTGCACCATCTGGGGCGCGGTGTCGGCGGTGACGTCGGCCGGCGGGCTCATCATGTAGGTCAGCCAGCCGTTGGCTATGAACATGACGATCGTGCCCCAGACGTTGAGGGCGATGCCCAGCCCCCAGTGGAACCACTTGGCGCGACCCTTCTTCCAGCGGTCCCATCCGTAGTAGTACAGGTAGAGCGTGAAGGACTCGAAGAAGAAGAGTCCCGCGTACATCCACATCGACACGCTGAACACCTGCGCGAGGTAGCTGAAGAGGGTGGGATAGATGGTAATCAACAGGAACAGCAGGATGCCGCCCCAGATCGCGGTGGCCGAATAGGCGACCAGCAGAAGCCGGGTGAACTCCTTGGACAGCTTGTCGTAGCGCTCCTCGCCCCCGAAGATGCCGATCGCCTCGGTGACCACCGCGAACATCGGCACGCCCAGCACGAACGCGGCGAAGAGCAGGTGCACCTGGGCGGCGATCCACACCGCGGCCCGTCCGCCGATGACCGGAAAGTCTCCGTAGTCGCGCCCAGCGGGCACCTGGGCGAACGCGGGCTCGGCCACCACCAGGAAGGCGAGCGCGCCCAGCAGCAGGAGCGGTCCGGCGCCTGCGCGCCAGGTCATTCCACGTTTCGGCACGTTTCTCTCCGAGGTTGTGTCAACTCCGGGGAACATCGTCCTCCTCCGGAATTGCGTCGCGCGATGCGGCCGCGGACATCTGTTTGCGTAGGAAAAAAGGTAGCCGTTTGGAGAAGTCGACCGGCATGTCCCGGCGCACCTCGGCCATGACCTCAGCGGTCACCGCCGTATGGCCGCGCTTGCGCGCGAATGACTCCACGCGCTCGGACACCACGCCGCGCACGAAGCTTGGCACCACCGCCAGCCGGGCGCGGGCTTCGTCGGTCCACGGGAGCCCCGGCTCGGCATCGTCCCCGTACAGGACCGGGCGCCTCGGCTCGATCAGTGCGCGGGCGCCGGTCGGCTCGTAGGCGCAGGAATCGTCGGGCCCGAGCAGGTCGCCGGTCAGCGCGTGGGCGCGCGCGCGACAGCCTCCGCACACGGCGCGGTACTCGCAGCGCCCGCAGCGCCCCCCCAGTTCCCCCTGGCGCAGCTGGGCGAATACCGGGGACGATTCCCAGACCTGGCGGAAGGGGGTCTGCGTCAGGTCGCCCGCCACCACCGGGGTGTACGGGCAGGGCGTGACCTTCCCCTCCGGGGTGATGCGGCAGTAGTGGACGCCGCAGGGACAGCGGGTGCCGTAGTTGAGCAGCGGCGAGTCCTCCCCGCCCTCGATCACATGGCGCATGATCTGCGGCTGGCACTTGGAGCGCACCATCATGCGGCCCCGGTACTCGCGCTCGAGTTCCACCAGCTCGGCCAGCACCGCCTCGTTCTCCTCGGGGGCAAGGCCGGTCATCCGCTCCCCGCGCCCGGTCGGCACCAGGAAGTAGAGGTTGAACGACACCGCGCCCCTGCTCTCCGCCCAGGCCGCGATGTCGGCGACCTCCGCCCGGTTCCCCCGGGTCACGCTGGTCTGGACAATGAAGTCGAGGCGGTGCTCCGCGAGCCTGTCCACCGCGGCAAGCGTGTCGGAAAGAGCCCCCGACCCGTGGCGAAAGCGGTCGTGGTAGGCGTCGGTGAGCGAGTCCACGCTGACCGCGACCCCTTTCACCCCCGAATCCATCAGCGACTCGATGCGCCGGTCGGTCAGGCGCGTCCCGTTGGTGCCCACCACCACGGTGGCCCCGCCGGCGCTGGCTCTCGCGGCAATCTCCTCGAGGTCATCGCGAAGAAGCGGCTCTCCGCCGGAGAGGATGAGAACGGGATTGGGATTCACCTCGAGAATCTGGTCGAGCACGCGATGGCACTCGGCCGTGGGGAGTTCGGTCTCCGCCAGGTGCCACGAACCCGCTGATATGTAGCAGTGCGCGCACTCCAGATTGCAGCGGCGGGTGAGGTTCCACGCGATGATGTGCGGGAGGCCGGGCGCCGCGCCGGAATCCGGCGTCACCCCCTCCGCCACCCATCGGAGGGAGGGTGAGGCGGAGTGTTCGGAGAAGCCGTTCCTGCCCACTGTGGGCAGGACGGGCGTGCGCCGACCGGCCATCAATCTCCTTCTTGCCGCATGAACTGCTCGACGGCTGCTTTCGCGTCCGCGGGGCTGACGGTCTTGAAGTCGACGGGACAGTCGCCTGCCTTTTCCGCCACGTCCCGGATCGGGCAGCGGGTCACCCCGGAAGCCTTGGCCTCCTCGATGAACTTGCGCATCTCCGGGGTGAGTCCGTCGACGCCTTCCGCTGCGGCCTTCAGCTGCTTGGTCTGCAACTCCCGGAACATCACCAGCATGGTGTCGGTGTCGAACGTGTCGGCCTCCATCATGGCCTGCTTGTTCTCGTCCATGACGCGCGTGGTGACGCGCCAGAAGTCGTGGTCGCGGGCGAAGCGCTCCACCGTGTTGCGAGCCAGGGGGCGGGCGATGAGGGGCACGGCGCCGAGGCGGTCGAACGCCTCGCTCGTCCACACCACCGGATCGGCCGCGGTGCGGGCCCGCTCCTGCATGTGTCCCGTGTACGGGCACTTCACATCGATGGTCGGCGTGCCGGTCACGGGATCGGAGTCGCTCCCCTCGATAACCGTGCGCTTCATGGCGTCCGCCGCCTTCACTTCCGCGAGGGCGAGCTCCTCGGCCGTGCCGATCCCCATGATGAGCTGCATGTGGGTGGGCAGAAGCTTGGCGATGGCCTCGTCCAGCCACTCGTTGGTCACCATCGGCAAGGTGGCGCCCGTGTCGCGCCCGGGTTCCAGCACCGGCGGATCGGAGCCGTTGGACCCGTTGGCGTCTCCCCCGGACGCTCCGGTCGCGCGCGCGACCGATGTTCCGTTGGCGTGCGCCCCGCTGGACTCGTTGGCGTACACCCCGGCCTCATCTTCTTGCGGGCGCCAGTTCTCCAGCACGTATTCCTCGACCGCCTTGCGGGCGATGCCGAGCGCGAAGGGCGGAACCCGCAGGATGCGGACTTCCGCCTCCGGAGCCCACTCGAGCCCCATCTCGCCATCTTCCTCGATCCACGGAATCTCCTCCGGACGAACGTCGGTGGTGCCGATGAGGAGGATGTTCGCCTTCGACTGACGCAGGAGGTCCGCGGCCTGTGAACCCAGGTCGGTGCCCTCGATGCGGTGTGCGCCGTGGCGTGCGAGGATCATCAGGGTGGGATCGATTTCCTCGGCCCACTGGAGAATGACCTGGAAGGGCTTGCCGATGAGCACCTGGGTCTCGACTTCGACCTCCGGATACTCGTCGGCCATGATGCGGGCTCTCTTCACGTTCGCCTGGGCGAGCTTGAGCAAACCCTTGTCGATAATGTTGTTATGAAGCTCTTCCTGCTCTTCGAACTTGAAGATCTTGGAAGCCTGAACCGAGAGCACGTCCTTGATGTTGCCGAAGACCGCGTGATGGTACTCGACATCGAAGGATGAGCCTACGCAGAGCTTCGCCCCGTACTGGGAAGCCAGCTCGAGGGCGAGACGCATGGCCTTGTAGCTGTACGCGGAGCCGTCCACGCACACCATGAAGCAGCCCCCGGCGAGCGGCCGCTCATCCCGCACCACGAAGACGTCCTTGTCCACCTTCTGCAGCACGCGCCCGACTACGCCGCCGAGCTGGGAGTACGGCTGACGGCCTATGCCGTGGGCTCCGATGATCATCAGGTCGTAGTCCCGGCCACTCGACCCGGCCAGCTTCTCGCTGTGCTCCTCGTCTTCCGCGATGATGCGCCCGTCCTCGCCGAGGCGTACATCGCTGCGCACCTTGTCACCGCCATCGTAGCTCGAGGCGATGTTGGGATCGAAGCCGATGAGGCTGGGAAGATGGCCCTCTCCGGCGTTCACCTCGTTCACGATCTCCTCGTAGTTGATGCCCTCCAGAAGCTGACGCCTCAGGGGTACACCGGCTTCCTGGCAACGGCGATCCACCTGGTCCAGGAACGAGTCGGAGATGAGCTGCAGGCCCTTCTCGATCAGCTTGTCGTGGATCTTGCGCTGGCGCTTGATCTCGGCCTCGGTCTGGAACTGGGCGGGAAGCCCGGTCTCCAGCTGACGGAAGCGGATGTCGTGAAGACGTGCGGCGTAGACGTGGTTTCCGGTGACGCGCCCGTCGGACCTGGAGGCCAGTTCAATCGCGCGATCCGTCGCCCAGTCAGACCAGGGCGAGTTGTCCACGGGGACGAAAATCTCACGGTACATGGCTGCCTCGATTGGAGGTTCTCGATGGACCAGGCGCTTGTGGTTCAGCCATGCAACTCGGGAGCGACAGGCGCAGGTCAGCCAAAACAGGGGGATCCTACGCGCCGGAAGCGGTCCACTTGGATAGGCAAGTCAGGCAGGGCCAAGTCCCCGGAAGCGTTCGCCGAAAAAATCGGCATACATAACAGAAGCGGGCTACGAGGCCCGCCCGTCAGATCTCAACGTGTCGGCCCTTCTCCGGGCCCGGGCAGATTATACCGGAAGTCGCTCTTCGATGTCAAACGCTACGCGAGCAAGAAGAGGACCGCCGGTTCGGACGTCAGAGATCCCATCCAGCGCGCGCCAGCAACCACAGGTTGATGACGATAACGACCAGAGCGGTCAGGTAGAACCCCGGGGGCAACGTCGCGTCGGGGCCGGACAGAAACGCGCCTTCGATCATGCTCGGGAGACGCAGTGCGTGGAGGGCCCAGATCCCTCTGGCAAGCCACGCGCTACGGCGGAACCAGAGCCCCCAGAAGACCAGCGCCACGATCGCCGCACCCAGTAGCAGCCACAGCATGATCGGCCCGCGAATCGGGTTCACGAGCCCGTTTTCCCACATGGCGAACACGGCCGCCTCGTAGAGCAGCCCGACGTGCAAATACCAGAAGGCGGCCTGCCGGAACTTGCGGGCGCGGGCATCCGTGGGCCGCGGAGCCGATCCCGGCGGCTTCTTCACGCCGGCGACAGACGCGTCTTCGCCAGCGAAATCCTGGCTCGAACCGGTCACATGCCCTCCAGCCCCAGGTCGGAGCGCGCCGTGTCCATCACCTCCGGCGTCATGAGCGGGATTCCCCGTTCCCGGGCGTAGTCGGTATAGATGCGCTTCACCATCCCGCGCACGAAGGAGGGGACCCGTCCAAGCCGCTCCACGGCCCCCGGGGTCCATTCGACCCGGCCGGGACGCCGGGCGGCCGGACGCTCTTCCTCGACGAAAGCGTCCTCGCGGCCCCCCTCGAGGTTGCTGCGCACCAGCTGCATGGGCTGTTCCGGCACCGCCTTGCCGCCGATCTCGATGCCCATGCTGCTCACCAGCTGGGTTTCCATGGGGTTGGTCAGCATCGCGATCTCACGCCCGCACGACGAGCAGCCGAACACCGCCACCAGGGTGCCGTCCCCGGGCAGCTGGCGTTCGGCGAACGCCATGACCTGGTCGCAGTGCATGCAGAGAAACTTCATCGGAGGTGCTCCGTTTGCGGCTCCTCTACGTTCACCAGGCGCGCGGCCAGCGCCCGAAAGGCTCGCGCAGACGGCGTGTCCACTCCCGCCGGCACAACCGGGACTCCACGGTCGGACGCTTCTCCCAGACGAGGGTCGAAGGGAATCCGGGCCCATACCTCGAGGCCCGTGGCGTCGGCCAGGCGGGCGACGCCGTTCCCGGGAAACAGCGGATCGGCGTGACCGCAATCGGGACAGACGTATTCGGTCATGTTCGCAACGAGGCCCACTGTCGGAACCCCCTGCTCGCGCACCAGCCGCGCCGCGCGAGCCACCACCCGGCGCGACATCTCCGACGGAGTCGTCACCAGAAGCATCGTCTCCAGATCGGGCAGGAGCTGGAAGAGGCGCGTCATCTTGTCGGTGCCCGGAGGCAGATCCAGGACGAGGAAGTCGAGTTCGCCCCAGGCTACATCCGCGAGAAACTCGCGCATCGTCCCCGTCTCGATGGAGCTTTGCCAGAGATATCCGTCTCCGGACGGCGCGCGCCAGCGGAGGGGAGCGTCGGGATCGTTCTGTAGCAGCTCCATCGACATCACGAGCACGCCGCACGCCGCACGCGCCGGGACCACGCCCTCCGCGCCGTCGACCAATTGTCCCCTGGACGCCCCCAGCATGCGGGCCAGGGACGGCCCGTTCAGATCCGCGTCCAGCGCGCCCACCGAATAGCCCTCGCTGGCGAGAGCAGCCGTCAGGTTCGCCGTCACCAGGCTTTTTCCGACCCCGCCCTTGCCACTCCCGACGGCGACCACGCTGCCGATCCCGGCCAGCCGGCTCCTCAGCCGCTCCCGCTGACCGGTGATCTGCTCGACCAGCAGATCGCCCGTCTGTGACTGCACCTCGTGGTAGGTGCGGATCTTTCTCATGGTCGGGGAACAGCGGTCATGGGCGGCTGTCGCTTCTGCCCGGAACCCGGCGGGAGCCGGATCGGTCAGGGCACGAGAAGCTTTCCTTCAGGATCGAAGACGGAAATCGCGTCCACCGGGCATTCATCGCAGGCGGCCAGCAGGGTGTCGTGGGGCACGTCGTCGATTCCGTCCCTGAAAACGGCAATGCCTTCGTCATCCAGTTCGAAGGCGGCTTCCGCCATTTCGATGCAGTCGCCGAAGCCCACGCACAGGGTGCGGTCGATCTGGAGCAGATAGCCTCGGACACGGCGCTCCTGAATGTCGCTCACTGGGATCCTGGCACCGAGTTCTGGGAGTTTCACCGCGGACGGCTGAACATCTTCATGACCGCGAAGCATGGCAAGGTTGACACCAGAGGCTTTGCCGTACCGATTACATTATTCGTTTCTGCGGGATGCTCGGGGATCAGCCGGAGACGGATCGGGCTCACCACCACACCTCTCACTCGGGGAGAAAGTGGAACTCCTGGTATTCGGGACCAACCATGGCGTCGCGCCGGCGGCGGTCCGCGGCAGGCTCGCGCTCTCGTCCGGCGAGTCGAACGTGGTGCTCAGGGCGCTCGCGAACGATGCGGGCGACCGCGTTATTCGCGAAGCTGTCGTGCTGTCCACCTGCACCCGGACGGAAATCTTCGCCTGGACACGCGAGTCGGCCGCAGCCACCGAACTCATGCGCGCAACGCTGCGTGCCACAAAGGGCAACGACGCGGTGCCCGCGGCCCGGCACACCTTCTCCCTCATGGGGCGGGAGGGCGCTCACCACCTCTTCCGGGTCGCGGCGGGGCTCGACTCGCTCATGATCGGCGAACCGCAGGTGCTCGGGCAGGTGCGCCGGGCGCACGCGCGTGCGGCGGAGGCGCGTACCTGCGGGCCCTACCTCACCCGCCTGTTCCAGTCCGCCGTGCGCACGGGCAAGCGCGCGCGTGCGGAAACCGAAATCGGCAAGGGGTCGGCGTCGGTGGCGTTCGCAGCGGTGCGGCTGGCCACCAACATCCTGTCGGGCATTTCCGACCGCAGCGTGCTGGTGGTAGGAGCGGGCCGCACAGGCGCCCAGGCCGCGCGCAACTTCGCGGCGCGGGGGCCCGCCAGCCTGACGATCGTCAACCGGACGGCCGAGCGCGCAGAGGCGGTGGCGGCCGACGTCGGGGCTGTCGCGCTGACTTTCGACCAACTGTGCGACGCTCTGAAGACGGTGAGCGTAGTAGTGGCCGCGACCTCCGCCCCCAATCCGATTATTTCGGCCGCGACGTTGCGTGCCATCATGACAGAACGGCACGGGCAGCCGCTGGTCGTCATCGACATCGCCAATCCCCGGAATGTCGAAGCGAGCGCGGGCAGGATCCCCGGCGTTTTCCTGCGTGACCTGGACAGCCTGGGCGACATCGTACAGGAGAATCTTATCCGAAGGAGCAAGCAGATTCCGCACGTGGAGCGTATCGTTGAGGAGGAACTCCAGCACTTCCTCGACTGGTACGACACGCTCAAGGTCGTGCCGGTGCTGAAGTCGCTGCGCGCGAGCTTCTATCGGATCGCGGACGAAGAGGTGCGCCGGCACCTGCCGAGCTTCGACGAGGCGAACCACGACCGGCTGGAGCGGTACACCCGCGCGCTGATCGCCCGGCTGCTGCACCAGCCCACCTGTCACCTGCGGGAGCTCGACCCGGAGACGTCCGAGGGACTCTCCAGCCTGGCCGCGGTCAAGGAGATCTTCCAGCTGACACCGGACGGACCCCCGAGCGGCAACGGCGGTCACGACCGGAACGGCACGGGCTGATTCCGCGGCGGACACGCCCCGCACAACCGCAGGCATCTCCCACACATGGCTTATCCTCAGCATCGGCTCCGCCGCATCCGCCAGTCCCCCGCCTGGCGGCGCCTGGTACGCGAGACCGTGCTGCGCGCGGACGACCTGGTGTACCCGCTCTTCGTGGTCCCGGGTGAAGGCCGGCGGCAGCCGGTGCCGAGCATGCCCGGCGTGCACCGCCTCTCCATGGAGCTCCTGGTGGAAGAGGCGAGTGTCGCGGTGGAAGCCGGTGTGGGAGCCGTGCTCCTCTTTGGGGTGCCGGACCGGAAGGATCCGCTGGGAACCGGCGCCTGCGCGGACGACGGCCTCGTGCCCCGGACGGTGCGCCTCCTCAAGGAGCATCATCCGCGGCTTCTGGTATGGACCGATGTGTGCCTCTGCCAGTACACCGACCACGGCCACTGCGGGGTTCTGGCCCCTGACGGAACCCTCGACGAGGAAGCCACCCTTCCGTTGCTGGCCCGGACCGCCGTCTCGCACGCGCGGGCGGGCGTTGATGCGGTGGCGCCAAGTGACATGCTGGACGGACGCGTGGGCGTGATCCGCGCCGCCCTCGACGATGCCGGCCATGGCCCAACCCCCATCGTCTCGTATGCGGCCAAGTACGCCTCGGCTTTCTACGGCCCCTTCCGCGACGCCGCCCATTCGGCCCCGTCGCACGGCGACCGGCGATCCCACCAGATGGACCCGGCCAACAGCGACGAAGCGCTGCGCGAGGTGCGAGCCGACCTGGAAGAGGGCGCCGACATCGTGATGGTGAAGCCCGCGGGCCCGTGCCTGGACGTGATCCGGCGTGTCAAGGACACCTTTCAGGCGCCCACGGCGGCATATCAGGTGTCCGGAGAGTTCAGCATGATGCGCGCCGCCGGGGAGCGGGGCTGGATCGACGAGAGGGCGGTGGCGCTTGAGAGCCTGGGCGCCATCAAACGGGCGGGCGCGGACATCATCGTCACCTACTACGCCGTGGAGGCCGCACGCTGGCTGCGCGCAGACGCCTGACGATCCGCCCCGAGAACCGGGTGCCGGCCGCGTTGGTGGGCATCATCGTGGTTCTGGCCGTGGTCCTGGTCACGATGTCGTTCGAGGGGCCCGCCGTGGAAGCCCGTGTCCCGACCCCGCCGGATCCGGCCGAGGCGGGCGACGCGCTGGTCGGGCCCATCGTCTATACCGTGGACGCATCCTCCACCGGCGAATGGCAGTTCTTCGACTTCTCGCGTGGATCGGTGGTGCGCGATCCGGGACCCGTCGACTGGGATCTGGCGTTCCGTCGTTTTCACATCATCGCCAACGGCGGTCCCGGCTTCTCCGGATCCGGGGGTATCATCCGTCTGGAGGAGACGGATTTCGACGCGGTCAGGGAGCTCCCCGATACCGCTTACGTGGAGACCACGGCCCGGCGCGACTCCACCAACGCGGCCATCGCCCGGTGGTATGCCTACGGCTGGACCAGTCATCTGCTGCGCCCCCACCCGGCGATCTACGGGGTCAGGACGGCGGACGGACGCTACGCGAAGCTGGAGCTGGTGGGATACTACTGCCCGGGTGCGCAGCCCGGGTGCATGGCTTTCCGTTACGCATACCAGGGTGCCGGCGGACGCTCGGTTGCCGCTCCCCCGGAGCGCGGCATCGCCCGGGATTCCCAGGCAGGCGGCCCCGATCCATCCCGTCGGGGCGGGGAACGATGACACCGAATCCGCCCAGGGACGAGAGAAGCCGGGAGCGGGAACTCCGCCGCACCTTGCGGGAGCGGTTGGCGCGGGGCATCTACGAGCGCGAGAAGGCGCGCGATCCCACCCGCAGCAAGCGTCAATCCTCCTGGGAGGAGTTGAATGCCGGCCGCCGGGCCACGCGCCTGAACTACGCCGACGAACTGCTCACGACCCTCGTGGGCGCCCTGGGAATCACCTGGTCGACGGTGGAGAGCTTGGGCGCCTGCGCGCGCGCGGCCGGGGCATCCGACGGGCAGGCCAGAGAGGATGAGGTCGCCGAATCGCAACAACTGGCCGCACTGCTCGCCGCGCTGGTCCCGAAGCCCGCGCGCGAATCCGCGCGCCCGGGCGAAGGCTAGCCGGCAAACCCGAAAACCCGTCTCACCCTCCAGGCTCGAGCGATCCTCGTATTCAGGCGCTCTTGCCCCGCTTGCGCTTGAGGAAGTCCATCATGAGGTACTGCCCCAGCGTAAGAGAACTCGTGAAGTAGGCCTTCCCGCGCGAGATTTCGGTCACTTCGCGTACGAAGCGCACCAGGTAGGGATCGCGGGCGAGCATGAAGGTATTGATGTGGATCCCCGTGTTGCGGCAGGCGGCCACCTCACGGAAAGTCCTCCTCAGGATCAGTCCGTCCGGGGCGCCGGAGTTCTTGTAGATGCGCCCGTTGGGCAGCGTCACCGCGGAGGGTTTGCCATCGGTGATCATGATGATCTGCATCATGTCCTTCTTCTGCGCCTTCAGGAGACGGCGCGAGATGAGGAGCCCTTCCGCGGTGTTGGTGTGGAACGGCCCCACCTGGGCGCGCGCCAGCTGCGACAGGGGGATCTCCACCGCGCGGTCACCGAAGGTCACCACCTTGAGCACGTCGCCGGGGAACTGCGTGCGGATCAGGTGCGAAAGGGCCAGGGCAACCCGCTTGGCGGGGCCGAAGCGGTCCTCTCCGTAGAGGATCATCGAGTGGGAAACGTCGAGCATGAGCACCGTCGCGCACGAGGAGCGATACTCGGTCTGGCGGACCATCAGATCCTTGTAGTCCAGCTCGATCGGAATCGACAGCCCCTCGCGCTCGATCGCGCTCTTCAGGGTGGCGGGAATGTCGAGGTTGAGCACGTCCCCGTACTCGTAGGGGCGGCTGGCCGCGTCGGCCTCCACACCGGTGGCCAGCTGAGGGGTCTCATGAGATCCGAAGCTGGACGTGCCGCTTGCCGAGAGCAGGTTGCGCAGGGCGCGATACCCGAGGAAGTCCATGCCCTTGCGCGTCAGCCCGAAGTTCACGGAGCGGGCGGCATCGCGGGCCTCGTCCACATGTCCCTGGCCTGTCATGTCCCCGGTCGGCCCGGGCATGGCACCACCACTCTCGAGGTTCAGATAGCCCTCTTCCACCAGCTTCTGGACGATTTCGTCGATCAGCGCCGCGATTCGGCGCTGGACCGCCTCGTCCCCCTTCCCCTCGCCGCGCAACTCCTCCAACATCTCCGGGGTGAATTGCCCGCTCTCGATGAGCGCGTCGAGGATCGCCCTCTGCAGAGCTTCGTAGGAACTCGTGTCCTCGGTGCCCGACCATCCCCAATAGGGATGGAAGTGCGGGCCCCCGGCGAAGCCCCCGTCCATCAGGAAGCCGGTGAGGTGTTCGAGCAGGGCCTCGAGGTTCAGGGCATCGAGCAGGCGCGGCCGATACTTTGTATAGGTGGTCAAGCGCATTGCTCTGCCCTCCCGGAGTCAGCGTCCGTTCGCGCTCGCCGGTGAATCATCCCGGCAGGCTACCGGCACGTCCGGCCATCCGTACGAGAATGGAAGCCATCCACACAACACTGCTCGCATGGTTCGACGCGCACAAGCGGGACCTTCCGTGGCGCGGCGTCCGCGACCCCTACGGAGTGTGGATCTCGGAGGTCATGCTGCAGCAAACGCGGGCTGGCACCGTGGTGGCCTATTACAGCAGGTGGATGGAGCGGTTCCCGGATGTTTCCGCCCTCGCCGAAGCCGACCGCGACGAGGTGTTGCGAATGTGGAAGGGGCTCGGCTACTACGCCCGCGCCCGCAGCGCGCACCGGACCGCGCGCATCGTGCGCGACGCGCATGGTGGCATCTTTCCCTCGTCGGCCACACGCTTGCGAGCCCTGCCGGGGATCGGTGCGTACACCGCCGCCGCGGTGGCGAGCATCGCGTTCGGAGAGGTGGCACCAGCGGTGGACGGAAACGTGCGCCGGCTGGTGGCACGTCTCTTCGATCGGCCCGACCCTTCGCTGACGGAGGCGCGCCAGCTGATTGCGGGCCTGGTGGACCCGAATCGCCCGGGTGACTTCAACGAGGCGATGATGGAGTTGGGGGCAACGGTGTGCACGCCCCGGACGCCCTCCTGCGGGACGTGTCCGCTCGCGGAGAGCTGCCGGGCGCGCGCGGCGGGAACGGTGGCGGAGCGACCCGTCCGACGCCGGCGGGGACCGGTGCCGACAAGAATCTGGGCCGTGCTGGTCGCGGTCTCGCCCCAGGGCAGGACGCTGCTGATCAGGCGCCCACCGGAAGGGCTGCTGGGCGGGATGTGGGAGTTCCCGGCCATTGAGGCGGACGGGGAGGGCAACAGCCGCGCTCTGGCACTCGAGCGGGTATGGCGACATGTGAGCGGGCGTGCGTCACCCCCGGTCCTGGAACTCGCACCGATCACCCACCAATTCTCACACTTTACGGCCGTATACGAGTCCGTCCGGGTGGACGTCAGCGCAGAATGGCGTGAGCCGCGCGGGCGCTGGGTGCGACCCGACAAACTGACCAACATGGCCCTTCCGGTGGCCCAGCAGCGGATCGCCCGGGAAGCGCATCTCGGCGAATCGCCCGGCTAGCCGCGATGCCCCTCACCAACTGTTCGATTCCGCCGTGTGGACGTGGTCAGGCATCTTGTAGCTCAATCCTCCGTCGTCGTACACCGAGATCTGGAGAAGCTGTGTAAAGTTGTGCGCCCGAAGCCTCTCGGTCCCCGCCAGGCGTCGCAAGACACGCTGTTTCGTCCGGTATTGGAACAGCGTTGCGGCTTCCCAGACGCGCTTCTTCGGAAAGCCGAAGGCGGTAGCGAGCCGGTCGCCGATGAGTGCTCGCGAAAGGCCGTACGCCAATCGCACAAGCTTCTCACGCTCGATTGGATCGTTGACATCCGCGACCGCCGGTATCGACTGGATCAGCATATTCGCTACAGCTATCGAGTCGGGGTCCGGCGGCGGCTCGCACAGATAGCTGACTTTGTATACGCTTTCTGCGTCCGCCGTGGATGAATAAAGGATGCTCTCCGGGATTCCCATGACGTATCCCGAATAACGCCAGACATCCATAACGCTCTTTTGTTCTTCCTCGGTGAATCGCGAACCCACCAGCATCGAGTACTCGAGCAAGCGTTTGGAAAAGACGGACATCGCGAAACCGAGGTGCGCCGCGCTCACCGGGCCCCCCCAGGCTTCGTGGTCCCAATCATCCGACTTGGCGAGCAAGCTCCTGATCCGGGTGTGCACGAAACGAATGCGCGCTGACAGCTTCCACCCCGTCTCCGTCTCTCTCCAGGCCGCGGGGGAAGAAGATGTCCATCATGTGCCGGTTGTTCTGCTGCAGCCGCCGGGTCGTCGATCCCACCCGTCCTGTAATGTTGAACGATTTGGCGATCAGCGTCGAGAAGCCTTCCACGAGCACTCCCGTGACAAACGCGACCAACATGAGGTCCACATTCTTGTGGAAGGCGCGGATCCCCGGACGCAGGGCCTCCCAGTCCAGCCAGGAAGGCTCGTCAAGGTTCTTGAAGAACTCGCGCAGAGGCTCCGGTGCAGCTCGCAGAGCGTGATCCCGCCCCTCGATGCCCGCCCCGATGAAACGGTGCAGTTCCGGCGCAGGCATATCGGAGAGCTCCTTCATGACCGGGTCGAGCACCGGGTCGCCGATCCCCGTGTGCCTCATGTAGTTGTCCACGGCCACCGGATCGGTCAGCCGGGCTTTCTCGTAGTTCTCCGCGTACGCCGTCGGGATCTTCACTGGCTTCCACCTCGTCACAAGTCCACCCTGGCATGCCTTTGCCGGCTCCCCGGCCGGAAGCGGCCAATCGCCATCATGCGGCGCTGGCCACCAAGCCATTGCGCGCCTTCGAGGAGAGCCGTGAACGTATTCTCCATGGACTGGGTGACCATGACTCGAACGAAAACCGAACCAGGCACGGCCGCGCGATGAATCCCGGGCGCGACCTGGCAGATCGCCGCGGCCCGATCGCCTTCATGGCGAGCAATCCCATCGCGGCCAACCTGCTCATGGTGTTTCTGCTCTTCGCCGGTCTGTCAGCCTCGCGCGACCTGGTTCAGGAAATGCTCCCCGACGCGTCGCTGGACCTCGTTCAGGTCGTGGTCCCTTACCCCGGCGCCGCACCGGAGGAGATCGAGCAGGCCATTGTCCGCAAGATCGAGGAAGAGATCCGCTCGGTGGAGGGCGTTCAACGGATAGAAGCGTCTGCCGCGGAAGGCCTCGGATCGGTCATTGCCGAATTCAAGAGTGGCGCGAATATCAGTCGCGCCCTCAACGACGTCAAGGCGAGGGTAGATCGCATCCCGAGCTTCCCCGCGGGGGCCGAACGCCCCGAGGTGCGCGAGATCACGAGTCGACAAAGCGTGATTCGCCTTCTCGTACACGGCGACGTGCCGGAGCGCGTGCTCAAGGAGATGGCGTACCGCATCGAGGACGGGATTTCGTCGCTCCCCGAGGTGTCCTATGTGGAAACCAGCGGTGTCCGGGAGTACGAGATCTCGATCGAGGTGCCATCGCGCCGGCTACGCGCCCTGGGCCTTACTCTGGAGGACATCGCCAACGCGGTGCGACGCGGATCGATGGAACTATCCGCGGGCAAGATATCCACTGGCGAAGAGGAAATCCGCGTCCGGACGATCGGCCAGAACTACGATCAGTACGACTTTGAAGAGATCATCGTCCTCACTCGTCCCGATGGCACTTCACTGCGCCTGGGCGACATCGCCGACCTGCGGGACGGCTTCGCCGACACCGAGCTGATCACGCGCTTCAACAGGGACCGGGCGGCTCGCGTCGATGTGTCCCGGACCGCGGACGAGCAGGTGCTGGAAATCGCGGAATCGGTGCGAGCCTATCTGGAGACGGAAATCATCCCCACTCTCCCGGCGGGCGTCGGGGTCGAGATATGGAGGGACGACACGACGCTGGTTGGAAGCCGTTTGGCGCTGTTGTTCAAGAATGGTTTGCTTGGGCTCGCTCTCGTTTTCCTGAGCTTGACACTGTTCCTGGAAATCCGGCTCGCCGTGTGGGTCGGAATGGGCCTGGTAGTCTCGCTGACCGGAACCCTGTGGGTGATGCGGATCCTGGGCATTTCCATAAACATGTTCTCAATGCTGGCGCTGGTGCTCGCGTTGGGCATCGTCGTGGATGACGCGATCGTTGTCGGCGAGAACATCTTCGCGGAGCGAAAGAAGGGCCGCGACGGACCCACGACCGCGATCCGGGGCACGAAGCGGATCAGTGGTCCCGTCATCTTCTCGGTGCTGACCACGATCGTGGCCTTCTCCGCCTTGCTGGCCGTGCCGGGTCCCACCGGCAAGATGATGCGAAGCATTCCAATCGTGGTCATCGTCATCCTTTCCATTTCCCTCGTGGAATCACTGCTGATATTGCCGCGGCACCTTTCGCATCTGCCGCCGCTCGGCAAGCAGGCCACTACGGCAGTTGGCCGATGGATGTCGCGTGTCCAGGGAACCGTGGACCGGGGTCTGACCCGTCTAGGCGATGGTCCGCTGGACCGCGCGCTCCGGTTCGCCACCGATCATCCGCCCATTGTGCTCGCCGCGAGTGCGGCTGCGATCTTGCTGGCCCTGACCCTCGTATCGTCGGGGTTCGTGAGAGTGGAATTCCTTCCCAGGTCGAGGGTGATGTCATAGCCGAGAATTTCGAACTGCCTACCGGGACATCCGGCAAACGAACCGCGGAAGTGGGTGCGCAACTGGAGGCGGCGGGACATCGCGCCGCGGCGCGGCTGTCGGAGGAGCGACTGGATGGCGCCACGCTACCCCGGTGGAACACCAGCGTCACCGTGGGCGAGTCCGCCGAACTGTACAATCCCCTTCGCGGCGACCGCACGTCACCGCCGCGCGGCCATGTCGGCGCTGTCCAGTTCGCGCTGCCCGATGTCGGGAGCGACCTGGTCGCCAGCGACTTCGAACAGGCATGGAGAGAAGAGGTGGGAGTGCTGCCGGGCGTCAAATCCCTCGTTTTTTCGGCGGGCGCACTCGAACTGGCGCTTCCCGTGCACATGGAGCTGTTTCACCCTGACCCTGTCGCTCTGAACCGCATCGCCGGGGAGTTCCTGGCGGACTTGGGCCAGGTTGACGGTGTGTTCGATATCCGGAGCAGTCGGGATGAGGGGTTCAGGGAACTCCAACTGGAACTGAAGCCCGCGGCGCGTTCCCTGGGCCTGGCACTGGACGACCTGGCACTCCAGGTGCGGTCCGCCTTCTTCGGCAGTGAAGCCCTCAGGGTACTGCGTGGACGCGAGGACATGCGAGTGTACGTTCGCCTGCCGGAGGAAGAGCGGAATTCGGTGGCCGATATCGACCGCTACGTCGTGCGGACACCGGGAGGGGCCGAAGTTCCCCTGGGGCAGGTCGCGGCCGCGCACTTTACGCGATCCTCCACTGCGATTCACACGATCGACGGACAGCGAGTCATTACGGTCACGGCCAATGTGGATTCCAGAATCGCTACCGGCCAGCAGGTCAACGCAACTCTGGCGAGTGAGATCCTGGAGCCGTTGGCGGCCAACAACCCCGGATTCAGCTATGACTTCGGAGGCGAGCAGCGGCAACAGAGACAAACGGTCGATGCCCTTTCCGGCTCGCTGATCGTCGTATTCATGATCATGTTCGCGTTGCTGGCGATCCCCTTCGGATCCTACTCTCAGCCCCTCATCGTCATGGCCGCTATTCCGCTCGGATTCGTCGGCGCGGTGCTGGGACACCTGCTGCTGGGGCTCAGTTTCGGCTTCATGTCGCTGCAGGGGCTCGTCGGATGCTTTGGAGTCGTGGTAAACGACTCATTGGTGATGATCAATTTCGTCAACGAAAAAAGAGACGCCGGGCTCGAACCCAGGGAAGCGATCATCGTCGGCACCAAGGCCCGTGTGCGCGCGATACTGCTGACTTCCGTGACCACGTTTCTGGGCGTGGCCCCCCTTGTTTTCGAAACAGACCCCGCGGCCCAGCACCTCGTCCCGGTGGCTGCAGCGCTGGCCTTCGGCGTTCTCGTCGCCACTCCGCTTCTCATGCTGGTCGTTCCCGCCCTCGTGATGTCACAAGCCAATTTCGGGGAGCGGCTGAAAAGACGCGCGGCCTGATCGCTGTTGCCGCTGCGACGAACACGCCCCACAGCGCACGGCAGCGTTGACGACGCAGGCCGGGCGGTCGACAATCCATCATGGTCACTCTTCAGGAACTCCTCCTGCGATCCAGCCGCACCTTCGCGGTCGGGATCGAAATCCTCCCCGAACCGCTCCGGGCAGAGATCACGGTCGCGTACCTGCTCCTCCGGGTCTCCGACTATCTGGAAGACAGTCGGGAGCTGGGCGACGACGAGAAGATCACCCTATTGGGGGATTGGAAGCGCGTCCTTGACGGTCGTGGCGAACGGCCGCTGCTTGTCGACCGCCTGAAAACGGCCGAAGAGGACACTCCGGACGCCTTCGTCGCGCGGCACGCAGCCACCGTGCTCGAGGGACTCGACGCGCTTTCCCCTGCGGCGCGCGAGATCCTGGTTCGCCGCGTTGGGGAGTCGAGCGCCGGGATGGCGCGCTGGACCGAGCGGGGGTCCGTCTTCGAGACCGAGGCGGACCTTGACGACTACATGCACGAGGTGGCGGGGCGCGTGGGTCATCTGCTCACCGAGTTGTTCGAGCTCCGGCTCCCGGGGGTGGGGAAGGAGCGGGACCGGATGATGTCGCTTGGCCGCGACTTCGGCCTGGCGCTGCAGACCGTCAACGTCATCCGTGGGTTGCACGAAGACCGGGAGCGGGGGTGGGTGTATGTGCCGGCCGCTTTCCTCCCCGACTCGGGAATCCGTGCCAGCGAGCTATTCGATCCCGCCAACATCGAAGCGGCGATGGCGGTCCTTGCCCGGCTGGTCGCCAAGGCCGACCGACATCTGGCTGCGGCGCGCGCCTACATCCGTCTGATTCCGAGGCGGTACCACCGCGTGCGCCTCTTCTGCCTGCTCCCGCTTCTCTTCGCGGTTCGCACACTGGCGATCAGCCGGGCGAACCCGGCGGTGTTGAGGCGCGAGACAAAAATGACCCGCGAGGAAGTCGAGGCGATTACCTTCCGCGCAAAGGTGATGGGGTTCTCGAATCGATGGATCGACCGCTACTGCAGGCATCTCGCGACCACGGCGACGCAGGCCGCGAGAGCCGACGCCGCGGGAGAGCGGCGGTCACCGTGACCAGGGCGGCACCACGCCGTTCATGCGCGCGTACGCGATCGACTGGCCGAGGTGCTCGTTCATGTGCGTCACCAGCTGAAGCAGGACCGCCCAGTTCTCGACCTCACGGCCGTATAGCCGGGTGGGCGCCGCCAGATCGGCCTCGGACATCGCGTTCATCAGGCCGCGGACGTGATCCATTGAGGCTGCAAGGATCTCGACCGCTTCGTCCTTGCTGGTGACTCTCTCTTCAAGCGACTCGTAGTCGACTCTCGGGGGAGGATCGACGCCGAGATACAGGTCGGGGTACATGTAGTTGTAGCGGGCGATGTGCATGTACGCCGCCGCCACGGTGTACACGCCCTCCATCGGCTGCCACGAGTACGACTCCGCGGGCATGGCCTGCGCGAGCGCCACCAGCTTCTCCGCCGACCCCTCGAACTGTCCCAGCAGCTCCTCGCCGAAGCCGGATATCCCCTGGGCGCGGACCGGAGCGGCCACTACCACGACCGCGGCAGATGAGAACAGGATGAAGGAGAGAAGGAAGCGGGCGCATCTGCCCGCTACGGTGTTCCCACCGCGGCAGATGGAAGCAGCAGGAATAGAAGGGTATCGCATGGCTGGGCTCCTTAGTGCAAGTTGACGTCTGTGTGTCAAGGCAAATCCGTTCTCGATTCGGGTGGCCAGGTCTCCGCGCCCGGGAGCTCTACTCCTGAAACGGCCCGGATCCCGGAAAACCCTTCCCGGGCGCGGGGGCGTCGTGCCCTGCCCGGCTGTAGCCGCCGCCGTCCGTGCGGCTGATGCGCCTGGCATCGACGAGGGCTTCCAGAACCAGCTCGCAAGCTGACGCCCTGTGACCGTCGCTGCAATCCTCTGGCGCCAATCCTACCTGAGACAGCAGTTCCAGCAGCCCGGGGACAGTCTCGAACCCCGCGACACAAGCCTTTGCGCCCGAATCGTTGGAAACCTGGAGGGCACCGCCCTCTTCGAAGTACTCCACCACCGACTCCACATCGGCACCGCCCGCATAGGTCTCGAAGACCTGGCCGGCAGCCCGGGCAATGAGTTCCTGGGCGATGCGGTCTGGGCCGTGCAGCTCGCCTTCGTACTCGAGCTCCATCTTGCCGGTGATCGCGGGCCGCGCCGCGTAGATGTCGCTGACGCGCGGCACGGCGATGTTCTCCCGCAGCCGCAGCGCGCGCCGTTCTGCGCTGGCCACCGCGATCTCCACCGCCGAGATGGGCAGACGCTGGCTCACGCCGGAACGCTGGTCGACGCGCTTGTCCAGGCGGGCCAGAAAGGCGATCGACTCCACCACCTCGCTGATGAAATCCGGAACCTCAACCGGGAGATCGTTTCGATCGACCCACGCCTCCTGGGCCGTGATCGCCTTTCCCACCGCGAGCGTCTCGGGGTAGTGCGTCCGCACTTCGGTGCCGATGCGATCCTTCAGCGGCGTGATGATCTTGCCCCGCGCGGTGTAGTCCTCCGGGTTCGCGGTGAAGGCCAGCATGACATCGAGCTGAAGGCGAATGGGATAGCCTTTGATCTGCACATCCCCTTCCTGGAGGATGTTGAAGAGCCCGACCTGGATCTTCCCCGCGAGATCGGGCAACTCGTTGATGGCGAAAATGCCCCGGTTGGCGCGAGGCAGCAGGCCGTAGTGAACCGTCAGCTCATCGGCCAGGATGTGCCCTCCGCGCGCCGCCTTGATGGGGTCCACGTCCCCGAGCATGTCCGCGATGCTTACGTCGGGCGTCGCGAGCTTCTCCACGTAGCGGTTCTCCCGCGAGATCCACTCCACCGGAGCGTCCTCGCCATGCTCCTCCAGAAGCAACCTGCCGTAGCGCGACACCGGGTGAAACGGCTCGTCGTTGACCTCGCTTCCCGCAAGAATCGGGATTCGCTCATCCAGGAAACCGACCAGCTGGCGCAGAATCCGGCTCTTGGCCTGGCCCCGCAGGCCGAGCAGGATGAAGTCGTGGCGCGCCAGCAACCCGTTGACGATCTGCGGCACGACGCTCTCGTCGTAGCCCAGGATGCCCGGGAAGAGCTCCTCCTGGCTACGCAGCTTCCGCACCAGGTTGTCCCTCATCTCATCCTTCACGCTGCGGGGGCGATATCCGGATTCACGCAGCTCCCCGACGGTGGCGGGTCGGCGATGGGTCATGTCTGTCCTTGAGCGAGCGGGTGCGGGAAAACGCCGTGACGACCGGCGCCGGATTGGCTAGGATGTACCACTTCGAGAGGCTGTCAGCCCGCCGTTTGCGGCGCGAGGGCCTCGACAGACTACCCCGATTTCCGAGCCCGGATCCTGGGGGCCGCGCTTTGGCTCGTTCCGCGGCGCGAGACCACCCGAGCAACCGGGAGCCACACCAGGAGTCCGCATGTCCCAAGGTCCGGTGTCCCTCCGTCCGGCTTCCTGGCAGCCCGCTCTCCCGCGCGAGCGATTCATCGTGGAGGAACCCCCGGACGCCGAAGCGGTCCCGCTCGACGTGGTCTTCGTCGGCGGAGGCCCCGCCGGGCTTGCCGGGGCCATCCAGCTGGCGAAGCTGGCTCAAGCGGACCGGGAGGCGGGGGGCGGTCTGGGCGACCTGGAGATCGGCGTGCTTGAAAAGGCCGGTCAACTGGGAGAGCACAACCTGTCCGGCGCGGTGGTGAATCCGCGAGCCTTCCGGGAACTCTTCCCCGAACTCTCCGACGACGACTTTCCCTTCGGGCATCCAGTCGGCAAGGATGCCGTTTACCTGCTCACGGCCCGGCGCAAGCTGCGCCTGCCAACGCCGCCCACCATGAGGAATCACGGGAATTTCGTCGGCTCGATCTGCGAGATGGTGCGGTGGCTGGGTGACCGCGCGGAGGCGCTGGGCGTGAACGTCTTTCCCGGCTTCCCGGTCGACTCGCTGCTGGTGGACGGGAACCGCGTGACCGGCGTGCGCACCACCCCGAGCGGCCTCGACCGGCAGGGCGCTCCCGGGGCGGGCTATCAGCCGGCCATGGACATCTCGGCCACGTTCACGGTGCTCGCCGAGGGGACACGTGGCGCACTCAGCCAGGCGTATCTCGACTGGCAGGGCATCAGCGCCCCCAACCCGCAGATCTACGCCCTCGGCGTGAAGGAGCTGTGGCGCGTCCGCCGCCCGCTGGACCGTATCGTACACACGCTCGGCTGGCCGCTTCCGCGCGATGCCTTCGGGGGCAGCTTCATGTACCCGCTGGCCGAGGACCTGGTGGCGCTGGGGCTGGTCGTGGGGCTGGACTACCGGGATGCCTCGCTGGATGTCCAGGACCTCTTCCAGCAGATGAAGCTGCATCCGCTCTTCCGTGAGACGCTGGAGGGCGGCGAAATGCTCGAATGGGGCGCGAAGACCATCCCCGAAGGGGGCTACTATTCGGTTCCCGAGCGCCGCCACGGCGATGGCGTCCTGATCGCGGGAGACGCGGCCGGACTCGTGGATGTTCCCTCGCTCAAGGGCATCCACTACGCCATGCAGTCCGGCATCTACGCCGCCCACGCCATCTTCGCGCAACTCAAGGGCGCAGCCGACGGCCTGGCGGGCTTCACCCGTGCCCTGGACCGCTCGTACGTGATGAAGGATCTGCGCCGCAACCGCAATCTGCGCCTGGCGTTCAAGAATGGCTTCTGGAAGGGCGGGATCCAGGCTGGGCTCATGACACTGACCGGAGGCGCGTTTCCAGGCAGCCGCATCCCGGTACGGGAAGACGCCGGGGAAGAACGGCGCACCGGGCCGGCTCGCCCCTTCAAGCCCGATGGCAAGCTCACCTTCTCCAAGGTCGACGCGGTGTACAAGTCCGGGAACCAGACCCGCGACGACATCCCGAGCCATCTGGTCACCGGTGACGAACTCCCCTCCGAAGGAGCGGCATTCTACGCCCGCATGTGTCCGGCCGGGGTGTACGAGGAGAACGACGGCGAGTTGGTCGTGAATGCGCCCAACTGCGTAGACTGCAAGGCGACCGACGTGCTGGGACCACGCTGGACGCCGCGGGAAGGCGGCAGCGGACCGGCGTATCGCCGGATGTGAGGCTGAACGGGAAGCTTTGCCGAGAGGACGGATCCGCCCCCGATCACAACCTCGTCCGACCACTCTGGCCGACCCCAACACTACCGGTCGGGAGGGTTCATTGGATCGCTTCAACAGTTACCGCCCGGCGCTCGCACCGGCGCTCGCGCTGGTTGCGGCGACGGCGTGTGCCGAGCGGGGACCGGATGTCGCCGTCCGCGTCGACAGCGCCGGAGTACGGATCGTGGAAAGCACCTCCGCGGCATGGCCGCCCGGGGAAGAGTGGACCGTCAGTCCGGAGCCCGTTTTTCGCCTGGGAAATCTCGAAGATGACCTCTTCTCTCAGTTCTTCAGGATTCTGGATGTGGCGTTGTTGGCCGGAGGCGACGTCATCGTCGTGGACGGCGGATCGTCCGAGGTGCGTCGCTACGACGCCGCGGGGCGCCACCTGTGGTCGGCCGGAGGCCGCGGCGAGGGTCCGGGAGAATTCCGGAGCCCGCGATACCTGGGGCGTCGAGACGACGGCAGTTTCCTGGTCTGGGACCGATCCCTCTTCCGCCTGTCGGTGATCGGAGAGAATGGCGAGGTGATCCTCAGCCAGCGCAGATCTTCCCCGGACGGACGGGAATTCATCGTCCAGGGCCTGTTCGACGACGGAGCCTGGCTGGTCACGTTCCCGGTCTCCATTTCGGCGCCCAGTGCCGGGACCGCCTGGGCCGACACGATCGGGCTGTGGCGCTACGATCCAGTGCGGGAGGATCGGGTTCGGCTGGCAGGGATTATCGGCCAGCGCTGGATCTGGACGGGGCAACACATGCTGCCGGTGCCGTTCAGCCCACGGCCGTTGCGGGCTATCGATGGCAGCCGGCTCGCCGTGGCCAGTGGACCCGACGCCGAAATATCCGTCCATGACGCGGCGGGCTCGCTGGTGGCTCGATACCGGTTCGCGCGCGACCGCGAAACGGTGACCGAGTCGGACGTCCGGCAGGTGATCGAGAGCCTGGTCGAGATCGGTCAGTCGGGTGCTCCCGCGGCGGCTTGGCGGGACTGGAGGGATCGGATGGAAATCCCACGGTACGAGCCCGCGTTCGACTGGCTCCTGGCCGACGGGAACGGGACCCTTTGGGCACGTCGCTTCCAGTCCGATCCGCTGTCGCGCGAACCACCGTCGTGGGATGTCTTCGACCCGACCGGCGTCTATCTGGGATCTGTCTCGACTCCCGGCGGCCTGGCGGTCCTCGCAATCGGCGATGGTCTGCTGGCGGGCGTCTACCGCGATGAACTGGGTGTCGAATACGTCAGCGTGCACCGAGTCCTGACTGCGAGACCCTAGCTGGTTCGGCGGGCTCGCGATCGGACATCGCCCGACTCCAACGCGGAAGGCCCGCTTCCGAACTCCCCGGCGCCCATTCCCGACTACTCGTCCAGAATGCTGACAGTGACCCCGGCATGCGTCCGCACGAGGGCAGGCATGATGACGGGGATGTCCCGCCCGCGGAAGTGTGCCAGCACCGCTTCCGGTGTGGAGAACGCGCTGAGTTGCTCAAGGGTGCGGATCGTAGGAAAAATCATCGGCAGCCGGCCCGCGCGATGTCGATCCAGGGCTTCCCCGGGCGCGAGCCAGATGGAATCGGTCATTTCGCGCGGGTCAGGGGTGGACTTCGACCCCGGCGGAGCAAACGCCGCGAAGAAGCGGGTGTCGTAGCGCCGCGATTCCGCCTCGGGGGTAATCCAGTGGGCGATGTATTCGAGGGCGGCCCCGTCGATACTCACCCCCAGATCATCGAAAATCCCGGGGAAACCCATGGTACCGTTCATCAGGGAGTCGCGCAGGCGAAGCAGGCGCGCGCGACCCAGAGAGGAGTCCGGCCGAAACCGGCCACCCGGCCGAGCTACCAGCACTGCCGCCTCCTCGAACGCTTCGCGCACGGCCGCCAGATAGTACGCGATGGCGGGGGGGTCCCCGTTCGGAAGGGCAAGCCGGGAAGCCGCTTCGTCGCCATTCAGATGCTCCACCCGCGAGATCAGAGCCGGATTCGCGTCCTGCGCATCCACGCGCCCCCCCGGAAATACGTACGCCCCCGGCACGAAGCCCGCCGAGCGTTTGCGCCGCATCAGCAGAAGTTCAAAGCCGGAGGTGCTCTCCCGCAGCAGAATGATCGTCGCCGCGGGGCGAGGCAGCACGCCGGAGGGCGGAAGCTTCACCACCTTCGCCATCAGCGCCCGACCGCCATCCCGTCCTTGCGCGGGTCCGAACCCGCCGCCCATCCGCGTTCGAGGCGCATCACACCCTGCCCTCCTCCGAACGAGGTGAGCGAGGAGTCGACGAGGTCGTGTCCCATGGCGGCGAGCGCCGCCCGTGTGTCCCGGTCGATCCCCTCGACCGCGACCTCGAGTCCCGAGGTATGCCGAAAGCGCGGAGCTTCGATAGCGGCCTGCAGATCCATTCCGAAGACGAGGAGGTTGAGTAGCACCTGAACGTGCCCCTGAGGCTGCATCGAGCCCCCCATGACGCCGAACGACAGCCACGGCTCGCCACGCCGGGTCACGAAGGCGGGAATGATGGTGTGGAGGGGCTTCTTGCCGGGAGCTACCTGGTTCGGGTGCCCTTCCTCGAAGGTAAAGCAGGCCCCGCGGTTCTGAAGCGCGAACCCCGTCCCCGGGATCACGACGCCGGAGCCGAAGCCTTCATAGAGGCTGTTGATGAACGACACCATGTTTCCGTGTTCGTCCGCCGTGCTCAGGTAGATGGTTTCGCTCGCTGAGACGGCGGAGCCGGGCTCGACCCGCTCGGCGGCCACACTCGGGTCAAGCCGCGACCGGCGAGAGCCCACGTAGTCCTCGGCCAGAAGGACCGAAGGGGAAATCCTCATGTGCCCGGGGTCGCCGATGTGCCCGGCGAGGTCGGCGAAGGCCAACTTCTTGACCTCGATGAGGTGGTGCAGATACGCCGGGCTGTTGTGTCCCATTGAGGCGAGATCGAACCCATCCAGGATACGCAGCATCTCCAGCGCCGCGATTCCCTGCCCCGCGGGGGGCAGCTCCCACAGGGTGCAGCCTCCAAAGTCGGTCGACAGGGGGATCACCCAGCGCGCCTCGTGGCCGGCCAGATCGTCAGGCGTCAGAAACCCTCCCTGGGCCAGCAGCTCATTCGCGATCCGCTGGCCCAGCGCGCCTTCGTAGAAGACCCCCGCCCCCCCGCCCGCGACCAGGCGGAAACTGGCGGCCAGATCCGGTACCCGGAACCAATCACCGGCGCGGGGGGCCCGCCGCCCGCCGACCAGATAGGTGGCGGCCGCCCCGGCATCACCGCGCAGCTTGTCCGCCGCGGCGTCCCACTGGGCCGCGATGATCGGGGTCACCGGGAAGCCCTCCTCCGCCACCCGGATGGCCGGGGCAAGCACCTCGGCGAAGGTCATGCTGCCGAAACGGTTCAGCAGGGCGGCCCAGCCCGCGACCGCTCCCGGTACCGTGACCGACCCGGCCCCGCTCGCGGGCACACCGTCCATCCCCGCCGCGGCAATCGACTCGCGCGACATGCCCGACCCCGACCTGCCGCTCGAGTCGAGGCCGACCAGGCGACCCTCCTCCGCTGACCACAGCAGAGCGAACATGTCGCCGCCCATCCCCGTCATGTGCGGCTCCACCACGTTCAGCATGGCCGCCGCGGCGACCGCCGCATCCACGGCGTTTCCTCCCCGCTCCATCACGGAGAGCGCGGCCCAGCTGGCAAGCGGCTGGCTGGTGGCGGCCGCGCTCCTGGGGGCGTAGACGGTGGACCGGCCGGTCATGGCCGCGGGGGGCTGGTCAGTTGCGGCGGCATGGTGGCTCACATCTCGGAGGGGATTCATCCGGCTGGCGCAAACAGCCGTGCCGCGCCAAGCTATGGGGAGCGAACGGTGCCTGCCAGCCTCCCGCTCTGCCGCTCTGACAAAGTGACAGCGCTGACAGCGTACCCGGGCCATCCATTCAGGCCCGATTCGTGCAGCTCGTTTTTGGCGCCCCGGGCGGACCGCCATCTCGAGATCGATGACGATGTGCCGCCCACCACACCTGAAACAGGTTGTGGCAGAGGCCGGCACGGACCGGCGCGTGCAAGGTAAACAACACGGGAATCAGAAGAGTGGGCGAACGTTACAGGCTGCCCGTGCTTCCATTGCGGGACACGGTCGTATATCCGGGCGTGGCGGTGCCGATCTCTGCCGGCCGGCCCGGCACCATAGAAGCCGTGCAGGCGGCGCTGGAGGGAGACCGGCGCCTCTTCGCGGTGGCCCAGCGAGAGAACGTGGACAATCCGACCCCGGAGGGGCTGTACGCGTTCGGGACGGTCGTCCGCATCATTCAGACGCATCGTGTGCGAGCCGGCATCCAGCTCCTCGTGCAAGGCGACCGGCGGGCGCAAGCTATCTCCTATGAGAAGCGCGGCAAGACCATGCTCGCCGCCATCCTCCTGGATCTCAACAGAATCCCGCCGCGCAATGAACAGGATCCGGCCTTCCAGGCACTCGACCGCGAATTGCGCGATCGCGCCGCAGGGCTGGGAACCCGGCGCGGAGTCCCCGCGGAGTCGCTCAACCAGCTCATTCAGGGCGTCGACGAGCCTGGCGCGTTCGCGGATCTCGTGGCGTTCTATCTCGATCTGCAAACCGCGGAAAAGCAGCGGCTCCTGGAAGTCCTCGACGACGAGGATCGCATGCGCCAGGCGCTGGTGGCGGTTGAGCGCGAACTGGTGCGCCTCACTGCACAGGAGGAGATCCAGGCTCGCGTGCAGGAAGAGCTGGGAGAGCGCCAGCGGGAAATGCTTCTTCGCGAGCAGATGAAGCAGATCCGGCGGGAGCTGGGAGACGAAGACGAAAAGGCCGAACTGGACGATCTCCGTGAGCGGATCCAGGAGCTCCGGCTTACCGAAGATGCTCGCGTCGAAGTCGAGCGGGAGCTCAAGCGCCTGGGACGGACCAGCCCGCAATCCGCGGAATACCAGGTCATTCGAACCTACCTCGAGTGGATCACGGAGCTTCCCTGGGACGAGCGCACCGAGGACAAGATCGACCTGGAGGCGGCGGGCGGCGTGCTCGCGGAAGACCACTACGGACTCGAGGACGTCAAGGACCGCATTCTCGAGTTTCTCGCCGTGCGCAAGCTGCAGGCGGAGCGGGCACCCGCTGAAGCCTTGGAAGAGGAAGCCGAGGCAGAAGCAGAGCCGGCCGCTTCAGGGAACGGATCCGAGGCTGTCGATGAGGCGGTGTCCGCGCCACCGCCGCCGGGCAACCATGGGCCCATCCTGCTCTTCGTGGGCCCGCCCGGGGTCGGCAAGACCAGCATCGCCCAGTCCATCGCCCGGGCGATCGGGCGCAAGTACGTGCGCATCTCGCTGGGCGGCGCGCGCGACGAGGCCGACATCCGCGGCCACCGCCGCACCTATGTGGGCGCGATGCCCGGGCGCATTGTCCAGGGGATGCGCCAGGTGAAGTCGAAGAATCCCGTCTTCCTCCTCGACGAAGTCGACAAGCTGGGCGTTTCCTTCCAGGGGGATCCCAGCGCGGCCTTGCTCGAGGTGCTGGACCAGGCCCAGAACTGGACCTTCACCGACCACTATCTGGGCATCCCGTTCGACCTCTCCGAGGTGCTCTTCGTCGCCACTGCGAATTACTGGGACCGCATTCCGGGCCCCTTGCTCGACCGCATGGAGCGCGTCGACTTCAGCGGATACACGGAGCAGGAGAAGCTCGAGATCGCCAAGCGCTACCTGCTGCCAAGGCAGCGGGAGGAGAATGGACTGCGCGAGGAAGAGCTGATCCTGGGCGACGAGGCGATTCTGAACGTTGTAAGCGAGTACACGCGCGAGGCTGGCGTGCGCCAGCTGGAACGCGAGATCGGAAAACTCGCGCGCAAGGTGGCGCGCAAGATCGCCGGCGGCCGGTGCGAAGAGGTGGTCGTGGACGAGGGCGTCGTGCGCAAGCTGTTGGGACGCCCCCGGGTGCACCCCGAAGTGATGGCCGCGGAAGACCGCGTGGGCGTGGCCACCGGCATGTTCTACTCGCCGACCGGCGGAGACATCATGTTCGTCGAGGCCAGCGTCATGCCGGGAGACGGCAAGCTGGTCCTCACGGGCCAGCTGGGCGACGTGATGAAGGAATCCGGCCGGGCCGCGCTCACCTACGCCCGGAGCCACCACCAGAGCCTCGGGATGTCGGTCGAGGATGTGCTCGACAAGGAAGTGCACATCCACGTGCCGGCGGGCGCGGTGCCAAAGGACGGTCCCTCGGCGGGGATCACGATCGCCACCGCCCTCATCTCGGCGCTGTCGGGCCGGCCGGTGAGGCGCGACGTGGCCATGACCGGCGAGTTGACGCTGACGGGGCGCGTGCTCCCCATCGGAGGGCTGAAGGAGAAGATCCTGGGTGCCGTGCGCGCCGGCATCACCGAGATCGTGCTGCCAGCCGACAACCATGCCGACCTGGAAGACATCTCCGACGACGTGCGTGCCAACCTGGTTCTGCACCTGGTTTCCGGCCTCAACGACGTGACCGACGTGGCATTTGTGGGAGGATTGACAAACAAGCTCCAGCCAGCCGCCGCCGCCGATCCGATGTCGCTGCTCACCCCACCGGTGACGCCCCCCGCGTCCGAGGTCGCGACCCACTGAGTCCCCCGAGTCTCGATTTCGCCCCCGGTGCCGTCGTGGGGCAGCACCACGGGCGGCCGACGCCCCGCCATTTCGGCCGACCTGACCTGGAGTATCAGGCTGCCACGCGCAGGGCGGCCGTGTTCGACCGTTCGCACCGGAGCCGCCTGATCCTCTCCGGCCGGGCGCCCGTTCGCATGCTCGGCGGGGTGATCACCAACAGCGTTCCCGCGAGGCCCGTCCCGGCCCCTTCCGGGCTGCTCGCCGGGCGTGAAGCCTACAGCGCCGTGCTCACGCCCAAGGGCCGCATGGTCAGCGACCTGCGGGTGGCATGGCGGGGCACCGACGAAGGCGAACACGGCCTCTGGCTGCATGTGCCCGCCGCGGGGCACACCCCGTTGCTCGCCCACTTCCGCAAGTACCTGCCGCCCCGCTTCGCCACCCTCGAAGACGTCACCGACACGACCGGCACACTGACCATCGCCGGTCTGGAAGCGCCAGGCCAGCTGGAGGCCGCACTCGGGATCGGAGCGGGCACCGTCACCGATCTGGAACAGGACTGCTACCTGCTGCTCTCCCCACCCAACGGCGTGCTGGTGGCCCGCACAAGCGAGGTTCGGGTGCCCGCCTTCGACGTTCTGGGCGACCGGAACGCACTGCGTCGTCTTGGCGAGGAATTGGTTCGCGGGGGCGCGCTGCCTGCCGGCATGGGTGTCTTCGAGACACTGCGGATCGAGGCGGGCAGGCCGGAATTCGGTTCGGACATGGACGACCGCACCATCCCCACCGAAGCCGGGATCGACGCCCGCGCCATCGACCACCGCAAGGGCTGCTACACGGGCCAGGAAGTCATCGTGCGCATTCGCGACCGAGGCCACGTGAACCGGCACCTGCGCGGCCTGCTCCTGGGCAATGCCCCGGCGCCCGCTGCGAAGACGCCTCTCTACGCGCGAGCAGGGGCGAAGCCGGTCGGCCAGATCACCACCGCGGCCATGTCACCGGCCTTCGGCCAGACCATCGCCCTCGGTTTCGTGCGCCGCGAGGTTGCGCCCCCCGCCGAGGTTCGTCTGGGGAGCCCGGACGGAGATCCGGTGGAGGTTCGGGCGCTCCAGGACCATGGCTGGGAGCTTCAGTCGGGCGACCTGGCCTGAGGGCCAGCCATCGGGCTCCGGCCGGGGCTCGGCGATCCGCTCACGGGACGAGCGAGCCTGACGTGCCGCCCCGCTCTAGCGGCTCCTCAGCGCCTTGAAGTGATCGACGATCAGGCCCCCGTGAAAGCGCCCGTTCTCGATGAAGATCTTGTTGGCGTCGTGACCGGCGGCCAGAACCCCCGCGATGTAGATCCCCGGGGTGTTCGTCTCCATGGTGGCGCGGTCGTGGCGCGGGATGCCGGTTTCCCCATCGACCTCGACTCCCAGGCTCTCGAGCAGCAGCGGCGACGCGCGCCATCCGATCATGGCGAAGACCCAGTCGTTGGCAACCTCCTCCAGTTCACCGGTATCTTCGTGCCGCAGGACAACGCTGCGTGGCCGGATCTCCGCAACCCGGGTCCGCCAGCGGGTCGCGATCTCGCCGAACTTGATCCGGTTGGTGATGTCCGGGATCACCCACGGCTTCACGCCCCGGTCGATGGTGTCGAAGCAGTGCACCAGCGTGACCCGGGCATGCGCCCTGAACAGCTCGAGCGCGGCCTCCACCGCCGAGTTGCGCCCTCCGACCACCACAACGTCCTGATCGAAGTACGGATCGGCCTCGGTGTAGTAGTGATGCACCTTGGGCAGGTCTTCTCCCGGAACGCCCAGATAGTTGGGTTCGTGGAAGCTCCCCGTAGCCACCACCACGGCGCGGGCCCGGTGGCTGGCCCGGGTGCCATCGCGGCGGCGCGTGCGCAGGACGAAATTTCCCTGCTCTCCCTCGATGGCCAACACCTCTTCGTGCTGCCGGACATCCAGCTCGAAATGCCGGACGACGCGCCTGTAGTACACGAGCGCGTCCCGGCGGGAGGGCTTGCCGGATGCCAGGATGAAGGGCACGCCCGCGATTTCCAGCTTCTCCGCCGTGGAAAAGAAGGTCATGTAGGGCGGGTAGTGGATGATGGATTCGGTGATGAAGCCGCGGTCGAAAACGGTGGCTGAGACGCCGCCCACCCTGGCCGCGGTCGCGGCGGCCAGGCCGCAGGGCCCCGCACCCACGATCGCGAGATCGACGGGCTCACCCTTGGCCTCTTCACCGGTCCCGGTGTCCCGTCCGGGCCTCGATCCGTCGCTGGTCGCCCCGTTCTGGACGGGAAGCACATCAGTATCGGTCATGTCGCTCGTAGTCGCGCGCTCCAGGCATGGATCACCCTCGAAACATCTACCCTGCGCCCCCATAACTCCAGAGGCAGAGATCGCCACGGGAACGCCGGTCCTGCTGGAGCGTATCCGTTGGAGCGTATCGGCCCACCTTCCAACATCCCCGGGAGCGTCACAGATGGCCCACGCCGAAGCGGAGGCGCGCAGGACCGTGAACCGGCTGCGGCGCGCACTGGAAAAAGGGCGCAGAGAGGTTGACGCGCTGGAGGGAGCACTGCGCAGCGCCGAGGGCGACGACTTTCCCGTACACGCCTATGAAGAGGCACGGCGACGGATCGAGCAACTCGTGGTGTTCGTGGACGAGGAGGCCCGCCGGCTTCAGCACAAGATCCTGGTTGCGGGAGGTCTCGAGCCCGGGCGAGTGCGGCGCGCGTCCGCGCGGGATGGATGAGCCAGCCGCGTCTCCGTGACGATCTGATCGCGGTGATGGGGGCCGGGGTCCACACTCCGCTACCCGAGCCGGACTTCGACGACCTGGCCCGCAGGGCCTTCGAGCAACAGTGCGACGGCAACCCGGTCTACGCCGGATTCTGCGCGGCCCGAGGCGTCCGTCCAGGCTCGTGGACGTCGTGGCGCGAACTCCCGCCGGTGCCCGCCCGTGCCTTCCGGGAGCCCGGCCTGGTCTCCGCGGGTGCCGCCGAGACGGTCTTCCGCACCAGCGGCACGACGAGCGGCGGAGCGAGCCGGGGAGCACACCACGTCCCCGATCTGTCGCTCTATCACGCTTCCCTCCTGCCCAACTTCGAAGCGCATCTGCTGCCGGACGGGGCGCGGCTGCCCATGATTTCGCTGATTCCGTCCGCGCGGCAGGTGCCGGATTCCTCGCTGAGCCACATGATCGGGGTCGTGGAAGACAGGCTCGCGCGCGAGACGCGGTACTTCGTGGAGGCGGACGGGCGTCTCGACGAAAGCGGACTCCGCTCCACTCTGCGCGAGGCCGATGCGCGTGGAGAGCCTGTGCTGGTCGTTGGAACCGCCTTCGCCTTCGTTCATCTGCTGGATTCCCTGGCGGCGCAGGAAACCCGCTTTCGCCTGGCCCCAGGGTCAAGGGTCATGGAGACGGGGGGATTCAAGGGACGCGCGCGCACCGTTCCCCGGGATGAACTCTACGGCGCCATCCAGCGACGGCTGGGCATTCGGCCTCACCGGATCGTGAACGAATACGGAATGACCGAGCTGCTCTCCCAGTTCTACGAGCCGGCGTTGGAAGGAGGACCCCGCCTGCACCGGGCTCCGCCGTGGGTGCGTACCCGGGTGCTCGACCCCGCGACGCTGGAGGCGCTGCGGCCCGGCCGCGAGGGCCTGCTGTGCCACTTCGACCTCGCCAACCTCGGATCGGTATGCTGCCTCCTCACCGAGGACATCGGCGTCGAACCCCCGGAGGCGGAGGGGGGCGGCTTTCGGGTGCTGGGGCGGAACCCCGGCGCGGAGCCACGGGGCTGCTCGCTGACGATGGACGCCCTGATGAGCGCCGTGCGGCGGAGTGGTCGATGAGAACGTTCCCGGCCTGCTGGCTACCTCCCCCGACTACCGTGCCGGACCCCGCGGCCACGCCCACCGGATTCTCCACCGCCGCCGTCAGTGACGACCTGCGACTTCGCTTCCCCTCCCCCAACCCGCAGCTGGCGCGCCGCCTCTGCGACCACCTCGAAGAGGCGGGCGACCGTCTGCGCCGGCGCCCGACCACCTCGCTGGTGGAGTCGCTGGGCCGCGTCGGCTCGCGCTTCCTCGATCCCGCCGACCCGATCCGCCAGGCGGCGCTGGAGTACCTGCCCGCTGCCGCCGGGCACTCCCCCGCCATGGCCCGGGAGGTCGTGGACGGGATGGCACGCGACTGGACCGCCGACCGCCTCACCCGGCTGTTGCGCGCGCAGTTCCCCGACCCGGGCGTGCTGGACGGCTTCAGGCCCGGGCCTGGCGGCTCGCGTGTGCGCGCGCTCGGGCACCGACTGGTGGTGCAACTGGGCGCGGGCAATGTGGCGGGGGTGTCTGTGGGGGGCATGGTGCGGGCGCTCCTGACCCGGTCACCGCTGCTGCTCAAGCCGGGACTGCACGACGCCGTTCTGCCCGTGCTGTACGCCCGCGCCCTGGCCGAGTGCGATCCCGAGCTGGCGACCGCGGTGGCCGTGCTCTACTGGCCGGGCGGCACCGTGGCGGTCGAGTCGGAGGTGCTCGGGCGCGCCGGTCTGGTGGTCGTGTACGGCGGCGGCGACACGGTGGAGGCAGTGCGCTCGCGCCTCCCCGCGACCACCCCCCTGGTCGCGTACTCCCACCGGGTGAGCCTGGCCCTGGTCGGCCGGGACGCGCTGGCAGGGACGCACGCCGACCGAACTGCCCGGGCCGCCGCCCGAGCGGTCGCCGCCTTCGACCAGCGAGGTTGCGTGTCCCCCCACCTCTTCTGGGTCGAGGAGGGCGGCTCGCTGACCCCGCCCGAGTGGGCCGGCCGCCTGGCCGCCGCCATGGCCGCGGTCGAGCAGGAGCTCCCCGCCGGCCCCGCGCGCGCGCGCAGCGCCTCGATTGTGCAGCAACTGCGCGGCACCTGGGAGCTGAAGCAGGCGGCCGGCGCGGGGGCGGCACGCGTCTTCCGCCCGCCGGGGGTAGAGTGGACGGTGGTCTACGATCCCGACCCGGCCTTCGAGCCATCGTGTCTGGGACGCTTTGCGTGGGTCAAGCCCGTGCCGGACCTCAGCCGAGTCCCCGCGCTCCTGGCTGAACTACGCCCGTTTCTGCAGACCGTGGGCATGGCCGGAGTGGGCGGCCGCGGCCCGGCCCTGGCGGAGCAGCTGGGAAGGGCGGGCGCCGGCCGGGTGACCACGCTGCAACGCATGGCCTGGCCGCCCGCGTGGTGGCATCACGACGGCGGCGACCCCTTGCGCACGCTGATACGCTGGGTCGACTGGGAGGAGGAATGAAGGCGGGCCGCGTCCGAACGGAAAGTGCCCTGCGGCCAGCGCGCCGGCCCTACCCGTTCTCCGGCTGATCCTCTGATCTCCAGATAACCAGTTGACGCGAGCCGTTCGAAGCCTCTACCCGTATCCTCAGCATGTCCCCCTCGACGATGCCGATGTCGTCGCGCATTTCCTGGGGGATCGTGATCCTGCCCCCAACTCCCACGACGACGTCGCCGTAGTACAGCGAGCGATAGATGGCCATGGCGTTCCCTGTGGTTGGAATCGAAGCAAACCGAAAGCGGCTTCCGTACTATGGCCTTGCGACCGGCGCCCCGGGCCCGGGGGTTGCCGCAAGCGCACCTCCCAATCTAGAAAGAACGGAAGATCTTTGCACAAGCCTCCGGACCGGATCCCGTTTTTCCGGGCAGATCGAGGTTTCAGTTGCAGGTTCGGATTCCCCTTTCTCCGGAAATCTCAGATTCATGCCCCCTCCAGCGATCGACTTCGCCGTCCGCGTAAGCGCGGCCACCAAACGGTTCGGACAGCATACCGCGGTCTCCTCCCTCGACCTCGATATCCCGACCAACTCCATCTACGGGCTCCTGGGGCCCAACGGCTCGGGCAAGACCACCACGATTCGCATGATGATGGGCATCCTGCACCCGGACGAGGGAAGCGTGGAGCTCATGGGCCGCCGTCCGGACAATCGCGCCCGTCACCGGGTCGGCTATCTGCCCGAGGAGAGGGGCGTGTACACGAAGATGAAGGTCGTGGATCTGCTCGTCTTTCTCGCTGCCATCCGCGGCGTGCGTCGCAAGGACGCGCGCAAGCGCGCGAATGCCTGGCTTGAGCGTCTGGGGCTGGAGAAGTGGGCCGGGAAGACAGTCGAATCCCTGTCCAAGGGAATGACGCAGAAAGTCCAGTTCATCGGAACCGTCATCCATGAACCGGATCTGCTCATTCTGGACGAACCCTTCAGTGGTCTCGATCCCATCAACCAGGACCTGCTCGAGAGCATCGTGCGGGAATTCCATGAGCGAGGTACGACCATCCTCTTCTCGACGCACCTGATGGACCAGGCGGAGCGGCTGTGCGACCGGGTATGCCTCATCTCGGGATCGCGCAAGATTCTCGACGGGGGCTTGCAGGAGCTGAAGCGGCAGGAACGTGAAGGGGTGCTGGCGGTGAGCTTTGAAGGCGATCCCAGCTGGATCCACGGACCCGAGATCCAGAGCATCGAGGAAGGGCCGGATTGCCTGATGCTCCTGCTGCGCGAGGGCGCCGACCATCAGGAGGTCTTGCGCAAGGGAGTGGCTTGCGGGGCCAGAATCAGCCGGTTCGAGCTAGTCGAGCCCCGGCTCCACGATATCTTCGTCCGGTACGCGAGACAGGAGGTGGTCGATGACGCGGCTTAGAGGCTTGGACTCGATCAGGGAAAAGCGTTCGTGGCACACCGTGTGGGCCGTGATCGAACGCGAATTCGTAGCCCGGGTGAAGAGCCGCGCGTTCATTCTGGCCACGCTCCTGACCCCCCTTCTCGTGGCCGGATTCTTCGGCTTCGTCTTCTGGCTCGAGGTGCGCGACGACGGAGCCGAGCCGGCGCTCGCCGTGGTCGATGAAACAGGACAACTCTATGAGTTCCTGGCGCCGCGGCTGGAGGAAGCCGGCTACGAGCCCCGACAGGTCTCGGGAGACGAGGCGGATGCCGAAGTCCTCGACGCGCGCGTTGCCGCCGAAGAGCTGAGCGGCTATCTGCGGGTCGACGACGAAACCCTCACCAGCGGGACCGCGACCTATCGAAGCAGGGACGGTCTCTCCCGGCTGCGCCGCATCTCCCTCGCCGGCGCAGTGACCCAGTCGGCGCTGGAAGCCCGCTTCGGCGGAGCACAGACGGATGTGGCCGCATTGCTGTCGGGAGGCAGCATCCAGGTCGAGGTGGTGAACCGGGAATCGGAAGACATGGACGAGGGATCGCCCGTGTTCGCCCTGGTCGGCTCTTTCCTCCTGTACATGGCTCTGCTCCTCTACGGCGGGCAGATTCTGCGGTCCATCCTCGATGAGAAGAGCGGCCGAATCGCCGAGATCATCATCTCGTCGATGAGGCCATGGGAGTTCCTGCTCGGAAAGATCGTGGGCGTCGGCGCGGTGGGACTTCTCCAGATCGCGGTCTGGATCGGTTTCGTCATGCTGCTGGTGCTCGCCGTCCTTCCCGCACTGCCCCTCATCGCCGGTGCCCTGCCCGATTCATTGTCCGTCTCCGGGATGCTGCCAGGTCCCGGGGAAGCCGTGTTCTTCGTCGTCTGCTTCGTCCTGGGCTACCTCATGTACGCTTCCGTCTTTGCAGCGGTAGGGGCGCTGAATTCGTCCGACACCGAGGCACAGCAGATGATGTGGCCGGTCATCCTGCTGGTGATGGTGCCGATGATGACGCTGGGACCGGTGATCCAGGACCCCGACGGGACCATGGCGGTGTGGCTCTCGCAAGTCCCCTTTTTCAGCCCCATTCTGATGTTCACGCGCGTGGCGGTGGGTGCGCCCGCGCTGTGGGAGGTCGCGTTGTCGATGGTGCTGCTGGTGCTGGGGGTGCTGGGGATGGCGGTGGTGGCGGGAAAGATCTACCGGGTCGGAATCCTCATGCAGGGCAAACGACCCACTCTGCCCGAGGTATGGAGGTGGGTGCGGCAGCCCTGAGGCCGCCGCCTGTTCCTATCCCGGGTCGGCCTCCGGCCTGCGGATGCTCAGTTCGCGCTCCACGGTGACCGAAGCACCCGTGGTTCTGTCGGTGATCGCGATCACGAGCCGGTGTGCGCCTTCCCCCGCCGCGTCCGGCGATACGGAGAAGTACTCGGGCACGACCCCGTCGACCGGTTCGACGGTCCTGACGAAGCGGACCGCCAGCTCACCCTCCTGCCCTCGCACCAGGTTTCCCAGCGAGCGCAGCACGCGCGCCCCGACGCTGCGCCGTTCCGCGTCCTGCAGCGTCACCTCCACAGTGTATTCCGAGGAGCCCATGAAGTCGCGGGTGAGTCCGTAGACCTCCAGATAGACGTGGATGTCGTCGTCCGCGGCGAAGACCATGTCACGGGAAGCGCCGATGGCGAAGTCACGCCACCCGCCCGGTTGTTCAACGCGCGGCACCAGGCCGCGGGCAAGGACCATGTCGGAGGTGGACAGGCCCAGGCGCGGCACCGGAACCGCGTCAATCGTCCCCTGCCGGCGGCCAGCCACCCGGGAATCCGCCGCCAATGCCTCCAGGTAATAGTCGAAGGTGCCCCGCGGTAGCTCGAAGGTGAAGAGAACGTTGCCGGTCTCTCCGGCCTTCACCGAGTGGGACAGGCTCGCCGAGTCCTCGTACGTGCGGTTGAAGAGGAACATCCCGATGCGAACGGAGTCGCCCTCGAAGAGCTGGAAGGAATCCGGAGCGGCGCGCAGGAACGCCAGCACTTCCACCTGGCCCGGCGCCGCGCCCCGGAAGCGGGCGATCTGCGCGGGGATCTCCGTCCAGCGGTCTACGGCGCGGCTCTCGAAGGTCGTGGTGGCCTCGCTTTCGCTGACCTGGCGCAGATACCCCTGGGTGTTGGCGGAAAAGTCGAAATCGACCCGGTTGTAGCCAAGCTGCCGGCGGAAAATGAAGCTGGGCACTTCCAGCCGGTAGTTCCAGAAGATCCACCTTCCGGTCGCGTTCGCTCCGGCTCGTTGCGCTGCGCCCTCCAGCCCCACCCCGGCGCCGTCCTGCCGCAGCATCCAGATGTTGTCCGGCATGCCGTAGCGGATGAAGACCTGGCCCCGGTCGCTGCTCCAGCCTGGCAAACGCCGTTCCGGGTCTCCGAAGGCCATCTCGGCGTAGGTGACGCGCGCGATGTGTTCCATCAGCCGCTCGTTGTCCGGAATCAGAAAGAGCGGGTCCGACTTGACCCAGAGGATGCGCTCGTACTCCCGGGCGTTCTCCGCGCCGAGCTGCTGGTATTGGGCCGCTTCTTCCTCCTCCAGGAGATAGGAAATGTTGTCGTAGGGCGCCCTTTCCTCCGGTGACATGAGCGCGAGTCCGGCGTCGAAGGCATCACGGGCGGCATTCCACTCAAGCGACTCGTAGAACGCCAGGCCGAGAAAGATGTGGGGGTAGGGGTCGCCGGGATTCACCGCCACCAGGCGCCTCGCCTCCTCGGCCATCTCCTCGAAGCGCCCCTGGCGGTGAAGCAAGCCGAGCAGGCCGCGTGCGGCGCGGGAATGGCCGGGAACGTAGGAGAGGGCGGCCCGGTATTGGCTCTCGATTCGCGGCGGGTAGTCCACGTCCCTGTCGCTGGCTCGGCCCGCAATGGCCAGCTGCCCGTTGAAGGCGCGCGGCTCCGAGTAGTTGGAACAGAAATACTCGACCCCGGCCGGGCAGCGCGTCGATCCCGCATACTCGTCCGTTCCCACCGAACCGTCCCGCCTCCAGCCGGCGGGCAGGAAGACCAGGTGCTCAAAATCCTCCATCTCCTCGGTCAGGATGCGGGCCAGCACGAAGTGCGCGTCGGCAAGCACATGCGGGTTCAAGGTGCCGGCTCTCTCCGACCCTACCGTGCGTTCGAGCAGTCTGCGCGCATCTACACGCATGAACTGGCGCCGCTTCAGAAAAGCCAGCTCAAGCAGGACGCCGGCTTCGTCGGGAAGCTCCCTGAATGCCTGGTCGAGCAGCGCCTCCGCCTCCATGCGCTGCTTGAAATCGGTTTCTCCCAGAGGGGCGGTGTGCGCCAGGAGCGTACCCAGAGCGAAGGCGATTTGGGGATCGCGGTCGTCCTCCCCGCGCGCGGCGCGCAGGAGCCCCAGCGCAGCAGCGGTGTCTCCAGCTTCGAGGAGGGTCCGGGCCTGTATCACCGGCTGCGGAAGCGCGGCTTCCTGCTCCGCCGCGGCTTGCCGGGATGCGGCCTGCGCCGCATGGATGGGCTCCGCCATCGCGGATGCAGGAAGCGGCGACGACACCGCCAACAGGACGCACGTCAACAGGGAATGGGGGACCCGGATGCGCCGGCCTGCGGCCCTCAGGGCAGAACGGATCGGAGCAGCGCTTCCAGCTGATGGCGTCTGAAGGCTCGCGCCTTTTGTACCGTGAGTTCGTAGCTTTCTTCGATGAAGATAGCCGCGGTCTGCGTGGTTTCCCCGGACTCGCCGTCGGCCGGTGAGAAAACGAGCTTCGCCCGACACTGTGCCTCGCTCGTGGAACGCTTCGTCTCGAACTCCAGATAGACGTCCCAGATGCGATTGTGGTACGTGATCGTGGCCAGGTGCTGGCCCGGCATGGGCCTCAGGTCGGATGGTACCACAGGATCGATCATGATGGCTTACTCTACCATGGGACGCAACGGAAATCCAGCATCCCGGGCGGCCGATGCCCGGCCTCACGCAAACCTGCCTCCGGTCATGTCGCCGGGTACCTCGGTACAGTCCTTTGCACACTGTGTAACTACCTCATGCCTGGGTGCAGTTGTTCTTTGCGACCATTACAATTCGGCTCGTCCCGCGGGCAGGTTTCAGGATTGGCACCGAAGCGGCGCCATCAGACACGCCCATCACATGAAAACCGGTCGCCGCATCCCGGGTTCCCCTGAGGCGCCCTCAGCCTCAAAACCGGCGCCCCACGGCCCCGCTCCGTTGACGCCCGCCATCGCTGCCCCTAACTTGCGGCCCGAAATCGCATGGGGCGCGAGCATCCGTCGCCGGCGGCGCGAACCCTCCTCGCAACCTCCAGACGCCAAGGAGCCGCGCGTTTCATGAAGAGACAGCGGACTGCCATTCTGGCGGGAATCGTCGCGACGCTCGGCGCCCTTGCCTTCGTTCAAGCAAGCGACGCCCCCCAGGAAAGCACGGACACGGCCGCCGAGCCGGTTGCTGCCGCCATCGACCCGCTGGCGCAACCCATCGCCTTCCCGCACGACATCCACGCCGGCCAGTTCGGTATGGACTGCCAGTACTGCCACTTCTCCGCTGAGCGCTCGGTCGCCGCCGGGATCCCGCCGGTCTCCACCTGCATGGGATGCCACCTGGTCGTCCAGGGAAGCAACAACCCTGAAGAGGTGGCCAAGGTGAGTGACTATTTCCAGCGCCAGGAAGCCATCCCGTGGGTACGCATCTACAAGGTGTCGGATCACGTCCGCTTCCCCCACATGCGGCACGTGGCCCCCGATGCGTCCGGGGAGCCCCGGGTCCAGTGCCAGGAGTGCCACGGCCCGGTGCAGGAGATGCCGGTCATCGAGGCGGTGAACCAGCCGCTGTCCATGGGATGGTGCGTGCAGTGCCATGTGGACAGGGGAGTCTCCAGAGACTGCACGGTCTGCCACTACTGAGCGCGTCGAAACGATCCAGGCCAGCTCCGGGGAGCGATACGCGAAGCCATGACCAAGAGCGGGACACCAGTGACAAGCGAGAGCACATGAGCGGCGGCATCAAACGCCGGGACTTCCTGCGCGTGGTGGGCACCTCCGGGGCCGGAGCCACCATGTTCGGCTGCTCCACCGACAACGTGGAGAAGCTGATCCCGTACGTGGTCCCGCCCGAGGAAATCACCCCGGGGGTAGCGACCTGGTACGCCTCGGTGTGCGGGGAATGTTCGGCGGGCTGCGGCACGTGGGTGCGCACGCGCGAGGGACGGGCGGTCAAGATCGAAGGCAATCCGGCGCACCCCATCTCGGGGGGTGCCCTGTGTGCGCGCGGGCACTCGGCGCTGCAGGGACTCTACAACCCCGACCGCCTCGCCGGCCCCATGTTGCGTAACGGAGACGGTTTTGAAGCCGTGAGTTGGGAGGACGCCGAGGCGCAACTCGCCGAGCGGCTCGGTGCCGGGGGCGGCAATGTGCTGCTCGTCACGGGGAACGCCGGGGGCGCACTGGGCCACCTCTTCGATCGCTTTGTTGAGGTCGCCGGCGGCACGCGCGTCGAGTACGAGGCGTTGTCGGAAGCTCCGCTGCGGGAGGCGGCGCGCCTCGCCTTCGGCCGGGATGTCGTCCCCAGCTATGACTTCGAGGCGGCCCGCTTCGTGGTTTCCTTCGGGGCCGACTTCCTGGAGACCTGGCTCTCGCCGACGGCGTACGGGCGCGGCTTCGCGCGCACCAGCGCCATCGACCCGATGGGTTCCAAGGGGCGCTTCGTCTTCGTCGCGCCGCGGCTTTCGCTGACGGGTCAGAACGCGGACGAGTGGTTCCCCATCCAGGCCGGATCGGAAGCTGCGGTCGCCCTCGCCATGGCTGCGGTGATCGCAGGCGACGGGGCCGACGCCGGTCCGTACGGCGAGCTGTTGGGCAGCTTCGATGTCGCCGCGGCGGCCAATGCATCGGGGATTTCGGCGGAGGACATCGGGGACCTGGCGCGGCGTTTTGTCGCGGAGGGACCCGGCCTGGCGTTGGGCCCGGGCGTGAGCGGACAGCACCGGGGCGCGACTGGCGCCAACCTGGCGGTTCTGGTGCTCAACTACGTCGCCGGCAACGTGGGCCGGTCGGTGCACGTGGGCCAGCCCGATCAGGCCGCCGCGTCCCACCCCTACGCTTCGCTCGAGTCGGCCATCACCTCGATGCAGGCGGGAGATGTTTCGGTCGCGCTCGTGCACGGCACCAATCCCGCCTATTCGCTTCCGCCTGCGGCGGGCTTCGCGGACGCGTTCGCGGCGGTGCCCTTCAAAGTGTCGTTCGCCTCTGCCCTCGACGAGACCGCGCACCTCGCCGACCTGGTGCTCCCCGACACGCACTCGCTCGAATCCTGGGGGGATTCCCACCCGCGTCCGGGCATACACGCGGTGCAGCAGCCGGTCATGCGCCCCGTGCCGCTCTTCGACGCGCGGTCCACCGGGGACGTGCTGCTCGCGGCGGCGGATGCCGTCGGCCAGAACCTGGGCGCGCAGGACTTCCAGGGCTACGTGCGCGCGCGCTGGCAGGGGATGGGGCTGGCGGGGTCCGCCAACTTCGAAGACTTCTGGCGCGATGCCTTGCGCCACGGGGTGGTTCGCTCGGAAGTCACCGCGGACGAAGCGCCCCTCGAGCTTCTGCCTCCCGATCCTGGAGTCGGCTTCGGCACGCCCGCCCTCGACGGCGACCAGGACGGGCTGGCGCTGATCGTGTACCCTTCGTCCCGTTTCGGGGACGGGCGCCAGGCCAACCGGTCGTGGATGCAGGAGCTTCCCGACCCGGTCAGCAAGATCACCTGGCATTCCTGGGTGGAGCTGCACCCCGCTACCGCGGAGCGGCTCGGTTTGCGGGAAGGTGACGTGGTGCGCGTGAGCTCGCCGCACGGGCAGCTGGAGTTGCCCGTGTGGCCCTACGCGGGTGTGCGCGAGGACATCGCCGCCATCGCCATGGGAGCGGGGCACACGAGCTACGGCCGCTTCGCCGACGGCAACGGGGTCAACCCCATGGCGCTGCTTCCCGCCGAAACGGAACAGCCCTCCGGCGCGCTGGTCCAGCTCGCCACCCGGGTGACGGTGGAGCCCACCGGAGAGTGGCGCAAGCTCGCCAGCATCCACGGCTCGGGGCACACTCAGGAAGACCGCAACATCGCCCCGGCCATCGCCCTCGCCGACATCGGGCACGCCGAAGAGGAACACGGCCAGCACGAGCTGGCGGAGTTGCAGGAAGTTGGGGGATTCGTTCCCGTGTCCACCGGTGGCGAACCGGCGGACTTCCCGCTTCCCGGAGCCCGTCACGGAGAGTACGGCGATCCGGAGAACACCCCCCGCTGGGCCATGGCCATCGACCTCGACAAGTGCACCGGATGCAGCGCTTGCGTCACCGCCTGCCAGGCCGAGAACAACGTGCCCACCGTCGGTGAGGAGCAGCTCCTCATGGGTCGGGACATCCACTGGATGCGCATCGAGAACTATTTCGAGACGGTGGACGCCTCCCACGCCGGCCCGGTGGACGTGCGCTTCACGCCCATGCTCTGCCAGCACTGCGGCAACGCGCCGTGCGAGTCGGTTTGCCCGGTGTTCGCGGCCTACCACACGCCGGAGGGGCTGAACGCACAGGTCTACAACCGGTGCGTGGGCACGCGATACTGTGCCAACAACTGCCCCTACAAGGTGCGCGTCTTCAACTGGTTCGAGTATTCGGACGTACCCGAGCCCCTCAACTGGCAGTACAACCCGGACGTCACCGTGCGGGGCGAGGGCATCATGGAAAAGTGCACCTTCTGCGTCCAGCGGATTCGCGAGGTGCAGAACCGGTCAGTGATAGAGGGACAGGCGATCGCCGACGGGGAAATCGTGCCGGCGTGCCAGCAGAGCTGCCCGGCGGAGGCCATCGTCTTCGGCAATATCCGGGACCCCGACTCGCGTGTGGCGCAGGTCACCGCGAACGAGCGCTCGTACCGGGTCCTCGACGAACTGATCAACACGCAGCCAGCGGTCACTTACCAGCGGAAGGTGACCTTCCACGAACCGGCCGCGGCAGGACACTAGAAACAGGGCGCGCGCCGGCCCGCTGGCCGGAGGAAACCCTCCCAGGAGAAGGATGGCGACAGCGACGGAAGCACCCCGCGGTGCGTTGGCCCACCCGGATGTCGGGTCCTACCAGCAGGTCAACGACGATGTCCTGAAGATTCTGGGGCGGCCTGGACGCGGGTGGTGGATTCTCTTCGGGCTGGCTTCGCTGGGGTTGGCGGTGTTTGCCGGTTCGTGGGCGAATCAGATCATCAACGGCATCGGCCTCTCCGGGCTGAACGCTCCGGTTGGCTGGGGGGCCTACATCACCACCTTCGTCTTCTGGGTCGGCATCGCCCACTCGGGCACGCTCATCTCCGCCATCCTCTTCCTCTTCCGCGCGCCCTGGCGACAGTCGGTGTACCGGCTGGCGGAAGCGATGACGGTGTTCGCGGTCATGACCGCCGGCCTCTTCCCGCTCATTCACCTTGGCCGGGTGTGGCACGCCTACTGGCTCATCCCCTACCCCAACTCCCGTTTCCTGTGGCCGAACTTCAAGTCGCCGCTGGTCTGGGACGTCTTCGCAGTCACGACCTACTTCACCGTGTCTGCCGTCTTCTTCTACCTGGGCAGCATTCCGGATCTGGCCGCGGCGCGCGACCACGCCCGCGGGCTGCGCAAGAAGTTCTACAGCGTCGTCTCCATGGGATGGCGCGGCACGGACAGCGAGTGGCACCACTTCGGCAAGGCCTACATCTTCCTGGCCGCCCTGGCCACGCCTCTGGTGCTGTCGGTGCACTCGGTGGTGTCGTGGGACTTCGCCATGGGGATCGTGCCCGGCTGGCACGCGACCATCTTCGCCCCCTATTTCGTCGCGGGCGCCATCTTCTCGGGCGTCGCCATGGTGATCACCCTGGCGGTGCCCATGAGGAAGTTCTTCGGGCTCGAGGTCTACCTCACCAACAAGCACTTCGACGCGCTGGCCAAGCTGTGCCTGCTTACCTCGATGATCGTCCTCTACGCCTACCTCACCGAGTTCTTCATGGCGTGGTATTCGGGCGAGCCCGCTGAGCGCGGCCTGTTCTGGAATCGGGTGTCCGGCGACTACTGGTGGGCCACCTGGACCATGCTGACCTGCAACGGCCTGGTCCCCATCCTCCTCTGGTTCAAGCGCGTGAGGCGCTCCATTTCGGCGCTGTTCGTGATCTCGATCTTCGTCAACATCGGCATGTGGTTCGAGCGTTTCGTGATCATCGTCACCTCGCTGGCGCACGAGTACGAGCCCTTCGCCTGGGGCATGTACCGCCCCTCGGTCACGGAAATGGGCATCGTCCTGGGCAGCTTCGGGTGGTTCTGCTTCTGGTTCCTGCTCTTTACCCGACTGTTGCCGCCGGTGGCGATCGCTGAACTCAAGGAAGTGCTGCCGGCTCCGCTTCGTTCCCGTTCCCGCAAGGAGGCAGTCCGATGAGCGCCGCAACCGCCGGTCTTCTGGCTTCCTTTGACTACCTCGACGGGGCGGTGGACGCGGTCAAGGCATTGCGCAAGTCGGGGTTCAGCAAGATCACGGCGTATTCCCCGTTCCCCGAGCATCATCTGGAGGCGGCGCTGGGGTACGATCAGAGCCCTGTGCGCGTATTCGCGCTGGTGGGCGGCCTGACCGGCGCCGCGACCGGGTTCGCCTTCACCACCTGGACCTCGATGGACTGGCCTCTGGTGACGGGCGGCAAGCCCATCGTGTCGATCCCGGCCTACTTCATCATCGCCTTCGAGCTGGCGGTGCTGTTCGGGGTGCTCTCCACCGTGATCGGCCTCTTCATCAACGCCAGGCTCCCTCGCCTACGCCCTCCGGTCGTCTATGACCCCGAGTTCAGCGGCGGACGCTTCGGGGTTCATGTGAGCGCGCCCGCCGACCGTATCGAAGAAGCCCGCCGGATCCTCAACGGGAGCGATCCGGCCGAGCTCAGAGAAGATCCCGCCCCGGCTTCCCATGGCTGACCGACTTCGTTCGCGCACCCCCGCACGCTTCGTAGCGGTGGCCTTGCTGGCCGGGCTCGTGAGCGCCTGCTCGCCCTTTGACGACCTCATGGTCGAGATCTTCGGCCGCAGCATGCGCGACCAGCGCTCGTTCGACCCCTACGAGAACACGTTGTTGCCGCCGGAGGGTTCTGTGCCCTTCGCCGCCGGCAACTTCACCGCCGGCCCCTACCAGGTCTCGGTGGGAGAGCCTGAGCCTTCGCCCGACATGCCAGCGCCCTTCACGCAGATCGATGTGGTCATGCAATCTCCGGTGGTGATGAGCCTGGTGAACCCGGTCGAGGCCACCCTCGAATCGCTGGTACGCGGCGAGAGGTTGTTCAACCGTTTCTGCGCCCCGTGCCACGGGACGGACGGGATTGGGGCCAACGCGTCCATCAGCGCTTTGCATCCCATGCTCCCGGCCATCAATCTCGCGAGTGCGGTCACCGCGGTGCGCCCGGATGGCTACCTCTACGGGATCATCCGCGCGGGCCGCGCGCTGATGCCCGCGTACGGCCACCAGATTCCGCACCACGATCGCTGGCACATCGTCAACTACGTCCGACAGCTGCAGGCGCAGGCGGGCGCTACGGCTCCGGGGGAATAGCGGAATGTCCCACATCCATGTCCCGGGCGACATCCCGGTTCGACACCTGGAGCGCTCGCGCGGCTTCTCGATGTTTTGCGGGGCCCTCTTCCTGGTCGGGGTGATCTCACTCTTTGTGCTGCGCGCCAGCGATCCCGCTCGGGCCGAACAGGCCTACGCGGCCAACTGGCTCTTCTTCTTTGCCGTCGCCGAGGGCGCGATGCTGCTGTGCGCGGTGACGACCATCGTGAAGGCCAGGTGGAACTGGTCGGTACGCCGCATCAGCTTGGCCTTCGCCGCCTACCTGCCGATCGCGTTTGTCCTGTTTCTGCCCATGCTGGGTCTGCGGGAGTCGTACTTTCCCTGGATCGAGGCGATGGAGACCGATCCCCTCGTACAGGAAAAAGCCGCGTACCTGAACATCCCGTTCCTGGTCGCCCGCAACGTGGCCGGGCTTCTGCTCCTCATCGGGCTGAGCCTCTATTTCGCGTTTCTGGCGTTGCGCCCCGACATGGGGCTGGTGGAAGACCACGACAGCGATCCGGCGCGCAAGCACTGGCGCGCCAGCCTTACCGCGGGATGGCTGGGGCAGGAGACCGAAGAAACCCAAAGCGCCCGCAGGATGGGCCGTCTGGCACCCGCCTTCGTGCTGATCTACGCTGTGGTCATGAGCGTGGTGGTGTACGACTTCGCCATGTCGCTCGAGCCACACTGGTTCTCGACCATCTTCGGCGTCTGGTACTTCATGGGCGGATTCTGGGGTGGAATCGCGGCCACCGCCCTGATCGTAGTGCTGCTCAAGAGAAACCACGCCGATCTGAATCGGTTGATGGGCGTGCAGCAGATGCACGACCTGGGCAAACTGACCTTCGCCTTCTGCGTCTTCTGGACGTACATCGTCTTCTCCCAGTACATCGTTATCTGGTACGGCAAGCTGCCTTGGGAGCAGGCGTGGGTCGTGCACCGGACCGGCGAGATCTGGGGCTCGTTCTCGCTCGCGCTGGTGCTGATGTGCTTCGTGATCCCCTTCGCAGGACTCATCGGGCGCCGGCCCAAGCTGAATCCCGCCATCCTCGGCGCCTTCACCTGCGTCATCCTGGCGGGGCTCTGGCTCGAGCACCATCTGCTGATCGCCCCCTCGCTGCGTCTTGAGGGACCGACGATCGGGCTCTGGGAGGCGCTGGTGACGCTGGTCTTCCTCGGCCCTCTGCTGTGGAGCGTGCGCTGGTTCCTGAGCACCTTCCCGGTGATTCAGGTGTGGCAGCCCCCCGAGCAACTGGAGATGGTGGATCTGGAAGTCACGAGGGAGGGAGCTGGCGTCCGCTAGCCTCTCGAGCCGAGGCGCTCACCGCGCGAGCAATTCGAGCACGCGCGGGTGTAGCGCGGGGTTGCTGGAAACCGCCGATCCTCCGTGGATGGTGGCCTTGCCCGACACATCCGTAAAGCAGCCGCCTGCCTCGGTCAGAATGGTCATGAACGGAGCGGCGTCCCAGGGCGCAAGGACCGGGTCGACCATGACCTGAGCCCGGCCGGTGGCGACCAGGACGTGGCCGTAGCAATCGCCCCAGCTGCGGGTCATGCGGGTGGCGGCGACGAGGGCCCTCCATCCGGCTTCGGATGGGTGGCCGTGGAAGGCGGTCTCGTCGGAGGTGAGCACGAGGCTCCGGTCCAGCCGGCTCGCTGGCGAAACCGAGCAGGGCTCGCCGTTCCACCGGCATCCCCGGCCCCGGGCAGCCGTGACCGTCTCCCGGAGCGCCGGGAAATGCGCGACCCCCACGACCGGCTCCCCGTCCACTTCGATTCCGATGAGGACGCCCCACAACGGCACGCCGTGGACGAACGACCTGGTGCCGTCGATGGGGTCCACGATCCAGCGCACCGGAGCCCCCGCGCGCACCTCGCCGTGTTCTTCGCCGAAGATGCCGTGCTCCGGGTAGCGCCGCTCGATCTCCGCGCGCACCAGGCTCTCGGTTTCCCGGTCCGCGACCGTGACCGGGGTGTCATCGGACTTGGTCTCGACGCCGATGCGGGTGCCGAAGTACCCCAGAGCGACCTCCCCGCCGGCGCGCGCGAGCTCTTCGGCCGTTCGCTCCAGCTCGTGAAGATCGACGACGGTCTTTGGGGACGGGTTCATGGCAGATGCGGGTGTGGGCTCGACACGGCGGGGGGCGCAGGTTCGGGTGACTGCAATGGGGACGCGAACAGGCGACCGCGACATTCGTTCAGGCCGAGTAAGGTACCGAAGGCATTGCGACCGCGGGATGGGCGGGATCCGATCTCGTCGCCCGGCCATGGGATGCCGGGAACCGGACGCCCGGGATCGGTAGAGGTCCCGGTCCGCGGCCGCCAGCAGTTCCTGGTAGCGGTTCATAGTGGCGTCGCGGGAAGCGACCCCGAAGCTGACCGTCACACCGCACGGGGCGAGGGCGGGATGATGTGCGACTGCCATGGCCAGCCGGCCGGCGATGTCTCGGGCCTGGCCGGCCGTCCTGTCGGGGAAGACGGCGACGAATTCGTCACCGCCCAGCCGCGCCGTCAGCCCCGGATCTCCGGTGAGGCCGGAGCGGTGATCTCGGGCGGGAAGGCAATCGTACGGTTCCGGGCCTGCCGCCGGGTGACCGCGTGCCCTCGACAAAACGCGGCCCACGGAGGCCAGTGCCTCGTCGCCGGCGATGTGGCCGTGACGATCGTTGAAGTTCTTGAAATCATTCACGTCGAAGATGGCCAGCGAGAGTGCGCGCCCGGAATCGGGCGTCATGGCGCGAGCCAGACAGCGCTCCAGATGGCGGCGATTCGGGAGCCCGGTGAGGGGGTCGGTCAGGGCCATGCGCCGGTTTGCTTCGGCGATCTGTTGCGCCCGAGCCAGCCGACGCTCCAACCGTTGCAGGTAGCGCGCGCCGTGGCCCGTTCCTGGTCGCCGCCGGGAGGTCGGGGCAGGTCGCGGTTCCGGGCCCGGGCTTCGTGGCCCTGCAAACTCGACACGACCTCTCAAGAGCGTAATTCCGGGCGGAGTGGATGCTGAAAAACACTGCGCGACCCATGAGACTACCGGAACCCAGCTGCGGGTACCAATGCTCGATCGGGACCATTTGGGTCCCTCCCCCCATGCGCGCGTGTCACACGCCTCGCTCGGGCTCGGCCATGGCCTTCGCGGCCTGCACTCCGTCGGCGGACACGACCCCGTCCCGCCGGCCCGCCGGAGCCTCGGCGCGGTCGGCGTAGCGCTTGATCTCGTAGCCGATGGCCCGCAGGATGCCCGCTTCCTGGGTGTCCGGCCCGGCGCGCGCGATGATGGTCCGCAGCGTGCGCATCACCCCTTCGGGCGCGCGCCGGGTGAAGAAGTCGATGCGGTCGAGACCCCGTTGCAGCACCGCGTAGGTCTCCTCCAGCTCGGCGTTGGTGGCGGGCTCCGTGGCCCGGCGTCCCCTGGGCAACGCAGACATCTCGTGCGCGGCCAGGAAGAGCTCGTACGCCACAATCAGTACCGCCTGGGCCAGGTTGAGGCTCTTGTACTCGGGCAGGGTGGGAACGATGGCCACCCGGTTGCACAGGTCCAGCGCCTGGTTGGAGAGCCCCCGGTCCTCGCGCCCGAAGAGCACCACCACCGTGCCTCCGGACGCCTGTTCCAGGACCTGGCCCGCCAGCTCGCGAGGGCGGCCGTAGTTGCGGTGCGCGGTGCGGGCACGCGCGCTGGTGCCCAGAACGAAAACCGCATCGGCCAGGGCGTCGGCGAGCGTGTCGTGAATCTCGGCGTGGTCCACCAGGAAATCGCCGCGGTGGGCGATTCCGGTGATGCGGTAGGCATCGAACTCGGCCGGACGAACGAGACGCAGGCGGCTGAGGCCCATGTTCATCATCGCTCGCACGGTGCCGGCGATATTGACCAGGTTCTGCGGCTCGTGCAGCACGACGACCACATTGGAGAGCGGATTGGCCTCCGTCGGCATCTCTCCCTGCATGGGGCGGGCTAGGATTCGGGGGCGGCTTCTTCTTCAGGGGCCTCGGAGAGCTGCGGTACCTCTTCTCTCTGCCCTTCCTTCAAGCCGCGCTTGAAGTTGCGGATCCCGCTGCCCATCCCCCGGGCGAACTCGGGAATCTTGCGGCCGCCGAAGAAGAGGACGAGAAGGCCTACCGCCAGAAGAATCTCGTTGAATCCCAGGAAGAGGGGCAGCGCCGTGAAGACTACGTCGAATCCTGGACCGAGCATGTTCTTGCCTCAATGTCGTGGGTGACCTGTGCGCCTTACGCTCCCGCCTCTCGCAGCAACAGCTTCGCAATCGTCTGAAGCTGCATGTTGGTCGTCCCTTCATAAATGGTACCGATCTTGGCGTCGCGATAGAGCTTCGCCACCGGATAGTCGCTCGTGAAGCCGTACCCGCCGTGCAGATCAACGCACTCCGACGCCACTCTCTGGGCCACCTGCGACGCGAACAGCTTCGCCATCGCCGCCTGACGAATGTAGGGCTGCCCCCCATCGCGCAGGCGCGCCGCGTTGTACACCATCAAGCGGGCCGCTTCCACGTCGGTCGCCATGCGGGCGAGTTGAAACTGGACGCCCTGGAACTCAGAAACCGAACGTCCGAACTGCTCCCGCTGTCGCGTATACCTCAGCGTGTGGTCGAGTGCTCCCTGCGCCAGCCCCACCATCTGGGCCCCAATGCCGATGCGGCCTTCGTTGAGGGTGGCGATCGCGATTCTGTATCCCAGGCCGATTTCACCCAGCAGACGATCGCCCGGAACCCGACACCCGTTCAGCACCAACTCGGTCGTGGACGACGCCCGGATGCCCAGCTTCCGTTCCCTCTTGCCCACCGAGAGACCCGGCGTGTCGCGCTCCACCAGGAAGGCGGTGATGCCTCGGTAGCCCGAATCCGGGTCCACGTTCGCGAAGATGATGTAGACCCCGGCTTCGGCTCCGTTGGTGATCCACAGTTTCTGGCCGGTCAGAATCCAGTCGTCTCCGTCCCGCACCGCGCGGCAACGAAGGGCGAAGGCGTCGGACCCGCTTCCCGCCTCTGAAAGGGCGTACGCACCCACGGTGTCGGAAGCCAGACGCGGCAGGAAGCGGCTCTGCTGGGCCTCGGTACCGTACCGGAGAAGAGCATTGATGACAAGGGTATTCTGGACGTCGACCAGCACGGCGACGGCCGGGTCGATGGTGGAGAGCTCCTCCACCACGAGCACCGCCGCAAAGAACGAGCTGCCCGTGCCACCGAAGCGCTCGGGGATCTCCACTCCCATGAGTCCGAGCTCGAACAGCTTGCCGATCAGCGCCTCGTCCATGGCGTGCGCCTCGTCCATGGCCGATACCCGCGGCGCAACCTCGTCGCGCGCGAAATCACGCACCGCCTGTTGGAAGAAGCGTTCTTCCTCGCCCAGAGAGGTCAGGGCGGGACGCGTCCCTTTCGGGAAATATGCCTGCATGGGAAGTTTCCGTTTGTCGCCCGGGAGTTTCCCGGCCCGGGCCCCGGTCGGCCTCACGGTCCATGGTCCGCTCTCCCACGGTCCATGGACACCCGGGGGAGCGTCGCTGGCACGCGGCGCGCCATACAAACCCCCGCGCGGGCGCTCGCGTTCCCTTGTGCAGCCAGCGGGACAGCGTCAATCGAGGTCTCCGAAGCGGCGACCGCGCCGGGGTTGACGCGGCGGGAACACGCTTTCTATAGTCTCGAACCGAAATCCACCGATCGACCCATTGCACGCGGAGGACTCATGTCCGATATCCTCGAGCATCTCCACTACACCGAGGAACACGAGTACGTAGGGGAAACTGACGAGGAAGGCGTCTACGTCATCGGCATCACCGACTACGCGCAGGGAGAGCTGGGCGATATCGTGTACGTGGAATTGCCCAGAGCCGGCACGCATTTCGGGCGAATGGAGGTTTTCGGCGTGATCGAGGCAGTGAAAGCGGTAAGCGACCTCTACTGCCCGATCGCGGGCGAGGTGGTCGAGGTCAACGACGCCATCGACCTCGATCCCGCCCTGGTCAACACGGACCCCTACGGCGACGGGTGGATGATCCGCCTGCGCGCGGACGACGACGATGCGGTCGAAGGGCTGATGAGCGCCGCCGACTACGAGTCGCACATCGACGGGTGAGCGACACCGGATCCTCGCCAACCGCATCGTCCCGATGATGGCCGGCATCGCGCACGAAAACGGCTTCACCAGGCGGCATCTGGGCCCCGGGCCCGAGGACGTGCGGGCGATGCTGGGCGAACTCGGGTACGATTCCCTCGACCAGCTCGTCGGGGACACGGTACCGGAATCGATCCGGCTGGAACGCGATCTGGATCTCCCCGAGGGGATATCCGAGCACGAACTGATCGGCGGGCTGCGGGAGATCGCCTCTCGCAACCAGGTATTCCGGTCCTACCTGGGGATGGGCTATTCGGGCACCATCACCCCCCCGGTGATTCTCCGTAACATTCTGGAGAACCCCGGCTGGTACACGCAGTACACACCCTACCAGGCGGAGATCGCGCAGGGGCGGCTCCAGGCGCTGCTGAACTTCCAGACCATGGTCGGGGATCTGACGGGTTGCGCGGTCGCCAACGCGTCTCTTCTGGACGAGGCCACCGCCGCCGCGGAGGCCATGACGCTGTGTCTGGCCTCGACCCGCGACCGCGGCCGCAACCGCTTTCTGGTCGCCTCCAACTGCCATCCCCAGACCATCGAGGTGGTGCGCGCGCGGGCCATTCCCCTCGGCGTCGAGGTACGGGTCGAGCACCCGGACGACTGGGTGCTGGACGAGAGCGTGTTCGGGACGCTGGTCCAGTACCCGGCCACCGACGGCACCGTGCGCGACTACCGGGCGCTGTGTATTGCGGCCCACGAGGCCGGCGCCCTGGTCGTGATGGCCACCGACCTGCTCGCGCTCACCCTGCTCACATCGCCGTGGGTCATGGGGGTCGACATCGCGGTGGGCAACAGCCAGCGCTTCGGCGTCCCCCTGGGGTACGGCGGACCTCACGCGGCCTTTATCGCGGCGCGTGACAACATGCGGCGCAAGATGCCCGGCCGGATCATCGGCGTCTCCATCGACGCACACGGCAATCCCGCGCTGCGCATGGCGCTGCAGACCCGCGAACAGCATATCCGCCGTGAGAGGGCCACCTCCAACATCTGCACCGCCCAGGTGCTGCTCGCCGTCATGGCGGGAATGTACGCGGTCTACCACGGGCCGGAAGGACTGCGGCGCATCGCCACCCGCGTGCGCAACCTCACCGCCGTGCTGGCAGAGGGGGTGCGCAGGCTGGGCCACCGGGTGGTCAACGACGTTTTCTTCGACACCCTGACCATCGAGCCCGCGGGCATGAGCGCGCGCCAGGTCGTGGAGCGGGCCCGCACGCGCGGCATCAACCTGCGCGAGAACGACGGGCGCGTCGGTGTATCGCTGGACGAGACGGTGGGGCCGGAGGACCTCGACGACCTGTTCGCCGCCTTCTCCGGCGATGGCAGCCCCGGATTCGACGCCAACCGGCTGGCGCGGGAAACGGACGTGCCGCCTCTGCCCTCGAAGCTCGTGCGCGCCAACGTATTCCTCGATCACCCGGTCTTCAGCAGCTACCACTCAGAGACCGGCATGCTGCGCTACATCCGCCGCCTGGAGAGCCGCGATCTCTCGCTGACCACGAGCATGATCCCGCTCGGCTCGTGCACCATGAAGCTGAACGCCACCGCCCAGATGACCGCCGTGTCCTGGCCGGAGTTCGGCGCCATGCACCCCTTTGCGCCGCCGGATCAGGCCCGGGGGTATCGGAGGGTCATCGGCGACATGGAGCGATGGCTGGCCGAGATCTCCGGCTTCGACGCGACTTCCCTGCAGCCCAACTCCGGGGCCCAGGGGGAGTACGCGGGGCTGCTTGTGATCCGCGCCTACCACCATGACCGAGGGGACACCGGGCGCGACGTCTGCCTCATTCCCTCCTCCGCGCACGGGACCAACCCGGCCAGCGCGATCATGGCGGGGATGCGCGTGGTGGTGGTGAAGTGCGACCAGGACGGCAATATCGACGTGGACGACCTGCGCGCCAGGGCGGACCAGCACGCCGACCGGCTGAGCGCGCTCATGGTCACCTATCCGTCCACCCACGGGGTCTTCGAGGAGCGTATCCGCGAGGCCTGCGACATCGTGCACGAGCGCGGGGGGCAGGTCTATCTGGACGGGGCCAACCTGAACGCCCAGGTGGGGCTGGCGCGTCCGGGCGACTACGGCGCCGACGTGTGCCACATCAACCTGCACAAGACCTTCGCCATCCCGCACGGCGGCGGCGGGCCCGGAATGGGACCCATCTGCGCGCACGCGCACCTGGCGCCCTTCCTGCCCGGCCATCCGCTGGTGAAGACGGGAGGCGACAAGGCGATCGGACCCGTGTCTGCGGCGCCGTGGGGAAGCGCGAGCATCCTGCTCATCTCGTGGGCGTACATCGCGCTGCTTGGCCGCGGGGGCGTGCGGAAGGCGACGGAAGTCGCGATCCTGAACGCCAACTACATGGCGAACCGGCTGGAGAAGCACTTCCCTGTGCTCTACAAGGGGGCGCACGGCCGGGTGGCGCACGAGTTCATCCTCGACCTGCGACCACTCAAGAGGGCGACCGGGATAACCGACGAAGATGTGGCAAAGCGCCTCATGGACTACGGTTTCCACGCCCCCACCATGTCGTTCCCGGTCCCGGGCACCATCATGGTCGAACCGACGGAAAGTGAATCGAGGGAGGAGCTGGACCGCTTCTGCGACGCCCTCGTCTCGATTCGGGCGGAAATCCAGCAAATCGAGCTGGGCCTGGCCGACCGCCGGGACAATCCCCTCAAGCACGCCCCGCACACGGCGGCGACGGTGGTGAGCAGCGAGTGGAATCACGTCTACAGCCGGGAGCAGGCCGCGTTTCCGGCTCCATGGACGAGAGAGGCGAAATTCTGGCCCTCGGTGGGCCGGGTGAACAACGCATACGGCGACCGCAACCTGGTCTGCGCCTGTCCTCCGGTCGAGAGCTATGCGCAGACCGAGGACTGAGCTGGAGACTGATCCTCCACCGCCGGGGGCTGCCCCCTAGGAAGCCGGAACCAAGCCTGAACGGAGATTCATCATGGCCAAGCTGACGTTTCACGGTCACTCCACCTTCCTGCTCGAGCTGAACGACGGCACGCGCATTTCGATCGACCCCTGGTACGAGGAGAGTCCGGCCAACGACCTCTCCCTCGCGGACCTGGGCGACATCGACTATGTGCTGTGCTCGCACGGACACTTCGATCATTTCGCGGACGCCATTCCGCTCGCTCGCGCGACCGGCGCCACCCTGGTTGCCACCTTCGAGATCGTGGCCTTCGCCCAGAGCCAGGGGATCGAGAACGCGCACCCGATGCACATCGGAGGCGGGTACAACTTCCCGTTCGGACGCGTGAAGATGACCGCCGCGTTGCACGGCGGTCAGGTGCATGGCGACAACACCGGAGCGTACACGACGGTGCCGGCCGGGCTACTCATCGACGCCGACGGCACCCGGGTCTACCATGCGGGCGATACCGCCCTGCTGACCGACATGCAGCTGCTGCGTGGCCAGGTCGACGTGGCCCTGCTGCCGATCGGCGACAACTTCACCATGGGACCGGAGGACGCGGCCATCGCGGTCGACTTCATCCGGCCATCGGTGGTGGTGCCGATCCACTACAACACCTTCCCGCCGATCGTGCAGGACCCGGAGGCGTTCCGGGGGCTGGTGGGGGATGCGGCGCGGGTGGAGGTGATGTCGTCAGGGGACGTGCTCGACCTGTCCGCCGGCTGAGCACGAGCGCGCGGGCCGTGAGCCGATTCTTCGTCGGCCCGAAGCACTCCTCGTCGGTCCCCGGGCCGGACCTTTCAGGGGGTCGCGGCCTGGCCGGAGGACCGGCGTTACGAGGGGCGGCGGGGCTGATGGGTCGCCTCCGCTGGACGGTGGTGTGCGACCCGCCCCGGGACGGCGCGGCCAACATGGCGGCCGATCACGCCCTCGCCAGCACGGTCGGGCCGGACGCGGGGTGGCTGCGCCTGTACAGCTGGACCCGTCCGACCCTCTCGCTGGGCCGCAACGAACCCGCCGCCGGCACCTACGACTTTGCCCGGGCGCAGCGGCTGGGCATCGACGTGGTGCGCCGTCCCACCGGCGGCCGGGGCGTGCTGCACGACGCCGAGCTGACCTACGCGGTGGTCGCTCCGGTCGCCGCGGTCGGGCGGGTGCGGGCTGCCTACGCGGTGGTGCAGCGCGGCCTGGCCGCCGGGCTGCGCTCCCTGGGCGCGGATGCCCGGTTGGCCGCGGGCGAGGTGCCGGGCGCGCCGCGGGCAGGAGCATGCTTCGATGTGACCACGGGGGGCGAGGTGGTGGCGGGGGGGCGGAAGCTCACGGGCTCGGCCCAGGCACGCATCGGGCACGCGCTGCTGCAGCACGGGTCGGTCCTGATCGACGGCACCCAGGAGTTCGTCCGGGAGCTCAGCCGACAGCCGGTCGGCGCAGGCATGACGCCCGGCTCCACGACCCTGCATGAGCAAATCGGACGCGCTCCCTCCTGGCGGGAGGTCGCGACCGCCATTGCAGCCGGCCTCGCCTCCGTGCTGGGAACGGAGATGACCGCCGGAGAGCTTCCAGAGTCAGCGGTGCGGCTGATGCCTTCGTTGGAGCAACGTTACCGGTCGAGCGAGTGGACGCTGCGCCGGTGAGGAAAACAGCGCTCCGACAGCCCTTGACACGTCCCGAGCCTACCTTCATCTTGCCTGCTCCGGTGTTAGGGTAGGCTCCGGAAGACTCGGTGGGCTGTCCGCTGTGGGCAGTCATTTCGTTTGCCTTGAAACCAGCTCATGGAGGACACTCCCTTGGCCGCTCTTAATCATCTCTACGTTGCACTCCTTCAGATTCCCGGGATGGAAGCGCCAGAGCAGACTCTCGGCGAGCGAATGGGATTCATCTGGGAGCAGACCGGGTTCATGCGCTGGCCCTTGGCGTTGTGTATCGTCATCGGCGTTGTCGTGATCATCTGGAAGTTCTTCGACTTGATGGCCAAGGGCGGCCGCACCAAGAAGATTCTCTCGGAGGTCGACGCGCTCCTCGCCGATGCGCAGCTGCAGCAGGCGATCGAGGTCACCCGCGAGTCCAACTCACCCGCGGCCAACATCCTCTATGCGGGACTGGAGCGGCACGAGGAGGGCACCGACCGGGTCATGAAGGCCATCGAGAATCAGGGGCTCATCGAGTTGAGCCGTCTGGAGAGGGGCCTGGTGATCCTGGCGACCCTCACCAACATCGCGCCGCTGCTTGGCTTCCTGGGCACGGTGATCGGGATGATCATCGCCTTCCAGTCCATCGAGCTGGCCGGCGAAGTCGAGGCGACTCTGGTCGCGGGCGGCATCAAGGTGGCGCTCCTCACGACCGCGGCCGGCCTCACGATCGCGATCCCCGTGAGCATCGCCCACAACTTCTTCGTATCGCGCATTGACTCGCTCGTCATCGACATGGAAGAGTCGGCCCAGAAGATGATCGACGCGCTTCACGCGATGGAGACCGGGAGAGCTTCCATATAATCCGAAGCCGGAAGCTGCAGGCGAAAGGTCACCCCAAGGGGTGGCCTTTCGTCATTTTTGGGCCCTGGGAATGGACATCCCGGGGTACTGGGAGTGGACGATGAAGAGGTTTTCCGCGATCACTCTGGCCTTCCTCGCCTCGGCAAGCCCGGCCATTGCGACCCCTGCTCCCGCGTTTCCCATCCTGCAGGCGCGCGGCACGCTGCCACAGGTCGCCGGATCCGGCGGTGACATCCGCCTCGACCGGCCTTGGCACACCGCGGTCGCGCTGAGGGAGGCGCTGTCCGAAATCGATTCGCCCGAGCCCGCCGCGATCCTGGCGCTGGCCCGCGCCGAAGCCGGTTGGGAGAACTGGCCACAGGTGACCGAGCTGCTCGAGGGCGCCGAATGGCTCGACGATCAGAGCTACGGCGAGGCATGGTTCCTTTTGGGCCAGGCGGCTGAGTCCGCGGAAGACTGGGTCGCTGCAGAGGGCGCCTTCACCAAGTACCTGGCCAGTGGGGGCCGCAATGAGGAGGCCGTTCTGCGCCTGCTCAGGGTCCGCGCCCGCCTGGGCCGCCCGGCGGATGCGCTCAGCGCGCTGGAGGCGATCGCCACAGGCCGCACCGACTTCTTCAACAGCCGGGTGCGCCTGGAGATGGCGGACATCCTTGCCCCGCTGGGCGACACCGCCGGCCTGCGAATGTCCAGCGCAGCCATCTCCGACGATGAAATCCGGGAGCGCGTCTGGCTGCTGTATTCCGACGCCTACCTGGCCGCGGGCGACAGCGCGGGCGCCGAGGCCTTTCTCGACGAAACCGTGGCCTCGATCTCCGACGACGGGCGCCGCGCGCGAGGCCGAGCGACGCTGGGCGAACTGCGACAGGCGCGCGGGGACGAAGAAGGCTCGCTCGCCGCGTTCCGGGCCGTGCTGGAGGCCATCGACCGGGGTAGCAGCGCCACCCTCGCCGCCACTGCGCTGGCCGGATCGGGGACAGCCCCGACCGAAGAGCTCCCCGCGCTGGGACGGGTTCTGCAGCGCGGCGACCAGTCGGAACTCGCCCTCGAGGTCTACGACCGCTATGTGGCGGAAACCTCTGTCACACCCTCCGTCACACTCCGCCTGGCCCGGGCACGCCTGCTCGCGGGCACGCGCCGTCTTTCCGAGGCCAGGGAGGAGCTCTCCCGCCTGGCGCAGACCGAGGACCCCGCCATCGGCGCACCCGCGCTCGACGACCTGGCCCGCGTGCAGCGGCGGCTCGGGGAGGGAGGAAACGCGGTGGCGTCGCAGGAACAGCTGGTGGAGCGCTTTCCGGGGAGCCGCCAAGCCGTCGACTTCGTCTTCTTCCGAGCCGACGCGGACCACGACGCCGGCCGTCTTTCCCAGGCCATGGACGGGTACGGGCGAACGGCGTCGATGGCGCCGAGCCTGGACCGGGCGGGCTTGGCGCGCATGCGCCTCGGGCAGCTCCACATCGCGGCGGCCGAGCACGAAGCCGCCGCCACGGTCTTCGAAACCTATCTCACGGACTTCCCGGACGGACAGCGCTGGCAGGAGGCTGCCTACTGGGCCGCGTGGAACCGCCTCCAGCTGGGAGACCGCGAGCGGGCGACCGAGCAAGTGGCGCTCGTCACCCACGGGGACCCCTTCTCCTACTACGCGTTCCTGGGAGCGCAACTGCTCGGCGACACCTACGACCCCGTTCTGGAACCTGACCCACCGTTCGACGAAGCCGGCGTCTTCTGGATGTACGAACCCCTCCGGGAAGCGGGACTGCTGAAGCGCGCGGGGATGATCTCGGCCGCGCGGGACGCGACGGAGCGGCTGGCCGAGCGCGCGGCCGGCGGCGCCGGGGCGTTGCTCAGGCTGGCCGAAGGACTCATCGCGGAGGGCATGCATATCGAGGGCATCCGGGTCGGGGGGGAGGCCAGGGCCGCCGGATACCCGCGCTCGCCGCGCCTCCTGCGAACCGTCTATCCACTCCCCTACCGCGACATCATCCTCGACGAGGCCGCCAAACGGGAGATCGACGCGTTCCTGATGGCCGCCCTCATCCGGCAGGAATCGGCCTTCGACGCGGGGATCGTATCCAGCGCGGGAGCGGTCGGGCTCATGCAGGTGATGCCCGAGACCGGACAGCAGCTGGCGCGCCGGGAAGGACCACGTCCCTTCCGGGCGGCGTCACTCAAGGCACCCGACGTCAATCTGCACCTGGGCTCCCGTTACCTCGCCGACATGTTGAGTCGCTACGACGGGCGGCTACCGCTGGTCCTGTCGGCCTACAACGCGGGCCCCTCACGCGCCGCCCGCTGGGGCCGCCTGCCGGAAGCCTCGGATCTCCAGCGGCTTACGGAACGCATCCCGTTCCGCGAAACGCGTCTCTACGTGAAGAGCGTGACGCGCAACGCCTGGATCTACCACTGGCTGTACGGCGAAGGGTCATGACTTCGCCCAGCCTCTTTCTGATCGACGCCTACGCGCTCATCTATCAGTCGTTCTTCGCCTTCGCCAGGCGGCCGCTCACCAACTCCCGGGGCGAAAACACCTCCGCGGAGTGGGGCTTCCTCAACTACCTGCTTCGCATCCGGGACGACTTCGCGCCGGACTACCTGGCGGTGGTCTTCGACGCGGGTTCGAGCCAGCGCAAGGAATGGTATCCCGAGTACAAGGCGACGCGGGAGAAGATGCCCGAGGACCTCCGCGAAAGCCTGCTCCGCATTCGGGCCCTGCTGGACGCCCTTCATAGCCCTGTCGTCGAAGTCGACGGCTTCGAGGCCGATGACGTGATCGGCTCGCTGGCGCTGCGCGGCCTGGAGAAGGGGGTGGAAGCGGTCATCGTCTCCGGCGACAAGGATTTCTACCAGCTCCTGCGTCCCGGCCTGCGTCTTTTCCGGCCAGCGCGGGGGGGAAGCGCCGGGGTGTCGGCGAAATGGGTGGACGAGTCGAATGCGAGCCAGCGCTTCGGAGTGCCACCAGGCCGTATCGTGGACTATCTGGCGTTGATCGGGGATTCCTCCGACAACGTCCCCGGAGCCCCGGGCATCGGGCCCAAGACGGCGGTCAAGCTCATCCGGGATTACGGCGGTCTGGAGGAGATCCTGGCGCGCGCGGACGAAGTGCGGGCCAAGCGTGCGCGCGAGTCGCTGCTCAACAACGCGGACCAGATCCGGCTGTCGAAACGTCTGGTGACCATCCTGACCGACGTGCCTGTCGAACTCGACCTGGAGCAGCTGGCGGTGCGCGCTCCAGACCGGGACCGGATGCGTGAGCTGCTGCTGGCACTCGAGTTTCACACCCTGCTGGAGCGCTTCGCGCCCGCGCCCGCAACGGACCGTGCGCCGTCCGCCGAGGAGACCACCGACTACCAGCTGGTGCTCGATGCGGCCGGGGTTGCGGAGGTGGTCGAGGAGGCCCGCGCGCAGGAGGAAGTGGCCGTGGCCGTCCTGACCGCCTCCCCTGACCCGATGCGGGGGCGCATCGCCGGGATCGCCCTCTCCACGCGCGGCGGCAAGGCGCGGTACCTGCCGCTGGGCCACGAGCCCGCGCTCGACCTGCCGATGGAAGCGTCGTCCCCGGACGCGGCTAGGAATCTCCCTGCCCTCGACTCCTCCGCCATGGCTGCGCTACGCGACCTGCTCGAAGATCCCGGGGTGCGCAAGATCGGGCACGACCTCAAGCATGTGATCGTCGCCCTGTCGGAGGCCGGGATCACTCTGGGCGCTCCTTCTTTCGACACAATGGTGGCGTCGTACCTCCTCAAACCCGAGCTCCGCGGCCACGAGCTGGAGAGCCTGGCGGCCAACACCCTCGGACTGGAGACCGCGCCGCTCAAAGAGCTGGTCGGCACGGGGAGGAAGGAGGTTCCACTGACCCGGCTCGGGCCCGAGGAAACGCTCCGCTACGCCTGCCAGGCCGCCGACTGTGCGGCGCGCCTGCAGTCATGCTTCCGGCCCAGGCTGGAAGAGTATGCCCTCGACGAGCTGTTCCGGGATGTCGAGATGCGGCTGGTGCCGGTGCTGGCGCGCATGGAGCGAAACGGGGTGCGCATCGATCCCATCTTCTTCAGCGAGATGAGCCGCCAGCTGGAATACGAGCTTCGCCTGGTGCAGGAGGAGATTTTCGAGGAGGCGGGATCCGAATTCAACCTGAACTCGACGCCACAGTTGCGGACCGTGCTCTTTGAAGATCTGGGGCTCCCGGTGATCCGGAAGAGCAAGACGGGGCCTTCCACCGCAGCAGCGGTGCTTGAGGAACTCGCGGCGCTCGGCCATCGGGTGCCGCGGCTGCTGATGAAATACCGTCGCATGGAGAAGCTGCGCAGCACCTACGTCGACGCCCTTCCCAGGATGGTGCATCCGCGCACCGGCCGCATCCACACCCACTTCAACCAGACCGTGGCGGCCACCGGCAGGCTGTCTTCCAGCAATCCCAATCTGCAGAACATCCCCATCCGCACCCGACTCGGCCGGGAGATCCGCAAGGGGTTCGTAGCCGCTCCCGGGCATGTCCTGCTGGCTGCCGACTATTCCCAGATCGAGTTGCGCATCCTGGCGCATTTCTCCGGCGACCCCGCTTTTGTGACCGCCTTCCGCGAAGCGAGCGACATCCACCGGCAGACGGCCGCCATCATCTTCGCTGTGCCCGTGGAAGCCGTCACTCCGCGCATGCGCGATCAGGCCAAGACCATCAACTTCGCCACCCTGTACGGACAAGGAGCCTTCTCGCTGGCCCGCCAGCTGGACACGCCCCGGGACGAGGCGCAGCGCTTCATAGACCAATACTTCGAGCGCTTCAGCGGCGTGAGTTCGTTTCTGGACGAGCAGGTCTCGCTCGCCCGGGAACGGGGGTACGTGGAGACGTTGTCGGGGCGGCGCCGCTACGTGCCGGAACTTGCCTCGCGCAACTGGAACATCCGGGCTCACGGAGAGCGGATCGCGCGCAACACGCCCATCCAGGGCACGGCTGCGGACGTGATCAAGAAGGCCATGATCGAGGTCCAGCGCTCGCTCGACGAAGCCGGTTCCCGGGCGATGCTGCTCCTGCAGGTCCACGATGAACTGGTACTCGAGGTGCCCGCCGCAGAGCTCGAGGCCGTGCGCCAGCTGGTCGTCTCGCATATGCAGGACTCCACCGTGCTCGACGTGCCGCTGGTCGTGGACACCGAGGCCGGAGAGCGCTGGTTCGACTGCAAGGGTTGAGGGCGTAGCCGGCTGCCGGAGAATCAGGCAGGGCGATTTCAATCGGCACCAGCATCCCGAACACGGCCAGGTTGCGATTGGCCCATCGCGTCATTCCTTCGCCCGGTTTCTCCCGCGAACGTGAGTCGTCGGGAGCATTCCAGTTTTCACGCCAAGAAGGGAGAGACGTCGATGAGCCGGTCCGTAAACAAGGTCATCCTGATTGGAAATGTCGGGCGAGACCCGGACATTCATGAAACCCAGGCACAGAAGAAGGTGGCGCATTTTTCGCTCGCCACCAACCAGCGGATCCGTCGCGGCCCAAGCGACATCGAGGAGCGCACGGACTGGCACCGAATCACGGTGTGGAACAAGACCGCGCAGTTCGTCGAGGACTTCGTGAGGAAAGGGGACCGGGTCTATGTGGAGGGCCGCCTCGAGTACGACTCCTACGAGCGGGACGGGATCACCATTCCCACGGCCGATGTGCACGCGCGGGAGTTGGTGCTGTTCTCGAACAGAAACGACGACTAGATCGCCGACAGGAGCGTGGCCCGGCTTCTAGAAGAGATCCCGGAAGCGCCGATTGATGTCCAGCACCATCTCCCAGGAGCCCCCGTTCAGGCCGCGTACGAGGTCGATCTGGACCAGATCCCAGCCAAAGGCGAGCCCCAGTCCGGCGGAGTAGCGGGAAATCCGGGGTGGGCGGGCGTTCCACGACTCCGGGACTTCGCCGGCAGAGAGCCAGGTGCGACCGGCCGCGCCGACGCCGCGAACCCGCAGCCAATGCCCGAACAGTTCGTGGGAACCCTCGACCCGGAGCAACCAGAAGGCGTTGCCGACCAGGGAGCGGTAGTCGTATCCGGGGAGGGTTTCGCGGCCGCCCAGGAGGTAGAGCGCCTGCGGAGGCGCGCCTGCGGAGACGGCAGCGGCATCCAGGTTCGAGCGGAGTTCCACGCCGTGCTCCAACCAGCGGCGGCCGGCTGCGAGACGCATGGTCGCTTCCTGGTAGGTCGTGCCGCCGAAGCCGCCGAGGGTCGCGCCCACTTCTCCGAAGAGTTGGCTGGGGTTTCCGCTCGAAGCGGACAGACGAACGGCGGCCAGGTTGCTCTCTTCAATGGCTCGAACCGGACGCCAGCCTGCGCCGTCCGGCTCCCCGCCGACCACGATGCGGGCATTGCGATGTCGTTCGTAGCGGACTTCGGCGCGCGCCGACACCGGGCCGAGCGAGCGGCTGGCGCGAGCACGGACTCCTGTGGCGAAGTAGGGGTCGGTCCAGTCGCTCTTGCGGAGGAGCGAGGAGAGGGTGTTCATAGTCCGGCTCGACCCCGGCAACGGGCCGATGTCACGCGGCGCGCGAAGGTAGAGATCGATGCCCAGAGTGCCTGTGCGAGAGGGATCCGGGGCCTCCAGCACGCCGCTCAGGCGGCCCAGGGGACGGCCTTGGCCGTAGCTGTAGCCCGGCAGCGCGCTCAGATGCAGGCGGTCTGCGACGCGAACGCTGAAACCCGCCTGGGTGACCCAACCCTCGGCGCGGTTGTAGCGCAGCGCCTCGGAGAAGGGCGGCATGGAGAGACGCAGGCGCTGCAGGCCGCTCAGATAGCGACCGCGCATCAATTGGGTCGCCTCGGCCCTGATGTCGATCAATTCGGAGGTTGGAACAAGCCCCTCCTCGTCGATCTGGGCATACAGATCCCGCTCGAAGGGGAAAGCCCGCAGCGCCTCCTCATTCCTCCGCATGATCCGGAGTCCGAGAAAGAACGCATCCGGGAGGTCGGCCTCGAAATCGTAGTCGCCGATTTCCCACCGGCCCCGGATGATGGTGCCCACCGGAAGGTCGAAAAGGGAGACTTCCCGCCGAATCTCGACGCTCTGCTGATAGGGCAGCCAGTACTGGCGATCCCAGAGGGCGTTGTCCAGCGACACCCGGATATAGTCCAGCTGCCGGTCGACGTAGGATGCGGGGGTGAAGGTGAAGTTCATGCGCACGATGGCGGCCGACTCGCGGTCCAGAAAGAGCGTGCCCACCAGACCGGGCTGGTCTGGATCGCGCGGGCGCACCTGCACTTCGTACACCCGGACCGGATCGAGGCCGCCCCCGAAGGCAATCGTGACCGAATCGGCCATCCGGAAGTCGTACGAGGCGGTCGAGCCCGGCGCGAGGGGATGGAGCACGGCCGCCACTTCGTCCCCGTCGCCCATCCGGATCACATCGCCGAAGTTCTCCTGGATGACGGTCAGGTGGTCGAGGTGGTAGCGGAGGTTGGTGGGTATCCGTTCCTCGTCACGGCGACCCAGAATGTGCTGCTTGGTAAAGCGGGGAGCTTTCCAGAACATGCGCACGGCGAGCTGGTCGGTCTTGGCCAGATTTCGCTCCTCGGTGTCCTTGCGGTCGAGGAAATAGTAGACGTAGCCGCGCGCGTCGGCCGTGTAGGCGTCAAGGCCGTCCCGGGCAACTGCCTGCCGGGTCGCCATGCCATGCTCGACCAGCTCCAGTACGCGGGGACCGTTCCAGAGGGCGGGTTGCTGGGCGGAGGCGGAGGCAGCGATGGCGACGAGCGCAAACGTTAGACCGATGGTCACCCCACCTCGACTTCGACCAGGCACTACCGGGAATGCGGGGAACCGGAAGGCCCGGTCAGTTGGCGCTCCAGAAGCCGGACAACGAATCCCCCTGGGGGCTCTCGCGCAGCTTCTCGAATGCGCGGTTGCGAATCTGGCGAATCCGTTCGCGCGTGACCCCCAGGAGCACGCCGATCTCCTCCAGCGTGCGCTCTTCGCCGTCGTCCAGACCGTAGTAGAGGTAGAGGATCTTGCGCTCGCGTTCCGTCAGATACTTCTCGAACATGTCCTCCATGAAGGCCCGGCGGGCCAGCGCCTCCACATCCAGTTCGATATCCGCGGCCTCCACACCGGCGAAGCGCTCGCCGAAGCTCGAGCTGTCCCGGTCCCGTCGGTCGATGGGCGCGTCCAGGCTGAGCTCGGTGGCGGCCACCCGACGCAGCGCGCGGATGGTCTCGATGGGTTCCTGCATCTCCTTGGCGATCTCCTGATCGGTGGGAGAGCGGCCCAGCTCCTGGGTCAGCGCCGTGTCGGTGCGCGCCAGCTTGGCGAGGTTGGAGTTCTGGTTGAGAGGGATGCGCACCGAACGGGTCTGTTCGGCCAGCGCCTGCAGCACGGTCTGCCGGATCCACCAGACCGCGTAGCTGATGAACTTGACCCCCTTGTCGGGGTCGAATTTCTTGACCGCCTTCAGCAGGCCCTCATTGCCAATGCACACCAGCTCGGCAAGGCCGAGCCCGCGACCCTGGTACTTCTTGACGTAGGAGATCACGAACCGGAGGTTCGCGGTCACGAGCCGCTCGGCGGCCTCCATGTCTCCCGTCCGAGCTCGTCGTGCCAGCTCGCGCTCTTCTTCGGGATCCCGGATGAGCGGGTACTTTTCTACGTCCTGAAGGTACTGATCGAAGGAGTCTAGACCACGAGAGGATGCAAACATCCAGTGCGCGCTACCGGGGGTTGGGTCCACAAACGGCGATGGCTGGTTACGAACAGCAAGGTCCGGTAATCTAAAACCATCGACCCGATCAGGTCAAAGCCCTGACGAGTATTGGCAACGCGGGCGCGGAATCGTGCGGTAACCGGGGAGAGCTCGCAGATACGGTCTAGTGGAAGAACCGCCCCCTTCCCACGAAAGCATCCTGCGAAGGTGCTCCCGATTTCCCCGCCAGGCTGTCCAGCCAGTCGTTGAGGGAATGGATCCGGTTGGCGATCACATGGATCACCCCCTGTTCCTTCTCCAGCCGGCCGTGGCAGATCATCAGTCGCGCCGTGAGCAGGCCGCGGCGGCAACGTTCCTGAACCGAGGGAAAGACCACCAGGTTGGCGGTCCCGGTCTCGTCCTCCAGGGTCACGAAGACGATCCGGCCAGCCGTGCCCGGCCGCTGGCGGCACAGCACGATGCCGGCGACGGTGACGCGCGCGCCGGCGGGCAGTTCCTCCAGGTGGCTGGCCGGGCGCACCCCCCGGCCGGCCAGCCGCTCCCTCAGCAGGGCAGTGGGATGCTGCTTGAGGGACAGTCCGGTGGTCCGGTAGTCGGCCACCACCTGCTCGCCCGCGGTCATGGCGGGCAGGGCCGGCTCGAGGCGAGGCGGGGCGCCCCCGTCGGGCGAATCGAAGAGCGGTAGCGGTCCCGCCCGGTCCAGGGAACTGATCGCCCAGGCGGCCTGGCGGTGGTCCAGCCCGGTGGAGGTGAAGGCGTCCGCCCTGGCCAGGCGGACCAGGACGGCCGGAGAAATTCCCGCCCGCCGCCACAGATCGGCCGGGGAGCGGTACCCTCCTTCCCGGGCGCCCACGATGCGGGCGGCATCCTCTTCCCTCAGGCCGCGGATCTGGCGCAGCCCCAACCGCAACGCCGGGCGCGGGTGCGGGGGCTCCAGAGTGCAGTCCCACACCGAATGGTTGACATCGACCGGACGCACCTCCACCCCGTGCTTGCGCGCATCGCCCACGATCTGGGCGGGAGCGTAGAAGCCCATGGGCTGGCTGTTCAGAAGAGCGCAGGCGAAGACATCCGGGTAATGGTGCTTCAGCCACGAGGAAATGTAGACCAGGAGGGCGAAGCTGGCCGCGTGGCTCTCCGGAAAGCCGTAGTCGCCGAACCCCTCGATCTGCTTGAAACAGCGTTCGGCGAAGTCCCGCTCGTACCCCCTCCCCACCATCCCCTCCACGAACTTGTCGCGGAAGCGGTGGATGGTGCCGTAGTTGCGGAAGCTGGCCATGGCCCGGCGCAGCTGGTCCGCCTCGGCAGGGCTGAACCCGGCCCCGACGATGGCGATCTTCATCGCCTGTTCCTGGAAGAGGGGCACGCCCAGCGTCTTCCCCAACACTTCGCGCAGCTCCTCGGACGGATACCACACCGGCTCCACGCCCCGGCGCCGGCGCAGATAGGGGTGAACCATGTCGCCCTGGATCGGCCCCGGACGCACGATCGCCACCTCGATCACCAGGTCGTAGAAAGTGGCCGGCTTCAGCCGGGGCAGCATCGCCATCTGGGCCCGGCTCTCGATCTGGAACACGCCCACCGTGTCCGCCCGCTGGATCATCTCGTAGACCCCCGGATCCTCCGCGGGCACGTCCCCGAGGGTGTGGCGGATGCCGTAGTGCCCCTCCAGCAACTCGAAGGAGCGGCGGATGCAGGAGAGCATGCCCAGCCCCAGAACATCCACCTTGATGAGCCCCAGCGCCTCCAGATCGTCCTTGTTCCACTCGATCACCGTGCGGTCTTCCATGGCGGCGTTCTCGATGGGAACGATCTCGCACAGCGGCTGGCGGGAGATGACGAACCCGCCCGTGTGCTGGGACAGATGGCGGGGGAAGCCGTACAGCTCCCTGGCCAGTTCCAGGGTCAGGCGCAGGCGCCGGTCCGCGGGATCAAACCCTTCCTCCCGGGCTCTCTCCTCGCCCACCGGCTTCGACCAGACCGAAGCCATGGAGAGCAGCCGGTCGACCGTGTCCTTGCTCAGCCCCATGGCCCTGCCGGTGTCGCGCAATGCGCTGCGCACGCGATAGGTCACCACCGTCGCAGCCAACCCGGCCCGCTCGCGGCCGTACTTGCGGTAGATGTACTGGATGACCTCCTCGCGGCGATCGTGCTCGAAATCCACGTCGATGTCGGGCACCTCGCCCCGCTCGGCGGAGATGAAGCGCTCGAACAGCAGGTCGATGCGATCCGGGTCGACCGAGGTGATCTCCAGGCAGTAGCACACCGCCGAGTTGGCGGCCGAACCGCGTCCCTGGCACAGGATGCCCATGCCGCGGGCGGTCCGGACGATGTCGGCCACGGTGAGGAAATAGGGGGCGTATTCCAGCTCGCCGATGAGAGCCAACTCGTGTTCGAGGGTCGCCCGCACCCTGGAGGGGACGCCCTCGGGATAGCGCCGGGCCGCGCCTTCCCAGGTCAGGATCTCAAGCTCCTGCTGGGGCGTGCGGCCTTCGCCGACCACCTCCTCGGGGTACTCGTAGCGCAGCTCCCGGAGGGAGAAGCGGCAGCGCTCGGCGATCTCCACTGCATTGGCCAGGGCCCGGGGATGATCGCGGAAGAGCGCGGCCATCTCCGCGGGAGACTTGAGATGGCGTTCCGCGTTGGCCGCGAGGCGCCAGCCGGCGGTGTCGATGGTGCAGCGCTCGCGTATGCAGGTCAGCAGGTCGTGGAGCCGGCCGCGTTCCGGAACGTGCTGGTGCACGTCGCCGGTCGCAACCAGGGGCACGCATTCCGCTTCCGAGAGGGAGGCGAGGCCGGCCAGGCGGCGGGCGTCGTTGCCCCGGTGGCCGTGGGTGGCGGCCAGATAGAGGGGCGCCTCCAGTCGCTCCCGGTACCACGCCAGCCGTCCGGCGAACCCGGGGCCGGGCACCTCCGGCGGCAGGGCGATGAAGATCTGCTCCCCGGCCGCCTCCACCACATCCTCGCGCAGGAGCCGGCACTCCCCCTTGGGTGCGCGCCTGCGCCCGCGGGTGATCAGGCGGGCCAGGCGGCCGTAGCCCTTCCTGGAGACAGGCAGACAGAGCAGAGACGGCCCGTACACGAGGTCGAGGCGGGCCCCGGCGATGAAGCGCAGTTCGGTCTCCCGCGCGGCATGATGGGCGCGCACGATACCCGCCAGGGTGTTGCGGTCGGTGAGAGCCAGGGCGCGATAACCGAGAGCACAGGCCTGCTCCACCAGTTCCTCGGGGTGGGAAGCGCCACGCAGGAACGAGAAGTTGCTGGTGACCTGCAGCTCGGCGTAGCCGCCCGCCAGGACCGAACTCCCTGCCGCCCCGGCTGCGCTTCTGCCAGTCCGGGCTTCGCTCCTCCCGGTCACGGTCGTGCTCCCCTCCGCCCGGGTCGTGCTCACGCGAAAATCCCGTGCAGGAACCAGCGCGGAGGAGCGACCGTGCCGTGGGGCCGCTCGCAGTAGAGCCAGTAGCGCTGCCCCTCCTCATCCTCGGTCAGGTAGTAGTCGCGGGACGGGGCGTCTTCCAGCCACCACTCGCACTCCAGCCGCTCGGGCCCCTCGGCGGCGCGCAGCCTGTGTGGCCGCCCGCGCCACCGGAAGAGGACCGGCGCGCCCGCAAGCTCCGCCCCGTCGGGTTCGCCGGCGACGGCCTCCACCCGCTCCGGGGGAGACAGCAGGCGCAGCGGCCGGAGCCGCCCCTCAGGCCAGCCCGGGCCGGGTGTCCGCGGCGCGGCCAGGGGTTCGCGGAGCTCCACCGCCCGCTCGGGCAGCCAGCTCTGACGCGGGACCGGGCAGGAGATGCTCCCGAAGCCGAAGCGGTTCCCCAGCCGGTCGAGGAGGCCGGCCAGCTCCTCGCCTCCGCCCGGCCCGGCACTTCCCGCGGCCCGCGCGAACCAGTCCTCCTGTTCCTCCTCGACGACTTCGACCACATCGGTAGACAACACCATCTCCTCGATCCCGAAGCCGGGGTCGATCCGCTCCAGTTTTTCGGAGAGCAGATTCATGAGAAGTTTGCTGCAGCGCAGAGGACGGCTGGTGCCGATCGCCAGAGCAGAACTCTCGCCATCGGCCCGGTGGCAGACGAGGCGTACTCTCCGCACGCCCTCGCCCGCCCGGCTCAGGTTGCGGCACAGCTCGTCGAGCAGCGCGTCCACTGCCGCGCGTATGCCGTCGGGAGCGGCGATGGGCTCGGTGAAGGTACGGCGGGCCTCGCGCGGAAGCGCGGGAGGGAGAGGGATGACCGGCTCTTCGACGAAACCGAGGGCCTGCTCCAGGCGACGACGCGGCGCAGGACCGAACCTCTTCTCCAGCACCCCGGCCCCGAAGGGATAGAGGGTTCCAACCCTGTCCAGGCCGAAGGAAACCAGGGCTTCCACGATATCGGCTTCGAGCCGGAGGGCGGCGACGGGAAGCCCGGCCAGCGCCTCCTTCACCTCTGCAGGACCGGCGCTCCGGGGCAAGACCTGCCGAGACTTGCCGCCATGGCGGGCCAGCGCCCAGGCCGCTCCGGGGGTGTTGGCGAGAGCCAGCCGCGAGGTGAGCCTCAGCCGCTCCAGCCCGGCCGCGAGCGCCGCCATCAGCCCCTCTTCCCCCCCGAAGAGATGCGCGCAGCCTCCGACATCGAGGAAGAGCGCGTCCGCGCCGGCGGGCATGACCCGGGGCGTGAAGCCGTCCGCCCACCGAGCCAGCCGCTTCAGGGCATGGGCGTCACCGGCGGGATCGGCGTCACGGACGACCACGCCGGGCACGATGGCCCGTCCGTCGGCCAGAGGCATGCCCGGCACAAGTCCCGCCCTCGCCGCGACCGGGTTGACCGCCTCGATCACCAGGCGGTCCCGGGACTCGCCTGCGGTCACGAAGGGCCGGGTGCGCACCTCGGGAATGCGCCAGGCCAGCCTCTCGACCGGCCACCAGGGAAACCAGGCGACAAGGATGCGGCGGGGGGTGGAAAAGACGCCCATGAGCTGGTCCCGGTCAGTCCCATCCCAAAGTCCAGCACGCCGGCCTTCCCCCGCGGCAGTGAAGCACCTCCACGCGCCATCCGGCCAGCCCAGCTCCCGGAACCGTGGTGACCCGCCAACGGCTTTCAGCCGTGGGAACCCGCGCCCGTCCCGTCCACCTCCTGCCCGCTTCGGACCCCAGCACCAGTCCCATCACCCCCGAACCCTCGGCAGCCAGCATCAAGCGCCGGGAGGCGGCCCGGTCGACGGTGTCCAACTCCGCCACAACGCCCCTCAGGGCATGACAGCGCAGCACTTCCTCCATGGCCCACAGCACATCGGCTTGCCGCCGCAGCCCCGAGACGAGCAGCAACCGCCCGGGCTCGATTCCGTAACGGACCAGCCCCGGCAGGTAGAGGTCATCCTTGCGCGCCAGCCAGATGATCGACCCCTGCTCCCCCGAAGCACGGGCCAGAAGGGTGGCGCAGAAACCGGTCGCAGCTTCGTCGCCGCCGATTTCATGAACGCAGCCCAGGCGGAGCCCGCCCCCGGGCAGAGCCCCGTCGATCTCCGGGACGCCCAGCGGCAGGCTCGCCACCCCGGCTCCATCCGGAATCTCGATCCGGCGGATCTCCTGGCGCAGCGCCTCCAGCGCTCGCCGTTTCTTCTTCGGCAAAAGAGACATGGGGCCGACATAATACCGAACAAACCCCGTAAGTGTCAAATGCCTGTCCCAGCACGCAGTGAGATGCCGCCTGAGACCCACAAACCCGGCACGCAGAAAGAACCATCCCGATCCGGAAAGGGTAGGATGACGCGTGGCAGCTTGGTACGCGCTCCGCGCGATTGCCCGAGTGCGCTGAGGAACGCCGACAACCTCATCATCAGGAGCTTTTGAACGATGTTCTCAAGAAGAAGTCGTCAACCGATGCTCTCAAGACTTCTACTCGTATTGCTACTGGCCCAAGCCACCCTCGCGCTGGCGGCATGCGAGAGTGCTACAGAGCCGGAGGAGGACGTGATGACCCAGGACGAAGCGAACGCTCTCGTTCAGGGATTGTACGGGGGAAACCTTCTGGTCTCCACAGGAGCCCTCATGCAAGCTGATCCGACAGCCCTCCTGGTCGTTCCCCCGGGAGTGCCTATCCCCCTGGACGCTACCATTCCCTGCCCAGGAGGGGGTGAAGCCGTGTTCTCGGGAGATGCAACAATCTCCGTGAACGAAGCCCAGGGTTCGATGGCGGTGGGTCTGTCGGGCACTCTGACTGCTGCCGGCTGCTCGTTCACGGCCGATGGCGTCACTTTCGTCCTGGACAGCGACCCGGGCCTGGTCCAGTCGGGATCGCTCAACATCTCGCTCGAGACCTTCACCTTCACGCTCGAAATAGCATCTTCCGGGTCTTTCAGCTGGGCGAGCGGGACGAGGGCAGGCAGCTGCAGCCTCGACAACGCCGTCACCGCCGCATTTTCGATGCTCGACGCCGCCCTCAGCGGCGCCGTCCCGACTGCAACGGTGTCGGGGTCCGTTTGCGGGCTCAGCGTCAACCGCGATATCAGCCTGGCCTTCATAGAAACGACCTGACGGGAGCGAATAGACTTCGAGGCACCGTCCGGACGGCCTGGGCACTTCGGCAAGCGTTCCCGTGCCGACATGACTTGAGGCGGAGCATCCTGGCAGCACCTCCCGACTAACAAGACGTCGTTTCAGCAAGGCTCGTCGGCATTCCCATCGCTGGCGAGCCTTTCGCGTTTCCCTCCCGGGTTCTTGCATTAAACTATCGAAGATCTTTATAATAGCCACACGATATGAAGATCATCGATATATCTTGTCTGGAGGAGCTCCCGGAAATACAAGCTCACGCGTTTCATCCGGCCATGCGGCGCCATGCAGTGTCGTCCATCGCAAACAGGCATTCCATGGATCGCGGCATTGCTGGTGCTGGCCAGCTCGTGCGAGCCGGCGCGCCGTGACACCCAAACCGCACTCGTGCGCGATTCCGCAGGCGTGACCATCATCGAGAACCACGGCCCCGACGATCCGCTTGGCATCCGAGCCGTGCGAACGGCCGATCTCATACCCCCCGACAGCGCGCTCACGGCGGTTCCATGGGGTGTGGCCGCGGATCCGATGAAAGACCGAATCTACGTGGCGGACTGGACAGGACAGAGAGTCGTGGCATTCGACGCTTCAGGAGCTTACGCGGGCAGCTATGGACGCTCGGGAGACGGACCTGGAGAGTTTCGGAGCTCATCCGCGGTCTCCATGGACCCGCACGGAGTTCTGACCGTGTGGGATACCGGCCGACAGATGCTGAGCCGCTGGTCAAGTGAGGGCGAGTTCCTGAACGAGCAGCGTCCGGAGCTGGTCTACTGGGGTCCGGGATTCGCGATCGGAACTGACTGGCTCGCCACGGTAACGAGTACCACCTCGTCATCGGGGACGGTCATGGAGCAGCGACTCGTCGCCGAGAGGAGACAGAATGCGACGACGCTGCATGAAGTCCCGATGGAACTGGCGATGATGGAACTGGGCGGCGGATCCTTTCCGGGGCCCAAAGTGCTTGCTCCCTCGGTCATCTGGACGCACCGGGGAGACTCCATCTTCTTCCTGAACGGGCCAGGCTATCGGATCGACAAGTATGCCGGCGGCTCGGTGGTGGCGAGTATCAGACGGTCAGTGGATCCAATCGAGGTCACGCCGCAGATGGCTGTGAGGGGTGCAGAGTTTGGCCCCGGTCCCTACGGAAGCTTCATGCGGCGTTTCGGGCTGGAGGCGGAGGATATCGTGGCCTCGGTCGGATACGAGGAGCGAGTCTCGCCCGTGCTGGGGATGGTCGCAACTCCCGGCGGCCAATTGTGGGTGACTCGCAGTACGGACGGAATGACGCCCCGCTTCGTCGACATCTTCGATTCTTCGGGAGGATACACGGGCTCGTTCGAGACACCCGGGGTTCCGGTTGCGTTCATATCCAACTCGATCTTCGCGGGTCTTCGGTTGGAGGAAACCGGCGAGACGATCGTGTCGCTCTACCGCCTGCGCGATGCGGATTCCGACCGGGAACGGACGACAGAGAGCGGTGCGGCCGTCAACCCGCAGATCCCCGTGTCGTTCGGACTCCACGACACAATTGGGAATGTGAAGGAATGGGTTGCCGACTGCTGGAATGACACTCATGACGGAAATCCCGGCGACGGATCGGCGAGGACGGAAGATTCTCCATGGTGGCGGGACGGCACCTGCATAAGGCCCGTGAAGCGAGGCAGTACATGGTCATCCTACTCGTGGTCCGTAACGGCTGCCTACCGCAGCTATTACTGGCCGGGCCCCTGGAGCGAGCGTGAAACCATGACCGGCTTCCGTCTGGTTCGGTCCATCACATCGGACCCGGCGGTCGAGTCGGAACTTGAACTGCACTGACGGAGGCGAGACCAGCCATGACCGAAACAAACCCGCCCGACGACCAGGAATTCGACGCGCAGGGCTTCGCCCGGGGAATCCACGAGCTGCTGGTCCTTGCCGTGCTGCGGGAGGGCCCCAGGCACGGTTACCAGATCGCCCTGGATGTGGAGTCAGACAGCAACGGGGTCTTCCGCTTCCGGCACGGCACCCTGTATCCGATCCTGCACCGGATGGAGGCGAACGGGCTCATCCTGGGCCGCTGGTCGCGCGGGAAAGGCCGGAGAAAGAAGATCTATGCGCTCACCGACATCGGTCGCAGGCATCTGAGCGGAGAGACGAACCGGGTTCAAGAGATCCTGTCGAGACTCCTTCGGATGCTTCGCCGCGCGCGGGAGGTCCCGGCGTGAATTCCGAGGCCTCGCAGCGGGGATTGCCGCATGAGAGGACAGTCGCCCATCAGACGCGGGTCGCCGCGAGGGCGTTCCTGCCGGTGCTTCGCAGGCTGGACCGGGACCTGACGCTTCCCGTTCCGGACCGGCTCAGGATCCTGCGCGAGCTGGAGTTCGACCTCGAGGAACTGTGCGACCGATTGGAAGCCCGCGGGATGTCGGCGGAAGACGCTCGGAATCGCGCAGTTGACGCGCTGATGCCCGACGGAGCGACACTCCGTGAACTCGACCGGCTGCACGCTCCCCACTACCGGCGGCTGACCCGCCACTTCAGACCCGGCCGCCTGCGAACCCTCGAGCGCTCCGCGCTGGCCCTGGTCACCACAGCCGTGCTCTTCGCGGAAACCATCGTGCTGCTGCGGGCGGACTGGCTCCAGAGTCCGCCACCCTTTCTCTGGCCGGTTCTCGGACTGGGCGCACTCCTGTTCGCTGCCATCGCCGCGCAGCTGTTCAAGCTCTGGGTCAAGCACGACCACCGAGACCCCGAGCGCAACTTCCGGATCATCCTGTGGCTCTCCGGCCTGACACTCGCCACCGGCATCTTCGGCGCCCTCGCCGACTTCTTTCGGCTCGCCGAGGCTCTCGAGGCTGAGCCCGGGCTGGCCGGATCGCTCCTTCCGGAGTGGCTGGTAGGGAGTTGCGTCCTCCTCTCGTTTTCACTGCTGCTGGCCCTCGCCGGGGGGCTGGCCTGGTTCATTGCGTCCCAGTGGCTCGCCATCCTGGCCGGGGCCCGCTCCGAACTGCTGGGCCACCACCCGTCCGGCTCTCTCGCCAGCGTACGAACCAGCACCTCCCGGGGTGCAGCAGGCGGAGCCGGACAGATGCCCGATCCCGTACCCGTACACCACCCTGGATCCATGGGAAAAATACCATGACTGCGATGGAAGCCTTCGAAGCCCTCGGTGTCATCCGCTGGCCCCTCACCTTCTCACTGCTGGCCGTCGTTTGCCTGACGCTGTGGTCGCTCCGGCTGGTCAGACCCGGGGCCATGCCGGACCGGCACGCCAAGACCTGGATCGACGCCATCCTGTTCTGGGGGGGATTCGCGGTCGTCACCGGCGTACTGGGCACGCTGGTCGGCATCATCATCGCCGCTCAGGCCATCGAGGCCATGGACGGGCTCTCCTCCACCCTGGTCTGGGGCGGCATCAAGGTAGCGCTGCTCAGTTCGGCGCTCGGCACGCTGATCCTGGCCTTCGCCTCCCTGATCTGGTTCGGGCTCCAGCTTCGCTGGCGTTTTCTGATCGCGGAACACGCCGACAGCCCCGCGTAGGAGCTGACGGGGGCGCCGTCTATCGCGAGAACAGGTACGTGACCTTGACGATCAACTGCCGTTCGCGGAAGGACGCGAACTCCGAGGTTCTCCCGGACTCGTCGTACATGTCTCTGCGCAACTCGTCATAGACGATGTAGATGTCGCTGCCCGGCCGGTAGATGTAGTTGAAGCGCGCCGCGGTGCTCCACTGGTCGGTGAGCGAGTTGTGCTGCGTGACGGTGCGCAGCGTCATCGTCGGCGAGAGTGCATAGTCGATGCGGAACGAGGCGATGTCGGCGGCGAAATCTCCACCTGGCAGGCGAACGTCGTTGCGCGTAAACACTCCCTCGGCCGCCAACTGGCTGGTGAGCCGCAGCCCCGCGCTGGCGCTGTAGTCGGTGCGGTCGCCGCCAAAGAAGGTCTGCGGAGAGTAGTAGACGGTTCCGTAGACCCGGCGGGACGGGTCGCTGTTGTAGGAGAAGCGCCAGTCGCTGAAGCGGTAGGTTCCCGGAGCCACTACGACATCGGACCGCACATGGAAGGGGTCGTCCAGCACTTCCAGGTTGCGGTTGTACCAGATGTTGATGTAGGCGCCGTTCTGCAGCCTCGTGCCCAGCATGTGGTGGATGCGCCGCGTCACCAGCCGGTTGTTCTGGTCGGTGGTGTAGGTGACGTTGATCATCGGATCGAAGACGCGTATCCCGAAGCGGCCGGGCCTGGGGTTGCGCTCCAGGTGAAACTTGCTGGTGCGGATGCCGCGCCGCGGCAGAAAGCCGACTTCCGGTCTGAAGTTCTCCTGAAAATCGGAGTATTCGCCGTACACGTTCCAGTCCTCGTCCAGCCATCCGAGGCGGATGTAGCCGGCCAGTTGGCCGTCGTCCACCCCCGTGGTCGAGGTCTTGGCGACGAAGCTGTTCACGAGAAAGGCGGGGTGGGGCGCCAGCGTCAGGTCCGCGGCGAAGGTGCGATTGACGTAGTCGCCGTTGCCCACATGCTTGTTGATGACCAGCGCCCCGACCTTGGAGCGTGACATGATGTCCCGGCTGTAGCGGGCCACAAAGAAGTTCTCGCCGTCGCGGCCCGGCATGCCGCCCGCGACATCGCCCGGAAGGCCATCGGTCTGAATGTCCATGACGGCGATGTTGTTGCGGCCCACCTTACCCGTCAGCCGGGCGCCGCCCAGGATGGGGATGGGATCGCCCGTCTCCGACAGGCCGATGCGGCGGCTGAAGAACAGGTCCGCCACGCGCTGGAAGGAGCTGTTGGCGCCGACGTTGAACTGCCCCGAGTTCTCCAGGAAAAAGTCGCGTTTCTCCGGGTAGAAGAGGGCGAAGCGGGTGAGGTTGACCTGCTCGTCATCGATTTCCGCCTGGGCGAAGTCGGTATTGTACGTCAGATCCAGGTTCAGGCCGGCCGAGACCCCGTACTTGATGTCGAACCCGATCTCCTGCTCACGGTCGTTCTCTACGATGCCTGCCTGCGACAAGCGGGCCGCGCCCCCGGCGACGAACGGTTTGATGCGCAGGTCCATGCCGCGGTTCAGCGATTCCAGGCCGGTGAGGCTGCCGGCCAGGCTCACGCGTGTGAGCGTGTAGGGCTTCGGGATGCCCGCCCAGAACGCCTGCTCGTTCTTGCGGCGGATGTTGCGCATGAAGTTGATGCCCCATTCCTGGTTCTGCTGGTCGGGGAAACGCAGGGTGACCATCGGGATGGCGATCTCCGCGGCCCAGCCGTCGTCGGTTCTGCGCGCGCTGACGTGCCAGACCCCGTCCCAGTCACGGTTGATGTTGGTGACCACCCCGAAGCCGCGCCGGCCTCCCCCCTCGCCCTCCTCGAAGACCTGCTGCTCCAGCTTCGCACCCAGCGGAGTGGTGACGAACATGTAGGCGGAGCGGTAGTCCTTGAAGGTGTCGAGGATGATCTGAAAGTTGTCTTCGTCGAGAATGCGGTCCGAGTCGCGGCGCATTTCGGTGGCGATGACCGCGTCCGGCTGGGAATCGAAGGCCCGCACCCCGATGTAGAGGTTCTCGCCGTCATAGAGGATGCGCGCTTCCGTGCGTTCGGACGCGGGAGCCCCTTCGTCGGGCTCCTGCTGGACGAACGCGTCGATCGCTTGCGCCGTGCGCCAGACGGCCTCGTCGAGCACTCCGTCCAGCAAGGGTGCTTCGTTCACGCGGGTGGCGGAGACGCTGTGCCCGTTCTGGGCCGCGAGGGGCGCGGCCGCCAGCATCGCGAGGAAACCTGCGGGCGCGACGCCGCGAAGCAGATCGCGCGCACGAAGGAGACGAGACCGGAAACCGTGGGACAAGAGTCGAACTCCCATGGACGAGGCAGAGGGTGTATTCACGAAAAACCTGTGAGCTCCAAGGAAAAGAGCGCCGGAGATCGTATCCCCGGCGCTCTCTCGCCGCTAGGCTCTGAACGTAACTCCCGGATGCTGCTAGCTGCTGCCTCCGCGCCGGCGTGCGGTGCGTCCGGTGGAGCGTCCGGACCCACTGCTGCCACCAGAGGACGCGCCGGCCGACGAACTCCCGCCATCGCGTCCCACAGTGGTGGCCCTACTCCCTCCGAAGCCACCCACATACCCCCGGCCCTTGACCAGACGGCCGCGCGCGGACGATTCCGGTCGCGGGCTCACCGAGACCACGACAGGACGATAACCAATCCCGTAGCTGCCGTACCCGAGTCCGTAGCCGCCATAGCCAAGGCGGTAGGGGGAGTAGCCGTATCCGTAACCGCCGTATCCGTAACCGAAAGAAGGCGAATACCCATACCCGTAGCCGAGGCCGAAGGGCGAGTAGTACCTGGGGGATCGGCTTCCCAGCCAGTCGTAGCGGCTGCCTTCACGAACCCGCTCGCGCTGCTCGATCCCGGAGCCCGCGTTGTCCTGGTCATTCAAACGGAAGTATTCGGGATGGGCCATGGCCACCACCACATCGATCACGTCCGAAGTCACGCCGGCGTCCGCCATGCGGATCAGCATCTCGGCGTCCACGTTGAAATCCGCCTCGCCTTCGACCAGCCAGGCCTGCACCGTCTCCGGATGCAGCATCTGGCTGGCTTCAACGATTGCCGTGATGGTGGGTGCCGTAGTCGAATACATGCGGGCGGCTCTGATCGCCATCTCCTGGTCAACCCCCAGATCGGCGTACCCGGCCGCCTCCGCCACCTCCACAGTGGCCATGCGATAGCGCTGCACCCAGGGCGTCACCTGCCCTTCCACCTCCACCGAACTGATGTCCATCCATGCGGTGAGGGACACCATGACCATCATGCCCGTGCCCTTGCGATTGACGGTGCCGTCGCAGACGTGCTCGGAGCGGTGGTAGACGCGGTGCCCGTCGTCCGAGAAGCGCCAGGTGGTCGTGCCTTCGCACCCCTCCTGGGTGGCGTTGACGGGCCGCCCGTCGGCCGTCGCCACCTCCCGGGAAACGATATCAATGCCGCGCACGCTCACGAACTCGGCCGAGACCCGGTCCTCCCCGGGGATGACGCACAGGTTGGGCCCCTCCGCGGACGCCTGGTCGACGGGTGTCCAGCACCCCGTGAAAGCCAGCCAGCTGCCGTTTGGCGACTGGCTCTCCACGGGTGCAGCAGCGACCAGAAGCAGCAGCGCGCCGGCGAACAAGTGCCGGGCCACCCGATCCAGATTGCGGTTTTGTGCCTTCATTTGCCTTTCCTCCACTGCACGAGCAGCCACTTTCGTGACGACCTCATGAGATCAGGTAGCGAGAGACCGGCATCGTGATCATCCGCTCGCGCGGATCCCAAATCCCGCGAGGATCTGGAAGCCGGAGAGGTCGATATTCTCAAAACCCTCGAACTGGCGATCCATTGGGTCATTGGACCAAGAATAACGTCCTTCCGCCGTGAGCACGAATCGGGAACCCACGGAGAACTCCAGTCCGCTGAAAACGTGCACGAGGGGAGCCACGCCGTCGGACAGCAACTCGTCAGCGAAGATGTCCAGCGTCTCGACATCGACGAACTCTCCGTCCTGTGCGAATTTGTACCAGATGCCGCCCGCTCCCGCCCCCACGTACGGCGTCAGCGTCGAAGGTACCCAGGCGTAGCGGCTCAAGGTGCGCCCGCGGTCACGCAAGTAGTATCTGGCGCTCAGCGTGAAGGGAACCTTGGAGTGCGTGGTAACCTGCTCGACAGGCAGGTCGTCGGTGCCGACCCAGTGGCGGAACTCGGAGAGGGTTTCGCTCTCCGCATATCCCACGCCCAGCACCGAATCCAGCCGGTCGTTCAGCCGGATTCCGAGATCCACTGCGATCGCCGGGGCGTAGAAGTTGCTCTTCTCCACCGTGAGCAGCTCGCGGGTGTAGCTGAAAATGTCGCTACCGGCACGGGGAACATCGTATCCGGCGCGGAAAGTCAAGGTGACGTCGGGTGGCGAGAAGAGGAAACCGGACCCACCCTGGGCCCGGACCGCCGAGGGCAGGAGCGTCCCGCCCGCCAGAACCGCGACAAGACAAGACGTGATGGCCTGTCGATTCATGGAGGTCTCCCGGTAAGTTGGATGCCAACCCCGGTACTCTGATGCTTGCGCGTCCGGAACTCTCTCCTACACGATTTAGGGTCCCGGGGTTCACCACGCACGGCAGTCCGTCGCGCCGGGAGCGGCGAGGCACCGGAATGGATGGGAGCCGGAAAGGGGCTCCGCCAGGAGCGGCCACACCAAGAAAGGAGTCACGCCATGAACGACACGCGCACTTTCCTCTTCGGACTCACCACGGCCGGCATCGTGGCGCTCTCCTCCTGCACCCTGGAGTCTGCCAGCCAGGCCACCACCGACATGTCGGGGGAGGCGCCCATCTTCGAAGTGGATCCACTCTGGCCCAAGCCGCTGCCCAACCACTGGATCCTCGGCTCGACCATTGGGGTGGGGGTCGACTCGCGCGACCACGTCTTCATCATTCACCGCCAGACCACGTTCGAACCGACCAACGAGATCGGCGCCACCCTCGACCCGCCCACGAGCGAGTGCTGCGTCCCGGCACCCAACGTGCTCGAGTTCGACCCGGACGGGAACCTGGTCAACTACTGGGGCGGCCCCGGCGAGGGCTACGACTGGCCGAGCTCCAACCACGGGCTCACCCTCGACCACCACGACAACGTGTGGATCGGGGGCAACGGCGGCCTCGACGCGCAACTGCTCAAGTTCACTCGCACCGGCGAGTTCCTGATGCAGGTCGGCGTGGCCGAAGCCGAGCCAAACAGCAACTCCACCGAGCACTTTTCGCGGGTGGCCAAGATCTCCTTCGACGGGACGACCGACGAGGCCTACGTCGCCGACGGCTACGGCAACCGCCGGGTGGTGGTGCTCGATTCCAACACGGGAGAATTCAAGCGCTACTGGGGCGCCTACGGAAACGAGCCGAGCGACGACCCTGTGCCGGCGCACACGCCCGGGGGCGAGCCGCAGCAGCAGTTCCGCACCCCGGTCCACTGCGCCGAGCCTTCGATGGACGGACTCGTCTACGTCTGCGACCGGGCCGGCAACCGCATCCAGGTGTTCCAGGCCGATGGCACCTTCGTGCGCGAGGTCACCATCGCCAACGAGACGCTGGGCGGAGGATCCGTGTGGGACATCGCCTTCTCGCGCGATCCGGAGCAGCGCTTCATCTACGTGTCCGACGGGATGAACAAGAAGGTGCACGTGCTGGAGCGGGAGACGCTCGAGGTGCTCACCAGCTTCGGGGGCGGAGGCCGCCAGCCGGGCCAGTTCTACGGGGTGCACAGCATCGCCACCGACTCGCAGGGCAACCTGTACACGACCGAGACCTACGAGGGCAAGCGGCTGCAGAAGTTCGTCTTCATGGGGACGGGGCCGGTGACCGCGGAGCATCAGGGCGCCCTGTGGCCGCAGAGCGGAGGTGAGTAGAAGCCATCCCCTGGCGATGATCGAAACCGACGGAGCCGCGGTGGAGTTCGGCGCCGGAGAGAAGCCCGGGCGCTGGATCCGGGGACCGGTGCACGCGCCGCGGGAGGGCTCCGGAGGATGAATCCGAGCGGGCCCGGGACGCGTTCCCGGGTCACTTTCTTTCCCAACGCGATAGAGGCTGTACTCTTTCGGGCGACGATGGCGCTCGCGTTCATGACGCTGTCGGCGGCGTCGGCTCCCTCGCCGGCCGTCGCCCAGGACGCCCTGCCGGAGACGCGCGCGATCGCGACCCCCGTGCCCCGCCCCCCCACCATCGACGGGGTCCTGGACGAGCCCTTCTGGGCCACCATCGAGCCGGTCACCGACTTTCGCCAGCGCGACCCGGTGGACGGCGCACCCGCGAGTGAACCGACCGAGGTACGCATCGGCTACGACGAAAACGCGCTTTACTTCGGCTTCGTCTTCCACGACTCGGAGCCCGGGCTCATCCGCCGCAGCATCCTGCACCGGGGTGGGCGCATCGACAAGGACGACCGCGTCGTCGTCGCGCTGGACACGTACCACGACCGCCGCAACGCCTACATCTTCGAGATCGGCGCGCTGGGAACGCAGGACGACGCCCTCATCTCCGACGAGAGCATGACCCTGGCCGACTGGAACTGGGACGGGGTGTTCACCAGCGAGACCCGGGTGACCGAGGACGGCTGGGTGCTGGAACTCGAGATCCCCTTCACCACCATCCGCTTTCCGGACGAGGACGAGCCCACCATGGGCATCGCCTTCATGCGCTCGATCCGGCGCAAGAACGAGAGCGTGTACTGGCCGCACATCGGACAGGAGTACCGCTCGGGCATCTCGCAGGTGTCGCGCTACGCGACGCTCGACGGGCTCAGCGGGCTCCGGCGCGGGCGCTACGCCGAGGTCAAGCCGTTCGCGACCGCGGGCACGCAGCGCATGGCGGGCGACACGATCTTCCGGCAGCAGACCGACGTGGGGCTCGACGTCAAGTACTCCCTGACCTCGAACCTCACCTTCGACCTCACCTGGAACACCGACTTCGCGCAGGTGGAGACCGACAACGTCCAGATCAACCTCACCCGCTTCGACCTCTTCTATCCCGAGAAACGGGAGTTCTTCCTGGAGCGGGCGGGACTGTTCCAGTTCGGGACCCCGCGGCAGACCGAGGTCTTTTTCAGCCGGCGGGTCGGACTCCGGGGGGATATCGCGGGCGGTGGGCGGCTCACCGGGCAGGCGGGGCCGCTCTCGATCGGGGCCATGGGGCTGCGCACGCGCCGGTACTCCTCGGATGCGGTGGAACTGCCGGCGGCCTGGAATTCGGTCGTGCGCATCCGAACCGACCTGCGGCCGCGCACGACGCTAGGCGGGATCATCACCAGCCTGGACCACGAGAACGGATGGGACCGGACCGCCGGAGTGGACTTCTCCGCCCGCTTCTGGAGCAGCAGCGCGTTCAACGCGTGGGCGGCGCGGGTGTGGAATCCGGATTTCAGGGGGCCGGCGGCGGATGTTTCGGGGTCGGCGGCGGCGCAGCCGGGATCCGCGGGTCCGCGGCAAGCAGGCAGCGCGAACGCCGGCTTTGCCGAGTTGGTGCTCCAGAACGACCTGTACGCGGTCGGCGTCTCACGCTTCCTCATCGACGAGGCCTTCCATCCGGCTCTGGGCTTCGTGCCCCGCGCCGACCAGGACCGCTGGCAGGGCGGGGCCGGGGTCACGCCCCGCTTCGAGTCAAGTACGTGGGCGCGCCAGCTGCTGCTGGAAATGATCGGCCACCATATCCGCGGTAGAGACGGCGCGAAGCAAACTCATCAGTTGCGGGCGAGCGCCGGGCTGAACTTCCAGACGGGCGAGTTCGCCAACATCGCGTTCAGCGAGCGCTTCGAGAGGCTGGAGGCGTCGGCGCGCATCAGCGGACGCGGGCTGGACGCGGGCGACTACCGTTTTCGTCGTTTGTCCGCGAGCATGCGCACCAACGACAGCCGCACCTTTTCCGGGGCGCTCTCCGGTTCGATCGGCGACTTCTGGTCCGGCACGCGCACGGAGATCGGCGGCGGCGCTACCTGGATCAGCGGCCCGCACCTCACCATGGGCGGGAGATACGCGTGGAACGGCGTCTCGCTACCGGTGGACGACGGGGATTTCTCGACCCACCTGGTGAGCATGGACATCCAGGGGGCGGTCAGCCGCAAGCTCTTCGCCAACGCGCTGGTGCAGTGGGACAATCACTCCCGGGAACTGCAGGCCAACGTCCGCATCGACTGGATCCACACCCCCGGCAGCGACCTTTTCGTGGTCATCGACACCGGCTACCTGACCGGCGACCTCCTCGACCCGCGCGACCCGCGCTGGCAGCGGCGCACGGGGATCGTGAAGCTGACGTATCTGAAGGCGTTCTGAAGGGCTCCTGTCGGTTGCTCTCGGCCATCTGCCATTCTGGCAGGCTGTCAATTTGGCAGGTTGGTCGGGTAACGGTTCGTGGGGGCGGTGGCGGCGCAAGTCTCCCCGGAAGCTTCGTCGATGCCCGCCAGCCACATCTGAAACGCCTGGTTCGAGGGAGCGCACAGACCGGTGTTCCACCACCAGAACCTCGTCAGCGGAAGATTGACGTATTCCTGCGGGATCGGGCCGGTCAACAGCCCGTTGTCGTGGACAAAAAGGATTCGGAGATGTTCCAGGCGTCCCAGTTCAGGGGGAAGCGCGCCGGATAGTCGATTTCCACCCAGGTTCAACTCATAGAGATTGGAAAGGTCGCCGAGTGCCGGCGGGATCGGGCCGCTCAACCTGTTCCTGCGCAGGTCCAGCCAAATCAGTTGTGCGAGATTTCCGAGCGCGGGCGGGATATTGCCGGAAAGATCGTTTATGTGAAGGGTCAGTTCCCAGAGGTTGACGAGGCTGCCGAGTTCCGGAGGAATCGGTCCCGTCAATGCGTTGCTGTTGAGTTTCAGTTTCCTGATGTGCTGGAGAGTTCCCAGTTCCGGCGGAATCGGTCCCGTCAGGTTGTTCCTGTGCAGAGACAGTCCCTCGAGGCTGCCCAGCTTGCCCAGTGCCTCGGGAATCGGACCGGTCAGCGCATTCATTGCGAGGGACAGAGAGGCAAGGTTCGCGAGTTCACCGAGTTCCGGCGGAATTGGACCGGACAGGTTGTTGTGCAGGAGGTTAGCAAGCGGAGGCGCGGCAGGTTTCCCAGTTCCGATGGAATCGATCCGCTCAGGGCGTTGATGGAGAGATCCAGCGTGTTCAGACCAGCGAGGGAGCCAAGCTGACCGGGAATCGTCCCATCGAGGCCGTTGCGTCTGAGTCTCAGGCCCTCGACCAGTTCCGAACCGGGAGACTCGGTCGTAACACCGTACCAGGTACTCAGCGGCGCGTCCGTCAGCCAATTGTCGTTGTTCTGCCAGTTCGGTCCGCCGGTCGCGTGGTAGAACGCCACGAGGATGTCACGAGGCGTGAGGACGCGCAGAACGGCGACGGCCACAAGGCCGGTACCGGCCAATTCTGCCGTGATCTCGACCGTTCCCGGCTCGTTCGTGGTCACGAGCCCGGCGGCATCAACCACCGCGACCGACTCGTCACTCGACGACCAGATGAATTGCACGCCCTCGACCGGATGACCATTCGCGTCGAACGCCGATGCAAGGATGCGCAGCGTATCCCCAAGCGGCAACAGCGTATCCGCTGCGGGCGAGAGACGGATCGCCGCTGGCCGCTGTTCGACAATAAAATCGGCGGCCGCGATCGTGGATTCGGATGTCGCCGTGACGCGCGCGCTCCCGTTGTCCACTGCCGTCACCAGCCCGGTCATGTCCACCGTGACCACCGCTTCGTCGCTCGACGACCAGGTCAGGACGGCGTCGGCTACGGGGTTGGCGTTCGCGTCGAGGATCTCCGCCGACAGCCGCAGCGTGTCTCGCAGCGCCCGGAAGGTCTCGGAGGTTCGTGACAGCCGCACCTCGCTTACCTGCTGCACCACCGTCACGGCCGCGGCAGCGGACGGGCCGCCCCCCTGCACCGCCGCCGTGACGCCGGCGCTTCCGTTCCCGGCCGCCGTCACCAGTCCAGTGGCCGTCACCGTCGCGACGCCCCCGTCGCTGCTCGCCCAGTTGAGGGCGACCCCGGTCATCGGCGCGCCGCTCTGGTCACGGACCCGTCGCCGTCAGCTGGACCGTCTGCCCGAGCGCCGCCAAGGCCGCCGACTGAGGGGTGATCGCGAGGGAGGCGGGAGCCGGAGCCGTTGGTTCCGTCGGCTCCCCTTCGCCGCACGCCAGCAACAGGGCGGGAAGGAACACCAGAAAGCGACGAAAGCCGCGCGCAACTCGGTTCACGGACCCGAGTTTTCAGTAGCGCTGGTACGAAGCACCCCCGGGACGGCGATCGAGTCCAGGACATGCATGTCGGTCCGCCCCGGCGACGCGATGCGCCTGGCGCGGAAAAAGAACCGTGATTGGGCCCGTCCCTTCATTCTCCCGCGAGCTCGATCCCTAGGACGAACACGTCGCACCTCCCATATGAATCCTGATGCTCTGCAGCCACATCTGAAAGGCGTCATTGGCGGGAGCACACAACCCTGTGCGATTCCATAGAAACAGGTCCAGCCGGAGACGGGTGAGTCCCTGTGGCATCGCGCCCGACAGAGCGTTGTCGGCCACAAGCAGGCCCGTGAGATTCGTGAGGTTGGCAAGCTCGGGCGGAAGAGGGCCTGTCAGATCGTTTTCGTGCAGCCACAACTTGGTGAGGCTCGCGAGATTGCCGAGTTCGGGCGGAATGGGGCCCGAAAGCGCGTTCATGCTCAGCTGCAGGTCCTGGAGTTTCGTCAGGCCCCCCAGTTGCCGCGGAATCGGTCCTTCGAGTTCGTTCTCGTCGAGGGTCAACTGCAGCAGTTGCATAAGGTTTCCGAGCGCTGGCGGAATGGACCCCGCAAGCCGGTTACCCGAGAGCAGCAGATCCTCGAGATTCGCGAGGTTGCCAAGCTCTGGAGGAATCGGACCCGAGAGGTCATTGTGGCCAAGCCCCAGCTGTCTCAGAACTCCCAGGTTGCCAAGTTCGCGCGGAATCGATCCCTCAAGGCTGTTGCCGCCAAGCAGTATTTCCTCGAGTTGCGGGAGGCTGCCGAGTTCCCGAGGCACCTGGCCGGTCAGTTCATTCTGGTGGAGGTGCAGTCTCCACAGACGGGGGAGGCTGGCCGGCTCCAGGGGGATGGATCCGGTGAGCCTGTTTCGGGCGAGCACCAGGGACCGGAGACTCACGAGGCTGCCGAGCTCCGGCGGAATGGGGCCGGACAACTCATTGTCACTGAGCCACAACGTCTGCAGCTTTCTCAGGTGCCGGAACTGCGGGGGAATCGAGCCCACGAGGACATTGGAGGGGAGGATCAGGGTTTCCAGATCCGCAAGCGCACCGAGTTGAGGGGGCAACGCCCCTGCCAGGCCGTTGTTTCTCAGATCCAGTCCCTCGATCACGTCGTCGGCTGGAGAACGGGTGGCAACGCCCTGCCATGAGCCCAGCGGCGCATCCGTGAGCCAATTCTGGCTGTTGGTCCAGTTCAGCCCGGCGGTTGCATTGTAGAGGATGACGAGGACATCCCTGGGAGTCGGAAGCACGACGTGCAGCGCAGCCGAAGAGGTCAGACCGCTTCCGGCCACACCGGCGGTGATCTCGGCCGATCCGGCGGCCGCCGTGGTCACCAGCCCTTCGGAGTCCACCCTCGCGACCGATGGGTCGGTCGATGACCAGATCAGCTCGGGATCCTCGACCGCATGACCGTTCGCGTCGAACGCCCCGGTGTTCAGTCGCAGGGTATCCCCGTGCGACCAGAGCGTATCGGCGGCGGGTGACAGGCTGAACTCGACCACCTGCTGGGCCACGGTGAAGTCCGCGGCGGCGAAGGTGGATCCCGACCCGGCACGCACCGTCGCCGAGCCGTTGCCCACCGCGGTGACCAATCCGGTGGCATCCACCGTCACCACCGATTCGTCACTCGACAACCACATGACGGTGGCGTCCACGGCCGGGTTCCCGTTCGCGTCCACCGCCTCGACCACCAGTCGCAGCGTGTCGCCCAGCGATCGGAAGACTTCAGCCGCAGACGACAGGCTCAGCTCGACCGCCAGCTGCGCGACGGTCACGGCCGCGCTCGCCGAGGCACCCCCGCCCTGCACCGTCGCCGTGACACTCGTGCTCCCGTTGCGGACGGCGGTCACCAGCCCGGCGGCGTCCACGGTCGTCACCCCCGCGTCGCTGCTCGCCCAGTTGAGGGCGACCCCGGTCATGGCCTGGCCGCTTTGGTCCCGGACCGCCGCCGACAACTGGGCCGTCTCGCCGAGCGCCGCCAGCGTCACCGACGGGGGAGTGATCGCTACCGAGGTCGGAACGGGCGCGGGCGGCGGCGGCGGTTCGGTCGGCGGAGCCCCGTCGCCGCAGGCGAGCAACGACGCCAGACAGAGCAACCGCAAGGGACGCGCGTGGTACATCAGTCTCCTCCAAGGTGACGCAGGCTTCGCTCGATGCTACGGCCGCTCGCCAGCCCGACCCGGGGAAGCTAACGGTCAATCACGCCGACATCACCCAAAGGAGCCTAAAGTGACGTATCTCAACGCGTTCCGAGGGGGGATTCATGGTCCCCGGCAACAGGTGACGCTCACGGAGAACACGTCGCGCCTCTGCTACCATGCGGTATGCTCGCCAACCATGTCTGAAACGCCTGGTTGGCGGGAGCGCACAGCTCCGTTCCACCCCAATAGAAGTTTCTGAGCGGAACCGCGATCAACTCCTGCGGAAGGGGTCCCGACAGGGGGTTGAAGACAAGATGCAGATACCGAAGGTTGGTCAGCTTGCCGAACTCGGAGGGAACCGGGCCCGTGAGGCGGTTGCTGGAGAGCCGAAGTTCCTCGAGCCGCGTGAGGTTGCCGAATTCAGGCGGGATCGGACCTGCAAGCGCGGTACGACTCAGATACAGCTGTCTGAGCTGCGTGAGGTCGCCAAGTTCGGGAGGAATCGTGCCATCCAGAGAATTTCCCCCCAGCCACAGGGTTTCCAGGTTCCCAAGCTTGCCGAGCCCGGGCGGGATGGGACCTGTGAGCTGATTGTCGCTGAGCGACAGTTGTTTGAGCTGCGTAAGGTCGGCGAGTTCGGGTGGAATGGCGCCCACCAGAGCATTGTCCCGCAAGAACAGGTCCGTCAGGTTCTCGAGCTTGCCGAGTCCGGGAGGGATCGGACCCGAGAGTTCATTTTCCGCCAGCCACAGCTGCCGGAGCCCCTGCACCTTGGTCAGCTCCGTGGGAATCGGTCCCGTCAGGCGGTTGCTGTGGAGCGCCAGCGTCCTTAAGGGCAGGTTGCCGAACTCCGGTGGGATCGAGCCGGTCAGCTCATTGTAGTCCAGCCAGAGCCGTGAGAGAGAGGGCAGTTTCGCCAGTACGAGCGGAATCGGTCCCGTGAGACGGTTGCCGGCAAGATACAGGTCTGCGAGGTCGGACAGGGCTCCCAGTTCGGTGGGAATCGAGCCGGTCAATTCGTTGTAGTTGAGCCGCAACCGCTGGAGGTCGACGAGATTGCCGAGTTGCGGTGGAAGCTCGCCCGCCAGGCCGTTGTCCGTCAGGTCCAGACCCGTGACAGCTCCTTGAGAGTCGGTTGAAACTCCGAACCACTCGCCAACCGGCGCGTCCGTCAGCCAGTTCTCGTTGTTCTTCCAGTTCGGGCCGTCGGTCGCGTTGTAGAGGGCGACGAGCGCGTCCCGGGCGGGGAGAGCCTCGACTTGGAGCGTCGCGGTGTCGGTGATGTCGGATCCCGCCACCGCTGCGGTGATTTCGACCGTACCCACGCCCTCGCCCGTGACCAGCCCGGTGGCGTCCACCGTCGCCACGGATTCGTCGCTCGACGACCAGGTGAAGGCGGTACCCTCCACCGAATATCGGTTCGCGTCCAACGCCTCCGCCGACAGGCGCAGCGTGTCGCCCAGCCACCGAAGCGTGTCCGCGGCCGGCGATACCCGGATCGCCGTGGCCAGTTGGGCGATCGAGATGGGCGTGCTCGCCATCGCAAGGCCGGACGATGCCGTGACGTTCGCGCTTCCGTTCCCCGTCGCCGTCACCAGGCCCATGCCGTCCACCGTCACCACAGTCTCGTCGGCCGACAGCCAGCCGAACTCTGCACGCTCCATTGCGTGGCCGTTCGCGTCGAAGGCTTCGGCCGACAGGCGCACGGTGTCGCCCAGCGCGAACAGCGTGTCGGCGGCGGGTGGCAAGCGGACCTCGACCGCCTGCTGTTCGACGGTCACGGTCGCGCTGGAGGCCAGGCCGTTCCGGGTGGCCGTGATGTCCGTGCTTCCGTTGCCGACCGCCGTGACCAGGCCGCTCGCATCCACGGTCGCCACGGACTCGTCGGCCGACGACCACGCGAAACCATCTCCTGCATTCTGAAGTGGGTGGCCGTTGGCGTCCTTCCCCGCCATCATCATTCGCAGCGTGTCCCCGAGCGCCCGTAGCGTATCGGCGACAGGTGACAGCTGCACTTCCGCCGGCTCCTGCTCCACCCTGAAGTCCGCGTTCCCCGACGCAGGGCCCGACGACGCCGTGACGCTCGCGCTCCCGTTCCCCGCTGACGTGACGAGCCCGGTGTCGTCCACGGTCACCACGGACTCGTCGCTTGAGAACCAGTTGTAATCCGCGCCCTCGACCAGGTGTCCATTGGCGTCGAAGGCCCGGGCGGACAGCCGCAGCGTGTCCCCGAGCGCGCGAAACAGCTCCTGGTCCGGCGATACCCGTATCTCCCGGGGTTGCTGCGCGACGGTGACACCCGCGCTCCCCGAGGCGCCACCACCCTGCGCCGCCGCCGTGATGGTCGTGCTCCCGTTCCACACCGCCGTCACCGCCCCACCGGCATCCACGGTCGCGACCGACCCGTCGCTGCTCGCCCAAACCAAGGTCACACCCTGCATGGCGTGACCACTTTGGTCGAGCACGGTCGCTGTCAGTTGGACCGTCTCCCCGAGCGCCGCCAGGGTCACCGATGATGGCGTGATTGCAACCGAGCTGACAATGCGTGTCGCAGATTCGGTCGGGCCTTCGTCTCCGCAGGCGAGAAACAGCGCAACGATAAGAAAACCGAAACCCGGCCGGCTACATAAGGCGGGCATGTCGCGCCCCAGGAGCAACGGAAGATGGTATCTGGCGGGATGTAACCGTCGGGTGAACGTGATCCCGGTCTCTATGGCGCGCATACAGTCCCCATGTCGCGAGTGCCGATGCTTTGTAGCCAGGTCTGGAAGGCCGGATCGCCGGGAGCACACAACTTCGTGTCAGCCCAACGAAAGATCGATAGAGAAAGGTTGGTGAATTCCAGGGGGATCGGGCCCGTGAGCTCGTCGTTCAGGTTGATCTTCAGTAGCCAGAGGCTTTCAAGGTTGCCGAACTCTGCTGGAAGTGCTCCCACCAGGTCATTCTCGGAGAGTTCCAGAGTCTTGAGTTTCGCCAGCTTTCCCAGTTCCGCGGGAATCGGCCCTTCCAAGTCGTTCCCCTGGAGTTTCATGTGGTCGAGGTTGGCGAGTTCTCCAAGCTCTGGCGGAATCGAGCCCGTCAGAGAGTTGTTGTTGAGCCACAACTGTGCCAGGGCGGTAAGATTGCCGAGTTCCGGTGGAATCGATCCCGTAAGATTGTTATTCCGGGAATAGATGGCAATAAGGTTGCTGAGGTTGCCGAGTTCCGGCGGGATGGATCCCGTCAGGTCGTTGTCGCTGAGCCCCAGTACCATGAGGTCGGTGAGGTTGCCGAATTGGGGCGGGATCGGACCTGTCAAGGCGTTCTCGCGGAGGTGCAAATTCGTGAGCTTTTCAAGACTGCCGAGCTCGGGCGGGATCGAGCCTGTCAAGGCGTTCTCGCCAAGGTTCAAATTCGTGAGCTTCTCAAGGCTGCCGAGTTCCGGCGGGATCGGGCCCGTCAGGTCGTTCGCGTCGAGCCACAATAGCTCGAGATTGGGAAGTTCCCCAAGGTGCCGAGGAATCGAGCCTGTGAGACTATTGTTATCGAGTCTCAATTCCCTGAGGTTCACCAGGTTCCCCAGTTCGGACGGGATGGAGTCCGTGAGATTGTTCCTGGAGAGAATCAGTAGCTGCAGAGCTCCAAGGCTTCCCAGGTCGGGTGGGATCTGACCCGTCAGCGCGTTCGCGCTCAAGTCCAGATACCAGAGATCTACAAGGTTGGCGAGTTCTGGCGGGATCGGCCCGCTAAGGCCGTTCTCCGCAAGCCTGACTACCGCCAGATCCCCAAAATTTGTGCCAACGCCGTACCAGTCATGTAGGGGCGCGTCCGTCAACCAGTTCTCGTTGTTTGTCCAGTTCGGTCCGTCGGTCGCGTTGTACAGAGCGACCAGCGCGTCCCGGGCGGGCAGAACCTCGACCAGCAGGGTGATTGTCCGAGTGACATCCGATAGCGTCGTCCCCGCGGTTATCTCAACCCACCCTACGCCCTCCGCGGTGACCAGCCCGCTGGCATCCACCGTCGCCACCGATTCGTCCGACGAAGACCAGCTGAATTCCGCGCCTTCCACGACGTATTCGTTCGCGTCCAACGCCTCTGCCGACAACCGCAGCGTGTCGCCCAGCCACCGGAGCGTGTCGGTGGCCGGTGACACGCGGATCTCCCTCGCCTGCTGCTCAACCACCACGACAGCGTTCGTGGCCGCGTCTCCGGAAGTGACATTGATGGTCGTGCTCCCGTTCCCCGCAGCCGTCACCAGGCCGCCGACATCCACGGTGACCACCGTCTCGTCGCTCGACGACCAGCCGAAAGCGGCTCCGTCGACTGCGTGGCCGTTCGCATCGAAGGCCTCCGGTGACAGTCGCAACGTGTCGCCAAACGCCCGCAACGTGTCGGCCGACGACGACAACCGGACTTCCGCAACGACCTGCTCAACCGTCACCGCCGCGTCCGACATCAGGCCGCCTTTGGATGCCGTGATGCTCGCGCGCCCGTTGCCGATCGCCGTCACCAAGCCTGCGGCGTCCACCGTCGCGACGGCCTCGTCGCCGGATGACCAACTGAAGCCTTCGCCCGCGTTCTCAACCGGGTGGCCACTCGCATCGGTTCCCGCCACCCTCATCCGCAGTGTGTCCCCGAAGGCCCGCAGCGTGTCCGGGCGGGTGCGAGTGACCGACAACTTCCTGCTCAACCCTGAAGTCCGCGTTCCCCGACGCGGGCCCGACGACGCCGTCTCCCTCCCGTTCCCCGCTGACGTGCGAGCCCGGTGTCGTCCACGGTCACCACCTCGTCGCTTGAGAACCAGAATCCGCGCCGTCGACCAGGTGTCCACTGGCGTCGAAGGCCCGGGCGGACAACCGCAGCGTGTCGTGGTCCGGCGATACCCGTATCCGGGGTTGCTGCGCGAAGTGAGGCGCCACCACCCTGCGCCGCCGCCGTGATGGTCGTGCTCCCGTTCCACACCGCCGTCACCACACCTCCGGCGTCCACCGGCGCCACCGACCCGTCGCTGCTCGCCCAGATCAGGGTCGTGCCCGGCATGGGCTGCCCGCCTTGGTCGAGCACACTGGCCGTCAATTGAACCGTCTCCCCGAGCGCCGCCAGAGTCACCGCCGAGGGCGTGATCGTAGCCGAAGTGGCAACGGGCGTTGCAGATTCGGTCGGGCCGCCGTCTCCGCAGGCGAGAGGCAGCGTTGCGAGGAGTGAAGCGAGGCCGAGCGAGAGCAAACGGGAGCCGGTGCACCGGGCGCGGCGCCTTGAGATGTTGCAACCGACGTTCGGCAGGCCGGAGGAGGACGAATCCGTTCCGATACCTAAGGCGCGCATGTCGCACCTCCATAGTGGCGTTCGATGCTTCGCAACCATGCCTGGAAAGCGTCGTTGGCGGGAGCGCACAAGTCCGTGGTATGCCACGAGAATTGCTCCAGCGGAATAGCGATCAATCCCTGCGGCAGCCGACCCGACAACGGATTGTTGCTGATCAGCAGTTCCTCGAGACTGGCGAGATTCGCGAACTCCTGCGGTAGTGGCCCTTCCAGGTCGTTGGATGCGAGCCACAGCTGCCGGAGCTTCGTGAGGCTGCTGAGCTCTGGTGGAATGGATCCGGTGAAATCGTTGTTGTCGAGCAGAAGATCCTCAAGGTTCGAGAGGGTGCCGAGCCAGGCCGGGAGCGCTCCCGTGAGATTGTTGCCCCGGAGGTACAACTGCCCGAGCTCGGTCAGGCTGGCCAACTCCGGCGGAATCGAGCCCGTCAGGAAGTTGTCGTGGAGCAGGAGTGACTCGAGTTTGGAGAGCGCTCCCAGCTCGGGCGGGATCTGACCGGTCAACTCGTTGTCACCGAGCCAGAGCTGCCGGACATCGATCAGGTTGCCCAATTCGGACGGAATCGAGCCTGTGAAGCGGTTCCCGCCAAGCATCAGGTCGGTGATAAGCCGCAGATTCCCAAGTTCCGGCCGAATCGACCCGGTGAGGTCGTTACCGGTCAGCCTGAACCGCGTTACCCAGGTCAGATTTGCCAACTCCAGCGGAATCGATCCCGAAAGACGGTTGTAGCCAAGGAACAGGTCTCTGAGGTTGGAGAGGGCTCCGAGTTGCGGCGGAATCGTGCCGGACAGTTCGTTGCCAGATAGCGACAACCGCCGAAGATCGGTCAGGTTGCCCAGCTCCGGCGGAATTGGCCCTGTCAGCGCATTTTGGGAAAGAATCAATGTCTGCAGATCTACGAAGTCGGCAACTTGCCGCGGGATTTCCCCGGCCAGGCCGTTTTTTCTGAGGTCGAGACCCGTAACCTCCCCTCGGGGGTCGGTCGAGACACCGTACCACTGACTTATCGGCGCACCTGTCAGCCAATTCTCGTTGTTGGCCCAGTTCGGTCCGTCGGTCGCGTTGTAGAGGGCGATGAGCGCGTCCCGGTCGGGCAGGGAGTTGACCTGGATGATGGCCGTGCCACTGATGTCCCCGTCCGCTACCGTCGCCGTGATGTTGACCGTACCCGCTCCCTGGCCCGTAGCCAGACCGTCGGCGTCTACCGTCGCCACCGATTCGTCGCTCGAGGACCAGGTGAAAGCGGCCCCCTCGACGGAAAAACGATTCGCGTCGAACCCGTCGGCCGAGATGCGTAGCGTGTCTCCCACCCACCGCAGCGTTCCGGAAAAGGGTGACACCCGTACCGTGCTTGCCTGCTGCGCCACCGTCACCGATACACCGGCGGATGTGAGACCCGTTGACGCCGTTACGGTCGTGCTGCCGTTCCCAACCGCGGCAACCAGGCCCATGCCGTCCACCGCCACCACCGCCTCGTCGCCCGACGACCAGCGCAACTCTGCACCCTCCACGGCGTGGCCGTTGGCGTCGAAGGCTTCGGCCGACAGCCGCAGGGTGTCTGCGAAGGCCTGCAACGTGTCGCCTCCCGCCGACATGCGAATCACGGCCGCTTCCTGCTCGACGGTCACGGTGGCGCTGGACATCACATTGTTCCCGGATACCGTGATGCTCGCGCTCCCCTTGCCGACTGCCGTCACCAGCCCCGAAGCGTCCACCGTAGCAACGGACTCGTTGTCCGACGACCATGTCAGGCCTTCTGGGGCGTCGTTCACCGGATGGCCATTGGCGTCGATCCCCGAGACCCTCATCCGCAGCGTGGCGCCAAGAGCGCGCAGCGTGTTGGCCGCGGGTGACAGCTGCAATGCCACCGCCTCCTGCGCGACCGTGAACCCCGCGCGCCCCGAGGCCGGACCCGATGCCACCGTGATGATCGCGCTGCCGTTGTCCACCGCCGTCACCAACCCCGAAGCGTCCACCGTCACCACCGATTCGTTGTTCGACAGCCAGCGGAAGTCCAGACGGTCGATCGCGTGGCCGTTGGCGTCGAACGCCTGGCCCGACAAACGCAGCGTGTCGCCGAGCGCCGTGAACCGCTCCTGATCCGGGGACACGCGGACGTCCCGCGGCTGCTGCGCCACGGTCACTCCCGCGCTCGCGGACACACCGCCGGGGACGGCCGCCGTGACGGTCGTGCTCCCGTTCCACACCGCCGTCACCACGCCCGCGGCGTCCACCGTCGCGACCGACCCGTCGCTGCTCGCCCACACAACGTTGACGCCTCGCATGGGTCGCCCGTTCTGGTCGAGTATCGCGGCCGACAGCGGCACCATCTCTCCGAGTGCCGCGAGCGTCACCGAAGGGGGAGTGATCGAGGCCGACGTGGCGACGGGCGTCGGGGGCTCCGTCGGCGACCCGGTCGTCCCCCCTTCTCCGCATGCGAGAAACAGCGCCGCAAGGAGAGAAGCCCGACCACGATAGTGTCGCATTACGATCGTCTCCTCGAAAATCATCCGGAGCCGGAGCAAGTTGCACCGCCTACGTGCCCCTGGATGCCTCGCAGCCACCGCTGGAAGGCTTCGTTGGCGGGTGCGCACAATCTCGTTTCCCTCCAGTTGAAGTACTGCAGCCTGAAATTGATGAAGAACTGCGGGATTGGGCCCGTCAGATCATTCCTGTGCAAGTACAGTTGCTGCAGCTTTCTAAGGTTGGCCAGTTCCGGCGGAATGGGTCCCGAGAAATTGGCGTTGGCGATATCCAGGTGTGTGAGATGTCGAAGATTGCCCAGCGTGGACGGGATAGGTCCCCCGAAGTCGTTGCCGCCGAGATTAAGAGCCGTGAGATTCGCGAGGTTGCCCAGCTCAGTCGGAATCGGTCCCGCCAATCCGTTCCCGTTGAGGAGCAGACGCTCAAGGTTGGCGAGGTTGCCGAGTTGGACGGGAATCGGTCCCGTCAGGTTGTTGGCCCTGAGCCACAGGTCTCTGAGATTGCGGAGGTTACCGAGTTCGATCGGAATCGGGCCCGTCAGACCGTCGCCGCTGAGGTCCAGAACCTCGAGTTTCGCGAGGTTGGCGAGCTCGACCGGAATCCCTCCCGTCAGATCATTGCCGCTCAGGCTCAGGACCTCGAGATTCGCCAAGCTGCCGAGCTCGGCTGGAATCCGTCCCGTCAAGCCATCTCCGAGTTCCAGCCGCTTCAGGTTCGTCATTGTCCCCAGCCAGGACGGGATCTGGCTCGTCCACGAATTAGCGCTGAGATCGAGTTCCTCAAGATTCGCGAGATTCGCCAACCCTGACGGGACCGGTCCCGTCAGGTCGTTGCCGCTGACATCTATTCTTCTCAGCTTGGGCAGGCCTCCCAGCCCGGAGGGAAGCGGTCCCGTCAGGTCGTTCCAGTAGAGAACGAGTTCTTCCAGGTTGGTGAGGTTCGCGAATTCGGAGGGGATCGGGGCGCTGAGATTGTTCCCGGAGAGATTCAGTGTCGACAGGCTCGCGAGGTTGCCGAGTTCGCGCGGAATCGCACCGCTCAATTCGTTCTGCTGGAGAGCCAACTCGCTGAGGTCTTCGAGGTGACCGAGTTCGCGCGGGATCGGGCCTGTCACTTCGTTCCAGGAGAGATCCAGCTGCTCCAGCTTCGTCAGGTTCCCGAGTTCGGCGGGAAGAGGGCCCCTCAGCTCGCTATTGAAGATCGTCAAGATCCTGAGACTATCGAGTCCTCCGATCCATGGAGGTATCGGCCCCGTCAGCTTTGCGTTCCGGATCTCCAGAAAGCGCAGGTGTCGAAGGTATCCGAGTTCGCGCGGGAGGGCGCCTGTCATGCCCGCGACAACGCTAAGATGGGTAACGCGCCCTTCAGAATCGGTGGATACCCCGTGCCAGGTATTGATCGGCGCGTCGGACAGCCAGTTCCCCCTGTAGCGCCATCCAGGTCCGCCCGTCGCATTGTGGATCGCGACAAGGAGGTCCCGTGCGTTCACGGCAACCGCCAGCACGGCGGTGCCGGTCAGGCTGGTGCCTATGGCCTCGGCCGTGATCTCGACGTATCCCAGGCCGATGGCCGTCACGAGCCCGTTGGCGTCCACCGTCGCCACCGACTCGTCGTCCGACGACCACGCAAAGCGGGTTCCGGCAACCAGATAACCGTTTGCGTCGACCGCCTCTGGGGACACTTGCAGCGTCCCGCCGAGCTGGGACATCTTGTCCGTTGGCAATGTGACCCTGACCGCAACGATCTCTTGCGCCACGGTTACGGCTACGCTCGCCGATAATCCACCGGCAGCAGCCGACACGACCGTGTTCCCGTTTCCTACCGACGTCACGAGCCCCGCATCGTCCACCGTCACGATCGATTCGTCGCCCGACGACCAGGAGTATTCGGCGCTCTCGATCGCATGGCCGTTCGCATCGACGACCGTGGCCGACAGCCGCGCCGTATCCGCGAACGCCCGGAAGGTCTCCGGGGCGGGCGAGACCTGGATGCCGGCCGTGTGCTGCTCGACGGTCACGATCGTACTCAATACTGCACCGGCTCCGGAAACAGCGGTGATCATTGCGCTTCCGTTCGCTACCGCCATCAGCAGCCCGCCGGCGTCCACCGTCGCCACCGACACGTCCGACGAGGACCATGTGATGTCCTGCTCGACACTTTCCACCGGGTGGCCGTTTGCGTCCACTGCCGCGAGCACCATTCGCAGCGTGTCGCCGAGCGCGGTCAGCACAGGCGCGTCAGGCGACAGTTGCAGCTCAACCGCTCGTTGTTCCACGACGAAGTCCGCATCGGCGGTGGCCGGCCCGGAAGACACACTCACGTTGGCGCTTCCGTTTCCCACCGCCGTCACGAGCCCGGTCGAGTCGACCGTCACCACTGCCTCGTCGCTCGACGCATAGCTGAAGTCGGCATCCACCACCAGGTTGCCGGTCGAATCGTACCCCTCCGCGGACAGCTGCACCGTCTCACCCAGCGCTTGCAACAGCCCGGCGGTCGTGGCCAGGCTGATCTCGCGCACCTGCTGCGCCACCGTTACCGCCGCGACCCCGGACACACCGCCCTGGACAGCCGCCGTGACGCTCGTGTTGCCATTCCAGACCGCCGTCACGACCCCGGCGGCGTCCACGGTCGCGACTGATCCGTCGCTGCTGGCCCAGATGACGGAGGTTCCCGCCATGGGCTGTGCGTTCTGGTCAAATACCGCGGCCGACAGCTGCACGGTCTCTCCGAGCGCCGCCAGGGTCACCGACGGGGGAGTGATCGCGACGGAAGTCGCAACGGGTGTCGCCGGTGCCGTCGGCGTTTCGGTCGTCCCGCCGTCCCCGCACCCGGAAACAAGGGCGACAAGGAGAGAAAGGACGCGATGGTGCTTCACCATCAACCTCCGGGCTCAGATTCTACGGCGCGCATGTGGCACCCCCCACGTGATGCTGGATACTCGCGAGCCATGTCTGAAAGGCATCATTCGGAGGCGCACACAGCTGTGTATCCTGCCACCAGAACGTCTCAAGGTCAAAATCGACGAATCCCTGCGGGATCGCTCCGGTCAGTCCGCTGTTGTTGTCGAAAAACAGCTGCTTGAGGTTGGTGAGCCGGGCCAACTCCAGGGGAATCGGGCCGGTCAACTCGTTGTCGGAGAGACGCAGGTCCCCGAGGCTCGCCAGCGCTCCGAGTTGCGGCGGAATCGAGCCGGTCAGGGAGTTGCCGTCGAGATAAAGGGCCCTCAGACTGCCGAGGCTGGCCAGTTCAGCCGGGATCGAGCCCGTAAGCCGGTTGCCATCGAGCCGCAGCACGCGCAGGGCGGCCAATTGAGCCAGTTCAATCGGGATCGGGCCGGTCAGTTCAGCATGGTGGAGAAAGATCTCCTTCAGTTTGGTCAAACTCCCGAGTTCCCGCGGAATCGGGCCGGTGAAGGCATTCTGTGAAAGGGAGAAAGTTTCAAGATTCACCAGGCGCCCGATTTCCGGCGGGATCGCACCTGTCAAAGTGTTGGAGTTGAGCGCCAGGTCCCTGAGATGCGTGAGATCGCCGAGCTCCGGGGGGATCGGGCCCGACAACTGGTTGACCGCGAGAAGAAGACGGCGAAGACTCGTGAGGCTGCCAAGCACCGGAGGGATCGGGCCCGACAAGTCGTTGAGCGCGAGATCAAGCTCCCTGAGATTCGTCAGGTTGCCGAGTTCCAGCGGGATTGAGCCCGAAAGGTCGTTCCACGTGAGATCAAGCGCCTCGAGTTTCGTCAGGTTGCCGAGTTCCGGGGGGATCAGGCCCGACATGTCGTTGAGCGAGAGATCAAGACTTTCGAGACTCCTCAGGTTTTCGAGTTCCGGTGGAATCGGGCCCGACAAGCCGTTCTTGTAGAGATCCAGTCTCTGGAGATTGCCAAGAGCGCCGAGTTCGGACGGGATCGGACCGGTCAGGTCGTTCTTCTGGAGGTCCAGTTCCTCCAGATCCGCGAGGTTCCCCAGCTCGGGCGGGATCGGACCCGCGAGACCGTTCTCTCGAAGCCTCAGATGCGTGACTTTATCGTGATCGACATGGCTGGTTCCGACTCCGTGCCAGTTCCGTAACGGCTCGCGCGTCAGCCAATTCTCGTTGTTGATCCAGTTGGGTCCGCCCGTCGCATTGTAGAGGGCGATGAGCGCATCCCGCGCCGGCAGAGCCTCGACCACCAGGGTGGCGGTGCCCGTGATGCCCGCGTCGCCGGACGCGGCCGTGATCTCGACCGAGCCCACCCCCTCCGCTGTGACCAGTCCGGCTGGGTCCACCGTCGCGATCAATTCGTCGCTCGACGACCAAGTGAAGGCGGTACGCTCTACCGCGTAGCGATTCGCATCCAGCGCTTCGGCCGACAACCGCAGCGTGTCTCCCAGCCACTGGAGTGTGTCGGCCGCTGGAGATACCTGGATCGTCGTGGCCAGCTGGGCGACCGCGATGCCCGCAGTCGCCGAGGCGGGTCCAGACGCGGCCATCACGTTCGCGCGGCCGTTCCCCACCGCCGTGACCAGACCCATGCCATCCACTGTCGCGATCGATTCGTCGCTTGAAGACCAGGCGAATTCCGCATTCTGCACTGCGTGGCCATTCCGGTCCAACGCCTCTGCTGCCAGCCGCAGGGTGTCTGCGATCGCGCGCAACGTATCGGCCATGGATGACAGCCGGACCTCGGCAGCGACCTGCTGAACCGTTACCGTCGCATCCAGCGCGAAGCCGCCTCTGGACGCCGTGACGGTTGCTCTCCCGTTGCCCACCGCCGTTACCAGGCCGCCCGCATCCACGGTCGCCACCGTCCGGTCACCGGAAGACCAGGTAAAGCCCTCTCCCGCGTTCTCGACCGGGTGGCCGTTGGCATCCGTCCCCGCCACCCTCATTCGCAGCGTGTCGCCAAACGCCCGCAGCGTGTCCGCGTCGGACGTGAGCTGCACTTCCACCGGCTCCTGCGCGACCACAAAGTCCGCGTTCCCCGACGCAGGGCCCGACGACACCGTGACGCTCGCGCTCCCGTTCCCCGCTGACGTGACGAGCCCGGTGGGATCCACGGTCACCACGGATTCATCACTCGAGAACCAGTTGAAGTCCGCGCTCTCCACCAAATGGCCGTTGGCGTCGAACACCCGGGCGGACAGCCGCAGCGTGTCCGCGAGCGCCCGAAACATCTCCTGATCCGGAGACACGCGGATCTCCCGCGCCTGCTGTGCCACGGTGACCCGCGCTCTCCCCGAGGCGCCGCCGCCCTGCACGGCCGCCGTGACAGTGGTGCTCCCGTTCCATACCGCCGTCACCACCCCGGCGGCGTCCACGGTCGCGACCGACCCGTCGCTGCTCGCCCAAACCAAGGTCACACCCTGCATGGCTTGCCCGCCCTGGTCGAGCACGGTCGCGGTCAGATGGACCGTCTCTCCGAGCGCCGCCAGGGTTACGGACCCGGGGGTGATCGAGACCGAAGACGGAACGGGTGTGGCGGACTCCGTCGGCCCGCTCTCGCCGCATGCGAGAACCAGCGCTGCGAGGAAAAGCAACAGGTTGCGAAGGCCTTTCATGCTCCAATCTACGGGCTCAAACCGTTGGCTCCGAACCTGGAGTGGCGCGAGAGGCCGGTCACGCCCGTCGCGCGCCGGGAAGCTTGCGCTCATGATCCGCCGGCCGCACACGTGGCTCCCCCCCGGTGCGACGGGATGGTCGGCAGCCATGCCTGGAAAGCCTCATTCGCAGGAGCACACAATTGCGTGTCCCTCCACCAGAACGTCTCAAGCCGGAAGCTGGTGAAACCCTGCGGAATCGAGCCCGTCAGTCCGCTGTTCCTGTTGAGATACAGGTGCCTCAGGCTGGTGAGCCGGACTAGCTCCGAGGGAATTGTACCCGTCAGTTCATTCTCGTGGAGCCACAGATCCACAAGCCCGGTGAGGTTGCCGAGTTCCGGCGGAAGCGCGCCCGTCAGCTTGTCCCGATGCATCGACAGCGCCTGGAGATTCGCGAGCATCCCGAATTCGGACGGTATCGATCCCGTCAATTCATTCCGGGAGACATCGAGGCTGGTCAGACTCGCGAGGTTGCCGAGCTCCGGCGGAATCGACCCCGTGAGTTTGTTTCCGTATATCGACAGAACCCGGAGGGAGGGAAGCGCGCCAAGTTCGGGCGGGATCGAGCCGCTCAGCTCGTTGCCACCAAGACGTATCGACTCGACAGCAGCGAGTCCCGAAAGCTCCGGCGGAATCGAGCCTGATAGTCCGTTGCCGAGAAGCGTCAGTTCCCTGAGCCCGGCCAGCTGTCCCAGTTCCAGCGGAATCGGCCCGGTGAGCTTGTTGAGGGCGAGCTTCAACGTCAGGAGCTTGGGGAGGCGTGCGAGTTCGGGCGGGATCGAGCCCGTGAACGCGTTGCCCCAGAGGTCCAGATAATCAAGGTCTGGAAGATTGCCGAGTTCCGGCGGAATCGGTCCCGTTAAGTCGTTGCCGATCAACTCGAGTACGTAAAGCTTCGTCAGAGCGCCGAGTTCGGGGGGGATGGGTCCCCGCAGGCCGTGATACAACAGGTTGATGTGGTTAACCGCCCCGGAAGGATCGGTGCGGACGCCGGCCCAGTCACCCAAAGGTGCATCCGTCAGCCAGTTGTCGCTGTTCTTCCAGTTCGGTCCGTTGGTCGAATGGTAGAAGGCAACGAGGGCGTCCCGTTCAGGCAGAGCCTCTACCAGGAGGGTAACGATCCCGAGGGCACTCGAACCGGTCACCCCGGCCGTGATCTCAGCCGATCCCACGCCCTTCGCCCTGACCAGCCCACTGGCGTCCACCGTCGCGACCGATTCATCGCTCGACGACCAGATGAAGGCGGTACCCGCCACTGTGTGGCGGTTGGAGTCGAACGCTTCCGCCGACAGCCGCAGGGTATCCAGCCAGCGGAGTGTGTCCGCCGAGGGCGACACGCGGATCGCGGTCGCCTCCTGCGCCACCTTTACAGTCGCACTGCCCGCGACTCCACCCTCGGAAGTGGCCGCTACCGACGTGCTTCCATTGCCCACCGCCGTCACCAGGCCTGTGGCGTCCACGGTTACGACGGCCTCGTTGCCCGATGACCAGGTGAACGCCATCTCCGGAACCGGATGACCGTTCGCATCGAGCCCCTCCGCCACGAGTCGCAACGTAGCTCCCAGCGCGCGCAATACGTCGTCGGGGGCGGACACGCTGATCCGGGATGCCTGTTGGGCGATCGTGACGCCCGCACTCCCGGAAGCGTGTGCGAAGGCCGCGGTGATGCTCACATTCCCGTTGCTCACCGCCGTCACGAGGCCATCGGTGTCCACGCTGGCTATCGACTCGTCGTCCGACGACCAACTGAGCTCGTCGCCAACGTCGCCAACGGGGTTGCCGTTGGCGTCGATCCCCGCCACCTGCATTCGCAAGGTGTCCCCGAGCGCCCGCAGGGTGTCGGCCATGGATGAGAGCCGCAGCTCCGCCGCTCGCTGTGTCACCGCAAAACTGGCGCTTCCGGCCGCAGGTCCTGATGACGCCGTGACGCTGGCCGTTCCGTTGCCCGCTGCCATCGTCAGCCCGGTGGCGTCCACCATCACCACCGTCTCGTCGCTCGAAGACCAGCGCACGTCCAAACCCTCGATCGCGTGGCCGTTGGCGTCGACCCCTCGCGCCGACAGACGCAAGGTGTCTCCCAGTGCGAAGAACGACCCCTGCTCCAGAGACACCTGGATCTCCCGTGACTGCTGCCGGGCGGAAATCCCGCCAAGGTCCCGCCGTTGTGAGTTGGTTTGCGATGGTGACGCCCGCGAACTTGCAACTAAGGCGCCCAATATGGTAAATCCGACTCCGGCAGAATCGTGTCAACACACGGAGCCATCGCCCGCCCAACGGCATACGAGGCTTTGATGCCGCCGCCGCCTCAGCCCTCCTGCCCCCACGGCCGCACAAACGTCTCCGGCTCCACCCCCAGCCCGTCGGCCACCCGCGTGATGTAGTTGAAGTACCCGATCACCTGGGTCGCGTCGTGGATGGCCCGGTCGTCAAAGCCGTGGCCACGGAGGACCTCCAGGTCATCCGCACCCACTTCCGACTGTCTGAGCGTCAGTTTCTCCGCATATTCGCATAGCGTCTGGTCCGCCTCGGACAGTCCCGCCTCGCGCCAGTCGCGCACGATCGCGTACACGAATGCGTTCCGCTCCTCGTCGCTCTCGAACAGATCCTCGATCTCTTCCCGGAGATCATGCGCGTGCGCCTGCTCTCAGTAGAAGCAGCCGTTCACCTTCGAGGTGACGACGGCAAGCATCTCGCGGCGCCAGCGCGTGAGGGGCGAGGGTCCGAACATGAGCGCACGGTAGAACCCCATGGTTGTTTGCATGACCCGCGGATTCAGGCTCATCACCCGCACGATGTTCCAGATCCGACCAGCCCGCGCCAGCGCTTCCTCGTAGAGCCTGCGCAGGAGGCCGGTCGCTTCGGATTCGGGTATCTCTCTTATGTTGGACATGGGCAAGATTTCCCCTGCGGAATCCCGATCCTTAGCGATGCGACAGGAACTCTTCCACACTCACACCCGCGTCCCTGATGATCCTTCGCAGCAGGACCGGGGCAATGTCCCTGCCGGGATGCATCGGGACCGTTGTACGCCGCCCGTTGGGATGGCAAAACTGCTTGTGCGACCCACTCTGCCGGACTTCGGTGAAGCCAAGCTGAAGCAGCACCCGCACTACCTCTCTCGGCTTGAGGACAGGGAGAGAGGACAATTCTATGGCGTAACCGTCTGGATTCCGGCGAACTCAGCTTCCAGCTCTGGGAGGCCGTCTTCGAGAAGCATGGCGATGACCTCCCTCATGTTTTCGGCAAGCTCGTCCAGGCTTTCGGCCTGCGAATGCGCCCCGGGAAACCCGGGCACATAGCCCACGAACAAGCCGGTCTCGAAATCCTGCTCGACCACGGCGGTGAATTGTCTCATTGATTCAACAACCTTCGCTTGAGTGGCAGTGACAAGGAACAATACTTGCCCCTAGCTGCCAGGTCACGTCCCTTGCGCTTCCGACTCCTAGTTCGACACCCCCGCGAAGTTGCCGTTCACCCCCGAGCGCCGGCTGCGCGTCATCTGCGCGTCGGCGAAGCCGCGCACCAGGCCGATGAAGTCGCCGGTGCTCACGCGGAACATGACCCCGCGTCCCGAGTCCGCGCCAACCGGCCGAGCCACGTCGATGCGCAGCACGCGCCTGCTGCCCACGGGGAAACCGACGCGGAGCCCCGCTCCCACCGAAGTCTTCCAGCCGGTGTCTACGCCGAAGGGTACATCGCCCGCCCAGGCTTTTCCGGCGTCCGCGAACAAAGTGAGCCCCAAGTCGATCAGCGAGGGGGCGGGCCACCGCAGATCGACGCGGTTCTCCAGGGAAGCGACCACCCGCCGACCTCCCGGAAAGTCCTCCTCCTTGTATCCGCGCACCACCTCGCGGCCTCCCAGTGTCAACTGGAAGGGCGTGATGGTGCTCCACCCGCCCGAAGCCGAGACCCGCGCGACGAGCGTCTTCGCGACGGCGACACCCGGTTGCCAGTAGGCGAGAAGATCCGCCTCCGAATAGATGTCCCTCCAGCGCGCTCCCGCTTCATCCTCGAAACGCACCCGCCGACCCTCGGTCTGCGCGTCCACCAGCAGCACGGTCGACTCCGAAGCCACGCCCCCGAAGAACGAGAGGCGTGCCATGACGTCGCTCGCGAGCGGGGCTGGACCCGAAGCCACCGACGGCGCGGGCTCCGCCGACCCGAACCAGCGTCCCAGCGGCAACCGGGGCCCGACCGTGAGCGCGACATCCAGTCCCTGCGGAACGCTCTGCTCCCCACTCACCGCGTCCAGCCCGCGCCGTGTCTCGAAGCGCACCTTGCGCCTCGACAGGAGCAGGTTGACCCGGGTCAGGTCGTAGCCCCGGGTCTGCCTTGCCAGGCGCGCGCCCACATCCAGCTCGTCGTCGAGCGGGTTCCCGAAGTCCTGTCCGCGGATGAGCGAAACGGAGCCGGGATACTCGTTGAAGCGCAGCACTTCCCGCGAAATGCCGAGGCCCAGCAGGCTCAGATCGCCGGGCTCCCCGAAGCGGAAGGCCTGGGTGGCTTCGATGCGTTGCACCAGTTCCGGGAGCACTGCGTAGCTGTAGCCGATGGCCGGATCCAGCACGTAGGGGAACAGCGATTCCCGGCTGTAGAACTGCAGCCGACCCGCGACGCGCCCTACTTCGCCCACGAAAGGATAGACGAGCATGGCGTCGCCGAAGCGTCCCGCCCGCGTTAGGCCGGCGTTGAAGCGCCCGTCCAGGCGCGTGCCCGCGAGTCGAGCGGATTCCAGGGCGAAGCCGTAGTCCTGGCGCTGCTTGCGCTGCTGCAGAAAGGCGCCTATGAGGTGGCCCGAGCCCAGGAAGTTCTCCTCGACCATGCTCGCCCCCTCGAACTGGACCCCGTCGTCCACCGTCACGTCGATCTGGATCTTGGTGGTCCACTCGTCGCGGGTCTTGACCTCCACCTGCCGGGTTCCGTCAGGCTGTGGAACCGCGCTCACTTCGGCGGTGGCGATGAAGCGGTGTTGGCGCAGGAGCCTTTCGGATTCCTCGAGGAGGAAGGCATCGGGGCAATCGCCCTCTTCGAAGAGCAGCTCGCGGACGATGAAGTCGGCGCGCGTGTCGAAGTGCAGGAAGTTGGCCAGCCGGCGTACCCAGCGGAGCGGCCCTCCGTCCGACTCCGAACCCGGGTCGAAGATCGGCTGGCTGTCGATGAGAATGCGCGAGACGGCTCCCGCCTCGCACGCGACGTCATCGTCGGGCAGCTGGGCGCGCGCCGGAGCCGCGGCCAGGATGCCGAGCATGAGAATGCCGGGGAGTGGACGGAGCAGAAGGCGGCTGGAGAGGCCGGGAAACGGGAAGCGGCCGAAAACGCGAAGGTGAACGGAGGCCACGCCCGGAGGCGGAGTGGGAACGCCGATGTGAGGCAAGGAACCGTGTGGGGATTTCGCTCGGGAGGAAGTAGGGCCCGCAACCGGCGGGGGCGGACCTGCGCCTGTAATCTGTCCGAAGCCGGACTTCCATGCTATCGCCCGCGAGGGCGCGATGTTCCGCCTCGGGCACGCCCCCGTTGACCCTCGCCCGTCATAGCAAATACAATTGGGACTGCGGTCTCCTCCGCGCGGCGTCGTGATTCGAGAGGCCCGCGGAGGCTCGTGTCTTTGTGCCGACCAGGTCGATCCACCCAGCCGAGAGTTCCCCCGGTTCTCATGACCCTGCCCACTCTGCATTTGTCCGCAGCCCCTTCGACCCGTGCCGTCGAACTCGACGCTCACGGCCTGGCGCCTGCCGCGGACGTTCACTGGAATCTTTCCCCCGCGCAGCTCTACGAGGCCGCCCTCGCCCGCAGCGAGGGCCATCTCGTCAACATGGGCCCCTTCGCCGCGGTCACCGCGCCGCACACGGGGCGCTCGCCCAACGACCGCTACACGGTCGATGAGCCGTCCACCTCCGCTGACATCGACTGGGGCCTGATCAACCGTCCCTTGAGCGAAGAGCACTACCGCGCGCTCAGGGCCGACGTGATCGAGTACCTGAACCGGCGGGAACTCTTTGTGCGCGACGCCCACTGCGGCGCCGACCCGACGCACCGGATCTCGGTGCGCGTCGTGAGCCCCAGCGCCTGGCACACGCTCTTCGTCTACAACATGTTCCTGCGCCCGTCCCCGGAGGAACTGAAGGCGATCCGCCCCGACTTCGTCGTGTTGCACGCGCCCCTGCTGCAGGCCGATCCGGCGCGCCACGGCACCCGCAGCGGCACCGCCGTGGTCGTGAACCTGGCCGAGAGGACCGTGCTCATCGCCGGCACCCGCTACGCGGGCGAGATCAAGAAGTCCATCTTCTCGTCGATGAACTTCTTCCTGCCGAGGCGCGGCTCGCTCCCCATGCACTGCTCCGCCAACATCGGCGAAAACGGGGATGCGGCGCTCTTCTTCGGGCTTTCGGGCACCGGCAAGACGACGCTCTCCGCCGACCACGCGCGCCGCCTGATCGGCGACGACGAACACGGATGGAGCGACAAGGGCGTCTTCAACTTCGAGGGCGGCTGCTACGCCAAGGTGATCCGGCTCTCCCCGGAGAACGAGCCCGAAATTTATCGCACGACGCGCATGTTCGGGACCATCCTCGAGAACGTGATCTTCGATGCGGACACCCGAGAGGTGGACCTCGACGACGATACGCTCACCGAGAACACGCGCGCCTCCTACCCGCTCCACTACATCCCGGGGGCTGTGCCGGACGGCCGCGGGGGCCATCCGGGGAACATCTTCTTCCTCACCGCCGACGCCTTCGGGGTCATGCCGCCCATCGCGAGGCTGACGCCCGAGCAGGCGATGTACCACTTCCTCTCGGGATACACCGCCAAGGTGGCGGGTACGGAACGGGGCGTGACCGAGCCGCGGGCGACGTTCAGCGCCTGCTTCGGGGCGCCCTTCCTGCCGATGCACCCGAGCGTCTACGCCCGCATCCTCGGCGAGAAGCTGCGCGAGCACCACGCGCAGGTGTGGCTGGTGAACACCGGCTGGACGGGAGGCGGGTTCGGGACCGGCAAGCGAATGGTCTTGCCGCACACCCGCTCGATGATCCGCGCGGCCCTCGATGGCTCGCTGGACGACGCGCCCACCCGGACGGATCCGGTCTTCGGGCTGGCGGTACCTCGGGAGGTTGAGGACGTGCCGACCCGGGTCCTCACCCCGCGTTCCACCTGGACAGACCCGGAGGCATACGACCGTGCCGCCGCCCGGCTGGCGACCATGTTCCGGGACAATTTCGCCCGCTTCGCAGACGCCTGCCCGGAGGAAGTGCGGGCGGCGGGGCCGAGATAGCGCCGGGTCAGGGGGGCGGACACCAGAGGACGGAGACAGCGCCGAAACAGGGGGCCGTCATGGCGAAGAAGTACTGGCTGATGAAGACCGAGCCGGGCGTCTACTCAATCGACGACCTGGAGCAGGACGGGTACACCTGGTGGGAGGGCGTCCGCAACTACGGGGCCCGCAACAACATGCAGGCCATGCACATGGGCGATGAGGTGCTCTTCTACCACAGCATGGCGAAGCCGCCCGGAGTCGCGGGGCTCGCTCGCGTGTGCAAGGAAGCCTATCCGGATCACTTCGCCTTCGATCCCGAAGAGCACTACTACGACCCGAAGTCCGATCCGGCGAAGCCCCGCTGGTACATGGTCGACGTGGAGTTCGTGGAGAAGTTCCCGGAAGTGGTTTCTCTCAAGGACATCCGGCAGGTGTCGAAGCTGAGCGAGATGGTGCTGGTGAAGAACTCGCGCCTCTCCGTCCAGCCGGTCCGCGAACAGGAGTTCGAGATCATTCGCGAGATGGGGCGCGGCGGAGGCTGACCCCGTCCCACAGCGCCGCGTTTCGCCATTGCTCCGCCCGCGCGTAAGTCGCTAGACTCCGCCATGTCCCCCCGGAACGCTCCCGCCCTGATTCGCGACCCGATCTGGGGCACGATCCGGCTGGATGCGACCGCCGCCCGCATCACGGACACCCCCGCCTTCCAGCGTCTGCGCTACATTCGCCAGCTTGGACTGGCCCATCTGGTCTATCCGGGCGCCACCCACACCCGCTTCGCCCACGCGCTGGGCGTGTACCACCTGGTGAGCACAGCTCTCAGGGCGCTCGAGGAGCAAGCGTCCCTGCCCGACAGCGTCTGGAGGGCGGCCGAACTGGTGCCGTACGCGGGACTGCTGCACGACATCGGCCACTACCCCTTCTCGCACGCGCTGGACGACCTGCGCGGGGACGATCATCCGGGCGACCACGAGGCGGTCGGGGCGCGGCTTCTGGAGTCGCCCGACGTGCGCGAAGCGCTCTCCGGGCTGGGGCCTGGAGCCACGGACGAGATCGGCGCGCTCATCCGGGGCGAGAGCGCCGCACCCCTGCGAGGCCTGGTGCATGGCAGCATCGACATGGACAAGATGGACTATCTCCAGCGGGATGCGCGGTCCTGCGGCGTTCCCTACGGGGAAGTGGATGTGGAGCGGCTGCTGCAGGGGCTCCTCATCCTTGAGGATCCGGAAAGCGGCACCTTCGAGGTGGGCGTGAGCGAAAAGGCGGTCAGCGCCCTCGAGTCCCTCCTCTTCGCCAAGTATCAGATGTTCCGCAACGTCTACTGGCATCACGCCGTGCGCGCGGGCACCGTGCTGTGTGCCCGTATCGTCAACGATGCGGTGGCCTCGGGGCTGGTTGGCGGAAGTGAGCTGGCAGGCCCCACGGACGACGAAATCCTCCACCTGATCGGCCGACGGGCGGGGGCCGACGGCGGGCCCGTCGCCAACCGCATTCGTCGGCGCTGGCTGCCCGCGCTGCGCACGAGGAGACTGCCCAAGCGGGCCGCCGAGTTGACCGCCGCCGACCTGGCGGGCCGGAACCTTCTGCCCTGGATCGAAGCCCCGGGCGAGCAACGCCGCCGGCTGGAGGACGAACTCGCGGAAGGGCTCTCGCTCCAGCCCGGCGAAGTCGTGATCGACTTCCCCTGCAAGCCGGCCATGTTCCAGCTCGATCTCCTGGTGCGCCGCAGCAACGGGCGCGTGGAGCGGCTCGGCAAGGGCGGAATCCCCGGTGTCATTGACCTTCCCAGGGTGGCCCGGGGACTGTACCGGACCTCTCAGGTGCTGCGCATCTTCACCTTCGAGAAGAGATCGCTGTCTCCGGGCGAAGTCATCGATCTGGTTACGGATTCTCCCTGACTCCGGATCCTGCCCGACTCCCTGGAGCCGCCCCGATCCCCACTCCGCCTGACTCCCCGGAGTCACTCTCGAGCCGTCCGCAACCCGGGCAACTTCCCAGGCCACAGGACGTAGGGAAGTCGTTCCGGCTCAGATACCCTCCGGCGCGTGCGGGGAGGTGAGGAACCCCAACGATGGCGCGGGTTAGGAAGCGTGGCATCCCGCTCCGGGGTGCTGGACAACGCCCAAAATATTGTTATAGTTACGGCTGCGGACCTTCCGCACAACGCGTGGGTATGCGAGGGCCGACAAGCCACCGCATGACAGGCGCCGGGGCTGACACAGGAGACCATTTCCAATGCCCGCAACGCTGCGAAAGAAAGTTGTTCGGAAGAAAGTTGTTCGGAAGAAGCGGTCGAGCACTGTCCGAGGGAAGAAGCGGTCGAGCAAGCTGCTCGTCGGTTTTGACACCGGCATCGAGGAGCAGAGTGCGCTGGACCAGTACCTCCGCGACGTCAGCCGGCACGAGCTGATCACCCCGGCCAAGGAAAAGGAGCTGGGAGCCCTCGCCCGGCTGGGTGACGAGGAGGCTGTCCAGGCGCTGGCGCGCGCCAACCTGCGCTTCGTCATCAGCGTTGCCAAGAAATACCAGAACCGGGGCGTTTCGCTGACGGACCTGATCCAGGAGGGCAATGTCGGTCTGGTTACCGCCGCACGGAAGTTCGATCCCGAGCAGGGCGTCAAGTTCATCAGCTACGCAGTGTGGTGGATTCGCCAGGCCATCCTGGCTTCACTGGCCAACCAGGGCCGTTCGGTGCGCGTTCCCCTGAATCGCGCCTCCGATCTCGCGCGTATCTTCCGCGAGAAGGAGCGGCTTCGGCAGGAGCGCGGCCGTGAGCCTTCGCCCGAAGAGCTGTCCAAGGCCACGCATCTCACGCCCGAGTTGATCGAGTCGCTTCAGACGCTCAACGCGGCGGAAATCCGCCTCGACGCTCCTATCGGCGACAGCGAGGACTCCCAGCTGGTGGAGCGCTTCCTGACCGAGGAGGCCACCGAGCCGGAGCTGGGCGTGGAAGCCCGGCTTCTGACCGAGTCGGTAAACGTGGCGCTCACGACGCTGGAGGCGCGCGACGCCAAGGTCCTCCGCCTCTATTTCGGCCTTCAGGGAGAGCGTGAGCACACGCTGGAGGAGATCGGCAACATGCTCGGCGTCACCCGCGAGCGCATCCGCCAGCTGCGCGACCGGGCGCTGCGCCGTCTGCGCGACGGTGAGAAGGGATCCGCGCTGGAATCCTTCGCGGCGTGACCTCGGGGGCGCGTTGCCGCCTCACACCCTCCCTCGCCGGCCGGGGGTCTCCGTCCCCTGCGCGACCTTTCGCCGCCCGCTTGCCCGTGGCTCAGTGATTTCCACCGGGTTGGTCCATGAGGTAACCGGAGGCGTGTACCGGGTCCGCATGGACGACGGCGCCTGGGTCGACTCGTCCATCCGCGGGCGCCTGAAGGCCAAGCCCTGGCAGGGAGGCCGCGTGGTCATCGGCGACCGCGTCAAGGTGGACGTGACCGGGGACGCCGCCACCATCGAGGAAGTGCTCCCGCGTAAGAGCGCGTTCCTGCGCCGCGGAGCGTACGCACGCCGGGCGAAGGTGGTGGCCGCCAATCTCGACCATGTCGTGGTGGTGATGGCGGCGCGCGATCCGGATCTGAACCTGGGTTACGTGGACCGCATGCTCGCCGTATGCGAAGCCAATGCCCTGCCCTGCACGCTGGTGATCAACAAGCAGGATCTGCCCCGATCTCCGGCCATCTCGGCTCCGGTGCGATCCCTCTACCGCAACATCGGCTACGATGTCCTCCTTACCAGCGCGGAATCGGACGCCGGTCTGGAGCAGCTGCGCGCCGTCGCCTTTCGCGGCATCTGTGCCTTAGTGGGGCCCTCGGGGACGGGCAAATCGAGCTTGCTGAACCGACTCGATCCGTCCCTCGGACTGCGCATCGGCGAACTCAGCCGCAAGACCCGTACCGGCCGGCACACCACGGTGGCCAGTCGCCTCCTCCCCCTGTCCGACGGCACCCTGGTGGCCGACACGCCGGGATTCGGGGATGTCGGGCTCTGGGGTGTCCCGGCGGCTCTACTTCGCCGATGTTTCCCGGAGATCCAGGCGCTCGAGAACGGCTGCCGCTTTCGCGGCTGCAGCCATGTGCACGAGCCCGACTGTGCTGTGCGCGAAGGGGTCGATTCGGGCGAAGTCGCGGACAGCCGCTATGCGCACTACCAGGCGTTGCTGGCAGAGGCCGATTGAGTTCAATGGGGCGGGACGGACCGGCAACCGGCGCCAGACGTACAGCGTCGAGGGAAGGAGGGAATACTGCCGGGTTGGAAGCGATGGTAGACGAAAGTCGGTTTCGGGACGTGATGAGTCGCTTCGTGACCGGAGTTGCGCTGGTCACCGGCAGGCTCGATGGGTCTGTGCGTGGCCTCACCGTCAACGCGGTGAGTTCGGTCTCGCTGGACCCGCCTCTTGTTCTCGTCTGTCTGGACCGAAACGGGAAGTCGCACGATCCCATCATCGCCTCCGGGGCCTTCGCGGTCAGCGTGCTGGCGGGCGACCAGGAGGAACTGGCGCACCGCTTCGCGCGCGGAACCCATCGCGAACGGTTCGACGGGGTCGAGTTTCGCGCCGGCGCCTCCGGGAGTCCCGTCCTGCCGGACGCGCTCGCTTGGCTGGACTGCTCCATCCGGGGTGTCCACCCCGCGGGCGACCACTCCATCGTGGTGGGCGAGGTGCTGGGTTGCGGGGCCGGCAACGGCGACCCGCTGGTGTTCTTCCGAAGGGAGTACGGCCGATGATGGAGATTGGAGGATGATGGGGATGGGAACAAGTCCCCGTCGGACGCATTTGGCGGCGTTCCTCATCGGAGGGGTGATGGGCGTCATGGCCGAGATGGCGGCCGGGTTGATTCTCTACCATGGTTCCGGTTTGCTGAAGGCGACCACCGTGGTCCTCGCCACGGAGGCCGGCGCCGCGGGAGCCGGCCTGCTCTTCGCCACCCGCGTACCCGGAGAGGACGTTCCGCGGCAGCTGCGCAGACACCTGCATCTCACGCTGGTATCGCTGGGGCTCGCCGGCATCCTGACCTCCATGTGGGGGTATTTCGGCGGCCTCTCGGCAGTCCCGGGAGGACAGGCGGCGGCGCTCGCCGTCCTGGCGGCGCTCCCGCTGTATCTGGCAGGGTCAGTGCTTGGGCTGGTGTGCCGAGCTGGCAGCCGGGACGCCGAGGGAGGACCGGTGGCCGTTGGCGGGCCGGCGCTGCTGGGGGCCGCGACGGGGTTTCTGATCTACGGGCTGTTCCTGATTCCCCGCCTGGCGCCTCCGGTGCTGGTGCTGCTGTGCATGGCCGCGGTGTCGGGCGCGGCCCTGGTGCACGGATCAGAGGGAGCCCGCCGCGGGGCCGGCGGGGCCTCGAGCGTCCCATTGCAGGAATCGGAGGAATCCGCAGAGTCGGAGACGCGGGAAAACCCCGCGTCGTCAATCACCCAAACCCTTTGGAATTCGGAGTCATGAGAGAGATGAACGAGATCCGGAACACACGGCTTGCCGGCAAAACTGGCTTGGCGGCCTTCGCCTTTGTCATGTCGATCGCCTGGGCAGCGTGCGCCCCCGAGGAAGGTGGGGAGGGACGGCTCAAGGTGCGCAGCCTGGAGGTCAGAGCTACTGCGGAGGACGGGTCGGTGTTCGAGGGGGGAGCCATCGATTCCACCTGGACGATTCCCGGAGACGATGCCCGGCAGCTGACGCGCTCGCTGGTGCTTGAGCCCGGCCACGAATCGGATATGCCCAACCGCCTCGTGGATCTGGCACTGGGCGCCCTGGTCACCGGGTTCGACTTCGTTCCGCCTCGCGATCTCCCGGAGGACATCCAGATCACCGAGGACGACGCAAACGGGCTGCTGGAGATCTCCCTCCAGCAGGGGATCAACTTCCGCGTGACCGTCATCACCGACTACCGCCGGGACGACGATCTGGCCTGGCGCGGCACCGGCGAGTTCCGGGACTACATGGTCTGGATCGACGGAACGGTAACCCCTGCGGACACGCTCAGGTTCGACCTGGAGGGAGAATACCAGGACGTGCGCGAGCGCGGCGGCGCGCAGCAGGCTACCCTGCGCGTAGAGGGCACCCTCTACGTGGCGTCGGGCGGGGAGTACGCGATCGAGGTGACGGAGCGGGTCGAGACCACCACGATGTCGGCGGCGCGAGCGGCGCGCCAGCTCGGAGATGCGCGTGGGGAGGTAGTGAGGCGGTAGGGGGTTTTGGGCAGGCCTGTCTAGCCCTCCCGCCCCAGCAGGAGGTTCCCCAGTTCGTCCACTTCGGCCCGCCAGCCGGATGGAATCCAGGTGGTCGAGCTGTACTCCAGGACGAGACCCGGGCCCGGCAGAACGTGACCGGCCCGCAGCTCGTGCCGCCACCAGCTGGCGGCGTCCCGGAGCCGGCCGCTGGTGTGCACCCGGGCGGTTTGGGCGGGCGGGGTCGCCTCGCCGGCGGGCTCCAGGGCCGGCGGATCCAGTGTCAGGCCGGCGGCCTGGGCCACGACCCGCAGCGTCACCGCCTCTACCCGGGCGTCGTCCTGGCGGTAGCCGTACCGCTTCGCGTGCGCCTGGTGGAATCTCTCCACCCAGCCGTCCGCCCGCACCGGCAACTCGAAGCTCTGTCCCAGGTAGCGGGCGTCCACCCAGCGCTCCACGGCGAGGAACTCGCGGCCATAGCCTTCTTCGGACATGCGGCCCGTCGCGGTCTCCTCCAGCTCGGCGAGCACCTCGCCGAGCTGGGCGGCGGCGGCGGCGTCATCGCTGGTGATCAGCACCGTGCGCGACACCTCCTTGGTGACCGGCGCGGCCAGCATGCCGTAGGCGGACAGAAGGCCCGGGTCCGGGGGGATCATCGCTCCGGTGGCCCCCAGTCGATCGGTGAGTTCCGCCACGTGGAGACCGCCCGCCCCTCCGAACGCGACCACCACGAAGGCGGCCGGGTCGTGGCCGCGCTCCACCGAGATGACGCGCAGCGCGCGCTCCATCGAACTGTTGACCACCGCCAGAATGCCCGCCGCCGCGTCCTCCCGGGTGGATCCCAGGCGGTCGGCCAGATCGGTCATGGGACCCTCCACCGCGGCTCGGTCGAGTGCGGCACTACCGCCCAGGAAGCCGTCGGCGGGCAGGCGCCCCAACCAGACGTGGGCATCGGTGACAGTCAACCCGCCGCCGCCGCGACCGTAGCAGATCGGTCCCGGCACGGCCCCGGCGCTCTGGGGACCCACCCGCAGCGCGCCCCCGGGGTCGACCCGCGCCAGGGAGCCGCCGCCGGCCCCGACCGTATGAATGTCGATCACCGGAATGGCGGCCGGCTGCCCGCCGATGGCGAACTCCCGAGTGCGCACCGGATGCCCGGGACATAGCGAGACGTCGGTGGAGGTCCCGCCCATGTCGAAGGTGACGATGTCCCGATACCCGGCGCGCCGGGCCCAGGCGAGCGCTCCCACGACCCCGCCCGCGGGACCGGAAAGCACGGTGTGCACCGGCTCCTCCCGTGCCCGCGCGACCGGCAGCGCCCCGCCGTTGGACCCCATGATGCGGATCGCGCGCGCGCCGGATTTCTTCTCCAGCCGTCCCAGGTAGCCCGAAACCACGGGCGCGATGTAGGCGTTCACGACCGTGGTCGAGGTGCGCTCGTACTCGCGGTACTCGGGCAGAATCTCCGAAGACACCGAGACCGCATGGCCGACCGAGCGCAGCCGCTCGGCCACCGCGGCCTCGTGCGCGGGGTTGGCGTAGGAGTGCAGCAGCGCCACCGCCCACGCGTCCGCCTCGCGACCGGCCAGCGCCTCCACTTCGGCCAGATCGAGCAGCTCGATCTCCTCCCCCTGGGGTCCCAGCCGCCCGCTGATGCCGGCCCGGTCTGCGCGGGCAACCAGCGGAGGAGGCCGATGCCCGGCGAGGGCGTAGAGCTGCGGGCGGTTCTGGCGCCCGATCTCGATGATGTCCTCGAAGCCCCGGTTGGTCACCAGCAGGACGCGAGCTCCCTTGCGCTCCAGCAGGGCGTTGGTGCCGACCGTCGAGCCGTGCACCATGAGGAAGGGCCCGCCGTCGTCCATCAGCTGCCGTACCCCCGCCAGTACCGCGTCCGAGGGGTCCGCCGGAGACGACGGCAGCTTCAGGGTGGAAATCCGGCCGTCCCGGTAGAGCACGAAGTCGGTGAAGGTCCCGCCGGTATCCACCGCCAGCACGGGGAGGTCGGAGAGCCGATCGGGAGACCCCTGCCCGGCGGAGGTGTTGCTAGGCTCGCGCGTACGCGTCAGGTTCGGTCGCATGAATCCTGCCCTTTCTTTCGAGCGCTTCCGCGAACTCGCCCGGGACAGCCGTCTGGTGCCCGTGTGGACGGAGCTGCTCTTCGATGTGGATACGGCGGTGACCGCCTACGCGCGGCTGGCGCGCCCTCCCTATGGCTTCCTGCTCGAGTCGGTGGTGGGAGGCGAACGCTGGGCGCGCTACAGCTTTCTGGGAACCAACCCGGCCGGCGTCTGGCGGCTGCACGGCAGCGAGGCCACGTGGTGGACGCGCGATGGCGGCTGGCAACCCGTCGACACGGACGACCCGCTGGCCGACCTGTCGCGGCGGCTGGAAAGCTACCGGCCGGCCGACGTGCCGGAGCTCCCCCGCTTCTGGGGAGGGGCGGTCGGGTATCTGGGATACGACGTGGTGCGTCAACTGGAACGGCTGCCGGACGCCCCGCCCGACGATCTCGACATCCCCGACGCCGTCTTCATGTTCACCGACGTCATTCTCGCCATCGACAATCTGCTGGGGCGCGCGATGGTCATCGCCGCCGTCCCCGTCGAACCGGAGAGCAGCGAGGCGCGGCTGCGCGGCTGCTACGATCAGGGGCTGAGCAAGGTCGCCTCCGTCGTCCGCGGTCTGCGCACGACGCCCGCGCCCCCGCACATGGAGCTGCTCCCCGAACCCGATGGCGACCCGGAGTTCGAGAGCACGATGAGCCGGGAGGAATTCGAGAACGGAGTGCGCAGGGTGCGTGACTACATCTTCGCCGGCGACGCCTTCCAGGTCGTGCTGAGCCAGCGTCTGAAGATGTCGCTCGCGGGGTCGCCCTTCGAGCTGTACCGGGTGCTGCGCAGCCTCAACCCCTCGCCCTACCTGTATTTCGTGGAACTGGACGGCGTGACCCTGGTCGGGAGCTCTCCCGAATTGCTGGTGCGGCTGGAGGACGGCGTGGTGACGGTGCGGCCCATCGCCGGTACCCGTCCGCGCGGCGCCACCCCCGAGGAAGACGCGCGCCTGGCCGCCGAACTGGCCACGGACGAGAAGGAGCTGGCCGAGCACCGCATGCTCGTCGACCTGGGACGCAACGATGTCGGGAGGGTGGTCCGCCCGGGCACGGTGCGGGTCTCTGAGCTGATGGCGGTGGAGCGCTACTCGCACGTCATGCACATCGTGAGCCGGGTGGAGGGCGACCTCAAGGAGGGGCTCACCGCGCTGGATGCCCTCCTGGCCGGCTTTCCCGCGGGCACCCTGTCGGGAGCGCCCAAGGTACGCGCCATGGAGATCATCGACGAGCTGGAACCCGTGCGGCGGGGACCGTACGGAGGTGCGGTCGGCTATCTGGCCTACGGCGGCAAGACCATGGACACCGCCATCGCCATCCGCACGCTGCTGGCGACGCGGGGTCAGGCGTACGTGCAAGCGGGAGCCGGAGTCGTGGCGGACTCCGACCCGGCGGCGGAATACGAGGAGACCCTGAACAAGGCCCGCGCGCTGCTCAAGGCGGCGAGGATGATTCCGCCGCGCCATTGAACCCCCCGCTCCCCAGCTCCTCCATCAGCGCGGCGAGGGCGACGATGCCCTTGTCGAAGTTCTCCAGCGGGAACCACTCGTCCGGGGCATGCATGTTGGCCCCGGGAAGCGCGAACCCCAGCAGGAGCACGGGAGCGTTCAGGATGCGCTCGAACTCCCCGACAATGGGAATCGAGCCCCCCTCTCCGGTGAGCACCGGCCGGCGGCCGAACGAGTGCGCCAGGGCCCGGCTGGCCGCATCCACCAGCCCTCCCGAGACCTCGCCCCGCCAGGGCATTCCGCCGTGCAGCTCCGCGACATCGACGCTGACGACCGGGGGCGCCATCCGCGCAATATGCGCCCGGAGCAACTCCGCCACACGCCCCGGATCCTGGTCGGGGACCAGCCGGAAGCTGACCTTGGCCATGGCGCGCGCCGGCAGCACCGTCTTGGCGCCTTCGCCCGTGTACCCGGAGATCAGCCCGTTCACCTCGCAGGTAGGACGAATCCAGAGCCGCTCCAGGGTCGAGTAGCCGGCCTCGCCCGAAAGCGCGGGCACGCCCACTCCCTCGCGAAAGCCCTCCTCGTCGAAGGGCAGTGCGCGGATCTCGCCGCGGGTCTTTTCGCCCCAGTCCACGACATCGTCGTAGAACCCGGGGATGGCGATGCGTCCTTCATCGTCGTGCAGGGTCGCCAGGATGCGCGCCAGCGTCATCGCCGGATTGACCACACCGCCACCGTAGCTGCCCGAGTGCAGATCGCTGGAGGGCCCGTCGACGGTAATCTCGAAGTAGGCCAGTCCGCGCAGCGAGAAGAGCACCGAGGGAAGCCCGGGGGCGAACATGGCCGAATCGGAGATGACGACCACGTCACACTTGAGCCGCTCCGCGTGCTCTTCCACGAAGGGGATCAGGTTGGGAGAACCGATCTCCTCCTCCCCCTCCGCCAGCACGACCAGGTTGACCGGCAACCTCCCGGTCGCGGCCAGCAGCGACTCCGCGGCCTTCACGTGCAGGAACAGCTGCCCCTTGTCGTCCGCGGACCCGCGCGCATAGATGCGCCCGTCACGCACGTCCGGCTCGAACGGCGGGGTCGTCCACAGGTCGAGCGGCTCGGCGGGCTGAACGTCGTAGTGGCCGTACACCAGGACGGTCGGGGCGGCGGCTCCCGCTCCGCGCCACTCGCCGAGCACCACCGGATGACGCGGCGTCTCCAGAATCTCCGCCTCCAAACCGGCGTCGCGCATGCGGTCGCGCAGAAAGTCGGCGGCACGCCGGGTGTCCCCGGTGTGCTCCGAACGGGCGCTGATGGAGGGGATGCGCAGAAAGTCGAAGAGCTCCGCCAGGAACCGGTCTAGGTTGGCGGCGGTGAAGCGCTCGGCGGCCGCAGCGCTCACATCCACCCTCGCGTGCCCCAGCGGTACGTCCAGGAGATGACGGTGGCGAGGATGACCGCGCCGATCATGCCGCCTGCGCTGAGCGCCACGGGATCTTCGAATTCGAGGATGCCCACGCCCAGCATGCCGCCGATGACCGCGCCGAACGCGCCCAACACCGCGAGCAGCCAGGCGTGCCCGGCGGTTTCTTCGGGCCTGCGTAGCACCACCCTCATCATCAATCCGATGAAGGCACCGAGCACGATCCAGACACCGACGCCAATCCAGTTTTCCATAGCCTGACCCGAATCTCTTGAGGGACTCTCGGCGAGCGGCGAAAATCTACCCGCGACCGGAGCATGAGGCCAGCCCGGGGACGCGCGCCGGGCAATCGGGACGATGAGCGGGGCGACTCACCCCTCCCGCATCCGGCGCTTCAGCTCCGCGAGGCGCTCCTCCAGGTCGTCCTGCGCTCGCGCGGGACCGGATCCGAACTCCTGGTCGAAAGCCGCGGCGGCTTCAGCTGCGGACTCGGTGCCGGAAACCTTCTCTCCCATGCGATCGAAATCGCGGAAGAGGTCGTCCGCCCTGCCCATTGAATCGCGCGCCTGGGTTCGCCCGGCCGTGGCGCCCAGGGCCTCAGCCCGCTGGCGGGCGCTCTTGATCTTCTCCAGCATCTCGTCCACGTCGCCCCGGCACACCTCGAGCTCGCGGAGAATCGCCTCCGCCTTCCCCTCCAGCACCTGCGCGCGCTCTTCGTGCCGGACCGCGAACTCCTCCGCCACCCGGACCGTCTCTTCATCGCCGATGCGGAGCGCCTGGTTCTGGCGCCGGCGGCAGACTTCGGCTTGCGCGGACTCCTCTCCGGCCCGGGCCCGGGCCGTGGCCAGATCCTTCTCCAGATTGCTGACGTACGCCTTCGCCTCGGTGGCTTCGCGATACATGCCCGCCAGCAGTTTGTCGACCGTCTCCGGGATCTGGTCGCGGTTGAGCTCGGTCTTGAAGTTATTGACGGCTTCCCGGAAAGCGGCTCGGAGCTTCGCGAACATTATGCCGATGACATCCTTCCCGGAATGGCGTGTCCCCAGCCGCCGGCCAGACCGCTCAGTTCAAGTAGGGTTCGATGCGTTGGGCAAAGGAGTTTCTGGCCCGGTGCAGGCGACTCTTCACGGTACCCAGGTTCACACCTGTGATCTCCGCGATTTCGTCGTAGCTCTTGCCATCGAGTTCCCTCAGGCGGAAGACCATCTGATGATGCTCGGGCAGCTGGGAAACCGTGTCCTCCACGAGCCGCTTGAGGTAGCGTTGGCGATAGAGTCCGTCCGGGGACATGGAGGAGTCCTCGAACTGGAGAGGCCGCGGATCGTCGTCCCATCGGCTTCGCAGCCGCTGAAACAGGACCACCGGGCTGCGGGACCGGTTGCGAAGCTCGTTCTTCGAGAGATTGCTGGCGATCGTGTAGATCCAGGTCGAGAACTTCTTGCTGGTGTCGAAGCGCTCGAGGTGCCGGGCCACGCGGATAAAGGCTTCCTGCGTCAGATCCTGCGCCCGGTCGGCATCTCCCGTCTTGCGAACGATGAAGTGGACAAGCCGCTCGCGGTACCGGTTGAAGAGCTTCGTGAAGGCTCCGTAACGTGCATTCAGATGCGACACGACGAGTTCCTCGTCGCTCATGCAGTCGAGCGGGAGGTTGGAGAGTAGGTCTGGCTTGCGGACGATCGACTCCGCCATGGGCTGCTCCTTCAACGCCTCCACAGTAGACCTCGCACTCCCGACCATCGAAAGCGAACCGTCCCGACGGGACTCGCGCGAAGAGCTGGCCCCGACGACTCGTGCGCGCGACAGTGCCTCACCCTCGAATATGCCGCGTCACGATGCTCTACTCAAGGCCAGTTGGCGTGTCTGAATCGAATCGGACGCAACCTGTCCCGGACAGGCATGGTCCGGCGCGTGTCTCGGTCGACCGCGGTTTGCCGGTTCTCGCTCCTCAGACGGGGCGCAACTCCAGCGAGAGCAGTGTTCCGCCTTCGGTGATTCCCTCGTAGAGAGCCTGCTCCGGCGCGGGGTGCCGGGAGCGCGACGCGAGCGCTTCCTCGGCGGCGGCGGCGACTTCTTCGGTTACGTCGCGTTCGATCGCCCGCAGCTGGCCAGGGTCGACCCCGCGGACCTCGAGGTACGCCTCGTAGAGGCCGACCGGATCCCTGCTTCCCCAGTGCTCGAAAAGCTCGGGGGCGAAGGTCTCGCGGGCCTCGCGCTCGTCGTGGGTGGCGTGGCCGCCCATGCGGAAGGTCGAGGCGACGATGATGGCGGGGCCGTCGCCGGCGCGGCAGGCATCCGCCGCCATGCGGGTGACCGCGTAGACGTCGAGGATGTTGTTGCCGTCGCAGGACCAGCCTCGCACGCCGTACATCTCGGGCCAGGCCTCCAGGTTGCCGGCGCCGTGCTGCGCGAGCGGCGTCCCGAGCGCGACCTGGTTGTTCTGGATGACGAAGATGGCCGGCAGCCGCTGGACAGCCGCGAAGTTGAGTCCTTCGTGGCACTCGCCGGTCTTGGTGGCGCCATCGCCGATCCAGGTGAGCGCGACGCGCGCCTGGCCCAGGTTGCGGAAGGCCAGGGCGACGCCGGCCATGACGGGCACGTTGGTGCCCATGTGGCTGATGGGCTGGATGACGCCCTTGTCGATCGCGCCGATGTGGAGGTCCCGTCCCCCGTTGGGGCCGTCCTCCGTCGCCAGGTAGCCACGGAAGATGTCCGCGACCGGCATCCCCATCATGTGGCATGCCCCGGCGTTGCGAATCATCGGGCTGACCATGTCGTGGGTGGGGTCCAGCGCGCGCACGCAGCCGACTGTGACCGCCTCCTCACCGGTGCTCAGCCACGCCTTGGAGATGACGCCCTGGCGGACCCATCGCTTGAGCCCGATGTCGTGAAGGCGCGTAGTGAGCAGATCGCGGTAGAAGGCGAGCAGATCGTCTTCGGAGAGTTCGGCGACCAAGGCGGCCCGGGAGGGTTCGCGCAGGGTCTCCCCGAACTCGCGGACCCGCTCGGGATCGGGCTTCCAGTCGAGGTACTCGGGCGGATCGAAGGCGCGATAGCGTTTCATCGGCTCCGCCTCGTCATCGGCGCGTCATCGCTCCGTCATCGCCGCGCGATGGACCTGGAAGATGCACATGTCCTGTACGACGCGTATGCCCCGGGCGCGCGCCTCCGATGCGGCGGCGTCGTCGCGAATGTCCTTCTGCAGCCAGACGACCGGCTGTTCGGGTCGAGCGGCGGCATCCGCGAGGTGACGGCCCGCTTCGGCGGACGGCCTGAACACGACGACCATGTCCACCGGCTCGGTGACCTCGGCGAGCGTCTTCCTGACCGGCTGGCCGAGAATGCGGGTGGCGAAGGGGTTGACGGGCCGCACGTGGTATCCCTTGGTCGCGAGGTAGGACGGGACCCGTCGGGCCGCCTTGGACGGATCCCGGGACATGCCGACGACCGCGATGGTGCCCACCGAGCGAACGATGTCCAGCAGCTCGACGGCATCGGGATTGTCCGGATCGGAGGATTCCTCCAGAAGCACTTCGAGCGGTGTGAGGTCGGTCATGGGGCGGCATGTGGAAATCAGGTCGGCAGGTAGGGCGACACGATACGGGACGGGGACGCAGGGAGCAACGGTTGAGCGCCCGCGACCCGAACGATGGAAGCCGTCGGCGATCCGGCTCGGGCTGCCGGGCGGCTGTCACCCGCCATCGGACGGTTGCCGCCGGTGCACCGGATCGCCATCATCCCCGGGATCTTGGATGCCGGGCTGTCCTCAGCCCCGATGATTCCCGGACGGAGGCTGCCTCTGTATGCCCGACCTGATCTTGCTGCTGATTGCGCTTATCGCCCTGCCGGTGACTTGGCGGATGTCCGGCCAGCGTGCCGCCGCGCGTTACCAGCGCGCGCTCGAGCGCCTCGACGCGGATTTGCGCTCCGGACAGGCCGGAGGCGGCGACGCGGAGTCACCCGCCGAAGTGAAGGCGGTGCGCGAACGCCTTGGCAGCGGGTGGATGCCGGTGCGGGAGGAGTCTACCCAGACTCTGTCGCGGCTGGCCCAGTTCCTCCAGACGGCGGTCGTAAAGCCGCTCATCCAGGCCCTGCACGCCCGCGGGCGAGGGGTCCGTCCGCGTATCCAGCAGGCCCTGGATGCCATCGAGGACATCGAATTCTATGGGGAGACCCCGGCTCTGAATCGAAGCCCGGCCGACCTGGTCGCAGCTGTGAAGGGGGTGGCTCGTGACTACCAGGACGCGTTCAAGGTCGAGGTGAAGCTGGATGTGCCCGAAGCGCCGGTGGTCTGTCGGATCGATCAGGATGTCGTGCAGGACGCCGTGTACGCGATCCTGGCCAACGCGGGACACCACGGGGGCGGGGAGCCGGTGGCAGTCTCGGTACGGGGCGAGGGAGGCGCGGCCCGGCTCACGGTGCGCGATTCGGGAGAAGGCTTCTCGGAGGAAGCGCTGGCGCGGGCCACGGAACCCTTCTTCAGTACCGTCCCGGGCTCGCTGGGGCTTGGGCTCACGCACGCCCGGCATGTCATCCAGGCGCACGGGGGAACCCTGGCGGTCAGGAACCACCGGGGGGGCGGGGAGGTGGAGGTGGTGTTGCCGGTGCAACTTCTTGCATAGGAGATTGACGTTCACTCACGTTCCCGCTACGCGTTTATCTTGCCGTGTGTCTCCTTTGACGGTCAAAGTCATATGCTGCTATAGCCGCATCCGCCCTTGTAGTATCGGAGCAAATTGTGGGCGGTGGCGAGTCAACCGTCATCGGTCCTGTACAGACTTTGCTGACACGCGAGTTGGACGCTGTGCGGTTCATCGGCGAAGCACAGGCACCAGTAAGTATTTCTGATGACATTGGCCTTGGCACAGGCAGGGCAGCCAACGGAAAGCATCGAAATCTCGGACTTGCTCATGGCCGCATATCAAGCGGAAGTTGATTGTGACGGCGATTTGTGATGCGAAGACAGCGGTTGTGGACGGTGGAGGCGGATGAAACCAGGGTGCGAGGCGGAAGCCGTTGATTGCCGTCTCTGGCCGCATGGAAATCGCCCGTACCCCCGATCATCCGTAGATTCGCGTCGCCGTCATGTGTCAGATGACGGCACTTGCGAGCCTGAACGGATCTCTCTAGTGTAGTGTCCGCAATATAATACGCCTATGCTGAGGCGGCTGCGAGTGCCTTGCGGGCCCGGTCCACCTTCTCGATGATCTGGGCGGCCGACTTCGTCCACAGGAACGGTCGGGGGTTCTCGTTGTAGGTCTCGATGTACTGCTTCAGGCACGATTCGAGGTGGGGGACGGAATGGAAGACGCCGCGGCGGATCCGCTTCTGCGTCAGCGTGCTGAAGAAGCGCTCGACCAGGTTCAGCCACGAGGAGCTCGTCGGGACGAAGTGGAACCGGACGCGCCCCGTGCCCGCCGCCCAGTCCCGGACCCGCCGGTGCCTGTGGGTCGAGTAGTTGTCCAGGATGATGTGGATCTCCCGGCCCTTCGGCACCTCCTTCTCCACCTTGCGGAAGAACCGGAGAACCTCCTGGTGCCGGTGCCGGCCGTAGGTTTCGCCGACCACCTCGCCCGACGCCACGTCCATTGCGACGAAGAGCGACGTGGTCCCGTGGCGCTTGTAGTCGTGCGTCATCGTCCCGCAGCGGCCCCTGCTTCAGCGGCAGCCCCGGCTGCGTCCGGTCAAGCGCCTGGACCGAACTCTTCTCGTCGAAGCTGAACACGACCGCGTTGTCCGGCGGGTCAAGGTACAGCCCCACAACGTCTTGCAGCTTCTCCTCGAAGCGCGGGTCGGTGCTCACCTTGAAGGTCCGCCACAGATGCGGCTTCAACCCCGCCGCCCGCCACACGGTGTTCACGAAGCTGTGCGTCGTGCCGACCGCCCTCGCCATCGACCGGCACGACCAGTGCGTCGCGTCCGGCGGCCTCTCCTGCGTCGTACGCCGGATGATCTCCGTCCTCAGCGCCGCCTGAGCCTTCGGGCACCAGCCCCCGTGGTTGCCCCCGCGGGGACGCTCCTTCTCGATCCCCTTCAGCCCCTCGTCCGCATAGCGCCGCCGCCAGCGGCCCACTTTGTCCGTGTTCGTCCCGAGCTCCCGGGCGATCGCCGTGTTCGTCATCCCCCCGGCCGCCATCAGCACGATCCTCGACCGCTCCCGCAGCCGCACCGTCGCGCTCCTCGACCGCGACCAACGCTCCAGAACCTCCCGGTCCCCGTCCGCAAGCTCGATCCCGACCGCCTTCCGCATGGCTCCTCCCTGTCGACGCCTCTCGATCCCGCCCGAAGAGAAACCATAACCCTTACCACCATCGTAACAAGGTTATATTGCGGACACTACACTAGTTGGCTCAGCCGCGTACTCGGCATTCTGGACCTCCCTCAAAATCGTGGCTGGATCGAAGAGCCCGTTATACTTGACGAGCGTTTCGGTGGCCCGCAAGCCTCAGCCGGCGCGCTGTTGAACACGGCGCGCGGCCGATCAACGGATCCATCCCCGCGATTCAGTCGAATGCGCACACAATCGGAAGGTGGTCGCTCAGCCTCGGCGTTGCGCTGCAAAACTCCTCGTGACTCGGCACGCGAGCCCGCCTCAGACGCTTGAGCATTGGCGCGTTCACGTAGCAGACGCCGAACGCGCGGGACGGCTGCCCGGGCCTCACCCCGACCCCTTCGACCGGATGCTTGCCGCGCAGGCTCTGGCGCGCAAAACGAGTATGCGGTCCCCGGTTCTCATGCCGTCCTACAGGTGTCTCGGCAATAGGGGCTTGGCGGCGGGCATGGCCACAGCTCTCGATGAATCATCGGGGCAAGAAACTGGGGCACCGAAAACCAACAAACGAACCACCCGGTTCAAGGCCTGGAGCCGCAGTCCTCTCATGGACCAACCGACCAAGGATTGATCACATTCAGTCCCGTACCCTCGAAATCCCGCACATTGCGCGTGACAAAAACTGCTCCGCGTGAGCGGGATATGGCGGCGATCTGGCAGTCGGCGCCGCCGATTGGTCGGCCCGCGCGACGGCGCTCGGCAGCGATCTCGGCATAGGCTCGGGCCGCGGCGCTGTCGAACGGAAGGATCCGCTCTCGAAAACCAAGATCCAGCCAGCGGGTCATGGCAGCCTCCAGCGCGTTCCGCCGCTTGCCGGTGGGCATGATCGCCACTCCGTAGAGCAGTTCTGCTTCGCTCACGGTCGTCAGGTACATGTCCCGCGCATCGTGCTCAGCGATCCAGGCCGCTACTGCGGCCATCGGTTCAGGGCGCATCAGTTCTGACGCGACATTCGTATCTATGACGAACATCGGACCGCTCACGAGAAATCTGGAGGCTCGCGCATCGAGCCGCGCGGGGGGAGTTCGAGTTCGACGCCGCCAAGAGACGCGAAGCATTGGCGGGTGAACGTCGCGAGATTCCGGGGCCCGGCGCGACGGCCAGTCACGACGTCGCGCAGGATGACACGCACTTCTTCCTCCATCGAACGGTGATGCTCGGCGGCGCGTACGCGAAGGCGCGTCTTTACGTCGTCGTCGAGATTGCGGATCGTGATGCTCGCCATTGGCCGTGCCTCCTCATGGTGCGGAACGTGCGGAGAAACTACCGTATGATTGCAGTGCAATCAAGGTTGCAGCCTGGACCGTGCGCGAGCGCACTTCCGCCAACTTGCCGATGCCGCTCTCCGGGAAGTAACGGAGGACCGCGTTGTAGGTGGGCCCACAGCCATGGAGCGGCTGCGGGAACGCATCGAGGCACAACCAGCCGACATCCCCAGAAGGAGATCTCCTGAACCGCTACGACGCATATGACCCCTTCGCGCGCGTCTACAACCAGCATTGGGGATTCTTCGCGACGAAGGCGTACCCGATCCTCGAACATCTGGTTCTGGGGAATCTTCCGCCTGGATGCACCGTCCTGGATCTCTGCTGTGGTGTACCGGACAGCTTGACAACGGGCCTCGACTGCTCGGAGGGGACGATCGAGATAGCGAGGAAGAACGCCCCGGACGTGGAATTCGTCGTCCAGGACGCCCGCAACTTCGCTTTGCCCGGCAGGTTTTCGGCGGTTTTCTCGACCTTTGACAGCCTGAATCACGTGATGAGTCTGGACGAGCTGGAGCAGGTGTTTCGGAGTGTTTTCGCCGCCCTGGAAGGTGGCGGCTACTTCGTGTTCGACCTCAACATGGAAGAAGGGTTCCGGTCCAGATGGCGTGGTTCGTTCGAATATGTCGAGGAGGATCACGTCTGCGTGGTTCGATCTTCGCATGATGCGCGCGAGAAGATCGGACGGCTGGATGTCACTCTGTTCGAGCTGAAAGGGCGACGCCCAGCTCTAGGCCGCGACCCCACCCCTGTTCAGCACCCTCGCAATCAACGCCCCGGCGACCCCGCTGGTGACGACTGCAATCAAGGTATGCCCGAAAACAGTGGCGATCGTCTGCACGTCTTCCATCGTGGCGTACCCCATCAGCGCCATGGACAAACCCATCAGAGCCCCGATCGTGGCCCCGGCCTGGAAGCCCTCCTTGCCGTTGGCGACACCCTTCCAACCCAGGGCGACGGTGAGGACTGCCGCATAAACGAGTTCGCCCAGGATCAGCGCCCACAGGATGGGCACGGCCCTGTCGATGTCGTTGGCGAAGAAGTCTGCCAGGAGTCCGTAGAGCAGGCCGGCCAGCACCAGGAGCGTGATCCCGCCCGCGACCGTTGCCATCAGAAAGTTCTTGTTCACCGGGCCTCCGCAAATGGGTTGAAATCGAGACTCCAGATGACCATCTGAGGGTGATACCGTAGTTCGGAATCCACATTCTCGATAGCCAATCCATCCCCGGCAAAGGCCTCGAGCAACGGGTCGTGAAGGCCGGTTGCGATGAGCGAGCCGCTGGCGAGATCGATCAGGTCGATACGGCTCTGGAAAATCTGACGGAAGTCATCGTTGGTCGGCCCATAGGCCATCCGCCCATTCCGCATGACCCGCTCTTCCATGTGATCCTGCCAGTCGTCCTTCAGAACGTCACTGATCACCCAGAGTCGCTGTTCGTCGTCGACCTGCATTGCGAAGATCTCATTTCGCGGTGGGTTGTCGGGAGACCAGGGTTCGTATGATGCTTCTCTCTCATTCAGCCTCGGTCCTCTGAGGCCGAGGATCCTGCGGCCACTCTCACTCCATACCTGAATGAGGTAGTTGTCGGGTGGAGTGCTGTAGACCCGTCCCTGTCGGTCGGCCGCCAATACCCGACCTCGGTCGGCCCGCAGGTGCGCGCCCGTCTCCAGGCCGAACGAATGGAGGATGTCCAATCCATCGACGATGTGGAGAAGCACGCCTACCAACCCGGCCGCCATCCTGTTCTTGTTTACGACGTATCTCCCATCCTCGCCGAACGGTACCGCGAGATGCCAAAATCCCGGGTGAAGAGACCTGTCCGAGTAATAGGAGAAGTCGGCGTTCACAACGGTCTCTCTTCCGGTGTCGAGGTCGACGATATGCACCCGTCCCTCGCTGTCGGTGCGGACTGGGGCTGGGCGCTGGAACTCCATGGGTCCGTCCCCCCTTCGACCGACCTGCCTCAGGAATCTTCCTTCAGCATCCCAGACCTTCACCGAGCCTTCCTGTTGCTGGCCTACCCAGTAGTTGCCGGAATCATCTATCGTCACGTACCTCGACCAGTTGATGTACCCCGGCCCTGTCGTGTCACCCAGAGTCATAACGCGACGAAGGGTTATGCAGCTCTCGCACGTGGCCGAACTCTCCAGGATGTCCACGGTGGTGGTGCTATCCTGCGGTGTGGTCAGATCCGGGCGGGCGTCGGGGACACCACAACCGGAGAGCCAGCCGGCCAGGGCAACAGCTAGGGGCAGCGATGCTCTGGTCGACTTGCCAGGCATCCTGGCGAAACCCTGGGCCCTGGTCCGGTACCCATGGAGAATGGATCGAGCACCGACCTGAGTCTCGGCGGGCTCTCGATCCCGACTCACGCGATGATGTCGTGAATCACCCTGCCATGCACATCCGTCAGCCGGAAGTCACGACCACTGTAGTTGTAGGTCAGCTTCTCGTGGTCGATGCCCATCAGGTAGAGGATGGTCGCGTGCAGGTCGTGGATGTGGACCGGGTTCTCCACGGCCTTGAAGCCGAAGTCGTCGGTGGCGCCGTAGGTCATGCCGCCCTTGATGCCGCCGCCGGCCAGCCAGATGCTGAAGCCGAACGGGTTGTGGTCGCGGCCGTTGACCACGCGGCCGCCGGCGCCCCCGCCTCCGGTCTCCAGCACGGGCGTGCGTCCGAACTCCGTGCCGCACACCACCAGGGTCTCGTCGAACAGGCCCCGTGACTTGAGGTCCTTGACCACGGCCGCGAAGGGCTGGTCGGAGTCCCGGGCGTTCTTGCGGTGCTGGAAGATGTCCGCATGGGCATCCCAGGGGTCGCCCTTGGCGTAGTAGACCTGCACGATGCGCACGCCCCGCTCGACCAGCCGCACCGCCATCAGGCAGCCGCGCGCCGTGCTCCCAGGGCCGTACAGCTTCTGGGTCGCCACGCTCTCGCCGCGGATGTCGAACACGTCCGGGGCCTCGGTCTGCATGCGGTAGGCGGTCTCCATCACCTGGATGGCGCCCTCGATCTGCGGATCCTCCTCCTCCAGGCGCTGCATGTGCAGCCGGTTCAGCTTCTCGACCAGGTCCACCTCGCGGCGCTGGCCGTCCCCGTTCATCTCCTCGCCGCGGATGTTGGGGATCAGCCGCTCCGGGTCGAAGTCGTCCTCGATTCTCGGCACCTTGTCGGAGATGTAGGTGCCCTGGTGGATGGCCGGCAGGAAGGCGTTGCTCCAGAGCGGCGGGCCCACGACGGTGGGTTGATCCGGGCAGAGCACCACGAATCCGGGAAGGTTCCGGTTATCGCTCCCGAGCCCGTACGTGAGCCACGACCCCAGCGAGGGCCGGCCCGGCTGGATGTGCCCCGTGTTCATCATGAGCAGCGAGGGCTCGTGATTCGGGATCTCGGTGTGCATCGAGCGGATCACGCAGATGTCGTCCGCGCACTCGCCCACATGCGGGAAAAGCTCGCTGACCTGGAGCCCCGACTCACCGTAGCGGCTGAAGCTGAAGGGCGACTTCATGAGCGCGCCGGTGCGCCGCTCGGTCTTGATTTCGCCGGTCGGCAGGGGCTGGCCGTCGTACTTCGCGAGCTCCGGCTTGGGATCGAAGGTGTCGACCTGCGAGACGCCTCCGTTCATGAACAGGAAGATGATGTTCTTCGCGCGCGGCGCGAAATCGGGCCTGGGCAACGGGGTGCCCATTGACGACACGAGCCCGTTCGAGGCCTCGAGCATCGACGTGCCCACCAGGCTGGCGAAGGCCATCATGCCGAAGCCCGTGCCCATGGTCTTCAGAGCCTCGCGGCGCGTGCGCGGGGGCCCGTGGGTCACGCCGCATCCGTGATGATGATCAGACATCAGTTCACAAACCTGAATTCGGCGACGCTGAACAGAGCGCGGGCGTACTGTACCCAGGCTCGCATCGACGCTCGCTGCTCAGCCGAATCGCTCTCCGTTTCCTCTGCCGAGGCATCGTCTTCCGCTTCTGCGGCTTCCGCGTCGGCGTCCCCTGCCTCTTCATCCCCCGCGTCTTCATTCTCCGCGTCGGCGTCTCCGGCGTCGGCGTCATCGGACGAGGCATCGCCTGCCGACGCATCCATCCCAGTCTCTTCGCTCGTCTCGTCTTCCAGCTTCTCCATCTCTTCCACAAGGAACGCGGCGCGGCGCTCCTCCAGGAATTCCAGGCCGGCCGTGATCTCGGGCTCGGTGGCTTCGCGGGAGTAGAGCAGCGGATAGGCCGTTGCGATCATCTCGCGGTCCCGGAAGACCATGGGCGCCTCGGCGGCTTCTTCGTTGTCGTCCGCGCCAGCAGTCGCCTCGCCTCCATTCCCATTCCCGGAGTGTCCGTTTCCATTCCCGGGTCGGCCGTTCCCGTTTGCCGTCTCTCCCTCGGCAACCACACCCGCCGGAGCTGTCTCCTCCATCAACAGCTTCACCAGCAACTCGGCCTGCCGCCGCACGAAGGGGCTGTTCATGAAGTACAGGCTCTGTCCGGGCACGTTGGTGGTGTAGCGTCGCTCGGCGGAGAGGCTCGGATTCGGGAAGTCGAAGGTCTGCAGGAACTCGTCGACCTGGAAGCGGCTCACCTCGCCGTAGAGAGTGCGGCGATTGTTGTCCTCGTCGCGCAGACTGAGCGAGGGTCCGCCCACCTCCGGGTCCAGGTCTCCGGACACGTGCAGGACCGCGTCGCGGATGCTCTCGGCATCGAGCCGGCGCCGGTCCGCGCGCCAGAAGTAGCGGTTGGCCCCGTCGATCTGCTCGTTGCGGGCATGCCGTCCGCTCGCGAGCTGGTACGTCGTCGAGAGCATGATGTCCCGGTGCAGCTGCTTGATCGACATCCCGCCATCCATGAAGCGCAACGTCAGATATTCTAGCAGCTCGGGGTTCGTGGGCCTATCGCCCATCAAGCCGAAGTTGCTGGGGGTGTCGACGATGCCCGTGCCCATGTGCCAGCGCCACACGCGGTTCACGATGACGCGCGCCGTGATCGGGTGCCCGGCGATGGCCTCCGCGAGCGGAAGGCGGCCGCTCCCTTCCGTGTAAGGCTCGGCCCCTTCCTCCGACAGCGCGGTCAGGAAGCCGCGCGGCACTGCTTCCCCGAGGTTCGTGGGGCTGCCGCGGATGTGCAGGGCGATGTCGGTCAGGTCCTCGGGCTCCTTGTCGCGCACGCCCATCGCGAAGGGGAGGTCGGGCAGCTCTTCCTCCAGCTCCTCGACGCGCTCGCGCATGGTCGAGATGTGATCCATCGCCACCCGGCCGAGCTGCCGCTCCAGCCCCCATCCGCGGAACCGGAACAGTCCCGGCGCCGGGAAGAAGGTGTCCAGCTCGTTGTCGAGATCGCTCCGGAAGATGTCGGCGTAGAGGTTGAAGCGCTCCCGCTCCATGGTGTCCAGCTCGAGCTGGTGCTGGTCGAAGAAGCTCTCGAAGCCGTTGGGCATCGAGGTCGACTTCACTTCCTCGAGCGGCGTGCCCTTGGCGATGATGCGACGGTTGCGCTCCTCGAGCTTGTCCTGCTCCGCGACCACCTCGAGCACCAGGCGCTGGAAACCGTCCGCCAGCTCCTGGGCTTCGTCCTCCTCTGCGTCCCCGCGCGCGATCATCGCCTGCCAATCCATCAGGAACGGATAGTGCTTCGGCTCCTTGCCGAGGAAGCGGATCCAGCGCTGCAGCGTTTCGAGGTCGACCTTGGCCTGCCCGGCGGCCTGCTCGGGCGGAAGCTGCGGCCTGCCGGTCACCTGCCAGGCGGCCATCATGTAGCGCGACACCTGAAGCGAGAGCACCCGCGCCAGCTGGTCGCCTTCGGTGCTCAGGTACTCGTTGAGGCTCTTCTTCAGGCCGTCGATGAACTCTTTTTCCTTCTCGTACGCCTCGGCTTCGTCCTCCTCCGCAATCGGATACTCATGGTAGTCGGAGTTGTTGAAGATGCCGGCGAGCGCGTAGTAGTCGTGCGTGCCGATGGGGTCGTACTTGTGGTCGTGGCAGCGGGCGCACCCGACCGTGAGGCCCAGGAAGCCGCGCGAGGTCACGTCCACCCGGTCGTGCCGCTCATCCGCGCGTGCCACCGGCGGATCGGCGATGTCGTAGTACCAGGGGCCGCCGCCCAGGAAGCCCAGCCCGGGGATGGCCTGCTCGCGTTCGGCCTCCTCCAGCAGGTCTCCGGCGATCTGCGCCTTGACGAACAGGTCGTAGGGCATGTCGCGGTTGAAGGCCTCGACCACCCAGTCGCGCTGGATGTGGGCGTTGGGGTAGCGCTCGCGCCCCGAACCGCCCGGCGCCAGCCCGCGGGTGTCGTCCTCGCCGAAGCGGGCGACGTCCAGCCAGTGGCGGCCCCAGCGCTCCCCGTAATGGGGTGAGGTCAGCAGCCGCTCCACCACCTTCTCGAGGGCGTCCGGCGACGTGTCGTCGACGAAGGCCTCGACTTCTTCAGGGGTCGGAGGCAGGCCGGTGAGGTCGAAGGTGGCGCGCCGGATGAGCTGGCGGCGATTCGCCAGCTCCAGCGGCTCGAGCCCCTTCTCCTCCAGCTTCGCGAGCACGAAACGGTCGATGTCGGTGCGGGCCCAGTCGCTGCGTCCGGGCTCGGGCACCGCCGGCGCGGCCAGCGGCCGGAACGACCAGAAGTTGCGCTCGGCGGCCGTCACCCCGCGCCGGGGGATGGCCAGCGGCGCGGTGATCTCCGCCCACTCCGCTCCGGTCTGGATCCAGTCGATGAACCCCTGGATCTCGGAGTCGGGCAGCTGGTCCGCGTCTCTCGGCATCTGCAGGTCGTCGTTCACACGCCGGAGCGCCGCGATGATGAGGCTCTCCTCCGCGTTCCCCGGGATGATCGCGGGGCCACGCTTGCCCCCCTGGAGCATGCGTTCGCGCGAGTCGAGCCTGAGGCCGCTCCGCTCGTCGTCGGTATGGCAGGAGAAACAGCTGCGCTCGAGGACGGGACGCACCTTGTCGACGAAGATGCGCGCGCCGGGCGAGAGTCCCTCGTCCGCGAGGGCTACGACCGCGGCTTCTTCCGCGTCCTCGGCCACTACCGGCCAGGGCGCGTCAATGCGAATCCACTCGATGAGCTCCTCGATCTGCTGCGGCGTGAGCGGATCTTCATCGCGCGGCATCTCCTGGCCGTCGATCTCGTGGCGTACCGTCTGGATCAGCAGGCTCCCCGAGGGATCTCCGGGGATGATCGCGGGTCCGGAGTCGCCGCCCCGCAGCATCGCATCCCTGGAGTTGAGCCGCAGACCCCCCCGGCGCAGCCTTCCGTGACATTCGAAGCAACTCCCCGCCAGCACGGGACGCACCCGGGTCTCGAAGAACTCCTCCGGGGACTGCGCGGAGGCAGGCCGGACGAAGAGCATCGGGGCTCCCAGAAGGAGCGGCAGAACGAGACGCAGGGGTGACTTCATGTCGCGGAACTCCTGGGACCCTCAAGTCCCGACGAAACCGGATACCAGTCTGTCATTATGCGGCCCAACGCGCGGATGCGCAAAGCGGATTCGGGGTTGAACGCGCCCCTCCGCATCCCGCCCCCGGACTGTTCTCACACCGGTTCGGCTGGCGAGATCTGGCCGGTGTTGTTCTCCGGCCGCCGGCCTCCTGCGCGTCAGCGCTTCACCCCCCTGGCCGCGATTGATCCGGGATGCGCACCACGATGACGCCCACGTCGTCGGGCGCGCCGACCTCGAAAACCGCGGCCTCGTCGCTGGCCGAGGCGCGGAAGTCGTGGACTCGAATGCCGGCGTAGCCCAGTTCGCCCTCCAGAGTGGTGGAGATGCCGAGCCGGATCCAGAGTTCGGCGTCCGCGCCCCTTCCTTGCATCGTGACGGGCCAGGGGAAGCGGCCCGGGACCTCCTGGCAACAGTACAACTCGGTCCCGTAACCCAGGCCCGTGAAGTCGTAGGTCGTGAAGCGGGGCACGCCGGGCAACTCGGGCGCCCCGGTACCTGCCAGCGAGATGGCCACGGCGTACTCCGACATCAGTTCGGCGAAGGAACGGCTTGTGACTTGCTCGATGCCGGCGACGCCGGCGGGCGTGTTCGTGGCAATGAGACGATGCATGAGTTCCGCGTCACCCAACGGCTCCCGGCCAGCTCCGCCGTACCAGTCGACCAGGAAGCGGTGAAACTGCCATCCCCCTCCGAAGGGAGGGTCGGCGATCGAGTTGGAGAAGTTGTCCGTGAAGACGTGCTTTGTACGGCTCAGAGCATCGTAGACACCGAACAGTCCTTCCGTCTGGCCGAAGAGTAATGAGATGTGCGCGGAGGTCACGGTCTCGGTCGGTGCCGGACCGCCGGCGTCCGCCCACGCGAGCCGGGAGGCGACTTCCTCGGCCATGACGGCCCGGCCTTCTTCGATCCAGATGTCATGCTGGGTCGCAAGGCTGAAGGGATCGGACAGCGAGTTCAGCAGCCTCTTGTAGATCGAACTGACGTGCTGCACCTCGTGGACGAGCACGCTGGACAGGGCGTCGGATCTGTCTTCGACCCAGGCTCTCTCGATGCGAACGAACTCGCCCCCGTTGGAGACGGGGCACTCCGAGGGGGACAACATGTCTCCGAGCGATACGACACCGCCGGAACCTGCGGGCAGGCTGGCATCCAGATAGACGATGACGCGTCCGTTGCCGTCCAGGTCGGCGACGCCTCCCCAGCGGTCGATCACTTCCGCGCCGTACCGCTCGTAGTGGCGCAGGAGCACGGCAACGTTCGCGCTGTCCATGGGCGGATCCGGAATCGGCTCCGCATAGATGGCCAAGCGGTCGCTGAAGGCTTGCAAGACGGTCGTGACGCTTGTGTCGATGGCGCAGTCGTCGAAGGACTCGAAGTTCCCCTGCCGAATCACGAGCGTGTCGGGCGGAGAATCCGCTGCGGTCGCCGATCTCCCGGAGGCCGACGGGGCTGGGAGTGGGCGCAGGCGGCCCTCCGCGGCCAGACGCTCCAGGAGGCGCTCATCGGCCATGCGAATCCGAAGATGGAAGTCCGGTTCCGCCTCCCGGGCGATCTGTGCCGGGCGGCGGCGCGCGTCCGGCCGGACCGGCTCGTCCGCGGCAATGACCTGAAGCGCGGCAAGGGCTCGAATGCTGCCCCGCACCTTCACGGCCACACTGTCGGACAGAAGGCCGGGCTCCATGGGGGACCCCGAGTCCTCCGCGCTACTGCCCACCAGCGTCACCCGCCAGTACGAGCCCGCGGAAGCCGCGCGAAGCGAGAAGCCGCAGTCCCCAGGCCGCGTCGGCGTGGTCACGTGCACCTCTCCGAGGTCCAGCTCGAGGGGCGGGGCGCAGGTTTCCAATCGAGACGGGCGGTCGCCTCCTCGCCTCTCGCGTCCGTGGCACGGGCGACGAAGCTCGACGAGCCCGCCCACTGTGCCGGGCCCCGAATCTCCCCGCCTTCGGTCAGCGTCATCCCGTCGGGCAACCCTCCCTCGGGGAGATCCCAGGCGTAGGGGAGTTGGCCGCCCCTGGCCTCAAGCGCAGCCGAGTAATCGAAGGATGCGTAGGCCTTGGGAAGCCTTTCGGTCGTGACGAAGACGACCGCGGTATCGACTCCCTCCAGGGCCCGCGCGCTGAATTGCGCGCTCGCCTCGCCCGCGGTCGCCAGGAGCACCTGCGCGCCCTCCGGTCCGAGCGTCCAGCTCGTTGCCGCCTGCCCGTGCACGGCGGGGACGGATACGGGGTCGACTCTTCCTCCGCCCTCGGTGACCGTGAACTCGACGATCGAGCCGTCGATCATGTGGCGATTCGCGTCGAGCACGTGCACGGCGGGCGACACCGGCAATACCGACCACTCCGGCGCCTCCTGGCCGTCGCCGCCGACCTTCTCCAGGATCGCCGGCACCTGTTCCACCGTGACCGCGACATTGCCTCTGACCGCTCTGGCCCGGGCCGTGACGGTCGCCTGGCCCGTTCCCACCGCCGTGATGACGGCCGATGCTCCGTCGGCGAGAACGTCGACGATCGCGGCATCGCTGCCGGTCCAGGTCATCGGTTGCCCGGCGATCACGAGACCTTCCTGGTCGAGAACCTGCGCCGTGACCTGTTGGGTTGCGCTCAGGGCGGCCAGCGAGACGCGGGCGGGGGAGAGGACCACGGTCGTCGGCACGGGCGGCCCCACCGGCTGTTCGGGCATCACCGAATCCCGGCAGCCCGAAGCCTGGGCGGCGAGTGCCAGGACGAGGTAGCGCGCGCATACGCGCCGTCGCAAGCGGTCAGCGGGGAGGGTGGTCCGAGCGAGGAGCAGGGCGGGGAGAAGTCGAGAAGGCCGTACCGTGGAACGCCTTTCTGACGTCATCGTTCGACTCCTTCTCGCCGAAGGGCTTGAACTGCCCGGCCATGGAGTCAGGCTTCTTTTGTCCTACCCTTGCCCGGGTGGAAGTGTCCGGCCGCCAGACCGTAGTGGGGTGAGGCCAGCAACCGCTCCACCACCTTCTCGAAGGCGTAACCGCGATGGCGCGCCCGTTCGTCAAGAACGACACCCTGCGCCGTTATATTTGACGATTTCCTGGAAGAAAACCTTTGCTAGGAGCTTGCGCCGCAGAAGCGCAGCGGACGTGACAGGATCGTGGGAGGGCCGGCGGCGGCTTGAGAGATTCGAGGAGCGAGAGGCTGGGGATCCGGGTCGCTGACGGACCGAGAGGGCCGTGCGGCCGCGAATGGGGGTCGCGGAGACCCGCGGAGGCACCGGGGCCCGCGGCTGCGGGTCAACGATCGCCGCCTCATGCCGCCTGAAGCGTGTGCAACCGCTTCACATTGAGCGCCAGGCACACGAGGGTCCACTCGGCGTGGACCTTCTCGAGGCCCCGAAAGCTGAATCGTCGAAAGCCCATCACCTCCTTGATCCAGCCGATGGGCGCCTCCGCCTGCCACTTGCGGCGCCCGTACCGTCTTCGGCCATCTTCGGTCGCCAGCTTCTCGGCCATGCGCGCTTTCGCGGGATGCTTCTTCGGATCAACCTTGACGGCGGCCTTGCCCTCCCGGCCCACCGCCACATACCCGTCGATGTCCCGCGCCTCCAGTTCCTCGAGGTCCCGCTCGTTGCAGTAGTTCGCGTCCGCCAGCACCTGCGCCGGTGCGTTGCCGCGCACCTCCGCCGCCACATCGACCATCGGGATCAACTGGCCTTGGTCGCTCGCGTTGTCCGTCACCTCGGTCCCCACCACCAACTGGTTATCCCCGTCCACCACCGTCTGCGCGTTGTAGCACTGCTGGAACCCCTCCGTACTCGTTTTCATGATCCGGCTCTCCGGATCCGTGAAGTTGCTCTGCGCCTTCTCGTCCGGCTCCCCGTACCTCCGCTTGTAGGGCCTGCCGCCCTTCGGGTTGCGCTTCTGCCCCGGCTTGCGGCCCCGCGCGTCGTCCGCCGCTCTCTGCTCGGCTTCCAGGCGCGCCTTCGCCTCCCGGATCGCCGCCAGCCGGTCGTCGCGCCGCTTGAGTTCGTCCGGCAGCTCGTCTCCGCGGGCTTCCTCGCCATAGCGCTCGTCCTCCGCTTCGTCCACCGCCTCGGCTCTCTCCACCAGCGCCTGAATCTTCGCCTTCAGCGCCCGGATCTCCTCCTCCAGGCGAGGCTCCTCCGTCACCATCCGGCCGTAGCTCATCGCCTTGCGCTTGCTCGCGTTCGCCCGAACCTTCGTCCCGTCCACCGATACCCTGCCAAGCCCGGCCAACCCCAAGGCCCGCGCGAGCAACACCACCTCGGCGAACACCGCCCGGAAATCCCCAAGATGGCGCTTGCGGAACTCGCACAGCGTCCGGTGCTTCGGGAAGTTCCCCGCAGCCAGCATCCGAAACGCGACGTCCTCCTCCAGCTTCTTCGCCATCTTCCGCGACGAGAAGGTGCCCGTCGCATACGCATAGATCAGCACCTTGACCATCATCCGCGGATCGTACGGCGAGTTGCGCCGCCCATCCCCACGGTACGGCGCGTGGAACGCGCTCAGGTCCACCGCGTCCACCAGGTCGCTCACATGGTGCGCCAAATGACCTTCCGACACCCACTCCCGAAGATCCGGAGGCAGCATCAGAATCTGATCCGGATCGTACGGACGAAACGTCGTTCCCATTGACCCCCCTCGCACAACCGCAAACCTCCCAAATGCCTGCGCTACCCCGAAAGATAACCGCTGCGGTTTTCTGCGGCGCAGACTCCTAGTTGCGATCAGTCTCCCCAATGCGAAGCCTGCGGCCTCTCTCTACGATATTGGCTTGGCTTCCGTCCATCTCCTGTGGCCAACCGGAGCCGAGGGATACGTCCTTTCCGCGCCCCGGCTGCGTCCGGTCCTTGGCTCCGGTTGCCACGTCAGAGGCCCCGCTGAGCGAAATCCCATACGTCAGGTTGGTCAGCGAAGACGTCGCTTGCGTGATCGAATCTTTCGAAGTTCGGGTTCACTGCATTCACCGTAGCGGCACCGAGGTGGGAGTTTTCGGGCGATCCGGCGAAGGACCGGGTGAGTTTCGCCTGCCTCTGTATCTGGTCCGGGGTCCGGACGAAACCCTCGGAGTAGTCGACATCGCCCTCCAGCGAATGTCCATATTCGAACCGACGGGGGAATTGACGTCTCAGGTGAGACTTCCTGGAACTGCCTTCACGCCGGCCTCCCGCGGTTTCTCGTCGACTTTGGTTGGCAGCTGGTTCCAACCGGGCGGCAGCGATCGAGGTTTTGCTTCATGGCATGGCGAGCTGGACATCGCTTCGGAAGAAGTCTTGTGGCAAAGAGTCTACCCCAGTGGATTGCGGATGGATGCAGGATGCGAACCCGCCCCCATCTATGGCCTCATGGAAGGCGTGGCCTCGCAAGATCGCAGCTTCGCGTTCCCTGCTTGCAACGGGCATCTGATTCTCTTCAGGGACCGTGACGACCCGCAGGGCACTCTGTTTCAAGCTGTCGGGTACGCACCGGAACTCCCCAACGCATGGGAAGTGGAGGACTACCGCTCGGCACGGAGGAGTGCCGCTCGGGCAGGCGGATTCGTCCCGCCCCGGTCCGCTGATGACTACGCGCGTACGCCGAAGTCATACAGCAGGATAATCAGCTTCGATGAACGAGACAGGCTGTGGGTTCTCACGAACCGGAACCGATTCGACTTCTCGTACCTCGATGTCTACTCCGATACGACGCTCCTGGGGTCTGTACGCGTTCGAGACCGCGCTGAAGGCTTCGATGTTCTGGGCTCAACCATGGCCGTCCTGGTCGACCGCCTTGTACCTTCAGGGGATGCTGGCATCCCTGACCGGGAAATCGACTGGTACGACCTAAGACAGTTGGAAGCCGAACTTGCGCGAATGCAGGAGATCCGTAATCCCTGAAGTCAGGTCCGGATATGGTGTCTGGCGTTCTGCACACCGGGTGTATCCGGCTTCCAGCCTTTTCGGATCAGTCTTCCAGAACCTCCTCCACGGCTTGCCTGGCAGCGGCTTCTATCGCCCTCGGGATGGTTGAATCGCGGTAGAGCGCGGCTCCGTTGGACAGGTTGGCACGCGCGACCGAAGGACAGGGGATGAGCTTGCAGCAGAGGTTCCAGACGGGTCGCCGGGATGGGCCGATGGGATCCGCATGTTCACGAACCGCGCCGTCGGCCTCGTCGTGTGCCAGATGGTCGTGAGGATCTCCAGCACAGACGAGGTGGGAGGAGTCTAGTCGTTCGACGAGGACTCGAACTGGAGCCCGCCGACAAGTCATCCGGGTTGGTGTTGTAGTATTCTGTAACATCGGCCTGGCAGGCGGCCCAACACGTGGAATCGCTCCATTGGTCCGGCGGCCCTCGCCTCCGCGAGTGGATTTGGGCCTGCTTGGTGGGGCGATTTTGGAACCGACGGAATCGGCCGCTGGTTGTGGTCGGAGAAGGCGACCTTCCCAAGGAGGCAAGGCGCGCCCTGCGCGGGACGGAGGTGGTACAGGTTTCGAGGGGCAAGAGAGGAGACCGATCGATGGACAGACTGATCAGCATTCGCGCTGGCACCCGAAAGCCACAACCACAACCCAACAACCTCTTGCCCCGCCGGCAGGCGGCCTTGGCCATCGTTCTGCTGCTTTCGATCGTTTCCTGTGAGAAGCAGCCAGCCAAGGTGCCCTCGCCGCCCTTCGATGAAATCTTCGAGTTGGTGGAGGTCATCGAGTTGGGAGAGGATCCGTCCGATTCCATCGCGGACGTGGGCGAGTTTTTCGAGAGGCGCGAGGGTGGTTTCGTAATCGCGGACCGACTGCTCCCGCGGGTGCGGACCTACCGCGAGGATGGTTCGCTGGAGGCAGGGTTCGGGCGCTTCGGGGACGGGCCATGGGAGTTCCGCGGGATTCGGAGTGTGGCGGAGGTGGCGGACGGCCGAATCGTCGTGACAGGCGCGCAGAGCGGGGCGCTGACCTATTTGGCTCCGGATCTGACTCCTCATAGCATGTTGTTGATCGGGAGCTATGTGCCGGGGACTGTTCTTCCTTTGGGGCCTGACATCGTGTTCGGCGGGATTGGACGGGACATGTACGCAGCCCAAATGGACGGTCTCTATCATCGGCTGGTCGACGATACAGTAACTTGGAGCAGCTGGAACACGCTGGCTGCCAGCAAGCCGTATTGGAATGGCTTGGGACGTGCTCACGCTGCGGTTGGTGGGGACTCCGTGTACGTGATGGCGGGCCTCCTGTACCCCGCGACCATCCTGAACGGCGCCGGCGATTCGGTCGGAACTATCGGGACGCCATCGGCAGGATTCCGCAGAGTGCCAGAGCTCGAGCCGGGGGCACTCGCGTACACCGGCGGCGAGGAGGGACGGGCGGCTCAGGCCGGCAATCCGATCAAACGGTTGATCGAGAGCTTCGACCTCGTCACGAGCATGGACATCGTGGACGGCAACCGCCTGGTGTTCACGGTCGGTAGGCTGGACCCGGCCAGGCCCTGGTTTCCGTTCAAGCAGCTCGACGTGTCGGTAGAAGCCTACGATCGCCATACGGGGCAAAAGCTCTTTGAGAACGTGCGGTTGCCGGAGGGTTCGAAGGTGCTGGGCGGGGGCAGATACCTCTATGTGCTGCTGAATCCGCACATCCCTCCGTGGCGAATCGCCAAGTACGAGCTCTCGTCCTTGTAGCGCTCCAACCCGGACTTGTTAGCCATTCTCAGGGATGTCACGGGCCCCAACCGGACCTCCGCCGAGACCGCGCGCTACGACGGCATCGCCATCACCCGGGACGACAAGTTCGTCTTCGCTTTGGGGGACGGTCGCGATGGGAGCGCTGCGATGGAAAAGACCATGAGACGCTCACGGAAGTGGCGCGAAACAGAAGGTACGGCCCCGAAATCGGCCTCTCAGGATGATGCATAGTGGCTTAAGCCGGGTCGGGAGACCCTCGAAGCTCCAAACCCGTCAATGGCAAAATGGGACTCGCAAATGTGAATTTGGCCGACCGTCGGCATGAGCCCGCGGATACCGGGAGGAGCAATACCCGGCTTCAGCGCGAAAACATCTCCAGGCATGTCCGGCTTCCTGACGCGACTCTCGCGCATACGGTCGCTGGCCTCATCCCGAGCGGAATGCGGGCCCGCCAGAGATACTCGCCGTACCAGCTCATCGGCACCGTCCCTTCGCCGTCTTCGGATTCCCACGTTACCTCGACACCATCCCATTCCGCCGCGAGAGACGGACTCTTGCGCTGATGGATGCGGACCAGGACGAGTGTGCTGTCGCCGTCCGGCACAGCCATGGGTCGGCGCACGACCGGCGGATTGCCGTAGACAGCGAGCCCCTGCCCCAGGAAGATGCGCTCCTGGATGGCCGTTGCGTGCTCGCCCTGGGACTGCACCACGTCGATGCGCCCGTCCCCGTCCAGGTCGGCGATGGCCATGCCCAGCGTCCCGGGCGTCTCCTCGCCCACGAACACATCCGGCGCCACGCGCAGGCGGCCGCTGCCGTCGTTGATCAGCAGGCGATCGGGTCCGCTCAGCGAGCCGATCAGGAAGTCGGCGTCGTAGTCGGCATCGAAGTCGAGGAAGGCCACGATATTGTCGTCCTCCCCGATGTTCTCGGAATCGGGCCACCAGGCATCCGTGGCGTCGACGAACCGGCCCTCGCCATCGTTCCGGAACACGTGTTCGCGGCGGCGGGAGCTGCGTTCGCCGACGATCTCTCCGTCGTTGATGGTCACGAGGTCGAGAAACTCGTCCCCGTCGAGATCCATCGCCTCGAACTCGTAGTTGTTGGTGTACTGCGGGAGTCCGCGCGGGTCTTCCTCGAAGGTGCCGGTGCCGTCGTTACGATAGAGCAGGCTGCCCGCGCAGCGCTTGCAGGACACCAGCACGTCCAGGTCGAAGTCGTTGTCGACGTCGACCAGCTCCAGATCCCAGGAGAAACGGACCTGCGTGGCCGGCATGCGGTCGGTGGTGGCGTCGGTGAAGCCCCCGGCGCCGTCGTTGAGCCAGAGCCGCGTCCGGCCGCCCGCGTTGGTCATGTTGTTGCCCGGTCCCCAGTCCGCGAGCACCAGGTCCAGATCGCCGTCCCAGTCTACGTCCCCGGGCTCGGCGTCGCCCAGGCTGAGCGGCATTTCGGGGAGATGCGTGGCCGTGCGCTCCTCGAACCCGCCGTCCCCCGTCCCCATGAACAGACGGCTCTGGGTCTGATAGGTGGTTCCGACGAAGATGTCGGCATTGCCGTCCCTGTCGAAATCACGCGCCTTGATCACCCGCGTCAGGTCCGGCATGGAGCCGAACACTTGGGTCGTCGCCTCCTCGAAGGGCTGCCCCGGGCCGCGGTTTACGAACGCCCGGTTCAGTTCGGGTTCGCCGGGCTCGGAGTAGTTGCCTCCGTTCGCGAACAGCAGGTCGATGCGACCGTCCCCGTCGATGTCGGCGAGCTCGACCTTGTTGGTCCATTCGCCGGTGGCGGGCAGCAGTTCGTCCGTGGCGTCGTGCCAGAGAGCGGTGGGCATCGGCGCGGCTTCCGCCTCGTCCGGGGAAAGAGTCGTGCCACCCTGGCTCGCAGGTTGGCCACACGCACCGCTGAGGGGAAAGGTGACGACGAATAGCGCCGACAATCCCGGTCGAAGCGTCATGTCAACCCAGGTGCCGGCTCGGCGTCTGCGTCCGCTTCCGAGCTTCCAGCCAGAGGTCTGAAATCCGGACCGCTCATGGGCTTGTGCGAAGGCCAAGGAGCGGTCATCTCAATCAACACACTGGGCTTCGCCGACGTGTATCGCGTCGTAGTGAGGACCACTCTTACCCGGTATTCGCCCAAGTCCTTCGCCATCGCCCTCGCCAAGTCGTGAACGAGATAGCGCGGCGCCCATCCGATCATATGGTAGTCCGTCGTCTGCATCTGCACGGCCAGGCGCGTTGCGGGATTCGTAAACTCCACCGTCGCGTACAACTCCTCGTCCGCCTGAAGATCACGAATTCGCCTTCTAGCGGCGGGATTCACATGTCTTTGACCATGCAACAGAAACCGACAAGTGAACCCACCGTTTCGATCCTTCACGACTTTTGGGAATACTTCGTAGGCGTCGGTCGCACGGGCGCCGCCATTAACCGAAAGAATCTTAACCGCATCAGCTCGCCCAGTCAGATCGAGACCGTACAGATAATCGTCGAAATCCGGTCGAGATCGGTTCATCACCCGGTTCTGGAAGAGAGGAAACAGCTCAGAAGACGTATAATCCCCTTCCAGCTCGGGGAACTCGATCAGCTCAGGAAATCCGACCTTGTCCTTCGCTCGCTTTGCACCGCCGATGTAGCGAAACCGATAGCTCGGAAGCTGGACATCCGCATCGAGCCGGCCCACAGGGAACCACTCTTTGCTGTGCCCGGCGTCCCGCCACGCCAAGTATAGAGTTCTCTTGCTCATCTGTCAGATCATCCGCAACTGTCTAGTGTTGTATTCTAACACCGCGATGGCAAAATCCCTTGCTGACGAGGAAATCCAGCTCTCTGGGATACGGTCTATCAACCCCGCCATACCGGACGGATCCAGGTCTAGGTCTGAGTTTGTCGAGCGCCGGACGAAAGAGGTCATGATGCACACGGACAGCCCTCCGCACCAGTTCAAGCGGGCTGGGTCCCCGCCGCTCATCGCTGGACCAGAAAACGGCGCCGTGCCCTTTCTCCACATACCTGTCTACATGATTTTGTACCAATAACATACGGCGCCGCTCGTCCATGAGTTCCCTACCTAGCGACGATGCGTGGTCAAACGAAGGCGCGACACCACCCCGCCACTGATCGCCCTCTCGGCGCCTTAGGATGCCCCAGTTCTCATGATGGCGATCAGTGTTGCCGATCAGCGCGTCCAGCACCAAGTACTCAGCGATCTGCTGTTTCCTCCTCGTCTTCGCCTCACCAACCGTGAATAATTTGTCCACTACGGCGAATATATTTGCGAGAGTATGTTGCGATTGCCCGAACGTCTTGTCTGGGTCGTACCCGGAAGAAGCCCAGCGTAGCAGTTGGTTGCCGTGGACCAACTCGAAGCCGCGCGGCGTGAATGACTCGGAAACAGACCCTCGCTCATCGCCGAAGCTCGCCAAGTCCACCGTCGCATGCCGTATCGCGAGAAGAGCCGCTACCTCGGCAGCGAGCTTCTCCGCCCAGTGTTCGCCTGTGATCGGTCGAGGGAACTTGAAGAGGCACTCCGCTCCGTCCGGCTCCCGACGATACCAAAACTTCTTCTTGCTTCCCATTTCCTCTTCGGGTTCGTCAAGAAGCCATTCCTCCTGTACGGTGACAACGGGATACGGGTCACGCACGGCGAGCAGCGCCTGCTACTGAGTGTCTCGGCCAGCAACCGATGCTCAGCCGTGCCCTCCGCCGTCGGTCCCCCGGGACCGAGCACTTGGCGCTGATCCCTACTCCATCGTCGCGGCCAGCTCCCGCATCGCCTGGGCCAGCCAGCGCTGGCGTGGAGCGTCACCCAGCCGCTCGCCCGCATCCACCTCGTCGGCGTTGGCGTCCAACGTAGCCGCGGTCTCCCTCAACTGCGCGGCTACATCGGCCCCGGGGGATGACCCGGCGGCAGCCAGCACCGACCGCGAGCTCTGCAGCAACGAAGGCTGGATGTTGCCCGCACGCTCCAGCTGGTCGAGATACGATCCCGCGACTGCAACGTGCGCAGGCCACGTGAACAGCGGCTGCAGCTGGGCGTTGAACTCCTCCACCTGCACCATGTTCGCGGCGTCGATCTCGTTCTGGGAGAGATGCTCGCTGGGCTCGAGGCGGAAGACGTCCAGGCCGCGCGTGATCTCGGCGCCATAGATGAAGCCGTTGTTCCAGTACGTGGACCAGTAGCCGCCCGTGAACATCTCTTCCTCGCTCGGCGGGCCGCGGTCGAAGAACGCGATCTCGACCGCGTTGGCGCCGTCGGTGAAGTCGAGCATCGACAGGCCGCCCTGGTACCACGCCTGCACCATGATGTCGCGGCCGGGCACCGGGATGATGGCGCCGTTGTGGGCCACGCAGTTCTCCAGCTCGCTCTGCGGCACCGGCAGCTTGTAGTAGCCCGCCAGCTCCATCTTTCCGTCGACGATGTCGAAGATGGCATTGGCGCCCCAGTCGGGCGGGTCCGTCGAGCGGCAGCGGGCCTGGCCGCCTCCGCCCCACTCGTCGGTGAAGAGGATCTTGCTGCCGTCGTTGTTGAAGGTGGCCGAGTGCCAGTAGGCGAAGTTGGGGTCTACCACTTCGTCCAGGCGCATCGGGTTCACCGGGTCCGAGATGTCCAGCAGGATGCCGTTCCCCGCGCACGCGCCCGCGCCCAAGCCGATCTCCGGAAAGACCGTGATGTCGTGGCACTGGTTGGTGAGCCGGGATTCCTGGGTGCCCTCGCCGTGGTCGCCGCCCTGCCAGAGTCCGCCGAGCTCCCCCGTTTCCGGGTCCGCGAACAGGCGCGGCATGCTGACGATGCGGGCATCTTCCGGGTTCGCGAGCGGTACCTGGATCACCTCGATGCGGAAGTAGGAGGTGTTGGGATCCTCCTCCGGGGGCAGCCCCGAGCAACCGGGCAGTTCGTCGCTCGGACGCACGCCCGACGTCCCGGAGACGTAGACATAGACGTTCTCGTCGTCGTCAGGATCGGCCACCACCGTGTGGGTGTGGGAACCGCGGCAGGTCTGCACTGCGGCCACCTGCCTGGGCGCCTCCAGATTCGACACGTCGAAGATGCGCACGCCGCGGAAGCGCTCCACGCTCACGCTGTCCTGGACGCCCTCGGTGCCGCAGTCGAGCCGGCCGCGGGTCTCCTGCGCGGACATGAACAGGAGATCGCCGTAGATCGACACGTCCCCCTGTCCACCCGGACATGCCACCGCCACATGCAACTCGATGTTGCCGGGGTCGGAGATGTCGTAGACCTGGAAGCCGTTGTAGTTGCCCTGGAAGAGGTAATTCCCCTGGAAGGCGAGATCCGTGTTCGAGAACCCGGCGCCCTGGCGCGGCGTCTCCGGGTTGAAGAACCCTTCGGGGCGGGGCGTGGTCGAGACGAGCTCCAGGTTCCAGATCGCGCTCTCGGCGTCCATCCACCCCGGGGCCAGGTCCACCCGCGGGTCAAGCACGTCCCAGTCGAAGGCGGGACGGGCGGGCTCGGCCAGCGAGTCGGTGCGCACTTCGGCGAGCTCCGCGGGTCGCGGCTGTCCGGGCGGAACGGCCTGGGCCGCCGCGTCCGCCGGCGACGCCAGCGCCACCAGCACGGCACCCGGCATCACGGCCCTTAGCGGCATCCACGCTCGATTCATCTGAAGCCGCTTCCTCATCGCACCTGTTCTCCGGTTCCGATTCCGCCTCGGCCGCCACGGTCCGACGGGGGGGATCACGTCAGTTGCCGCTCTCCAGGAGCGCGCGCATGCGCCGAATCTCCATCTCCTGGTCCGCCTCCACCTCGGAGGCGAAGTGGTAGATCGCGGATCCCTGTCCGGCGCCCGGACTCGCGAACAATTCCCCGACCATCACCAGGGCGCCATCGTGATGGCGAATCATGAACTCCAGGAAAAGGCGGTCGAATTCAGCGTCACGCGCCTCTGCAAGCTGCGCCATCTCCTCCGGCGTGAGCATGCCCGGCATGAGATGGCCACCCATGTCGCCGTGCCCCTCGTGCGCCCCTTCGCCCGGCACTTCCTCGGCCCGGTCGCGCAGCCAGCGCCGCATGAGCGCGATCTCGTCCTTCTGCGAGATATCGATGCGCAGCGCGAGCCGGTGCAGCCGGGGATTGGAGGTGCGATCCCGGAGCAGCGCCGTCATTTCCAGAGCCTGCGCGTGATGCGGGATCATCCCCCGCATGAAGCGAAAGTCGGCTTCCGTGTGCGGGGGAAGCTCAGTGCCGTCCAGTTCGCCCGGCTCCAGCACGCGGGTATCCTCGCCGGGCGCTCCGGGTTGAACCGTGGGCGGGGTCTGGGCCGTGAGGGCGCCCAGCGCGGTCGCCAGCGCCGCCCACTCGCGGCTGTCTCCCGACGCGTCGTCGCCGGACTCGCCGGAGGAAGACCCGTCCGGCACCAGGGCCGGCTCGGTCGCCATGCCTTCCGACTCCTCGAAGCCCGCCATCCCGGCCACCCGGCCCCAGCAATACACCTCGCCGGCGGCGGTGGTGGCACAGGTCCCGTACGATCCCACCGAAATGGACTCGAACGCCGTCCCGCCGGCGACGGCGACGGGTTCCAGCCGGTTGGTGGTGGTGCCTTCGCCCAGCTGGCCGAAGGTGTTCAGCCCCCAGCAGTACGCCTCCCCGTCCCGGTTCAGGGCGCAGGTGTGCACGCCGCCCGCGCTTATGGTGGAGAAGCGATGGTCGCCGCTCACCTCGGTCGCTGCCGCCCGGCGCTCTTCTGTGCCGTCGCCCAGGGCGCCATAGTTGTTGTTGCCCCAACAATAGGCGTCGCCCCCGGAAGTCAAGCCGCAGGTGCGGTTGCTCCCGGCGGAAATCATGTCGAACCTCCTCCCGCCCGCGGCCTCGCCCGGCAGTGTCGACCCCACGGCGCGCGTGCTGTCGCCCAGCTCTCCGAAGTCGTTGGAACCCCAGCAGGTGACCCGGTCGTTGGAGGCCAGCGCGCAGGTGTGGTCGATCCCGGCTGCGATGGACTCGAACTCCGTGTCCGTCGCCACCCGAACCGGCGTCCCGCTCGGGTCGCCCGCCGCCTGGCCCAGCTGGCCGGAGCTGTTGAGCCCCCAGCAGTACGCCTCGCCGTCGTCGGTCAGCGCGCAGGTGTGGCTGGTGCCGGCCGCCACGGACACGAACGACATCTCGCCGGCGACCGCGACCGGTTCGGCGCGGTTGGTGGTGGATCCGTCGCCCAGCTCACCGTATCCGTTTCTGCCCCAGCAATGGACGGCCCCGCCGGTCGTCACGCCGCAGTTGTGGCCGTGCCCCACCGACATCGATCGGAAGGCCAGCCCGCCGGACACCGGCGTCGGCTCGCCGCGGTCGTCGGTGCTGCCATCGCCCAGCTGCCCGTAGGCGTTGGCGCCCCAGCAGCGCACCGCTCCGTCCTCCCCGAGCGTGCAGGCGTGGCCGAACCCGACCGATACCGAAGCCGGGCTGGCCTGGCGCGGCGCGGGCTCGCCGACGAAGGAGAGGGCGGGCGATCCCAGATACAACACGAGGAACGCCGAGAGAATACTCAGGTGTAGCCGCATGGGTCGCCCCCTGCCAAAGGAGTACATCGTGTACGCGACACTCGGAACCCGTACGAATCGGGACGGCCGGATTCGAACCGGCGACCCCCTGAACCCCATTCAGGTGCGCTACCGGACTGCGCCACGTCCCGAGAGAACGCGCAATATAACCAGCCTGCCCGAGCGCACCAAGAAAACCGGGCACGGGGGTTGCTGCCTGTTACGGGCACAGGGGTTGCCACCCGTATCCGCTCGCCTAGACTTCTCGGGGCTCCCGCACACATCGGAGGTGAAGCGTGACCGACGCTGGAAACAATTTCGATCTGATCGTCATCGGCAGCGGCCCCGGAGGCTATGTCGCCGCCATCCGCGCGGCCCAGCTCGGACTGAGCGCCGCCTGCGTGGAATACGAGGAGCTGGGCGGGGTCTGCCTGAACATAGGCTGCATCCCCACCAAGGCCCTCCTGTCCAGCGCGCTGCTGGTCACCCAGCTCAAGAAGGCGAAACAGCACGGCATTCATCTGGGAGAAATGCAGGTCGATCTGGGCCCGGCGCAGAAGCGCAGCCGCAGCGTCGCCGGACGTCTGACGCGCGGCATCGGCCATCTCTTCAAGAAGAACAAGGTGACCCACATCAAGGGCTATGGACGCCTGGTCGGGGGAGGCACCGTCGAGGTGCGGGACGGCGACGGCGGTTCGAAGCGCTACCACGGGCGCAACGTCATCATCGCCACCGGCTCCCGGCCACGCGACATCCCCGTGCTGACCATCGATGGCGAGCGCGTCTGGTCGTCCACGCACGCTCTCTTCCAGATGGAAGCCCCGGAGCACTTGGTGATCGTGGGCGCCGGCGCGGTGGGCATCGAGTTCGCCGACATCTACGCTGCCTACGGCTCGAAGGTCACGGTGGTGGAGATGCTCGACCGCATTCTGCCGGTAGAGGACGAGGAGGTCTCGGAGGCGGTGGCGAGGAGCTACAAGCGGCGGGGGATGGAGATCCTCACCAGCACGAGCCTGAGAAGCACGGACATCCATGACTCCGGAGTTCGGCTGACCGTACAGAACGCCTCCGGGGAGGAGCGCGTCATCGAGGCCGACTACGTCCTGTCGGCGGTCGGCCGCGTGCCCAACACCGAGGATATCGGGCTCGGCAAGGCCGGGGTGAGCCGCACCCGCGAGGGCTTCGTCGAAGTGAACGGGCACATGGAGACGAGCGTGCCCGGCATCTTCGCCATCGGCGACTGCGCCGGACCGCCCCTGCTCGCGCACAAGGGCTCGCACGAGGGCATCGTGGCCGTGGAGCACATCGCCGGCGTCGGACACGGCGTCGTCGACTACGGCAACATTCCGAACTGCACCTATTGCCACCCCGAAGTGGCTTCCGTGGGGCTCACCGAGAGCCAGGCCCGGGAAGCCGGCTACGACATCGAGGTGGGCAGTTTCCCGTGGGTGGGGAACGGGCGCGCGCTGGCGGCCGGCGACTCGGAGGGATTCCTGAAGGTGATCCGCGACAAGCGCTACTCGGAGATCCTGGGCGCGCACATCGTGGGATCGGGCGCCACCGAGCTCATCGCCGAGTTCGTCGTGGGCCGCCACCTGGAAGCGACCGTCGAAGAGATGGAGAAGGCGATGCACCCGCACCCGACCCTCTCTGAGGCCGTGGCCGAAGGTGCCCTCTCAGCGCTGGGGCGCGCGATTCACATCTAGCAGGCCGTGGATAAAGTCCGTTCTGCGAGACCTTTGTGAATGAGTTAAATTAGGAGTACACAAGGACCTCAGCGAGAGGTGACGGCGATGGCGATAGGCAGGATGCCGGGGCGCGGCAGGAGGAGCTGTTCATCGCGGCCAGTGCGGTCAGGGCGCTGGACAACCCGTTCTACGCGGCTCTGGACAAGCTCCTGCGCGAGAGCGGCTTTGACGAGTTCGCGGAGGAGACGTGCCGGGAGTTCTACGCGGAGCGGATGGGCCGGCCGGGCCTTCCTCCGGGCGTGTACTTCCGGATGCTGATGGCGGGATACCTGGAGGGGATCGGCTCCGAGCGGGGCATCGCGTGGCGGTGCAGGGACTCGATCTCGCTGCGGGAGTTTCTGGGCTACGGTCTGGCGAAGACGCCGCCGGAGCATTCCACGCTGTCGAAGACGCGCAAGCGGCTGAGCCTGGAGGCCCACGGGTCGGTGTTCGGCTGGGTGCTGGAACGGCTGCGGGAGTCGGGACTGCTGCGAGGCAAGACCGTGGGGGTGGATTCGACGACGCTGGAGGCGAACGCGGCGATGCGCGCGATCGTGCGGAGGGACGACGGGACGGAGTACGACGCGTGGCTCGAGCAGCTGGCGCGGGCATCGGGGATCGAGACGCCGACGCGGCAGGACCTTGCGAAGCTGGACCGCAAGCGCCCGAAGAAGGGGTCCAACAAGGACTGGAAGCATCCGCACGACCCGGAGGCGCGGATCACGAAGATGAAGGACGGCCGCACGCGCCTGGCGCACAAGCTCGAGGTGGGGGTGGACATGGAGACCGGCGCGGTGGCCGGGGTGACGGTGCAGACGATGGACGGCGGCGACACCGCCTCGCTGCCGGTGACGCTGGACGAGACGGAGCGGCAGCTGGCGAAGGTGGGAGCGGAGCCGAAGGAAGTGGTGGGCGACAAGGGCTACCACTCGAACGCGACCATGACGGGGGTGAAGGACCGCGGGCTGCGCAGCTACGTGAGCGAGCCGAACCGGGGCCGCCGGAAGTGGAAAGGCAAGCGGGACGCACAGAAGGCGGTCTACGGCAATCGCCGGCGGATCCGGGGCAACCGGGGGAAGCGGCTGCTGCGGCGGAGGGGCGAGAAGCTGGAGCGGACGTTCGCGCACCTGCTCGTGAGCGGAGGGTTGCGCCGCGTCCACGTTCGCGGGCAGAAGGAGATCCGCAAACGCTTGCTGGTTCACGCCGCCCTTCAACCTCGGGCTGATGATGCGCGCGCGCTTCGGCTTCGGCACCCCGCGCGGCCTGCAGGGCCTCGCGGCAGCGGCAGCGGCCCTCGCCGACGCCTCCGCACGCCACTTTGCGACCGTTGTCGGCCAAATCGGGCGCATTTTCGGCCTCCTAAGCTCCAACACCGGCTCCTTCCGCCCTTCAGGCCGCCTCTTGCACAACAAGACCGCGCTCACTCGCCTCCCGCCGTTCGTACAATCGGCGCGCTGGCAGACCACTTCTTCCACGGCCTGCTAGCTGCGCAGGCTACGGTCCGCCTCAGTCGGTCTCCACGGACCGGCGGCTTCGCGTCACCCTGCCGCCTTCCCGCCCGACTTACCGGACTCGCGATCTGGCCTGCGGCAAAGCCCTCGGCAATGCCGCGCCGGGCCCGGATCCCGCAATCGCATCCTGGCCCGGAAGGACGCCACGGATGGTAAGCACGCGCGCCAAGGCCTCGCCGATCTTGTTGTTCGGGGTCGAGGCGCCGGCGGTGATCCCGAGTTCGAAGGGCCCTTGGGGGAGCCAATCGTGCGCGAGCACTTCGGCCACGTGCGGGTCGAGTGCCGGCTTGTAGCGCACCGTCCCCGTCACCGTGTCGATGCAAACCGCGTTCTCGATGTGATAGGTCGCGGTGTACTCGCGGCACAGACTGGCCAGGTGATTGGTGTTGGACGAGTTGTAGCCGCCGATCACGATCATGATGTCCGGCGGCCGGTCCATCATCGCCTCGATCGCGTCCTGCCTCTTCTGAGTCGCCGAGCAGATCGTGTCGAAGGTACGGAAGCGCGCACCGGCGTATGCTTCCCCGTGTCCCTCCACCATCGCCGCGCGGAGTCTCGCGGCAATCGCCAGCGACTCGTTCGCCAACATGGTGGTCTGATTCGCCGCTCCGACATTGCACAAGTCCACAACGGGGTCGAACCCGGGCGAGGCTTTCTCGCGGAAATGCGCCTTGAAGTCTTCGGCCGAGAGGGCCGCCGGGCGGTGAGCGATGTAGTCGCACACGATCTCCGCCTCTTCCATGTTGCGGACGATCAGGTACTTGCCCCCGTCGGACAGGGTCACCTGCGACGCCGTCGCGCGTGACTCCTCGTGCGTATACTTGCCGTGGACGATGGCGGTGAACCCGTCGCGCGCATACTTCTCCACCCTTTTCCACACGTTCAGCACGGAGCCGCACGTGGTATCCACCAGAACGCAGCCGATCTCCCGCAGCGTGGCGAAGTCATGGCGGGTGACGCCGAAGGCGGGAATCAGCACTACGTCCTGCGAAGTGATGTGCAAGAAGTCGAAGGTCTTGTCTTCCCGCGGAAGGATGAAGCGGATGCCCATCTCGCGCATGCGCTGGTTTACGTGCGGGTTGTGGATGATCTCCCCGACCAGGTAGATCCGCCTTCCGGGAAACTTGCGCACGGTCTCGTAGGCGTAGTCGATGGCGCGGTCCACGCCGTAGCAGAACCCGAACTCCGACGCCAGACGCACGGTGATGTCGCCGAAGACATCGGTATATCCGCGAGCACGGACGCGTTCCACGAGCTGCGAATGATACTCGGCGTCGATGAGAGGCTTGACCTCGGCCTTGAGACCGAAACCCCTCCGAAAATAGGTCTGCTCCATGCTGCATCCAGGATGATGACGGGGACGGTAGCCAGGAAAGCTCGCTTCCATGCAAGTAAGCGAACACGCCGACTGCGATCAAGCTACCCCGGGGCGCAAAAATGCGCCGGGGGGCACCGGAGTTGCCGGCTCGGGGTAGGGACCAAAATGTCGATCATCGCCAGGCTCGCTTTTCTCTTCGTTGCGGTCCCGCTGCTCGAGCTGTTCATCCTGATCCGCCTCGGGACCGCGATCGGCCTCCTGCCCACGCTCACCCTGTGCGTCGTCACCGGGGTGGCGGGCGCGTGGCTGGCGCGCCGCGAGGGGCTGCGCGCGCTGTGGTCGTTCCAGGCCCGGCTCGCGAAGGGCGGCCTGCCGGGGCGGTCGCTCATGGACGGGCTGTGCATCCTGGTCGGGGGCGCGCTACTGCTCACCCCGGGCCTGCTCACCGACGTCTTCGGCTTCTCCCTGCTCCTGCCCCCGAGTCGACGCTGGATCCAGCAGCGCATGCAGCGCCGCATCGAGCGCGGACTTGCTGATGGATCCATTCGGGTAACCAACCTCGGAGCGCATCCCGGCGACGGAGGGGCGTCGGCATGGGGATTCGGGCCCAGTGCCGGCACCGGGGACGAGGTGCGCGGCACTCGTCCGGCACCGGGAGAGATCATCCAACAAGAGAGAGATAACGATCGATGACCCAGGACATCGACTTTCTGGAGAGACTGCTCAACGCGGCAGGCCCGTCGGGCTTCGAGGTCGCGCCGGCGCGGGTCTGGCGGCAGGAGGCCGAGGGCTTCGCCGACCAGGTGTGGACGGATGTGACCGGCAATTCCTTCGCCTCCGTGAATCCCGACGGCAGGCCGCGGGTGATGATGGCCGGGCATGTCGACGAAATCGGCCTCCAGGTCACGCACATCGACAAGGATGGGTTCCTCTACTTCGACACCATCGGCGGATGGGACCCGCAGGTGCTGGTGGGCCAGCGCGTTCGCATCCTCGGTCGCGACGGCGAGGTGCCGGGGGTCATCGGCAAGAAACCGATCCATCTCATGCTGGTCGCGGACCGGACCAAGGCGAGCAGGATCCGGGATCTATGGATCGACGTGGGGGCCGAGGACCGTGAAGCCGCCGTCAAGCTGGGGCTGCGCGTGGGAGACCCCGCGGTCATCGAGGCTTCACTGGTGCGGCTGGCAGGAGACCGCATCGCTTCGCGCGCCATCGACAACCGCATCGGCGCCTATGTCGTGCTCGAGGCGCTGCGGCGGCTGGCCGAATCCCCGGGTTCCGCCGGGACGGTGGCGGTCGCGACGGCGCAGGAGGAGATCGGCTATTCCGGAGGCGGCGCGCGCACCAGCGCCTATGCCGTGGATCCGGATGTGGCCCTGGTCGTCGACGTCACCTTCAGCACCGATGCCCCGGACATCAACAAGAAGGAGATTGGAGAGCACCGGCTGGGAGGCGGCCCCGTGCTCAGCCGAGGTTCAGCCGCCCACCCCGTCGTCTTCGACCGCCTCACGAAAGTGGCGGACGCCGAGGACATCTCGTACAGCATCCAGGCGGCACCGCGAGCGACTCGCACGGACGCGGACGGAATCCACCTGGTGCGGACAGGCGTGCCGACCGGGCTGGTGTCGGTTCCCAACCGCTACATGCACTCGCCCAACGAGATCGTCAGCATCAGCGACCTGGATGCCGCCGCGAACCTGCTGGCGGCGTTCGTGCGCAGCCTTTCGGAAGACGAGGACTTTACGCCGCGGTAGGCTACGACTCGCGTCGGCGTGAACATCCGATCGCTCACTTCGTTACCGGTCATTCGGTCTTCTTCTGCTCGCCAGGGACATCAAACCGGTGGTGCGGGCCGACCCTGTCTATAGCTCCGAGTCACTGACTTCAGCGATTCTCATCAAGTGCCTCTGTAGTCCTCGTTTGAGGTCGGTGTTACCGTGGACGGGGACTGAAATCCGTGCGGCGATTCCTTCCTTCGTGTAAATGTGATGGCTGCCGCGGATTCTTCTCAATCGCCAGCCGCGGGACTCAAGCAGTCGGCAAAAATCCTTGCCGCTGACGGTCTTCAAACAGCGATCTCCATGATTCTGTCCGTCTCCGACACCGGGATGTCCAAAGCATCTACGGACAGGCAGCCTTCGACCGCTTCCCGAACGTTCTCCAGCAACTCGTCGAGCGACTCGCCCTGGGAAACGCACCCGGTGAGAGCCGGCACTTCCGCCCAGTAGCCGCCTTCCTCTGCCTCATGGACTACGATTGTCAGTTTCATGACGAGTTTTCCGTTTAGTGTGATGACGAGTCCGTAACACGCCGTGGTTCGGAAACCTAGTGCCGAAGAGACACAAGGCTCAACCCGCGTTCCCTCACGAGCAGGTCTCCAGCCAAGGCTGCTCATCGATCTGTCTTTCTCGTCGGTCGCGCAGTGTGCACGGCGTCGAGTAGATGGTGCGGCCGGTGGCATTGTCTATAGGAGTAACAATCAGTTACAGCATACAAATAGTAGTGGCAGTGTAGCCGACATCAATCAGCTTCCAGTCGATGTCCTCGACGATGGCTAGCGTGTCGGTCAGCGACAACTGCTGCGGGTTCTGATCCATCTCATCCAGAGCCCGGATGCCCGTGCCTATCGCTGATCGGTCCATATCCTGCGAAACCGAGGATGTGGCAATCATCGCTACGGTAGAGCCTATCGTCTCGGAGACCGCGCGCTGCATCTGAAAGAACTGTGCGCCCTGGTCGTAGGCTATGCTGGCGCGGCCCTGATCCGTGAGCGCCCATTCCCCGTAGCGCTCTTCCGCGCGCTTCTTCGCGGCTCACTCGGCCTGCGCCTCCTCAAGAGCACGTTGCTGCTCGAGCTTCTCCCGCTGCGGGATGGAACGCGAACGGCTACGAGGCGCTGGAGTCGAGTCCGTATTCCCTCGTCGCCGCTTTCTCCGAGACGTATTCGTCCAGCACGTCTTCGCGGACGAGTTCCCGTGACCGCATCGCCGGGTCTCCCAGACCGCCGCCACCCGGCGTTTCCAGCACGATGTGGTGACCGGGGGGCACCACCTCACGGCCCTTGGCGCGGAGTTCGTGCCCTCCTGGCACGTAGACCCGGCCCAGCGCTCCGTTGTGGCCGCCGGCGCGGCCCCGGGCCGGGTTGCGGACCCGTTCGAACATCTTGGAGATGGCGAAGGGTTCGCCGGAGGCATGCGCGATCTCCATGACCTGACCCAGGCCGCCCCGGAACTCGCCGGGGCCGCCGGAGTCGGGGATGTACTCCTTCCGCCAGAAGATGAGCGGCGCCACGGTCTCCGTGATTTCGACGGGCGTGCTGCGAACGCCGGAGGGGAACGCGGTGGCCGAAAGCCCGTCCTTTCCCGGGCGGGCGCCGGTGCCTCCGGTGTGAAAGGGATTAACCACGAAAGCCTCCGAGGCGCCGTAGGGGTAGGCGCCGGTCAGGCCCGGTCCGCCCAGCAGCACGGGATTCCAGAGGCATGAAGCTCCCTCCGCAGGAACGGATCCGGGTTCCATCGCCTGCTCCAGGCATCCCAGAACCACATCGGGCAGCATCTGGCCGATGGCGTGACGCGCGGCGACGGCGGCGGGCCGGGGCGCGTTGAGGATGGAACCGAGCGGGGCGCCGACCGCGATCGTGCTCAGCGACCCCGCGTTGTTGGGAACCTCCGAGCCCACCACGCAGCGGACGCCGAAGGAGGCGTAGGCTCGCGTGTAGGTGAGGGGCACGTTGATGCCGCGCGGGGACATCGGAGAGGTGCCGTCGAAGTCGATACGGATTCCGTCGCGGGAAACGGTGAGGGCGCATGCCAGGTCGAGGTCGTGGTCGTAGCCGTCGATCCGCATCTGACTGCGGTAGGTGCCCGGACGGAGCGCCCGGATGCGCTCCAGCATGGCGCGGCGGGACACGGAGATGATCATCTCCGCAAGCGGATCCAGGGAATCGAGGGCGAACTCCGCCATCATCGCGGCGAGGCGTTCGCAGCCGGTGCGGTTGCACGCAGCGAGCGAGTAGAGGTCGCCCTGGGCCACATCGGGGTCGCGTACGTTGGCACGCACCAGGCGGATCAGCGTGTCGTCCACCCGGCCGGCACGCATCAGGTATCCGATGGGGAGGCGAATGCCTTCCTCGAAGACCTGGTTGGCGTCGGCTCCGAAGCCCCGCCCGCCCACGTCGGCGATGTGGCTGGTGGCGGCGAAGAGGGCGACCGGGCGGCCCGCGACGAAGGCCGGAGTCACGACGGTGAAGTCGTTCAGGTGGCCCGTGCCCTCCCAGGGATCGTTGGTGATGAGGACATCGCCGTCGGCGAGGGACGACACCGGATGGTCGCGCAGGAAGAACCCGACCGACTCCGCCATGGCGTTGACGTGGCCGGGCGTGCCGGTAACGGCCTGGGCGAGCATGCGCCCGGAGAGGTCGAAGACGCCGGCGGAGAGGTCGCCCGCCTCCCGCACCGGGGTGGAGAAGGCCGTGCGCACCAGCGTGCGGGCCTGCTCCTCCACGACCGAGAGCAGACGGCTCCACATGATCTGGTCCTGTACACGGGAGAGCACGGGGCGGGTGGATGTGGTGGCGGGGCGCTCGGATGCGGACTTGGGAAGGGCGGAGGTGGGCGTGGGCTCGCCATTTCTGCGCACCATGAGGTGGCCGCCGGGGAGCACCACCGCCCCCCACCCACGCGGCACGACCGTGGTGGTCTGCGTCTCCACGACCAGGGCCGGACCCTCCACGCGCGCCCCCTCCCCCAACCCGCCGCGGGGGTGCACGGCGGCCGCCACCGGGCCGCCGGTTGGCCCGTCGACCAGTTCCGCCCGGCGGACGGGCGGGGGTGTGGCGGGAGCGGGCGATCCCCCGGCCGCGGCCACCTCGACCGACCACCCAACCGACCCCGTCCCCGGGGGTCCAGGTGTCGCCTCGACCGCGCCCCGCGCCCCCGCCTCCGACCCCTGCGCCTGCACCACCAGTGTCCAGCTCAGCACCTCCACGTCCAGCCCGGGGATGACGCGGCCGTAAACCCCCCGGTACGCGCGGTCGAAGGCTCGCCCGAAGGCCCCCTCCGAACCCGTGCCCGCCACCACCTCCGCCGGCACCTCGACCCCGATCTCGTGGCCCTGCCCCACGTAGCGCATGTAGGCGCGTACGCTCTCGCGGGTCGCCGCTCCGGGGGCGCCACGCGCCACCACCGCCGTCGCCTCCGCTCTCATCCCCTCGACCACCTCGCGGACCATCCCGGCGTCGAAGCCCGACAGGCGCATGTAGCGGCTGCGCACGACCTCGTATGAGATCGGCGCCAGCAGGAAGCCCACGGCCGACCCCACCCCCGCGTCGGCGGGAACCAGAAAGCGATCCAGCTCCAATTTGTCCGCCAGCCGGGCCGCGTGAATGGGCGCGGAACCTCCAAACGCGATCAACGTGCGCCCCGCCAGCCCCTTCCCCCACTCGATGGCGTGGGTACGGGCGGCGTTGGACATGTTCTCGTCCACCATCTCGCTGATCCCCAGCGCGGCGCCCGTCTCATCCAGCCCCAGTTTCGCCCCCGGGCCGGCTCGAATGGCGGCCGCGGCCCGCCCCCGGTCCAACGGGATCGCCCCGCCGGCGAAGAAAGCCGGGTCGATGCGTCCCAGCACCACATCCGCGTCCGTAACCGTGGGGTCCACCCCGCCCCGGCAATACGCCGCCGGCCCCGGCTCCGACCCGGCGCTCGCGGGCCCCACGTGGATGCGGTCGAGGTTGTCCACTTCGGCAATGGAGCCGCCCCCCGCCCCGATCTCCACCATCTCGATGACCGGGATGCGCACCGGCAACCCGCTCCCCTTGCGGAAGCGGTAGCTGCGGGCCACCTCAAAGGCGCGCGACTGGAGGGGCCGTCCCCCGTCGATCACGGACAGCTTGGCGGTCGTGCCCCCCATGTCGAAGGAAAGCACGTCGCCCAGATCGAGCCGCCGCGCCAGATGGCTCGCCAGGATCGCGCCCCCCGCAGGACCGGATTCCACCAGCCGCACCGGGGCAGCCATCGCGGTCTCGAGGGTCGTGAGCCCGCCCCCCGAAGTCATGAGCAGGAAGGGGCAATCCAGCCCCGACTCCCGCAGCGACCCCGCCAGCTCTCTCAGATACCTCGACATCAGGGGCTGCACGTAGGCATTGGCGCACGCTGTGGAGAGCCGTTCGTACTCGCGTATTTCAGGGCACACATGCGACGCCAGCGTCACCGGAAGGCCCGGGCGCGCCTCCGCCAGAATCGCGCCGATGCGACGCTCGTGGTCCGGATTGGCGTAGCCGTGAATCAGCCCCACGGCGACGGATTCGACGCCGTGCTCGTCCAGCACCGGGAGAAGCGCCTGCACCGACCCCTCGTCCAGCGGCACCAGCACGTGCCCGCGCCGGTCCACGCGCTCGGTCACCGGCAGACGCAGGCGGCGCGGCACCAGTGGCACGGGCCGGTCGATGTTGATGTCGTACTGCTCGAAGCGGTTCTCGCGCGCCATCTCCAGGGCGTCGCGATGTCCTGATGTAACGATCAGGGCTGTACGCGCCCCTCTTCGCTCGATGATCGCGTTGGTCGCCAGCGTGGTCCCGTGGATGACCAGACGCACCGCCGAGGGCGGAACCCCGGCGATTTCGAGCACCTTGCGAACCCCGGCCAACACCCCCTTCTCGGGCGCCGCCGAAGTGGTGAGCACCTTGGTCGTTACGGGCGAACCACCGGCCTCCAGCGCGACATCGGTGAACGTCCCACCGATGTCGATGGCCAGCCGGGCCACAGATCCCTCAGCCATCCTCGCGCAGGGGCACCGTGTAGTTCAGCGCCAGCCGCCCACCGTCCGGATAGATCGTCTCGGCGGTCAGATACGACGCGTAGTCGCTGGCCAGGAAGACCGCCACGCTCGCGACCTCCTCGGGCTCCCCGATCCGCCCCATTGGCGTTCGCGAAAGGATGGTCCGCCGCCCCTGCTCGTCCGCCATCACGGCTGCCAGCATGTCGGTGGCGATCGAGCCCGGACCGATGGCGTTGACGCGGATGTCGTGGGGCGCGAGCGCCATGGCCATCACCTTCGTGAGCTGCGCCACCCCGCCCTTGGAGACCGCGTATGCCAGCTGGTTGGGGATGGTCACCACCGCGTTCGTGGACGACATGTTGATGATGGCCCCCTTGACGCCCCGTTCCACCATGTGACGGGCCACCAGGCGCGACATCATGTAGGTGCCGCGCAAGTTCACCGAGAGCACCCGGTCGAAGTCCTCGAGGGCTCCATCCAGAATCGACCCGGGCACGATGATGCCGGCGTTGTTGAGGAGGATGTCGCAGTTCCCGAAGTGGTCCGTGCAGGCCCCAACCAGAGCGGCGCAGTCCCTTTCATCGCTCACGTCGGCCCGTACAGCCACGGCGGCTGTCCCGGTTTCCTCTCGGATGCGATGGGCAGTCGCGACGCAGTCACTCTCCAGCACGTCGCCGAGCACCAGGTTCGCGCCGTGGCGGGCAAACGCGAGCGCGCACGCCGCTCCGATGCCTCTGGCCGCCCCCGTAACGATGGCGTTCCTGCCCTCGAGTGAAATCACTGTCGCCAGCTCCTGCGCAGGTGGATGTCAGTCGACCGGGCAGCGTACATCCGACCGCGTACACGTGACCGGTGCCGTGGCTTCGATGGACACCTTACCAGGACCGGGTTCCCGGCCGCCGAATCGGCTCGCCCCAAGCTCACATCTTTTTGCGCCGGGGGCGAGGGATGAGACATGGAACACAGGCGGGGCGCATCGTGTAACGTTGATTTTTCAGCACTCCAGCGATAGGGTTCCTTTGATCGCCGGTCACCCGGTTCCTCAGCCGAGTGATGCCGTCAAACAAACCGACGACCCGGAGTGGGAGAAACCGTGAGCCAACTTCCGCCGCTGAGCAGAAGGGAACGCCAGGTGATGGACATCCTCTACGAGTCCGGCGGCGCCACGGCCGTCCAGATCCGGGAACGCCTGGCCGACCCTCCGACCGACTCGGCCGTCCGCTCGATCCTGCGCATCCTGGTCAACAAGGGCCACCTGGAGAGGACGCCGGATGGTCCTCGTTACATCTATTCGCCCACCATGCCCGTCCCGCGGGCGCGGCGCTCCGCCATGCACCATGTGCTGCGGACCTTCTTCGGAGGCTCGGTGGAAGGCGCGGTGGCCATGCTCCTTGAACTCCGCGAAGGCGATCTGACGCCATCCGAGCGCGAGCGCATCAAGGCGATGATCGATGAAGCGGTGGAGGGGGGACGTTGACCGTGTTGCCGATCGCCGCCGCGGGCATGGCCGGACTGGTCGCCAGGGCCACGCTGGTGCTCTCCCTGGCCCTCGCCCTGGCGTGGCTCGCGCGCCGGGGATCCGCCCGAACCCTCCATATGCTGTGGACGACGACGTTCGTCCTTCTGCTCGCGTTGCCGGCGCTGAGCCTCCTGGGGCCGTCCTGGGCCCTGCCGATTCTCCCGGTCCGGGACGCCGGAGCCGGACTTTCCGCGCTGGCGGAAGCAGCGGGCGAGGTGTCGGCAGCAGAAACTGGGCGCGAGATAGCCGGCTCTCCAGCCCTGTCCGGCTCTGCTCGAGAGACGGCCGGCTCGATGGCCGCGCGGGGTACCGCCATTGGCAACTATCGCGGGCCGCAGTCCGGAGCAAGCGCCTTTTCTGTCCCGCCGAGCCCGGCCGCCATCGCGTTCCTCATGTGGGCGCTCGGCAGCACAGCCGCGCTCATCTCGCTCGCGGTCGGGGCCCTGCGCTTCCAGAGGCTGGTCCGCCAGGCATCCCCGCTCGGGGGCCCCGCATGGGTCCGGCAGACAGACACGATTCGGCGACGGCTGGGCGTAAGGGCCGAGGTGCGTCTCCTTTCTGGCGAGAAAGTCCCCACGCCCATGACGGGCGGTCTCTGGAAGCCGGTGATCCTGTTTCCGTCGGCGGCGGAGAACTGGACGCCGGATCGCCGCGCGGTCGTGCTGGCCCATGAGCTGGTCCACGTCCGCCGCCGGGATGCGTTTCGGCAGGTCGTCGGCCGCGCGGTGGTCGCGTTCTACTGGTTCCACCCGCTGAGCTGGCTGGCATCCCGCTTCGCGACAGTTGCCAGCGAGAGATCCTGCGACGAGGAAGTCCTCGCGCTCGGCGCCCGCCCATCGGACTACGCCCGGCACCTCTTCTCGCTGGCGTCGGAGATGACTGCCGCTCCCGCGGTGCTGGCACTCACCATGGTGAAACGGTCGCAATTGGAGAGCAGAATCATGTCCATTCTGAAGCAACATCGGCCGCGTTTTTCTGCGATCCGTACGACTGTTGCGCTCGCAGCGATGGGCGGAGCGGGAATCCTGGCGGCTTGCGCCAATCCGGTCCCGAGGGATCCGGCTGCACAGCCATCCCCGCCGGTCGAGATGACGGTTCCCGGCGACCTGCCGGCAGGGAACAGCGCCATGCGCGTTTCCGACCCGGAGCCAACACCAGCGGGGAATCCGAGGCCGGAGCCAGCGCCGCCAGCAACTCCGGACTCACAGCCAGAACCACCGGTGGCTTCAGTGCCGGACCCACCGCCTGCCACGCCGGAGGTGTCGGAGGTCGCCAGCCCCCAGGAGCTCGAATGCAATCCCGGGAACGTGGCTGGAGTCGTTCGCCGCAACGGTGAGTGGACCATCCAGCAACGCGTTGACGGCATGCGCCTGTGCATGCGCACCGGCGGCAACGTCGAGATGACGGACGACGGCGCCGCTGTACTGGGCATGCAGGCCGACAGCTGGCTGGTGCTTGAGTCCCAGGCGGAGAAACTGCACCGGCTGGTTATCACCTCCGGCCCTGGCGGCCAGGACCACGACTGGACCATCGACGGTAGTTCCCGACCCTTCGACGCAGAGGCCAGGGAATGGCGAGACCTGATGCTAACCGTGATGGCCGGCTATCGGGAGGCGCTGGAGGTCCGCGGACAGGAAGGCAGCCTGCGCCGGCAAATGGGATCCCACGAACGGCACGTCGCGAGTCTGCGCCGCCAGATTGGATCCCAGGAGCGACACGTCGCGAGCCTGCGCCGTCAGATTGGATCCCAGGAGCGGCACGTCGCGAACCTGCGCCGCCAACTCGCATCCGCCGAGAGAACCGCTGACAGAAGGGTCGCAAGCCTGCATCAGCGGGTGGCGCGGACGACATCGGGCGAAACGCAAGAGGCGTTGCGGGAAACGACGCGGGCTCTCGAACAACTCGACTTCCGGGCACTGGAGTCAGCGACGCAAGCCCTCGTTCAGGAATTCGACGAAGTCCGTCTTCGCGAATTGGACGAAGACGTTCGGCAGATGGTAGAAGACGCTTTGAGGCTTCAGGAAGAAATCCAGAATGAAGTCGGCACTCAATTGGCCGATATGCAAGCCGAGGCAGTCCGCACGGTGGGCGAACTCCGATTCCTCCGTCAAGCCATCGAGGAATACGATCTTGCTCCAAGAGTGCGCGAGATCGAAGGGCAGATCGAACAGTACGATCTGGAAGGAAAGATTCGCGAAATAGAATCACAGATCGAGCAGTACGACCTCGACGGCAAGGTCCGCGACATCGAGACGCAGATCGAGCAATACGATCTGGACGGGAGGGTGCGCGAACTGGAGGCGCAGATCGAGGAACTGGACGCCGACCGGCGAGCCGACGAGATCGAGCGCTCGATCCAGCACGACATCGCCGCCCTCCGCCGCCTTCATCGGGTAGCCCGGGCGCTACTCCCCCCAACCAGCCGCGCAGCGCGAGGCCGGGCGTGGTCCCGTCAGCCGCGTCTGCTGGCGCGGTCCTTGCTCGGTGCACTTCCGTGGCAAGACATCGGGTCCCTCCGCGGGTGGGTCATGCCGACCTTGATCGTCACGATTTTGCCGTCATATTCGCCGTGAATGACGCAAGTCTTGTGACGAAGCATTCAGCGCAGATGCGGGCGCAACGCTCCACGAAGGGCGTGCGTCCGCGGCGGCGGAATGACGTGAGGAGGACAGATGCGGAATACACGGGAGCTGGTGGCGACCTGCGTGATGGTGATGAGCGCGGCGGGCTGCCGCGACGCCGTCGCCCCTTCGGACGAACCCGAACCCTTCACGATCGCGGCGACGGTCTCCGAAATCGGGATCCGCACCCAGTCCGCCGGTGAGATGGGCCGGGGATATCGGCTCGCCGCGGAGATGCTGAACGAAAGGGGCGGCATCGCCGGAAGACCCGTGCGCCTGGTGATCCGGGACGACGGAAGCGACCCGCAGACCGCCGCCGGTCTGTACGGGGAGTTCGTCGCCGCCGACAGCATCGATGCGCTGCTGGGCCCCTTTAGCACGCCGATCACGGAGGCCGTGCTGGGCGTGACGGAGGCGGCGGGCCGGCCTCTCATCGCGCCGATGGCGTCGGCCCCCGAGCTGTGGAGCGGCCGCGGGCGCCGCTGGAGCGTGCAACTGCTCGACCAGGGGCCGAGTCGCTTCAAGGGCGCGGTCGAGGTGGCTGCTCGACACGGAGCCCGGAGCGTGGCGCTGATCTACGAGAACAGCGCCTTCCCCGTGTCCCTGGCCCTGGGAATACGGGAGGCCGCCACGGCGAACGGACTGACCACCGTGCTGGATCGCTCGTATCCGGTCGGCGGGGCGGACCATGCGGCGCTCGTGGCGGCGGCCCGCGACGCCAGCGGGGATCTCTTCATCGGCGGAGGCTACTATGACGATTCCGTCGAATTCACCCGGGCCATGGCCGCGGCGAACTACACCCCGCTCATGGCGAGCATCTCCCTGGGTCCCGCGGACCCGCAGTTCCTCGAGGATGTCGGCGATCTGGCGCGCTGCGTGACCGGTCCCGCGTCCTGGATTCCGACAGTCCACACCTCCGGGTTCATCACCGACAGCGAGACCTTCGTCCAGCGCTACCAGCAGGCCCACGGCACGCTGCCGGGCTATCACGCCGCTGGGGGGTTTGGAGCGGTGGAGCTGCTCGCGGAAGCCATCGAGGCCACCCTGACCCTGTCGGGCGAAGTCGATCCCGAGGGGGTCCGGGACTACCTCTTCTCGGTGTCCAGCGAGACCGTGCTGGGTCCCTACGGCGTCTACTCGCTGGGGGTCAACCAGGCCCGGCGGCCAGCACGCCCTGACGTCCCTGCAGGTTCAATGGCAGGACGATGGCGCGGGCGGCCTGGTCCAGCGGATCATCCATCCGGAGGCCGTGGCCGACGCCGAACCGTGCTTCCTCAGGTAGTTGATTTTCCTGGCACATCGGGACAGATTTACCATATGTCATAACATTACCATATTGCCCATTCCATGGCATGATTGCTGATCTCTACCAGAATCGCCAACTCCAGGACCCAACCAATGGCTGATCCTCCCGACACCGAGCGCGTCGCGATCGACGAAGTCGGCCGCCTGGTGATTCCGGCCCGTTTTCGCAGAGCGCTGGGAATCCGGGGCCGCGGAACCGTCGTGGTAGGACTGTCCGGCGACAGCCTGCGCCTGCGCACGATCGACAGCGCACTGAAGCGTCTGCAGCGGATTGCCCGGCGAAAGAGACCGGACGGCGATAGCACCGTGGACACCTTCATCGCCGACCGGCGGGCCGAGGCCGTGAGGGAGTAGCGTGGCGAGGAGCCTTCTGGACGCCTCCGCGATCCTGGCGGCCCTCTATGAAGAGCCCGGACACGCCCGGGTCCGCGACGCTCTGGGCGAAGTGGCGGCGATGTCCACCGTCAACGTGGCCGAAGTCGCCGCACACCTCCGCGCGAACGACTGGACCGCCGGACAGGTGGAGGACGTCTTTAACGACCTGAGCATCGAGGTCGTGCCCTTCGACCGCTCCACCGCGTTGCGCAGCGCCGCCTACCAGCCGAAGACCCACCACCTGGGACTGGGGCTCGGCGACCGGGCGTGCCTGGCCACTGCCCGCGGGCTGCGCCTTCCGGTGCTGACCGCAGACCGGGCGTGGGGGCAGTTGAAGCTGCGAGGAGTGGAGGTCGTCCTCATCCGGTGAATCGGGATTCCCGCGTCACCGACTCCGCCCGGCCCGACCCCGCGCGCCCTGGACCGGGACCCGAACCCTTGACCCGCTCCCCGCCGTACGCGTCCTTTTCGCGATGCCGGCATTCGCCAGCTGAGACTCATGAAACCGAAAGAGGCGGCCCGCATGGCCCGGATTCTCAGATACATCCTCCGCTTCGTTCTCGATTGGCTGCGGAAGAAGATCTAGGTCAGGCGGGACCCGAACATACAAGTCATGCAATTCCTTCCCGATAACTGGCTGAACCTCGCGGGCGGGCTCGTCGTGCTTCTCGCCGCGGCCTTCCTCGCCGACTGGGTGACCACCCGACTCGTTCACGGCGTGATCCGGCGGGTCGCGGCCCGCACCCGCTCGACCTGGGACAACCGCGTCATCGAGCGCAAGGTCTTCGCGCGCCTCGCCCACATCGTGCCGGCCGTGGTCGTCTACTACGGCATCGGGCCGGTGCTGGGCGTGACCCCCGCCGAGGCGGCGGCAGGCGCCGAACCCGACGCGGTCGTCCTGGCCTGGACCCTGGCGCGCCGACTATCGGCGGCCTTCGTGTTGATGGCGGCGTCCATGGCGTTCAGCGCGTTCCTCGACGCGGTCAACGACATCTACGTGGAGGCCTTCCCGGACTCCAGGTCACGCCCCATCAAGGGCTACCTGCAGGGGCTGAGCCTCCTGGCCTATCTCGGCGCGGGCATCGTCGCGGTCGCGATCCTGGCGGACCAGAGCCCCCTGGTCTTCCTCTCCGGCATCGGGGCGCTGACCGCGGTCCTCATGCTCATCTTCCGCGACACCATCCTGTCGCTGGTGGCGAGCATTCAGATCATGTCCAACGACATGATCCGCATCGGGGACTGGGTCTCGATGCCGCAGGCCAACACCGACGGGGACGTCATCGAGCTCGCGCTGCACACGGTCAAGATCCAGAACTGGGACAAGACCATCTCCACCATTCCGACGCACAAGTTCATCAGCGAGTCGTTCAAGAACTGGCGCGGCATGACGGAATCGGGCGGGCGGCGCATCAAGCGGTCGCTGCGCATCGACATGAATTCGGTGCGCTTCCTGAGCGACGAGGAAGTCGAGCGGATCTCGCGCTACGAGACGCTGCGGGACTACATGACGGAAGCGCGGGCCAAGATCGAGCGCTACAACGCCGCCAAGGCCAAGGGCGATCCCGGGATCATCCCGGAGATCCGGCGGCTGACCAACCTGGGGACGTTCCGCATCTACGTGCTGCACTACCTGAAGGCCAACCCCAGTATCAGCAAGGAGATGACGCTGCTGGCGCGCCAGCTGGCGCCCGGGCCGCAGGGCGTGCCCATCGAAATCTACTGCTTCTCGAGCGACATCGCGTGGGCCAACTACGAGGGCATCCAGGCGGACATCTTCGACCACCTCATCGCCATCCTGCCCGAGTTCGGCCTGAGGGCATTTCAGGAGGCCACGGGGGCAGACTTCGCCAGAGCGACGGAGAAGGCCGTAGCCGGCACGTGACCGGGGGGGGGATGCGGAAGGCGACCCCACGCGCCATCTTCTTGGGTTACGATCCCGGGTACGTGGCAAGGGGGAAACCAGGAACAGGCGGAGCCGGGAGCTTCGCATCAGGGAGACGACTTACACGATGGTGGAAACCGTAGAAATGTTGGGCGACCTGCAGCGCCTGAGAGAGCAGGGCTATTTGTCGGATGCACTCCTGCGTCACGCAGTTCGAGGGCTTGCCAAGACTCCGGACTTCGATTGGGTCGGCGTCTATCTGCTCGGGGAGGAAGGAACCGAGCTCTGGCTCCACAATTACATCGGAGCCGGCACCGACCATGCGAAAATCCCGGTCGGCACGGGGGTGTGCGGGACGGCCGTGGCGACGGGGGAGAACCAGAACGTGCCGGATGTCAGGGAGGTCGATAACTACCTCTCGTGCAACCCCGCCGTGCGGTCGGAGCTTGTGGTGCTCATTCGGGCGGGCAAGGAGATCTTCGGACAGCTCGACATCGACAGCCGAACGCCGGCGGCTTTCAGCGACGAGCACGTGGCAGCCGTGCAGATGATCGCCGACAAACTCGCCGAGCAGTTCATGCACCAACGGCGCTAGCGTTCCCGCGCATCGCCGCGTCGGTCGCGGGCGCTTGCGAGCGAGCTTTCGTCCGGCGCCATGACTCGACCTCAGGTCGTCATCGCTTCCAACCCGGGGCCCTTCACGCTGGACGGGACCCGGACCTACATCGTCGGGCGCGACTCGCTGGCGGTCATCGATCCCGGGCCTGACGATCCCGGGCACCTGGGTGCGCTGGGGACCGCCCTGGCCGGTGCAGGCGACATCACGGTGCTGGTGACGCACGACCATGCCGACCACTCCGGCTGTGCACGCGCGCTGGCGGACGAGCTGGGCGCCCCCCTTCTCGGGCCCTGCCGCGACGCCGACGGCCCATTGCACGACCGGGCCGCGGTCGAAACGGACCAGGGGGAACTGGTGGCCGTGGCGACGCCGGGCCACTCCGCCGACCACCTGTGCTTCCACTGGCCGCACGCCGGAGCGCTGTTCGCGGGCGATCTGATGCTCGGCCAGGGTAGCACGACCTGGGTGGGGGAGTATCCCGGCTGCGTGAGCGACTATCTTGCGTCGCTGGAGCGGATCGAGGCGCTGGCGCCCACCGTCATCTATCCGGCGCACGGACCTCCGCTGGAAGATGTGCCGGGCGCGCTCCGGGCGTACCGCGAGCACCGCCTTGCGCGCATCGAGCAGGCCGGGAAGGCGCTGCGCGCGCAACCCGGTGCCACCCCGACGCAGCTGGTCACGACGATCTATGGAACCGAGCTGCCACCCCGGTTGAGCGCCGCCGCGGAGTCCAGCATCGCGGCCATGCTCGACTATCTGGCTGGCCATGGGTAGGTTTTCGGTAGGGTAGAACGTCCTCGGCAGGCGCCTGCTCCCACGGCATGCGACCTCCACTTCAGCGGTGAGAAACGCCTTGATCGCTCCCGTACCCCGGTTGTCGGCTGAATTGGCTTCGGTACTCGTCCGCATCGTGGGCGAGAGCGGGGTCATCACCGATCCAAACCGTCTGATGGTGTACGAATCGGACGGACTCACCGCCTACCGCTATCTGCCGCGGGCCGTGGTGCTGCCCCGGGACGGCGACCAGACCGCCCAGGTGGTCCGGGCCATCGCCCGGGCGTGCGTGCCCTTCGTGGCGCGGGGCTCCGGGACCGGCCTCTCCGGGGGCGCGCTTGCGGTCGACGGGGCGGTGGTGGTGTGCACGGCGCGCATGAACCGGATCCTCGAGCTCGACCTGGACAACCGGCGGGCCCGCGTCCAGCCGGGTGTGGTGAACGCGCACCTGACGGCCGCGGCCCGGCCCCACGGGCTGTACTACGCCCCCGATCCGTCCTCGCAGAGCGCCTGTTCCATCGGCGGCAACGTCGCAGAGAACTCGGGCGGCCCGCACTGCCTCAAGTACGGGGTCACTTCCCGTTATGTCCGCGGCCTGGATGTCGTCCTCCCGGACGGGAGCCGGGTGTACCTGGGAGATCGCGGACACGATACCGGCGGACTGGACCTGGCGGGTGTGTTCATAGGGTCGGAGGGCTGCTTCGGGATCGCCGTGGAAGTCGATGTCGAGCTGCTCCCGCTGCCGCAGGCAACGCACACCCTGCTCGGCATCTTCGACCGGCTCGAGGACGCCGGACGGGCGGTGACCGCCATCATCGCCGGCGGCCTGCTCCCGGCGGCGCTGGAGATCATCGACCAGGCCACTATCCAGGCCGTGGAGGAGAGCATCTTCGCCGCCGGCTACCCGACCGACGCGGCTGCGGCGCTGGTGGTGGAATTCGACGGCATCGAGGCGGGGCTGGAGGCGGACGCGGCGCGGGCCGAGGCCGCGTGCTTCGAGTGCGGGGCGCGCGAGGTGCGCAAGGCCACCTCGGCGGACGCGCGCGAGGCGCTGTGGAAAGGAAGGAAGAAGGCCTTTGGCGCCATGGGGAGAATCGCCCCCGACCTGCTGGTGCAGGACGCCACCGTTCCGCGCACCCGGCTTCCCGATGTCCTGGCGCAGATCGCGCAAATCGGGGCGCGCTACGACCTGCGCGTGGCCAACGTCTTTCACGCCGGAGACGGAAACCTTCACCCCAACATCCTCTTCGACCGGCGGGACGCCGGTGAAATGGAGCGGGTCGAGCGGGCCTCCAAGGAGATCATGCGCATCTGCGTCGAGGCGGGAGGGACGATCACCGGCGAACACGGGGTTGGGCTCGACAAGCGCGACTACATGGGGCTGATCCACTCGGACGACACCCTACGGGCGATGGAGTCGGTGCGCCGCGTCTTCGACCCGGCCGACTTGTGCAACCCCGGCAAGGTCCTGCCCGACCGAATTCGCAATGCGGATCTGTCCGGCGGGAAGGCGAGCGCGGCCGGGAGCGGGGCGGCGCGCGAACATGTCTCCGCAAAGGTGACGGCATGAGTTCGCCGCTTGCCGCCCCGGACACCATGGATGCGCGCCTCACCGTGCCGGACACGGTCGAAGAGCTGAGCGCCCTCATGGCGCGCGCGTCCCGCAAGGGGTGGCGGGTTCGCTGCGTCGGCAACGCCACCTCCCTCCCCCCCGGCTACCTCGACGGGCCAGCGGATGTGGTAGTGAGCACGCGCGCGCTGGATGCCGTCCACCACTACGATCCGGCCGACCTCACCCTCACGGCGGACGCCGGCGTCACCCTCGCCGCGCTGGAACAGCTGACGGGCGAGCAGGGCCAGTGGCTCCCCCTCGACCCCCCCCGGCGGCCGCAGCGCAGCTTGGGCGGGGTGCTGGCGAGCGGCGCGTACGGGCCGTTGCAGGGCAAGTTCGGCACCCCGCGCGACCATGTGCTCGGGTTGACGCTGGTGACGGGCGACGGACGCGTCCTGGAGCTGGGCGGCCGGGTCGTCAAGAACGTCGCCGGCTACGACCTGGTGAAGCTCGCGGTGGGAAGCGGCGGGCGGCTCGGCATCGTCACCTCCGCCACCGTGCGGCTGCATCCCCTGCCGGTGCACGACGTGACCCTCCTCTACCAGACCCGGCGGCTGGCCCTCGCCGTGGTGCTGGCCCGCTCCCTGGCCACCGCGCCCGTGCGCATTCCGGCGCTGGAGCTGGTCGCGGGCGGCGGCGCGGCAGGAGGCGGCGCCTCCGGGACGAATTCGGAACGCCCGCAAAACGGGAGCGCCGACCCGGCACCCACCTGGAGCCCCGGCGAGCGCGCAACCGTCGCCGTGCGGCTGCTCGGCTCCCCGGAGACGGTTCGGGAATCGGAGCGCATCCTCTGCGGACGCGTGGGCCGGGAGGCCAGCCAGCGCCTGGAGGGGGAGGAATCCGCGCAGTGGTTCGCCGGACTGGAGCGCTTCGAGGACGGCGCCGACGCGGTCGCCCGCGTCAGCCACCTGCCGTCGCGCCTGGGCGACCTGGTGGACCCATGCGTGAAGTGCGGGACGCTGGCCGCGCATGTGTCGCTGGGCGTGCTGCGGGTGGCGGTGCGCGAACCTGCCGGCGGGGACAGCCAGGTCGCCGACATCCTCACCCGGCTGCGCGACCAGGTGGCGGGGACAGGCGCGACTTTCCGCATCTCGCGCGCGAGCCGCTCGCCGTGGCCCCGGCCCAGGCCAGCCACCTCGCTGGGCATTCTCGCGCTCACGAACGGCATCGTGGAGAGCTTCGACCCCGCCGGAGCACTTTCCCGGCCGGACTCCTAACCGCCCCGCCCGAAGTCAGGAGGCGTCCCATGTGGACCATTGCCGCGCAGGCCGGAGGACTCTCGGAGAGCTTGAGTTCGAGCCCTCTCCTGGCGATCGGGGTGCTCTTCTGGGCGGGCGTTCTGACCAGTCTCACGCCGTGCATCTATCCGATGATCCCCATCACCGCGTCGGTGATCGCGGGAGCCTCGCGAGACAACGCGCCGCGCGCCCGCATCGTGGGGCTCACCCTGACCTATGTGGTGGGGCTGGCGATGTTCTATGCGCTGCTCGGCCTGCTAGCGGGCCTCAGCGGCACCCTCTTCGGCACCGTGAGCGCGAACCCGTGGGTGCGGTTCGCCACCGCCAACCTGCTCATCGTTTTCGCTCTGGCCATGTTCGACGTCATCCCGGTGAGCGCGCCGCGGCGGTGGCTCGAGTGGGCCGGCGGACTGGGCGGCGGGTCCTACCCGGCGGTCTTCCTGCTGGGCGCCACCTCCGGCATCGTCGCGGCGCCCTGCGGCGCGCCCGCGTTCGCCGTGGTGCTCACCTGGGTAGCGGCGACCCAGTCGGGCGCCATGGGGTTCATCTATCTCTTCGTGTTCTCGCTGGGGATGACCTCGCTGCTGGTGGCGATCGGTCTCTTCTCGGGCAGCGCGGCGTGGCTTCCCAGGTCCGGAGCCTGGATGGTCTGGATCAAGAGGTTGGCGGGTGTCATTATGCTTGGAGTCGCAGAGTACTATCTGATTCAAACGGGATTAGGGATGTGAAGACGGTCAGGCGTAACCTCGTGGTGTTGGCAGCGGTGCTCCTTGCCGTCCTGATTTCCCTCGATGGCGCGAGCGCGCAGGAGCGCGGCGAGGTGGGTATTGCGGTGGGGGAGACACCGGAGTCCCCCACCATCGAGGACCTCGACGGAGAGGCCGTCGACCTCGCGGGCTACGTCGGCGAGCGGCCGCTCCTGCTCGAGTTCTGGGCCAGCTGGTGCGAGCAGTGCGAGGCGCTGCAACCCAGCATGGACGCCGCCTTCGAGCGCTACGGCGACCAGGTCGGCTTCCTGGCGGTGGCGGTGGCAGTGGCGCAGACCCAGCGCGCCGTGCGCCGCCACCTGGAGCGCCATCCCATCCCCTTCCCCATGCTGTGGGACACCCGGGGCAACGCCACCCGCGCCTTCCTGGCGCCGGCCACGGCCTACGTGGTCATCCTGGACACGGACGGCACCGTGGCCTACACCGGCATCGGCCCCGGCCAGGACCTCGTGAAGGCGGTCGGCGACGTGGTGGCTGCCGGGACGACAGCTGGAAGCTAGGCGAGCGAACCGTTCGCGGCCGTTCCAGGATTCGCCCTTGACTCTCCCGGGCGCCGCGCCCGCTCGGCGGGGTGGTTTTCCACGTTCCCTTCCCTGGCGGGCCGCCGTCATCGTCGCCACCGCCCTGTTCGGGCTCACCACCGAAGTGCACGCCCAGCAGGCCACCAACGTGCCCGACTCCTATACCGGGGGCCGGGTCCGTCCTTCAGCGCACGCGACGGAGACCACTGGCGAGATACGCATCGACGGCCGCCTCGACGAAGCGATATGGCAGGGAACGCCCGCCGCCTCCGACTTCGTGCAGGCCGAGCCCTTCGAGGGACTTCCCGCCACCGAGCGCACCGAAGTGTGGATCGCTTTCGACCCGGACAACCTCTACATCGCCGCCCGGTTGTACGACTCCGGGCCCGCACCGGTCGTAAACGACATCAAGAAGGACTTCAGCGATACCAACCAGGACGTCTTCGCGGTCATTCTCGACACCTTTCGCGACCGCCGGAACGGCTATGTGTTCATGACCAACCCGGAAGGCGCGCGCGGCGATCAGCAGGTCGCGGGCGAAGGCCGCGAGGTGAACACCAGCTGGGACGCGATCTGGAACGTGGAGACGCGGCAGACGGCGGAGGGCTGGACGATCGAAATGGAGATTCCCTTCCGGGCCATCCGCTCCGACCCGAGCGCGGACCAATGGGGCATCAACTTCCGGCGCAACATCCGGCGCAACAACGAGACCGCCTACTGGGCCCCGATTCCCCGCGCCTACGCGCTGACGCGCCTCTCGCTTGCGGGGGATCTGACCGGCCTCGCCAGCACCGCGGGCGGGCGCGACCTGCGCGTCAAGCCGTTCGTGCTGGGCAACCGGGTGCGCGAGACGGGAGGCGACGGCTTCTCCGGGACGGCCGACGGGGGCGTCGACGTGAAGTACGGGCTCACGCCCAGCCTGACCCTGGACGTGACCGTGAATCCCGACTTCGCCCAGGTGGAGGCGGACGAACAACGGGTGAACCTGACCCAGTTCTCCCTCTTCTATCAGGAGAAACGGGAGTTCTTCCTGGAAAACTCCGGGCTATTCTACGTGGGCGACGCCGCCCGCAACATCCGGGTGCGGCTCACGCCGGGACGCGACGAGGATCTGCTGCTCTTCTTCTCGCGCCGGATCGGGATCGACCCCAGCGGCCGCGCCATTCCCATTCGGGCAGGTGCGCGCCTCACCGGCCAGGCCCTCGGGCTCGTGGTCGGCGGGCTGGCGATGCGCACGGGCGGGCTGGGGGACACGCCCGCCAACGACTACGCCGTCGCGCGGGTGCGCAAGAACATCCTGCGGGCTTCGGACATCGGCGCGATCTACATGGAGCGCCGGGCGGTGAACGAGGACGGCGACTTCAACCGGGTGTACGGCGCTGACGCCTACATCCGCTTCCCCGGCGAGATCGATGTGAGCGCCTACCTGGTGGGGTCCGAGACCCCCGGGCTGGGAGACGGGCAGTACGCCTGGCGCTGGTCCGTCAACCGCGAAGGCAACTTCCACCACATCAAGTTCGGCGCCATGCGCCTGGGCGAGAACTTCAACGCCGACATCGGCTACTTCCGGCGCACGGGGATCACCAAGTACTTCGTCGACTGGGGGGTGCGCCCGCGCCCGCAGTGGGCGACCGATCTGGGCATCCGCGAGATCCATCCGCACGTCACCTGGAACTACTATGAGGACCTGTCCGGCCGCATCGCCGCGAAGCGGCTACACAGCGGCATCACGGCGTTTCTCTCCAACGGCGGAAACTGGCAGCTGGCGACCAACCCGGCGTCGGAACGGATCGAGGTGCCTTTTCGCATCGACAGCCGCATCGACCCCATTCCCGCCGGAGTGTACCACTGGGCGGACTATCAGCTCACGGGAAGCTCGGACCGCAGCCGGAAGGTGTCCGGGAGCTTCGGCTACACCTGGGGCGGGCTGTGGACCGGCACCCAGCGCAGCGGGCGGCTGAACTTCACGCTGAAGCCGTCCCACAGGTTCTCCGCGTCGGCCGGGGTCACGCGCACGTCAGCGCACCTGGAACTGCCCGACGCCTCCTTCGTGAAGACCTACTGGACGTTGCGCACCAACTATTCCTTCAACACCAACACCTTCGTGGACGCGCTGGTGCAGTACGATCCCGTCACCCGGCGCTTCAACTCCAACGTCCGCTTCAACGTGATCCACCACCCGCTCTCCGACCTCTACATCGTCTGGAACGAGCAGCGCTTCATGACCGGCGAAGGCATCATCCCCGGCCGCGGCCTGACGATCAAGGTCACGCATATGCTGGCGTTCTGAGGCCGTCCCTCACCCCATCGGACGGCGCAACTGCCCGAACTCGTAGTTCGCCGGAGGTTCCGCGCCCATGAGATGGCGCACGAAATAGTCCCAGCGGCGGCGCATCATGTAGGGCTCGTTGCCGAAGCCGTGGCGGCGATTCGGGAAGAGCACCAGGTCGAAGTCCTTGTTCGCGGCGATGAGCGCGTCCACTACCACCATCGTATTCGACGGGGGCACGTTGCTGTCGAGGGTGCCGTGGGCGATGAGCAGTTTCCCCTGCAGGTTTTCGGCCACCAACTGGTTCGCCTGGTTGTCGTAGCTGGTGGTGCCGTCGGGATACTCCTCGAGCAGCCCCTGCCACTTCTCGCCCCAATCGTCCTCGTAGTTGCGGTTGTCGTGGTTGCCTGCCTGTGACACCGCCACCTTGTAGAAGTCCGGGTAGCGCAGGATGCCGGCCGTCGATGCAAAGCCTCCGCCCGAGTGCCCGAAGATGCCCACCCGGTCGATGTCCATCCATTCGTGCCGTTCGGCGAGCTGCTGGATCCCGGTGATCTGATCGGGCAGGCCGTTGTCGCCCATGTTGCCGTAGTACGCCTCGTGGAACTCGCGGGAGCGCATGGGCGTGCCCATGGCATCCAATTCCACCACGACGAAGCCGAGCTCCGCGATCGCCTGCAGATCCCGGTGCGCGGCGCGGAAGCTGCGGCTCCCCACGCTGCCGCTCTGGGGGCCCGGATAGAGGTAGTTGACGATCGGATACTTCGTCGAAGGGTCGAAGTTGGAGGGCCGGAACATGAGGCCGTACAAGTCCGTGACCCCGTCGCGCGCCTTCACATCGAAGGGCATGGGGGGTTGCCAGCCGGCCGCCTCCAGGCGCGAAATGTCGGCGCGCCCGAGTTCCACCACGACCCGCCCGCTCATGTCGCGCACGACGCTCACCGGCGGATTCACGGGCGTGGACCAGGTGTCCACGAAATAGTCTCCGCCCGGCGAACGCGAGATGGTGTGGTCGGCGCTGTCCGGGGTGAGCAGCCGCGCATCGCCGCCGTCCAGGCCGACCTGGTACAGGTATCGGAAATAGGGGTCCCCGGACTCGCGCTCGTTTCCGACGAAGAGCATGGTGCGCGCCTCGACATCGACCTCCAGCACCTCCAGGACATTCCATTCTCCGGAAGTGATCTGCCGCTTCAGGGATCCGGTGTCGAGGTCGTAGAGATACAGGTGGCCCCAGTTGTCCCGGCGCGAATACCAGATGACTTCGTTGCTCTCCTCGAGGACACGCCAGTTCGCCGCTCCGTCTCCAGACTCGAAGAAGGTTTCCACGCGCTCCTCCAGGACATCGCGCACCGCGCCGGTGGGGGGGTCGGCGACGCGCAGAGTGGCCCTCTTGTGGTCGCGCGAACTTGACACGAACGCCAGCTGGGTAGCGTCGTCGCTCCATTCCACATCTGCGAAGGTGCCTCCGCAGGCCACATGGTCGCACACCGTCGAGCGGTGCTGATCCGGCGGCATGTCCAGGCGCACCAGGCGCGATTCGGGAGGCGCGTCCAGGTCCATCACCACCCGGTGGATGCGGAAGATCACCGAGTCCTCCGGAAGGGGATAGCGCCAGGCATCCAGCTCGGGATGACCCACTTGGGTATTCACCAGGTACATCATCCCCACGCCGCGCGCGTCGTGCTGGAAGGTGGCGATCCTGCGGCTGTCCGGAGACCAGCGCAGAACCGGCCTCGGGCTGCGCACCCAGCCCGCATTGTTGGTCGCGTAGCCGAAGTCCTCCTCGCCGTCGAAGGTCAGGCTGCGTCTCCTCCCCGGTCCCCGCCTCGCGCACCCAGAGGTCGTGGTCGCGGATGAAGGCTTCCCGCTCCCCGTCCGGCGACACGACTCCGGCCGAGTTCCGGGACATGGCCGAGAATCCGAAGTAGACCGCCGTATAGTTGGCCCTTCGCTGCGCCGGGTCGCCTTCCAACTCCTCGCAGCGATAGTCGATCGTGCGGCAGCGGAAGGCGCGCCCCTCGTCGCGGAAGTCCTGACCGTCGGGTGCGAAGAGAACGACCGCGGCTTCCATGACGAGCTGTCCGCGGGGGAGGCCGGCTGCCGTCGCGCTCGCGCCGGCCACCGCCGACAGCGCATTCGCCATCCTCTCGTGGTCGAAGGCGGGTCGCCGCGTTCCGGCTGCCGGGTCGACCACCACATATTCGCTGCCCCCGGGGGTCTCGTTACGGTACCAGAAGCGCCCGTCCGGCAGCCACTCGGGTTCAATCGCGGCGTTGAACACCAGCGGGTTCATGTTCTCCCCCAGCTGACTCTCCGCACGGGCGTAGTCCTCCGCCGAAAGCGTGGGCGGAGCCTCCTGGGCGCGGCCGGGGAGCGGAACGAGGAGCAATAGCAGGAACGACATTGCCAGTCGTGTCGAAAACAAGGTTGCCGGCCGCATGGCCTTCCTCCGATGCGGTGAAATGGTTTGCTTCAGCAAGATGGCCCGGCGGTGTGCACCGGGGCAACGACATCCCCGGCGTACGAGCACTGTCCCGAGAGCGCGGGGCTCTCCCGTCCCGCCCGTCACTTGGCGAAAGCCTCGAACCCGAACCACCCAAGCGACCATGACTGATCGTTTGCCTGACGGCCTGGTTCCCGGCGGCGCTTCCCCCATCTTCACGCAAGACACGATTCCGGACGCGCTTCAGGCCCAACACGCGCTGGCCCCCGGACGCTGGGGGGTGCTCCACGTGCTCGGGGGCAGTCTGCGATTCGTTAATCTCGAAACCGGCGAGACCCGGAGGATCTCCGCGCCGGGCCGCGTCACCATCCATCCCCAAGCACGTCACCGCGTGGCCGTCGATGGCCCGGTGCGCTGCCGGATCGACTTCTTCCGCGAAAGGCGGGACTGAGAAAGGAAAGACCATGACGGAAACACAGGACAACGGTGCCTCCGTGCCTCCTGACCGCGCCCGCGGCGTGATGGTCGGGCTCGCCGTGGGCAATCTCTTCGGCATCGTACATGAGGGCTGGTCCCGGCAATCGATCGCCCACCGGTACCCTGACGGCATCCGGGAGATCACGGCAAAGCCGGGTTATCCCGACGATGACGATATCGCGCAGGCCATCGCGCTCGCGGAGGCGGCCGCCGAGGGACCTCTCGACCTGGATGATGTGGGGCGGCGCTTTTGGGACTGGGCGGAGATCAACGGCGCCGGCATGGGGGGGCTGACTGGGCGGGTACTGTCCCTGTACGGAGGAAGCTATCCCCAGCGGCTGATGCGCAACCGGCGCACCGGGCGGGCTCGCGAACCCATTGGCACGTCTATCGAGGAGGCTTCACGAACTGCTTGGGAGAATTCGAGATACCGCGGTGACGCCGGGAACGGCGCTGTGATGCGTTGCGCTCCGATCGCGATTCGCTGGCACCAAGATCCGCTGGCCCTGGCACGCAACAGCTATCTTAGCGCCGTGCCGACCCACTGGGACCGGCGCTGCGGCTGGTCGTGCGTAGTGCTGAACTTCGCCATCGCGAGTGCGTTGCGCGGCGAATGGGTGCCTGCCAATGAGTTGCTCCAAGCAAGCCTGGAGGGCGTGAGGGGCTCCCTCCCCGAGCTCGAACGCTACGGCGTCGAGAATCGGGTTCCCCGGCGGGTCCGCTCCACTGTGGAGGTAGCCCGGAAGGATGAAATTGACGAACTTCGCCTGGACGGGCCATCGATGGGATACACGCTCCTGACCCTGAGGGCGGCTCTGGTTTCGTATTGGAGAGCGCCGAGCTTCGAGCGGGGGCTGCGGGACGTAATCGAGGCCGGCGGCGACACGGACACCAACGGCGCCGCTGCAGGAGCCGTGCTCGGAGCCCGATTCGGGGTCGAGGGCGTGCCCCGCCGATGGCGGGAGCAGCTCGCCGATCTACGAGCAGGGCGAACGCCCATGGCGGTCTACGCGGATCGCCTCCTGGCAGCCGTCGCCAAGGATTAGGCTACCCGGTAAATCGTGACGCTCCGCGCCCGGGTCATCGCCGATCTCGAATCGCCACGCGGCCTTGGCGGATCTTCAAGTTCTGCCCCGATAATCCCTTGACACCACCGGGGCCAATACGGACACTTCAAAGCTGTCCTTCGCCCGGGAAGCAACCTTCCAATCGGGTGCCGCCCGCCGTGCGTTCCGGCCCCATCATCAGCGGGAGTTGACGCCATGTCCGCCGACACAGCCACCATCGATACCTCGCACGACCCCATCTGCAACTACGTCGCGGGCCAGTGGACGGCGCCGTCGGGAACCGGCTCGCTGCCGGTCACCAATCCCACGACCGGCGAGCCGCTGGGGCGCGTGCCGCTTTCCACCGGCGCCGACGTGGACACGGCCGTCGCCGCTGCGACCGCGGCCTTTCCGGGGTGGCGCAGCACGCCCGCTGTGGATCGCGCCCGGGTCCTCTTCCGGCTGAAGCACCTGCTCGACGAGCACAAGGACGCGCTCGCCCGGTCCCTGGTCATCGAACACGGAAAGAATCTGGCTGAGTGCAAGGGCGAGATTCAGCGCGGCATCGAGAACGTTGAGCACGCCTGCGGCATCCCCACGCTGATGATGGGCGATGTGCTCGAGGATGTGGCCCCGGGCATCGACTGCGAAGCCATCCGGCAGCCGCTCGGCGTGTTCGCGGTCGTCTCTCCGTACAACTTCCCGGTGATGATCCCGATGTGGTTCTGGCCCTACGCGGTGGCCGCGGGCAACACGGTGGTGCTCAAGCCCAGCGAGCAGGATCCGCTCACGCACCAGCGGGTGGTGGACCTCGCCGAGCAGGCGGGCCTGCCGCCGGGCGTTCTCAACGTGGTGCACGGCGACCGCGACGCGGTAACCGCTCTCCTCGAGCATCCCGGCATCGTGGGGGTTTCCTTCGTCGGCTCGAGCCAGGTCGCGCGCATCCTGTACGCGAAGGCGGGTGCGACCGGCAAGCGGGTGCAGGCGCTCGGCGGCGCCAAGAACCACATGATCGTGCTGCCGGATGCGGATTACGACCTGGTCGCCGACGCGGTGGTGTCGTCGATCTTCGGTTCTGCCGGCCAGCGCTGCCTCGCGGGAAGCGTCGTGGTGGGAGTCGCCGACGCCTATGCGGGCATCCGTGAGCGCGTCCTGGACCGGGCGGCCTCGCTGCGCGTGGGCAACGGACTCGAGGAGGGTGTGGACATGGGCCCGGTCATCTCGGCCCGCCACCGAGAGCGCGTGATGGGCTATATCTGCAGGGGAGTGGAGGAGGGCGCGTCGCTGACGATGGATGGACGCGACACCAAGGTGGCCGGCTACCCCGGCGGACACTGGGTGGGCCCGACGATCTTCGAGGACGTGCAGCCCGAAATGGCGATCGGCAAGGACGAGGTTTTCGGGCCGGTCATGGGGCTCACCAAGGCGAATTCCGTCGAGGACGCCATCGAGCTCATGCACAAGAGCGAATACGGCAACGCGACTTCGCTCTTCACCACCAGCGGGCGGGCGGCCCGTGAGTTCCGCTACCGGGCGGGCATCAGCATGATCGGCATCAACATCGGCGTGGCGGCGCCCATGGCCTTCTTCCCCTTCGGTGGGTCGCGCGGCTCCTTCTTCGGCGACCTCAAGGCCCAGGGCCGCGATTCGGTCGAGTTCTTCACCGACAAGCGCGTGGTCATCTCGCGCTGGTAAGGGGACGATCCTTATGACCGTCAGCCAAACCCTTTCGCCGGAGAAGGACAGCCAGAGGGCCAGCGGCCCGAGCGCGATCTCCGGCTGCGGTAGATGCACGGGCCCAGGCTTCGGCTGCCGCGCGCCTGATCGAGCGGCAGCGAGCCTCCATTTTTCCGTGCGTGAAGCCCCTGTATGCCGAGCCTCTGGTGCTGGTGGAGGCGGAGGGAGTGCGCGCCAGGGGAGCCGACGGCAGAGAGTATCTCGATCTCTTCGCCGGTATCCTGACCACGTCGATCGGGCACTGCCACCCCAGAGTGGTGGCGGCCGTGCGGGACCAGGTGGGTCGGCTGGGGCACACCTCAAACCTGTACGTCACCGAACCGTACGTGGCCGCCGCCGAGCGGCTGGTCGACCTCGCGCCCGAGGGCCTCTCGCAGGTGATGTTCACCAACAGCGGCACCGAGGCCGTCGAGACCGCCCTCATGCTGGCGCAGATGTATACGCAGCGCAGCGAGATCATCGGCTTGCGCCTCGGCTACTCCGGCCGCAGCACGCTGGCATCGAGCCTGACCGGCCAGGCGCAATGGAAACCGCTCCCGGCCGTCGCTTCGGTCAGACACGCGATTGCGCCCTACCCGTACCGGCATGCCGACGGCCACAACGTGGACCGTTACATCGACGAGCTGGTCGAGGTGATCGAGACCACCACCACCGGGCGGCCCGCCGCCCTGCTCGTCGAGACCATCCAGGGTGTGGGGGGCTACATCGTCCCGCCGCCCGAGTACCATACGCGCGCGGCCGAGGTGATTCGCGCCTACGGCGGCGTGTTCGTCTGCGACGAAGTGCAGGTGGGGTTCGGGCGCACGGGCGAGCGCTGGTTCGGGATCGAGCACTGGGACGTGCAGCCCGACATCATGGTCGTGGCCAAAGGGGTGGCGAACGGCTTCCCGGTGGGCGGTACCCTGGCCCGCGATGAGATCGCCGCCGCCTGGACGGGGCTCACCTTCTCGACCTTCGGCGGCAGTCCGGTCTCCATGGTGGCGGCCAGCGCGACCATGGATGTCATGGTCGAAGAGAACACTCCGGCCCGTTCCGCCAAGCGCGGACGACAGATGCGCGAAGGCCTGGAGGCGCTCCAGCGCGACCATCCGTGGATCGGCGACGTGCGCGGCATGGGGCTGATGCTGGCCCTCGAACTGGTGGAGGATCCGGCCACCAAGGAGCCCAGCGCGCGGCTGGGGAAAGCGCTCCTGGAAGCCGCCCGCGAGGAAGGCGTGTTGATCGGCCTCGGGGGCATGGGCGGCCACGTGATCCGCATCGGACCCTCCATGCTCATTTCGCGGGAGGAAGTCACCGAGGGGGTCGAACGCCTCCGTCGCGCCTGCGCGCGAGTCGAGGCGCAGAGGTGAGCCGGATGAGGAGGCCGTCATGATCGCGGGGCTCCCGGTTGGCGCGTGGCTCCTGCTGGCGGTTGCGGTGGGGGCGGGGTTGGCGTTGGAGGTCGCGTTCTACCGGACGCACAGGCGCGGGAGCCGCTGAACCGGTGCCAACCCGCACCAGGCCGCTCTCAACCACAATGTCCTGAAGGCCGTCCGCCTGCTCGAAGGAAAACGGCCAGCGCCCCGACGCTCCATCGGCAACCCGGACGCGACGCACGCCCTGGAGCGTGAGTGGTGTGCCCGGCTGGACCGTGGCCGGACCGACGGCCTCATACATCCAGACCGCCCCACCTCCGGACGACGATACCCGGTACTCGCGGCCCTCGATTTCCAGCGCTGCGCCTTCGTCGATGCCGATGCCGATGAACGGGCCCGCGCGGTGCAGGGCGAGGAGGCGTCCCAGGAACGCGAGCAGGCGACCCTCGCGGGACCGCTCCGTGAAGTGAGAGTCCACGATCACATTGGCAAGCTCGGGTTGAGGAAGGGTTGACGGGCCGACACTGACCCCAGGTTGGGCTGGGTCTGCGAGCGCCTCGGCCGACGTGACGGTACCGTGCCGGGCATCGAACGCGGCCTCGCCCAGCGACACCGCGCCCGCGCTGGTGCCGCCGATGGAAGCCCCGCGCTGCGTCGCTCCCGCGAGCGCCCGGTGCATCGCGCCAGGCCACCGTCCCAGATAGTCCCACTGGCTTCCGCCCGCCAGCCACACCGCTTCCGCCCTGGCGAGGCGGCAAACGACGCTCGGATGATCTGCGAGCGGTGGCGTGCTCGTGCGAATGGTCACGACTGAAGCCGGGGAGGGACTGGGGGCCAGCTCGAACGAGAAGTAGTCCGGATAGCTGGTCAGCGACCCCGTCGCTCGCAACACCACGATGTCGCCCCCGGCGGCTGATTCGGCGAAGCGGCGGGCGGCGGCGTCATCCTCTGGACCGCCCCCCATGAGCACCAGCCGGCGAAGCGGGGCCTGCTCGGTGTCGTCTCCGGTTCCGGCATGGCCCCCGATTTCGATGCCCTGGCCAGGGTCGGGACAGCGGACCAGCGGATCGCCCAGTGACGTTGTAGTGTCCGGGTCAGCGCATGCTGCGAGAGCCGCGAGCGCGAATGCGACGGATCCAGCCTTCAAACCGAAGCTCATCTGTCCATCGCATCCGCCGCAAGCCCCCAAGAGGCCAATGCCACAACCAGCTCTCCACTCTCCAGCTCGAGCAACCCGAAAGCCTGGTCGCCACGGAATAGCTGCGGATCGAAGTCCGCGGGCAGGAGTACCGCTCCCGCGGGCAACCCCTCCGGGCCCAGCGCCTCCCACCTCCGGTACGGGGGGGCAGCGGCCTTGCGCGCCGACTCCGGCAGCGCGGGATGAAGATGTGGCGCGTCTTCGCCCAGGCCCCGTACCCAGAGGATACCGTCCTCCGAAAACATCACGCGATCGTAGCTTGGGACCAGCTTCTCCACTTCCTGGACCCGGGATGAGGCCAGGCCCGCTGCGAAGGCGGGATCGAAGCCCAGGTCGCTGACCGGAACTCTCAGCATTGCGTCACTGACCGCCACGCGGGGGCGCTCGCGGCAGATCTCGACGACCTCGGGACCGCCCAGGCGATGAAGGGACAAGCAGTATTCGAGTCCGTCTCCCAAGGCGTAGCGCCCGTCGTCGCTCACCGCGATCAGAGCTCTTGGAGGAAACGCGGAAGCTGCCCCGATGATAGGTACGGAACCTCGCCCGATGGACATACGCCCCACGTTCACCCACTGGAGGTCATCCCATGCACCTATGACGTACGTGCTGTCATCCACCATCGACCGCCACACCAGGGCGGATCGAGTGGGACGATCGAAATAGACGATCTCGTCTGCGACCTGCAGAATGCCGCCGTTCCAGAAGCGGAGCTGAGCATCGCTACGAGCCCTGGGGAACGAGGTGTCAGGTTGTATTCGCCGCACCTCCAGGAACCTTCCTTCAAAGTCAAGAACGGCGAGCCGTGAATTGCGGCTGTCGAAGATCACGATGGTGTCGTCAACGGCTCCGATGCCGGAGATGCTACCAAACTCTTCCGGTCCGCTGCCCCGTGTACCTACCGTGCCCAGGTAGTCGCCACCGGTCGTCAGTAGGTGTAATCGGTCCTGATCTGCCACCGCGAGGCGTTCTTCCGAAATGACGACAGCAGTGGGGCGACCAAGCCGATCGTCTTGCCAGATAGTCTCCAAGCGCTCCACGACCACGGCGGCGGTATCGACCCCCGGCGGGATCGTGATAAAGGTCGTATCACCGCGAACCTCCTTCCGTGTCGAGTCGTCTGCCTGTTCGTCAAGGCAACCGAACAAGACGAGCGAGAGAAGGGTGCCCAGGACCCGAGATGAAGGGGACTGAAAGATCACTGTGTCTCCCGGGCGAACGTTGCGAGAGGTCGAATCGAGGTATGGGCCAGAGGTCTGCAAAACGTAGCGAGGCAGGAAGGTTCCGGCAGAGTACCCTCGCACTATCGCAGGTGACTGGAACTCCAACACGTTGCCCCTCCACCACCCCCGTGCGATGCTACCCGCACGGACCCACCTCCCTCGCGCGCGACCCGCCCCATGACCGCATCCGCCACCATCATCGCCGTGCTCGCCGGCTATCTGATCATCCTGCTCGGCATCGGCGTGTGGGGGGGCCGCGAGTCGCAGAGCGTCGCCGGGTACTTCGTGGCCGGGAAGAAGCTGCCGTCGTGGGTCATCGCCTTCAGCTCGAACGCCACCGGGGAGAGCGCGTGGCTGCTGCTCGGTCTCACCGGCATGGGTTACGCGGTCGGGGCGCACGCTTTCTGGGTCATCCTGGGCGAAGTGCTGGGGGTGACGCTGGCGTGGATCTGGGTGGCACGGCCCTTCAAGGCGTACACCGACCGCTACGACTCCATCACCGTCCCCGACTACCTCGAGTCGCGCTTCCGGGACTCGCGCCACATCCTTCGTCTGATGGGCGCCGCGATCATCGTGAGCATGGTCGTCTTCTACACCGGGGCCCAGCTGACCGCCTCGGGCAAGGCCTTCAACTCCTTCCTGGGCACCAGTTACGAGGCCGGCGTGCTCATCGGGGCCGCGGTCATCCTCTACTACACCACCGTGGGCGGCTTCAAGGCGGTGGCGTACAGCGATCTGCTCCAGGGCGTTCTCATGTTCGCATGCCTGGTGGCCCTTCCCATCGCGGGCATTGCCGCCGCGGGAGGCTGGTCGAGCTTCACCACTGCCCTGGGCGCCGCCGATCCCGTGCTGATCGACCCGCTCGGCGGCATGGGCCTGAGCGGCGCCGGGCTGGCCAGCGCCCTCGGCTTCGTCGGGATCGGGCTCGCGTTTCTTGGCTCGCCCCAGCTCCTCACCCGCTTCATCGCGGCGCGCAGCCAGGACGACATCGTCGGCGGCAGCTTCATCGCCGTCATCTGCATCATCGGCTTCGACGTGGGCGCGGTGTTCGCGGGGATGTCCGGGCGCGTGCTCTTCCCGGGCCTCGCCGACCCCGAGACCATCCTCCCCGTCATGAGCGCTGAACTCTTCCCGGCCTTCTTCACCGGCATCTTCCTGGTCGTGGTGCTGGCGGCGATGATGTCCACGGTGGATTCGCTGCTCATCCTGGCTTCGTCGGCGGTGGTGCGCGACGTGGTGCAGAAGGTGCTGCGCCCCGGCTACGCGGGGGCCCGGGTGGCGTTCTGGGGCAAGGTGGTCACGGTGGTCATCGGCGTGGGCGCGATCTTCATGGCGCTTACCGAAGTCCGCGTGATCTTCTGGTTCGTGCTCTTCGCCTGGTCGGGACTCGCCTGCGCCTTCACCCCGGTGGTGCTCTGCTCGCTCTTCTGGAAACGCACCACCCTCGCGGGGGCGGTGGCCGGGATGGCGGGGGGATTCGTGACCACCATCGCGTGGGTGCTCGTCTTCAAGGAAGGCTTCTACGACCTCTACGAGATGATCCCGGGATTCGCGGCAGGGCTGCTGCTGACGGTGCTGGTGAGCCTGCGCACCCGTCCCCCCGCGGGAGCCGCCCGCGAGATGGCCGACATTCACGCCTCCACCGGTGGGCCATTCCGCGCGCCATCGGCGAAACCTGGTTGGCGGCGGGTCGCAAACCTACGTTGATCAGTCGCCTCATTCCCAAGGAGAACACGCGATGACCCCGAATCGGCGAGACTTCCTGCGCGCGACCGGAATCGCCGGGGCCGGCCTGGGACTGGGGCTGGGCGCCCCGGGGCTCGGCCTCGCCTTCACGAACGGCTCGGGCCCGCAGTCCGAACCCGAGTCCGGGCCGGGATCCCGGCAGGCCCCCGCTCCCAGGAAGCTCCTCATCCTCGGCGGCACGGGCTTCATCGGCCCTCACATGGTTCGCTACGCCGTGGAGCGCGGCCACGAGGTAACCATCTTCACGCGCGGCCGCACGGAAGCCGACCTTCCCGATGTCGAGCATCTGATCGGAGACCGGAACGACGACCTGAGCGCCCTCGAGGGCCGCAGCTGGGATGTCGTCCTCGACAACAACACGCAGGATTATCGCTGGGCGCAGCTGAGCACCGAGCTGCTGCGGGACGCCTCCGAGCAGTACCTCTTCGTCTCCTCGATCTCGGCCTACATCAGCCCCGGACTGGCGTACCAGCACAAGCATCGCGTCCTGTACGAGCATCTCATCGACGAGGACTCGGAGCGCTTCACGCCCCCCGAGGGCTGGCAGGACGGAGACGACGCCCCCTACGGGCTCATGAAGGCACTGAGCGAGGACATCGTCCACGCCGCCTTCCCGGGCCGCGCCACCATCGTGCGTCCCGGCCTGATCGTCGGACCCGGCGACCTGACCGACCGCTTCACCTATTGGCCTGTGCGCATTTTCGACGGCGGCGAAGTGCTGGCCCCCGGAAACCCGGAGCACGCCAACCAGATCATCGACCAGCGCGACATCACCGAGTGGATCGTGCGCCTGGCCGAGGACGGCGTCACGGGCGACTTCAACGCCACCGGCCCGGGCACCCGCATGTCGATGGCCGAGATGCTCTACGGCATTCGCGCGGCGACTTCCGCGGCGGTGGAGTTCACCTGGGTGTCGGAGGACTTTCTGGAGGCCCAGGGCGTGAGACCCTTCGGCGACCTGCCGGCGTGGGCCCCGGGAAGCGACCTCATGTACGTCGACATCGATCGCGCGCTCGCGACCGGGCTCACCTTCCGCCCGCTGGCGGTCACAAGCCGCGATACCGTCGAGTGGGACAGGACTCGCCCCGAGGCTGAGCGGCGCGACCGCCGCGCGGGCATGAGCCGGGAGCGCGAACGCGAGATCCTGGATGCCTGGCGCCTCTCACCGTGACCAAGGTCCTCAAACCATGATCCTGCCATTCGCATGCGGCCGCGCGTCCCGTGCCGGCCGGCGCACCTTCCGCGCTCTCGTCCTGCTTTTCGTGTGCACCTTCGTCCCCTCTGCCAGCTCGGCCCAGCAGTCCGGCGACGCCCCTCCGCCCGCCGATCCCGCCGACGTCGAATCCATCGACGCGATCATGACGGCCGTCTACGACGTCATCTCCGGCGACGCCGGCGAAGCCCGGGACTGGGACCGCTTCCGCTCCCTCTTCGCCCCCGGCGCCACCCCGAGCCCGGTCGGCCGCCCCCCGGACGGCTCCACGTACGGGCGCAGGGTGATGACGCCGGCTCAGTACGTCGAGGGCGCCGGGACCAGCCTGGAGGCGAACGGTTTCCACGAAGTGGAGATCCACCGCGTGACCGAGCAGTACGGGGTCATCGCGCACACCTTCAGCACCTACGAATCGCGCCGCCGCGCCGCCGACGCGGAGCCCTTCGCGCGTGGCATCAATTCCTTCCAGTTGCTGTACGACGGGAACCGCTGGTGGGTGGTGTCGATCTACTGGTTGCAGGAGGGGCCGGACCACCCGATTCCGGAGAAATACCTTCCGGGCGGGGACGGCGAACACCGGTAGAACACAGCGCGCTACGCAGGCCGCTTGGCGGAAGATGCGCGATTGGCGAGAGGTTCGGGGACCCGACGTCCGGAAACGCTGGCTATCACCCGCGATCAGCAGAGCGCCTGCTGGTCGTTGGCCACCTGCTCCAGCCGCCGGGCACGCACGCTGTCTCCCAGTGCCAGCGCCGCGTAGAGTCCTCGCCGGGCGAGCCGTGGCCCGAAGCACCGGGCCTCCATCTCGTCCACGAAGGCATTGATCTGGTCGCGGTATTCACCGGGACGCCAGGCCTCCGCCCAGATCCCGAGGGGCTCCATCAGCTCCGCGACCCTGGGGGCGTAGAGGTCGGCGAGCTCCTGGGACTCCTGCGAGAGGAGTTCGATGGCCCAGGTGGCGTCGTAGTGATTGGAGAGCAGCAACGCCACCGTGTACAGCTCCGCTTCCGCGCAGTCCGCCGGCACGCAGGTCGCGACCGCCACCAGCGAGATCGCATCCGGCTGGGCGGTGTCGAGAAGATTGATCCCGAGCCGGCCTCCGATCGCCTCCTGAAACGCCAGCTCCAGCACGCGATTGGCCGTGGGATCGTCGAAGGCAAGCACCACATCGATCCCCGCGAGATGCTCGAAGCCCATCTCCGGCTCCTGGGCGCCAAGCTCGCGCGGAGCCATGAACGCAAGAACGAGCGGCTGCACAAGTGCCAGCCCGAAAGCGAGTCTGAGAAGGCGCGACGGCCATTTCATGTGAGTGTTCCCGTTTGCATGGATTCCGCCTTACCCCGAAGCTAGTACCCTGCGCCCTTTCCGGCACCGCGCCCAGTTGCAACTTGTGTCGCAATTTCCCGCAACATTGTGGCCCACATCATCCTGGACAACTACTTCCGGGACTGGGCGGCGGGCAGCCGACGTTCCGCAGAGCCATCCGCCCCGAACGGAACGCACTTCCATGGAGGAACCCATGCGCCCGAACCAAGCCCCTGGATTCGTTCGGCATTCCGGCCGCCTCGCGGTCGTTGCCGCGGCCAGCGCTCTCGTTCTCATCTCCGCCTGCGCCGACGGGCCCGCCTCGAGCTTCGACGAGCTGGCGCAGGCCCAGCTCCCGCAGATCGACGGCCGCATCCAGCTTCCGGGGCTTCAGGGCGAAGTCGAAGTGATGCGCGACCCCTGGGGCATCCCTCACATCTACGCGTCCAACCTCGACGACCTCTTCTTTGCGCAGGGCTTCGTCCAGGCTCAGGACCGCCTCTGGCAGATGGAGATGTACCGTAGAGCCGGCGAGGGACGGCTGGCTGAAGTGCTGGGTGCGGAGGCGCTCGAACATGACCGTGTCGCGCGCCTGCTCAAGTTCCGGGGCCCCTTCGACGACGCCGAATTCACCAGCTACCACCCCGAGGGCCGACGCATTCTGGAAGCCTTCGCTTCGGGGGTGAACGCCTACATCGATCATGCGACTGAGGCCGGGGAACTCCCCGTCGAGTTCCTGCTCACCGGCGTCGTACCCGAGTACTGGAGCGCCGAGACACCCCTGCTGCGCATGCAGACCGCGATGCCGGTGGGGGATGTGCGCCGCGAACTGCAGCTGGCCGCGCGCGTGGCCGAGCTGGGAGCCGAGGAAGCAAACCTGCAGGCGAGACCGACGCCCTCGCGGGAGCTGGTGGTTCCGGGAGGCGTTGACCTGGCGCTGATCTCGGATGCGGTGCGGGCCGGCGTGACGGGGTTCCGCAACGCCATGGGCAGTCCGCCGCTGCTCGCGCCCTATGATGAATGGATGGGGGCGGAGATGGCCCTGAACCTCGGCGCGCGCGAGACCTCCCCGGGGAGCAACAACTGGGCCATTCACGGGAGCCGCACCGCGAGCGGCCAGGTGATCGTGGCCAACGATCCGCACCGGGGGGTGACCAACCCGTCGCTGCGCTACGTGGTGCACCTGGACGCGCCCGGATGGACCGCCATCGGGTCCACCGAGCCGGTGTTGCCGGGGGTGGCCATCGGGCACAACGGGCGCATCGCGTGGGGGCTCACCATCGTGGGCACCGACCAGTCGGACGTGTACGTGGAGCAGGTGAACCCGGACAACCCCGGGGAAGTGCGCTGGGGAGACGGCTGGGAGGAGGTGCGCACCATCACCGAGACCATTCCGGTGAAGGATGGCGAGCCCGTGACCGTGGAACTCGAGTTCTCGCGCCACGGCCCGATCTTCCATCGGGACCCGGAAAACAACCTCGCCTACGCCATGCGCTCGACCATGCACGAGCCCGGAAGCACGGGGTACCTGTCCGGGCTGCGCCTCAACGTGGTCCCCGACTGCAACGGCTTCCTGGAGGAGTTGAGCTACTGGAAGGCGCCCACCGAGAACATGATCTGCGGGGACGCGGACGGGAACATTGCCTGGCAGGCCGCCGCGCTGTCGCCGAGTCGCCCCAACTGGCACGGGCGGCTGCCGGTGCCGGGAACCGGGGAATACGAGTGGGACGGCTTTCGCGACGACCTTCCCACCGAGTTCAACCCGGAGCGCGGCTGGGTGGGGACGGCCAATCACGACATCCATCCGCCCGGCTATGACCCGCCGCTCTTCTTCAAGACCGCTGGCCCCTTCGCCCGCTTCGCGCGCGTACAGGAGGTCCTGAACGCGGGCGACGACGTCACGCTGGAGGACTCGCGCCAGCTTCAGCAGGACGCCTATTCGGCATCGGCAGCGCGGCACGCGGCGCTCTTCGAGGGATGGATGGCGACGGACGCGGAAGCGGAGCCCTATCGAGCCGAGCTGGCTGCCTGGGACGGCGTCTTCAACCGCGACAGCCGGGCGCCGGCAGTCTACCGCCGGCTCGACGCGGACATTCTGGAGCAAATCGCGAGCGACCCCGGCGGGGATCCCGCGCCGGTGCTGGAAGCGGTGCTCTCGGACGCACTCGCCCGCATCGCGCGCGAGCAAGGCAACGATCCCGCCCAGTGGCGCTGGGGACGCGACCACCGCAGCGAATTCCCACACTCGCTGGTGACGGCATACGACCTGCCGGCGGGGGAGCGGTCGGGGGGAGCGGGCACGGTGGCGGCCACGGGGGCGACCTATCGTCACATCGTGGACTTCGCCGATCTGGACGGGTCGCTGGTCACGAACGCGCCCGGCCAGTCCGGCCGGCCGGGGAGCCCCTACTACGGCAACCTCACCGAGAGCTGGGCCAACCAGGAGTACTTCCCGATGCTCTTCTCGCGCGAGGCGGTGGAGGCGCGCGCGGAAAACCGATTGGTGCTGGCGCCCGCAGGCTGACGGGGTTGCGGCCTTCAGCCTTCTCCTCGCCCCACCCAGTCGATGTCGGATAGATGGGCCAGCGCGAGCTGGAGAGCGTGGGTTCCCCTGCGACCCTTCCCCTGGGCGCGCAACGCCGTATACAGCTGATGCGCCAGAGCCAGCCCCGGCAGCGCCAGCTTCATGCGGCTCGCTTCGGCGAGGGCGATCCCCATGTCCTTGACGAAGTGCTCCACGAAGAAGCCGGGATCGAAGTCGTTGGCGATCACGCGGGGGCCGTAGTTGGAGAGCGACCAGCTGCCGGCGGCCCCCGGGGCAACCGATTTCATCACGGTCTCCAGATCGAGCCCTGACCGGTAGGCGTACAGCAGGCCCTCGCACATCCCGATCATCAGCGAAGCGATCAGGACCTGGTTCACCATCTTGGTGTGCTGCCCGGCGCCGGGGCCTCCCTGGCGCACGATGGCCTTCCCCATCGCCCGCCAGCACGGTCCCAGCGCCTCCACCTCCTCCTCGTCCCCGCCGATCATGATCGACAAGAGCGCCTTGCGGGCTCCGACATCGCCCCCGGACACCGGCGCGTCAACGCTGGCCACCCCCCTGGCCCGCGCGGCCTCGTAGATCGCTGGTGGTCGCGCACATGCTGCGGCCCATCACGCCCAGTCCGATCCAGCCGATCGATGTCCACAAGGACATTCCCGGGCCGGCACCCGGCCAGGGCCCCGTGCTCGCCCAGGATCACCTCGCGCACGTCGTGCGGGAACCCGACGATGCTGAAGACGACATCGCTTTGCTCGGCCACGGCCTTGGGGCTGGCCGCCCACAGCGCGCCCTTCTCCAGCACCGACGCCGCCGTAGCCCGGGTTCGCGTGAAGACAGTCATCGAAAACCCGTGGTCCATGACGTGCGCGCACATGCTGCGGCCCATCACGCCCAGTCCGATCCAGCCGATCCGGGTCTTGCCCGGCTCAATGTTCATTTCAGCCATGTCTTTGCTTTCTGCCAGAGTATCGGTTTCTACCAGTTACGCCATTTCCTGCCATGATCCTTCATCTCTGCCACATGCCGGCACGTGACCACCTTGAGCGGCCGCAGTACAGCCCCGGAGTGGGCAAAGCGTCTCACCATGGGCCCGCCCGCGAACGGATGCAAGCCGGTTTCGCTTGCGGAGCGGGAAGCGCAACGAGAACGTAGAGGCCACATTCAGAGAGCCGATCCGGCGAGCTGTTGATCCGCCTCCGTCGCACCCCACACCCAACCCGCAGGAGAATGCCGATGACTTCCAGATGGTTCCCCTCCGCTCGGACAACCATCCTGATCGGCGCCAGCCTGCTCCTCGGAGCTGGGGGCGCGGGTCTGACGGCACAGGGCTTCCAGCTCGAGGAGGCGACGATCGCGGAGGTGCACGCCGCCTTCCTTTCCGGGGACCTGACCTGCGTGCAGCTGGTGCAGGGCTACCTGGACCGCATCGAGGCCTACGATCAGCAGGGACCGAGGCTCAACATCGTGGCGAACCTCAACCCGGCCGCCCTGGACGAAGCCGTCCGGCTGGACGCCGCACTCGCCTCCGGGGGGCTCAGCGGGCCGCTGCACTGCGTCCCGGTGCTCCTCAAGGACCAGGTCGAGACCCGCGACATGCCCACCACCTACGGATCTGCGCTCTTCCAGGACTTCGTGCCGGTGAGGGACGCGACCATCACCACCCGCATGAAGGATGCGGGCGCACTCATCATCGCCAAGACCAACATGGGAGAATTCGCCTCGCGCTACGTCGGCTCCGGCTTCGGCGTGATCCGCAACCCGTACGACCCGCAGCGCAATCCGAGCGGCTCCTCCGGGGGCACGGGCGCCGGGGTGGCCGCAAATCTGGGGATGATCGGCATCGGCGAGGACACCGGCGGCTCCATTCGCGGGCCGGCGGCGGTGCACTCGCTGGTGGGGCTCCGGCCCACGCTGCAGCTCGTGAGCCGCTTCGGGATGATGCCTGCCAACCCCACCACCGACACGATGGGGCCGATGACGCGCACCGTCACGGATGCGGCCCTCCTGCTGGATGCCATCGCCGGCTACGACCCGGGCGACCCCATAACCGCGTATTCCTTTGGCCAGGTTCCGGACTCCTACAGCGACGGGCTCTCCGCCGATGGACTCGAAGGAGCCCGTATCGGCATCGTCCGCGACCCCATGGACGGTTCCGTGGATACCGCGTCTGAGGGATACCGGCAGGTTCGCGCGCTGGTCGACGCGGCCGTCGCACAGCTGCGTGCGCTCGGAGCCGAAGTGGTGGACAACGTCGCCGTCCCGGGAATCGACGGGGTCAACGCCATCTACTCCATGAACTCCCACGAGACCGAGGCCGCCACCGACGCCTACCTGGCCGAACATGCCAACGCGCCCTACCAGACCCTCCGGTCCATCCTGCTTTCGGGCCGGGTGACGCCATGGAGGGCGGCCGGGCTGGCCGGGTCACTCGGCAAGACCACCCGGGACCCGGGATACCTGGCCTACATGCTGGCCCGCGACCAACTCCGCCAGGATGTCTATCAGGTGATGGCCGACCACGACCTGGACGCGCTGATGCACGCCACCTTCGATCACCCGCCGTCGCTGATCGCGCCGGATGTCGAGACCAACCCCGCTACCCTCGGCGGACGACTACGGCCTCGGCGACAACCGCCTGCTCAGCCCCGTGCTGGGCTTTCCCGCGCTCACCGTGCCCGCCGGCTTCACCCCGGACGGGCTGCCCATCGGGATCGAGTTCATGGGCCGCCCGTTCACTGAAGCCATGCTGATGCGGTTCGGCTATGCCTTCGAGCAGGCCACAGGCCACAGGCGGCGGCCGGCCACGACCCCGGAGCTTTCGTCCATGCGGTAGCGACGCGCCGAAGCGGCGCTCATGCGGCAGCGACGCACCTCGACGGGCGCCCGGACGGGTCGGGTCGCTCTCTTGTACGCGCCCCGTGCCGCAACTAGCGCGCTAGGGCCCGCCCAGCCCGGTCCAGCTCTGTCGGCAGTTCGCCATCGTGCTCATCGTGGAGTCGATGCTGAGGAAGAGCGCCTCTCCGGGATCGACGATCAGTTCCTCGGTCGTGCAGGTGCCACCCGCCAGCAGCGAGATCTCGATCGCGAGCGTGTGCGACCAGTCCCAGTCGAGCCTGTAGTTGGCTTCGGTCTTGCCGGTCAGCACGCCGATGTACTCGCGTCCTCCGGGATGTACCGCGTACAGGCGGGCGTCGCTGAAGTTGTTGTTGATGACGCGGATCTCGATCTGGTCCTCCAGCCCGGGAATACCAGGCGGATTCCCGTCCCCGGCGCGCGCGGCACAAGCGGCGGTGAGCACCGTAACCGCAATCACCAACATGGCCCGCGCGACAAAGCTCGCCACACGGCGGATCCCTTCCGGGCCAAACCTGTCCACTGCAACGGACACTCTCGCTGCTCTCCTGCCTATCGCTACCTCCACACCATGCGGGTACGCGTCCCGTTCGGGTCGCGCCCTGTGTTCACTCGCTGTTATTCTTGCGTGCGTCTGGATTCCCTTGGCTTCCCCACGCATCTTCGGCCTCCCGGTCAGGGTGATCGTTCATTGGTTCAGGAGTTCATCATGAAAGCTGTCTTCACGATAGCCCTCGGTCTCGCGCTCGTCCCCGTCATGCTTCCTCCGCAGGCTGCACTCGCGCAGGAGCGGCGCGCCATCACGGTCGACGACCTCTTCGAACTCGAGAATGTCGGCACCCCGGTGGTCAGCCCCGAGGGAGACTGGGTCGCGTACACGGTCTCTCGTACCTCGCTGGAAGATGAACGCTCCTACACCCGCATCTACATGGCGCCGATCGCAGGCGGCGACCCAGTCCCGCTCACCCGGGACAAGCAGTCCGCCGGCTCTCCCGCCTGGAGCCCCGATGGCCGCTACCTCACCTTCACCGCGGCCCGCGACGGCGACCCGACCCAGGTCTGGGCGCTCGATCGGCGGGGCGGCGAAGCCTTCCCCCTCACCGACATCGAGCAGGGCGTCGGCGGATACCGCTGGTCGCCCGACGGCACGCGACTCCTGCTCACCCTCCGCGATCCTGAAGAGGAGGAAGAGGACGAGAAGCCCAACGCGCCCCAGGATCCATGGGTCATCGATCGCGTCCAGTTCAAGCGGGACGGGGCCGGCTACCTCACCGGCTCACGCATGACGCATCTGTATGTCTACAAGATCGATGCCAGGGAGTTGAAGCAGCTCACGACCGGGCGATGGAATGAATCGCTGGGCGTCTGGAGCCCGGATGGAACCCTGATCGCCTTCTCCTCCAATCGCACCGAAGACCCGGACCTCAACGCCAACAGCGACGTCTGGGTGGTGCCCGCCGACCTGGAGGAACCCACCGACTCCCCCCGGCGGCTGACCACCAACCCCGGCTCCGACGGCTCCCCCGAGTGGAGCCCGGACGGACGCTGGATCACCTACACCACCGGGATCCGCCCCGATCTGATCTGGTACGCCACCACGCACCTGGCGGTGACCACGGCGGACGGGGGCGAACCGCGCCTGCTCACCACCGAGCTGGACCGCAACGTGCGCTCCCCGCGCTTCTCGCCCGACGGCGAGTGGATCTGGTTCGGGCTCGAGGACTCGTCGGAGAACCACATCGCCCGCATTCGCCCGGACGGCTCGGGGCTGGAGCGGCCGGTGGCCGGAGGGCTCTCCGCCTCGGGCTTCGACTGGAGCGGCGACACCTTTGCGGCCCGGGTCAACTACCTGGACCGCCCCGGCGAGATCTACGCCGTCGAGGACTTCGAGGACGGCGATGCCGGGCTGCGCCGGATCACCGGCCACAATGACGACTTCCTCGCAACCGTCACCATCGCCGAGACCCGCAACATCCAGTTCCCGTCGGAGGGTGGCATCGAGATCGAGGGCTTCGTCACCTTCCCGCCGGACTATGAGGAAGGGCAAAGCTACCCGACCCTGCTGCGCATCCACGGCGGCCCCGTCTCCCAGTTCAGCCACTCCTTCCAGTTCGAGTCGCAGCTCTTCGCGGCGCATGGCTACGTGGTCGTGCGCACCAACCCGCGCGGCTCGTCGGGGTACGGCCAGGACTTCTCGGCCGCCCTGTGGGCGGACTGGGGCAACCCCGACTTCAAGGACGTGATGGCGGGCATCGACCACGCCATCGAACAGGGCTGGACCGACCCGGACCGGCTGGGCGTGGGCGGCTGGTCGTACGGAGGCATCCTCACCAACTACGTCATCACCCAGACCGACCGCTTCGAGGGCGCCATCACCGGGGCGAGCGAGGTGCTCTACATCGCCAACTACGGACACGACCACTACCAGCGTCAGTGGGAGGCCGAGCTGGGGCTGCCGTGGGAGGGCGACAACCGCGACAACTGGGAGCGCATCAGCCCCTTCAACAAGGTGCACGAGGTCGTCACCCCGACTCTCGTCATGGGCGGCGAGGACGACTGGAACGTGCCCATCCTCAACTCCGAGCAGCTCTACCAGGCGCTTCGGCGGCGCGGCGTGCCCACCCAGCTCGTCGTCTACCCCGGCCAGAGCCACGGCCTGCGCTTTCCCAGCTACCAGAAGGACCGCTACGAGCGCTACCTCGCCTGGTACGACCGCTGGGTCATGAACGCCAACCGTCCGGTGAGCTGAGTCCTCGCCGGACGCCAACGTCCCTCACAGAGAACCCTTCATGAGAATCATCGTCAACGGCCAGCAGGCCTTCGGCGCGAGCGTCCTCAAGGCGCTGCTGGAGCGCGGCGAGGAGATCGTCGGGGTGTACTCCCGCCCGGAGAAGCCCGGACAGCGGCCGGATCCGCTGGCGGACGCGGCCCGGGAGCATGGCCTCCCGCTCTTCCAGCCCTCCTCCTTCCGGAGAGAGGAAACCTGGGAGCAGATGAAGTCGCTCCGCGCCGATCTGGGCGTCATGGCCTACGTCACCCTGTTCGTCCCGGAGCAGGCGCTGAACATCCCGGCGCACGGGACCATCCAGTACCACCCGTCTCTTCTCCCGCTCCACCGCGGCCCCAGCTCCATCAACTGGCCCATCATCTGGGGCGAAAAGAAGACGGGCCTGTCCATCTTCTGGCCCGACGACGGCCTCGACGAGGGCCCCCTCCTCCTTCAGAAGGAAGTCGAGATCGGCGAGCATACCCTGGGCAGCCTCTACTTCAAGCACCTCTTCCCTATGGGCGTGAGCGCGATGCTGGAGAGCGTCGATCTGGTGCGCGCGGGCGAGGCCCCGAGAATCCTGCAGGATCATTCCGCGGCCACCTACGAGGGCTGGTGCAAGCACGAGCACGTTCAGGTGCGCTGGAATCTTCCGCTGCGCCAGACGTTGAATCTGGTGCGCGGGGCGGATCCTCAGCCGGGCGCCTGGAGTAGCTTCAACGGCTCGTGGGTCAAATTCTACGGCGCGTCGCGGATCGACGAAGCGCTGTCGGTGAGGCCCGGGCAGGTCACCGGGATCGGCCCGGAGGGCATTCGCTTCGCGGCGCCGGATGGCCAGCTGCTGGTTGCCAAGGTGCGCCCCGAGGGCGAAGGAAAGATGGCGGCGAGCGAATGGGCGGAGACAGTCGGGTTGAGAAAGGGCGTCCTTTTCGGCTAGCGAGACGGATTCGGCTGGCCCAGGGGACATCTCCGGGCAGAGGCACGACATCGAATAGGGGAGACGGAGGAAACATGACGGGCTCGCAGCACGAGAAACGGCGCCTGCTGGACGGGATGGTTGCCAAGGTGAGTCAGCGCTATCCGGACGTGGAGACCATCTCCGCCGCCGATCTGCGCGAGAGGCTTCCAGCCGGCGACACCGTCCTCGTCGACGTCAGGACTCCCGCCGAGCGCGCGGTGTCCACGCTTCCGGGAGCCATCACCCCCGAGGACTTCGAGGCCCGGCTCGACGAACTGGACCACTGTACCGTGGTCGCCTACTGCACGGTCGGGGCGCGCAGTTCGGCGTACGCGCGCCGCATGGGCCGGCGCGGCGTGCCGGTGCTGAACCTGGAAGGGAGCGCCCTGGCCTGGACGCACGAGGACGGTGAGCTCATGGACGGATCGTCGCCTACCAGGAGGGTCCATATCTACGGTCGTAACTGGAATCTCGCCGCGGACGGATACGAGGGCGTTTGGTAGCCCGGGTTCTGCCCCTCGCCCTGGCCACCCTTCTTGTTCCAGCCACCGGGGCAAGAGCACAGCTCCCACAGCTACCCCTGCCCCCCGTGTGGTCCAACTCGAGCGAGTTCAGCTTCATCGAGACCCAGGGCAACACCGAATCGACAACGTTCGGTCTCGCCAACGAGCTGGTCACCGAGTGGGAGAAGACCGAGACCAGGCTGGAGGTGGGAGCGCTGCGCACACGCACCACTCGTTTCAGGCGCTCCGCAATTGGAACGGCTGATGACTATCGGATCGAAGAACAGAACGAGACCCGCGTTTCGGCGGAAAACTATCACATCCGTTTACGGGGCGACCGGGAGTTTTCGGAGAGATCGACATTCTTCGGCCAGCTGGGATGGACCCGCAACACTTTTACGGGAATCGACGCCCGCTACGTTCTTGTGGGAGGCGTTTCGACTCGATGGGTGGAGGATGAGATTCACCGGTTGCGCAGTTCCTACGGGCTCACGGTTACGGGCCAGGATGACGTCGTTCCCAACCCGGATGCCGCGAACACGTTCATCGGATTGCAGGTATCCACGGAATACGAAGTGCAATTGAGCGACAATACCGAGCTGAAGACCAAGCTGGTGGTCGACGAGAACGGCTTCAATCCGGCGGACCTGCGCGCGGACTGGGTGAGCACATTGGGCGTGTCGATGAACGACCACTTCGGGTTGCAGGCCAAGTTCCAGTATCTGTTCGACAACAGGCCCTCCCTGGTCGACGTGCCGCTGACGGACGAGCAGGGCGAAGCCGTGGGAAAGGTGCCGATCCCGCTGGGCAAGTCGGACCGAGTGCTGACCATGGCGCTGGTGGTTAATTTCCGGTGACCTTCCGCCTGAGGAGTCGTGAGATGGCCATGATCGCTCGCGTTGCATCCGCGTCTGTCGTTCTGGCGGCGATCGCTGCCTCTTCCCTGGCCGCGCAGCTGCCCGCCCGGGTCGTGCTCGAGCGCGACCACATCACGCTCGAGCCCGGCGACACTGCCCGCATCGAGGCCACCGTCGTCGACGCGGACGGCAATCCGATGGATGCCGAGCTCATGTATTCCTACTTGGGCCGGCGCACGCGGGGTTTGGACATCGACTCGCGAACCGGAGCGCTCCTGGCAGTGAAGGGTGGTGAGTACCGGGCCGTCGTGCATGTCTTCGATGAGCGCTTTTTCGAACAGATCAGTCTACCTGAGCTGTTCGAGATGATGGCTGTGATGACGATCACGGTGCCCTACCCGCCGGTGGAGCGCGTCGATATTTCCCCGGCGGAGGGCGGGACGTTCTACGCGGGTACGGTCGTGCGACACGAAGCCACCGTGTACGACGCGGTCGGGGACCTCCGCACCAACGTCGAGGTGGCGTGGGGCACGAGCGACGAGGCCATCGCGACCATCGACCGGTACGGCATGTTCAGCGCGCACGCGCCCGGGCGCGTCACCCTGACCGCTAGCGCGGAGGGGGTCGTGGAGGAGGTGGTGTACAGCGTGGTCGCCAGCCCGGTCACCTCGATCTCGCTGGCCGCCAGTCAGGAAGTGGGGCGCACCGGGGACGTGGTCCGCTTCGCCGCGGCGGCCATGGCCGGGGACGAGGCGAGCGACATTCCGGTGACGTATTCCATTGTTCCGTACGCCGACCGCCAGGCGACCGCGGACTTCCCTCCGGCCGAAATCGACCCGCGGGGGCGGTTCGTGGCGTACCGGCCAGGGGTCTACACGGTCATGGCCACCGTGCCCGGTCACTCGGCCCACAAAACGGTGCGTATCGAACCGCGCAACGTCGGCGAGGCCGTGCGCTTCGTCGGACACGCCCCCGTGCGCGACGTGCGCACCTCGGATCTCTGGGTGTGGGAGGGCGTCGACGGCCGCGACTACGCCATCACCGGCACGTGGAGCGCGGGCGGCGCCACCTATTGGTGGGACGTCACCGATCCTTCAGCGCCGGTCCTGGTCGACTCTCTCGTCGTGGACGCGCGCACCACCAACGATGTGAAAGTCTCCGAGGACGGCCGCATCTGCGTCATCTCCCGCGAGGGGGCGTCGGACCGGCGCAACGGCATCGTCATCGTGGACTGCGCCGACCCCCGCAACGTCGAGGTCCTTTCGGTATTCGCAGACGGGCTGACCGGCGGTGTCCACAACGTTTTCATCCACGACGGCCACGTCTATGCAATCAACCGTGGATCCCTTTTCGACGTCATCAACATCGAGGATCCCGCGAATCCCTACCGCGTCAGCGACTTCCGCCTGCCCACCCTCGGGCGGGAAATCAGCCACTATGACGGTATCCATGACATTTGGGTGGTGGACGGAGTGGCCTACACGTCCAACTGGGGGGACGGGGTGGCGGTGATCGACGTGGGCGGCGGCGACCGGGGAGGCAGCCCTTCCAATCCGGTGCTCATGTACCGGTTCGGCGACGTGGGCGGCTCCACCCACGCGGTCTTCCCGTATTGGAGCCCGACCGGGCGTTTCTACATCTTCATGGGCGACGAGATCGTGGGGACGAGCTTCAACGTCGCCGCGCGGACCCGGACGCCTCCGTACATGGCCGGCTACATCCACGTCGTCGACTTCACGGATCCGGACCATCCGGAGGAGATCGCGCGCTACGACGTGCCGGGCGCGGGCTCACACAACATGTGGATCGACGGAGACCGGCTCTACGCAGCCTTCTACAACGGCGGCATGCGCGTCATCGACATCTCGGGCGAACTCAAGGGGAACCTCGCCCTGCAGGGGCGCGGCATCGCCCACTACGAGGCCAACGATCCCGACGGCTTCATCCCCAATGCGCCGTTCACCTGGGGCGGACAGGTCCACAAGGGACACCTGTTCATGGCCGAGAAACATTCGGGGCTATGGGCGGTGAAGCTCGAGCCAGGGCGGACTCCGGTCCCCTGAGTGACTCCCCGGGCTTTGCCCCGTTTCCATTTGCGCGAACCCGCGCTTTGCTCAACTTATTCATGCTCGACGAACTACCCGCCGCCTGGAGTCATGAAAAGATGAAGATCCGCCGCGTCGCCACCCTCTGGTCCATCGCCCTGCTGGCGCTCAGCCCCGTTCCCCTGACCGCGCAGGCTCCGGCCCGCATCGTCGTGGAACAGGAAACCCTCACCCTCCAGCCGGGCGAGAGCGGACAGATCGTCGCTCGCGTCGTGGATGCGGACGGAAACCCGGTTGATGCCCCGGTCATGTACATGGCGCGCGGGGCACGCGGGCGTCTGGATGTGAACCGCACCACCGGAGCCGTGCAAGCCGTCTACGGAGGCAACTACGCGGTCACGCTCATGGTGGCGTCCGACCGGAACATCAGTGCCCGGATGATGATCGAGGTTCCGTATCCGCCGCTGGAGCGCGTCGTCGTCGCGCCGGGCGAGAGCGGACGCTTCTACGCGGGTACTGTCGTGCGGCACGAGGCGACCGTGTACGATGCGGCGGGCGACACGCGCGGCGATGTGGAGGTGGGCTGGAGCACCAGCGATGCGTCGGTGGCGACAGTCGACCGCTTCGGCGTGTTCAGCGCGCACGCTCCCGGACAGGTCACCCTGACCGCAAGCGCGGACGATGTCTCCGGGGAAGTGCGCTACGACGTGGTCGCGAGCCCGGTCAGTTCGGTCGCTCTCTCCACCAGCCAGGAGGTGGGACGCACGGGAGACGTCATTCACTTCGAGGCCACGCCGATGGCCGGGGACGACGCCAGCGACATTCCCGTGACCTATTCGGTGATTCCGTATGCGGATGTCGTAGCCACCGCCGACTTCCCTCCTGCGGAAATCGATCAGATGGGGCGCTTCGTGGCGTATCGGCCCGGGATCTACACAGTCATGGCCAGCGTTCCGGGGCACTCCGCCAACCAGACCATCCGCATCGAGCCGCGCAACGTCAGCGAGACGGTTGACTTCATCGGCCAGGGGGCGGTGCGCGACGTGCCTACCTCGGATCTCTGGGTCTGGGAAGGCGCGGACGGGCGCGACTACGCCATCACCGGCACCTGGGGAGCCTTCGGCGCCACCTACTGGTGGGACGTGACCGACCCGGCGGCGCCGGTCATGACCGACTCCCTGGTGGTCGACGCGCGCACCACCAACGACGTGAAGGTATCCGAGGACGGCAGCATCTGCGTCATCTCGCGCGAGGGCGCGTCCAACCGTCGCAACGGCATCGTCATCGTGGACTGCTCCGACCCGCGCAACGTGGAGATCCTTTCCACCTTCGACGACGCGCTGACCGGCGGCGTTCACAACGTTTTCGTCTACGACAACCACGTCTACGCCGTGAACAACGGCGTCCGCTTCGACGTCATCAGCATCGAAGACCCGACCAACCCCCAGCGGGTGGGCAATTTCGAGCTGGACACCCCCGGGCACGGAATTCATGACATCTGGATCGTGGACGGTATCGCGTACACCTCCAACTGGGCCGACGGTGTGGCGGTCATCGACGTGGGCGGAGGCGGACGCGGCGGGAGCCCCTCCAACCCGGTGCTCATGACCAGGTTCGCCGACATCGGCGGAGCGACCCACGCAGCGTTCCCGTACCGGAGCCCCACCGGGCGCTTCTACATCTTCATGGGTGACGAGATCGGCCGGCCCGGCTTCAACGATCTGGATGCCGACCGTACCCCGCCGCGCATGGCCGGCTACATCCATGTCGTCGACTTCACCGACCCTGGCAATCCGGAGGAGGTCGCCCGCTACGAGATACCGGAGGCCGGTTCGCACAACATGTGGATCGACGGAGACCGGCTCTACGCGGCTTTCTACAACGGCGGCACGCGCGTCATCGATATCTCGGGAGAGCTCAAGGGCAACCTCACCCTGCAGGGCCGCGAGATCGCTCACTACGCCGCAAACGACCCGGACAGCTTCGTTCCCAACGCGCCCTTCAGCTGGGGCCCGCAGGTCCACAAGGGACATCTGTTCATCGCCGAGCACCATTCCGGGCTGTGGTCGGTGAAGCTGCAGCCGAGGAGAACGCTGGTCCCGTGAGCGACAGCCAATCGCGGTGCGCGGCGGGCGATGTTGTGCTCTCCGCAATCACGAGCGCGCGGGCGCGATGCGTTTGGGCCGTCCTGCTGGCGGTCTTCACCACCGCCAGCCACGCCCAGGCGCAATCCTACCGGGCCTACGTGGCCTCGGAGTCGGAGGATGAGGTCGCCGTGCTGGAGTTCACTCCGGGCAGCGGGCTCTCCGTGGAAAAGGTAATCCGCGTCGGGCGCTGGCCCGCCGAGATCGAGGGGCCGCACGGCCTGTTTTTCGACCCGTCCGGGGAATACTGGTACCTGACGCTGGGGCACGGCTTCCCCAACGGATACCTGCTGAAGTACGAGGCCGGCCCCGACACCGTGGTCGCGGCGACCGAACTCGGGTTCTTCCCCGCGACCGTCTCGCTGACGCCCGACGGCGTACTGGCCTTCGCGGTCAACTCGAACTTCTACGGCGACCATGTCCCCAGCACGGTGTCGGTGGTGAACACCGTTGAGATGTTCGAGATCGAACGGGTCACGACCTGTACCATGCCGCACGGGTCGCGGCTGTCGCCGGACGGTACCCTGCACTACTCCGCGTGCATGATGGACGACCAGCTGGTGGAGATGTCCACCTTCTCGCTGGAGGTGACCCGGCGCCTGCATCTGGTGACGGGCGAGCCGGTCGCCGGTCCGGGCATGCACGGGCCCGCGATGGGCGCGGGCGCCATGAGCGCCGGCGCGGCCATGGCCGCCTGCTCGCCGACCTGGACCAGCCTCTCCGGCGACGGGCGATTCGTGTACGTGGCGTGCAACCGGGGCAACGAGATCGTCCAGGTGGACACCGACTCGTGGAGCGTGGCTCGGCGCATTCCGGCGCAGGGGGCTCCGTACAACCTGGCCCTGACCCGCGACGGCTCCCGCCTGCTCGCGTCGCTCAAGGGGAGCGGCCACCTGGGCGTGTGGGACCTGAAGACGGGCGAGCAACTGGCCCGAATCGAGAGCGCCCAGAGGGTAACGCACGGTGTCGCAGTGACTTCGGACGACCGCTATGCCTTCGTTACCGTCGAGGGCATTGGCGGGCAGCCGGGCATCGTCGAAGTGATCGACCTGTCCACCTACGAGCGCGCCGCCGTGGCGGAAGTGGGTAAGCAGGCCGGGGGAATCACGCTCGTCCCCGGCGCCAGCTAGCACGCCCCGACGCAAGTCCCCGGCAGCGTTAGATTCCGTGTCGCCTGCCGGTCGAACTCGCGCTGATCACGGACTGCCAAGGAGCTCCAAATCACCTCCGCGACCGAGCCTTCCACAGACCCCGGGGCACACGGCAACAAGCCCCCCTACCGTTGGGCTGCAGGGGCAGGGTGTGCCGTCTTCTTCCTCTACGCGCTGACGCTGGCCCCCACCACCGCTTTCTGGGACACCAGCGAGTACATCGCCACCGGGCACATGCTCGGCATTCCACATCCCCCCGGGAATCCGCTCTTCGTCGTGCTCGCCCGCGCATGGGACATCCTGCTGGCGCCGCTGGGCTTCTCGACCGCGGCCCGCATCAACCTCCTGTCGGCAGCGGTCAGCGCAACCGCCCACAGCTTCTGGTTCCTCGTCGTCCACCACATTCTCCGGCACTTCTCCACCGACCGCCGCTTCCGGATCGTGGGCGCATGCGCGGCGGTGCTCGTCAGCGCGACCGCCTTTACCGTCTGGAACCAGTCGAATGTGAACGAGAAGGTCTACACCGTCTCTCTTCTGACTATCGCCCTGCTCTCGTGGCTCACGTTCCGCTGGCAGGAGAACCTGGGAAGAGGAAAGGAAGACAATCTTCTCGTCCTGATGGCGTTCATCATGGCGCTGTCGATCGGCAACCACCTCATGGCGCTCCTGGTGCTGCCATCGCTCTTCCTCTTCATTCTCGCGGTGCGCGCGCGCACCCTGCTCAACCCTCGCCTCTACGCGACCTCGCTCATCGCGGTCCTCCTGGGGCTGAGCATCCACCTCTTTCTGCCGTTGCGCTCGGAGCTGGATCCGGTCATCAACGAGGCCCAGCCCACCTGTGAAGGGGTCTCCGACGCGCTCGTGAGCATCGCCACCTACGGAAACGCGGGATGCGAAGAGCTGTCGTCCGCGCTCCGCAGAGACCAGTACGCCAAGCCGCCCCTGGTCCCCCGTCAGGCGACGCTGGTTTCCCAATACGGAAACTGGTTGCAGTATTTCGACTGGCAGTGGGCGCGGGGAATCACCTTTGGAGATCCCCTGTTCCCCGGGGGCCGGGTTGTCTTTACGATGGTGTTCCTGGCGCTGGGCGCCTTTGGCTTGCTTGAGCACTATCGCAGAGACCGGACCAGCTGGCTCTACCTGGCATCGCTCTTCGGGGTTCTCTCGGTGGGACTCGTCTACTATCTGAATTTCAAATACGGTTTTTCCTTTCCCAGCCAGGGGAATGAGCAGGAGGTGCGCGAGCGCGACTACTTTTTCGTTGTCGGCTTTTCCGTATGGGGGCTGTTCGCGGGGATCGGCATCGCGAGCCTGTGGAGTTGGGTCTCGGAGAACATGCGGGTATCGCGCAAGACCGCCGCGCCGGTTCTCGCGCTGGCGCTGGTGCCTCTCGTCCTCAACTTCCAGAGGGCCAGCCGCGCGGACGACTATGCGGCCCGGGACTGGGCGTACAATCTCCTGATGAGCGTGGAACCTTACGGGCTCATACTCACGAATGGCGACAATGACACCTTTCCCCTCTGGTATCTTCAGGAAGTGGAGGGAATTCGGCGCGATGTCATCGTAGCGGTGACATCGTATCTGAATACGGACTGGTATGTGAAGCAGCTGCGGGAGTTGAGCCGCCCCTGCGAGCCCGGACAGGACCCGGACGCGGACCCGACGCGCATCGTCTGCCAGCGTCCCTATACGCCGGTGGGCACCGGGGCCCTGTACACCGCCGATCCGAGGTCCGGCGAAGCCGCCGGCCTGGTGCCCCTCATGGTGCCGGGGCCGGTTTCGCCCCCGTCGCGCTCGATCATCAATTCCGAACTGACCGACAGCATCATCGAGCTTGTGACGGTGACCGCCGTCCAGCCGCTGCCGCAGGATCGCCGTTTCTCCCTGGGTCCTGTCACAGCGACGGTCGCGCAGGGCCGGCAGATGCAGCCGTGGATGCAGTTCGTGCTCTCCGCCATCGGAAACTCCATCGGGGATCGGCCGATCTACTTTGCTTCAGCCGTGGGAGCTCCCGAGGATCTGGGGCTGCGGAATTATCTGGTGAGGCAAGGCGTGGCGTATCGGCTCTGGCCCGGAAATCCCGCGCTACTCCAGCCCGAGGGGATCGCCCAGGTGAGCGACCCGGCCCAGGTATCCGGAGTTGGAGTCTGGATCGACACCGAACGGACCCGTACCCTGGTGGATGAGGTGTACCTCCACCGCAGCGGTCTCCCCGACGAGTGGGACTACTGGCCCGACCGGAGCAGCCGGGGCATTCCCACCTACTACGCCTTGGCGTACTTCGCGCTCTACCGCGAGGCCAGCCTGCGGGGCGATACGGCAACCGTAGACGCGATGGCGGACCGGGTGGAGGCCTGGAACCGGCTCGGGCTCTAGACGGTTCCCTCCCGCACGCCCTTGTCCAGAAGTCCCACCAGGGCCTGGATCGCGTCCACGCTCGGGGTGGGAACGCCGACCAGCCGGCCCAGCTCGCCGACCACGCCGATGATGGCGTCGATCTCGAGCGAGCGCCCCGCCTCGACATCCTGCAGCATCGAGGTCTTGTGTGCGCCCACGCGTTCCGCGCCCGCGATGCGACGGTCGATGCCGAGGCGGAAGGTGATCCCGAGCCGGCTCGCCACTTCCCGAGCCTCCTCCATCAGTGAGCGCGCCAGCTGGCGGGTGAGCGGGTACTGGCAGATGTCCACCAGGGTTGCGCGGGTCAGCGCGCTGATGGGGTTGAAGGAGAGGTTGCCCCACAGCTTGAGCCACATCTCGGCGCGAATGTCCTCGATCACGAACGATTTGAATCCGGCCTGGGTGAGCAGGTCCACGAGCAGCTGCGCGCGATCGGACCGGGACCCGTCCAGTTCGCCGATCGGGAAACGGTTGCCCTCGGTGTGACGCACCACGCCCGGCGCCGCGATCTCGCCCGCCGGAAAAGTCACCGTGCCCACGATGTGATCGACATCGATGCTCTCCGCTAGAATCCCGTCGGAATCCATCGACTGCAGTCGATGCCCCTCGAACTCTCCGCCGTGCTTTTCGAAGTACCACCAGGGAAGGCCGTTCTGAACCGGCACGATCATGGTGCCGGGACCGACCATGGTACGGACCCCCGGAGCCACTACCGGCAACACGTGCGCCTTTACGGCAAGGATGATGAGATCCTGCTCTCCTGCGCCGTCCATTTCGCCCTGGGCGTCGAGTTCGGCATGATGCTCGGATCCGTCGCTCATGATCAACTTGAGCCCATTCCGCTGGATGGCCTCCAGATGCGCGCCCTGGTCGATCACCATCACATCTTCGCCCGCATTCGCGAGCTTCACGGCGAGCAGTCCGCCGATGGCTCCCGCGCCCACCACGCAGATCTTCATTCAGTCGTCTCTCCGGTTTCCATGCTGTCGTCGATTCCTGTGCTGTTGTCGCGGCTACCTGCCTCCCGGGCACGCGAATGCGCTATCCCTTCCCTTTAGCGGCCCGGCCCGAGCAGCACGGCATTCATGAACAGCAACTGGGTCGCTTCCGCGTACGCACGGTAGTTGGGGTCCTCCGCAAACGCCACGATCTGGCCGGCCCCCATGGGCTGGTGGATGAGGAAGGCCTTGTTGGCCAGCTGGGGCCGGGATTCCTCCCAGACGATTCCGCTGAGCACGAGATCATCCTCGTCGGCGTAGCGGCCAACGTTGGTTCCGTCGTCCAGGGTCACCGGGCGAAACACCCTCGATCCTTCCACGAGGACCCCGATTTCGCCGTCGGTACCGGCCGTGAGCCAGTGCTCGTCGTCCAGAAGCACTTTGAGGATAGCCCCGGGCACCGAAGCCGGCGCCTCGTCCGGCGGAACGATGGCATCAAGGTATTCGATGGGCTGGTCCGGAGTCTCGGAATTCGGAGGATCGTCGGCCTCGGCACGGCCCCCGCGGCGTTCTGTGGTGGTCGCGAGCAGCTCGGCCCGGACAGCCCAGCGGGTCGATTCGGCGAAGGTGATGAGGGTGCCGCCACCGCGAAGCCAGTCGCGCAGACGGTCCACCATGCCGGCCCCGACGGTTCCCGAATAATTCCCGCTGGGGAAGACGATCACATCGTAGCGAGAGAGGTCGGCCCGCCCCAGGCTGGACGCGCGCACCACCGTGGCGGGCTGGCCGTAGCGGCGCTCGAGCACGTAGCGGGCCCAGCCGACCGAGTAGGTCTGCCCCGGTTCATCGTAGACCAGAAGCACTTCCGGCGCCCGCAGCGCCCGCGTGGATCGGCTGCCCAGCGACGCGCCCTCGGTCACGTAGGAGTCGTCGATGGGGATGACCTCGGCACCGTGAGCCCCGGCGATGCGCGCGAGCACCGCGCGCAGATCGGGCCCGTTCTCGGTGGTGCGCACGATGGCAGTGCCGATCGGATACTGGCGTGCGCCGAGGGTGAAATCGGCGCCGGCCGCGCGCACGCGGACCCCCTCGCGCAGGGCCTCCGCCACGGCGGCGGCGGCGTTGGTCCCCCACGGGAGCAGGTAGCCGACGGTCGCAGCCGGGAGGACGCGCTCCTCCGGCTGGCGAAAGGCGGCGAGGGCAGCCCCCGCCGCCCCGGTGGGCCGGTCGACGGTGATCGCCTCCACATCCCAGAGGAGCGACTGACTCCACGCTGTCAGGTCGTAGATCTGGTCGGGCTCGCGCCGGGCTCTCCGCTCGATCTGCCGCTGGACGAAATCCTCCGCCATCGGCACATGCGGGTCGAGAAGATTGCGCGCGAATCGGTGAGTCGGCTGGGCCATGGGGACGATGAAGGTGCCCTCGGCGGGCAGCTGGCGGCCCCCGACATTCACCGGACCGCTGGCCTCGCGCACCTCGATGCCATTGCGCACCAGCATGCGGGCCAGGCGCTCCGCCATCCCCGGGTCGTGCGCGGAGTGGAGCACGTACTCGGCGACGCCCTGGCTTCCCAGGCTGATCCCCTCGCGGCGGAAGTCCAGGTAGTCGGAGAGGATGCTCTCGCGGTTCACGGCGGAGGTGTGGGCCGTGGCCATGGCGGCGGTGAAGTGGTGCAGGATACCGTCCCCGTAGGTAAGCAGGTCGCCATCGGCGCGCTCGAGCACCAGCGCCCGCGCCGACGCCTGCTCGTAGGTCATGCCGAGCGCCCCGTGGTTCATGGGCCACATGTCCACGTAGCCCGGATAGAACAGGTCGTAGACATCCCGGTTGAAGTAGGCGAAGCCCCTCCGGTCGAACGCGGCGGCATTGGCGCGCCCGAACACGTCCATCAGCGCGATCTGGCGCTCGCCGTACCAAGGGTTCTCGGGTGGAGCGGTGGGTGGGAAGAAGTAGGTGGCATTCCCGCCCATCTCGTGCAGATCGACCACGATGTGGGGCCAGTACTCCAGAAACACGGCCACCTTGCCCTGCGTTTCCGCCTGGCTCTGGATGAAGAGGTCGCGGTTCAGGTCGAAGAGGTAGTGGTTGACCCGCCCTCCCGGCCAGCGCTCGTCGTGCTCCGCCGAATATGCTTCGGCGTCGGGCCAGACGGCCGCCGCCATGGTGTTTTCCTGGACGAAGCGGTTGCGCCCGTCCGGGTTCTCCACCGGATCGATCAGCACCAGCGATTCAGCGAGGATCAGGTCGACATTGGGGTCGTTCCGGGCCGCCAGCAGATGGTATGCCTCCATCATGGCCGCCCCGCTCGAACTGATCTCGTTGCCGTGCACGCCGTGCATGAGCGCGGTGACCACCGGCAGGCCCGCGACCAGCTCCTCCGCCTCCTCGTCCGACATGCCGGCCGGGTGGGCCAGCCGCGACAGCCCCGCCTTGACGTCGTCGAGGGACGCCATCCGCTCGGGAGACCCGATCACCATGATGACCAGCGGCCGCCCCTCCCAGCTGTCGACGTAGTGGATCAGGTGCGTGCGGTCCGGCGCCGCCTCGGCCAGCGCCCGGAAGTAGCGCACGACCTGATCCGGAGGCGTGACCACCTCCCAGACTTCGTGCCCGACCACCGATTCCAGCGTGGGGATGGCGGGATCGTACGTCGTACCGGGAACGAACTCGCCGGGCGAGGCGGGGGCCTGCGGCCCAGGGAGCTGGAGCAGTGCGGTGATGGCGATGGTGGCAAGCATGTGGCTGGCTCTATCCGGGGGACGGGAACGGAACGGTTGATACTAAGGAGCGGACGCAGCTACCGGAACCGGCCGCCGGGCAACCGGCGTTTTTCGGGCGGGCCAGATCGGCCACCTTTCGCTCGGCCCAGGGGCGATCATCACGCCATCGTCCATGTCTGCCGACTTGCCGCGGGCGGGAATGCTCCTCCCGTGTAGGTTATGTAGGTTCCGTCGGGATGACCGCCCCGAAACACCAGTTCCCCAGCCTCCGACTCTGGCCGCCCATGACCTCGAAGCCCCTCAACATCTTCATCGCGAGCCCGCTCGAGCCCGAGCAGGTGGAGCGCATCCGCGCGGTCGATCCCGAACGTCTGGAGGTCGTCCACAACCCCGAAGTGCTGCCTCTCAAGCGCTACGAAGCCGACCACACCGGGGCCGCCAACTTCCGTCGCACTCCCGAGCAACAGGCGCGCTGGCGCCGATGCCTCGGGCGCGCCGACGTGCTCTGGGACTTCCCGCCGCGCAACCCGGACGGCAGCGGCGGGCTCGCCTACGTCCCCAACGTGCGCTGGATCCAGGCGACCAGCTCGGGAGTGGGCCGGAGGGTCGAAGCGTTAGGCCTCCTCGACTCGGACCTGCTGATCACGACCGCGCGCGGGGTGCACGCCGGCCCCCTCACCGAATTCGTCTTCCTGATTCTGCTATCGCATGTGCGCAAGACCGCGAGCCTGGCCGAGCAACAGCGCCGGCATCTGTGGGAGCGCTTCTGCGGTGAAGAGCTGGAGGGCAGGACGCTCGCGATCGTGGGGGCGGGTGAAGTCGGTCGTCGCGTCGCATCGGTGGGCCGGGGCTTCGGGATGCGCGTCGTGGCGCTGGCCAGCCCGGGCTCGCGCCGCTCCGCCGCGGAGTTGGGTGTGGACGTTCTGTATCCCAACGACGCCCTGCACGAAATGCTGGCCGAAACCGACGCGCTCGTCTTGAGCGTTCCCCACACGCCCGAAACCGACAGGCTCATCGACGCTCCCGCATTGAAGGCGCTCAAGCCCGGGGCGGCCCTGGTGAACATCGCCCGAGGCGGAGTCGTTAACGAGCCAGCCCTCCTCGAAGCCCTGCGTGACGGACACATCGCCCTCGCCGGCCTCGACGTATTCGCGGACGAGCCGCTGCCGGCCGACAGCCCGTTCTGGGACATGCCCAATGTGATCGTCAGCCCCCATTCCTCGGCGAATGCAGCAAGCGAGAACCGCAAGATCACCGACATCTTCCGCTACAATCTGCGCTGCTACCTGGACGGGCGTTACGGAGACATGCGCAACGTCTTCCGGAGCGCAAGGATGTACTAGCGCCGGCGAGTCGCTGCCGATCTCGTCAGAGTGTCGAGCCTGGCCGGCAATTTTCGCCGCGCCCAAACCGGTGTCTGACCCACTCCTGAGCAATGACAATCAGGTACCGCGTGCGAGAGCACGCGAGGGTGCCTGACGCTGATGATCTCGCTAGTCCCGCTGACACCGGTAGCCTATGTTGGTGAACGATGAGCCAGTATCCCCATCTCCGCAACGCCCCGATTCGCGAGGCGCTGATCGACTTCCGTGTTAGGCTTCCTGCCGATTTCTCGCAGGAAACTTTGCGCGACCTAGCCAATTCGTTGCACAACGGGTATCCCAAGGTTGGGCCGATACATCAGTTCCAAGGCCAGATCGAGTTCGGGGACGAAGGCCCTGTGGCGATCCAGAAGGGTCCCCAGCTGCTCGGCTATCGCTTGGAAAACCCCACTGGACTCAACGTTGCGCAGATCCGGATCGACGGATTCACGTTCAGCCGGCTGGCTCCGTATGAGTCCTGGGACCGGATAGTGGAGGATGCTTGGGTCGTGTGGGAGCGTTACGTGGAAAGCTTGAGGCCGCTCGGCATAGAGCGAATCGCCACCCGGTTCATCAATCGGATCGTGCTTCCGCCTTCAGGACAACTTGCGGAGGTCTTCAGGGTATCGCCTGGTGTGTCAGACGGAAGGATGGAGGCTTTCTTCTACCGCTACCAGCTAGCACCGATCGATGGCGTATCGGTGATCGTGTCCTTGGCAACCGAGGAAGGCCCTGACGCATCAGTGATACTGGACATCGATTGTTTCGTAAGGAAGTCTTTCTCGACGGACACTGAGACACTTCGACTCCAGCTCCCCAAGGTTCGGGATGCGAAGAACCGGGTTTTCTTCAAGAGTCTCACCTCCGAGGCGATAGGGAGGTTCAAGTGACGGCGACCGCGATAAGCGTACTCATGCCGGCCGGTGGGACTACGCAGTGGACCACGGATCGAGGAGCGAGCAAGGAAGCGTCCGCGATGCTCACGCTGACGACGGCGGCCCAGCGCAGCGTGTGGCGTACGGAACAAAGCTACATCCGGCGCCAACGTGAGATCACTCTGGCTGAGGCTTTCCGTGACTGTTCGGAACCTGATTGGGATGGCTACGGCGCAGCGCGTGCTGACGAACTCTCCATGTGGTGGGCGAAAAAGGTGCTGGCGGCATTTCCCAGCTGCCTGGGAGTGCCAGAAATCGCCTTTGAACCCGATGGGGATGCAGGACTCGAGTGGTGGAGAGGGCCGAGCAGAGTCCTGTCGGTTAGCGTAGGCCGGAACGGGGAACTCCGATATGCCGCTCGGCTCAACGCGGCAAGGATTATTGGTACCGAGATGTTCGCCGATGGACTGCCAAAGCGTCTCGTCGAAGCCGCCTACGATCTAATCGGATAAGTCACCGTCATTCCGCGATGCGTGGTATGCTCCCCCTCTCGCGTTTCGCCTTTACCAAGAGGTGGATATCCACGGTCGATGGCGGGTTCAGGTTCAAGTACCAGGCCTTCATGCCTAGATCGGCGCATGGTCGCCCTCTCGAGCTTTCGGTCTTCCGAGTGGACGGCCTGAGCGAAGGAGAGATATGGGAACACGCTCGTCGATATGCTGTTGCCCCAGGGCGTAACATTCATGGCCGAGCGGACGTTGCGACGGAAGCGGTAACCGGCACCGGTCTCCTAAGAGTTGAACACGATGAACCACCGCCGAGACACGCGAACGTGGTCGGGTGGCCAAAGGAACGGGACGAGCAACTTGCACTCGCCCAAGACCTGGCGAGTGCGGCTCGGTCAATACGACCCCGCCCCTCGCCGTAGCCTAGGGCTGCTCTTCATCAGCTTCACGCCTCGGCGCACATCTCCACCGCCTGGCCCAGCGAGCGCAGAGGGTCGCCGCTCCTGGGGATGAACTCGTGGGCCATGTATCCGCTGAAGCCCGTGTCCCGGATCGCGCGCACGATCGCGGGATAGTTGAGTTCCTGCGACTCGTCGATCTCCGCACGCCCGGGCACGCCGCCGGTGTGATAGTGGCCGATCCAGTCACGGGCATCCGTGAGAGTGCGGATGATGTCCCCCTCCATGATCTGCATGTGATAGACGTCGTAGAGGATGCGCACGCGGGGAGAGTCGACGGCGCGGATGATTTCGAGGGCGTAGGACATGTGGTCGCCGATGTAGTCGACGTGTCCGCCCGGCTTCGAATTCAGCGCCTCCACCAGGATCGTGACCCCTTCCGCCTCCGCGATCGGCGCACACTCGCGGAGACACCGAATCGAGTTGTCGATGGCGGGCGCGTCGTCCATGCCGCGGCGGTTGCCGAAGAAGCAGATCACGTTGGGGACGCCTTCACGCGCGGCGCGGGGAATGTGCCGCTCGAAGGCGCCGATGATGCCAGCGTGGTTGCGGGGCTCGTTCAGCCCGTCCTCGATGGTTCCCGCGCCGACATCGCCGCAGGAAACGACCAGGCCGTGATCGTGCGCGACCGCCCATTCGTCCACGAGCAGCAGATCCATCGCGGTGAGCCCCATTTCGGCCACCGACGCGCAGAACGGTTGCAGCGGGATGTCCTCGAAACACCAGCGGGCCACGGACTGGACGATGCCGGTCTGGGCCTCGGCTCGCGGCCCCGAGACGGTCCGTGTGGGAGGCGCGTACGGGCCATCGCTCATGCGCGGGGCTCCCGCCTGCGCATGGGCCCGCCCGGCCGCCCCCGGAACCATCAGCCCCAGCGAGGCGGCTCCGGTTGCCTTCAGGACTTGACGGCGTGTAAGGTTGTGCATCTTCCCGAGCCTCCATTTCTGTTGGAGAAACACCTTGTCCCGGCACGACCGCGTCAGGCGGCGGAAACGGTAACCCATGAAGCGTAGACGGGCCATCGGCATGCTGGGCGGGATCGTGGGCGGCCCCCTGCTCGCGCCCCCGGGCGCCTTGGCGGAGCTGGTGGCGTGGGCGGAACGGGTCCGAGCCTCCGCCGGGGTGCGCAGCGGCCCGGGTGGCGCCGCCGCCCCGTCGACCGCCACCCACCTCACCCCACCCCGCGCCCGCGTCATGGCCGCCCTGGCCGAGGTGATCATCCCCGCGACGGAGACGCCCGGAGCGTCCGCGGCCGGGGTGACCGATTTCGTGGCCGCCCTGGTGGACGGGTGGCTCGACGACGACAACCGCGACCGGTTCCTCGCCGGCCTCGACACGGTGGACCCGTCGGCCCGCGACCGCTTCGGCACGGTCTTCGCGGACTGCCCTCCCGCCGAACAGGCGCTACTGGCAGGCGACCTGGACGCCGACCTGACCCGCCTGCGCGAAGACCCCGCCGCGGACGAGACCCAACACTTCTTCCACGACGTGAAGCGGTTCACCCTGACCGCCTGGTTCACCTCGGAGGTCGGCCTGGAGGCCATCGGCTACCGCACCAGCTTCCGCGCCTTCGAGGGCTGCGCGCCGCTGACGGCCGAGGAAAGCGGTGCGCCGCCGGGAGGCGAGGGTGTCGGCTCACCCGGTCCCTCGCCCGGGGCCGAAGGTGCCCAAACCGCCGGCCCAGCGCCCGGCGCGGCGCCTGCGCCTGCCTGGGAGGCCGGCCCGTGAACATCCAGAGCAGGCGCCAGGAATACGACGTCATCATCGTCGGTTCGGGGATGTCCGGCGGATGGGCCGCCAAGGAACTCACCGAACTCGGCGCACAGGTGCTCGTCCTCGAAGCCGGTCCCGCGATCGACCCGGAGCGGGACTACGGCGAGCATCTCCGCACCCACGAAATGCCCTACCGCGGCTGGAACGACCGCAAGGCCCTGGCCGCCGACCAGCCCATCCAGAGCCAGTGCTACGCCTGCGACGAGGTCGCGCGCAAGTTCTTCGTCAACGACAACGAGCATCCCTACACGAGCGACTCCGAAGAGCCGTTCCTGTGGATCCGCGGTCGCCAGGTGGGCGGGCGCTCGATCATGTGGGCCCGGCAGTGCTACCGGCTGAGCGACATCGACTTCGAGGCCAACGCGCGCGACGGTTACGGCGTCGACTGGCCCATCCGCTACGCCGATCTGGCCCCGTGGTACGACCACGTCGAGGCCTTCGTAGGCATCAGCGGGCGCGCCGAGGGGCTGCCCCAGGTTCCCGACGGCGTTTTCCTCCCGCCCATGCCCATGTCCTGCGTCGAGGAGCACATGCGCGACGAGATCGAACGCGCGTTCGGCGGCACCCGCCGCATGACCATCGGCCGCGCCGCCGTCCTCACCCGGGATCACAAGGGGCGCAGCGCCTGTCACTACTGCGGCCCCTGCCACCGCGGCTGCCGCACCCGCAGCTACTTCAGCTCGATCAACGCAACCCTGCCCGCAGCTGAAGCGACCGGCCGCATGACGCTCCGCCCCAACAGCGTGGTCCCCAGCGTCATCTGGGATGCGCAGAGGGGACGCGTCACCGGCGTGCGCGTCATCGACCGCGAGACCCACGAGGAGATGGAGTTCCACGGGCGCACCGTATTCCTCGGCGCCTCCGCCCTGGAATCGACCCGCATCCTGCTCAACTCGACATCCTCCGACTTTCCCGATGGCCTGGCCAACTCGAGCGGCGCGCTCGGCAAGTACCTGATGGACCACGCCATGTGCGACGACACCCGCGCCGTCTTCGATGGCTGGGAGGACCGCACCACGCGAGGCAGGCGTCCCAACGGCATCTACATCGCCCGCTTCGCCAACGTCACCGAACCCGCCTCCGATTTCGTGCGCGGCTACGGCTTCCAGGGGGCGGCGGAGCGCGTGGGATGGGGCCGCGGAATCTCGATGCCCGGCTTCGGAGCCGACTTCAAGCGCGAGCTCACGCGCCCGGGCCCCTGGGAGTTCCGGCTCCACGCCTTCGGCGAGTGCCTCCCGCGCGAGGAGAACCATGTGGCCCTCGACCCGGAGCAGGTCGACGCCTGGGGCGTTCCCGCGCTCCGCATCAGCTGCGAGTGGAGCGAGAACGAGCGCGCGATGATGCGTGAAGCCGTCGAGCAAGCCGCCGAAATGCTGGAGGTGGCCGGCGCGCGGGACATCGTCCCCCAGCCGGTGGTCTCCCCGCCCGGGCTCGCCATCCACGAAATGGGAACCGCGCGCATGGGCCGCGATCCGGCCACCTCGGTGCTCAACGCCTTCAACCAGGCCTGGGACGTGCCCAACCTCTTCGTCATCGACGGCGCGGCCATGACCTCGTCCGGATGCCAGAACCCGTCGCTGACCTACATGGCGCTCGCGGCCCGCGCGAGCCACTACGCTGTGTGGGCTTCGCGCAGGGGCGAAATCTAGCAGGCCGTGGACGAACTCCGTTCGGCATTCGAGCGGCGATGCATCCGCGCTGGATCGTGTCCGCGTTGCACTCGGCTAGCCGCTCGATCTGAGCCGTCCGGCTGCGGATGCAGTGGGCCACTGGTTCAATCTTTCTGTCGGCCCTTGGGGACAGGAGACTTGCGGGGAGCCAAAGTCTGAAGCGAGAGGGTGCCAAGCGCCGATTCTCGCGCGACCAAACTTCAGATAGGACTCAAAACCGTTACAGCAGCCATGGGACTACGGACGAGTCGTTCCTCAAGGAAAGGTTGGCTTTCTGGCCCGGCGGTCCGGAAGCTGTTTCCCGAAGTCGAACGCCAGGTAATCGATGCTCTGGCAGCTATTTGGGACGAAGTCGTCGAACGGATCATCGATGAGATGATGACGCTGCACGAAGCCAGCGATGTCAAACTGCACATTAACATCCGCGAGGAGATGGTGACGGAACTTGCGCGGCTTCAGTTTTGGCTGGCCGCGAAGGTCGTGGAGAAGCGGGTCGCCGGTCGGGATTTGTCATCCATTGATCCCGAACAGGAGAAGGAGGAATGTCTCGGCTTGGATGGCGCGGACACGATTAGCGCGACGGCCCGGCTAGTCCATGAGCACATCTGGTCAAGACGCTTGGAGGAGCGATGGAAACCGAAGTCGGCCAAGGCGATTGAACGCGAGGCGAACCTCCCGCAGGCAAAAAAGTTGGCGGTGAAGCCGGTAGGCAAAAACCATTTCATTCCACGCTGGTTCATCCGTGACCACTGGGCGACCGACGGTAAAGTCCTGCGGTGGCGGCGAACGTCCGAAGGATGGACATCGAGGAAGATCGGATTCGGCCAGTGGGGCTATCGCCGCGAACTCTACAGCAATCAGCTCGAGGCCTATTTCAGTCTACTGGAAGGTGACGCCAAGCGCCCAATCGAGATGCTGCTCGAGACGCTCCCTCTCAACGCACCTCAGCGGGAGGCTCTTGTCGGGTTCCTCGTCATCCATGTCTCGCGCAACCCATACTTCATCGCCGCGCTTCAACGAGCCTCTGCACCCGTGATTGCCGAACTTGGTTACGGCGACGATGCGGAGATGCCTCGTAAGGCCTATGAATCACTGTACCGTAACAACGATTTTTATGATCGGATTGCGCGTCCGGTAATGTGGAGTCCTTGGGCGATCGTGCGTTCCGAGCGCCCTGTGTTCGTACTGCCCGACACCTTTGCCGCGCGGGCGACAACGCAGGACGACATGCGATTGATCGCGCCGCTCACACCCACCACTTGCTTTGTTACTCTTCCAGGCAGTGAGCGGGAAAAGGAGATCGTGCCTCGGAATGTGCGCGCCGACGAAGACCTCAGCAGGCAGATTTCCTTGGCTCTGATTCGGGCCGCCGTCACGGAGTTCCTGTCGGACACGAATTTCAGTGTGCCGGAGGGCGAGGCCGAGTCGCCGAACGAGCTCTTGAAGGACATCGCCGGAGTCGTATACGCCACGGTTGAAGACGAGGACATCGCCTAGCCTCACAACTCCGCTGAGGGCAACGTTGTGGGACAGTCGGGGCGGACGAGATCTTGCCAGTCCGGCGGCTCGCCGCTCTCGACGATTACACAAAATACGTAATATACGTAATTCGTCGCTCGAGTCAGTCCCCGCCCCGTGCGTGCGGATGCATCCACGGACCGCCAGGCATCCGGGCCAGTCCTGAGAAGCGATTCGACCTCGAAGATCCCCGCAGGCTCCGCAGATGCCGAGGAAGCCCTCGGGATGCCCACTGAACGCCAAGACATCACGGAATCCGACATCCTCATGGAAGACGCCACCCCTCACTTCTTCCCCACCCCGGAAGACCTGCGCGCCTGGTTCGAGGCCAACCACGACAAGGTCGACGTGATGTGGGTCGGGTACTACAAGAAGGCCACGAAGCTCCCCACCGCCACCGTCGGCGAATCCGTGGATGCCGCCCTCTGCTTCGGCTGGATCGACGGGCTGAAGCGCACCGTCGACGACAAGGCCTACAAGATCCGCTTCACCCCGCGGCGGCAGCGGAGTCAGTGGAGCGCGCGCAACCTGTCGCGCATGAAGCAGCTACTCGCCCAGGGCGTCGTGGCGAAACCCGGGCTGGCCGCCTACGACAGGCGCGATAAGAGCAAGGACCGGGCGGCGTACGAGCCGGACGTCACGGAGCTACCGCCCGAGTACGAGCGCCGGATCCGGGCCGACCCGGCAGCCTGGGCGTACTTTCGGAATGCGCGTGCGTCCTACCGCAAGCAGGTGGCCCGCTGGGTCGTGAGCGCGAAGAAAGAGGAGACGCGCCTCCGCCGCCTGGACATCCTCATCGAGTCCAGCGCAGGCGGGAAGGTGATCCCGCCCATGCGCTGGATGGAGAAGCACGGAGGTTAGGGGCCGGACAACACCGCCCCCTCGAAGCGATGTTGGGACCCCGGGAGGGTGTTTCAAGGGGTGATGAAGGGCGAGGCCAATAGCTTCGCCTTCTCGTCTTCACGCAGGTAGGTCTCGGGCCAGACAAGGTATCCGCACCACATAAGCGCTTTGTCGTCGCAGCTTGGGAGTTCGTCATCACAACCGGGTGGATGTGGCAACCCGAGCGCATGTCCAAGTTCGTGGCCCGCGCCACCGATCCATCGGTTGATCCCCGGTGCCCCGAAACCGCAGTGGTTGAAGGTCGGGTCCGTGAGTCCCTTGAGATCCCACCTGCCCATGATGGCGAGGCCCGGACCGCCACGACCCAGCGATGCTTTGCCGCACTCCTCGTCGACATCGGCCCACACGAGCCAGACCGTACTAGGAGTTTCGCTGAGGGCGACCCGCGCGCAAGGCTGAAGGTCGTTCGCGACTCGCTCCCAAGCCTGTGCTGTGTAGTATTCACTCGGCTGAGGCAGTTGGCAGACCGTCGGGGTCGTGTGAGCCAGCCGGAACGTGTGTCCGCCGAGCTGGTCCGAATACCACCGCTGGAGCTTCACTATGGCGTCCTGGATGCCCTCGCTGTATGAGGCGTTGTACGGTCGATCCGAAGGGATTGCGTAGACCGCGTGAACGGGTATGCGTGGCAGAGACGATTCGGGTGGGGTCAGAGCTGGCATGTTCTTAACATTGTCGAAGGGCGATCCGGCAACGCCATCGCACGCAAAGGGCAAGCAACGCGAGGAGGAACAGGAATAGGGTCTTCCTCACAGTGCCAGATCCGTGTTGTTCGAGGACCGGCAGGCATGTGAAGAAGTGGTGGGATGGACTTACCGCCCTACCCCCGGCACCCCGTTGGGCTCGTCGTCCCACCACCACAGCGGGGCCAGCGGCCTCTGGCGCGGGTACACCTCGTCGAGGGTGTCGCCGTCGTACAGGCGCCCGTTCAGCATCACCCGGTCGACGGTGTTGGTGTTGCGCAGGTCGTCGAGCGGGTTGCCCTCGAGGATCACCAGGTCCGCCAGCTTGCCCGCCTCGATGGTGCCCAGGTCCTGGTCCAGCCCGATCGCCTCGGCCCCGAAGACGGTGGCCATGCGCAGCGCGTCGTGCTCGTCCATGTCCGCCGCCGCCATGGCCCACAGCTCCCAGTGATAACCGAGCCCCTGGAGCTGTCCGTGGCTGCCGACCCCCGCCTTGCCTCCGCCCTCGACCAGATCCTTCACGAACTGGCCGTGGCGCTCGAAGACGTGCTGGTCGCTGCGGAACCACTGCGCGCGCCGCAGGGTCCGGCTGTCCACCTCGTCATGGGGGATGAAGCGGCGCAGCTTGGCGTCGTCGTGCGGGTTCTCGCGGCTGTAGTAGTAGTTCTCCGCCCACGGGCCGCCGTACGACACCAGCAGGGTGGGCGTGTACACCCGGCCCGTCTCCGCGAACAGCCGGACGTAGTCGTCGTACACCGGGAAGATCGGGATGGAGTGCTCGAGACCCGGATAGCCGTCCATGGTCTCGGTCAGGTTCTGGCGGATGTTGAGCGAGCCCTCGGTCGTCGGCATCAGCCCCAGCTCGCGCGCCGCCATGATGATGTGCTGGCGCCCCTTGCGGGCGGCCGCCACGTACATCTTGATGGTCTTGGTGTCGAAATAGTCGGAGTAGCGCTTCAGGACGTCGTGCGCCTCCTCGGCGGTGTCGATGCGGTCCTGCCAGAAGACCCCCGGCCCGGTGGAGTAGATGCGCGGCCCGAGCACCGAGCCGGCGCGCACCATGTCCGCGTACGACAGCACCTCCGTATTGCCGGTCTGCGGGTCGCGGGTGGTGGTCACGCCGTACGCCAGGTTGGCCAGGTAGGGCCACACGTCGGTCCGGTGCAGTTCGTCGCGCGCCCGCAGGTGGGCATGGGCATCCACGAAGCCGGGCATGATCGTGCGCCCCGACACGTCGATCACGGTGGCGCCCTCCGGGACCGCCACTGATCCGCTCGCGCCCACCGCTTCGATGCGGTTGTTGCGCACCACGATGTCGGCGTTCTCAATGACCTCGTCGCCGTTCATCGTAATCGCGCGTCCGCCCCGGAGCACGGCCACACCCTCGGGGATGTCGCGGGCCGCCTCGATCAGGACCCGAAACTCCGTCGCCCGGTACTCGTCATCGTCCTCTTCGTCGTCCTCCCCTTCCTCCTGATCGTCCGCCTCCTCGGCGGCTTCTTCTTCCGCTTCCTCCTCTTCCTCTGCCTCCGCCGCGGCCACGCTGTCCTCGAAAGCCTCGGCGGCGTCGATGTTGTAGACGAAGTGCGCGTTCCCCAGCGACCAGTGCACCGAGCGGCCGTCGCCGCTCCACGCGGGGAACTCGCCGCCGATGTCGGTCAGTTGGCGGGCCGGAAACGCGGCGTCGCCGGGGTTGGAGACGTTGATCGTGGGCGTGATCCCGATCCGTGGCACGGTCACGGCATAGACCTGTCGCTGAAGCTCGACGAGAGCCTGGTCTCCGAGCGGCGCCATCTGGATGGTCGTCGGGGTGAGACCCTCGGTCGCCCCCGTGAGGGTGGCCCCGCGCACCCTCACATGCTCATCCTCGTCGCTTCCGTCCCACCGGATCGAAACCAGCAGGTCGGGTGGGCGGAACATGTGGATGCGGTCGGTCCCGTCGACGAAGTGCGGATCGCGCCGGCCATCGCTGGGCGCGATCACGGTCACAGGCCCGCCCTCGTCCCCGTCGGGCTCAGTGGACACCCACACGATCTCGTTGCCCGGAGTTCCCGCCTCGCCCTGGCTCTCGTAGGCGCGGATGAAGCCCCGCAGCGCGACCAGCCGGTTTCCGGGCCCCCACGCGGGCGAGAAATAGGTGGCGGCGTCCCGGGTAAGACGCTCGGGCTCTCCTCTCCCGTCGGAGCGCGACCTGTACAGATGCCCGCCCTCCCCGTCCCAGGTCGAGTAGGCGATCCACTCCCCGTCCGGCGACCAGACCGGGAAGTGCTCGGACCGGTCGGAATCGGTGAGCCGCGCCGGACTGGAGCCGTCGGCCTCGGACACCCAAAGCCGATCCAGCGCGGTGAAGGCGAGCCGCTCGCCGTCGGGCGATGGCACCGCGTCGCGGATCTGCCGGACGGTGAAGGTGGGCGTGTCCTCGATCGGGTAGTCGAAATCGACACGCGCGCCGAGCGTCAGCTCCATCTGTACCCGGAACGGGATCTCTTCCGCGTCTCCTCCCTCCATCGGCAGCTGCCACATCCTGCCGCCGTAGGAAGCGACCAGATGGCGCGAATCCGGAGTGAAGGACATGCCCGGCAAGACATCCAGCGTCGCGCGTGATTCCTGGTCATCGTGCTGCACCGGGTACGCCAGCCAGCGCTCCTCACTGGTCGCAAGGTCGCGGACCACGAGGCCGGTATGGTCGTCGTGGCGGGTGCCGAACACCAGCCAGCGGCCATCGGGCGAAAGCGTGGGCCGGATGGCGGAACCGTAGCGCGACGACTTCACATAGCGCTCGCCCTCCTGCAGGTCGTAGGCCTCGAGCTGGTACTGCGGGAACTGCGCGTTGTACTGCCAGTCACCGGTCCGGCGCGCGTACCAGACGTAGCGCCCGTCCGGCGAAACCGCGGGGCCCGTGACCTTCATGTTGTCGGGCTCGGAGACGAGCTCGATCCCGCCGCCCCCGTCCACGTGAAACATCTTCAGCTTGGGCAGATTCCCGCCCCGGAAGTTGCCGATCGCGGCCACCACATAGTCCCCGTCCGGCATCCACTCGGGGGACTCGGTCCGGTTCGCCGCTCCGCTGGACACCTGCACGGTGTCGGAGCCGTCGAGCGACCTGATCCACACGTTCTGGCCGCCGTCGTAGTCGGACGTGTAGACGATGCGCGAGCCATCGGGCGAGAAACGGGGCTGGGCGTCGAACGCCATCCCCGAGGTGAGCTGGGTCGCGGTGCCGCCACCGATCGGGACGGTGAAAAGGTCGCCCAGAAAGTCGAAGACGATGGTCTGCCCGTCGGGACTCACGTCGAGCGAGATCCAGCTGCCCTCGGTCATGTCGAGGGAGACGGTCCGATCGACGGGAAGGGGCAGATCCTCGTTCTGCGGGGCGGCAGCGTCCTCCTCTTCGGCCGGTGGATCCTGCGCCACCCCAACCTCGGGGACGAGAGTCGCGGCGGTGCCGAAGACGAGCGCGAGGAGCAGTGCGTTGGCGAGCGGACCGAGCGGACAACGGAGCATTCTGGTGCCTTCCTGAAGGAGGGTCTCGGACTGGCGGACGGCCGGGTGGCGCGGCGCGCATGAAGTGAACGAACGAAAGCGCAAACCCGTCTGGATCCTGCGCGCCGACGGATTCGGACGCAAGTTACAGGAAGGGCACGGTTCCGATGCCTTCGGGCGGACTCATTGACCTGCGCCCACGCCATGTCCTCCAGGCAGCTGGAACAGCCAGCGCGCACCCACCAACGCCGCACCTCCGATGCAACGCATCAATCGACGCGACTTCCTGCGCCGCGCGGGTGGCCTCGCCGGGCTCGGCCTGGTCTCCTGCTCGGACCTCGTCGGACCGCAGGACTCGCCCGGCGCCCTGACCCCTGCTGGCCAACCCCTGCGGATCGTCGTGGTCGGCGCCGGCATGTCCGGTCTCGTCGCGGCCTACGAGCTCGTCCGGGCCGGGCACGACGTGACAGTCCTGGAAGCCCGCGACCGCGTTGGAGGGCGGGTGCTGAGCCTGCGCTCGCCTTTCGCCCCCGGACACTCGGCCGAGGCGGGCGCCGCCCGCATTCCCCCGGAGCACGAACTGACCCTCGGATACGCTCGCCACTTCGGACTGGAACTGGACCCCTTCTACCCACCAACCGGATTCTTCCTCCAGGTCCAAAGCGGGCAGCGGGCACTGTTGTCCCCGCACTCCTTTCTTTCCGAACGCCCGGACTACGTGAAGATCCGACGCGGAAGCGACCGCTTGCCTGCCGCCTTCGCCGCGGCGCTGGGCGGACGCGTGATCACGGCGTCGCCTGTAACCGACATCGTTGCCGGAAGCACGGTCCGAATCACCTGCGGCGATGGCCGGGCCTACGAGGCGGGCCGGGCGCTGGTGACCGTGCCGGTGCCTCTTCTTTCCAGCATCCGCTTCTCCCCGGCTCTCTCGGCTCCGAAGAGGGAGGCGACGAACGGAGGTTTCCGTTATCAGAGCGCCACGCGCGTCTTCGTCCGCTTCCGGACGCGGTTCTGGGAGGCTCAAGACCTGAACGGCTGGGGAACGACCGACTGGCCCGAAGAACTCTGGCATCCCACCTGGGACGCTCCAGGACCCGAAGGCGTCCTGCTCACGTACGTGCGCGGCGCCCGCGCAAACGAACTTGACGGGCTCGATGACTCCGCCCGCATGGCCCATGTACTCGCCCACTGGGAACGGTTCCTGCCGGGTGCCTCCCAACACTTCCTGTCGGGCACGTCCCACTCCTGGCAACGCGACCCCTGGAGCCAGGCGGCCTGGGCCGAGCCCACGCCGGCGCAGGACAACGAGCTCGGCAGCGCCCTGGCCCGGCCCGAGGGACCGCTCCATTTCGCGGGCGAGCACGTCTCGGGAGCCCGGGGATGGATGAACGGCGCCCTGGAGTCGGGGCTACGTGCCGCGGCGGAGATTCATCGAGGGTGACCGCGCCCGCCTTACATCACACTCGCTACGCCAGCCCGGGCCCTATCGACCCCAAACAGCACGGCACTCGCGACCAAGCCGCTTCTGACTTACGATGCTTCAGATCGTGCCCTATCGGAACCAGGAGAAAGGACCATGAAGAAGACTGCCCTGATCGTCGGAGCCCTGCTCCTGACCTCGACCGCCGCCATGGCGCAGCAGCGTCCTGAGCGCGACCCGCGCAGCATGGGCGGGGGCGACTGCGCGGCCAACGTCTACAACTGCCAGGATACGCCGAACCCGCTGCCGGCGGCCAACACGGTCTGGATCGAGGAGATGACGTGGATGGACGTCCGCGACGCTCTCCACGACGGCAAGACCACGGCCATCATTCCCACCGGGGGAGTGGAGCCCAACGGCCCCTGGCTCGCAACCGGCAAGCACAACTTCGTGCTGCGCGCCAACTGCGACGCCATCGCCCGCCAGCTGGGCGACGCGCTGTGCGCCCCGATCGTGAAGCTGGTGCCCGAAGGCAGCATCGACCCGCCCAGCGGGCACATGACCAGCCCCGGCACCATCAGCCTGCGCCAGGAAACCTTCGAGGCGCTGCTCACCGATGTCGCGCACAGCCTGAAGATGCACGGCTTCCGCAACATCATCTTCATCGGTGACAGCGGCGGCAATCAGGGCGGACAGCGCGCGGTGGCCGAGAAGCTGAACGAGAAGTTCGCCGGCGCGGCCGTCGTGGCGCACGTGCAGGAGTACTACGACTACAACTCCGTATCCAGCTACATGGCCTACCGAGGGCTGGAGGACGGCGAGGGCGATGGTCTGCACGATGACCCGATCATCAGCCTCAACATGTTCTACGACGACCCCTTCTCGATTCGCTACGATGAGCGGGTGGCGGCGGGCAAGGCGACCATCAACGGCGTCTCTCTCTCCGATCGCGTCGAGTCGCTGGAGCGGGCCCGCGAGATCGTGGCGTTCCGCGCCGACCACACGGTCAAGGCAATCCGAAAGGCGATCGCGAACCGGGGCACGCTGCCCGCGCCCGACAGGTCCGCGATGGGCGCGCGCTTTGCGGCCGCCCGACGCGGCGGCGGCGAGCGCCCGGCCCCCGATCCGCGCTCGATGGGAGGGGGCGACTGCCGCGCCAACAGCTACAACTGCGCGGACACCCCCAACCCGCTGCCCAGGGCGAACACGGTGTGGATCGAGCAGATGACGTGGATGGACGTCCGCGACGCCCTCGCCGACGGCATGACCACGGCCATCATCTCCACCGGAGGCATCGAGCCCAACGGCCCCTGGCTGGTGACCGGCAAGCACAACTACGTGCTGCGCGCCAACTGCCCCGCCATCGCCCGCGAGCTGGGCAACGCCCTGTGTGCGCCCGTGATCGAGACGGTGCCCGAAGGCAGCATCGACCCGCCCAGCGGGCACATGACCAGCCCCGGCACCATCAGCCTGCAGCAGGAGACCTTCGAGGCGGTTCTCACGGACGTCGCCCACAGCCTCAAGATGCACGGCTTCAAGAACATCGTCCTGATCGGCGACAGCGGGGGCAACCAGGGCGGCATGGACAACGTGGCCACCGCGCTCACCGAGGCCTGGGGCGGCGAGGCCTCCGTGATCTTCATCCCGGAGTACTACCGCACGCCGCCGGGCACGCCCAACGTGTTGCGCGACCTGGGCATCGTCAGCGAGGACATGCCGAGGGACGGCCTGCACGACAGCCCCGGGATCACGCTCAACATGATGCTCGACGACCCGGCATCGGTGCGCTGGGCCGAACGCGTGGAGGCCGGGCAAGCGGTCATCAACGGCGTCTCCATCGCCGATCTGGGCAAGTCGCTGGAGGTCGCGCGGCAGATCTCCGACGCCCGCGCCGCGCGCACCGCGCGCCTCATCGAGGAGAGAATCGGCAACCGCTAACGGGAGAGCTCCGCGAACCGCTGGATGGTGCCAGCGAGGAGCGGCCGCACAACCAGCCGCGACATCGCCGGCGAGATGACCGGTCCCGGGCAGGGGCAATACCCGCCCGGGACCGGTCATCCTGTTCCGGGACGATGGCGGGGCGATGTACCAGGAGAGCGAGCATGGACCGAAGAACATTCATAGGCACCTCTGCAGCCGGCACCGCGGGCGTGGCGATGGCCTCCGCGTGTTCCCCATCCGCCTCCGACGCGCCCGCAGCCGCATCCGGGGGAAGCCAGGTCCCTTCCTTCGAATTAGACGAGATCACGGTTGACGATCTTCAGCGCATGATGGAGTCGGGCGAGCACACCGCTCGCTCGATCACCCAGGCCTACATCGAGCGCATCGAGGCGATGGACCGGCAAGGCCCGGAACTGCGGTCGATGATCGAGATCAACCCGGACGCGCTCGAGATCGCCGACGAACTAGACGCCGAGCGCAGCGCCAACGGCCCGCGCGGACCGCTGCACGGCATCCCGGTGGCGCTCAAGGACAACCTCGACACCGGCGACCGCATGACCACCACCGCGGGTTCGCTCGCGCTCGAGGGATCCATCCCCGCGCGCGATTCCTTCGTGGCCGAGCGCCTGCGCGCCGCGGGCGCCATCCTGCTGGGCAAGGCCAACATGAGCGAATGGGCCTACTTCCGCGGGGAGCAGGCCACCAGCGGCTGGAGCGCCCGCGGCGGCCAGTGCCGCAATCCCTACGCCCTCAATCGCAACCCCTGCGGGTCCAGCTCCGGCTCGGGCGTGGCAGCCTCCGCCAGCCTGGCGGCGCTGACCGTCGGCACCGAAACCGGCGGCTCGATCATGTGCCCCTCGTCCAGCAACGGAATCGTCGGCATCAAGCCCACGGTGGGGCTCTGGAGCCGCTCCGGCATCATCCCCATCTCCCACTCCCAGGACACGGCCGGACCCATGACCCGCACCGTGCGCGACGCCGCCATCCTGCTCGGAGGAGCTGTGGGCGTCGATCCCCGGGACAGCGCCACCTCTCGCAGCGAAGGCAACTTCCACGCGGACTATACCCAGTTCCTCGACCCCGCCGGCCTCCGGGGAGCACGCATCGGCGTGGCGCGCAGCTTCACCGGCTTCGATCCGCGCGTCATGACCCTTTTCGAGGAGGCCATCCTGGCGATGCGGGACGCGGGCGCCGTGATCGTGGACCCCACCAACCTGCCCCCCTCCGCCTGGCGTGACGAACAGCCTCTGCTCGTCCTCGAATACGAGTTCAAGTCCGACCTGAACGCCTATCTGGCTTCACTGGGACCCGATGCCCCTGTGCGCACCCTGTTGGAGATCATCGAGTTCAACGAGCAGAACGCCGACCTGGAGATGCCCTACTTCGGGCAGCAGCGCATGATCGCCTCGCAGGCGCGCGGCCCCCTGACCGACGAGGTCTACGTGAATGCGGTGCGCACCATCCAGCGGGGCAACCGCGAAGAGGGCATCGACGCCCTGATGAACGAGCACCAGCTCGACGCCATCGTCGCCCCCACGCGCGACCTGCCCTGGACCACCGACCACATCAAGGGGGACCGGCTGGACGGCGGAAGCAGCGCCGGGCCGGCCGCGATCGCCGGATACCCGGACATCAGCGTGCCGATGGGGTTCGTCTCGGGGCTCCCGGCCGGCGTCTCATTCTTCGGGCGCGCCTGGAGTGAGCCCGCGCTGATCCGCATCGCCTACGCCTTCGAGCAGGCGACGCAGCACCGCAGGGCGCCGACCTTCGCCCCGACGCTGGACTAGGGGCGAAGCGGACTCTCCCGATTTGCGGCGGATCGAAGGTAGCGACGGCTCCCGGAAGCGGCGGCCGCGAGGCCGCCGCCGACCCGCCTACCTCGCGAGGCTTGCCCTGATCGCGCGCACGGTGATCCCGGTCCGGTATTCGATCAGCTTGCGGCCGATTTCCACGGTGTTCTCCACGGGCCCAAGCTCCACCTCGTTGATCGAATAGAGCCCCGCCTCGATCCGCTGGCGCGCGCGAATGCGCTCGGGGTCGATGGTCGCGATGATCGACGAGTAGTGGACATCGTCATGGTACATGTCCCGGGTGGCCGAGCAGATATCCGGCTTCTGGTGGATGTTCAGCTCTTCCTTCAAGTATTCGCAGCTCCAGATGTCTTCCCGGTAGTACTCCTCGATGTAATGGGCGCGGGCGTCCCCACTCCAATACTCGTTCAGCTTGGCCGCGGTCTCGGACATGCCATTCTGGTTCCCGCCACTGTCCCCGATGAAGACCACGTCGGTGAAGCCCTGGCTCTTGAGGCTGTTCGCGACATCCTCCAGCACCATGCGGAAGGTCTCCTGTCGCACGCTCAGGGTCCCCGGATAACGGATGTTCTCGGGATCTCCCTCCGGCACGTACTTCATGACGGGCGCGCACAGCGCATTGCCGAGTTCGCGCGCGATCGCGTCGCACATCGCTTCCAGCACGTAGTTGTGCTTGCCGCCCGCCACGTAGGGACCGTTCTGCTCGACCCCGCCTGTCGCGATGATGCCGATCGTCTTCCCGGAGGCGATCTCGTCACGCGCCTCCATCCAGGTCAGCTCGTCGATCCAGATGGAGCTGATGCCTTCGATGGGCCGCGGGGCAGCCCTCATCTCCTCCTGGCGCAGCTGCCGGTCGGCGAGCTGCTCCGGGGTGAGGTTGCGGCGGCCCTGTGCATCGGCCGGGGAGGCTGGGAACATTGTCAGCACCAGCATGCCAAGTATCCACTTCGCGATTTTCATCTCATCTGCTCCCGCTGAGTCCATCCCTCGCCAGATTTCCCCACAACCGCAGGGGGTCCGGGTATTCTGGGCCCGCCGAGGGTCGCGGTCAAACGCTCCCTGCTGTCTTGACAAGCCTCTGCCGTCAGGCGCAAGCTTGCGGCATCATGCTGGAATGCACGGTGGGCGGCATGTCTGTGAAGCCGACAGCGAGCACTGCGACACCGGGCACAGCCACCTGCTGTGCCAGCTTACGCGCACCCTCTCCTCGGGCATCGCCGCCGCGGATCTGACCGATTTCCCGCGGGCCTCCCAAGCCAGCCCCAACACCCCGACCGCGACCACCCGGGAAAACCGCCCCATCCTGCCCGGGGGAAGTGGTCCAAGGGCTCCTCCCGAAGTTCATCCCTCCTGTGTTTCCGGATCCTTCCGAATCGCTTGAGACATCGCGGAGCAATCCGCCCATCCAGACGGGACCACCTGCCAGTCCCCGCGTGAGGACTCAGGGAATCTTCGAGACCATCGAAGTCCACGCCGGCCACACCTGGTACCGGCACAAGGAGATCGAACCTCCCGACATTCTGGGCACGCTCTTCGAACGTCAGACCGTCAGCGGCGAGGTGCTCGCGAAACACCGAGCCTGGGGTCCCTTCTCGACCGGCGCGGTGGGCACGCGCGCTTCATGGGAGAGTTTCGGTTTCGGAGGCGGACTGTACACGCCTGACTCCCGGCGTACCGGGATCTCGGCGTACATGCTGGAAGAAATCTATCTGGACCCGGTTCGGCTGGAAGCCGGCCTGCGCTACGACCATGTCGAGGCCTGGCCTCTGGAGAAAGATCCGAATTCCAACATCGGACATGTCCGTGCCAGATCCTTCGGTGCGGCGTCGGGGTCGCTGGGCGCGCTCGCGCGCGTGAACGGCTAACGTCATCGTCGGCGTCAGCCTCGCGCGGGCCTTCCGCACGCCAAGCGTCAACGAGCTGTACTCCGAGGGCCCCCACCTCGCGGCCTACGCGTTCGAGGTGGGAAATCCTTCGCTCGAAAACGAACAGGGGACCGGCAACGATGTCTTCATTCAATATACGGGTGAGCGCGTCAGCGGGGAAACGACATTTTTCCGCAACGCCATAGGGGGATACGTCTTCCCTCTGGAAACGGGACAACTGAGCCGGGTACGGCTGCCGATCTTCCAGTTTCACGGCGAAGACGCGGTGCTGGCAGGGTTCGAGGAGGCACCGCGTTTCCGACGGACGAACCTGCGACGAGCGGTTGCGGGACGTCGGGCGGGAAGGGTGCTGGCGCGCTACTATTGGCGACAGGTTTCACTCAGGATCCTCCCTACCCTGATCGACAGATGCGTGCATCCAGAACCAACCAGTCCGCGGGGCTCGCGGGAGCCCGTCCTTCGCCAGGCCGGGTCCGCGCGTGCGCTTGGGCCGTAGCGTCGCTGCTCGGCGCGGCGGCGTGCCAGCCGGGAGGCTCCACCGCGACCCTCGCCCCTGACCGCATCCTGCACAACGGTCAGATCGTCACCGTCGATGGCGACTTCTCCATCGCGCAGGCCATCGCCTGGCGCCACGGTCCCGCTGGCTCGGAGATCATGCGGGTGGGAAGCGACGAAGAGGTACTCGCGCTCAGCGGTCCCGATACGCGCGCCACCGACCTGGAGGGCCGAGTGGTCCTTCCCGGACTGATCGACTCGCATCTCCACTTCTCTCTGCTCGGAATCGAGGCGGAGTTCGAGAACGACCTGCGCTATGCGATGAGTACCGACGAGATCGTGGGGCTGATCGCCGATCTCATGCAGCGTCTCGACCCCGACCCGGGCGAGTGGGTCACCAGCAGAGGCTGGGACGAGCACAAATACGAGAGTCCCTTCACCCGTTGGCAGCTCGACGAACACACCCCCGACAATCCGCTATGGCTGGGCCGGGTCTACCGTGGGCTCGCCGTCAACAGCGCCACCTTCCGCCTGATGGGCATCGACGATTCCGACTCCTCCACCTGGCCCGACTGGTGGCTCCAGGACCTCGACTGGTTCAACTACGAGGACAAGGTCTTTCGCGAATCACGCATGCTGACGGTGGACGGGGAGACCCGCGAGGTCGAGATCCCCACCGGGATGTTCCTGGGCAACGCGACGCGGCTGGTCACGGTGAGCCCGCCGCAGCGCGACTACGAGGCCCAGGTGCGCGCCGTCGACTACGGCAGCCGCGAGATGACCAGCCTGGGCGTGACCGGCATCGTGGACCCCGCCGGGGGCGGACGGGTGATGCGGGCCTATCAGGACGCCCGCGACCGCGGCCTGCTGCACTTCCGCATCCTACAGGTCTACGAGGGCATGTGGAACACCCAGTCCCCCGAGGAGATCGACGCCCACTTCGCCTCCCTCCCCTTCAACAACCTCGGCGACCGCTTCCTGCGCTGGCGCGGCACCAAGTGGCAGATCGACGGCGGGGCGGGCACGCGAAGCTCCTGGGTCTCCGTGCCCTTCGTAGACTGGGAGACCATCGAAGGCGAGCCCAACCACGGCTACCACTGGGTCGAGGACGATGTGCGCGAGGCACAACTGCGCCCCACCGTCGACCGGGGCTGGGAGCCCCACATCCACTCGACCGGCGACCTGGGCGTGAAGCAGACGGTCGACATCTACGCCAGGCTGATGGACTCCATCTGGGCGGAGGATCCCGATGCCGATCTGCGCTGGAGCGTCATCCACGCCTACCTGCCCATGGAAGAGGAGACCAGCGTCCTCGAGAAGATGGCCGACTACGGCATCATCGCGGCGGTCAACCCGTCGTTCATCTACCACCAGGGCCGCTCTTTCTCGGCCAACCTGAGCCTCGAGCGCATGGCCCGACTGAAGCCGATGCGCAGCTACCTGGACGCCGGCGTCCGCATCGCGGTAGGGTCGGACTACGGCACGTCCCCCTACAGCCCCTGGATCGGCCTCTACGCCATGCTCACGCGCACCGACCTGTGGGGGGACCAGCACGGATTGGAGCAGACCATCACGCTCGAGGAGGCGCTGCGCGGGATGACCATCGACAACGCCTACCTGACCTACTCGGACGACTGGACCGGCAGCCTGGAGCCCGGCAAGGTCGCCGACATGGTGGTGCTCGACCTGCAGGACTTCCGGGAACTGGAGCGCAACCCGGACCGTATTCTGGAGATGGGGGACCACATCCTGCTCACGCTTGTGGACGGCAGCCCCGCCTTCCAGAGAGAGGGCTTCGAGTTCTGACCTGCACCGTGCACGCCCGTGCACACGAAGCATGCGAGAATTGTCGGGGGTTGCGGAACGGGAGATCGGACCGACGGATGCCCGGTGCCGCGAGCCCGGAGAGGAAATCATGACCGGAGGAGGGGGGATGACCGCTATTCGACGCAGGCTGCCGCCAGCCCTGCTGGCCGCGGCGGCTTTGGCCCTTTCGCGTGCACAAGTTCCACGGAACCCACGGAAGACCATGCGGAAATCGGCGGCGTCGTGCTGGCGATGGGCGGAGAGACCATCGCATCATACGACGGAGACTCGGGAATCTGGACCGGTGAGCTGAGGGTCGAGAACGAGAGATCGGACCGAATCGACGTCCGCCATGTGGACCACGACGGCACGGCCATCCAGCTTGGAAGCGAGTTCTACCTCGAGGTGGACATCGCCGACGAGTCGATGGCCGAATTCGAGCAGAATCCACCCGGCACCTTCTCGGGACACCTGGTCGTGCACGACACCGGCCATACGGAGATGGTCCTGAGGCTCATGCAAGGCGGCGTCGGGTCCCGGCATGTGGACTTCGTGACGGCGGAGCTGGCCGTGCACACGCACAGCCACCGCTAGGAGCGCTGGACGAGTTCCGGCCCTAGTTGCCTCCGCCGATCGCCTCTCGAATCAACTGCACCGTCTTGTCGTTGCGCCACTCCATCAACTGCTGCCCGAGCGCGACGGTCTCTTCCCTGGGCGCGATGGAGACGCCGTTGATGGTCGCCTTCCCGGCCGCGACCCGCTCGTCGTAGCGCACTGTCGAGGGGTCGACCGTCATCTGCATGGCGGTGAGCCAGTAGGTGTCGTGGTATCCGTCGCTGGGCCCCTCCTCGACTCCCAGCTCGTTCATGCGCGCCATCACGCCCGCGTTGTCGTAGTAGCCCGCGATGTGGTGCGCCCTGGTCTCGCCCCACCGCTCGTTGAGGGCTGCCGCCGCCGCGGCCATGCCCGCCTGGTTCCCTCCGCTGTCCCCGATGTAGATGATGTGCTCGAAACCGTGCACATGCAGGCTATGACCTACATCCTCGAGCATCATCTGGAAGGTCTCGTCGCGCACGGTGAGCGTTCCCGGGTACCGCATGTGGCTGGTTTTGGGCTCGAATCCGCCCTCCGGCACGAGCTTGACGATCGGCGTGCAGAGGGCGTTGCTCAGCTTGCGGGCGATCCCTTCGCAGGCGCCATCCAGCACGTAGTTGTGCTTCCCGAGGGCGACGTAGGGCCCGTTCTGCTCGATGCCCCCGGTGGGGATGATGGCTGTGGTCTTGCCGGCCGCCATGGCGTCGCGCACCTCGATCCAGGTCAACTCCTCGATCCAGACCGAGTTGAGGGGCTCGATGGGGTTTTCCATCCGGATCTCGGCCTGGAAGGCGGCTTCCCGATCAGCCTGGGCAGCCGTCTGCATGGCCGCGGGGATCTCCGAAGCCGAGTCCTGCCCCGGTTTCATGACGATGAACGCGACAGCCGCAACGATGAGAACCAATAGAGCCGACCATACTTTCATCTTCGTGCTCCTTGTGCACGGAGGGAATGCCGGGGCGTGTCCCGGTCGAACCTGCTCGCCGCAGGGCGCTGGACAGGCATCTTAGCACGCACCGCGCTGGTTGGCACCCACGCCACTTCAGCAAGGGTGGATGCCCGATGCCGCAACCGTCCGACGCGCGCGCGTCTATTGCCGGACAGCCTGATCGCGTCGTATAGTGCATGTTGGTGCGTCGCCTATTGCCGCCTCGTCCTGCCTTCCGGCGGAACATCGCGGGTCGCCTGGCGGCCGCCGGACCGGGTCCGAGTTACCGCGTCTCATACCTTGAAGGCAGATGCACATGAGACTACCCATCGCCAGCCTGATGGCGCTCGCCGGCCTCACCGCGGCAGTCGGGCAGCAGTCCGGGGCCGTTCCCGGTGACGGCTTCGAGCCCATCGCCCTCATCTCGCCCGCGGATGTATCCCGCGACGTATCCCCCGAAGAGCTGACGGGCGTCGTTCGCACCTACTGCCAGGTCTGTCACAACGACGCCCTCCTGACGGGTAATCTCAGCCTCGCGGCCTTCCACGTGGAGAACGCTCCGGAATCCGCGGAGACGGCTGAGAAGATGATTCGCAAGCTGCGCGCGGGGATGATGCCGCCGCCCGGGATGCCGCGCCCTGCCGGCGACACCCTGGTCCTGCTGGTTGAAACCCTTGAGCAGCTCATTGACGAGGCCGCGGCGGACAACCCGAACCCGGGGAGCCGGTCCTTCCAGCGACTGAACCGGGCCGAGTACGCGGCGTCGATCCGCGATCTGCTCGACCTGCAGATCGATGGCGGCGACTACCTGCCGCTCGACACCAAGAGCGCGAACTTCGACAACATCGCCGACGTTCAGATGCTCTCCCCCACCAACTTGGACGCCTACCTGCGCGCGGCGGACCAGATCAGCCGGGTGGCGGTCGGGATGCCCGACGCGCGCAGCAACTCGGTGACCTACACCAAGTCGGGCTACGCCGCCCAGTGGGACCGGGTACCCGGTGCTCCCCGCGGTACGAGAGGGGGCGTGAGTGTGGTCCACAACTTCCCCGCCGACGGGGAATACAACTTCCAGCTCTGGTTCGAGCACACAACGACCGGCGAGATCACGGGCGGCGTCACCCCCGGGGAACAAATCGAGATCTCCCTGGACGGAGAACGCCTCGCCCTGCTGGAGGTCGACCGCTGGATGCACGTCGCCGACCCCAACGGAATGAGCTTCACCACCGAGCTCTTCCAGGTGACCGCCGGCCCGCACCGGGTGAGCGCCGTCTTCCTGCGCAACGCCGACGGGCCCGTCGAGGATCTGCTTTCGCCCCACGACTGGTCGCTCAGCGACCGCAAGATCGGGAGCGGCGGGGGCTACGGCATCACCGTCCTGGCACACTTGAAGGATATGGTCATTCTGGGCCCCAGCAACACGACCGGGGTCTCGGACACACCCAGCCGGCGCGCCATCTTCAGTTGCATGCCGTCCTCGCCGGCGGAGGAGCGTCCGTGCGCACGCGAGATCGTGGCACGACTCGGCCGCAAGGCATTCCGGCGTCCGCTGAAATCCGCAGATGTCGAATCTCTGATGGCCTTCTACGACCTGAAGGCGGGCGAGGGGTTCGAAGTGGGCGTTCGCACCGCCCTGCAAGCCATTCTCGCGAGCCCCGACTTCGTGTTCCGGGTCGAGGAAACGCCCGCCGACGCCCAGGCGGGCGAGCTGTACGCCATCTTCGACCTCGATCTGGCTTCGCGGCTGTCCTACTTCCTGTGGGGCACCCTCCCGGACGACACACTGGTCGGGTTGGCCGACCGCGGTGAACTCTCCAGCCCGGACGTGCTCCGGGCTCAGATGAAGCGCATGCTCGCCGACCCGCGAGCGCAGGCGCTCGGGTCGCGCTTCGCCGCGCAGTGGCTCCGGCTCGAGGACCTGGAAAAGGTGCACCCCGACCGACTCCTCTTCCCCGACTTCCACGAGCAGCTCGGCAACGCGATGCTGGAGGAGACCGAACTCTTCTTCAACAACATCGTCCAGGAGGACCGCAGCGTCCTCGAGCTCTTCAACGCGGACTACACGTTCGTGAACGAGAGGCTGGCGAAACACTACGGCATCCCCGGCGTGGCCGGCGACGCCTTCCGCCGGGTTCAGTACCCCGACGACCGGCGGCGCGGGCTGTTCGGACACGGAAGCATCCTGACGCTCACTTCGCACGCCAACCGCACCTCGCCGGTGCTGCGCGGCAAGTGGGTGATGGAGGTGATGCTGGGCACGCCACCGCCGCCGCCGCCGCCGGGCGTGCCGGATCTTGAGCAGACCGAGAGCAGCGACGGGGGCCGCATGCTGACGACGCGCGAGCGCATGGAGCGTCACCGGGCCAGCCCGGTGTGCGCCGCCTGCCACCAGTTCATGGATCCGATCGGACTGGCCCTGGACAACTACGACGTGACCGGAAAGTGGCGCATCAGGGAACACAGCATGCCGCTGGACACGCGGGGGACTCTCTGGGACGGCACTCCGGTGGAGAGCCCGGCTGAGCTTCAGGAAGCACTCCTGCAGCGGCCGATCCCACTGATTCGCAACTTCGCCGTGAACCTCATGGCGTATGCCCTGGGGCGGCGGGTCGAATACTACGACATGCCCGAGATCCGGGCGATCACGGCGGCGGCCGAGGCCAACGGCTACAGGATGTCGTCGTTCATGGCGGGCGTGATCGAAAGCGACGCCTTCCGCATGAGCCAGGTGCCGGACATCGTCGTCGAGGAGGCGCCGAGCGGGAACTAGGGAATCGCAAGCGCCCGCGGACGGGAGCGACGCTGGACAGGTCGCCGGCGCCACAGGTGTGCGCGTAACAGTGATAGCAGGACGCAGAGGAACGCTTCGCCGGCTGCGAAGCTGAAACCGGGAGTACCGAGGGAGAAAGACGATGAGACTGATCACGGGCAAACACATTCCGCGGCGCATCTTTCTGAAGGGCATGGGAGCGACCGTGGCTCTGCCGCTTCTGGACGCCATGATCCCGGCGGGTCTGCGCGGCACGGAGGCGATCCGGGCGCTGGATGCCACCCGTCTCATCTCGATGGAGATGTCGCACGGGGCGGCGGGCTGCACCGCATGGGGAGCCCAGCAGAACTTCTGGAGCCCTGCGCAGACGGGCCACGGCTTCGATCTGTCGCCGACGTCCTTGCGCAGCCTGGAGCCGTGGCGCAAGTACCTGACCATCATCAGCAATACCGACGTGAAGATGGCCGAGGCCTTCATCCCCGAGGAGATCGGCGGGGACCACTTCCGCTCGACGGCGACCTTTCTCACGCAGTCGCACGTCAAGCAGACTGAAGGGTCGGATGTCTACGTGGGCGCCTCGTTCGACCAGATCTTTGCGGACCGCTTCGGCCAGGACACGCCCATCCCCTCGATGCAGCTGTGCATTGAGAACATCAACCAGGCCGGGGGGTGCGCTTACGGCTACACCTGCGTGTACACGGACTCCCTGAGTTGGGCCTCGCCCACGGAACCTCTCCCGGTGATCCGCGACCCGCGCGTTGCCTTCGAGCAGCTCTTCGGGGCCGGCTCCACCGCGGAAGAGAGGCTTGAGCGGCGCTCCACCAACCGCAGCATCCTCGACTGGATCGCGGAGCGGGTGGCCCAGATGCGGCAGACCCTGGGGCCGGCAGACCGGCTGCGCATGGATCAGTATCTGGAGAACGTGCGCGAGATCGAGCGGCGCATCGAGATGGTCGAGGCGCGCAACACGAGCGGCGATCCCCGTGACATGCCCGAAGCTCCTGCGGGCGTGCCGGATTCGTTCAGCGAGCACATGCACCTCATGTTCGATCTGCAGGTGCTGGCGTTCGAGACCGACATGACGCGCGTCTTCTCCTTCAAGCTGTCGCGTGATTCGTCGGCCCGCACCTTCCCGGAGAGCGGCGTCGACACGCCCTTCCACCCCGCTTCGCACCATGGAGACAGCGAAGAGGCGATCGCGGACTTCTCGGTGATCAACGAGTACCACGTCAGCATGCTCCCGTACCTGATGGAGAAGCTCAACAAAGTCGAGGAAATGGACGGCACGCTGCTCGACAAGACCATGGTCATCTACGGCTCGCCCATGGGTGACCCGAACGTGCACAACCACCTGAGAGTTCCCTTCATCGTCCTGGGCGGCGCCAGCGGCCAGATGGACGGCAACGTGCACCTGAACGCCCCGGACGGCACGCCTCTGGCCAACGTCATGCTCACCCTGTTGCACAAGCTGGGGCACACAGACCTGACCAGCTTCGGCGACAGCACGGGAGCCTTCAGCCTGGGCTACTCGGCCGGGCTGGCCGCCGACGCCTCTTCCTCCCGCTGAGGCGCGTCCGGTGAAGGGCAAGGCTCATGTGAACGTGTGGGTTCCGGCGGTGATGCTGGCCCTCTTGTGGGCCGCCCCGCCGCCGGATACCCCGGTCGCCGATGCCGCCATGCGGGGCGACGTCGGGGCAGTGCGTTCGCTGCTGGAGGAAGGCGCCGAGGTCAACATGGCGCAGAGCGACGGCATGGCCGCGCTGCACTGGGCCGCCGAACTCGGCAACGTGGAGCTGGTCCGGCTGCTCGTCGAAGCCGGTGCCGACTTGGAGGCCTCTACCCGGCTTGGTGACCTCACCCCGCTGCACATCGGGGCGGAGGCGGGGCAGGGCGGCACCGTGCGTGCCCTGCTGGAAGCCGGCGCCAAGCCGGAGTCGCGCAACGTCAACGGCTCCACCCCTCTCCACTTCGCGGCCTTGGCCGGGAGCGCGGAAGCTGTGGCCGCTTTGGCCGACCACGGAGCGGACGTCAACGTCAGCGAAGGCAAGTGGGACCAGACCCCGCTCATGTTCGCGGCCTCCCGCAACCGCGCACCGTCTATCGAGGTGTTGATCGACCGGGGCGCGGACGTTGGCATCACCAGCAAGGTCATTCCGTTCCAGCGCCTGTCGGAGCAGGAGAAGATCTCGGACGCGGTGCGTGACTCGGTACTTGAGATCTACCGGGCGAAGTCGCCGGATCCGGAAACCTGGGCGCCCACGCTGGCCCAGACGCAAACCGCGCTACGGGCGGCGCGCGCCTATGAACCCGTGGATCCGATGGATGCGTCGGAGTTGGTGCGCATCGACTGGGATTCCGCCCAGACCGCCGGACGAGCTCCGACCAGGCAGGAGCAAGCCGGCTTTCAGGGCGGCCTGACCGCCCTGCTGCACGCGGTACGCGAAGGACATCGCGAGGCCGCAATGGCGCTTCTCGAAGGCGGCGCCGACATCAACCAGCAGAGCGGCGGCGACCTGAGCACGCCGATCAACAGCGCCATGATCAACGGGCACTATGACCTGGGCCTGGAGCTGCTGAGGCGCGGCGCCGATCCGAACATCCCCAACTACCCGTCGGGCATCACGCCTCTGTACGCGGTCATCAACACCCGCTGGGCGAACAAGTCGCGATATCCGCAGCAGCGCGCCTTCGAGCAGCAGGAGTCGAGCCACATCGAGACCATGCGGACCCTGCTTGAAGCGGGAGCCGACGTCAATGCCCGACTCACCATGCACTACTGGTACATGGCGTACAACTTCGGCGGGATCGGCGTCGACAGCTGGGGCACGACACCTTTCTGGCGGGCGGCTCACGGACTCGACGTTCCCGCGATGAAGCTCCTGGTGGAGTACGGGGCTGACCCCCACATGCCGACGAAAGCCCCCGCCGGGAACCGGCGCGTGGGTCTTGAAGTCCAAGTGCCCGACGAAGACCAGTCCGGTGTCCCGCCCATTCCCCCGGGCGGCCCCGGCACCTATCCGATTCACGCGGCGTCCGGAAACTCCGGCGAAGGCGCGGGACGCGCCGGCAACTTCCACCGGCATGTTCCGGACGGATGGCTGCCTGCCCTGAAGTACCTGGTCGAAGAACTGGGCGCCGACGTTAAGCTTCGCGACCACCTCGGGTACGGAACCATTCACGGCGCGGCAGGCCGCGGCATGAACGACGTCATCCTCTACCTCGTCGAGCAGGGTGCCGATCCCCTGATCGTGGGGCGGTCGGGACTCACGACCGTGGACCTGGCCAACGGTCCGGCCAATGGCCTGACACCCTTCTTCGAGACGATCGAGCTCCTCGAAGGCATGGGAGCCATCAACAACCACCTCTGCGTCTTCTGCTGATTCTCGCGCGCACCCTCGCGTGGTAAAGATAAAGTGGCCCGTTCGTGACACCTTCCGCGAACGGGCCAGCTTTCGTATGAAGTCCCGGGTCCCCGAATAGGCGCGAGCATGGCAGCTTCCTCCCGCGCTCCCACTTCCTCGCGCCGTCGCGCCATCGTGGCAGCGAGCCGTAGGCAACGCGCTCGAGTGGTTCGATTGGACCGTGTACGCCATGTTCGCGATCTTCTTCAGCAGCCAGTTCTTCCCTCCGGGCAACGAGACGACCGCACTGCTGACCGCCTACGGAATCTTCGCCGTGGGGTTCATCATGCGTCCGCTCGGCGGCTGGATCATCGGCGTCTTCGCGGATCGCCGGGGACGCAAGGCCGCGCTCGTTCTGAGTATCCTCATGATGGCGGGCGGCTCGCTGGTCATCGGCTTGTCTCCAACGTTCGCTACTGTAGGGATCGTCGCACCCGTCATCCTGACCCTGGCTCGTCCGGTACAGGGGCTTTCGTTGGGCGGGCTTTATGCTTCGGCCACCACCTTGCTCGCCGAAATCGCGCCCGCAAGCCGTCGCGGCTTCTACTCGAGCTTCGTGTTCTTCAGCCTGGTCGCCTCGGCGCTTGGCTGGGGTCTCACGACGAACTTGACTGAAGAGGCGATGCGGGGGGGTCGTCCAGCGGTTCCGGGGTGGCCGTCGCCGCGGGCTTGGCGCCGATCGCGATCGGAGGGGATCCGGGGGGCTCGGTGCGCGCCCCGGCGCTCATGAACCACCTGGTCGGATACAAGCCTTCCTCCGGCCTCATCAGCCGGGCCGGCTGTCTGCCCCTCAGCTCGACGCTGGATGTGCTGGGTCCCATTGCGCGCACGGTTTTGAGGACGCACGCACCATGACCGCCGTCCTTGCGGGCCCGGACTTCGACGACCCCGTCACGCTGACCCCGACGACGACGTCCACTCCTCTGCGCACACGCAAGCTGCGGTCCTGGCCGCGGAGGGCGCCTGGCCCATGCCGATGCAGCCGGAAGCTTTAGACCACTGGCGACGGGCGCTGGAGCGCGTCTCCCGCTCCGGCTGGACTCTGGAGATCTGGTCTCCGCCCCCGATCCTCGACTTCGACCGCCTGGGACAGGACAACTCCACTGTGCTCGCTTACGAGGCCTACCAACGCTACAGGACGCTGGCCCTGGACGAGACCACGCCGCTCTGGAGCGTCATACGCGAGCGGATCCGGTCCGGCGCCGACGTCAGCAACCCGGACTACGAGGCCGCGCTCGAGCGCAGGAAGGCGGTCAAGGCGCGCTTCGCTCAGGAAATGGGTTCCGTGGAGGGACTGCTGATGCCCGGCTCGGATCAGAGCGCCCGAATCCTTGATCCCGAAGACACCCGCCACGCGGGATTGGGAGCCTTCCTCCGCCCCGCCAACTTCCTTGGGGCAGCGGCGATCGCTCTGCCCACCAGCCGGGACGCGGACGGGATGCCCCTTGGTATTCAGCTACTCACCCCCCACGGAACGGACGCCTGGCTGCTGGTGGTCGCAGCCGGGATGGAGCGCGCCCTCGGCGCAGGCCGGCCGGTTCCTGATCTTCGCCCCTGGGGTCCGACGTAGCGTTCGGCTGACAAACCGTGACAGGAGAGATCAGACGATGCTCAACTGGATACGCCCCTCGCCGCGCGCGCGGCAGACCCTCATCCACCGGTGGACGTTCACACTCCTCCTTTCGATCCTCCGCGTGTTGCCGGCACAAGCCCAGATACCGCCCGAGGCAGGCGGGATCGCGTGGGCCACGATCGAAGACCTGAATGCTGCTTTCGATTCGGGGCAGCTGACCTCGGAGAGACTCATCGAGATGAGCTTGGCACGAATCGAGGCCTACGATCGTGCCGGCCCCGAGCTCCATGCCGTTCTGTGGCTGAACGAGAACGCCCTCGATAGGGCGAGGGAACTCGATCAGGAGCGCAGACGGAGCGGACCACGGTCGCCGCTGCACGGCATCCCCGTGGTGCTGAAGGACAACGTCGACACGGGAGACATGCCCACCACCGGGGGCTCGGCCCTGCTGGCCGGCTCGATACCTCCCGACGACGCATTCATCGTAAGGAAGCTGCGTGATGCCGGCGCGATCATCCTCGCCAAGGTCAACATGAGCGAGCTCGCTTCCGGCGGTATCCTCAGCTCCGTCGGAAACTTCTTCCCCAAAAACCCCCACGACCTCGCGCGCACGCCATCGGGATCATCGGGAGGGACGGGTGCCGCCGTTGCGGCAGCCTTCAGCCAGATCGGCATCGGAACAGACACCGGTGGCTCCGTGCGCGGACCCTCAACGGCCAATGGAATCGTCGGGCTCCGGCCCACGCACGGCCTGCTGAGCCACGACGGGATCATTCCCCTCTCGATCAATCTCGACATGGCTGGCCCAATGGGGCGCCACGTGTACGATGTCGCGGCGATGCTCGGGGCCATGACGGGAGTCGATCCCGCCGACCCCACGACGCAGAAGAGCGAAGGGCGGTTTGAGACCGATTACACGCAGTTCCTGGACGCCGGCGCGCTCCAAGGTGCCCGGATCGGGATCGCGCGTGACTTGATGGGAGCCAACGAGGCGGTCGACTGGATCATTGAAGCGGCGCTCGAGACCATGAGGGACCAAGGGGCGACGATCCTGGACGTTCGCTACCCGCCGTGGCTCCTGGACGTGAAGGGCGTCTGGTACACGACCGTTCGCTGGCCGGATTTCCGTGCCCAGATCAAGGACTATCTCGCAACCATCGGTCCCGAATACCCGAAGACGCTGAGGGAGATGATCGAGAGATCGCAGGAGATCGTCGGACCCATGCCGGACGGATCCCGCCCGAACCCTGCCCGCTGGACCCTCTTCAGGCAGGAAGAAGCCAGCGGCGAACTCACCGACTACGAGTACGTGGCCATGCGGGACTACGGCTTCCCGATGGTGCAGGCCATCGTGGACGGGATGCTGGACGCCCACAACCTGGACGCCATCGTCTACCCTACCTCGACCACACCTCCGAGCCTTCTCTCGAGCGACAACCAGTTTGGCGGTCTTTCAGGTACTGACATCGCAAGTCTTGCCGGCGTGCCCGATCTCATCGTCCCGGCCGGCTTCACCCCGCGCGGCCTGCCCGTGGGGATCTCGTTCATCGGCCGCGCCTTTGGTGAAGCCAGGTTGTTCGCGCTCGGATACGCTTTCGAGCAGGCCACTCGCGCCCGCCGGGATCCTGTTCACACGCCACCTTTACCGGGGGAGGTCATGCCTCGGCCAGACAGCTCAGGCGGACGCTGAAGGAAGGATCGGCCCGGGGGGCTGCGTAGACGGGGCTCCCGCCACTCGCTCCCCTCGAGTCGCTCCGGGCGTGACGGGAAAAAGGCGGACAGATTACGTGCTACCAAAACCGGACATGTTCATTTGCTTCTGACAGTTTGTGCGTCTCCCCATACTCCGCTAGAATAGTGAATTCATTTAAGCATAGGCATGGTCCCGTATCCTTCAGGTCACTCCTGTCGACACCGGTTGACGCTCTGGGGCCATCCGTTTGGGGAGGTATCGCATGAGTAGTCGTCGGTTCTTCGTTGGTCTTGGTCTGTCTTCCTTCCTCCTCATCGTAGCGACTCCCGTGCTGGCACAGGGCGGGGGAACCATCACCGGTGGCGTCGTCCACAGCGAGACGCTGCGTCCGCTGGCCGGCGCGCTGGTTTCGATCCCCGGAACCGGGATCGGCGCGGTGGCCAACAGCCAGGGGCGCTATCTCTTCGTGAACGTGCCGGTCGGCACGCACCCGCTTCGAGTCCAGATGATCGGGTACGGGACGCAGGAGACGACCGTGACCGTGGTCTCCGGGCAAACTGCGACGGTGGACTTCGCGCTTGACATCGAGGCCCTCGGCCTGGACGAGATCGTCGTCACGGGTACGGTCGGCACCATTCAGAGGCGTGCGGTCGCCAACGTCGTAGGCACAATGAATGCCGCCGAGGAGCTCGAGACCAGCGCGCCCGCGAACATCCAGCAGATGCTCACCGGACAGATCCCCGGGGTGTCCGTCCAGGTCGGCAGCGGCTCGGTGGGGTCCGGCGGCGGCATCATGATTCGCGGGCGGAGCACCGTGGCGCTCGGCACGCAACCGCTGCTGTACATTGACGGGGTCCGCGCCAACGGCGGCGTCGTCGGCTTCGGCCCCTGGGCCAGCGACGGCACTTCCCGCCTCAACGACCTCAATCCGGAGGAGATCGAGCGGATCGAGATCATCAAGGGGCCAGCGGCCGCCACCCTCTACGGCACCGAAGCTTCGGCCGGCGTGATCCAGGTCATCACCAAAAAGGGCATTCCCGGTCGCGCAACGGTTGAGGTCGTCTCCCGGCAGGGAGCCAACTGGTTCCACAATCCCGGGGGACGGCTCCCGACCAACTACGGGATCGCTTCGGATGGACGGACCATCATTTCCCAGCATCCGTACCAGGACGAGACCGCGGCTGGCCGCGACGTGTTCCGCACCGGCCTGGTCCAGGGGTATGTGGTGAACGTCAGGGGCGGGCGGGACAACCTGACGTACTTCTTCTCGGGGGCCTTCGACGATGAGGAAGGCTACCTGCCCAACAACGACAAGACGCGCACGAACGTGCGGGCAAATGTTCAGGCGGCTGTGACGGACGAACTCGACATGTCCGTGGATCTCGGTGTTGTCCGCAGTCTCAGGCACACAGCGCGAGACATCGACTTCGGCCTGATCGCGAGCCACCAATTCGGTTCTCCCGTGACCCAGGACACGCCTCTGCGGGGGTTTTCCAACGCTCCCCCCGAAATCACGGCGGTGCGCGACTGGCAGGATCGTCTGAACCGGGGGACCGTTTCGACCACCGTCAACCACCGGCCGACCGACTGGTTGAGCCAGAGGCTCATATGGGGGCTGGACTTCACCGATTCCAGACTCTCGACATTCGTGCCTCGCATGCCGGACACCGAGGAGGCCTCGTTCTTCGGCTTCCACAGCTCCGAGGGCGGCGGCCAGGGCTCAAAGGGTGTCGAAGAGAAGCGCGACGTGAATCACACGTTCGACTACAACCTGACCGCGTCGTTCGAGCCGTTCTCCGAGATCACCGCGGCGTCCTCGTTCGGGGCCCAGTACTTTGTGCGTGAGTTCCGGGTGACTTCCGCGAGCTCTATCCAGATGCCGACCCCGGCCGTGTCCACGGTCTCTTCCGGATCGGTTGCGACGGGCGGGGAGTCCTATGTCGCGAACAAGACCTTCGGGGTCTTTGCCCAGCAGACGGTCGGATGGCGGGAACAGCTGTTCCTCACCGCAGCGCTGCGCGCCGACGCCAACAGCGCCTTCGGAGAGTCGTTCCAGGCCGCGTACTACCCCAAGCTGAGTGGAAGCTGGGTGATCAGCGACGCCGACTTCTTCTCCGTGCCGGCGGTCGAGACCCTGCGTCTGCGGGTCGCGTGGGGAAGGTCGGGAATGCAGCCGGACGCCTTCGCGGCGGTTCGGACCTATGTGCCTTCTGTCGGGCCGGGAGATGTGCCCACCGTCAGGCCCGGTGAAGTGGGCAATCCGGACCTCAAGCCCGAGGTCGGGTCGGAGCTGGAAGTAGGGTTCGACGCCAGCCTTCTCGGGGACCATGTCAACCTCGAGGTGACCCATTACCGGCAGACAACGAACGACGCGATCCTGATTGCGGCGTCGGCGCCGTCAGGCGGGTTCTCCAGCAGCCGTTTCGTCAACGCGGGGAGGGTGGAGAACAACGGCTGGGAGCTGGCGCTGACCGCCCGCCCGATCCAGACGCGGTCGGTGGGCCTGAGTCTGACCGGCACTGTCTCGCACAATACGAACCTGCTTGCGGACAACGGTGGGCTCCCCCCACTGCAGATCGACAGAAGGGGCCGCTTCCAGCACATCGAGGGCTGGCCCCTCGGCGCAAACTGGAGTCGACACATCGCCTCGGCGCAGTGGGGTGGGTCGGAGGGCCGGAATCTGGTCAACATCATGTGCCATGGAGGCCCTCCGGGTGTCTTCAACATGGACGAGTCGGAGATTGGCCAGCACCCGCCCGTCCCCTGTGGAAATGCCCCCTACTTCTTTACTGCCCAAGCGGGACCCGGATGGCTGGGCAGCCTCTCCTCGCAGTTGACGCTCGGCGACAACCTGACGCTCAACGCGCTGTTCACGTGGTACACCGACCGTACCAGATTCAGCACGACGCAGTGGAAGCGTGATAACTCGTTCGGGAACTCGCTCGAGGGCGCCCAGGCGCGCATAGGTGAGCTCGATCCGGTCCTGGCGGCCTCATTCCTCACGGCTGGCGTGGAATGGCCGCACCACCAGAGGGAAGACCACATCCGACTGCGCGACATCTCCCTCAGCTACAGCCTGCCGACCAGCGTGGTCGAGAGCTTCGGGGTGTCGCAGGCCACACTCACCGTGACTGGACGTAATCTCTGGACCCCGTATGTGCACGAGAGCTTCACCGACCTGGATCCGGAATCGAAGCACACGCGGGATCGGGAATATGGTTGGCAGCTGAATCCCCCACCTCTGCCGCACTCCGTCATCACCACGCTGCGGGTGAGGTTCTGATGGAGCGCCATCGACCGAGCAACCGCGTACCAAATCGAACGGGGGGTCCCATGCGCCATCATCATCGCCACCACGATTGTCATCAAAGAGTCATAACTGGATTGATCCTGGCCGGGGCGCTGACACTGTCCGGGTGTGACAACCTTCTGGAAGTAGAGCTTCCCGGGGCAACGACTGCCGAAGCACTGGATGATCCGGGGTTCGCCACCTTGTTGACCACCAGCGTCCAGGGCGAGTTCGAGTGCGCGTACTCGAGCTTCGTCTGGGGCACCTCCCACCTGGGCGGCGAGATCATTGGAGGGTTCGTCGAGGCGGGAGGCGCGGAGTGGTTGCAGCGCAACGTCACCCCGGCGAGCAGCGACTACGTCGGTAGTGGCTGTGGCGGCACCGGCGTGTACGCGCCGATGGCCACTGCTCGCGCGCTCGCGGACGACGTCATCGGAAGGCTCGAGGCCTGGACGGACCAGGAGGTGGCGGGCCGAAGCGGATTGCTCGCGAAGGCCAACCTCTACGCCGGCTTCAACTACGTCATATTCGGAGACGCAATGTGCAGCGCGGCTTTCGACAACGGCCCGGAGGTACAGCCGCCGTCAATGTTCGAACTGGCGAAGGACCGCTTCACCGAGGCCGTCTCGCTCGCGATCGACGCCCAAACCAGGAATGCCGCCTACGTCGGGCTCGCCCGCGCCAACATCTCCATGGGGGACAACTCCGCGGCGCTATCCGCCGCCGAACAGGTCTCACCCGGCTTCAGCTACGACGTGAGCCGTTCGTCCGCCAACAACTCGCGGCGGAACATCATCTACCTGAACAACAACCAGAATCGCAGGATCTCGATGGATCCGCACTACTGGGACGTGACGTGGATGGGTGCAGCCGATCCGAGGGTGGCCGTCGCCAACACGGGTGGCAAGACGACCGATGGGGTGACGGATTTGTGGCTCCAGACCAAGTACAGCTCGGATTCCTCGCCCTACCGACTCGCGAGCTACGTAGAGGCCCAGCTGATCATCGCCGAGGCCGCGGGAGGCCAGAGAGCCGTCGACATCATCAACGAGCTCCACGCCGCAGCGGGAATCCCTGCCTTTGAGGGCGGCGCCGAGGCCGAGATCCGTGACCACATCATCGAAGAACGGCGGCGCGAGTTCTTCCTTGAGGGAAAGAGGTTCGGTGACCTGCGCCGCTACGGCGGGTTCGACGAGTGGACCAAGGGCACACACCCCTTCACCCCAATCACCTATGGGGGCAACGAATGCATGCCCCTTCCCAACGTAGAGCGGTTCAACAACCCCAGCCTGTCGGGCTGACGTGTGGAGTGGGGTCGCCGCGCCGGCCCGTTGAACGCGGCGCCAGCGGCGCGCCCCCGCTCCTGACCGGGTTTGCCTAAATGTCGTTCGCGAGGAACTCTGTGGTCCGAAAGTGCGCCTGGATGGCGGCGGGCCTCTTCCTCTGCTCGGGATGCTTCGGCTACGTTGCGACGGAACTCGGTACCGTGCCGCCCGGGGAGGATGTGCGCGTGCACTTGACGCAGGAGGGGCTCGGCGACCTGGCCGAGTTCTCGCCCGGCCTCAGGATGGACGGCACGTTCCTCCGGGCCTACGGCGATGACCTCATTCTGCGCGTCCGGGTCACGGACCAGACGGTGGGGATCATGACCAGATCCCTGGGGCAGGACGTGACAATCCCGGCCAGCCGCATCGCTCGACTCGAGCGACGCGAGTTCGACCGTACGCGCACCTGGCTGACCGCCGGGATCGGTGCCGCTGGCTTGGCCTCGCTTATCATGAGCTTCGGCGAAGGAGTCCCGAACCCCGATCTCCCCCCAGTGGACGAAGATCCAGCTGGATTCGGAGGGGTTAGAGCGGCGATCTCCCTGTTTTCGATTTCGGTCCGGTAGCCGCTACTGACGCCGACTCCCGGGTACTGGCGTGGAACGATGATGAGGAATGCAGAAGCACGTCGGACGACTCGCGGCTTCACCCCTCGCTCACGCCTGAGAGCTGGCCTCTCCCTCCTCCTCGCAGCGCTGAGCTGCGCGACCGCCGTCGGCGCTCAGGAGCCTCCAGCCGGGTGGGACGCGATGATCGCCTCCGAAGAGGCCATCATCCAGATTTCCCCTCAGCTCAAGCGTCTCAGCCACTCGGCCCTGAACCTCCTTCTCCCCGATGAGTCCACTCGAACGGTGTTCGGGGACCTCGTTCGGGTGGTGGACCTCGTCTCGGTCGAGCCCTACGCCTGGAATGCGCCCGGCGTGGTCGGAGAGGCCTCGTACGAGCGAGTAGCGCGAGACATCACCCCACGGGATCTGGCTCTGTGGCGGCCGCTTCTGGACCGCGTCGAGTACTTTGACCATGCCAGATTCCATGTGATCCGCGGACAACTGCTCGCGGATAGGCAGGGCCGCCTCGAGACCGAACTCGGCTTCGAAGCCCTTGCACACGTCCCGGACGGTCGACTCTGGTTGCGCGGCGACCTGAGCGTCACGTGGGCGGCCGGCCCCCCGCTGGAGAAGGGCGGGCCGCCCACATGGAGCATCGTGGAGTGGCGAACCGGGGAACTCGGGGCCATGGCGGCCGACCGTCTCCTCTTCGCCGAGGTTCTGGATCGGGTTGTGGAGCCCGAAGCCCTCGGGCCGGCCCGTCGCTCGATACACGAGGAGTTCGTCCTCGACTACCTGCTCGATCCGGATGGCTTCCAGAGTCCCACGCCCTACTTCGATCCGCAGTCGACGGACCGTCACCCCGGGATTTCCGTCACGGATGTGAACGGAGACGGCTTCGACGACGTGTACGTCATGGCGCGTTGGGGTCCGAACCAGTTCTTCCAGAACCGCCGCGACGGAACGTTCGAGGAAGTCGCCGCGAGAATCGGCCTCGACATCTCTCATTTCACTTCGTCGGCGCTGTTCGCCGACTTCGACAACGACGGCGACCAGGACGTTTTTCTTGGCCGGACCCTGCAGCCGAGCGTGTACCTGGTGAACGAGGGCGGCCGGTTCGTCGATCGCTCTCTCGACCTGTTCGACAGCCCGCTTCCGGCTTTAGTGTCGTCGGTCTCGGCTGTCGACTACGACCGGGACGGGCTTCTCGACCTCTACATCTCCACCTTTGCCGCCGCCCTGCACCCGATCGAGACAATGGTATTCCTCGATCAGCTGGATGGACTGCGGCTGTGGGCGCTGAAGACCTCCGCCGACGACCACGTCATCAAGAACCGGTTCGGACCGCCCAATGTCCTCCTGAGGAACCAGGGCGGCGGACGTTTCGCGCGCGTGGAGGACAGCGGGCTCAATCTCTTCAAGAACGCATACCAGTCCACCTGGGCCGACTACGACGATGACGGCGACATGGACGTCTACGTCGTGAACGATTTTGCGCCCAACAACCTCTACCGCAACGAAGGAGATGGCCGGTTCACCGACGTCACGGATGCGACCGGGACGGCCGACCTCGGCTTCGGCATGGGGGCTTCGTGGGGAGACTTCGACGCCGACGGCCTGCAGGACCTGTACGTGACGAACATGCATAGCAAGGCCGGCCTTCGAATCTCCGAGCAGTTGAACGATGTCGACGGGAACTTCAGGCGAATGGCCCGGGGCAATACGCTCTTCCGAAACAGTGCGGCGGAGTTTGAACGCGTCTCCAGCCTCGAGCGACCCGGGCTGCTCGTCGAGGAAGCGGGCTGGGGCTGGGGCAGCCAATTCGTCGATCTGGACAACGATTCGGACCTCGACATCCATGCCCTGAGCGGATTCTACACCGCTCCATCGGCGGTCGAGCTCCCGATAGACATATGAACGGACTACTGGCGCGCAGTTGTGCGCTCGGACGAGCATCCGGAGGCGCTCTTGCTCCGAACGGATGGCTATTCGAAGGCCACGGAGCGGCTCAAGTCGGGCGCATCGTTCAGCGGACACGAGCGCAATCACGTGTTCCTCAACCAGAACGGCCAGGATTACGTCGAGGTCTCAGGCGTCTCGGGCCTGGATCATCCGGGAGACAGCAGAGCCTTCGCCGTTCTCGACTACGATCGTGACGGGTGGCAGGACATCGCGGTGGTCAACGCGAACGCGCCGCTGTTCCAGTTGTTTCGGAATCAGATGGGCGAGCGCGGCGATCCGGGCGGGATGGTGGCCATTCGCTTCGAGGGCGGAAACCGGTTCGCGGCCCCAAACAGCCAATGGAGCACCCGCGATGCCTACGGAGCCCACGTACTCCTCGAGATCGAGGGCCGTGAGCTGCTTCGCGAGCATCGTGCGGGCGAAGGTCTCGCCGCGCAGAATTCGGCAACGATGACCGTTGGCATCGGGAACGCGGAAGACGTGACGAGGCTCGAAGTCCGCTGGCCGTCCGGCCGGTGGTCCGACACCACTGCCGTGCCTGCAGGAACGCTGGTCACCGCTTATGAGGATCCTGCGACCTCGCCCACCGGGGCGCCGTTCGTCCTTGTACCGTACCGGGCACCCGGCGAGCACCGCGCGGCCGCCGGTTCCGTCAAGGTCTCAACCGCGTCGATTCGAGCCGCGCAATACGTTCTTCCCGGCGAACGTGCCCGTCTCATCCTCTATACAACGGTGGCCACATGGTGCGCCCCCTGTCTCGACGAGTTGCCGAGCCTCAACCTCCTGAGAGCCACCTTCACGAGCGAGCAATTGGAGATCTTCGGGGTGCCCTACGATTCGGAAGAGACGCCTGAGACCTTCGGCGCCTGGGTGGAGCGTTACCAACCGCCATATCGCGTCCTCTCCGAACTGTCCCTCGAACAGCGCGATGCCGTGATCAAGGGGGCATTCGATGCCCTGCGCATCGAAGGGCTCCCCGCAGCCATCGTCACCGACGCCGAAGGCGAAGTGCTTCTCGTGCGCTGGGGGCCGCCGTCGATCTCGGAGCTGCGCGTCCTTCTTGAGGGCCAGGAGCGGGGCACATGATCGGTCCGAAGTCGTTATCGCCGAGCCGTCCGAAGTCGTTGCCGCGGATCCGACCGATTCACACGCTCGTTCCCCTGATGTTCGCGGCCACCATTCTGACAATGGAGGCCGGTCAGGCACAGGTGCCTGGAAGCAGGACCGGCCCGAGGCGTCCTTCCATCGCCGCCGAGGTAGTGCCGGGAAGCCTGGTGCGGCGCGCGGCTGCACTGTCGTTTCGAGTCTCAGTGGAGGTCCCGAGGGAGCATCACGGGTACCTCGACAAGGGCGACGATGGATTCTTCATTCCGTTTTCGTTCTCGTTCCCGGACCTTGATGGGACCGATGTCGGGGTCGAGATGACCTTCGCGCCTCCCGGCACGAGAGATGACCGGGTAAGAGCGCAAGTGCTGAGGGGCCGCGGTGAATTTGCGTTTGAACTCGTGCCGGGACCGGGGCCCGGCACCGGCGTGAGCGCCATGCTCCGTTATCAGATATGCAACGACGTGACGGACCGGTGCTATCCGCCGGCCAGACTGTCCATCCCGATCGGCCCGAGTGGACCGCACGCGGAGCCGACCAGGCGGGGGTGAATGCGGATTCACTACGACAGGAGGCAGGCATGAGAGGCCTCATGAGATCCTGCGCCGCCATCCTGCCGATGGTGGCCGCGGCGGTCGGTTCCTCTTGCGGTGGCCCCGCCGGGACCACCGATGCGACAGTTGATCCGAGAGCTGGGAATCTGCGTCTGGTCGGCTACGACGACCTTCAGGGGCGTTCGGCCTATCAGCCGGTCATCCATCCCTATGGCGACCGGCGCATCCTGTTCGTTGGGCACCATGCCGGCGAAGCCCTGAATCCGGCAACGGGACAAGTGGAGGTCAACGGCCTGTCGATTGTCGACGTCACGGACCCGGCGGTCCCCGAGTACCTCGTTCATGTGCCCCCTACCGGTGCCGAGGCGAACGGGACGCAGCACGTTCAGGTGTGCGGTGGCAGCGCCCTGCCCAGCGCCGATCCGGGCAGGGTCTACCTGATGCGCACAAACGGGACCTTGAGCTACGAGGTGCTCGACGTCACGGATCCAAACGAGCCCCGGTTCGTAACGATGATCGCCACGACCGGCGTGTCCTCGCGTCCCGAGTCTCAGCGGGGCAACCGCGAGACCCACAAGAGCCAGTGGGATTGCGATTCCGGTATCGCGTACCTCAACGGCACGCCCGCCGGATGGCGCGTGACCCGCGTCCTCCAGGCCTTCGATCTCGCCGATCCCACTCAACCCAGGCACATTCGCAACTTCGGTCTCGTCGGCCACGAGCCGACGGCCAGTGGTCCCTTCCCCGAGCCACAGGTGGCCGGCCTCCATCAACCGTTCGTGAACGGCGACCGGATGTACCTGGGCTACAACAGCGGTGGCGACGGCGTGCTGCAGATTCTCGACAGGGGCCGATTCATCGCGGGTGATCCCGGCGCAGAGGACCCTCTCTCCCCGACGCCCGCGAATCTTCTCTACCCTGAGATCGCCCGGTTCGACATGCCGCGCTACTACGGGGCTCATACGGCGAAGCCTGTCTACGACGTGGAGATCGCCGACTACGCGAATAATCGCGACGTGCGGTCGCTCGACCTGCTGCTCGTCGTCTCCGAGTCAGGGGCGTTCCGCTGCCAGGAGAATCGCGACGCGATGTTCATCTTCGACATCACGGACGAGGCGCGCCCGTTCCCGATCTCGACGTTCCAGGTCCCGGAGGCAGCCGGTGACTTTTGTAACGCGGGCGGCCGCTTCGGGCCGCATTCCCTAAACGACTCCTACCATCCGGGGTTCGACAAGAAGCTCGCCGTGCTCGCCTACTTCAACGCCGGGATCCGCGTAGTTGATATCCGGAACCCATACGCGCCCGTAGAAGTGGGTCACTTCATCCCCGAGACGAGGGCGAACACGACACCTTCGTGCATCGAGATATCGGGCGTCGAAGAGTGCGACACGGCGATTCAAACGAACAACGTCGATCTGGACGACCGCGGCTACATCTACGCCGTCGACCGGGCCTCGACCGGCCTGGTTGTGCTCGAGCTGACGGGAGCGGCGCGGCTTATCGCGGGACTGGCGGATACACCATAGGCCTGGAGGGCCCCGGACGGGCGGCGAGATCCGGTCCACACGGCGCCCTTGCCCGGGGAGAGTCTGGGTGGCCGGCGAGATTCCGGCGGGCGCTGAGCAGCCGGCCCAGCGCGGGGTCTTCGGCCTTCCCTGCTACCCTCCGGAGCGTACGTACTTCGTCAGCCCACCACCTGCGAACGGCCGGGAAATCGGCCCCTCCGCTGCATAGACGTTGCCGTCGGCGTCCACCGCGACGCCCTCTCCGGCGGCGCCGTGGGGCCGGTCTTCCACGGGGTGCGGGGGAATGAAGGCCGTGACCCGGTCCTCATTCACGCTGCCGATGCGAACCCCGGTCATCCAGTCGGGATGGCCTTCCGGGTTGGATTCCGAATCGATCGCGTACAGCATGTCGTTGTCGTCGATGAAGAGCCCGCTGATGCGGCTGAACTGGTGGAAGGTGTCGAGGAGGTTGCCTTCCTGGTCGAAGATCTGGATGCGGTGGTTGCCGCGGTCGGCCACGAACAGGCGCCCCTGCGAGTCGAACTCGAGGGCGTGCGGCGTCCGGAACTCCCCGGGTCCCGTCCCGATCTGGCCCCACTCCATCATGTACTCGCCCTCGGGGCTGAATTTCACGATGCGTCCCGTGGAGCCCGGAGGAGGATTCTCGTTTTGCCCGCTGTGCCCGTCGGAGACGAAGATGTAGCCCTCCGGCGTGGTGATGACGTCGCAGGGCTGGTTAAAGTGATCCGGCCCGCTCCCCGCGACCCCGGCGGTTCCGAGCGTCATCAGGATCTCCCCTTCCGGGCTGAACTTGAAGACCTGGTGGCCCTTGCCCTGCTCCTCGTCGCCCGACGAATCGGTGACCCAGACGTTCCCGTCCTGATCCACATGGAGCCCGTGCGGGAGGATGAACAGCCCGGCCCCGAAGCTCGCGAGAATTTCGCCGGTGTCGCGGTCGAACTTGAGAATGGGATCCACGTCGGAGCTGCCGCAGCCGTCTGTGAGGGCGTTGCCGCCGCAACGGTCGTAGGCCCACAACTGCCCGTCCGGGCCAATGTCCACCCCCGCGGTCGACCCCCACTCCCGTCCGTCCGGCAGAGGACCAAAGCCGATGATCACCTCCGAGGTGGGGTTGGGCAGGTCGCCGGCCATGGCGGGATCGGTCACCTCGGCTGTGTCCATCGCGTCAGCGACTGCGGATTCGTCCCCCCCGCTGTCGGCCGGAGCACAAGCTCCCGCGCCAAGGGCGAGAACCGTGACGAGTGAGATGGCGAGTTTGGCGTCGTCCGTCCCGAACATATGGCACCTCCCGTTAGCAAATTGACCCTAATTCGTAACTTATCCTCCACGCGCGTACCGGGCGAGGGCGGGGTTCGGAACCCAATGACCGTGCCCGCCCGAGAAGAGTCCGCACGTTCTCGCCGTGGTTGAAAGCGGTGATCGGCGTCGACATCGACCCTGGGCGCCGTCAGTGGCCTTGTCACCGGCGACTGAACTCAGCCCGCCGTCTTCGCCCGCCTGGTCCGTGGCAGCGGGACCAGTGCCGGGGTGGTGGCCTGGTAATCGCGGTATCCGGGGTATTTGTCAGCGGAGATCGATTCGGTCATGTGCAGGGACGGAATGAAGAGCAGCATAAGCCCGATGAAGCCCAAGCTCGTCCACTGCATCCAGTCGGCGGACGCCGCGACCCCGAACAGGTAGAAGACCCACCACATGCCGATCTCGCAGAAATAGTTGGGATGCCGGCAGTATCGGAAGAGCCCGCTTGTCATGAAGGACTGTGCGACATCCTCCCCGGCCTCGAGCCGCCGCTTCTTGTCCTGCTGGAAGTCCCACATCTGCCTGTCGGCGACGGTCTCACCGGCCAGCAACGTGAAGAAGAGAACAGCAGCGATGAAATCGAGCCGGTCGAGCGGCGCATCGGCGAACTGCCAGGCCGTGTCTATCGGGGAGGCCAACAGCCACAGGAGAAGCATCTGGGTGGGATGGACGAACGTGATGTTGAGCACCTGATGCGGATTCCGGCAGATGCCGATCAGTGATTCCATTTCATGCCGATCACCGATTCCAGAGCATGCCGATCACCCTGGAGTGAGCGAGTAGGAGCGCTGGAGAACCTGTTGTAGCGACGCCTTCTTCCATCCTCGCCGAGGTCCCCCGAGACGAGGAGGAAGAGGGTGTCGCAGAAGAGGTTGTCCATGCGGAAGATTCGAGAACTGATGCGCCTGAAGCACGAGCTCGGGCGCAGCCACCGCGAGATCGCCGCGTCGCTCGGCATTGCCAACAGCACGGTGAGCGACTACGTGCGCCGCGCGGCGGCGGCGGGCTTGTCGTGGCCGTTGCCGGAGGGACTGGACGACGCCGCGCTGGAGGCGGCGCTGTTCCCGGCCCCGCCGCCGTCGCGGGTTCCCCGGCCCGAGCCGGACTGGGGACACGTCCACCGGGAGCTTCAGCGCCACAAGGGCGTGACGCCGCAGCTGTTGTGGCTGGAGTACCGCACGGTTCATCCGAACGGCTACCAGTACAGCTGGTTCTGCGAGCGCTACAGGGCGTGGCGGGGGCAGCTCGACGTGGTCATGCGGCAGGTGTCTACCGGGCGGGCGAGAAGGCGTTCGTCGACTACGCGGGCCCGAAGTTCGCTGTCGTGGACCGGAGCACCGGCGAGGTGCGCGATGCCATGGTCTTCGTCGGAGTCCTGGCCGCGTCGAACTACACGTTCATGGACGTGACCTGGAGCCGCGCGCTGCCGGACTGGACGATGTCCCACGTCCGGATGTTCGAGTTCTGGGGAGGCGTGCCGGAACTCGTGATCCCGGACAACGAGAAGTCCGGGGTGCGCAAGGCCAGCCGCTACGAGCCGGATCTGAACCCGACGTACCAGGAACTGGCCACGCACTACGGAACCACGGTGCTGCCGGCACGGCCCCGCGCTCCGCGGGACAAGGCGAAGGTCGAAGCCGCGGTCCAGCATGTCGAGCGCTGGATCATGGCGCCGCTGCGCAACCAGACGTTCTTCTCGCTCGGCGAACTCCGCGACGCCATCGCGCCGCTGCTGGCCGCGCTGAACGAGCGGCCGTTCCAGAAGACCGAAGGCAGCCGCCGCGGCTGGTTCGAGGATCTGGACCGGCCGGCGCTCAAGCCGCTCCCGGCCCAGCGCTACGAGTACGCCGAGTGGCGCAAGGCCCGCGTCAACATCGACTATCACATCCAGGCCGGGCACGCCCTCTACAGCGTCCCCTACCCGCTGGCCCGCTCCGAAGTCGATGTTCGGATCACGGCCCAGACCGTGGAGATCTTCCACAAGCACCGCAGGGTCACCGCGCACCTCCGGATCCGCAGGAAAGGCGGATACGCGACCGAACCGTCGCACATGCCGGCCGCCCACCGCGCCCATGCGGAATGGACACCGTCGCGGCTCATCGCCTGGGGCCGCAAGGCCGGACCGCACACGGCCGCGTTCGTCGAACGGCTCCTCGAGAGCCGGCCCCACCCCGAACAGGGCTACCGCAGTTGCCTCGGACTCATGAAGCTGCTGCGCGCCTACTCCGCCGAACGCCTGGAGGCCGCCTGCCGCCGCGCGCTGGACATCGGCACGCTGAGCTACGGGTCCGTCAAGTCCATCCTCGCGACCGGCCTGGACCAGGCCGGCGACGACGAGCAACACACGCTCTCCCTGCCCGCAGAGCACGCCCACATCCGCGGGCCGGAGTACTACACCAACTCCCCAAACGGAAAGGAGTCCTGACTCTCATGCTTCGCCAACCCACCCTCGACCTGCTCCACGAACTCCGGCTCGCGGGCATGGCCCAGGCCTTCGAGGAGCAGGCCGCCATGCCCGACATCAGCGAGCTGTCCTTCGAGGACCGCCTCTCCCTCCTCCTCGAACGCGAGAAGACCGACCGGGCCCAGCGCCGCTACCAGCGTCTCAAGGGCCACGCCAAACTCCACCTCGACGCCACCATCGAAGACCTCAACTTCAAGGCTCCCCGCGGGCTGGACCGATCCCTCGTGCTCCGCCTCGCCTCCGGGCAGTGGATCCGGGACGGCCAGACCGTGCTCGTCGCCGGCGCGACGGGGTCGGGAAAGTCCTATCTCGCCTGTGCGTTCGGCCACCAGGCCTGCCGCCTCGGCATCTCCACCCGCTACTACCGCGTCTCCCGGCTCCTCGACGAGCTCACCCTCGCCCGTGGGGACGGTTCCTATCCCAAGCTCATCCAGCGGCTCGCAAGGACGTGGCTGCTCATCCTCGATGACTGGGGCCTCGCTTCGCTCTCAGGCCAAGGGCGGCACGACCTCCTCGAAGTCCTCGACGACCGCTATGCCCGCCGGCACGCTGCTCGCCAGCCAGGTCCCCGTCGAGCACTGGCACGATGTCGTCGGCGATCCCACCTTCGGCGACGCCATCCTCGACCGACTCCTCAATAATGCGCACCGGATCACCCTCAAGGGCGGATCGATGAGAAGGCTGTACGACTCGACCAAGGCGGTTCACAACACTCCCGGCCACGCCTGATCCCACCGGAAAACCGGGCTGAAGCATGCCTCCGGGAGCGTGTCTCTCCCTGCGATGGGGGCGAGAAGACGGAAGGACGGCTCTGAGCGGCCCGTATGACCGCCCAGGAGCCGTTGCGGCCGTCCCGGATCCCCACGAATCCCCCGAATCCCCCGAATCCGGGACAAATGGCCCGGTTCCGAGCCAAACCAGCCTCCAGAGCCCCGAAAATCCCGCCGTAGAGGCCGTCCGAACCCCTTCGCCCTACCTCTACCCCTCTGGAAAACCGGCCCTCGGCTGTCCCCGCAACACACCCGACAAGACCCCGGCACTCGACGGGGACCCACTCCAACCCCTAAACTTCAACCCCGAAAACCCGAACCCTCAGCGCCCCTATGGACCTCCGCTCCTCCAGGGTGATCGGCATCGTCGGAATACGCAGCCCAAGGCCAGTAAAGACGTCGTATGAGTTGTTTGTGGTACGGATGTGCGGGGTTGCCACCTGTTGCGCAACGGCTCAGCGGTACGCCCCATCTCCCTGAAGAACCTGTGCATACGCGATTCCCGGAGTCCTGGATCGGTCATCTTCATTGCCCGGCAAGCCGTGGAGGAAGTACGATGTTGACAGCGGGCTCGGCTACCCCAACGAACCGAGCCTCGGAGAAGCTATGGCCACAACGCCAGATCCTCGTGAGAGTCTCGACAAGGCCGTCGAACGGCTGCAGGAACTCACCGAAGAAGCCGTACGCTTGGCAGCAGCGATAAGGCGTCGCACACGGTATCATGGTGTCACGGTGGGGAGCGCACTCTTGGAATACCTTGAGAGCCAGGATGTGCCTCGCACCGCATCCGTCATTGCTGAGGAACTCTGGGAAGGCGGTGTGACAACGGATTCCGAGTTCGCGGGCTTCACCGCTACCGTGAAGAACACGTTGCAACAACTCTCCAACCGCGACCAGATCCACTGGTCCTCCCATGAACTTGGAAGTGGCTACGTTTTGGGTCTTCGGGCCACGAGGAGGACAGGAAGAGCCTGAAGGCCGACTACCGGTACGGGACGCCGGAACAGGTCGCAGCTGCCGTGCTCCGGTATCGACTGGCCAGGTATGACTGACGGAGGTTTTCAGGCCGGAGCGGAGGTGTACAGGCGATAATTGTAGCACCTAACACGGATGATTGAGCGAGGTGCGAAAGAGGAGCTTTCATCGGCTTTGCGCGCCGATACTTCACAATTGCGCAGGGGTGTTCTTTCCTTAGTTAATGAGTATCGTGGGCTGGCTATCTCCTAAGGCAATGAGCGTTCGCTTTGTAGCCACGACGCTCCCGTCGGAGCGCTGCCAAAGTCCCGTCGCTCTCAGGTGCTTTCCAAGCGGTGCTTTTGGCACTTCGCGGTGCGCCGCGGCCTCAAGCGGGGCGAGAGAGACCAGAGTCCCAGATTTCACAGTTCCATGATCGGCTACGAACGAAATCGTGAGCGCTTCGCCCGTGTGAAGTTCTGCCGACATCGATACAGTCCCAGCCGAACACCCGGTCCGCAAGTCGTCTTCCCAGCCTGGCTCGACAGCCTCCCAGAACGCGGGACAAAATAGTTGATACGGGCACCACCGACACGCGGCGGGAGAAGGTGAGGCTAGGTGAACAGGGTCCGAGATCGTCAGCACAGCGCGGTTGAACTCTTCCAAGAGCCGTACGGCGGTTTGTGCTTCTGACTCGCATGCTGCGGGAGACAAGTCCACGACAACACTAGGCCCAGACATCGGCATCAGGATCCCTCGGCGTGGCCATTTGCCCCGCGCCTCCCGAATCAAGAACGCGTATAGCTTGAGCTGCCGTATGTACGCTGGCTTTACTTCGTCTGGATCGTCGACATCAAAGACACTTCCGGTCTTGAAGTCAACGATTTCGTCTGAGCGGACCAAGTCAGGCCGCCCAACGAGCTTTCCTTGCTCGCTGTCTGAGGTGCCTTCCCGTGATGGTTTTGGTCGCTTGCCCCTTACCTCAGATCGGTTTCTTCGTACATCGACAGCTAGCTCCTTCGCTCGCATCAATGCCATAGCTTCAGTCAGGTAGTAGCTAGGCCAGGTCCGAGGAGGTCCGAAACGTGAATCCAGTGGGTGGCTCTGAGCTCGACGGAAGGCTCGATCCACCGACTCGTTCCATAGCTTGCGCGAACGAGCATCTACATCGAGTGGATCGCCCGGGGCCACTCTTTCCAAGACAGCATGGTATGCACTACCCAGCCATGCTTTCGGGTTGCCTAGCACATACCGCCTTGCCTCAGGGGCCACCGACAAGCCAGCCCTAAGTTTGCATACCCGCAGTATCTCGGCTAGGCTCGGACTCACCCGTGCAATAGTTCGGACGGTAATCCCGGTCGCTTGATTCATTGACGCCTTGGCTAAAAGGGCCGTCTGAGCACTTCGAACAGCGATTTGTAGCGCACCTCGTTGCCACCGGCGACCGCCTCCGCGAAGGCGGCAGCCAACGGCGGTCCGAACCGGTTTGGATCATGATCCCAAAGTGGATGGGTGATTATCTCGACCAGATTGCCCCGCTTCCCGGCTTGCAGGCCGGCGACCTCAAGGTGTTGAAAACCGGGCATGGCAGCGAAGTATGGGTGCGCGACAGCGGCATCCAGCCCCTTCCAATAGGACACCGAGAAGTCGATCTGGGCCGCCGGATCAAGCGCCAAACGGGCCAAGTCCAGTCCAAGCCTCCAGTCAAGAATTGGATGGTAGGGGAGGTTACCGAAATCACGCAGGCAGTCCGGGCACGATGTCCTACAACCTTCTGGACCAGCGTGCTCGGAGCTGACCAAGAAATCATGAAACACGCGGGGCTGCGGCGCTTGTCCAAGGACGTACTTGAGAAGGGCCTCACTCTCTTCCGGCTTTCCCAGGAAGGTGGCGTACCCGGCTCCGTTCTCTAGACTGTCGGATAGAAAAATCTGACCCACCACACCCCCGCTGGGATCTGGTGCCACGCGAAGGCCTACCTTTAGCTCCCACTCGTGAATGTCCAGGTAGTCGGCGGCAGCACGCCGGAGAAGAAACCCGAACGAATAGAGCGCAGCCCGCACGGGCAATCCCTCGTAACCAGCGGGTGACATCCTTACTCCAACCGGCCATTGCGTCAGCCCCAAAACCATCACATCCGTCACCTTCACGGATGCGAGAGCCCGGAGGTCCACCCCGGCTGTCGCATCGATCTGCCGATCGGGAACTGGGATCCCAGCGGCGGCAAGTGCTGTCCGGGTCACCCAGGTATTTCCGTGGGTCAGTTTTTCGAACGGATAGAGGTGCGAGTCGTTGTCATTTACAATGTATACAGTTGAGGTGGTCCCGGTTTTTTGGACAGGTCGTTAAGGTGGATTCCAGGACGGAAGAGGAGGCACCAAGATGGCCAGGAAGAGACGGAGGTTCACGGCGGAGTTCAAGGCGCGGGTGGCGCTCGAGGCGCTTCGCGAGCGCGACAGCGTGCAGGCGATCGCCGCGCGGCACGAGCTTCATCCGAACCAGGTGAGTACATGGAAGCGGCAGTTGCTCGAGGGGCTGCCGGAGGTGTTCGCCGGGGGCGCGGGCCGGAAGGCCGCCAGGGAGCATGAGGCGAAGATCCGGGATTTGCACGCGAAGATCGGGGAGCTCACGGTCGAGCGGGATTTTTTTCGGCGCGGGCTCAAGCGCTGAGCCGGGCGGAGCGTGTGCGGATGATCGGGCGGGACGGACCGCTGAGCGTGTCGAGGCAGTGCGCGCTGGTGGGCGTGAGCCGGTCGTCGCTGTACTACCGGCCGAAGGGGGAGAGCGCGGAGAACCTGGCGTTGATGCGGCGCCTGGACGAGCTGCACATGGCGTATCCGTTCTACGGCAGCCGGCAGCTGATGCGGCATCTGCGCCGCGAGGGCGTCACTGCGGGCCGACACCGTATCCGGCGGCTCATGCGCCTGATGGGGATGGAGGCAATCTACCGGCGGCCGCGCACGAGCGTGGCGAGTCCGCAGCACCGGGTCTTCCCCTATCTCCTGCGCGGCCTGCCGATCGAGCGGGCGGACCACGTGTGGTGCGCGGACATCACCTATGTCCCTGTGACGCAGGGGTTTTTCTACCTCGTGGCCGTGATGGACTGGGCGACCCGGCATGTGCTCGCCTGGCGGTTGTCGAACACGATGGACGCCTCGTTCTGCGTCGAAGCGCTGGACGACGCGCTGGGCTGGCGGGCACCGGAGATCCTGAACACCGATCAAGGCGCCCAGTTCACCAGCGAGGCCTTTGCGGACAGGGTGCTGAGTGCGGGCGTGGCGTTCTCGATGGACGGCCGGGGCCGCTTCCTCGACAACATCTTCATCGAGCGGCTGTGGCGGTCGCTGAAGTACGAGGCCGTGTATCTCCACGAACTCCGGGACGGGCTGGACGCCGAACGCATCATCGGTTCCTGGATCGACTTCTACAACGAGGTGCGTCCGCACTCGTCCCTTCGCGGGCGGACGCCGGGCGATGCCTATCGGGAAGGCACGGAGGCGGCGTGACGACGGAAGGATTCCCGGGCGCACCGGGGCATACGTTGCGGATCCGGCGGGCCGCGGGCGGGAGCCCCGGATGTCCGCGCCGCGCGCGGCTCGCAGCGCTCGCCGATGAACCCTGTCCGGCAGACGGGGGACCCGTCCGCCGCCCAGGGCCTATATTGGACCCTGCCCCTCCCGTTCCGGGACAGGATGCCGGGGTCGAGAACGCATGCCAACAGAACACTCAGCGAAAGCTACCGAGGGCTCTCAAAACCAGCAGGAGTCCACCTTAACTTTGCCCTCGGACTGTCCAACGAAGTAGGACCGCCTCAAGTCTCCTGATCTGCCCAAACCTCGAAGTTTGCTCGTTGGATCGACGCTAGAGGCTTCACGCCCATCTTTGGTCGCGATGCCCGTGGAGTACACTCGAATGCCCCGTCGAAATCTCGACTACTCCCATACCACGTCCGGAAGCCCGCTGGCTGTGCGAGCTCGATGACACGATACCCCGGCTCTTGTGCCTCCGTCGCGCCGCAGACCGCGCAAGAGGCGGGAGGTGGCTGTGCGCCATCGACTGCATGGCAGTTAGCACACAGGCCCACCCTGATGCGAGGGCCCAAAGGATCAGGCTTCTCGACGACCTCGTTACCGCGCGGCATGTAGTCGACCGCTCCGACCGCCGTGTGAATGAGGCCGTCCTTGACGCTCTCCGCGCCGGGCGCGAACTGGCTAATTGCGATATCCAATTCCCTATCGATGACATCCTCCGGCGGCCACGGGTAACGCCTCGGTCGCTTGTTGTGATAGAGCAATCGCACTCTGGTGGGGAAGCCAAACATCGGCAGGATCCCAGCGTTTGCGAGGCGTTCGCTGAGAGAGACTTGGGGATAGCGCAGATTAGTCGAGATATTGGTGACGACTGGTATCAGCTCGTGCAGACAGTACTCAACGAGTTGATCTCGTTTCGCTTGCAGTGCGGGATCGGTGAAGGCTAGCAACATATCGCACAGACGCGCAATCTCATCGGCTTTCCCCGCGACCCAATCCTGAATCACCTCACCGGTTGTACATGTCGGAGGCAAGTGGGGTGGTGTCTGACGAGCTGCGTGGTTCCAAGCGATTGCGTCGCCGAATTCTCCGTGCACGCTGTCCCCGGTGCCGTCAAAAAGATCCAGTTCAGCGAACGCCTTCCGAAGAATCTCCTTTGCCAACACGCGCTTGAGAATGATCGCTCTCCGCATGTCGACATAGGGTTGTGGAGGAGGATCCGACGTGATCCTCTTTGGACGCTGGAAGTAGTAGTCATCATGACTTCGACCGCGGCACAGGGTCAAAGCGACAGACAGACCAGAGCCACGTCGACCCGCTCGACCCACACGCTGCTGATAATTGAAACGCATCGGTGGCATGTTCGCCATCATTACGGCAAGCAAGGAACCGATGTCTACACCGGCCTCCATCGTTGTCGTCACACTCAAAAGGTCTATGGGATCTGCCAGCCGATTCTCCGTCGGAGCAGGAAGGCAGATGTCCTGAAAAAGCCGCTGCCGTCGGCGCGCGTCAACCTTGTTCGTTTGGCCCGTCAGCTCTTCACAGTTGAGGCGAAACGCGTCGCCGGCATCCCTAGCTAGGTAACTATAGTAGTCTGGTGACACTTGGGCGTCAGCGGTGCGCTGCTCGCCGCCTAGCTGAGACCAGCAGTCGGTACACGTGCCTCCGGACGGGTGGAGATGGACTCGACGACATTGCGAACACTCATAATAGGTGGTAGGTGCTGGGTGAAGGCAAAGAGCTGCAGTCTCCAAGTAGTGGTGCGCCTGGTCCAAACAGCCTGTCGCGGTAAGATGGATCAACACGTCGTGGCGGTACTCCTCAGCGGGTAGGCCCGCGCGATGCGCTACGGAATCCAGATAACCTTCGGCGTATGTAGGCAGATATCCCCAGGAGGCCGTCGAATGGGTCGAGAGGCGCTTTCTGGAGCCAAGCAGTCGTATCACGCCATCAACGCCCATCTGAACGAGATCGGTTTTGGCCGGGTGAGAAACGCGATCAGTCGTAGGCAACGCTAGGAGAAGAGACTCGATGCTCCGTCGTCCCGACGCGAAGAGGATGTCCACTAGCTCTACAAGTGAGCGATGCTCGATTAAACGAAGGTGGCGGCGCTGTGGACCCGTGAGTTGCTCTGGAGGCATTGGTGTCGGCGATTGCCCGTCGGGCCAATCATAGAGTTCTTTCCAGCTTCCCTTCTGTTCATCCGGGTCGGTCCACTGCACAGCCTTACCATACCCCGCCGGGTTCATCCCAATCGCCAGGAGTTGACGTGAGACGTCATTGGCAACCTGGATCAATGGGAAAGGGCCATTCGCGGCCCGGTCCAATACCCGCTGAGCTGCTTCAGCGTTCGTCAGTTGCGGATTGGTGGTCGAAGGTTGACCAGATGTTGCTGGGTTATAGCTCATGGCAATGGCGAGGGCGTGCTGAGGGTGCTGGAGTTGGAAAGCCGCCGCCAACTGCTCTTCCTCCTGAGAGAGAACCTCGCCCTCAAAGCTACTTCGGAACCCCATCGGACCAATCGACTGGCGCGCGATCGCGGATACGAGAGCTTGCCTGAGAGTGTCACGGTAATGCGAAAACCGCATGCCAGCCGAAAGTTTGGCGGCATCCTGTCGACTATCAGAAAAGACGACGAGCTTGCGCTCTGTGCTAAAGGGAGGAGTGGCGAGTTCGCGTAGTAAGCCGTCCGTCAATACCTGAGCGAGCTTCTGAAAGCCGGTGCGTTGCGTCCGAATCGGGGAGGTAATTGTCGTGCGGCGTGCCCAGTCGGTATCGCATCTCGGGCATCTTGCCGGATATGCTTCCCACCCCTCTTCCTTGGGTGGATTCTTTCCGTGGACGGCCGGCACATAGTAGAGGAATCCAGAAACCCCTGCCCCACCTCCCAGTGCAACCCGCCCGTCTACTGGATCGAGGTGCGCAGCCCGCCAGGAACGTGGGATGCCATTCTGCGTCCAGTGCGGAGAAGCCGGCTTGAGTCCGTCAACCGTGGGCCAAAACACTGCGTACTGATCGTAATTCCTATCGAACGACGCGTAATCTGGGGCCGCTTCCAGATCGGGATGGTCTGGAGTCAAGTGCCACTCGTTAGGGTTATCGGTCTCACGCCGGTACCCTCCCAGAAGAAGTTCTCCACATGCTTCGCAATAAAGTAGTTCCAGTACACGCCCTCCACACCCGCACGTAAGTGTGGGAATGAAATGCAGCGAACCGGCGGGGCAAGGTTCAACTCGGGAAGGTGCATCGGCGCAACATGGATCGGAACAGATCCAAAGTCCTTGGAGATTGCGAAACATCATGTGGACGCGCATCGGCAGCGGTGCAACTTGGTCATCATTCCTTGCGTGTGCGAGGGCAGAAAGAAGCCCGTCGACGGCCCGTTCCGCCTCCAAGGGCTGAGCGTCGGGAAAGAGCTGATCGGCGAGTTCTCCAGGTGTCGCGGGAACCGTTCTTCCGCCAACCGTACATCCCAGTCGCAGGGCATCGGGCGCACGCAAAGCGGCAAGACAGGCAGCTAGCGTTTGTTCTGGGGCCGAGTCTTCAGAGGGCTGTCCCCCGTTAACCTCGGAATGCAGCGTCTGAGATGCCTCGCCGAGCGCTGGCAAGCCTCCAGCAGTCACAGAGACCCCGAAGCGGTTCAACGCAGCCACGCCACCGGCGAGCACGGCGCTCGCTTTCGGATCCGGTGGCACGACGTACTGCATTCCTCCGATTACAGCAAAGCGTCCGCGGTCTCGGCCGAAGAACTCTTCCAGGTACTTAAGACCGGCCTGCCCGCTCTCTAGTGATGCGCTCGACGATATGATGCGAAGCTGATCGGAGTCTGGGGTGAGGCCTAGTCGATCAAGGAGGGCTCGCAAGAGATATGCAACTTCGGTTCCCGGCGTTCCTCGATAGGCGTGGAGCTCGTCGACAACTAGGTGGAAAGTTCGGTTTCGTGACCCTGCCAGCCACGCTCGCGTCTGGTCAAAGATGGGAGCCTCGATGGCCCGCATTAACATTATGTTGAGCATCGAATAGTTTGTGATGAGAATGTCGGGAGGTGCGTCCTGCATATCCCATCTCGACCACATTTCAGCTCCATCCACGCTCTGAAAAAAGCGCCACGCGGGACTTCCGTGAACCGCTCGTGCGTCCCTGTGGATTTGCGTTAATTCGTTGCGCAGACGCGTTTGGTTCGATGTTCCCCGCCCTCCCGAGATCGGAGTCCTGCCTGTGTACCTCCCGAAATAGATGAGGTTGCCCCGTCGCTGCGAGGCCAGCCACCTCCGTGCGTCGGGGCCGTCAAGGGCTTGACGAAGACGTCCGAGTTGGTCTTCCACTAGAGCGTTCAGGGGGTATAGGATCAGCGCTCGGACCGCGGCAGGGCGGTTCTCGTGATCGCGTTGTCCCAGCCGCGGCATCCACCGGCGCTGGCTCCCTCGCCACCCGAACCGATTCCACCAGTCCCACTCCGAGTTTCGCGGTCCAGCTGCCGGCCAGGTGGAGGACTCACGCGCCAGTTCCGCGACGATCGGAAGCAGGAAGCACTCCGTCTTCCCCGAGCCGGTACCAGTGGTTACGACAGCATCTTGGTGGCGGACCACTACTCGCTCGAGTACATCGCGCTGATGCTGATATAGGACGCGATCACGGGGGAACAGACCCCTGGACACCAACGCAACCGCATCTGAGATATCGCTGTCGGCCCAACTCCCGGCGAGCAAGGCATGCGCAGCCTGAGAAAAAGTCTCACCAGATCGTCGGTACGCTGGCACTGGTTCGATGAGTGGGCGTCTGTAAAGTCGGCCGTCACGATCGAGCACTTGGCGCCGCTCCGCGACCAGGTCGTCGTATCGGATATCAAAAGGGCTATCGAGATACCGCAGATACATTTCACGGAGGCTGTCAAAAAGCTGAAGAGGGTTCATTGCAAGATTGTCTCCTGCCGCAGCAACGTTGCGGATAAGCGAGCTACCTTCCAGGGCACCGAGTACACAAGGCGCCTTGTACCGTTATCGACGGTCGGGAGGCACCCGGAGCACAATACCAGTGCCCTTTCAATGAGAAGTGGAGGTCTGCAGGTGACCGGGACAGACAGCAGAGAACTCGCACGATCATATTGTAGGAAGCCCCGCACTCGTCGTGACCGGAGCACAACGTACTTTCCTACTTGTACCGGCACCTTAAACGTACCGGAGCGCCAACGCAGGAAGTAGAATCGTTGATGCTTCATGCGGAAGCGAAACAGGTCGGTACGCGCGCGTTCGAAGTCTCGGTATTCAAGATCACGGTCGCTTCCCCAATGCTGGGTGGTCCACCGAAGTGAGGAAGGAACAAATCGTTCGATCGTCCAGCCAGGCGTCGTGGGCGCGGAAGCTTTGCCGCGACTACGGGGGTCATCGATGGGAGGGATGGCGGCGAGCAACGATTCGGGTGCATTGGGTTGGATGTGAAAGTCAAGTGACTGAGCGGCCCGCTCGATGGCCTGGGGGGTCTCCGCGATCAGCCGAAGACGCTGTGGCATGTCCGTCCGCCTGAGTGAATCCCATGTGACGTCATTGGGCAGCTCCTCTAGGCGCGATGTGAGATCTGGAGCACGGGCGCCGCAGAGGATTCCGATCGATCGGCTACGAGTCTCTCGAACGGCAACCGTCGGTGGCACCACGCGCCATGTCATATTCTCGGGCGAGAACGAGAACTCCACATGACCGAGCCTCTGAAGGTTGAGACGCACGGTCTGATGCGGCGGGAAAGCTGATGGAGCCAATGCATCCGAGTCACTGTCATTGCCTGTGGCCGCGCAATTAAATTCCTCAACCGCCGCACGAAACTGATACCAGGATCCGCTCGCTCGCGCTGAGAGCCAGATCAAGAGATGGTCGAGGGTCACCGCTGGGACCGCCAGATGCTGCGCGCGAGGCGAGTGTAAGAAACCCACAGTCGCCGTATTTCTTCACTCTGCGGCTCGAGTTCCAGCCCCTTCCTTCCCGCGTCAAGGATCAGCTGAGCCCACTTCATGAGGATCTGTCTCGACCGGCGGAGGTTACCCTCGACGGGTTGCAAGGCGAGCGTTTCCGTACGCCCGACAAAGAGGACTCGAAGCCGCTTCTTGTCAGATCTGAGAGGAACTCTTGGAAGCGCCCAAACGACAAGAAAGGAAGGGGATGCGATGCATGGTGAACCGCGAAGTGGCGATGCCCTTAGCGCTAGCGCAACGTCTCCTGCATTTGCACCGACTAGCACGGGGTTAGTCTCTGGAACAGAGATTGGGAAGACGTCTGACTCCACCTCCGCGTCCACGTGTACCATCGGCCCGCAGATACTTGCGGTAGAACGTGCGCGCCCGCCGAGGGGGAACGAAAAAGCGCTGCAACGGCGCCACGATGCGTCAAAGGGCACGACTGAGTAAGACCTGCTCTTACCCTCACACCAAACCACATGCTTACCCGGCGACGAGGAGTCGATCGTGCTATAGACGCCTTGGGCGTTACACGACGCCGTCTTACCGTCTATCAGTACCTCTGGGATCCCTTGGGTTAATCCATACACGTGAATCTCTGGAGGGTACTGTTTGAGCCACTCTGCCTTTTGCAGCCGGATGCCACCCTCAAGCTCGATGCGTAGGTCAGACATAGGACGGAGGGCGTTGAGAATATCGACGTCCGATTCTGATCGAACGGCACGGGTGGGTGTAACACGCCGGAACACTGTCCAGCCGTTGGGAACTCCCAGCGATGTTCCCATCTCGTCACTCGGGTCACCCCCCGCTTCTGCTATCGCGGCTGCCACAACGCCTCGCATCGAAGCCGCGCAAAGGACCACATGCTCGCGCCCGAGTTCGAGACTAGGCTTTGAAACAAAGCCGCTGATGTCGTTTCTTGCGGAGAGAACAAATACATTGCGGCCGCTCAGCGACCAGGAGCGCTCTTGGGCCTCGTCCCGGGCGGTCCAGCGCACCCCCTCTCGCAGCAGCAGCGAGAGTTCCTCGGGGATCACATCCGCCGCATACCATTCATCCTGCAAAGCAAGAAACTCATGATCACCCGTTAGCCCCGTAACAGCGAGTGCCTCTGGAAGGCCGGTGGACCTCTTAGGGAGCAGTGATATGCTGCAGAATCCGCTTCGGTCGAACTGTAGACGGACTTCGATGGGAAGGGGATGCACCGGGCGGGTGGGCTCGTCGAGCGAGGCAGATGGGGTCGTGGGTGTCGGAGATAACTCCTGTTTCCTCCGTGGACGCGGAGGCCCTCGATGAAGGCCCTGATACCTACGGGGTCGTCGTTTGGGGGATGCCGGGCTGATAGCGCCAGGAACGTCAATTGCACTGGTGTCTTCGTCCGCACCAGGTTCCGGCGGAGCAGAACTTGGCTTCCGTCCGGCCTCTGATGGGCTTTCGGTCGAGTCTGTCGTCGGGCTCTCCGGTTGGTGAGCTCCAAGAGGTTCCTCGTTCGCCACGGTCTGCCGGTCGTCGGTCTGCGGTATCCGACCGTTCAGCTCGGAAGCGGCGGACCGTGTAAAGTCCGTATGCTCTGCCCTATCGTCCGCTCTATCCGGTGCTTCGGGAACCGCGCCCGATACTTCTTCGGGGGAAGTCGACAAGCTTTCCACTGACGCATGTGGCGTCCTGTTTGGAGCTGGTGGTTCGCCGGTGGGCGCTTTGTCGACCCGTTCGTTCGCCTCAGCATCGGTCGCCGTGGTTACTTCCGAAACGAGATGATCGTCGCCAGTCGATCTGTTGGGGGCCGTACTCGCCGGCTCTTCTCTGGCATCGGGCTCGGACGCCGCCTTCCCTGGCACCTCGGAATGTGAAAAAGCAGGCTTTTCTGACCCGCGATCCAACTCCCCGCCTTGACGGGAACGACGGGCGTCAAGGTGCGAGTCCGCGACAGTCTCACTAGGGACGACCCGCGGAACACCGTCGACAGCGGGCGGCGACGCCACTAATCCGGGAGACGCCGATTCAGACGCGTGTTGAGCGCCATCGGCGCCGGGGTTGTCCGGCAGGTGCTCCGATATAACTCTAGCGTCTTCCGCCGGGCCGGGTTCGGGTGATTCGTCTGTCAAGTCCGGTGCCTTCTCTGCCACTCGCACTTGGGGCTGGGCTGATGTGGCTTGATCTGGAACGCGAGCGGTCGGCGAGTTCTCTGTCGGCGCCTCCGTACTGCGTTGCCGCCTGTGTTCCACCCTTCTCGTCGGCTGACTGCGGAGATGAGTCATTCCACGGCGCCACAAGAAAAAGACGACGGAGGCCCCACCTGCCACGATAGCGAGAATGGCGAGAAGTTCTGCGTTCATTCCTAGCGCGTCACGGACGGGGCAAATGAGACGTTTGGTGTCGAGGTCCTGCGGGACGAGCGTGGCAATTGCTGCCGCCGAGGCACCCCAACTTTCTTGCAAATCAGCTGGGCTGGGCAGTGTCCACAAAGCGGTCGCGGTCGACAAGTCGTCTGGCCATGCACAACGAGATTGATGTGAAAGCGTTTCCTTATGGCCGGAGGGGTCGCCTCTTGAAGCCCGTCATGCAATGCACGTCTCCGATATACTGAGTCGGGTGGGAGGATCCCCACGCGCGCGAAGATCCGAAACGTGTTCACGTCTACGGGAAGAACGCGGCGCCCAAGGCTGTAAAGGAGCACGCACCGCGCCCCCTTCCACGATAGCCCCGGTAGTCGAGTCAAGAAACGGTCGGCCTCTGATGTTTTCATCTTTCGGAGTTTGCCGAGTGAATAGCTACCCGTTTCACTTCTTACGGCTCGCAAGAGTTTCCCGATCGTGCGCGCCTTTTGGACGTGGAGTCCTCCAGGCCGGATCACGTCCGCTAGGTCTTCATCCGAGGCTTCTGCGAGTGTCTCCCATGACGGAAAAGCGGTGCGAAGTTCTCGCCATACAGCTTTCAGCCGGTTCAGATTAGTCTGAAAACTCAGGATGATGTAGACGGCTTCGTCAAGTGGATCTTCCTTGTTCTCCAACAGGTGCTCGGGTGCGCCGTACGTTGCATGCAGGAGTTCGTCAAGCTTGTCAATTATACGCTGGGTTCCCGCAGGCAGGCTAATCGGAATCACCCGTCCCTCCGATTTCCCAGTCTTCTGTCCCTGACAGCGCACCACCGAGGATCGCGCGCACGAGCAACGGCGGCACTGAGTTACCGATCAGCTCATATGCGCTGCGCCGGGAGGTAAGACTGGACGGGAAGGTCACAAAATCGGGAATGCCCTGAAGCCGGGCGTACTCGCGTACGGAGAGGGAACGCATGTGTTTGTAGTGATAAACGCAATCGTATTTTGTCGATAGGACAGTAGAGGGTGCCGCCGGGTGGAGTCGCCGGTAGGCAGAACTGAAACGCCGCGCCAATCCGTTACGCAGGTGGGTCGGAAGGTGGCGAGCACAACCACCCGGCGGGATCCCAGCGAGCCGAGCCGCCGTCGCGGGACGAACGTCCGGGGTTTGCGTGTTAGAAACCACCGAGGGCGTCCCAGAGCGCATTAGCTTCTGATACGTCGTTAGGGGTTCCGACGCATAGGCTCGGGGCAGCTCGCCCTCTCCTGGGCCTAGATCCGGTAGGTCCGACAAAGCCTGTTCAGCTGCTGTCATTGCTGGATCGAATGGATCCGCGAGTATCGCCCGGTAGTCATGGAGCTCGCGTGGAACTCTCCGTCCGTGTCGGATAGCTGCGTAGAGAACCCGCAGGTCGGGACCGGGCGCTGGCAACGATTCTCTCCCGGCGCCCACTCTAACGCCGAGGACAAAGAGTCGGCGACGGGCCTGAGGAGTACCGTGAAGAGCCGCGTCAAACACCTCATGCTCTACCCGGTACCTGAGCCCACGCGGCCCGGGTTCACGGAGACGGTGCAGAAGCTCTCGGAACGTCCGACCTCCTTGATGGCGCACAAGCGCTGGGACATTCTCAATGAGCAGGATTCGTGGTTTCACGATAGCCACATAATCCGGAATGGCCGCGAGAACCACGTTGTGGCGACGCGCTTTCGCTTCGTGCGTATGGCCGTTGCGGATCTTACTGAAGCCTTTGCACGGAGGACCACTCGCGAGAAGGTCGACTTCACCGAGTTGCTTGGTCGACGCTCTAACGCGCTCGAATCCGTCCGGGGTGAGGAGGTCACACGTTGCCGCTACCCGCTCGGGCGCGTTGTAGTTGTAGATGTCTACAGCCGTCTTCCATGAATCGTACGCATGGGCCACCCTGTATCCGAGGGCTCGGAGGCCAAAGCCGATCGCACCCATGCCGCAGCAGAGTTCAACGGCAATCGGGCCGACATCAGGGGAGGCGCTTACCCAGAAACCGTTGCGCTGGGACGAGGTCAACGAGCTGGACGGTCGCGTGTCAGCTGACAGCATGCCTGACCCATGCGGTCGATCCTAGATGGGAGTAACTCAGCGCGGTTTCTTGGGGGCTAGGTTCGATAGCGAAGTGTGCCTCACCAAGGCTACGAGGCAGGAGGCACTCCGGTCAACTCCGAAGCCATCCGGGAATCCAACTGCATCGCCCGCCCGCGGTGCGGCAACATGCACCCATGTCCCGCTTGCGTCCCCCGAGTCCCTCTTCCAGTCTCTCCGTATCCGGGCTGCGCGATCGCTGGTCGTCGCGGAACTGCCAGCTAGCTCCGCCGAGACCGAACATCCCACACGCCTAGAACCACCCACATCGCCCACCGAGGTACACAACATGCTCATCCCACGCACCCGCCCGACCCTCCTGCCCGCCGCACTGGTCACCCTGGCCGTGGCCGCCTGGGCCATGACCGCCCCCGCCCCCCTCACCGCCCAGGACGTCCCCTCCATCGAGGAGAAAACCGAGGGCACGACCCAAATGGAGGGCTTCTTCAACCTCTACTGGGACGCCGCCGCCGGCTCCCTCTACTGGGAGATCGCCGACCTCGACTCCGAGTTCCTCTACCAGATCTCGATGGGATCCGGGCTCGGCAGCAATCCCGTGGGCATCGACCGGGGGCAGCTGCGTGGGACGCACGTCTTCGAGGCGCGCCGCATCGGGCCGCGGGTGTTGCTGGTGGAGCCCAACTACGAGTTCCGCGCCATCAGCGAGAACGCTTCCGAGGTGCAGGCCGTGCGCGACGCCTTCGCGCCGTCGGTGCACTGGGGGTTCGACATCGTGGCCCGCACCGGCGAGCGCGTGCTGGTGGACGCCACCGAGTTCTTCATGCGCGACGCGCGCGGGGTGGTGAACCAGATCGCGCAGAGGGGCCAGGGGCAGTTCCAGCTGGACGCGTCCCGTAGCGCCATCTATCTGCCCAACACCAAGTCCTTCCCGGAGAACACCGAGATCGAGGCGATGCTCACCTTCACGAGCGATCGCCCCGGCAACCTGGTCAACGGCGTCGCGGCCACGGGAAGTTCGTTCACCGTGCGCCAGCACCATTCCTTCATCCAGCTGCCCGGCCCCGGCTATCAGCCGCGCGTCGCCGACCCGCGCGTGGGGGTGAACGGCCCGACTGTCCGCGACTACGCCAGCCCGATCGACGAGGACATGCGCATCCGCTGGGTGGCGCGCCATCGCCTGGAGAAGGCCAATCCGGACGCGGAGCGCTCCGAGGCGGTCGAGCCCATCGTCTACTATGTGGATCCGGGCACGCCCGAGCCGGTGCGGAGCGCGCTCATCGAGGGGGCGGCCTGGTGGAACGAGGCCTACGAGGCGGCGGGCTTCATCGACGCCTTTCGGGTGGAAGTGCTGCCCGAGGGGGTCGACGCGCAGGACATCCGCTACAACATGATCCACTGGACCCACCGGCGGACGCGCGGCTACTCGTACGGCAACACGGTGATCGACCCGCGCACCGGCGAGATCGTGCGCGGGGTGGTGAACCTGGGGAGCCTGCGGCTGCGGCAGGACTACATGCACGGGCAGGGGATGGTGGCGCCGTTCCCGGGCGGGATCACCTCCGACGACGGGGGCGGCTACTTCGACGTGCCCGTCCCCGGCGGCAGCGCGTACTACGAGGCGTGCATGCTCGCGGGTGCCCCGGACTTCGAGTACCTGGCCCAGGTCGCGGGCAACTCCGACGCGGTGGAGATGGCGCTCGCGCGCGTCCGGCAGCTGTCGGCGCACGAGGTGGGGCACACGCTCGGCTTCCCGCACAACTACCTGTCGAGCACCTACGGCCGCGAGAGCGTCATGGACTATCCCGCGCCCCTGGCCACCATCGACGACAACGGCAACATCGACCTCTCCGACGCCTACGTGCAGCGCATCGGCGAGTACGACAAGCTCTCCGTCAACTGGCTCTACCGGCAGTTCCCGGAGGGGACCGACGAGGCAGCCGCCCTCGCCGCGATCGCCACGCAGGGCGTGGCCGACGGGCTCATCTACATGGGGCACAACAACAACAACTTCATCGGCGCGGCCCATCCCGGCGCGAGCGTCTGGGACAACGGCGCCAACCTGGTTGACCATCTGAAGCTCGAAATCGAGGTGCGCGAGATCGGGCTCGAGAAGTTCGGCACCGACGTGATCCGCACCGGGGAGCCGATGTCGACGCTGGAATACGTCCTGCTGCCGCTCTACATGCACCATCGCTTTCAGCTGCGCTCCGCGGCGCAGACGCTCGGCGGCGCCGATTACAGGTACGCGCTCAAGGGAGACGGGCAGACGCCCTTCGCCATCCTTCCGGGAGAGGAGCAGCGGGACGCGCTGGAGACGATCCTCTCCACGCTGACGGTCGATTTCCTGACGCTGCCCGAGGACATCGTTTCGATGATTCCGCCGCCGGCCTATCGACACAACGAGGGAGAGGCCTTCCCCGGCTACACCGGGCTCATCTTCGACCCGGTGGGAGCGGCCGAGGCGGCGGCCGACTTCGCGGTGGGGGAGATCCTGCATCCCAACCGCATGGCCCGGCTGGTGGTCTTCGGCAGCATGGGTGACTACCCCGGCCTGGAGGAGGTCACGGACCGGGTGATCGAGCACACCTGGGGGGCGGACGCAGCCCCGGACGCCTACCGGCAGCGGGTGCTGCACGCCATCCAGCGCTCGGTCGCCGACCGGATGATGCAGCAGGCCAGCCAGGACGGGAACGCGGCCGAGGTGCGCGCCGTGCTCTCTGACCGGCTGGAGCGCCTGGCCGCGGACCTCGAGGGCATGTCGGCCCCGTCGCCCCATCAGCGGCTGGTGGCGGCGGACATCCGGCGCTGGCAGCAGCGCATCGAGAACACGGTGCCCGGCGGCGCGCTCGTGATGCCGGCCGGTGACCCGATCGGTGGAAGCAGCCGGGGAGGCGGGCCCCCGAGGTGAACCGTGATTTCTCCCTCCGGGGAATCCTGTCCGAATGGGTGCGGGAGGTGGTCGGCATCGAAGGCCGCCTCCCGCGCACGTGACGGTGATGAAGTACCCTTGACCGGACATCCCGCCTGCATGATAGTGTAATGCAACTCAGAAGGGGATGCTCGACATGCCAAACCACCTCGTCCAGGCCCGCATCGACAAAGCCGTGAAGGAGGAGGCGGCCGCGGTGCTGGCGGCCATGGGCCTGACCGTGTCCGGCGCGGTGCGGCTACTGCTGACCAAGGTCGCGCACGAGAAGGCGCTGCCGTTCGCGCCGCTGGTTCCCAACGCCGCCACGATCGAAGCGATGAAGGAGGCCCGCCGGGGCAACCTCCCGCAGTTCGACAGCGTCGAGGATCTCTTCGACGATCTGCATGCGGACGATTGAGCGGACCAGCCGGTTCAAGCGCGACTACAAGCGGGAGTCCCGGGGTCGGCACCGGACATACCTCGACGCCATCCTGGCTCCCGTCGTGGAGGCCCTGGCCAACGATGGGCCGCTGGAGCCTCGGCACCACGACCACGCGTTTAGCGGCGAGTGGGGAGATTTCCGCGACTGCCATGTGAAGCCGGACCTGTTGCTGATCTACCAGAAGTCCGGGGCTGATATCCTGCGCTTGGTGCGTCTCGGTTCCCATGCCGAACTCGGTCTCTGAGCCCTGTCCCGACCCCCAGCGCCAGCGCGAAGATCGACGCTTCCGCCCCGAATTCCCCGCTAACCGCTAGCGCAGGGATTCTGCGGCGGCCCTCAGGGCGCGGTCGAATGTCTGTATGCGGGTGACTCCGCGGCGCTGGCAGCTGGCGAGGTGGCACAGGTCGCGGGCGCCGAGCGCCGGGTGCCTGCCCGCGAGGTCGATGCCGAGGATCACGTCGTCGCGCTCCAGGGGCCACACCTCAGTCCGGGTCCGGTCGATGAGCAGCAGCGCAGCGGCGAGGGCCTGCGGACGCTCAACGGGCAGATACGCGTGGGCCAGCTCCTGGAGCACTTCTGACGATGTTGCGAGCGGTTGCTGGTCCGTTGTCGCCGCGGCGAAGAAGCGACGGGCCGGCGGGCGGAGCGGGTGATCTCGTCCCACCGCGTACATGAGGACACTGGTGTCGACGAAGACCATGGCTCGGAGCGTCAGGTCCCGGCGGCGCCCCGGCTCCGGGACGCGCGTATGACGTCGAGGTGCTGCTCCCAGTCGGGCTCGCTGCCGCAGTCCATCGAGGCGTCGCGGTCCGCGAAGAACCGCCACACGTCATCCTCCGTGCGAAACGGTTCAGCGCCGGCACGATCGTCCAGGCGGTCGGCAGCGGCGGCGCGAAGCCACGCGCTCAGCGAGAGGCCTTCGCGGCGGGCAGCGGCGGCGTAGCGGGTGCGGTCAGGCTCCGAAACGATCAGGTGGATTCGCGACATCAACTGACTCAGAGGTGGGCATATATCATGTGTAGTCACACGTACCATACACATCATGGATGCGTCATACAATCGTATGGTTCCGTGTCGCCGTCTACGCCCTCCTCCAGAACGGAGCGATCAGGTGGCCCTTCCTGCCGGCCTTCACCAGGAACAGGACCCCGGTTCCCACGCCGAGCACCAAAGCGAAGATCGACGCCTCCACCCCGAACTCCCCGCCGGAAACCAGCGTGGGACCGCTCAGTTGCGACTCGAGCAGCCCATCCATCGTGAACCCGGAGACTCTCACGCCGAAGATGCCGCCCTGCGTGAAGTTCCAGGCGAAGTGGATGCCGACCGCGAGCCAGAGCCGCCGGGTGAGGACGTAGGCGGCGCCCAGAAGCACCCCTGCCTCCAGCGCGATGGCGAGGGAGCTGAACAGCGTCGCGTTGGGGTTCGCCATGTGCGCGAACCCGAACAGCAGCGAGGTCAGCGCCAGGGCGATCCAGGTTCCCAGGCTCTCCTCGATGATCCGGAACAGCACGCCGCGGAAGACGACCTCTTCCACATATCCGGCGGCCATGGCCATGGCGAACGCGGGTACCACCGCGCTCACAGGGTTCGACCCGGTGACTTGATAGTGTCCCAGCACCGCGATGATCGTGACGCTCGCGGCCATGAGGGCCACGCCGACCCCGATGCCACGGCCCGTCTCCCGCACCGCGCCCTTTGCGGAAAGTTCTTCGGCGCGCCGCCGCTCCACGAGGCGCACGAAGCCGACGTAGGCGAAGTGAACCGCAATCACCAGCGGAATCACGTACTGGAGCGTGTCCACGCGCAACGGACCGAGGCCCAGGCCACCTTGCACGCCCCCGACGACGAGCTGGACCAGGATCGTGGCAGCCGCGATGGCCACGACGGCCAGGATGATGCGGGTGAGCCCGAATTGGATGATCCGGCCCAGCACTCCCTGCAGACGGGATGCCGAGGTTTCCGCCGATCCTGCACCGGCTCCCTTTTCGAAGTCACTCATCTGCTGCTCCGGCTGTGATTGGTCTTGTCAGTGGATCAGCAGACGAGAGAGCACGTTTTTCACGCGCTGACCATCTCGTGGATGCATTCCGCCGATTCTTCGGACGATCAGCGCATGGTCGAGAGTGAAGAGCTTGAAGCGGACCTTGCATGGGACGATCAGCCCTGCATGGCGCCATTCCTCGATCACCACATCGCTCGGCCACGTAAGCCGGGACGTGGTGATCATCGCCAGAACCGACTGTCGATGGACGTCGTTGAAGCTGGCCGAGGAAACGACCACGGCCGGTCGGCGCTTTACGGTAGGCTGGTCGGTAAAGGGAAACGGGACGACGACGATGTCGAAGGCTTCATAGGTCACGCCAGGCTTCCTCGTCTTCCGGCGACGCCCATTCGCTCATCACCTCGGAGAGACCCTTCAGATATTCATCCTGCCCCGGCTCAACCTTGTGGATGCGCAGATGGTCGCCCGCGACTTCGAAGGCAATGACGTCACCGGCTCGCAAATTGGCGGCTTCACGGATGCGTTTCGGAATGGTCGTCTGGCCGCGTGACGTGATCCTGGACATTTCCATCTTTCGTACCTCACAGCATTTCTTACTTCATAATTTCTGTACTTCAGAATAACGAAAAACTGAGCCGAACGCACCAACCACGCCCTCCTGGCGCGGACTGCGTTCAGCTCAGCCTTTCTGGTCCCGGGACCAGATCCGCCGTTCCTCCTACGGCAGACTCATCGCCATCAGCATGTTCGGAGCCTGAATCACGATGCGCTGCTTGCCCTCGTGCATGAAGGTCATCATGCCGTAGCGCGGGTTGCCGGGAAGCTCCACCTGCCCGAGCCGCTCTCCGGTCGCCTTGTCCACCGCGTACAGATGGGGCGTGCCGTCGCTCGCGTTGCCCGTGTACAGGAGCATGGTCGGGGTCACGATCTGCGCCGCCTGCCGCCCGCTGCCCGTGTTGGGGATGTCGATCCCCTCGAGCGCCGGGCTGTTCAGCACGTTGTTGGGCGTGTCGCCCACCGGAATCCACCACAGGTGCTCGCCGGTGTTCATGTCGATCGCGGTGATCTTGCTGTAAGGGGGCTTGTACATCGGCAGGCCGCGCACGCGCCCCACGCGCGCGCCTCCGCCCACGGCGAAGTCGTTGATGGTCACGCCGGTCGGCATGGGTTCCATCGCGTCCCGCTCGTGGCCGGGCACCAGGAGGCGGGCCGAACACCCCTTCTGGGAAGTGACGTAGACGACTCCGGTTTCAGGATCCACGGCCGGGGTGCCGTCGATGTTGGTGCCTCCCACGTCTCCCGGGCACCAGACCGCCCCCAGCTTTCCCTCGTCGTTGTCGCGGTGCAGCGGCGGCTGGAAGAACGGGCCCCAGTCGTAGGGCTCAAGGAGTGCGAGCGCGGCCTCGCGCAGCTCTGGCGTGAAGTCGATGAGGTCGTCCTCGGTGAGGCCCTGCATGTCGTAGGGCGCGGGCCTGGTCGGGTGCGGCTGCGTCGTCGCCAGCTTTTCACCCGGAACCTTCGACACCGGCACCGGCTTCTCCTCGATCGGCCAGATGGGCTCGCCCGTCGCCCGGTTGAAGGCATAGGCGAAGGCCTGCTTGGTGACCTGCACCACGGCGGGGATCTCCTCCCCGTCCACGGTCACGTCCACCAGCACGGGCGCCGTGGAGGTGTCGTAGTTCCAGATGTCGTGGTGCACGAGCTGGTAGTGCCAGACCCGCTCGCCGGTCTGGACGTCCAAAGCGATCAGGCTTGTGCTGAACAGGTTGTTGCCCGGGCGGAAGCCGCCGAAGAAGTCCTGGGTGGCGCCGTTGGTGGGGATGTAGACGAGCCCCAGCTCCGGATCGGCCGAGAGCGGCGCCCAGGAAGAGATGTCGCCGGTCCACTGCCAGGCGTCGTTCTCCCAGGTCTCGTGGCCGAACTCGCCGGGGCCGGGCAGCACGTTGAACTTCCAGAGGAACTCGCCGGTGCGCGCGTCATAGGCGAGGATGTCGCCGGGGACGTTTTCCATGCGCGACTGGTTATATCCCTGCTCGGCCGAGTTGCCGACGATGATCACCCCGTTGACGACAATCGCCGGCGAGGAGCTGGTGATGTAGCCCTTCTCGAGCGGGATCCCCTTGTTGTCGTCGTGCTCGTGCCCCAGATCGTCGAGCAGATCCACGGTCCCGGTTTCCGGGAAGCCCTCGATGTCCACCGAGCCGCCGAACCCCTCGATGGGCTCGCCGGTTTCGGCGTCCAGGGCGTGCAGGAAGAAGGCCGGCGTGACTACGTAGATGATGTCGCGGCCGTCGACGTTGGCGTACGCGACGCCCTTGCCGTGGTTCTTCCGCATCGAGTACTCCCAGCGGAAGGTCTCGGGCTCCACCCAGTCCCAGAGCACCTCGCCGCTGGCCGGGTCGGTGGCGATCACGTGGCGCTTCTCGCCGGCGACGCTGATCAGCTTTCCGTTGATGTATATAGGTGTCGCGCGCGCGTTAACGTTCGGATACGCGGATCCATCCCAGATCCAATCGACTTCGAGCTGCTCGAAGTTCGAGGGGTTGATTTGGGTCAGCTCGGAGTAGCGCTGGCTGCCGGCGTTGCCTCCGATATAGGCCCAGTCGCCCTCGGTGACGACGCTGCCGCCCTGCTCTGAGGCGTCCGAAGCGCATGCGCTCGCGCCGATCGCGCCCAGAACCAGCACGCACCAGGTGCGGGCGGTCGACATCCACGGTTGACGATCCCGTACTATCATTTTCCGCATCTCCTTCGAACGGATGGTGGTCGAACCCGCTGGGTGCAGCGAGCCTTCGAACATGAAGCCGCGCGCGGGTGCGGGCAAGCCGCCCGATTTGGTGTGAGCAGGCCATTCCGGTCCCGTCTGGCGGTTAGCGCAACCGGCGCCTAACCTTCCGGTTAGCATGGGGAATCTCCTATCATTCCTGTCCCGGCTGCGCTGAGGGTGGTGCTGCTGCCCTTTTCATCCCCCACACAACGACATTCGGAGACTTGACGAGTGGCCATGGAACTGAGCGGATTCGCTCGCTCGCTGACAGCGGAAGCCGCGTTCACCGTACTGGCGGTTGCAAAGCGGCTTCAGTCTCAGGGGAAGGATGTCGTCGAGCTTGAAATCGGCGACAGTCCGTTCGCGACCACGAGCGCTGCGACCCAGGCGGGGGTGGGCGCCATCCGCGACGGCCAGACGCGCTACTGCGCATCCCTCGGGCTGCCGGAGCTTCGCGCCGCGGCCGCGCGCTACATGCGGGACGAGTTCGCAGTTCCCGCGACGAGCGACAACATCGTCGTCGCCACCGGCACCAAGGTCTTCGAACAGTATTTCTGCGAAGCCTTTGTGGATCCCGGAGACGGGGTTCTGGTCTTCAGCCCGTACTTTCCCACCTACGTTCCCAACATCCTCAGACGCGGCGGGCGCCCGGTGCTGACCCCTCTGCGCCAGGAGGACGCCTTCCGCCCGAGTCTGGCGGCGGTCGAGCGCTTCCTCGCCGAGGATCCCCGGCCCAGGGCCATCTTCTTGAACTCTCCCCAGAATCCCACCGGGGGCGTGGCCACCGAAGACGACTTCCGCGGCATCGCCTCGCTGGTGCGGGGGACGCGCGTCGCAGTGTTCAGCGACGAGCCCTACTGCCACATGGTCTGGAAGGGAAAGCATGTGTCGCCCCTCGCCCAGCCGGGGATGATGGAGCGCTCGGTTGCGGCCTACACCTTCAGCAAGTCCTACAGCATGGGCGGCTGGCGGCTGGGGTTCGCGGTCGGCGCCCCCGAGACGGTTCAGGCGATCGGCAAGATGATCAACACGAGCATCTCCTGCACCCCGCCCTTCGTCCAGCTGGCGGGGGTGGCGGCGCTCGAACGGGACGGCGCCGAACGCGACGCGGTCATGCTCAAGTTCCGGCGCAAGGTGGAGTTGCTGACGCGCGGGCTGAACCGGATCGAGGGTTTTTCCTCGCTGGATCCGCACGCGACCTTCTACGTCTTCCCCAAAGTGGCCCCCGTGTGCGATCGGCTCGGCATCACCAGCCACGGATTGGCCATGTATCTGCTCGAGGGGGCGGATGACCAGTTCGGCGTCGCCTGTCTGGGCGGGGAGTGCTTCGGGGACGCCGGGGCGGGGTTCATGCGCTTCAGTTGCGCGGCCTCCGACGAGTGCCTGCAGGAAGCGCTGGACTTCATCCCCGAAGCGCTGAGCCGGGAAGGCCGGGTTCGAGCCTTCCTCGATGCACGTCCCGAGTTCCGGCTGAACGCTCCCTACGCGGGAGAGACCGCGGCCGGGCGGAAGCGGGCGCACGCGGCTCTCTAGCCGCGCCGGCAAGATGGCAGATACGTCGGCCGCCGTCCGGTTTCGTGTCCGGGACATGGACTGCTCGCACTGCGTGACCACGATCGAGAATGGGCTGCGCAAAGTCGACGGTGTGCTGGGGGTGGGCGCAAACCTGGTCGGCCGCACGGTCACCGTCGAGGTCGATCCCGGGCGGCTCACAACCGACGAGGTTCGAAGAGCGATCGGCCGCCTCGGGCACCTCGCGGAACCGGATACCGGTGCCCGGAGGGAGCCGGCCACCGCGACCTGGGCGACCCCGGGAGCCCGGATCACCTATGTTTCGGCGGCGCTCTTCGGGATCGCGCTTGCTCTTGAGCTCAGCGGCGTGGCTCCGCTGCTGCTGACCCTGCCGTTGAGCGAGGTGCGGCTCCCGTCGCTGGTCTTCGTGCTCTCGGCGTTCGTGGGCGGCTGGAGGTTCATGCCCTCCGGGTTGCGCGCCGTGCGCACCCTGTCGCTGGACATGAACTTCCTGATGACGGTGGCGATCCTGGGTGCGCTCGCGATCGGGGAGTATCTGGAAGCGGCGGCGATCGCCTTCCTTTTCTCGACCGCCGAGCTGCTGGAGAGCTACGCCGTGGACCGGGCGCGCGCGTCGATGGAATCGCTGATGGACCTGGCTCCCAAGTCGGCGGTGGTGTTGCGCGCCGGAGCCGAGGAGACGGTGCGGGCATCCGAGATCGTGGTGGGCGACGTGGTGGTGTTGCGCCCCGGTGAGCGGATTCCCGTCGACGGCAGCGTGATGGAGGGCGGATCGGCGGTTGACGAGTCACCCATCACGGGGGAGTCGCTCCCGGTGGAGAAGGCTCCGGGCGATCCGGTCTTCGCCGGCACCATCACCTGTGACGGCTTCATGCGCATCGTCACGGAAAAGCCGGCCGACAGCAGCTCGCTGGCCCGCATCGTGGAGCTGGTGGAGAAGGCCGGCTCCGAAAAGGCGAAGACGGAGCGCCTCGTCACCGTGTTCGCGCGCTGGTACACGCCCGCCATCGCCATCGGCGCCGTACTGGTGGTGGCGGTGCCGACCCTGGTGGGTGGCCAGGATTTCGTGACCTGGCTGGTGCGCGGACTCACCCTGCTGGTGATCGCGTGTCCATGCGCGCTCGTCATCTCCACGCCGGTCGCGGTGGTCAGCGGCATTACCGCCGCCGCCCGGCGCGGCGTGCTGATCAAGGGCGGGGTCTACCTGGAAGCCATGAGCGGCGTCAAGGCGATGGCGATGGACAAGACCGGCACCCTGACCGTCGGGCACCTGGAGGTGCGGGACATCAGGTCGACGCGAGGGGCTCCACCGGAAACCGTGCTGGCGCGCGCGTCCGCGGTGGAGGCCCGCTCGGAGCACCCCATCGCCCGCGCGATTCACGAGGAGGCTGTCCGGCGCGAGATCTACACGCACTACGCCGTGCGCGAGTTTTCGGCTCGGCGAGGCGAGGGCGTCACTGCCCGCCTGGACGGCGTCCAGCACTTCGTCGGGCAGCCCTCGGCCCTGGGCCTGGACGAGGTCCCGGAAGGCCTGTCGGGGAAAGGACGCACGGTGGTGGCGGTGGCGGACGAGGCGGGGTCGCTGGGATGGATCTCCCTGGAGGACCGCGCGCGCAAGCAGGCCCGGGTGGCGGTGAGGCAGCTGCAGTCCATGGGAATCCGTCCCGTCGTGATGCTCACGGGGGACGATGCCGCGACCGGCCGCCGGGTGGCCGACGAGACGGGGGTGGACGAAGTGATGGCCAGGCTCCTGCCGCACCAGAAGGTGGAAGCCCTCAAGGAAATGGAAAAGGAGTACGGGCGCGTCGCGATGGTGGGCGACGGCGTGAACGACGCGCCCTCGCTGGCCGCGGCATCGGTGGGCATCGCGATGGGAGCGGCCGGAAGCGACGCAGCCATCGACGCCGCTGACGTGGCGCTGATGGGCGACGACCTCACTCGCCTGCCCTACCTGTTCCGGTTGTCGCGCCAGTCGCGCAACGTGATCCGCCAGAACATCGCCACGGCGCTGGTGGTGAAGCTCGTCCTGGTGGCGGGCGTGCCGCTCGGGATGGTCTCGCTCATCGCGGCCGTCCTCGTGGGGGACCTGGGCGTCTCGCTGCTGGTGACGGTCAACTCACTTCGTCTCGCCCGTGTCAATGTCTGAGCCCCGGACGCGGCGAGCGGCTGCACGGATCTTCGCGGCTGCGCGGATCTTCACGGTCGCGGCTGTCTTGCTGACTGTCGCGCCCGGCCCGGCGCGAGGCCAGGACGCGGACGACCTGCCGGTTTCACGCGCGCTCCTGGAAGACGTCATGCCCGGGGCCACGGTCTTCGAGATACGGGAGGGGGACCCCCAGGTGATCGTGGGTTACGCGGCCGAGGGCGAGGAAGCGCCGGTCGGTTATGCCTTCCTGACGTCGGACGTGCCGCCGGAAGAACTCGGCTACAACGGACCCATCGAGGTGCTGGTGGGCATGGATACGGAGGGCGTCCTGACCGGCGTTCGGGTCACCCACTACGCCGAGTCGTACATGCGCACCCGGGGCGATTTTCTGCGCACCCCCGGCTACGAAGCGCAGTTCACGGGCAAGTCGATCGCCGATCCGTTCCGGGCGGGGCGAGACGTCAGAATCGTGTCCCGCGCCACCATCTCGGTCTCCGCCATGTCGCGCGGCATCCGCGGCTCCGCTCGCCGGGTGTACGCCGCCTACATGGCCGCCCAGCCGTCCGAGGAGTCCGGAGGCTCGCTGCTCACCATCGGCATGGATGAACTGGAAGACATGTCATGGTCCGGTCTGGTCGCGGGCGGACTCGTGCCCCAGGTCCATGTGCTCGATGATGGTGTCACCCGGATCGTTCTCTCCTTTGCGCACATCCGCAGCGATTCCGTCGGGGAAGCGTTGATCGGCAGACGGCTGTTCGGCGAGGTGGCGGATACGATCGGCGAGCGGGTGCAGGAAGACGACCTGATGCTCGTTGGGGTCGACGGGGCGCTGGCCCTTCTGTTCTACCCGCGCACCCTTTCGCTGGTGCAGGGTGCCGACACCATCCACATGGACGACGAAGACGTCCTCATGCTGGGAGAACCACGCAGCGGAATGGTGCAGGGTCAGTTCCGCAATGTCGGGGTCATGGCGGTGCGCGGCTCTCTGGATCTCGAACAGCCCTTCGACATCTATTTCGATCTTCGTCCCGGGATGGGGCTCTATTCCACCGAGTATCCGCCTCCGCAACGCCGCGAAGCGACGGTCGCTGCGGCGCCACCTCCTGCCCAGGCTCCCGACCCCGGCACGCCGGCAGAGGATGCACCGGGGGCGGCGGGGGATGCAGGAGACTCGGCGAGGGATGCAGGAGACTCGACGAGGGATGCAGGGGGCCCGGCGGGGGATCCGGAGGATGCGGTCGAGAACCCGCCCGGGCCGACGGCCTCCCCGGATGAAACCCCTCAGCCCGCGGCGGCGGCTCCCTCCGGCGAGCCTCCGCCTTCCGGGGGCGCCGCAGCAGCACAGGGCACCACTTCCGGCGAGCCCGCCACATCCTCGTCCGCCACCCCGCCGCAGGCCGGGCCTGATGCCGCCGCCACGCCGGACCTGGACTTCTCGCTCGCCGAGGAGCAGACCGTGCTCGGGCGCACCCTGGAACGGACTTCGGCCGCCGAAGTGATCTGGATGCTGGCCCTGCTGACCCTGGTCACGGTTGCGTTCTTCCTGAAGCGCGACCGGCTGCGCTGGGTGGCACTGGCGGCGACGTTCCTGTATCTGGGCTGGTTCGACGGGGGCTTCCTCTCGGTGTCGCACATCACCGCGGCCATTTCCGTGGGGCCGGGCGTGTTTCTGGAGGATATTCCCCTCCTCCTGTTCGTCGCCTTCACCGTGGTGACCACGCTCCTCGCGGGGCGCGTCTTCTGCGGTTTCCTGTGCCCGTTCGGCGCCCTGCAGGACTTTCTGGAAAAGGTGGTGCCCCGAAGGTTCAAGCGGGAGTTGCCGCGCGCGCTTCACGAACGCCTGTGGATCGTGAAATACGTTTGCCTGGCAGCGATCCTGCTTCCCGCCCTGGCGGGCAGCAGGGCCAGCATCTTTCCCTTCTTCGAGCCCTTCGGGACCGTCTTCTTCCTCAGCTCCTCCTTCGTGCTGTGGGGCATCGCGGCCGCGATCCTGGTGGCCTCCGCGATCGTGCCCCGCTTCTATTGCCGCTACGCCTGCCCGCTGGGGGCGGCACTTGCGGTTGCCTCCACGGTGTCGCCCTTCCGCATCCGCCGGGTTGAACAGTGCGACCACTGCAAGGTGTGCGAGCAGGCGTGTCCTACGGGGGCCGTCCACGGGCCGCGCATCCACTTCCACGAGTGCGTGCGCTGCAACATCTGCGAAACCAAGCTGATCGAGAAGGCCGGAGTGTGCCGCCACGACATCAACGACGTGCGTCAGCGGCTGGTGCAGTTGAAGATGGGACCGCGCGCCCGGCTCGCGAACGGTGGCTGAGCCGGGTTGGCCCGTCTCCCGGCGCAAGGCCCTCAGGATCGGGGTGGCGGCCGGCGGCGTGCTCGCGCTGGGCGGCGGTCTGGCGACCGCGCTCGTGCGCCGGGCGGGTCTCCACAGCATCAGCGACACGCGCACCCGCATGGGAACGCTGGTCAACGTCAACGTAGTGCACCCGGAGGCCTCGCAGGCGCGCGCTCTGGCCGCCGCCGCCTTCGACGAGATCGACCGCCTGGCAGCGATCTTCAGCCGCCACCAGCCCGATACCCCGGTCTCCCGCCTCAACCGGGACGGGGCCTTGAGCGACCCCCCGGCCGAGCTGGCCACGGTCATGCGCCGCGCCCTGCACTTCGGTGAGCTGACCGGCGGCGCATTCGACCCCACGGTGAGCCCTCTGGTCGATCTCTACCGGACGAGCTTCTCCGAGACCGCCGCTCCCCCGACGACCGCCGCCGTGGAGAACGCCCGCCCGCGCGTAGGATACCGGCACATCCGCCTCGACGCGGACGGCATCGCATTCGAGCGCCCGGGCATGTCGGTATCGCTCGACGGCATCGCCAAAGGCTACATCCTGGACCGGGTGGTCGAGCTGCTCACGGGCGCGGGCGCCGCCGGCGTGCTGGCCGACGCGGGCGGGGACATCGCGGCCGGGGAAGGGGAGGTTGCGGGTTCCGGCTGGCCGGTGGGGGTTCAGCACCCGCGTGATCCGACGGGCATCGTGGCGGTGATGGAGGTGCGCAACCAGGGCGTCGCCAGCTCCGGGGATTACATGCGGGCGCACACGGCCGACCGCCGCTATCATCACATCGTCGACCCGCGCACGGGCACCTCGCCCGACCACACCAGCGCCGCCACCGTAGTGGCCCCATCCGCCATGGACGCCGACGCCCTCGCCACCGCCGCGATGGTGCTGGGCCCGGTGGAGGGCATCGAGCTCCTTGAACGGCTGGCCGAAACCGAAGGCCTCCTCTTCACCAAAGAGCTCGACCCGGTGCGAAGCTCCGGCTTCGGCAGCTGAGCCCCCCCGTGCGCGCATCTCTGTTCGTCACGTGTCTGGGAGACCACTTCTTCGCCGATGCCGCCGTCTCGGCCGTCCGGCTGCTCAGGAAGCTGGGTGTGGAGGTGGATTTTCCGGAGGCTCAGACCTGCTGCGGCCAGCCCGCCTACAACGCGGGCCACGAGCGCGCCGCGCGCCGCATGGCCGAGCATACCCTCGGGGTCTTCCGCGAGAGCGAGTACGTGGTGCTTCCCTCGGGGAGCTGTGCCTGCATGCTCAGGCGATTCTATGCCCACCTGTTCGATGACGATGCCGAGCTCTCGAGTCACGCGGCGGCGCTCGCGGAGCGCACCTTTGAGCTGGCCGAGTTCCTGATCCGGGTACTCGGCGTCACCCACCTGGGGCGGGGTCTGAAGGGGCGCAGGGTCGCATACCATCACGGGTGCCACGCCTTGCGCGAACTGGGTATCCGCGAGGAGCCGCTGTCGTTGCTCGTCAACGCCGGAGCCAGCGTCGTTCCCTGGGAAGCAGCGGAGGAGTGCTGTGGATTCGGGGGCTTGTTCTCGGTCAGCTTCCCGCAGGTCTCGGCGGGGATGGCCGATCGCAAGCTGGACACGCTCCCTCCCGCGGGCGAGGTCGATTTCGTGACCTCCGCGGACTGCGGGTGCCTGCTTCAGCTCTCGGGCCGAATGCAGAGGCGAGGCCTGAACCTGCCCGCGCGCCATCTTGCGGACGTTCTCTGGGAGGCGGCCAGTGAAGATACGTAGCCGGGAGTACCCTGCGCGCGCGCGCCAGAGCGGAGATGTGCGGGAGTCCGTGACCGGCGCCACCCTGTCGTTCGACGCCCGTCGCAGGGCGGCCTTCGCGGACGTGGCCGCTGAAGATTGGCGGCACTGGGCGGAGGGGGTGAAAACGCACCTCCTGACCCATCTGGATCGCTATCTGGAGGAGGCCGAAACCCGGCTGACGGCGAACGGGGCGCAGGTCCACTGGGCCGGATCGCAGGAGGATGTGCACCGGATTCTCTCGGCCATCATTGCGCGGCGCGGCGTACGGCGCGTGGTCAAGGGCAAGAGCATGCTTTCCGAGGAACTCGAAGTGAACGAGCTCCTCGAGAGGCGGGGCGTGGAAGTGCTCGAGACGGATCTGGGCGAGTACATCCTGCAGCTGCTCGACCAGCCGCCCAGTCACATCGTCGGCCCGGCCATTCACCTCAGCCTGGACGAGATCCGCCAACTCTACCACGACGTGCACGGGACTCGCCTGGACGCGGCGCCGGACGAACTGGCACGGGTCTCGCGAGAGATTCTGCGAGAGGCTTTTCTCGCGGCCGACATGGGCATTACCGGTGGCAATTTCCTGGTGGCCGAAACCGGCACCGTGGCCCTCATCGAGAACGAGGGCAACATCCGTCTCACCACCTCGGCTCCGGCGGTGCACGTGGCGCTGGTCGGGATCGAGAAGCTTCTGCCGCGCTGGAGCGACCTGGCGGGCTTTCTGCAGCTCACGTCGCGGGCCGCGACCGGACAGCCGGTGGGGAACTACGTCTCCATGATCCAGGGCCCGAAGACCGCGGGGGAGCGCGACGGGCCGGAGGAGGTGCATGTGGTGCTGGTCGACAACGGCCGCTCGCGCGTGCTCGCCGACCCGGAGGTATGGGAGGCTCTCCGCTGCGTCCGCTGCGGCGCCTGCCTGAACGCCTGCCCGGTCTACCGCCAGACGGGCGGGCACGCCTACGGTGCCGTCTATTCGGGCCCGATCGGATCCGTGCTGAATCCCGGGCTGGCGGGGCTGCACGCCGCGATGCCGCTTCCCTTTGCGTCCAGCCTGTGCGGCGCGTGTGCCGATGCGTGTCCGGTGCGCATCCCCATCCCCGAACTGCTGCTGAGCTGGCGCCGGCGCGCGGTGGATGAGGGCCTGGCCTCGCGCGGCAAGGGGGCGCTGCTGGCAGCGTGGACGGCGGTCGCCACGCGACCCGGACTGTACGAAGCCGCGGGCAGGCTTCTGCACGCGCTGCCCGACGCCGCGCGCCGCGTGCCGCTGCCGGTCGTCAGCGGGTGGCGCGATGTGCGGGCGGATCCGCAGCCGGCCACGGACTCCTTCCGGAAGCTCTGGCGAGAGGGCATCGAGTGAGGCAGCGGATTCTGGAGCGGGTGAGGCAGGCGCTTCGGGACCGTCCCGCGGTTCCACATCCGGGAGTGCTGGACACGGCCGTTCCCGGCGCCCCGCCGCCGCTGCAGCAGTTTGAGGCCTCCTTCCGGGCGGCTGGCGGGGAAGTGCACCGTTTCCCCGATGCGGACGGCACCCGCGAGTGGCTGCACGCCTTCGCCGGCCAGTTCGGGAGCGTCAGCCACGGGGCCGACATCCCCGGGCCCCTGGCGTTGCCGCTCCCGGAGGCTCCGGCCCGCGAGGCCGCCGTGGGTCTGTCGGTGGCGAGCGGCGCAGCCGCCCAGTCCGGGTCGCTGGTGCTGAGCAGCCGGGGCGGCCGGCGCACCCAGCTGCTCCCCCCCGTCCATATCGTGCTGGTGGACGCGGCCTCGGTGGTCGCCACGCTGGGGGAGGCGCTGGACGCCTTCCGCGATCACGACGCCTCCGCCCTGGCCCTGCACTCCGGCCCCAGCAAGTCGGCCGACATCGGACAGGTCATGGTGACCGGGGTCCACGGGCCCGGCCGGGTGATCGCGGTCGTCCTCGACGCATGGCCGCGCTCCTGAGTCGCCGGCACCCGTGCGCCTCCCCGGATCGCACCTTACCTTGGGCGCCCGTCCCCCCGTAAAGGCGCACCCGACACCCGCCATGGCGACCGAACCCGATCCCAGCGCCCAGTCCGCCTTTCCGCTTCGAGTTGCGTGCGTCGACACCGGATCGAACGGCATTCGGTTCCTGGCGGTCGAGTTCTCGAGCCCGCGCAAGTACACGACCCTGTACTCCGAAAGGGTGCCGATTCGGCTGGGGCACCAGGTCTTTCTCACCGGGCGCCTCGCCCCGGAGACCATGGACGCCACCGTGCACGCCTTCGAGAGATTCGGACAATACCTGGCCGAATTCGAAATCCAGCACTACCGGGCGGTCGCGACCAGCGCAGTCCGAGAGGCGCGCAACGGCCCTCTTCTTGCCGAACGAATTGAACGGGAAACGGGAATCCGCCTGCAGGCGATTACCGGTTCGGAAGAAGCGAGGCTGGTGCACCTGGCGGTGGCGGCGAGCATCCGCCTGGAGGGCGGTCGCTGGATTCTCGTGGATCTGGGTGGGGGCAGCGTCGAGTTGTCTCTGGTGGACGATTCGGGAATGCTCTGGAGCGAGACCCATTCGATGGGGTCGGTCCGTCTGCTGGAACAACTGGCGGGGGCGGAGAGCGACCCCGGTGCATTCCAGCGGCTGCTATCCGAGTACGTGGCTGTAATGCGCATTCCCGCGCCCGCCCAGTATTGGCAGCCGACGGGGTTTATCGGCTGTGGCGGCAATATCGAAGCTCTGGCGGGGCTGGCGGCCCCGGAGGCGTCGGAAGACGGCGTCAGTCGGCTGCCCGTCCCGGGTCTCAAGTCCGCCATTGACCTTCTGGCCCGGCTGTCGTATTCGCAGCGCATTGAGCAGTTGGGGCTTCGGGAAGACCGTGCCGATGTCATATTGCCCGCCGCCATGGTCTTTGCGCGGCTGGCCGAACTCACCGGCACGAAGGAAATCCTGGTCCCGCATATCGGGGTCAAGGAAGGCGTCACTCTCGATCTGATGGCGGATCTGACCTCCCATGCTACGAAAGAGGTCGGGCACGAGAAGCAACTGACCCAGGCGGCCGTCTCGCTCGGGCGACGCTATATGTTCGATGAAGCGCACGGACGTCACGTCGCGAAGTTGGCACTCAGCCTGTTCGACCAGCTCCCGTCTCTTCACGGCCAGGGATCCAGCGCAAGGCACCTGCTGAAAGTCGCGGCCATTCTGCATGACATCGGCGTTTTCGTCGCGATGAAAAAGCACCACAAGCACACCCGCTATATCCTCGGCCACTCGGAAATGCCCGGGCTTTCGGCGCGCGAGATACAGATCATCGCGAATGTCGCGCGCTATCATCGCAAGAGCCATCCCGCGTCGCACCACCGCGAGTATGTGTCGCTTCCCCCCAGGGATCGGGTGCTTGTCGACCACCTGGGCGCGATTTTGCGCCTGGCCGACGGCATGGACCGGCAACGCCTTCAGCTCATACGCTCCGTCACCGCGACCGTCGACGGACTGCGTCTTCGACTGCGGGCCGAGACTGATGGCGATGTGCTGCTGGAGCGCTGGACCGTCTCCTACAAGAAGGATCTCTTCGAAGAAACCTTCGGGCTCCGAGTCGTCATCGACTTCTGACCTGGGAAAGCCTTGACAGATGATCTCCAGTACGCTTCCGTGGTTGCAATAGCTGTCGATGTGCGTACGTTCCGCCGGTCAAGGATGGCGACGCTTCGTATACTGCGGGATATTGCGCATCACATTCCTACACCTTATGGTCTGGCATAGCCTGCATGATGGTATACAAGTTTCTTGTAACCTGGGAGGAGGGGACTGATGGTCGCGACTGACGCCGAGTTGATGACTTGGGTTGAGGAGCAGCTGCAAGGCAATCCTGAAGTCACGGTGGATGAGTTGTTCGAGGGCGCAAAGGCACTGAAGCCCGATGTCGCCGAACTGAACAAACGCCAGTTTCACGCGCGATATCCGCTGCAGGTGAAGCGCCGCGCCATGAGAGCCGCCGCCGCCGAATCCGGAGCAGCGCAAGCCAAGGCGCCCGCGAAGACCGGAACGTTGACGGACGGGGACGTCATGAACTGGGTGGCGGCGCAGCTGAAGAACAATCCCGAGGTTTCGGTTGACGAACTGCTGGCGGGTGCGGTGAAGCTGAACCCCGAGATCGCCCAGCTCTCCAGGCGCCAGTTCCATGCACGCTATCCGCTGCAGGTGAAACGGGCGGCACGCAGGGCCGCGGATGCCGCCGCCGGCATCAAGCCGCGCCGCCGCCGCGCCGCGCCACCGGCGGAGGCCGGGGTAGTCCCGGAGGCTGCGCAGGACACCGCGCCTTCGGCTCCGGCCGAAACCGGTCCCGAGCCTGCGGCCGAAGCCGCTCCCGAGGCTGCGCCTGCCGCTGAAGCCGCTCCCGAGGCTGCACCCGCCGCCGCCGAAGCTGAAGCCGCTCCGGCTGGACCCGATCGTGATGCCATTCGCAAGGTGCTCTTCACCTTTGCAGCCGACGTCACGGCCGCGGAAGGCAAGAAGGGTGTCGTAAGAGTGCTCGCGGCCATAGACGACTACATCGACCAGATCGTGTAGGGTCTATCGGCTTCTTCGCCCCCGGACATTCGACATTGGGGCTGTCCGGGGGTCGTCCCTCGTCCGTTCGGAAAGGACCACGATGGCGCGGACCGCCACGGCCAGCGCCGACAGCGTGAGCGTGCTCTCGGCTCGCAGTTCCATGAGGAGTTCGCCGAAGTAGGCTACCTTCCGGCTGCGTAGCGCGGTCAAAACGTGCACCGCGCCGCCGGCCTGCGCGTCCCGCTTGGCGGCGGCAGCTGCGGAGAAGGTGGCGATGCGGTGGTGCGCGCTAGTCAGATCATCGTTGAGGGCACGCGCCGCCCGTTGCTCCCAGCGCTCGTCGCGCGCGCAATCGTCGATCGCCTGGCGCAGCCAGGGAATCTCAAGGAGTTCCGAGACCGCGTAGAATGCGCGCGCGGCGTAGTACGGCGCCGTATTGGTGTCGCGCGCCACGCGCAGGATATCCATCAACTGGTCGAGAAAGCGCAGCGTGGCCAGCGCCCGCGCGATGTCCTCGCCGGGTTCGACCTGCTGAACCTCGGAGACCAGCCGCATGAAGGTCTGCCGATCCTCGCCGCTCACGACATCCGGGAAGATCCGCTGCAGCTCGCGCAGGGTGCGGAAGTTCTTCCCCACCAGCCGGTCGATTTCCTCGGGCTCCGCGTTGCCGAGCACCCAGCGCGTGGTGCGGTCGAGCACCCGGCTGAGTTCGAGGTACGACCGGTACACGACCGCCGCCGTGATCCTGCGCTCGCGCTTCCGGAGTTGCACCATGAGCTGGCGGTGTCCCGCCAGCCGGGAAGCCACCAGCCAGGCCCGCGCCACGTCCTCGGCAGACGAGCCCGTGTCACGCATCACGCGATGCACGAACCCCGACCCCATGAGGTCCACCAGGTCGTTGGTGAGCTGGCTGGCCACGATTTCGCGGCCCAGACGATGGGCCGCCAGCCCCGACTCTCCCGCGGCGCTCAGGGCCGAGTCCGGGAAGTAGCGGATCAGATAGCCCCGGGCCACGGGGTCGTCGATGAGCTCCCCCTTCAACAGGCGCCGCATCAGATGGAGCTTGGCGTGGGCCAGCAGCACGCTCAGCTCCGGCCGGGTCAGGCGAGTCCCGGCCTCGGCGCGGTCCAGCAGCTGCTCCCAGGTGGGCAACTGTTCGCGGGAGCGGTCGAAGAAGCCATCCCGTTCCAGCTCCGAGATGAGCTGGCGGAAGTCATCCACTCCTTCGCGGGCGCGTTCCTGGTCGAGCGAAACCGCCAGGCTCTGCGAGGCGTTGTCCAGCAGGACCTGCTCCGACACGGGATCCGCCAGGTCGCGCAGCAGGCGATTGCGCTCTTCCATCGTCGCACCGCCGTCTTCCACAACCGAATTGAGCAGGATCTTGAGGTTTACTTCGCGATCCGACAGCGAGACGCCTCCCGAATTGTCGAGGGCGTCCACGTTGAGGCGTCCTCCCGCGAGCGCGAACTCGATACGCGCTCGCTGGGTCAGCCCGAGGTTGCCGCCTTCGCCCACGACCTGGACGCGCAGCTCGCTGGCGTCGACACGAACCGCGTTGTTCGAGGCGTCCGCGACATCGGCATGCGTCTCGTCCGAGGCCTTCACGTAGGTGCCGATGCCTCCGTTCCAGAGCAACTCGGCCCGGGCCTTGAGGACAAGGCGAACCAGCTCCTCGCCGCTCACCTTGCCCTGGCCTTCGGGCACGGCCAGCGCCTTGCGCGCCTCCGCGGAGAGCTCGACTTCCTTGGAGCCGCGCCGCACGATGGTGCCTCCCTGGCTCAGGACGCTCGAGTCGTAGTCCGCCCAGGAGGAGCCCCGCTGGCGGCGGAACAGCCGCTCCCTCTCGCGGAAGGAAGAAGCCGGATCAGGGTCGGGATCCACGACGATGTGCCGGTGGTCGAAGGCCGCGATGAGCTTGATCCGGGGCGAGAGCAGCATGCCGTTGCCGAATACGTCGCCGCTCATGTCGCCGATGCCCACGACCGTGAACGGCTCCGATTGAATGTCCTTCCCCATCTCCCGGAAGTGGCGCTTGACGCACTCCCAGGCTCCACGCGCCGTGATCGCCAGCTCTTTGTGGTCGTATCCGTTTGAGCCTCCCGACGCGAAGGCGTCGCCCAGCCAGAAGCCATAGTCGGCGGCGACCGCGTTGGCGACATCGGAAAAGCCCGCCGTGCCCTTGTCGGCCGCGACCACCAGGTATGGATCCGGGTCGTCGTAACAGACCACATCGTCCGGAGGAACCGGCTGTCCCTGGCGCAGGGTGTCGGTCAGGTCGAGCAGGCCTCGCATGAGGGTCCGGTACTGCCGTTCGACCTCGGTCCGGGTGGCGACCGACAGGGTGGGCTGCTCCAGGATGACGAACCCGCCCTTCGACCCCGCGGGGACGATGACCGAGTTCTTGACGATCTGGGTTTCCACCAGCCCCATCACTTCGGTGCGGAAGTCGTCCGGGCGGTCGCTGTAGCGGATGCCCCCCCGGGCGACGCGCGCTCCCCGCAGGTGCACGCCTTCCATCCTCGCCGATCGAACCCACGTCTCGCAGAGCAGCCTGGTCCGGGTGATGGACGTCATGGCGCGCGCCATCACCTTGAACGACATGTACGGCACGCCACCCGAACGGCGAGTGGGTTTGTTGCCCCCGGTTGCGTAGTAGTTTGTGCGCACGGTGGCGTCGACCAGCGTTGCCAGATGGCGCAGGGCACGGTCGTCGCTCAGCAGGTACACGTCGTCCATGGCCGCGAACAGCTTTGCCCGGATCTCGTCCGTGGCCAGGCGGCGGCCCTCCGGTGTGTGCGCGCCCGCGGGCTGAAAACGGCTCTCGAAGAAGCTGACGAGGAGGCGCGCGATGCGCGGATACTTGAGGAGCGCGTCCACGATGGAACCCCGGCTCGGTACCGCGCCGAGCTGAAAAGCGTAGCTCGCATAGGCGCGCAAGACCTCGACTTCCCGCCACGCCAGACGCGCAGCGGGCACAAGGCCGTTGAGGCGGTCGTTGGTGGCGTCTCCCGCGCTCACCGCCAGGATGCCGTCGACCAGCAATCCACCGGCTTCCCCGATGTCGAGCGGCGACTTGCCGGGGGTCTGAACGGCGAAGGTGTAGACGGCCCCTTCGGGCACGCCAACGCCCCTGAGCTTGGCGGGGGTCACGGCGATGACGCGCACGCCGGTATTCTCCAGAATCGGCATGAAGTCGGAGAGGACCAGACGCGGGCCCAGCAGGTAGAGGCGCAGCTCCGTGACCCGGTCCCCCGGCGCGACGGCGCTGTAGCCGGGGTTGGAGAAAGCGATGGACACCGTGCGCCCGTCGGCGATCATGGCCTCGATCTGCAAGATGTCCCGGGCCGCCACCTCGGGCTCCGCGACGGCCCGATAGTCCGCGCCGAAGCCGGTGCCGTAGCGGCTGGCGAGGCGCCGCGCTTCGTCCCGGGGACGCACCTGCGCCAATTCCTCCCGAACCCGATCGGTCCAGTCGCGCGTGAGTTCGCGCACGAGGCGCTTTAGCTGCACGTCGGTGACGACGGCCAGCAGTTCAGGGCGTACCCTCATGTAGAAGTGGAGTCGGGCCTGCTCGCCGCCCCCCATGGCCAGGTGGTAGTTCAGGACCTCGCCGTCGAGGATGTTGACGAACGCTTTCTCGATTGCCTTGCGAGCCCTGGCCGAGAACTTGTCTCGCGGGATGATGACCATGAACGAGGCCCCGTGCTGGAGCGGATCCTCGCGCCGGGTCAACTGGACCCCGGTCGTGTGGTACGAAGTCAGGGCGGTTCTGACGTCCTTGCCGATTTCCCGAGCCGAGCTGAGAAAGAGTTCCTCCTTCGGCATGGAGTTGAAGATCGTGTTGATCTCCTTGTAGTCGTGCGCGCCCTTCTGGTCCCCGGCGTCTGCCAGAATCTGGCGCAGCTTCTGGCGCAGGATGGGGATCCGGTCGGCGTGGTCGCCGTACGCCTTGGAGGTGAAAAGCCCGATGAAGCGCTCTTCTCCGATCTGGTTCCCCGCGGCGTCCAGCTTCTTGACGCCGATGTAGTCCATGTGCGTCAGACGGTGCACGGTTGAACGGGCGTTGGTCTTGCCGATGAGCAGATGAGGCCCTTCGGCGAGCAGCTGGCGCAGGGTCTCCGGGATTTCGGCGAGCGGAACCGGCTTGGCATAACCCGAGCTCGCCTCGTCGCGCAGGATGCCGAGACCGGAGCCAGGCTCCACGAGCACGACGCGCTCGCCCCTTTCCGGGTCTTCCACGATGTCGTAGCGGCGGTGCCCGAGGAAGACGAACGCGTCGTCGCGCAGCCAGGCGAGAAAGGCCCTGATCTCGTCGAGTTCCTCGCGCAGCTCCGGCAGGTCGCTGGACCGGGTCGCCAGCGCCTTCATGGTGTTGTCCAGCGCCGAGAGCATGGGCGCGAAGTCGTCGGTGGCGCGCACCACGTCTTCCAGGCGCCGCTTCAGTTCTTCCTCGAGTGACTGCAGAGTGGCCGGATCGGTCACCCGCGAGATTTCGCAATGGACAAAGGATTCGCGCTGTTCCGCACCGCCCGGCGGCACGACCCGGAGGATGCGCCCCTGGTGGCGCACGATGCCGAGGACCGGGTAGATGAAGTGCTCGATGGTCAGGTCGCGCGAGTGCAGGTACTCGCGGATCGAGTCTACGATGAAGGGGCGCTCTCCGACGTTGGTGCGGATCACCGTCACGGGCACGTGCCAGCCTTCGGCTTCCGTGGCGGGGTTGAAGACGCGCACGTCGACCCGGTCCGGCCGGCTCTCCTGCAGAAACGCGAAGGCATCGGCCGCCACCCGGGCAAGCGCCACCGGGCTCCGCTCGCGGAGGTAGTCGGCGGGAGCTCTTGCGAGGAAGAGGGACGCGAAGTCCGCTGCCAGCTCGGCGTCTCCATAGGGGAGGATGCGCTTCAGCCGGCTGCAGACCCCGTCAATTACGGAGGATGCGTCCCCATTGCGCGCCGTGGCTTCAGGGTCTGTCTTGTTCATTCCGTAGCTTGTCCCGCAGGCATCAATCTCTCGCGAGCGAGAGTGTAGAACATTTTGGCTCCTGCCTTGAGCGAACCGCTCAACGTGCCGCTGATCTTGGAAACACCCCCTGCCCGGCGAGTGTACGGGACGTCGATTTCGACGATGCGCTGCCGGAGTCGCCCGGACCGAATCTGCATTTGCAGCGTCCAGCCCCAATCGCGGTCATCCATGCGCAAGTCGGTCAACCGGTCGTAGCGGATGGCGCGGAACGGAGGCATGTCGCGGAAGCGGAGGCCGAAGAGAATGCGAGCGCACATCAGCACGACCTGGTTGCCCATGCGCGCGTGCAGCGGGACGCCCGGGGGAGAGCCGGTGCGAACACCGAGCACCATGTCGGCCGCTCCGGACCGGATGGGGCCGATCAGGCGTGCCAGACCGGAAGGGTCGTCGCTGCCGTCCGCGTCCAGAAAAACCACGATCGCCGGGGGTCGGCGGGCCAGATGCAGGAGGCCGGCCAGGCATGCGGAGCCGTACCCTACACGAGGCTCGGTTACGACGGTAGCGCCCATGTCGCGCGCAATCCGGCGCGTGGCGTCGCGCGAGCCGTTGTCCGCGACCACGATCTCATCCACCAGATCGGCCGGTAGCGCGCGGATGACGGACGCGATGGTCGGCGCCTCGTCGAGAGCGGGGATGAGCACGGCCACGGCGCCGGTGACGGGAGGCGTCCGGTCAGACCTGGAAGAGGACATGGGCGGACTGAAATCAGAAGGGTGGAGACGGTGAGCCGATTCGGAAGCAGGCATACGCGTCTGCTGATCGTTCTCGGCTTGCTGGAACTCGCCTTTCTGGTGGCTCTGGGCTGGTGGCCGGAGGCCGGGATTCCGTTTCCACGGCTAGCTCTCTTTGCGGGTGCGTTCGCTGCTTATTGGGGGGTGGCGTTCAGCGCGTGCAACGAGCGTGCCGACATCCGACTCATCTGGGCGTTCGCCATCCTCTTTCGCCTGGTTCTGCTGCCCTGCGTTCCCTTTCTCTCCGACGACATCTATCGCTACCTCTGGGACGGACACGTCCAGCTTCAGGGGGTCAACCCCTACGTCCATGCGCCGGACGCCCCGGAACTGGAAGCGATTCGAACACCCTGGCACTCTCTCGTCAACAATCCGTCCGTCTCCACCATCTACCCTCCGTTCGCCCAATGGGTTTTCTCGGTGGGCGCGCTCGCCGGCGGGTCGATCCTCACGCTCAAGTTGCTGTGGACGATCGCCGATCTGGCCGCCTGCCTGCTCCTGGGCCTGGTGGCCCGACGGACGGGCCGCTCCGTTCGCGCCACCCTTATCCTGTTCGCCTGGTCGCCGCTGATGGTGGTCGAGACCGCCTGGAGCGGACACTTCGAGGCACTCGGCATCTGTCTTATCGCCCTTCTGCTCTACCTGGCTCTGCCCGCGCCGGGAGCCGAATCGGATGTCGCGAACCCTTCCTGGGAAGGCCGCGCCGATCCGGGCGCCGGCGTGGAGGGCGGCGGCTCTCCGAGTGCCCGCGCCGGGTGGCGGCGAATGGCCCCGTGGGCGATGGGAACGGTGCTCGCCCTCGTGACGCTCACCAAGTTCGCGCCCATCGTCGCCTTGCCGGCGCTGGCCCGCCGATACGGCGTGCGGTTGCTGGTTGCATGCATCGCTGTGCTCATTGCCTTCCATCTGCCGTATGCCGAGGCGGGGACCGCTCTCTGGACGGGCCTGGCCACCTACGCGGAGCACTGGAGGGCGTACGAGGGGGCTTTCGCCGTCATCGAAGCCGTCCTGCCCGGGCCGATGGCACCCCGCTACCTCTCCGCGGTGCTCGTGTTCGCGGTTGTGGCTTGGGCAACATTCAGACGCCTCGACGCCGAGCAGGCTCTCTTCTGGATCCTCGGTGCCGGGCTTCTGCTCTCGCCGACGCTCCACCCCTGGTATGTGCTCTGGGTGCTCCCTTTCGCTGCCTTGCGTCGAAACCGGGCCTGGGTCCTCCTAAGCGGCCTCGCATTCGTCACGTACTGGGGGTTGGGACCTTACCTGGAGACCGGAGAGTGGCCTCGGCCGCTGTGGAGTCGGCTCGTTCTCTGGCTGCCCTTCTACGGGCTGCTGCTGTGGGATGCCCGGCTCAGGCCTGCGAAGCCTCAGCCCTCCGATGCCGAGGCCCCAATACCCTAGGGCGAAAAGCATGAGGAAGGGGACGGACGCATAGAGTCCACCCCGTATCGCCGCCCCTACGAAGAAGCTCATCACCGCAGCCATCAACAGCTTGAAGCCGGTGTCCGCGGGCAGGCTCCCGGGGCGCTCACGACTCTGCCCGCCGGTTCCCTTCTTGGGGGTTCGCGCGAAGCCGTCCTTCCGCCCCGCCAAACCACGCAGCACGGCCCGGGTCGCAGGCGCGGTCAGCCCGACGCCGGTGGCGAGCGTGACCGCAACCGCGGGCATGAGTCGCAGCCACGGGCGATTTCGCTTGCGGCCCGCGGCGGTATAGAAGACGACAAAGGGAATCGTCGCGGCGAAGAAGATGACCAGATCGATGAAGAGGAATTCCTCTCCTCCGAGAGAGCGCCGGGCCAGAGCGAAAGGATAGATCAGCAGCCCGAGAAGCAGGGTGAGAGGGTAGGCGACGTGTCCGCACAAGTGGATCACCGCCTCCTTCTTCACCGAGAGCGGCCACGGCCCGCGCAGCAGGCCGGGGAGGAGCTTTCGCGCAGTCTGGATGCCCCCCTGGGACCATCGCCGCTGCTGAATCTCGAAGGCCCCGGTCCGATCCGGGAGTTCGGCGGGGACCCCCGTGTCTTCCATGAAGACGAAACGCCAGCCGCGCATCTGGGCTCGATAGCTGATGTCGAGGTCCTCGGTGAGGGTGTCCGACTGCCATCCTCCCGAGTCCTCGAGGCATGTGCGACGCCAAATTCCCGCGGTGCCGTTGAAGTTGAAGAAGAGGCCGCCCCGGTACCGCCCGCCATGCTCGAAGAAGAAGTGTCCGTCGAGGAGCAGGCTCTGGGCGCGCGTGAGCCAGTTGTTGTTTTCGTTGAGGTGATCCCAGCGGGCCTGAACCATCCCCACCCGGGGGCGCTGGAACGGCGGCAGCAGCCTCCTTATGAGATCCGGCCCGGGCACGAAATCGGAGTCGAGCACCAGCAGGAACTCGCCATGGGCGCGGCGCACGCCCGCCGCCAGGGCGCCGGCCTTGAAGCCGGTGCGTTTCTTGCGGCGAATATGACACACGTTCACGCCCCGGGCCCGCCAATAGGCGACCCGCCTGGCCACCAGCGCGACGGTCTCGTCGGTGGAGTCGTCGAGCACCTGTATTTCGAGGGCGCGCGCTGGATAATCGAGTGAACACGCCGCGTCCATGACCCGGACGGCGACCGGGGCCTCGTTGTACAAAGGCAGTTGAACGGTCACGCGGGGCCACGGACCCGTCCACTTCCGCGGAAGCTCCGGTTCGGGGCGGCGGCTGAGCAGCAGCAGATGGGTTCTGTGAAAGGCGAAGGGCAGAAGCAGGACCAGGACCGCCACGGAAAGGCCCACGATCGCGTACGCCAGAGCTTCAGGCATGGAGTCGACTACGCTTCATGCGCGCGGCGTTCCACGATGTCCGCGCTCCAGGTGATGTCGATGGCGTCGCGCAGGCTGGCTGCGGTCGGGCACTTGCTGACGTGGCTGGCCAGGGCCCGGTCGGTCGGGGCGCGCGATCCCTCGGGGATGGAGAGCTGATAGTGGACGTGGATGCGCTTGAGCAACGGCACTTTGCCCGTCATCTCGTTGAAGCCTTCCGCCCGGGCGCTGATCTGGTCCGGAGCCAGGCTGATCCCGCGCACCTCCAGTGCGCCATTGAGTGTCCCCAGTAGTCACCCGCCCGCGGCGGCGACGACGTAATCCACGGCGAGGGGCCGGTCGGGTTCGGCGTCAAGCCGGTAGAGGCTCTTTACCGGCCCGTGCACGCCGAGTTCAACCGTGGCTCCCGCCGGGAGCCGCGCGCGCCTGCGCGCGCCTGCGATCTTCTCGACCTCCACCCTTGACACGTAGAAGGGTTCGATCATCTCCCGCTCCTCATCAGTTCGGTTGTGTACTGTCGCCAGTCCAGGGCGCTGACGGCCATCGTCACGGTTTGTCCTGTCCCTCCGGTCCCTTCTTCCCGTCCCTCGTCGCCCCGGTGGCGGAGGGCTCGAATCCCGGGCACCGTACCACCGGAATCGGCGGGTAGCGCCGGAAGCGCGCATCTTCCCTGGCGCGCCGACAGAGCCAGAAGATGGAGCCTCGGCGGTTTCCCGTCACCCTGCTGTGGACGCACACGGAGCACAGCCCGACCGAGGGATCCGCGCGTAAGCCCTGCAAGGAACGGTCCACTAGGCCTGCTCCCGGGGATGTCTCTCGAGCGGCTCCGTGGACGCCCGAACACCCGGGGCGATGCCCAGCACCGCGATCTGGCGGCCTCTGTCTCCGCCCCGATGCGAAAAGAATGGGGTCTCCGCGCACCGGGTGCAAAACGTGGAGATGGTCAGGTGCGCCGGATCGACACCAGCAGCGAGGGCCCGGTGTGCCAGCACGCGCCGCAGATCGACCGGGAGGGCAGGGGACGCCGGACGCGGCAGCCCCAGTGCGTCGTGCACCTCGCGCCCCACTTCGTAGCAGTGGCCGCAGATGGCCGGTCCCATGTGAATATGCGTCTCCCGAGGGTGGGTGCGGAAGCGGCGTTCCAGCAGCGACAGGCCGGATTCCAGAATGCCGCCCGCCACCCCGCGCCATCCGGCGTGCAGCAGCATGACGGCGCGCACGCGCGGCGCGGCCACGAAGACGGGGACGCAATCCGCCACGGAGACGGCGAGCAGCGTGCCGGGTTGCCGGGTGACATGTCCGTCACAGGGCGGGACCAGCAGCAGGCCCGGCGGGGTTCCCGAATGCACGGCGATCTCGCACCCGTGGATCTGGCGTGCGTGGACCACCCGCCCGCATCCGGTGTCCCGCGCGAGGCGTTCCCATCGATCCATCACGGGGCCCGCCGGGGCGCCGGTAAACAGTCCGAAGTCCAGGTCGCCGTCGTGCGACCGGCGCACGGTTGTCCCCTGAACGATCCACGGAAATGCACCCTTCCACTCCGGGTGCACACGCAGGGGAAGGCTACCGTCCCCCACGTTCTCGGTGACTTCCCGGAGGAGGGATCGCAGTCGGGTGCTGCCTGGGCGCAGGTCGAGCAAGCTGTCTCGCGTGTGGTTGCGGGAGGCGGATTCCGCTGGATCGGCACGCCAGCTCCGCCGTATAACCTGGAGGATCGAAGCGTTATCTTCCACTGGCCATGCCGCCATCACTACGCCGGGACGTCGCGAACGTGCCTTCGTCCGAACTCTTCAGCGGCCCGAACGCCGGGTACGTCGAGGAGCTCTTCGAACGCTATCTGGCCGATCCCCAATCGGTCTCTTCGCAGTGGCGCGCGCTCTTCTCGGCGGAAGCAGGCGAGCGGACCGGTGCCGGCGGCGCGGCTCCTCCCCAGGTCGCGCGCCCGGGTCGGCAATCGGCTGAGCCTCCAGACGGTCGCCCCGCTTCGGGGTCGCGTCCCGGACGAACATCGGGCCGCCCTCCTCGGGTCTCACCTCCCCGATCCGTCTCACCGCCCCGATCCGCGCCCTCGCCTCTGCCGGAGCAGCGCCGCAGCGCCACCGTGCGCGCGATGCAGGGGTTGCTGCGCCTGGTTGCCCGGGCTACCGCCCTGGTTCACGCCTTCCGCGACCACGGGCACCAGCTCGCCCGCATCGACCCCCTGGGAAGCGACCCTCCGGGGCATCCTCAGCTCGACCCCTCCTTCTTCGGCACCAGCATGGAGGAACTGGAAGCACTGCCCGCCTCCGCGATCCTGGGCGAGGGCGGCGACGAGCGCGTGCCGGACTATCTCAAGCGGCTGGAGCGCGCCTATTGCGGGTCCATCGGATACCAGTTCGAGCATCTGGAGTCGCCGGAGCGGGTGCGCTGGCTCTGGAACGAAGTGGAATCCGGAACCCACGCCCATCCGCTGGAGCGCCACGAGCAAGTCGAGCTGTTGCTGCGCCTGGCGCAGGTCGAGGGCCTTGAGCAGTTCCTGCATCGCGTCTATCCCGGGCAGCCGCGCTTTTCCCTGGAAGGGAACGACATGCTCGTGCCCATGGTGGATCTGGTCCTCGAAATCGCCGCCGCCGGGGGATGCCGCGAGGTCGTGATGGGGATGGCGCACCGCGGACGGCTCAATGTCCTCGCGCACAGCGTGGGCGTCGGGTACGACGAGATCCTGCGCCAGTTCGAAGGCGCTTCCCCGGCTTCCGATGGCGTTCTGACGCTGCCCGAGGGGGAGAGCGGGATCGGGGATGTGAAGTACCACCACGGCGCTGCTCGCGACCAAGTCCTCCGGGACGGCCGCACGCTGCGGGTCACGCTTACGCCCAACCCCAGCCATCTGGAGTTCGTGAACCCGGTGGTGGCGGGTTTGGCGAGGGCGCGTCAGTTCGCGGGACCGCGCCAGGACGACGCACAGGACACCGCGGCGGTGGTGCCGCTGCTGATTCATGGCGACGCCGCCTTCGCGGCCGAGGGGGTCGTGGCGGAGTCGCTGAATCTCGCCCGGCTGGAGGCATACGCCACTGGCGGCGTGGTGCACCTGATCGCCAACAACCAGATCGGCTTCACCACCAACCCCAACGACGGCCGCTCCACCCGCTACGCCTCCGATCTCGCGAAGGGCTACGACATCCCGGTGCTGCGCGTCAACGCCGACGATCCCCCCGCCTGCCTGACCGCGATGCGCCTGGCCATGGCATACCGCGCGAAGTTCCACGACGACGTGGTGGTGGATCTGATCGGGTATCGGCGGCGCGGGCACAACGAGGGGGATGATCCCGCCTACACCCAGCCTCGCCTCTACGAGCGCGTCAGGGCCCATCCCACGGTGTTCGCGCTGTGGGCCGACACGCTGGTGAAGGCGGGAACGATGACCGCCGATGAGGTATCGGCGGCGCGGCACGATGTTACGGACCGCCTACGGGAAGCGTTGGTGGCGGCGAGCGCCGAAGAGCTGGACGCACCGGAAGACGCCGCGACCGGCACCACGCAGCCCCCCGGGGCGCACAAGGGTGGACTCCGCCCGGTCGCCGCGTCGGAAACAGATGGCGTTCGGGCAGACGCATGGGGAGGTGCGTCTGGCGCCTCCGCAGAAGTGCTGGCTCCGACCGCCGTCCCGTTCGCAACGCTGGCCGAGGTCAACGCCGCTTCCACGGCGGTCCCCGACGACTTCACGATCCATCCCAAGCTTCACCGGCAGCTGGAGAAAAGCCGGAGCGATTTCAACGAGGAATCGTCACTCGACTGGGCTCACGCCGAAGGCCTCGCCCTGAGCTCGCTGCTGCGCGAGGGAATCCCCATCCGCTTCAGCGGCCAGGACTCCCAGCGCGGCACCTTCAGCCACCGTCACCTGGTCTTCCACGACGTAGAGACGGGCGCGGAGCACACGCCTCTGGCCGCCATGGGCGGCGCCCGCTTCGAAATCCACAACTCGCCGCTGTCGGAGACGGCGGTGCTCGGCTTTGAGTACGGCTACAGCGTGGGCGCGGACAGCGACCTGGTGCTGTGGGAAGCCCAGTTCGGCGACTTCGCCAATGTGGCCCAGCCCATCATCGACCAGTTCGTGGTGTCCGGGCAGGCGAAGTGGGGGCAGCTGTCCCGCCTCGTGCTGCTGCTGCCGCACGGCTTCGAGGGGCGCGGCCCCGAACACTCGAGCGCCCGCCTGGAGCGCTTTCTGCAGATGTGCGCGGACGGCAACATGCGCGTTGCCTACCCCACGACTTCGGCCCAGTACTTCCACCTGCTGCGACGCCAGGCGCACGCCCCCGAGCGGCCGCTCGTCGTCATGACCCCGAAGAGCCTCCTGCGCCACCGGCTGGCGCGCTCACCGGTCGCGGAGTTCATCTCCGCCGGCTTCCGGCCGGTTCTGGCGGAGGCGATTTCGGACGCGGCGCGCGAGGCGGCGGCTCGTCTCGTTCTCTGCAGCGGCAAGGTCTACTACGATCTGCGGTCGAGCGAGGAGCGAGCGAGCGCCCGGGACGTAGTGCTGGCGCGAGTAGAGCAGCTCTATCCCTTTCCAAAGAGAGAGATTGAGGAGCTGTTGGCGGGCCTTCCGATGCTGAAAGAGGTTGTCTGGGTCCAGGAAGAGCCGCGCAACATGGGCGCGAGGTCGCATGTCGAGCCGTTCCTGCGCGAACTGCTGCCCGGGGACGTGGCGCTGCACCAGGTCACGCGTCCGGCGTGGGCCAGTCCGGCGGAAGGGAAGACAACCGACCACATGACCGGCCAGCGCCGGATTATCCGGGAGGCGTTCGCCGGTGGCGAGTGATCATGTGACGGCGGACTCCACGCCGATGGACCCAACCCTTCCCATCCAACTCACCCGTCCCGTCGCCTTCATCGACCTCGAGACCACCGGTCTGAACCGAACCCGCGACCGCATCGTGGAGCTGGCGCTGCTCATCCTCTATCCCGATGGCCGCACGATCGACCGGGTCCGCCGCTTCAATCCGGGCATCCCCATCCCGCCCGAAGCCACCGCCGTGCATGGCATCAGCGATCACGACGTGGCCGGAGAGGCGCCCTTCAAGAGCCGCGCGCGCAGCCTGGCCGCCGTGCTGGAGGAGTGCGATCTGGCCGGATTCAACATCCGCGGCTTCGATCTGCCCATGCTCCTCGAGGAGTTCCGGCGCTCGGGGGTCCCCTTCGACATCCGCGGCCGCGGACTGATCGACGCCCAGATGATCTTTCATCGCCAGGAGCCGCGCGATCTGGCCGCCGCCGCCCGGTTCTATCTGGATGACGACCACGCCGCCGCGCACAGCGCCCGGGGAGACGTGCTGATCACCGCCCGCGTTCTCGCCGCGCAACTCTCCCGCTACACGGATCTTCCCGCCGGGATGGACGGCCTGCACGCCTATTGCGACCAGATCAGGCCCTTCGAGACCGCATTCGACAAATGGTTTTCGGGCTCGGGGCCCGAGAACTACGTCTTTCGCCGGGGCAAGCATCAGGGCAAGCGGCTGGCGGAGGTCGCAGCCAGGAGCCCGGACTACCTCGACTGGATGTTGGGGGCCGAAGACATGCCTGGCGAGGTGCTCGATGTTGTACGCGAGGCTCTGGAGCGCCATGACGCCCGTCACGCTCCCGGGGGCGCAGCGGAGCAGGGTCAGCCCGGCCTCTGACCTTCTTCGACCGAGACCGGCAGGGCCACGGGTCCCGCCGGAGGGCGGCGATCTCCCTCCGCTATGCGGCCAGCTTGCACCGCACCGACCGGAATACGATTCTTTTCAGGCTATCCACATCGCCGGAAGCGTGGTCGCGCCGTTCCATCTTCGCCATCCGGCCACGTTGTTCCGCCAGGAGAATCAGCATGTGCGTTCACTTCCAGAGAGCTGGCGCCGGAGCTCTCGGGGGCTTGCTCGTCCTGCTCTCGGTACCCTTTCCGGGCACCGCGCAGTCCGCGCCGATCTCCGAGGCTCAGCTGGAGGCATTCCGGCCCCGGCCCATCGGCCCGGCCGTGACCGGGGGGCGTGTCCACGACGTGGAGTCGGTCGCGGGCGATGCCTCCGTTCTGTGGGTCGCCACCGCCACGGGCGGGCTGTGGCGCAGCCTGAACCGCGGGCACACCTGGGTCAATGTCTTCGAGGGGATGGAGGTCAACACCTTCGGGGACGTCGCCGTCGCTCCCTCCAGTCCGCAGATCGTCTATGCCGGCACCGGCGGCCAGAACAACCGGCAGAGCACGTCCTGGGGCAACGGCGTCTACCGCAGCGAAGACGGCGGTGACAACTGGGAGCATCTCGGCCTGGCCGGGACCCGGCACATCGCCGAAGTGCAGGTTCATCCCCGCAACCCCGATGTCGTGTACGTTGCGGCCAGCGGCGACCTGTGGAACGCCAGCGAAGAGCGCGGCGTCTACCGCAGCTTCGACGGCGGCAGAAGCTGGCGCAAGGTCCTGTACGTGGACGAGGACACCGGCGCCATCGACCTGGTGCTGAACTACGATGACCCGGACGTAGTCTATGCGGCGATGTATCAGCGCCGCCGCCGGGCGTGGGGCTTCAACGGAGGCGGCCCGGGAAGCGGCATCTATCGCTCCGTGGACGGCGGCGACACCTGGGAGGAGCTGACCGACGGCATCCCCGGGGGGGACAAGGGACGCATCGGTCTGGCCATCTCGCACTCGAACCCGATGGTGCTCAACGCGCTGATCGAGCATGCCGAGGAGTCGGGGACCTACCGCTCCGTGGACGGGGGCGACACCTGGGAGAAGATGAGCGACCACAACGGCCGTCCCATGTACTACTCGCACGTCTACATCGACCCAAGCGACGAGAACGTGGTGTACACCCTGGCCACCTCTTCCTACCGGAGCCGGGACGGCGGCCGCACCTGGGAGGACGTCTCGGCCCGCCCCACCTACGACGTGGGCGTGCATGCCGACATGCACACCATGTGGATCAGCCCCGAGGATCCCGAGCACTTCTATCTGGCGGGCGACGCCGGGCTGCACGAGACCTATGACGGCGGGCGAAACTACCGGCGCATCAACAACATCCCCATTTCGCAGTTCTACGCCATCGGCGTGGACATGCGCGATCCGTACTGGGTCTACGGGGGCCTCCAGGACAACCACTCGTTCGGGGGGCCGTCTCGCACCCGCAGATGGGCCGGCATTCTGAATGACGACTGGCGCCAGACCGGATTCGGCGACGGCATGTATCAGCAGCCCGATCCGCACAATTCCCGCTACGTCTACGTGAATTCCAACGGCGGCGGTTACGTGCGGGTGGATTCCGAAACCGGAGACCAGCTCGACATCCGTCCGCTGCCTCCCGAGGAAGAGGACGGCTACCGCTTCGACTGGGTCTCGCCATCGTTGGCTTCGAGGCACACGGACGGGCTCGTCTACACAGGAGGCAACCGGCTCTTCATCAGCCGCGACTACGGGAACAGCTGGACGCGCACGGAAGACCTCACCCGCGAGATCGACCGCGACACCCTGGAGATCATGGGCGTGCGCGGCTCCGACATCAGCCTGTCGCGCAACGATGGTACCGGTGGCTTCGGGGAGATCACCATCATTGCGGAGTCACCCCTGAACGGGAGCGTCCTGTGGGTGGGGACGGACGACGGCAACGTCCAGCTGTCGCGCGACGGCGGATCCAGCTGGACGGAGGTGTCCCGCAACGTGGACGGGGTGGCGAACGGCACCTACGTGAGCCGCATCCTGCCCTCGGTGCGGGGAGAGGCGGTCGCCTACGTGGCCTTCGACGCTCACCGCGACGGAGACTTCGCCCCCTACGTGTTCCGTACCGCGGACGCGGGCGCCACCTGGCAGAACCTGAGCGCCGGGCTGGAGGCGGGCGGGTCGGTCAACGCGCTGGCCGAACACCCGGACAACCCCGACCTCCTCTTCGCGGGCGGAGAACACGCCCTGTTCGCCTCCACCGACGGGGGCGCGACCTGGGCCAGAATGCCTGTTCCCACCACCGCCTACGACGATCTGCTGATCCATCCCCGCGACAGGGATCTGGTAATCGGCACGCATGGGCGCGGCATCTGGATCCTGGACGACCTCGGGCCCCTGGCCGGCTGGGGCGCCACGGTGGCCTCGGCCCCGGCGCACCTCTTCCCCATCCGGTCCGCAACCATCTTCCAGTACTGGAAGGACACCTCGTACCGGTCCCAGGAGGCGTACGCGGGCGAGAATCCCGTTGACGGCGCCATCCTCACCTACAGCCTTGGAGAGGGAGACGGCCCGGCCCGAATTCTGATCGAGGACGAGGGCGGAAACCCGGTCCGCGAGATGATTGTGCCGAGCGCTCCCGGCGTGCACCGGGTCAACTGGGACCTCCGGCATCCGCTTCCCGGGAGTTCGGCCCAGTGGCAGCCCCACAACGAGGAAGGGCTGGCGCGCACCATCGAAAGCCGGGGCCACTTCGTCTCCCCCGGCAGCTTCCGGATCGTGCTGGACGCGCGCGGCACGACCTCCGAGCAGAGCCTGGTCGTGACCGGTGACCCGGAGACACCGGTCACGCTGGCGCAGTACCGCGCGCGCGAGCAGTTCCTCTCCGAGGTGCTCGAACTGGGCCAGGAGCTGGAAAGCGTGCGTGACCGGCTCAGCGGCCAGGGCGGGGCCGATGCCGAACGGGCGGGCCGGATCGCGGCGCTCGACCGGGCCCTCAACCGCGGCCGCGCGGCGCTCGCGGGGATCTATCAATCGATGAACGGCGGGGAGGTGCGCCAAGGCTCCCTCTATCCTCCGACCGCAACCCACCGGGAGCGGAAGGAACGCGTCGAAGCCCTCCTCGCGAGCGCCCGCGAGGAACTCGAGTCTCTGATCGACCCGCGCTGACGGCGAAAGGGCGTTTCGCGATCCAACAAGGAGAACTGCTCACATGTTCATGGCCCACTCTGGAATCCGCTATCTGGTCCTTCTGTTCGGGGTGGCGTGCGCTGTCTACGCTCTCATCGGATGGGCGACCGGCCGCCCGTACGACCGCGCCATGCGGGCGATCGCCTCGATGTTCGCGGGGACGCTGCACCTGCAGATCCTGCTCGGGGTGGTGGTCATCTTCACGCGCGGCTTCTATCCGGCGCTGATGGGGCACATTCTGACCATGGTGATCGCCGCCACCGTAGTGCAGCTCCCGGTGTCGGTGATGCGGCGTCGGCCGGCAGATCAGCGGACCTATGCGCCCCACGCGGTGTCCGCCCTGATCGCCCTGGCGCTGATCTGGGCCGGAGTCGCCGCCATTGGCCGCTCGCTGATCGGAAGCGCCGCGTAATCGCCGTGGTACGAGAGTTGTGGGGCTGAGGCCCCAGCCGCGGGAGCCGCATATGCCAGCAACGAGAGTCCAGGGCCCGGTCACCGAGCGCGAGGCGCGCGAAGTGGCGGAGGGTGCGCGGGAAAAGCATTGGGAACGGAAGAGCTTCGTCAAGTCGCTCTTCGCGGGCCGCTTCCACCTGGATTGGGTCCATCCCCATCCGCTTCCGGACCCCGCGGAGCACGACCGGGCGCGGGAGTTCCTCGACGGGATCGAGGAGTTCGCGCGCACCCGCGTTGACGGCGATGCCATCGACCGCAATGCCTGGGTCCCCGAGGAAGTCCTCGACGGCCTGCGTGCCCTGGGCGCCTTCGGCATCAAGATTCCGCGGGAATACGGAGGGCTCGGGCTCTCGCAGGTCACGTACAACCGAGCTCTCGAGATCGTGGCCAGCCGCTGCATCTCCACCGCCGCCTTCCTGTCCGCGCACCAGTCCATCGGCGTGCCCCAGCCGCTCTCCTACTTCGGGACCGAGGAGCAGAAGCGGGCCTACCTGCCCCGGCTGGCCGCGGGAGCGCTTTCCGCGTTCGCGCTCACCGAGGCGTCGGCCGGCTCCGACCCCGCCAACATGTCGACCACGGCCACGCCCACCGAAGATGGGAGCGCCTACCTGCTGAACGGGGAAAAGCTCTGGTGCACGAACGGCCCGCGCGCGGAGCTGATGGTGGTCATGGCGTGCACGCCCCCTCGTGAGGGAGTGAAGGGAAAGCGGCCAATCTCAGCCTTCATCGTGGATGCCGCCTGGCCCGGGGTCGAAGTGGTGCGCACCTGCAGCTTCATGGGGCTCAAAGGCCTGTCCAACGGTATTCTGCGCTTCACCAACGTCCGTGTCCCGAGCGAGAATCTGCTGTGGGGCGAGGGGCTCGGCCTCAAGCTCGCCCTCATCACCCTGAATACCGGGCGCCTGTCGCTTCCGGCGCTGTGCACGGCCGCGGGCAAGTCCATCCTTCACGTGTGCCGCCGCTGGTGCAGCGACCGCGTGCAGTGGGGCGCGCCGGTGGGCAGGCACGACGCGGTCGCGCAGATGCTCGGCCGGATGGCCGCCAACACTTTCGCCATGGAAGCCGTCATGGAGCTGTCCTCGGCGATGGCGGACGCGAAGACCTTCGACATCCGCATCGAAGCGGCCATGGCCAAGCTCTGGAACAGCGAGACCGCCTGGCACCTGGCCGACGACGCGGTCCAGATCCGCAGCGGACGCGGGTACGAGACCGCGGATTCGCTGCGCGCCCGGGGCGAGATGGCGGCGCCGGTCGAGCGCCTGCTTCGCGACCTGCGCATCAACCGCATCTTTGAAGGTTCAAGCGAGATCATGCGCCTGTTCATCGCCCGCGAGGCCGTGGACCAGCACCTGAAGAAAGCCGGGGCCCTGGTGGACCCGCGGGCGTCGCTCCGGGCGCGGGCCGTGGCGCTGGTACGGGCGGGATTCCACTACGCGTGGTGGTATCCGACCCGCTGGGTGGGCTGGGGCCACTGGCCGCGTTTTGCGGAGTTCGGCCGGCTGGCGAAGCACATGCGCTTCGTGGACCGCAGTTCGCGCAGGCTGGCGCGCGCGCTCTTCGGCGGCATGGTTCGCTTCGGGGCCGGACTGGAGAAGCGCCAGGCGGTGCTGGGCCGCATCGTGGACATCGGCTCCGAGCTGTTCGTCATGACCGCAGTCACGGTGCGCGCCGACATGCTGGCCGCCAAGAACCCGGAGGATTCCTCTCCGGCGGATCTGGCCGACCTCTTCTGCAGGCAGGCGAGGCGTCGCGTCCAGGCGCTGTTCTCCAGTCTCTTCTCCAACGACGACGCCGCGACCTACAAGGTGGCCGGCAGGACCATGGAGGGGGCGTACGGCTGGCTGGAAGAGGGTGTGGTGACGCTGGCGGATGTCGAAGCGCTACAGGCGGCCGCCGCCGCCTCCGCGAGTACGGCCCCCGCTCAGGTTGCGGAGAGGGCCACTGCGGCTGCGGGGGCCGCGAGGTAGGCGGGGCTCCGGTGCACGCGTCCCGCCGTCACATCCAGGCGTCCGGCCCTGACATCGTCCCCGGACAGGGTAGCTTGATTCCTTGAACCCGCGTCTTCATCACATCGCCCTCGCGGTGGTCCTGGGGTGGACTCTCGGACTCCTGCTTCTGGGAAGCGTCGTGCACGCGACCGAGTCGAGCCTCGCCTGCCCGGACTGGCCGACCTGCTTCGGCACCATGATGCCGGAGATGACCGGCGGCGTCTTCTGGGAGCACCTGCACCGGCTGGTCGCCGGGGGGCTGGTGCTGCTCTTCGGGGCGGCCGCCTGGCTGACCTGGAAGCAACAGCCCGGCCGCCGCTGGCTGGCCACGGCGGGGCTGGCGGGGCTGGCCCTACTGATCGTCCAGTCGGTGCTGGGCGGCCTGACCGTCCTGATGCGCCTGCCCGACGCCATCTCCTCCGCGCACCTCAAGCTGGCGTTCATCTTCCTGGGGCTGACGACGGTGATGACGGTCACCACAGCACGCGGGTGGGGCGGGGGCGCCCGTCTGGCGCATGCGGAACGCGCGATGCTGGGGAAGCTGGCGAGCGTCGTGGCCGTGCTGGTGCTGGCGCAGTCGGTGCTGGGGGCGGTCGTGCGCCACACCGACGCGGGGATGGCCTGTCCGGACGTGCCGCTCTGCCTCGGCCAGGTAGTGCCTCCCCTCGAGCACCCATTGGTGATCCTTCACTTCAGCCACCGGGTGTTCGGCTTGCTGGTGGCGTTGGCGACAGTCGCGCTGGCCATCTACGTGTTTCGAAGGAAGGCGGCCGCGCCGCTGCCGGCGCTGGCGGTGGGGTCGCTGGTCACGGTGCTGGCCCAGGTGACCGTGGGTTTCCTCTCGGTGAGCAACGCGCTGGCCGTGGTGCCGGTTTCGCTGCACACGCTTCTGGCCGCGGTGCTGCTCACCCTGACCGTGGCGCTCGCCACCTACGGCAGGGAACCCGATCTTCGAATCGCGGACGATGGCCCGGGCATCGCCCACGGTTTCTCCGGCCTCGCGGGTGGAAACGCTGGAGAACCCGCCCCAGCCGCGGGATTCGATGGACGCTGAGGCTCTCGGCAACTTTCTGGCTCCGGTCAACGCCTCGCTGAACCTGCTCAGCACGAGCTTCCTTCTGGCCGGCTTCGCGTTCATCCGGGCACGGAACATCCCCCGCCATCGCCTGTGCATGATCTCGGCAGCGTGCGCCTCAGGGCTCTTCCTGGTCCTCTACGTCACCCGCTTCTCGCTTACCGGCTCCCACACCTTCGCCGGAGAAGGGACCGCCCGGGTCGTCTACCTGAGCATCCTTTTCTCGCACATGGTGCTCGCCGTGGTCGTCGCTCCCCTCATCCTGCGCCTGCTTTTCCTCGCGAGCCGCCAGCGTTTCGCCGAACACGCCCGCCTGGCCCGCTGGACCTACCCGACCTGGCTGTACGTGTCGGTCACCGGGCTGGCGGTCTATGTGATGCTGTACCACGTGTACGGGTACGTGGAGTAGCGGCTGCCGAAATAGCCCTGACCTACGTGGTCACCCCGCCTACCCGGGTGGATCTTCCGTGCCTTCCCGCAGAACGGCGAGATAGCGCTCATAGGTGAAGATCTTGCCTCGCTGGCGGCCCGTGATTTCGCGCACGATGTCGAGTTTCTCGAGAAGCCGCAGCGCGGCGGCCACGGTCGGTCGCGACAGGCCGGTTCGTGACGCGAGATGGGGAATGTCTCCGATCGGACGTTCGACGAGGGACTGGTGCACTCGCAGTGCCGAACCCGCGCGCCTTCCCTGGCGGCCGATCCGCGATCGATCTTCCCGGATCGTTTCGCCGCCGGACCGAGCCGTCGCGACAGCTGCTTCTGCTACGTCACGCACACCCTCCAGAAAGAACCGCAACCAGGCTTCCCAATCTCCGGTGTGCCGGGTGTCGTTGAGAAGCTGGTAGTAGGTGCTCCGATTGCGCTTGAAGTACAGGCTGAGGTACAGGAGTGGTTCCCGGAGAAGTCCGGCATCACAGAGCATGAGGGTGATCAACAAGCGCCCCAGCCGGCCGTTGCCATCGAGAAACGGATGAATGGTCTCGAACTGCACATGCGCCAGCCCGGCCTTGACGAGAACGGGAAGTCCGTCGTCCGTGGTGTGGATGAACCGCTCCAGGTCGGCCATGCAATCCTGGACGTGGTTGGGCGGCGGTGGCACGAAGGCCGCGTTGCCGGGACGCGAGCCGCCGATCCAGTTCTGCGATCGCCGGAACTCACCCGGCATCATGGCCGCTCCGCGACTGCTTGCCAACAAACTGGCGTGCATCTCGCGCATAAGGCGGTTCGAGAGCGGGAAACCACCTCGCAAGCGCTCGACACCGTGATTCAGGGCCGCCACGGCGTTCGACGTTTCCAGGACATCGCTGCGGTGGGCAGCGGGCACACCCCCCGCTTCGTGGAGCATCAGGTCGGCCAGCGAGGACTGAGTGCCCTCGATCTGAGAGGACAGCACGGCCTCCTTCCGCACGTAGCCGTACACGAAGACGGTTGCGTCAGGCAGCAACTCCGTAACCGCATCGAGCCGCCCGAGCGCGGCCGTGGCCGCTTCGAGCGGACGTCGGAGACCCTCCCGGAAATTGACTTCCGGCACGGGCGGGAGAGGCCGGGGCACGAAGGCTCGCACGGTTTCTCCGGCACCAACGGTCACTTCATAGGTACCTGTGGATTCGCGACGCATGCTGTGTGGGCTTTCGCAGCCAACGAGTTCTATCCGCTCTCACGGCGGTAAGGGCTTCGCTGGAGGTGGAATCGACGGATGGATCCCAAGATGGCGTCGCCGTAAGAAATTTTCAAGCAGTTCACTTTCGTTAGCTGCCTGGTTGGGAAAGAACTCTTCCTAACGCTGGCCCAATCCGCTCACCTAACGAAAGCGTAGCGCCTTTTGCTTTCCTTATGGTGGAACGGCTGCGGGAGTCGGGACTGCTGCGAGGCAAGACCGTGGGGGTGGATTCGACGACGCTCGGTAGGGAAGGAACTTTTCCTAACGCGGGTCTCTCTAGCCTCCCTCATCCTCCCGCCCCCGCCACCCCGCAGGAAACGGCCGCGCCAGTCTGCGGAAATCGCCTTCCGCCTCCCAGAGCCGGGCGGGCCGGCCCCCCCTGCCGGTCTGCCGCTGCCACTTCTCGAGCGGGGCGACGAATCCCTCGCTCTGCAGAATCCTGCGCTGGAAGTTGGCGGCATCGAGCCGGGTGCCCCACACGGCCTCGTACACTTCCCGGAGCTGGCTGATGGTGAACTCGGGGGGGCAGAACCGCCGCGCGAGGGTGGTCGTTTCCAGACACGAGCGAAGCTGGTCGAGGGCGTCGGCCACGATGCGGGCGTGGTCGAAAGCCAAGCGCAGGCGTCCGCTTTCGATCTCCGGCACGGGCACGAACTCCACGTAGATGGCGTTGCTGTCTTCGGCCAGCCTCAGATCGAAGTAGGAGGGCGAGACCAGGGGAGCCACAGCCCAGTAGGCGACGGTCACCACCCGTGTCCTGGGATCGCGCTTCGGGTCGCCATAGGCACCGAGCTGCTCCATGTGACCCGGCTCGCGGGTGATCCCGGTCTGCTCGTAAACCGTCCGAAGGGCTGCCTTCTCCAGGGGTTCCGACTTCATGACGAGCCCGCCCGGGAGCGCCCACTCCCCCTGGTGAGGCCGCATCCCCCGCTGAACGAGGAAGATGCGCAACTCTCCCCGCAGGATGGTCATGAGAACGACATCGACCGTGACCGCGAACGCCGTGAAGTCTGCCGCCGTTGCGCGCGGGTGCCGCGCGAAGTCGCCTGAGTGCTTGCCGCCCATGCCCTAAAGCTATCCGAGGGATGCGTTGCCGAAACCCCGCGGGAAGGGATGGGGACCCGTCCGGTCCAGCAGCTTCGCGGGGTTGCGTTCCCGCCGATGCTCGCCGGAGACGGGGAGGACTTGATCCTTCCGGGAAGGCTCGCTATGATATTGGTCACACTGACAATAACCAAGCGCCACGCCATCCCGCATCAGAGGCTGGCCCTCCCGGATGAAGGCCCTGCGCGACCGTACCGGCGGGGGACGGCCGCACCAAAGCCCTGCATCCGTCGCGCGTCGTGTCGCCACTGCACAGAAAGGCTCTCGAATGCACACTGAAGACGATCTCGATACTCGATTCGGCAGCGACGCCGCCCGGCGGCTCGCCAAGCTTGTGGGCATGCCCCGCACCGGGGACGCCACTCTCAGTCCAGCCTCCCGCGACCGCTGCCGAGGCGCGCTGACCGGGGCCGTCGCCGGTGAGGCGCTCCCGGCGATCTTTCTGGGGAGGAGGCCCACCGTGGGCGCCGACACCCGCCTCGGACTGGTCACGGCGGACGCGGTGCTGTCCGGCGTCCACGATCATCCGGTGCGCTTCGCCGCCAGGCTGGCCGCCACTCGTGTCCGCGGAATGGGCCGGGCCGCGCATCACACGAGGCAGGCTCTCCGGTCCGGACGTGCGTGGTGGCGCGCCGGTGCTTCCAACTCCGCCGGAGCCGCGGCGGCCGCGAGGTCGACCGTCTTCGGGCTTCTCTGGTCCGGTGATCCGTCCCGGGCCGCCTACGAGGCCGCGCTCTCCGCCACTGTGACGCACGGACATCCGGCCGCGATCGCGGGTGCGGCCGCAATGGCAGCCGCCATCGCGCTCGCCTCCCGCGGAAAGGGTCCGCTCGGGAAGGACTGGCTGTCCGAAGTGGCGGACATCTGCGAGGACTACCCGCAAGGTGCCGTCTACGGCGCCACCGTGGCGGACCGCATTCGCCTGCTGCCGGCTCTCATCGACGCCGGCGACGCGAGCGATGCCCTGGACCAGATCGGGCCCTTGCCGGTCGCCACCGAAGCCATCCCGGCAGCGCTACTGGGCGCCGCCACCGTGCCCCTGCCGATCGCAGCGTCGCTCAACAGCCCCACGGGCTGGGACCTCGGGAGCGTCGCCGCGTGGCACCCGGCCTGCCGGGCCATGATGGGCGCGTGCATCGGGGCGCGCCACGGGGAGGGTGTGTGGGGTTCCTGGGAGAGCCTTCAACCGGCGGGGCTCCCGAGCGATCCGCTGGCCATCGTCCGGGGGATCGACGCCGTCCGGGCCACGGCCGACAGAATCGCCGGCAGGCGCACCAGGCCCGTGAAGCGTCCGCCCAGGCCGCGTGAGAAGGGTGACGGCGACGTCCCCGTGCATGTCTCCTTCCTCATCGACCGCTCGGGGTCCATGAGCGGCCTGCGGAGCGATGTGGTCGATGGCTTCAACGCGTTCGTCGCGGAGCAGCGCGAGAAGCCGGATGAGTGCGCGCTCACCCTGGTCCAGTTCGACAGCGACGACCCCTACGAGGTCATCCACGACGCCGTTCCCCTGAAGGAAGTCCACGACTTGACCGCGAAGCAGTACTGTCCCCGGGGCGCGACCCCCCTCCTCGACGCTCTCGGAACCCTCATCGAGAAAACCGACGCCCGTCTCGCGGCGATCCAGCACGAGGAAGACCAGATCGTCGCGGTGTTCACCGACGGCCTGGAGAACGCTTCCCGCCGCTGGACCCGCGCGCAGCTCTTCGATGCGATCACCGACCGCAAGAACGACGGCTGGACCTTCGTCTTCATGGGCGCCAACCAGGACAGCTACGAGGAAGCCGGGCGACTCGGAATGGACGACGCCTCCGTCCAGGACTTCCGCGCGGACAAGCAGGGCGTACAGACCGCGTTCGGGAGCTTCAACCGGGCGGTGCGCGAGTATCGGCACTCGGCTCACGAAGAAAGGATGCACAGGAAGAACGCGTTCTTCGCGGGCAGGAAGGAGGCCGAGGAGGACAAGGAGGGGAGGGAGGAGGAGTAGAGCTCTTTCCTGCCATTCCGGCGCCCAGGGATTCCGTAGACGTTCCTGGAGTCCTGGCGGCGCGGAGCTGCCTCGATCTTCCCAGGCCGGGCATCTCGTGCACGATGCCGCATTCAAGAAGATGTTCGCCCATCCGCTCATGGTCGAGCTGCTGGTCCCCCGCCACGTTCCCGAATGGGCAAACAGGATCGACTACAGGAAGCTGGAACGGTTACCACCAGAACTCGTGAGCAAGAGCCTGCAGCGCCGTTATCCGGACATGATTTGGCTACTAGCCAAACCCCATAGCTGCTTCAAGACTCTCCCGCGAAGTATGAACCAAGGAACGCCGAAGTCCGAAGGGCCCCAAAGCGGTGGCGGCTTGCTGGACCTGCTCCTTTGTCACCTTTCCCGTATCGGCGAGTTGGCAAACAAGATGCTCCACGATCATGCTTCGCGCTATCGGCTGGTTGAGGCTCGTAATCCTCCTGAGAGACATCATTACCAGAGTCTCCCACGCCGGTCGGCTAACGTGCAGCGCCTCGTGCGCTTTCCGACGAGATATCCGGCCTCCCGACGCTTGCGCAACTTCCTTGGCAAGGGTATTCCGCCACCAAGCGCGAGCGAGCGTGCAGTCCGAGAGAACTGACGTGTTGGCACGAACAAAGATCCCACCGGTACGGCGCAGGAAGTTGCGCGTGTGGGTCTCTCGATTGGGCTTGCCTGTGCTGGCCAATAGGGCGTTTGTGAGCTCGAATCCCCTTGTTCCTAAGCGACCTTGCTCGATCCAATCGATATGGCAAACCAGCCAGAACACCGGCTGAGAAGCAGAGCCGCGGTGGATTAGGTGTTCCCAGCGTTCGCCTAATTCCTGCTCTAGTTCGACGGGTGGATTCTGGTATTCACTAGGGGTCAGGCTGGCGCGCGGAACAGGAGGTGCCGCTATCGCTTCGTCGGCTCCAAGCCCGAGTTCGTCCCGCAAATAGCGCCCGAGCTCAGATGGTCCCTTCGCGACTGCATTGATGAGAGCCTTCTGGCGGCTGAGGATCTTTGCCCGGGCTTTCTTGGTTTCCGCTCCGCTTCGATGTCGGAAGCGCTTCTTCTCGAAGACCAGTCCCTTCTGCCAATCGCCGAACTTGGTTCTCGCTTTCTCAAGAGCTTCTCTGTTGATACTCACGATTCATCACTCTCGCGTTGATCGAACGGCTCGATGGCCGTTGCCGCTAGTACGGGATCGTATTCGCTCCGAGTCCACGTCGGCACGCCTGCATGCTCGAGACGATCGTGAATCTCTTGAGCGACCGCGGGCATGTCCTCGGGTTCGATTCCCTCCAACTCCTTTGGAAGTCGTGCGAGCGCACCGATCAGAGCCGAGATTTGTAGCGTGCGGTCAAGTTCGATACGGGGCCAGATGTCGGATGCCAAGTAGGCGACGAAGCGCAGATCGCCGCTACTCTCGTCGGGCTTGACCTGCATCCTACCGTCCTTCAGATCGTCGCTTAGATGGAAGCGAAGCAGAGATTGAGCCAACGTATCTGATCGGGACGTGTCTCCTCGCGCCAACCACCAGCCCTTGGGGATCTGCAGGCGGCAGCCTTCCCAGATCGGGTTGAGACCTTCGTCACTGAGCTCGAAGTCACGATCTGCCAGTATCCCAGGTATGATGTAAAGCTGATGATCCATTTCGTGCTTGTCCCACTCCACGACCTGTCTTGGTTCCCGGCTCACTTCCACACGAGACAAGAGAGTCTTCGGGCAGCGCAACTCCGTGGCCCAGATTGCACACTGATCCTCGATCGCGCGCTCAAGCGCGGGTGCAGCTTGCAGCACATGTCGGATCGTGGCCTTGCACCCCCCAACGGTGACTAGGGGCGTGTACTGCGCATTGGGCCAGTCGAAGCGCGAGTTGTCCTCGAGAAGAACCGGTAGGGAGTGACTAGTTTGTGGCATTTGCAGGTCGTCTAAAGCGTTCGTGTAGTTCTACTTGTCTCGACGCACCACGTCCAATTCAATGGCGTGGGGGTCTCCAACGGGTTCTGCCAAGAGGATTTCCAGATTGATCGGAACTCCAAGCCCGCGAGGGAGATTGGCTTCGAAATCGTCACCGTTGGGTCGAGTACGACCGGCCGTGTGACGCACCTCCGTGAGCTTGACCCAAGAAGGTGGGACTGGGATGTCACACGTTTCGTCCGATCCCGACGCCATTCGAACGCGAATTGCCAGCCTTCCTGGGTGTGCCTTGGCAGCCGGGCTCGGTCGCCAAGAAACCCTGAGCTTGTCGATCAGGCCATCGGCATTTGCGATAGCCACTACGGATGATTGGCCAGCGACGCCCGTCCCTGGTTGAGGCCTTGTCGCCTTACCCTTCCGGCGACTTCGCCGCCTCTTCTTTCCCAACGACCCGCCGCCATTGTCGACGACCTGCGGGGTTGTTGCATTGCCCTCACCGTTGCTCTTTCTCGGTCGATAACGCGGAGCCTTTTCTGCGCGCCGTATGGCGTTGCCAACGATTAGGGCGAAATCCGCCGGCCGAAACTCCTCCGACTTCTCCACTCTTCCCACGAACTCTTGTAGCTCCAGTTGGATTGCTGCCAGCAGCGAAACAAGCTTCTCCCGGTCTTGCCGTCCAAGGCGTCTTGGGTTCAATCCTCGGTGTTCGGGACCCTCGGCGTCACGCACGAGTTGGGCTAGCTCTCCTTCGGAGATCACTATGACCGCATCGAACGGTTTGAACCCTGTGAAGAATCGCGGTTCCAGTCTTGGAGCCTGATTGGTGATCCACATGCCATCTCGAAAGATCTGTATTCTCGATGCAGTACCCTCCTCCTTGTCGAGCAGCCGAATTCGCGCTTCCACACCCGGACCCAAGACGCGCTTCTCACCTATTGTAAGCGCCTGCCAAGCGCGATAGGACTGTTCTCCCGAGAGCCAACCACCTCCCTGTTCAGCCCTCTTGGCAGTCCGATGGGCACTGAGAATCTCTCCCAACGCTTCGCGCGCGACGAGAGTATCCCTAACGAGATGCCCCTCTTCATGTTGCTCGGCGATTCGAATGGTCATCTTATCCCGCCAGATAGCCACCAAGAAATTCTTGGCTGCCACTCGAGCGATGTCGTCGACAGACGAGTGATGTCGGTCGTTCCTGAAGTCGTTGAACCCCGTAATGACCACAACGCTGCCGGTATCGATCAACTCGTTCAACTCTTCCTTCAGCAGGTCGGGCACAGTGACGGGGTAAGGATGCGGATCGAACAGCGTTAGCTCCCGATCCTTGAGCCAGTAGCCGTGACCCCCAAGACCCCGGTTTCCCGTGCGTCGCGAAGCCAAGATGGCGTGTGCGCTTGCCACTTCAATGGGGTCAGATTCGGCGTCAGCACGGCTACGGCCTGCGTAAACGATGTACCTTGTGTCTGAAGCTGCAAAAGCTGTCAGGTGACCGACGCCAAATGCACCGGCGCCAGTTTCACTCTTGTCTGTATTTCCCTCCGTGAGCAACCTATGCATGCGATCCGCATCCAGACCGACACCATTGTCTCGACAGGAGAGAACTCGAATACGATCGGATCCCAGCACCTTCTGGATCTGCTTGATTACTCGTTTCTCGGCAGCGCCCTGCTTGCCGCGCTGCCGTTGATCTACTGCGCTAAGGAAGTGCTCCTGATATCCGGACATCCCAGGGATGTCATTCTTCGAAACGTATCGGATTGAGAAGAAGACTTCGCTCTGTTCCCTGCCCGCTCGCACACCAGCGTCTAGCAGGCCGTGGAAGAAGTGGTCTGCCAGCGCGCCGATTGTACGAACGGCGGGAGGCGAGTGAGCGCGGTCTTGTTGTGCAAGAGGCGGCCTGAAGGGCGGAAGGAGCCGGTGTTGGGGCTTAGGAGGCCGAAAATGCGCCCGATTTGGCCGACAACGGTCGCAAAGTGGCGTGCGGAGGCGTCGGCGAGGGCCGCTGCCGCTGCCGCGAGGCCCTGCAGGCCGCGCGGGGTGCCGAAGCCGAAGCGCGCGCGCATCATCAGCCCGAGGTTGAAGGCGGCGGCGTGAAGGAGCAAGCGTTTGCGGATCTCCTTCTGCCCGCGAACGTGGACGCGGCGCAACCCTCCGCTCACGAGCAGGTGCGCGAACGTCCGCTCCAGCTTCTCGCCCCTCCGCCGCAGCAGCCGCTTCCCCCGGTTGCCCCGGATCCGCCGGCGATTGCCGTAGACCGCCTTCTGTGCGTCCCGCTTGCCTTTCCACTTCCGGCGGCCCCGGTTCGGCTCGCTCACATAGCTGCGCAGCCCGCGGTCCTTCACCCCCGTCATGGTCGCGTTCGAGTGGTAGCCCTTGTCGCCCACCACTTCCTTCGGCTCCGCTCCCACTTCCGCCAGCTGCCGCTCCGTCTCGTCCAGCGTCACCGGCAGCGAGGCGGTGTCGCCGCCGTCCATCGTCTGCACCGTCACCCCGGCCACCACGCCGGTCTCCATGTCCACCCCCACCTCGAGCTTGTGCGCCAGGCGCGTGCGGCCGTCCTTCATCTTCGTGATCCGCGCCTCCGGGTCGTGCGGGTGCTTCCAGTCCTTGTTCGACCCCTTCTTCGGGCGCTTGCGGTCCAGCTTCGCAAGGTCCTGCCGCGTCGGCGTCTCGATCCCCGATGCCCGCGCCAGCTGCTCGAGCCACGCGTCGTACTCCGTCCCGTCGTCCCTCCGCACGATCGCGCGCATCGCCGCGTTCGCCTCCAGCGTCGTCGAATCCACCCCCACGGTCTTGCCTCGCAGCAATCCCGACTCCCGCAGCCGTTCCAGCACCCAGCCGAACACCGCCCCGTGGGCCTCCAGGCTCAGCCGCTTGCGCGTCTTCGACAGCGTGGAATGCTCCGGCGGCGTCTTCGCCAGACCGTAGCCCAGAAACTCCCGCAGCGAGATCGAGTCCCTGCACCGCCACGCGATGCCCCGCTCGGAGCCGATCCCCTCCAGGTATCCCGCCATCAGCATCCGGAAGTACACGCCCGGAGGAAGGCCCGGCCGGCCCATCCGCTCCGCGTAGAACTCCCGGCACGTCTCCTCCGCGAACTCGTCAAAGCCGCTCTCGCGCAGGAGCTTGTCCAGAGCCGCGTAGAACGGGTTGTCCAGCGCCCTGACCGCACTGGCCGCGATGAACAGCTCCTCCTGCCGCGCCCCGGACATCCTGCCTATCGCCATCGCCGTCACCTCTCGCTGAGGTCCTTGTGTACTCCTAATTTAACTCATTCACAAAGGTCTCGCAGAACGGACTTTATCCACGGCCTGCTAGGCAGTTCTGAAGGATCTCGCGGACGATTGGTTCTGGATTTCCGTCCCACTGGGTGGTAGCCAGCGTCGAGAATCCTTGCGGCTGTCCAGCCGCCGGAAAAATCAATTGCACACTCATCGTCAGGGCTCGGAGTCCTTTGGGGCCGTGGCTCCCGTCAAAGCGTCAGTCAGTGCAGTCGCAGGCGACCGTTCCGGAAGAGTAACGGTTCGAACCACAGGTACGACCGGCTGCGATCTCCGAAAAACTAGGCCCGCCCAGACCGAAGAAGCCGAAGCGGGATACACCTTTCCCATCCCTGGCCGGTACTTCGCGCTGATACTTCTGCTCCATGGCTGTCCACCACTGGACATCGGAAGGGGTTCCGAGCACGCGAAGCGGATCGCGACGGTTTGCGGCACGACGCAGAGCGCTCGTCCCTTTCATGAAGCAGAAGACGCAGTTGCCCCCCAGTTCGGGAAGGTCCAGGTCGAACGAACGACCTCGCCAGAAGCGACGAACGGCCTCATCGTCGTAACCCCAATCGGCCAGCGGAAAATACGGGCGTTCTCCGGGAGGCTGGGTGCGAACCGCGCACGTACGGCCGCTAGCACCTTCGGCGAACATTGACCGGCTCAATATCCGCCCGATTCGCGGCTGCTCGTCGGCGCGCAGGCCAAGCAGAGTTACGTGCGCCTTCGCGTGGTGTCCCCACATCGGAGCAGGCGAGGCGTTCAACAGAGGTTCGGGAACGGGCGCCTCAGTGTAGTCCCGCCAAGGTTGTGCAGGGCGAGAAGACGGCCTTTGAACCATCATGTTGACACGCTCCAAGTACGCATCATCCGGGGCGAGTCCCCGGCTCCTTCGATATAGTGCGAGGGCCCGAAGCGGGGTTACGAATCGGCGCTTCCCGTAGTGACCGGCATGGCTCGGTCCGGCGGTACGACCAAACCACTCCGCCAGGAGTTCATGTGACGGATACAGTTTCAGCCGTGCCGTACACGACCGGGTGTGCGGATTCGGCAGCATCCCTTGGTACGAAAGGAACTCCTCAAAAACTTCTCCACGGGATCGGTATCCTAGCCTGAATTTCTCAAACCAATAAGATGGCACCGGCCTCCGGGGGCTGTTAAGTTTATGTGGACCAATAACTTGATAGCAACCAAACCGGAGGACCGATGCCGACACAGTGTAGACCCGTTTCGTTCGGATTTCAAGGGTGCCGGGGCAGGAAGGTGATGGCCGCGTTCGACGGCGGCTCGATCACCTCGAACGCGGGAGCCCTGTTGCTGCGGGGGATCGACCGGTCGATCGGGCTGTTCGACCGGGTGGCCGCCTGTTTCACGGACCGGCGTGATCCGCGTCTGACGGAGCACTCGGTGCGCACGCTGGTCGCGCAGCGCATCACCGGCATCGCGCTGGGATACGAAGACCTCAACGACCATGACTTCCTGCGGCACGATCCCCTGCTGGCCCTGTTGTCCGGCAAGCTCGGGGGAAGGCGCAAGGGCTGCGCGGCGCTGGCGGGCAAGAGCACGCTGAACCGCCTCGAGCACGCACCCGGGGACGGTAGGCCGGGGCGGTATCACAGGATCGCCCATGACCCCGGGGCGCTCCAGGCGCTGCTCACCGAACTGTTCATCGAGTCCTGGCCGGGACGGTTGCCGCCGTCGCGGCTCGTGCTCGACATCGACGCGACGGACGACAAGGTGCACGGCCGCCAGGAGGGCCGCTCCTTCCACGGCTACTACGGCCACCACTGCTTGCTGCCGCTCTACGTCTTCTGCGGCTCGCACCCGCTGTGCGCCGTGCTCCGGCCCGGCAACTCCGATCCCGCCGCGGGCGCGGTCGACGCGCTCGCCCGCATCGTCGCCCGGCTCCGCCGCCGGTGGCCCGGGCTGGGGATCCTGGTGCGGGCCGACTCCGCCTACGCCCGCGAGGAGATCATGGCCTGGTGCGAGGACAACGGCGTGGACTACGTCATCGGCGTCGCCCGCAACGCCCGGCTCGCCCGGAGAATCGCGCCGGAACTCCTCGCCGCCCGGGTCGAGTCGCGGGGCCGCGGCCGCCCGGTCCGCATCTACGAGGAGTTCGCCCACTCCACCCGGAGGAGCTGGTCCCGCTCGCGCCGCGTCATCGCCAAGGCCGAGCATCTGCCGGGCAAGGCCAACCCCCGCTTCGTCGTCACCTCGCTCGCGGAGACCGTCTCCTCCCGGACCGTCTACGAGCGCGTGTACTGCCCCCGGGGCAACGCCGAGAACGCCATCAAGGAGCAGCAGCTCGACCTGTTCGCCGACCGGACCTCTGCCACCCGCTTCCCCGCCAACCAGCTCCGGCTCCTCTTCTCTGCACTTCGCCTCCATCCTCATGGCCGCGCTGCGCCGCGCGCTCCCCGGCACCGGCCTGGCCCGCGCCACCGCCGGCACGCTGCGCCTGAAGCTCCTCAAAATCGGAGCGCGCGTGATGGTCTCGGCGCGCAGGGTCAAGGTCGCCATGGACTCCGCGCATCCCTCCGCCTCCGCCTTCGCCCGCGTCCACGCCCGATTACCCGGGTAGAAACCGCGACCCCCGGACCGTGACTCCCGCCGCTTCCCCGCCGCGGAGGGACCGGTCTGCCGGCTCGCCCCGCCGGGATCCGCCAACGCCGCGCACACTCCTCCCCAGGCACCTCTCCGCCCCGCCTTCGACTATGACGGCCCGATATTTCGCCTCATAATGGCCCCGCCACTCGCGACGGCTCGTCAGGTCGCCCGCCCAACCACCGCCAACCGGCTCGTGTGAGAAATCCGGGCTAGGGGATCATCTTCCACGGGATTAGCCCGTACGAGTCTATAGGACGGACGGCGAGCATAGAATCCCCGAGACGAATCTTCGACGGTACAGAACTCAAACCAAAAAAACGGAAGTCCGAAGTCCCGTTCCAACCGAAGCTTGCACTCCCGGGCGAACGCGTAGGTAGCCGGATGCTCGGCGGAAGTATTTGCGAAGAGAATGACGTCACCGCGATCTGGACTGAGCAGACCCTCTTCGGCCAAGAGAAAGACAAGTGCCGCAGAGGATCGCCCGCCGGAAAACTTAACGACGTGCGGCAGCGGTTCGTGCTCCCTGAGGCGGTCCTACTTCGTTGGACAGTCCGAGGGCAAAGTTAAGGTGGACTCCTGCTGGTTTTGAGAGCCCTCGGTAGCTTTCGCTGAGTGTTCTGTTGGCATGCGTTCTCGACCCCGGCATCCTGTCCCGGAACGGGAGGGGCAGGGTCCAATATAGGCCCTGGGCGGCGGACGGGTCCCCCGTCTGCCGGACAGGGTTCATCGGCGAGCGCTGCGAGCCGCGCGCGGCGCGGACATCCGGGGCTCCCGCCCGCGGCCCGCCGGATCCGCAACGTATGCCCCGGTGCGCCCGGGAATCCTTCCGTCGTCACGCCGCCTCCGTGCCTTCCCGATAGGCATCGCCCGGCGTCCGCCCGCGAAGGGACGAGTGCGGACGCACCTCGTTGTAGAAGTCGATCCAGGAACCGATGATGCGTTCGGCGTCCAGCCCGTCCCGGAGTTCGTGGAGATACACGGCCTCGTACTTCAGCGACCGCCACAGCCGCTCGATGAAGATGTTGTCGAGGAAGCGGCCCCGGCCGTCCATCGAGAACGCCACGCCCGCACTCAGCACCCTGTCCGCAAAGGCCTCGCTGGTGAACTGGGCGCCTTGATCGGTGTTCAGGATCTCCGGTGCCCGCCAGCCCAGCGCGTCGTCCAGCGCTTCGACGCAGAACGAGGCGTCCATCGTGTTCGACAACCGCCAGGCGAGCACATGCCGGGTCGCCCAGTCCATCACGGCCACGAGGTAGAAAAACCCCTGCGTCACAGGGACATAGGTGATGTCCGCGCACCACACGTGGTCCGCCCGCTCGATCGGCAGGCCGCGCAGGAGATAGGGGAAGACCCGGTGCTGCGGACTCGCCACGCTCGTGCGCGGCCGCCGGTAGATTGCCTCCATCCCCATCAGGCGCATGAGCCGCCGGATACGGTGTCGGCCCGCAGTGACGCCCTCGCGGCGCAGATGCCGCATCAGCTGCCGGCTGCCGTAGAACGGATACGCCATGTGCAGCTCGTCCAGGCGCCGCATCAACGCCAGGTTCTCCGCGCTCTCCCCCTTCGGCCGGTAGTACAGCGACGACCGGCTCACGCCCACCAGCGCGCACTGCCTCGACACGCTCAGCGGTCCGTCCCGCCCGATCATCCGCACACGCTCCGCCCGGCTCAGCGCTTGAGCCCGCGCCGAAAAAAATCCCGCTCGACCGTGAGCTCCCCGATCTTCGCGTGCAAATCCCGGATCTTCGCCTCATGCTCCCTGGCGGCCTTCCGGCCCGCGCCCCCGGCGAACACCTCCGGCAGCCCCTCGAGCAACTGCCGCTTCCATGTACTCACCTGGTTCGGATGAAGCTCGTGCCGCGCGGCGATCGCCTGCACGCTGTCGCGCTCGCGAAGCGCCTCGAGCGCCACCCGCGCCTTGAACTCCGCCGTGAACCTCCGTCTCTTCCTGGCCATCTTGGTGCCTCCTCTTCCGTCCTGGAATCCACCTTAACGACCTGTCCAAAAAACCGGGACCACCTCACCCGTGCACGAGATGGGATGGTCTTGGGAAGTGGGGGGTGGGCAGCCATGGCGACCCCATGCTAGTGTAGTGTCCGCAATATAACCTTGTTACGATGGTGGTAAGGGTTATGGTTTCTCTTCGGGCGGGATCGAGAGGCGTCGACAGGGAGGAGCCATGCGGAAGGCGGTCGGGATCGAGCTTGCGGACGGGGACCGGGAGGTTCTGGAGCGTTGGTCGCGGTCGAGGAGCGCGACGGTGCGGCTGCGGGAGCGGTCGAGGATCGTGCTGATGGCGGCCGGGGGGATGACGAACACGGCGATCGCCCGGGAGCTCGGGACGAACACGGACAAAGTGGGCCGCTGGCGGCGGCGCTATGCGGACGAGGGGCTGAAGGGGATCGAGAAGGAGCGTCCCCGCGGGGGCAACCACGGGGGCTGGTGCCCGAAGGCTCAGGCGGCGCTGAGGACGGAGATCATCCGGCGTACGACGCAGGAGAGGCCGCCGGACGCGACGCACTGGTCGTGCCGGTCGATGGCGAGGGCGGTCGGCACGACGCACAGCTTCGTGAACACCGTGTGGCGGGCGGCGGGGTTGAAGCCGCATCTGTGGCGGACCTTCAAGGTGAGCACCGACCCGCGCTTCGAGGAGAAGCTGCAAGACGTTGTGGGGCTGTACCTTGACCCGCCGGACAACGCGGTCGTGTTCAGCTTCGACGAGAAGAGTTCGGTCCAGGCGCTTGACCGGACGCAGCCGGGGCTGCCGCTGAAGAGGGGCCGCTGCGGGACGATGACGCACGACTACAAGCGCCACGGGACCACGTCGCTCTTCGTCGCAATGGACGTGGCGTCGGGCGAGGTGGTCGGCGAAACCTACGGCCGGCACCGGCACCAGGAGGTTCTCCGGTTCTTCCGCAAGGTGGAGAAGGAGGTGCCGAAGGGCCGGGAGATCCACATCATCCTGGACAACTACTCGACCCACAGGCACCGGCGGGTCCGGGACTGGGCGGCGGGCACGGGGCGCGTCCGGTTCCACTTCGTCCCGACGAGCTCCTCGTGGCTGAACCTGGTCGAGCGCTTCTTCAGCACGCTGACGCAGAAGCGGATCCGCCGCGGCGTCTTCCATTCCGTCCCCCACCTCGAATCGTGCCTGAAGCAGTACATCGAGACCTACAACGAGAACCCCCGACCGTTCCTGTGGACGAAGTCGGCCGCCCAGATCATCGAGAAGGTGGACCGGGCCCGCAAGGCACTCGCAGCCGCCTCAGCATAGGCGTATTATATTGCGGACACTACACTAGCATTGGGGAGCTTCTTCGCTCTCGGCTCCCCGGCCCTCCTGGCTCAGGAAGTGATCGAGCTTCCCGCCGAAGACCGGATCCTCGAGGCGGAGTTCGAGGAGGTCTACCGAGTGGGATCCGTTGATGGTGACGAGTGGGAGCTGTTCAGCCGGGTCAGCGCGGTCGGCTTTGGCCAGTCCGGCGACCTGTATGTGATGGACGACCAGGGCGGACGGATTGTGGTTGTGAGCGAAGAGGGCGAGTTCGTCCGCGAATTCGGGCGGATTGGCGATGGACCCGGGGAGTTTGCCGGGAATACCAACACAGCCGTCGGATTCACCGTGCTCCGCGACGGACGCACGGTGGTGTTCGATCCGGGTCATAGTGTATTTTACGTGTTCGGACCGGACGGCGAGTTGGACCGCTCGGTACGCATGCCCGGCAACTCACTTTACCTGATCCGGACCCTGTTGCCCGCCAGGGACGGTCAGAACGTCATCACGACAAGCGTATCAGCCTTCGGCAGGGGAGGCTCCGCCGGCGGCCCCGAGCCACCGTTCCGCCCCGTCTACCGATTGGTGCTGACCGGCGATGAGGCTGTGCAAGACACGGTGATCAGAGCGTGGCGGCCATCGGGAGATCCCGACGGCTTCGGGCCGGAGCTGGTGGCCGGGGCGCTACCGGGCGGTGGGCTGGTCTACACCGACTCTTCCGCCTATGCGATCAAGGTGGCTACGGGAAACGGGGAACTCACCCGGGTGCTCACCCGGCCGTTTCGGCCTGAACCTGTCACCGACCGCATCAGGGATCAGGAGGTCGAACGCCAGTTGGAGGAAAACGAGGAGCGCACCGCCAGATCGGGTGGTCGGTTTGCCGCCGCGCGAGCCGAAATGGGACGCGAGCGGATCAGGAACATGGAGTTCTACCACGAGGTCCCGGTGGTCCGCGACCTGCAAACCAGCTGGGAGGGGACCATCTGGGTGCTTCGGCGCGGGGAGGAACCGGCCAGCGATGGCCCGATCGATGTGCTGACCCCGGACGGCCGCTACATCGGGACTTATGCTGCTGACGCGACCGAGATGCCCGACGCGTTCGGGCCGGATGGGCTGGCGGCGTTCATTGAGCGTGACGAATTCGACGTGGCGAGCGTGGTGGTGCGGCGACTGTCGACCGACGTGAGGTGAGGTCTGGCTGAGTGCCGGCAAGTCCGAATTCATCTCCGCACGCTGCGCCGGATTCACGCCACCGCTGCCCTGACGCTACGTCAGGCTTCTCGCGTTCTGGTCCAGTCTATAGTGCCCCCGATTTCTCTGGACAGTAGTTTAGCCAACGTCCCGGGGTCCAAGGGTACAGGAGGCACCGAATGTCTCGGAGATCGGAAGAGCAGGGCCTGGCGAGCAGCCGCGGAAGGCCGCACGAGCGGTCGGTTCAGAACGGGAAGCCCAATGGACAAGAGCCCTCTGCTTGAACGCCCCGGTCGGCGGTCACAGGACGGGCGATGGAGTGGATCGTGCCGAGGGGATCGGTCTAGATCAACAAACGGACATCGTAGGAGAAGTGACGAGACCCGATAAGCCTGACCCCGACAGCGCCCGGATGCATCGGATTCACGAGCACGTTGCTCTCTTCGGGAACGAGCACGGATGGAACCCATAGTAGTAGCTTTTCCCCCCGCCTGGCCCATTCGCTACCGATCGCCTGGCATTGGGGCGGTGACGGAGTCTGCTGCCAATCGGCGGGCAGAGAGGCAGGCGCGTAGGCCAGTTCGGTCACATCGTCCGGAACGCTTATGCGCAGAGCAACCAGATCGTCCGGTGCGTCTTCCGCGTCGATGTGCACCAGGTATTCCAGGGCTGCCAGCGAGAGGTGGGAAGCCGCGTAGACCGCGGGCGTTCCGCGAGGAGTCCACCGTGTCCCGTAGAGGCGGGCTCCCTCGCCATCCAGTGCCGCGTGAGCTTCGCGGGTGATCCGCCAGAGTTCCAAGCGCGATTCAGCGTGTAAGGGGGTGTGGCCTTCGCGCTATGCGCCTAGCCCATGCTCGATGCGTCCCAGCACTCGCTCCACAAGGCGGGCGCCGACATCGCTGGCCAGAAGATCCAGGGGCCGTTGTCCCTGGAGGGCACGGTTGGGCTTGCGGAGCCAGCGTCTTGCCTTGGCACCGTCGCCGATAGCTTCTTCGGCCGAGGCCACGACGCGGACCACCCGGGTGAGGCGGTCCGACTGCTCGCTGCTCAGCCGCTTCCCCAGGCGCTTCCTGTGGGCAAGCGTACGCCGTGGGATGACCAGTTTATGAAGTTCGGGTGCGCGCAGAGCACCGGTCTTCACTACGTTCTCAACGGCTTTGACAGGCAGCCCGGACCGGATCGCATCGTCCAGGTCGAGGTCGGACCGGATGTCACGACCGAGAGCCTTCCGTCCGCCAAGGTATTCAGCCAAAGCCTGTGTGGTCATTCACCCTCCGGTGCAATATTGCACATACAAGCTGGGCAAACGCCCGCGCCCTGTCAAGGATTCCCCCTCTTTCGAATCCGGTCTCAGTCGTCCTTCGGCCGGAGGCAGCAAGTTACTGGCCCATACCACTTGGGCGGACCCCACGTGCGGGACGCTACTCTCCTTCCCATGATTTCAGCTCCTCCTCCGGCAACGGATCGAGGAAGCTGTCGGGGATGACGACCCTCCCCTTGAAGACATCGGGGCGCCGTTCGCCGCGGGACTCGAAGGCAACCAGCCGCGCGACGGGTTTGCCCCGGCGGGCGACCACGACTTCCTCGCCTGCCTCGACTTGCGCCAGCAGCCGGGAAAGGTGCGTCTTGGCCTGGTGGAAATCGTCTTCGGGCACACTTCGATTGCGGTCGTCACCAACGGGGTGGCGGGGGCATTGATTGCAGTGGTGCTGAATCGGGGCAGAGGCGCGGGCTGAAGCGGCCTGCCGGAACTCAGGGCTTTGCCTCGATGCCGTCCCTCAGCCGCTGCATAGCCGCTGGCCCGTCCGTCACACGATCATCCGCGACTTCGCGAAGGGCAGCGTCGGCGAGCTTGCGGAAGTGTGTTCGGGCGCGATCCAAGAGCGCGGGCGGGCTCCCGTCCCTCTCTTCGTCACTCAGCCCCTCGAAGATCCACTTCTCAAGCAGCTTTCGATGCTCGGCTTCTTCGAGCAGGCGCGACCGGTGCCTCACGACCTCACTCCGCGTCATGGCCTCGATAGATGCCAGCTCTCGATTACTCACCATCGATGTCGGGTGGAATCACCCAATGCGCGTGCTTTGCCAGCTTCCGCTTGATCGAAGCCGTTTTCTTGCCGAATACCCACACATGGCCAAGATCGTCGGTCGGGGGATTCGTCGCAATGCGGAGCGCCTGACCGCGTAGGAAGCCCACATTGAGTCCTACCATCAGATGATCTCCGGTATTCGCCTCGCCAGGGCTCTCGTAACATCTCGCTCGGTGCGCCGACATCGGCGAACCATCGCGGGAGTCGCTGAACATCCCGCTCTTTGGTCTCAATCTGTTTGCGGCTTTGTCCCGACAGACCATGTTAACGGGGATTCGCCGCCAGATCTCCTCGTCATCCCCTACAGACGGGTCGTCGGCGTATGCGGGCGTCGCATCGGCGGAACTCAAGCGACTTCAGAAGGGCTGCAAACCGCCGTTTAGTAAGCTGACAAAGTCCTCGAAGTCGCCTTCCGACTCAGGCTTTCCGCGGGTTTCGTACGCGAAGGAGAACTCCTCTTTGCCGTCAAGGTCCACAGTCAACACCCTGTCGGATTGCTGCCATTCCAGGAGGATGCCACCTGAAGACTCCGGGCAGACATCGGGTCGCGAGAACCCGAATAGCGCCATGAGCTCCGCGACCATCGTGGCCTCGTCCACGATTCTCGTCGACACCGGCCCACCGCCGTAAGAATCCCAGTTAGGAGCGAGGTCCGCATAACCCCGCATCTCGTCCTCGACATCGGCAAGCCAATCGGCCTCCCTTGAATGTGAGGGGGATGTAGAGGCCTGAGGCGCGGTCAAATACGTGTCGGGCACCCACTGTTCAGCGAACCGGATAAGCCCGGTCCGCGGACCTGTGGAATCCGTCAAGCCCGCCCGAGAATCGGCCTGAGGCTCCGTAACAACTTGAAGATTTGTCACTGCTCGCGCTCCCAGAGTCGGTGCATTGTCTTCGAAGTTACTTCCGCAAAGCCTCGTACGATCCACTCGCGGCCCACATCCAAACGAGATAACAGCGCTTCGGCGGCACCCTGTCCCAGCCCGCCCCGAACGGTAAGCGTGAGTCCGAGGACCGGCTTGCCAGACTCGTCGAATCCGGGGTTGGCCACGACATAGAGCCGGGAGACTGCGCCCTTTTCGTCCGGCATCCGATACCGAACTTGCAGCGCGATGTCCTCCGGCTTGGGCAGGAACGCTCCCTCCACGCTCTGCGCAAGCATTGGAATCACCGAGTCCAGTTCACCGTGCCGGTGCCATCCGTCCCCAGAGGGGATGTGGTTGACGTAGGTGAGTTCCCACTGGTTCAGCCTGGGCGAACCCAGCCGCTCGTCCGCGAGGAACTTCTGGAAGATGCCAAAGTTCTTCTCAAACGAGGCCCGCACATGCTGATACCGGGGGTAGTCGTCGCCCGGGATCCTGCGCCAATTGAAGACGAATCTGTCCTGTTGGACTTGAACCAGGTGTGCTTCGTTGCTCCCGATGAACCACGCGCGAGGCGTAGGGACTCTATCGAGCTTGACGGTAGGTCCCGTCCCCTGCGCCGGACCGGACCGCTCGAAGCGCGGACCGAGAGCGGGGTGCACTTCCAGTTTAGGAAACGAGTCGCGGTATCGTTGCCACAGTAGCCCCATGTGCGGCCCGGTCAAGCCACGGATCTCGCCGAACTGCGCTGCGATCGCTACTTCGGTTACCGGCGGCCTTCTGAACGACGGTGAAGGCTTCACGTGGCCTCCGCGTGAGGACCGCGCCGTCCGCCCTTCCTCGTCGCGAGATCCAACGTCCTCAACGTGGGCTTGCCGATGGAGATGGTGGCTGCTCTGGCATTCCTGAGTCGCCCTTCGGGTTATTCCTCTGGGACGGGAACATCACACCGGTATTACTTGAGGTACACGCGGAACAGTTCCAGGATACGCTGTCACGCTACACCAGAACCGCTGAATTCGCGTCATCGGCGTCGTTCTCGACTGCGACGAGCATGTGAGGACTGGACTGCTGCGGCCCCTCGGTGGCACCGCTTGCGTCGGCGAAGGGGGTCGATGGCGGTCAGCATGGAGCGAATCTAGAACGGCCCGCCGGGGCATTCAAGACTACTGGCGATTTGGGGCCGCCTCCAAGGAAGAGCCTTGCTCCCAGGGACAGCACCCAGAAGGACGAGGCCGTCCCGGGGAACTCGCCCCGCGGCAGATTGCCTCTCTCGGCACGAACCCTGTGGTACTGAACCTCCAGGAAGGGGCGCAGGCTAACCGGGTGCGAACTCAGCTGCCGGGCGTAGGCCGCCGTGGCGATGAGCCATCGGGTCGCAGCGGTCGCGTGCCCGTCGTGATCGTAGCGGAAGAAGCCGTCCGAGCCGTCCGGTCCCATCCGTGCGTACTCCGGCCGCGTCGCGTATTCCAGCCGCAGATAGGGTTGGTGACGGTTCGCATCGTAGCGCATCTCCGCGAGGAGGCTGAAGTATCCTTCGGCATCTTCGGGATCGCTGCGCGACGCTTCGGCCAACCCGTAGAGTATCCCCGGACCAGCCGGCCCCGAACGACGCAGCGCCGCGTTCAGCAGCCTGGAGGTCTCCTCGTGGCCATGGTGTGACTCGGTGACGCGGGCGTGGGAGACGGAGGCCTCCCACTCGGTGGCGGAGCCAGCTCCCTGTGTCCATCTGCGCGCCAAGCGGCCCGACCAGGAGTCGGGGGAGCCGCGGATGTTCGAGAAGTCATACGGCCCCTCCGGTTCGGTGCCTCCGAAGACACCCGCTTCCAGGCTCCATCCGGCGAGACGCCAGATCCCGTTCACGGTCCAGCGTTCGAGGACGACAACCCTCCTCCGGCGATCTCCCAGAGGTTCCAGCTGAGCATGAACTCGTGAAGCAGCGTGTGGGGATGCCGCTTGTCGATGAAGCCTTCTCCCCAACCGCCGTAGGTGAGTTCACCGCTTCCCAGGGTGACCCCCTCGAGGTTGAGCGTCGTGCGGAGGACAAGCCGGCGGGACGGGCTTTCGAGGTTCGCCATCAAGGCCGGCTGGGTCAGGATACCACTCGGTGCGGCGCAGCTCGCCGCCTTCCCCGTTGTCCGGGCCTCCGGTGGTGACCACGGGAAAGACCTGGCCCATCCCGGCGACGTGCCAGTCGCCCAGCGGGAGCCGGAACATCCGGTGTTGCATCTGGTGCCCCGCTTCGGGATCCATCGCGGGGTCCATCTGTTGCGCGGGCGCCTGCCGCCGGCTGGCCGGCGGGGGCATCGAGGGCGGCTTGGGCCGGATTCGAGTTGCGAGCCGAGGGGAGCGGCCCTCGGTGGACCCGCAGCTGTCGCCTGGGTAGATTGCTCGCCATGCTCCCCGCCGCCACCGCTCGGACAGAAATCGATCCCGAATGAAGGATGGTCTCCTATGAGTGAAGTAGTCTTGGCGGCGGCACCGCGTCTGCTCCATCGCCAACGCGTCCTTCTTTCTCTCTTGCGCGCGTTTGGCGGAGAGATGCGAGACCGCGACTTCCAGCGCCTCCTCTTCGACTACAGCCGCCGGTGCCGGGAGCGAGACGTTGACGCACCGTATGACTTTGTCGCCCAGCAGCACGGTCCTCGTTCCTTTACTGCCGCAGCCGACCGCGACAGGCTCGCGCGACACGGCATCCTCGCCTCCGGTGCCTGGCATCTCACCGCGGAGGGGCGTCGGCTCGCGGGTAAGCTCAAGAACCGCGATGTGGCCGTCTTCGCGGCTCGTCTACGGAGGCGAGGCGATGCTTCTGGAACCGATGGAAATCGCCAAACGCCCGTCGGCAGTCACGATCGAAGGGAAGTTTCCGAAGACAGCGGCAGCCCGAATGGCGGCCTTCTCGCAACGATCGGCTACGAAGGACGAAGCTACGAGGCCTACTTCAACCAACTGCTTGGGCAGGGAATCTCTCGTCTCTGCGATGTGCGCCAGAACCCGCTGAGTCGCAAGTGGGGATTCTCGAAGCGACTCCTCTCCCAAGGCTGTGAGCAACTTGGCATCCGGTATGAGTCCTTTCCACAACTAGGCATCGGATCCAAGCACCGCGCCAGCCTTAGCGACCGGGCAGCGTACAACCGCCTCTTTGCCCGGTACGAAGCCACGACTTTGCCGCGCTGTCGGGACGCCGTGGACCGAATCGCCGGATGGATCGATGCGGGAGAACGGGTGGCGATCACCTGCTATGAACGCGATTCACGGGACTGTCACCGTTCCCGCCTCGCCACAGCCATCGTCAAGACCGCCTCCAGGCCCCTGTTGCCGAGACACCTGTAGGACGGCATGAGAACCGGGGACCGCATACTCGTTACCGTCAAGACCTACCCGGAGCTCTCGAAGACATACGGAATCTCCCGCAAGATCTACTTGGCGCCGAAGACCGTCGCGTACTACCGGTCGTCCTTGAGGCGCAAGCTGCGTACCCAAAACCGAGCCGATCTCATGCGCGTCGTTGTGGAGTCTGGACAGCCGACGCAAACGCTGGCGGTTGCCGGGATAGGGAGGAAGGAGCAATGAGCAGGGGTTGGGCGATACGAAGGCGGGACGGCCCACTGGCAGCGCCCGACATTTGTCGCGTGCGCTTGGAAGCCATTTACTGGCTCTTCCTTCGTAGGATGGGGATTGACCCCCGGACGGGCGATCTGCCTGCATCCTTTCCGCCCGACAGGAAGTTTGCGAACTATCCGTACATCGGCTCGAGATACGGCACCGACCCTGAAGTGAAGCGGGTGATGGTCGTCGGTCTGGAAGTCGCCTATGACGAGCGGATCGAACGCGGCATCATGTCCTTTGAAGAGAGGCGCAAGACAATCGAATGCAAGCCCGTCGCAGGGCACAACCCGCACATCGCCGGCACCTACTTCGCGGCACTGAAGTACGCGTGTCCGCAGCACGGGTGGGATCGGTTCGAAGACTCGGGCAAGACCTGCCAGGCCCTCCTGAAGGCCGGGACGGACCTCCCCGAGCGCAATCCCCTGTCCTACATCGCTCTAACGAACTTCTACAAGTGGGTCACCAAGGGCGTGGTGAAAACGGACGGTCCACGCGACCGCAGGAACTTTCGTCGCGATCTTGAAACCCAGTTGTTCCTGGACGAGGTTCGCCTTCTCGAGCCCGAGATCGTGGTTTTCCAAAGTGCGACATACGGCACATCTCGCTTCAACGATGTTCGTCAACGAATCAAGGGCATGGTGAGGGAATGCCATGTCTTGGAGCATCCCTCCCGGCGAGGTGGAAGGCGACCGAAGGACATCACTCTTCCGAGGTGGAGCGTCACGTCGTCCAGCTGAAGCCTGACGCGCCTGGGGGTTGCGTTCTCGGCGGACCGACACTTAGGCTTACCGTCCAAGACAACCCATCGGAACACCGCCCAGACAGGGAGATACGGAATCCGATCATCTTGACCCCAGGGGCGCCTCGTGCGTCCCTGTATTTTTTGCAGATGAGCCCAACCACATGGCCGATGCAAATCAGCTCGCTGATGCGCGATACCGTGTTCGGGTGTTCGTCGACTTCTGGAACTATACGCTACACATGAAGAGCGTGGACGACCCCTTCCGCACAGACTGGTCGAAGTTGGGGCCGGTGTTATCGCGCGCCGCAGCTGCAGTCGTGGATCCCACCGCGACAGGCGAGTATCAGGGACTGAACTTCTACGGTTCTTACAATCCGGCCAGCGAGACAGACCGAAAACTCCACCGCTGGGCAACGGGAGTCGTGGATACGTTCCCAGGTGTGAAGGTGTCTATCGCTCCGCGCCAACGGAAGCGTTCGCCACCATCCTGCCCTCGCTGCCACCAGCGGTTGACGACATGCTCCGCCTGCGGTGCCGACATGCGGGGAACCGAAGAGAAGGGCGTAGACGTCCGCATGGCGACCGACATGATCAGCCTTGCTTGGGTCGACAACTACGACATCGCAGTGCTGGTGTCGTCCGACCGGGACTTCGTTCCCGTGGCCGAATTTCTCGAGACCCGGGGCATCAAAGTGATCCACGCTGCCTTCCCACCGAAGGGGTCGGAGTTGACAGCCCGGTGCTGGGGAAGCATCAACGTCGCCCGTCTGCGGGAGAAGTTCCGTTTCATAAAGTCATGGTAGAACGACACTTGACGGCGGAACGAGAATCGGCCCAGGTTGCCGCGTGAACAAGAACTTCCTGCTGGCAACCGTCGTGGGCGCCGTCACGCTCTTCGTGGTGGGCGGCCTCTTCTACGGGGTCCTGGCAGACTTCTTCGCGAACGACGTCTCAAAGGCCGTGCCCATCTGGTGGGCGCTGGGCCTGGGCGAACTCCTCTATGCGGCAGTCCTCACCATCGTCCTGGGTTGGAAGGGTGTCGCGAGCGGCAAGGAGGGGTTCCAGGCCGGGGCCGTGTTCGGGGCTTTGCTGGGTCTGGGCATGGGGCTGATGGGGTACGCCACCATGGAAGACGTGCAGACGATCGCCACTGTCTGCGGGCACACCTTGATTGGGGTTGTTAGCAACGGGACGGCAGGGGCGCTGATTGCGAAGGTGCTGAACAGGGGTGGCGTCGCGGCCTAGAGCTGGGCATCGCGCTTTTTTGCGACGAAAAACATCCTGCCCTCGTGCAGCGAGCCCTCTACGATGGGTTCGTTTCCATCGATAGACTGCAGCTCTTCGAATCCTGCCTTTCGCAGTCGTGCCCTGATCTCACGTTCTTCATACCAGCGTTGAATCAGAGGGAAATCGGTCCGCACCCAGTCTGAACCTTTCAGCTTGAACAGTGTGACATTCAACCTTCCGATCTTCTCGTTCTCATCATGTGAAGATCGAACCACGCAGACGTGATCATCCTCCACAAATCCGAACGAACCACGCCATCTGGACCGGAAACCTTCTTCCATGTTCAGATCGAACACGAAGTAGCCGCCACGATCCAGGACGGCGAATACACTCTGAAACACCTGCTCCAGTTCGTCCGCACTCATCACGTGATTCAGGCTGTCAAAGGTCGAGAAAACCGCCGCAAACCTGCGGGACAAAGCGATGTTGCGGGCGTCCTGGACGACGAATTCCACGTCCGGAGCGTTTTTCCTCGCGATCTCGATCATCCCTTCCGACCCATCCAGACCCGTAGTGAGGTATCCTTGCCGCGAAAGCTCGGCGGCAAGTTGTCCGGTGCCACAGCAGAGATCCAGGACGGCGCATCCAAGCGGAAGATTCCCCAGGACCAGATGCTCGAGGATCGGGCACGCCTTCGTCGCGAAGAAACCCCAATACTGATCGTAGACGCGCGCAAAGGGGTCATATGCGTCGTTAGAGGTTCACTGGATCTCCTTCTGCGGATGTCGGCTGGCTGTCCCAGCTGCGGGTGCCGGTTTCGGAGCAGGTGTCAATTGATGTCACAGGCGTCGTAGCTGGACGGTCGATGGTACCAACGTAATTGAGTTGGTGATCCACCAGATTGTTGCGTGTTCGATCCGGTTGACTTTCGGGCCTGCGGATTCCGGCAGATGCCGATCAGTGATTCCATTTCATGCCGATCACCGATTCCAGAGCATGCCGATCACCCTGGAGTGAGCGAGTAGGAGCGCTGGAGAACCTGTTGTAGCGACGCCTTCTTCCATCCTCGCCGAGGTCCCCCGAGACGAGGAGGAAGAGGGTGTCGCAGAAGAGGTTGTCCATGCGGAAGATTCGAGAACTGATGCGCCTGAAGCACGAGCTCGGGCGCAGCCACCGCGAGATCGCCGCGTCGCTCGGCATTGCCAACAGCACGGTGAGCGACTACGTGCGCCGCGCGGCGGCGGCGGGCTTGTCGTGGCCGTTGCCGGAGGGACTGGACGACGCCGCGCTGGAGGCGGCGCTGTTCCCGGCCCCGCCGCCGTCGCGGGTTCCCCGGCCCGAGCCGGACTGGGGACACGTCCACCGGGAGCTTCAGCGCCACAAGGGCGTGACGCCGCAGCTGTTGTGGCTGGAGTACCGCACGGTTCATCCGAACGGCTACCAGTACAGCTGGTTCTGCGAGCGCTACAGGGCGTGGCGGGGGCAGCTCGACGTGGTCATGCGGCAGGTGTCTACCGGGCGGGCGAGAAGGCGTTCGTCGACTACGCGGGCCCGAAGTTCGCTGTCGTGGACCGGAGCACCGGCGAGGTGCGCGATGCCATGGTCTTCGTCGGAGTCCTGGCCGCGTCGAACTACACGTTCATGGACGTGACCTGGAGCCGCGCGCTGCCGGACTGGACGATGTCCCACGTCCGGATGTTCGAGTTCTGGGGAGGCGTGCCGGAACTCGTGATCCCGGACAACGAGAAGTCCGGGGTGCGCAAGGCCAGCCGCTACGAGCCGGATCTGAACCCGACGTACCAGGAACTGGCCACGCACTACGGAACCACGGTGCTGCCGGCACGGCCCCGCGCTCCGCGGGACAAGGCGAAGGTCGAAGCCGCGGTCCAGCATGTCGAGCGCTGGATCATGGCGCCGCTGCGCAACCAGACGTTCTTCTCGCTCGGCGAACTCCGCGACGCCATCGCGCCGCTGCTGGCCGCGCTGAACGAGCGGCCGTTCCAGAAGACCGAAGGCAGCCGCCGCGGCTGGTTCGAGGATCTGGACCGGCCGGCGCTCAAGCCGCTCCCGGCCCAGCGCTACGAGTACGCCGAGTGGCGCAAGGCCCGCGTCAACATCGACTATCACATCCAGGCCGGGCACGCCCTCTACAGCGTCCCCTACCCGCTGGCCCGCTCCGAAGTCGATGTTCGGATCACGGCCCAGACCGTGGAGATCTTCCACAAGCACCGCAGGGTCACCGCGCACCTCCGGATCCGCAGGAAAGGCGGATACGCGACCGAACCGTCGCACATGCCGGCCGCCCACCGCGCCCATGCGGAATGGACACCGTCGCGGCTCATCGCCTGGGGCCGCAAGGCCGGACCGCACACGGCCGCGTTCGTCGAACGGCTCCTCGAGAGCCGGCCCCACCCCGAACAGGGCTACCGCAGTTGCCTCGGACTCATGAAGCTGCTGCGCGCCTACTCCGCCGAACGCCTGGAGGCCGCCTGCCGCCGCGCGCTGGACATCGGCACGCTGAGCTACGGGTCCGTCAAGTCCATCCTCGCGACCGGCCTGGACCAGGCCGGCGACGACGAGCAACACACGCTCTCCCTGCCCGCAGAGCACGCCCACATCCGCGGGCCGGAGTACTACACCAACTCCCCAAACGGAAAGGAGTCCTGACTCTCATGCTTCGCCAACCCACCCTCGACCTGCTCCACGAACTCCGGCTCGCGGGCATGGCCCAGGCCTTCGAGGAGCAGGCCGCCATGCCCGACATCAGCGAGCTGTCCTTCGAGGACCGCCTCTCCCTCCTCCTCGAACGCGAGAAGACCGACCGGGCCCAGCGCCGCTACCAGCGTCTCAAGGGCCACGCCAAACTCCACCTCGACGCCACCATCGAAGACCTCAACTTCAAGGCTCCCCGCGGGCTGGACCGATCCCTCGTGCTCCGCCTCGCCTCCGGGCAGTGGATCCGGGACGGCCAGACCGTGCTCGTCGCCGGCGCGACGGGGTCGGGAAAGTCCTATCTCGCCTGTGCGTTCGGCCACCAGGCCTGCCGCCTCGGCATCTCCACCCGCTACTACCGCGTCTCCCGGCTCCTCGACGAGCTCACCCTCGCCCGTGGGGACGGTTCCTATCCCAAGCTCATCCAGCGGCTCGCAAGGACGTGGCTGCTCATCCTCGATGACTGGGGCCTCGCTTCGCTCTCAGGCCAAGGGCGGCACGACCTCCTCGAAGTCCTCGACGACCGCTATGCCCGCCGGCACGCTGCTCGCCAGCCAGGTCCCCGTCGAGCACTGGCACGATGTCGTCGGCGATCCCACCTTCGGCGACGCCATCCTCGACCGACTCCTCAATAATGCGCACCGGATCACCCTCAAGGGCGGATCGATGAGAAGGCTGTACGACTCGACCAAGGCGGTTCACAACACTCCCGGCCACGCCTGATCCCACCGGAAAACCGGGCTGAAGCATGCCTCCGGGAGCGTGTCTCTCCCTGCGATGGGGGCGAGAAGACGGAAGGACGGCTCTGAGCGGCCCGTATGACCGCCCAGGAGCCGTTGCGGCCGTCCCGGATCCCCACGAATCCCCCGAATCCCCCGAATCCGGGACAAATGGCCCGGTTCCGAGCCAAACCAGCCTCCAGAGCCCCGAAAATCCCGCCGTAGAGGCCGTCCGAACCCCTTCGCCCTACCTCTACCCCTCTGGAAAACCGGCCCTCGGCTGTCCCCGCAACACACCCGACAAGACCCCGGCACTCGACGGGGACCCACTCCAACCCCTAAACTTCAACCCCGAAAACCCGAACCCTCAGCGCCCCTATGGACCTCCGCTCCTCCAGGGTGATCGGCATGCTCCGGAATCGGTGATCGGCTTGTCGGAACTGGTGATCGGCATCGTCGGAATACGCACCTGAAACCCCACGGGGCCCATCTGCTTGCGGACGTGGGCCCAGCGGTAGTCCTCGCCACCCTTCGCGAAGCCGCCCTTGCGGGCAAAGTTGTACGTCAGACGGACGCCCCACGCGACAACGAGCGCCGTCATGAGATTGACGGGGGGGGAGTCGAAGTCCATCGCAGCCGCGACGATCAGGCAGTAGACCGGGGGACAGATGGACCACAGGCGATCCACCCAGGACACCTCGCGGGTGACGACCGGCAGCAGCCAGGCGACGGCCGCGAGGATAACGCACACTTCAAGCGCGGTCCCGAACGGCGTCCCCGACAGCGGAGGGTTGATGACATCGAGTCCAGGCATGCCGTGAACCTCCGAATATGCACAGGCTAAACGCTACTGGAACGCCAGACGAGCGCCGCTGATCTAGACGCCTCCGGCGCGCTTCGCTGCCTGCATCGCCGGATAAGGAAACCTTTGCGTTCTCCGGCGGTTTCGGGTAGTCTCAGTTTGTGGACCTGAGCCTCGTCGGCTATCCCTTCACGACCCTCGCTGAGGCGCGTCAAGAGGCTCCCTGAGTACCGTCGGCTAGCGCGGGCCGGTGGTGATCCGCGGGCGCTCAAGCGCATCGTCGCTACGTTCGCAGAACCCACCGGGCGGGTGGTCGCGAGCCACCTTTGCGTCGTGGGAACCCGGCGGCAAGTCCGAAGAGCAATGCGCACTTCCCTGAAAGGCATGCATGCCCCGTGCTGGGACGCTCCGCTCGAGCCCAAGCGCCTGTTGGGACGCTTATCCGTTATTCGCTGGAGGTAATATGTTGAGGACGCTGCGAACGCTGATCCCCCTTCTGGTCGTCTCCGCGACACCAGTCCTGGCCCAGATGCCAGAGCCGCTTCTCGACAACTTCAGGCCCCGGGAAGTCGGACCAGCCTTCATGGGGGGGCGCACCGTCGATTTTGCGGTTTACGAGGAGGATCCGGCGATCTTCTATGCCGCGACGGCTTCGGGAGGCCTGCTGAAGACCCTGAACGGAGGCAACTCCTGGGAGAACGTCTTTGATCGCCAGTCAACGGTGTCCATCGGCGACGTGGCCATCAACCCGACCGATCCCAACATGATCTGGGTCGGCACGGGCGAAGCCAACAATCGACAGAGCTCCTCGTGGGGCGATGGCATCTACAAGTCGACCGACGGCGGCAGGACGTGGCAGCACATGGGTCTTCGTGAGTCGCACCACATCGGCCGAATCATCGTCAATCCGCAGGACACCGATATCGTATACGCGGCCGCGCTCGGACACCTTTGGGGTGCGAACCCGGAACGCGGCGTGTTCATGACGATCGACGGCGGACAGAACTGGCAACACGTGCTTGGCTTGAATGAAGACACCGGCGCGGTTGATCTGGCGATGGACCCGGCCAATCCCAAGGTGCTCTATGCTGCGGCCTATCAACGTCGACGCAGTGCGTGGGGCTTCAACGGCGGCGGTCCCCACGGCGGGATCTACAAGAGCGTCGATGGCGGACGCTCCTGGCGGAAGCTGAGCGACGGCCTTCCCGAAGGTCCCGTGGGGCGAATCGGCCTCGACATCTCCCGCAGCAACTCCAACGTCGTGTATGCGACCGTCGAGCACGAGGAAGGCGGCATATTTCGGTCCGAAGACAAGGGCGAAACATGGACAAGGATGAACAGCCTGAATCCGAGGCCGATGTATTACAGCCAAATCCGCATCGATCCGAATGACGAAAAGCGGATCTATGTTCTCGGCGGCGAACTGTCCGTCTCCGACGACGCGGGCAGGACGTTCTTCGAGGGCGACCCGGAGGTTCACTCGGATCACCATGCGCTGTGGATCAACCCACGAAATTCCCGTCACCTGATCGACGGCAACGACGGCGGTATCTGGGTGAGCCGCGACCGCTCGCAAAGCTGGGAACACCTGAACAACTATGCGATGGGTCAGTTCTATCACATCACAGTCGACATGCAGCAGCCCTACTACATCTACGGCGGCATGCAGGACAACGCCACATGGGGTGGGCCGAGCATGGTTCGCGATCGCCAGGGCATCGCAAACGAACACTGGAATCAGATGCTGTCGTGCGACGGCATGTACGTGGCCGTCGACCCCAGCGACGGCCGCACGATATACACCAACTGCCAGAACGGCCGCATTGTCCGACATGACCAGGAGACGGGCGAGCGGAAGGCGATCCAACCGCAACCGGTCTCTGACGAGGAGACACTGCGGTGGAACTGGACCACGCCGATCGTGGTGTCGCCTCACGATCCCACGACCCTGTTCACGGGAGCCAACAGACTCTTCAAGTCCACCGATCGTGGCCACAGTTGGATGGCCATCAGCGAGGACCTCACGGGACAGACCGACCGCGACGAACTGACGTTGATGGGCATCCGCGGCGAGGACATCGCGCTTTCAAAGAATGACGGCATGTCCTCGTTCGGCAATATCACCGCACTCGCCGAATCTCCACGACGAGCCGGCCTGATCTATGTCGGCACCGACGACGGCAAGGTGCACGTGACCCGGGACGGCGGGGAGGCGTGGACGGAATTGACCGGCAGCATCCCGGGCGTACCGGAAATGATCTACGTAAGTCGGCTGAGGCCATCGGTTTTCGACGAAGGTACCGTCTACGCGTCGTTCGACGGGCATCGCAGCGACGACTTCAGACCCTACGTCTTCGTCAGTACGGACCATGGTGCCTCGTGGAGGTCCATTGCGTCCAACCTGCCGACGGGCTCCGTCTACGTGATCGAGGAAGACCCGGAGAATCCGGACCTGCTCTACATTGGCACGGAGTTCGGGCTCTTCGCTTCAATCGATCGCGGATCGAGTTGGACGCGCTGGAAGAACCTGCCGACAGTCGCCGTCTACGACCTGGTCGTCCACCCTCGCGACAATGACCTGGTCCTTGGGACGCATGGCCGCAGCATCATCGTCTACGATGACATCTCTCCGATCCAGCAGCTCGACGAAGCGGTTCTCGCGTCCAGCAGCCATCTGTTCGACATGCGACCCGGCACTCAGTTCATTCCGAACGAGAACGGATGGTTTCTCGGGGGGCGCAGCTACAGAGCGGAGAACCCCGAACTCGGCACCAATGTGTCTTACTATCTGAGAGAGCCCGTGGGTGACGACATCGAGATCACGATCCGCGACGCTGCGGGCATGGTCGTTCGCGAACTCACGGGACCGAAGGACGCCGGCATTCATCGCGTCGTGTGGGACCTGCGTGCGGAGCCCAGCGGGCCTCCGGCCACGGGTCTCGCCGGAGCCCTGAATCTGACCGACCTGGGTCCGTTCGTAGTTCCCGGCGAATACTCCGTCCAGTTGTCGGCGGAAGGGCAGGATCATGCGAAGACCGTTCGCGTCCTGGGCGATCCATTGGTCGAGATCGCGGACGCCGACCGCAGGCGGCTCTACACCATGTTGTTGTCGCTGACCGAGATGCAAAAGTCGGCTGAATCCGCCGCAGGCGCGATCGACAAGATGAATGAAGAGGTCCAGCGGGTCCTGGAGATGCTCGCGGAACATCCGAGCCCTCCGGATACGGTGAAGGCCTCCGCCGAAGACGTGAACGAGGAGATCACGGATCTCCGCACAAAGCTCATCGCAACTGGCGGAGGAGGAGGCTTCGGGTCGCAAGCCCTGAGCGCTGGTATCGACCGCCTGAAGGCCGCACTCATGGGATCGCAGTCGCTACCCACGGTGATTCAATCGGATCAACACGAGCTGTTCCTCGAGGAGCTGAACGATGTGGTCGGCCGGGTGAACACGTCCATCAACAGCACCCTGCCGAACCTCTACAGGCAGCTCAACGAGCATGACATCCATCCGATCCCGGGCGAACCGATCAGACCCGTTGGATCGGGATAGGGGATAGCCGGACTATGGAATCGCTCAGCCTCCGCTGGTTGCCACCTCTCCGTCCTTCACCATGAAGCGCTCGAACCAGTTCCGCAGCAGGAGCTGTACCCGTATGAAGTTCGTAGGCGGCCGGCTTCTGGAGTGCCAGCCGTCCGTCAGGCGCACCATGGCCGTGGGAATCCGGCGGAGCTTCAGCGCGCGATAGAACTGCTCCGTCTGCTCCATGGGTGTTCGGAGGTCGCGCTCCCCGGTCATGAGCATGGTGGGCGTGGTGACGTTGCCCACGTACATGAGGGGTGACCGCTGGAGGTGCTCCGTCGGATCATCCCACGGGAGCCGCTCGAAGTCGTAGTACCAGCTCGACCCGTCCGTCGTCCCCACGAAGCTGATCCAATTGATCACCGGAGCCTTGGCCACGGCGGCGGTGAAGCGATCGGTGTGCCCGACGATCCAGGACGTGAGCACACCCCCGCCCGAGCCGCCGTACACGAACAGATTGCGGTCGTCGATGTAGCCGCGGGCCAGCAGCGTGTCCACACCCACCATGAGGTCGTCATAGTCCATGGACGGATAGGCGTAGTTGATCGCGTTTCCGAACTCGCTCCCGTAGCCGGAGCTTCCGCGGGGATTCGTGTAGAGGACCACGTAGTCGTGAGCGGCGTGGTTCTGGTTCTTGAAGTCGAACCCGGCGTTGTACATCGAGTGCGGACCACCGTGGATGCGGAGGATGAGCGGATACTTCCGTGAGGGGTCGAACCCCGGCGGCTTGTTGATCCACGCCTGGATCTCGAGTCCGTCGACGGACGGATACCAGATCTCCTCCACCTCACCCAGCTCGACCTCGCTCAGAGCCGCGTCGTTGGTGGACTTCAGCACTTCGATGTCGCCCGGCCGCTCCAGGTCGAAACGCACGATGCTGCCCGGCTCGTGGTAGGTCATACGTGTCCCCACCACGCTGCCGTCGGAGCCGATGTCCGTCATGGAGAGCATGTGATTGCCTTCGGTGACGGGGCGCGACTCTCCATCCAGCGACGCGTACCAGAGGTTCGCGGTGCCGAGTATGGACGCCGTGAAGAAGAGGCCGCCGCTGTCGTTCGACCAGGTCAGGGTCCCCAGCGCGCTTCCGAGCTCGTCGGCGATCAAGCGCGGGTTCGAGCCGTCCGCATCCATCACCCAGAGCCCGTTCTCCCGATACGTGTCGGTGGTGAAGGGATAGCCCTGGTACGCGATGTACCGCCCGTCCGGTGAGGGCACGGGATCGCCATCGGGTCCGCGGCGGCTGGTGAGCTGCTCCACCTCACCGGTGTACACGTCTACCACGTAGACCTCGGATTCGCGGTACTGGTGCTCGGCGTCTTCGGCGCGGAGCCCGGAGAACAGGATGCGCGAGCCGTCGGACGTCCACGTGGGGGAGCCGTGATTGTATGGTCCGTCGGTGACTTGTCTGGCGGTCCCGCCGTCGGCGGAGACCACAAAGATGTGCCGGAATCCGATCGGGGCCCAGCCCTGTCCGTCTCGCCGATAGACCAGGCGCTCCACGATGCGCGGCGGGGCCGTCCACTCCGCGTCGTCGGGAGGGTCCGGCATGTCAATGCGCCATGCGGCGTCCGGCGGAGCGTCCACCAGCATGTTGAAGGCGATGCTTTGGCCGTCGGGCGACCACGTGATGCCGGAGGGGCTCTCCGTGAGCCGCGTGATCTGCGAGGTGGCACCCTCGGCGTCCATCCAGCGAACGAAGATCTGGGCCCCCGATGGCTCGCCCTGCACGACATAGGCGATGCGGGTGCCGTCAGGCGACCACTGCGGAGAGGAGCCGTCTACCAGGAAGCGGTTCCGGGTCCCGTCGGCATTGATGATCCAGACGTCGGAAGCGTGTCTGTCGTGAACCTTGTCGATCCACTCCCGCTCGTAGATGACCTGTCGCCCGTCTGGAGACAGCTGGGGGTTTCTCACGAACTCCCAGTCCAGGTACCGGTCCACGGTGAGGCGGTCAGAGAGATCCTGGGCTCCAGCGTCCGCCGGGATCGGCAGGGCGCTCATGGTCAGGAGCGCGGTGGCGTGCACTGCCGTGCGAAGCGGCGCCGTGAAGACGATCGATGGTTTCATGAGGGCCTCTCTCTGGTGCAGTAAAGACGAAAGGGGTGGAGACGATCCACCCCTTTCTTCATAGTCACGTGGGCCTGGCTTTCATTCCGGCTATTCGTCCGCACCCCCGGGGTTGTCCATCAGCCAGTAGACGAACCAGGACCTCAGACGCTCCAGGCGATCCACGAGGAGCCACGGCTCGCCAGTCCGTGACAGGCCGTGTGACGACCTCGGATAGCGCACAAATTCCACAGGTACGCCGAGCTTCTGGAGCGACATGAACCACTGCTCTCCGTCCGCCATGGGAGTGCGCCAGTCCTGCTCGGAGTGGATGATCAGCGTGGGTGCCGTCACGTTTTCCACGTACGAGAGAGGTGACAGACGATCGTATAGCTCGCGCTGCTCCCACGGAGGTCCGTAGAATTCGAACTCGGTCATGTTGGGGATGTCGGACGTGCCCCACCAACTGTACCAGTTCGAGATGGATCGGCTGGTCACCGCAGCCGCGAACCGGTCCGTGTGCGCGGTGAGCCAGTTCGTGCTGACGCCACCATAGCTCCCGCCGGACACGCCGACCCGGTCCGGATCGATATCCGGGTACTTCTCTGTGGCGGCGTCCACGCCTGTCAGGAAATCCTCCTCGTCCATCATATGCCAGTTGCCTCGTGTGGCATACTCGAAGTCGTGTCCGTATCCCGCTGAGCCGCGGGGGTTTGAATAGAGGACGAAGAAACCGGAAGCCGACAGGACGTGAAAGGTCTGGAAGAAGGTGTTTCCGTACGCGCCGTGCGGTCCACCGTGAATCTTGAGGACCATCGGATACCTGCGGCCGGACTCGTATCCTACCGGCTTGACGACCCATCCCTCGATTTCGGTCCCGTCGGATACGGTCCACGTGAGGCGCTCCGCCGGCATACGGGTTACCCCGGCGAGCCAAGAGTCATTGAACGAGGTGACCCGATGCTCACCCGTCCCGTCGGTCCGGGCAACGTAGACCTCAGCGGGTGTGATGGCGTCCGTGGCGGCGTAGGCCATGACCCGCCCGTCTTTCGACGTCGAAACCGAACTCACTTGACGGTCGCCCGTGGTCACTTGCCGGACCGCGCCTCCCGAGGCAGCCACCTCGAACAGATGACTATTCCCACCGATGGAGGCCTCGAACCGAATCGAGCGACCATCGAGGGTCCAGGTCGGAGGACCGGGCGTCAGCCGCCAGTCCGGGGTCAGATTGCGGGGCTCACCCTGGAACGCGCCGTCCGGGTCCACTGCCACCACCATGAGCTCCTCTTCCCCCCCGTACGTGGCAGTCGATACATAGGCGAGAGATGTTCCGTCCGGTGAGACCGCCGGATTCGCCTCGGACCCGGGATTGGAGGTGATCGACCTGGGCGGTCCCCCCGCACGGGAGACGGCGTAGATGTCCCGGATCACCTCGACTTCAGGCTCGAACTGTCCCGGGTCGGCCGAAAAGAAGATGGTCTCGCTGTCCGACGACCAAGTCACCTGGCCCACGTCGACGGGGAGATCGGTGAGTTTCCGCGGCGTCCCTCCTTCCGAAGGCACCACGTAGAGTTGCTGTTTCGGAGTGGAAGGGGGGTCGGGCTGCAGCGCCAGGATGCCATCGCTCTTGTAATGAATGTGGGTGATCACCCGCCCGTCGAACCGTTCGGGGTCGAGTGTGTTGGTGAGCGCGCTCGGAGCGATCCACCCCGCGCGCCCGTTCTCGTCCTCTTGCTCCTCCGCCCAGGTGTACGCGATCCACTGCCCGTCTGGCGACCAAGCCGGCGCTCCGTTGACTCCCTCGATTCGGTAGGCCTCGCCGCCAGGGGCGGTCACCCGGACAAACCAGGTCGAGCTTGCCTCGTCATCGCGCTCGGACTGGAAGCTGACTACGCTACCATCCGGAGACCAGCCAGGGGAAGAGGATTCCTGGGTGGGGTCGCTGAACCGGCGGGGATCGCCGACCGGCTCTCCTTCCTCCAATCGCTGTATCCAGACTTCCCTGTGCCGTCGGTTTTCCTCCTCCACGATCGTGGTAGCCACGAAGGCAACGAGGTCACCTGCCGGGGAGACTGCGACATCCCCGACGAGGGTCATCCGGTAGTAGTCCGCTGGCTCGACGCCTCGCATCTGCGCTCCAACGGATGTTGGGACGAGAACACAAAGCAGAACGGTCTTGGCGGTGCGTGCTAGCGCCGTACGCATGGTGCGCTCCTCGGAGGACCTACCCTCCCTGGAAATTTGGATTGTTCGCGATCTCCTTGAATGGCAACGGCCAGCACGTCGTCGCGGAGTACGGCTCATATCCGACCTTGTGATACGGCGTCCCTGGAGGCTGGACTCCTCGCAGGACAAAGGGGTCGGCGCGGAAATAGAGCATCCGCTTCCCTTCCAGATAAAAGTCCAGTGAGTACTGGTCCATGAACTCGATAAAGATGCTTCGATCGTCCATGGGACCGTCGTACGGCGGCTGGTCGTTGGCTTCGCGCCGCGCCTGGACCAGGCTCAACTGGGCAGCAGGTCCCTGGGCATGTGCGTCGATGTAGTCGGCCTCAAGCTTGGACGCGAGTCGGATAGGATCGTTGTAGCTCGTGTACTTCCCCGGGCCCCAGATCTCGGTCTGCCCATCCATCGCATTGTGCTTGTTTACTTCCGGCGGAATTACGGTCACGCGAGGATCGTTCAGGTCGCGAAAGTCGGGGTGTACCGACACTACCGATTGTCCAAAAGTGCGATCCCACACCCGGTTCGACAGGCGTGTGCGATTGGCCAGGTCATCCACAAAGGTGAGGTTGTACACGAACCCTTCCTCTACCTGACCGGCGTCCGCGCTGGCCTCGCTCGTCCGCCCGAGCTGAAGATTGGCCCGGGCTCGTCCCACCAGACCGGCATTGACGAAGTCCTGGGCTTCCCCGGGCCCGAGTCCCCTGCTGATGTCGATGGCCTGGGAGAAGCGATCCACGGCCGATTCGAGCATCATGGCCGTGGTGAGCGCCGGCCCACCGTTCACGACTCCTTCGCAGTAGTATTCCGCCATGGCTACGAAGGACCAGCCCGTGAACAACGCGGCCCTCGCCGCGTGGATGCTGGTGGCTACCTCTGTTCCCTCGAGCTGCTCGGAGACCCGGGTTCCGAGAGCTACCGCTCGGGCGAGTTCCGGGAACTCACTCGAGAGCGTTTGGTCCACGACGCGCGTGGCCCAGAGATTACCCGGCGCGTTGATGTCCGCGCTGAGGATCTCCCCGGCGAACCATCCACCTTCCACTATGAAGTCTCCCCATGCCTGCTTGAAGTCCTGCTGGGTGGACAACGCCAGTGCACGAGCGTCACTCACCGGGTCGATTTCCCCGGCATTCACGGCGTTGGGGTTAGGTACCGTCAGAAAGTCTTCACACCCGGAAAGCCCCAGGCTGACGACAACAAGTGCGATCGTGACCAGGCCTCGCGTTCCATTCTCTATCATGGTTCCCCCTCAGAATCCGAGATTCACCCGTATGCCGTAACGGCGTGCCGGGGGCACGTTGAAGAAGTCATAGACCTGGAATCCCTCTCCGAGGTCTCTCGCAGGGCCGGAGATGGCTTCGGGAGAGTGCCCGCTGTAGTTGGTCCACAGGGCAAGGTTGCGTGCTGAAAGCGTGATCGTGGCACGATCAGCCCCGAGTTGCTCTGCAAGTTGCGGAGGAAGCGAATACACGAGCGCCAGTTCCCGGAACCGGAGGAAGTCCGCCTTCTCGTACCAGGCCTCCCGGACCTCCGCCTTGTTCACTTCCTGTCCCGACTCGTTAACGAAGGGGCCAAAGCGGCGGAGCTGCTCCTCTGGCGAGAGGAAGTCCGGGTCGAACGCTGCCTGAGCCCGGACGAGCTGGATCTCGCGGTACCGGCGCTGGTTGTTGTTCATGTAGTAGTCGCCCTTCCAATCCAGCTGCGCGGCCAGTCGGAAATCGCCGAGGATCGTTAAGGTAGAGGAGATGCTGCCCTCGTGCCCCGGGAATTTCCCGCCGATGAACTCGAGCGTGTCCGAAACGATGACCTGGTTGTTCGCCACGTCGATACGGCGAATCTTCGGCGAGAAGAAAGACGAGAGGGGCCGCCCCTGGACGAAGCGCTCGAACTGTCCGAAGGGAGGAAGGTCTCCCAGATCGACGAGCTCATTGGTGAGGGAACTGGCGGACAGAGTCACGTCCCAGGAGAAGTCGGGTGTGGTGACCACCTGGGCATTCAGCAGGACTTCGATGCCGCGGTTGTGCACCTCGCCGACGTTGTCGAATGGGTCTTCCCGGAATCCGACCGAGGGCGGGAGCTCTCTCCGAAGGAGTAGATCCTTCGTCACCTTGTTGAAGTAGGTGAGTTCGAGCCCCAGTCGGTCGTCCAGGAAGCTGGCGTCCACCCCGGCCTCGAATTCCGTCCCCCGCTCGGGTCGCAGCTCGAGCTTCCCCGGGTTCAGAAGGCCGAGCCCCACCTCGACATTCCCGGTCCTGGTGGCGTACGGAACCGGATCCAGTGTCTCCAGCGTAGCTCCCGGTGGCGGCGCGCGTCCCGTTGCTCCATACGCCGCCCGCAGGCGGATTGTGTTAATGAAGCCCAGCCCGTCTCCGAAGAACGGTTCGTCCGAAACAACCCACGAAGCCCCGGCCTTCGGCAGATACACGGCGCCTACTTCTTCTCCAAAGGAAGAGTTCCGGTCGATGCGCATGCCGACCTGGAAGAAGAGCCGATCCTGATAGCCGACCTCCGCTTGCCCGATGTACCCGAGCGACCTCTCTCGCAAGAAGCGTTGTCCCCCGGCGCTCTCGGCAGCGGCAGAAACCACGTTGGCGGAGTTGGTGGCGAGGCCCAGGCCGTCACCCCACAGGAAGTCGTCCCGGATATCGACCACCTGGACTCCGACTGCTCCGTTTGTCGACCACTGGCTGGCGTCGCCGAACCGGAGCGTCGCGTTCGTGAGGTAGTCCAGTGTGACAAATTGCAGGCTTCTGCGGGTCTCCCGCACCAATCCGGGATTGTGCGTGGATCGATAGAAGTTCTGGTCGGTCCTGGGGATGTGGCGGACCTTCTCGTTCGACGTGTAGTCGCCGCCCACAATGAGCCGATTCGAAAGCCAGTCGAAAGGCTGGAAGCCGAGCTGGAGAGTGGGCATGTGCCGGACGACACCGACCTCGTTCCTGATGGCCGCGATGGCGTCGACCTGGCGTGGACCGAGCCAACCGTCGTTCGGCTCCGTACCCACTGTCAGAGGGGAACCGAGCATCGCGTTGGTCAGCATCCCGTACAGACTATGGTTGTTGTCGGGTTGCCGGCTGAACGTCGTCAACAGTGTGTAGCCGGCGTTGAGCGTCAGGAAGGGGTGCGGGGTCCACGTGACATTGACACGGCCTGACCGCTTGTCGTAGTCACTGGCAGGGAGGGTGCCGTCCTCGCCCGACCCAAACAGGGAAAGATAGTATGTGAAGTCTCCCGTGGGCGTTCCCCCTCTCCCGGACCAACTCAGGGACTTGTTGTTGCCAGTGCGGAAAGCGCCGTACCGCTGCAGAGGATTGTCCGATACCACGGTGCCAACGGGCACACCCTGACAGAGCGAGGCGCCACCGTCGATGTTGGTCTGGGCGCACACTCCCCAATTGGATGGTGGGGTGAAGTTGCCATGGGAGATCTGGTTGTATTCCGCCGTGATCGTCTGCCGGAAGCCGCCCGGCGCGCCGCGCTTCGTGATGATCTGAATCACACCCGCCGAGGCATCCGCGCCGTAGAGCGTTGCGGCGGCCGGTCCCTTCACCACCTCGATGCTCTGGATGTCCTCGGGGTTGAGATCGTTCAGCCTGCTGGTTGCCTGTCCTCCCGTTCCGGTGCCGCTGCCAGAGCCTTCCCCTGGCCGGTTCACCGATTCGATCGTTCCGTTGGCACGAATCCCGTCGATGAAGATGAGCGGCTCGTTGGAGAGAGATATCGAGGAGGAGCCCCGTATTCGAATCTTCTGTGACGAGCCCGCAATACCCGATCCGTGTGTCACAGACACTCCGGGGATACGGGACTGGAGGACCTCGGAGACGCTGTTGATCGGAGCCAACTCGATCATTTCTGCGGCATCAATGACCGACACTTGCGCCGGTTGGGACCGGCGGAGACTCTGACCGGCGGTACCGGTCACGACGATCTCGTCAAGTCCGATGGCCGACACGCGCAGCTCGAAATCAAGGGCAACGGACCCCTCAGCCATGAGGGTAACGGTCTGTTCCTCGGGATAATACCCGATCCTTTCGGCGCGGACCGTTACTTCGCCGGCGGGGACATTGATGATTACGAAGGCTCCGCTGGCATTCGTAAGCGTTCCCCGTCCTGTTCCCGGGAGGTGTACCTGGACGCCAGCGAGGGGAAGAGACGTGCTGGCTGCGGTGACGCGGCCGGTGATCCTGCCCCCTTGAGCCTGGACCGGACCAGCCAGCGCCAGCAGAAGCAAGACGGAACCTGCCGCTGAAGAAGAAATCTGGCGAGTACAGGGCATACGAACCTCCACCCGAGGATGGTGAACGGCAGGTGCCGTGAACGAAGATCGAAGGCGCCTAGAGCTTGCGCTGTTCAGCGGAAATCCCGAGCGCCAGCGAGAAGCAAAGACTTGCGAACCTGCCGCTGAAGAAGAAATCTGGCGAGTACAGGGCATACGAACCTCCGCCCGAGGATGGTTGCTGACGGCGTCGAACGGCAGGTAGCCGTCGCGAAGGCGGGCGTGTGCGATGCGGCGCACGACGAGCTTGTACTTGCCGGATCGCCGTGTGACGGGCGCGACGCCGTGAGGCACCGCAACGCCTTGTAGTTCCGGCGCGCCAGCGCTTGGGGGGCCTCGGCGAGCAGCGTGGCGAGGACGGTCTGCCGACTCCGGGCAGAGCTTGCGCTGTTCAGCGGAAATCCCGACCTCCCGTTTGGCGATCAAGCGAAAATAATGGCCGGGGCGCGGAGGACTTCGACGCGTACTGCGGATAAGTTGCGAGCGCAAGGGGCTTTCGAGGATCTGGATAGTAGCGCCACAGCTGCTCCCGCACGCGGTTCGACAGGCGCGTGCGGTCCCGCGTGAGTTCCTCGGCGATGGGACGCTGGAGTTCGATCAGACAGGGAAGCCTCAGCGCGTGGTCGAAGAAGCGGCGCCGGCTGGGGTTGATCCGAACTCGAAGGTCTCGTCGAACGGGACTGCCGCCACCGGAGACCTCCGGGGCGGCTCCTTCGCAGGCTCAGTCGGGCGGAAGATGGCTCCCGCAAACCCGGTCCTTCTTTCAATGGACAGGCGCTCGCCCGTGCCCGCCGGTCCCTGCGGATCAGACCACTCTCACACCACGGTGCCCTGGTATCGCGTACGGCATGGGCCCTCCAACTCCGGAAGTGGCTCCGGCGTCGCGGTCCTACCCGATCGCAGCTCCGATGTTTTGTTCCGCCGATTGTCGCGGATTCTCACACCACGGTGCCCTGGTATCGCGTACGGCATGGGCCCGAACTCCGGAAGGATCGCAGCTCCGATGGTTCCGGGGTTGGTGGGGGGGGGCGTTCTCCCCTCCTCCCGAACCCACGGCTTGGTGGATGAGCATGCCGAGCGCAGTAACCAAGGCGGCTGTAAGGAGGCTCGTGCGCCAGACGGACACCCGCCGCTCCTCGACGCGTTCGATCTCATCCCGCAGGAACGCCATGTGATCCTGAAGAACGCGGCTCCCTCCGATGCCAGCGGTACTCGCTACCCGAGCGACAGAAAGAAGGATCTCACGCTCGTTGACGGAAACGAGCTCTCCTTCGTACTCTCGTTCGGTCGTCATGTCAAGCTCGCTGAGGCGGAGCGCGCCCGCGACGGTCAAACGAACCCTTACGTCGGTTCCTGGCGGCGGGACGGAAGCCAACGGAGCGTAGCTGAAACAGCCGGCAAGCAATACCAGCAGTGCCGGTCCACTCGCGTACTTCAGTATCTGCCAAGCCATCGGCAAAGTTTATCCTCTCCCTGGTGACTGTGCCAGTCCGACTCTTGTCCAATTGAGAAATGAGCATGAGCGGGAGGCCGTTTTCGGGATCCACTCTTCGCCAACCGCGACTCCGCCTGCACTTTCGTCCGCGGGACGGTGGTCGGTTCCGATACCAAGGCCGTCCGAAGAGCCAGGAAGGGCTTCGTGAAAAGCGGCAATGAGTTACATCATCCACGAAGACGGAGGCGGGGGGACTCGAACCCCCAAGGGCTTTCGCCCGCCGCATTTCGAGTGCGGTGCCTTACCAATTAGACTACGCCTCCGGACGAACCGGGTCTATCGGCTAAGGGGGGCGGCAACCTTCTTCAACCGCTCTTCAATCGGGGCGCCCGGATTTGAACCGGGGACCTCTGCGACCCGAACGCAGCGCTCTACCGGACTGAGCCACGCCCCGAAAGCTGGTGGCCGTCCTTGCGACGGCCGGAAGGTAACACTGGCGGCGAGCCGAGGACGCGAAGCGCCCGCAAGGCTCAACCCTGGGTTCGAAGGCCGCCCCGTTCGGGGGCGGGCTCCGCCTGCCAACGGACGGGGTGGGATTCGAACCCACGTGGGCGTTAGCCCACACGATTTCCAATCGTGCGCCTTAAGCCACTCGGCCACCCGTCCGAAATCCATGCGCATTCTCCGCCAACCAAAGGGAGTGAAGTGGGATTCGCAGCCGAGGCCCGGCGCTCTCAGCCGGGCCCGAAGGCGAGCCGAGGATGCGAAGCACCGCAGGCTCAACCCTGGGTTCGAAAGCCAACTCCCTTCGGGGGCGGGCTCGGCCCGCCAGCGGAGGGGGTGGGATTCGAACCCACGAGACCCTCACGGGTCAACGCCTTAGCAGGGCGCCGCCTTAAGCCACTCGGCCACCCCTCCGAAGTTGCCCCGCCTGGGCTCGAACCAGGACTCTTCTGATCCAGAGTCAGACGTGTTGCCAGTTACACCACGGGGCATCAATACCAATTTTTACACCTGCCAGCCGAGCTGGCAAGCCGGAAGCCACCAGTCGGATTCGAACCGACGACCCCGTCATTACGAATGACGTGCTCTACCAGCTGAGCTATGGTGGCGACCAGGCCGACCGTCTCTCATCTCGCCAGCCAAATCAGAGTGGAGCCGAGGGGAATCGAACCCCTGACCTCAGCATTGCGAACGCTGCGCTCTCCCAACTGAGCTACGGCCCCCTGATGCTCGCCCGTGCAACCTCCAAACCAATGGGCGCGAGAGGACTCGAACCTCTGACCTCTACGATGTCAACGTAGCGCTCTAACCAACTGAGCTACGCGCCCGCCGGTGGAAACCGGCCTTGCCCTCACCCTCGGGAGAAGGGAAATGCGCCCGGGAGGACTTGAACCCCCAGCCTCTTGATCCGTAGTCAAGCGCTCTGTCCATTTGAGCTACGGGCGCGCCTGGTACCCAGCCCTTCCCTCACGACGGTCGTGCCTCGCCCGCCACCTCCGAATGCCCACGACAGGACTCGAACCTGTACGCCGTTTCCGACACTGGTCCCTCAAACCAGCCTGTCTACCAATTCCAGCACGTGGGCGAACTGTCCAGCGCAAACCCATTGGCCGCGACGCGCGCCAGCTGCGCCGGCGAACGACTTTCCTGCATGCTCGGAGAGGGACTCGAACCCTCACGGGGTTAACCCCCACAGGATCCTGAATCCTGCGCGTCTACCAATTCCGCCATCCGAGCGCCTGCTTCCACCCGCCGCTTGCCGCGATGGAGCCGAGGGGAATCGAACCCCTGACCTCCTGAATGCCATTCAGGCGCTCTCCCAACTGAGCTACGGCCCCGATCCTTCGCCGATGACCCGATTTGTCAAGAAACAGCAGCGGGGCTGACGGGACTCGAACCCGCGGCCTCCGGTGTGACAGACCGGCACTCTAACCAACTGAGCTACAGCCCCCTGTTTCGCGCGCCTGGCGCGCCCCTGCTACAACGCCCTCACGGGGAATCGAACCCCGACCGCCACCTTGAAAGAGTGGTGTCCTAACCGTTAGACGATGAGGGCTCACCCCCAGTTTACAGGCCCGGAGGGACTTGAACCCCCAACCCCCGGTTTTGGAGACCGGTGCTCTACCAGTTGAGCTACGGACCCCCGCGCGCACAACCGACCGTCCTCCGGCCGGCGAGCCGGTAGATGGCCAGGGGCGGAATTGAACCGCCGACACCGCGATTTTCAGTCGCGTGCTCTACCAACTGAGCTACCTGGCCAAAAAGAAAGCCCGAACCTCTTCGGTGCGGGCGGCTGGTCGCGGTTCGCCGATGTGCTAGCGGCGAGTCCCGCTTCCCCGCCCGCGAGGGCTCGACCACGTATCCGACGGAAACCAGTGGAGCGCACGCGCGCGACCTACCCGCTCGAAAACCGACGGTCGACGCGTTTCGTTCGCTTCCATCATGGTTTCTGCCTTCGTCTCCTGCCCTTGCGTTTCCCTCAAACTGGCCTGCTACGCGGAAAAACGCCGCCAATCCCGGCGGCGCTTCCGAATAGCGGGGGCGGGATTCGAACCCGCGACCTTCGGGTTATGAGCCCGACGAGCTACCAGACTGCTCCACCCCGCAACAAGACGAGAAAGGTAAGACAAACCGCGGAGGGGTGTCAAGCGGATCCACGGGGATCGAGCCCGGCAGAAACCTGCAAGGCGGACGATGGCCTTTTGCGGCTCGGAAGGTGCCCCCTACTCGCGAGCCAGGCCGGCCAGGGCCTCCGGGTCGCCCTCGACTCCGTCGGCCGGTTCGAGGCCCAGCACACGCGCCATGAAGGGGTAGATATCCACCCCCTCGATGCGGGGAAGCCGGGTGCCGGGATCGATGCCCGGGCCCTTCGCCAGAAAGATGCCGTGCATGGATGGGAATCCCGGGTCCCATCCGTGCATGCCCAGGCTGCTTCCCCGGCGCGGCCCGATGCCGATCGTGTAGCCCTCTTCCGGGACGACCACGAGATCCCCGAAGCGAGGATGACCCTTCAGGTGGAGTCTCGTGGGAGCCTCTTCCGTCCGGTAGACCCGCGCGTACGGCATTCCGTCGTCGAGCTGGGCGCGAAGCGCTTGCACGCGTTCCTCCCCCCCCTCCACGAAGAGGATGCCGACGGTCCCGTCCGAAGTCAGCCGGGCACCGGACATGTCAGCGACCTCGTCCAGAGCGTAGTGCCCCTCGAGTCGGACATCGCTCATCCCGTGGTCGGACACGAGCACCACGTAGACCTCTCGTCCATGGGGGAGTTGCTCCACGCCGTCGAGGAGACGTCCCAGCGCGCCGTCCACCTGCTCCACGGCCCCCGCGAGCTCTGGCCCGGGCCGAGGCCCGAATCGGTGCCCGGCGTAGTCCGCTTCCGCAAAATACATGGAGACGAAGTGGGGCCGCTCCTCGAGAGGCAGACCGAGCCACGCCAGCACCGTGTCGACGCGCTCCTCATTGGGGACCGCGGGGTCGAAGCGCTTCCAGTGGCTCGGACGGATGCCCTGTACGTCGGCCTCGGAACCCACAAAGTAGAACGCGGCGCTCACCATCCCCTGCTTTTCCGCCGTGACCCAGATGGGCTCGCCCCCGTACCACATGCCGTCCTCGACCGTCTCCCGGTCCGAGAGGGAGTACGTGCGATCCAGTTCCCGGTCGTAGAAGGTGTTGGTGACGAGCCCGTGGCTGCCGGGGTATAACCCGGTCGCGATGGAGTAGTGCGCGGGAAAGGTCAGCGAGGGAAAGACGGGGATGAGGCCCTCGGAGCGAACGCCCTCGGCCGCCATCCGGTCGAAGTTGGGCGTGTCGAACATCTCCATGTAGTCGTGCCGGAAGCCGTCGAACGACACCACCACGACATAGGGCTTGCCCAGATGCTGCGGCTCGTTCCGGCCTCCCGCCTGCTCCGATTCGACTTCCGATGGCGCCGATCCCCGTCCGTCGGCTTCGGCTTCGACCGCTTGCCGCCCGTCGCCGGAGCATCCGATGGCCCACAGCGGCAGGATGACCCATGCCACGAGGGCCCACACACGACGCGGCTGGTGAATCAGCTGATAACCTGGTCGTCGCCCCTCAGCGGTGGTCTTCATGGCTCTCCGGCGAATCATCGGCTGGCTTTCTGCCCTCGGGACGATGCCAGTCATGTGTTAGGGAACGAGCTCGCCGAAAAATAGCTACAAGCAGGCGGCTCTTGAAGGAGGCGAAAGGCATGGACGGGAACAAACTCGAGACGGCGACTCTGGCCGGCGGATGCTTCTGGTGCCTGGAAGCGGTCTATCTGGAGTTGCGGGGAGTTCAGCGCGTGGACTCGGGATACGCCGGAGGGCATGTCCTCTACCCCACCTATCAACAGGTCTGTAGCGGCGCCACCGGACACGCGGAAGTGGTCCGCATCCTCTTTTCCCCGGACGAGATCTCGTTTCGGGAGTTGCTCGAGGTCTTCTTCACGATTCACGATCCCACCACTCTGAACTGCCAGGGAGCGGACGTGGGAACCCAGTATCGTTCAGCCATCTTCTTCCACTCCCCGGAGCAGGAGACCGTCGCCAGGGAGGTGATCGTGGAGATGGAGGGGCGAGGGCTGTGGCGGTCACCCATCGTCACCGAACTGGTCCCGGCAGGTCAATTCTTTGCCGCCGAGGCCTATCACCGCAACTACTTCGCGCGCAACCCCGGCCAGGGATACTGTCGCGTGGTGGTGGCGCCCAAGGTGGCCAAAGCCCGGGCGAAGTTCTTCCACAAGCTCACGAAGTCACCCGCCAGCAGCTGAGGACGCGCCACGGGGGAATGCGCGGCGCCCCCGTGGGGCCGGCGAACGCGCTCCAGAGAGCTGCGTGAGGTTGGGGACGCGACACCCGGCGGGAGGGCGGGGCTCTAGAGCAGTACGCTCAGCGGCTTCTCCAGGATGTCCCTGAGAGTAGCCAGGAAGCCTGCGCCCTGGGCGCTCCTCATGGGCACCATCGATGACTCGGTGGTCGCAGCTCATGGTCACGCGCATGCGAGGCCGCACCACGAGCTGGCCCTCAGCCGCAACCGGGCGTTCTTCTACCGCTCCCACCGCGAGGATCCCGGCTTCGGGCGGGTTGATCACGCCGGTGAACTGCTCGATGCCGAACATCCCCAGATTCGAGATGGAGAAGGTGGAGCCCGTGTACTGCTCGGGAGTCAGCCGCTTCTCCCGCGCCAGCGCCGCCAGCGCCTTCACCTCATTCGAGATCTCCGCGATTCCCCGCGCGTGCGCATCCCGCACCACCGGAGTGATGAGCCCGTCCTCGATCGCCACCGCTACGCCGATGTGCACGCGATGATGCCGGCGGACGTGGTCGCCGCCCCACCAGGCGTTGCACTCAGGATGCCTGGCAAGCGCGAGCGCAGTTGCCTTGATGACGATGTCGTTGAAGGAGATCCTCGCCCCCAGCTCCAGCTCGTTGAACTGCTGGCGCAGCTCCGTTGCCCGGGCCATGTCGACGTCCATGGTGAGGAAGAAGTGGGGAACGGGACCGAGTGACTCGGCGAGTCGGCGCGCGATCGTCTTCCGGATCTGCGTAAGCGGGACATCCACGAAATCCTCGCCAGCGACGCCGGGACCGGGGGCCGGAGCCGTTGCCGGGCCGGCGGTGAGCGCGGCCTCGATGTCGCGCTTGACGATTCTTCCGCGCGGCCCGGAACCGGCGACCGTTTCCAAACGAAGACCGGCTTCCCGGGCCAGGCGACGCGCGACCGGCGATGCTCTGAGCCGGCCCCCGTCCGTCTGCGCGGTGGCAGGCACCTGAGCGGCGGTCTGCCGGGTACTCGGCGGCGAGGGCCGCCGGGCCGGGGCCGGAGTTGTGGGTCTGGGTGCCGGAACCGAGGATGCCTGGGCTGCCGCCACCGACTCTTCCGCCGCCACCCTGGCAGGGGCCGCCGGCAGCAGGTCCGCAACGTCTTCGTCGGCAGCCGCGATCACGGCGATGACGCTCCCGACGGGAGCGGCCTGCCCTTCCGGCAGCAGGATGGCCCGCAGCAACCCGTCGCCGCGCGCAACCAGCTCCATGGTTGCCTTGTCGGTCTCGATCTCGGCCAGCAGTTCACCGGCCGCGACCGGGTCACCCTCCGCCTTGAGCCACCTCACGACCTGTCCCTCTTGCATGGTGGGCGACAGGGCTTCCATGTGAACTCTGGTGGCCATCGACTAGCCTCGGATGGGTCGGAATGGGAATGACGAAGGTCCGTTGCGGTACAACACCTTCTTGCACGCTGCGATGACCAGGGCGGCGCTGGGCTTCGCCAGCTTCTCCAGGCTCTTGGCGTAGGGCATGGGCGTGTCGGCCTGGGTGACCCGCTGGACCGGAGCATCCAGGTCGTCGAAGCCCTCGTCCTGGATGAGCGAGACCACCTGCGCCCCGATGCCCGCAAAAGGCCAGTCCTCCTCTACGTAGACGGCGCGGTTGGTCTTGTGGATGGAGCGCAGGATCGCCTCCATGTCCAGGGGCCGGAGCGAGCGCAGGTCGAGTACCTCCGCGGAAATGTTCTCCTTCTCGAGCATGCGCGCGGCCTGAAGCGCGACATGGACCATCTGGCCGTGCGAGATGATCGACACGTCGGTCCCCTCGAGTTTCACATCGGCAACGCCCAGCGGCACGATGTGCTCACCCTCCGGAACATCGCCACGCGCATTGTAGAGCATCTCCGACTCCATCACCACCACCGGATCGTCGTCACGAATCGCCGCCTTGAGCAACCCCTTGGCGTCTGCCGGCGTCGCCGGGTTCACCACCTTGATTCCGGGCGCATGGACGAAGTAGGGCTCGCACGCCTGCGAGTGCTGGGCGGCGAGCTGGAGGGCGGCTCCGTTGGCGCCACGAAAGACGATGGGCACGTGCAACTGGCCGTTCGTCATGTAGTGGGCCTTGGCGGCGTTGTTGATGACCTGGTCCAGAGCCAGAAAGGCGAAGTTGAAGGTCATGAACTCGATGACCGGCCGCAGCCCCGCCATGGCCGCGCCCACCCCCATCCCGGCGAAGCCGAGCTCGCTGATAGGCGTATCCACCACCCGGGTCTCACCGAAGCGGTCCAGCAAGCCTCGCGAAACTTTGTAGGCGCCATCGTATTCCGCCACCTCCTCACCCATCAGGAAGACGGAATCGTCGCGCTCCATCTCTTCGGCAAGAGCCTCGTTCAGCGCGTCACGATAGGTCAGGACCGCCATGTCACCCTCCCCGCCCGTCGAGGAAGAGCCTCCCGTGCACTGCCATCTCGGAGTATACGAATTCGTGAAGGGCGTCCTCGGAGGGAGCTGGAGATTGGTCCGCGAAGTCGGCGGCATCCTCGATCAGCTCACGCACCTCGCGGTCGATGTCCTCGAGGCTTGCCTGGGTCAGGTGCCCGCTCTCAAGCAGGCGATCCCGCAACCGGGCGATGGGATCGTCCTCCTGGACCCGGGATTCCACTTCCTCCTTGCTGCGATAGGTCCCGGAGACCGGGTCGGACATCGAATGTCCCTTGAAGCGATACGTTTCGGCGTCTACGAACTGGGGGCCCCCGCCCTCGCGCACCCGTGCGATCAGGTCTTCCATGAGGCGCCACACGGCCAGAACATCCTGCCCGTCTACACGATGCGCGGGGATGCCGTGCGCGCGCGGCTTCTCGACCATCGGGGTTTCGGTGACCCGGCTGAACGCGGTCCCCATGCCGTAGCCGTTGTTCTCGACGATGTAGATGACGGGCAGGTCCCAGATGGCCGCCATGTTGAGCGACTCGTGAAACGCGCCCTGGTTCACAGCTGCGTCGCCCAGAAAACACACGCATACGCGGTCTTCGCCGCGATATCGGATGGCCCAGCCGAGACCGGTGGCCACCGGAATCTGGCCTCCGACGATGCCCCATCCACCCATGAAGTTGTGTCTGGCGGAGAAGAGGTGCATCGAGCCTCCCTTGCCTCCCGAGCATCCCCCGACCCGTCCGTAGAGTTCCGCCATTGCGGCGCGCGCGGGAATCCCCTTGGCAAGGGCCTGGGTATGTTCGCGGTAGGCCGAGATCGCATAGTCGTCGGGCCTGAGCGGGCCGATCGCACCCAGCGCAACCGCTTCCTGCCCGATGTGCAGGTGGCAGAATCCGCCGATCTTGCCGATCGCGTAGGCCTCTTCCGCCTTCTGCTCGAAACGCCGGAAGACGAGCATCTCGCGCAGGAAGCCGAGCAGCTGCTCGCCCTCGAAGCCCTCGATGAGAGGCGGAGGGGCCGGTCTGACCGCGTGCCGTACTGCGCTATCAGGCATTTGCCTCCTCCTTTCGGCCCCTTCCACCTGTCCTGGGACGACGCGCCTCCAGCTGCACCAGTCTGAGCCCGGGCAGCTCGGCGGGCGCCGGCACATCGGCTTCCACAACACGGCGAATGCTGCCCGGCGCGCCCGCCGATACGTGTCGCGCCTGATCTTTAGCATGATAACTGGAGCGCACCAGGGGCCCGGACTCGACATGCCGGAAGCCGTAGTCGTCTTCGCCGATGCGCTTCCAGTCGCGAAACTCCTCCGGCGTCACCCATCGGGCCACGGGAATGTGCTGGAGCGAGGGCCTCAGGTACTGGCCGAGGGTGAGAATGTCCACGCCCGCATCCCTGAGATCCTTCATCGCTCTTTGGATCTCCGGGGCGCGCTCCCCCATTCCCAGGATGATGCCGGTCTTGGTAAGTATCTGCGGCGCCAGACGCTTGGATGCCCCCAGAAACGAGATCGAGCGCCAATACCGGCCTCCGGGTCGTACCTCCGGATGGAGCCTCTCCACGGTCTCGAGATTGTGCCCGAGGATCGCCGGCCCAGCGTCCAGCACCGTTGCCAGCGCGTCTTCGTCTCCCTTGAAGTCAGGGATCAATACTTCTACCGAGCATTCGGGAAGCCGGTCCCTGATGCTGCGAATCGTCTCGGCGTAGATGCCGGCGCCGCCATCAGGCAACTCGTCGCGGTTCACGCTCGTGATGACGACGTGTTCAAGCTCCATGGCCGCCACGGTCGTCGCGACGCGACGGGGCTCGTCCCGGTCGAGGACGGTCGGCAGCCCGTGAGCGACTGCGCAGTATTTGCACGCCCTCGTGCAGACGTCTCCGAGGATCATGAAGGTGGCGGTGCCGGCTTCCCAGCATTCCCCGATGTTCGGGCACCCCGCCTCCTCGCAGACGGTGTGTAGCGCTTCCCTGCGCATCAGGCGCTTCAGACGGAGATAGTTGGACCCGCCGGGCGACCGTACCTTGAGCCAGGAAGGCTTGCGGTCGCTCGGGGATATCGTTTCGAGGCCCTCGTGCGCGGGGATGCGGGAGCTGCCCTTCGGCTTGACGTCACCCGAGTCCTTACGCGCCGGGGCGTATCCTCTCCAAGCCTTGACGGGTTGGCTCAACCTCGAATTCTCCGTGGTTCTTGACCAGGCCGCGCGGGCAGCTCCTCAGAAAGGAAACCCGCCTGCCGCGCGGGACTTGCCGGGGCTCCCCAGGCAGGGTGCGGCGGAACGCATTCTGACCGGCCCGTAGCTTGAAATGATAAAACCCCAGAGCTTTCTCCGGCAACGGAGCCTGCCGTGCCGGGCCCCGCCAGCGGGTTCACAGGCCAAGCCCGCGCAGTGCCCCCGCAATCCCCATCCCCACATAGGTTCCCAAAGCGTAGCCGAGCAGACCGACCAGGATTCCCGGAAGGACGAGAGATCGCCATCCTCCCGCCACTGCGATGGCAAGGGCGCTGCCGGGTCCTCCCACCGCGGCCTGCGAAGCCACGCAAAGGGTGCCGATGTCGAAGCGGAGAAGCCGGCCAGCCATGAAGACCAGCAACCCGTGGACGCCCACGACGACGAGCGCGTAGAAGAGCACCGGGAGGCCCACGGCGAGCACTTCGGCGATCCGGGAGTAGATGCCGATCACGACGAAAAAGAAGAGAAGCGCCAGGTTGCCGAGCTGGAGGGCGCCCCGTTGCGCGCTCTCGGGCGCGAAATGGCCCGCCGCCAGGGCCAGAGTCGTGAGCCAGAGGACGGCGTTGATCCCTGGCGTCACCGTGGCCAGCGCGCGGGCTGCGACGACGATCGCCAGTCCGGCCGCCAGGAGGATCGCCAGCTGAAGGGTGGAGACCGATGCGCCGGCAAAGAGTGGATGCGTGGTTTCGCTCGCCGAGACATCCGCATCGCCGCTGGCCCCCGTCCCGGACGATCCCGGGGAGGTGGGCTCCGGCTTCACGGGAGGCGCGTAGTAGCGTCCGATCCACCGGGGCAATACCACGCACATCGCCATCCAGAGGCCGGTGACGACGTTGTCCGCGGCGGTGGCGCCCACGAACAGGGTGTCGGACATGTCGACCGCCCGGCTCACGGCCGTGAAGTTCAGCGAACCCCCCGAGTACGTGCCGGTGAGGGCCCCCGCCAGCTTCCACGTCTCCTCGCCGATGGCGTCCGCGAAGAAGAAGGCCCCCGCGAAGGCCCCCAGCGCCGTGCCCGCCACCGCGATGGCGAAGGTAATCAGCATGGTTCTGCCAGCCTTGCGCAGGTCGGCCAGGTTGACCGCCAGCAGCAGCCACACGATGGCCAGGTCGGTGACCGTGCTGGTGGTCGCCTGGTAGACGGGTGAAGCGGCGGACACGAGCCCGAGGTTGGACAGGACTCCACCGATGGCGATGGCGAGCAGGGTGGCCCCGAGCTTCCAGAGGCCCGGCACCCGGCGCCGCTCCAGCCACAGCGCGAGGACGACCACCCCCGCAATCGTCGCGACCAGGACGAGGGGCGATTGGATCACGAGAGCCGGGTTCCCTCGTGCGGGTTGGTGGACGGAGGGCCTCCCGTGCGGCTAACCACCGACGCGCGTCTCGGCCGCCTGCCTCATCTCCGTCAGCGGGATGGTGTGAAGGGAATACTCCTCGAGCCCGCGCGCCCGCTCCTCGTCCCAAGCCGCCAGTAGCCGCTCATGGTACCCGTTGGCACCCTCGTCGTCGCCGAGTTCAGCGGCCGCGCGCGCCGCCGCTCCCAGCAGAAGCAGGTGGTTGGGATCCTGCTCCAGCGCTTGCTCGGCGGTCGCCAGCGCCGCCTGGTAGTCCGTCCCCAGGGCGTGCAATAGCGAGACGTGGTAGTGGCCGTCCGAGTCCAGGGGGACGGCGAGGTCGTACGCGTTGATCGCCATCGGCAGGAACGCGAGCGCCTCGGTCGTGTCGCCAGCGGAGGCGGCCCGCATGATGCGGTCGTAGAGCCGGTCCGCGGCCTCACGCGGGGTCATGGAACTCAGATCGACGCTCGAGGCCGGCCCGGCGCCTGGGGCCAGCGTGCCCGGGGGAAACGGAGACGAAGGCACAGCCGGCTCATCGCGCCCCAGCGTCCAATAGCCAACGACCAGGATCAGCACGCCGACAAGTGCGGCGCCCACCCACATCGCGCCCGATCGGGGAGTGTTCGCGGTTGCCGGACGCCGCCGCAGTCGTGTACCGCAGAAGATGCAGAACGAGGCTCCGGGCTGGGCAGCGGCCCCGCACGAGGGACACGATGGTCCTGCGACGGCCGAACCGCATTCGGCGCAGAACTTCCCAGCGGCTTCCGAGCCACACTGTGGACATTTCATGATGAGCCTTGCCCGTCTGGCGTTTTCTTCCTATTCCGGACGCCCGCCGTGCTCTCCGACAACCCCCGTCGCCTGAGGCGGCGGGGGTGTCACCAACGCGTTGAACAGCAGCGGCCAGGTGGCAATCGACTGCGCGCGATAGTTGGGCGGGAAGCCGAAGAGCACGACCGTCCCGCGCCCGACGTCGGCCTCCACGATAGCGGCCTTCCCTGCCACGTATTCGGATCCGAGCGCCCAGCCCGACAACAGCGGGTCGCCGGTACCGTATCGCCCGACCACGCACAGCGCCGGATCGGATACATCGAAGGCGAGGCTGTTGCGGAACCAGGCGACACCCTCGGAGGCCAGGCCCTCGACTACCGGATGGCCCTCGTCGAGCGTCAGCCGCAGGATGGAGCCCGGAATGTAGAACTCCTGGTTCGACAAGTCCGCCGTGGCCTCGGACACCCCCAGATCGAAGAGGTCGATCGCGAGCTCGGTCGCGTTCTCGATCGCCACCAGACGGCCTCCCTCGCGGACGAAGGATTCCAGCGCGCGCGCTCCCTCTTCCCCGATGCCGCCGGTGTATTCGGGGGGGAGCACCCCGGCCGGGAAGCCCTCCAGGATGGAGCTGGCCCCCTGGCTCTCCAGAAGCAGCACGTCATATCGGTCAAGTCCTCCGGACCTCACGTCCGCATCGTGGATGGTGTCGTAAGCCAGTTCGTGCTGGTCCAGCACCCATCGGGTCCAGCCCTCCGGCATCGGTTCCTGCCAGGACTTGTAGAGCGCGATCCTGGGGGCGCCGGCGCCGGACAGGCCGGCAGGCAACCTGTACTCGACCTCCGGACTGACGATGGGGGCGGACAGCGGCACGTCCTCAACTGGTGAGTCCACCGACACCGCATCTACGTCCATCAGCAGCGGCAGCGTGTGGGCGGTCACGTCGTAGGGAGGACGAGGCGGACCCCCGGGATAGAGGCGAAGGTCCGGATATTCCTGGACTTCCAGCAGCGTCTGCGCGAAGGAAGCGTACGGCTGGCGCATGGGAACCACCCAGCTCCCCGCCGGAAAATCCCTCCCTCCGGCACGGAAGGCGGTTTCCGCTCGGTGCACTTCGACATCCCCGGTCGTAAGGATGTCGAGCACGGTGGAAACCCCCAGGTCGTTGGCCTGGCCGGAGGGAATCACCCAGGCTTCCGGCCACCTGTCCCACTTCTCGACGGCCCTCAGATTGACCCCGTAGAAGTTGCGCAGCCAGTACTCGCGATTCTTGGCCGCATTGGTCAGCACCGCCATCACGCCGGCATCCTGGTACTCCACGATCTGCGGGAGCCCCCAAGGGCCGCCTCGCCATGGCTCAGGGTAGTTGTAGCTGGCCCGGGTGGCGTCGTATCCGCGCCCGCCACCGATATCGTCGGGACTCTGGTCGATCGGGGTGGCGAGCCGGGCGGACGCCGTCTCGGAGAGGACACGCGCACCCCCGTGATAGTGCATGTAGGCGCGCGCGGGCGAGAAGCCATCGTAGATCGCTCCCGTTACCACGCCTTTCTTGCCCTGGGCGATGAGCTCCGCCGCCATGTACGCGCCCAGCTGGTTTACGCCCCCGATCAAGGCGGGATCCACGTTGGGCTCCCACGGATCTATGAATGGCGGGAAGAAGATGCGCGCGCCTCCGTTGCCCATCTGATGCACATCGTGGACGATCTGCGGGTGCCAGGCGTTGTGTGCCTTGGTCACCGTCAGGCGGGTTTCCGGCTGGGTGAACGAGTACCAGTCGCGGTTGTTGTCGTGCCCGGTGTAGAACTGGTACAACCATGGAAGGGGCGCCGCCTCGAACTCTGTCCCGACCCACCGGTTGTACCACTGCGTGACCCATTGCGTCCCGTCCGGGTTCAGCGACGGAATCTGCAGCAGAATCACGTTGTCCAGGATCTCGCGGACACGCGGGGCGTCCGATGTCGCGAGGCGATGTGCGGTAACAGGCCCGAACTGAGCCGCACCCACCTCCGTCGAATGGATGTTCTGGGTTAGCAGAACGACTGTCTTCCCATCCCGGACCAGACGCTCCATCTCCGCCGTCCCCGACACTCGGCGGGGATCGGAGAGCCGCATCTGAATCTCGTGAAGCTCGTCGAGCCGCGCGTGGTTCTGCTCACTCGTGATGGTGAGCATGACAAATGGCTGTCCCCGCACGGCGAATCCGAGCGTGTCGATGGTGACCCGGGGACTCGCCTCGGCCAGCGCGTCGTAGTACCCGACCAGCTGCGTCCAGTCCGCCAGTTTGCGATCCGTTCCCGGCTCGAACCCGAAGTGTGACGCGGGACTCGGAATCTGCTGGGCCCCGGCCATCGCCGGTGCGATGCATAAGAGGAGCAGGGTTGAAAGAAAGTGCCTGTTCGCTGGGCGTGCAATCATGGCTGTTGGCCTCCCCCGGCCGGTGTCGGGTCGCTAGAACCCCGTCGGAAAATCGAGGAACACCCACGGTATGCCGAAGCGCTCCTCGATATGGGACGCGAGGGCTCGAACGCCGAGTGTTTCGGTGGCGTAGTGGCCCGCGTAGTACACGTTGATCCCGTACTCCATCGCGTCAAAATAGGTATGGTGAGCACCCTCCCCCGTGATGAAGGCATCCGCGCCTGCCCGCGCGGCCTCGGCGATCATGGACCCCCCGGCGCCGGTGACGACCGCCACACGGCGCACTTCCTCTGGCCCTCCATCTACCAGTCGGACTGCGATTTGCAAGGTGTCCGCCAACCTGTTCCGCAGGGACTCCCGTGTCTCCGAGGTGGTGCCGATCCACCCGACATCGGCTCCCTGATAGGTGCCGAATCCGCAGGCGATCTTGATTCCCAGAGCCCGGGCGAGCAGACCACAGTTCCCCACTTCCGGGTGAGCGTCGAGGGGCAGGTGCGCTGAATAGAGCGCGACGCCGTTTCGAAGGAGCGCGGCGAGCTTCCGGAAACGTCTTCCGGTTACGGGGGCTCTGCCATCCCAGAAAAGCCCATGGTGCACGAGCAGCAGGTCGGAGCCGCGGTCAACCGCCGCGTTGATGGCCGCCTCGCTGGCATCGACTGCCGCGGAGATCAGACCTACCTCCCGTCGTCCCTGAACCTGGAGTCCGTTGTACGCGTTCGGATAGTCCGGGAGATCGGCTACCCGCAGGTATCCATCGACGTACTCGCAGAGCGACTCAAGCTTCATGGCCCGTAACTTATCAACAGGCCGCGTTCCAATGTGCTGGCGATCGAACCTGGTCTCCGGGTTTTTCGACTGACGGACGCGGCGGAATGTCGCAGGTCAAGCTCCTGCACTTGGCGCACATGTGGAGACATGTGTGGATAACTACCCCAGGCGGCAATGCGGCGGGTGTGGGTGTGCTTTGCGTAAGGCCCTGGTACCCAACGACATGAGATGTTATCCACTGCCGACTGTGCAAACGGCTTGCCGACTGCGCCAATAGGCGACGACGAGTTTCCGCAGAGACGGCTGAAAGTTTCCGCAAAAGACGGCAGGGAGTATTGGTCTTGGGGGGGGGGGGGGGGGGGCAAACCCCGCTCCCGGCCCCCCGTCGCCGTTGTACCCCCTTGTTGGGCTTCTGCTCTTCAGGACGGAGGAGAGGTCGGCCGGCTTCCCCGGCTTCCCATCTTGACGGTCCCGTTGACCGTAGCGCCCTCCTCGAGCATGATGCGACCTGTGTCGATCTCGCCCTTCACATCGCAGGATGCCTGGAGTTCCAGCCGTGAAGCAATTGTCAGGCTACCGTGAATTTTCCCCGAGATGACGGCGTCCTGGGTAGTGATGTCACCGACGACCGAGCCCTCCTTGCCGATGACGATCGCCTTCGCGGCCTCCACATTGCCTTCCACCCTCCCTTCAATCCTGATGGTTCCTTCGCTCTTGCAGTCACCCGATATGGTCATCCCGGGTCCGATCATCGAAATCGTGTTGTCCGGAGAGGCGGGGGGTGTCGGGGCCGAACGCTGCTTGTTCATCCTTGTTGTTGCCTTCCTGTTTAAGAAGTTCAATGATTGTTCCCATCCCCGCACCCTTCTGTCAAGGTAGCTGTAGAATCGTCAACGGATCTACCGGTTCGTTGTCCTTCAGGATCTCGAAATGGAGGTGCGGAGCCGTCGATCTGCCGGTTGAGCCACTCAGGGCGATAACCTCGTTCTGCCTTACCGGATCTCCCGTTCCGACGAACGTGGTGGATGCGTGAGCATACAAGCTGCGGTATCCAGCGCCATGGTCAAGGACAACGAAGTGTCCGTAGAGCGGATTTTCCCCCGCTTCGGCGACAACGCCCCCCCCAGCCGCGCGGATGTATGCGCCCGTAGGGACGGCGATGTCCAAGCCGGGATGTTCGCCCACCATCCCTTCCATCAAAGCTTGGGTGACGAAGCCCCTTTCGGTCAAGGGCCAGCTGGTTGGCGTTGCTGCGTCCGCAACTGACCGACTTTGGCCTCCACTGCTTCCGACCGGGGGTGGCCATAGGTCTGAGAGGGCTGTCTCCCGCGCGCCAAGCAGTTCCGCTATCCGCCCGTAGCGTGCTTCCACCGTGTCGATGTGGGCGCTCAGTTGCCGGATCCCTTCCGCCTGGGCAGCGAGCGAGTCCGCCAGGATCTCCGCTCGATGAGACGAGGTGGCGACACCGGCGGCATACCCGCCCGCCATCATTCCGATCAGCGCGCCCAGTGCCAGCCAGGCGTCGAAGGACGTCAACCGATAGCTGCGTGACTCTGTAGATGCGTCGGCGATGACGACAAGCGTCAGAGCTCGGCGATTCCCCTTCGTCCTACTCCAGAACATCTGAAGCTTCCCGGCCCGAAACCAGAACGAACAGTCGTTCCAGGTCCTCGTCGTCGTGGAAAGGGATCTCGATTCGCCCCTTGCTTCCTCTCCCTCGCTTCACGATGACTCGTGTCCCGAGCGCAGCTCGTAGTTCCTCCTGCAACGCGTACATAACCGGATCCTTCGGGGTTGGCGGTGAGGCCGGACCCTCCCCCCTGTTGGGGGCGTCTTCCCTGCCAGGAGGGGAAACCGCGTTTGTTCGGACGTATTCCTCCAGCTTTCGGACGGACCATCGTCCACCGATTGCCCTTCCAGCCAGCTGGATGCCCCATTCCGGGTCCTCCACGGCAAGAAGGGCCCGGGCGTGACCTGGGGTAAGCTTTTCTTGTCGAAGCAGTTGGAGTACTGCCGGAGGAAGTTTCAGGAGACGGAGCATGTTGGCCACAGCCGCCCGGCTCTTGCCTACCGCTAACGCGATGTCCTCTTGCGTCCGGCGAAATTTGTCCGCGAGCACCCTGTAGCCCTCGGCTTCCTCCAGTGCACCGAGGTTGCGGCGCTGCAGGTTTTCCACCAACGCGAGCACGAGCATGGTTTCATCGTCGACGTCGCGGATCAGCCCTGGCACCTCATCCCAGGCGAGTCGCGTAGCGGCGCGGAGCCGGCGTTCCCCCGCGACCACCTCCCACTGATCAGTGGCTCCGGGCGCGGTTCTCACCAAGATGGGCTGCAGCAATCCGTTCGCCCTGATGGATGCCGCGAGTTCGTCGATTTCCTCTTCCTTGAACTCCCGGCGGGGCTGAAATGGATTTGGCACGACCGAATCCACTCGAAGCTTCGTGATCTCACCGGCTACCGGCCGGTTGAGATGATCGCCGAGGAGGGCGCTCAGGCCTCGCCCGAGGCGGTTCTTCTGTGCAACCGTCATAAGCTTACGGGTGCTGGGGTTGTAGCATGGCTCTTCTGGGTGCGTTCGATGACTTCCTGGGCCAACCGGAGGTAGAACCGGGCACCCGCGGACAGGACATCGTAGAGGATGATCGGCTTTCCAAAGCTCGGAGCCTCCGCCAGCCGAACGTTTCTGGGTATCGCGTTGGTGTACACCTTGTCGCCGAAATACTCGCGGGCCTCCCTGGCAACCTGCTTGGACAGGTTGAGCCGCTGGTCGAACATCGTCAGCAGCACGCCCTCGATCTCCAAGCTGGTGTTCAGTCCGCGCTGTACGACACGCACCGTGTTCAGAAGCTGGCTCAGACCCTCGAGTGCGTAGAACTCGCACTGAATCGGAATCAGCACGGAGTCGGCCGCGGTCAACGTGTTCAGGGTGAGAAGTCCAAGGGAGGGCGGACAATCGACCAGGATATAGTCGTATTCGTGGCGAATAGGCGCAAGGGCTTTGCGCAGAATGGTTTCGCGCGCCTCCATGGCCACCAGCTCGATCTCGGCGCCTGCCAGATCGCGGGTTGTGCCGACCATATCCAGGTAGGGGAAGTGAACCTGACGCACTCGCGAATCTTCGATCGGGCGCCCCCCGATCATGACGTCGTAGATGCTGGATACGTGGTCATGACTCCAGAGGCCCATTCCGCTGCTGGCGTTGGCTTGCGGGTCCATGTCGATGACCAGCGTTCTCTTTTCGGCCACTGCCAGCGCGGCACCCAAGTTAATCGCGGTCGTCGTCTTCCCCACACCTCCTTTCTGATTGGCGATGGCAATGACTCTTGACATGGGCTGCCGATTCAGCTGCTAGGTTGTCGGGTTTTCCAGAACGGATCAGTGTCGGGTCGGTCGCGAGGAGTCCAGGAGACTCCACTCAAAGCTAGCTGACCCGTCGTTCTCGGAAAAGGTGAATTCGCGTAAACTACGTGTGGGATTGCGCCTACTTGCGGGGATTTGAGACATCCAGCCCTCTTGGGTTGGCCACCACGGATCCTTGGACTCAGGATCCTTCGATGGCAGGAAGCTGCTGCCAGCGATCCGCCGACGCGTATCAGACATGCTCCAGTGAGTAGCGTGCCTTCATTTCCCGGAACCGATGTGCTGCTTTCGTATCCAGCCGTTCAGTGAGGTATTGGTCGAGCAACGGCACCAAGCGTTCCTTGAGAAAGACCCCGCGGGCCATCCACTGGTAGTAGTGCCTCCCACCGTGGTTGTATGGGCCATACAGCTTTCCCCCAGGAAAGTGGTCCATGATCCAGTCGAAGAGCGCCTTGTGATCGGTGTGCATTCGAAGGGTTATGTGAGGCTGCCGGCCATCACCGCCGAAATGTCCTTCGCCGACGAGGACTCCCAGCAGGAAGCCGATTTCGAAATCTGGAGTTTCGGCTTGTTTCACCGTCATGTTCCCCGTGGAACAGGGCGACCCTCGTCGAAGTGTTTCACCGTCATGTTCCCCGTGGAACAATCTGACAAGGCCGCCGATTTCCGAACTTCGAGAACCAGGTTCTGAAGATCGGCCGGCGAAACCCCGGAAACCCTTGAAGCTTGCGCGAGGGTTGTCGGCCGTATACGGCTCAGTTTCTCCCTCGCCTCGTGAGAGAGCGTCCGTAGCTCCGCGTACTCGAGATCTTCCGGGATGCGAAAGTCAGCCCGAGCACGCAATGTCGCCGCCCGCTCCCGTTCTCGTTGCACGTATCCACGGTACTTGAGATCCACCTCCACAGCCAGCAGCGCATCCTCGCATCCGTCTGCGAGAAACGGCACCTTCGCCGCTTGTACCAGCATCTTTGACTTGACCCCTGGTCTCTTCAACAAGTCCACCGCTCGTGTCGGTGCACGTACCGGGCTTGACCCCACCATGGCGAGCGTTTCGTTCACCTGGTCTGGCCGCAGACGGGTGTCCGTGAACCAATCGAGCAGTCGCCGCTCCTGGTCTAGACGCTCTTCCAACGTCTGGACCTGCCCGGCCGACAATAGTCCCCGGTTTCGGGCGAGCGGACCGAGGCGGGTAAGTGCGTTGTCCTGCCTGAGCAGCAGGCGAAACTCGGCCCGTGAAGTGAAGAGACGGTACGGCTCGTCAACGCCCTTCGTGACCAGATCATCTATGAGAACCCCGATGTAGGCCTGATCACGCTCCAGAATGAAGGATGCCTCCCCCAACGCTGCCAGTGCGGCGTTCGCGCCCGCGATCAAGCCCTGTCCGGCCGCTTCCTCGTAGCCGGTTGTCCCGTTGATCTGCCCCGCGAAGAAAAGCCGCTCGACCGCCTTGACTTCAAGCGTGTGGCGGAGTTGATGCGGAAGGAAGTAGTCGTATTCAATCGCGTAGCCCAGGCGGGTCATGCGTACCCGCTCCAGTCCCGGCACCGTGCGAAGAAATCTGAGTTGCACATCAGGAGGCAGAGATGTCGACAGTCCGTTCACGTACAGCTCGGTCGTGTCCAATCCCTCCGGCTCCAGGAACACCTGATGTCGACGTGCATCTGGAAACCGGACGACCTTGTCCTCGATCGAGGGACAGTACCGCGGCCCGCGGCCCGCGATGGAGCCTCCAAAGCGCGCACTCCGCTCAAGGTTCTCCTGAACGACATCCCTGAGCTCCGCTCCGGTCCAGGTAATCCAGCACGGGCGCTCCCCTGCAAACTCCTCGCGTGTGTAGCCGGAGAAGCGAAAAGCTCCCGGCTCGGACGGCTGCTCTTCCACTTGGCTGTAGTCCACCGAACGGCCGTCAATGCGGGGCGGCGTGCCGGTCTTGAAGCGCGCCACCTCCAAGCCACGACCCTCCAGCGCGCTCGCCAATTCCACGGAGGCTTCCTCTCCGGCCCGCCCTCCCTCAACTCCCGCCCCCCGCCCGATGTGGATTCGTCCGCGCAGAAAAGTCCCCGCAGTGATGACCACGGCCAAGGCAGTGAACTCCAGCCCTGCACGCGTGCGCACCCCCGTGACTCGGTCACCCCTCAGGGTCAGCTCTTGGACCATATCCTGAAAGAGGTCCAGCTTCGGGAGTTCTTCCAGCGTGCGACGCACCGCGAGGGAGTACAGGCCCCGATCGCACTGGGCACGCGGCCCCCACACGGCCGGTCCCTTCGACCGGTTCAGCATCCGGAAATGAATGCGGGCGGCGTCCGTGGCCCGACCCATCACACCACCGAGGGCGTCAACCTCGCGCGCGACCACACCTTTGGCGATGCCGCCAATCGCCGGGTTACAACTCATCTGCCCGATGCGCGCGAGATCCGGAGTAATCAGGAGGACCCGGGCCCCGAGGCGCGCCGCAGCGGCGGCAGCCTCTGCCCCGGCGTGGCCGCCCCCCACCACTAAGACCTCGTAGTTGCTATGCACGTTTGTCCACCGGCGATTCCATCCCTTGCCTGCCTCGGGCACAGAGTGCGTCCGCTTCACATCCCTCACGCACCTCCAAGGAGGTACTGCCACTGCTACTTCCCAATACAGAAGTCCCGGAACACCTGGTCCAATACCTCATCCAAGGTAACGATCCCGAGGACATCCTCGAGCGCGGTCTCCGCTGGCCTCAAGTGGGTCGCCGCCATCTCCGCCGGCACTCCCTCACGGAGCACGCGCGCGAAGGCGTCGAGCTCTTCTACCGCGCGCCTGAGTCCCCGGCGGTGACGCGCTCGGGTCAGGACGGGCATTTCCGCGTCCGCCGTCACCAACCCTCGGTACACCATCCTTGGCAGCACCCGGGCGAGCTCCTCGAATCCCTCCCCCGTCCTGACTGAGAGAGAGATCTCGCGAACGGGACTCTTCCTGGTTGCCCCGAGGCTGCGAGCCGGTCCAAGCGCAACCGTATCGCCTACCTTGCCGGCCCCGTTTCCCGCGGCTTCGCTCTGCGCCAAGTCCGCCTTCGTCTTGAGGATGACGACGGGGCACTTCCGCTCACCCAGGAACTCCAAGTCAGCTTCCGAGATCCTCTCGCCCTTCTCCACGCAGAACAAGACCAGATCGGCGCGTGCCAGATACCGGCGGGCGACCTCGATCCCGAGCGCCTCCACGCGCCCTTCGGTATCACGCAGTCCGGCGGTGTCTACCAACCGAAAGGGGTAGCCACCTACCGACACGGTGGCCTCGATCGCGTCCCGCGTGGTACCCGGTATCTCCGTTACAATGGCGCGCTCAAAACCCACTAACGCGTTGAACATACTAGACTTACCGGTATTCGGGCGACCTGCCAGCACGGTCAGTGCTCCGTCTCGCAGAAGCTCGCCCTCAGGCGCCGTAATGAGCAATTCGGCCAGCTGGCGACTCACCGCCGCGGCCTCTTCAGCCACCACTTCAAGGCTCGTGGGCGGCTCGTCTTCGTCCGGGAAGTCGAGATGGTGAACGAGGAGCGCCTCCAGCTTCACCAGAGCTGCGCGGGCGGCGGCGATCCTGGCCGACAGCCCCCGCTCCATCTGATGAACAGCCACCCGATGCAATGCCCGGCTCCCGCCGCCGACCAGATCGCACACGGCCTCCGCCTGAAGCAGATCCATCTTCCCGTTCAGATAGGCCCGGCGCGTAAACTCCCCGGGTTCAGCCATGCGAGCACCGGCCGCAAGCGCGCACTCCACCAGAAGGCCCGGGATGAGATGACCGCCGTGGCAGGAGATCTCCACCATGTCCTCTCCGGTGTAGCTGGCCGGACCTCGAAAGCTGGTGACGATCCCCCGGTCGAGGACTTCGCCGGATTCGGGGTCGCGCAGAGTCCCCAACGTCGCTCGCCGGGAAGCCCGGTCATGGAGACCTGGCACCAGCGCGTCCCTGACCGCAAGCGCTTCCGGCCCCGATATCCGAACGACCGCGAGCGCGCTCGGGCCCGGCGCAGTCGCGCGTGCCACGATAGTGTCCGTCAATTCTGTCCCTCGATACCCGCCCAGCGCCTAGGATGGCTTGACTCTTGCCTTCTTTCGCTCCTTGGCGATCCAGTACTGCTGGGGCAACGTGGCGATGTTCGCAGTAGCGTAGTAGAGGTTCAGCCCTGATGCCAACTGGAGGAAGATGAACACCATGAAAATCGGCATGAACCACAGCATCATCTTCATCTGCGGGTTCACCTGCTCCATGGATCGCATGCTGACCCATTGAAGCAGGAACATGGAGATCCCGAGGAACACCGGAAGGACATAGAAGGGATCCGGAGCCGAGAGGTCCGGAAGCCAGAGGAAGGGGACGCCACGTAACTCGATGGTGTTCTGGAATACGAAGAAGAGGGTGATGAGGACGGGAAAGGGGATGAGCATCGGCACACATCCGGCAAGCGGATTGAAGCCGTGTTCCTTGTACAGCCTCATCATTTCCTTCTGTTGCCGCTCGGGCTCGTTCTTGTACTTGGTCTGGATCTCCTTGACGAGCGGTGCCGCGGCGGTATTCCTCAGCTGCGCGCGCATGGCCTTCTGGTTCAGCGGAAAGAGCACGATGCGCATCATCACACCGAACAGAATCAACACCATCCCATATCCCCAGCCAAGCTGGTTATGCAGGTAGATGAGGATGGTCGTGATGATAGCCGCGAACGGCTGAATGACCGGGCGCAGCCACCTCCAGCCAACCGGGTTTACATCCTCCAGGTCGCCGCCGATCGCCGTGAGCCGGGTGAAGTCCTGCGGTCCCAGATATACGCGGTACGCAAATGAATCGTCCGCCAGCAAGCTCTGAGCGGCAGTAACCGACACTCCGGGTCCCGCGCCCTCCAACTCCGGCCGACGACGCGCGACAACTCCGCCCAGAAAACGCTCGGACTCCCAGTCGTCGCCAGCCAACAGCGCCATGAGGAAATACTTGCTCTTGAAGGCGGCCCACAGCAGGGGGCCGTCCTCGATTCGGTCGTCTTCGAACCTCCTCAGCGGCCGTTGCCGGATCCCGTCTTGAGTATGGTTGATGACGTAAGCCAGCGCCTGCTCGTCGTCCGCGGGCCGGGCCTCGTTGAACGCGAGCCCGTGGCCCATGTCGGTAAGCAGCAGACCCCGGTTGATCCCCTGGACCTGCCCGCTGACCGCAATCAGATACGAGTCCGGGTCGAACAGGTACCGGATCTCGAAGCCGAGTCCTCCGTTGGCGCTTGTGAAGGTGAAGCTCAGCTGCTGGGGATCTCCCCCCTCCACCAGGTCGAGCCCGTCCGCGGGAGATACCAAGAAGGGCACCCCGGAAAAATCGAGTGTGTCGGAAGCAGCCACGATGCGGCTCCCCAGAGCGCCCGGTCCGCCACGCGGGATGAGCTGCGCAGGGCCGTCATCCACAAACGACTTGAACCCCGTCAGCAGCACGGACTCGAGCTGCGCGCCGTAGTTGCTGAATTCGAACTCATAGAGCGGGCCGCGCACGAGGACGCGGCGTTCGGGTACTACGGGAGGATCGGGCGCCGGCGCGGTGACGGACGTCGTGGTCCCCACGTCCGTCGCTGCAGCCGGTTCACCGGTCGGGGCAGCACTCTCGACTGTCTCCTCCAGCGGCGCCTCCAGAGGAGCGGTGGGCGGAAAGAGCACATTCGTGCCGAAGAGAACACCGATCATGAGAATGATCGCGAGGACGAAGCGAAGTTCCGGTCTCATCGCCTGTTTCCTGGTACGGGAACACCCCCGAAAGACTCATGCGGGGCTGATGGGGCATCCCGCCTGCCATCCTGCGCTCGGCGTGGCACCGGATCGAATCCCTTCCCGCCAAGGGGGTGGCACCGGCAGAGCCGCCGCAATGTCAGCCAGCATCCCCGAAGCCAACCGTGGCGCTCGAGAGCTTCCACCGCGTACGCGGAACAACTCGGCACAAAGCGACAGGCTGGCGGGATCAGAGGGGAGATGGCCGCCTGATAGAAACGAATCCCACGTACCAGGAGTTTCAGCGTAGTTCCTCGGTGAGCTTCACCAGTTGATCCCTCAGCCTCTGGAACGACGCCTCATATGATTCCCGCCTCGCCCTCACCAGGAAATCCACACCCTCCGGGAGGGTATCCAGGCGCGGCAGCACATCGAGTCGTCCGATCTCTCGCAAACGACGCCTCAGCTGGTTGCGATGCACAATCGTGTGCCCGTATTTCGGCACGATCACCCCAAAGCGGGCACAAGAAACGGAGGAAGCCGCGAGGAAGACATCGACATGGGATGTCCTCCTTCGCTTCCCCCTCCTCAGCAACCTCCGAATGTCGCCGGACCGCCGAATACGCCGCAAGGCCGGAAACCCGTACTTTCGTTGACGGTATGGGACCACTGCCCGGGGTGTCGGCCTACTTCGAGCCGACCTCCACGACCAGCCGGTGACGCCCCTTGCGCCGTCGCCTTGCCAGCGTCCTGCGGCCTCCGCTAGTGCTCATTCGGCGGCGGAATCCGTGGGTGTTCTTTCTCTTGCGATTCCGTGGTCTGTATGTCGGTTTCATGAAGAGCGCTCGTGCCTGGAGCTACGCGCCTCCGGTTGCGCTGCACAACCGGCTCCCCGAACCCGCAGGACGGGCGAGCAACCTACCGGAAACCGGCGTGGGCCGTCAACCCCGCACGGGTTTGTCGCGGGGGAGCCGCCCATCACTCCGTGACCCGAAGCGCGATTGACTTTTCCACATTCCGGAAGTACCCTTGCTTCTCTCTATCGGTCCCCGGGGCGTTTCACGCACCCCGGTTCTGCTTCCCGCCGTCAGCTCTCCTGCTTGATGGAACTATCTGCCTCGGAAATCTGGGCGCAAGCACTGGCGGCAGCGAAGAGTTCGCTCCCGGAACAGAGTTTCCAGACCTGGCTGTCCGGTACGGAGGCGGTTGGCCTCTCGGGTCAGGAACTGCTCGTGGAGGCTCCCAGCCAGTTCCATGTGGAGTGGATCGAAGACAAGTACGGCACCTTTCTGCTACAGACCATCCAGCAGACGCTGGGGCGTCCACTGTCGGTGTCCTACCGGGCTTCCGCTGCGCACGCTGCGCCGCCGGCCATCGGGCTCACGGGAGATTCTGCTTCCTACGCGACGACTCCCTACCGATCCAAAATCTCCGAGGCGGCAACAAACTTCCCCTCCGACAAGCTGAACGAGCGCTACACCTTCGATCGCTTCGTCGTGGGCAACAACAACCAGCTTGCCGTGGCCGCTTGCCGAGCGGTCGCCGAGAAGCCGGCTCGCATGTACAACCCGCTGTTTGTTTATGGCGGGGTGGGACTGGGCAAAACGCACCTCATGCATGCGATCGGCAATTACCTGCAGGAGCACGCCCTGCGCTTGCGCATCGCGTACGTCCCGACGGAGCAATTCACAAACGAACTGGTCACGTCCATCCAGGACGGAGCGACACCCGGTTTCCGCCGGCGCTACCGCCAGATCGATCTGTTGCTCGTCGACGACATCCACTTTCTTGAAGGAAAGGAACGGACTCAGGAGGAGTTCTTCCACACCTTCAACACCCTCTACGACGCGCAGAAACAGATCGTCCTTACCAGTGATCGTGCGCCCAACAGCCTGGCTGGGCTGGAAGAGCGCCTGGTATCGCGGTTCGCTTGGGGTCTGGTCGCTGACATCAAGCCCCCGGACTACGAAACCCGGATCGCGATCGTACGAAAGAAGGCCGCTTACGATGGCCTTTTTCTCGAAGATGACGTCATTGACCTGATCGCTCGCACCTGTACTTCATCGGTTCGTGAGATGGAAGGGGCGATCATCAAGCTTCTGGCCTTCTCCTCGCTGACGAACCAGGAAATCAATCTCGCTCTCGCGCATGAAGCGCTGAAGGAAGCTCGCTTCGCAACCGACTCGCCCTCTCCGGCTCTATCCTTGGCCGACATCCTCAACGCAGCTGCGAAGCTCTGGGGAGTGGAGCCCAAGGGCCTTATCTCCAAGCGGCGCACACGTGATGTAACCGTCCCCCGCCAAGTCGCCATGTACCTCATCAAGGAAATCCTCGACCCCCCGCTTACCCGGATCGGGCAAGCCTTCGGGGGACGTGACCACTCGACTGTGATTCACTCGATCCGCAAGGTAGATCGAGACTTGCAGGCGGATGACGACTTCGCGAAGCGCGTTTCACGGCTGCGGGAAGAGATCCTGCGGCGAGGAGTCTGAAAAGGCTGTGCAAACTTCGGCAACCCTGTTGGAAACCCCTGCGGCATCCCGGGTCACGATTCTCCAAGTGTGGATTCATGGAAAACCACATGCTCTTATACACACGTAATCCACGGCATCCATCCATCCACTATCCTATTGTCACCAAGGAAGTTAACTGACATCGTAGAGGACATTGTCCACACTCCCACAGCCTCTACTACTACTACTAGTTTATTAATGATGGGATAGCACTCGGACTAATCCCGTGGATTCCTTCAACCGCACCCACTCCTTGAGGACTCGACCCATATGAAACTCGCTCTGACTCGGCAGAACCTGTATCAGGGACTCACCGCAGTCTCGCAATCAGTTCCGGCGCGAACGACCCTGCCGGTTCTCTCGAACATCCTCTTCGATGCTACCGACAGCGGCCTCTGGATCACCGCCACCGACCTGGATGTGACAGTGCGTACCCGAGTGCCCGCCGAGGTTCAGGAAGCGGGAACACTGACGGTGCCGGGAAAGAAGATCCAGGAGATCGTCCGGACACTGCCGGATCAGCCTGTCCTGGCCAGCACACTGGCCAGTCAGATGGAGCTGGTGTGCGGCCGGAGCCGGTTCAAGTTGAACGGCCTTCCCGCGGACGATTTTCCCGCCGCGCCGCACCTGGACTTCGATGAGGCATGGCGCACCTCCGGGGCCGATCTCCTGTCGCTCATCCGGCACACTTCCTTCGCGGTCTCGACGGAGGAAAGCCGCCCGATCCTGAGCGGTGTGCTATGGGAGCTCCGGGGAAGCGAGATGAGAATGGTTGCGACGAACGGCCATCGGCTGGCGCGGATGACCGTGAAGACGGAGTCGTCCGGGCCACCCGCCGCGAACCTCATCGTTCCTCCGGCGGCGTTGCGGCTGGTCCAGCGCCTGTTTGCGGCAGAGGATGAACTCGAGCTTGCCCGCGACGGCAATTTCCTGGGCTTTCGGTCGGGATCGACCGAGATCTACACTCGGCTCATTGATGGTACCTACCCGAACTACAAGCAGGTTATCCCGCAAGACAACGACAAGACCGCGGTGGTCGACAAGAGCAGCTTGCTAGCAGCCGTAAAGCGCATGGATGTCGTCGCCAGCGACCAGACGCACCGGATCAAGCTCAGTTTTTCCGCCGAAGGGATGAACTTGAGTGTCAGCACACCTGATTTGGGCGAGGGGTACGATGAGGTGGAGCTGGCGTATGAAGGCGAGGATCTGGACATCGGCTTCAACGCCAGTTACCTGCTCGAAGTACTCCAGCACATGCCCACGGATGATGTGCGACTGGCTTTCAAGGCGCCGGAGCGCGCCGCAACGGTCGTGCCGGTCCCGGCTGAGGATGCAGGCGAAATCGACTACCTGTGCTTGGTGATGCCTCTACGGCTGCTGGACTGAGGGGATCCCGAAGGCCGGCCCGCGGAACCAGGGGGGACGACAGCGGCGAGCAGGTCGCGGGCAGGGAATACGGATATCGCGGAGTAGCCTGCGGCGGCGATCCGCTCGCGGGCGCCTTCCTCACGATCGACGAGCGCGAGGACTGCGAGCACATGGGCACCGTGACCCTCGAGAGCCTCGATCGCCTTCAGAGTACTCCGGCCGGTCGTCATGGCGTCCTCGATGACGACGACGCTCGCGCCCTCCGGGAGACCGCCTTCGATCCGTCGCCGAGTCCCGTATTCCTTGGGATCCTTGCGGACCGAGAAGGCGTCAATGGGTTGGCCCTCCTCCCAGCTCTGGCGGGCGATCGCGTACGAAATCGGGTCGGCCCCCATCGTCAGTCCGCCGACATGGGATGGATCCAGGGCGGCACCCCGGAGGTAACTCAGGCAGACCCGGCCTACCAGGGATTGCCCCTGGGCGGTCATCGTGGTTGCCCGGGCATCAACGTAGTACCTGGACCGGGCACCACTGGCGAGGGTGAATTCGCCCATCAGGAGGGATCGTCTGACGAGCAGGGAGAGCAGGCGGTTGCGGGCGTTCATGGCGGGAGTTCTGTCTTTTTGGGGGGAGGCTCGCACGGGGCTGTCCCGGCGCGCACAGTTGCGGCGCGGGGTTCGGGGGCTGACGGTAGCTGCGTGCCGGACCATATATTGATGTGGCCCGCTCCATATCGTCAAACCGAGGTATTGGCCGACAAAGGACTGGCGTGAGGACGAAACGCAGAATTCAGTGGATGTGGACGCTCGCATGCGCGGTTGGGGCGGCCGCCTGTGACACCGGAATGCAACCGGAACCCAACCTGCGCTTTGGGCAGTCCGGTCAGCTGGTTGTGGATGTCGTGACTCCCCAGCGCGTTCGTCTTCTTTCTTCATCCCCCGATGGTGAACTTCGACAGACCCTGACTTGGCGCTCAAACGGGGAATGGCAGTTGTTCGAATCCATCTCCTACCGTGGCAGGATCGGCAGTGAAACCATCACCCGAAGTCCAGGAGCACCCGTGGCTTTTGCCTCGGCATACGCCAGGACGGTTGTCGAGTTCAACGGAGTCGACGGTCTCGAACTCTTCATCGACGCTCTGGATCCTACGCTCGACCCCGTTTGCGTTTACCCGAAAGCCCGCGTCACCCTTCGAGTTCAGGATGAGGTGCGGGACCAGGAGACAAGCTGGACGCGGTGTGCGAGGAAAGGCCCGCTCGGGTCTCTGGATCCTGCGGGCTCCGGGCCGGACCTGCCTGCCAGCCGGGTCATACAGGTCTCCAAATTCATTCACGACCGCACCTTGGGCGATACGGCCACCAGCGCCTATCACCGGAGCGTACCGTTCGCTACGCTCTACAAAGGCGGGAAACCCGGCGACCTGCAGCTGTCCCCCAGGGTGTTCTTCGGGGGGCCCGGTGCCGAAGACGAGCCGGCGGACTGGAGGGACTTCTGGGGATGGCTTGCGGGGACCAGGTCTCCACCGGCCGTCGACTGGTCGACGGATATGGTTCTGGTCGCCGGAGACGGTGCCCGATATGAGGCAGGGAACACGATCGAAGTCAGGCAAATCGAGCCCATTCGCGACGGAGCGATCGTGAGACTGGTGGAATTCGTGCCCGGAGATTTCTGTTCGCCGGCCGCGGTAGTACAGACGCCCTACCACCTCGTTGTTGCTCCCAGGACGCTTACAAGAATTCAATTCAGCGACTTCCTGCTGGAGGTGCGGGTCCCCTGTGGTTTATGAGCGAACCCCGAGAGCCCGAGCCGCGACCGTCGTCTGGCGCACGCAAGCGTGGAAGGGCGGGAGAACGTAGAGGGTGCCACTTCGCCGGTTGTACGTTGTTGTCCTGGCGGCCTTCGCGGTCGTCTTTACGGCCACGAGCAGCTGGCTTGCGCTCTCCGTAACCAGCCGGGCCTTTGAGGCCGAACTCAACGACAAGCTGCTGGTCACCGCCGGGGTTGCGGCAGAAACCCGCTTTGAGGCCTCGGACGTAAGTTTCCTGAGTCCGGGCGACGAAGAATCGCCATACTGGGCCCAGTACCAGGATCGCCTGCAGCGCCTGGTCGAGCGTCGCTACGTGGACGCGGCCTGGATCTTTCGCAACGACAGTTCGGTCGTGGCCGGTGCCACGCCCGTCCATACGGTCATCGTGTCGACGGCCGACGCCCAGCTGATCGGAACCCGGATCCGGCGCTTTGAGGCGTACGGCCCCCAACTCACGGAACTCTGGCGGGATGGAGCAGCCACAACGCCTCTCTTCGCAGGCGAAGACGGGCGATCCTACAAGTACGGTTTCGCGCGGCTGGAGGACTCCGACCTCGCGCTGGCCGTGCTCATCCCCGCCGACTATCTCGCTCCTCTGGCCCGGCTGGAGAGGACGGTGCTCATTGGCTCCGGGCTGACCATCGTACTCTCCATCCTCGTGGCTGTGGGTCTGGCCGCGCGCATCGCGGAACCCCTTGAGCGGCTGAGCCGCGTGGCGCTGCGCATACAGCGAGGCAGAATCAGCCAGCCGGTGGAAGTGGAGGCAGGCGTGGAGATCGGGCGCCTTTCCCGCGCCATGGAGCGAATGCGCCAGGGCATCATTCAGCGAGACGAACACCTCCGCCTCATGCTGGCTCAGGTCGCGCACGAGATCCGCAATCCCCTGGGCGGGCTGAAGCTCTTTGCGGCTGTCGCGGCAGAAAGCACCGAAGCGGAAGAACGGGGGCGACTCTTCCAGAGGATCCAGGCCGAGGTCGATGTCTTGAACCGCATCATCACCGACTTTCTCATCTACGCTCGCCCGCGCTCGCCACAAGCGAAGCTGCACGATATCCGCTCGCCCCTTCGGGAGGCGGCGGAGCTGGTCGCGACGGAACTCGAGTCGGGCGGAGGCAAGCTCGAAATCGATCTTCCGGAGACCGCGCTGGAGGCTGTCGCCGACCCCGGTCAGGTAAAGCGCATGGTCCTGAACCTGCTTCGAAACGCGGCTGACGCCGGCGACCGGGTGTGGCTCAAGGGCGAGTGGCGCAATGGCGAAGTGGTTGTATCCGTGCGGGATAACGGGCCCGGGGTGCCGGAATCGATGCGCACGCGAATTTTCGAGCCGTTCGTTACCAGCAAGGAGCAGGGCGCCGGCCTGGGACTAGCCATCGTGGGGGGCGTGGCCCGGGCGAACGATGCCCGGGTGGAATTGGTTCAGGGTCTCGGGTCTGTTGGGAGTGGCGCGGAATTCAGGCTATACTTGTCGGGCTCGGAGGAATTCCCGGTCACCCGGGCTGGAGCCCATGCCCACTAGCTTCGGCCCCCGGCTAGCTGCCGGCTCTTGCCCATCCCGGAGCTTCGTGACCCCATTGGCGCCATCCTGACCCGGGCGTCCCGGGGAAAGCCGCAGGTTTCGGCCCGCCTGCGGTTTGCGGCCACCGCCTGCCAGGGCCAGCAACTGATGTCATGGCGCAAGTGCTGATCATCGACGACCACGATACCATCCGCGAGGGCCTCGAATTGCTCCTGCGGAAGCACGGTCATCGCACCTACTCTGCGGAAAGCGGCAGGCGGGGCCTCGACCTGTTGAGGGAGCACGGAGCCGACCTGGTGATCACCGACCTCCGGATGGCGGGCCTGGACGGCATCGAAGTCCTTCGGCAAGTACGCGCCCGAGCCCCCGATACCGATGTCATGGTGATCACGGCGTTCGGCACCGTGGACCGGGCGGTCGAGGCGATGAAGGCCGGAGCCGTGGACTTCATCACGAAGCCGTTTTCTCCACAGGAATTCGCGGTCAAGGTGGGCCGCCTGCTCCGTAACCGCGCCGAACGGGAGAAGCTGCGGCAGGAAAATGTGGCGTTGCGGATCGAGAACACCTCCCTGAAGGAGGAGACCGAGGCACGCTACAGCGAGATCATCGGGGAAGCCCCCGCGATGAAGGAGGTGTTTCGCTGGATCAGACGCGTCGCTCCAAGCGAGTCCACGGTGATGATCTATGGCGAGTCGGGCACGGGGAAGGAACTCGTGGCCCGCGCCATCCACGCCAGCTCGGATCGCAAGGACGGTCCGTTTGTTCGCGTTAACTGCGGGGCTCTGGCCGAGAGCCTGCTCGACTCCGAGCTGTTCGGGCACGAAAAGGGAGCCTTTACGGGCGCGGATCGCAGACGCCGGGGACGATTTGAACTCGCGGACCGCGGGACCATCTTTCTCGACGAGATCTCGACGATCTCCACCATGACTCAGATCAGGCTCCTGCGTGTGATCCAGGAAAGGGAGCTGGAGCGAGTGGGCGGAGAACAAACGATCGCGGTGGACGTGCGTATCATTGCGGCGACCAACACGCCGGCGGAAGAGCTGATTGCGAGCGATGATTTCCGCCAGGACCTCTTCTACCGCCTCCACGTTGTACCCATTCTGCTGCCGCCCCTCAGGAGCCGCATCGACGACATCCCTCCTCTTGTGGCCCACTTCATGGCCAAGCTGCGCGAGCGCACCAATTCCCCGGCCGAGGCGGTGACGAAAGAGGCGCTGACGAAGCTGACCAGCTACCCGTGGCCAGGAAACGTGCGCGAGCTCGAGAACGTGATCGAGAGGGCACTCGTGCTCGCGGACGACCGCGTCATCGACGTGGATGACCTGCCCCCGCTGAGCACCGGGGAGGTTGCGCCCGAGCCGGGCGACCAGCCTTTCCCGGCCGACGGGATGAACCTGAACCAGACGGTGGAGGGTATTGAGGAAAGACTTCTCAGGAAGGCGCTCGAGCAGGCCGGAGGCGTGAAAGCCGAGGCCGCCAGACTGCTGGGGCTGAAATCGAGCGCATTCTATTACAAGCTCGAGAAGTACGGTATCGACGCGTAACCGAGGCGGGTCATGGCCTCATCGGCCTCGTTGGTTGGCGGACGAACGCCGGGAGCGGTGTTCCGGCTTGCCATGATCGCCACGGGTTTGCTTGTCATCCTTCCCGTGAGCGGTCGGGCCCAGGATGTGGATCGCCGCGCGTACCGGTCAGCCCAGAGTGCCTACAATCACGCGCTTAACGAACGCGATCTCGCCGATGCCCGGTACAGCCAGGCCCACGACGAGGTAAGCGAGGCTCGCGATTCGGGTGACCAGGCACGGCACGGGCGCGCCCTGGCGGTTTTTCAGTCCAGGGCGGAAGAGGTGGAATTGAGCAACCAGCTCCTGGTTGAAGCGGGTGCCGCGCTGGAACAGACCAGGCGTGCCTACCTGGCGAGCGTGGAGCAGCGTCTGGAGCGGTTGTTGTTCGATGAACTTCCGCTGTTGGCGGAGGGGTCTCGAGAGCACAATCTCATGACTCGCGAGATCACGAACCTGAACAATGAAGCCGACCTGCTCGTGACCCCTGTCGAGATCGACGACGATCCGTTCGCCGAAATCACCAGCGATCCGGGAGACAGCCCTTCGGTGATCAGAGCCAAGGCGGACCTCCTCGACCGGCGCGCAGCACTCCACGAACGCAGCATTCTCGATGTCGATGCCCAGATCGAGTCCTACGAGAAGAGGTTGCGCCACGCCCGCATGTCGCAGGACTTCGGGGCGGATCTCTTCCGCTTCGACGATCTTCGGGTGCCCGTGGGCACCCCCGACGCGGCGTCCGCCAACGCGGTAGGCTTGACGGGAAACGAGGAATTGTCGCAGCGGCTCGAAGCTCTGTACAGGTTCAGAGAGCTCCTGATTGACCGGCGCGACATCGCCAGGGTTCGCGCGCGGGAGTTTCGGCAGCGGATCGGAGGAGAACTCGTATGAGTCGCTCCATCCGCATCGGAACCCTGGTCTTCCTCATGATGCCCGCATGCGCTGCGACGCTCTCCGGGCAGGGGCATTTCCGGGATTTTGTGTTGACCGCCGGGATGGCGGCAGAGGCGTACCGGGGGGGGATTCCGTCCGTGACTCTTCCGGTGGTCGACAGCGTGGATGCGGCTTCGGCGGCGAGCGGCGAATTTGGTTTCCGGGGCAGCCTGTACTCGAATCGCGACGGCTCCGACGGGTTCGCCATCGGTCTTGACGGCGGCGTCCGGCAGTTCGACGCCAATGGCTTCAAGCTGCGCGAATATTCGCCTCGGGTGTGGACGGGTCTGGCCAGCGCCAACTTCCTCAGAACGACGGGTCTGGGCGTCTTGCAAATCAGCGGGCAAGCTCGAGGCCGAAAGGTGGAGGACCGCACCCCTATTCCACTCTTCCTGCAGCCGGGTTACGCGTACTACCAAGGTTCGCTTCGCTTCCGCACTCGCACGATAGCCGGCGTCTTGTGGGATCTGCGCATTCAGGGCACCCGGTCTGACTACCACACGCAGGATATCGTCCCGCAGCTGGACCTGCTGGACCGCAACGCGCGAGGAACCGAACTGGGCGCCTTGTGGGGGCGTCCGTGGAGCGGCGGTTTGCTGGCGATGCGGTTCTACGGATCTTTCGCCGAGTATCGGTATCCGAAGCAGGGCACGTTGTATGCCCCCGATCCCTTCCGCCGGGACAGGACGTACCAGGCAGGCGCGCAGTGGACCTACGAACGGGAGCCATCGCGAATCAACGCCACAATCGGAATCGAGGGCACCATGAACAGGTCCAACGCGCGGCGGCCCGAGTACAATGCGATTTCGGTGAACGCCGATGTGTCCACGCCTTTGCCATGGGCCATGGGACTCGATGTCGTGGCCGTTCTGACCGGCAAGAACTATCTGACGGAGACGGAGTTCGCCCGTCTGATCCCGGGGGAAGAGGCCGACAATGCGTCGAGAGTGTTCGTCGGAGTCAGCCGGGAACTCACCGACGCAGTCAACGCCACGGTGCGCGTCGGCTGGACACGGGCCGAGACGGATATCGGCGACGCCTACTTCGAGCGCTACAGCCTCGCGGCCTTCCTGCGCTACCGGCCCTGACCATCAGCCCGCAAGCCGTCAAAGCGAAGGTTGTCGAAGGACTCCGGCGGCAGGACTCGAACCTGCGACCCGGTGGTTAACAGCCACCTGCTCTACCAACTGAGCTACGCCGGAAAAAACCGCCTGCAAGAGCCGCAAACCCTACGCCATGCCACCGAACGTGTCAAGTTGAGCGCTCGGCAGCCTCGAAGACGCCGCGCACGGCGGGGCCTATGTCGTGGGCAAGATCCCACATCTCCTGGAACCACAATCGCACGCGGTCCACCTGAACTCCCCTGTGGAGCACGGCGAGCGCCGGGCCCCGGGAAGGATAGGGAATCTGGAACCAATGCGCGCCAACGAGCAGAGTGTCGGGTCCGTTCGGAGATACGAATGTCGAGAAGTTCGGCGACCAGTCGAAAAGTGGAGCGCAACGGACCCGGAGGCGCTCTTCGGCCAGCAAACTCATCACCACCCGCAGATTGGCGCCTCGTCGGGCATCGGCCAGGATGGCTTCCGCCTCGAACTTCAGCGTGGCCGCGTTGATCTCGGTTACGAGCACCCGCAGCTCTCCGACGGAGCCCAGGTCTTCGTACGCGAGATCGATGCTGGAGAGCCGGACGCGGTCCACGGCAACATCGATCTGCCGAGCCTCCCGGGCGAGGTCGCCATAGGCGGTCCGAAGGTTCCGGCGGGAACGGTCATGGATGAGTTCGCTGTACGTTTCCTCCATGGGGCCAATCAAGCGGAAAGCCAGGGGCCAGGGAATGGCGGCGTGGGACGACGCGCGCCGGCTGCCGGTCGTTCGCGCCCCACGGGATCGAGCGGACAGCCCGGTCGCACTCGGGGGCAGTCGGTTGCCCTCCACTCCGGGATGCGCCATCTAACAGGACCACCCACCGTCTCCGGAGGCATGCTCGTGATGTCGCGCCCCACATTACGCCGCTACGTGGCGTATTTCCTGCTCTTCATCCCGGCCGGCTGTGCTGTCCCCGGGCCCGAGCAGGATCCCCGTCTCATGGTGATGCTGGTGGTGGATCAGCTCACCCCGGAACTGTTGGTCCGGTACGACGAACACTTTTCAGGCGGGCTTCGCCGGCTGCTCGACGATGGCTTTCACCTCCGCAACGCCACCCACATGCATGGCGTCACGGAGACCGCGCCGGGACATGCGACGATCTCGACGGGTGTTTTTCCGAGCACGCACGGCATCGTCGCCAACGACTGGTACGAGTTCGATGGCGACGGTGAACCGAGATACGTCTACGCGGTCATGGACACTCTTTCGTCCATCGTCGGCATCCCCGAACGCCCCGGGCGATCTCCGCGCAATCTGGAGCGCGGAGGCATGGCCGACTGGGTTCTGGACGCCGACTCCGGGGCGTACGTGGTTTCGGTTTCGAAGAAGGACCGGGCCGCGATTACCATGGCCGGACGAGCTCCAGGGCACGTCTACTGGCTTGACGCCAGCCAGGGCCGTTACGTGACCTCGACCTGGTATCGGCAGGCGATCCCCGATTGGCTTGAAGACTTCAACCGCGAAGCGCGGGCGCGCTTCCTGTCAGACTCCGTCTGGCACAGCACCATTCCGTCCGGCCTCGAACGGGCGGTGCCTCGCGGAGACGAAGCCCCCTATGAGGGCGACGGGGTCCACACGACTTTTCCGCATCGGTTCGCTTTGGAGAGCGATGCCTCGTCGCCCTCGGCGTTCAACGAATGGATCGCCGAAAGGCCCATGGTGGACGCAGCGACCCTGGAGCTTGCGATGACGGCGGTGCGCGAACTGGGCCTGGGAGACGACGGGACCGTGGACTACCTGGGTGTCTCGCTCTCCCAGGTCGACTACGTCGGCCACCGGTACGGGCCGCACAGCGTTGAGCAGTTCGACACCCTTCTTCGCCTCGACCGGCTGCTCGATTCATTCCTCGCCTTCCTGGACAGCCAGGTGGGTGCTGGCAGATGGGTCCTGGCGTTCAGCGCGGATCACGGAGTCCAGCCGGTGCCCGAGTACCTGCAGGGAATGGGAGAGCCGGGGGGCCGCATCGGGGGCGCCGAGCTTCGGGCCGCCGCGCGGAGGGTGCGTGAAGCCGTTCCATCCACGGGCGACGCAGACGCAGCGCGGGCAGCGGGGCGAGCGGCCGAAGCCCTCGAACAACTGGAGTTCGTCGCGGATGCGGTGACGGAGGCGGAGCTGGCGGGCGCATCCTCCGCCGACTCCCTGATCCGCCTTCAGCAGAACTCCTACTTTCCGGGACGCATGCCGGGGCCCCTGCACCGCTATGGCGTACACCTGGAAATCCGCCTGACCCCGGGTACGGTGGAGTACTCGGGACGCGGGACCAACCACGGGTCACCGTATTGGCACGACCGTCACGTACCCTTGATCTTTCTGGGGTCGGGGGTTGAACCCGGGAGTTCGGACGTACCGGTACGCACGGTGGATGTCGCCCCGACGCTGGCCACGTTGGCGGGAATACCGGTGCCGGCGGACTTGCCCGGCCGCAACGTCCTTCGCTAGGGCAAGCGACCCAGGATCGCCGGTGCGGGCCTGTACGGGGGCCGCCGTTGTGGAAGTATCCGGGACGCGGCTTCGGTGCCAGCGTACGAGCTAACTTCCCCTTCGACGCATCGCCTCGAGGACCTGGACCCAGCGGTCGATCCCCAGATGGGTCGCGGCGCGTACAGCCTCGTCGGCTGTCTCCTCCCGCAACGGAAGGGAATGGCGCAGTCGCACACGCGCCTCCTCGAACTTCAGCTTCGCCCAAGGGGCGGGCTGGGAGGTTTCGATCTGCTGCGCGGTCTCGCTGATCAAGTCGGCGGCCCTGCGTTGGAGGCCGCACCACTCATTCATCTTCGCCTTGAACAGCACGAACGTCGAAGGATCCGCGAACCAGCATGCGGGGGCTTCGGACAAGCGAGTTTCCATGGTGCGAGCGCGGTCGAGGTGGCCCAGGAGCAGCGCGGCGAGGCCCGCGCCGGAATGACTGATGACCCCCAGATAGGGGCCCATTGCGGGCGTCCAGCAATCCTGGGCCCGGCTGAAGTGCTCGACCGCTTCCTCCAGCTCCCTTTCCGCCAATGCCAACTCTCCGAGCTTGCACGCCAGGGCCACGTGGGACTCGTGCATGTGCACCTGTGCAAGCGCAGTCTCCGCCTTGGCAAACCAGTTCCGGGCACGGTCGCGTAGTCCGATGGCGAGATATCCGGTTCCGACATTGGCCAGCAGATTGAAGCGTTCGACGAAATCATCGCTCTCGGCGCCTAGCGACTCGCCCTCCTCTGCCGCCGATGTGGCTTCGGGGTGGCCGATTAGTCCCCTCACTCCCTGAATCGCCAACAGGCAACCAAGAGCCCGGAGAAGTTGGTTCGGCGCCCGGGTCCGGCGAGCGATGTGAATCGCCTTGCGGACGTGTCTGACTGCGGCATCGAAGTCACCCGCATGATGCAGGGCCAGACTGGCATGCAAGGAGCCGCGTGATCTCAGCTCGACCTGGTCCAGGTGCTCTCTGACGTGCGCGATGAGAGCATCCGCCTTGCCTGCCTGTCCTCCCCTCCTGTGGATCTGGAGCTCCAGATCCACGGCCTTGACATAGGCTCTCCAATGGCTGGCCTGCTCGGCGTTTCGTCCGCACGCGCGGGCCTGGGCGGCTGACTCCCCGGGCGAGCAGTTACCGGTGATTGCCAGCATGTCGATACGCTGGATTTCCGCCACCAGCGCGCTCTGGGGGCGGTGCCCCTGCCGGAGTCGGAGCGCCGCTTCGGCCAGGCGCGAAGGGGCGTTTTCGGGATCCCTGCGCAAGTAGTGAAGGCGGGCGAGCCGGATGGAAATCCTGGCTCGCTCCAACGGATCGTCGGTATTGCGACCAGCAAGCGCAAGCAACTCAGCGGCCTCTGCGACGGCCTGCGACTCTTCGGCCAGGCGAGCACCCGAAAGAGCGTGCTGCAGTGCACGACCACGCATGCGGGCGCGATGGTAGTGCATCGCCAGCTCGCGCGGAGTCGATTCGCTCTCCGCTTTTTCCAGGTCGCGTGCCACCTGACCGTGGACCCATGTCCGGCGCACCAGGCTCATTCGACCATAGACGGCGTGACGAATCAGCTTGTAGCGTACGATAAACCCGCGCGGGCGCCAACTCACCAGCCGGCATCGTTGCAGCCGTTCAAGTGCCTCCACGCACGCCTCTGTCGAGAGTCCAGCGAGCTTCGAAAGCTGACGGGCGCACTTGGGGTGTCCGCAAACGCTGAGCACGTTCAGCGCGCGTTCGGCGTCGTCATCCAGCCGTGCCAGGCGACCGGCAAAGACGCGCGCGAGTGGAAGCGGAAGAGGCAAGATGTCATCGTCATCCAGGCGCGGCAGTCCCCGTCCGGCCAGGTGCTGCCTGGCCAGCTCCAGTATGAAGAGCGGATTCTGGTCGCTCAACTCGACGATCCGGTCCCGCGCGCGGGCTGCAATCGGAGTCTCCGCAAGGGCTTCCACCAACTCGTGGGCGGCATCCACCGAGATCTCCGCCAGCTCGAGCTCGGTTGGCTCGCATTCCATGCGTGGATCGGCGAGGAAGCGGCTGACATGGTCGTCCCGCTGCAGACACTCGGTCTGGACCGCCAGCACGACAGCGAGAGGAAGCGAGGGCCAGCGCCGTCCGACGTATCGCAGTGCGGCAACGGAAGTCGGATCAACCCAGTGAAAGTCGTCGATGAAGAAGATTGTCGGATCACTCTTCGTGATCACGATAAGCAACTGGCGGATGGCTTCGAACCATCGTCGCGGAACCCGGTCCGGCTCAAGCGAAGTCGGCGTCGGCGCGGCATCCTGTCCGCTGCTGAGCTCTGGAAGCAGCTCGTGCACCGTCGAGCGCCACCGATCCGGGAGCTTCGGGATGTCGCTGGCGACATCGGGGGTTGCCAGGGCATCGAGAATGGAGTTGAGAAGAATGCCCCGCTCGAACTCCGACGACCGGCTCCGAAGCACCCGGACGCCCGTGAGCAAGCCCCGGGCAAGCGCTTCCTCCACCAACCGCGTCTTGCCGGCTCCCCGTTCCCCCCGGATGATGATCAGCCGCAACCCGTCTGCAGGACGAGGGAACATGGCAGCCGAAAGCGCGGACAGCTCGTCGGCGCGACCGACTAGCGGCGGCTGGCTCTCGAAGCGGGTCACGCCCCCCGTACCGGTCTTCGATCGCAGGGTGCGTGTTCGCTTGAGCAGCGAGAGGGTCTCTGCGTCGGGAGCCCAGGCCTTGTCCGCGAGCTCCTCGCGCTCGACGAAACTGAGGAAGGCAGCCTCCGCCTCACGTACCCTTCCAGACATTGCCCGGGCGCGCATCAGCATGCGAAGAGCCCGTTCGTCGTCCGGGTCCAGCGAGAGCAGAGCCCGGGCCGGCGCGACTGCCCAGCGCCAGCGACCCTGGTGTGTCAGTCGGGTCCACTGTTCCACGGAAGCCTGTCGGATCTGAGCCCGCAACTCCAATCGTTTGGCATCCAGCCAGTCGGAGAAGGCATCCGTGGGAGGCGTGGTCAGTTCCGAAAGAAAGCCACGACGGAAAAGCTCCGCGGCTTCCTCCGGATGACCGTTGGAAATCGTCTCCTCCATGGCTCGATAGTCAGTTCCGATCGACGCACCCAGGCAGTAGCGGTCAGGTGTCTTGACGACCACCGGCTGACTGAATCCTCGGTTCAGGGAATAGACGAGTTGACTGATCCGGTGTCTCAGCCGATCCGGAGGTGCAGGCTCCCAGAGCAAGTCGATCGCGCGCCCGACCGACACGCTTTGATCAAGCTCGCTCGCGAGCAGCCCGAGAAGTGCACCCTGAAGAGGCGACAGCGACCGGTGTGAGGAACCGAGGATCAGCGCGGGTCCCCCAAAGGTGATCAGCCGAAGAAAGAAACGGTCGTTGACGCGGCCAGTCTGTGCGTCACCAGCCATGGGAGGATGCTCTGAGGAGTCCAGGGACACCGGGGTCACTGGGAGGGGGGACGCAAGATGGTTGCCCTTCGGTTCTTCCAGAACGGCTTGGACCCCGCACCAGCAGGGTGGCGAGGTTCATTCGACAGCTCGGTCTCCCGCAATGCACCCGTCAGCGCCCCATCTCTCCGCTCCTTCTGCAGCCAACACTCAACCAGCCACTCCCACCCCAGGCATTCACGGGCGATGGAGGGCCTGATTCCGGTCAGCCGGTTCATCTGATTGCTCAGGGCGAAGCCGTCGGGATAGCCCAGTCCGTACGCGGCGGTGTGGAGGCTGTCCGAAGAGTTCTGTAGCCGGAGAACCGCCCGCAGAATCCGTGAGAACTGCAGCCAGTGGGAGGGCACCGGCAGTCCCCGTGATACGAAGCGGCGGCCCAGGGCGCGACGGGACAGGTATACCGCCCGGGAAAGACCGGCGATGGTGGTGACGTGGCGGGACAGCGCGATGGTCCGGCGGACGATGCGGCGCGTCTCACGGTCGATGCGGATCCCTCTCCACGCCAGGTATTCGGTAAACTCCACCGAAAGGTCCGATGGCGGACGGCGAATGAGGGCCACTATGTCCTCAGGGTCGATATCCTCGTGATGCGGAACGATTGCGGAAGGTCTACACCGACCAATGATGCCCAGCAGGTCCATTTCCATGCTCAAGGATGAAGCAGGAGGGAGGATGACGATCAGAACGACACCCGCCGGTCTTCGGCTCGCGATCTCCAGGTCGGCGGGGGGGCTTCCCTCCGCGAGAAGCCAGATCAGGGCAGATCCCTTGAGCCCTCTTCCGTCTTGGAGGAACTGGAGCGGCGCCTTGAGCGGAACCAAGTTCCGGTACGGAGGCGTGAAGAGGAGAAACGGTGTCGGGGTGTCGTGTAGTTTCGGCATCGGCGTCCTCGGTTAGTGGGAATCGGGGGGCAAGAGTAGCCGTCCCGCGTCAGCATCGAATCAGCAAGAGAGGCAACGCAACCCCTTGTTTTGTCTGCACATGAGCCTCATGTGACCAGGCGGACGCCCGCTGCGTGTTTTGGGTTCGCTCTCTGCCGGAGAGCCGTGCGACAGGATCGGTGGGACGTCCGACTCAAACGCGCAAGCTGACGCGGAAGCGCCCCAGCCTCTGGCGAAACCGGGTGAGGGACCGAATGATTCCAGTCCGGGCCATGAACGGACTCCAAGCGTCTGCAGGAGGCCTCACGGCCGATGTTGTCCAACAAGGAGGTCAGGGATGAATCGGAGCTTGATCATGATCGCGATGGCAGCAGCGCTCGGTGCAGGCAGCGCCACGGGAATGGTGACGATGCCCCTGGGGGCTCAGGAAGTGGGACCGGCCAACGGTTCTCTGGTGGTAGTGGGCGGCGCAATGCAGGATCTCGACATCGTCCGACGCTTCATCGACCTGGCAGGCGGCCCTGACGCGCCCATCGTGGTCATACCGACCGCTGGAGGCGCCGCTGACTATGACGAGTTTTATCCCGGTTTGCGTCAGTTCCGGGCAGCCGGGGCGAGCAACCTGACGGTGATCCACACCAACGATCGCGCCGAGGCCGACAGCGAAAGCTTCGTACAGCCGATCCGGGCGGCTGGGGGAGTCTGGTTCCCTGGCGGGCGACAGTGGCGCCTGGCGGATTCCTATCTGGATACGCGCACGGAAGAGGAACTCCACCGCGTCCTCGAACGAGGCGGCGTTATCGGCGGGTCGTCGGCGGGGGCCTCAATCCAGGGATCGTATCTGGTCCGGGGAGACACCGGCACCAACACGATCATGATGGGAGATCATGTGGAGGGGTTTGGATTCCTGCAAAATGTGGGCATCGACCAGCACCTCCTGCAGCGCAACCGCCAGTTCGACATGCTGGAGGTCATCGAGGCATTTCCCGATCTCCTCGGCATCGGCATCGACGAAAACACCGCCATCGTCGTCCAGGGCGATGAATTCGAGGTGATCGGAGAGAGCTACGTCGCCATCTATGACAGCGGCGCGCGACTCGACTCGGGGGGCGAGTTCTACCTGATGGCGGTCGGCGACCGGTTCAACATGGCCACCCGGGAAGCCCGGCGTCCTGCTGTCACGGCGCGCCCCCTCGCCCGGGTGGAGCGAAGGCCGGGAGGCTAGTTGCCAGACTCCGCGGCCTGCGCCAGCGCCGCCAGCTCGTTGTCCAGGATGTCCCGGAACAATTGGATGGGGAGAGCGCCCTGCACCGGGTATCCGTTGATCAGGAAACTCGGCGTACCCCGCACACCCAGCGCCCTTGCGGCCCGTTTTCCCGCGGCAAGGCGTTCCTCGGGCCGTTCCTCCGAGACGCAGGACTGAAACTGTTCCGTATTCAGCCCCAGCTCCGAGGCGTAGCCGAAAAAATGCGGCATGGGGTCGCCGCTGCTCTTCCACTCTCCCTGATCCTGGAACAGCCGATCGAGCATTCCCTCGAACGAGCCCTGCTCGCCGGCGCATTCGCCCGCGAGAGCCGACAGGTCTCCATGCGGAAACATTCCCGTCACGATCGGGACGTATTTCCAGAGCACCGTTCCCGCGCCGATGTATTCTTCCTTGAGAACGGGGAAGGTCTCTTCGTGGAACTTGCGACAGTAGCCGCAACCGAAGTCGCTGAGCTCTGCGATGCGAAGCGGGGCTTCCGGACTGCCGAAGTCGTAGCCCAGAGTAACGAAGTCGACGCTTTCTCCAGGGAGCAGTTCGGGAGGGTTGTTGAAGAGGCTCCGGGTCAGAGACTCCGTGGAGGGGTCTTCCGCGGGAGGGCTCGCCTCGTTCTCACTGGTTCCGCAGCCGGCTGCAATGGCGAAGAGGAGCAGGAGCAACGCGCGAGAAGGACAGCTCGCGAGTCGATTCCCGGGAAGCGCGGTGACAGGCTGACGATTCATCTTGTATTCCGGTCTATCTGCATGTGTTCGGGCCGATCGCGTGCGGCACGGATGAAAACGGATCCCGGCCGGCGTCGGAAGCGAAACCACGTCATGGTGGAACGACCCGGGCGCGTACCGCAAGCTTTCGGGGGGACGGCGCTTCCGAACCCCGGCATCACCGGCGGCGAACGAAGCGAACGATCAGCAGTCCGGCGACCACGCCGAGGAGCAGGGAGCCAGCCAGCGCGCGCCCACCCCATTTGCGGCGCGGAGGGGGGACCGGCGCGAGCGTGGAATCAGGACGAAGTGCCGGGGGCGGTACCTCTTCGCCGTCCGGGCCGGGCTGGAGAGAGCAATCAAGGCATTCCGCCAGGCCACGGTCGCGTGCGGTGCGGTTGGCGAAGCTCAACCGCGAGCCGCAGTCCGCGCACGTACCCTCGGTCGCCGCCGGCTCGATCAGACCGTAGAGCGCGCCCTTGGAGAGGTCGAGGCTATCGACGATCTGGTTCACACTTTCGCTGGAGTTCCAATACAGGCGGTTCACGATCTTCGCCAACTCGGCCTGTCCGGCAATCATCGCCTTCCTCCGCTGCCCTTGACCCGGGTCACTGCGTCCAGACAGAATAGCGCCGCCCCAATCAACAGGCGAGGCAATCACGGCCCCATGCCCTTGATGTCCACGGGAGGCTTCCTCTCGATCCCGGTCCGCCACGGTTCGCTGGAAGCGATCCTCAAAGAGCCCCAGGAACCTCTGGTCGGCGCCGCAGTCGTGTGCCACCCCCACCCGCTCTACGGAGGCACCATGCACACCAAGGCCGTCTACCGCACCGCTCAGGCCATGGCGGAGGCGGGGCTGGCGGTCATGCGTTTCAACTTTCGCGGGGTGGGGCGCAGCACCGGCTCCTACGACGGCGGGATCGGTGAAATCGAAGACATGCGCGCGGCGCTGGCCTTCATGGCTGACCGCTTCCCCGGGCGGCCGCTGGTGGCTGGCGGATTCTCGTTCGGATCAATGGTCGCGCTCACGGCGGGAAGCACCGACGCACGCGTGGCCGCCATGGTCGGGGTGGGGCTCGCGTTCACCCTTCACGACTACAGCTTCCTGGCCGATGCCAGGTGTCCCGTGCTCATTGTCCAGGGCGAGCACGACGAGTTCGGTTCGGGTACCCGGGCGGTGCAATACGCGCACACTCTGGGTGATCGGGTGCAAGCGGTCGTCATCTCGGGGGCGGACCACTACTTTCACGGGCACTTCGACGAACTCCGTCGCGGCGTCCGGGGGTTTCTCGCCCGCCCCTCGGTCGCGGCGGCGCTGAAGCAAGTGCGGGACGGGGTACGATGAGAGATCGCAGCCGCATCCTCGGCAATCTGGAGGCCATCTACACGAGCGCGTTCAGCCGGGCGGAGCGTGACAAGGACCAGGCGGAGATGACTCGGCTGGACTTCGCCTTCCAGCGCGACCAACTGTATCTGGAGGCGCTCCTCGACATTCGCGACCTGCTGCTGCCCGAGCCTGAGGGGAACGTGGAGAAGGCCACGAGCCTGCTCGACAAGGCGCAGGCGCTCAGGAAGGTCGTCAAGCTAAGGTAGGGCGCAATAAGCATGAGGATCTATACCAGGAGAGGTGATGAAGGCGATACCGGCCTCTTTGGAGGCGCCCGGGTCTCCAAGGATCACCCTCGGCTGCACGCCTACGGCACCGTAGACGAACTCAACTCGTTTCTGGGCGCGGCGCGTGCCCAGACGCGCGTTCCGGCGACGGCAGAGCGCCTGGCCACGATCCAGGGGGATCTCTTTGCGATCGGCGCGTCCCTCGCCCGTCCTGCCCCCGAGAAAGGGCGCAGGCAGCGGCGTGTGCCTGAAGTTCCGGCAGAGCGGGTGGCGGAGATGGAGGCATGGATGGACGAAGCCGACGCGGCTCTGTCCCGGTTGCGGAACTTCATCCTGCCCGCAGGGACGCCCGCGGCGGCGGCGCTGCATGTGGCCCGCTCGGTCTGCCGGCGGGCGGAGCGCACAACGGTGTCGCTCGCAGCGCGCGACACCATCGACGAAGGGATCCTCCCCTACCTCAATCGACTGTCGGACTTGCTGTTCGTACTGGCCCGCGTCGAGAACCACGCCGCCGGGGAGGCCGACGAGGCCTGGGAGAAGTGAGCCGCCGCCCCTGAGCTGTTCGCGGCGGAACGGACCGGCGGGATCCGGGCGCTTGCCGGAAGGGCGCGGTCTTGCAACCCCTTTGGGGTTCCTGCATCATTTAGCGCTGGTGTCAGGCCATGCGGCGCTGGGGCGGAAGTACGGAGAGAGCCCGGGAGCTTGGCCTGATACTTGGGAAACCCGACTCTCAGGAGGGACCATGACATATATCATTACGGAGCCGTGCATCGGGACCAAGGACGCAAGCTGCGTCGAGGTTTGTCCGGTGGATTGCATCTACGAAGCCGGGGAGCAGTATCTCATCCACCCGGACGAGTGCATCGATTGCGGAGCGTGCGAGCCGGAGTGCCCCGTGCAGGCCATCTTCCCGGACACGGATGTGCCTGCGGAGTGGACCAACTATGTCGAGAAGAACCGGGATCACTTCGAATGAAGTTGGCCGGAGGGCCAACCCCGTCCGGGGAAGAGCGAGGTGCAGGTCGGCGTCAGATGCCCAGTTCGCGCAACTGCCTCGGGGTAAGCGCCTTCCGGTAGGCACCCCGGGACCGGGAGCGATGGAGGGAACGAGTGCCGACGAAGATGATTGTAGCCACAGCAGCGGCACTCAGCAGACCAACAGTCAAAGCTCGGATGATCCCTCCCTCGTCGTGAGTCGCGTCGCCAGCTGGCGACGTCGGTAATCCCATCATCGCTATATCATGGCATGAACCGTGCCGTGTCGAATGTGGTTCGCTCAGCTCTCCGAACGCGCGATATTTCGATTGTACGCCGCGGATTGCCGCATCATCGCATCATCCGGGGTCGGAAAACTGAGGCCGCCCGCCGGGATCAACCAAAAACTGATGCCTCGCCGAAGGCGATGACTGACGCGAACGGGGACCTGCAATGACGCCACTGGACGAGATCATGGGCCGGGCACGGGAAGGTGAAGCGCTCGCGCTCGCACGACTGCTGGTTGCCACGCCGTCGGTCAATCCGCGTATCGAGCCATCGGGAAGCGGTGAAGCAAGGATTGCCGCGCGCTGCGCCGAGTTGCTCCAGGGGTGGGGATTCAGGGTTTCCCTCACCGAACCCGAGCCGGGTCGTCCAAACGTTGTCGCACGGGCCGGCCAGGGGTCGGCAAGTCTGATGTTCAACGGCCACATCGACACCGTGGGCGTGGAGGGCATGACCATTGACCCGTTTGGGGCCGAGGTGCGGGATGGACGTCTTTGGGGACGGGGCTCCTGCGACATGAAGGGTGGTGTAGCGGCCCTTCTGAGCGCGGCCGCGGCGCTGGTGCGCTCGGACCTCGAGGGCGAACTCATCGTGGCCCTGACCTCGGACGAGGAGCATGCGAGCATCGGAATGGCCGCGCTCACCGACGCCGGGGTCCGGGCCGACGCCGCGGTGGTGTGCGAACCGACCGAGCTCGCGGTCATGCCCGCGCACAAGGGGTTCGTGTGGGTGGAAGCCGGGTTTTGCGGGCGCGCGGCGCACGGCTCGAGGCCGGAGCAGGGCGTGGACGCGATCATGCACGCCGCCGAGTTCCTTGTGGCGATGGGGGCCTACGAGGAGAGCCTGCTCGAGCGACCGCCCCATCCCCTGCTCGGGTGGGCATCGATTCACGCGGGAACCATCTCGGGAGGGTCGGCTCCGTCGGTCTATCCCGAGCGATGTCACGTGGTTGTCGAACGGCGGACCTTGCCGCGCGAGACACCCGAAGCCGTGATGCAGGAGATGAGGGCAGTGGTGGCGGGGCTGAACGAGGAAGCGCAGTCGGGTGCGGCGTTGCGCATGGGGTTGGCGCGCCCCGGCACCGAAGTGTTTGAGGAATCACCTCTGGTGCAAGGGCTTCTTGACGAGACTGTCGCGGCCGGACGAGAGGCCCGCATCGAGGGCATGACCGCCTGGGTCGACGCCGCCTTCCTGAATGAGTCCGGGACGCCGGCCGTGTGCTTCGGGCCGGGATCGATCGCCCAGGCTCACTCTGCCGACGAATGGATCGTCATCGAGGAGATAGAAGCCTGCGCGCGCATCCTGGAGAGCTTCGGGCGGCACTTTCTGGCCGGGCGGTAGGCTGGCCGGGGCCGGTACGATTCCGAGCTCCTGCGTGTACGATCACGATGCGGGGAGATCGCCGGAGTGACCGGCACCTGGGAGGATGCGCGATGAGCGGTACCCGGCCGACAGGCGAATCCGGGCTGAGGGCGGCACGCCAGGCCCCACCATAGACCGGCTTTGTGAGCGCTTCGCTCAGGATGGCCTGTCCATGCAGGATTTCGAACACCGTCTTGACCTCGCGCACCAGGCAACCTCGGCGACGGAGCTGGCATCGCTGGTGGCCGACTGCACCCCGCTGGCCGTGGCGCCGCGCGCACGGACACGGGACGTGGTCGCGCCGGCGCCTGGAGCCGGTTCGGAAGCACGCGCGGATATGGTTCCTGCGGAGATGGTGCCGGATCGGCAGTTCATGGCGGGCGTTTTGGGGGCGAGCACCCGCGGCGGGGCATGGATCGCACCGCGGGAGACGTATGCCGTTGCGATGATGGGCGGCGTGGAACTCGACTTTCGGGAAGCACGCTTCGGGCCGGGCGTGACCAAGGTGACCGTCCTCGCCTTCTGGGGCGGCGTGGAGGTCGTCGTCCCCCCGGGTCTCCGGGTGGAATGCAACGGCGCGGGTATCCTGGGTGGGTTCGCACAGGAGCCCGACGAGCGGATGGAGGCGCAGCTCGGGGCAGACGATCCGGAGGTGCCCATCCTGCGAGTGAACGGTGTGGCCCTCATGGGAGGAGTGACTGTGAGCACTCGCCTGGCGGGAGAAACCGAGAGAGACGCATCGCGGCGGCGCAAGCTGGCCAGAAAGGCCCGCCGCAAGGAGGTCGGGGGATGGTGAGGGAGTTGTCGTTGGTGTCGGTTTTGATGGACCTGGGTGCCGGAAGGCGCGGCGTCGACATGGGACCACCCGCGATCCGCATTGCCGGCCTGCGGGAGACGCTGCTCAGCCTGGGCCATCGCGTGCGCGAGATGGGAACCGTCCTGGCGACGGATCCGGAGCGCTCCGAGCAGCAGGACGTCAACGCACGTTACCTGACCGAGGTCGAGGCCGTCTGCCGTCGTGCGCGGGATCTTGTCGAGGACGGCCTGGTCAAGGGGTGCATGCCGCTGGTCCTGGGCGGCGACCACAGCATCGCCATGGGGTCGGTGGCGGGGGTCAGCCGCTTCTACGCGCGCAGCCGGGAGAGAGTTGGCCTCATCTGGGTGGACGCGCATACCGACATGAACACGCCCGAGACCAGCCCGTCGGGTAACGTGCACGGGATGCCCCTGGCCGTGCTAACCGGCCGGGGGCCTCAGGTACTGAAGTCCCTCGCGGACCAGCAGCCGGCGGTGCGGCCGGAAAACGTGAGCGTCATCGGCGCACGGGAGATAGATGCGACCGAGCGGGAAGTGGTCCTGTCGTCCGGCGTGCGGGTCTTCACGATGTCGGAACTCGACGAGCGCGGCGTGGCAGTCTGCGTGGACGAGGCGATCACAAGGGCCAGCGCGGGCACCGCCGGCTTCCACCTCTCCTACGACTTGGACAGCCTCGACCCGATGATCGCGCCGGGGGTGGGCACCCCCGTTTCCGGCGGGCTCACCTTCCGCGAGGGACACCTGATCTGCGAGAAAGTGGCCCGCTCGGGGAAGTTGCTCAGCCTGGAGGTCGTGGAGCTCAACCCCGTGCTGGACGCCCACAACCGCACGGCGCACATGGCGGTGGGGCTGATCGCCTCCGCGCTGGGAAAGACGATACTTTGACCGGGCGCCCGCACGCCTGACGGGTGCCCTGCACTTCTCGCCGGCCGCCTAGTCGCAGTGCTCGTCGAAAACGGCTCCCAGTTCGGCGGCGATCTGGGAGGCGGAATGCCCCTCGATCTGGTGGCGCTCCATCATGTAGACGAGCCCGCCGTCCTTGAACAACGCTACCGAAGGGGATGACGGCGGATAGCCGGCGAGGTACGCGCGCGCCTTGGCGGTCGCATCCATGTCCTGGCCGGCGAAGACGGTGGTCAGGATCTCGGGCCGCTTCTCGTTTTCCAGCGCCATCGCGACAGCCGGACGCATGGCCCCGGCCGCGCAACCACAAATCGAGTTCACGACCAGAAGCAAGGTGCGGTCTTCACCGTCGACGACGGCGTCCACCTGGTCGGGGGTGCGCAGTTCCTGAAAGCCCATGCGGACGAGCTCCGCACGCATGGGGGCAACGATCATCTCGGGGTAGGGCATCGCGATATCACTCCAATCGCTGAGGACAACTCGGACAAGGCACCCTTGATGCCGGAGCGGGCCGGCAGGACACCGCTGCGGAAACATCCCAGGTAGACGGAAAAGTAACGGGGAGCGAACAGGTGGCTCAAGTCCCGCTGCCGGGCCTGCTTGCCGGCGAGGGGGTGCTCGATGGCCGTGGCACGGGGCGTGCGCGCCCGTCCATGCGGCACGCGCAGAACCATGACCCCCGGCGCTCCGGGCCGATGCGGCCGCGAACGACCGTGCGCAGGATGGCTCGCACATCCTATACTTGTAACAGGCCTCTCGAATCCATCCATCCATGGATTTGCGGGGACCACCTCTTCCCCGCAGTGCCGCAAACCGCCGGGCAGGAGGAGCTGTCAGACCACCCAGGAGGGTTGCTGGACTCGCATGGGAAAGGGCGCGACCGAAATCGTCCATCTGCGCGTAAACGGAGACGACTACGCGCCGGGTGTTCCCTCGCACTACACCCTGCTGGAGACACTTCGCTACGCCATCGGGCTCACTGGCTCGAAGCAGGGCTGCGACAAGGGAGATTGCGGCGCGTGTACGGTCATCCTGGACGGGGAACCGCATCTTTCCTGCATCACCCCGGTCTGGGAGGCGGAGGGACGCGAGGTCCGCACGGTGGAAGGACTCGCCGGCGCCGGCCGCCTGCATCCGGTGCAGGACGCCTTCGACCTCAACGGCGCGGCCCAGTGCGGCTTCTGCACGCCCGGCATTCTTTGCTCCGCCGTCGCTCTCCTGGATCGCGACGATGCCCCGAGCCGGGACGAAATTCGGGAGGCCTTGTCGGGCAACCTCTGCCGCTGCACGGGCTACACCAAGATCTACGACGCCATTGAGGCGGCGGCTGCCGTCCTGCGCAGGGAGAGAGACGGATGAACGACCACCGTGCACCCGGCCGGGACCCCGCAGCGCTCCCTCTTTGGACCGGGCTTCCCGGCGATACGGCAAATGACACTAAGACCAAGTCCGACTTTACGTTAGTCGGCACACCGCAGCGCAGGCCTGACGGCCTGGGCAAGGCGACCGGCAGAACTGCGTACACCGACGACATCTCCCTGCCGGGGATGTTGCACGGCAAGATCCTGCGAAGCCCGTGGCCGCATGCCCGCATCGTCTCCATCGACGCGTCGCGGGCGCTGGGGCTGAACGGCGTGCACGCCGTGATTACCGGCAAAGACATGCCGGTGCGCTACGGCATCATTCCATGGACACCGGACGAGTACCCCCTGTGCGTGGACCGCGTACGCTACATCGGGGACGGCGTGGCGGCAGTGGCGGCGGTGGACGAGGATACCGCCAACCAGGCCCTGGCGCTCATCCGGGTTGAATACGAGGAACTGCCCGCCTACCTGGATCCCGCGGAGGCGCTGGCCGCGGATGGAGGCGAGGAACAGCCGTTCATCCACGAGCCCCGCCGGAAGGGACGGAACGGCAACGTGACCAAGCGGGTGCACCTCAGTTTCGGGGAGGTGGACGAGCGCATGACGGCCGCGGAAGTCGTCGTCGAGGGCGAATATTTCTTCGAAGGCACCACGCACACGCCGATCGAACCGCACTGCGCCATCGGTCGCTATGACGAGAACGGCTGCCTGACGGTCTGGTCGGCCACGCAGGTGCCGCACTACCTGCACCGTGAGCTGGCCTCGGTACTCGGCCTGGACGCCGCGACCATTCGGGTCATTCAGCCGCCGGTGGGGGGGGCCTTCGGCGGCAAGTCCGAGCCCTTCGACCTCGAATTCTGCGTCGCCCGGCTGTCCATGGCGACGGGTCGCCCGGTCAAGATCCTCTACACGCGCGAAGAGGTGTTCTACGCCCACCGCGGGCGGCATCCCTTTCACATGAAGTATCGGACCGGGGCCGACGGGGACGGAAAGCTTCAGGCGGTAGACGCGGAAGTGGTGCTCGACGGCGGAGCCTACGCGTCATTTGGTCTGGTAACCACCTACTACGCGGGCCAGCTGCTCACCGCGCCGTACGCCATGCCCGCGTATCGCTTCGACTCCACCCGGGTCTACACCAACAAGCCGGCGTGCGGCCCGAAGCGGGGCCACGGATCGGTGCAGCCGCGCTTCGCCTTCGAGGTCCAGCTGGACAAACTGGCCGAGAAGCTGAGGATGGATCCGATCGACCTGCGGCGCGTCAACTTCATGGGCAGCAACACGCGCACGGTCAACGAGCTGCGCGTGACTTCGAACGGCTTTCCGGAGTGTCTGGACGCCGTGGAAAAGGCGAGCGGCTGGCGAGAGCGCTTTCGCCGGCTGCCCCCGGGGCACGGACTCGGAGTGGCCGGCTCGTGCTACATCTCCGGGACCAACTACCCGGTCTACCCCAACGAGATGCCGCAATCGGCGATCCAGCTGCAGGTGGACAGGTCCGGGCGCGTGGCGGTCCTGAGCGGGGCGTCGGAGATCGGGCAGGGCTGCGATGCGATGGTGGCCTGCATCACCGCCGAGGAGCTGGGCGTGCCTCTCGAGTACGTTCGGGTGCTGTCCGGCGACACCGACTTCACGCCGGTGGACCTGGGCGCGTATTCGTCGCGGGTTACCTTCATGCTCGGAAACGCCTGCATCGATGCCGCACGCAAGCTGCGCAAGAAGGTGCAGGAGGCCGTCGCCGAAGTGTGGGAATGCCGCCCGGGCGAGGTTCAGCTGGCGGGGGGGTGGGCGTATTTCGCGCCCGATACCGAGCACAGGATGCCCATTTCCCGGGCCTTCAACCTGGCCGAGGCCCGGTTTGGCACGCTGGGGGCCACCGGGTGGTACAACACACCCCGCGACAACCATGGGGAATACCGCGGCGGGACCATTGGAGCCTCTCCGGCCTATTCCTTCTCGGCCCATGTGGCCGAAGTCGAAGTGGACATCGAGACGGGAGTCGTGGAGGTGGCCAAGGTCTGGGTGGCGCACGACTGCGGGCGCGCCCTCAACCCGGTTCTGGTGGAGGGCCAGATGGAGGGCTCCGTGTACATGGGTTTCGGCGAGGCGCTCATGGAGGAACACATCTTCAAGTCGGACCGTCAGGGGCGTGCGGGTCTTCACAACGCGCCCTCGCTCCTCGACTACCGGATCCCGACCAGCCTGGACACGCCCGAAATCGAATCGCTCATCGTCGAGTCCATCGACTCGGAGGGGCCCTACGGCGCCAAGGAGGCCGGCGAGGGACCGCTCCATTCCTCGATTCCGGCGATTGCCAACGCCATCTACGACGCCACGGGGCTTCGCATGGACCGCCTTCCCTTTTCTCCCCCCAATGTCTGGAGGGCCGTCCAGGCGGCGGGAGGACGGAAAGCGCTGAAGCCGCCCCGCGGGCCCGTGGCTCCAGCACCGCGCCCATCGGCAGCGGATGCTTCGGCCTCGCTGGGAGTCGGGTCATGAACGCAAGGCAGCGCCTGACACGATGTGTCGCCGTCCGGGCGGCTGTTTTCGCCATGGCGTCGGTTCTCGCGGCAGCCTGCGATTCCGGATCATCGGCCGAAGAGGCCCGCCTGCTGGCCATGTCCGATGGGACCGCGGAAGACTGGGACATCGTGCGCTCGACGCTCGCCCGGGCCTGGGACGAAGAGCTGTACCTCCTGCCCCTGGGCGAGACCATGGCGCGCATCGGCGTCACGTTCGTGGGCGCCGCCTATGTTCCGCAGACGCTGGAAGTGCCGGGCCCGGAGCGTCTGGTCATCAATCTGAGGGAACTCGACTGCGTCACCTTTGTCGAGAACGTGCTCGCCCTCGCGCGCCTGGTGCATCTCCACGATCGCTCGCTCCTGGATGACGAGGATCGGCTTCGTGGCGAATACCGACGGCTTCTCACCCGGGTTCGCTACCGTGGAGGGAGGCTGGAAGGCTACGCCAGCCGGCTCCACTATTTTTCCGAGTGGATTTCCGACAACGAGGCGCGAGGCCTGGTGCGGAACATCTCCCGAGAGCTGGGCGGGGAGCCCGACGACACCCCCATCGATTTCATGTCCACCCACGCGGATGCCTATCGCCAGCTCGCCGACCCCGATCTGGTCGAAGAGATTGCGCGCACCGAGGCGCGGCTGAGTTCGCGGCCCCGCTACTACATCGGCGAAGAGCACATCGAGGAAGCCGCCGCCGGCATCGCCAATGGCGACATCATCGCGGCGACCTCCACCGTGGACGGGCTCGACATCGCGCACACCGGGCTGGCGCTGAGGCGGGACGACACCGTCTTTCTCCTGCACGCGCCGCTGGTGGGGTCGGAGGTCCAGATCAGCGAGATTCCGCTCTCCGGGCGGGTCCAGCGGATCGGCGGCCAGGACGGGATCATGGTCGCGCGGCCGGTGGACCCCGAGAGCGCCGGGGAAGATCGCTAGTGCTTCGCCTGCCCCCGTTTCGGTATCACCGGCCGCGCACGGTCGACGAGGCCGTCGGGCTGCTGGACCGGTGGGGAGGGCGCGCGCTGCCGGTCGCGGGAGGCACGGATCTCATCCCCAACATGAAGCATCGGCTCTTCACCCCCGAGCACCTGGTGGCGCTCAAGCAGATCCGGGGGATGCGTGGCTTCAGGCGCGAAGGGAGCGCGCTTGTGATCGGCGGCGCGGAGACGCTTTCGTCGGTTGCCGCGAATCCCGAGGTGCAGCGCCGTTTCCCGTCGCTGGCGTTGGCGGCCGGGCAGGTGGCGGGGCCTCAACTGCGCAATATGGGAACGCTGGGGGGAAACATCTGCCTGGACACCCGCTGCACCTACTACAACCAGACCGAGTTCTGGCGCAGCGCCCTCGGGTACTGCCTGAAGAAGGACGGCGAGGTTTGCCACGTCACCCGATCGGGGAAGAAGTGCGTGGCCGCGCACTCGGCCGACACCCCGCCGGTGCTCATGACCCTGGGGGCGAGCGTGGAGCTGGCGGGGCCCGAAGGGCGGCGGCAAGTCAGCCTGAGCGACTTCTACCTGGCCGACGGGATCTGGAACAGTCGCCGGAAGCCGGGGGAGATCGTGACCCGGGTTCGCATTCCGTTTCCCTCGCGAGACAGCCGCGCCGCGTACACCAAGCTGCGCCAGCGCCGCTCCATCGACTTCCCGCTGCTTTCGGTGGCGGTCTCGGCCGACTTCCAGCGCTCCGGCCGCGTGTGCCAGATCATGGGTGTCGTAAGCGCGCTGGGCGCCCGCCCGCGGCTGCTCACCGGATGGGCGCGTATCGCCACCGGCCACATCCTCTCCGACGCCGTGATCGAGGCGCTTGCAGAGCGAGCGTACCGCCAGTGCCATCCCTTGGAGAACGCGATCGTCGACACCGGCTGGCGGCGGGCGATGGTGACGGTGCAGGTCCGTCTCGCGCTCCGGGCGCTGCGCGACAACAACCACTCCTGAGCCGACCATGCGCGCTGTCCGCTTCCACGTGTCCATCCCCGGGTATCTGATCGCCAAATCGCTGGGCAGAGTCACCGACTGGGCGCTCTTCGGTGCCGCCGGAGGGGTCAGGCTGGAGCAGCTTCCCGCCCCGCCCCTGCCCGGTCCCTCCTGGGTGGGACTGGAGGTGTTGCAGGCTGGTATCTGCGGATCCGATATCAGCAACGTGACCTTCGCCGCGAGCCCTTCGATGGAGCCCTTCGGCTCCTTTCCGGCGGTATTGGGACACGAGATCCTGGCCAGGGTGGTTGAGACCGGGGCGAAGGTGCGGGGGGTGGAGGTGGGCCAGCGGGTGGTGGTCGATCCCATGATCTCCTGTACCACCCGGGGCTTTCACGCGGCCGAACACTGCCGCTCCTGCGATGCGGGACTCCACTCCACCTGCGAACGAGCCGGGGAGGAAGGCCCGCCGCGCGAGGACGGAAGCTGCCTGGGGCGCGGCCTCACGATCGGCTACCACGCCGACCTGCCCGGGGGTTGGGGAGAGAGCATGGTGGCGCATGAGAGCCAACTGTTTCCGGTTCCGGATGCCATCCCCGATCGCCGGGCCGTCCTGACCGAACCGGTCTCCATCGGAATGCACGCCGCGCTGCGCAGCCCGCCCCACCCCGACGAGCCGGTGCTGGTGATCGGCAGCGGTCCCATCGCGCTGGGGACCATCTGGGCGCTACGCGTGCTCGGCTTTGATGGCTTCCTGCTGGGACAGACCAAGCGACGGCACGAGGCCGAGCTGGCACGTGCTTTCGGGGCGTCCGACGTGGTCTCGCCCGGGCTGGAGGCCCGCGACGCGCTCGTCGATACCGGCGCCGTGGCCTATCAGCCCATCGTCGGCCCGGAAGTGTTCGAGCGCGGGGGCTTCCCCCTGATCTTCGACTGCGTGGGTAACGCGGGCAGCCTGTCGCAGGCGCTGCGCTTCGCCTCTCCGCGCGGGCGCATCGTGATGCTGGGATGCGCGGGGCAGCTCAGGCTCGACCTCACCGCGATGTGGGCCCGGGAGCTGGACCTGAGGGGATATGTGGGCTACGGGAGGGAGAGCTGGCGCGGCGACACCCGCCACACCATGGCCATCACACACGAACTGATGGAGGAAACGGGGACCACGCTCGAGCGGATGGTGACCCACGTCTTTCCTCTGGGCCAGTTCCGCACGGCGATGTCCGCGGCGGCGAACCACCGCAAGAGCGGCGCGGTGAAGGTTCTGCTGGAGCCCTGAAGCCGGCTGGCCAGGCAGCGTCCGCGCTGGTCAAAGAGAGGGCTGGCCTGGCCGAGTCGGAGCCGGGGAGCCGTCCGACCGCACCCGGCGCACGGCTTCCTGCAGCGCATCGAACCCGAGCAGGGCGCACTTGATGCGCACCGGGAATTTGCTCACGCCCTGAAGCGCGCGCAGTTCCCCCAGCTTCCTGTCGCGAGCGGCTTCTTTGCTCCCGTGCATCAGCTCGGTGAAGCGTCGGGCGAGCGCCAGCGCTTCGTCAAGCGTCTTTCCCTTCAGGCGCACGGTCATCATCGAGACCGAGGCCTGTGAAATCGAGCAGCCGTGGCCGAGAAAAGTGGCGGCCTTCACCCGCTGATCCTGGTCCACCTGCAGATGCAGCTTGATGTCGTCGCCGCAGACGGGATTGTTCATGTGCACTTCCACGGTCGGCGCGGGAAGGCTTCCCTTGTTGCGCGGCTTGCGGTAGTGCTCGAGGATGAGTTGCTGGTAGAGCGAACTCAGGTCGATTTGAGTCATTGAGTGCGCCTTCCGCCGTCGATCAGCCGAAGATGGCCTTCACCCGGCCTAGCCCGTCGACGAGCCGGTCCACATCGTCGGTGTCGTTGTAGAAGTAGAACGAGGCCCGCGTTGTAGCGGGCACGCCGAAGTGCTTCATGACCAGCTGGGCGCAGTGGTGGCCCGCCCTCACCGCCACCCCGTCGGCGTCCAGGATGGTCGCCACGTCGTGGGCGTGGGCGAAGTCGAGCAGGAAGGACACCACCCCGCAGCGCTCCCCGGAGGGTGGTCCGAAGAGTTGGATGCCGTCCACGGACGAGAGGCGCTCCAGCGCGTATTCGAGGACGGTGTGTTCGTGCTCCGCCAGCGCGTCGTGGCCGATCCTGGTGAGGTAGTCGACCGCCGCTCCCATCCCCACCGCGCCAGCCACGTTGGGGGTACCGGCCTCGAACTTGTGCGGCACATCGGCCCAGGTGCTGTGGTCGCGCTCCACCACCGAGATCATCTCGCCGCCGCCCTGGTAGGGCTCCATCTCCTCGAGCAGCTCGCGCCGCGCCCACAGCGCGCCGATCCCCGTGGGTCCGCACATCTTGTGGCCCGACGCCGCGTAGAAGTCGCACCCGAGCGCCGCCACATCCACCGGCAGGTGGGGGGCGCCCTGCGCACCATCCACGAGGAACAGGGCGCCGGCGGCGTGGACCTGCTCGGCGATCTCCGCCACCGGGTTGATGGTGCCGAGCGCGTTGGAGACGTGCGATAGCGCCACCATCCTGGTGCGGGGGGACAGCAACGCGGGCAAACGGTCGAGCCGGAGACGGCCTTCCCCGTCCAGTTCCAGAAAGCGCAGGCGCGCGCCCGCGCGGGCGGCGGCGAGCTGCCACGGGACCAGGTTGGAGTGGTGCTCCTGGGTCGAGAGCACGATCTCGTCGCCCTCGCCGAGGAAGGTCTGGCTCCACGCGCTCGCGACCAGGTTAATCGCCTCGGTGGTGCCGCGCGTCCAGACCACCTCCGCGGCATCACGGGTGCCCAGGAAGCGGGCCACCTTCGCGCGCGCCCCCTCGTAGGCCTCGGTCGCCCGGCGCGCCAGCTCGTGGATGCCTCGGTGGACGTTGGCGTGATCGCGGCGGTAGTAGTTCGCGATCGCGTCGATGACCGCGTCGGGCTTCTGAGTGGAGGCGGCGTTGTCCAGGTAGACCAGCGGCCTGCCGTTGACTTCCTGCTGCAGGGCGGGGAAGTCACTCCTGGCCGCGGCGGCGAAGGCGTTCGCGCGCGCGCGCCGATCGCCGGCGCAGGCGGTTGCCGACGCGGCCGGCGCGTTCATTTTCCCGCCAGCACGAACACCGCCGACTCCTTCACCTCGGTCGGGAAGGAGCGGACCGGCCGGATCGCGGGCAGGCAGCGCGCGCGCCCGCTGGCGACATCGAAGCGGGCCCCGTGGTACATGCACTCGATCTGGTCACCCTCCAGCATGCCATCGGAGAGGGGATAGTCGGCGTGGGAGCAGTGGTCGAGAAGCGCGTAGAAATGCCCGTCCACATTGGCCAGCACGACCGGCGTCTCGCCGGCCATCACCGCGAGCAGGGATCCCGGGGGGCAGGACTCCGCGTCGGCGACGCAGTGCCACTCGGGCTTCTTCGAGTTCCGCCTAAGCACGGAGCTTCTCTTCGATGGCGCGCGTCACTTTCTCTGTCACGCTGCCCGGCGGGCGCCGCTGCAGGACATCCTGGAGGAAACCCCGCACCACCAGGCGCTCCGCCCGCCTGCGGGACAGTCCCCGGCTCTGCAGGTAGAAGAGAGCTTCCTCATCCAGCTGGCCCACCGTGGCTCCGTGAGAGCACCGAACGTCATCGGCTTCGATTTCGAGATTGGGCAGGGCGTGAGCCGAGGCGTGCTCGGACAGGAGCAGGTTGCGGTTGGTCTGATAGGCGTCGGTGCGCTGGGCACCGGGAGAGACCCGGATGATGCCACGGAAAACCGACCGCGAGGCGTCGTCCAGCGCGCCCTTGAAGAGCAGATCGCTGGTGGCGTAGGGGGCCGTGTGATTCTGGCTGGTGTTGTGATCGAAGTGCTGCTCTTCGTTGCCGAAATAGAGACCGAGGATGTGGCTATGGGCCCCGGGCGCTCCCAGCTCCGCGTTCAGGTCCAGTCGCGAGGTCGTCGCCCCCAACGTCACGTGCAGCGAATCCGTGGCCGCATCGCGGCCGACCAGGGAGCGGTACAACGCCATGTGAAAGGCACCCAGTCCCATCCGCTGCAGGGACGCATAGTGGATGGCGCTGCCGTCCCCGCCCAGGACCTCCGCCGCGGACAGGAAGAAGGTCTGCTCGTCGAAGTCCGGCGACAGGATCTCCTCCACGAACGACAGCCTGGCTCCCGCCTCGCCCACGATCAGGGTGCGGGTGAAGCAGGCGGCGGCGGGGTCGGAGACCCAGCGCGTCACCCGCACCGGCAGCGGCAGGCTCACGTCCCGCGGAACGTGCAGCACGGTGCCGTCGGTCCAGAGGGCCGCGTTCAGCGCCGAGAACTTGCCCTGTTCCGGGGGAATGGCCTCGACCGCGAGGTGTTCGCGCAGAAGATCTTCGTGCCTATCGACGGCGTCCCGCAGCGATGTCAGCACCACGCCCTGGGCGGCCAGCTCGGGCGCGAGATCGGTGTGGACCACGTGTCCATCGATCTCCACCACGTGACCCGCGGCCCCCCGGTCCTCCAGCAAGGCCTGGCGGAGTTCGGCCGGATAGGCATGGGCGGGGATGCCGCGCGGCCCCGGAGCGGCGAGGCACAGGGAACTCAACTGTAGCTTTCGCGACAGGTCGGTGTAGCGCCACTCCTCCAGGCGGGTCTTGGGGAGGGGGGTACGCTCGTAAGCCTCCCACGCCCGCCAGCGCCGCTCGGCGAGCCAACCCGGCTCGCCCGCGGAGAGCCGCTCCACGGCCTCCGCGTTGATGGTCGCCGTCACTCCTTCCAGCGGCCCCGCGGCGGGAGCCGGTAATGTCGATGTCTGGGGCATGCCTCTGGCTTCTATCTTCAACGCCCCCGGAGGGGCGCGCATGTATGCGTTATCCTACCGATCCTTCCATCTCCAACTCGATCAGCCGGTTCAGCTCCACCGCGTATTCTAGCGGCAGCTGCCGGGCGATGGGCTCGATGAAGCCTCGCACGATGAGCGCCATGGCTTCCTCTTCCGACATTCCGCGGCTCATCAGGTAGAAGATCTGCTCATCCCCCACCTTCGAGACCCGGGCCTCGTGGCCCACCGTGGACTGGTTCTCGTCGATCTCGATATAGGGATAGGTGTCGGTGCGAGCCGTCGCGTCGATGAGCAGGGCATCGCATTCGACGTTCGACTTGGCATCCGTCGATCCCTCGTAGACCTTGCACAGCCCCCGGTAGCTGGCGCGCCCGCTTCCCTTGGAGATGGACTTCGAGACGATCGACGAAGTCGTGCGCGGCGCGGCATGGATGACCTTGCCACCGGTGTCCTGGTGCTGGCCGTTGCCCGCGTAGGCTATCGACAGGATCGAGCCGTGCGCGCGCTCGCCCACGAGATAGCAGGACGGATACTTCATGGTGAGCTTGGACCCGAGGTTCCCGTCCAGCCATTCCATGGTCGCGTTCTCGTGCACCATCGAGCGCTGGGTGACGAGGTTGTACATGTTGTTGGACCAGTTCTGAATGGTGGTGTAGCGGAAGTGCGCCCCCGCCTTCACCACGATCTCGATCACCCCGGAATGGAAGGACTCGGTCGAATAGACGGGCGCCGTGCACCCCTCTACGTAGTGGGCGCGCGAGCCCGCGTCTGCAATGATGAGGGTGCGCTCGAACTGCCCCATCTGCTCCTGATTCACCCGGAAATACGCCTGCAGCGGGGTATCCAGCTCGACTCCCGGCGGGATGTAGACGAAGGATCCGCCAGACCAGACCGCCGAGTTCATGGCCGAGAACTTGTTGTCGGCAGCTGGGATCACGGTGGCGAAATGCTCCCGGAAGAGCTCCGGATGGTTGCGCAGGCCGTCTTCAATGGAATCGAAGATGACGCCCTGGGACTCCCACTCCGCCTTGAGCGAGTGGTAGACCATCTCCGACTCGTACTGGGCTCCGACCCCGGCCAGGATGTCGCGCTCGGCCTCGGGGATCCCCAGTCGGTCGAAGGTCTCCTTGATGTTCGCGGGGACGTCGTCCCACGAGCGCTCCATGCGCTCCTGGGGCCGCACGTAGAAGAAGATCTCGCTCAGAACCGCTTCCAGCTGGGAGAGATCGCCGCCCCATGTGGGCATCGGCTTGGCGTTGTAGATGGCGAGCGCCTTGAGGCGGAAATCGAGCATCCATGCCGGTTCGCCCTTCTGCGCGGAGATCTCGCGCACGACCTTCTCGTTCAGGCCGCGTCCGCTCCGAAAGACGGGTTCGTCCTCGGTGATGAAATGGTATTTGTAGTCGTCGAGCCCGATATCCTGAACAGCTTCGTTGGTGGGCATGGTAGTAGACCTCTTGGGTTAGCCGTTCGCCGCGGTCATGCGGCGGAGACGGAGGACTGCAGCTTCTGGTACTCGCGGTAGCCGCCCTCTTCGAGACTGAGTGCCACTTCGGGGCCGCCGGAACGGACGATGCGCCCGTCCACGATGACGTGAACGAAGTCCGGCTGAATGTAGTTGAGCAGCCGCTGGTAGTGCGTGATCAGCAGCACTGCCATCTCCGGCCGCTCCTTCCGGAGGGTGTTTACGCCGCGCGCAACGACCTTGAGCGCGTCAATGTCGAGGCCCGAATCGGTCTCGTCCATGACGGCGAGGGACGGCTCCAGCACTGCCATCTGAAGGATTTCGTTGCGCTTCTTCTCACCCCCGCTGAAGCCATCGTTGACCGCGCGCTCGGCGAACGAAGGGGACATCTCCAGCATCTCCATCCGCTCAAGCAGCAGATCCTGGAAGTCGAACAGATCGAGTTCGTCACCCTTCTCGATGCGAGCTTGGAGAGCGGTGCGCAGGAAGTTGGCGATGGAGACGCCGGGGATGGCCACGGGATACTGGAAGGCCATGAAGAGGCCCGCGCGCGAACGTTCGTCGGTCTTGAGCTCCAGCAGGTCCTGACCATCGAAGAAGGCGCTGCCGCCGGTGACCTCGTAGCCGGGATGGCCGGCGAGTACCTTGGCGAAGGTGCTTTTTCCGGACCCGTTCGGGCCCATGATGGCGTGTATTTCACCAGGCCGAATCTCCAGATCGACACCCTTGAGGATCTCGATGTCCTCTTCGGTGACTCTGGCGCGCAGGCCGGTGGTAATGAGAATGGGCGAATCGGTCATCAGTATCTTTATGTCAGAGATCCCAGGCCCCTTGGGGCGACGGCGTGGTCAAGGGGGCGAACCTAAAGCCCCCGACTCGGGGGCTCGTAATCAAGAATGATTCTCCGTTTCATGAATCTAGATTTTCGCGCGGAGGGCGTCAACCAGAATGCCCCCCGCGGCCCCGTTGCTCCCGCCCGGGGGCGATGGTGATGCATCGATCCCGGGATCGTCCCGGAGCGTGTCAGCCGGCCTCCATGCGAACGATCTCGGCTTCGGTCGCGATGTAGCCGAAGCCTGCCCATCCCGAGCCCTCCAGGATGCGGCGGTACATTTCTTCGGCCAGGGACTCGCGTCCGTTGTACAGATGCCAGGTCGCGACTCCGTAGGCGATCGCGACACCGGACGGGTCCTCCTGCGCGGGGTCCCACAACTCGTCCGCCTCGATTTCTCCCCTGTACATCAGCAGGAGCTGGTGGTAGCTGGTGTTCTCGATCACGCCCAGGTCGGCGGTCACGGGGTCGAGGACGGACGCCGCCTCCGCATCGCGGCCCAGCCGCCGCAGGGCCATGTACCACCAGTGCGAGATCGCGACCAGCTGGTCGGGGTTGGTCGTGATGGCGACGTAGCTCTCGTAGGACGCCAGCGCCGGCTCGAAGTCGCCCTTCAGATAGTGGGCCAGCGCGAGGTGGTAGTGGATGTTGGACTGGAGCGTGCTGGTGGGGATGCCGAGGGCGTTGGGCTGGCCGTCCGGTTCAACCTCGTCGGGGAGGCCCTCGACCAGAGAGGCGGCGTGCGACAGATCATCGATCGCCCGGTCGAACTCGCGCACGCTGATCCAGCGATGACCCCGGTGGCGGTACATGCGGGCGTCCTCCGGATGCTTTGCGATGCCCTCGGCGAAGACTTCGATGGCTTCCCGGTAGAGCCCCGTGTAGCCGATGCGCCGGCCCAACCAGATGGTGGCGACGGCGTCGTCCGGAGCGGCCTCGTAGTCGGCGCGCGCCGCAGCCACGTCTTCGGCCTGCTGAGCCGCGACCTGCGGGGGAGCGGGGTTGGGATAGAGGGGCTCTCCGAAGAGCGAAAACGCCTGCGCTCCCTCATGAAGCGGGCGGGTCTCCCCGGCCTCGGCCCCGGTGTCCGAAGGAGATTCCTCCGGGCCCGGGCCGCTCCGGTCGCAAGCGCCCAGGGCGAGCGCGAGCACGAGGGGGACTAGGGCGAGCACGAGGGGGTCGAGTGCAGGTAGTCGTCGCAGGTGTTTCAACATGCCGTCCTGGTCATCAGTTGTCCCGGCCCGAACTCTGGCTGGAGAGTTCGCGCAGCGCGTCCGCGAGCGTCTCGATCTCGGCTCGCGTGTTGTAGTAGTGGGGGGAGACGCGCAGGGTGCTCCCGATTCCCTTGGCGTCCAGGTCGATCAGCGCGTAGCCGAGAGGTGTGGCGGATGTGTTGATGCCCCGCTCGCGCAGGGCGTGAACGAGTCCAACGGGGTCGCGTCCGGCCAGGTGCAGGGAGACGATGGCGGAGCGAACCCTGCCCCGGTCCATGACCGTTACGCCGCCCAGCGCGCCCAGGGTTTCACGCGCAAAGTCCGCCAGCCGCCACGCTCGCTCGCGGATGTTTTCCAGCCCCAGGCGGGAGGCGTAGCGGACCGCCTCTCCGGTGGCCAGCACCATCGCATAGGCGAATTCCCAGTTCTCGAAGCGGGTGGCGTCGGGCGCTGGCTGGTAGAGGTCGGTGTCGATCCAGTGGGCCCCCCGCAGGTCGGGAAGGAGGGGCTCCAGATCCGTGTCCAGGACGCGGTCCGACACGTAGAGGAAGCCGGCGCCGCGCGGTCCGCGCAGGAACTTGCGGGCGGTGACCGAGAGGAAATCGCAGCCGATGGCGCGCGCGTCCACCGGCATCTGCCCCACGGACTGGCAGGCGTCGACCAGGTAGAGGACGCCGCGCTCCTGGCAGGCCCGGCCCACCTCTTCCACCGGCTGCACCAGACCGGAGCTGGTCGGCACATGGGTCAGCGCGACCAGCCTCGCCCCCCGCCGGTGGATGATGCGCGCCACTGCCCTCGGATCGACGCCCCCTTCGGGCAGGTCCGGCGCCCGCACCACCTCCACCCCCAGGCGGGCCTGCAGGGACAGGTAGGCGATCTGGTTGGAGACGTAGTCGTTGCGGCTGGTGACCAGGACGTCCCCGCGCCGGAAGGGAACGCACGAGAGCGCCTGGTTGAAGGCGGCGGTGGCGTTCTCCATGAAGGCGATGTTGGCGGCAGCCACCCCCAGCAGCTCCGCGACCGCGTCGTAGGCGGCCGCCACCTGTTCGGCGCGCGCGTCCGCGGCTTCGTAGCCGCCGATACGGGCCTCCAGCTCCAGATGCTCGCGCGCGGCGCGCAACACGGGGGCCGGCATGAGACCGGCGCCCGCGTTGTTAAGATGCACCCGGTTCCGGCAGCCGGGCGTGTCGGCCCGCAGCCGGTCGATGTCGAGGGGCAGCCGGCCGCCCTCGGCAGGGGAGGTCATCGCCAGGAGGCCCCCGCGCACCCGGTGAGTGCGGCGGTCAGAGGCCGCGGAGCACCCCGCTCACCGGGATTCGCAAGGTCGTGCACGGTCCCGTTCAGCCGACAGCCTCAGGAGCCTCTCTGGCCGCGCCCGGCGTCTACCGGCCCGCGCCGTCCGAGACCGCCGCCCTCTCGGCCTTCGCCTGCCGCACCATCTCCTTGACATCCTCCAGCAACTGCTGGGCGTCGTAGACGATGCCGTCCTTGATGGTGTACCTGATCCCGCCGACGCGCCCCATCTCCCCGGTCTCGTCGTTCAGCTTCACGGCGCCGTTGCCGTACAGCACCTTGAGGTTCTCGAGCGGGTTCTCGTCCACCAGAACCAGGTCGGCGCGGGTATTCGGGCGGATAATGCCGAAGTCCGCGGGCGCGTCGCCGTACTTGGTGAGCATCTGCGCCGGATACAGGGTCGCGGAGCGGATCACCTCGATCGGATGGAAGCCCGCCTCGCGCAGCAGCTCGAACTCACGGATGTAGTCGAAGCCGTAGAGCTTGTAGATGAAGCCCGAGTCCGATCCGGTGGTGACGATTCCGCCAGCGTTCTTGTAGTCGTTCAGGAAATGCATCCACTTCCCGTAGAACTGCCTCCAGTGGTACTCGTCCTCGCTGGTCCAGTAGAACCAGTAGGACCCGTGAGCCCGGCGGCTGGGCTGGTAGAAGTCCTCCTGCGTCGGGAGCGTGTACTCCTCGTGGAAGTCCGCCTCGCGGGCGCGCATGACGTCGCGGCTGGCTTCGTAGATGGTCATCGTCGGGTCGAGCCCGAAGCCCAGCTCCAGGAACTCATCGATCAACTCCTGCCACTGCTCGCTTCCGGGCTCTGCGGACTGGAACCAGAGGCGCCCCACGTTGCCGAAGCGGTGCTGCTCGTCGTTGTAGTTGTAGTCGAGCGGCCAGGCCTGGACGGAGTAGTCGGTGAGCATGGACTCGAGGAGCCCGTAGTAGTGCGTCATCATGTCCAGCCCCACGCGCGCCGCGTCCACCGCGGTCATGCGTGCCATGCCCATCTGGTCGAGGTGGGCGACGGTCTCCAGGTCGAACCGGTGCGCCTCGTCGATGAGGGCGGCCATGATCTCGGGGTCGTACGCGCCCAGCTTCAGGCCGTCGATGGTCTGGCCTTCGATTTCCTGCGATGCGGCCCACTGCACCCACTCGCGGGCGGCTTCCGGGGTGTCGATCGAGCGTCCGCCCCAGCCCTCGCCGCTGCCGGGCCGCACATACGAGTACATGTGGGGCGCGACGATGGTGTTGTCGGCCGCCATCGCCTTCTCGCGCAGCTGCCACTCGAACCCCCCATGGGGCACGCCGCGCGACGTGGTGACCCCGTGTCCCAACCAGAGCTTGTAGACGTACTCGCCCTGCGGGGCCTTGGGGGCGCCCCCGGTGTGGGCGTGCATGTCCACGAAGCCGGGGAGCAGGAACATCCCCTCGCCGTCGATCTCGTGATCGCCCGGATCCGGACGGCGGTCCTCGTTGATCTCCACCAGCGGGAAGCCGACCGAGGCCACCTCGACGATGCGATTGTTCTCGATGACCACGTCCATCGGCCCGCGGGGCGGCGAGCCGGTGCCATCGATGATCGTGACGCCCCGGATGACCATGCGGTCGAAGGGCCCCTGGCCCTCGTCGGCTCCGCGCGGGGTGGTCGTTTCCATCTCGCCCTGGGCGACGGTGGCGGCAGGAGCCAGGAACACTGCCAGGGCGCAGAGCAGGGGCAGTGCAAAGGAGTGTCGAGACAGCCGGGGGTACGTCATGGTATCCTCCAGGGTGAACGGGTCGCGCAACAGCGCCCGCAATCTAGGGAAAGCGGAGGCGAGGGGCGAACCCGCCAAATCGATGACTTCCGCTCCCGAGGACGCGTCAGGCTTCTTCCCCGAGTTCCCGTCGGTGACTTGCAAGCCATCGTTATCTTCAGGCAACAAGGCCTTGCCGGCAGGCCCGAAGTGCTTTCGAATCGTGATGGGCTGCGTCCCACCAACCACCGGGGAGGATGACGGTATGAGCGAGAGAAAGCAGCAGTCCGATGTGGGAAGACGTTCCGCCCTGCGTACCGCCGAGTTCTTCGCCGCACGTGGAGCTGAGGCCGACATCGAACTGGCATGGCGTATCCTTCGCCGGTCCAGCGGCCAAATGCCGAATCCCTACGACCGATAGCCGTGAAGTACAGCGAGCCGGAGGCCCGGGCTGAAGCCGCCCGTCTGCGCGCGGCGATCACGCGCCACGACCGCCTCTACTATGTAGACAACCAGCCGGAGATCTCGGACGGGGCGTACGACAAGCTGTACCGGGCGCTTCAGGCCATCGAAGAGGCATTTCCGCACCTGGTCACGCCAGACTCGCCCACCCAGCGGGTAGGCGCGGACCCGCTCTCCGAGCTCCCGCCGGTGCGGCATGAGGAGCCGATGCTCTCCCTCGATTCGTCCGAGGCACTGGAGGATGTGCGTCGCTTCGACGAGCGAATCCGCAAGGCGGTGGAGGGGCCGGTCGAATACTTGGTGGAGCCCAAGTTGGACGGGTCGTCGCTGGAGCTGGTGTACAAGGATGGCGTGCTGGTCCGCGCCGTCACCCGCGGGAACGGGGTGGTGGGAGAGGGCGTGACCGAGAACGCGCGCACCATCCCTTCGGTGCCGCTGCGGCTGCGGGCAGGCCATCGGCCCACGATGCGTGAGCCGCTCGAAGGCGGGGAAGCGACCGGCGGGCCGACGGACGGGGCGCCGGGAGCACCGGTTGTCGATCTGCGGGGATACGATGACGCTGACCCCATTCCCTCTCTTCTCGCCGTCCGGGGCGAGGTGCTCATGTATCTCTCCGCGTTCGAGAAGTTGAACCGGAGCCGGGTGGAGGCCGGGCTCGAACCCTACGCCAACCCCCGCAACGCGGCGGCGGGAGCGCTACGCCAGCTGGATTCGCGAATCACCCGGACGCGACCTCTGGAGTTCTTCGCCTACGACATCCTCGCCATCGAGGGGGCGGCCTACCAGACCCTCGCGGTGGAGGGGCCGCCCTTCCACACCGACGAAGAGGCGGTCGAGGCCCTGCGCGAATGGGGGCTGAGGTTGCCGGATCGCACCCGCAAGGTCGCGAACATTGAGGAGGCCATTGCCTATCACGCCGAGTTCGCGAAAGAGAGGAACGACCTCGACTACGAGATCGACGGGGTGGTGGTGAAGCTGAACGCGCTGGCTCCGCGCAAGGAGCTCGGGAACACCTCCCACCATCCGCGATGGGCGTTCGCATTCAAGTTTGCGCCGCGCCAGGAGGTCACCCGGCTGGAACGCATCGCCGTGCAGGTCGGCCGCACCGGCAAGCTCACCCCGGTCGCGCTGCTGCGCCCGGTAGAGGTGGGGGGCGTGACTGTCTCGCGCGCTTCGCTCCACAACCGCGAGGAGCTGGAGCGCAAGGATGTGCGCGAGGGCGACTTGGTGCGCATCCAGCGGGCCGGTGACGTGATCCCGCAGGTGGTGGAGCGGGTACCGGAGCCCGGACGCGACCGTTCCGACCGCTTTCACATGCCGACGAAATGTCCACGCTGCGGAGCAGTCGTAGTGGATGAGGGTCCCTTCGTAGTCTGTTCGAACCGCCTCAGCTGCCCCGCGCAGCTTGAGCGTGGCATCCTCCACTTTGTCTCGCGGGGAGGGCTCGACATCGAGGGCCTTGGCTCCGAGACGGTAGGGTTGCTGGTGGGCCAAGGGCGCGTGCGCCAACTGGCCGACATCTTCGGCCTACATCCGGAGGACTTCCTCACGCTGGAGGGGTTTGCGGAGAAGTCGAGCAAGCTGGTCGACAAAAGCGAAGGGGGAATCGGGCTGCAGGGTGTCATCGAGTGGCTGGGCATCCCCGGAGTGGGACCCAAGAGAGCAAGCCATCTCGCCGCCGAATTCGGAGAATTGCAGAGCCTTCTTGAGTCGACGACGGAAAGACTTGAGGAGTTGGACGGCGTTGGGCCGGTAGCCGCCAAGCGCATCATCGCCTTCCTTCAAGACGAGACCCGCGCGCCGTTGCTCGACAAGCTCGCCTCAAAAGGCTCCGACCTGAATGTGTCGGACCTGATCACGCTGGAAGGCTTCGCCCACAAGTCGCGCAAGTTGGTAGACGCGATTCAGAAGGCTAGACGCGTGGAGCTGGCCCGCTTTATCTACGGATTGGGCATCCCGGAGGTCGGGGCCACGGTGGCGCGCGTGCTGGCGGCCGAGTTCCGCAAGCTTGCGACCCTTCGCGAAGCAACAGCGGAGCGGCTCGAGGAGGTGGAGGGGATCGGACCCATAATGTCGGCGAAGATCGTTGGCTACTTCAAGGACACCACCAACGCATGGTCGGTCGATGCCCTCCTGGATATGGGTTTCAAGTTGATTCCCCCGGAGGAGCTGGCGGTGGGGAAACTAGACGGCGAGTCGTTCGTCTTTACGGGCCGGCTCGAATCGATCACGCGACCGGAGGCCAAGAAGCGCGTCGAGAGCCTGGGAGGGCGCGTCGTCTCGTCCGTAAGTTCCGCCACGGGTTATCTGGTGGTGGGCGGGAAACCCGGGTCCAAGGCCGCGAGGGCGGAAAAGCTGGGCGTCCCCGTCCTGGATGAGGAAGCCTTCCTGAAGCTCCTCGAGGACGACGTGCCGCCAGCGCATGCAGACAGCCAGCCCGAGACCGGCGGAGACTGACCGAGTGCGCGATTCCGGCCGCCCGGCTATCGTTGTGCCCTATTGCCACCCTCGCCCCCGGACCCCTCGCCCAGGAAACGAACGCGCTTTGACCCGCCACTACATCGCCGAGCCCCGTGACGAGTCCCGCGTCCGGTTTCTTGCGTCGATCCGGATTTGTCCGGCGCCTCCGCTGAACCGGCGTCATCGCGCCTCTGACAGCCGACTTCCGGCTCGTTCCAGGTAACCGGATTGTCCCTGGCGGCCCTGGGCCTGTTGGTCGGTGTCATCGGCCTGTATTTCGGCGCCCACTTGCTGGTGAACGGCGCGGCCGGCCTGGGCAAGACGCTCGGGGCGAGGCCGATCGTGGTCGGCCTGACCGTGGTCTCCCTCGGCACATCGGCGCCCGAGCTGGTCGTCTGCGTAATGGCCGCTTTGCGAGGGAGTTCGGATTTGGCGATCGGCAACGCGCTGGGCTCGAATCTCGCCAATATCGGGCTGATTCTCGCGGTCACCGCGATCATTCAGCCCCTGGGCGTACACAGGCGCATCGTCTCGCGCGAAATCCCTGCGATGCTGGCGGTGACGCTGGTGGTCTATCCGGTGATTGCGGACGGGGACGTGTCTCGCCTGGATGGCGCAATCCTTCTCCTCGTGCTCACGGTCTACCTGGGTTTTCTGCTGCGGTCAGCCCGGCGCGAGACACCGGCAATCCTGGCCGAGTTCGAGGCCCTTGCCGGGGAAGAAGCCCAGGCGAAGCCGAAGCCGCTGTCGAAGAACATCCTGCTGGTCCTGGCCGGATCCGCGGTTCTGGTGCTGGGCGGCAGAACCATCGTCGTCAGCGCCATCGAGATCGCCACGGCCATGGGGATTTCCGAATTGCTCATCGGTGGGACCGTGGTCGCAATCGGCACGTCGCTGCCGGAGCTGGCGACCTCCGTGGTCGCCGCGACACGAAACGAGGCGGACATCGCCGTAGGCAACGTCATCGGGTCCAACATCTTCAATCTGACCGCGGTGCTGGGCGGCGCGGCGCTCATCGAACCGCTCGCAGTCGCCTCCGGCGTGCTCGGCCGCGAGTTTCTCGCAGTGGTTGTCTTGTCGGTCCTGGTGCTGCCGGTGGCATGGACGGGGCTGAAGATTCGGCGCTGGGAAGGCTTTTTTCTTCTGGCGGTATACGCCCTATTGTGGTTCTGGCTGGGTCAGAGCTAGTGGCGGGTAGCGCACCCCGGCCATCATGGCACGAGGCGGATGCTTTCGAAGCCGGCGCCAGCTTCGTGCGACATGCAGCGGAGTGGATAGCCAGATGAGCAAAGCGGACATCGATAGCGCCATCGAGCGATGGGAGGAAGCCGGGCTGATCTCCGGCGAGTTGGCCGGGCAACTGCGGTCCGAGCATGCGCTCAGCGTGCGCCGCGGGCGCTCGCGCTTCCTGCAGTATGCCGTCTCTGGCACGGCGGGCATTCTTCTGGTCATCGCCGCCATAACCTTCTTCGCCTGGTCGTGGCCCGAACTGGGACCCGGCGCGCGCGCATGCGTCATTGCCGGGACCGGGATCGCGATTGTGCTGCTGGGAATGCGCCTCGAGGCCGCCCGCCGCTATGTGCCGGTGACCTACGCGCTCCAGACCAGCGGTCTGATCCTGCTCCTCTCGGCGTACGTCTATTCCATGGAGGCGTGGGACAACACGACGGCGGCGGGCGTCGTGGTCGGCCTTCTCGCCCTTGCCACTCCTATCGCGACCATTCCGGTCTTCGTGCGCCGCAACCCGGTCATGCCGGCGGTGGCCAGCGCCCTCGGCTACGGTTTTCTGGCGGCATTCCTCTTCCGAGCCTTCGATCTGGACGCCGACATCATCATATGGGTCCTCGACGGGGCGCTGGTCTCGACGCTGGCGGTGTTGGGCCTGCTGATGCATGCGGGACGCGCGCGGACCGTTTCGCGGCGCACGCTCAATGCCTTTGCGGTGAGTCTGTACGCAGGCTATGCGATGGCCGGCATGACCGCGGCCGGCCCTTTCGAATTGGGCGACGAGACGCTGCTGGCCCTGGACGCCTGGCTGCTGCTGGTGACGGCGCTGGCGCTCTGGGGCATCCATCGGGCCCCGGCGGCGTTGCGCAGCGCCCGCTACAGCTACCATGTCGCGGCTTCGGTCCTGCTCGCCATCCCGCTCGGGTTCGGGACCACGCTCGAGGTGTACGACCTCCCCCCGCTGGGCACCGCGGCCGTGGTGGCCGGGGCGGGAGCGTGCGGGCTCTGGTACGGGCTGCGCAGGGACGCCCGCCCGCTCGTGCTCTGTTCGTGCGCGACCATCGTGAGTGCGGCATGGTACCTGGGTGTTGACGCGGGTGAGCGGCTGGGCTCCGTGCTCGCGCTGGCCTTCACCGCGGCGCTGTTCTTCTGGGTCGCGACCCGGCTGGGCCGGAGGCAGGAGACATGACAGGGAGCACATCGACATGCTGGGAATAGACCTGAGCGGGCGGCGCGCCTTCATCGCCGGCGTTGCGGACGACCGCGGCTACGGGTGGGCCATCGCGCGGATGCTGGCTGCGGCGGGGGCATCGATTTGCCTGGGCACGTGGCCGCCGGTGATGCGCATCTTCCGCATGGGCCTGAAAAGAGGCCGGCTCGATCGATCGCTCCCGGGCGGAGGCGTGATGGAGATCGAGAAGATCTACCCGCTCGACGCCACCTTCGACATGCCGGACGACATTCCCGCCGGGGTCCGGGAAGACAAGCGCTATCGCGCGGTCGACGGCTACAGCATCCAGGAAGTCGCGGACGCGATGCGCTCCGATTTCGGGGACGGTTGCCTGGACATCCTGGTGCACTCCCTGGCCAACGGGCCCGAGGTGCGCAAGCCCCTCATCGAGACCAGCCGCGCCGGCTACCTGGCCGCGCTCAGCGCGAGCGCCTATTCGCTGGTGAGCATGGTGCAGCGTTTCGGGCCCCTCATGCGCCCTGCCGCCGCCGCCGTTTCGCTCAGCTACCTGGCGGCCGAGCGGGTCATTCCCGGATATGGCGGAGGGATGAGTTCGGCCAAGGCGGCGCTCGAGAGCGACACGCGCGTGCTGGCCTTCGAGGCGGGAAGGCGCTGGGGCATGCGGGTGAACACCATCAGCGCGGGTCCGCTGGCCAGCCGGGCGGCCTCCGCCATCGGCTCCATCGACCGCATGGTCGAGTACTACCGGACCAACGCGGCCCTCCCGGAGGTGAACACCGCGGAGGACGTGGCCAACGCGGCCGCCTTCCTGTGCTCTCCGCTGGGGGCGGGGATCACCGGCGCGACCCTCCATGTGGACAAGGGCTTCCACGTCATGGGCATCGCGGCCGAGCCCCAGCTCTAGCGCCGACGGGGCGTGGCCGGCCAGCTCGAGGGCTCCGCACGGGGACGGGTCTTCGGCGATGCCCTTCCGCACATCGCGGTCACGCCGCCGGGGCCGCGCTCGCTCGCGCTGGGGAGGCGTTTGCGCCAGGCGGAGTCCCGCAACGTCACCTTCATCGGCGACCGCTTTCCGGTCTTCTGGGAAGAAGCGCTGGGGTCCAACGTTCGCGACGTTGACGGCAATGTGTACATCGACCTGACCGGCGCCTTTGGCGTCGCCTTCGCCGGCCATCGCCATCCGCGGGTGATGCGGGCGGCGGCCGAACAGCAGCGGCGCCTCGTCCACGGCATGGGCGACATCCACCCGCCGGCGGTGAAGGTCGAGTTGCTGGAGCGGCTTGCCGGGCTCGCTCCCTGGCCGGAGGCGCGGGCCGTGCTGGCCTCTGCCGGCTCGGAAGCGGTGGAGATCGCGCTCAAGACCGCGGAGCTTTACACGGGCCGATCGGGCATCCTGGCCTTCGAGGGCGGATATCACGGGCTCACCCTGGGCGCGCTCGCCACCACCCATCGCGACGACTTCCGGGGGCCCTTCCGGAGGCGCCTGTATGACGGAGTGGCGTTCGTTCCGTTCCCCGTCTTGCAGGAAGGCGCTTCGATGAGCCTGGCGTCTTGCGAGCGCGTTCTGGCGAACGGAGCTCCCGGAGGAGCCGCTATCGGCACGGTGCTCGTAGAACCGGTGCAGGGACGTGGCGGGGTGCGCATCCCCCCGGCGGGCTTCTTCGAAGAGCTGTCCGCGCTGGTCCGTCACCATGGGGCAGTCGTGGTCGCCGACGAGGTGTTCACCGGCCTCGGCCGCTGTGGCTCCATGTTCGCCGGACCCGCCCTCGGGCTGGACGCGGACCTGGTCTGCCTGGGCAAGGCCCTGGGGGGCGGCTTTCCGCTAAGCGCATGCCTGGGGAGGGTGGGGGTATTCGACGCTTGGCCGGAGTCCGAGGGGGAAGCGCTGCACACGAGCACGTTCCTGGGACACCCGGTCGCCTGCGCCGCCGCGCTGGCCTTCCTGGACCTGGTGGAGACAGAGCGCCTCGATCAGCGCGCCGCGCGCATGGGGAGGCGCCTGGTCGCCCGGCTTCGCGACGAACTCGCGGAGGTCGCACACGTCGGTGAAGTGCGGGGGCTGGGGTTGCTGGCCGGGATCGAGATCGTGCGCGATCCCGTGAGGACGGTGGCCGGCCGCGCGACGAGGACGGGCGTCCCACCAGGCGTCACGCCCGCCGCGGGCGCGGGGGCACGCGTGGCCGAGCAGCTCCTGGCGGACGGAGTGCTGGTGCTTCCCGCCGGCGAGCAGGGTCAGGTCATCGAGCTGACGCCTCCCGCGACCGTCGCTCCCGACGTTCTGGACCACGCTCTGGAACGGCTCGTCCAGGCCGTGAGGGACGGCGGCAAGACCGGGACTTGATTCCATCCGGGGGGAATCGGTATCTTATCGCCCCTTTGCTACACAGGCCCCCATCGTCTAGTGGCCTAGGATACTTGGTTCTCAGCCAAGAGACCGGGGTTCGACTCCCCGTGGGGGTATCAGGGAACGCGGGCCATCGCTTTCGGATGGTCGGCCTGCGTTTCGTTTGGCCGCTTAGCTCAGTTGGCAGAGCACTACGTTCACATCGTAGGGGTCGCTGGTTCGAGTCCAGCAGCGGCCATTCCCCTCCCGCTCCGTCGGCCGAAGGCCCGCCGGCTCCCCGATTATTTCTCCGCGCCGGCCGCTGAGAGCGTTCCCTCAGCCGGCCTTCACCCGGCGAGGCGCCTCCTTGCCTCCGCGAGCCGCGGCCGCTCCCCCGGCTTCCAACTGGTCACATAGCCCGCCACCGCACTGGCCGCCACCGAGTACGGCGAAGCCAGATACAGCTGGCCCGGTCCCGAGCGTCCGGGGAAATTCCGGTTCTGGGAGGAGATGCTGACCTCGTCCGCCCGGCGCGTGATCCCCGGACCGGCATTGATGCAGGCGCCGCACCCCGGCTCGATGAAGGTGGCGCCGACGTGCTTGAACAGCTCGAGGTATCCCCGCTCCCGGCAGTACTCGCGTACGTCCGTGGAGCCGCACTGGATGAAGCAGTCCACGTCCGGATGCACCCCCAGTCCCCAGCGGTCGTGCACTTCGCGGAAGACCCGGGCGTACATGTCCATGTCCTCCTTCTTGCCCGCCGTGCACGATCCGGCGTAGGCGATGTCGATGCGGATGTGCTCCGGCTCGAGGTCTCGCAGCGGCACGCCGTTGCCCGGGTCGTTGGGCAGCGCGGCCATCGGCTCGATGACCGAGGCGTCGATCTCGATCACGCGCACGTAGCCAGCGCCCGGATCGCTGTACATGTCGCGGGCCAGCGCTTCCGCATGCTCCCGCTCCATGCCGCGCTCTTCGACCAGATACTCGACCGACTTCTCGTCGGCGGCCACCAGCCCGGTGAAGGCCCCCACCTCGGCGGCCATGTTGGTCATGGTCGCGCGCTCGTCCACGGGGAGAGCTTCGACCGCCGGTCCCGCGTACTCGATGATCTGCCCGATGGCGTGCCCGTCGCGGATGTAGGGATGCCGCAGGATCTCCAGCATGTAGTCCTTCGCGGTTACCCCCGCCGCGGGCGTTCCCGAGATGACCACCTTGAAGGAAGGCGGCACCTGCACGCGCACATCCCTGGTGATCCAGGAGTTGAAGATGGCGGTGGTGCCCACGCCGAACGCCAGCGCCCCGATGGCCCCCGCATGCGGTGTGTGGGAGTCCGAGCCGATGATGAGCATCCCGGGCTCCGCGTAGGCCTCCAGAATCTTCGAGTGGCAGATCGCGACCGAGCCCATGCGATGCCCCATCTGCTCCCCGTACAGCCGGATGCCCTGTTTCTCCGCGAACTCGCGCTGCTTCACCTCGAGCTGGTTCGCGACCTCCAGCAGTCCGTCCTCGATCCGCTCCTGGCTCATCGCCTTGTGCAGAAACGTCAGATGATCCCGGAAGAAGAGCACGCTTGCCGGGTCCAGCACCTTTCCCTCCGGTCCCATCTTCTGCTCGAAGAAGATGGCCGCCATCGGGGTCACGTATTCGTGGGAGAAGCGGATGTCGGTGCGGAAGAAGCCGGCCTCTCCGGGCGTGACCGAGTCGACGCCCGTGTTCCCGCTCGCGGGATCGACGACCCAGTGGCGCGCGAAGATCTTCTCGGCGAGGGTCATGGGAGGATTCCCGGCGTCCGCCGCACACGACGGCGCCGGCACCGTCGCCTTGCCCTGCATGCGGGCCACGTTGAACTCGAAGAGTCCCCCGTACTCGATGATCTGGCGGGTGATGTCGTCCTTCCCCCGGGTGAACTCCTCGAGCCGGATTTCCTCCCCGCGCGCGATGCGCTCGGCCACGCCGAAGTCGGTGGTCGTGAGCACGCCCAGGTTCTGGCAGTTCTCGTTGTAGATGCGTTCGATGCTCTCGCTGACGACGACCTGGATCCCCGCCATCATCTCGGCATAGGGACTCTGTTCGCGGCTGGAGCCCTTTCCGCGCCGCTTGCCCGCCACGGAACAGACGAAGCCGCCGTTCTTGACGCTTGCGCGCGCCACTGGATACTCCTCGGCGGCGGTCTCCGGGTTCGTGGTGCGCAGGCCGAGATAGGGGAATTCGCCGAGCGTGTCGTCGTAGAAGAAGCAGATGTAGGCGGGGGTGATTTCGTCGGTGGAGATCTGGTCGCGGAGCTGGCCGCGCAGTTCGTCGCTGAGCTTCAGGTCCAGCCCGTCGTAGAGTTGCGCGCGCACGAGGGCGGTGTCGTCGGCCAGGTAGAGCACGCGTCCCTGCACTTGGAGCGTGCCCGGCCGTCTGGGCGTCGCCCGGGTGAGAAGGTCCCCGGTCATCCGCGTCTCAGCTGAAGTCGACACCGAAGAGCACGGCGATGATGATCGCAGCGACGGCGATCGGCGCCACGAAGCGGATGAAGAAGCGCCAGGTTTCGTAGTTGAACCACTTGGGCTGGTTGCCGTCCATGAGTTCGCTTTCGCTGGCCTTCCGGCTCATGAACCAGCCTGCCGCCAGCGTGATCGCGAGACCGCCCGTGGGCAGCATCCAGTTGGAGACGAAATGATCGGCGGTCGAGAACCAGCCGACCTTGCCGGCGAAGATTTCGAGCGTCGCCAGGAAGGGAGTTCCGGTGAAGGAGAGGGCGGCGAAGATCGTGAAGATGAAGATGGCCCCGCCGCACATGAATGTGGCGCGGTTGCGGGCGATGCCTCGCTCGTCGATCAGGTAGCTGACCACGACTTCCAGAAGCGAAATGGTCGAGGTGAGTGCGGCCAGCGCCACCAGCACGTAGAAGAGCGGCCCCAGCAGCACGCCGAAGGGCACCTCGCTGTAGAAGAGCTCCGGGAGCGAGATGAAGAGCATGCCCACCGTCGAGCCGCCCACCTGTTCGCTCATTCCCGCCACCGAGAAGATCACCGAGAACATGATGATCGTAGCGACCAGCGCGATCACGGTATCGAGGACGACGATCATCGCCGACGCCTTCACGATGGAGTGATGGCGCGCGATGTAGGAGCCGTACGTGATCATCGCGCACATGCCGAGCGAGAGCGTGAAGAACGAGTGCCCGAGCGCCTCCAGTATGGAGTCGGGCTCGAGCTCCGCGAAGTTCGGCCGGAAGATGAAGCGCAGCGCTTCGCCTGACCCGCTCATCCCCAGGGCGCTGATCAGGAGCAGGAGGAGAATCCCGAAGAGGATCGGCAGGAAGATGCGTGCGATGCGCTCGATGCCCTTGCTGACTCCGAAGTAGACGACGGCCACCGTCCCCACGCTGAAGGCGAGAGAGAGGGCAAGCTGGAGGGAGGCGTTGCCGACCTGCTCGTTGAACAGGTCGCCCGTCGCCAGCCCGGCCGGGAAGCCGCCGAAGGACCACTCCATCGTCCTGGCGAAATAGTAGATTGACCAGCCGGCGATGACCGTGTAGTAGCTGAGCAGGATGAAGGCGCAGATCACGCCCCAGCCGCCCACCAGGCCCCACATGGGGCCGACGGCGTCCTTGAGGGCCCCGACCGCGCTCTTCTGACTCCTGCGCCCGATCAAGAGCTCAGCCATCATGATGGGCAGCCCCACGGCGGCGATGCACACGAGGTACACGAGCACGAACGCGCCGCCGTTGTTCTCCCAAGTGATGAAGGGGAACTTCCACAGGTTGCCCAGGCCGATGGCGCTTCCGGTCGCCGCGAGGACGAATCCCAGATTCGAATTCCAGTGGTCGCGCTGCTGTGACATGGCTGTGCTCGGGGTTGGTGGCCCTTGGAGAGCGGGGCGATGGTCGGGTCGAAGTTACCGTGCAACGGCTCTATATTGCGCCGGACGCATGGCCTTGCGCCAGTTCCCGGGATGGGCCCCGCGCCGGCCGGTGCAGACAGCTTGCGAGCATGGGCCGTGTGCGCCGCGCCCGCCTACCCACGAATGAGGAGGACACATGACCGTTCGGCATGCGGCCCGCGCATTTGTGGCGGCGGGTCTCGCGTGCGCGGTCGCCATCGGCTGTGGCGAGGCGGAGAGCGGCTCCGGCGACGAGGGGCTGCGCGTCGCGCTCCTCACCTCGGGACCGGTGAGCGATGCCGGATGGTACGCGGGGGCGTACGAAGGCCTGCTGCTGATCGAGGCTTCGCTCGGGGCCCGGATCAGTCACCAGCAGACGCGATCCCCGGCAGAGTTCGACGAGGCCTTCTTTTCGTACGGCTCGTCCGGCTACGATCTGGTGTTCGCCCACGGTTTCGAGTACCAGGACGCGGCGCTGCGAGCCGGAGCGAAGTTTCCCGGGATGACCATAGTCGTCTCGAGCGGCGGGCGGATTTCGGACAACGTCCGTTCGCTCATCTTCCGCCTGGAGGAGGGGAGCTATCTCGCCGGGATCATGGCCGGTGGTCTTACCCGGTCGAAGGTGGTGGGGATGGTCGGAGGCGTGGCGATTCCGCCCGTCCAGGGTACCTTCCGCGCCTTTGAGGCGGGCGCGCTCGCCGTCGATCCCGGCATTCAGGTGCTGGAAGCGTTTATCGGCAGCTGGGACGACGTGGCGGCCGCGAAGGAGGCGGCGATCGCCCAGTTGAACCGTGGCGCCGATGTCTTGGTGCACAACACCGACGCGGCGAGCTTCGGCGTCTTTCAGGCGGTTCGGGAAGCGCACGGTGACGAGAGTCCGGTGTGGGCCATCGGCATGAACCGCGATCAGAACGACGTCGCGCCCGAGGTCATCGCGGGGAGCGCCGCGATCGACATTCCGCGGGCTTTCCTGGAAGTCGCGGGCCGGTTCGTGGCCGGGACGCTGCCCCCAGGGGCCCTCGACCTCAGCATCGACGAAGGCGTGGTGGACTTCATCGTCAACCCGGCCGCGTTGGACCGAATCCCGGCCGACCTCCTGGCTCGCATCGACGAGGCAAGGACGGCCATCCGCAAGGGTAGGCTCGAGGTGCCCCGGGTCCGGTTCCTGGAGGGGGAACCCGGCGGCCCTTGAAGGGCGCTGCTCGTTCCGCGGCGCTCGTTTCTGCGGGGGCCGAGCGCGTGCCCGCTTCGCGCTTCCGGTTCGGGTGATGTCCGAAACCGCTGGGGGTCCGCCCGTCCGCGCATCGGTCGAAATGCGTTCGGTGCGAAGGAGCTTCGGGTTCGTCGAAGCTCTGGCAGACGCCGGCCTGTGCGCGTACCCCGGGGAGATTCACGCCCTGCTGGGCGAAAACGGCGCCGGCAAGACCACGCTGATGCGCGTGCTGTGCGGCGCGCTTCGCCCGGATGCCGGCGAGGTTCTGGTGGAGGGCGATCTGAGGCGGTGGCGGAGCGCGCGCGAGGCGGTTGCCGCCGGCATCGGCATGGTCCACCAGCACTTCACGCTGGTTCCCAGCCTCACGGTGGCCGAGAACGTGGCGCTGGGGACGCGGGACGGGAGCGGCCTGCGGCTGCGGCTGGACCGCGTGCGCGAGCGACTGGCGGAACTCGAGCAGGTGACGGGGCTGCCGGTGGAGCCAGCGGCTCCGGTCGCCGGCCTTTCGGTGGGTGCCAGGCAGCGGGTGGAGATCCTGAAGGCGCTGTACCGTGATCCCCGCGTCCTCATTCTGGACGAGCCTTCGACGATGCTCGGGCCGCAGGAAGTGGACTGGCTGTTCGAAGTCCTGCGGGCGCTGGCCCGGGCAGGACGAACCGTGCTGCTGATCGGGCACAAGCTGGACGAGATCCTGCGGGTAGCGGACCGGGTGACGGTGCTGCGGCGCGGGCGAACCGTGCTCGCCGCTGCGCGCGCGGAGGTGGATGCGCCCGGGCTGGCTCGGGCGATGATCGGCCGTGAGACAGGTCGGCCAGCCGCGCCCCCGCGGTCGCAAGCCGGAGCTCGGGTGGCGCGCCTGGAAGGTGTCGGCGCCCGGGGTCCGCGCGGTCGCATGGCCCTTCACGACGTCAGGCTGGATGTATGCCGGGGCGAGATCGTCGGCATCGGCGGGGTGGAGGGCAATGGCCAGCGCGAGCTCGCCCTTGTACTGGCGGGCCGGTTGCGGCCCGAAGTCGGGCGCGTGCGCCTCCCGGCCACCGTCAGCCTGATCCCGCAGGACCGGGCCGAGGGCGGGCTCGTTCCGAGCTTCGATCTCGCCGAGAACACCGCGCTGGCCTTCCACGACCACGCCGGCCACCGTCGCGGGCCACTCGTCGACTGGGGGGCGATGCGGCGCACCGCGAAGGAGATCGTGGCGGGATTCGACGTACGCGCCCCGGGCTGGAGGACGGTGGCCCGATCGCTGTCGGGGGGCAATCAGCAGAAGCTTCTGGTGGGCCGCGAGCTGGCGCGCCTGCCGGACTTGCTGGTGGCCGAGAACCCGATGCGCGGGCTGGACATCGCCGCGGCCGCCTTCCTGCGAGACAAACTGATGAGCCTGAAGAGCCCGGGTGCGGACTCCACTGGAGCGGCTCCGGGTATCGTGCTCTTCTCCTCGGATCTGGACGAGGTGATCGACCTGGCCGACCGGGTCTTCGTCATCGTGCGCGGCCAGCTGATCCCCGTGCCGGAGGGGGAGCGCACCCCGGCCGGGATGGGCCGCCTGATGCTGGCATCGGGCGGGGCGGGCGCGGAACGACTCGGCGACGAACCCTCGGGAACGGGGTTGACGCGATGAAGGAAGTCCGAGGCCCGGGTGCCGAGGGGGGCCACCAGGCTGGGGTGCTTTTCCGCCGATGATGCGCGGGCGGAGGAGGATGCGCTGGGGCGGCCCGTTGGCGGCCAGCCTGGTGGCGCTTCTGACTGCCGTGTTTCTGGCCGCGGCGGGTCTGGCGGTGGCGGGATACGATCCGGTCGCCGCAGGCCGGGCGCTGGTCGCCGGCGCCTTCGGTTCGGGCGAGCGCTTCGCGTCCATCACCCTGGTGCGCGCAACCCCCCTGATCGTGACCGGTCTGGCGGTGGCGCTCGCGTTTCGAGCCGGCGTCTGGAACATCGGCGCGGAGGGACAGCTCTATGCCGGGGCGGTGGCCGCCGCCTGGGTGGGGCTCACCTTCCCGACCGCGCCCGCCTGGCTTCTGCTCCCGGCGACGATGGCGGCGGCGGCGCTGGCAGGCGGGCTTTGGACCCTCGTCCCGGTGGGCCTGAAGTTCCGGGCCGGCGTCGGGGAGGTCATCACCACCATCCTGATGAACTTCGTCGCCATCCACACGGTCGCCTGGCTTGTGCACGGCCCCCTCCAGGAGGCGCGCGGGGTCTTCCCCCAGACCGACCCGCTCGCGCTGGCGGCGCAGCTCCCGCGGATCGGCTCCGGTCGACTGCATGCCGGCTTCATCGTCGCGGTCGTGCTGGCCGTGGTGCTGTGGTGGCTGCTGAAGCACAGCGCATGGGGCTTCCGGGTGCGGGCGGTGGGCGCCTCCCCCCGTGCGGCCGCCGTGTCGGGCCGGATCGCCACGGGCCGGGTGGTGCTGGGGGCTTTCGTGCTGTCGGGGATGCTTGCCGGCCTGGCCGGGGGCATCGAGGTGGCGGGCGTGACCTTCGCCCTGTACGAGAACCTGTCCCCGGGCTACGGCTACACGGCCATCGCGGTTGCGCTGCTCGCGGGCCTGAACCCCCTCGCGGTGCTTCTGACAGCCGGGTTCTTCGGCGTCCTGCAAGCGGGGGCGGCGGCGATGCAGCGCGATGTGGGGGTGCCGGCCGTCTGGGTCAGCGCCATCGAAGCGCTCGTCATCCTGGCGGTGTTGGCGGCGGACGGCTTCCTGCGGCGGCGGGCGGCGGCGGTGGCCGCGTCCCCGGGCCGCGACCGGTCGTCGTCAGAGCTTCCCGCGCCCGAACCCTCGCCGCGAGCCGGAGGCTGACCATGGACGCCGGTGCCGTTCAGGCTTTCCTCGAGGCGGCCGCGCGTCTTGGCGCGCCCCTCGCCCTGGCCGCCCTGGGCGAGACCATCAGCGAGCGCGCCGGGGTGATCAACATCGGCCTCGAGGGCTCGATCATCGGTGGCGCCCTGGGCGGGGCGCTCGGGGCGCTGCTAACCGGATCGCCTGCCGCGGGAGTTCTGGCGGGCGCGATGGCCGGAACCGCGATCGCCGCCGTCTTCGCACTCTTCGCCATCACCCTCAACGCCGATCAGATCATTGTGGGCACGGCGGTGACCCTGGGGGGGCTGGGGGTGACCGGCGTCGTCTACCAGAGCGTCTTCGGCGCGACCGGCACGGCGCTGACCCTCCCGACCCTGCCCCCGCTGGAGCTGCCCATCCTGTCCGCGCTGCCTCTTCTCGGCCCGGCGCTCTTCAGTCAGGCGTGGACCACGTACCTGGCCTACCTGCTGGCACCGCTTCTCTGGTATTACCTCTTCCGCACCCGCTGGGGGCTGGAACTGCGCGCCGTGGGCGAAGAGCCGGGCGCAGCCGAGGCGGCCGGCATCCGCGTGCGCCGCACCCGCGTCCTGGCCGTGCTCACCGGCGGTCTCCTGGCGGGCGTCGCCGGCGCCCACCTGGCCCTCGCCCATGCGGGCACATTCGCCGAGGGGATGTCGGCCGGGCGCGGCTTCATCGCCATTGCGGTCGTCGTGCTGGGCCGCTGGAATCCCCTTCTCGTCCTTCTGGCCTCCCTCTTCTTCGGTGCGGCCTCGGCGCTCCAGTTCGAACTCCAGGCACTGTTCGAGAACGTGCCCTACCAACTTCTGCTGGCCTTGCCCTACGTCCTGACGCTCGCGGCCCTGGCGGGCTGGGTCGGCCGCTCCCGGGCGCCCGCCGGGCTCGCCCGGCCGTGGCCCCCGCGGGAGGGGAGAAGCTGATCTGCGGAAATCGGCCGTATCTGTCGCCGGCGTGCGTTCACGATGTAAGATTCTCCATCGGGCAACCGCGGGCTGGCGGCGTGCCCGGAAATGGCGAAACGGAGGAGAGGATCCCATGAAACGGTCTACTACCGGCTGCATTCAGGGGCTCGCGATCATTGCCCTGCATACGGCGTGCGCGGCGGCCGGACCGGCGACGGTTGCGATGCCGGCGCCAGCTCCCGCGATGCAGTCCGAGTCCGGTGCCGGGGCTGAGGCCCCCGCCGACGCCCCGGCGCTCCCGCGGGTGACGATCGTCGCCACCGGCGGAACCATCGCCGGCGTGTCCGAGACGCGCACCAGCTTTCAGAGCTATCAGGCCGGCGAGGTCGGCATCGACGAAATGCTCGCCGAGCTCAGGCCCGAGATCGACGAGGTCGCCGACGTCACCGCCATCCAGTTCGGCAACCGGGCGTCGGGCGGCTACGCGATCGCGGACTTCTACGACCTCACCCTGGCCGTCGAGAAGGCGCTCGAGACGGCGGATGCCGTTGTCGTCACGTCGGGAACAGGCTCCATGGACGAGTTCGTCTACTGGCTGGAGCTGACCGTGCAGAGTCAGAAGCCGGTGGTGATCACGGGGGCGATGCGACCCTGGACCGTGATCGGTTCCGACGCCCAGGCCAACCTGTTCAACGCGATCGTGCTGGCCGCGAGCGGCGAGACGCGTTGCTTCGGCACCGTCCTGATGCTGAACGACGAGTTCCACGCCGCCAAGGAGGCGTGGAAGGGCGACGCCTACCGGTTGGACACCTTCGTGTCGCGGGAACTGGGCATGCTCGGCTACATCGACGAACTGGACGTCCAGACCTACCGGGCTCCCCCTCGGGCTCAGCGTTGCGCCGACCCCGAGGGCTGGATGACTCCCTTCGATCTGAGCCGCATATCGAAGGACGACCTTCCCCGGACGGAGGTCCTGATCGGATACCAGGACGCCGGGCTGGACGAGGCCATCACGGCGTGGGCGGAGGCCGGGGTCCGGGGCATCGTGCTCGCCGGGGGACGGGGCTCAGCGGAGGCGCAGGAGGCGGCCGAGGAGATGGGGGTGGTCTTCCGGCGTACCCATCGCTTCCGTACCGGCGGCGACAACCTCTACCCCCAGAAGGCGCGTCTGCTTCTGCTGCTGTCGCTCGCTTTCACGGACGACCCCGAACAGGTTGACGCCTGGTTCGAGGAACTGGGCGCAGCCGAGTTCGAGATCGATCCGGGACGGCAATAGCCCGGGACCGGGCCAGTTCGAGGCTCGGCGCCGGGGGACACGCGGCGCTGGGTCTCCGCTCGCGCGGCTTCGGGCCTCGATCCTCGACCCACGTCCGGCAAGCGCCAACCACACCTTGCCCGCACATTCCTCGCCTCCCGTGTCCGTATGGGGCGGGAGGGAAGGCTCCGTACTTTTCCCCGTTCGTGCCCATGGCTAGGTTTCGCGCACAACCAAGCGCGTATGACCAAAGGATGTCTTCAGATGCGTCGATTTCCGCTTCTCGCCCTCGTTGTCCTGCTGGCCGCCTTCGCCGCCACAGTCTTTCCGGCAGCCGTCCCCGCGCTCGCCCAGGCGCCGCCCGACGACCGGGGCGCCGTTGCGGTGGGGCTTCTGCTGCGCCAGCTGGACGGCGTCAAGCGGGTGCTGATGGTCGCCGCGCACCCGGATGACGAGGACACCAACACGATCACCACGCTCGCGCGCGGCATGGGCGCGCGCACCGCCTATCTGGCGCTGACGCGAGGCGAGGGAGGCCAGAATCTCATCGGCACGGAGTTGTGGGAAGGGCTGGGCATCATCCGCAGCAACGAGCTCGTGGCGGCGCGCGCCATCGACGGCGGCGAGCAGTTCTTCACCCGGGCCATCGACTTCGGGTTCTCCAAGTCCTCGGACGAGACCCTCTCCAAGTGGCCCCGGGAGGAGATTCTCGCGGACGTGGTGTGGGCCGTCCGCCGCTTCCGGCCGCAGGTCATCGTATCGGTGTTCAGCGGCACCCCCCGAGACGGCCACGGCCAGCACCAGGTGGCGGGGATGCTCGCGCACGAGGCGTTCGACGTGGCCGCCGATCCGAATCGCTTTCCGGAACAGCTCGGTGACGGCATCGAGGCCTGGCAGGCCGACAAGCTGTATCTGGCGCGGGCTGGCTTCGGTGGAGGAGAGACGGCCACGCTCGAGGCCGGTGCCTTCGATCCACTCCTGGCTCGCTCCTACCTCCAGGTCTCGATGGATTCGCGCAGCCAGCACCGTTCCCAGGACATGGGATCGGCGCAGCCCCTGGGACCTCGGCAGTCCATCCTGTCGCTGGTGACGACCGCGGAGGGCGTCGACGGGGAGGGCGGGTTCTTCGCGGGGGTGGACACGACCTTCGCGGGCCTGGTTGGACGGGCCGTGCCGCCCAGCGAGGCAGCGCAGGGCGAGATCGAGGGCTACCGGGCCGCCATCGGCGTGGCCACGGCCTCGCTGGACGCGCTCGCGCCCGGGCAGTCCGCCCCGGCGCTGGCGCACGCACTGGACATGCTGGAGCGCATCATCGAGCGGGCGAGCGGCCCCGAGGCGCCCGCGGAGGTGACCGAAGTGCTCGCGCGAAGGCGAGCCCTTCTGCGCAAAGCCCTTCTGGCCTCCTCGTCCGTCGTGACGCAGGTGCGCGCCAACGACGACCTGGTCGTTCCCGGCGAGCCCTTCGAGGTCCGGGTCGAACTCTGGAACGCTGGGCCCTACCGCCTGGAGGGAGCAGGCCCGGAGCTGAGCCTGCCAGCTGGCTGGAGCGCCGAGCTGCTGGAAGGCAGGACCGTCGACACGGGCGGTTTCGGTCCCCGTCGGTCGTCGTCCATGACTACGGTCTCTGGAACCGAGGAGACGCTCGCGCCCGGCGAAATCCGCCGCTGGGTGTTTCGGGTGAACGTGCCTTCGGACGCCGATCCCTCCCGCCGCTACTACCTGCGCGAGCCGCGGGTGGGCGACATCTACGCCTGGCCGACCGACCGGGAACTGCGCGGTCTGCCGTACGACCCGCCTGTTTTGAGCGGCGGCACGCGCTTCGAGGTGGTCATGGACGGCGACCCGACCGGTTCCACCATGCGGGTGCCCATCGCCACGGAGGACGAGGCGCGCTACTACGGCGTGGATCCCGCCCAAGGCGAGTTCACCCATCCGCTCCTGGTCGTGCCCGCCGTCTCCGTAACCGTCGCTCCCGGGCAGATGGTGTGGCCGCTCGGCGACACCGGGGCGCGCACCGTCACCGTGCGGGTGCGCAACGAGGCGCAGCAAGGCGTCACCGGTGAACTCGCCTTGGAAGGACCGGGCTGGTCGGTCACGCCCGCCTCCGTCCCCGTGGAGCTCGGGGCGCCCGGCACCGAGCGCACCTACACCCTCATCGTAGCCCCCGAGCCCGGCCAGGGTGTCGGTCGCGCCCGTCTGAGCGCCACCGTGCGCGCCGCCGCCGGCCGCTCCTGGAGCGAACGCGTCGCCATCATCGACTACCCGCACATCGAACGGGCGGCCCAGTTCCACCCGGCGGAACTCCAGACCTCGATATTCCCGGTGACCGTGCCCGAAGGCCGGCGCGTGGGATACATCATGGGCACTGGCGACTCCGGTCCAGAGGCGCTCGCCTCCCTGGGCTTCGACGTGGAATTGCTGGGACCGGCCGCCGTGCTGGCCGGCAACTTCGCACGCTTCGACGTGCTCGTGCTGGGCGTCCGCGCCTACGAAGCTCGCGAGGACCTTGTCGCCGCCAATGGCGGCGTCCTCGACTTCGCCCGCGCCGGGGGCACCGTCGTCACCCAATACAACCAGTACACGTTCCCGGGCAGCGGCAACGCACCCTATCCGGTGTCGATCGCCAGGCCGCACGACCGCATCACCGACGAGAACGCCGCCGTCACCTTCCTGCGTCCCGCAGCCCCGGTGCTCAACGCGCCCAACCGCATCACCGAAGACGATTTCGTGGGCTGGAGACAGGAGCGCGGCCTCTACTTCCTGAACACCTGGGATCCGGCCTTCACCCCGGTACTGTCCATGGCCGATCCGGGGGAGGCGCCCAAGGAGGGCTCGCTTCTGATCGCTCCTCTGGGCGAAGGCGTCTACATCTACACGGGACTCGCGCTATTCCGGCAGTTCCCGGAGGGCGTCTCCGGCGCCTACCGGCTCTTCGCCAATCTGGTCTCGCTCGACGGCCGGACCTGGAGAGACTATCTGGCGCCGATCCCGGACCCGGCCGGCCAGCCGGACGCCGGCTCCCGTTGAGCGTGGCCGGCCCCGGGAGCACCCCGGAATCCGAGGGCGCCCTCCCCGACGAGGATGAAGGCGAAGATGGCCGCATCGGCATCTTCCCCAGCTGGAAGGCTCTCTATATCTCGGTCATCGTCTATACTGCGGGGCTGATCGCGATCCTGTACGTCTTCACCGTTCTGCTGGACACGAGCGCCCGGTGACCGCAGCCGACTGGCTGGTCTTCGCCGTCTACTTCGGCGGCGTGGTGACGCTCGCGCTCTACCAGAGCCGCAAGAACGTCGGCGTCGAAGGGTACTTCCTCGCCAACCGGCGCCTCCCATGGGCCGCCATCGGCCTCTCGGTCATGGCCACCCAAGCGAGCGCCATCACCTTCATCGGCACCACCGGGCAGGCGTTCGACAGCGGGATGGAGTTCATCCAGGTCTACCTGCCGCAGCCGCTTGTGATGGTGCTCCTGTGCGCGCTCTTCGTCCCGTTCTTCTACCGCGCGAAGCTGTACACGGCGTACGAGTACCTGGAGCGCCGCTTCGACCCCAAGACCCGCTCGCTCACCAGCTTCCTCTTCCTGGTTTCCCGGGGGATGGCCGCCGGCCTGGTGCTCTATGCGCCCGCGATCGTCCTCTCGGTGATCATGGGGTGGGACGAGACCGTCACCATCCTGATCATGGGCGCCATCACCATCCTCTACACGATGGTGGGGGGGATCACGGCGGTGATCTGGACCGACGTCATCCAGATGCTGATGATGTTCGTCGGCATCGCGGCGGCGATCCTCGTCCTTTTCGGCACGCTGCCTCCCGAAGTGGGCGTCGGGGACGTGGTCTACATCGGCGGCATCCAGCAGATGTGGTCGAGCATCGACCTCGATTTCGACCCGTCCAACACCTATTCCATCTGGACGGGGATGATCGGCGGGTTCTTTCTGGCCCTCGCCTACTTCGGCACCGACCAGAGCCAGGTGCAGCGCTACCTCACCGCCCGCTCGCTCCGGCAGAGCCGCCTGTCGCTCATCTTCAACGCCTTCGTCAAGGTGCCGATGCAGTTCATGATTCTGTCCATCGGCGTCCTGCTCTTCGTCTTCTACCACTTCGAGCGGCCCCCGCTGGTGTTCAATCCCGCGGAAGTCGAGCAGGTGCAGGAGAGCCCGCGCGGCGCCGAGTTCCGCGAGATGGAGGCGGAGCACGCCGCGCTGCACGGACAGCGCCGGGACGCCACCCTGGAGCTGCTGGCGGAGCGGGAAGCGGGCCGCGATCTGGCTCTCCTGCAGAGCAGTATCCGCGACTACGACGAGCGCATGTCCGACCTGCGCCAGGAATCGAAAGGCTTGATCGCCGAGGTGCGGGGCGCGTCCTCCAACGACGTGAACTACGTCTTCCCGTCCTATCTCATCCAGTATGTCCCGGCGGGGCTCCTGGGACTCATGATCGCGGTCATCTTCGCCGCCGCGATGTCCTCGCTGGACTCCGAGCTGACCGCACTCTCGAGCGCCACCGTGGTCGACTTCTACCGGCGCTGGTTCCGGCGGGACGCCTCCGACGCCCACTATCTGCGGGTCTCCCGGGGCGCGACCCTCTTCTGGGGCCTGTTCTCGTGCGTGATCGCGCTCTACGCCGGGCAGATGGGCTCGCTCATCGAGGCCGTGAACCAGGTGGGATCCTTCTTTTACGGATCGCTTCTGGGTGTTTTCCTGCTCGCCTTCCTGGTGAAGGGGGCGAACGGAACCGGCGCGTTCTGGGGCCTGCTGGCCGGAATGGCGTCGGTCGCCGTCGTGTCGGCCACCACGGACATCTCCTACCTGTACTACAATGTGGTAGGCACGTTCGCGGTGCTGATCGTGGGAAGTGTGGTCAGCGCAATCACTCGTCACCGAAGCGACCCGGCTGCGGCGCACCCGTAGCGCGGTCCGAACCCAAACCACCGGAGGCGCAGCTTGCTCTGGAACCTGGACTCCTGGACCGACGACACCCCTGACCGGGGCCGCGTCGATGGTACGCGCCGCGCCCTTCGGCCACTCATACTTCTTCACCGGGTGGCCGCGGCGGGACTCCTGCTTACCGCGGCGGCACTGCTCGCACTCCCGGCTCAGGTGCAGTCCCAGACCCCGATCTGGTCGGCGACCCTGACCGTGGGCCGGCCCGCTTCCGGATCGGACGCACTCGGCTATTGTCAGGATGCCGCCAACTGCGCCGCGGCACCCGCGTACTACGGGTCGCTGAGCGAACCGGGTTTCTCGATCGGCGAGACCGACTACGCCGTCACCAGCATCCGCTGGGGGGTCGGCGGGGAGAACCACGTCCACCTCACCCTGGACCGACCGCTGGCCGCCGAGGACGTGGTGACGCTGGTCCTCCAGCTCGATGACGTCAGCCTGAGCCTGGCGGAAGCCAGCGTCAACGAACCCTCGGACCACGACTTCACCGCCAACTACACGTGGGATGGAGAAGGGTCTGCGCCTGATGAGGCGTCCACCGTGAACGCCAGCCTGACGCAGGGTCCCCCCACCCGTTAGCGCCAATGCGCCTGCCCACCAGATCCTGTCTCGCCGCTGGCGCTACGACCAGTCTGGCTGCGACGACGATCCTCGTGGCCGCCACCTGCGACTCCGCTCCGGGTACAATACACACGATACACACCGATTCGGCCGGGATCCCCATCGCCACGGTCATCGAGCCTCAGTGGGGTCCCCGTGAAGCCTGGACCGTCGAAACGGAGCCCCTCGTCGAGATCGGTACCGTGAGCGGCGCCCCCGAGTACCAGTTCGCCGATGTCGTCGCGGCGGTGCGCCTGAGCAACGGCGACATCGTGGTTGCCGACCGGGGAGTTGCGGAGCTGCGGAGCTACGATGCAGCGGGGAACTTCCAGTGGCGCGCAGGCAGGTTCGGGGAAGGGCCCGGCGAGTTCGAGAGCCTCGAGTTTCTTGGTACCACGGCTGGCGACACGCTGGTGACCTTTGACAAATCGCTGGTGCGTGTCCAGGTCTTCGGCCCGCAGGGCGGGCTGGCGCGGACGTTACGGGTGGCGATCACCGAAGGCGAAGCCGCTGACCAGGCGGCGGTGGCCGACAAGGCGATAGGCGTCGTGGACGGCCTCTTCATTGTCCGATTCGTCGAGTACGGCGACGTGATGCCAACCGGCATCGTGCGGTGGCCCCTGGAGCGCCTGGCAGCGCTGGACCTCGCGGACGGGGCCGTCTGGTCGCTGATGGTGCTGCCGGGCCACGAAGCGCATGTGCGCGTCCGGGAGGACGGGCGCTATTCGCACGGGTCGTATGTCTTCTCGAGGGGGCCGGAGTTCGGCGCCGCGGCCGGACTTCTCGCCGTGATCGACACGGAAGCCTGGTCGGTGCGCCTGGTCTCCCCCCGCGATGGCGCGATCACGGCGGCGGTCCGGCGCGACATGGCTCCCCGCGAGGTGACCGCCGCCCTCCTCGACCTCCATCTGGACGGCATCGTGGAGATCGCCTTCCCGGACCCGGCCGCGGCCGCGCCGGAAGACGTCGCGGGGTTGCGGCGCATGTGGCGCAACATGCCGAGGGGGCCGACGCTACCGGTGCTGCGCTCGCTACACGTGGACGCGACCGGGCATCTGTGGCTGCAGCCCTACTACGTGGCCGGTGCCGAGCCCCCTCCCTTCGAAATCCACTCCCCCGACGGCATTTGGCTGGGGAGCGTGTCACTTCCACCCGGCCGGCAACGGGCGTTTGTCCAGTACCAGGCGCCCTACATGGAGATCGGCGAGGACTACGTGCTCGGCGTCTGGACCGACGACCTGGACGTTCAGTACGTTCGGATGTACCGGATCAATAAGTAGCCGGGTCATTACCTGGTTTTCCCGATCCCGTCTCATCGACCGGTTGCCCTTACCCGTTCTTCGTCCTGCCCACATCTCCCGACAGCTTCTCTCCTTTCGCTTCTCTCCTTTCACCGCCCGGTCAGGCGGCGGCGTGAGCCGGGTAGATCTCCTTCTGCGGTCGCTGGCCCTTGAGCTGCTCGAGTTGAATGCGTCTTCGCCGACCCGGAGACGGATTATCGTTGCCGGAGATCTCTCCGCGGGACCGGTTCTGGAATTCCGCGTGTCCGACCGCGGCCGTCACGGCCAGTACCGGGTTCGGCTCCTGCAGGTGGCGGGAGAAGGTTATGCGCTGAGGGATCGGGCCGCGTACTCGGCGGTGGTTTCGCGGTAAGGGGGGTCTGATTACCGCGCTCCTTCTCCAACCCTGACGTAACGGCGGAAGCGCTCAGAATCGGATCTTGTGCGATCCCTTGAGCTTACGGGTTTCGTTGGCCGGATTCCCGCCAATTGGTTCCCGCCAATTTGAACTTCAGTCGCGAGGTCTCCGGCGTGCTTCCAGCGCCTTCCTAAGCTGTCCCTCGTCGGCTCGCTGATAGCACTGGAGCACCGTCTTGGCGGTCTTCCAGCCGCCGAGCTCGCAGAGCACCTTGAGCGGCTGGTCCATCAGGTCGGAAGCAAACTTGCGCCTCAGCGAATGCCAGCCCCTCCCACGCTTGGGTTGCAGCCCTGCGAGCGTCTGGGCCTTGTACCACCACGCGCGCACCAGAGACCGGCCCGCGCACTTCGAGGCATCCGTCGGCGCGGGCAGCACCGGAGTGTCCGCAAGCCCGGAACTCCTCTCCCGCGCTTCCTCCAGGACGGCCACCGCCTCGGCCGTCGCGGGCGTCTGGTGCTCGTAGCCGGTTTTCTCGTGCTCCGCGCGCCACCGCACCACTCCGCCTTCGAGGTCGATGTCCGACCATCTGAGTTGGCGGATGGCCCCGATTCGGTGTCCCGTCTCGTGTGCGAGCACGAGCGCGACGTGGAACCGCCAATCGACCTGCCGGGACACTCCAAGGAGTGCTTGGTATTCCTCCTCGGAGAGTACGACCCGGTTCGGGTTCTTCTCCGTGGGCGCTTTGAGACCCCTCAGGGGATTCGACGCGAGGAAGAGCTTCCCCCGCTCGTCCCTGGCCTTGGCGGCCCAGTTGAGCACGGCGATCAGGAACTTCAGGTCGTGCTCGATGGTCCGGTCGGACACCGGCTTTCGGCTCGGGCCGACCTTGCCCGCCCGCCGCGCCCGGATGAACCGATCCCAGTCGCGTTGCGATAGCGTCGCGGGACTGCGGCCCCGTCCGAAGAACCGGAGGAACATCCTCGTCGCCGCCCGGTCGGACCGTTGAGATGTCTCCGCCTTGGTGGGCGTCACCTCTTCACCGTAGATGTCAAACAGCTTCCCCAGCGTGAGCGGCTCGGGCTCGGCCTCCGCCTTGCCGTTCAGCTCCGGCCCAACGAACCCGGCGGCGAACTCGTCCGCCTGCCGTTTCGCCCTCACCCAGTCGTGGTGTCCCAGCGACCGGGTGAGCCTGCGACCGTTCTCTCGCCACTCGACTTGGAACAGGCCGGTTTTCGGATCGGGAAACACCCTCACCCGGTTCCGGCCCCATTCGCCGGCGCCGTAGGAGCGCCGCCTTCGTTTCGTGCGTGCCATCATTCGATTCCTTTCGATGATGGACTGCACGATCTGCGCGCTCGGAAGCTCGCGCGGCCGGGGGTTTTCCGCCAGTCGCGGCCCGGCCGATGCGTCGGCCTTCCGGGGGAGGTGCGCAGGCGCGCGACCCGCTTCCGGCGGTGAGGGGGCGATCATGGCTTGCGGGGCAGCCGCCACCGATGCCCGGGGGGTGAGCGGCCGAGCGCCGCTCGCTGGCTAGACGCGGTTCCGCATGGCGGCCCGGTTGTTGCAGTTAGCCGGGGAGCCAGACGTGTTATCGTGTTACGATAACCTCTGGCCGGGGGGATTCCCCCAGACCCCCGCACGACATCCGCGCGCCCCAAGGAGGCCGCCCGACATGGTCCGTCCCCGGAAGCCCGAGGCCGAACGCCGGAGCCGCACGATCTGCGTGCGCGTCACGACCGCGGAGGCCGCGGCGATCGCCGAGCGGGCCGGAGCGGCCCGGCTGACGAAGGGCGGCTACATGCGCCGGAGGGCGCTGGGGCAGCCGGTCCGCGAGGCGGCCGTTCACCGTCTCGGCGCCAAGGAACGGGTCGAGCTCCACCGGATCGGCGTGAACCTCAACCAGATCGCCCGTGCCCTGAACTCCGGCGCGTCGGCGCCAGCCGGGACGCTGGAGGCGGTGGAGCGGGTGGGCGAGCTCGCGGCCGATCTGCTGAGTGGCGAGGGGCTGGGCTGATGGTCCCGAAGATCAACGGACTGGGACGCTCGTTCGCCGGCGTCGCGGCGTACTGCCTGCACGACGCCCCGGAGCCGGATGACCGGAGTCCGGAGACCTCGGAGCGGGTCGCGTGGACCGACACCCGGAACCTGCCGACGATCCGGGCGGAGCGGGCTGCGCGGCTGATGGCCGCGACCGCGAAGGCGGCCCCCGACCTGAAGCGGCTGGCGGGCGGGGCGCGAGGGGGGCGCAAGCTGGCGAAGCCGGTCCTGCACTACTCGCTCAGCTGGGCGAGGGACGAGACGCCCACCCGGCAGGAGATGAGCCGGGCCGTGGACGCGAGCCTGGAGGCGCTGGGGCTGGATGGCCACGAGGCGCTGATCGTCGCGCATGACGACACCCGGCACCCGCACGTCCACGTGGTCGCCAACCGGGTCGATCCGGAGACCGGGAAGGCGGCGAAGCTGGGGAACAGCAAGCTCCGGCTGTCGCGCTGGGCCGAGGGCTACGAGCGGGAGCAGGGCCGGATCCGGTGCGAGAGGCGGGTCAAGAACAACGCGCGGCGGCGGGCGGGCGAAGAGGTGGTTCGGATCTCGTGGGATCGGCCGCTTCACTGGGCGCGCTTCCGCCGCGAGGGCATGCAGCCCGGACGGGCGCGGCGGGCGACGGCGCCGGGCGGCGAGGAACGGGTCGACATGACGGTCTGGCGGCGTGCCGAGGCGCGGCTTTGGGAGAAGGCCGAGGACCGGCGCTGGCTGGAGTTCTGGCGGCTCGAAAGCCGGGCGCGGAAGGAGTGGGCCGAGCTGCACAAGCGGCAGGAGGACACACGGCAGACGCTCGACCGGGAGAGCCGCACCGTGCTCGGCCGACTCCGGATGTGGCGGACCGAGCGCTCGTTGCGGGACCTGGCCGGGGCGGTCCGGGGCCGTGAGGACCTGGTCGAGGGCTGGCGCGAGGATCTCGACCGGGACCACAAGGGCGAGCGGGCCGCGCTGGGCAAGGCACACGCCGACAGCGCCCGGCAGATCGAGCGGCAGGTGCGCGAGGCCTACCGAAGCGGGCTGCGGGACGCGGCGCGGCGCGAACGGCCGACCCTGCCGGCCCTCGCCGACAGCGACGTCGAGCGGGCGGCGCGGGAGATGAAGGAGCGCGGCCGGAGCACAACCCGCATTCTCCCCCGGCCGCCCCAGCCCCGAGGCCCCGAGCGTGGCGGGGGAGGGTTCGAGCGATGACCCTTGATGTTGGCATCACAATGTGACACCGCCATACAATGAGGCGCAGGCACCGGAACACACTCGAACGGATCTTCCGCCACCCGGTCACCGGCAACCTCCCGAGGCGGAAGATTGAGGCGCTGCTGAGTCGACCTGGGTAGCTGAGGTCAGCGAGCGGGAAGGCGCTCGCATCGGCATGAGGCTGTTCGACGACCGCCGGGTGTTTCACCGGCCGCACCCTTCGCCGAACACCGACGCAGGGGCGGTCGCGCCGCCCAACCGAGGCGAGATCGGACGGGCAGCGCGACTTCACAGAACTCCCGAAGATCCGCCGGCGCCGCTGCGCAAGGACCGAGTCGCCGCCATCAATCACGCGGGTCGCCGGGCGTATCAGCGGCGAGAGCCGGAACGCCGGCGGCCGCCGGCTCATGCCCTCGCCCCAGCGCGCGGCCGTCGTCTCCAAGAGCAGCGCCTTCCCGCGCGCGGTCCGAAGCTCGGCCTTCATCGAGGCGAGCGGATCGTCCTCCGCGCCGTCGCCGCCGGCCTGCGGGATCGCGATCAGTTGCGCGAGCGGACCCTTGGCTTCGTCGGGCGCTGGGCGCGGGTCCTCCGGACCTGACAGGCCCGACAAAGCACCTTGAGGTTGTCGAGCGGCCACGGATCGCCGCCGCGTTCGAGCGGCTGGATGAGGTCCGCCTCATGCCCCGTAGCGTCCGCACTGAGCGCAGCGCCAGTTCGCTGCCTCGAAAACGGTCTGGCGGACGCGCACCCAGCCGTCGACGAGAAGGGAGCGATGGTGTTTGCTCATGCGATTACAGCCAGTTACCCTTGCGGGCGCCAATAAAGGGAGGTCTGGGCCCTGAGGACATCACTGTATTGCTCGATCGGGCGGGACTCGTCGTGAACGGTGCGCGCGAGCCGGGGTGCGCCGCAACGCTGTTCCGGTGGCTGGTGGGGTGGGGACTGGTGGCCGTGGTCCTGTACCTCGCCGTACCGCTGATTCCTGAGGAATGGGTGTTGTCGGAGGATTGGAAGGTGCCGGCGGGACGGACTGTCGCGTGCCAGCTGTTCTTTGTCGGCTGCGACCGCGAACCGCCGGAGATCTCGGGTGTGTGGCTCATAGAGGCGGCCGATTCCGTGCGCTTTCGGCTGGAGCTGGTCGATCTTGGGAGGAGCGAGGTGACTGGCGACCTGCTGGTCTATCTTGCCGAGGGCCCGACGTTTTGGGCGGTGCGGGGGCGCTACGACTTCCCGGCGGTGTCGCTCGAACTCCTTTCGCAGGACGAGTCCTGCTCGCTCCGCGGGACCATGGCGTCGGACGGGCTGCGCATCGCCTCGACCGTGACGTGTCGCGGTCCCGACGGGTCGAGTAGCGCCGACGTGAGACTGGACTTCCAGCGCTCTCCCTAGAGATGCGATGCCGGCGGAGCGCCAGCGCGGCCTTGGCCTCGCGGACCCCCTCCCGCCTGCCGACATCGCCAATACCGCCGCAGTCGCCGCGTCGTCCCGCGCCCGCAGCCGTCGCCCGGCATGGGAGTCCTTGCTCAACTTTGCTTTGCCGGCCGGGTCAGAGATTGTCCGAGCCTCCGCCATTGCGGACCGGAGCAGGAGCGCCGGCGACGGCGTGACGCGTCCCCGGCGCACGCCCACCGGAACGCGCGGACGTCGGCGAAGCCCATTCCCCGCGTCTCAAACGCCGTCGGTGTGATACCGGCCTTCTCGAGCGCGTTCCGCAACTCGGCATCGCGCCAGCGGTCCGCGACCGCGTGGGCCGACCGCCCGAAGCGGTCGAGCGCCACCTGGAGCAGGGCGGGAATGTCCGTCGAGCGCTGGCCCATCAGCAACTCCCCGCGCCGCGCGCACTCCCGGTACAGGCCAGCCACCTTGTTTGTGGCCAGTAGGCTGGCGGCTGCGGACTGTCAATCAGGCGGGCCGGACTCATCTTGCGGTCGAAACCCAAGTCCACGAAGGAAACTGCCCACGTCGTCCTTGCTCCAAGTCGGAGGGGCCCAGTACGCGCCCAGAGGCGTCGGCACCCACAACCTTCTCGATGGGGGCGGGTCGTCAGCACGAAGGAAGTCACTGTCCTCTAGCTGATCGTAGGTTTCTTCCCAATCCACGTCAGCGGGCAGTCCGAATCGCTCGTGCTCGGGAAAGACGTCGTACTTCATGGTTGCTCTCCAGCCGTTGGGTTGTGTCGTTCGATCATCGAAGCCAGCCGCTGCCCGGAAGGCCCGGAACCGGATCGCGGCGGTCTTCCGCTGGTGTATCGGTCGGAACCGCCGCGCGGACCAGGCACAGCTCAGGAGGGCGCTCGGCAACGCGCCGAACCATAATCGCGCGCTTTCGCACCGGGAGGTGCGGCACTCCGAGCAGGTCGAAGTCTTGCGGCAGCGGGTCGAGCAGCAGACCGCGCGGAGCGAAACCTCGCAGATGCAAGTCGAGCGGCCGCTGGATCTGACGCGTCGGCCGGGGCCGGATCGCGATTCTAGTCCGAGCCGCTGATGGACGATGGTTTGCGGTTGGTCTCCACACCTTCTGACCGGGTCCCCTGAACATCGGTGCGTGAACATCTGGCCGCTATGCCTCGTGCGTCGGGTGCCGAGTGCGTGGGCCCGGATCGCCGCCTCTACCTCCGAACTACCCGGTTCGGGTGCGAACCCTCGCCCGCGGCATGCGATCCAGGCGCCCTTGAGACCCTAATATATTGGGAGGTTGCGCCGGATCCGCTCACGGCGGCCGAGCGCGCTCGGTGGCGTCATGTGGCTCGGCGGCAAGTTGCATACTCGGCCAACGGTCGCCGTTAAACCGGCTCATGTACGGGGCGGCGACGACGTGTTGCTGAGCAGGTTGACGGGCAAGCCGGTGTATGATCCCCGACCGACCGATCGTCAGGAAAAGGAGGATGTTGTGGACGGAATCGTGGGATGGTTTGCATCTCAAGCTGCAGGAGTCATCGTGGGCGGAGCACTTGGATGGCTCGGAAACGTCCTATCAAGTAGGAAAAGATTCCGGAAGCTCGAAGAGTTTAAGGGAAAGCATGAGGTTCGCGTAGCGGTGATTGAACAGCTGATCCCGTCACTTACGGGCGAGGCCCCCAGAGCCAGCGGAAGGTGGAAGTTTGATAGCCACGCCGGTGTAATCGTGTTCAACTCGACGCCCGAACCCATGGTCGTCAGGGTACACAACGCGATGACGGTCATGACTGATGTTGGCGACTGGCTCCGCAGACATGGCCTTGAGGAGCCGCTCCCCGATGCCGCGTACGATTACGAACCACAGCTTGAAGAGGGCCAAGAATCGTGGCTCGAAGACCTAGATCGGAAGACCGGCGATCCGGCCCCCCAAGAGGACTAATCCACCCAACGTGTTAGGATGTCTGATCTCACGTGGCGCATTCCGTATGGGGCGCGCCATGCCAGCTACCTAGGCCGCGATGGAGCGCGGCAGATGCGTTCTGTTCCCCTGCCGAGAATGGTCGATTCGGGTCAGCTACGGAAGAATCCAGGCTCACGGCGCCACCCCGATCAGAGCTAACGGCACGGCAGGAACGCCGCGCCCGTGGCGGATCACGTTGAGCAGATCGATCTGGGAAACGCTGGAGGAGACGGCGAAAAACCACGCCCACTCTCAGGGCACCTGTGAATGCCGACCGACGGCTGCTGCTCGGTCGAAACGCTTGGGCTCGGCCTCACCAACCACCCCAGGGCGCACGGATCACGTCAAACGGCGGACAGGGCACGGGTTCAGGTCGGGGTGGCCATGACGGCCGCATCGACCCTGCCCTCGGCGTAAGCGCACGCGCTCTTGGGCTAGTAAGCTTCGTCTGGTAAGTAGTGCGGGTCGCTTGCTAGAGGGATACCGGTTTCCGTGAGGAATTGTCGCCAGTACTCGCTGACATCCGACATGATTTCCCAGAGACGATACTCTGCGCCCGACGCCATCGTTACGACGAAGTCTGGGATCACTGCCTCGACGCAGCTTAGTTCGCCACCCCCGACATACACGTCAACGACGGCACCTGTCGTCTCCTCCGTCCGCTTAGTCTGTGGTGGTCTGTCCAGACCGAAATGCTTTGCCGAGTTGGCGATCTCTTGGACCGCCCGCAGCACCTCAATGGCATTCCACTCCGTGTGCTGCTCCTGTCTCTTGGACCAGTGCTTCTTCCGGTTCTCGCGATCACCGCCCCACCCCTTGTGTTCCAAGAAGTAGTCGCGGAGTGAATGTGCCGTGATGCAATAGTTGTAGAAGTGATCGGCCTTGTGGGTCGAATCCCTCGAGTGCCATGTCCGGTGGCGTTCCCGCAAGACCTTCTGGTAGACCTGATCAATTGTACCAAGATGAGGTGTCAGGGGGGTCATCGTAGCTCCCTCGTGGTCGGCGACTCCTAGAAGTTAGCCCAGCAGATGGCGGTTGCGAAGCGCCTCCGGCTACGGCAGCAGTGCCTGCATCTTCAGTCATGAGCGCACCGACGAAGGGGATTGGGGTGGCACACTCCGCCCCTCCGCATTTCCCGGCAGCGGGCGGAGAAGCCGGGGGTTGAAGGGGGGCGCAGCGTCCCCTTGCCAGGCCGCAGTGGCCAACACTGCGTGGACGGGCTTACGCACCCTGAGGGCGTGAGACGGCCCGCAACGCCGCGAATCCTGGGCCGTCGGGATCTCCACTACCCTTACACGCAAAAAAAGCCCGCTTCGGGCGGTATCAACAGCGTGAATCAGGGCGACTTTCCGAGGGTTCCAGGGGCGTCCCAGAGTCGGGTGTGGTGACGGTGTACAGCACCCCCGCGTCTGCGGAGTTGTGGCTGATCGGGAGCAGCCCGACGCTCACCCTCACGCGCGCGGGCTGGGTCCGGCGACCGACCTCCTGGGGCAGACATCGGCTCTCAGCGGCTCGCCGGACCTCCAAGTTCCCTTGGTGTTCCCGCGACATTATCGTTCAGATGCGGTAGAGGACACCCCAAGGGATGCACGAGGAGGCTCCCGTGAAGACGCTTCCGGTATTGCTGGTGCTAGTTGGCTCGCCTCTTGTGGGGCAGGATCAGGACTTGGCCACCACGCTTCGGCAGGCCGAGGATGCCATTGCCAAGGGTGCGAGAAGGCAGGCCATAGACTCTGTCTTAGCCAACGGGATCAACGGGGTTTACTTCGCTGACCTGACAGACTTGAAGGTGGCCGTAGAGCAGCCACAAGGAACCCCAGTCTTCGTCGGATTGCCGAACGCTCGAACCTCTACAAACGGCGTGCAACCTGTGTTGTCGGTTATTGAGCCAGAAGACGCGAGCGAGTTCCAAGTGCGAATCGTCATGGTTGACAACAGGCTCTATTGGGCTACCCGTGAGTACAAGCGCATGATCGCGTTCGAGGGTCCGACGTTTACAAGGTATCAGGCATGGGATGCGACCGGATATGTGAAGGTGTTGAAGATGCCCGATGATGGCGACCCTGTCGCTGCCTTGGGCACCCTTGTCCTTATGGGCGAGGGTGGACACACCTACGTAGAGCATTTGGTAGGGCTCGGCATTTCCGGAATCACCTATTGGGGCATTCAGATTGGTGGAAGATGATGGCCTACTTGGTGCAGGATCCCGTCGGACGATCTCCGCAGATATGATCCACTGCCCGGCCGCCCATTCGCGGAAGCTCAGACCGTAGGGCAACGAGCTGACCATGCAGGTCGAGGTAGGTGTCGGTTGTCTGTTCGCTGGTCGACACGACCGCGCGGGCCCGGTTTGCTCGATCGCGTGCGCGGATCGTGCCCGCAGGTGTGAGATGGTATGGGGACTAACCTCCCGATGACTGGATCTGCGATGCTCGACCTGGACGGATCTGGATTCAGGAGTTCGACGGTTCGTCCCATCCCCTCGGATATGGCAGGATGTTGATGACGGTTGCCCAGACGATGCAGCCCCTCAGTTCCAGAGAATCGTCTTTCCCGATGGGTTCACACCCGATCGCTTGACGGACTCGGTAGCGCGCAGAGTGGTGACGAACTCCGTGGAGCTACAGCGTGCTGCGGTCGTGCGTCTGGCCACTGTTCCTGCGGCGCCTATGCCCACTTTGGCAAGTCTTTGAAGAGCGGTGATCCGCCCAAACCGACATCGCCGCCGCCCCGATGGCATCCAGTCATCAGGACGCCGCATAGGGGAGCGAGCACCGCTCGGGAACTCCGTCGAGGCTACGGGCCTTCGGGGGGTCTAAGGGGGGCGTAACTCCCTCCCTTGCCAGGCCGCAGTGTTCAAGACGGCGTCGGCTTGCTCCCGGCCATTAACAGGTCGGGAGCCAGTCCTGTGGACGCCTCTGGAACACCTCTCCGGGCACCGCCCGGAACTGCACCCATAGGGCCGTCGCGGGCAAGCTCCTCGGCCTCTTGGTCGCCAGCCCCACGGACGGAGAGGGCGAACAGGCCGACCCGTCACTCCTTGGCGACGGTGGCACTCTCTCCCGCGCCGCCCGCGTTCCGCCCCTCCCCGTCGCGCCCGTACCCCTCGGGGACCGGCGATCATCGCTCTCAGGCGATCCTACGGCCCGTAGGTTACCGAATACGAATAGCTCCCGGACCTACCGGAAACGGCCTCTGAGCCCGTCGCGCAGGCGTCAGGTCGCGGTGCCTGCTCTCCGGCCCGCCAGATACGCCGCCCAGTCGTCCATGAACCGCCGCCGCTGCTCGAAAAGGTCGGTACGCTGGTGCGCGGCTTCCAACTCTTGTTCTGGACCATGTGCGCCAGTGCAGCTTCGACGACCTCCCTGGGGTATGGTCCGTCTCCTCAGCGGCCCCGTCTCGGAACGACGATCGAAACCCGTACAGCACAGCCGCGAACCGGTGCTGCCGGAGCAACTGGAGTAGCCGCTTCTCGATGAGCGGCCGCCCGGTCAGCCGCGTGAAGACCAACGGGCTGTCTTCACCGCCCAGCGCCCGAGCCTCATCGAGAATCTCCAACGCGCGGCAGCACAGCGGAACCCGATGCTCCCGCTTCGCCTTCATGCGCGACGCGGGGACCGTCCATACCCCTTCGCCCAGGTCGATCTCCAACCACTCGGCCCACCGCACCTCGCCCCACCTCGCCGCCGTCAGCACTAGGGACTCGAAGGCCAGTTTGGCCACGGGCATCCCGTCCGTCGTTCTCGCCTTCCGGATCCCCGCCCCCACCTCCCCATGCGGCAACGCCTTCGTGTGCTTCACGACCCGGTTCTGCGGCCCGAGCACCGACCGCACCCGGTCCCCGGGGTTGTCGGTCCGATACTCCATCGCCACCGCCAACTCCAACACCGAGCGCATGCGCTGATGCACCGACTGGGCCGTGGACCCCTTGGCGTGCCAGATCGGGGTGAGGATCTCCAGAACAACGGCCGTCGCCACCTCGGTAACCGCGTTTCGTCTGCCTCTTGATTCCTCTTACAGCTCGCTCCGTGGACCGGCCGGTCGACAACTCACCTCCGTCGCGCGCCTCCACAGCCGTCTCGATCTCTCGGGCCAGCGCATCGAGCGCCATCCTCAAGTTACGGGCCGCCACGATCCGCTCAGTCAAGCGGCCAAGCGGGTACCAGAGCAAGAGCATCAGGAAAAGCGGGTACATCCGTTCCTCATCTATCGCCTGCGTCACTGCCAGGGCTACAGGTCCCACCGTCCAGTAGACGACGGAGAAACGGCCAAACACGTCGACACGACGTCTCACCCGTCGTGTCACGAATCCAGGTAGATCAGGTCGACGCACTCGAAGTTGATTCCTCGGAGCACGTCGAGGTTGTCGCCGGTCCAGACCGTCCGGTTGACGAAGTTCATCCAAACACCAAGTGAAGAAGAGCTGCCGAAGGCACCGCTGCCGCTGCCGCCGCCCCCAGTTCTATCCGGAACCAAGTCGCTCGCGAGAACGCTACCCTCTTTCCAGAATCAGTTATTGGTTTCGGTCCAAAGCAGATCAGAACCGCCCAAATCAGAGGCCATATCACGATGCTAGAAAATATGGAAGGGCCGGCCCCTGCCGGCTTACCGTGGGTTAGCGCCTGCGGTGAGCGGAGGTGCCAGAGCCACATGCGACGCTTGAGGTCGCAACCGGAACAGGAGACCGGCCCTATGAAGAACGAGACCAAGGTGTACGTCGGGATGGATGTCCACAAGGACAGCGTGATGGTGGCGGTGCTGCCGGAGGGCGTACGAGGACCAACGGTGGTGAAGCGGTTGTCGCACGATCCGCGGGGACTGAGGCGATTGCTGGACCGTCTGGCCCGCCGGCATGAGGTTCGCGCCTGCTACGAGGCGAGCGGCGCGGGCTACGTGCTGGAGCGGATGATTCGGGGCTGGGGCCATGCGTGCGAGATCGTGGCGCCGTCGCTGATTCCGCGGCGTCCGGGAGAACAGCGCAAGCACGACCGCAAGGACGCCGAGGAGCTGGCGCGGCTGTACCGGGCGGGGGAGCTGGTGACGATCCGGGTGCCGACGGAGCGGGAGGAGCGGGTGCGCGACGTGGTGCGCTGCCGGGGGGTGTTTCAGCGCGAGATCCTGAAGTCGCGCCACTACATCCTCAAGTTCCTGGCACGCCGCGGTCTGGTGTACCGGGAGGGCAAGAACTGGACGGGCAGGCACATGATGTGGCTGCGGGCGATCCAGCGTGACGCGGTCCTGGAGACCGAGGACCAGGTGGTCTTCGGCGAGTATCTGGCGTTGCTGGACTACAAGGTGGACCGCCGCGACGAACTGGACCGCCGGATCGAGGCGTTGGCGCTGGAGCCGTCCTACAGGGAGGCGGTCGGCCGCCTGTGCTGCCTCAAGGGGATCTCGACCCAGGCGGCGATGGTGCTGGTGACCGAGATCGGGGACTTCCGGCGCTTCGAGCATCCGGGCAAGCTGATGGCCTATGTGGGGCTGGTGCCGAGCGAGCATTCGAGTGGGGGCACGAGGCGGCAGGGTTCGATCACGAAGGCGGGCAACAGCCGCGTCCGGCACGTCCTGGTGCAAGCGGCGTGGAGCTACCGCTTCCCGCCTCGGCGAGGGGCGGTGCTGAAGCGCCGCCAGCAGGGTCAGCCGCCGGAGGCCGTCGCGCACAGCTGGAAGGCTCAGCACCGGCTTCACAAGGTGTTCAGCAACCTGGCGTTCCGGAAGAACAGCCGGATCGCGGCGGTGGCGGTGGCACGGGAGCTGGCCGGCTTCGTGTGGGCCCTCATGCAGGACACTCCGGCCGACATCGAAACGGGGCGGGCAGCCGCCTGACAACCATGGACGAGGACTGCATCGCAGGATGCTGAGGAGAGGAGGTCGTTCGAGGCACGGCAGGAGAACGCCCGAGCTACACTATGTGGCCAGGACCGGCAACGGACCCGAGACCCACGCTTGCTAGATCGAGCCAGCTCCAGACGAATCCGAATTCTTGCCGCTCTGGCTCTCGGCCAACCGGCGTATATCAGTAGGATTCACCGTCGAAGCGAACCTCGGGCGACTTTCTCCCTCGGCTCATACGAACCAACGAGAACCCCAACTTGACAGAGGCCCTTCCATATCAGTGTAGTGTCCGAAGCATAGTGCGCCTATGCTGAGGCGGCTGCGAGTGCCTTGCGGGCCCGGTCCACCTTCTCGATGATCTGGGCGGCCGACTTCGTCCACAGGAACGGTCGGGGGTTCTCGTTGTAGGTCTCGATGTACTGCTTCAGGCACGATTCGAGGTGGGGGACGGAATGGAAGACGCCGCGGCGGATCCGCTTCTGCGTCAGCGTGCTGAAGAAGCGCTCGACCAGGTTCAGCCACGAGGAGCTCGTCGGGACGAAGTGGAACCGGACGCGCCCCGTGCCCGCCGCCCAGTCCCGGACCCGCCGGTGCCTGTGGGTCGAGTAGTTGTCCAGGATGATGTGGATCTCCCGGCCCTTCGGCACCTCCTTCTCCACCTTGCGGAAGAACCGGAGAACCTCCCGGTGCCGGTGCCGGCCGTAGGTTTCGCCGACCACCTCGCCCGACGCCACGTCCATCGCGACGAAGAGCGACGTGGTCCCGTGGCGCTTGTAGTCGTGCGTCATCGTCCCGCAGCGGCCCCTCTTCAGCGGCAGCCCCGGCTGCGTCCGGTCAAGCGCCTGGACCGAACTCTTCTCGTCGAAGCTGAACACGACCGCGTTGTCCGGCGGGTCAAGGTACAGCCCCACAACGTCTTGCAGCTTCTCCTCGAAGCGTGGGTCGGTGCTCACCTTGAAGGTCCGCCACAGATGCGGCTTCAACCCCGCCGCCCGCCACACGGTGTTCACGAAGCTGTGCGTCGTGCCGACCGCCCCCGCCATCGACCGGCACGACCAGTGCGTCGCGTCCGGCGGCCTCTCCTGCGTCGTACGCCGGATGATCTCCGTCCTCAGCGCCGCCTGAGCCTTCGGGCACCAGCCCCCGTGGTTGCCCCCGCGGGGACGCTCCTTCTCGATCCCCTTCAGCCCCTCGTCCGCATAGCGCCGCCGCCAGCGGCCCACTTTGTCCGTGTTCGTCCCGAGCTCCCGGGCGATCGCCGTGTTCGTCATCCCCCCGGCCGCCATCAGCACGATCCTCGACCGCTCCCGCAGCCGCACCGTCGCGCTCCTCGACCGCGACCAACGCTCCAGAACCTCCCGGTCCCCGTCCGCAAGCTCGATCCCGACCGCCTTCCGCATGGCTCCTCCCTGTCGACGCCTCTCGATCCCGCCCGAAGAGAAACCATAACCCTTACCACCATCGTAACAAGGTTATATTGCGGACACTACACTAGTCCCAAAATAAGCGAGTGGCGTTCCTGAGGCAGGTGTCGGTGGTGGGGCGAGGGGCTTTGCCTCGGAGACCGCTTGCGGAGCCGTCCGGATGGCGGGTTTCATGGCGCCGGGTACCCGTTTCCGGGCGGTTGGGGCATCGTCGGGAGAGATGGTCCGGCGCCAGGGGACACCGGTCCCCGCAATGGTTCCACACGGTCGGCAAGGCGGGTGGAGCGAGGCGGCGTCAGCCGAACCCGGTCCGTTCGATCGTGTTCCAGGTGCTGAACAGGCGGTCGGTCGTCGGCTGCCAGCCGATGATGCGCAGCGTGGTGCGCCGGGCCCGGCGGATGACCTGGCAGGGCAGCAGGATCATCTCGCGGATGAACCGCTTGAACTCCATGGCGATGTACTTCCGGCGGTCGGCCTTCAGGTGCATCATCATCGCGAGCCAGCTCTTGAGGTTCCACGCCAGCGCCGCCATGACCATGTAGGCCCAGTTGCTCACCAAGTCGTAGACCGGCACCCGCAGTGCATTCACACCGCTCTTCAACTGGGCGACCACGTTCTCCTGGTTGCAGCGGGCGTTGGCCAGCCGGACGACCTCGGCCGCGCTCAGGTCCCGCCGGGTAGTGATGTAGAAGAAGTAGCAGATCTCGTCCATCAGGCTCAGTTCGCCCTTCATCTTGCTGATGTTCTTGCGCACCACCACCATCCGGTAGGTCTTGCGGCACTTCGTCGGCCGGTACTCGTATTCGGCCACGTCCTCGTGGTTCAGCCGTTTGTTGACATAGCCGCGCTCCCGCACGATGCGCCCCTTCTCGTCCGCGCGCTTGCTCCTTGTCCTCCCCGTCCGGGATGTGTACCGCGGCCTGCGCTCCAAGCGCTTCCAGTCGCCCTCTTCCAGCGCTTCGGCCCGCTTCACGATCGCCGGCTGGGCGTCATAGCCGAAGACCAAGTCCGCCTCCTCGCTCCAGCGGTCGAAGTTGACGGTGAGCGAGAAGTCCGTGTCCCCGCGCACGCACACCCTGGGGACATGCGGTGAGACGAGTGCGATGGCCTTGTCGATCCACTCCGCCGCGCCCTGGTGGCTCACCGCGTTGCCCGGCCGGTTCACCAGGTACAGCACCTCGCCCGTGTTGGCCAGCGAGACGATGAGCGGGTGGTAGCCCCACACCCCCTTGTAGGACATGTCCATGCCCTCCTTCTTCTTTCCCAGGGTGGGCGCCAGCGTCCCGTCCACGTCGATGTGGGCCACCGGCGCCAGCAGGTCCCGGCCCCGGCCCCGCCACAACCGCGGCCGCACCGCGTTGACGCTCTCCATCAGCTCGATCACGTCCGCCTCGTCGTAGCGCCGCGTGAAGTCGCCCGCCGCCGTCGGGCTCGGAATCAGCTCCGCTCCCAGGGCGTCCATGTAGGCCGCGTCGTTGCGCAGGGCGTTGAGATCCTCCAGCCGCGCGCCCCCGCACAGCAGGTTGTAGGCGATGTTCCGCACGTGGTCCGATTCGTGGTACGGCAGGTGCCTCTTCAGCAGTTTCAGCCGCCGGTTGATCTCGCCGTCCAGCCCCAGCTTCGACACCAGCCGCCGGACCACTCCGATTCCTCCGTAGCTCATCGCGTTGATCCGCGCCCCGATCTCGTAGCGGACCTTGCCCGAACCGAACACCGGCTGTGCCCGCGACCCCCGCCGCCGCGCCCTCGCGTGCCGCGCCTGCACCTTCCGCCTGCGCCGGGCACTGTTCCCACGGCTTTGTTTGTGCGCTATTCTCTTCACCGGAAAGGCCTCCTGGTTGACATCCGACGACTCGCGCCGGAATGTGCTAAGTACAATCAGGATAAGCCTTTCCGGTACTCATTGCTAGCAACGCCGCACAAATCTTGCTTGCTTTGGGACTAGTAACCAGCACGGTCATCCAACTCTCGCTCAAGGCGCCTATCAGACCACCTGCTATCACATTCGGTATTGGGATTGACGTAAGGAGCGATTGTGTGATCGCGCCCGGAGGCCAGTAGCCATCTTCGTGATTTCGACCGGCTTGTTCACCCATCCGTCTTCCTCTCTCGATTGTCCCCTCGGAGTGCCACCGCAGCGTGGTCGACCCCAATCTAACCGATTGAGACCGGACGCCACCGGCTGAAACGCGCTGGCACGGGCGCCTCGCCAACCGGCATCCGGGGCGGTCAGTCGACCATGGGCGGCACGTCCACGCACCCCGCGAGCAGGGTAGAGCCGAAGGGCACCACGGACAAGGTCTCGGACAGAGCGTCGAGCTGTTTCCCGGGATTGATCTCCTTCAGGACCTCGATCTCAAGCTCCCGCAATTCGCGGTAGGGGATGCTGAGGAAGTTCCCGCACCCGCACGGGCTTGCGGCCGCAGTGGCTCTCGTCACAGCACAGCCACTCGGCAAGGTGGACAAGTTCGTGCTCGAACAGCCGTTGCAGCGCCCCCAGCCGATGGTGGCACGGCAGGCCGCAGACCGTTACCTCCGGGTCGCCCGCAAGACAGCGGTCAAAGAGGATGGAGGTGGCCACCACGATCTCGAAACGGGTTGTACGATCAGGGTGATGATAAGCGCGTGGTTTTCCCTCCCTCCCGCGACATTCTGCTGGATAGGCGGAAGCTCACGCCAGCCGGCTCAAGCAGCTTCCCGCACAGCCCGTCCAGCAAACGTCTGTCGTAGGCCGCGAACAAAAACGAGAGGGGAGGACGTGTGAAGTTCGGTTCGCTGGCATACGGGGGCGCAAGAAGGAGACGGCGCCCGAATGTCGCGTGTCTACCTGCGGGTCCTGGCCGGTCCCCGGATCGCTCATGAGAAGGCTGAGCGAACCCAGCGCCTCACCGGCATCCGCCGCCGCTCGGTCTTCGAGCGGCGCTTAGCGGCGTCCCCGGGTCGGATGCGGAGCGTTCATCCAAGACCATTTCCGACGCCGGAGCTTCGGTAGTCGGTGGTGAGCGGGCGGCTGCGGAACCGGCTGTTCCGACCGGCTTGATTGGGTTTCCCGAACACCTCGAACGGCGGCAAGATCACCCGCCCGGATTCCCGCCGTTCGACACTGCATTCCGGCCTTTTTGGAACGGTTCAGTCGGATGCCCTCCAACGGCAAGAGACGCAGATCGTGCAGTCCTGTATGACTTTAGACGATCTCCTGCCGTGATTCGGGCTTTACGAGTTCCGCCGTGACGTCAGGGTTGGGCGAAAGCGGCTCAGGCTCGCTTTGGGAACCCATCTTGCACAAGAAGCAGGACAAAGGACGCCTGGAACCCCGGGCCGGACACGGAGTCCGGCGGGTTCTTCTGGTCGCGGCGCGACCCGGGCGCTGTTGGCATAGATGGGAGGAGAGGGATGAAGACGAGGAAGACGGATATATGTGGCGACAGTCACGCACGATGGACGAAAAAGGACAAACAATCAACCGATTCAATTGCACTACTGTCTCGCTCGGCGGCAGCACGGTGGTGGCGGATCAGCCGCACCGCACGCCGGGTGAGGCGGTCACTGTGCGTTCTGGCGGCCGCTCTCGCCGCCGCCCCCGTTCAGGCTCGGGTGTCACCTGAAGCGGACGGCATGACTGCAATCGACAACACGCCCGGGGGTGAAACCGGGCGCGAAGCCGACCCGCAGATTACGGTAACGTCGGCCCGCGACACACTCTTTGCGAGCCTGGAGCATCTCGACCTGGTGCTGACGCGGGAGGCGGGGAATCGCCTCAATCGCCTGGTGGTTACGGTGAAGCTGGAACAGGACGAGCAATGGCTCACCGACAGGTCCCGTGAAGTAACCTTCGGCGCCGGGGACACCATCGCCGATCTGCGGATTCCCGCCAGTGACTTCAACGAGCGCGTCACCCGGAGCGGTGATCTCACGGCGACCGTGGACGACGTGAGCGGCTACAGCACGGCGAACACCAGAGCTACCGTGTTCGTTGTTTCGTCCCAAGGTCCGGTGGTGACCTACTCCCTCTCCCAACCCTCCTATTCGTTTGAGGAGGACGTGGGCCGCGCGCGGGCGGAGCTGGTTGCGCGAATGGCGCCGGGAATGCCGCGCGGGGTGACGGTGGGCGCTTCCATCGCGCTCACGGGAAAGGACACCTCCAGCGACGAATTCACCGCGACCCCGGGGGAGGACTATGAGGTGGTGAGCGGCACGGTGCTGATGGTAGCGGACAAGTACCGGCTCGAAGGGGAATCGTGGGTAGGCCGTACCGGCGTGATCCTGCTGCTCTTTGACGATGACGTCCGGGAGGGCACCGAGACCTTCGAGCTGAGCCTGCAACCGCCTCCCGAACAATCCGGCAAGGCACGACTCCAGAACCCCGACGGAAGCAGTTGCACACCTCGTTGCCGGCACCTCATCCACATCACCGACGAAGAGGACTGCCCCGCGCTGGACCTGTCCGTCAGTTCAGCGACGATTCTGGAACGGGGCGAAACATCCGCCGCCGCGACCGTGTCCATCACCGACGGCAAGTCCTTCGCGGCCGATCAGGTGTTGACGCTCGATTTCGGCGGCACCGCGACCAGGGGCTTGGACTACGTGGTCTCGCCCGCCGACGCCGACAAAGCTACCTCCGGCTACCAGCTGACCCTGCCTGCCGCGTCGAGTTCGGCAGGCGTGACCCTCAAGGCCATGGCCGATGAGGTCCACGATCCGAACGAGAAGATCGAGATCATGGCCATGCACGAAGGCACCGCGGTAGGCGCCATGCAGGCCATCCGCATCGCCGATGACGGGACCGTGAGCATCGAGGTGGCGCAGCCGAGCGTCGCCGAGAACGGCGGTACCGTCGGCTACGTGATCACGGCGCTCACGGGCGGCGACCTGCAGCCCGGGCCGGGTTTCTCGATGGAGGTTCCGGTGGCCACGGCCGACGGCAGCGCACACGCGGAGGCCGACTTCGTCGCCGTCTCGAACACGGCGACCTTCGCGCGAGCCGATTTCAGTCGCACCGAAATCGTCGCAGGCAGCGGCGACTACCGCTGGGTGGCGAGCAAGCGGGGCGAGGTAACGATCGTGGACGACGAAACCGTCGAGCAGGAAGAGAGGTTCACGATCGCCCTGGATGCGCCGTCGGCATCATCAGGCTTCATCGCCGGGACGGCGAGCGCCGAAGTGGCGATCACCAACGAAGACCGCTGGGGCTTTCAGGTGAACGTCTCCCCCGAATCGATGCGTGAGGGCGACGAAACGGAAGTGACCTTGACGCTGCGAGTGGTCGACAAGACCGGGCGGCTGACCGAAGACGGTCACTGCGTAGCGGAGTTCCCCGTCACCGCGGCGCTCGTGCTCGGCGGGTCGGCGTCGGACACCGACGACTACAGCTATACGGTCACGAACGGAAACCTGTCGTCGGTGCGATTGGCGGGCTGTCAGCCATTCAGGGGGGTGACGCTGCAAATGCACGCCCTGACGGATGACGAGTCGGAAGACACCGAAGAGGTGACCTTCACCCCGGTTCTGGTGGATACGCGCCTCGTGGACCCGGATGCCGCACTGCACCAGCCGGGGTCGCTCGAAATCGAGAATGTTATGGGGCCTCCCAGGGTTTCATTCAGTCGGAGTTCCTCCACGTTCGCGGAAACCGCTCAGGACGCGGACGTGGTCATGGTCGCGCGGACCGCATCCGGAGCCGCCGGCGGCACTCCAGTCACCTTCTCGGTGAGCTCCCGGGGCAAAACCGCGGCATCGGGCGAAGACTTCAGGCCGGTAAGCGAGGTGGTGACCCTGCGGGAGCAGGACTACACAGCGGAGAACGGCGCGTGGGTGGCACGGCATCGCTTCCCGCTGACGCTGCTCGACGACCGGGTCCGTGAGGGCACCGAGATGCTGGACCTGGTCCTGGAGCAGGCCCCGGGCCAGACGACCGGGCTGAAGTTCTCGAACCCCGATGGCACACGGTGTGCAGACCCGTGCAAGCACCTGGTCCACATCACCGACGACGAAGACATGCCCGAGCTGGAGCTCTCGATCGACGAGGAGGAGATCGGGGAGGAACAGGGGTCATCGGTGACCGTGACCATTTCGATCACCAACGGCACGACCTTCTCCACCGACCAGATCTTCACGATCACGTTCGGTGGCAACGCGACCCAGGGAATCGACTACGAGGTGATCCCGTCCGACGCCGACACCGGGACCCCCGGGCATCAGGTGACGTTGCCGGCAGGCTCCATTTCCGTCGAAGTGACGATCACGGCACTGGACGATGACGATGAGGACCCGGACGAAGAGTTCGAACTCCACGTCACCCTCGGCGACGAGACGGTTGGCGGTGTCACCATACCGATCCGCGACAGGCCCCTGGGGCCGGAGGTGGAGATCACGTTCGAAGAAGTGCTTTCGCCCCGAAATGGGTACGATGCGGGGATCGTGACCGGCCCGTTTACAACGCGCATCGCGTTCAGCGAGCGGGTCGAGGGTTTCTCGCAGGAAGACATCACCTGGCAAACCCACGCGGGCACGACCGTGGACTCCACGAATATCGGAGTGATTCTGTGGGACTACACGGAGGTTCGCGCAGGCCTCGAATACACGGTCAGGATGATGCCGAACCAGAACGGACGCCTGCACATACTGGTCGAGCCGGGAATGGCGGTGTCGGTGGCCAGGGGATACGGGAATCAACTGGGGCACAACAGCCTGCAGGTTGAACTGCCGGCAGACCGCATGATGGTGGCTCCGGCGGCGCTGACGGTGGAGGAAGGGGACGCGGACGGTGCCGCCTTCCTGGTCACGCTGACCAGCGCGCCGACGGGCACGGTGACGGTCACGACCAGCGGAATGGAGGGTGCCGCGGTCGAGGTCAATTGGCCGGCCTTGGAGATCCGTCCTCCCTACTGGACGGGAGGCTCGGTGGTGACGGTGACGGCGGGCACCGACGCGAACACCAGAGACGAATCGGTGACGCTGACCGTGAGCGCGTCGGGCGGCGGCTACGATGGCCAGACCGCAACGGTGGTGGTCACCGTGAGGGACACCGGCGCGAGCGGCGCGAGTGCGAATGACGGGGACGGGGAGGACGACCTGCTGGCGGTGGTGGAGCATGTGACTCCGGAGGAGGCGGCAGCGGCGCTGTTCGGCGAGGAGGGACTGAGCGAACCCCAGCTCGATGCCCTGGACCTCCTGGGCAACCGGAACGGCGGCTACGACCTCGGCGACATGCTCTCCTGGACGGCGCGCTGCCGGAGGGGCGGAGTCGGTAGCGGCGGAGCCGTCTCGGCTGTCGACGCGGGCCCAACGGTCCCGTCTCCCGCTCGGCCCTCGCCGCGCCGCGGCGGGCAACGTCGGCGCCGCCGGCCAGGTTCATCGGGCCCCCACCGACGCCGGGCCCGGGATCCCGATGGTGGTGCAGCGCGCAGCGCGGTATCGCACCCGGCTCGCCGGGGCCTGCCCGGCGCCCGGTCCGCGACCCGCTGGCTCCAGTCGGCGCTGCTTGCCGCGGTCGCCGTCGCGTGGGGCTGCGGCGTAGGGGACGACATCGTCGAGCCGCGGATTCCCGGAGATGATCCGGCGGAACTGCAGCCCGGTCATCTGAATGTCCGGCTGACGGTTCCCCCCGGAGCCCGTGACATCGGCGCCATGCTGGTCATCGAGGGTCCCGGCATCGATTCTCTGCAAGCTCCAGGTCTCGAGTTGATCCAGTTGGACGAGTCCTCCGCCATCCGGCGTGAGGTGATCGTCGCCGGCGACCTCGTCACCGGGTCCATGCTTCAGGTCTGGGTGCCTCACGTCGGCGACCACGCCGGCTACCGGGTGAGCCTGCTGCAGGTGGCGGCTGAGGACTACACGCTCAGGGACCTGGCGCAATACAGGGCAGCGATCACGCGCTGACATCGGGCGCGATGGCTCTCTGGCGCCGCGTGTCGGCGCGTGCGTCAGAGAGCCGTTCCCCGGGGCCGGACCCCAGTCTCTTCCCGGCCGCGCGTCCTCTTGGGCCAAACTCCCACTATAAAATGCTCCCGGGGGCAGCACGCCTCTCCATCCCAACCCTGACGATACGTCAGGCTCCCTCCAGCCATAACGATACGCGCTCGCTTTGGGAACTCTTCTTGCAAAGGAAGCAGGCAAAGGCCGCCTGGAATCCCGGAACGGACAAGGAGTCCGGCCGTGATTCCTCAGGTCGGGAAACGACCGAGGCGCTGATTGGCATAGACGGGAGGAAGGGATGAAGACCACGAGGAGAGTACCGCTATATACACCGATAGACTGGACAAGGAAGTTCGCACAGTTCCCCAGCACACGGAGACACATCCCGCGGCTGCCATGGCCGCGTCTCTGGCGGTTCAATCGCCTTGTTCATTTCATGGCACACCTGCTCTTCGTTACGGCGACAACCATGGCCACCACCCCGGTTCGGGCCCAGAGGGTGCCCGCGGAGCCGCACGTCGTCCCGGCTTCGGCGTCACCGATGCGGGCGGGCCGTGCCGCGGACCCGCTCATCACCATCACCGCGAAACGCGACACGATCATTGCGGCCCTGGAGGGTGTGGTCCTGACCCTGGCGCGCGAAGAGGCGGTGCAAGACAGTTTGACGGTGACGGTGAATCTGACGCAGGAACAGGAGTGGATCCAGATCCTGCCGTACACGGTGACCTTTGCCGCCGGCCAGGCGACGGCGGTCGACAACATTGTCCTGAAAGGGTCCGCCGGGAATCTCCAGAGCGGCGATGTCGTTGCGGCTGTGGGTGCGGTTGCCGGCTACGCCACGGACGATGCGACGGCGACGGTGCATGTGATCGCACTGGGAGGTCCGGCGGCAACGGCTTTCGTCGAACAGCCCAACTACTCTTTTACGGAAAACACCGCCGACACACGCGCGACGGTGGTTGCACGCATGGCATCCGGCATGCCGCGTGGCGCGGATGTGCGCTTCACGGTTGCCGCTTTTGACGGGAGTGCGGGGTTCGAGGACTATGAGCAGATCCTCCGCCCGGTCACTCTTCGTGAGGAGGACTATGTTGAGTTGAACGGGCGTTGGGAGGCCCGTCGCCGCATTCGCCTCCGGTTGCTCGACGACGATGTCCGGGAGGGTGTGGAGTACTTGCGGTTCCTCACGGCGCTGTCCTCGGGCGATTCCCACGGGGTCGTGATCGGCGACTCCTCCGGCGCCCCATGCCCGGATTGTATTGCGCGGGTCGAAATCACCGACGACGAGGACATCCCCACCGGGGATCTGCGCCCGAGTGAAGAGGAGATTCGTGAGGAAGACGAGTCCTCCTCCACAGCGAGCGCGGTGATCACCAACGGCAAGAGCTTCGCGACGGACAGGGTCGTGACGTTCACCCTTGGCGGCACGGCGACCGAGGGGACCGACTATGTCGTTACGTCCGGCGATGCCGACGATGGAACTCCGGGCTATCAGGTGGCGCTGCCCGCGGGTTCGACCCGGGCTGGCGTGACGCTGAGGGCGATGGACGACCAGATCGACGATCCAGGCGAGCAGATCGAGGTGTCCGCAGTGCTCGACGGCAGTGCGTTCGGGGAGCCCGCCGCCATCCGCATTGTGAATCGGCGACTGGTGCTGCCCCAAATCACACTCGCCGCGGAGCGCGACACGATCATTGCGGGTCTGGACGATCTGTTGCTGACGGCGACGCTCGAGGAGCCGGCGGAGGAGAACCTGCAGGTGACGGTGCACCTGACGCAGGAGCAGAACTGGGTGCGAAACACGTCTTATCAGCTGAATGTCCCGGCAGGCAGAAGAATCTACGAACTGGAGCTTCACGAAAGCGTATTCTCGTCCGCTGTCACCGAAAGCGGCACGTTGACGGCGACGGTGGACTCGGTCAGCGGCTACGACACTGGAGAAGCGGCAGCGACCGTGCATGTCGTCTCACAGCCGGGCCCGGCGATCAAGGTCTCTTTCAGCCATGAAATCTATCGGTTCGCCGAAGACAGGGCGGATCCGTTCGTGATTCTGGTCGCGCAGGCGGCCGTTGGCATGCCGCGCGCGGCGGCGATCAACGTCGCGGTGAGTTCGAAAAGAGGGACGGCACAATCGCCCGCTGACTACGCGCCGATGAGCGCGTCGATAACCCTGCCGGAGGAGGACTTCGCATTCGAGAACGGCTTGTGGCAGACGCAGTATCAACTGCCGCTGACGCTGATAGACGACGATGTCCGCGAAGGCACCGAGAGCTTCGACCTTCTCTTGGAGCGTGCCCCGAGTACTCCGGCCGAGGTGCAGCTGTCGGACTACCTCGGCGCTCCGTGCCAGGGTGACTGTCTGGCCCCGGTGGAAATCACCGATGGCGAGGACATTCCCGAACTGGGGCTGTCGGTCAGCGAGGACGAGATCCGGGAAGAGGGCGAGACATCCTCTATGGCGATCGTTTCGATCACCAACGGCAAGACCTTTGCGGCCGACCAGGCGGTGACGTTCAAGCTCGGCGGCGACGCAATCCCGGGGCACGACTACCACGTGGCGCCTGCCGACGCCGACGAGACCACCGCGGACCATCAGGTGACGTTGCCGGCGGGTTCGAACTCGGTCGAAGTGACGTTCACGGCCCTCGACGACGAACGTGAGGAATCGACCGAGGAGATCAGGATCCGGGTGTCCCACGATGGCAACTCGATGGCCAGCGGGGTCATCCGCATTAAGGATCGGTTCCCGGGTCCGAGGGTGGAGATCACCTTCGAGGGGGTTCGGCCACCTCAGGATCCATATACCGCCGGGATCGCAGCGGGTCCGTTCACCGCGCGCATCACCTTCAGCGAACGCGTCGAGGGCTTCACCCGGGAAGACATTGAATGGGCGACGCACGCGGAGACGACGGTGGATTCCACCAATATCGGCGTGTTCATGTGGGACTACACCGAGGTTCGCCGGGGTCTCGAATACACGGCCAGGATGATGCCCGAGCAATCGGGACGTCTGTGGATCCAGGTGTCCCCGGGGGCCGCAACATCCGTAGCGACGGGCGACGGCAACCAGTTGGGCGCCAACAGCGTGTGGGTCGAACTGCCGGAAGGCCGCATGATGGTGGCCCCGACGGAGCTGTCGGTGGTCGAAGGAGATGCCGAGGGACACGGATTCATGGTGGCGCTGGCCAGCAGGCCGACCGGCGCGGTCACGGTGACGCTGAGCGGCACGGATGGTACGACGCTCAAGACGACCAGCGTGGCAGACCTGACCTTTGCGGGTCCGTTCTGGACGCTGGGACGGGTGGTGAATGTGACGGCGGGCGCCGACGCAAACACTGCGGACGAAACGCTGACGCTACGGCTCACCGCATCGGGTGGGGGCTATGACGGGCAAAGCGCGAACGTGGTGGTCACCGTGAGGGACACTGGGGCGAGAGCTTCAACCGCGAGTGACAGTGGCGGGGAAGATGAAAGCGGTCTGCTGTTTCTTCTCCAAGGCGTGACTCCGGAGGCTTCTGCGGCCGCCTTGTTCGGAGAGGAGGGCCTGAGCGACGCCCAGCTCGAAGCGCTGGATCGCCTTGGGAACGGGAACGGAATCTACGACCTCTGCGACCTGCTTTCCTGGCTCGCGCGCTGTCGACGGGGTGAAGCGCGTTGCGGCGGGACCTCGCTCCCGGCTGGCGAATCGACCTCCGGCGCGGGAGCGATATTGACCGCGGCCGGTCGGGGCGGGCGAACCCGGTCCAGGAGGCGTGGGCGAGCCGGTTCGGCTGGACGCTCGCGCGCCCGAAACCGTCGTCTCCGCTGCCGCAGAGCTCCGGCCCGGCATGGACTGGCGCTCGTGCTGCTCAGCACCCTGGCCTGGGGTTGCGTCGGCGACGAGATCGTCCAGCCGCCGATCGAGCAACCGGATCCCGGATTCCTCGCGGTCCAGTTGATCCCGCCGTTCTCGAACAGGGACATCGGCGCCATGCTGGTGATCGAAGGGCCCGCCATCCATTCGGTGCAGGCGCGGGGCCTCGAGCTGCTCCAGCCGGATACATCGTCCTCGACCCGGAGACAGGTCGTCGTTTCCGGGGCGCTCTCCGCGGGACCGGTTCTCGAATTCGAGGTGCCTGACCGCGGCGACCTCGCCAGGTATCAGGTACGGCTCCTGGAGGTGGCGGGAGAGGACTACACGCTGAGGGATCTGACGGCGTACAGGGTCTTGATCTCGCGCTAGCGGCGGATTCCCTGGCTCCCTGACGCACCGCGCGGTGTGCGTCAGGGAGCCGCCCATGTCTGGGGTGCCATCGCTGAAGAGCACTTCGAGCCCTCGCTCCACGCGCGAAGCGTCCCCGGCCTCTCGTCGGAATGCTGCTCGTTTCGCGCGAGCTGCGACAGTATGAGTCGCCGGGTATCCGCGTGCGCCGACTCCTTATACCTTCCCCCCCCCGACTCGTCCACGTCCGTGCAAACATGGCTGGGAGAAGGCAATGCCGGACCAGGATGTGCCCGAGCAGGTGATTCCGACTGTATCCGTCCTTCTCGCGCTGGTGTTCCTCATGACGGGCACCATGAAGCTGGTCGGAGCATGGTCCGACCGATTCGAGATGTGGGGGTATCCCGTCTGGTTCTTCTATCTCGTCGGTCTGACCGAGACGGCAGCGGGCGTCGCCCTGATGCGGAGGCGGACGCGCCTGTACGGCGCGCTGGCGGTCATCGTCGTCATGGTGGGCGCGCTCTTCACGCTGCTCCGGGCCGGTGACACCGACCGGTTCGCGATCCCCTGTCTGGCACTGCTCCTCGGGGCCGTCGTCGCCAACTACTCGAGGTAGTTGCCATATCCCCGTGTCCGTGAGACCGGGTTCGCCTTACCTTCGTCGCCTACCCACACAACCCTGTGACTCAAGGAGCATGAAATGGCGGAAAAGGGATCCGGCAAAGGCATTCTGGTGGTATCGATTCTGCTGGCGTTGCTCTTCCTCCTGAACGGGGGCATGAAGCTGGCCGGCACGATGGTCTCGCAGTTCGAGATGTGGGGTATCCCGGCTGGTTCCAGTACCTGATCGGTGTCGCCGAGACGGCTGCGGGCGTCGGTTTCCTGGTGAAGAAGACGCGTTTCCAAGCCGCCGCGGCCATGATCGTGGTCATGCTGGGCGCGATCTTCACGGTGGTTTCCAAGGACGGGGTGGGTCTGGGGGTTGCGGTGCCGGTAGTGGCGCTGCTTCTCTGTGCGCTCGTGGCGAAGAATTCGCGGTAGGCGCGCGAGCCGCCCTCGCCTGGCTGGGAGCACGCGAGTTCGGTACACGGTGGCACTCTGGCCGTCAAGGTTCAAGATGTTTTTCTGGAAGCGCGGCACACATGTTGATGGGACCCGCTGGACGCAGACGAGCGCCCTGACCGCGCTGCTGGCCGGCCTGCTCGGAATGGCCTGCGGCGAGGAAGTTCGTACGGACCCCGAGGAGCTGTGGTCCGAACAGGATGTCGTCGACGCCCGGACGTTTCTAACCGTCGGCATGGACACCCTGTGGTCGCATGGCGGAACCGCAGCCGATACGCTGCTGCTGAACCCCGTCTGGATCTCGGCTGGCGCGGAGGGTGTGACCGCCTGGGACGAGGGCCGCAAGGCGGTGGTTCGGTTCTCGCGGGAAGGCGAGGTCCTCTGGATTTTCGGCAGGGAAGGCGGAGGCCCGGGCGAGTTTCGGGCGGTCCGGGGTATCGCGCAATTGCCGAGCGGCGGCGCCGCCGTCGTCGACAACGTCAACGAGCGGCTCGTCATCATGGATCGCGATGGCCAGTTGGCCGGAGAGACAAACCTGAGCGGGATGTCTCCCGCTGCCGTGGCGAGCTTGTCCGACGGCGGCCTTGTCGTGCTCACCCGCCTGGACGACCCCGCCTTTCTGGTGTTCGACGAGAACGGGGTCGTTGTCGATTCCGTGGACTTTTCATCGGCGGCATACCGGGATCTTCCGCCCATGGCACGCCAGGGAAGAGTCGCCGGCGCCCGCGAAAGATGGATCTTCGGTTTCACGGTCGGAAACGGCTGGTGGCGCGTGGGAAGGGACCGTGCCGCGGAAGGGTTCCCCTATGCGGAGCATGCGGATTTCCCCGAAATCGTTACCACAGTCGGCGAATCCATGGTGGGTGGCCAGGTGGTCACCACCCGCAGGACGCAAACGACCGAAAGCGTCACCACTGCGATGGACTTCGGGGTCCGCGGGGATACCCTGTTCGTTCACTATTACGGGCAGAGCGACTACCGCGGGTATCTGCTGGATCTCTTCAGCCTGGCCGACGGGTCATACATCGGGTCGGTGCTGCTGCCCTTCTGGGCCCGCGCCCTGACAATAGGACCGGACGCCATCTACACGCTGACCGCAGACCCGTTTCCTGTCCTCACCGCTCTCCGGATGTCCGTCGGAGAGAGTGCCGCCCGCTAGCGCACCGGGATAGGTCGCTTCACGCAAAGCCATGAGGGAACCACGGAGCGCGCCGCCCAGAGCAAAGATCGCCGTCATCGGCGCCGGCATCGTCGGCAATTGCCTGGTCGAGCATCTCGCGAGACTCGGATGGGATGACCTGGTGCTGCTCGACAAGGGCGCCCTCCCCAACCCGGGCGGATCGACCGGGCACGCGTCCAACTTCATCTTCCCCACCGATCACGGCCGCGAGATCGCGCTGCTTACCCTCGAGAGCCAGCGCCAGTACGAAGCGCTCGGCGTCAACACCACCTGCGGCGGAATCGAGATCGCGCGGACCGAGGAGCGGATGGAGGAGTTGCGGCGGCGCATGACCTCGGCGCGCGTGTGGGGCATCGAGAGTGAGTTGCTGGCCCCGGCGGAGGTGGTCGCCAGGGTGCCGTTCGTCAACCCGGACGTGATCCTCGGCGGGTTCCATACCCCGAGCGTGTCCGTCGTGGACTCGGTCAGGGCGGGCACGATCATGCGGCAGCGGGCCCTGGCCAGGGGGGTGCTCACGGTGCTGGACGAGACCGAAGTGACCGGTCTCGAAGTGGAGCCGGTGCCCTTCGGCCGGCCGCGCATCCGGGCGGTGGCTACCACCCGCGGAACCATCGAGGTGGACCACGCCATCATCGCCTGCGGCGTATGGAGCCCCCGGATTGCCGCGATGGCCGGCGCCTCGATCCCGCTCACCCCGGCGGTGCACCAGATGGCCGACTTCGGCCCGGTCGAAATCCTGCTCGGGACGGGCGACGAGATCGGTTATCCGATCGTGCGCGACATGGACTCGTTCATGTACGAACGCCAGAGCGCCGGAGCGATGGAGGTGGGGTCATACGCGCATCGCCCCATTCTGATGCACCCCGACGACATTCCCTCCGTCGACGAAGCCGAGCGTTCCCCCACCGAGCTGCCCTTCACGTCCGGGGACTTCGCGCCACAGCTCGAGCAGGCGCGCGAGATCATGGGCGAGATCCTGGCCGGCACGGAGATGCAGTACGCCGTAAACGGCCTGCTCTCGCTGACGCCAGACACGCAGCAGGTGCTGGGCGAGACCACCGAGGTGGCCAACCTCTGGTCGGCGGCGGCGGTCTGGGTGAAGGAAGGGCCCGGATCGGCGCGCCTCGTCGCCGAGTGGATCACCCACGGCTACCCGCGCCTTTGCGACCCGCACGGCTCGGACGTGGCGCGCTTCCAGCCCCACGAGCGTACCGGGCACCACATCCGCCTTCGCTGCCGCGAGCACTTCACGAAGACGTACGGGATCGTGCATCCGAGGGAGCAATGGGAGTCCGGGCGAGGCATGAACCGCTCGGCCTTCCACCCCCGCACCGAAGCGCTGGGGGCCGAGTACTTCGAAGCGCAGGGATGGGAGCGCCCGCAGTGGTACGCTTCGAACGAGGATCTGGTGGCGCGCTACAACGTCCCGGACCGCCCGCACGAGTGGGACCGGCGCTGGTGGTCGCCGATCACAAACGCGGAACACCTGCACCTGCGCGAGAAGGTCGGCGTGGTGGATCTGGGCGCGTTCCAGATCTTCGACGTGTCCGGGACCGGCGTCGTCCCGTACCTGGAGAGGATGACGGTCAACGAGTGCGACCGGCCAGTTGGAAGCTCGATCTACTCGCCGTTGCTCACACCGGATGGAGGCTTTCGCGCCAACCTCACCCTCCAGAGGCTCGGGCTCGACCGGTTTCGCATCGTGACCGGCGTCTTCGACGGGGCGCGCGACGCGTTCTGGTTCCGCAAGCACCTTCCGACGGATGGGTCGGTGCAATTCCAGGACCGGTCGTCCGGGATCTGCACCCTCGGGGTTTGGGGACCTGACGCGTGCGCTCTCCTTTCCAGGGTGGCGAATAGCGGACTCAGCCAGGACGAGTTCCCGTACGGCACGGCGCGGGAAGTCCTGATCGACGGGATTCCGGCCACGATGCTGCGCATCTCCTACGTGGGTGAAAGTGGCTGGGAGATCTACACGCGCACCGAGCACGGCCTGGCGCTCTGGGATGCGATTTGGAGAGCAGGTCGGGATTTCGACGCGCGGCCCGTGGGTATCGGCGTCTACGGCACCACGGGGCGCATGGAGAAGGGCTACCTGTTCATGGGTTCAGAGCTTACTTCCGAGTACTCGCCGGTCGAGGCCGGGTTGGCGCGCCGCCGCGTGAAGCAGGGGGACTTCATCGGCAAGGCCGCCTACCTGAGAGCCTGCGAGCGAGGGCCGGTGGCAAGGCTCTGCACGCTCACGATGGACGACCACACGGGCGCGTCGGGCCGCGCGCGCTTCCCCACCGGGGGAAACGAGCCGATCCTGACGCTGGACGGGGACCGCATCGTGGACACGCTGGACAGGGAGTCGCGCGTGACCTCCGCCGGGATGGGCCCGACCGTGGGCAGGTATCTCCTGATGGCCTACCTGCCGGTGGAACGCGCCCGCGTCGTCGAGCGGCTGCAGGTGATGTACATGAACGAGACCTTCCCGGTGAGCGTGGCTGCGGTCGGCACGGCATTGTTCGATCCGTCCGCGAGTCGGATGAAGGGGTAGCCGTCGCGCATCGGCTCGCTCTGAAGCCCCGCGTCAGCCCACAGATCGGCTCGCCGCCTGTGGCAGGGGCGCGCAAGCTGCGCCTCCGAGTCCGTTGCAAATTACCCCACTGCATTGGTTGCAAACGTACCCCTATGTCCGTTGCAATCGTATCGCTACAGTCGTTGCAACTCTATCGCTGAGTAGCTAGACTACTCGTTTCAGGTAGCCCACCTACATCTTCTCCCACGGAGTCTTCCACATGAGACAGGATCTGGCCGATGGCGTAACAGCCACATGGTCGAACATGCGTTCAAAATGAGTCCGGGCAATGGCTCCGGCGTGACCTACCTTCCCCGGATAGCCGACAAGGAGCTTACCGAACTCCTCGGGGCCGCGGGAGCGGTTCTTATCGAAGGGCCGAGAGCCTGCGGCAAGACGGCCCTGGCCAGCGAGATAGCGGCGAGCGAAATTCGGATGGACGCGGACCCGCGTGTCCGGGACGCAGTTGCCATCGATCCCGGGTTGCTCCTGGATGGCAGGACTCCTCGTCTGATCGACGAGTGGCAGGCGGAGCCAATCATCTGGAACTACGTTCGCCGGGCTGTTGATGATCGCTCCGGGCGAGGCCACTTCATCCTCACCGGCTCGGCCGTTCCACCCGATGATATCACGCGGCACACGGGCGCCGGGCGCATCATCCGTCTCCGCCTCCGCCCCATGTCGTTGTTCGAGCTGGGACACACGACGGGCCAAGTCTCTCTAAAGGACATTCTCAACGGGGAGGCCGTACCGGGTTTGGTAGCCGGGCTGGCCGTGCCCGACATCGCCGAACTGGTGTGCGTCGGAGGTTGGCCAGGACATCTCCGCCTTTCGGTAGACCGGGCACGGCGCGTAAACCAGGCCTACCTCGAGGAAATCTGCCGGACAGACATCCGGCGCACGGACGGAGTCCGACGGGATCCGGCCAGGGTAGCCAGGTTTCTCCGCTCACTCGCGCGCAACACTGCGACCTGCGCGTCCCTGGCGACCCTTGCACGCGATGTCGCGGACGGTACTGACCGCACCGGCCACCCACTCAGGAACAACACGGCCAGCGAATACCTTACGGCCCTGGAAAGGCTCATGATCGTGGAAGACCAGCCGCCCTGGGCTCCTCACCTTCGCTCCCGTTCACGGCAAAGGAACTCGCCGAAGCGACACTTTGTCGATCCATCCCTCGCGGCGGCGGCGTTGCGCGCGACGCCGGAGCATTTGCTCCGGGATCTCGGATGGTTCGGATTCCTCTTCGAATCCATGGTGGTCCGCGACTTGCGCGTATACGCCCAGGCGTTGGGTGGGCGGGTATATCACTACCGGGACAATACCGGCCTGGAGGTCGATGCCATCGTAGACACCGCGCCAGGTCGCTGGGCCGCGTTCGAAGTCAAGCTGGGTGTTGGCTGGGTCGACGAAGCCGCGCGCACGCTTCTGCGGTTTGCGGACCGAGTGGACACGGACCGGTGCGGCGAGCCAGCCGCCCTCGGCGTGATCGTGGGAAGCAACTACGGATACCAGCGTCCGGACGGCGTGAGTGTCATCCCGCTAGGAGCACTCGGGCCGTGAGGGTCGTCCTCGATACCAGCGTGTTCGTGCCAGGTGTGTTCTTCCGTGGACCTCCGCGCGATGTGCTAGAGGCGTGGCGCGACGAAAGAATCGAGGTTGTGGTGTCCCGTGAGATCATTCAGGAATACGTTCGGGTCGGCGAACGACTATCGGCGCGGTTTCCTGGTGTGGATTTCAAACACACGCTGGACAGGGTCGCCGCTTCGGCCACCCTGGTCTCGGCGCCCCCCCTGCCTGAACCGGTGTGCGAGGACAGGGACGACGACAAGTTTCTCGCGTGTGCGGTGGCCGGCGGAGCCGAGTACGTCGTGAGTGGAGACCGCGCCCTCCTGGCGACCTCTCCCTATCAGAACGTGATTGTCCTTCGTTCCCGCGATTTCATGGACATGCTCGCGGAAGACTGACGAATGGCTGACAGCGAGAGCTGGGCCTGGCATCTCATGGGCCTGGCCAAGCGATTCAGACTTCGCAGGCGTCGCCGTTGCACCCCGGCTTTCCCCTGCTGGCTGCGCGTCTGATGAACGGCACGTACAGCAGAAGCCCGTAGAAGAAGTACAGCGGCACCTGCAGGCACACCTTCCGGGTCGCGTACACGCCCGTGAAGGCCGTCTTGTGCCGCCTGTCGACGACGACGATCTCTCCGACGGGAACGTCCCCGAGCGGAGAACGTTCGGTTGATGTTTCAACCCGCCCGAGCCAATCCAGCCGAGCCGTGCGTTTCGCCTGACGCACACAGTCCGGGCAAGCCGGATTGTAGTGCAGGACGAGTCTGGTCATGGCGTGGCTTGCGTCCGTTGAAGGCGACGAAGCATCACGACGCTGCGGTACGTGTGCAAGCCAGCTCGCGTCGGCCTCGTTGAAAATCGGGGGCGCTTGGTCCCTGACCGCTCAACGGGCAGGCTGCCAAGCGCCCCCAGGACCGCTATCCGCCGGACTCCATCTTGTCGATCGAGAGCCCGCTGGGAACCCCGGACGGCGTGACCCCGGTGAGGTCGCGCGCGGAGTCGTCCGTGAGTGCCTTGAGGAACTCGAGCAGATCATCAATGGTCTGCTCTTCCAGCCGTATCGGGACCAGCAGCGTATCGCGGGTCACCAGGATATCGGAGTAGTTGTCGAGTACAGTGGGCTGTAGCAGCGATTCGACCTGAGAGACATCGTAGGCGTACAGCGTGCTGTCGACGTTGTTATAGTGCTCGACGAATCCCCTCAGGGTCGTGAACTGCCCGACGTGACCGTAGGGCGCCGTCAACTCGACGTTGCGGAGCGGTGGCGTCTTGAAGCGCCGCCGGTCCGAAGGATCGTGCGTGACCCGCTCGCGTGCGAAGTCATCGCGCCCTTCGAGGCCATCACCCTGCCCGGGCCCGAACTGCGCGAGGGCGTCGTTGTGGAATTCGTTGTCGGGAAGGGCATCGAGGATGTCGGTCTGGTGGCAGTTCGTGTAGCCGACCGTCATGAACTCCGTCGCGCCGCGCAGTTGGGCTTCGGTGAGTTCGCCGTCGTCCCCGTTGAGGAAGCGGTCCCAGGGCGAATCCGAGAAGGAGAACTCCGAAATGAAGAAGCCCATGATCGCGTTGGAGGCGTGCGCAAAGGTCATGTCGTCGAACGAGCTCCCCGGGTACGCTGCCTCGAACATCTCGCGATACTCGTCGATCTCTCCCAGCCGGATCATGATCCGCGACCACAGCTCGGTGAAGTTGCCGTCCTCAACTTCGGCCAGCTCGTTGCCCGGACCCAGCATTTCCTCCCGCGAACTCACCGGGAACAGCCCGGGAGTCGACGAGACGCCGAATTCGAAGACGGCCTCCATCTCGGGCGTCAGATGCTCTTCCGCAGGTGACCCGATTGAACCATCCTCAAGCTCCTCCACGCGACCTTCCCAGAAGAATTTGCGCACGCGATGAAGGTTGAACACCGCCAGGGAGTGCCGCAGGGTGAACTGTTCATCCGGGTGCGAGCGTTCCGGCCCCAGTCCAGTTCCTCCCTGCCCAACGGGAAGCGATTTGCCGTCCCCGGTCGCCATTGTCGGCAGGTGACAGGTCATGCAGGACACGTCCCGGTTGCCGCTGATGATCTTGTCGAACGCAAGGGACCGCCCGAGAGAAACCAGTTCGTCCCGGACCGACGGAGGCGGCGTGACCGGCTGAAGGTCGTTCTCCTGGATGAGTTGGCGAACCGTCTGGATCAAATCGATTGTGGGATCGACCGGTTCGGGGGGTGGTGCGACGGGATCGACCGGCTCCGGGGCAGGCACGACGGGATCGTCGCTACATGCCATTAGCAGAATTCCCGCGAGCATGAAGGCGATCGGGACGAGGGTTGGACGAGGAAGGATTGAGGAGGGGGAGCTGTCGGTATTGCTCCGCGAGGACCGACGAGGGCTGTGGGTCATGGTTTCCTTGTTCGAGTAGCGTTCGGGTTGCGAGGTGGATTGCGGCGGGCGCGTACGGAATCCGCCAAGTACCGGCTGCCGGCGGATCGTCGTCGGGGAGGCGCCGCGAAGGGGTCAGGGCGCGCAGATCACGGAGGGGGTCAGGGCGCGCAAATCACATGGGCACTCGGAATGGTCTCCGAGGCCACGGCGGGAGAGGATCACCGGGGTGGGTGCTGGGATGGCTGCCGGGGTAGCTGTGTTCTAGCGGGGACCTGAACGGAGTACCGGATAGTTCCGAGGTCCCGCAGGCGGGAAGGTTCCAGGCGCCGAGGGGGATGGGCGGCAAAGTTGGCAGCTACTTACGGCGATCCTGGGTCTCAACGTCGTATCTCCCGACCGGGTCGGTCCCACGATGATGATTCTCTGATACAGCCTTCGAGCGGTTCAAGTCAGCGTACACGAAGCCAAGACCCACCTCTCACGGCTGCTGCGACAGGTTGTCGCGGGGGTCGATGTGGTCATCACGCGCTCGGGAAAGCCCCTCGCCCGTCTTGTCGCAATTGAGGACGAATTACCCGTCTTCGGAGTGGACGAGGGACGTTTTGTGGTTCCCGATGATTTCGACGATCCGCTTGACGAGGAGTTGCTGCGGGGATTTGAAGGACGCGGGTGAACCCGGGCGGACAAATCGTCGCGACCAGGGACCGCCCCAGGACTCGGAGTGCATGCGCGAGGCGTGGGCTTCCTACTCGATACCCGTTGCTGGCTCTGGCTGCAAACCGATCGTGCACGGTTTGACGCCAGTCTTCTGGCGAATCTGGCCGACCCCACAACGCAGCGGTATCTCTCGGCCGCAAGCGTGTGGGAGATCGCGATCAAATACGCGATAGGAAAGCTCCCGCTTCCAGATTCTCCATCGATCTACGTCCCGGTGCGTATTCCGACGATGCCGATCACCAGTTCCGACAAGCCGATCACCGATTCCGGAGCATGCCGATCACCCTGGAGGAGCGGAGGTCCATAGGGGCGCTGAGGGTTCGGGTTTTCGGGGTTGAAGTTTAGGGGTTGGAGTGGGTCCCCGTCGAGTGCCGGGGTCTTGTCGGGTGTGTTGCGGGGACAGCCGAGGGCCGGTTTTCCAGAGGGGTAGAGGTAGGGCGAAGGGGTTCGGACGGCCTCTACGGCGGGATTTTCGGGGCTCTGGAGGCTGGTTTGGCTCGGAACCGGGCCATTTGTCCCGGATTCGGGGGATTCGGGGGATTCGTGGGGATCCGGGACGGCCGCAACGGCTCCTGGGCGGTCATACGGGCCGCTCAGAGCCGTCCTTCCGTCTTCTCGCCCCCATCGCAGGGAGAGACACGCTCCCGGAGGCATGCTTCAGCCCGGTTTTCCGGTGGGATCAGGCGTGGCCGGGAGTGTTGTGAACCGCCTTGGTCGAGTCGTACAGCCTTCTCATCGATCCGCCCTTGAGGGTGATCCGGTGCGCATTATTGAGGAGTCGGTCGAGGATGGCGTCGCCGAAGGTGGGATCGCCGACGACATCGTGCCAGTGCTCGACGGGGACCTGGCTGGCGAGCAGCGTGCCGGCGGGCATAGCGGTCGTCGAGGACTTCGAGGAGGTCGTGCCGCCCTTGGCCTGAGAGCGAAGCGAGGCCCCAGTCATCGAGGATGAGCAGCCACGTCCTTGCGAGCCGCTGGATGAGCTTGGGATAGGAACCGTCCCCACGGGCGAGGGTGAGCTCGTCGAGGAGCCGGGAGACGCGGTAGTAGCGGGTGGAGATGCCGAGGCGGCAGGCCTGGTGGCCGAACGCACAGGCGAGATAGGACTTTCCCGACCCCGTCGCGCCGGCGACGAGCACGGTCTGGCCGTCCCGGATCCACTGCCCGGAGGCGAGGCGGAGCACGAGGGATCGGTCCAGCCCGCGGGGAGCCTTGAAGTTGAGGTCTTCGATGGTGGCGTCGAGGTGGAGTTTGGCGTGGCCCTTGAGACGCTGGTAGCGGCGCTGGGCCCGGTCGGTCTTCTCGCGTTCGAGGAGGAGGGAGAGGCGGTCCTCGAAGGACAGCTCGCTGATGTCGGGCATGGCGGCCTGCTCCTCGAAGGCCTGGGCCATGCCCGCGAGCCGGAGTTCGTGGAGCAGGTCGAGGGTGGGTTGGCGAAGCATGAGAGTCAGGACTCCTTTCCGTTTGGGGAGTTGGTGTAGTACTCCGGCCCGCGGATGTGGGCGTGCTCTGCGGGCAGGGAGAGCGTGTGTTGCTCGTCGTCGCCGGCCTGGTCCAGGCCGGTCGCGAGGATGGACTTGACGGACCCGTAGCTCAGCGTGCCGATGTCCAGCGCGCGGCGGCAGGCGGCCTCCAGGCGTTCGGCGGAGTAGGCGCGCAGCAGCTTCATGAGTCCGAGGCAACTGCGGTAGCCCTGTTCGGGGTGGGGCCGGCTCTCGAGGAGCCGTTCGACGAACGCGGCCGTGTGCGGTCCGGCCTTGCGGCCCCAGGCGATGAGCCGCGACGGTGTCCATTCCGCATGGGCGCGGTGGGCGGCCGGCATGTGCGACGGTTCGGTCGCGTATCCGCCTTTCCTGCGGATCCGGAGGTGCGCGGTGACCCTGCGGTGCTTGTGGAAGATCTCCACGGTCTGGGCCGTGATCCGAACATCGACTTCGGAGCGGGCCAGCGGGTAGGGGACGCTGTAGAGGGCGTGCCCGGCCTGGATGTGATAGTCGATGTTGACGCGGGCCTTGCGCCACTCGGCGTACTCGTAGCGCTGGGCCGGGAGCGGCTTGAGCGCCGGCCGGTCCAGATCCTCGAACCAGCCGCGGCGGCTGCCTTCGGTCTTCTGGAACGGCCGCTCGTTCAGCGCGGCCAGCAGCGGCGCGATGGCGTCGCGGAGTTCGCCGAGCGAGAAGAACGTCTGGTTGCGCAGCGGCGCCATGATCCAGCGCTCGACATGCTGGACCGCGGCTTCGACCTTCGCCTTGTCCCGCGGAGCGCGGGGCCGTGCCGGCAGCACCGTGGTTCCGTAGTGCGTGGCCAGTTCCTGGTACGTCGGGTTCAGATCCGGCTCGTAGCGGCTGGCCTTGCGCACCCCGGACTTCTCGTTGTCCGGGATCACGAGTTCCGGCACGCCTCCCCAGAACTCGAACATCCGGACGTGGGACATCGTCCAGTCCGGCAGCGCGCGGCTCCAGGTCACGTCCATGAACGTGTAGTTCGACGCGGCCAGGACTCCGACGAAGACCATGGCATCGCGCACCTCGCCGGTGCTCCGGTCCACGACAGCGAACTTCGGGCCCGCGTAGTCGACGAACGCCTTCTCGCCCGCCCGGTAGACACCTGCCGCATGACCACGTCGAGCTGCCCCCGCCACGCCCTGTAGCGCTCGCAGAACCAGCTGTACTGGTAGCCGTTCGGATGAACCGTGCGGTACTCCAGCCACAACAGCTGCGGCGTCACGCCCTTGTGGCGCTGAAGCTCCCGGTGGACGTGTCCCCAGTCCGGCTCGGGCCGGGGAACCCGCGACGGCGGCGGGGCCGGGAACAGCGCCGCCTCCAGCGCGGCGTCGTCCAGTCCCTCCGGCAACGGCCACGACAAGCCCGCCGCCGCCGCGCGGCGCACGTAGTCGCTCACCGTGCTGTTGGCAATGCCGAGCGACGCGGCGATCTCGCGGTGGCTGCGCCCGAGCTCGTGCTTCAGGCGCATCAGTTCTCGAATCTTCCGCATGGACAACCTCTTCTGCGACACCCTCTTCCTCCTCGTCTCGGGGGACCTCGGCGAGGATGGAAGAAGGCGTCGCTACAACAGGTTCTCCAGCGCTCCTACTCGCTCACTCCAGGGTGATCGGCATGCTCTGGAATCGGTGATCGGCATGAAATGGAATCACTGATCGGCATCTGCCGGAATCCGCACCCGGAGCGGATGCGGCTGAACCGGGTTCGGTCGCTTGCGATTACGCCCGCCCATGCGCTGACCGCCGTTGCCCTACCCTTTCACCACCGGGATCCGTTCGACCGCATGTTGGTGGCGCAGGCACAGGTTGAAGGTTTGACTCTTGTGACCGCCGACAACGCCCTTGAACTCTATGACGTGCGGATGGTCCGAGCCGGCACCGGGTAGCCGCGCGAAGCCTCACGCCCTCCCGGAGGCTTTGCTCGCTCCTCAGTTCCCCGCCGACGAGGGCGGCACGATCCCGTTGATGCGCATGTAGGTGACCAGATTCCCGTAGTGCTCGTAGTTGTGCATCGAATTGAACGCGAGCACGCCGCCGACAGCCATGTCGCCGCCGAAGAAGCTGACCACGCGGGAGGCGTCTTCGTCGGTCATGGAGGCGTACACGGCGTCGCAATAGGCGAACGCATCGGCGAGAGCGGCGGTGATCTGGGCCTTGGTGGTGGCGGTCTCCTCCAGGTTCTCCGACATCGGGTTGTCCTGGCCGGAAGCGGCCGAACAGAAGCCGTACTGGGAGTTGGCCACATGGGCGAGGATCTGGCCGAGCGTGCGCACTTCCTCGGTGGGCCGGTACCCGTAGAGGTCGGCCGGCACCTTATCCGCCGTCGCCTTCAGGTTGGTCACGGTGATGTCGTGGAGGCCGTTGAGGGAGCCCGTCAACTGCGCATGGACTGGAGCGGACGAGGCGAGGACGAGCAACAGGACGGCTGCGGCTGCGGATACGAGTTTCATGCGGGTTCTCCTGAGTTGATTCATGGTGAGTTGTGGATGAATCCTGCGTCGTTGCTGAAACGGGTCGGGCCCGGATCCGGGTCTCACCGAATCCGGCGCCCCGAGGATGGCGCGGTCTCTCAGCCTTCCGCCTCCAGAGGTGCGTACGGCTTCGTCCCCGGCACTACGATTCCGCCTCTCTTCGAACCCAGCGTGATGTTTCCGTAGCGCTCGGCGAAGGCGGGCGGAAGTTCCCTTCCGTCGCTTGCCGAGAGCCAGAGCCGCAGCAGATGCCGCTTGCACTCGGGCTCGGGATGGTCCTGGTACTCCGTGCGGGAGTGAACGATCTGGTGGTTGTGCACGAACTGCATGTCCCCCGGCTCGAGCTCCATGTCGAGGCGGATGTCCGGGCGCTCGGCCAGCTGCTCGAAGAGGTCCATCGCCTCGGTCTGTTCGCGTGATATCGGCGGCACCCCCTCGTGGCGCTGGGCCCCGTCGAAGAAGTCGCGGGCGTAATAGGTCGTCACGTAGCCGGCGTGGTGGTTGAACACCGGCATTCGGTACCATGGGCCTTTTCCCTCGGGAATCTCTCCCTTGCGGTCGATGTAGATCGGCCGCGAGAGCAGCTCGGCGAGCTTCGGGCGCCGGCGCCGCATCTCGCTGTAGATGGTAGCCGAGCTGGAGATGCTGCTCAGCCCGCCCTCCTCCGCGGGGCGGACGCAGAACAGGCCCACGAGGTCGCACGAGTCGGTGTGGAAGCGGTGGCGCGCCCGGGTGGCGTACAGTCGATGCTCCGGGTTGTGGGGATCGTGGCCGATGTCCTTCACGTGCCCCAGCAGGTGCCCCTTCGCGTTCTGCGAGATGGCCTCGCCCAGGTGGGCGCCGATTCCCCAGAAGGCGATCGCGATCTGCGCCATCGAGCGGCCCTCCACCGGGAGCCCTCGAATCAGCGCGAAACCACGTCCGCGTAGCAGTTCCTCGCGGATGCGCGCCAGTTCGGGCGCCAGCGTGAGCAGGGGAAAGTCGGCGCGCTCGATACCGGCGACATCGAGGCCCTTGCGCTCGACTTCTCCCACAGCGAGGTGGATTTCCCGGATCTCTCCCGCGGTGAGCCGGCGAATCCAGCTGGCAGAACGGTTCACCTCCGATCCGTACCAGATGTCGGGGCTCCTCAACTCGGGGACCGGGTTCCGGTTCGATGGTGTCGCCGCCTCTGTCACAGTGAGTAACCTCGTGCCGAAATACGATGGGTGAGTTACACCTTCAACGGGCCTTGGGGCCCGCACGGGGACACTCAGTCGCTGGGCGATCCCTCCAGCAGCCCCTCCAGCGGCATCTCGCGCGCACCGTTCTCGTCGCAGACAGCGTAGGCGCCTTCGCCCGACGCGTACATCGCCACGCCCGCGTACTCCGCCCGCTTGTTGAGGACGAAGAAGCGCACGTTGAAGTTGGGCTCGCCCCGCGAGTTCAGGAGACGCTCCTCTACCGTGTTGGCGCGGATGCGCTCGAGCGCCGCCATCCCCGCGTCCAGCGGATGCATGCCGTTCCGCATGTGTTCCACAATGAGGAACGAAGAAAGGTTGAAGAGGTTGGCCTCGCCGCGGCCGGTGGATCCCGCGGCCCCGATGTCGCCGTCAACGTAGAGCCCGGCGCCGAGGATGGGGGAGTCGCCGGCGCGTCCGGGGATCTTCCAGGCCAGGCCGCTGGTGGTGGTCACGCCGCAGATGTCGCCGCCTGGACCGATGCCGTCGCAGTTGATGGTGCCCCAGAAGCTGTTCTCGTCGATGAGCCCCTCGTGCACCATGTCGAGCCCGGCGTGGTAGCCGGCGTGGTGACGAGCTTCCAGGGCGGCCCGGGCACTGGCGAGTTCTTCCCGGCGGGTTTGGCTCCCAATCGCTCCGCGATCTGCTCCGGCTTCGCTGCTCATGGCGCCGCCGTCCGCTCCGGCCCTGCTCCCCAATGCGCCCCCTCCGTCCGCTCCGGCTCCGTTCCCACTCCCCGCTCCGCCCCGCCGCCCCCGCCGCGGATCCGGGAAGTGGCTCGGGTCGATGCGCCGCTTCCACTCCAGCCAGAGCTCGCGCGAGCGGTCGGTGTTCAGATCGTCCTCGATCTCGAAGCCCATCATGTGGGCGAACTCCTGCGCGCCCGATCCCACCAGCAGGTGGTGGTCGGTGTATTCCATGACTGCCTTGGCCACCAGCGAGGGAGTGCGCACGCCCTCCAGCCCCGCCACGCCGCCGGCCTGCTTCTTCGGCCCGTGCATGCAGCACGAGTCCAGCTGCACCACCCCGTCCGCGTTGGGCAGGCCGCCGTAGCCTATGCCGGTCTCCGTGGGGTCGAGCTCGGGGATGTTAACCCCGGCGACCAGGGCGTCGAGCACGTCCGCGCCCTCCACGATCATCCCGAACGCCTTCTCCACCGCGCTCTGCGGGCCACCGTTCGTAAAACGGATGCCGCTGGTGTCGGAGATCACCACGGGCGACACCGACTGCGGGGTGTACACCATGGGCGCGCCGTCCAGGGTGCGCGGTACGGCGCCCGCCACGCCCGCGGCGGCGGCGGTCTTTACGAAGTCACGACGTTTCATCTGCGGAATCCCGGCAATGGGTTGGAGGGCCGCCAGGCACCGCCCTTAGAGCGACGCTGCCCGTCCCGTTCGGGCGGGCGTCTGGACTGTCCGGCAACGGATGAGAATTGGCGAAGTATGGACAGGCCATCTTGGGCGAGGCAAGTTTCACCCATGAAAATCAACGAGAAGACGGTCCGCAAAGCCCTGCGCACGGTGAAGGATCCCGAGTTGCATCTGGATCTGGTGGTGCTGGGTCTGGTGTATGACATCGAGATCGAGGACGCCGACGTACGGGTGCGCATGTCGCTCACGACGCCGATGTGCCCGGCCGCGCCCCAGATCGTGGAAGATGCCCGGGCCGCTGTGGCCGGCATCGAGGGCGTCGAAAACGCCGAGGTCCAGCTGACCTTCGATCCTCCCTGGACCCCGGAGCGAATCAGCCCGCTCATCCGCTCGTCGCTGGGACTGTGATGAGGTGTAGCCGTGCCCTTCACTGAAGAAGAGATCAAGGCCAGGGTGCACGATGGCTACATCGTGGAGTCCCCGGAGGAGATGACCGAGGGCTACCACAAGGCGCTGGTCATCCAACTCACGGTCCAGGCCGACACCGAACTCATGAGCGCGCCTTCCTACTGGATGGCCGCGCGCCACGCTCCCTCCACCAACACCCAGGTCAGCGCGCACGCGATCATCCAGGACGAGCTGGCGCACGCCAATATCGCCTACCGCCTCCTCGAGGACATGGGTATCTCGAAGGAGAAGCTGGTCTACGGGCGCGAGCCCCACGAGTTCAAGCACCCGTACGGATTCGACCAGCCCCTCGACAATTGGGCCGACCTGGTCGTCGCCAACGGCTTCTTCGACCGCGCCGGCATCTGCCTGCTCTCCGACGTGCACCGCAACACGTCCTACGGGCCGCTCAAGCGCGCCCTGGTGAAGATCGACATGGAGGAGACCTTCCACCTGCGTCACGGGGAGGTGTGGATGGGGCGCCTGGCCCGGGCCGGGGGCGAGGCCAGGGAGATCCTGCAGCGGTCGGTCGACTGGATGTTCCCGATGACCGTGGAGTGGTTCGGGCTTCCCGACGACCGCAAGCGTCACAGCGGCCAGCTCGAGTACAAGCTGAAGGGGCTCACCAACGACCAGCTGCGCCAGGTGTGGATGTCGTCCACGGTGCCTCTCTGCGAGCGGCTGGGTCTCGATGTGCCCGCGCACTTCGACGAAGCGTCGCGGTCCTACGTCCTCGACTATCCCTTCCCTTGCCGGTACGACGCGAGTGAAAAGCGCTGGCTCTTCGAGGAGGGAAAGATCAGCTGGGGCGCGGTCTTCAATCGCTGGAAGGCGCGCGGGCCGATGAACGAGATCTACGTCGAGTCGATCCGGCGGTCACGCCACCAGGTGGGTTCGTGGGTGAACTGACCGTCCCCGCCGGGTTGCCGTTGCATGTGACCTCGCACCTGAGCGGCGGGCGCAACCTGTGGTCGGGTCCGCTGCGCGAGCATCCCGCGGACCCCGAGGCGGCAGTCTGGCGCGCGCTCGGCGAAGTGCTCGACCCCGAACTCCCCGTCAGCGTGACGGATCTGGGGCTGGTCTACGGCGTGCGTGTCGAGGGCGGGCGCGTCGAGGTCCGCCTGACCTTCACGGCGACGGCGTGCCCGTGCATGGAGTTCATCGAGGAAGACGTCTGCGACCGGCTGTTGTCCGAACCCTGGATCACCGCCGTGGACATAGAGCAGGTTTGGGATCCGCCCTGGACGAGCGAGCGTATCACGCCGGCGGGTCGGCGCGCGCTCAGGGGAGCGGGGGTGAGCGCCTGAGCGGCGCCCCCCGAGGAATGCCATGGAGGAAGCCGTCTACGATGTCTTCGCGCGCAAGAGGAGAGCCGAGCCTCTGCGCCACATCGGCTACCTGGACGCGATCGACGATGCCCTTGCGCGCGTCTACGCCTGGAAGACCTACGACGAGGAGAACTGGTTTGAGATGTGCGTCGTGCGGCGCTCGCACATCATCCCGGTAAACCGAACCGACGGTCCCTATGCGGGCCGCGCGACGAGCCGGTTGGGGCACCGTCCGGGAAAGACCGGGTGAACGCCACCGAATTTCCCCCGGAGGCCCGCGAGGCGCTGCATCGGCTCATCCTGTCGCTGGCCGACACCAAACGCATGCTCGGCATCCGTTACAGCGACTGGCTCCTGGGGGCGCCTTCCATCGAGAGCGGCATCGCGGCCGCGTCCATGTGTCAGGATGAATGGGGCCACGCACGCCTGCTCTACGCCATGCTGAAGGACTTCGGCACCGACCCGGAAGAAGTCGAGCACGCCCGCACGGCCGGCGAGTACTGCTCGGCTTCGTGCCTGGACGAGCCCTTTCCGGACTGGGCCGCGGTGGTGGCCGGTGTCGTGGTGGTGGACGGCACGTTGTCGCTGGCGCTGGAAGGCTTCGGGGCCGGTCGTTATGAGCCCGCCCGCCGGCGGATCCCCAAGATGATCGCGGAGGAGGCGTTTCACCTCGATTTCGGGCGGGCCTGGATGCGCCGCATTGGCGAGGGCGCCGACGAGGGGCGGGAGTGCCTGGCCGAGGCAGTCGAGTCCACTCTCGCCAGCGCGGTCACCTGCCTGCTTCCCGACGACGAAGAGGCAACGCTGCTCGCCGGACTGGAACTCGTTGCGGATCCACAGGAAGCGCGCGCGCAGCTGGGCCGTCGACTGGCGGATCCCCTGGCTGTGCTCGGCATGGTCCCCGCCACGGATCCGCCCCGTCCCCGCGACTGGATTGCCAGCCGCCGCCGTCCCGCCGGCGAACCCGCGGGAGACGCGGTCGAGCGCGCACGCGGAGACCGCAACCGGGCCCTCTTCGTCGAATGAGCGGCGATCCGGCGGTGTCCGCTTCCCGGGCCGGCCTGCCGGCGTCTCCGCGGTGTCCGTTCTGCAACCGGGCCGACACCCGGCTGGTCAATCCTTTCGGTAGCCAGCTTTCGGTGGCAACCTACTGGTGCGACCGCTGCCGCACGGCCTTCGAGCACATCAAATGGGCTCGAGCCAACCAGGGCCCCGCGCCCTGAAGCTTACCCGCGGCTTGCGGGTACACTACCGGCGTTGAACCGTTATTCACAGGTATTTTCGACCGTATTCCCGATACAAGCGAGACTCCATGGAGAATTTGTCCGGATCACATCGCGGGACCTTGGGGATGCTGCTGGCCATCGTGATGCTCACTGGCTGCGCGAACGCTTCGTCCCTACCCGCGTCCCGTGGACTGATCACCCTGTCCGGTGCCCGGCTCCCTCCCGACGCGGACCGGATGGACGCCATCGACCTCTGGATTCGGCCGCAGCTGGAGAACATCGAGGAGGATCCCTCCTTTCTCATCGTCACCGGCTTCCAGGAAGAGCCCACCATGCCCTGGGAGGAGTTCGTCATCGAAGGTGACACAGCCAACCTGAATCTGGATGGGACGATCGCCGAGGCGCGGGCCGTGTATCTGATCTACGCGCACCTGCACCTCATGCATCGCATGGACCGGCTGACCGACTGGCTTCCGGACGCGGTGGGACTCGAGGGATACGAGCTTGAGAAGGCCATCGTGGCCCGGACCACGGATGTCTGGTTCTACGGCCGCTCCGTGTTCGGCTGGCCCCCCTATTCTCCTCTGGACGAATTGCTCTACTCCAATGAGAACGGCTATCTGGACGCCTACCTTCTCACCGCGCGCCCGGAGGAGTTCGCCATGGAACGAGACGCCTGGCTGGACGAGAGCACCGGGGCGCTGGAGGATTACCGCACCTGGTTCCGGGGCGCCTTCGAGACCAATCCCCCCGGCCTGCGCTGATGCCGGAAGGCGACTCCCCGGCTCCGGTAGCGGGGGCCCGGCGTCGCGAATCCCCCGAGGCGGGCCTGGTCGGAGAGTGGACCCGGACGGGGAACTGGCTTTTTCGCTGGCGCAGCTATCTCCCGCTCGTCGTCCTGGCCTTCCTGGCCGTCGTCAGCTACGGCTTTCCCCCGAGCACGGCCGGGCAGCTGGATCGCTGGGAACTGGCGGGACTCCTGGTCGGCCTGGCGGGTCTGGTTCTGCGTGTCTGGACGCTGGGGCATGCCCCGGCGGGGACCTCCGGCCGCGGAACCCGCAAGCTTGAAGCCGCCTCTCTGAGCACCGAGGGGGTCTATTCCGTCGTTCGCCATCCCCTCTATCTGGGGAATTCCATGATGTGGACCGGCGTGGCCATGACGACGGGCAGCCTGACGGCCGTGGCCATTACCCTGCTCCTCTTCTGGATCTACAACGAGCGCATCATGCTGGCCGAGGAACGCTTCCTGCACGGCCGCTTCGGCTCCGTCTTCTCCCGCTGGGCGGAGCGCACGCCCGCCTTCCTGCCGGCTCCCCGGCGATGGCGCCCTCATCCGCTGTCGTTTTCGCTTCGTTTCGCTCTCGGACGGGACCACGCAGCCTTCTACGCGTGGGTCGCGGCGACCACCGCCCTGGAAGTCGCCGAGGCGCTGGGAGCGGGCAGGGGCCTGGACCTGGCCCCCTTCTGGAGGATCTATTTCGGTGCCGGTACAGCCGTATACGTTGTGCTTTGGAGGCTCAAGAAGGATTCGGCGCTGCTCAACGTCGAGGGGAGGTAGCGGGAACCTGTGAGAGAGAGCATCGCGGGGCTCGCATCACGAGGGCGTGACGAGCCACTTGATGGATACCGATGGGGTGTCGGAATCGTCTTCGCGGACGTGTACGTCGATGCGGCCGGTATCGGCCAGGCGCCGATCGCTGACCTTCCCTCCGAACGCCGCGAAGCCCGTCACGGTGACGCTGCGGCGAGTGCCGTCGGGAGCGGTGGCGGTGAGCAGGGAGCGCTTGAGGTCACGCACCCGGGGCGCCGTACCCTCCTGCAGCTGCAGGCGCAGGATCCTGCCGCCATGGGGCGCATCCAGAGCGTCGATCACGCGAAACACCGGGGTTTGCTGTACGCGACTCGCGACCATGTCACATCCCTTGGGCTTGAGGGCCTGAAGTACGCCGCCGTCGGCAGGATAGGGTCCGGGGGCGATGCGTCGAAACACTAGAAAGCCGATATGGGTCCGTCAATGGCGGGAGGAGGACAGGTGACCGGGCCGAAGCCCGAAGACACGCACCGGGAACCGGGCGCGTTGCAGTGGGATGAGGAGCTCATGCGCCGTCTCGGCCACCAGGTCGTGGACCAGGTGGTGGATCGGTGGGTCGGACTGCGCGAGGACCGACCTTGGGACACCGCGACCCGGGTGCGCACCGAGGCCCTGTTGCGCGAGGCGGCTCCCGACTCCGGGCGCGACCCGGAGGAAGTGCTCGAGCGGACCCTCCGGGACATCCTGCCCTACGCGGGACGCATCGATCATCCGCGCTTTTTCGGCTTCATTCCCTCCTCGCCCACCTGGGCGAGCTTCCTGGCGGACATGCTCACCAGCGGCTTCAACGTCTTCCAGGGCACCTGGCTGGAATCTGCGGGCCCGAGCCAGGTGGAGCTCGTGGTGATCGACTGGTTCCGGGAATGGCTGGGCATGCCGGAGACCGCGAGCGGCCTTTTCACCAGCGGGGGCTCGGCGGCGACCTTGAACGCCATGGTGGCCGCCCGCCACGCCGCGGGCAACGACGATCGGCTGGTCCTCTACGAGAGCGACCAGTGCCACGCCTCCGTGCACCGGGCCGCGCACATCTGCGGCTTCCGCGAGGACAGCCTGCGCCACGTGCCCACCGACGACCACTACCGGCTCGACATCGCCGCGCTCGTCCGCATGGTTCACCGCGACCGGAGCGAGGGCAGAATCCCCTTCATGGTGTCCGCCAACGCCGGGGCCACCAACACGGGCGCCATCGATCCGCTGGATGCCATCGCCGACCTGTGTGAGCGGGAAGGGCTCTGGTTCCACGTCGACGCGGCCTACGGCGGCTTCGCCGTCCTGGATGAAGCGACGAGACCCCGCCTCAAGGGCATCGAGCGGGCCGACAGCGTGGTTCTGGATCCCCACAAGTGGCTCTTTCAGCCCTACGAGACGGGCTGTTTGATGGTGCGGGACGCAACGCTGCTGAGAAACGCCTTCCGGATCATGCCGGAATACCTGCAGGACGCGGACATGAGCATGGAGCACGTCAATTTTGCCGACCGAGGGTTGCAGCTGAGCCGCTCGTTCCGGGCGCTGCGGGTCTGGATGTCGGTTCAGATGTTCGGCCTGGAGGAGTTTCGCGTGGTCATCCGGCGGGCTCTGGAGTTGGCGCGTCAGGCAGAAGCCTACATCAACGAGAGCGCGACGCTGGAACTGCTGAGCCCCGCCAGCCTGGGCGTGGTCTGCTATCGCTGCCGCCCGCCCGGCATGGATCCGTCGGCGCTGGATTCGCTCAACCGCGACATTCAGGATGAAATCGTGGAGGGGGGTTTCGCCATGGTGTCCTCGACTCGACTCCGGGGCGACTACTCGCTGCGCCTGTGCATCCTCAACTACCGGAGCACATGGGAGGACGTGCGCGCCACCCTCAAGCGCGTCGAGGAGCTAGGCGCCCGGCGGGCAGAGGCTGTGGCGTGCACCTCCTGAACGAGATCCTGCTGGGCGTGCTGCTCGTCATCGCACCGGTGAACGGCATCGCTCAGCTGGCTCTGGCAAGGAAGAGCCCGGACATCTCGCGCGTCTCCGTCTATGTGAGTTCGGGAATCCTCATCTTCGTCCTGGGGGCGGCGACCGCGATCGTCGGGGGGATCGGAGCGGGGCCGGCCTCGATGGGGCTGGGGCCGATCGCTCCCCTGGAGCTCCTGGCCTGGACACTCGGGATTGCCGCGGTGGTTCTCGGTGTGCTGGTGCTCCTTCGATGGATCGCGTGTGAGTTGGGCCTGCCGGACTCCCCCTTTCTCGCGAAGCTGTTCCCGAAGACCAGGCGCGAGAAGACCTTTTTTGCGGGCCTGTCGTTCGTGGCCGGCACCGGAGAGGAGATCGCCTACCGCGGATACGCGATGTCCACGCTGGGAGCGATGTCGGTGGGCCCCTGGATGGCCGCAACAGTCACCTCGGCGGCATTCGGGTTGTTACATTGCTATCAGGGTGTGCGCGGCGTAGTGGGGACGGCTGTCGCCGGGTTCGTCTTCGCAGCGTCCTTCATCCTGACCGGAAGCATCTGGCCCGCGATCGCCGCACACATCGTGGTCGACCTCGTCGCCGGACTCGTCCTCGGCGAGAAGCTGCTCACCTGCAAGGACGGAGGAACGGACGCATGCGTGTAGACTTCGCGCTGCTGGCGGATGCCGCCACGGTGGACGGCGCCGGCAAGCTGAACATTCTCGGCATTTTCGATTCCATCACGTCCACTCGGTTTCCCGCAAAGCACGGCCTTATCTCGCTGGTGTTGCGCTTCTCGGCGGGGCTGGAGCAGGCCGGAAAACACACCATCCGGATTCGCCTGCGCGGACCAGCGGGAGAGGAGCTCCTGCGCCTCGACGGCCAGGTCAAGTTCGGGCCCGGCTCGGCGAGCGACGGCGGGCGTCTGAAGATTCCGCACATCCTGAACATGGACGGAATTGTCTTCAGCAGGCCGGGCCGATACGCATTCGATGTCGATCTCGACGGCGAACATCAGGCTTCCCTGCCGTTGCGCGTGGTATCCTCCGCGTTCTCGGGTGCCGCGGAGGCCTGACCGCCGCACTCTTGCCGCCCCGGCGAATCGCCGGCTCCCCGGGGACGGCCCTTTGAAGAGCCGGCCGGGGGTGGCCCTGCCGTTCCCGCCTGGTCGTCGGCTCCACGTAGCCGGCCGAGTTGCCCCTGGCAGGAGCAGCCATGATGTCGATAGCCCGGTCGAGAGAGCGGATTCTTCCGCGCCCCATCGAAGAGGAGATGCGGGAATCGTTCCTCGACTACTCGATGAGCGTGATCGTCCAGAGGGCCCTGCCGGATGTGCGCGACGGGCTCAAGCCGGTGCACCGGCGCATCCTATTCGCCATGCACGAGCTCGGGCTGGCCCCGGACCGCCGCTACAAGAAGTGCGCGACCGTGGTGGGCGATGTCCTGGGCAAATACCATCCCCACGGGGACAGCGCCGTGTACGATGCGCTGGTGCGCATGGTGCAGGACTTCTCGCTGCGCTACCCGCTGGTGGACGGGCAGGGCAACTTCGGCTCCATCGACGGGGATCCGGCAGCAGCCTACCGCTACACCGAGGCCCGGCTCTCGCGGGTGGCTGCCGATCTCCTGACCGACATCGCCAGGGACACGGTGGACTGGACGCCCAACTTCGACGACCGGCTCAAGGAACCCACCGTCGTGCCGTCCCGGCTGCCCAATCTGCTGATGAACGGGAGTTCGGGGATTGCGGTAGGGATGAGCACCAACGTGCCTCCGCACAATCTGAGGGAAGTGGTCGCGGCCATCCGCAAGCTCGCGGACGATGTGGAGCCCACCCTGGAAGAGCTGATGGAGGTCATGCCAGGGCCGGATTTCCCCACCGGCGGCTTCATCGTGGGACGCGAGGGCATCGAGCAGATGTACTGCACCGGCCGGGGCCGCATCATCATGCGCGCGCGGGTGGTTCGGGAATCGGTGCGCGGTGGCAAAGAGCAGCTGGTCACCACCGAGCTACCCTACGCGACCTCGAAGTCCAAGATTATCGCCCAGATCGCGGGACTGTCGCGAAAGGGGGCCCTCCCCGAAGTGTCCAACCTGCGCGACGAATCCGATCGCGACGGGATCCGCCTGGTCATCGAGCTCAAGCGCGGGATGGATTCCGGCAAGGTGCTGAAGCGGCTGTTCCGGCGCACCAGCCTGCAATCGACCTTCGGCGCCATTCTGCTGGCGCTGGACAACGGCGAGCCGCGCGAGTTCACGCTCAAGGAGATGCTGGAGCGCTTCCGGGATCACCGCCTCGAAGTGATCCGGCGCCGGTCCCAACACGACCTGGAGGCGGCGGAGGACCGCGCGCATGTGTTGGAAGGCATGCTGCGTGCCCTGGACTTCATCGACCAGGTCATCGCCATCATCCGCTCTTCGCCGGACCGCGCCCGGGCGTCGGAGGGGCTGCAGCGTGAACTGGACCTCTCCGAAAGGCAGGCGGGGGCCATCCTCGACATGCAGCTGGCGCGCCTGACATCGCTGGAGGGACAAAAACTGCAGGACGAACTCGCCGCGCTCGGGAAGACCATTCGGGAGCTGCGCGGGATTCTGGGGAGCGAATACCGGCAGCTGCAGGTGTTGCTCGGCGAGCTGGAGGAGGGTGTGCGCGAGTTCGGTGACGAGCGCCGCACCACCATTCTGGACAAGGAAGCCGCCTCGGTGGTAAGTGTGGAGGCTGCTGTGGCGGACGAGGATGTGGTCGTCACCGTGAGCCACCAGGGCTTCGTCAAGCGGATGCCGGTGCATCTCTACCGGCGCCGACTGGCGAGCGGGAAACTGCTCGCGGGGATGGAGCGCTACCCGGACGACTACCTGGAGCGCCTGTTCGTGGCGCGCATGCAGGGCTGGATCCTGGCGTTCACCGAAGCCGGGCACCTGCAATTCCTGAGCGTCGCGGACGTGCCCCAGGGCGGGCCTGCGTCACGGGGGCAGTCCGCCTACGCCCTCACGGAGGGCAACCGCGCAGATCCGTTTGCGGCCCTTCTGCAGGTCGACAGCCTGACGGCGGAAGGCAATGTGGTGTTCGTGACCGAGCGCGGAACGGTGAAGCGGACGCAGCTGTCCGAGTTCTCCAACCCGCGCCCCGGCGGGTTGGGCGCCTCCAAGGTCCGGCCGGGCGACCGCATCGTCACGGCACTGGTCTCCGAGGGGGACTGCGACATCATGCTGATGACACGCCACGGCAGGGTGATCCGCTTCCCCGAGGGGCAGGTCCCGGTGATGGGAAGGCCGGCCTTCGGGGTGAAGGGCATCCAGCTGCGTGGCGATGACGTGGTCATGGCCGGCCTGCTGATCCGCCGCGAGGGCACCGTGCTGGCAGTGACGGAGCAGGGTTGGGGGCGGCGCACCGCCGTGCACGACTATCCGCTTCGCAAACGCGGCGCCTTGGGCGTTCGGACACCCGCGCCCGGCGGCGGGAAGGGCAGGCTTGTCGGCGCGATCGAGGTCCTCGACCAGGACGTGGTCATGCTGGTGACCGCCGCCGGCCAGGTCACCGAAGTGGTGGCGGGCGGCGTGCCGGTCACCAGGAGGGACGCCCACGGAAGGCGGCTCGCCCGGGTCAAGGTAGGCGACCGGGTGGTCAAGGTGACCCGGAGCCAGGGGGGCGCGTCACCGGCGGCTGCCTCGGACAGCGACCAGGAAGGCTCGCTTTCCTCGACGGCGACATCGGCGGGAGACAGGACCAGGCGGCTTGCGGGCCGGTCGGGGCCGGGCGACGGCGGAGCGGCTCTGCCCCAGTTCGACCTGCTGCCGGAAGACGGGGGATGACGAGGGGCCGTTCCGACTCATCCTCCGGAGCGGCTCAAACCCCTTTCTTGTCCGGCCCCCAGATGTGCTTGTGGAGCTGCGTCTGGAAGCGAACCGGCAACCCGTCGTCGAGGATCCAGCCCACCATCTCCTCCAGATTGACCTCGCCCCATACCGGCGACATCAGCAGCGCGTTCAGCGACCCGTCGCGAATCCGGTCCGCGAGACCCCTCCCGGTGATGACGTCGCGCGCCCATTCGTAGTCGGCGCGGTCTCCGATGACGAACTTCACTTCGTCGCGTGCCGTCAGGTGAGCGAGGTTGGACCAGAGATTCCTCGCGACTTCGCCCGATCCCGGGCACTTGAGGTCCATGATCCTGTGCGCGCGCGGATCGAGTGACGCGATGTCGATGGCCCCCGATGTCTCCACCAGGACCGTGAAGCCCTCTTCCAGCAGCCGATCCACGAGGTCAAAGGCGCCGGCCTGGGCCAGGGGCTCTCCTCCTGTCAGCTCCACCAGACCGCAACCGTGACCCCGCACCCCGGCGAGGATCTCGTCGAAAGACATGCGCCGCCCGCCGCTGAACGCGTACGCGGTGTCACACCAGACGCAACGCAGCGGGCAGCCGGTCAGGCGCACAAAGGTGCAGGGCAGCCCCGCCCAGGTGGACTCGCCCTGAATCGAGTGGAAGACTTCGGTGACGCGCAGGGACGCCTTGCGAGCGTGCGGGGGTTGAAGTTCGACCGTCATTCCGACCTGAACGAATATGGATCGGCCCTCGGTTCACCGCCCGCATCTCCCCCCTGTTGTGCGATTCCCTCGTCCAGAAGCGACTTCAGCCGATCGAGCGACAAGCCGCGCAGGTAGCCGTCGGCGCCGGCTCGGCCGCGCTCACGGCAGAGCACCGGCGTCTGTACATGCCCGATGATGCCCAGCCCCGTCGACGCCCAGCGCGGGAACACCAGGTAACCGAGGTAGGGCGCGCGCAGGTCCGCCGTCTGCTCCACCTCGACCGACACCGTGTAGGGGTTTCCGTCGACCCCCTCGAAGGCCGGCGGTCGCTCGTGCGTCTCCAGGTAGCCTCCCAGGGTCGCGTCGGGCACGCCGTGGACATCGTCGGGCTCGCGGCCGGACTCGTACGAGGCGCCCTCGGCCTCGCGCGGGTCGCCGTCGCCGGCGTTCGGGTCATGGTGCATGTCAGCGCCCCTCGCCCCGGCACATTCTCAGTCCCCCTCCCGTGTCCCGGCCGGAACCGTGCCCGCCGCGGGCGCCGGCGCCAGTGGATCGAAGCCCTCCCAGCGGACTCCGGGCACCCCCTCGAAGCGCTCCGCCATCACCTCCAGCGCCTCGGGATTGTCGTCCACCAGAATGAATCTGCGTCCCAGCTCGTGCGCCGCCATCCCCGTGGTGCCGCTGCCCGCGAAGAAGTCCAGCACCAGGTCTCCGGGCCGTGATGACGCCGTGACGATGCGCCGGAGGATGCCCAGAGGCTTCTGCGTGGGATACCCCGTACGCTCGGAGCCGCGTGTCGGGACGATGGTGTGCCACCAGGTGTCGGTCGGCAGCTTGCCGCGCGCGGCTTTCTCGGGGCCGACCAGGCCCGGGGCCATGTAGGGGATGCGCTCGATCTCGTCCACGTTGAAGACGTAGTCGGACACGTTCTTTACGTAGAAGAGGATGTTGTCGTGCTTCGCCGGCCAGCGCGTCTTCGGCCGCGCCCCGTAGTCGTAGGCCCAGATGATCTCGTTCAGGAGATTGTCCGGCCCGAACAAGTCGTCGAGCAGGAACCGGCAGCGGTGGACTTCCCGGTAGTCGACGTGAAGGTAGAACGAGCCGTGCGGAGCCAGGACCCGGTACGCCTCGACCAACCTGGGCTCCAGGAAGGCCATGTAGTCGTCGAAGGTGTCGCGAAAGTGCTTCGTCCCGATCGTCGCGGTCTCGTAGCGCCGCCCCTGGAAGCCGGTGCGGTCTCCGTTTCGGGAGCGCATGGTCCGGATGCGGGTGTGTCGCTGCGTCGTGCCGGTGTTGAAGGGAGGATCGATGTAGATGAGATCCGCGACCCCCTCGGGAAGGCCACAGAGAACGTCGAGATTGTCCCCGAAAACGATCTTGTTCACTACCTGCCGATCCTGGGCATGCACCCTCCTTCAGCGAACCACCCCCGCCGCATCTTCCCAAGCTACAACCGGGAAGCTAGAAATCGGCATCATGGGATTCAAGCCGGGGCGGTCTCTCGGTCTGCCGGCCATGTCGTTTGTCGATCACGGATGATCGCCAAACCTCGTTGTGGTTCATATGATTCGCCAGCCGGCATTGTACATCAGCGCCTACTTCGAAACCAATCGCGACGCCTGATATGAGGGCTGCCAATGCGGGGCATGGCAGGTAACGAGCCCTCCAAACCCGAGGAACAGAAAGAATGAGAGCTGCGCTCTTTCACGAGTACGGTGGCCCCGAAGTCGTGCGGATCGGCGAGGTGGCCGATCCGGTTCCCGGTCCGGGCGAGGTACGGCTGGCGGTGCGCGCCGCCGCGATGAACCATCTGGACCTGTGGGTGCGGCGCGGGCTGCCCATCGACATCGCCCTGCCGCACATCGGGGGGTCGGACATCGCGGGCGTCGTGGACGCGGTCGGGCCGGGTGCCGAGAGCGTACCGGTCGGAACGGGCGTGGTGGTGGATCCCTCGCTGAACTACGACTGGTACGACGGGACCCGGGCGGGGCGGAGCCTTCCGTCCCCGGAGCTCCGGATCATCGGAGAGCATACGCCCGGCGGCTTTGCGGAGTACGCCGTGGTGCCGGCGGCAAACCTGGTGGAGATCCCGCCCGACGTCTCATTCGAGGACGCCGCCGCCGCCAGCCTGGTCGGGGTCACCGCCTGGCACGCGGTGGTGGAGCGTGGGCGGGTGCGTCCCGGCGAGCGGGTGCTGGTGACGGGCGCGTCGGGAGGCGTGTCCACCATGGCCATTCAGATCGCCCGCCACGCGGGCGCGGTGGTGTATGCGGTCACCAGCGGTCCGGACAACGTGGCCCGAGTGCGCGACCTGGGCGCCCACTTCGCCTACGACCGCCTGGAAACCGACTACGGCCGCCAACTGTGGAAGGATACCGCCAAGGAAGGCGTCGACCTTATCGTGGACTCGGTGGGCACGGCCACCTGGCAGGCCAATCTGCGCACCCTGCGCCAGAGCGGCCGCCTGGTCTGCTACGGGGCCACCACCGGCCCCATCGGCGAGACCAACCTCCCGCTCCTCTTCTGGAAACAGGCCTCGATCCTGGGCAGCACCATGGGCACCCCCGCGGACTACCGCAGGGCGATGCAGTTGGTCTTCGATGGCGTCATACGGGCTCCTATCGACGAAGTTCTTCCCCTCGAACGAGCCCGCGAGGCCCATGAGCGCCTCGAAGCGGGCAAGGTCTTCGGCAAGCTGGTGATGAAGCCATGAGCGGGACGAGACTCGGCGATTGAGCGACACGGCCACGAACTACGGAGGGACACCGGATGGGCTCGGTTTGGAGTCGGACTATCGGCTATTGGTCAGGTCGGGTGCCCGAAGCTGAGGCGCTGCCATGGAACTGAAGGAAGCCCAGGCCCGGGTTGACGCCTGGATCTCGCGATTCGAGGAAGGCTATTGGCCGCCGCTCGCGAACCTCGCGCGTCTGGTGGAGGAAGTCGGGGAGCTCGCGCGTGAGCTCAACCACCGGTTCGGCTCCAAACCGAAGCGGCCCGACGAAGCCGACACGGATCTCGCGCTCGAGATCGGCGACATCCTCTTCGTCCTCATCGCGCTCTCCAACGAACGGGGAATCGACCTGGACGATGCCCTCAAGCGAGTTCTGGCGAAGTACGAGACGCGCGACGGGGATCGCTGGACTCCCGTCGGCCCGGCGTGAAGTCTCCCTCCGGCCTCGGCGACCGGATCCGCGACCGCGCTCGCGCCCTGGGGTTCGACCGGGTTCGCATCACGGACCCGCGCGCCAGCGAACACATGGACTACTACCGGAGCTGGATCGAGGAGGGAGCCCACGGCGAAATGGGCTACCTGGCCCGGGAGGACTCCGTTGCGCGCCGGGGCGATCTTCGCCTCACCATGGCCGACCTGCGCTCGGTGGTGCTGGTGTCCCACAACTATTATCAGGCCGATCCCCCGGGCCTCCCCGAAGACACGTCCCGCGCGGTGATCGCCCGGTACGCGCGCGGCATCGACTACCACGGCGTGATGAAGAAGCGCCTGAAGAAGCTGCTCGCCGGGATCGCGGAGGACGCCGGCCACGACGTCTCCGGGCGCGCCTGTGTGGATACGGGACCGATTCTCGAGCGCGAGCTCGCGACGCGCGCGGGATTGGGATGGCTGGGCAAGAACACCATCCTCATCCACCCCCGGAGCGGATCGTACTTCTTTCTGGGCGTGCTGCTCCTCGACCTGGCTCTGTCCGAGGACGCGCCGTTCACCGAAGACCGCTGCGGCAGCTGCCGGAGTTGCCTCGACGCCTGTCCCACGGGGCTCTGCTTGGCCGGGACGAGGAGGGGGCGCCGGTCATGGACGCCCGGCCATGCATCTCCTATCTCACCATTGAGCACCGGGGTCCCATCCCGCGGGAGCTCCGTTCGCCCATCGGCAACCGCATCTACGGCTGCGACATCTGCCAGGAAGTGTGTCCGTGGAACGTGAAGTTCCAGCGGCCCGCGGCCGAGCCGGCGTATCGCGCGCGGCCCGAACTCGACGGCTCCCTGCTGATGGAGCTGGCCGAGCGCCTGCTCCCCATGGACGATGCCGCTTTCCGGGAAGCTCTTCGCGGCTCGCCGCTGAAGCGCGCCAAGCGAGCCGGCCTGCTCCGCAACGTGTGCGTGGGACTCGGAAACTGGGAAGCCGAAGACGCGGTTCCCGTCCTGAAAAAGGGGGCACTTCAGGACGACGAGCCCCTGGTGGGCGGTCACGCCGCCTGGGGACTGGGGCGCATCGCCGGCTCGCGCGAAGCAGCCTCCGCTTTGCATGCGCGCGGCAACGTGGAGGAAGACCTCTGGGTGCGCGAGGAGATCAGGTCGGCGCTGGAAGAATGACCGCCTCGGGGAGAGGCTGCCTGCGGGTGACCGGCGGCGCGTCCGGGGCGGGCCTCGCCACACACCGTCTATTCCTGCGCGCTCCGTACCGGCAGCTGGCGGCGCTTCAGCCTTGGCTGCCCCCGCCGTTCGCCTCCGTGTAGGCGGTCGCGAACTCCTCCACCGTGGCGTCGACGGCGGCTTCGAGCGCGGCCTTGGCGTCGACGATGGCGGCCACCCCCAGCTCCGTGACAAACCAGGTCACCGCCTCCGAGAGCGTGATCTGATTGTCGCGCGTCATCTGCGTCGACTGGTGCACGCGCACCGACACCGAGTAGGCCAGCGCACCCGACACGGAAACGCCATCCCCGGGGGTGCACTCAAGGAGGATGCGCAGCTCGGGGAGGCCGGGGTTCCGGAGCATCTCGCCCTGGGTGAGCAGCTCCACGTCCGCCGCCGCCAGCGCCGCTTCGGCCTGGACCCGCACCGACTGGTCCGTGACACCCGCGCCCGCGCACGCCGCGCCCGTTTCGGCGCTCACGAAAACGCCGCCCAGATCCTCCAGGGTGTAGCGGTTCCAGACCGTGTCCTGGGCGGCACTCCCCGACGGGAGGCAGATCAGCCCGAATATCGCCAGCCTCGACGCGTAACGTGTCATTCCTCGCTCCGTAGCGGACGCCTGGGGTGCTCGCGCGTCCGGGGGCATCGTGTCTGTTTCGGTCCGGTGATCACTCAAGACTATCGCGCCACCCGCAGATCTCCATCCCCTTCCGACACCGAACCCCTCGCACAAGTACGAGGGGTTCGGCAACAGGCGGGGAGCGAAGTGCGCTCAGCCGCACGACCTGCAGTTGTGGTTGTTCTTCGATCCCAGCTTCTCCAGCAGGCCGACCGTGGCCGGATGCGGCTGAGCCCGCTGCTCCGGGCTGTTCGCCATGTCCGCCACGGTGTGGCCGCGGCGGCTGATGAAGGTCACGTCGGCGCCCTTGCCTACGAGGAAGAGGATGGTCTCGTTGTCCCCCCGCGCCGCCGCGTGATGGACGGCGGCGAAGCCGTCCTTGTCGCGGATGTTGGGGTCGATGCCCACTTCTTCGACCAGGAAGCGCACCGCCGGCAGCCAGCCGTCGGGCACGTGCCGGTGCGTCTGTGCGACCCGCGACGTGCCGAAGCCGACTCCCGCGGCGGCGTGCAGCGGGTGAACGCCGAGCCCTCCGTGAGGAACGGGCTCGAGCCCTGACGGATCTTCTTCCGGTTCGTCGGGTCGGCCGGGGAAGTTGCGCCTCGGACTGATCAGGTTGTACGACCAGATGTTCGGATCGGCCCCTTTGTCGAGCAGCAGGTTCATCGCCTTCACGTCGGCGGCGTACGCGGCCCTCCAGAACGGCGTCGCCCCTGCGAAGTCCACGCCCATCCGCCCCGCGTTGTACGCGGCGTACCAAATGTGGGTGGTGGTGCGGGCATTGGGATCGGCGCCCGCGTCGAGCAGCAGTTCCATGAGATCGAGGTACGTCGTCTCCTGCTGGCGGAAGGCCTGCGGCTGCGGATACCAGGTGCGTAGCGACCACTCGATGTTCAGCGCCGCGAACAGCGGACCTGCCCCGTCATCGCTCACCAGGTTGGGATCGGCACCGGCCTCCAGCAGCTCTCTCGCCAGGTCGTAGTTGCCGTTGATGACCGCCACGAGCATGGGCGAGGACTCATCGCCGCTTCGGAGATTGATGTCGGCGCCGCCGTCCACCAGCACCCGGATGGCCTCCGCGTGTCCGTTGCGGGCGGCGTAGTGCAGGGGCGAGAACCCGCCCTGAATTCCGATCTGTTCGTTGCCGGACAACACCTTGGGCCCGGTCTTCGGCAGTTCGGGCTCCGCGCCCTGGCCGCCGGCTCCCGGAGGTCCGCCGCGGCCCTGTCCCGGACGCTGGGCTCCGGGTTCGGCGTCGGGATCGGGTTCCTTTTCCGCTTCCCGAATGCGCGCTCGCCGGGTCCGCTCCTCCTGGTCCGCCTCGGCGATCCTGGCGATGTCGCGAGTGTCGCTGACCAGGTCGAGATCCGCGCCGGCGTCGATCAACGCCTGCAGGGCCCCCGCTGAATTGCGTGCCGCGGCGAACATGGCGGGCGTGCGGCTGGAGTAGCCGTCCCGGATGTTCACGTCGGCTCCGTGCCCGGCCAGTGCGTTCACCACGCCGGCCGCATTGGCCTCGGCGGCGAAATGCAGGGAAGCGGCGCCGGTTCCGGTGAGGAGATCGGGATTGGCCCCGGCCTCCAGAAGAGCCACCACCACCCCGGCGTGACCGCTGCGGCTGGCCAGGTGGAGGGGCGTGTAGCCGCCCACGCGAGTGGTGGGCTGCAGGGTGGCCCCGGCGAAGATGAGGGTCTCGACGATATCGGGCTGGTTGTTCAGGGACGACCAGTGGAGTGCAGTCATTCCGTCGGGCTGCGCCGCGCTGGGGTCGGCGCCCTGCCTCAGCAGATTGCGAATCTCCCCGGCTTCTCCGCGCTGGGCCGCGTCCGCGACCGGCGAATCATCGGGCGTGGCGGCGACCAGCAGCAGCGCGCTGATCGCCAGGGTCCGCTTCATCCAGGGTGCGCCAAATCGCTTGCGTGTCACCATCTCCCGCTCCTCCAGCGGCTCAAGCATCCAGTCCCGCTCTGCTGCCGCTTTGTCTGTCGCCGTTCTCCGGGTCTCGCCGGGGGAAGGAAGCAGCCGGGCTCGTACGCCAAAACGTACGCGCGCGCCCGGCCGAGCCTCGAGTCCCTACACCGCGAAGGTGCCGTTGCTGTTGCCGAACGACTCGAGGTCGGTTGCCCCGAGCCGGTGCAGGAGGTCGAGCATGACGTTGGCCATCGGAGTGCCCTGAGGCGCCACCACGTGCCGCTCTCCCTCCAGTTGTCCGCCCATGCCGCCCACCAGGAACAGCGGGCAGCGGGCATGGTTGTGGATGTTGGGGTCGGCCATCGCCGACCCGTACATGACCAGCGTCTTGTCGAGCAGGTTCCCGTCTCCGTCGTTCGTGTCCTTCAGCTTCTGCAGGAAGTACGGAAGCGTGGAGACGTGGTAGCTGTTGATCTGGGCAAAGTCGAGGATGCGTTCCTCGCGCCCTCCGTGGTGGCTGGCCGAGTGGAAGGGGGCCGTGGAACCGCTTTCCGGGAAGATCCTTGGCGACGCGTCCCGGCCGAGCTTGAACGAGAAGACCCGGGTGGTATCGGATGTGAAGGCGAGCAACTGCAGGTCGAACATCACCTCCATGTGCTCGCGGAAGTCGTCCGGCACGCCCACGGGGGCCTCGGGCAGCTCCCGCTCCTCACCGGTGGTGTTCTGCTTCTCGATGCGGCCGATGCGCTGCTCCAGCTCGCGGATGTTGTCGATGTACTGGCCGACGCGATGCTGGTCGGCGGGCCCCAGTTCCCGCTTCAGGCTGGTGATCTCGCCCAGCATCCAGTCGAGGATGCTGCGGTCGGTGCGCAGCCGATGGGCCCGCTGCTCCGGGGTTCCGCCGGCTCCGAAGAGCTGCTGGAACACCGCGCGCGGATCCCGCACCATCGGCAGCGGCTCGCTGGGAGACGCCCAGCTGACCGAATCCGTGTAGGCGCAGGCGTAGCCGTAGGCGCAGCCGCCCGCCTGGTCGACGTTCTCGATCGTGAGCTGGATCGACGGGATCGGGGTGTCCTGGCCGAAGCGCTGGACATAGAACTGGTCCAGGGAGGTGCCGATCTGCAGATCCGAGCCCTGGGTCTGCTTCGGATGCGCCTGGGTAAGGAACACCGCCGTGGTGCGGAAATGGTCGCCGCCGATCTCCTCGGGCGAGAACGCGTCCGCCATGCGTGAGTCGGTGTTGGTGACGATCGTCAGGTAGTCCCGGAAGGGCTCGAGCGAACGCAGGCTGGTGGGCGAGAGGTCGAAGTCCCTGCCCTCCGCCGCGGGCGCCCAGAGGTTCTGGGAGGCACCCCAGTCGTTGCAGCCGGCGGCGCCGTGCACCTGCTCGATGCACACGAGCCGGGTGTCGTTGGCGGCCGATTTCGGCCACAGCCTTGCCGCCGGAATCATGGCGTCGAGGAGGGGCAGTCCGATGGCGCCACTCATGCTCCGCAACATCGTGCGCCTGGAGACGCTCTTTCCGGTGATGAAATTCATTCGTTCAGACCTCGTTCGAAGTACAACGGGCGAGAGCACCGGCCTTTGCGGCGCTCGGGCAATCAGTCTTCAGCTTCAAGTCGTGCAAGGTTCAGTTTCCGGCGGGGGACGCCACAGCCTCGGGCGCCACCAGCGACGAGCGGAATGCCGGGCTCTCCACTACTCCGAGGACGAATGAGGAGAACCGGTAGTCGTTGTCGGCCGCGCCGCGCACGATGCGGCGCACGGTCGGCATGTCGTAGTACTCCACGCGCCGGCCCAGGCCGTACGCCATCAGGTTCTCGGTGAAGATGCGGTAGAATACCTCCGGCCGGCTGAGAAGCGCGTTGCGCAGGTCGGCCGGGCCCTTGAGCACCGTACCGTCGTAAAGTTCCCCGACCGGATCCACCAGGTTGCCTTCGTCGCGAATGCGCCAGGCGCCGGTCACGTCGAAGTTCTCCAGCGCCAGCCCCACCGGGTCGATCACCTGGTGGCAGGACATGCACACCGGGTTGGCGCGATGCTGTTCCATGCGTTCGCGCACGGTGAGGAAACGGCCGTCATCGGCGCCCTCGGTTTCCTCGAAGGCGGGGACGTCCGGCGGCGGGGGCGGCGGCGGCGTGCCCAGCAGCACCTCCAGCACCCACTTGCCGCGCAGCACCGGCGAGGTGCGGTCGGCGTGCGAGGTCATCGTCAGCACGCTGCCGTGGCCGAGGATGCCGCGCCGGTTGTCGTCCGGATACTGGACCATCTGGAACGCCGACCCGGTGATGCCCGGGATGCCGTAGTGCCGCGCCAGCCTCTCGTTGACGAAGGTGTAGTCCGCCGTGAGCAACTCGCTCACCGGTCGGTCCTCGGTGGCGATGTGCGAGAACAGCAACTCGGTCTCGCGGTGCATGGCATCGGCCAGGCTGTTGTCGAAGTATGGATAGGAAAGCGCGTCCGGATCGATCTTCTCCAGGTCCTGAAGCCTCAGCCACTGCGCGCCGAAGCGCCGGGCGAGTCCCTCCGCGGCGCGCACGTCCGCGAGCATGCGCCGGGCGTGCCTCTCCAGCCCGGCCGGGTCGGTCAGTTCGCCCCGCGCGGCCGCGTCGATGAGCTGCTGATCCGGCGGAGCGCCCCACAGGAAGAACGAGAGCCGCGACGCCACATCGGCACCGGCAACCGAGTAGACGGCTCCGGGAGTGGCGCCCGGTGCCCTCTCCATGCGGAAGAGGAAGTGGGGGCTGGCCAGAATGGCCTGCAGCGCCCGCTGCACGCCGCCCTCGAAGCCGCGTTCGGCTTCGCCCTGGTCGTAGAAGGACATCAGCCCTTCGATGTCCTGCTCGTTGGTTGGACGCCGGTAGGCCCGGGTGGCGATGCGGGACACGATTTCGCGCGCGCAGGGCCGGGCCTCTTCCCGCGAGGTCGGGCGGCAGGTGAAGACCCGCTGCCGGGTGGGGGTGTCGGAGACGCCGGTGACCTCGTAGGGGCCGAGAACGGAGAGCCGCTGCAGGTGCGGCATGGTGGTGACGCCGTAGCCGATGCCGATCTGCCCATCCGCCAGAGTGTGGTCGATGGGGCGGATCAGATCGTCGAGTTCGCCCTCGAAGAGCTTGATGAAGGCGGCGGTCACCCGGCGCGGTCCGGCGCGCACGTATATGGAGTCGGTGAGGATGTTCAGACCGGTCGGCTCCGATTCCGACATCCATCGGTCCACCGTAACCAGCGCCACCCGCTGGCCGTCGACGGACACCTCCATCTGCTCGTTGCCGAAGGTGCGTCCGAAGACTTCGCCTTCCACTGCCGGGTAGGGCTGGATGTGGAAGACGTACTTGCCGTCCGCCGGGAAGTTGTGGACGACCGAGACCCCGCCCCGTGTGCCGAAGGGCGCGCCTTCCACACGGTCCTTCTGGGATAGCGTGCGCGGAAGCCGGTAGCGCATCGAGTTGGGCTCCGCGTCGGGGTCGCCCAGCGCCACCCGGCTGATATGGTTGGCCGCCCGCAGGTATCCCTCCATCAGGGTGGCGGAAGGGGCTTGCACGTCGGCGATGTTGTCGAAGTTTGCGCTGCGGGTGTCGAGCGGGAGGAACGCGCCGACGTCGACCTGAAGGCCGAGCAGATCTTCCACGGCGCTGGCGTATTCGGCGCGATTCAGGCGCTGGAAGGTGCGGAAACCCGGGTTGGGGTTCTGCGCCGCGGCCTGGTCGATGCGAGTCTCCAGCTCCTGGACAAGTGCCTCGAGGGTGTCGCCGGCTGGCCTCGGGAATCCGCGCGGGGGCATCATGCCGGCGCGCAGCTTGCGGATCATCTTTTCCGCGATCTCACCCATTTCCGGAGCGGACTCGACCTCGAAGGCCTGCAGGGAGAGGTTGCCGGTCAAGAGGGCGTCGTTGTGGCAGACCTGGCAGTAGGTGCGCACGACGCCGGTGAGGTCCTCGGCCCGGTCCGGGGCGGGAACATCCACCTTGCCGGCAACTACAACGGACGCGGCTTCGCGGGGTCCGGCGGGAACGGGGTCGGCGGGTCGGTCCGCCAGGAGGAGAAGCACCCCAAGCGCGGTGAGTGCGGCGGGAAGAGAGTTCATACTGGCCTCATGTGGCTGCACCCGGGAATCGAGAGGCGGGGGGCTCGAAGACACCCCCAAAATACGCGCGTCAGCTTCCCCAAGACTTTACCCCAACTGATAGAATCATAAGATATAGCGTTCGCCCCCGGGACAGGCTAGGGGTTCTGCCAGCTGCGCAGGCTCCCCGCAAGCCGGGTTCACCTCGTTGATCGTTCTCCAGAGAGCCAGCGGATGACACTGTATCCCGTGATCGTGTGGATGCTTGGCCGCGTCTCGCTCGCGATGGCGGCTGCCTCCGTGGCGCTGTTGGCAGCGCTCGCGGTGCCGGCCGGCCGCGCGTGGCTGCGCACTGCGCTGGCGGGCTATGAGCGCCACGTGATCGGGTGGGCGTGGGCGATCGCGTTCGCGGCGATGGCCGGCAGCCTCTACTTCTCCGACGTCGTAGGCTTCGTGCCCTGTCTGTTCTGCTGGTATCAACGCATCGCCATGTATCCGCTCGTGGTGGTCCTCGGAGTGGGGCTGCTGCGCGCAGACACGGGCGTGTGGCGCTACTCGCTTCCGTTGCCCGTGGCCGGGCTGGTGATCGCCGCGTACCACGTTGCGCTCCAGTTCCAGCCCACCCTGAACCTTGTGCGCTGCGAATCCGGGGTTCCGTGCTCCGGGCGCTACGTCGCGGAGCTCGGGTTCGTCTCCATCCCCGTGATGGCCGGCGCGGCCTTCATGATGCTTACCGCCCTCCTGTTGCTGGTGCGCCAGCTGGAGGCCGGCCACGCCGCGGGCGAGGTCTCCTAGCGGCCAGCTCTGTCTCCTTCCTCTACCGGCCTGCCCGGCCGCGGCGGTGCCAGGCCGCCAGCACCTCGGCTTCCTGCTCCGGCGTCGCGCCGGCTCTCAGGTTCGCCTGGCGTTCGGGCGGGCGGGAGAAGTGGTACTCCAGCGTATCGCGCGCTGTGTCCGCGAGTGGCCGGAAGGTCAACCCGGCCTCGACCTCCGGGGTCAGATCGAAGCGCGCGAAGCCCTCCAAACCGGGGACCGGGGGCCGCCACACGGGCATTTCGCGGTACGGCCGGAGTCCCCTCTCGATCAGGAAATCGGTGTCGACCCAGGTAAAGGTGGTCTCCGCCGCAGTTACGGCGCGAATACCGTAGAGGAGTTCGGTCATGGGCCGCGGCGTGGCGGGTCCGATTCCGTTGTAGACCCCCGCATGGCCGGTCTCCGCCATGCGGATCATCCACTCCGTGAGATCGCGCACATCGATGATCTGCACCGTATCGGAGCCGTCCCCCGGGGCCAGCACTTCGCCGCCCCGGTGGATGCGCACCGGCCAGTAGGTGAAGCGGTCGGTGTCGTCCTGAGGGCCGATGATGAGCCCCGGACGCACGATGTTGGTGCGGTCCCCGAAGACTTTCTGCGCTTCCCGCTCCGAGAGGGCCTTGGCCAGGCCGTAGGGAAGGTTCTCCGAACCCGGTTCGATCCCGGCGGTCTCGTATGTGAAGGTCGGAGCCTCCGACGTCATCGGCACCTGGCTGAGATCCGAATACGCCGAGCGGGAAGACACATAAAAATAGCGGTCCACCGAGTCGCGCAGGAATTCGGCGGAGAGGCGCACCCAGTCCGGGTTGGAGCGCGAGTTGTCGATCACCACGTCCCATGTGTGCCCGGCGAGCGCATCCAACTGTCCGTTACGGTCACCGATGAGGGTCTCCACCTCGGCAAACATCCCCGGATTGGAACGTCCGCGATTGAAGAGCGTAACCGAGTGCCCGCGCGACAGCGCGTAGCGCACCTGGAAAGGCCCGATGAAGCCCGTGCCGCCCAGGATGAGGATGCGCAGCGACCGGGGTGCGGCTTGCGCCGGCGCGGAAACGCGCGTCAGCCCGGCACCCGGTATGGCGGAAAGCCCCAGGGCGGCTCCCGCCGCCGCGGACATCTTCAGGAAATCTCTTCGGTCGGTAGACATGAAAGCTCCCTCGGTGCAGTTGCCGCCGCCGTGGCGGCGCCGAGCCGGGATCTGGCCGCTTGCGGGCGGCGGTCTCACATTGTGCCAGCCTCCCTACGCTAACTTCCCCTCGCAAGGCACGCGAGCACCCCCTTGGGCGATGTTCCACATGAATCCAGCCCCATGAACTCGACCGCGCGGGGAGCGCCTGCGAGCGGCCCGGCCGGGTCCCGGGGCGGCAGAATGTCGCACGGCGACCGGATGACCGTGTTTCTGGCGATTCTGCTCGCCCTCCTGCTCGCCGCCCTCGACCAGACCATCGTGGCCACGGCACTGCCCAAGATGGTGGAGGACCTGGCTGGCGTGGAGCGCTACACATGGGTGGCGACCATGTACCTGCTGGCCTCGACCTCCCTCGCGCTCGTCTACGGGAAGCTCGCCGACAGCTATGCGCGCAAGCGCGTGACTCTGGCCGCGGTCGGCCTCTTCCTGGGCGGCTCGGTCGCTTGCGGCCTGGCGGGAATCGCGGGTCCTCTCCCCGTGCTGGGCGATGGCATGAGCCAGCTCGTGATCTTCCGGGGCATCCAGGGAACCGGCGCGGGAGGCATCTTCGCGATGACCTTCATCGTCATCGCAGACCTCTTCACGCCCGCCGAGCGGGGGAAGTACCAGGGGTATGTGGGCGCGGTTTTCGGCATCGCCTCGGTAATGGGGCCCCTGGTGGGCGGGCTGCTCGCCGACCACGCGGGTGGCTGGATTCCCAACGTCGCCGGCTGGCGCTGGGTGTTCCTGGTCAACATGCCCATCGGGGGCGTGGCCCTCTGGTACATCCTGCGCAAGATGCCTCTTCTGGAGCCGGCTCCCGGAGCGACGCGGCCCGACTTCGCCGGGGCGGGACTCCTGGTGGGCGGCCTGGTGCCCCTGGTCCTGGGGCTCCAGATCGACAAACAAGCCAGCCCGTGGCTCCCGTGGCTGGCCTCGGCCTCCGCCGCGGCGCCGGCAACGCAGGCGGGCTGGCAATGGTGGGCGACGCCCGGATTGCTGATCCTGGCCTCGATTCTGCTCGTGGCGTTCGTGCGCCGGTCGCGCGGCGTCCGCGGCCCGATTCTGGAGCCCCGGCTGTTCGCGCAACCCGTCTTTCGAAGAGCCACTCTCGCGACGTTCTTCTTCGGGGCCAGCTTCATCTCCATCAACATCTTCGTGCCACTCTACCTGGTGTCGGGGAGGGGCGTCTCCGCGACCCAGGCCGGTATGGTGCTGATTCCGCTTTCGCTCGGGATCGTCGCCTCGGCGACCTATGCCGGGCAGGTCGCCAGCCGCATCGGCTACCGGCGCCAGATCGTGGCCGGCACGGCGGTGTTCTTCGTGGGTGCCGTGCTGCTCGCGCGCATGGGCCCCGCCACAGCCTATTGGGAGATCTGTTTCTACATGGCCCTCTGCGGTCTGGGCGCCGGACCGGGCATGCCCCTCTTCACCCTTGCGATCCAGAACGCCACCGACGCGCGCTTCGTGGGCCAGGCGACCAGCGCCTCGCAGTTCTTCCGCCAGACCGGGGCGACCGTGGGGGCCGCGATCATGGGTACCGTGCTCACATTCACGCTGGCAGGGACGTTTACCGCGCTGGATGCGGAGCTGCCCGAGCGGACGCAGGGCCGGGTAACCGCGCAAGCCTATGTGTCGAGGGGGGGCGTCGGGCTGCCGGAGGCGATTCTCGCGGCTTTCGAAGAACGGGCCTCGGAGGCTGGCAGCCCGGGCCGCGCGCTGGCGCTCCGCGCGCAAGGCCGGAGCGTCGCCGAGGACACGGCCGACCGGATAAGGCTGGCCTTCACCCGCGCCGCCAACCGCATCTACTGGATGACGGCGCTGACTACCCTCACGGCCGGCGTGCTCGCCGCGCGGATCCCGGAGATTCCGCTGCGGCACACGCACGACCGGGCGGAGGCGGGATAGCCCCAACGGGCACGGGGCGGGAGAGGCCCGGCTGGCGAAGGCGCGTGGGCGATGTCACGCTCCTTCCACACTCGATAGAACCATGGCTCCGGCTTCTGAGGAGGCTCGGAGGGATGAAACCAAAGGAGGTTCGAGGATGATATCAGGCGCAACCTGCATCCGGTCTCTTGTGCTGGTATTTTTGGCGTTGGCGGCGCATCCGGCGATGGTTTCCGCCCAGTGGACCAACCGCTATCCCAGGGTGGAAGGGTACGGGCATCAGGTCTATCTGGAAGGCTACGAGATGCCCACGCTCACAAACGGTCCCATCGATCCGGCGCCGTCCCCGGACGGGACCCGGCTGGCCTTCGCTTCGCACGGCTGGATCTGGGTGATGGATCTGGTGGACGGCTCGGCGCGCCGGCTGACCTCGGGCGCGGAGATGGACGCGCGCCCTGCGTGGTCGCCCGAGGGATCCCGCATCGCCTTCGTGCGCGACGACACGCGCGACACATGGATCGTGGTGGTGGACGCCGCGACCGGCGCGGAGGTGCTGCGCGAGAACACGCCGGCCATCGAGCTCGACCCCGCCTTCTCGGCCGATGGCCGGCTCTATTTCGCGTCCGCCTCGGCCGGCACCATCGATCTGTGGGCGCTCACGCCGGCAACCGGGGAGAAGAGCCAGGTCACCGATGTCGCCGGCATCGAGTTGAAGCCCCAGCCGGGCACGAGTTCCCTGGTATACCTCGCCAAGGGGGGCGGAAGCGATCGGGTGCTGGTGCGGGAGCTCGGCGCATCCGGTTCGCCTGCGGGATCCACTCCGCGCACCCTGATCGAAGGCAGCATCGCCTCCATGGCCCGGCCGGCGCTCAGCCCCGACGGGTCGACGGTGGCGGTGAACTGGCCGACCCAGGCGGGCTGGGAGCTCCGGCTGGTGAACGTGACCAACCCGGCCGGTTCCATCCTGCTGGTCGGCCCGGGCGACACCGGGGGCGGCACGCCGCTCACGCCCGCGTGGAGCCTGCCCGGCGGTGAGTGGGTGTATTTCTCGCGGGCGCCTGACAACGGGCTGATGCGCTTGTACCGGGTTCGCGCAGCGGGCGGACCGGTCGAGGAAGTGGTGGTGCGCGCGTGGGATTGGGGAGAGGCGACGGGCACGGTGCGGGTGCGCACGACCCTGCGCGAGAATGGGCCGCCCGTGCCCGCCCGTCTGAGTGTGGTGGACGGCACCGGCCACCCTGCCGTCCCGGCCGGCTCCCGGCCCTGGTTCGACGGCCAGAGCGGACGGGTGTACGCCTACTCCCCCGGGGTCGCCGAGTTCATCGTGCCGGCCGGGAGCGTGACCGTCTCGGCCGTGCAGGGGCTCGCCACCCCGGAAGTCGCGCGCACGGTGGTGGTGGTGGCGGGGCGAGTCACCGAGGTGGAGGTGACGCTCTCCCCCGTGTGGGACGCACGGGCCGCGGGATGGGTGTCGGGGGAGCACCACTTCCACCTCAACTACGGAGGCCCCTACGACCTGGCCCCCGAGGACCTGGTGCCGATGATGCAGGGGGAGGCGCTGGATGTCGCCACGCCCCTGCTGGCCAACCTGCACAACCGGTTCGAAGACCAGGATCTGTGGGGCTGGAACCGGTCCGGTGACGCGCCGCTGATCCGCTTCGGACAGGAGGTGCGCTCGCACTTCCTCGGGCACGTCGGCCTGATCGGCATCGGCGACTTCTTCTGGCCGTGGGTCTGGGGACCGGGCTACCAGGTCTACGGCACGGATGACCGCGAGAACGCGGAGGCGCTGCGCCATGCGCGCGCCCGGGGTGGCTTCGGGTACTACGTGCATCCGGTGAACGCGCGTGGGGCGGACCGCGAGCGCCCCTGGTCGGAGGTTCCCTTCGAGACCCTGGCTTCCCAGGTGCCGGTTGAGCTGGTGGCCGACGCCGTTCTGGGCGACCTGGACGCGCTCGAGGTGGTCTGCCTGTGGAGCGACGAGATCCCTACCGCCCAGGTGTGGCACCGCTTCCTGAATCTGGGCATTCCGGTCGTGCCGAGCGCGGGAACCGACGTAATGACCAACTTCTACCGCACCATGGCGGTGGGCACCACCCGCGTGTACGCAATGACCGGCGGCGAGCTCAACTGGCCCGTCTACATGGACGCCCTGCGCGAAGGCCGCACCTTCGTCACCAACGGTCCCTTTCTCGACTTCCGGCTGGAGGAGACGGGGCCGGGTGGGGTAGTCGCGCCGGGTCGGGCCTCCTGGACCCTCGACCTTCGGTCCGCGACCGGCGTCGAGCAGGTGGATGTGCTGGTGAACGGAGAGGTGGCGTGGCAGTCCGAAGGCCTCGGCGCCGCCGGCTCGCGCCGGTACGAGGGGACGCTCGACCTTCCCGCAGGCGGATGGGTCGCCGTCCGGGCGGTGGGCGGCCAGGCGGAATGGCCCGCCATGGCCAGCTATCCGTTCGCGCACACCGCGCCGGTGTGGATCGGGGAAGTGGGAAGCACGGAGCCCGGCGCCAGGATCCGCGCGGCCCGTGAGCTGGCGGAGGTGCTGCGTGTCGCCCGCGACAGGCTCGTGAGCGGCTACCAGGGAGCCGAAATCCCGAATCTGCTGTCTCGTTTCGACCGGGCGAGGGCACAGCTGGAGGCATGGGCCACGCCGTAAACGGCCATTTGTCAGGACCTGCCCAGCTCGCCGGGCGCACCGCTGAAGAACAGCAGCCTTCCTCGGCCGAGCCCCGAAGGAGAGTCGCCATCTGCTCCTGCGCGGCGGAGGCCCTCCCGACAGATCGGGCTGGCTGTACCGATGCGCGACGCGTTACCTTGGCCCCCTTTGGGACGAGCCGATACAGTACGACGAAATCATTCATCATTGTGACAGAATGCTCTTTCGAGTCACGCCGATGGCGGCCAGGAGGAGGACTTCGATGGTAGTAGTCAGTGCGTGGATGCGGCGATTCGGTCCCTGGATGGTTGTCCTGTCACTGGCTCTCGCCAGCGCACCTCTTGCGGCGCAACAGGGCACCATCTCCGGCCGGGTCACGGATGCGGAGGACGGGACGGCAGTCGTGGGGGCAACCGTGGAGGTCGTCGGCCAGGCGCTGCAGGCAACCGGCGCCGATGGCGAGTTCAGCGCGTCGGTACCCGCCGGGACCTACTCGTTGATCATCACCCTGATCGGATACGAAACCACCCGCTTGGACGGGGTCGGCGTAGATCCCGGCTTGATCACGGAGGTCGAGATTCCGGTCCGCTCCCGGGCCCTGATCCTCAACCCGATCGTGGTCACGGCGTCGCGACGCCAGGAGAAGGCGCTCGATGCCCCGGCGTCGGTATCCTCGGTGTCGTCGGCCGAAATCGCCCGCACCATCGCGACGACCCCCGCCGATCACGTCCAGACGCAGCCCGGCCTCGACATCATCCAGACCAGCCTCACGGGCAAGAACGTCGTCTCGCGCGGCTTCAACAACGTCTTTTCGGGGTCGCTGCTGACGATCATCGACAACCGCTACGCGCGCATCCCGTCCCTGCGATTCAACTCCTTCGACCTGATCTCCACCACCGATCTGGACATCGACCGTATCGAGGTGTCGCTCGGACCCGGCTCCGCCCTGTACGGACCCAACGCCGCCGCGGGCGTGATGCACATCATCACCGCATCGCCCATCGACCGTCCCGGAACCTCCGTCTCGGTGGGCGCGGGCGAGCGCTCGATCTTCACCGGCCAGTTCCGCTCCGCCCATGCCGTTTCGGATCGCTTCGGGATCAAGCTCTCCGGTCAGTACATGCGCGGGAACGACTTCGAGTCTCAGGATCCGATCGAGGTCGCGGCGTCCATGGCGCCCGGCGCGAATCCGAAGATCGCCGATCGCGACTTCGGCTACGAGCGCTACGCGTTCGATGTCCGCGCCGACGTTCGCAGCGAGGCCGGAGCCGCCTTCGTCCTGAACGGCGGGATGAGCCACATGAACAACGCGATCGCGCTCACCGGCATCGGAGCCGCGCAGGGCAAGAACTGGGTCTATCCCTACGTCCAGGCCCGTTTCTCCAAGGACAGGCTCTTCGCCCAGGCCTTCTACAATACCAGCGACGCGGGAGACACCTACCTGCTGCGGACCGGCCAGCCCATCGTGGACAAATCGTACGTGATGTCGGCGCAGCTTCAGCACGGCTTCGATCTGGGAGAGCGCCAGAGCTTCACCTACGGGGTGGATCTGATCAGCACCAATCCGCGCACGGACGGCACGATTCTGGGCCGGAACGAGGACGACGACAACTCCCGGGAAGTGGGCGCCTATCTCCATTCGGAGACTGCGCTGTCCAGCCTGTTCGATCTGGTGGCTGCGGTACGTGTGGACGATCACAGCCGCCTGACGAAGACGAATATCTCCCCGCGGGTGGCGCTGGTGCTCAAGCCGGCTGAGGGCCACAACCTGCGCTTCACGTACAACCGGGCCTTCTCGACGCCCTCCACCTACAACCTGTTTCTGGACATCCTGGCAGCAGAGATCCCCATCCTGCCGGGCATCAGCTACGGCATCCGCTCCCAGGGCGTGCCGCTCGGCGGCTATTCCTTCAACAACCAGTGCCCGGGCGGAGTCCAGTCCCGGTGCATGTATTCGCCCCTGATGCCGGGCCAGGCGCTGCCCGCCAACGCGGCCATCTTCTGGGATCCGGTGATTGAGACGCTCCTTCCGCAGTTTGCGTCTCTCCTTCCGCCCGAACTAGCGCCTCTACTCCCCACGCTGGCGAGCATGCTCAGGGCCCCAGGGGCCGGCGACCCTCAGATCGGCACCCTCTTCCGCCGCTTCGACGTTGCCGCCGCGAGCGTGGGTGCCGCGGATCCGTTCGTCACGCTGGGTGGTCCGGGCGTGCTGGACGTTCCAGACATCCTGCCCACCATTCACAACAGCTTCGAGGTGGGGTACAAGGGGCTGATTCAGGACCGGGTGCTGCTGGCCGCCGACTTCTACCGCACGCGCATCCAGAACTTCGTGGGCTCGCTCCGGGTCGAGACCCCCAACGTCTTCTTCGATCCGGCGACCGTGCAGGCCTTCGTCCTGAGCCGGCTGAACCCCCTCATTCAAGCCGGTTTGATCCCCGCCTCGCTGATCGAAGGCGCCCTTGCCACGGCCATCGGCGCGATAGCAAGTCTTCCGCTGGGCACGCTGGCTACAGACCAGGCCGGCTCCCACGACCTGCTGCTCACCTACCGCAACTTCGGGGAGGTCTGGTACTCGGGGGCGGATCTGGCTCTCGAGGTCCTGCTCTCCGACCAGTTGACCTTGAACGGCAATCTCTCCGTGAAGAGCGCCGAGTGCTTCAACAGCGACGACGATGACTGCAACGATATCGAGGACATCGCGCTGAACGCACCCAGTCACAACGGGTCGTTCGGACTCACCTACGCCGACCAGGCGACCGGGTTTTCCGCCCAGGGGCGCGTTCGCATGACGGCTGGATTTCCGGTCAACTCGGGCGTGTACTTCGGCGAGATCGACGCCTACCGGGTCATGGACGCATCGGTGAGCTACCGGCTCCGGACGGGCACGACGTTGACGGTTACGGCGAACAACGTGTTCAACAGCAACCACACGGAGTTCATCGGCGCCGCGCCGCTGGGGAGGTTCGTGATGTTCAGGGTGCGGCACGACTTCTAGTTACGGGACCGGATCCAGCGGCGACGCCTCGATTCGCGAGACATGCAGGTTGAGCATGTGGTTCACCCGGAAGCCGAAAACCCCGTCCATCCGGACCTCCGCGCGCGGAAACACCGCCACCTCGGCGTCGTTGACGAAGAAACACACGGTCTCCGCGGCGGCTTCGACGGCGAGGATGTTCTTGGCCGTGGCTGCGTCCTCCCCACGATCTTCCCACCCCAGGATGGCTTCGTGGCGGCTCCAGGGGCGGATCGTAGGAGCCTCGCCGCCTTCGCGCCGCTTCAGGATGAACTCGCCCCCGTCACGAATCAGGAAGTACGTGTACTCGATGTCGTCGCCCTCCAGGTTGCGCCCGCCGGCGAACATCCCGAAGGCCTCACGCATTCCTTTCGGGTCGAAGAGAAAGACCTCCATCTCGAGGCGGTAGTTGTCCGAGGCCTCCATCTCCGGGCCCCAGTAGATCGCGGCGGGTCCCGAAGTGACATGCCATCCCGGGGGCATCGACACGAACATCTCCAGCTCGTCTTCGGATGCACCCGGGTCGTCGAAGCGGACGTTCCAGCCATCCGGACGCTGGAGATCCTGGGCAGCCAGCGAGGATGCGGCGAGGGCCAGGGCGACAAGAGGAAGCAGGGGGGCGAGTTTTCGCATGGGTCTCCGGCGGCGACGGGATGAGGATTGAGGAAACAAGATCTGTGAGAGGAGCCGTCCGGGTCAATCGCTCCCGGGTCCCACCGGTGCAGTGGGGGGATGAAGTTGGCATTTCACGAGACCGGTACCGCATCTTATGTTGCGGAGCGGCCGGCTCCCGCAACAAGGGTCTACCAGAACATGGAGGATGGACATGCAGCTTCGGAACGTGTGGTACTCGGGCACGATGGTCGCGGTGGCGCTCGCGTGTGCTACGGCGCTTCAGGCGCAGGGCGAATCTCGCTACGGAACCTGGCTGATGGATTCGGACCGGCCCCCGCCGTCTGTCAACGTCATGACATACGAGTCCTACGAGGATGGGGGCATGCGCATCACCGTGGAGTCCACCAACGGTCAGGGCCAGGATTCCAAGTGGGGCTACGTGACCCTCTTTGACGGTGTTTTCCGCGCCGTCGAGGGACAGGACAACGCCGAGACGGCGGTGGAAGTCGTGAACGAGCGCAGCACCCGCATCCTGAACAAGCGCGGGGACAGGGTCTCCCAGGTCATCATCAACACCCTCTCCGAGGACGGCAACACGATCGAGAACGAGTACGTGCGCCTGGACGAGGAAGGGAAGATCACCGGTGTTGGGCACGCGACCTATCGGCGCATCATGAGGGAATAGGCCGGGCGGCCAGGCGTCACGGCTGACGCGTTGGCCTGGCTCGCCGGCAGCGGTCTTCGAGAATTCAGAGCTGATTGGCCGCCTGTCCGCCAGCGCTCACTCGTCGCCCTCGGGGGCGGCTGCGATGCACTCCACCTCCACCCGCGCGTCGAAGGCCAGCCCGGCCGCGGCCAGGGCGGAGCGGGCCGGCGGGTCCTGGGGGAAGTACTCCAGATACACTTCGTTGAAAGCGGCGTAGTCGGCCATGTCGGCGAGGAAGACGGTGCACTTGACCACGTCTTCCCACCCCACCCCGGCCGCCTCCAGCACGACCCTCAGGTTGTCCATGGCCTGACGGGTCTCCGGGATCACGCCGCCCTGGGCCAGGGTGGGCGGCGACACGCCCGGGAGCGCCCCGATGGCGCCCGACAGGAAGATCAGGTCGCCGCTCCGGACCGCGGAGGAGAACACCGGCAGCCGGGCCACCCCCTCGGGCTGGATGATCTGCTTGCGGGGGGCGGGTTCGCCGTCCGCGGGCTCACCGGACTGGTCGGGTGCCGCTCCGGGCGCGCACGCGGCTGCCAGCGCGACGATCGCGACGCAGGCGGCGGTCATCGAACCCGCCCTCTTCATCAGTTCCATGGCCATTCCTCCATCTCGACGCCCTTCGCAGCGAAGAGCAGCTCGAGCGCCCGTTCCCATGACTCCCAGCTGGTGGTGCGGCCGTAGACCGAGTTGGTCTTGTGGGCGACGACCAGGTCGAGGGCGGGGAAGACGGTGATCCACTGACCGACCGCCCCGCGCGCGCTGTACGCGCCCTCGAACGGACCCGTGGCGCGCGGCCCGTCCCACACCCACCACATGTATCCGTACCCGAAGTAGCCGTCGCGCCGCCGCTCCGGGTTCATCTCCTCCAGCGGCGTCACGACGCTCACGATGCGCCGCGCCCACTCCCGCGAGATGATCTGCCGCCCGTCCCACGAACCCTCGTTGAGCATCAGGTGCCCGATGCGCGCCATGTCGCGCGTGGACAGCCAGAAGTGGTACGCCGGATTACGCGAGACCGAGAGGTTGCCGGACTTGCGATGCATGGAGCGGTCCCAGTCCTCGAACTGCAGCGGAATCGCCAGCTGCGCCTGAGCTTCGTCGTAGAGGTTGCGGCCGGTGAGCTGTTCGAAGATGGCGCCCGCCGCGTTGAAGTCCCAGTTGCTGTAGAGCATGTAGGTCCCCGGCTCCTGGGACCCTCGCGGGGGCGCCTCGGAGAGGTTGTCGCCGCCGTTGGAGGCCGGGTGGTACACGCCCGAGCGCGCCGTGACGAGATGGTCGAGGATGGCGCGGCGTTCCATCGGCAGCAGCCCCCCGATATCGTCCACGCCCAGCTCGGCCAGGGTGGCGTCCAGGTCGATGGTGCCGTTCTCCACCCAGTAGCCGTAGAGCATCGCCAGAATGCTCTTGCGCGCGGAGGCCAGGTACGACAATTCCTCGATGTCCCCGTACTGGAAGACGATGCGGCCCCGGTCCGCCACTACGATGCCCGTCGAATTGGCGCTGTCGCGCACGAAATCGCGCACAAGCCCTAGCTCATCGGCGTCCCAGCCGTAGCCGGCCAGCGCGTCCGAAGGCACGATCTGCCATTCCGCTCCGGGGAAGACGCAGGTCGGGCAGTTGTTGCGTGAAGGGGAAGCGAGAAGTGATTCTGCAGCGGCGCACAGAGACGCCGCAACAAAAACTGTTGCGAGAAAGGCTCTCATGGAATTCTCGGAATGAAGGGGTCCGCGACTCTCAAGTTGAAGGTGTCTCCCGGGGCCTCGACGGACGAAATCGTGGGTTGGATGGGCGATGCGCTGAAGCTCCGGGTCTCCGCGCGACCGGAAAAGGGCCGAGCCAACGCCGCCGTCGTTGCGTTGCTGGCCGACGTACTCTCTACGCGCAGGGACCGGATCGTCATCGTGACCGGCGCCGGGTCGCGGCGCAAGCTGATTCGGGTCGATGGCCTGACGCCGGAGGAGGTGCGCGAGCGAATACAAGCGGCCTCGGACAAGTAACCCACGTGGCTGGCTGGTGCCTGCGGCGATCTACCTTAGAAAAATGTTCTTCGGGATGTACCCCGTGACGACCTGTGTGAGGTCGACCACCTCGCTTACCCGGAAGTCCACCGCGATGCTCGCCAGGGAGAGCGCCTGCGCAGGCGAGAGCCCCTTCTCCTCCCCGAGGAAGTTCACGACCTCCCAGGTGGCGTGGCGGGTGGCGCGGTCCAGGTCCAGGTCGATGCCCATGATCATGTAGTACTCGTCGTCCTCGGCGCGCGGCGCGGAAATCGTGCGGTCCTTGTGCACGGCGAAGCGGAACACGCCGGAGAGCGACTGCTCGATCGCGGTGCCGCTCACCTCACCGTCGCCCTGCGCGCCGTGGGGATCGCCGGTGTAGAAGAGCGCCCCCTCGTGCAAGACGGGCAGATACACGGTGGTACCGGCCTTGAGGTCCTTCACGTCCAGGTTGCCGCCGAACGCCCCCGGAGGCCGTGAGCCTTGAACCCCCGGCACGGTCACGCCCGGCTCGCCCACCACCGGGTCCGGCGCGACCGCCAGGATGCCCATGAATGGCGCCAGCGGGACCTGAATGTCGTCGGAGATGAACGCCACCTCGCGCCCGTCCGCGTCTCCGGTGCGAATCACATGGCGGGTTCCGGGCGGGATGTCGAGCGCCGGGTCGTCCGGGTGGGCGCCCGGATAGTCCATCGAGAACACGCCGCCCTTGGCGGACGTGTTGTTGATGCCCCACGACACCCGCGTCTCGATGGAGAGAATCTCAATCTCGAGCACGTCCCCGGGCTCGGCACCCTCGATGTAGACGGGGCCGGTGATGACGTGGCCGCTGCGCCCTTCGCGCGGGCGCCCCTCCCGGGAGGCCCAGAAGTCCAGCACATCCTGGAGGATCTCGTCGCGCGGGAGGCCGAGACCCGTGAGGTAGGCGATCGGCTCTTCATTCTGGGTCGCGCCGGCGTGGGTGAGGGTGTTGATGCGCACGGTCTCGCCGGGCTGGACTCTCAGGACGGGCTCCTTGTCGATCGGGAACCAGCCCCAGGCCACGTTTTCGGGGGTGGAGGGCACGAGGTGGTCTGCCTCGGCCGCCGGGTCGGCGCTACGCATCTCCGGCGCGGACGCGCTCCCTTCCCGAGCACCGCTCTCGCCGGCCGGGGCGCCGCAGGCGGAGGCCAGCGCGACGACCAGCGCCATGCCGAGGTGCAGCCCCGCCCGCCGGGGCGCCGACGCGCATGCCGTCGCGCGCAGCCGGGAGCGGCACGAGCCGCGGCCGAGTTCCCGCCGAACGCGCCCGGCACCCCCGCCGGCTTCCAGCCGCCCGAGCACACCGATTCTCCGATGACCTCTCTCGCTTTCTCCATGGATCAATAGGTCGCGCATCCCGACTCTCCTCTTTGCTGGCACGGTGCGACTTCCCCAAGTACCCTTAGCGACCGAGCAGTCTCGAATCAAACCGGCAGCCTCAGTGGCGGGCGGATTTCGCCCTCTTGCCCCCTCGGCAAAGGCTGGATTTCCCCAACGGAGAACAGACGTGTTCGACACCAGCGACCCCCGCCTGTATCTGTTCACGGCTCTGGCGATCGTTGCCGTGTTGTTCCTCTACTACTGGGTCAGCACGGCGCGCGCGTCGGCCGGCGACGGCTCGGGCAGGGGCGGAACCCGCGGGCGGCCCAACCTGTTCGAGATGGCGGTCGGGTTCGTGACCAACTTCTTCGACACGCTGGGGATTGGCTCCTTCGCGCCTACGACATCCCTCTTCAAGCTGGCGAAGACGGTTCCCGACGAAGAGATCCCGGGCACGATGATGACCGGCCACACCCCGCCCGTCATCATCCAGGCCTTCATCTTCATGACCATCATCGTCGTGGAGCCCCTCACCCTCTTCACGCTGATCGCCGCGGCGGTGCTGGGGGCGTGGCTGGGCGCGGGCGTGGTGGCCCGCCTGCCGCGCTACCGCATCCAGATCGGCATGGGCATCGCGCTGCTGATCGCCGCCGCCACCTTCCTGATGTCCATCTACGGCATCGTCCCGGTGGGCGGGGAGGCAACCGGTGTCACGGGCGTCAACCTGGCGGTCGCCGCCGCCTGCCTGTTCGTGCTGGGCGCGCTCATGACCATCGGCATCGGGATGTACGCTCCCACGATGATCGTGGTGAGCACGATGGGGATGAGTCCCGCGGTGGCCTTCCCCATCATGATGGGGTCCGCGGCGTTCCTCATGGCGGTCGCGGGCATCCGCTTTGCCAAGGCGGGCCGCTACGGGCTGAAGGCGGCGCTGGGACTGGCGATCGGGGGCATCCCCGCCGTTCTCATTGCGGCGTTCATCGTCAAAGCGCTACCGCTGAACGTGATGCGCTGGCTGGTCGTGGTGGTGGTTCTCTACGCCGCCGTCGCCATGCTCCGGTCCGCGGCGCAGGAGCGACGGAAAGCGGGTTAGCTCAGCTCCCCTCCCACAACTCCGTCGAGGGCCGAAAGGCCTTCCACGCGAACCAGAAGGCGATGTAGGCACCCTCCACCGACTCCAGGCGCGTGCCTTCCATGGGACCCTCGAAGGCCAGGCCGTCGACGCGCCAGGTGGAGCCCGTCTGGGTGTCGACGACGTTGCCGCCCGTCCCCTCGAAGGTGAGCGTCTGGCCGTCCACGACGGGGTCGAGCGCAAACGCCGCCTCGCCGGCGTTGTCCCACACCACCAGAACGGGCTTTCCGCCTACCATGTCATTCACCACGGTCACGGCCGACCCCTCCGCCTTGAGCTCCTCGAAGGGGTACGCCTTGCCCCCGTCGCCTTCATTCAGGATCCCGAGCACCCGTTCCTTGGCCGGGCGCCGGCGGTCGGTGATGGTCTGGGGATAGAAGAGGTTGTTGTTGTCCAGGGCTTCGTAGTCCCCGTAGGGATAGCGGTCGTAGACCGTGCCCTGGCCTCCATCCGGGCGCACCACCACCAACCCGTCCTCATAGAGCGCGCGCCAGCGGTCCCAGAGGACCTCGGTGGAGGCGATCAGCGGCAGCGGCTGGCCCACCTTGTCGCCGCATCCGGCTTCGAGCAGCATCTGGGGCCAAAGTGAGCGGTCCCCGTCGGTTCGGTCGTACATGATCAGGTTGTTCTGGAAAAGAAGCCCCGACACGCCGAACTCGGCCCCGGCCACGTCGCTGCGGTCGAATACGATGCTCGACCCCGTCAGCGGGCAATAGGTGACCGCTACCCGGTGTTCGCCCAGGCTCAGGTTCACGATTTCGTGCCACCAGAGGATGCGATGGGGCACCGCGAACATCTGCCCGTCCAGCTCGAAGCTGATCACACGGTCGCTTTCCCACAGAAAGCCGGTCTGCTGGTCGAAGATTCCGGCCATGGGAGGGTTGGTGAGGGCGGGGATGCCGTCCACGCCCACCCCGCCGTCAAAGACCAGGTCGGTGTTGATCGAGCAGTTGGGGCCGACGTCGACCGGCGCCGTAGGTTCCGGGCCCGTGGGAGCATCGGAGCAGGACAGCAGGACCAGCGCCACGCCCGCGGCGGTGAGGGAGAGGGATCTGGGTTGCATGGTGGGGTTCAGCTCTGTCGGCGAGGGAGTGGATCGGGGGCCGTGCCGGACCCGGAGATGATCGCTATCATAACCCGGCACTTCCGCCAAGAGGTCCACCGGCCACTCGATCGTCCACTAGCCATTCGATCACGGGAAACGACCGCTTGCTCAACTACATCTGGGCGGCACTGCTGATTTCGGCGTTCGTCTTCGCCGGATACTCCGATCTTCGCGATCTGCGCCGGGACACCTACCGCAACGGGCAGTCGCTTCAGGTCGAGCTGGAGTTTCCTGCGGACGACGCCGGCGAGGCCGCGCGCACGCCGGTCCGGATTCGCATCGATCCCGCGGAGTACCAGGACTTCTACGGTACCGACGAGCGTCCGGCCGCCAGCTACGATGGCGTCCTCGTGCGCACCGGGGAAGGCACGGTGTTGCGCTTCGACGCGGGCGCGGCACTGCCCGAGCCGCTGGAGACGATTCGGGGCTTGTCGCGGTCGAACGACGGCGAACTGCAGGGGACGCTGGCGGAATCTGCGCCTTCCGCGGCCGGGGCCGGTTCCCTGACCGTGCAGACCGCGGTCCGCTTCGAGCCGGTGCGTTTCGTCAAGATGACCGCCATCGGCGCCGCGGCGCTCGACTTCGCCGAGACCGCCGCCGAGATCGCCATCGGGCTGATCGGCGTGCTGACGCTCTTTCTGGGGATCATGAAGATCGCCGAGGAGGCAGGCATCATCTACGCCATCGTGCGGGTGGTGCGCCCCGTGCTGCGGCCGCTCTTCCCCGAGGTCCCGGAGGATCATCCCGCCCTGGGCATGATCGCCCTCAACCTGACCGCCAACGTGCTCGGGCTGGGGAACGCCGCCACCCCCTTCGGCATCAAGGCCATGGAGGAGCTGCAGCGCCTGAATCCGACCGAAGACACCGCCACCAACTCCATGGTGATGCTTCTCGCGATCAACACGGCCAGCGTGCAACTCGTGCCCCCGGTGCTGCTGCTGGCACTCCTCGGCCTCCAGATCAACCGCCTGATCTTCGCGATCATCATTACGACCGGGCTGTCGCTGATCGTGGCGATCATCGCCGTCCGTCTGTACGGAAGGCTGCCGCGCTCTCGCGCCTCCGATCCCAACCGGCCTCGGCGGAGCGGGAAAGAGGGAGCCGGGCACGACGTCCGCGCCGACCGAGGGGAGGGCTGAAGGCGATGGAATCCGTGCGCGAAGTCATCGGGGTGCTCTCCGCCTTTGTGATCCCCGTGATCCTGATCGGCTTCCCGCTCTACGGGCTCTACAAGCGGGTGCCGGTCTATGAGACCTTTGTGGAAGGGGCGAAGGAGGGCTTCGGGGTAGCCGTGCGCATCATCCCCTACCTGGTGGCCATCCTCTTCGCCATCGGGATGTTCCGCGCCAGCGGCGCCATGGATGCGCTCAACAACCTCCTGGAACCGGTCCTGCGCCCGATCGGTTTCCCGGCCGAGGTGCTGCCGATGGCGATCGTGCGCCCGCTGACGGGCTCGGGCTCTGCGGGGCTGGTGGCGGACATGGTCGCCCAGTACGGGGAGGACTCGCTCTTCGTCAAGATGGCGGCCGTGATGTTCGGCTCCACCGAGACCACCTTCTACGTCGTGGCCGTGTACTTCGGCGCCGTCAACATCAAGCGTACCCGCCACGCCATCCCCGCCGGCCTCACGGCGGACCTGGCGGCGATGCTCTTCGCCGTATGGGTCGTGCGGCTGCTGTTCGGCTAGCGGCCGATCCGCTCCACTTCCTCCTCCTCTTCCTTCGCTTCTTCGACGGAGGCCTCCGGCGCCGACCAGAACTCCGCATTGTCCGGTGCTCCGGCCGCGACCTCTCCCGAGTACAGGGCCGCGTTGAAGAGCACCTTGAAGCTGCCGAAGGGCTGGCCGCGCCACTGGGGGCGCATCCCCAGCAGCACCACGCGCCCGTCCCCGTGCTCGACTTCGACGCCCGCCGCGTAGCCCTGCACGTGCTGCTCTCCCAGGAAATAGCCCGACAGCAGCGGCGTCCCCTCCGCCGGGTACCTGGCGAAGACGCGCCCCCGGAAGCCTTCGGTGGTGGTGAAAACCGGGCTGCTGCCCACGACCACTTCCGAGCGCTCGCGCATCCCGCTGATCACCGGATGACACGGATCCAGGATGAGTTCGACGATCGCGCCGCCAGCGAAATAGTCCTGGCGCGGCACGTCGGCGACCACGTTCTCCACGGGGAGATGGAGATGTTCGATGGCGAAGTCGCTGGAGCTGTTGATGGTGACGACTGTACCGCCGGCGCGCACGAAGGCGTCCAGGTTGCGCACGCCCTCGGCCCCGATTCCCCCCTGGTAGCGGGGCGGCACGGCTCCCTTGGCGAACCCGTCCACGATCTGGCCCGCGGACATGTCGGCGAAGATGATCACGTCGTAACGCGAGCCCAGCTCACCGGCGCGCATGTCGGCGCTATACAGGTTCGTGTGGTCGATGCCATACACCTCGAGAATCCAGCGCGTCCACCCCTCGTCCATGCTCGCGTTCCAGGGGCGGTAGAGGGCGATGCGGGGCTGGCGCACGACGGCGCCGGCAGGGCCTCCCGAGGTCGCCTGCAGGGCCAGGTCGCGCACCAGTGCCGTACGCGCGGCCCCCGATAGCCCGGAGATCTGCCAGCGCCCGCTCGAGCCTCCCTGGCCGCCCTCGGAGCAGGTGCCGGGCTGGAAGCGCACACTCCCTCCCTCGCGCCAGGCGCGCGCCATCGCCCGGTAGGAGTTGTTCTGCGCCGCGTCGAGTACGAGCGCGCCGCCGCTGCCAGGAGCGCTGCCCGCCGGAGGCATCACGGCACGTGCGACCGGGTGGCTGTCGAAGCCGGTTCCGGGCGGAGTATCCCACCCCTGGGCGTCTCCCTCGGCATCCCAGGGAAGGGGCTCGGCCTCGAGCGCCTCGAGGGTCGTGCGCACCGCGTCGCCGAGCGGAGTACGCGCCTCCACCACCCGCACGCCGAACTGATAGGGCAGCGTCCAGCCGGACACGTCGTAGGGCTGCTCCGGCGGACCCTCCGGGTATTCGCGCAGGTCCGGATACTCCTGCACCGCGAACAGCTGGCGCACGAAGTTGGCGTTGGGCTGGTCCATGAGGATCGCCCAGCTGCCGGCCACGTGAGTGATGCCGTCGTGGGTGAGCGCCTCCTGCAACTGGTGTACGCGGATGCCGTTGAAGGCGAGACGCCGGAGCATCTCCGCGGCTGCGACCGGATCGTCCTGATCCTGCGGGATGAAGTATGCGTAGGGAGGGCCCGCGCGGTACTGGGCCACCACGTCGCGGGCCGCCTGGAAGCGGTTGAAGAGCAGGTCGGTGCGGTATTTGGCGGCCACGTCGAGCACGGAAATGGAGGCGGTCAGCATGTAGTCCACCGCGTCCCCGACCCGCCACCATCCCCCTTCCCACGGACTCGCGTACAGGGACTGCGGCCGCAGGTCGCGGGTGTCGGCGGGAAAATCGTTGATCGTGTAGAAGTTCGGGGTGGCGTAGCGGTAGAGCGCGGTTTCGGTCAGAAACGAGGCCACGTTGTGGAAGTTGTGGGCGTGGTCCATGAAGCCCGGGTACCAGTTATCGAAGCCGCTGCCCATGTGCACCGCGCCCCTCTGTCCCCTCTCCTCCAGCGCCTGCGCCATCGCCATGCCGATGAGGTTGACGGTGCGCCACATGAGCGGATGCACGTTCGGGCTGATGGGTTCGGCGAAGGGCGGGATCCAGATGCGGGTGGGGAAGGGCGACGACTGGTGGTGATTGTAGATGATCTGCGGCTCCCAATCGCGGACCACGCGCGTCACCACGCGCGACTCGATCTGGTTGATCATGTAGCCGTCACGGTTGTTGTCGTGGCCGATGTACTTCTGGTACAACCGGGGCATGGGGGCGACCTCGTACTGGGTGCCCAGATTGGAGCGGTACCAGTCCGCGACCATGGTCTGGCCATCGGGATTGATGCTGAACCAGAGCAGGAGGATGACGTTGTCCAGGATCGCGGCGATCTCCGGATCGTCGTCGCCGGTGACCAGGTCGTACGCCAGCTGGATGGTGTGCTGGCCGTGCGCGACCTCGGTGGCGTGCAGTCCGCCGTCGATGTGGACGATCACCCTGCCATCGGACGCCAGCCGGCGCGCCTCCTCATCGGTCATGTCGTCGGGAGGATCGGCCAGCCGGTGCGCGATCTCGCGATGGCGCTCGACGTTGCGGAGATTGTCCGCCGACGAGATGAGCGCCAGATACCAGGGGCGTCCGAAGCTGGTCCGGCCCACTTCGCGCAGCTCGACCCGGTCCGACGCGGCGGCGAGCTGCTGGAAGTACTCGAGCGATCGCTCGTAGGTGGCCAGCTCGAAATCGGCCCCGACGGGAAAGCCGAGGATGGACTCCGGAGTCGGCACCTGGGCGGAGAGCGGGGCGAGCGCTCCCGGGAGCGCGGCGGCGACGAGCAGGGTGACACGCGAGAGGGACATGTACAGGTTTCCCGAAAGAGGTGGCGAACGGGCATGGAGCGTGCAAGCGCACCATCGCCGAAGAATCCCGGCCAGGCAAGGAGGGTCATGCACTACCACCTGATCGGCATCGCGGGCACGGCGATGGCCTCGCTCGCGGGGCTGCTGCGCGAGAAGGGCCACCGGGTGACCGGTTCGGACCAGGGCGTCTATCCTCCCATGTCGGTGATGCTCGACGATCTGGGCATCGACTACGCGGACCGGTTCGACCCCGCCAACCTGGCGTCCGAGCCGGACATGGTGGTGGTGGGAAATGCCATCAGCCGGGGCAACCCGGAGCTGGAGGCGGTGCTCGACCGGCGCCTGCGCTACACGTCGGCGGCTGCCGTGATCAAGGATCAGCTTCTCACGGGCCGCCACGTGCTCGCGGTCGCGGGGACGCACGGCAAGACCACCACCGCGAGCCTGGTCGCCTGGCTGCTCGAGGCCGCGGGGATGAAGCCCTCGTTTCTCATCGGGGGCATCCCGGGCAACTTCGGCATCTCGTTCCGCCTGACCGGCTCCGAGTACTTCGTCATCGAGGCGGACGAATACGACACCGCGTACTTTGACAAGGGCCCCAAGATGTGGCACTACCTGCCCTGGACCGCGGTGGTGAACAACGTCGAGTTCGATCACGCGGACATCTTCCGCGACGACATCGCCTACCGTTTCGCCTTCGAGCGCTTCATCAACCTGGTGCCGGGAGCGGGCACCCTGGTGGCGGGCTGGGACTCCCCCGTGCTGCGCGGGATGTGCGGGGCTTCGCGAGCGTCAGTGGAGTCCTTCGGGATAGACGGGTCAGGGAGGGGCGGAGACGCCCCTTCACACCCTCGCTGGCGGGCGGAACGGATTCGCTACGGGGAGGAGCGCACGCGCTTTACCGTCCGGCGGGACGATCGGCGGCTGGGGGAGGTGGAGACGCGGCTGCAGGGGGACTACAACGTCCAGAACGGGCTGGCGGCCATGGCTGCGGCGACCGCGGCCGGCGCGGACTGGGATTCCATCCGCGAGGGACTGCGCACCTTCCGCGGTGTGCGCCGCCGCATGGAAGTCCGGGGCGAAGCCGGGGGCATCACGGTGGTGGACGACTTCGCACACCACCCTACCGCCGTGGCCGCGACCCTGGGGGCGGCGCGGCAGCGATTCCGTGGGCGGCGGCTGATCGCCGTGTTCGAACCCCGCAGCTACACGGCCCAGCGGCGCGAATTCCAGGAAGCCTACGTGCAGGCACTTCGCGCCGCAGACCACGCCATCGTGGCCGGACTCTTCCGTCCCGAACGCTACGATGACGCCACCCGCCTCGACCCCGTGCAGCTGGTCGAAGGGCTGCGCGCCGGTGGCACCGAAGCCGACTACCTGCCCGCCGTCGCTGACATCGTCAAACGGGTCATGGATGGCGCGCGGTCCGGTGACGTGGTGCTGGTCATGTCGAACGGCGGTTTCGGCGGCATCCACGAGTTGCTGCTGGCCGGCTTGGGCGCCATCGGTTCGGCGCCTGCCGCTGGCGGGGTGGCCGAATGAATGTCCGGGACTCGGACGCCCCGCCCCTCCGGCCCCGGGCGCTGCATCCCGGCGCGCGCGTCGCGCTGGTGGCGCCCGCCGGGCCACTCGAACCGGGGCGCATCGACCGGGCCGCCGAGCGCTGCCGGCAGCTGGAGCTCGAGCCGGTCATCTATCCCGCGGCCGCCCGCAGGCAGGGCTATCTGGCGGGAAGCGACGCCGAGCGGCTCGGGGACCTGCAGGCCGCCTTCGACGATCCCACGATCGACGGGGTGTGGGCGCTGCGCGGCGGCTACGGCACATTGCGCATCCTCGACGCCCTGAGTCTGGCGCGGCAGCGTCGCGCGCCCATCCCCTTCATCGGCTTCAGCGACAACACCAATCTTCACGCGCGCCACGCGGCCATGGGCGTGGTCTCGTTCCACGGCCCGCACCCCGCCGCCGACTTCCCTCCCGAAACGGAGGCATCGTTTCGCGCCGCGCTCTTCGCCGGCGAAGAGCGCGGGCCTCTTCCTTCGCGCCGGGGTGACCCCGCTCCGCGCACGGTCGTCGGGGGAAGCGCGGCGGGGAGGCTGGTCGGCGGAAACCTCGCCATCCTGGCCTCGCTGTGCGGCTCCCCGGACTCGATCTCCGCCCAGGGCCGCATCCTGTTTCTGGAGGATGTGGGCGAACCGGCCTACCGGGTCGATCGCATGCTGCTCCAGCTCTTGCGGGCGGGCGTCACGGAAGGCGTTGCCGGCCTCGCCTTCGGCCGGTTTACGGGGGAGCGAGAGGGGTGGGACGACGTCCCGGCGGTACTGGACGCATTCGCCCTTCGTCTGGGCGTGCCCGCGGTCGCCGACCTCCCCTTCGGTCACACCGAACACAACTGCACAATTCCGGTGCTCGCGCTCGCGCGCCTCAACGCGGATGCTGCGACGCTGACCGCGACCGAGCCGGCCGCCGTTCCGGCCTGATTGCGCCCGGGCGCGGCTCTTGCACGGCGGATCGACGGCGTGCCGGGCACGGCGAGACCGGAACGTGTACCTTGTCGCTGGAGCGACGAATCATCCTGTGGACATACACACGCGCAACACGGCGTCGACGGAGATCTGCATGAGGCTTCGAAGACTGGTGGCCGGAAGTCTCGCCGCGTTTCTCGCCGCCACCTGCGGAGGCGACGACGGCACGGTAGACCCTCCCGCGCCACCCGCCCCCACCGGCACCATCGTGGGTCAGGTCACCGTAGAGGGCGCGGGGCTGGCAGGCATTCTGGTGTCGCTCACCGGCGCCGCCAGCCAGTCGACCGCGACCGGAGCGGACGGCTCCTTCCAGTTCGTCTCCGTGCCGGCCGGGTCGCATGTAGTGACGCTGTCGAGCGGTGTTCCGAGCGACGCGGTCTTCTCCCGGACGACGCTGTCGGTCACCATCTCCTCGCCCGGGCAGCAGGTGCGCGCTGACTTTTCCGGCCAGTACCTGCGTACGTCATCGATCTCGGGGGCGGTCCTGGCGGTGTCCGCCGGCACCGAGCCGGAGCCGGTCGAGGGCTTCGCGCTTCACCTGTCGGGTGTGCAGGAAGCCTCGGACACCACCGACGCCAGCGGCCGCTATGAATTCGTGGCTCTGCGCGCGGGCGAATACACTGTGTCGCTGACGACTCGGGAGGGCTACGTCTTCGATGCGACGAACTTCGCGGTCGCGCTCCCGGCTGGACAGCTCTATCGGCATGACTTCGTCGGGGCCAAGGACCTCTTCATCGCCACCGACTCCCTCGGCGTCGGGCGCGTGTCGGTTCCGTTCTCCGTACGCCTGACCGCGCGCGGCGGCGCCAGTGAGGATCTTGTCTGGAGCCTCGACACGGGAAGCCGGCTGCCCCGGGGGCTCACGCTCGATTCCGACGGGACGCTCCGCGGCACGCCCGTCGAAGTGGGCGTTACCGAGTTCGGAGTCCGCGTGACCGACCCTGCAATGAAGCAGGCGACCGCGACGCTCTCCCTGCGCGTGTGCGAGGGACCGATCGGCCTGGAAGAGGGCGACTACCAGATCTACGACCGGGCCGGCCTGGGCCCATGCGGCTTCTACGTCCAGGCCCCCGAAGCCGGCGCGTACTACCGCGTCACCATGGTAGAGACCGACGCGAACGCCAGGGGGCTCTACGATGTGGAAATGAGCGTTGATGGAACCCCGGCAACTCCGCCCGCGGCCGTGGTCGCGAACGCGACGAGGCCAGGAGGAAGGATGGGCCAGGAGGCCAAAGTGCCCGCCAGCGACGGGTGGCAGGAGCTGCTGGAGGAGGAAAGATCCTATTCCAGGGCGCACATGCTTCTTCGTCAGCGCGAGGCGGAGCTCTACCAGCGCCTCATGGCACAGGGCGACATCGATGTGCTTCGGGATCGCTCAAGGGAGGCGCAGGCGGCGCGCGACGCGGGCCGGGCCATGGCCGCCCCGGAGGAGCTGGAGTTCAGAATCGGCAATCCCTTCGGGGGGGGGAACAACTGCGGCGTGGATACGACGGTGACTGCAAGACTGGTCGCGGAGAACGAGTACCTGGCCGTCTACGAGTACGCCACCTCGACAGCCTCCGAGAACATCCAACGCGTGATCGACTTTTACGCCGACCACGGGGCGGAGGTGATTGAACGGTACTTCGGGGGCGTGAGCGATGTGAACGGGGACGGCCTCGTGAACCTCCTCATCCGTCCGGAGCTGGAAGGCACTACGCGCGCCTACGTCTGGTCCGCCGACATGACTCTCTCGCAGAGCAGCTGCGCCTCATCGAACGAAATGGAGCTCATGCACGTCGCCGCTGACGCCATCGACAGGATCGGCGAGAACGACTATTTCGTCCTGGGCACGGTCGTTCACGAGATGAAGCACGTAAGCTCATTGTACAAACGGTTTCGGCGCAGAGGTACAGGGAGTCCCTTTCATCCCGACTGGATCGAGGAAGGCACGGCCGATCTGGCCAAGGAAGTCGCCTCGCGGCTCGCCTGGCAGCGGGCGGGGGGCCCGGAATTGACGGATCGCGTGAACAGGCAGTTGCTGCGTCGCGCGGTCCGGGCAGCGTCAGACACCAGAGACGAGGCGTACGGCGTGTTCTTCTCGATGGCCCGCGTGGTGTGGGCGTTTTCCCCGGACTCGAGCGCGGTGACACAGCAATACGGGGAGGGAGAGGTGGGGGACATCTACGGCTCCGGTTGGCACTTCCACCGCTTCCTGATGGACTGGATCGCCGGCGGTGGGACTGCGGGCGAGGAGCTCATGCGCGAGCTGAACGACTCGCTGACCATCAGCGGGGTGGCCGGCATCGAAGCCGTCACCGGCAGGCCCATGGACGAGTTGCTCACCGAGCACGCGGTCGCCATGACTTTTGCCGGAAGCGAGGACGTGCTGGTGGACGGCGCTCCCCGCTTCACCACCTATGACTTCTCGACCGCTACCGAGGTCTTCACTCAGCCAGACCCCCCCGGCTTCTACCCGTGGCCGGTGACGACGACCGGGGAGGACACGGACGATGCGTTCGCCCCCGTGTCCGTGCCACTCGCGATTGCGGAAACGCGCGACTTCAACGGCCGGCTGGCGGCCAGCGGCGTGCGCTTCCATGACTTCAGAGCCGGCCGCACGGGTGACGCGGCGGCTTTCTACGTCGACATTCCCGGCTCGGCCCGCGTGATCGTGGCGCGCATTCCCGACCCTGACCCGCCGGGGTCCTGATCCAGACCTGGGGGCACCGATGCAGAGAGACATACCGATGAACGCCATTCAGTCCACACGCTACGCCAGTTCCGCCTTGCTGCTGCTCGCTCTGCTGTCTGCATGCAACGGCGCCGACGCTCCCCCGGGGGACGCGGACGCCGAACTGATGGAGCGCGCGCGCGGCATCCACGAACGGGTCATCACCCTGGACACGCACGACGACATCAACCCGGCCAACTTCACCGCCGAGCAGAACTACACCATGGATCTGCCGACCCAGGTGAACCTGCCCAAGATGGAAGCGGGCGGGCTCGATGTCGCATGGCTCGTCGTGTACGTGGGGCAGGGCGACCTGACCCCGGAAGGCTACGCGGACGCCTACGACCAGGCGATTGCCAAGTTCGACGCCATCCACCGCCTGACCGAGGTGATCGCTCCCGAGCGCATCGGGTTGGCTCTGACTTCGGATGATGTGCGCAGCATCGCGGCCTCCGGGCGCAAGGTGGCCATGATCGGCATCGAGAACGGATACCCGGTCGGGACCGATCTGGGGCGCATCCAGGAGTTCCAGGAGAGAGGCGCGCGCTACCTGTCGCTCGCTCACAACGGGCACAGCCAGCTCGCCGACTCCAACACCGGAGAAGCGCAGGACGACTGGCTGCACGACGGCCTGAGCGAGTTGGGCCGGCAGGCGGTGGCGGAGCTGAACCGGGTCGGGATCATGATCGACATCTCGCACCCGTCGAAGCAGGCCATTATGGAGATGTTCGAGCTAACCCGGGCTCCGGTGATCGCCTCGCACTCCTCGGCCCGCGCGCTCAACGACCACAGCCGCAACCTGGACGACGAGCAGCTGATGGCGCTTCGGGACAACGGCGGCGTGGTCCAGACCGTCGCTTTCCGCAGCTACGTGAACGGGCCCAGGAACACGGCGTATCAGCAGGCGTCGCAGATGGTGCTCGCCGAAGTGGCCGGGGAGATGGACTTCGAGATCATCGGCGGCGGACGGGGCCGCGCCTTCTTCATGGCGCTCCAGGCGATGAGCCCGGAGGAGCGCGAGGAGTACCAGGCCGGGTTCCGTATGGTGCAGGACGAGGCGGCGGAGCGGATCGCCAGGCAGGTGGCGCCCGTGACCCCGCCCGTGGATGTCGCGGACTTCGTGAACCACATCGACTACATGGTCGAGCTGATCGGGCTCGAGCACGTGGGCATCAGTTCCGACTTCGACGGCGGCGGGGGCGTCATCGGCTGGGACGACGCCTCCGAGACCTTCAACGTCACCCTGGAGCTGGTTCGGCGCGGATACAGCGAGAAGGAGATCGGCATGCTCTGGAGCGGCAATCTCCTGCGCGTGCTGGACGAAGTGCAGGCCGTTGCTGCGGAGATCCAGGCGGGCGGCGGCTGAAGAGGGAGGCTTTCCGGCGCGCGCGGATCCCGGGACGTTCGAGCGGGCGGCCATTCACTGAACCGCCGCCAGGGCGTCAGGGCCCTTCTCGCCGTTGCGTGTCCGGGACTCCGGGTGCGGAGGCAGTTCCGTTGCTGGCGGGCAGCCGCCCGTGACCGGCGCCGGCTTTGGGCTTTGCGGTCGCGCGACGCCCGGGGTTACTTTCCCATTTCCGTTTCCTTCGAACCCGACTCCGGGGGGTTGAATGGTCCCCATTCTCGCGCTGTGGCTTCCGATTCTGGTCGCGGCCGTGCTCGTCTTCGCGTGCAGCTCGATCATCCACATGTTCCTCGGCTACCACAAGAACGACTACTCGAAGGTCGATTCCGAAGACGGAGTGATGGACGCGCTGCGGTCGTGCGGCCTGGAGCCAGGCGACTACGTCCTCCCGTACGCGGGCAGCACCGAGGCGATGAAGTCGGACGCGTACCGCGAGAAGGTGGAAAAGGGGCCCGTCGCCTTCTTCACGGTGCTGGACTCGAGCGCCTTCCTGAACATGGGCAGGAGCCTGGGGCAGTGGTTCCTGTACTGTGTCGTGATCGGGGTGATCGTGGCCTACGCTGCCGGTCGCACCCTGGCGCCCGGGGCCGAGTATCTGGAGGTCTTCCGACTCGCCGGCACCGTGGCCTTCTGCTGCTACGCGCTCGCCGAGCCCACCCGCTCGATCTGGTACCGGCGGAAGTGGTCGACGACGTTGAAGACGATGTTCGACGGGTTGATCTACGCCTTCCTGACGGCGGGCGCGTTCGGCTGGCTGTGGCCGGCCTGAGGCGCGGACCGGTGAACGCAAACCCGCTGCGGAGGTAACGGTGTCGATGTCCGGCCATTCACGCTGGAAGGGAGCCCTGCTCTGGGTTGGAGCGGTCCTGATCATGGCGGCGGCGGCGATCTACCAGCGCCGCACCGGCCCGACCTATCCGCTGCGCGGGGAGGTGGCGGTGGGCGCCGAGGCCTACAGCTACGAGCTGGTGCGCAGCCAGGAGACAGTGGCGCAGGCGCGCGTCGCGCTACCCGTGCCGGGAGAGGGCGCCAGCGGAGCCATGACGTACCGGCGCTATCCCACAAGCGACGCCTTCACCACCGTCGCGATGATGGTCGAGGGCGGAGAGGACGGACCCGAGCTGGCGGCCTACCTGCCCATCCAGCCCGCCGCCGGAAAGATCGAGTACTACGTGGAGATCGAGACGGCGGATGGGGCGGTGCGCATCCCGGCGCAGACGGAAGAAGACTCCAACATCCTCCTTCGCTACAAGGACCCCGTGCCCGGGGCGCTGCTGATCGCCCATGTCACCGCCATGTTCTTTACCGTTCTGATCGGGATGCGGGCGGGCCTGGGAGCGCTCTTCGCCCCCGGCACCATGCGCACCCTCACCTGGGTGACCCTGATCGGCATGACGGTGGGCGGACTGGTGCTCGGCCCCTTCGTCCAGAAGTACGCGTTCGGCGAGTACTGGACCGGCTTTCCCTGGGGCTACGACCTGACCGACAACAAGCTGCTCATCATGTGGGTGGTGTGGGTCGCCGCGGCCTTCGCACTGGGCGTCAAGCCGAAGCGAAAGGCGGGGCCGGGACGGGTGACGGTGGGGGTCGCGGCGCTGGTTATGACCGTGGTCTACCTCATCCCGCACAGCATGCGCGGCAGCGAGCTGGACTTCGAAGCCGTCGACGCGGGCGTGCCCGCGGCCGAGGCCGTCGGGACTGGCCGCAACTAGCGTCTCGCGGTCGTGAGCGCCGCCCACCTGCATCTGCTGACCGTGCACCTTTCGGTTGTGCTGTGCCCTCTCGCGCTGGTGCTCTTCCTGTTTGCTCGTCTGCGCAAGGACACTCCCCCGGCGCGCATCGCCCGCTGGCTGCTGGTTGCCGCCGCCGTCACCGGGGTGCCCGCGTATTTCTCAGGGCCTACCGCCTTCGAATCGATGGAGAGCGAGCTTGCAGCCATGCGAGACCTGGTGGAACTGCACGCGGTGCTGGGAAAGGCGGCCTTCTTCGGCCTCGTGCTGCTCGCCCTGGCGGCGCTCCAGACGGCGATGCGGGAGATGCAGGAGGAGCCCGTTCCCGGCTGGCTGCACGGCGTCGTGGTGGTTGGCACCCTGCTTCTCAGCTACGTTCTGGCTTGGACCGGGCATCTTGGGGGCGCGATCCGGCACCCGGAGATCGGCGACGCGCTCTCCTGGCTCTTTCCGCGCTGGTGAAGGCGTCTTACGCAATTTACGTAATTTACGCAATATCTGCATTTTGAACCCCGTCACCCGACCCGCCAAATCGATGGCCGAAGCCGCCTTCAACTGCCGAATCGGCATGAATCCGGACCGGCCTCACATCAGAATCCGTTTCACTTGAAGCTTCAGAGAGACCCATGAGCCGTCCCGCTGCCCATCCCGCTACGCCTCTGCTCGCCGTCGCACTCCTCGCCGCAGCCACTTCGCCCGCGTTCGCCCAGGGCACAGGCGCCGAGGCGGAGGTTCGTGCCCTCATGGACCATCCCGCCGTCCAGGCGGCGTTCAGCCATATCGAGGAAAACGACCCCTGGACCATCGCCACCCTGCGCGAGCTCACCGAGATCCCGGCGCCCCCCTTCATGGAGGAGGTGCGTGGGCGGCGATTTCTGGAGCTGATCCAGGAGGCCGGAGTCGATTCGGCGTGGGTCGACGAGGTGGGCAACGTCATCGGCGTGCGCCGCGGCAGCGGTTCGGGCGTGATGATCTTCTCGGGACACCTGGACACGGTTTTTCCGGAGGGCACCGACCTGACCATCCGCGAGAGCGGCGACACGCTCTTCGCGCCCGGAATCGCCGACGACACGCGAGGCCTGGTGACCGTGCTCGCCGTGCTGCGCGCGATGAACGCGGCGGGCATCCAGACCGAAAACGACATCTGGTTCGTGGGGACGGTGGGCGAGGAAGGCACGGGCGATCTGCGTGGGGTCAAGCACCTCTTCCGCGAAGGCTCGCCCGACTTCAACGCCTTCATTTCGATCGACGGCCTGGGGCACAGCGGGGTGACCAACGCCGGCCTGGGATCACATCGCTACCGGGTCACCTTCGGAGGACCGGGCGGACACTCCTGGGGGGCATTCGGGCTCGGAAACCCCATCCATGCCCTCGGGCGCGCGGTTGCGGCCTTCGATGCCGGCGCAAAGCGCTACACCGACAACGCGGCTCAGCGGACCAGCTACAACGTGGGCACGGTCGGTGGCGGTACCTCGGTGAACTCCATTCCCTTCGAGGCGTGGATGGAGATCGACATGCGCTCGGAGAGCCCGGAAAGGCTCCAGGAGATCGACGCCGTCTTCCAGGAGGCGATGCGCCAGGGACTCGGCGCGGCCAACGCCGTGCGCGCCCGGGGCGAGGAACTCACGCTTGACGTCACCATGATCGGCGACCGGCCCAGCGGCGAGATCCCGGACGATCATCCCTTCGTCGCGCGGGCGCTCGCCGCCACCGAACTGCTTGGCGGAACCCCGTCGCTGCGACGCTCCTCCACCGACTCCAACACCCCCATCTCGCTCGGCATCCCCTCCATCACCATCGGCGGTGGTGGTGCAGGCGGCAATTCGCACTCCCTTAGCGAGTTCTTCATGAACCACGACGGCCCCGTCGGCATCCAGCGCGCCCTGCTGATCCTGGTCGCGCAGGCGGGCATGGTGCCGGTGATGTAGAACCGCGGCACTACGGCCCGGGGATGTGCGCGCCTCCCGGGGCCATGGCGCGATCCCGTACCGACCCTCAGTACCCCAGCGCCATCGCTCCCGGCCGTCGTGGGTCGGCGTAGCCGTAGAAGATCCCGTCGGAGAACATCACCGTCTGCAGGCTTCCCATGCCGGCGCTGAACTGAACGTCGTGGCCGCGCGCCCGCAGCATGCGGATTGCGTCGGGGCTGACGCCGCTCTCCACCTCCAGTCGGTCCGGATACCACTGGTGGTGCATCCTGGGCCGCGCGGTGGCGTCGGCGATGTTCATCCCGTGTTCGAGCACGTTCACCAGCAGCTGCAGATTGGTCGTGATGATGCGGCTTCCACCCGGGCTCCCGGTCAGCAGGACCGGGCGCCCGTCGCGTAGCACGATGATCGGCGTCATCGAGCTCACCGGCCGGCGTCCCGCCGCGATCTGGTTGTCCGCGCTCCCCATGAGCCCGAAGGCGTCGGGGATGTCCGGCCTCAGGGTGAAGTTGCCGAGGTTGTTGTTCATGAGGATGCCGGTGCCGTCGATCACGACCCCCGAGCCGTAGGAGAACATCAGCGTGTAGGTGTTGACCAGCGCGTTGCCCTCGCTGTCGAGCACCGAGTAGTGGGTCGTCTCGGGGCTCTCGTAGGGGGCCAGGTTGCCGGGACCCACCTCCGATGACGGCCGGGCCCGGCTGAGAGAGATGCTCTTCGCCAGCTCCGCCGCGTAGGCCTTGCTCGTGAGGGCGGCAACCGGAAGATCGAGGTAGTCCGGGTCGCCCAGATACTTGCTCCGGTCGGCGTATGCCAGCTTCATCGACTCGGCCATGACATGCATGGCGTCCGCGCTCCCGTAGCCCATCTCCTTCAGGGGGAAGTTCTCGAAGATGTTCAGCATCTGGACGATGTGCATCCCGCCCGAGCTGGGCGCGGACATGGCCGCGATGTCGTAGCCACGGAAGGTGCCGCGCACCGGCTCGCGCTCGGTCACGCGGTAGTTCGCGAGGTCCTCCATGGTGATCAGACCGTTGTGCTTCGCCATGTCCGCGGCGATGCGGCGCGCGATCTCGCCCTTGTAGAAGGCGTCGGCGCCGCCTGCGGCGACCTGCTCCAGCGTCCAGGCCAGATCCGGCTGCCTGTACAGGTCCCCGACCTCGTAGTTGGAGCCATCGGGCCTGTAGAACTTGGCCCGCGAGGCGGGATTGGCGCTGAGCCGCGGCTTGCTGCGGGCGAGGTTCACCGCCAGGTCCTCCCACACGACCATGCCGTCGCGCGCCAGCTCGATGGCGGGCTGGGCCACTTCGCGCCAGCTCATGGTGCCGTAGTTGCGCAGGAGGTGATCGAAGCCGGCGACCGACGCGGGAATCGCCGACGACTTGTGAGTGAAGCGGTATTCCTCGTTGTCGACCTCGCCGTCTTCCCCGAAGAACATGTCCGAGTACGCGGCCGCGGGAGCGGTTTCGCGGAAATCCACCGCCACCGTGCGGTTCTCCTCGGCCAGGTGCAGGAGGAAGAACCCGCCCCCGCCCACATTGCCCGCGCGCGGCAGCGTCACCGCGAGCGCCAGTCCCACCGCCACCCCGGCGTCCACCGCGTTGCCGCCCTGGCGCAGGATGTCCACCCCGATTTGCGTGGCCAGGAAGTTCTGGCTGGACACCATCCCGTTCCGTCCCACGACCGGATGGTGTGTCGCGTTGTAGGTGTTGATCGGGGCCTGGGCTGTCGCCGCCTGGGCGAGCATCCCCCGGGGAAGCGTGAGCCCCCCAATGGCCACGATCGCGGCGAGGACGGTGAAAACCGGAACCCTGAGGCGTCTGTGCGTCGTCAGCTGCATTCTCTCGTCATCCCGTTGCAACACTCGTTGTGCCTTTTTGGGGCCTCCCTCGCTATCTTATCGGCATATCCGGGGTCCCGATACTCCCGACCACGGTTTCTCCGGTCCCGCAAGCACAGGAGATTGGCTGATGGCGCGCACTTCGAGCGGATCTCACGGCGGTAACGGGCACTCAGGAAACGGACGCACCCCCGCCCGCCGCGTGCGTCGCGTTGACCGCACCGTCCCCACAAGCTCTTCCGCAGGCGACTACGGCGACGCCTTCCCCAACTCGCGCAAGGTGTTTTTCGAGGGCCCCGGAGGGATGCGGGTGCCGGTGCGCGAGATCTCCCTCTCGGGCGGCGAGCCCCCTCTCAGGGTCTACGACACCTCCGGACCTCAGGACACCGACGTGCGCCACGGCCTTCCCAAGCTGCGCGCCGGGTGGATCGCCGAGCGGGGTGGTGTCGGGCAAGCGCTGCCACGCGCGTCGCTTGCGCCCGAGAGCCCCAACGGCGCCGAGATGCCGGCGGCGCTCCACAACCGGCCCCTCCGCTCCACGGGCGGGCCCGTCACCCAGCTGCAGTACGCGCGCCGGGGCGAAATCACCTGCGAGATGGAGTACATCGCCCTGCGCGAAGGCATGAAGCCCGAATTCGTGCGCGACGAGGTGGCCCGCGGGCGCGCCATCATCCCGGCGAACATCAATCATCCCGAATCCGAGCCCATGATCATCGGCCGCAACTTCGCGGTGAAGATCAACGCCAACATCGGCAACTCCGCGGTCTCGTCCTCGATCGAGGAGGAGGTGTCCAAGCTGCGCTGGGCGACGCTCTGGGGCGCGGACACAGTGATGGATCTGTCCACGGGGAAGAACATCCACGAGACCCGCCAGTGGATCCTGCGCAACTCGCCGGTGCCCATCGGCACCGTGCCCATCTACCAGGCGCTGGAGAAGGTGGGCGGCGTCCCCGAGGACCTCACCTGGGAAGCCTATCGCGACACCCTCATCGAGCAGGCGGAGCAGGGAGTGGACTACTTCACGATCCACGCCGGGGTGCTCCTGCGCTACGTGCCCCTGACCGCGAATCGCATGACCGGGATCGTGTCGCGGGGCGGTTCCATCATCGCTCACTGGTGCCTGGCTCATCACCGGGAAAGCTTCCTCTACACCCGCTTCCACGAGATCTGCGAGATCATGGCGGCCTACGACATCTCCTTCTCCCTGGGAGACGGCCTGCGTCCGGGATCCATCGCCGACGCCAACGACGAAGCCCAGTTCGCGGAGCTGCGCACGCAGGGCGAGCTCACCCGCATCGCCTGGGAGCACGGGGTGCAGGTGATGTGCGAGGGACCGGGACATGTGCCCATGCACATGATCCAGGAGAACATGGACAAGCAGCTGGAATGGTGCGACGAGGCGCCCTTCTACACCCTCGGTCCCCTGACCACCGACATCGCGCCGGGCTACGACCACATCACCAGCGCCATCGGGGCGGCCCAGATCGGGTGGTACGGCACCGCGATGCTCTGCTACGTGACCCCCAAGGAGCACCTCGGCCTCCCCAACCGCGACGACGTGAAGGCCGGCGTGATCAGCTACAAGATCGCCGCCCACGCCGCGGACCTGGCCAAGGGCCATCCCCGTGCCCAGGAATGGGACGACGCGCTCTCCAAGGCGCGCTTCGAGTTCCGCTGGGAAGACCAGTTCAACCTCTCGCTCGACCCGGTCACGGCGCGCGCCTTCCACGATGAGACGTTGCCGGCCGAGGGCGCCAAGGTGGCCCACTTCTGTTCGATGTGCGGCCCCAAGTTCTGCTCGATGCGGATCACCCAGGACATCCGTGCCTACGCGGAGGAACAGGGCTACGCGACCGCAGAGCAGCTGGTGCAGACGGGGATGGAGGAGAAGGCGCAGGAGTTCCGGGAGAGAGGGCGGATCGTCTAGGCCGCGGTCCCGTCGAGGAGCTCGCACATTCCGCTGAACTGAGATCTCCGCGACGCCCTACCTCGCGGCGCCAAGGATCATTTCTTGAAATTTGAGCATCCAGAGTTCATATTTCAGATATCATGATACCCAGACCCGCCCACATGGCCGCTCTGACAAGAAAGCTGGGCGACAATCCCGTCGTCGCACTCCTGGGTGCGCGCCAAGTCGGGAAGACTACGCTCGCGCTGGAACTTGCCGCCACCCGGGAAAGGGTCACCCGCTTCGATCTGGAGGATCCCCGGGACCTCGCCAGGCTGAGCGAGCCGATGTTGGCCTTGGAGTCGGTCCGCGGACTGGCCATCATTGACGAAATACAGATCCGCCCCGGCTTGTTCCCGATCCTTCGCGTACTCGCGGACCGCAGGTCCCTGCCCGCGCGGTTTCTGGTGCTGGGCAGCGCGTCTCCGGAGTTGCTGCGGCAGGGATCGGAATCGCTCGCCGGGCGCATCGCATACCACGAGCTGACGGGCTTCGACCTGTCCGAGGTCGGTGGCGACTCCTGGCGGCAGCTCTGGCTCCGAGGCAGTTTCCCAAGGTCCTGGCTCGCGGAGGACGACGCCCGCAGCGAACAGTGGCGGAGAGATTTCGTTCGATCACTCGCCGGGCGCGACCTGCCGGGGCTTGGCATCTCGCTGCCCCCGGTGCTCCTGCGAGACTTCTGGACCATGCTGGCCCACTACCACGGCCAGACCTGGAACGGCTCGGAGCTGGCGCGCGCCTTCGGGTTGGCGCATACCACCGTGCGTCGCTACCTGGACAGGATGACGGGGGCCTACCTGATGCGTCAGCTTCGCCCGTGGAGGGAAAACGTCACCAAGCGAATCGTCAAGTCGCCCAAGACCTACATTGCCGACAGCGGACTGCTCCATGTGCTGCTCGACATTGCGAACGCCCGTGACTTGTCGAGGCATCCCAAAGTCGGGGCCAGTTGGGAGGGTTTCGCCCTGGAGCAGGTGGTGCGCCGCATAGGGGCTCGGGCGGACGAGTGCTATTTCTGGTCCGTGCACGGCGGCCCGGAACTCGATCTCCTGGTCGTTCGCGGCGGACGGCGGCGCGGATACGAGTTCAAGCGAACGGACTCGCCAAAGGTTACGTCATCCATGTGCTCCGCTCGGAAGGTGCTCGGACTCAGCAGCATCGATGTGGTGCACGTGGGAGAGCATACCTTCCCCCTGGCGGAAGGTATTCGCGCGGTAAGCGGGCGCGACATCCTCGCTGAAATCACCCCGCTCTAGCGGGGCTCCTACGGCCATTGGAGGCAGATGCGGGTGGCCCTGCCCCGGGGACTGGCGAATCAGATCCTCTGCCAGCCGCTATTCGTTTCCCCTTCTTCAACGACCGAGGCGACCACGCCAAAGACCCGGGCGGCACCGGTCGCCGCTACCGCCGCCAAGCCTCCGCGCCCGGCATTCCCCGGCTGAACAGCACCTCGAAGCTCGACCCGGCGGAGCCCGCCGCCGCGTCCCTGGCCACCTGGTTGGCGGGCGGCAGGTCGCGCAGAATACCCCGCACCTGCCCGTTGCGGGGGTTGCGCAGGATCGCCATCCGGAGGTCGGTCTCGCCGTCCAGGGTGAAGGTACCGCCCGGCCCGGTGAGCGTGATGGTCGCGAGACCGCCCTCCCATTCGGCTTGCGCGGGGAGCAAGAAGGCGAAGCTGGAGCTGCCGTCCCCGTCGGCCACCTCGGGCATGGCGAAGGTCAGGGAGAAGAGTTCCGTCCCGCTCCCGGTTCGACCGATGAGCCGATGGTCCCCGGCGGACTGTGGTAGCGCGGGCGGTGCGTCGACCACGAAGGCCGGTTCCAGGTACGGTACGCTGTCCGCGCCGATTCCGCCCCACAGGAGGAGGGACCTGACCGCGGGGGCAGCCACCGATGGCGGCGCGGGCAATCCCACGCTGTCCGCGTCGTCCAGGCGGAAGCGCAGCGCGCTGGTGAAGTGGTAGTCGCCGATCCAGTCAGGGCCGCAATACGACATCAGTTCGGGGGTCCGGGGATCCACCAGCCGGCCGCCATCGCGGAAGTCGTAGCCCCACGCCCCGATGGAGCCGTCGGAGTACGGGTACGAAGGGTCGGGGCCGCCGGCACCGCCGCACGGCGCGTGGTAAAGGCTCAGGTTGTGACCGAGTTCATGAGCGATGATGCCCGGCCACGGCTGCGAAAAACTCGACCGGCCGGGCCGGTACGCCACTCCGCCCGCACCGGTGACCGGCCTCACCATCATGCCTTTGTAGTGTCCCGTACCGCCCTCCATCGCCCGAATGGCCACGGTCTGGCGCAGTACGTCGAACGCGCTGTTGCGCGAACTCAGCACGGGTTCGTGCGCCGCCACCCGCATCTCGCCGATGGGAAGAAGATGCATGTCCCCGAACATCTCGTGGCCCTTGGGATCCGCGGCCATGGCCCGGGTCAGGTCCACGATCGACGAATCGTGGGTCTCGGTCCAGATGAACGGAACCAGCGTCAGGTTGAAGAGCGGCATTTCCCGGACATCCACTTCCAGGCGTCCCGTCTCGGGGATGCGCTTCGCCACGCCCAGCTCCGGATCCAGCGTCCCCTTCGGATCCACCTCGATCACCATCTCCAGCCCCGGCTGCAACACATGGCCCGGAATCTCGGCGTTCGCCGAGCTCATGAGGCTGCTCTCGTCCACTTCGGCCGGGATCGGAGTCAACGTCCCGGGGATCTCCTCCACATAGGTCTCCGTGCCGTCGATGTAGAAGCTGGCCCGGACCTGTGGAATGCCCGCGCTGGTAGCCTGCCGGCCTGTCACGAACACCCTCAGCAGCGCCTTCTCGCCCGCGACCAGCGGAACCGGGAACTGTTGCGACTGAACCGCCTGGACCAGGTAGGCTGCCGACGGGGCCTCTTCGACGCAGGATACGATGCGGCGCCTGAAGATCCCCGCCAGCCAGGTCTGGAAGGCGGGATCCGAGGGAACGCACAGGCCAGTGCCTCCGGCCACCAGCGCATCGAGTTGCCGGAGTGCCGTCAGTTCGACCGGAAGGGCTCCCGCCAAGTCGCCGTTGAACGACAGACCCAGCTCCCGAAGGCTCGACATGCTTCCGAGTTCGGGGGGTACCGCGCCCTCGAGGTCGTTGTAGTCCAGGAACAGCGCTTCCAAGGTCGCCAGGTTGCCAAGTTCCGGGGGAATCGCGCCCGATAGCTCGTTCGATGCAACGTTGAGCGATTCGAGGTTGCCAAGGCTGCCGAGTTCCGGCGGGATGGGTCCCGTGAGCTGATTGCCGCTGAGCGACAGGGTCTTTGCGCTCTGGAGGTTGGCGAGTTCGGCCGGGATTTCACCCGTCAGATCGTTGTCCCGCAGACGAAGTCGTTCCAGGCCGTCGAGGTGGCCGAGTTCTGGCGGGATCGGGCCAGTGAGTTCGTTGTCACCGAGGTGCAGGTCCGTCAGATTGGCGAGGCTGCCGAGTTCCCCGGGGATCGGGCCCGTCAGATCGTTCCCCCGGAGAAACAGTTCGGTAAGGCCGGTGAGGCTGCCGAGTTCGGTCGGGATGGGACCGGTGAGATCGTTGTCGCCGAGGTACAGTTCGGTCAGGTTGGCGAGGCTACCGAGTTCGGTCGGGATCGGGCCGGTGAGATCGTTGTCACTGAGGTACAGTTCGGTCAGGTTGGCGAGGCTGCCCAGTCTCGGCCAGATCGGGCCCGTCAGATTGTTCCGCCAGAGATACAGTTCGGTCAGGTTGGCGAGGTTGCCGAGTTCGGTCGGGATTTCACCGCGCAACGCGTTCCCGCCGAGCGCGAGGACGGCAAGGTGTTCGAGGTTGCCGAGTTCCGCCGGGATAACCCCTGTCAGGTTGTTTCTCGTAAAGCTCATCCACCGCAGGTTGGCGAGGTTGCCGAGTTCGGGCGGAATCGGGCCGGTGAGATTGTTGAGACCGAGGTCCAGGTTGGCGAGGTTGGCGAGGCTGCCGACTTCCGGGGGAATCGAACCCGACAGGCGATGTGGTATCGGCAGCCCGGCTTCGCTGTCCCAGCGGCCCCTCAGGTCTAGACTCACGACCCGTCCGTTATCGTCGGTGTCCACCCCGTACCAGTCCCCCAGGGGCATGTCGGTCAGCCAGTTCTCGGCGTCGACCCAGTTCGGGCCGTCCATCGCGTTGTAGAGTGCCACCAGCACCGCCCGGTCCGGGCTCTCCAGCACCACCACCGTCGCGCGCCCGGACGCAGACCCGGCCGTGGCCGTGATCGTGGCCGTGCCGTTGCCGATCGCCGTCACCAGCCCCGACCCGTCCACCGACGCCACTGGCGGGTCGTTGCTCGACCAGGAAACGGCGACGTCGGCCATCACCCGGGCCCTCTGGTCGCGCACCTGCGCCCTCAACTGCACGGTTGCGCCCCGGACCGACAGCTGGGTGGTTTGGGGGAGGACCGAGATCACCGTCGGCTGCGGCGAATCGGGGGGCGGGGGTTCCGTGGCCCCGTCCCCGCAGGCATAGGCCCACAGGGTGGCAGACAGCGTCGCCGCGACTACAGGGAAAAGTCGCTGACGCCTCATCCCCTATCGCCCGAAAGACGCTCTTGGAATCGCACGCGTGTCGTGGGCTTGCTCGTTCGGATGGCTACCCCGCTGTCCCGTCCAGCAGCTCGAACATCCGCTGCATGGCGATTTCCGCCACCCCCGGCCCGGTGATCTGCGGGTAGTTGCCGGCGTGGTCGGTCATGTCGATCTGCGCCGCGGCCTCCTGGTAGGAGAGCCCCTGCGCGTGCAGCGCCGTGGCGCGCTCCTGGAAGTCGCGCAGGTAGGCCTGCAGATGGTCGATGCGGGCGCGGTCCTGGAAGGGATCGCCGTGGCCGGGCAGCACCCAGTCGAACTCGAGCCCCTTCAGTTGTTCCAGCGTTTCCGCCCACTCGGCCGGGTAGCCATCGCCCATGAAGGGCAGGCCGGGGAGCAGCAGATCACCCGTGATGAGGATGCGCTCGGCGGGAAGGTGAACCACCACATCACCGCCCGTATGCCCGCGGCCGAAGAACAGGATGCGGATCTCGCGGTCGCCCGCAAACAGGGTCATGCGCTCCGAGAGCGTGGTGTTGGGGCTCTCCGGCTCGAGTCCCTCCTGGCTCGCGTAGTAGTTCTCCAGGAAGGCGAGCCGGTCTTCCAGCTCGAGGCGCTCGTCCTCGATGTCGGTGCGCATGACTTGGTCCCGCAGCTCGGCGATCTGGTCCGGGACCCCGCCCACGAAGTTCTCCCAGGAGCGGCCCATGGAACCGCCGTTCTCGATCATCTCGCGGGTGAACTCGTGTCCGATGACCTGGACCTCGTCCGGGTAGGCGCTGTTGCCGTGGGCGTGGTCGAAGTGGAAGTGCGTGTTGACCACGTAGCGAAGGGGCTTGCCGGTGAGCTCGAGCACCTCGTTGAAGGCCGCCCGCGCCGCCGCCGGGGAGATGTGCGACTCGACCAGCAGCACGTGGTCGTCGTTCGCCACCACCGCGCCGTGGGAGCCCACGTTGAGGGTGCCAGTCCCGCGGGCATGGAAGATGCCCGGCACCACTTCCTCGAACTCGAAGGCAGGGCCCTCGTAAATCGATCCCGGCGGGAGCGGCGTTTCCGCGGAGGCCTCCGGCTCCTGGGAAGCCTCCGGCGTTTCGGCGCAGGTCCAGACGACAAGGCAGAGGAGGAGGGCGAGAAGATGACGCATTGGGGCCTTCCTGTAGTTCGGGTGGCGATTGGCGGGCGGCCGGTGGCGAGCGCTCACATGCAAGAATCCGACGCCCGGGCAAAGGGGGCAAGTGGCAGCGGGGCAGAACTCGTCTCTGAGCACAACCCAGATCGTGTCGCCCCTGACGAGTCGCCGGCGGTCCGGGCTCGGAGATCTGGAGCTCCCTGCGTCCAGCCTCCGGCGAGTCTCAGTCCTCCGTCAAGAGCCGCAGCTTCGCGATCCGCCAGGGCGGAGAGTGCATATCCAGGAGCAGGTACAGGAACCGTCCTCCGCCCAGGACCCTGGATCCGTCCGGAAGCGGGACATCCTCATAGAGCCTGGCTCCGCTGTGCCGGTCGTAGACCTCGAGCGATATGTGTAGAACTTCGCGGGAAAACATGGGCTGCTCGGGGTTGTACCGGCCTCGTGTCAGGACCAGGTGCGACCCGACCGCGTCGATGCGGTCGATGACGTCGAAGCTCGCGAGAAGCTCCGGCAGCGTAGTGCCGAGGCTCCCGAGATCGGCCAGCGCGCCCCGTTCCAACTCGGGAATCGGCCGGAACGAGGCGGAGGGGGTCCCAAGGGCGCCCACCGTCTCTCCCGCCCCGTCGATAACCGTGATCGGGTATCTGAGACCCGAGGTCACATATGTCGAGTCGCCGCCGACCGCGAACGGAAAACCCGCGAATGAGCTCCAATAGGGCCTGTCGAAGTCAGCGAACGGGAGTTCGTAGCTGCTCCATACCAACTCCGGCGGCGTCACCCGGTGAAGGAGCATTGGATGGCCGAAGACGCCTGCGTTAGGGTCTCCCGCAACCATCCGCACGAGCAGGTCAGGTCCGAGCGCCAGGACATCCCTGGGAGCCCCCGGCAACGCGACCATGGTATCGGGAGCCAGGGAACTGGTCAGATAGGTCAGATGGGCTTGGCTGAAGTCCGCAACGACGACCCTCCCTGACGGCGTCTCCGCGAGTCCGGCGATCCTCCGAAACTCGAAAGGACCTTCTCCAAACCTCCCGAAGGCTGTCTCCAGCCGCCCCTCCTCGTCGTAGCTTCGCACGCGCGGCAGGAACCGGTCACCGATCACGTAGCCGCCGCCCCGCCGCTCGACGAAGTCCCCGATATCGGCAATCGAATCGGCGGGGTCTTCACCGAGCTGCATCACGGATTCGACGACGAACACCTCTTCCAGGGTCGCGGCAACGGGAGCTTCGCCGGGACCCTCTGCTTCTCCGCAGGCAGAGAGAAGCAGCGCCCCCACGCATGCGACGCGCGTGGATGCCGGACGTGGTAACCCGTTGCTGCTGGCCATCTCAGTCACATGCCGCTCATACGTGAATTCACGGAGGCCCGGGCGGACATCCCTTAGGGTGCGCACGTTCGATCGACGCGGTACCGGTGCAGGTACGGCTCGTCATATTCGCCGCGCGTGGCGGCTCCCCAGACCTCGTCACGGCTCGCGACCAGGATGGCAAGACGAGGATACCAGGGCTTCGTGGAACTACGACCCTGTCCAATCTCCAACCTACCCTGGAGCGTACCATCCGAATCGTAGATCTCCCACACATCGACTCGGTCCTCACGCAGCTCTCGAAGCAACCAGATGGTCCCATCGGTCCCCGCCACAACCTTCCTGACCGGAGGGTGGTATTCCGGAACCCAGAAAACGCTGCGGTAGGCACGGCGCTGGCGCTCGAGTGTTGTTTCGGTCAGCTGAAGTGTGCGGGACGTGTAGTCTCCGACCGCCCATCCGGCGTATTCGTCCCCCAGGCGGCGTTCCATCGCGCGGGTGACCTCGCGCGGTTCATACTCGACCGCTCGATGCAGAAGCGTGTCTCCACGGATGGAGATCATCAGGACGTCAAAGGTCGGTGGAGTTGCGCCTTCATGCACTTTCCCAATCTGCACAACCGCGGAGCCGTCGGGCTTGAGTGCCGTCAGGTATTCCTGGAGTCCCGGAAGGGGCGTTTCCCTGAGCGGGTGGACACGAGGCCAGTCGTTAGGGTTCCTCTCATTCTCGATGGCGTTGTCGGGCCAATCGATGATGGCGATCGTGTCGAGGATTTCTCCGGATCGTGAGATCCGCCGCAGTGCGAGCCCGGGATCGGCTCCTCGGGACGACCAGGCCATCATGTCGCTGAGTTGACGCGCACCGACGAACGTCCCGTCCGCAAGCATGCGGCCCGGGGTCAAGTGCGATCCTTCCTCGGGCGCGCTCAGGTAGAACTGGATGACTTCCTCGGGCACGCGCTCGTCCGTGGTGAACAGCTGGATCCGGTTGAGGTCGGCAACCCAGAGCGTGTCTCCGATCCAGCCCAGGCCGAAGGCCGACCACTGGATATCACCTGGTCCCTGGCCCGCGCGGCCGATCCGGCGAAGCGGCTGGCCATCCAGGGAGAACACGGTGACTGCGGGCACCTGAGCCTGAGCGACATAGAGGGCGCTGTCAGGCCCGATCGCAAGGTCTCGGACACTTGTAACGAGGTCCGTGCTTTCCGCAGAGCCGATCCGCAGAACCTCCTCCAGTCGCCATGGCGTCGGACACACGGTCTGCGCGCGTATCGTCCCCGGGGCGCAAAGCGACAAGACCATCGTAGATCAGCAGACGCATTTTGCCTCCAGGGACCACCAGCCAGACACCCCTCGCCCTCCATCAACGAGGTCTCGTGTCCTACGGAATCACTCTCGCCGGGGCCAGGTTCATCACCCAGAGGCCGGTGCGCATGTCGGAGACGAAGATGTTGCCCTTGTAGGGTTGCGGCCCCCACGCCATGGTCGTGTTCTCGCCCTCCGGGGTGGTCATGAAGGACGCCACTTCCCGGCCCTGGGCCAGCAGATCTCCGCGCAGCTCGCCCGACACGTCGACGATGCGCAGGCCGCCCTGGTAGTAGGCGATGTAGAGCAGATCATCCTCGACCCAGAGATTGTGGCTTCCGGCTTCGGGCAGCCTGTATTCCGCGACTTCTCGGGGATTCTCGATGTCGCTCACGTCCACGACGTGGATGTAGCCGCGGGGTCCCTCGCATCCCGGGCATCCGAAGATCTCGTCGCCGAGGAAGACGTAGTCGCCGTAGCGGATGGCGTGGTGCGTGTTGCCGTAGAGCGCGCCGTTGATGTCGTAGAGGTAGTTGTAGGAGGAGATGGGCTGCGGCGCCGTCGGGGTCCCGCCCCAGCGTCCGTCGCCGACGTCGAGCATGACCAGCCCGTCGTTCCAGTACGACAGGTAGGCGATGCCGTCGACCACGCTCACGTCGTGGAGATACTTGTTCGGCTTGTCGAGTCCCCAGCGTCCGGCCTCGAAGGGGTTCGCGGGGTCGGAGATGTCGATGATGTGGACGTCCAGGGTTCCATCGTTGATGGCGTACACAAGATCCCCCACGAACCAGACGTTGTGGATGCCGCCGGTCAGACCCTGGGTGTAGTGGGTGATCGTCTCGGGGTCCGCCGGGTTGGAAATGTCGATGAGGGTGATTCCGTTCCGGCGGTTGGAGGCGTTCTCGCTGGTGACGATCGCGATGGTGCGGTCGTCGTTGATCTTGACGTCGTTGACCCGGCGGCCGTCCACGGTCAGGGAGTCGACGATGACGGGCGCGGAGGGCTCGCTGACGTCCCATGCGTACATGGTCGCGGCCGACATGGTGCCCGTGTAGGCATAGTCGCGCCCGTCGAGCCCCTCGAAGACCCAGAGATCCGAGGTGGAGGTGCCGAGCGGCCCCTGGCCCACCAGGGTGACCTCCCGGCGGCCTTCGCGGGGGAAGACGACGATGTCAACCACCTCGGAGGTGGTGCCGGCGTCCACGCTCACGCGGTATTGGCCTGGCTCCTCGGCGACGAACGCGCCGTCCGGGTGGGCGGTGGCGGCCGTGGCCGTGGTCCCGTCCTCCTCCTGGACCTGGTAGACCAGCGCGGCGTCGTCCACGCGCTCGCCCGACGCATCCGCGGCGGTGACCGTCAGTCGCACTACGTCGCCGGTGCGGACCCGCGACTCGGGGGACGCCAGGTTGAGCCGCGCCACGGGGTTGGCGACCACCTCCAGGGTGATCTCGCCGGCCACGCCGCCCGCCTCTCCGACGATGCCCACCGACCCCGGTCGGAGCAGCTCCAGTCGCCCCTCTGGGGTGACCGTGGCGACGGACTCGTCCCGGGACGACCACCGCACCACCTCCTCGGCGTGTTCGTCACCGGCGGTGGTGATGGCCCGCCCGGTGAGCGCGAAGGCCGTGCCCGCGTAACTGGCGAAGGCGGGCGGATCGATGTCGATACGCGCCACCGGATAGTCGTTGACCTTGATCGGGATCTCGGCGGCCGGCACCCAGTTGGGTTCGTCGTCCGAGAGTCCGGGCAGGCCGAGGAACACGCCGATGACCGTCTCGCCGTACTCCGTCCCCCGCAGGACGTAGGTGTCGGCAATCTCGTCCTTGATCGAGCGCAGCTCGAAGGGACCGACCGTGCTGACGCCCCAGCGGGCTCCGTCCACGACGTTGCCGTCCGCGTCGCGCAGGATGCCGTGGAAGGTGATCGAGTCACCCCGACCGACCTCGATGGACGCGGGCACGATCTCGATGGTCGCCACCCGGGTCGCCAGTTCGCCCGGACTCTCGGGCATGGCCGCGGGTTCCACCGCTGGTGCGGCCTCGGCCCCGCCGCTCTGCGCGGGAGAGGGCGGGGCGGTTTCGGCGTACCCTCCGCAACCGGTGGCAAGTATGGGGAGTATCAGAAGGGCGAGGGCGGAACGCGTCATGGGTCCAACTCCAGGTATTGGGGCCGGCCAGGCCGGAAATCGACAACCCTATTCATACACCGGGAAAGGATATGCGAGCCTGCAGACCGTCCGTCCAGCCCGACGCAGCCGCCATCGCCCCCCTCCCTTCCGCCCGCGAGGTTTTCATTCGCGCCCCGGTTTTCTACGTTCACCTGCCCGGCCGCACCCGCAACCACCCATTTCCCGAGCCGACCGCATGCCGACGCCCCGCGACACGCTGGCGATCCTTCGTGAAATCCGAGAGCAGAGCGGGGCGTGTGCCTCGCCCGGCCTATCGGACGACGTCATCGAGCGCTTCGCCGCCGGGAACGCCCTGCTGCGCCAGGCGGTTGTGGAAGCCGCGGAATGCCATCGCCGACTCGGCCGCGAGCTGCCGCACCTGGCCAGCCTCGACGAGACCGAGCAGGTGAGGGAGATGCAGCGCGGGTATCTCAACTTCTACCCCGACGAGCTGGTCAACCCGTACGTCGCTCTCGCCGCCCGCGGACCCTGGGTCGTGACCTCCATGGGCGCCGTGATTCACGATTCGGGCGGCTACGGCATGCTCGGGCTCGGACACGGGCCCCAGGCGATCCTGGACGCCATGAACCAGCCCCACGTCATGGCCAACGTCATGACTGCCAGCCCGAGCCAGGCGCGCCTGGTGCGGGCGCTCGAGGCGGAGATCGGCAACCGGCGCGGAGGCCCCTGCCCCTTCGAGCGCTTCGTGTGCCTGAACAGCGGCTCCGAGGCGATGACCTTCGCGTCCCGTCTCGCGGACATCCACGCAAAACAGGTCACCGACCCTGGCGGGGCCCGCGACGGCGCCAGGATCCGGACGCTCGCGCTGGAAGGCGGCTTCCATGGGCGCACCAGCCGGCCCGCCCAGGTCTCCGACTCCACCCGCTGCTACTACCGGGAAAACCTCGCCAGCTTCCGCAATCACAACGCCCTGACGGTGCCCGCGAACGACATCGGCCAGTTGCGCCATCTCTACGCCCTCGCCGAGGAGGAAGGCTGGTTCATCGAGGCTTTCTACATGGAGCCGGTGATGGGCGAGGGGAATCCCGGAAAGGCCGTGACGCGCGAGTTCTACGACGCGGCGCGCGCCCTGTCCCGCGCCCACGGCGGACTCCTGGTGGTCGATTCGATCCAGGCGGGTCTGCGGGCGCACGGATGCCTCTCGATCATCGACTATCCCGGCTTCGAAGACGCGGATCCGCCCGATGTCGAGACCTGGTCGAAGGCGCTCAACGCGGGCCAGTTCCCGCTGTCGGTGGTGGCGATGACGGGGCGAGCCGCGGACATGTACCGGCGGGGCGTCTACGGCAACACCATGACCACCAACCCGCGCGCGCTGGAAGTAGCCGTGGCCGTGCTCTCCTCCCTCACCGACGAGCTTCGCGAGAACATCCGAGCGCGAGGCGCCGAGTTCGTGGCCAGGCTCGAGCAGATGGCCGCGGAACTGAACGGCCCCGTCACCGGGGTGCAGGGCACCGGCCTGCTGGTGAGCTGCGCCCTCGAGTCCGGGATCAGGAGCCACGGACCGGGGAGCGTGGAGGAGGAGATGCGCCGGCACGGCGTGGGGGTGATCCACGGCGGCGCAAACTCCATCCGCTACACGCCCCACTTCGCGGTCACCTCCGCGGAGATCGACCTGATCGTCGAAGCGACCCGGGCCGCCGTCCTGTCTCGCCTGGCGCCTGCGGGCGCGCCGCCCTATCACGTCACGACCAACTGACCGGCCCCGGCATACCGGCGCCTTTCCCTCCGTCTCAGCGAGTTTCGCCATGAACGCAGCCGCTTCCAGAATTCCAGCCCTCTTCCTCGTCCTCGCTCTGCTCGCGTCCTCGTCCGCCATCGCCCAGCAGGCGCCGGCCCCCGAGAGCTACGCCGACCTCGAGTGGCGCTACATCGGGCCCGAGGGCAACCGCTTCTCCGCGGCCGCCGGCATCCCGGGCGACCCTCACACCTACTACTTCGGGGCGGCCTCCGGGGGCATCTACAAGACCACCGACGGCGGCGTGAACTGGGACGCCATCTTCGACGACCAGCCGGTTCAGTCGATCGGTTCGCTGGGCGTGTCCATGGCCGATCCCAACATCGTCTGGGCGGGCACCGGCGAGGGGAAGATCCGCAGCCACATCTCCGTGGGGCAGGGGGCCTACAAGTCCACCGACGCGGGGCGGACCTGGACGCTCATGGGGCTGGAGCAGACCGGGCGCATTCCCCGGCTCGCCATCCACCCGACCAATCCCGACATCGTCTACATCTGCGCCCTCGGGCACTCCTACGGGCCGCAGCCGGAGCGGGGCGTCTTCCGCACCATGGACGGCGGCGACAGCTGGGAGCAGGTGCTCTTCGTGGACGAGAACACCGGGTGCTCCGACATCGCCCTGGACCCCGTCAACCCGCGCAACCTGTTCGCAGGCATGTGGCAGCTTGAGATCCACACCTACGGGCGCACCAGCGGCGGACCGGGCGGCGGCCTGCACGTCTCCCGCGACGGCGGCGACACCTGGGAGAAGCTCTCGGGCCCCGACAATGAGATGGGGCTGCCGACTTTTCCGGTGGGCAAGGTCGCTGTCGCGATCGCGCCCTCGAATCCGCAACGCGTCTATGCGATGCTCGAGACCGGCGACGGGATTCCGTGGGACGGCCGCGAGACCGAGGACGGCCAGGTCTGGGGCTCGACCGACGGGGGCCGCAGCTGGACCCTCATCACCCGCAACCGCAACGCCATGGGCCGCCCGCACTACTACTCGCGCGTGGTCATCTCGCCCGACGACGAGGACGAGGCGTATTTCCTGACCGCGTCCTTCTCGGTCTCGACCGACGGTGCGCGCACAATCAACGTGGTGCCGCGGCCGGACGCGCCGGGCGGCGACCATCACGACATGTGGATCGACTCCGGAAACGGCGACCGCATGATCGTCGCCCACGACCAGGGGCTTTCCATCTCCATCAACCGGGGGAAGACCTGGTTCCGCCAGCGCCTCACCAACGCGCAGATGTACCACGTGACGGTGGATACCGAGGTCCCCTACAACGTCCTCGGCAACAAGCAGGACGAGCCGACCTACCGCGGACCCAGCAACAGCCGCATCATGGGGCAGCGGCGCATCACCGGGATTCCGCGGGGCATGTGGCACCATGTGGGCGGCGGCGAGAGCGGATTCGCCACCCCCGATCCGGTCGACCCCAACATCGTCTGGTCCTCGGCCTCCGGGTCGGGCATGGTCGGCGGCATCGTGGTGCGCTACGAGGAGGACCGGCGCCAGTACCGGGCCATCGAGGTGTGGCCGGAACAGAGCCGGGGCGCGGCGTCGGGCGTCCGCTACCGGTTCGTCTGGGATGCCCCGATTCTCATCTCCCCGCACGACCACAACACGGTCTACGTCGGCAGCCAGCACGTGCACCGGACGCAGAACGGGGGCCAGAGCTGGGAGCCCATCAGCCCCGACCTCACCCTCAACGACCAGAGCCGCATGGGCTTCTCCGGCGGCCTCACCGGCGACAACATCGGCGTCGAGTACGCGGGCGTGGTGTTCGGCATCAGCGAGTCGCCCATCGAGCCGGGGCTGATCTGGGCGGGTACCAACGACGGCCTCCTCCACGTCACCCGCGACAACGGTGGCACCTGGACCAACGTGACCGGAAACATGCCCGGTCTGCCCGAGTGGCTCGCGGTGCGCAGCATCGCCGCGTCCCGCTACGACGCCGGCACGGCGTACGTGGCCATCGACGGGCATCAAATGAACGTGCGCGATCCCTACATCTACCGGACGCGCGACTACGGCGAGTCGTTCGAGAAGATCACGGACGGCATTCCGCCCAGCATGCTGAGCTACACCAAGATCATCGTGGAGGACCCGAAGCGTCAGGGCCTCCTCTACGCCGGCACCGAAAACGCCATCTACGTGTCCTTCGACGACGGCGACAGCTGGCAGCCGCTGCAGAACAACCTGCCCGCCGCCCCGGTTTCGGGCATCGTCGTTCAGGAGCACTTCAACGACCTGGTGGTGGGCACCTACGGGCGCGGCTTCTGGATCTTCGATGATCTCGCGCCGCTGCAGCAGCTGACCCCGGAGGTCATGGCGTCCGGTTCGCACCTGTTTGCGCCCCGCGACGCCTACCGTTTCCGCCCCATCACGCCGCCTTCGGTGCCCTACGACGATCCCACCGTCGGACGCGACCCCGAGTACGGGGCCTACATCAACTACTGGCTGGCCGCCGCCGCCAGCGAGACGCCCACGGTCGAGATCGTGGACGGCATGGGCGCGGTGGTGCGCACAATCGATGGCACCAACAGCGAGGGGGTCAACCGCATCCACTGGGATCTGCGGGACGAGCCCAACGGTCCCATCAGCCTATACACCCGCCCGATGTACGCCGAGCACATCGCAGTGGGCGAGGAGGGACGCCCGGCCGGGGGAGCCCAGATCTCCATCCTAATGCCCCCCGGACAGTACACGGTGCGCCTGAACGTGGACGGAGAGAGCCACGAGCAGCCCCTGACCGTCATCAAGGATCCGCATTCGGCCGGAAGCGAGGCTGACATCGCGCAGCAGATCGCCTTCCTGCGCGAAGTGCGCGAGGACGTGGTGACCGCGGGCGAGGCCGTCGAGCGCATGGAGGCGCTCCGGGTTCAGCTGGCCACCATGGCCCGGTTCGCGGAGGACGAAACCCTCTCCGGCGCCATCTCGGACCTGGAGGGCAAGCTCGAGGAACTGCAGGGGACCCTGGTGGACCTGCGCCAGACCGGACAGGGACAGGACGCTGTCCGCTTCGCAGCCCGCCTGTTGTCGAAGCTTGGCTATCTGACCAACGCCCTCTCCGTCGCCGACTTCCCGCCCACCGACCAGGAGATGGAGGTGAAGGGAATCCTGAACGAACAGTTGCAGATCCACCTTTCGGCAGTGGAGACGCTGATCGCGGAGGACGTGGCGGCGCTGAACGAGATGCTGCGCACGCGGGGCCTGCTGCTGATTACGGACGGGGGGTGAGCGGGGCGGGCTGGACGCCATAGGGGGCAAGCGGATCCCCCACCCGCAGGAGACTCCTACGGCAGGACGCGCAGGCTCTCCTTTTCCGCCGCCAGTGATAGCCGCTCATCCAGGCAGATAAAGGTCAGCGGCTGGGCGAGTTGCTCCTGCACCAGGAGGGCCGCGCCAAGCTGACCGGCATCGGCGGCGGGCAGGGGATGACGGGCCAGCAGTGCGAGCGCCCGGGACCGGACTGCGAGCACATCGGTCACCTCGTCCCAGTGGCTGGCGAATGCGTCGAAGCGGCCAAGCACGTCTCGGCGCTGCATGCGGGACACCGACCCTTCGCGGGTTCGTCGTTCGATCGCGCTGACGATTTCCGTACGGGTCCAGGCCCAGGTGATGATCCGGTCGTCCTCGGCCAATCTCTTGCGCGCCCAGTTGCTCTCGCGTTCGGTGACCACCAGCGGGACCAGCGCGGACGCGTCCCAGTACCTCACAGCCGGTCGTCCCGGTCTTCGGCCAGCGCCTCCGAGATGCTCACCGGCAGCGTCAGCGGCGGCTCGTCGAGAATGGCGGCGGCACCCCCGCGGCCCGGCCGCACCACTCCCTGCCCGATCAAACGCTCGCGCGCTTCTTCACCATCCGTGGTCGCCGGGACGAGCCTGGCCACCGGCTTGCCCCGGTCGAGGACCTGGACCTCGCCTCCCCGCCGGACTTCGCGCACGTAGCGTGAGAGGTTCGCCTTGAGCTCGGAAATCGAAACCGTTGTCATGAGCCCAAGATGGTCATGAGCAAATGACTATTCAAGTCACATCCGGACTCCGACAGGAGATGACCGGCAAGGATCAGGTCCAGCCTTCCCTCTCCATCAGGCGCTCGATATGGGCCACATGATGCCGGCCGTGCCAGGCGTAGAGTCCCATGGTGACCGCCAGCGTTGCCGGCCCGGAGATCGGATGCACGAATTCGCGCTGTAGTTCCTGCCGGGTCAGGAGGCAGAGCAGGTGCGTCCAGCGAGTGTGGAGAGCATCCAGAGCGTCGAGCGAAGGAGCAACCGGGCCCCGGGAGTCGGGCAGTTCCGCCCAACCCTTCTCGTCATAGGCCTTGATGACCGGCCGGTCCTCGGTCAGCGTCCACTTGAAGCGGACGTAGCTGCTCAGGTGACTGTCGAGGAGGTGATGAACAACCTGACGCACCGTCCACCCGCCTGGCCGGTACGGCGTGTCCAGTTGGTCGTCCGTGAGCGGCGCAACCGTCTCCCGCAGGGCGTCCGGCAGCGCGGCGATCTCCTCGATCCAGCCGTCGACATCCTGTTGCGTGACGATTGACGGGCGCGCGTATTTGCCGATGGGATAGCGGAGGTCGGGTGCTCCGGAAGTCATTTGAGTCATCGGATTCATTTCCTCAGTACGCAGTAGGCGAACAGGTTCGGGCTGTCGTCAGGGCCCCGGGCCGATCCCTTCCGGGCCTCGTCCACTTCGTATTCGTCGCCCAGGTCCGCAAACCAGCCCGATTCGACGAGCCGGAACGGCGTCTTGGCTTCGAACGATGCCGGGTCGGGAACCCCGGTCGTAAACGAGGTGCCAAGCGCTCTCTCCATGCCCTCGAACGCGGCGCAGGTTCCCTCGTGGTCGAACTTGCGCCGGCTCATGTCGGCGGCGGCATAGTCGAGGACGATCCGGAGCGATGCCGTTCCCCTGGCCAGCCGATCGAGGAACGGGAACAGCGCTCCGTCCGGCATATACATCGTGTTGCCCTCCCAGAGGACCAGCGTGGAAGCTCGGGAATCGAAGCCGATGCCGGCGAGACGGCCGAGCAGATCGACTTCCAGGTAGTTGCAGGACAGTGACGGGCAGGGTGTGATGCCGTGTTTCGCCAGCACGGAATGCTTGTACCGGAGCACCTTCGGATGGTCGACTTCGTAGAAGGTGACACCCGGCGTGGCGTACAGATGCGGCCGCATATCCATGCCGGCGCCCAGCGTGACGACCTGACGAATCCCCCGCGCGATTTCGCGCTCGAGCCACTGGTTGAAGTACCGCGTGCGGTACCGGATGGTCGCCTCCACGGGCGGATAGGCTGCGCATATGGCATCCGCCATGGCCCGGCCCCGCTCGTGGATGAACCACTCGGAATACGGGTCTCGGAAAAGAGGATGCGTGCGGTCCTTTTCCTTGGCGCGCACGCACGGATTCATCGAAGAGGTGGCCGCGACATTTCCCATACCCGCCGTGGTTCCGCCCATATCCGCCCTGGGTCCGTCTCGGGATTCGGAGTCCCGCGCTACCACAGCGCGAACAGCGTGGTCATGCCGGTGCGGATGGCTCAGGGACGGGGGTTCGCACGAGCGTCACCAGGCTGCGGTTTGCCGTTATCGCGTCGGCAGGTACATCGTATTGCCTTCCCACACGATGACCGTCGGGACTTCCGGATCGAAGCCGGCCTCGGCGAGCTTCGCGGGAAGGTCGACCTCCAGATAGTTGTACGGGAGCGAGGGGCATGGCTCGATGCCGTTCCCGCGCAGGACATCGTGCTTGTACCGGACCACCGCTCCCTGGTCCACCTCGTAGTGGGTCACCCCTGGAGCGGCGAAGATGTGCGCGCGCATGTCCAGACCGGCTCCCAGGGAGACGACCTGCCGGGCGCCCTCGGAGATCCCGCGCTCGACGAAGCGGTTGAAGAAGTGCGTCCGGAACCGAAGCATGCTGGCGGACTCGGGAACGGTCGTGGCCAGCTGGCGCGCCATCCCCATCGCCTGTTCGGTGACAAACCACTCCGCATACGGGTCGTCGAAGAGCGGCTGGGGCTGCTCCTTCTCCATCGCCCTGAAACAGGCGATGACGAATGCGGTCGTGCCGACTTCGTTGATGTCCACTGTCATCGTTCCCTCCTCATCGATTCACCCCACCCTCGCGGACCGGTCTCGCGCCATTGCGGGCCGAAGCTTAAGCCGCTCAAGGGTAACCGGGCCAGAACGGAATGGTCCGGCAATCGAGCGGCCGCAACCCTGGTCGGCGACACCCGCTCGCTCGCCCCATCCACATACCCGGAAGCGTCCGCATTTTGGCATTTGACGCCGGGCATCCTTTGGCGGACTATGGGACCCATGTCACACTCCGTTCGCCGTCATCTGCGCGTCGAGGTGGATGCCTACGACGACATCATCCGCCGCTTCATCCCCGGCTATGAGGCCATGCTGCGGGAAGCTGCGCGCGCCGTGGCGGCACGCCGGCCCGACCTGGTGCTCGACCTGGGTGCCGGGACGGGCGCCCTTTCGGAGGCGATCCTCGGGCACGGCGATGTCGGGGGCATCGAGCTCATCGACGTGGATGCGGAGATGCTCGACCAGGCGCGGGCCCGGCTGGAGCGCTTCGCAGATCGCGCGCGCTTCCGCGAGCGGTCGTTTCTGGATCCCCTGCCGCCGTGTGACGCGGTGGCGGCGTCGATCGCGCTCCATCACGTGCGGGAGATGGAGGGGAAACGCGCCCTCTACCGGCGGATTCGCACTGCTCTCCGCCCGCAGGGCATCTTCGTCAACGCCGATGCCGTCATGCCGGCGCACTCACCGGAGCGGGAGGCCCGGTACGCGTTTTGGGCCGCGCACATGGTCTCGCGCGGCATTCCCGAGGCGCGCGCCTACCAGCACTTCGAGGAGTGGGCGGAAGAGGACACCTACTTCCCGGTCGAGGAAGAGCTGGCGGCGCTGGAGGCGGCGGGTTTCGAAGCCGGGATCGCATGGCAGAAGGGTCCCATCGCCGTCCTGGTGGGCCGGAAACGGTAGAGCGGTGGCCCGGTCACGTCCTTGTCGGCTATGGTTCCTGGCCATACGGAGACGAATACGCCACCGTACTTGTCGGCGATGACGCACATGCGAACGAATTCGACAGGCTTCAGGTTCGCGGGCAACTTCCTGCTGCTCGCGCTTGTGCCCTCGTTCGCGCCTGACACGTGGGGGCTGTCCTGCGCCCATCACGCGGCCCACGACGCCTCGGGTGAACATGCACCGGACGGGCCTCCGCATGACCACCAGAGTGGCGGACATCCTGGTGGCGCCGGCGCGCCGGCGCATCCGACGGCGGCCTCCGGCCACTCCGCCGACGCCCACGATCCCGCCAACAACCACCACGACCCTGCAGCGCCCCCCTGCACCTGTGCCGGCCAGTGTTCGATCTCGGCGGGCCCGCCATCTCCCGTGCCGGCGCGGGTGTCCGAGCTGCCTCCCGCCTATCCGGAACCGGTGCGCCTGTCGCAGCATGCCGCGGCAGCGGCGGTAGACCGGATTCCGTACCTCCTGCCCTTCGCCAACGCGCCTCCTCTCCTCTGATCCCGTCGGTATATGCCGCGGCGCCTCGCCGCGCAACCCCGAATCGGGAACTCCGGGCGTACCTGCGCATCGCCGCGTCACGAGGCGGAACGGCCAGCTGGCCGCGCTGATGCCCCATCCGGCCGCACAGGCCGGGCTCTCTCCCGTGCCCGATGGTTGGCGCCCGGAGGCCGCTCGGACGACACGAGAGGAGACGATCCGAGGATCACAGGAGGAATTCATGCATATCAGAATCTGTCTCTGTCTGCTGGCGGCGATGGCCGCTACGGCCATGCCCACCCGAGGCCAGTACGAATGGAAATCTTCGCGCCCGGACGGGCACGCGCCCATCGGCGTGATGGGGGATCACACGCACGAGCAGGGCGAGTACATGCTCGCGTACCCGCTACATGCGGATGGCGATGGCGGGGAACCGCGATGGCACCAGCGAGCGAACCACGGCCAGCATCCTGGGCCAGTTCATGGTGGCGCCCCTCGACATGTCCATGACGATGCACATGGGCGGCTTGATGTATGCGCCCAGCGACGCGGTCACCCTCATGGCGATGGCGAACTGGATCGACAATGTTATGAACCACGAGACCCGAATGGGCATGGGTTTCGCCGCCGAGTCGTCCGGGCTGGGAGATGCCAGCCTGGGCGCGCTCATCGGGCTCAAGAGCGAGGGATCCACGCGGCTTCACCTGAACGCGGGGCTGTCGTTTCCCGTCGGCTCGATCGACCGGACGGGTGTGACCCCGATGAGCGGGGGGAACGCGGTCCAGTTGCCCTATCCCATGCAGCTGGGCTCCGGGACCTGGGATGTGACGCCTGGCATCACCGTGCTCGGGATGAGCGAGGGCTGGTCCTGGGGCTTCCAGGCATGTGACGCCTGCGCATGGGCGAGAATAGCCGGGGCTACCGGCAGGGCCATGCCGCGCTGGGTACCGCGTGGTTTGCGCTCAAGCCATCAGACAGGCTCAGCCTGTCGGTGCGCGCCGAATGGCGGCTCTGGGGTGACTACTCGGGCCACGATTCCGCCTACATGAACCCGATGATGGCGCCGACCGTCCGGAAGGAACTGCGCGGGGGGCAGACGCCTGGATGTTCCGCTCGGCTTCAACTTCTATTTCCCCGACGGCGCCCTGGCGGGTCATCGGCTCGCGGTGGAGTGGCACGTGCCCGTCTGCCAGTCGCTGCACGGTCCGCAGCTGGAGACGGACTGGATGCTCACGGTGGGATGGCAGAAGTCGTTCGATCCGCACTGATGCGGTATTGTCCGGCAGGGGTGAGCGCCTCGTCCCCGCCGGACTTTGACGACGAGAGCAATGCAACCGAGACCATACCGACCCCACCCGCGGATTCCGCGGCGCCGGGCCTTTACCATCGCGTTTGTCCTGGCTTGCGCCGGTACCTCGGTTGCGGGCCGGCCGGCGGGGGTTTCCGCCCAGGTGGCCGGCGTCACGCGCCTGTACGAAGCGCCGATGGCGTCTCCGGCCCCGGTCATTGACGGCGATCTCAGTGATGGCGCGTGGCAGGAAACACCCTGGACGGAACCCTTCGTCGACATCCGCGGGGAGGACTGGCCGGCTCCGGCCTGGACCACGCGCGCCAAGCTCACCTGGGACGAGCGCTGCTTCTATGTGGCGGCGGAGCTCGAGGAGCCGCACCTGTGGGCGACGCTGACCGAGCGGGACGCGATCATCTACCGCGACCACGACTTCGAGGTCTTCCTCGACCCGGACGGTGACGGGCTGGAGTACTACGAGCTGGAGATCAACGCCCTCGGCACGGAGTTCGACCTCTTCCTGGACAGACCCTACAGCCGCGGGGGCAGGGCTCACATCGAATGGGACATGGCCGGGCTGCGCACCGCGGTTCGCCTGGACGGCACGCTCAACGACCCGTCCGACCGGGACGCGGGGTGGACCGTGGAGATCGCGATTCCATGGTCGGCGCTGCGGCCTCCGGACGGGTTCGAACCGGGGACTGCGCCCGCTCCCGGCGACGAATGGCGCGTCAATTTCTCCCGGGTGCAGTGGCCTCTCGCCATCGTTGACGGAGGTTACCGCAAGGCCCGGGAACCCGTGGACTGGAGCGATCATCCGGAGGACAACTGGGTCTGGTCCCCCCAGGGGCAAATCGACATGCATCTGCCCGAGATGTGGGGCGTGGTACGATTCGTGACGGGCAAGCCCGAATGAGCTTCCGGTTCCTGAACGGGTCGGGCCGGACGGACCCCGGGTTCGCGAGACGCGGGGCATGGCGTCGAGTGAACGAGAGCACATCTGAAGAGAACGAGAAGCATCCGGAATGAATCGCCGCGACTTCGTGCATACCGCCGGGGGCGCGCTCGTCTTCGCGCCGCTGGCTGGCTGCGTTCCGGGGGAGGGCGAGAGTTCCGCGTTCACCGTCTGGAGCTGGGTGCACGGCAACCGCGACCGCGACGAGGCCGACTGGCGCCGCCGGTTCGCGCGCCTGCGGGGAGCCGGCGTGAGCGGGGTGCTGGTCGGCGGCGGAGACATCGATCTGGTCTCGGGCGCGGCACGCGCCGAGGGACTTGAGTACCACCGCTGGTTCTGGACCCTCAACCGCAACGGCGACGGGTGGGCTCGGGAGAACCGTCCCGAGTGGTTCACCGTGAGCCGCAACCTGCAGAGCTCGCTCGAGCATCCGCCCTACGTGGACTACTACAGGTGGGTCTGTCCATCGCGCGAGCCGGTGCGGGCGTACCTCCGCGGTCTGGTCGGCGAACTGGCCGCCAATCCCGCGGTGGACGGCGTGCACCTCGACTACGTGCGCCACTGCGACGTCATCCTTCCGCGCGGGCTGTGGGAGACCTACGACTTGGTTCAGGACTTCGAGCATCCCGAGTTCGACTTCTGCTACTGCGACGTGTGCCGGGAGCAGTTCGCCGCCCTCGATGGCCGGGATCCGCTCGAGATTGCCGATCCTCCGGCGGACGAGGCCTGGCGCCGCTTCCGCTGGGAGAGCGTGACCGGAGCCGTCCGGGGACTCGCCGAGACCGTGCACCAGCACGGCAAGCCGATCAGTGCGGCGGTCTTCCCGACGCCGACCATCGCACGCACGCTGGTGCGGCAGGGGTGGGACGAATGGCCCCTCGACCGCTTCTTTCCGATGCTCTACCAGGGGTTCTACCTGGAGGACATCGCCTGGATCGGGCGGGGCGTGCGGGAGGGCGTCGGGGCTCTCGAGGCGCGAGACGGCCAGCCGCTCTGTGCCGGGCTCTACATTCCGTCGCTTAACCCGCCGCAGCTGGCGGAGGCGGTGGAGACCGTCAGGGCGGCCGGGGCCGCGGGGGTTTCCATGTTTGAGATGGGCGGTCTCACCGACGAACATATGGCTGCGTTGCGCGAGGCGGCGACCTGACGGCGTGGCATGGATTCCCGACCGTGGCTGCGCCCCGTCGAAGGCGCGCACGGTGAGCGGTCCGGCGGGTATTGCGAAGCTGGCGAAGCGCGTCCAGGGCGGGCGATGGCCGCGGGGGTGAGACGATGCTGCTGCCGCTGCGGCGCTTGCTGTCTCCGCGGGGAGTTCCGCAAACTGCCAGGCCGAAACCACGCTGGCGCCATCGGGACGCTACGTGAGCCATGACACCAACGAGCAAGAGGTTTGTTTGGCAATGACAGAACTGGGAGGAACCATGGCGACGTGTAGGGTATGTGGCAGCGACTACGGTCCGAACGAATGCGAGACACACAAGGCAAGATGTTGCGGAGTTGATTGTTACCGAGCGATCCTCATTCGCTGGACGCCAGCCCAGTACGATTTTCACTGCGGCTGGGACCATCCGACGCGTCTTGCCCGCATCGACAATGGCGTCGTGGCCTGTGATTGCGGCAATTCCGAGTCCATTGAAGACATGAATCCGGCCGCTGACATCTCCGGGGATTCGATTGGCGACATCTCGATAAACTCCAAGAGGTTCTACCCGGTTTGGAAGGCTACTGGGGACCTCATGCCATGAGCTACAACCACCTCCCTCTCACTCGCCGCAGTAGCCGATGGCCTCCAGGATGAGCGGGGTCGTGGCCGATATCTCGACGAGCTACGCCGTGGGCACTCTCTCGGCGCTCCGGCACGGCCGAGCGATGGCGTTGCTCTCGCTGTGGAAAGTGCGCCGGGCGGCGGCGGCGGCGGACCTGATGATGAGTTGCTGAAGCTTCGGGGCGCTGGCGGAAAGGCGGTCTTGCTCAAGGCGATCGTGGCGTGTGGGGTGATTGTCGGAGCGCCGCAGCGCGCCGCGATAAGCAGCCCTCGCGCCTCGGGTGTTGCTTCGAACGCACCGTCGACCGGTCCACCGCCGTCCTCCGCTTGCTCCGCTCAACTCGGATAGCGGCGTGAGGCTCTGGTCCGAGAGCCTGGTCGGGCGCAGATTGCCTCCGTTTCCCCACCCACCGATTCTCGCGGTAAGCTCAACCATCTAGTTCAAACCCCCGACGAGAGGTCCGACACGTATGACCGAACACCTTGAACTCTCCATAGACGAGTTGCTTCTGGACCGAGACAACCCACGCCTAGGTTCGGTGTCGTCTCAGTCGGAAGCGTTGGCAAGTCTCGTCAGGCTGAATCCAGGCCACTTCCGCAACCTGATGGCAAGCATCAGGGACGATGGCCTGGATCCCGGCGACAGCTTGTATGTGGTCCGATCGGAAGACGGCCAGGACTTTGTGGCGCTCGAGGGCAATCGGCGACTCTCGGCGCTGAAGGTTCTCGGCAATCCCGATGTCTTGGCCGGCACCGACCTGTCCGATAGCGAGAAGAGGCCGCTTGTCTAGGAGGCGACGGGATTCGAACCGTCACAGGTCGAGCCGATTCGCTGCGTGCGTTTCGATGACCGCGAGGAGGCCAACGACTGGATCCGACGACGCCATACCGGCGTCAAGGGGGGCGAAGGGCGAATCAACTGGAAGCCGTTGGAGATCCAGAGGTTCTCCGGTGACTACTCCACGATCGATGTCATTGAGTTCGTAGGTCGCAATGCAGGCTACTCGAAGGGGGAGCGGGCGCAAGCCCAGTCCGCCCTTGGTGGTGGGAAGTCCACGAACCTTACGCGACTGTTGGAGTCGGCGCGGGGGAGGTCACACCTCGGAATCACGGTGCAGGACGAAGGGTCCCGGAAGACCCCGGTCTTGGGAGCTGACCCGGAGTGGGCGCTTAGCGTGCTGAAGCGCATCGTGGATGACATCTTGAGCAACAAGGTCAATTCCAGGAACTTGAACAAGGCGAGCGACATCGAGAAGTACTTCGCCGGTCTTCCGCCCGAACTGCAGCCGGGGCCTGACACGGCGGCTGCGACGGCGAAAGCGTTCAGGGACATCAGCCTTGCCGGAAGCCGACCAAAGCCCCGTAGGAAGCCAGTCGCCAAGAAGAAGCCAGTGCCGCGGGTGCGAAAGATGCTGGCGCCGAAAAAGCACCCGTTCGACGTGAGCAGTTCCAAGAAACTTAGGATGCTGCTCCGGGAGGCTGGCTCGCTGAACACCGAGAGGTTTCCGCTTTCCTGCGCATTCGTCCTGAGAGCGGTCGTCGAGTTGGCGGTGAATGACTACATGGACGCCAATTCCTTGCCGCGAGGTCAGAAGGGGAGCGGGAGAGAGTTCGACCTGACGAAGAAAGCGGACCACATGCTCAAGCACATTGTGTCCAGCGGTGCTTTCTCGTCGAGCGACTTCCGGGCATTTCGCCGCAATCTGCTCGCCAAGACATCCGGCTGTTCGATTCAGGCCTTGAATGGGTTCGTTCACGGCCCTTACGACGTGCCAACAGCAGACGCTCTGCGCGCCGGATGGGAGTCAACGACACCGGTGCTCACCGCCACGTTCGGCAAGGCGTGATGCCAGGAGGCGGCCAAGGCATCGGCCCGACGGGCCGCTATTCGCCGCTGCGTTACCCGGGCGGCAAAGGGAAGCTTTCGAAGTTCATGGCCGCCGTCGTGCGGGCAAATGGGGTGGCTGATGGACGGTACATCGAACCTTACGCGGGCGGAGCCGGCATCGCCTGGGAACTCTTGATCACCGGGGTCGTGCGACGCGTCCTGATCAACGATATCAGTCCATCCCTGTTTGCCTTCTGGACCAGCGTTCTTCGTCACACCGACGATCTCTGCCAACGAATCCGGGATGTACCGCTGTCGGTTGAGGAGTGGGACCGCCAGAAGGAGATCTTCCGCAATCCTAAGGACGTATCGACGATCGACCTTGGCCTGTCCTTCTTCTACCTGAACAGGACGAACCGATCGGGCATCCTGAACGGCGGCGTAATCGGCGGCCGGAAGCAGGAAAGAAGGTGGCGGATAGACGCGAGGTTCAACCGCGAGAATCTCATTCACCGGATCACGAAGATCGCCGAATGCGCCGGGCGCATTGAGGTGACTTGTGCCGACGCGGTGGAGTTCTTGCGAGACAAGTCAGGCGGCCTTGGCAAGAAGGACCTGATCTACCTCGACCCCCCATACTTCGCGAAGGGCCGGATGCTCTACTACGACGCCTACAAGCCGGACGATCACGCCGCGGTGGCAGAGCTGTTGGCCGACTTGGAAGGGCCGAGATGGGTGGTCTCTTACGACGATGTGGAGACGATCCGTAGGCTATATTCGTTCGCACGACGCCGCGAGTACACGATCGGATACAGCGCGCGCCGCCGGACGCGGGGCCACGAGGTGATGTTCTTCAGCAAGGGAATGAAGGTACCGGAGTTGGTGCCGCCGATGCGCGAAGCCCCCAGACCCGGTACCGATACTCGGGCGGGAAACAGCATAGGAGCGAAAGCATGACAGGGGAGCCGGAGCGAATCAAGGAGCTAACTGCGTGGCTGAAGGCGGACGACACCAAGGGTCGGGCCACACGTGTACGACGCCTTCGCGACCTGCTGGACACGATGCCGGTACCCTCCGACGGTCTCAGTTTCTTGGGAGGCGAGACATCGCAGATCTGCTTTGACGAGGTCAGACGCTGTTATGTGGACGGTTCTTACATGGCGGTCGTACTGCTTTCTCTGGCGTATGTCGAGAAAGAACTGGCTGCGGTGCTCTATGCGGCGGGCTGGGAAGCGGCGAAGAAGGCACCACTGGGAACAGTGCTCAAGAAAGCCCACCAGGATGGAGTTCTGTCGGAACTTGAGTGGCGTACCTACCAAGAGCTGGCCTGTCTAAGGAACTCGCACGCCCACTTCCGCAGGCCTGGGAGTTCGGAGTCGATGATGGCCCGCATGGTCGAGGAGAACGCTTTCCCCAGGGAGGTACTCGCGAAGGATGCGAAACGCGCCCTCCGGGCGATGGCGAGGATCGTGCGGCGCCAGTCCGGTATGCGAGTGACGCTGGGACCACCGAACGACTAGATGGAAGGTATTCTGTAGTCGCTCTACCCGTCGACAACCATATCGAAGCCGCTTGGGGGGGGTTATCTCCGCCGTTGTTCCAGTTGCTCTGCATGCAAATGCGCCAAGTCGACCGACGCACTTGGAGCTTCGTCTTCCACTCGCTCATGAGGACGAGAGCGCACTGAACGGTCTGGCCGTCTTCCGCGACCGCTAGCTCCCCGGCGGGGGCGTAGTCGTCCCACGCGAAGTTGCTGGAAAAGGACGGAAGGCACGTCTCGCCTGACGCGGATCCCCTTCAGATCGCCACCGGCATACCGAGCGCCACGGCCGCCTCCTGTAGCGACGGGTTCTCGTCCGAGAGCACCTCGGGGCTTCCGAAGCGCACGCCCCCCTTCATGCGGGCCGTGAAGAGGACGATCCCGTGCCAGTCCCCCCGGAAGCTGGACCACCACCGCAGGCCGGCGTGGCCACTGTCCCACACCGACGCCGCGATCGCCTGGGTCCGCCGCCGATGGCGTGAGGCAACCCGGTCTGCGCTCAATCCAAGTCGGCCGAGCACGTCCGGCTGACACAGGTCGCCCAGGTGCGACGCCGTCTCGGGCGCCATCTGCACCCCGGCCAGCGCCAGGGGACGTCCGGCCCGCACCAGGTGGGGCGGGCGCAGTGGGCGGTTACGCCAGGGCTGAATGGCCTCCGCAATCGCGTGTTCCGGCGATTCGGCCACGTAAAGCACGGGAGAACAGGCCACCGGCAGGTCGAAGCGTCCCCGACCCGTGGTCGGCGGGATAAAGGACGGCGAGAACAGGCTTCCCTCGTTCACGTCCGGATCCCAGGGAAAGACGCGCCAGAACGGACCCAAGGTCAGCGGCAGCTGTTGGATGAATCGCCGCGAGGACCGGCCGCGAGAAGGGATTTCGGCACGCGGCCGGAAGTACTCAACGTGGACCGCTCAGGCGAAGACACCGGTCTTCATCGCTTCGACCGCTCCGACGACCTCTGCCAACTGGCTTCGCTGGATGAAGTACGACGGAGTGGCCCCGTCGAGGTGGGCGTTCGCCCCGGTGAGCCATTCCTCGATGATGTCCGCGTCCAGCCACCGAAGCAGCATCTCGACCACCAGGGCCAGCGCGGCCAAGCGGTCGGCGTTCTCCCGGTCGGGACGCTGGCCCCGTCTCCAGCGTGACACCTGGGAATGCGAGACCCCGAGGACAGCCGCGATCAACCGGTCGGAGCGCACTCCGGTCCGGATCGTCTTCAGATGACTCTGGGCCCTGGCTGTGCGTCTATCGGGGGTCTGCATGGTGGTGGCGGTGGGTTGGCTCATGGGGGATTGTAGCAATTGGCTCATGGGCCGCGCAACGCAAAACGGTGCGCAATGGGTCAGAGCATCGCCCTACTAACCTGATACGCACCAATATTTGGTGCGCACTCGCAAGGGCAGGAACTGGGCGGCAAACCCCACCGACAGTGCGGGGGCCTCGGCGGCCGCCTCGGGGAACCGGAGCAGTTCGGCGGAGGCACCCACGGGAGGAGAGCCGGGCGAAGATGGGGTGAGGTTGTCAGGTCATTTCGCCGCCACGGCTCCTCTCGGACGAAACCGGCCGGCGCCCTCGCGCGTAAATCCCGCCTTTATGCGTCGCGTCACAACTGGAGGTCGCCGTGTCTGTTTCCCCATTCGCCCGGGCCACCGGCCGTCCGCTCAAGATCCTGGACGCGACCGACTTCTACTCCGCCACCGCCAGCGGCGGGGTCAAGACCTATCTGCACGCCAAGTCGGCGGCGTTCGAGAAGATGGGGATATCGCACGTCATGGTGGTGCCGGGAGAGCGCACGCTGCGCACGCTGCGGACGCGGCTCGGGCGCACGGCGCTCTACCGGATCCGGGGGCCCCGCGTGCCGATGTCTCCGGCCTACCGGGTGATGCTGTCGGCCCGCCGGTTCCGGGAGGTGCTCGAGCGCGAGCGTCCCGACGTGATCGAGGTGGGAAGTCCGTTCATCGTGCCGCGGCTGGTGCGCCGAGGGCTCGCGGGCCGGCGCGTGCCGCTGGTGGGGTTCTACCACGCCGACATCGTGCGGACTTTCGCGGAGCCGTATGTGCCCAGCCGGTCGGCGGCGGCCCTGCGGGAAGTGGCCAGCACATCCGCGCGCCGCTTCGTGCTCGATGTATATGGCCGCATGGACGCCACCGTGGCCGCTTCACGCTCGGTCGCTGACGAGCTGACCGGGCTGGGCGTGCCCAACGTGCATTGCATCGGGCTGGGGGTGGATCTGGAGGTTTTCCACCCGAACGCCGCGCGAGAGCCGCTGGACTGCGCCCGCTACGGGATCTCACCCGGCACCCCCGTCGGGGTCTTCATGGGAAGGTTCTGCGCGGAGAAGCGGCTGGATGTGCTGCTGGAAGGGCACGCCCTGATTCCGCCCGAAGACCGGCCGCACCTTCTGCTCGTGGGAGACGGGCCCCACCGGGAGAGGCTGGAACGGCTCGCCGAGCGTCAGGCCGGATTGACGCTGCTCCCCTGCGTGCAGGACCGCCGCGAGGTCGCCTGCCTCTATGCGGGCGCCGACTTCTACCTGGCGTGCGGGCCCGGCGAGACCTTCGGACTGTCAATCGCGGAGGCCATGGCGTGCGGGTTACCGGTCGTGGCGGTGAACCGGGGAGCCGCACCGGATCGCGGCGCAGGATCAGGAGCGGGCGAGCTGTACGAGCACGACCACCCTGCCTCCTGCGCCGAGGCGCTTCTGCGCATGGCCCGGCGCGGCGGCCGTCCGGAGGGGCGTGGCCGAGCCCGAGCCCACGCGGAGGTCCACTTCAGTTGGGAGCGCACGTTCCGGAGGCTGGCTGGGCTTTACGAAGACCTCGCGCGCGGGGGCGCTCGCAACCCGGTGGACGGCGAGCCTCTTCCCGCGCGCGCTCATGGATAGCGTGGCATCGGTGGCGGCGAGCCGTCCGGCCCCCAGTCCGGCCGCGCGGTTGTCCGCCCGGCGGCGCTGGCGGGTGGGCGCGATCCTCTCCGGCGTGGCCAGCTTGGCCGCAATCGCGTGGGTGCTGTCCCGCGGCGGGGTCGACCCGATGGAAGCGCTAACCGCGGTCGCGCCGGGCACCCACCTGCTGCTGCTGGCCGTGGCGCGGGGGCGGACCCCGCCAAGCTCACCGTGTTCAGACGCAGCGGCATCCGGCTGGGAGCCTCGGGCGCGCTCCTGCTTGGCGAGATGGTCTCCGAGGCGCTCGTGCTCCTGGCGACCTCGGCGGCGCTCGCGCTGCTGGTGAACCATGCGCGCTGGGTCTCGCTGGGCCTGCTCGGGTACGCCGTGGTCGTGCTGTCAGCCTGGGGATTGGCCCTGCTCCTGTCCAGGGCTCCCCGGAACGCGCCTCCCGCAATCTGGCGCATGACACGTCTCGGCCGGGGAAGATGGACGAGGTTCCGGGTGACCACCGCACTCTTTCGTGAGCGGAGCTCCCGGCTGTTGCGGATACCCTGGCGCTGGTTGGCCGTCATCCTGGTGGCCACCGTGGTGCACATGGCCTGCCGGCTGGCGGTACTCCCTCTGCTGGTGACGCCCCTGCTGGCGGATCCTCCCTCCGCCGCGTTGCTGGAGGACCTCATCCTGCGGCCCTTCTTCGTCCTGTACGCCACGGCCCTGCTTCCGCTGCCGGGAGGCGGAGGCGGAGTCGAGCTGACCTTCGCCGCCGCGCTGGCGGGCGTCCTCGCACCGGCCACCCTGGGCGTCACGCTTCTCTGGTGGCGCTTCTACACGTTCTATCTGTCGGCGCTGGCGGGGGGCGTGATGCTGTTGCGCCCGAAGCGAAACTGATATCGCTCATGGCGTATCAGTGCGTGAGGGACTGAGGCGCCCGGCGACGAGGATCACCACCGTTGGCTGCGGCGCCCGACGGCCCGGCCCGGCACTCTTCATCGCGACAGCTGGACCGTGCGCGTCCGACCTGCCACACGGAGCCCCTCGATGCGGGCCCAGACGGCAGTTTGGGCGCCACCGCCGCCGGGTTCGGCGGCGACGTCCCCTCCCATGTCACGGGCGACGAACGCGGGCAGCCGGGAGCCGATGCGCAATCCGCACCATGGACAGGTGGTCGACGAACTAAGCGCCACCACCCTTTATTTGGCCCTGAAGAGGCAGCACATATCGACGACCACCCACGGATTCCGGACCAGCTTCCGTAGCTGGCGCGCTGACACGCGTGTGCCCCATGACATCGCCGAGTTTGCGCTGGCCCACGCTATCTCTAACAACACCGTGACGGCCTACCAGAGGTCCGACCTCTTCGAGGCCCGCCAGCAGGTCATGCAGGATTCGGCGGACTACCTCGCCCGGTAAAGGAATACCAACCGGAGCGTACGGGAGGCACCCCTTCTCTACACGGATCCTGTATCTGAGAGGGGTCCGAGCCAAGCAGACGCACGGGGAGCGCCGACGAGGCCCCGCCGGCAGGTCATGCGAGATTGGGCAGACACGTCGACTAATTCCGGGAGCGTCTGGGAGGGGGTCGGCGGGCTCGGTGCCTTTGGAATTGCCGGTAGACGTCCATGTCAAATGGTCTAGCTGTACGAATCTCGGAAACCGGGATCACCACACGAAAATCATCCCAGTCGATCTCGTCCAGATTGAGGACCCTAGCAGGCCGTGGATAAAGTCCGTTCTGCGAGACCTTTGTGAATGAGTTAAATTAGGAGTACACAAGGACCTCAGCGAGAGGTGACGGCGATGGCGATAGGCAGGATGCCCGGGGCGCGGCAGGAGGAGCTGTTCATCGCGGCCAGTGCGGTCAGGGCGCTGGACAACCCGTTCTACGCGGCTCTGGACAAGCTCCTGCGCGAGAGCGGCTTTGACGAGTTCGCGGAGGAGACGTGCCGGGAGTTCTACGCGGAGCGGATGGGCCGGCCGGGCCTTCCTCCGGGCGTGTACTTCCGGATGCTGATGGCGGGATACCTGGAGGGGATCGGCTCCGAGCGGGGCATCGCGTGGCGGTGCAGGGACTCGATCTCGCTGCGGGAGTTTCTGGGCTACGGTCTGGCGAAGACGCCGCCGGAGCATTCCACGCTGTCGAAGACGCGCAAGCGGCTGAGCCTGGAGGCCCACGGGTCGGTGTTCGGCTGGGTGCTGGAACGGCTGCGGGAGTCGGGACTGCTGCGAGGCAAGACCGTGGGGGTGGATTCGACGACGCTGGAGGCGAACGCGGCGATGCGCGCGATCGTGCGGAGGGACGACGGGACGGAGTACGACGCGTGGCTCGAGCAGCTGGCGCGGGCATCGGGGATCGAGACGCCGACGCGGCAGGACCTTGCGAAGCTGGACCGCAAGCGCCCGAAGAAGGGGTCCAACAAGGACTGGAAGCATCCGCACGACCCGGAGGCGCGGATCACGAAGATGAAGGACGGCCGCACGCGCCTGGCGCACAAGCTCGAGGTGGGGGTGGACATGGAGACCGGCGCGGTGGCCGGGGTGACGGTGCAGACGATGGACGGCGGCGACACCGCCTCGCTGCCGGTGACGCTGGACGAGACGGAGCGGCAGCTGGCGAAGGTGGGAGCGGAGCCGAAGGAAGTGGTGGGCGACAAGGGCTACCACTCGAACGCGACCATGACGGGGGTGAAGGACCGCGGGCTGCGCAGCTACGTGAGCGAGCCGAACCGGGGCCGCCGGAAGTGGAAAGGCAAGCGGGACGCACAGAAGGCGGTCTACGGCAATCGCCGGCGGATCCGGGGCAACCGGGGGAAGCGGCTGCTGCGGCGGAGGGGCGAGAAGCTGGAGCGGACGTTCGCGCACCTGCTCGTGAGCGGAGGGTTGCGCCGCGTCCACGTTCGCGGGCAGAAGGAGATCCGAAAACGCTTGCTGGTTCACGCCGCCGCCTTCAACCTCGGGCTGATGATGCGCGCGCGCTTCGGCTTCGGCACCCCGCGCGGCCTGCAGGGCCTCGCGGCAGCGGCAACGGCCCTCGCCGACGCCTCCGCACGCCACTTTGCGACCGTTGTCGGCCAAATCGGGCGCATTTTCGGCCTCCTAAGCCCCAACACCGGCTCCTTCCGCCCTTCAGGCCGCCTCTTGCACAACAAGACCGCGCTCACTCGCCTCCCGCCGTTCGTACAATCGGCGCGCTGGCAGACCACTTCTTCCACGGCCTGCTAGCGTAGTTGGTAGTGAAACGTACCATCTGGGTGTCATTGGATCTGTAGCCACTCGCGAGCGGCATGATCTCGACGTACTTCCTGTCGCGAATGGCAGTAGAACCGAGAACCCATCCTGCATAGACTTTCCCACTCGCGAGAGTGACTTCCACCAAGCTATCCTCATCATCAAAATAGGCTGTCTCGAAGAGCAGCCTCTCCATAGAATCGTTGCCAGCGAACACGGCGTCGATGGACGCCATGCCTTCGTCATAGAAGAGATTTACCAGCCACGCCGCCACGGGACCGAGCGCCAACGAGGAACCCAAGGTCCAAGCGTATGGAAAAGGTTGGATTTCAGGCCAAGCCCGTATCAGCCAACCATCTTGGAGTTGCGGCTCCAGTAGCGCCAGCGCCCAAGCAAGAAATAGAAGGCAAGCACCGGCGACAGCGGACCGGAACAGCAGGTGATAGCCTCCCTGACGGCTTCCAGTGAACCTCGTCCAGTGGCACTGCCTAATGAATAGGTAGCCTCCCAGGATTGGGATAAATAAGAGGCCGAATCCCATTCAGAGGATGTGTTGCGGTGTACGCTAACTGCTGCGCGCCGGCTCCGAACTGCTTGACTGCTCCAAGACGAAACCATCCTTCGCCTTCTCGATAACTCGTTTGGCACTGTCGCTTTTCTGGATGTCTCGGCCGCGCACCGAGAAGCCTGTTTCGGTAATTCGAACGTCGCGATGTGGTCTGGTGCGGTCCAACCGGTATCGGTCTGCCACGGCGAGTTTCCTCCTCCTGCGGGTACTGAGGGATCGGTGGAGGTTGTACGGATTCACATCCCGAATTGTGTCCCATTCTGCTCCGTTGTGCACCATTGTGTACCCAGCATGATACCAACGGTGCCCACAGGCAACCCCCTCCAACAACTCCCGCCAACTGACTCTGTCGCATCGAACGCCAGATGCAACTCCCGGTAGCTCCGCGTTGACGGATCGGGACCGCCCGTGTGCGGGCAGGATGCGAGGACGACCTCCCACGGCTCCGGCGATTGCGCTGCATCGCGGGACGCACTCTTGAGCATGCATAATCTATGCTGGTTCCCTCCTCCTTGGGGAGTGAGTTGCGGGCCGCCCGAGATTGCGCCCCGGGCGGCCCACGTTGTATCCGGCGGCTAGCCCGGGCCGATGCTTCTGACGAGTTCCTGGGCGCGCTTCCGGCATCTCTTTGCCTCGGCTCGCGCCGCCGCCAACTCCTGGTCCTCCTGCTCGAAGGTCTGGCGGGCGTACTCGAGGGCGAACTCAATCACGGCCCGGTCTCTATTCGCCTGTCGCGCAGCAACTGCGGAGTGCGCGGTTCTTGGCGCGGCACGCCCGCTCCAGCATCGCGCCGCGAGCCCTCTTGATAAGCACCGCGTTCACTCGGTGCGTTGGGTTGCCAGCCATGTCTTCCGCCTCCTTGGAGATGTGTTGCGAGGATGCCACATTGGGACGGAAACCTAGGAAATCCGGGACTGTCAAGGGTCGCCCAAGGGCAGGAAATCGGCCATGGACAGAGCAGGGAGGATTGGGTGGAGGATTGGGCGGTATCGGCTGTATTGTCCCGACACCGCGAAGGTTACGGTCCCGTCGATGTTTTGGGTCTAGCTACCGAAGCGATACTGATAGCCCGCCGCGCCGGCACCCTTCATCGCGACAGCTGCACCACCCGCGCCTGACCCGCCACACGGAGCCCCTCGATGCGGGCTCACACGGCAGCTTGGGCGCCGCCGCCGTCGGCTTCGGCGGTGGCGTCCCCTCCCATGCCGCGGGCGACGAACGCGGGGAGCCGGGAGCCGATGCGCAATCCGCGCCATGGACAGGCGTCGACGAACTCTTCGATGGCACCCAGTGCGAACAACGGCCCCCAGCTCTGGAAGCGGCGGCCCCGCCCCCGGCCGCTGCGCGCGTCGAAGTTCTCGCGGCAGAAGCCCGTGCGCCGGCGATCGGCCAGGAACATGAGCGCCCCTTTCCATGCAAGTTCGCTGGCGAGTTCGTCGAACCCGTAGCGGCGCAGCCCCTGCAGCACGAGGTAGTTCATGGGCGGCCAGATGGAACCGCGCCAGTACTGCTGGTCGTCGAACGCGGGGTCGTCGCGCGAGATCGTGGGCAGCACCCATTCTCCCCAGAAGCGCGCGGGGTCGCGCAGCACGCCGACCATGCGCCGCGCCCGCCTCGCCGACGGCACGCCGGCAATCAGGGGAAGGAAGTTCGACGCCGCCACGCGCGCAGACCGACCCGCGGGCAGCTCGTCCAGGTAGAGCCCGGCGGCCTCGGACCACAGCACCCGGTTCATCGCCGCGACGAGGCGGCGGCGCTCGGCCGCCGGGTCGCCCAGGATGCGGGCAATCCGCGACAGGCACTCCAAGTCCAGGGCGCGGTAGCTGCACAGATCGACGGCGGACATGGCAAGGACTTCCCGCCGAGGATCCCATTCCGCCTCTTCCCACAGCGGCAGGTCGTCCTGGCCCGACTCCCAGGCCGCGCGCTGGTGGCCGTTCGGGCCCACTTCCCACTCCGGGAGCTGCCCGGGCCCCGGAACCAGCGCCGCATCCGAGCCCCACGCCAGCAGTCCCGGCGAGAGGCCCTCCCGGCGCGGGCGTCCACGCTTGTCGGCCACCCACCAGTCGCTCCACGCGCGGAGTCCGGGCCAGGCGGCTGCCAGCGCGTCCACATCAGGGCACGTAAGGTGCAGCTTCAGCGCCGCGAAGGACGCGACCGGGGGCTGGGAGCGGTCGGGTGTGCCGCTGCACCGGCTCCTCCAGTTAGGCACGTTCCCGTTCGGGTAGCGCGACTCGAGCCCGGCGTGGAGCACGTCCCAGGCCAGGCGCCCCGACGCGGTCGCGAGCGCGAGGGCGTTGAAGAAGGAATCCCACCCGAAGACCGTCCAGTCGTCGGGAGTCGGCTGGCTCTCCCGCGCGCTGTCCCCCGGTGCGTCCTCCTCCCCTGCCCCCTCCCGCGGCTTCGGAAAAATCCAGCGACGGCCGGCCGGCGCGTACAGGCGTCCGGTTTCCGGTTGGAGGAGGACGGTCCACATCAGGTTGTCCGTGACGGTCTCGACTAGTTACTAGCCTCAGTCCTCCGTCGGGAGCCGGAGCTTCGCGATCCGCCAGGGCGGAGAGTGCATATTCAGGAGCAGGTACAGAAACCGTCCTCCGCCCAGGACCCTGGATCCGTCCGGAAGTGGCACATCCTCATAGAGCTTGGTTCCGGTGTGCCGGTCGTAGACCTCGAGCGACGGGTGTAGAAGCTCGAAGGGAGGCATTGGCCGCTCGGGGTTGTACCGAGCGCGCGTCAGGACCAGGTGGTGCGGGCCGACCGCGTCAATGCGGTCAATGACATCGAAGCTCGCGAGAAGCTCTCCCAGCGTAGTGCCGAGGCTCCCGAGATCGGCCAGCGCGCCGCGTTCCAACACGGGAATCGGCCGGAACGAGGCGGACGGGGCCCCAAAGGTGCCCACGGTCTCTCCCGCACCGTCAAAAATCGTGACCGGGTACTCCAGACCCGACATCACATATGTCGAATCGCCGCTGACCGCCACCGGAAAACGCGCGAATGAACCCCAATACGGCCTCTCGGAGAGAGAGAACGGAAGCGCGTAGCTGCTCCATACCAACTCCGGCGGCGTCACCCGGTGAAGGAGTGATGGATGGCCGGAGACGCGTTGTTCAGGGTCTCCCACCATCATCCGCACGAGCAGGTCAGGTCCGAGCGCCAAGACATCCCTGGGAGCCCCCGGCAACGCGACCATTGTATCGGGAGCCAGGGAACGGGTCAGATAGGTCAGATGGGATTGGCGGGTGCTCGCGACCACGATCTCTATTGACGGTGTCTCCGCCACGGCAATGATCCGGTGAAACTCGAAAGGACCCTCTCCGAACCTCCCGAAGGCTGCCTCCAGCCGCCCCTCCTCGTCGTAGCTCCGCACGCGCGGCAGGAACCGATCACCGATCACATAGCCGCCGCCTCGCCGCTCGACGAAGTCGCCGATCTCGGCAATCGAGTCGGCGGCGTCTTCGCCGAGCTGTACAACGGCTTCAACGACGAACACCTCTTCGAGGGTCGCGGCAACGGGACCCTCGGCGGGACCTTCCGCCTCTCCGCAAGCAGAGATAAGCAGGACTGCCAGGGATGCGATGGATATGGCCGTCGGACGCGACATGTCATTGCCGCCAGGCTTCCAAGCGAGTTGAACCACGTAACCGGTATCGTCCACGGGACCGATGCGGCGCTGAATCGTCCCGTCCTACGACACCGTACCTCCCGCCGCCTGCCGCAGCAACTCGGCCACCCGCTCCAGCGCCCGCGCGATCCTCTCCATCTGGGGCTCGACCAGCTCCCACTCGCGTTGCTCGATGGCCTCGCGAATGCCGGGCAGCGTCTTGACGCCATATCCCGTGTAGAAGCCGGGCGCGTAGATGGTGTGACGGAACCAGGGGCGCCCGGGGAGCCCGTCCGTGTCGGTCATCGCCTGCTCCACCTTGAGCAGGAGGGCGTTGATCCCGGCCGCGCGGCTTGCCGACAGGGATCCTGCCGCCAGGCCCCCGGCCAGCGTGCGATCCAGGGCCTCCGAGGCGGTCTCCAGCTCGCCGAGTGCGTTCTGCACCGGCGCGAAGTTGAAGAAGGGCACCTCGTCTTCGCGCGCCGGAGGGAAATACGTCTGCCGGGGATCGGCCTGGAGCCGGAAGGCATCCATCTCCACGAGACGATTGTGGCGGTCTGTCTCGGTCCGCATGTCGTCGGCGAGCTCGCGAATCTCGTCCAGGTAGCGGTCTACGGTCTCCACGTAGTTCGCCGCGCGCATCGGCAGGACGTCGGCGTTGGCGAAGCGGAGGGTGAGGCGCCCGCCCACCTGAGCCAGCGCCACGCCGTACTGGAAGCCCGGGTCTCCGAAGCGCGTGTAGTGGTCGAAGGAGTCGAACTGCGAGTGGTAGGAGCCTCCCCCGTTCTCGCCCCCGAAACTGATGTTCAGCGAGGCGATGCCGAGGTGCTGCAGGAAGGGCGTGTAGTCCGATCCCGACCCGAGCGGCGCGATCCACAGGTCGCCGTCACCCTGCGCACTGGGGTCGCCCTGGACGGCGCGGCGGGCCCGCACCCGCTCCCACACGGAGACGCCCGTCTGCGGATCGGTCACTTCCTTCGCCACCTCGTTCACGAAGCGCTCGAGGGTGTGCGACCCGCCCGCCGACAGGAAGCCCCTCCCGTTGCCGTCGGTGTTGATGTAGATGACCGCTTTTTCGTGCAGCTCGTCGCGGTGGTGCTCCGCCCACTCCGTCGAGCCCAGCAGGCCCGGTTCCTCGGCGTCCCAACCGGCGTAGACGATGGTGCGCTGCGGGGGCGACCCCGCCCGCGCCAGCTCGCCCACCGCCCGCGCCTCGGCCATCATCGCCACCAGCCCGGAGATGGGGTCGGCCGCGCCCATCGCCCACCCGTCCCGGTGGTTCCCGCGAATGACCCACTCGTCCGGGTGTTCCGAACCGGGCATCACCGCGATGACGTTGTACGCCGGCGTGATGTCCCAGTTGAACTCGACATGCAGGCGCACCCGGGCGGGCCCCGGCCCGATGTGGTAGGTAATCGGGAGAGCCCCGCGCCACGCCGCCGGCGCGACCGGCCCCTCCATCGCGCTCAGCATCGGAAGGGCATCCGCGTAGGAGATCGGCAGCACCGGGATCTTCATGACGGTCGGCGCTTCCTCGACCGTGTAGCGCTCGGCGTCGGGGGTGGCGCCCTCGAACGGCGTCAGTGGATCGCCCGGATAAAGCGGCATGTCCTGCACCGCCCCGCGCTGCACCCCGTGCTCCATCCGGTAGGGACCGTCGGGATAGACATCGCCCTGGAAGTAGCCGTCGTCTCGCGGATCGGAATAGAGGATGGTGCCGATGGCGCCATGCTCCGCCGCGACCTTGGGCTTGATGCCGCGCCACGATCCCCCGTAGCGGGCGATCACGATCCTGCCCTCCACGCTGATGCCGCGGCGCTCCAGCTCCTCGTAGTCCGCCGGGATGCCGTAGTTCACGTAGACCAGTTCCCCCGTGACATCTCCGTCGGCCGAATAGGCGTTGAAAGTCGGAAGCCGGTCCTCCTCGATGATCGACGCCGCGTCCTGATCCAGGGCGGGCTCGCGCAACTGCGCCGTGTATCGGGTCGGTTCCAGCATCTCCAGCTCCCGGATGCGCGGCGTGGGATAGAGCACATGGTACTCGTCCAGACGGGTCTCGAAACCCCAGGAACGGAAGCGGTCCACCAGCCAGTCAGCGGTCTCGCGGTTGTGCGGCGAGCCGGTGTAGATGGGCTTGGCGACCAGGTAGCGCATCCACTCCTCGAGGTCGTCCGCGTTCATGTAGGTGTCGAAGCGGGACTCGAGGTCGAGTTGTTGAGCCGCGGAGTCCGGGCTGAAGCCCAGCATGGGCGGAGCCTCCTGGCCGGGCGTCGCCGCGAGCACGAGAAACATCGGGAGGAGGCCGACGCCGATACGGCGGAGGAGTGCGGATCGAATGGACATGTGGATGGTTCCGGTTGTGGGATGCGGGAGCGGGACGGCAATGCTACGAATGTTGCGACCGAGTCCCGCGCTGACCAGCCAGTCGGCGGAGCGGGATAGCCGAAAGAGCGAGGTCAGGTAGGCCAGCGAGCCCTCGATGGCCTGAAAATGATTTCCGATGATCGTCGAGTGCCCGCGGGCAGGCTCTATTGGGCGCAGGCCGACACCTCCGGATGGGCCGTCCAGACGTCGAAGGATTCGCCTTCGGCCGAGAGGACCACATCGGTCGATTCACCGGCGGGGAGGTCCGTGCGCGTGGTCGGCCCGAGCTCGGGTCCGCCGGAGAGATGAACCTCCACGCGCACGGCGCAAAGCGTCTGCTGCGTCGTGTTCTCGACCGTGCCGACGAAGGCACCCTGTGCGGCATCGAATGAGAGGATCAGGCGGGCACCTCGGCGGGTCGTGTCCCAGGTGTCCCCGGAGCCGATGTACTCGCCGGACTCCTCGCCCTCCTCCCCGTGCTCGTCCCCTTCGCCATGCTCTCCCTCGCCGCCGCCTCCGTGCTCGCCTTCACCCTCCCCTTCGCCGCCTTCGCGGGCACCATGCTCACCCTCACCTTCCCGCCCTTCGCCTTCGCGGCCTCCGTGTTCGCCCTCGCCTCCCTCGGCCATGAGCTCTTCACCGGGCTCCGCCATTTCCTCTTGCGCCACCTCCTGAGCCAGACCAGGCACGGCAGCTTCTGGTGTGGACTCAGCTGAGCTTTCGCCCATCGGCTCCGCCTGGGGATCGCGGGCGCAGGTACCCGCTGCCAGGGCTACGCTCAGGACGGCGACGATGCGAATCCATGCACGGACGGCGCTTTTCACTGAATCCTTCCTCGAAATGGGAAGCGGATCATCTCAACATCTTTCTGATTCCGGGTGTACCTGACAACCTGCTTGCACACCTGGCTCTCGCCAACCCTAGCCCCCACAAGCGGACATCTCCGGGTGGGCCGGTCCAGCGATCGAACGAAGCTTCCCCTGCTGGCAAGACTATCTTGATCGATCCATCTGGCGGAATGTCGGTCGCTGGTGTTGGACCCAGTTCCCTGCCGCTCGACAGGTGAATCTCGACGCGAACAGCACAAAGCGTCTGCTGGGTCGTGTTCTGGACGGTACCCACGAAAGCGCCCTGGGCCCCGTTGAACCTTAGAATCACCCGCGCGCCTCGCCGGGTCGCGTCCCACGTATCCGCCCGTCCAATGTACGTTCCGCCTTCCTCTCCTTCGGGTCCGTGATCCTCGCCGGACTCCAACAACCCTTTCCGCTTTCAGGGCAGCATCCCCTCGATCTCCGCGTAGACCTGCTGGATGGCGCGCGCCGCCTGGCTCTCCGACAGCCACCAGTCCGCCAGTTCCCCGAAGTCCGCGCTCGCCTGCGCTGCCTCCAGGCTGAGCCCCTGGCTGTGGAGACGGCGGCTCTCGTCGATGACCTGCACCACCGCTTGCCGGAAGGTCTCCAGCTCCTCCTCCAGGATCTCCGGTGAGTCCACGAAGCCGTGCCCGGGGACGTACGTCTCGACATCCATCGCCTGCGCCTGCTCGATCGTCGCCACCCATTCGGACGGATATGCGCTGCGCATCGCGGGGAAGACGCGGTGCAGGTAGGCCTCGCTCATGAAGAGGATGTCCTCTTCCGGGAGATGCACGGCCAGGTCGCCCCCGGTGTGCGCGCGGCCCAGGAAGAGGATCTCGATGGTCCTGCCCCCCAGCTGGAGGACCTCGCGTTCGTCCACCAGGCGGGTGGGGTGCACCACCGGCGGCGCGTCGGCGGTGCGGTTGGGATTGCCTGCCGTGGCCTCCAGCGCCCTCGCCGAAGTGGGGTGGGCGATGAACTCCGCGTCGGCCGGGAAGGCGGAGTTGCCGGCGGTATGGTCGCCGTGGTCGGAGCAGATCACCACGTGCGTGATCGGGCGGTCGGTCACCGAGGCGATGTGTTCGATGAGCCGCTGGGTCTCCGCGACATTGCCCTGGCCGTCCGCCACCAGCACGCCCTCGTCGGTGACCACGAACATGCTGACGGTGGTGAAGCGCTGGTCGCCCGCGGAGCGCAGCGCCTCGTAGGAGTAGACCCCGTCGGCAAGTTCGCGCAGCCGCGGGAAATCCTCTTCGGTGTAGCCGCGCGCAAAGGGGTCGGCAGTGCGGATGAGGTCCCCGCCAGCGACCTCGGCCTCGTCTGTGGCGGCTTCGCCTCCGCCCTCTTCGCTGGGAGCGCCGCACGCCAGACCCGCGAGCGCAACGACGATCCAGGCAGTGCCGAGGGCGCGCAAGCTCGACGCGCCTGCCGGGGGCGCAGTCGGCTTGTCCGGTTCACAACCTCGGGCTGGCGGAAGCGCCGAGCCTGGGAGACGGCGCGAGCCGGGTTGGAGGCCAGCGCCGCCGCCAGGGCCCTCGGGCCGCTGGAGATGATGTCGGTTCGTGACCTGTTCATGCATGGGATGTGCTCCTCGTATCGGGCTTCAGGGCTGCCCGGTGATCTCCTCGAAGGTCACGTTCTGGATGCCGTAGGCACGCCAGTCGTCGTGGTCGAAATGCCACCATTCGGCCTCATAGACGGTGAAACCCTCGGCTTCCATAGTGCGGCGCAGCAGCTCTCGCAGCCAGCGCTGCCTGGAAGTGCCCCCCCAGTAGTCGGGGAACGACCGCGGCGAAAACTCGTCGTAGGTGCCCACCATGCCGGCGGGTTGGCCGCTGGCCAGATCATGGAGATTGAGGTCGATGGCCGCACCGCGGTTGTGGCGCGAGCCGCTTGCCGGGTCGGCCACGAAGATCTTCTGTGACTCGGGCGTCGCGTCCCAGAACATCCTGGTGACGTACCAGGGCCGGTAGCCGTCGTGAAGCAGCAAGCCGTATCCATGGGGTGCGAGTGCGCGGTGTGCCCGGGCCACCGCCTCCGCCGCGGGCCGCTGCAGGAACACGCGCGGCTGATCGTAGAAAACCGATGACATGAAGTTGTTGGTCGTCGCGTAGCGCACGTCGAGGCGAATGCCGGGTTCGAGGGAGGTGACTTCGATCAGCTCCGAGTCCAGGAACTCCCCCGGCTCGGCGGGAGGCGAGGCGGTCGGAGCCTCGGCGCGCAGGTCTTCTACCGGACGCACCGGCTTGATGCGGAACGTCTCTCCGGCCTCGGTGCCGACCTCCCGGCGATCGAAGCGAATCGAGGCCGCCTCGACGGACGTCGCGCGACCGTCCTCGCTCCGCGCGAAGACGAGCCGCTCCCCGTGGTAGAGTCCCCAGTCGGGGAAGGCGTAGACGTCCGCCGACATCTCCTCGAGGGGATACAGGAAGAACCATTCGATGAGCGCGTGCAGCCGGCCTTCACGCTCGAGGATGTAGAGCACGTTGTGATCCCAGCCGTACTCCCCGATCAGCCCCTCCCAGTGAGCGGGCGGAGCCTCGGGCAATCCGCGCGGCGGCTGGCGGGGCCGGCGAGCAGGCGCCTCCCCGAGTTCGACAAGGTCGCGGCCGTCCCGCAGGAAGCGGGTCCCGTAGGCCAGCCGGTCATCGACGATGAGGGTGTCGCCGCGAGCCCGCACCCGCACGGTCGCGCCGCCCCGCAGAGGGGTCATGTAGAGGTCACCGTTCCGCTCATCGAATTCCAGCCCGGTATCGGCGGTGCCGTACACGCCCTCGAGCTCCAGCGCGACCGCCGCATCGATGGGTTGGGTCGCCGGCAATGGCTCCCCGGGAAGCGGCAGGCCGTTCCGCGCCGCCAGCATGAGTTCCAGCGCCGCGTCGGCCAGGCGGCCGGTCACGGTGTTGGTCCCGTCCACGGCTGAGACGACCACCACCCCGAGCCCCGCGTCGGGCAGGAAAGCCAGCTGTGTCGAGAAACCGTAGATCGCACCGCCGTGCCCCAGCCAGCGTTCGCCGAAACGCTCTTCCACCGAGAAGCCCAGCCCGAATCCGCTCGATGTCCCGGGTTCCGCGAACTGGGGCTCCCACATCGACTCCAGGGTCTCGGCGCGCAACACGCGGCCGTTCATGCCCTCGCCACGGCGAAGCATCGCGCTCATGAAACCGGCCAGGTCGAGCACCGTGGAGTACATGCTGCCCGCCGGCGACATCCCCAGCTCGAAGGTCGGTGCGGAGAACAGTCCGCGGTCGAAACCCCACATCCAGGCGTGCGCCAGATGATCCACGATGTGCGCTTCGGGCGTGAAGGAGCTGGCGGTCATGCCGAGGGGTTCCAGCACCGCACGCCGAAGGTAGTCCGCAAACGGTTCGTCCTGGACGGCCTCCAGCGCATGGCCGACCACCGCGATGCCCGCGTTCGAGTACTTCGTGCGCGCACCCGGGGGATAGACGAGGGGGCGTGCCGGCGAGGCTGGCGACGGTCGTCGCGAGATCGGTTCCGCTGTCGTCGAAATAGTGCCCCGCTGGCGGCTCCCGGATGAGCCCGGACCTGTGCGCCATGAGATGGCGCAGGGTGACGGGCGTGCCGGAGCGATTGTCGGGAGCGAAGTCGGGGAGCCAGGTGCGCACCGGGACGTCGAGGTCCATGCGGCCGCGCTCGACCTGCTGCATGATGGCGATGTCCGTGAACAGCTTCGAGACCGACCCTACGCGGTACACGGTCGACGCCGTGGCGGGCACTTCACCCGACTCATCCTGCGCGCCGAAGCCCTCCGCCCAGACCACCTCGTCGCCGTCCACCAGCGCGATCGAGACAGCGGCCAGCCCCTTGTCCGCCCGCTCCCGCTCGATGGCGGCCGAGAGCGTCGCTGCCGCGTCGGAGTAGGCGGCGGATGCTTCGACCCGCTGCCCTGGCCCGTTTTGTGCTTGGATCCGCTGACCGGCTTCGTCCGAAGCCTCGCATGCGCCGGCGGCCAGCACGGGCACAATGATCGCAGCCGCCCATCGGGCGTTGCGTCGCCATGCATCCTTCATCCAGCCACAGGGCCTCATGCGGGATTCTCCCGTTTGCAGGGCAAGCCTGGAGTGGTCATCAACCGAGACCCTTCTCGGGGAGGGAAACCTTCTGGACATCATTGGCATCATATCTTAGAATCGTGCGCCCCCGGGGGAAACGGGGTACAAACAGACGAGTTGCTCGAGCGCGGGTTCAGCGGGTCTGCCACGGGCTTCCCGAAGCCGCGCAACATCCGGGTTCGCGCGGCTTCTTGCTGTTTGCAAGTCGCGCAGCATTTCCCGGAGGCCTCGGGCGGACGCTTTGAGTCCGCAGGGGTTGCGGGGGCTCGACGGATTGCTGGAAGGAGGAACTGAATGATCGCCGTACAAGGTGTGACCAAACGCTTCGGCTCGCTCGTTGCCGTCAACGACGTGTCGTTCGAGGTGGATCGGGGCGAGGTCGTGGGCTTTCTCGGGCCTAACGCGGCCGGGAAGACGACGACGATGCGCATGCTCACCGGCACGCTCCAGCCCGACTCCGGGGTGGTGCAGTTCGATGGCGTGCCCATCGAGACCGACCTCAGGGAAGCCAAACGGCGGGTGGGGTATCTGCCCGAAGCGAATCCGCTCTACGACGAAATGCTGGTGGTCGAGTACCTCGAGTACGTGGCCGAGATTCGCAGGCTGCGTGGAGCGGATGCCACGCGCGCCGTCCGCGACGCGGTGGAGCAGACCGCGCTGGACGCGGTTTTCTTCCGTCCCATCGGGGAGTGCTCCAAGGGATATCGGCAGCGTATCGGGCTGGCCGCGGCGATTCTGCACCGCCCGGAAATCCTGATTCTCGACGAGCCTACCGAGGGCCTCGATCCCAACCAGCGGGTTGAAATCCGCAAGCTGATCGGTGCCCTGGGAGCTGAGCGCACGGTCCTTCTCAGCACCCACGTCATGCAGGAGGTCGAAGCCACCTGCCGGAGGCTGCTGATCATCGCCAACGGGCGGCTGGTCGCCGACGGCACCGTGGCCGACCTGGCGGCCGACCGCACCGGCGGCGCCCACTATCTGGTCGAAGCCGAGGGCGACGGCGTGGGCGAGGCCCTCGGCTCGCTGGAGGCCGTTTCCGCGTCCACGACCGAAACCCTGGAAGGGCGCACCCGGGTTCGTCTGGAAGTCGCGTCGGGCGCCGAGCTCCGGCCGGTCATCTCCCAGTTGGCGAGCAGCCGCGGGTGGGTCCTGTGGGAGCTGCACCGGGAGCAGGTCAATCTGGAACGGGTCTTCCGGTCGCTTACCTCGAATGGCGAGGGCGGGGGCACCGGTGACGCCGACGAAACCCCCGCACCAGAGGCTGCGGAGGAGGTGGAAGCATGAGTCTCGACCGGATCCTGGCGAGCGTGAGGGGCGTTCCGACCATCGCCTTCCGCGAGTTGCGGGGCTTCTTCGACCAGGCCACGGCGTACATCCTGATCGTCGCTTTTCTCTCCCTGGGGCTCTTTCTGGAGTTTCGTTCTCTCTACGCCGCCAACATCGCAACCCTGCGCCCGTTCTTCGATCTGCTTCCCTGGCTGTTCGCCATTCTCATTCCCGCGGCGACGATGCGGTCGCTGGCGGAAGAGCGGCGCAGCGGGACGTTGGACTGGCTGCTGGCCCATCCCTTCAGCGAGATCGAGGCGGTGCTCGGCAAGTTCCTGGGGAACTGGATCTTCGCCCTGATTGCGCTCGCCGGCACAGTCCCGATGTCGATCGGGGTCCTGCTGGCTTCCGAGGCCGATCCCGGCATCGTGACGACCCAGTATGTGGGCGCGACGCTGCTCGCAGCGCAGTTCGTTGCCATCGGCCTGTGGGCGTCGAGCATGACCCGCAACCAGATCACCTCGTTCATCCTCGCGATCGCGGTCAGCCTGGCGCTCGTCCTCATCGGTCTACCGGTGTTCCAGATCGGGCTTCCTCCGATCCTGGGGGGCGCCGCGGCCCGCCTCTCCGTGATCGGGCATTTCGAGAACGTGGCCCGTGGCGTGATCGACCTGCGCGACGTCCTCTACTTCCTCTCCACTGCCGCGCTCTTCCTGGCCCTCTCGATCGCGCTGGTGAGCCGCGAGCGCTTGAGCCACAGCCGGGGTGACTATCGCCGCCTGCGCATGGGCACCACCGCCATTGTGGCTCTGGTCGTGGTGGTGAACCTCCTCGGTGGCTACATCCGCGGGCGCCTGGACCTGACCCGCGGCGACCTCTACACGCTCGCCGAGGGCACCCGCCAGATCCTCGGAGAACTCGACGATATCGTCACCTTCAAGCTCTTTGTCTCGGACGAGCTTCCACCGGAGGTTCAGCTCACCCTGCGCGACGTGGAGGACCTGCTGGCGGACTTCCGGCGGGCGGGGGGCGGACGGCTGGTTCTGGAGAGAATCGATCCGGAGGACAGCGACGACGCCCGCTCCGAAGCGACCGGCATGGGGATTCCGGCTCTCGACTTCAACGTCCTGCGCGACGACGAGTTTGAGGTGCGTCGGGGATACTTCGGCCTCGCGATGCTGTACGCGGACAAGCGCGAGATCATTCCCATCATCGACCGCACCGACGACTTGGAGCTGCGCCTGGCCTCGGCTGTCATTTCGATGACAGACGACGCGCGACTTCGCTTGCGTTTCGCCTCCGGCTTCGGGGCCAGGCAGGCCTTCGAGTTGCCCGCGCTCCAGCAGGAGCTCAGCGAGCGTTACTCGATCGGCAGCGTCGCGCTTGACGGAGACTCGGTTCCGCGCCTGGATCCAGATTCCATCGACGTGCTTGTGGTAGCGGCACCGACGGAGCGCATGTCACGCCTCGCCGTGGACCGAATCGGCGAGTATGTGGATGGCGGCGGGGCGGCTCTTCTGCTGGTGGAGGGGACGCAGGTCGATCCGCAGTCCCCGATGTCGACATCCGTGACGTCGGGGCTCGAAACCTTCCTGGAGGAGCGCGGCGTGTCGTGGGACGGCGGCATCGTCTACGATCTGGCCTCGGCGGAGCGGGTCCAGATGGGACGGCAGGGGATCTTCGCGGTGGTGCGCTCGTATCCGCTCTGGCCCATACTCTTCCGCGGCGCCGATCACCCGGTGACCCGCGACCTCAACAACCTCTCGGTGGGATGGGCGAGCGCCCTGGTGCTGAACGACACGGTGCGGGCCGTGCCGCTCTGGACCACCACCGGGGCGGGTGGAGTGCAGGCGCCCGGAAGCCCGATCGCGCCGGACATGCAGACCTACGCCGACGAGGCCGACCTGGGCGTTGAAGTGGTGGCGGCTGCCGTGGACTTTTCGATTCCGGCGGAAGGCTCGGACGGGGAAAACGGCCTGGAAGGCGGCGGCCGCATGGTGGTGGTGGCCGACGTGGACTTCCTCGACGCGCAGTTCGTCAGGTCGAGCCGGCAGAACCTGTTGTTCGCCGCCAACTCCGTCGACTGGCTGGCTCAGGACGAGGCGCTCATCAGCATTCGCTCCAAGGACCGCACTCCGCCCCCGCTCGTCCTGGAGTCGGATTTCGCCAAGAACGCACTGAAATGGGGGAACCTCGCGGGGATTCCGCTCTTCTTCTGCCTCGCCGGCGCCTTGCGCGTGACCGGCCGGCGGGCCCGCGCGCAACGCCGCTGGAGCGAGATGGACGCATGAGCAAGAACGTACTGCAGAGAATCGTCATCGTACTTGCGGGACTTCTGGTCCTGTACGGGATCATTCGGCTGGTGAGCGGAGGCGGCGCGGCGCTCTCCGCCGGCGCCCTCGAGCTCGCGGCCGAACTGGAGGGCATCGACGAACGCACGCTGGAGGGCGCGACGCTCTCGGGACCCGAGGAAGAGATTGAGTTGGCGCGCGCCTCCGGTGGGTGGACGGTGAACGGCTTCGAGGCCGACTCAGCCGCGGTCGCGCGCGCGTTCACGAGCCTGAGCGGTGTTGAAGTCAGTTCCCTGGCTGCCGCCAACCCGGACAATCACGAGCGCCTGGGCGTGGCCGGTCACGATGCGTGGATGCTGGAGTTCCGGCTCCGAAGCGGAGAGAACCGCATCATGGTGCTGGGACGGGTGGGGACGGCCTTCCAGACCGCCTACGCCCGGCTGCCCGGCTCCGATGAAGTCTACATCCTCCGGGGAGACATGCGCGGTGCCTTCACCCGCACAATCTCCGACTGGCGCGACAAGCTCATCGCGCTCGTGGACACAGAGGCGATACAGACGATTGAAGTGGAGCGCGGCGGCGAGGTCGTCGTAGTCGAGCGCGGCGAGGCGGGTTGGACGCTGGCGGAATCGGGCGCGGTGCCGGATTCGGCCTCGGTCGCCAACATCCTGGACGAGCTGGATGAGATCAGGGCCATTGGCTTCGCAGAGGAGGGGGCGGAGTTTCCCGCGGAGGATGTGCGTCGTCTCGTTGCCATGGGCGAGAGCGGGGACACTCTCGTGACGCTGGAGCTGGCGCCGGTGGACGCCGAATACTGGGTCCGCCTGCCGGACAACGACGTTCTCTATCGCCTGGCGTCGTTCCGCGCGATCCGGATCGTACCCGAGCTCGACAGGCTGCTGGGAAGGGAAGAGGGATAGGGGGTCAGCCCCTCCGCACGGGCGGTTAGCCGCCGCGCTCGGGACAGCCCTCGCGCACCATCGTGTGCGCGATCTGGACGATCTGCCACCCCCCGCTGCTCTTCCCCATCATGAAGGCGTCGGCGCCGCAGTGGCTGAACTCACCGTCGGCGAAGAAGTCGTACTCGACCCACACGCTGCCCAGGTTGCCGTTGACCTGGACCACCGGGTTGTAGGTGCGCTCGTCGAGGTAGCTGGAGGAGCCCAGCACCGAAGAGACGAAGCGGGAGATGGGGATCTCGGTGACCGCAGGTGTGCCGTCGGCGCCGGTGCCGGCGTTGATGAGACTCGTGTTCGGGTGGAAGATGCGCGCCAGCGTGTCACCGTCCCTTGCGCGCATGGCGTCGAACAGGTCGTCCACCACCTGCAGGATGGCGACCGCGTCGGGCTCGGCGTCCGCCGCCGCCTGCGCGACTCCGGGAGACGGGGCCAGCACGCAGGCCGCTAGCGTCCCGACGATGAGGGATGTGACGATTCGCTCCATCAGGCGCGCCCGGTCTGAGGCTTTGCCTTGCGGCTTCCGGCAGACCCGGTCTTCCGGCGTTTCGTCTTCGGCTTGAGGCGGAGAGCCAGTAGCACCGCGAGCACCACCGCGGCCACCGTCGGCCACAGGGTGTCCGCCTTCACCTTCCAGAAGTAGTGCAGCACGCCCAGGGCAGCGGCTGCGTAGACGATGCGGTGGAGCCGCTGCCAGCGCCGACCCAGACGGCGGATCCATCCCCTGGTCGAGGTGATCGCCAGAGGAATCAGCAGGACGAAGGCGGCGAAGCCCGCGGTGATGTAGGGGCGCTCGGCAATGTCCTCCAGCACGTACTCGAAGGCGAAGAACTGGTCGAGGGCCACGTAGGTGAGAAAGTGCGTCAGGGCGTAGAAGAAGGCCGCCAGCCCGAGGCGGCGCCGGTAGCGAACCAGGTTCAGTCCTGCCCAGCGCCGCAGCGGGGTCACGGATAGGGCGAGGAGAAGCAGGATCAGCGTGGAAGTGCCGCCCCAGTGGGTGAACTCCTCGATCGGGTTGGCGCCCAGCGCGTCCTCCCGGAAACGGAGAAATAACCAGAGAAGAGGCGCCAGACAGATGGCCCAGATGACCGCACTCAGAACCCGGGCCCGCGTTTTCGGTTGCATCGGGTCTGCTGGCTAGCGGCCTAGTACCACTTCGCCAGGTCCATCCCCTCGTACATGCGGGCCACCTGGTCGCCATACCCGTTGAACATGAGGGTCGGGCGCCGCAGGAATTCGCCGATGCGCCGTTCGCGCGCCTGGCTCCAGCGCGGATGGTCCACCTCGGGGTTCACGTTGGCGAAGAACCCATACTCGTTAGGCGCCGACACATTCCAGGTGTTGTGCGGCATCTCCTCCACGAAGGAGATCTCGACGATGCTCTTCACGTTCTTGAAGCCGTACTTCCACGGTGCCATCAACCGGAGCGGAGCTCCGTTCTGGTTGAGAAGGCCGCGTCCGTAGACCCCTGTCACCAGGAGTGCCAGCGGGTTCATGGCCTCGTCCATGCGCAGACCTTCGAGGTAGGGCCAGGGAAGGATGGGGCGGCGCTGGCCGGGCATCTCCTCGGGACGAATCACCGTCTTGAACTGGACGTAGTTGGCGGACCCGGTGGGCTCCAGCCGCGAAATCACATCGGCGAGCGGGATGCCCCGCCACGGGATCACCATCGACCAGGCTTCCACGCAGCGAAGGCGGTAGATGCGGTCTTCCTCGGTGTGAGGCCGCAGAAGGTCGTCGAGCGCGTACGTGCCGGGCTTGTCCACGTGGCCGTTCACCTCGACCGTCCACGGCTCCGGCTCGAAGTCGCCGGAGTTGCGCGAGGGGTCGCGCTTGTCCGTGCCGAACTCGTAGAAGTTGTTGTAGGTGGTGATGTGTTCGTACTGGTTGACCTCGTCGCCCAGCTCGTCGGTGGCGTCGGAGAAGTCCTGGCCGGAGCGGGCGAACGCCTTGTTGGCGTTTCCTCCGAGCGCCGGAGCCGCCAGGTGGCCGGCGGCGAGCGCGCCTGCGGCCGCGATGAACTTGCGCCTGTTCAGATAGGTGTCCTCGGGCGTGATCTCCGAGGAAGGGATGTCGAGGCCGGCGTTTCTGGTGCGAATCAACATGTCTTGCTTCCGATTGATCGGTTCCTGGACCTGCGTCGTCTGAGGTAGTGTGTCCGGGTCTATTTGGTTCCGATTCGGTCCGTAGGGTTGCTCAGCCCCCAGGGCTGCGCGAGAGCGAGCGATAGTACTCCTCGATCAACTGGCGGAAGCCCGGCGGCACTTCGTCCGAGCCGGAGAGGAGAAGCCGCTCGGCGTCGCTTTCCCCGGCCGCCCGGCGCAGCCCGAACTCGAAGCGCTTCACACCTTCGAGAATCTGGGTCTGGAGCCGGATGATCTCCTCCATGTCGTCATAGACGCGCCGGTCGTCGAGCTCCCTCATGGCGCGGATGACGCCATCGAGCTCTTCGATGCCGACCCCGGTGCCGGCGAGTTCCTGCCGCAGATCGGCCAGCTCGCGGACGCGCTCACGGTATTCGCCGCGGAACTGGCGGATGTCCTCGGGCGTCAGGCCGCGCATCCAGCCGCTGCCGCCGGGTCCGAAGCCGCCGCTGCCGAGGTCCGACCGATCGCCGCCCGGTGCCCCCGCGCCGCCGGCCTGTCCGCCTTGCCCCTGCTGCCCGCCTTGCCCCTGCTGCCCGCCTTCACCTTGCTGTCCCTCACCCTGCTGCCCTTCACCCTGCTCGCCTTGCTGCTGGCCCTGGGCACCCTCCCCGGGGCGCTCCCCCAGTCGCCGCTGGGCGTTCTCGTCGGCGCGTGCCTGCAGCCGCCGGTTCAGCGACTCCATGTTGCGCACCATATCGCGGGCCCGGTCGAGTGACTCCGTGGTGCGGTCGTCCACCGGTTCGCCGATCTCCCCCGACGCGGCCCGCAGCTGCTCTCTCAGCTCCATGAGGTGCTCGGTGGTCTGTTGCTCGAAGTCGCGCGTGAAGTCGGGACTCCGCGCCCCGGGCAAGCCCCGCGAATACTGAATCCGCTCCTTCAGCTTGTTGTCGCGGATCGTGCGCAAGGCCTGGTCGAACATCTCGGAAGCCTGCCGCTGTTCGGAACGGGAATCGGCCGCCATCTGATCGATCTGCCGCTCGAGGTCGGCCACCTCCTGGAACATCGCGTTCTTGCGTTCGATGAGCTGGCGCATGCGCTCCGACGTGACCCGATCCGCACTTGAGATATCCACCGATTCTTCCGCGACCTCCAGCTGTTCTTCGATCAGCGCTTCGCTCCGCTGCAGTGCGTCCTGGGCGTCACGCTCGACCCGCCCGGACTGGTCGCGCTCCAGCAGCCGGCGCGCAGCCCGCAGCCGATCGAGCGCGGCACGCGCATCCGCAGCCGATTCGTTCCCTCGCGCCGCGGCCGCTTCCCGCATCGCGTCGGCGGCGTTCTGAAGCTGGCGCGCAGTCTCCATCAGCCGCTGGTTCGACTGCATGCGCGAGAGTTGCTCCAGGCGGCGCGCCTCCTCCTCGACCTCGTCCGCGAGCGAGCGCTGATTCTGGGAACCCCCACCGGCCGATCCCTGGGAGCGGTTGGCCAGGCGCTGCTGGCGCTCGGCCTCCTGCTCCTGACGCCGTGCCAGCTCGCGCAGGCGCTCCAGAGTCTCGTCGATCTGTTCGTCCGCCTGCTGCATTTCCCCACGCTGCACGCTCTCGTACTGGTTCTTGAGCTTGTCCAGCTCCAGCTCGAAGAGGTCGGCCAGGTCTTCGGCACTGGGGCCGCCACCACCGCCACCGCCCCCGCCGCCACCCTGCTGCTGACCCACCTGGACCTCGTCGTAGAGCGCCTCGGCCCGCAGCAGGTACTGGAGCGCCTGCTGTTCCTCGGCGAGCGCACCTCGCGGATCGGCGGCGTCCAGCCGCTCCATGGCGGCCTCCATCTCCTCGCCGGCCCGCGGCAGCAGGGTGGCGATCTGATCGAACTCGGCATCCCGCGCGACACCCCGGTTGTTGAGGCGCGTGACCAGGGTCGCGACCTGCTCGCGAAGTCTCTCCTGCGAGAGCCGAACCACCACCAGCCCCTCGCTGAAGCCTTCCGGCGAATAGCGCTCGCGGTCCCGGTTCAGGTTGAAGGTCGCCGAGACGACCTGCCTCTGCTGTTCCGACAGCTCCTGTTCGCCACCGCCGCCGCCACCGCCGCCTCCCTGCTGCTCCGCCTGGCGGAAGTCGGTCCCGAGACGACGGATCTGAACGAAGTAAATATCGCTGATGGCTTCCTGATCACCCGTTCCGGCGTTGTCGCGAGCCTTGGCGTAGTAGGAGATGATGTCCCCGGGCACCAGCTCGTATTCCTCAAGGAAAAACGTGTATCCGGCGCTCACCTCGGTCATTGGCGCGGCTCCGGAGCCGAACAGCTCGACGGTCTGCTCCTGGCCGCCGTTGACCGAATAGACGAGCTGCATCGCTTTGATGCCGTAGTCATCGCTGGCCCGCGCCTCCACAAAGACCTCTTCCAGCGCGCTGGCGGTCATGTCACGTCCGGGCCGGGCGAAGGAAAGCACCGGAGGCTGGTCGTTCAGCACGTCGATCGTGTATTGGGGCGAGGCGGGCACCAGCCCGGCGCGCGCACTCTCCATCTCGATGCGATAGAACCCGTTCTGCTCCACCACGAAGGAACCGGTGAAGGAGCCGTCTTCGTCCAGCGCCAGCTCGCTCGCCAGCGCGTCGTCACGCCAGAGGTTGGCGTTTGGGCTGGGAATCGTCGGGAAGGCGCGCAGGTGGACACGCGTCCCGCGCAGCACGGCGATGTCGCCGCCTTCGTCGATGGTCCGGTCCGGCAGTCCGGTGTAGGCCGGAAAGTCGTACACCAGCTCGAGCCGGTCCACGTAGGGCAGAATCTCCACATTGATGCGGTACATCTCCGACTGGACGCCCGAGGAACGCACGAAGTACTCGGTGACGTCGTCCACGCCGAAGAGCACGATCTCGAACTCGCCCGGGTTCTCCGCCCCGATCATGGACAGGGCCCGGAATTCGCCATCCGGGCCGGTGCGCAGGAAGAGTTCCGCTTCAGCGGACTCGAAACCCAGGTTGCGCGCGGCAACCCGCTGGTCCGAACCGCTCGTGATGGTGATGTCCCCCGGGGTGACCTCGATGGAGTAGGGGTTCACCTCCGCCGCGCTGACGGTCGGAGAGAGCAGCACCGAGGCGCCATGGCGCAGGAACGCCGGTCCGGTAAGGAAGGTGATGAGGATGGCGAGACCGACCCCCACCACGGCGGCGGACCAGCGCAACAGCCCTCCCCGCTCGATCCCGTGCCCGGAGTCTACTGCGCGCGCTCTCGCGACGGCGGACTCCAGGAGCTGCCGTACCAGCGCGGGCGAATGCGCGGCGTCCGCGGCCTCGGGGTCCGCTCCCGCGTCGACGGCGCTCAGGACAGCGGCCTTGAGCGACGGCTCATGCTCCTCCAGGTAGAGCGCGACCTGTGCGTCGGAAGGCCGCCGCCAGAGCGGGCGCACGAGAAACCAGAACCCCGCGGCGAGGAGCGACACCCACGTGGCGATTCGGACAGCGGTGACCACGCCGGGGCTGAAGCGGGCTCCCTCCATGCTCCAGGAGGAAATCAGGAACGCCACCAGCCCGATCCCGAGCAGCACCGTCAGCCCGCGCAGCGTGATCCGCATCCGCCATCGGTTGCGCACCTGGCGGATGGCGTCGAGCAATTCCAGTCTGGCGCGTTGGTTGAGTCGTGTAGGCACCTCAACACCCCCTTCTCGTGTGCGGCTGCTGCCCCTTCGGGCTCTTGCTACGGTTGGCTGGCGGCTCTCCGTGACAGATAGTTGGAGATCGCCGTTTCCAGGACCAGGAGGAGGAACGCCGCCGCCATTAGATACCACCAGAATCCTTGGCGCCGTTCCTTGTCCTCCGGGCCGAGTTCGACATCCGCGGCGCCGGCGGTGCCGGTGCGCAGACTCGTAATGGCGCCCACGAATTCCTCGGCATCCATCGCCTCGAGATCCGTCTCCTCAAGGTCTACGTTGACGGCCACTGCGGGCGTGCCCACCCCATCGTCGCCGCTGGCGCCGTGCATCTCATAGAATCCCTGCTCCGCCAGCGACAGGAAGCCAGGGCGGCCTCCCCCTGTTACGTCAATGGAACGATCCGAGGGCGAAATCGCGACCAGCCCTTCTCTCTCATCCTGCCCGATGGCCGCCAGCAGACGGTCCACCTCACGGGTCTCACGCACCCCCGACAGGTTCAGCACATCGTCCACGGTATAGGACGGTGTGGGGGGACTGAAACCACCGGCGTACTTCACCATCTGATGCGCAAGGGGCAGGAAGATGGGCTGTAACACCATATCGTTCCAGTAGTTGTCCAAGATCGACGTCCAGAGCAGCACCCGTCCTTCCCCTGCCTGCCGCTCCGCCAGCGCCACCGCACCGTTGTCGAAGCGGGCCAGCACGCCCTCCGGGCCCGGCGTCTCGACGTTCCGGTAGCGGAAGAAGTTGGCGTCGGTGAGGTTGCCGCTGCGCGGGGCGGCGAAGAGCGCGAAGACAGGGTGCGTATAGTCGATGCGCCCGAGGGTTCCGCCGCGCCCCTCTCGCCACTCCGGCTCCATCACCGATCCCACGGAGCCCGGCAGCAGATCCGGTGCATCGGCGGGCCAGCTGCTGCGCTCGCCCAGGATGACGACGAGTCCCCCGCCGGACTCGACGAACTCCCGCAGGCGCTCGCCCACGTTGCCGCGCGGCGGCCGCGATCCGTTCAGGACGACCACCGACCGGCCCGCGAGGTCGCCGGCCGTCATCGCCCCTACGGTCGTGACCTCGATGTCGAAGGCTGGGTCTGTGCCGATGGCCAGCGCCTCGCGCAGGTAAAGGCTGGGTTGTCCGGGATCCGCGCCGTCCTCGACCAAGAGGACCGAGAAGCCCTCTCCAGGGGAGAGGACGAAGTGCGCGACGTCATTGGCCGGGAGATCGTCCCCCGGGATGCGCACGGACCCGCGCGTGAAGGGGTCGCTCAGGGTGAAGGTCGGCAATGTGACCAGCGCAGAGGAATTCGGCCCCAGCGAGATTTCCGCCGATCCCGCCGGCCTGCCCTGCAGCTCGAGCACCACCTCGATTGCGTCCGCCTCCTGCTCGCCCGAGTTGACCAGCCGCGCTGTGGTCTCGATCCGCTCCAGGCCGTCCCGGTAGCTCCGCTGGAAGAGGAGCTGGCTCACCGCGATGTCGCCTGCGTACGGTCCGCCCACCACCACGGGATCCACCGAGGCTCCCGCCGGGAGGCGGCCGCTTTCGTCGCCGTCCCACCCCGCGCGCTGATAGTCTGAGACCACCACGACGTGCTTGCGAGGGAGGTTCGACTGCTCCAGCACGGTGCGCGCGAGATCGAGCGCGGGGCCAAAACGGGTGACGCCGGCACCGGGCTGTACCGTGTCCAGGGCGGCGAACAGCTGCGTGCGGTCGGTGGTGGAGCGAACCGCGAGCCTCGCGCTGGCCGAAAAGAAGATCAACGAGCTGCGGTCTTCCGGCCCCAGCTGGTTGACCGCCCCGCGCGCTCCCGCGAGGGCATCCGACCAGCGGTCGCCGTAGCCCATGCTGTAGGAGCGATCCAGCAGGATCACCACTTCGCCGGCCACCGGACCCGCCGCCAGGGCCAGGTCGTCCCGGTCGAGGAAGGGGCGCGCGAATGCCATGATGAGCGCTGTTAGCGCCGCGATGCGCATCAGCAGCAGGAGCCAGTAGCGGATCTTCTGGCGTCGTGTCGACTTGTAGGGGATGCGCTCCAGGAACATCAGCGAGGGGAATTCGACCACCTCCTTGCGGTCCTTCTGGACCAGGTGCACGAGCACCGGCCAAACCAGGAAACCGAGTCCAAGAAGGAAGAGGGGCGCGAGAAAAGCGAGGGCGGTCATCGTACGCGAGTGAGTCTCTGGCGCGCGGACAGGTACTTGAAGAGCGCGTAGTCGAGCGGCGTCCCGGTATTGAAGAGCGCGTAGTCGATACGGTGCTCCACGAAGCGGCGAGACAGCGTCTCCGAGTGGGCACGGATGAGTTCGCGATACTGCTCGCGGAGCCGGCCGGGCACAACCGGGAGGCGCGCCGTCGTCTCCAGGTCCTGGAAGCTGGCCGGGCTGTCGAAGGGGAAGTCGAGTTCGGCTGGATCCAGAAGATGGAAGACGATGACGTCGTTGCCGGCGTAGCGCAGATCCTTGACGGCATCCACCACCGCCTCCGGCTCCTCATAGAAGTCCGAGATCACCACCATGATGCCCCGCCGCCCCAGGAGGCCGGTAAGCTGGTGGAGCGGCTCGGCAAGGGTGCCGGAGCCCCCGGCCTTGAGGCGGTCGATGGTGTGAAGCACGATGTCGAGGTGGCCGGCCGCCGGCGGAACGTAATCCACGATCTTTCCCGCGATGGTGACCAGCCCAACCCGGTCCCGCTGCTGTCGGGAAAAGTACGACAGGCACGCCGCCAGGTAGCGCCCGTAGTCCAGCTTCGAAATGCCGTCGTGCTGGAAGGACATGGAGCGCGAACTGTCCAGGATGACGACGAAGTTGGAGTTCGAATCGGCCTCGAAGTGCTTCACGTAGAAGCGGTCGCTGCGCGCGTACAGGCGCCAGTCTATCCTGCGAATGTCGTCGCCCGGCATGTACTGGCGATGCTCGGCGAAATCGACCGAGAGTCCCAGGAAGGGAGCCCGGTGCAGCCCGCTGATGAAGCCGTCCACCACCGTGCGCGCGAGCAGCTCGAGGTTGTGGATCCGTCCCAGAACCTTCGGGTCGATCAACCCGGTTCCGGGGCCAACTGGACGAACGTTGGTTCGCGGCACGCTACATCCCGGAAGAGGGCGTCGGAACCTGCGACAACAGCTCCTCGATGATCTGGTCGGTGGTGATCCCCTCCGATTCCGCGTGGAAGTTGGTGAGCACACGGTGTCGCAGCACCGGCTTCGCCAGGGCACGGATATCGTCGAAGCTGACGTGGTAGCGCCCCCGGGTGAGCGCGCGCGCCTTGCCCGCCAGGATCATGTTCTGGGCGCCCCGCAAGCTGGCCCCGAAGGAGACCCACTTCTCGATGGTTTCCGGGCTGTCGCCGTTCCGGCTGGGCCGGCTGGTCCGCCCCAGCTGAACCGCGTAGCGCAGCACCGCGTCGGAGACGGGAACCTTGCGCACGAGCCGCTGGAAGCGGACCAGGTCGTCGCCGGTGACGGCGTGCGTGAACTCGATGTCCTGCACCGAGGTCGTCTCGCGCACCACCTCCAGCTCCTGGTCCTCGGGCAGGTGGTCCATCACGATGTGGAACATGAAGCGGTCGAGCTGCGCTTCGGGCAGCGGGTAGGTGCCCTCCAGCTCGATGGGGTTCTGGGTGGCGAAGACGAAGAAGGGCTCCTGCAGATCGTACGTGCGCCCCTGGATCGTCACGCGGTGCTCCTGCATCGCCTCCAGCAGCGCCGACTGGGTCTTCGGAGGCGTACGGTTGATCTCGTCCGCCAGCAGGATGTTGGTGAACACGGGCCCCGGCGCGAAGACCATGGCGCGCTTTCCGGTCTTCGGGTCCTCCTGAATGATGTCCGTGCCGGTGATGTCCGAAGGCATCAGGTCGGGGGTGAACTGAATGCGCGCGAAGTTCAGGTCCAGTACCTGGGCGATGGTATGCACCAGCAGGGTCTTGGCCAGCCCGGGCACGCCCACGATCAGGCTGTTGCCGCCGACGAACAGGGTGAGCAGAACCTGCTCGACGACCTCGTCCTGGCCGATGATCATCTTGCGCAGTTCGCTGAGGATCAGGTCGCGGCCGGCGGTCATCTGCGCGGCCAGGGCCACGTCGTCGGCGTCGTCCAGGGCAGGGGGCCTGTCGGCTCGGCCCGACGCGGCGGGCTTGTTGATGAATGCCACTCTGTTTCTCCGGGAAGCCCCGTTGCCGGGGGAGGATGGGGTGGGCCGGCGCTCAGTGGGTCATCGCGTAGATGACGTAGTTGACACCGAACTTGTACGCTTCGTTGGTCAGATCGATGGGGAGCCACCCGGAGTCGGAGAACTCCCAGTAGTCGCCGTGGTCGTTGTTGTAGTTGGCGATCAGCATCAGGCGCTTTGCCGGATCGTTGTCTTCGAAGATCCCAAAGTACCGCGGCTGCCCGCCTCTGTAAGGGGGCATCAGCGATTCCGGGTCCGGAATCTCGAAGAAGGAGTCGAAGATCGTAGGCAGAGGATCCATCCGCGAGAGGTCGAAGAACTCGCCCTCGGGCAGCACCCGATACATCTGGTCCTCGAAAACGCCCCAGTCCCTGCCGCCGAAATCGTCGAAAATCACGAAGCCCCCCTTCAGCAGGTAGTTCCTCAGCCCTTCCCTTTCCGCCTCGTTCATCTCCCACCAGCCGGGCTCGGAGACGTACGCCATCGGATAGGCGAGCAGCGCCGGATCATCGAAGGTGAGGATGTTGCTGCCGCCCTCGTAGGCTTGGACGAACGTCGTCGCGGTGAGGATCTTCGCGAAGTTGCGCTCGGCGCGGGGATAGTCGTGCGCCCAGGGGGGTTGACCCCGGCCGCGCCGTCCCCTGAACCCGCGGGAGCTGCCCAGGCCACCGCCGACGTCGGTTCTGATGCGCACGAAGGTGAAGCGCCCGTCGTAGGGGACGTTGGTCTCCTGGGGCACCGCCGCCGTCGGGGACGGACCTGCAAGGACCAAGTTGTCCGCAAGGCGGGCGCCAGCCGCACCAGACCCGGGCAAGGCAAGCTCGCCCGCACCCGCGGCTCGTGGTGCGTCTGCCGATCGTGGACCGGTGGCCGTGGCGAACACGCTTACCGCCGCCAGGCCCGCGATCCTCGCCAAGGCCCGCACCCGCATCACCATGACGACGCCCCCGGGTTGCCGCGCAGGGTCATGAGCAGGTCCTGCGCCGCCTCGAAGTTGGGCGCCCGCTCCAGCGCGCGCAGCACCGTGCGCCGGGCACGGGCATTGTCGCCGGCCTCGTAGTGGGCCAGGGCAAGCCGATAGAGCGCGCCGGCCAGATCCACCGGGTCCAGCGCCACCAGGGCCTCCCTCTCGCGCACGGCCAGGGGATGGAGCGCCCTGCCTGCAGCCAACTCGGCCAGCCGTTCGTGGACTTCCTCGTCAAAGGGATAGATGTGGACGGCGCGCCGCAGGGCTTCGATGGCTCCCTGGTCGTCCCCGGCCGCTTCCCTGAGCCGGGATTCCTCCAGATTCGCGAGCAGGAAGGACTCGTCGATCCCGGTCAGGGTTTCCATTTCGCGGATGGCGCGCGCGCTGTCGCCCCGCTGCATCAGGATACGCGCGAGCAGCCAGCCCGGGCTCGCAGGCCCCGCGTATTCCGGGAACAGCCCCCGGGCACGCTCCAGATAGCCCTCGGCCTCGTCCAGTCTCTCTTCGGAGAAAAGGTGCGCGCCCATTGCCATCTGGGCGATGAAGTTGTCGGGATGCGCCGCCGCCAGCCGCGGAATCTCCTCTGGAGCCATCGAACCTCTCCCGGTCAGTGCGGGCAGAGGCCGGACCGCCGCCAGCGCCCCGGCGAAGCGCTCTTCGAAGTAGTCGGTGAAGGCGCCGTCGAAGCGCTCCATCCCGGTTCCGAGCACGCGCTCGAAGACCTCCTCGGTGGTGGCGCCCGCCGCGTACTCCCGCAGCATGTCCACCAGTGCCTGGGGGCCGTGATCGCGCGCGATCAGCTCGCACACCAGCGAGGCCTGGTAGTAGGAATGCACCACCTGCTCGGGATAGCTCGGCCGAACGAAGCCGTTGTTGAGCTGGCTGACCGGAAGGACTCGGTCCTCGTGGTACGCGAGCAGGAAGCCCGGATCCACGTCGTGTCCCCAGGGGGGCGCGCCCCGGCGCTGCTCGAAGACCGCGAACCCCTCCGCCAGCCAGCGCGGCACGCGATGGTTGGAGAGTCCCAGATGGAAGACGTGGGCGATCTCGTGCCAGAGCGTCGAGGCCCAGTTGAAGTCGCCGGCGTCGCGGGCGGAAGGGGAGTCCATCGCCACAACCGAGCCGAAGCTCACGCCCAGGGCGCCAAGCCCCGCGAGTCCGACCGTGCGGACCGAGAAGTCTGCGTGGCTGGGAAAGAGCTCCAGGCGGATCGGGGTCGGCGGCTCGTACTGGTAACGCCCGGCCAGTGCGCGATAGGCCTCCTCGGCCAGGTCGCTCACATACGGAGTGAGCAGCTCCGCTTCGCGCCCGTCGATGGCGATCCGGAAGTGCTCGGTCTCGGTGGTCCGGTAGCGCTCGAAGGTGTCGAGCAGGTCGAGGGTGTTCTTGTACCACGGGTTGAAGGGATCGCCCTCGAAAGCTCGCTCCAGTTCCGCCCGGCCCTCTTCAATCCTGCCGACCCGGAGCTGGTTGATGCCGAGGATGCCGCGACCCTTCCAGGAGAAGGGATCGACAGCTATGGCCTCGGCGGCGAGGGCAACGGCATCCGCGTAGCGGCGGGTCTGAACCGCCATGTCGGCCACGGTGGTGAGGAGCCCCGGATAGTTCGGGTTCAGGTCCCGGACCTGCTGCTTGACCGCATCGAAGTCGTCAGGCCGGTCGCGCAGAAAGTGGGTGGCCGCGAGCACCGAGAGGGCTTCCAGCGACGACGGGTTCACATCGAGCGCCGCGCGCGCCTCTTCTTCAGCCGCCGCGTAGTCCTCCAGCCGCAGATGCAGACGCGCCAGCAGGGCGCGGGCCGGGACCAGGTTGGCGTTGATCTCGAGTGCGCTGCGCGCCGCGCCCATCGCCTCGGGCGATCCGTCGAACTCAAGCGCCAGCGCCATTCCCACAAGCGCTCGCGGATGGTTGGGATTGCGGCTGAGAACCTGCTGGTAGGACTCGCGCGCGTCGGGGCTGCGGTAGGTGTCGAGGAAGAGCTGCCCCGTGTGCAGATGGGGTTCGGGGTTGTCCGCATGCGCGGCCACGGCTTCGTCGAAGGCGCGCAAGGCGTCCTGCAGCAGATCCGATTCCTCGACGCCCAGATGGCGCACGGCGATTCCCACCGCGGTGAGCTCCGGCGACGACAGCGAGCGGCTCTGGTTGTAGAGGTCGATGAAGCCGTCGAAGACCCGCATGGCTTCATCCCGGCGGCCGGTGAGCAACTGCAGCAGGGCGAGGTTGACACGGGCGCTTACGTGGTCGTCGGCGCGGCCTGCCATCGCGGCAAGGAAGCTCGCCTCGGCTTCCGGATAGCGCCCTCGTGCGACCAGCACTTCGCCCAGCACGTTCTCCAGCGCGGCTCCGTGGCGGTCACGGCCGTCCCGGGCCTCCTCCTCCGCCTCGTCATAGCGTCCGACTTCGGCAAGGGCGCGCACCAGGGCCCGGTGGGCTTCAACCGTTCCGTCACGGCGGCCGGCGAGGCGCCGCAGCTGGCGGATGGCGTCGTCGTAGTCCCCGCTCGCCAGTGCGGAAAACGCGGCTTCCTCGGTCTGGGCGGCCATGGGTGCCGCGGCCACTGGAGAAACGAGGGAGATCGCCAGCAGCACCGCCGCGGACCGGGTGGCCGGTCGGCGACCCGCACCATGCGGCAAGCAGCGGCGCCGGTACCGGAAAGCCGCCGCCCGCGCTCGGGCCCGGGGGCAACTTCTCACGCCCCGCCTCCCCCTTCCTTCTCGCGGATCGCCCGGGTCGTGAGGGTCAACTCCACCAGCAACTCCTCCAGTTCCGCCTCGTACTGCGCGGTTTCCATGGTTTCCTTCAGGGCGGAGAGGGCGGCGATGCGTTCTTCGAACTCCTGCCGCTTCTGGTAAAGCTGCGCGAGTTCGGGGTCGTCCGCGAGGGCGGCGTTAGCGGCCCGGCCCGTCCCCCGGGAGAGGAAGATCGTTCGCGCGAGCGCTCCGTCGAGGTCGTCCCCGTCCTCGAAGTTGCTGCCCTCCCCGTCCCCATTGTCGTCGAGCAGGGCGTGCTCGGTGACGAGCAGGCCACGTTCGTCGAAACTGCGCTCCACCTCTCTGCGCGCGTAGGCGAAGGCCTCCAGCACCGAGACTCGCTCATCCTTGTCGGTATCGGCTTCATCGCCCGCGAAGGCTTCGGTGAAGAACTCGGCGAACCGGGTTGCATTGCCCTCGCGCGGGGACCGCGTCGCCGTGATCACCGTCCGGTTGGGACCCGAGATCTCCGCTATGAAGCCACCCGACGCGCTGGCTGTGTTGGCGAACACCACGGTGCGAGTCCCGAACCGTTCCAGCAGGAAGGCGAAATCCGTCGCGCTCAGGTCGCGCCCCGGGATGTTGAAGAGGGACTCGTCCGCGTTGTAGCTTCCGTGTCCGATCAGGAGGATCATGACGGCATCGTTGGGGCCCGCCCGCTCGGCCAGGTCCGTAAGAACGGCCTCGATGTTCTCCCGGCGCGACGGCCCGTCGATGAGCGGGTCTCGTTCGGGCCGCTCGGCCAGCCAGATCACATCCGCCGGATCGAGTCCGTACTTGTCCACCGCCGCCTGCACGACTTTCGAGCCCCACCCGTGGAAGCGGTCCCGGTATTCCTCCGCCCCGCTCGCCCCGCTGATCACCAGCAGGTGCGTCTGCTGTGCCCCGGCGCCAGCTGCGCAACACCACGCCGCCAGCCCGATGACGGCGCTCCCCAGGGCCGAGGCCGGAAGTGGGGGACGTCGCCTCACACCAGCCCCCGCAGGCGGCGGTAGCCCCACTCGCCCAGAATCAGCGCGAGCAGGATGAGCAGCAGGATCGGCATGTCCCACAGGGGCAGCTCCTCCACCAGCGTCACGCCGGCGCCGGTGATCCGGATGTCCTCCGGGAGCGCGGAAACCGTTTCCGGCGTGTAGGAGCGCCCCCCCGTCTCGTCGGCGATGCGCTGCAGCAAAGGCGCCCGCGCGCCCGCGTCAAAGTATTCGCTCTGCTGGGGCGCAACCTGGAAGTACGCCTCGTCCACCCCGATGAGGTCGTCCCCGTCGTATGCGCGGACGGTCAGCGTGTGCAAGCCCTCTTCCGAAGGGACGAGGTCGGCTTCGTATTCCCCATAGTCGCTGTCCAGCGCCCAATCCATCCCCAGCTCGATCTCCTCCCCGAGAGGGGTGGTCACCGTGGCCTCGACGACGCTGTTGCTCAAGCCCAGGTAGGTGGAATCGTTGACCACCGCCGTGAGCTGCACGGTCTCTCCCGGCTCCACGCGGTCCCGGGGAACTTCCGCGGTGACCTGATCGGGCACGCCGTCCACCAGCCAGCGCAACAACTGCCGCCAGAAGATCTCGTGGGTGTCGTCCTCGAGAGGGAGCTGCATCTGCCAGATCCAGGTGTCCTGCACGGCGAGGCTCAGGCTCTTCCCTCGCCCATAGCGCTGGAAGGCGAGCGCCACATGCTCGCCCGGGAGCTCTTCCGAGATGCCGTGGAGCAGCGTCGTGGCTCCGGGCTTCACGCCGTACAGCGGATTGTACGTCAGAAGAAACGGCAGTTCGGACCAGCGCTCCCCGGATTCCTCTTCGCTGCCGGCCAGTTGGAGCGCGGGGAACCCCATTCCCGCCTGGGTGGGCTCAATCTTGACGAAAGCGTGGTAGCCGTCCGGATGCGCGTCCTCATCGGAAAAGACCACCGGAAGCACATCCGCGACCGGGGTGCCGGCGTAGCCCCCGCGCGCAAAGGAATTGCGTCCTCCCAGCGCCAGCAGGCTGCCCCCGCGCTTGTCCACGAAGTCGGCGATCATCTGCAGCTGGTCACCGGTGAAGAAGCTCGCCTCCACCGTCCCCAGCATCAGGCTGCGGTACGAGTACAGCTCCGCGCGCGTATCGGGGAAGCCCCGCTGCAGCTCCTCGGGGCCGTCCACGTTCAGGCGGAGGAACTTGTTCTCGGCGGTGCGTTGCAGCACCACGAGCTGCAGGTTGTCGTCGTCCGCGACAGCCCGCCCCAGAAAGCCCACTTCGTAGCGAGGCTCCCCTTCGAAGTAGAGGATCTTCTCTCGCCGGTCTTCGACGCTCACCAGAGCGGTCTGGCTGTTGTTCTGCGTGACCTGCTCGTCCGCTTCCACAGGAATGCGGAAGGTGTACGCGCGCGCGCCGGTGGTGGAAGCGGTAAAGCGAACCGGCACCGTGATCGGCTGGCCTTCCGAGGGCAGCTCGATGTCCAGCGTGCTGACGATCTGGCCCTCATCTTCCACCATCAGCGAGACGGTCTCGCCTTCGTAGCCGGTGTGGGTGACCACGACATCCACCACCAGGGACGAGCCCGTGAGCACCGTCCTGGGAGGGTCCGCCCGGCTGACCTGGATGTCCCGGTCGAAGCTCTCCTCGCCAACCCCCACCGTGTACACCGGAATCCCCTGCGCCTGCAGCGGCATGAGTGCCTCGGCGAATTCCTCGCCTGAATTGTCGGCCCCGTCCGTGACCACGACCAGGCCCGAAAGCGGCACCGAGGCCAGTTCGGCGCGAGCGCGCTCCAGTGCGGGCCCGAGGCGCGTCCGGCTTCCCGTGAAGCTCATGTCAGAGAAGCCCTCGATGCGCTCGGTCCCGGAGGAAAAGCGGAAGAAGCGCACGGCGAAGCGCTCGGACAGGGCGGAGAGCACCGGCGAGTCCGGAGTGCCGAAGGTCTCGTGCAGGAAGGCGCTGCGGGGACGCTCGCCGAAGTCCTGGATCTCCATGCTGCGGGAGTCGTCGAGCAGCACCCCCACGAAGTTCTGCTGGGGCACAACCGTGGAGATCACCAGAGAGGGACGCAGCATGCAGAAGCCGAGCAGTGCCAGCCCGGCCAGGCGGAGACCCCCGAGCACGATCCGGTCCAGCCGCCGGGTCTTGCCGCGCACACCCCAGTAGGTCAGGAGCGCCAGCAGGGCGGCGACCCCCGCCACCACGGCGCCGGTCGCGACCGAGCCCGTCAACCCCAGAGAGAAATCGCCCTCCTGGAAGACCACCGGCCGGTATTTGAAGAGAAACTCGAAGATGTCGGTAAGCACGTCCGGCGTCCGGTCAGTGGCTCATCGCGTAGATGATGAAGTTGACGCCCATCTGGTAGGCGTACGTGGAGTACTTGAGCGGGTAATACGGGTTTTCGGCCCACTCCCAGGCGTCGCCCAGATCGGTGTTCCAGTTCACGATCACCATGAGCCGGCCGTCTTCGTCGAAGATGCCCTTGACGTAGGGATCGTAGCCATCGCGCTCGTGGGTGGTCCAACCCCGCATGCCGTTGCCCACGTTGGGCACCTGGATGAGCTCCTCGATGTCGTAGAAGTTGTGGAAGATGTCGTGGTCCAGCGAAACGTCGACGATCGGCAGCTCGGGGAAGACCTTCTGCATCTCGATCTCGAAGTTCTGCCACTCGTAGGTGCCCCAGAAGTCATCCACCACCAGAAACCCGCCCCGCAGCAGAAAGTCCCTCAGAGCGGCCACCTCCTCCGGGTTCATCGACATGGCGCCGACCTCCACGGCGTAGAGGAAGGGGAAGCGATTGAGGTTCTCGTCGGTGAGGAGTCGGGGATGTTCCTCGAGGAACAGGTCCAGCCCGGTCAGACGCTCGAGAACGACCAGGAACTGGCGATCGGACTTGGGATAGTCCGTGGCCCAGGAGTACCGCCCCCGGCGCCGGCCGAATCCGCCGCCGCTGTACGCCATGCGGGTGAAGTAGAACTCGTGGCTGGGGAGCGCCCGCCCCTGCTGCGACGCCCCCGGGTAGGGGCCGGAGGGAGGCGCCGGCGTCAGTCCGGGGTCCGCGTGTGGATTCGGGGTTGCGCGGTCCACGGCCAGCATTCCCGCTTCCGTGCCGCTCGAAGAAACAATGGCCGCATCGCGGCTGATGCGCGGTCCGCCAAACACCGTGGTCAAGGCAGCCACACCCGCGAAGGCCAGGACCATTCCGGTGGCTCCCCGCCTCGATACGCCTGTCTTCGAGTGGAAACGTCGCCCTCGAATCACATCAAACTCCGGGTTTGAGCGCTGCCGGACTCCCTGTCCAGGGATGAAGCGGGGAAAGCTCCTATCGCTCCATCGAAACAAAGGTTCCTGGATTGCCCCGTCTCGGCGATCCGCTTGATCGACGTGGCCGGGGACGCCTAGAATGCTGCTTCCCGGCGTCGCGTCCGGGGCACGGTCGTGTGTGATGCTCCTGCTAGCGCATTGTGGGTGGAGGATGGAGGTCTTGCAACTGTCTCGCTACCAACGGCGATTCCCGGGATTCCCTGTCCTGCTGACACTCCTCCTGTTCGCCGGCTGCCGGGGGGCCCTGGAGCTCGCGCCCAGCGACGCCTCCGAAGTGCTCTCGCGTCAGTTGCTGGACGCGCCCGATCCCGGCCGGCGCGGCCCCCATGAAGTACGCACGCTCTACTACGGCAGCGGGTCGGACAAGAATCGGGCAGCGTACCGGGATTCGGTCGCCTACGTCACCGAGCCGGTGGATGCGTCCAGGCTGGTCGACCTCGGGTCGTCGGCGAAGAGCCGCAACGCCTACTGGGGCTTTGAGCCGGATCGCTTCCCGCTCAACGCGCGCGTCTGGTATCCGGTCGGCGATGGCCCCTTCCCGCTGGTGCTGGTGGTCCACGGCAACCACAACATGAAGGACTTCTCGGATCCGGGCTACGACTATCTGGGCGAACTCCTGGCCAGCCGCGGATACATCCTCGCATCCGTGGACATGAACTTCATCAATGGCGGAATCCGGGGAGAGAACGATGCCCGGGGCTGGTTCCTTCTCCAGCACGTGGGAGTCTGGGAAGGATTCAACGAGGACGAGGAGAACTTGTTCCACGGGCGCGTGGACATGGAGCGGATCGCGCTCATCGGGCATTCGAGAGGAGGAGAGGCGGTGGGTCACGCGGCGGCCTTCAACCGGCTTGACCGCTATCCGGACGACGCCGCCCTCGAATTCAAATTCGACTACGACATCCGCGCCATCATCGCCATCGCGCCGGTGGACGGGCAGTATCTGCCCACCGACCGCTTCGTTCCGGTGGAGAACGTCAACTACATGGTGTTCCACGGCTCGCACGACGGCGACGTGACCAGCTTCCACGGGTTGCGGCTCTACAGGCGCGTGAAGTTCACCGACGGCGAACCGCGGCTCAAGACGGCGATCTGGGTCTACCGGGCCAACCACGGCCAGTGGAACACGGTGTGGGGGGCGCACGACAACGGGCCCCGCAGCGGTCGCACCCTCGACCTGCGCGCGCTGATGGACGCCCGGGACCAGCGCCGTTTCGCCGAGATCTACATTTCGGCGTTCCTGGAAACCGCGCTGCGGGGCGACGACATGTACCTGCCGATGTTTCGCGACCACCGGGTCATCGGCGGATGGCTGCCCAAGACCATGTACGTGACGCGCTTTCAGACCGATGGCTTCCGGACGCTCGCCGACTTCGAGGACGATATCGACGTCACCTCCGGGGCTCATCCGGGGGTTCGTCTGCGCGGGGACAGCCTCTCGACCTGGCGTGAAGGCCTCATGCGACTTCGTTCCAGCAATCGGCCGGAGACATCGACCTCGCAGGACAACCAGGCCGTGTGGCTGGGTTGGAACAACCGCATCGCCGGAGCCGACACGCTGGGGCCGGCGGCGGCGTACACCATCGAGTTGCCCGAGGCGCTGCCCGCGGAGTGGGAGCTGGGACCGGCTGCCTCGTTCGAGCTCTCGCTGACGGTGACCAGGGAGGAGCCGGGGCCGCGCAGCTCAGGGGACGATCCGGAGGACTCCGGCGACGAAGCGGAAGGCCGGGGAGCCGGGGGCGAGGACGAAGATGAAGACGAAGACGAGGAAGGCTCGGTGGACCTGAGTGTAGTGGCCCGGGATGCGCGCGGGACCGTCGCCTCGGTGCCGCTCAGCCGGTACGGGCCGGTGCGCAAGCCGCTGGAGATGAGGGTTCTGCGCCGCCGCGACCTCGAGGACGACCGCTTCGCCAACCTCTACGAGCTGCTCCTGCAGAGCTATTCGATTCCGCTGCAGGACTTCGTGGACGAGGCTCCGGGGCTCCGGCTGGACGAGTTGCGCTCGGTGGGGCTGGTCTTCGACCGGACGGTCGCCGGCGAGGTGATTCTGGACGATGTGGGGTTCGCGCGCCTGGACCCGGCCTACACGGCGGTGCGGACGCCCTGACGCTTCACCGCCAGCTCACCCCGAAGCGGTGGGCGCCCTCGCCGTCGTCGTAGCGCTGGTAGGCGTAGTCGAGGGCAAGCCGGTCGCCGTTGAACGCCCCTCCGAGGGTGAGCGGGTGGCCGAAGCCGACCGGCGCCCGGCGCACCCCCACCCGGGCCGTGAAGGTCCGCCCCCGAACCGGCCAGTACGCCACCTCCATCCCCGCCCCGGGGATCACCGTGCCGTCGGCCTCGCGGGAGACCGCGGCGCTCCAGCCCAGGTCCAGCGGCCCGACCGGAAGGGCCCGCGTAGCGGCGCCCACGGTGACGCGCGCGGGAAGCGGGACATCCGTTTCACCCAAAGTGAGCCCGGGGCCCAGGTTCTGAACCGCAAGCCCCAGGCGCGCGGGCCCGGCGGTGACCGCAACTCCCAGGTCGACGGCCGCGGTGGCGTCGTGGTGGCGGCCCAGGCGCTGGTCCACGAGCTTGCCCGTGATGCCTGCCCGGATCCCCTTCACTTCACGGGCATACCCCACCGAGACGGCGACCTCCGACGATCCGGTGCTCCCGGAGGTGAAGAGGGACTGCGCGTCCCGCGACAGGACGGCCGCGCCGCCGTCCAGCGCGGCGTAGCCGAGCAGCTGAACTCCCACGGCGACGCTGGCGGAAGACCACTCGGTGGCTCCGGACACCGTGCTGAACAGGCTCGCCGTCCCGAAACGCTGCATCGCTGCCCCGATGCCGCCGCTGCCCTCGATCAGGGCCGGATTGAAGAAGACGGCGTCGCTGTCGCTCCCGGTCGTGTAGAAGGCGCCCCCAAGCGCGAGGGCCCGGGTGCTCGCGGGGAGCTCGAGCACGAGCGGGCCGTGCTCCGTTGACTGGGCCTGCGCGCCGACGGGACAGGCGGCCCACGAGCCCGCGAGGATCAGCACGGCGACCAGCGCGACGGCGGCCTCGCGGCAGGCGCCGGACAAGCGGGTCATGGCCAGCGTGCTTCTCAATGGAGACATCCGGTCAGGGACGCTTGCGGGGAGTCGGGTCCACCGGAGCGAAAAGGTCCGGGCGAGTATACCCGTCTTCCTTCAGGGTGGCAAAACGGCGGATGACGGCGACGGCTCGGCCCATGAACGTCCGAGGGCAGGGTTGGACCGGCGCCCCTCAAATACCGTGAGCCGGCCTGATCCGTCAGACAGGCCCCTCCTGCCAGGGTCCCCACATCGCGTAGGTGGCGCTGGCGATCGTGCCGCCCGCTTGCCGGTCGCCCTGCGCGTTGAAGAAAAGGACGCGGCCGTCCGGGCTGAAGCACGATCCGGCGAACTCGCCCGCCCGCTCCCTGCCGGGCCCCAGCGGGGCGCGCGCCAGCGTGGTGATCCGGCCCTGCCGGTCGAGGGCCCGCACATGCTGCTCGCCGCTGCCGTCCTCGCACATGACGAGCCCGCCGCGCGGGCTGACGACGAGGTTGTCCGGTCCGTCCAGCACGTCCGGGGAGGGGGACTCGAACACCAGGGTGAGTTCGCCCTCGTCGTCGGTGACGGGCCGGTAGTGGAAGACCTGGCCGGAGGTCGCGTCTCCGCCGTTGGTGGAGACCACGTAGATGCCGCCGTCGCCGTGGAAGGCACCCTCGAGGCGGGCGAAGCGCGCCCCTCCCCGGGCGAGCCCCTGCTTGAAGACGGCGAGCGGGTCGCGTCCGGCGCTTTCCGGGTCGGGGTCGTCGATGTCAACCCAGTGGACGGGCAGGACCGTCCCGGGCGTCTGGTCGCGTGCGGTCAGATAGCCGGGCCTGCCGGTCACCGCCAGCATCTGCAGCTTCCCGCCCTCCGCCAGCACGCTTGGCTCCCGGGGAATGAAGCGGTACAACCCCGCGCCCGGCCGGTCGGGGATAAGGGGGACGTACCACGCGTCCTCGGTCTCGTACACGATCCCCGTTTCCGGATCGACGGCCACCGCCTCGTGCACGAAGCGCCCCATGGCGCGTAGCGCTACCGGATCCACGGGACCGGTCGCGTCCACCGGCACCTCGAAGATGTACCCGTGTGGCTTGCCGAAGCCGTCGCCCGGACCGTCGGTGGTTTCCTCGCACGACAGCCAGCTGCCCCACGGAGTCGGCCCTCCGGCGCAGTTCACGCGAGTGCCCGCAAGCGACACGAATTCGTCCACGAGCTCGACGCCCAGACCCTCTCCCTCTCCCGAAATGCGCACCTCGAGCGAGGTCGTGCCTCCGCTTCCGGTGGCGTCGTAGGACGGGGAGCCGATCGGTCGCGCCGATTCCGGCGGGTCGGTCATCTCATGGTTCCGGATGAGGCGCACGTTGCCGTTCGGCATCGGAAACGCCGCCATCCCGTCGAAGCCGTTGGGCACCACCAACCCCTCGCGCACCAACGATCGCACTCCCCCCGAACTCAGGCGCATGCATTTGAGTCGCGAGGCGATCTCGAGCTCGGGGCAGTCTGGTGACCGCACGAGCGGACCGTAGGGCTCGAGGACAGGCGAGCGCCCGAAGCCGTCGACGTCCGCGCGGCCCGGTTCGTTGCCGCACGCCGCCAAACCGGCCAGGGAGGGCGCAACCGCGGCCCATCCGCCGGCAGAGGCCAGCCGGGAGAGAAACCTTCGACGTCCCAGAGTCATGTTCGATCCATGCCGTCTCTCTGCGTCCTTCTGTGATGTGTTGGCGCGGATGGCCACTCCAGAACATCTTTGGGGAACATCGGCAACGCAACGCAACTCTACCTGACGGGCATGTTCAAGACCGGCTACATACTCAGCCGCCGAGCGGACCTGGTGTGGTTCCTGGGCCTTCCGTTCTTCGCCGTTGCTCTGGCGATGGGCTTTCAGGCATGGCTGCCCTACGTGGCGGTCGCGTCGATCAACCTGTGGATCACCATCCCGCACCACTACGCCGGATGGGTCCGCTCCTACGGCATGCCCGATGTCTGGGAGCGTTTCAGGAGCCGCCTCATCGTCGGCCCGATGGTGATCATCGGCTTCACCATTCTCGGCCTGCAATTCGCTCCCATCACGCTGTTGCTGCTCGTCACCGCCTGGGATCACCAGCACAGCCTCATGCAGCAGCACGGGCTCGCACGCATCTACGACTTCAAGGCGGGTGCCGGGATCCCGTCCACGCGCCGGTTCGATCTCGGGCTGCATTGCGTGCTGTACGGCTACATGTTCGTGAGCGCGCCCATGTTCCGCTTCCTCTGGATCCGCGAGCTGCACCGCATGCACGTGCCGGTGTCGGCGGGGTTCGTGCAGGGTCTGCTGACGGTCAGCCAGGTCGTGCTGGTGGGCTACCTGATCGTCTACGCGCTCCACCTGCGGCGCACCGTGGCCGCGGGCGGACGGATCAATCCCATCAAGTACGCCTTCATCGGCGCCAGCTATTTCCTCTGGTACTTTGTCGCGTGGCAGACCACCTCGATCCTGCTCTACGCGGTGGCGCACCGGCTCATGCACGGCATCCAGTACATCGTCATGGTCTATTCCTACATGCGACGCACGGCGAGCAATGGCACGTCGAGGCCAGGTTTCTGGTCGCGCGTCACGGGAACGGGCAGACTTCGCTGGTTCCTGGTGGGAGGTGCGGCGTATGCCGTGCTCTTCCAACTCGTCATCAACCGTCCGATGGACGAGTTCGGGTTCGGCGTCGTGAACTTCGCTCCCTATCCCGCCCTGCCCGAATTCGGGATACCGGCGCTCGACTATTCCAGCGGATACGCGCTCTTCGCGCAGATGATGGTCTACGCGTACGGACTTATGCACTACTACCTCGACTCGTTCATCTGGAAGGTGCGCGACAAGCAGACCCAGAGAGGGCTGTAGGGCGATGTGGCATCGCCGATATCGCATGCTGATCGGCATCTACGCGATCGCCGTAGTCGTGGGAGCGCGGGAGTATCTGGTTTCCCGGGGCCAGGAACCGGTCGACTTCCTGAGCGAGAAGTGGTCGGATCTGACGGACGTTGTTTCGGCCATCAATCCCGGAGACCCGGACACGGAATTCCTGGAGGCGGTGCAGGCGCTTCAGCAGGGAGACGAGGAGACCTTTCTGGAGCACCTGGAAGAGGCGCTATCAGCCGACGTGAAGCACAACGACCTGCTGCTGCAATCCTATGCCCAGCATCTCCTCAACACCGGGACGGATCACGCGCGGGTCAACGCGGCCCTCAACCGCTGGCGAGAGAACCATCCGTTTTCGGTGGAGACGGTGTGGCTGCCGCTGGCGTCGGGACCGAGAAACGCAGCCGATCTGGCGGATCTGAACCGCGCCCTGGGCGAGGTGCCGTGGGTGACGAGAGCCGCGGTGGAGTCATACGGCGACGGCGCCAACCAGCGCTGGCGCGCCAGCCTGACCTTTCGGCCGGGAGAGCCGGTGGACATCCGGGACGCCGTCGCGGCCGCGAGCGTGCTGGCCTTGCCGCCCGGCCAGAGGGACCTCTACGAAGTCACCTGCCTGACGCTCACCGACTGCAGCGCGTCTCGCCGTGGGCGCCGCTGACGGGAGAAGGTCCCTACCGTCCCACGCGCACCGAGATCAGCGGCACCATCAGATCCGGGTCCGGACCCGGCGGGGGGGGCGCGCCCTCGGACTCCAGAATGAAGGTGAGGATCGCTGCGACGCCGCCGGCCACGACGCCCACGAAGGCGGAGGTGGCGAGAGTATTCAACGACCGCCGTTCCGTCGCCAGGATCTCCCTCTCGGGAATCCTCAGCGTCTGTTCGAGCCCGACCGCCTGAAAGCCCACCCGGCGTTGCGCGACCTCCACGGCGAGCAGGAGATCGCCGCCGTCCCGCCCCACGATCGTGCCGCGCAAACCGGGCACGGCCTGGTCAACTTCGTAGACCTCGCGGAAGCCCTCTGCGCCCGCCTGGGTCACGTAGACCCTCACCGGCTCCCCGGGGGCTGCGGCCGCCGTTTCGATGGGGACATAGCTGTAGCACGCCGGCAGCAGCACCGCCGCCGCGGCGCAGAGGGTCCAACTCGCGGCTGTTCTTGGCATAGCAGCCTCCCGAAGAAGCACGCACCTGGCGACATCGAGTTCGAGTACGGCCTGTCGCCCGTGGCTCGATGCCCTGGCTACCCCACGATGCTCGTGTTCGGTGACACCTGCAACCGGCGGCCGACCACGCGCCCGTAGCCCGACGGTGCGTTCACCTCACGCCCCGCCGCTTGCGTGACACTCGCTCGCAACGAATTCTAGACGTTACGTTTCGACCCTCTCTATTCACCAGCACAAGCGTCAGTTTGAGACGGGCAGTTCGTCCACGCGCGGTCTGGGAGTCCGTCCCAGGGGCATTTGGCAGAAGTCTGTTTCTCGGCGCACCGGGCGCAACGCCGGTGACTTGCGTCGCCGAAGGAGGACTCCACGATGTCCCCATTGTCCCAGCTGTTTCCACTAAGAGCGCGCGCACCCGGCCGCTTCCGCAAGGGAGGGTTGGCCGTTTTGATTGTCGCGGGCCTCGCGCTCCTCTCCTCCGCCCCGGCGCACGCCCAGAACGGCCGGATCACGGGAACCGTGACCGACGCGCAGTCGGGCGGTCCGATCGGTGAGGTGCAGGTGTACGTGGTTGACTCCACGCTCGGGACGCTGACCCGGTCGAACGGGCGCTATCTCATCCTGAACGTGGCTCCGGGCACCTACGAGCTTCGGGCGGAGCGCATCGGCTTTCAGACCGTGACCGAGTCGGTGGACGTGCCCGCCGACGGAACCGCCACCGCGAACTTCGCCCTGACCACCGAGGCGCTCGGGCTTGACGAGATCGTCGTCACGGGGGCGGCAGGCGCCGCCCGCCGGCGCGAGATCGGCAACGCCATCGCCCAGATCAACCTCGCCGACGTTCCCGAGCGCCAGGCCACCGTGTCCGACCTGCTACAGGCGGCGGCGCCCGGCGTGCACGTCATCGGCGGCAGCAGCGAGCCCGCCCAGGGCAAGCAGATCCGTCTGCGCGGCAACTCCAGCGTGGCCATGTCGAACCAGCCCATCATCTACGTGGACGGCGTGAGGATCATGGACGACGCCTTTCCGGTGGTCCAGACCCCGGGCACCGGACTCGGGCGCCCGTCCCTCATCACGGTGACCCCGCTCGACATGATCAACCCCAACGACATCGAGCGCATCGAGATCATCAAGGGCTCCGCGGCGACCACGCTGTACGGCACGGAGGCATCGGCCGGCGTCATCCAGATCTTCACGAAGCGCGGCTCCGCAGGCGCACCAGTGTGGACCGCCGAGATCCAGCAGGGCACCGGGTGGATGCAGCCGTTCGGGGCTCCGGGCGGCGACTTCATCCAGATGGAGCACTACATGCGCGACGCCTGGTGGGGCGGCGGCTACGAAGGCGGCGAATACGCTCCCGACTGCGTCACCGACGACGAGCGCTGGAAGGGCGTGAACAAGAGTGCCACGGGCGCCTGTAGCTGGCCGGGGTCGATCTGGTTCCAGAACTACCTGCTCTCGGTGAGGGGTGGGGGCCAGAACCTCCAGTACTTCATTTCGGGGCAATACCAGGACGACAGCTACGTGCTCGCGAACGACGAGCTGGAGAAATACAACTTCCGCGGCAACTTCACGATGTCGCCGGCGGAGGATCTCCAGATCCAATGGAACACCGGCTACACGAGCCAGTGGCTGAGCGGCACCCCGTCGGGGAACAACGCCGAGGGCATCCAGCTCAACGCCTTCCGCCAGGAGCGCAACTACGTGGGCTCGGCGGATCCGCGCGAGATCGGCAAGCTTCTGGAATACGAGTTCGACCAACGCAACGAGCGCCTCAACTCCGGGATCACGCTGACCTATACGCCCCAGGCCCGGCTGACCAACCGCTTCACCTTCGGCTACGACTACTCCAACCAGGAAGGCGAAAACCAGCGGAACTTCGGGTTCTTCCTGAAGCCCCTCGGCTCGCGCACCAACGATACCTTCCAGAGGCGGGTTCTCACGTTCGACTACGTGGGTACCTACACGTTGCCGGTCACGTCCAGCATCAACTCCAACTTCTCGTGGGGCGGTCAGGCGATCGGCGACTCGCAGGTCCGCCTGCGGCTGCTGGGCGAGAACTTCCCCGGCGCCGCCGAGCCCACCGTGAGCTCCGCGGCCATCAAGGTGGCGGAGGAGGATCGTGAAAAGGTCTGGAACGCGGGCTTCTTCTTCCAGAACGTCTTTGATTTCAGCAACAAGTACTTCGTCACCGGCGGAATCCGGATCGACGGAAACAGCGCGTTCGGTTCGGGCTTCGGGCTGCAGGCGTACCCCAAGGTGAGCGGCACCTGGGTGATCAGCGACGAGGACTTCTGGGGTCCCGGCCTGGGCTCCATCAAGCTGCGCGCCGCATACGGCCAGTCCGGCCGCGCCCCCGGCGCCTTCGACGCGGTGAGAACGTGGAATCCCTCCGGCTACGCGGGCACCCCGGCCTTCACGCCGGACAACCTCGGGAATCCCGATCTGGGGCCCGAGGTGACCCGGGAGTGGGAGTTCGGCTTCGACGGCTCGTGGCTGGACGACCGGCTCGCGGCCACCTTCACCTACTTCGATCAGCGCACCACCGACGCACTGATGTTCGTAGGCGCCATCCCCTCCCAGGGCTTCACCCGGAGCCAGCTCAAGAACGTCGGCACGCTCGATAACGCCGGCCTCGAATTGCAAGTCGACGCCACGCTATTCCAGAGTTCCAACTTCAGTGTGGATGCAGGGCTGGGCATCAGCACCATCAACTCGGAAGTGGTCAGCCTGTGCAAAGGCGAAACCGAGCCGAGCGATGTGGTGCTGGAGCGCGATCCCACGGCTGAGTGCATCTCCCGTTTCCAAGATCTCAACGGCTGGATCATCGAGGGCGAGCGACTTCCGGTGGAAACGGGCCGCAGGGTCACAAACCGGGACGAGATCGCCGCCCCGCAATTCGCCGACGATCCGTACACCCCGGCGGCGCCGGGCAGGACCGGAGAGAACGTGATTATCGGGGCCCAGCTGCCCACCCACATCATCACGCCGACGCTCTCGGTGCGCTTGCCGCGCAACATCCTGCTCTCCGCGCGCGGAGAGTACCAGGGCGGGCATGTGGCGTACATCAACGAGATCTCCATCAGCCGGTCGGTGCGCTCGCCGCTCTGCTTCCCGTGGTACGTCTCTCCCAAGACATCCATCGAGCTGAAGCCGGACACGCCCGCTCTCTGGCGCGAGCGCTGCACTCCGGGATTCGCGCGCGACTACTGGTTCGACGCGGACTACTTCAAGCTCCGTCACGTGAGCCTGACGGTGCCCGTCGAGGCCCTGTTCCCGGAGCGGATTTCCAACGCCACGCTCACCGCAACCCTCAGCAACTACTTCGACTGGTACCGTGAGATCCCCTGGTACGACCCCGAGTCGCTGGGCAACACGCCCGCTCTCGACGACGGAATCGGAAACCAGACCGAGCGAGTGCCGTCCCCGGTCTCGTTCCGGATGTCCGTCCGGGTCACCTTCTAGGGGAGGGCTGAACGATGAACGAGAATAGAGGCAAGAACATCGGAATTCGCTTCACCCGAGTCCTTCTCATCGCCGGGGTCGCAGGCGTGACAGCATCGGGCTGCGAGGTTACCAACCCCGGACCCATCCAGGATGAATTCCTGGCCCAGCCCGCGTCCCAGCAGGGGCTCGTCAACGGCGCCGTGCGCCGGCTGGCGGAACTGCTGACCTACGGCAGCTACACCCACGCCATCCTGGGCCGCGAACTCTTTCCGGGAGGCCAGACCGGGTTCATGGGTCACGACCCGATTACCCAGTCGGGCCACATTCTGCCCGGAAGCTTTTCCAACCGCTGGAACGACGGAGTGCAGGCGCGCTTCATCACGGAGACGGCGATCAGCCGGTTCACCGAGGTCGGAGCGCCGGACAACATGCTTTATCAGGCGTATCTGTGGAACGCCTTCACCTATCGCACCATGGGAGAGTGGTGGTGCGACGCGGTCCTCGGTCCCACGGATCCGGACGATACCACGCCCGGCAGCTACGAGCAGGGATCGGCGGGGAACTTCAACCGCGCCGTCACCAGTTTCACCACGGCTCTGGGGTACGCTTCGACGCCCGAGCAGACCCACGCGGCACGGGGCGGTCGCGCAGCCGCGCACGCCTGGCTGGGGGACTGGAGCGCGGCCGCATCGGACGCCGCGACGCTCCCGGACGACTTCGTCTTCTGGATCAACTACGACGACGAGCTCCAGCCATACTACAACACCATCTTCGAAGCCAATGCGCGCCAGCCGGCGGGATCGTACTCGGTGATCTACACCTTCTTCGAAAACTACTACACGGAGACGGGGGATCCCAGGACGCCCTGGTTCGAGGACTCGAACATTCCCTACGCCACCGCGAGCCTGGACACCTACGGCCAGGTGGAGTGGAAGAACCAGGCCAAGTACAACAGCCGCAACGACGACCAGCGCATCGTCAGCGGCTGGGAGATGCGGCTTCTCGAAGCCGAGGCCCAGCTGAACTCCGGTAACTGGCAGGCTGCCATGACTGTGATCAACCGGGTGCGCACCCGGAACATCAGCGACACCACCGGGGAAGCGCTGGCTCCGTGGGTCGCAATGAACATGGAAGAAGCCTGGACCGCCCTGAAGCGCGAGCGCTACATCGAGCTCTGGCTCGAGGGGCGCCGGCTGGGTGACGAGCGCCGCTGGGCGTCGACCAACACCCCGGGCGAGCTCGATACGCCCGACTGGGAGAGCACCGCCTTCGCGCCGGGTTCCCGCACCAACATGTTCACGCGCAACCCCAGGTCGTTCTGCTTCGACATCCCCGAGTCGGAGCGCGACCGCAATCCCAACGTGCCGCCGGTCGGCTGATCTGCGGCGGGACAGGACAAAGCCGGGTCGCGGGGGTCATCGCCCTCGCGGCCCGGTTTTCGTTGGTCTGGCATCGATGATCTACCAGAAGTAACGGTAGTCGCGAAGGTTGATCCCGCTCGCTGTCCTCGTCGGCGGCGATGGAGTCGGTCGTCCCGAACAGTCCCCCGGTCTGGCCGATGATGGTTAGGGCGCCGGACCTGCGGGGCATCGTCTCCAGCGACTCGGGAAGCGGCTCGCCGAGCGCGATCGTTGCGCCCCCGACCAGCTGAACGGCACGCGGAATCGGGCGCATGGCCGTCCCCCGCCACTCGTCTCCAGGCGTGCCCCGACACCATGGTAGCCTGGAGAACGAGAGCCGGAGCGTTTCACCCTGAAGTCCGTAGCTCATGTAAGCATGCGGAGTCGGCAGGGATCCCTCGGGGACGACGACTGGCCCGGCCAGATCCTACTAGAAGACTAGTTGACATGGCGGAGATCTCCCCGTATCATTCTACTAGTTTGTTAGTAGCATGATACAGCGGGGTCCTCTGCCCCGCCACCCCCGGAAGCTCGCACTTGAACCGGCGAGCGCACATCAAGACCAGGAGTAACACGTGACGCACACTCTCACTGCTCGCGAAATGGACGTCATGGCGGTCCTGTGGGATCTGGGGTCGGGCACGGTCACCGAGGTCAGCGCCCTGCTGGAGGACGACCTGGCCTACACGACCGTGCTCACCGTCCTCCGGATCCTGGAATCGAAGGGCCTGGCTGGCCACGAGAGAGAAGGGCGCGCCCACCGCTACCATCCGCTGCTGGAGCGCCAGGAAGCCGGTCGGTCGGTGCTCGACCGGCTCCGGGACAAGGTCTATTCGGGCTCAACGGAAATGCTGGTCGCGAATCTGGTTTCCGACGAACGACTGTCCGCGCAGACCATCAGGCGCCTGCGCAAGCTGCTCGACGAGCGCCTTGAGAAGGAGGAACGAGGATGATTGCCGCGTGGATGCTATGGTCGGCCGGAATCGGCCTGTTGTTGTTCGTGGCGGGGTTGGCAACCGAGAGGCTCCTCACCCTCGGCGACCGCCAGACCCGATGGGTTTGGGTTGCCGCGGGAGTCGCGACGGTCGCTTTGCCGGGGCTGCGGTTGCTGGGCGGCACCCCGGGCCAGGAGGTCGCACCGCCGGGGGTGGCGCCGATCCTGCTGGAGCCCCTGGCCGTGACGGTCTCCCGCGACTCGATGCTTCACTCGCTGGACGACGTCCTCATGCTGGGGTGGGTCGCGCTTACCTCGCTCCTGGTGGTGACGGCTTTGCTCGCCATCGCGCGCCTGGTGCGAGAGGGGAAGTCATGGAAGGCCGGTTCGCTGGGGAATCGCTCCGTGTTCTGGTCCCGCGACACCGGTCCCACGGTGGTCGGTATCCTGCGCCCGCGCATCGTTCTGCCCGCGTGGGTCCAGGGCGCTGGCGCCGGCGAGCAGCAGCTGATCCTTGCTCACGAAGAGGAGCACATTCGAGCCGGCGACGCGCGGCTTCGCTTCCTCATGACGCTGCCCCTGCTTGCCTTCCCCTGGAATCCCGCCCTCTGGCTGCAGCGTCACCGCCTCGGTCTGGCCATCGAGCTGGACTGTGACCGCAGGGTGATGCACCGGATGCCGGGACAGCGCCGTACCTACGGCGATCTTCTGCTTCGCGTCGGCGCGGGTCGAAACGGCCTGCAACATCTCGCGATCGTGTCCCTGGCCGAGGGGCGTTCGCAGCTGGAGCGTCGCATCCGCCGCCTGGTGGAGGGGGTGCCGCGCGCGCGGCGCGTACAGGGCGCCCTCCTTGCCCTGGGCATAGCCGTCCTGGTGACGCTGGCCGTGCTGCTGCCGCGGCTTCGCGGCGAGGGCGCGTCCGCGGGCGACCAGATGATGGACCTGATCGATGCACCGACTTTCACTTCATTCACGGTACGTCCCGACCTCGTGAATGAGCAGGAGGTCCAGCAGGCTCTGGAGGAAGAATATCCTCGGATGCTGAGGGACACGGGGATCGGAGGCACCGTCAACGTGCAGTTCTTTATCGATTCCGAGGGCGTAGTGCAAAGGGTCATCACAGCCCAGTCCTCGGGTCACGAAGCGCTCGACTCGGCGGCTCTCCGGGTTGCCCGCGTTTTTCGGTTCACCCCGGCGCTCAACCTGGACGAGCGCGTGCCCGTCTGGATCGCCATTCCGATCACGTTCGGCACCGTCAATGCAGCCGCCGACAGGGAGGCAGCCAGGGAGTCCTTCGAAGCGGTGCGACGCCTTAGGGACCAGTTACGGGCGGATACCACAGCCTCTCCTGCGGACTCCAGTGCGTTTCTGGAAGCAGTGAACAGACTTCGCGAAGAGATGCAACGTGCTGACGAGCAAGTGCCCGCGGGCGACTCCAGCAGCCCGACCGAAGCATCCATAGCCGACGCGCCGACCTTCACGCCGTTCACGGAGCGTCCCGATCTCCTGAATGAGCAGGAGATCCAGCAGGCTCTGGAGGACGAGTATCCTCCCCTGCTGCGGCAAGCGGGGATCGGGGGTACGACCAGCGTGCAAATGTTCGTCGACGCCGAGGGCGACGTGCAGAACGCCGTCGTTGAACAGACATCGGGTCACGCGCCACTCGACGAAGCAGCCGTTCGGGTTGCCCGCGTCATGCGTTTCACCCCCGCGCGCAATCAGGGCGAGATCGTGCCGGTGTGGATCTCCATCCCGATCACGTTCCAGCCCTGACGAATCTCTGGAAGCCGCCCCGGAGTATGCAGCCGGATGGTTGTCTGGACGGTATCCACCGCCTTTCGTGAAGGAATCGAGCTGCGAAGCCAACGATGCAGATGCATGAGGTAGATGGCTGTCCTTTCGCTCGCGCTGGCGGCGTGCGGCGGCGCAGACCAGCCTCCACCGGTGGTGCGATCCGACTCGGCGGGAGTGGAGATCGTAAGAAGCTCCGGCCGGCTGCCCGTCCTGGCCCTCGCAGCGGACACCGTTCTTGTCATCGGCGGCGAAGAATCGGGTCCGGCCTCCTTCTTCCAGGTCAGCCCCGCACTCGTGGCATGGCTACTTCCCGAAACTCCAGGCAGTCCGCGCGATCACGCTGCACCCGCACGGTCCCCTCTGGGTCCATCACGAAGACTTGTCCGGCAACGACCAGATCGTCGTTTTCGACTCGACTGCGGCCCCCGTCGGTGTTCTCCCCGACGAGTTTCCCATGCCGATTGCGTTCCTGCCAGACGGTCGAGCCCTGATCCAGGTCGTGGACTCGGTTGATGTCGAGCGGATCGGGATCGTGGAGGTGACACCGGGGGAAGGCTAGCCACACGCATCGCGCGCCGCACGCGGCTCGCGCAGCAGCCATGCGCTGCAGAAGCCGAGGCGGCTGGACGCGGCCAACTGGGGCGGGAGGGTTCGAACCTCCAACCTCCTGGTTAACAGCCAGGCGCTCTGCCGGTTGAGCTACACCCCATCACGGTCGGCCGGTGGGTGTTGCGCGCGCTCCAGAACCGGGATCGGCGCAACCTTGAAATGAAGCCACTCCGGCGCTCGCATGTCAACACTGCTTTCCGGCTGCGTGTCCAGAGAGTTAGATTGTCGGGCTTGCGCGCACACGGGCGCACCGTCCGAGGCGGCGTTCGCCGTGGGTCCGCAACCAGCCAGGCCGTTTCTCAGAGAGTCCCATCTCGAATGATACTCAAGCTACTCGCCATACAGGCCATCCTCGTCCCTGCTCAGGGCGATGTTCCGGCGCGTCCGTCCGCCGTGGCCGAGTACGATGGCTCCGCCGGGCAGCTTGAGATCGCCGCGCCCCGGCTTCCTCAACCGGACATCGACATCGACGGGCGCCTGGACGACGCGGCCTGGGAAAGTGCCGCTCTGTTGCGGAACTTCACGCAATACGATCCCGTCGAAGGCATCCCGGCGCTGCAGCCGACCGAGGTGCTCGTTCTCGTTAGCAACGATGCGATCTACTTCGGCATTCGGGCTTTTGACGAAGAACCCGGCCTGGTGCGCGCATCCCTCACCGAGCGCGACGCCTTCGCCCGGTCCGACGACTACGTGCGCGTCGTGCTGGACACGTTCAACGACAAGCGGCGCGCCTACAACTTCATGGTCAACGCCTACGGCGTGCAGCAGGACGGCATCTGGGTGGAGGGCGGCCGAGGTGGCGGCGGCGGCGGTCGTGGCGGCGGACGTGGCGGCGGACGCGGCGGTCGTGGCGGCGGACGCGGCGGCGGTGGCTTCGCGCCCCCGCCCGTGGACTACAACCCGGACTTCATCTGGGAATCCGACGGGCGCCGAGACGACCATGGGTATACGGTCGAGATGCGCATCCCCTTCAAGAGCATCCGCTTCCGGAACGAGCCCGCACAATCCTGGGGCGTCAACGTCCTGCGCCGGGTACAGCGCACCGGGTATCAGCAGTCGTGGGCGCCGCTCTCGCGCGACATGGCCAACCAGCTTACCCAGTCGGGCACGCTGGACGGGCTCCTGGAGCTGGACCCCGGGTTGTTTCTGGAGATGAACCCTGTGGTTACGGGGAAACGTCTCGGTGCCTACGACAGCGATGCGGGTGCATTTCGGCGCGAGGATCCCACCGGCGATTTCGGCATGTACATGACCTACGGGATCACGTCCAACCTGACTCTGGACGGCACCTACAACCCGGACTTCAGCCAGGTGGAGGCCGATGCGGGCCAGATCGCCGTCAACGAGCGCTTCGCCCTCTTCTTTCCCGAGAAGCGCCCGTTCTTCCTCGAGGGAATGGACATCTTCCAGCTGCCCAAGCAGCTGGTCTACACGCGGTCCGTCGTAGACCCGATTGCGGGCACCAAGATCACCGGCAAGTTGGGAAGCTTCAACGTCGGCTACCTGGGCGCCGTCGACCAGGCCGCGTCGAGCCTGTCGGACAACGACGCGATCGTGAACCTGGTGCGCATGCGGCGCGACCTCGGGACCAGCTCGACCGTCGGGATGACGTATACTGATCGCACCCGCTCCACGGATGTCTACAACCGTGTCATGAGCGCGGACGCCCGCCTGGTCATGGGCGGCCGCTACACCCTCCAGCTCGTCGGCGCGGGCAGCGCCCGCGGCCAGGGAGAGGGCGGATCGGAATGGGGAACGCTTACCTCGGCCAACTTCCAGCGCACCGGTCGAACCTTCTCCTTCAACGGCGAGTTCGAGAACATCGAGCCCGCTTTCGAAGCCGCGAGTGGATTCATCCGCCGCGTGGGTCTGACGCAGATACAGGGGAACGCCTCCCTCAACCGGATTGGGCGGTCCGGTGCCCTCGTCGAGCGCTGGGGTCCTTCGCTGTCGGTCAGGGGACTCTGGGACCACGATGCGTTCTGGGATGGCGGAAGCAGCGAGGAAACCGAAATACGCCTCACCGGGACGGCTTCCTTCCGCAACAACATCACGCTCTTCCTCATTGGCACCCGTACCGACTTCTTTTTCCCGGCGAGCGACTACGCAGGTCTGTTCACGCGCGTGAGCCCGGACATCCAAACCCCGCTCTCGGTCAGCCCGTCGCACTTCCAGGGCCTGTACGGCGCCACCACGTATCTGATGGCCAGCTCCTGGAGCAAGGTGCGCGGCAACATCCGTTTCAGCTGGACCGAGACCCCTTTGTTCGACCGGACGCTGGATGTGCCCATCGAGACCGCGGACCAGTATTCCGGTAGCGTAACCCTGAACCTCTACCCCTTCACTTCGCTGCAGGCCGAGATCGGAGTGAGCCACGAGACGCTCATCCGCAAACGCGGAGGCGGGCGCTACTCGTCAGCCACGATTCCGCGCGTCAGGGCCCAGTATCAGTTCACGAAGGCGCTCTTCCTGCGGAGCATCTTCGAGTATGCCCATCGGGATCAGGAGCCGTTGCTGAATCCGGTGAGCGGATTCCCTCTCGAGTACTGCGCCGACAGTGCTGACTGCAGAGCGCTGTCGACTTCCGACGGATTCGACATCCACATGGAAGTGCTGCTGAGCTACGAGCCGTCGCCCGGCACGGTGATGTACGTCGGCTATACGCGCGAGATGGAGGACTCGGGGCCCTTCCGCTTCCAGAGGGTGTCGCCCCAGGCAGACGGCCTGTTCGCAAAAGTGAGCTACCGGTTCCGCCTCTAAGGCAGGACGCGGACTGTGGGTGGTCGGCCGAGTCGGAGTGTCGCCAGGCGCGCGACCAGGACGGCGCCGCGGCGCGGGTGGCTGCCGTCGATCACTTTCGCTCCACGAGCGCGCTGCGCCGGCATCGCTCGCAGACCAACCAGATGCGGTCGCGCACGTACGAAACATCCGGACGCGGGCGAACGTCGCGCCGCGTCATCGCTGATCGGCACCTGGGGCACAGAGGGGATTCTCCACTGTGCAGGCGCTCCGAGAGGATGCGCTCTTCCCCGGGTGTGAAATTCATGGACGCCAACGCTCCCTGCGCGACGGAACCGCGCTGTGGAGGTTCGGCTGAAGTGCCGCCCCCTTACTCAGGATAAGAGGCCCGCCCTTGGCAAAACAGGCGATCGAAATCGAAGGAACCGTCACCGAAGTTCTTCCCAACGCAACCTTCCGTGTCATGCTTGAGAACGGACACGGGATCCACACCTACCTCTCCGGCAAAATGCGCCAGCACTACATTCGCGTACTGGCAGGCGACCGGGTCAAGTGCGAGATGTCCCCCTACGACCTGTCGAAGGGGCGCATCACGTATCGGTACAAGTAGTCCGTAGCGCGTCCGGCCAGCGGCAGCCCGCGGCCGGAGCCAGCGTGACTGCCCAATCCGGGAGGCGAGCAGGCCCGACAGAGTAGTGACTCTGCGTCGGGCCAGCCGGCTTCTGCCGGATCATCCCCCCCTGCCATCCCCATGCCCGTCCGAATGGGCCAGTTTTTGTGGCGTTTCCGACATCGCCGGGGCGCACGCAAGAACCCATTGGGAATCACCGGGATCGTGCAGAGGGACGGGGATGCTCAGTACGGAACAAAGCATCAAGCGGGAGTTGTTGGGTGAAAGCCCGCAGATGGAGCGTGTCCGCCGCCTGATTGCTCGAGCGGCCGAAGTGGACGTGCCCGTTCTTGTCACCGGAGAAACCGGCACCGGCAAGAGCCTCACTGCGCGGCTCATCCATGCCCACAGCGCGCGGCGCGGTGCCCGGCTGGTTCCGGTCAACTGCTCCGGGATCCCCGACGGTCTGTTCGAAAGCGAGTTCTTCGGCCATCGCCGGGGCGCGTTTACCGGCGCGGTGGAGAACCGGCGAGGACTCTTCGAAGTCGCGGACGGGGGCACTCTGTTTCTCGATGAGGTCGCAGAGCTCCCGCAACAGCAACAGGCGAAGCTGCTGACCGTGCTGGAAGACCACGAAGTGCGCAGGGTGGGCGACGAGCGCATGAGGACGCTGGACGTACGCGTGCTCTCCGCGACCGCACGCGATCTCTCCAGGGCAGTGCCCTCGGGCCGCTTCCGGGCCGATCTCTTCCACCGCATCGCCGTACTCCGTATCGCGCTGCCGCCCCTCCGGGAGCGGCCGGGCGACATCCTCGTTCTCGCGCGGATGCTTCTCGAGAGACTCATCGAGAAGTACGCGGTTCGCACCATGACCCTTCCCGTCCGCGTCGAGGAGCTCCTGATGGAGTACACATGGCCGGGGAATGTTCGGGAGCTGGCGCACGTGCTCGAAGCGTCCGCGATCTGCGGCCCGCGGAGACGCATCTCGCTGAGCACGGTCGAGGAGGTGATCGGGTCACAGCCCGGCCGGCCCGCCGGATCGTAGCTGGACGATTCCGCACTTCCAGGACACGCGAACCGGTGCCCGAACCCCGGGAGGGCCGGCCCTCCACGCGGACACCTCCCGGAAGGTTGCCATGGCGCAAGCGCGCGTCTACCGTACCCGCTGTGAAACTCGCCATCCAAACGCGGGCGGTGGTTACCGCCCGGCAAACCCCCTCGGAGGTCTGCATGCGTACGCATTCCCTCGCAAACGTGGTCCCCATGCCGTGGCTCATGGCTGCAGTATTTGCCGCAGGCGCCGGCGTTTCGTCCCTTGCGGCCCAGCAGGGGGACGCGCAGGACGCGGATCCCGTGCGGGAACTCGTCGCGCGCCTCACTCTCGACAACTACAAGTCGACGCTCAAGGGGCTTACGCAGTTCGGCGACCGACGCCAGGGCACGCAGCGCAACGGCGACGCCGTGGACTGGATCGAGAGCCAGCTTGTGGGCTTCGGCTGTACCAACACGGAGCGCCTCCACTACATGTTTCCGCCCCCGGACGCGGCGCCCCGGCGAGCCCCGGCCGGTGGCGGTGCCCAAAGGCCGCCGCCACCACCGCCCGAAGACCTCACCACCCCGACGGGGGGTCTGGTAGGACGCCGTGGACCGGGCCCCGGCGGGAGCATCATCTTCGGCCATCGGGGCCGCACGGGCGTCAACCGCGACCTCATGGCGCAGCCCGACGAGCGGATCCGGGAGCTGAACCGCGGAGAGCCGGTCGATGGCGAGCGTTCCGAGGTCTACTGCACCAAAGTCGGTACCACCCGCCCCGACGAGATGTACATCCTCGGGGGGCACATGGACGGGCACGGGGTGAACGAGGCGGTCAACGACGACGGCTCGGGCACCGCGCTGGTCATGGAACTCGCCCGCATCTTCAGCGCCCCGGACGTTCAGACCGAGCGCTCCATCCGCTTCGTCCTGTGGAACAATGAAGAGACGGGACTCAACGGTGCGCGCGCCTACGTCGAACAGCGCCAGGGTCTGCAGGGCGCGGAGGTCCCGCCGGGTTCCGGTCAGTATCCGGAGCCCCGGTGGCTCGGGATGGTGCAGCACGACATGATGCTCTGGGACCACGGTGCGCCGGGCCCCGACGGGCGAGTGAGCCGGGATCAGCGCCCCGAAGCCGATGTGAACGTCGAATTCCAGTCCAACTCCGAGATGGCGAGCGCGTCGATGGAGCTGGCGTTCGTCTTCAAGGCCGCCAACGAGCAGTACGCCACCGACTATCCCGCGACCGTTGGCCCCCACATGACGAACACCGACTCCACCCCCTTCATGAACATCGTGCCGTCGATCAGCCTGCGGGAGAACGAGAGAGGGGCGCAGGTAGGCGGTGGTTGGGACCCGAACTGGCATCAGCCGACGGACGTGTGGACGACGTATTCGGACGATGACTTCCGACTCGGCCTCAACGCCGCGCAGACCACGGCGGCGGCCATCGCCCAGCTCGTCGGCGCGACGGTGGGCAGATGAGGGGAGGGGAGCCCGATTGTCGCAAACGCGAAACGGACCGGAGCCACCGTGTGGAGCGCCGTGGCTTTCGTCGCGCTGAGGCTCGGAGGGCGCTGCGGCTGCCAGCATCGGGACGCTCGGAAGGGGCGGGGCCGGCGTTGCGCTGGTGCTCCTCGCGGCATCGGGAGCGGCGGCGCAGGGGCCGCTGTCACCGGAGAACGGATCTATCCTTCATGACGTAAGCTTCAGCCGCGACATCGCGCCCATCCTGCAACGTGCGTGCGTCCGCTGCCACCGCGACAACGGGGTGGCGCCGATGCCGCTGGTCAGCTACGAAGATGTTCGCCGCTACGCGCGACGGATCGCGGACCGCACCCAGATCCGGGATCGGGCGGGCACCATGCCCCCCTGGTACGTCGCGAAGGACATCGGCATCCAGCATTTCAAGGACGACATGTCGCTGGACGACCGGGAGATTGCGACGATCGACGAGTGGTATCGGGCGGGGGCCCCGGAGGGGGATCCGGCCGACATGCCGCCGCCCCTCGAGTTCGATGACGACGTCCTATGGACTGCCGGCGACCCCGACTTGATCGCCCGGCTGCCCGAGGTGCTGGTGGAGGGGGATGCGCCCGACTGGTGGGGCGACATCGAGAGCATCCCGACCGGACTCACCGAAGACCGGTACGTGAAGTCCGTCGAGATCCGCGAGGTGAACGATGTGGAGCCTCGGCCGGACGGCGAACACGAGGGCCGCCACACGGTCGGCGGCCGTTTTGTGGTGCATCACATGATCTGGAGCACGCGCGTCCTCGAGGGAAGGGAATCGGGGGTCGGAGCCGAGCGCGTCTAGGCGGATGTGAGCTGGCCGGGGAGTCGGGACAGGAACTCCACGCGTACCAGGTCCTCAACCAGCACACCAAGATCGTGACCTTTGAACCGCACCGGCACGCGCCCGGTATGCGCATGTGCCTGGAAGCGATCTGGGGTTTCAACGCGGAGACCATCAACTGCGCCGGGTACGATCACAACTGGGTCCGCGGCTACACCTACGCGCAGGACCACCAGCCGCTGCTGCCGAAGGGGACGATTCTGCACATCACGGGCTACATGGACACTTCCGAGGACAACCGGAACGTGCCGGACACCCGAAACTGGCAGGGTTCCGGCAATCGCTCGTGGTCCGGCCCGTGGCTAGCTGCACTGACGTGACTAGAGAAACAAGCGTCGTCATGCCGACCCGAAGCCCCGCGGAAAACGCCACTTCAACTTCTGCGGAATTCCGCGGGGCTGCGGGAAGGTGTGACGACTCAGAGGGCTTCAGGCATCAAGGTGCCGGATAATAGAAGTAGATCTTGCGACAAAGTGTGACTATCTTCCAGAAATCAATACACACTCCGACCGTAGCGCATTCCGGCCCGCCACCGTATCCACAACCCTGTTCCTCTTCTTCCTCTTCCTGCGGCTCCTGGTTGAGTCCAAGCGCTGACTGCGGTGACGACACCCACAGCGCGGTACCGATGATGCAAATGCCCACCAGGACACGACCTAGCCCCAGTACTCCATTCCGCGTTCTTGTCAAGACTGTCATTTTCTCATGCCTTTTCGTTGCCATTACCTCATCTCCTTTCGAAAAAGTTACATATCTTTCGTCTGGCGCGCATGACGGCTTCCGCCATCTTCCATTCCGTTCATGCGCACCGCTCTTACTTTCCTCATCTACCCGACCACCGCCACCGTAGGATACAGATCCTCGTAGCCCACGACTGCATAAGTACCGTCATGCGCACCGCTCTTACTTTCCCTCATCTACCCGAGCGCGCACCACCGCCACCGTAGGATACAGATCCTCGTAGCCCACGACTGCATAAGTACCGTTTCCCAGTGCGGTCATCTCGTCCACCGTAGAACCCACTCTCGTCGAATGCAAATAGGCTCCGGTATGCAGGTCATACTTGTCAAGCACGCGGCCTGTCTCACCACCGAATAACACAACCAGCGTATCCCCAACTGCGGAAATATCGATGGCAGAGAGGGTCGGCCTAGATGCAAACGACGTCACCGTTCGTACTCGAAGTCCTTCCCGCGATCGTTGGCTTATCGCCGGCGGAAAATCCGTATGCTCTACATAAGGGTACGACGACGCCGACCCGTCGTCCTGAAAGACGAACCACCCATTGCCGAATCCGAACCCGAAGACCCACGCGTCGTCCTTCCACCTGGTCACGTGACCGTGCCACTGTATGAATGTCATCCTGTCGAATCCAGTCCACGGAGCTTGTACGGTCGCAACCAGTTTGCCGTTACGATCCACAATCATCCAGGGAGGATTAGAATCTGTGCTCAACAGATATCGATCCATACCAAGAACAGCAACACCATTGACGTATGCGGGTTTTTCCAGTCGAGCCTCGTTTTGTATTGAACCGTCTTCGCCGAGTATGAAGAGTCGACCATTTCCGGAGTCCACCAGGACAATCTCACCCGACGGTGCCACCGTTAGCGCCCTGACATCACGTATTTCACCGGGGCCCTGTCCAGTGGTTCCCCACGACCATTTGAGCGTCCCGTGGGAGTCAAAGTGACGCACCCGCTGCATCTGGACGTCGAGCAAGGCGACGCCGCCCGAGGGCGTGCCGGTCACCTGGTGGGGAGCAGCGAGGATGGTGTCGTGAACACCACCCCACGCCCAGATGGTATCGTAGCCGGTTGATACATAATCCCGATTCGCCGTGCCCTCTGTCCACAGATTCACGGTGGTACCGGCTTCGCGACTGCTACATCCGGCGATCACCACGAACAGCCACCCGTGCCGAATCAGGTCTCTCATCAGAACTCCTCCTCATCGCGGAATGCGAGTGACAGTCCGTCAGATGTGACCGACGGCAGTACTGTGATGATGCCGGTCGTCCCGTTCGCGGTCAACATCATGGGTGTTTGGCGGATACGGAACATGTTGCCGAACAGCGCTGCTGCCCGCATGGGTACCGGATAGTGGGGAAATCGGCGGTTCGCATCGTCCAAGAGAACCCGCAGATCGACCGGATCGACGCCGTCCTCAATGACGAGTGCGCGTACCACCAAACCCTTTTCGAGCGCGTTGGCGGCCAGCTGTGCGACCGTATCGCGAATTGCAATGCAATCCACGGGAGAAAGCAGGAACAGCACACCGCCAATGGGGGAGGTCGCCACGGCGTTGAAGTGGCCCTCCAGCACAGTGGCTGCAGTATCATCGGCACGCTGTTCAGTGAACAATACGACGACTGCGATAACCAAAGCGGATGTCACCCACGGCGCTTGGGAGGCCAGGGACAGAAGTCGAGCGGACATCGTCGTTGTCACTGGCACGTCTTGCTAGTGCAGAAATAGGTTTGCTCTTCGGGCTCAGGTCGGGGGTTGTCATGGTCGTAGTATCGCTTGCCGGAAAGACAGAACCCGAGCAGACAGACTTCCCAGGAACTACACATGTTGCCGTTGCCGCTACCACAACTGGGGGCAGAAACTGTCGCTTCTGCACTCCGCGCGAAAGCGAATGTGCCAATCAAGAGCGAGGTAGCCACCATCGATCGCAGCAACAAGCTGCGCTTGCCGGTGGGCCACAACGCTGTTGCGAGAGGCTGAGACGGTTTTCTTCTGGGTGTCATCATCGCACCCTCCTCTGTTGGGTTGTGTGGGTGAGTCGTTTCGTTCCTTTCGGTCATAGCTTCCTCCCGAAAAACTGGGATGAGGGTTATGCCGGGCCACTTCATGTGGTCCGGTACCAGCGAACCGCCGAACCGCGGAGGATTGCGGTCTGCCGAGTGCATCGGGTTGCCCGTGAGCAAGCAGGTCTCGGGAGAATTCGATTCCGTTGGCGCTACTTTCCCTAGGGAGTTCTGGCCAGCACGGCGTTTTTCTCTGCTGTCTCAAGCGTCCTCTCGACCCCGGCGTTGCGGCATCGGCGAATCGGTGCCTACCCATCCACGGGGCGTGCCGAAGGACTGAAGACGGGCGAGTCCATGGCCGGGTGAGACGCTGTGCTGGCGGAGGGCGGCGGCCGCTGCCCCCACTGGGGTGCGGAGGCTGCCACCGAAGGGCGATACTCGGTGCCAGAAGCCGCAGACGCTGTCCGTCCAGAAGGCAGGCGTTACCTTCAGAACTCGCGGGCGGGCCCGGAAACTTCCCCGGCCAATGGGCGTACGGCGCCGGACACGAGCCCAACAACGGAGAGAGAGATGAAGACGTTTGCTCAGTTATCAGCGGTGGGAATCGCCGCGGTCCTGCTTCTGAAGCTGCTGGCGGTGGTGGTCGGGCCTCTGTTGGGGCTGATGGCCGTGGCGTTCGCCTTCACCTTCAAGCTTCTCATGGTCGCCGGGCTGGCGTGGCTGGCCTGGTCGCTCTTCAAGAAGAACTGCTGCAAGAACCCGGACGAGGGCTGAGCCTCCGCCACCACTCGGTGCCTGGGCCCCCGGCCGCTCCCCGAGGGCGGGCGGGGGTTTTGCCTGGGAGCGTCGCAACCTCCCCCGAGCGTCTCTCCCCTACGTCCACCTGCTCAGCTTCTGCAGCTGCTCGATCGTCCCCATCACGACGAGCTCGTCTCCCACTTCCAGCATCGCGCTTCCCTTCGGATTGAAGGTGATCCGTTTCTTGTCCCCCTCGCGCAGCAGCGCCACCAGGACGACGGACTCGCGGATGCGGGTGGCGTCGAGAGTTTTCCCCACGCCCGCTGACCTCGGGCTCAGGGAGACTTGCTCGATGCGCAGGTTGAGTCCCTGCAGGCGCGTGCCGATTTCGAGGAGCGTGGTCGCCGACGGACGAACCAGCATCGACGCCATGGTGATTCCGCCGCTCACATTCGGGCTGACCACATGATTCGCGCCCGCCCGGTACATCTTGGAAGTGGTTTCGCGATCGTCCGCCCTCGCGATGACGGTCAGTTCAGGGTTCAGAACCCGGGCCGACAGGCACACGAAAAGGTTGTCGGCATCATCGCTGAGACAGGTGATGAGGCCCTTTGCCTGCCGGATGCCGGCGCTCTCGAGAATCGTATCCTGGGAGGCGTCTCCTTCGATCACCATCGCCCCGGGATGTTCCCGGCGTATCGCCTGCGCTCTGACCGGGTCGTTCTCGACGACCACGAAGTCCAGGTCAGACTGTTCCAGTTCGATCAGGACCTGCCATCCCGTCCGGCCGCATCCGCACACGATCACATGGTTTTTCAGCTTGGCGATTGTTTTCATGGTGCGCCGTCGTTTGAGCGTGCCCGCCAGATCGATTTCGATGAAGAATGCCGTGAGCAGGGCAAACCAGAGTCCGAGTCCGGTGAGCCCGATGCCGAGCAGGACCATGGTGAAGTTGCGGCCCACGGCGGAGAGCGGGGCAACCTCGTGGTACCCCACTGCGGTGAGCGTAATGACCGTCATGTAGAGGGCGTCGTGGAACGGCCACCCCTCCAGGAAGCGGTAGCCGGTAACGCCGATGATGGTCACGGCCAAAAAGTACAGGGCCACCCACCGCACGCGCCTCGCGAAGGGTCCGGTCATGCAGTCCTCGCAGCGCCGATCGTCCTCATGGTCCGACCTACGAAGCGGGCCTGATCCGGCGCCGGGCTGGGGCGCCGCTGCCGCTGCCGCCGCGTCTCGGTGGGCTGCGTCCCGGTGGGCCCCGGCTCGGCTCGCGGTGATAGTCCACACGCACGCTGCGCCCGCCCAGCGTCGTTCCGTTCATTGCCCGCTGCACCTTCTCCGCGATCTCTTGCTTGACCTCGAGGCGGGAATAGGTGTCCTGGATCTCGATCTTGCCCACTTGCGACCGGTCGATTCCGGCCTCGCGCGCTGCCCCCAGCAAATCGCCGGGACCGACTCCGTCGCGCGAGCCTATGCTCACGAACAGGCGTACCCACGCCTGGGCGCGCACGGGGAGCCGCACCGCGGCGGACTGGGAGGTCCCGGCTGACGCCTTTCCGCCACTCTTCACGGCTCGTCCGGCCAGGCGGCTGGCCGCCGCGGCCACCTCCACCGGATCGTAGCGTTCGAACAGGGGATCCAGGAGAAGCACTTCGGCGGTGAGATCATCCTCTTTCAGGATCCGCAGCAACTCGTTGCGCCGGCGCTCCGGTTCGCTGGCGGCCCGGGCCGGATCCGGCTTCGGAAGAGGTTGCAGACGGTAGCCGGCCTCCGCAGCGATCTGCTTGAGGTGCGCGAGCTCCCGGCCCGCGGCCAGCACGGCAGCCGTGGCTCCGAGCCCGTGACGGTGACGGAGGGCTTCGGCACCCGCGGGAACATCGACGCTCAACGTTGCAACGCCGCTCCTGTCGCTCATCTCTTCGAGGATCGAGGACCCGGAGCTGTCCTCCTGGCTCCCCAGCCATACGGGAGCGGACGCGTCTCCCGGAGCGCCCGCAAGGAAGCCGTGCAGCGACAGGAGGTCGCCCACGTCGGCGACATCATCGTCGGACCTGCAGAAGACCAGAACGTGGCGCGCGCCCTCTTCCAGGAGCTCGCTCGCCACCCGGACGATGTCGCCATCCGTTTTCCGCGACACTCGATACCGGACGAGACCACGGACCGGACCCGACGCCTTGCCCGTCGAGCGAGCAACGGGCACGTACGCCGCCTTCTTCGCGTGCGCCCGGGCAAACGACTCCACTTCCGGCGTTACCGGCAGGGAGACAACCACGCGCTGCGCCGTCGCCGGCAGGAAGGCGATCAGCGTCTGCAGGTCCTCGAGGCTGTTCGACAGCTGGACGTTCGCCGCCCCGTCCACCACCAGCGCCCGGAGGTCCTCCAGCCGCAGGCGCGAGCTGCGGACCGCGTCCAAAAGATCCGGAGCGGTGCCGAAAAGGATGTCGCACCGTTCCGGGGACGCCCAGGTTGAGCCGAGCGCCGCGACGCCGTGTCCGGTCGCAAGCGCCAGCCGCGCGAGAGACTCGGCCAGCGCCCCCGCCGCTGGCGCGGAGGCCGTAACCACGACCGCCCGCGGAGCCTTCCCCTCCGATTCGATGCGCTCGAGCAGCGGCACCCCGTACGCCACCAGCGTTCCGCCCCCCGGCCCCGCGCGGACCAGCGCGTTGTTCCCCCGGCGCAGGAGCGGAATCGCATCGGCCTGCAGCGGCGTGGGCCGTTCGATGCCCTCGGCGGAGAGGGCTTCGGCCAGTCCCGCCGGAAGGCTGATTTCCTCGAAGGATTCCACGATCAGGAAGGGTCCCCGGATCCCGGGCCGCCCTTGTCCCCCGGTTCGTAGGGAAGGTTGTTCAGAAACTTCTGGGCCTCGTAGTCGATGCGCGAGGTGCGCAGCCGGTCGGTCGAGGCCGTCACCTCGGTATACATGCCGTGCGGGTGAGCCGAAAGCGTAAGGGTTCCCTCCTGGCCCACGTAGGTTGCCCCGTGCGACGAACCCCGCGAACGGGTCAGTCCGACGAGATCGGGGAGTATTTCTTCGGCTCGCGCCATGACCCGGGCTGGGGAGAGCGCGGTTCTCCTTTGATATCCGGCCATCTGCTGCTCTGGTGGGTTCGTTGGTTCGGTTCCGGGCGCCCTTCGGGACGCCCTGCTCGGTCTTCTCTACACGGACGCGGCTGCATCGAGAAAGCGAAGCAGGCCCACGCGGTCGGGCAGCCCATCGAGCCTGCGTCCGCCCGCCTCGAGCGTCGGGGGTCCGCGCACGCCGCTCCGGCGCGCCGCATCCCGCATCTCTTCAACCTCGGCGGCGTAGCGATCCACGTCGAGCACGGCTCTTGCCTCCGTGGCGTCCAACCCCTCCTCCTCCGCAAGGGCGATCAGCACGTCGACGCGACCGATGTCCGCTTTCTTTTCAAAGAACGCCCGGAAGAGTGCTGCATGGACCGCTTCGCAGCAACCCTTGGTGCGCGCGTGCAGCGCCAATTCGTGCGCCTTGCGGCTCCACGGCACCCAGTCGGGGCTCGCAACACGGATCCCGTAGTCCGCCGCTCCTTCCTCCGCGCCGTGGCAGCGCGCCCTCCACGCCCGGGATGCGGGATCGATCGGCGACAGCGGAGGGGGACGGAGCTCAAACGGCTGGCGTACCAGCCTCAGCCGCGCGGGAGCGAGAGTGCGCAGCGCACGGTCCAGCACGTAACACGCAGGATCGGCGTAGTCGAAATAGAAGATAACCTCCGGTTCCTCCATGGCGTTGAAACTCGCGCGCAGGCGGAAGCCCTGCAACACAAGGACTTCGCGCGCTGGAGACGCCCTGTGTCGCGCACGCCGGAGATTCCCTTGATCCCGCGCGCCCTGCGGGGCAACTTGGTGGCGCGTCCGGCCATCGTATCCCCGGCGGCCTTCCTACGACTCACCCTGCTCACTTCGGATCTGCCAGCCATGACTTTCAGCGAGAACGTCGCCCGACTCCAGCCGTCCGCCACCATGGCCGTCAGCTCCCTGGCCAAACGTCTGCGCGCCGAAGGGCGGGACATCATCGACCTGAGCGCGGGCGAGCCCGACTTCGACACGCCGTCCTGGCTCGTGGACGCGGCGGTCAAAGGAGTGCGCGGCGGCGCCACACGCTATACCCCGGCTGCCGGGATGCCCGAGCTGCGCGCCGCCATCGCGAAGTCGCTGGCCGCCCGGGGTGCGGATGCCACCTGGAGCGACGTCGTGGTCACGGCCGGGGCCAAGCAGGCGCTCTTCAACGCCTGCTTCACCTTCTTCGGCCCGGGCGACGAAGTGATGATCGCGTCGCCCTACTGGACCAGCTACCCCGAGATGGTGACGCTCTCGCGCGCCGAGCCGGTCTTCGTCCAGGGACCGGCGGAGAAGGGCTTCGTGCTTCGCCCCCGGGATCTGGACGAAGACCGCACCGAGCGCACCCGCGGGCTGATCATGTGCTCACCGAGCAATCCCACCGGAGCCGTCTACACGCGTGCCGAACTGTCGGCCGTGGCGCGCTGGGCGAGGGACAACGGTGTCCGCCTCATCAACGACGAGATCTACCGCCACATCCATTTCGACGGCGATGATCCCGCGCCCGGGCTTCTGGAGCTGGATCCCGCGGACGTGGGCCCGTTCGTGCTCATCGACGGCGTCTCGAAGGCCTTCGCCATGACCGGATGGCGCATCGGCTTCTCCTACTGCGAAGGGGCGGGGGCGAAGAAGATGGCGGCATTTCAGAGCCACACGACGTCGAATCCCGCCAGCCCGTCCCAGCTCGCGGCGCTCGCCGCCTACAGCGACGTGGAACGCTCGCTCGCAGACATCGCCGAGATGGTGGTGGCGTACAAACGCCGCCTGAGGCTCGTCGTGTCACTCATGCGCGAGCTCCTGCCCGAGCTCTCCTTCGTGGATCCCGGCGGGGCCTTCTACCTCTTCTTTCGCGTGGATTCGATGTGCGGCGAGGGCGAAGGCTCGAACGAATTCTGCACCCGCATTCTGGAAGAGGCGGGCGTCGCGATGGTGCCCGGTTCAGCCTTCGGAGACGACCGCTACGCGCGCATGAGCTTCGCCACGTCGGATGACCTGCTCAGCGAGGCGATTCGGAGAATGGCTAGGGTGCTGCGGGGTGGGAGTAACGAAACCGTGACTTCTGGCGCAGCGTGACCGTCTAGAGGAAGCGGAGTCCGACCGTGCGCTACACCCGGTCTGCGCCGGCGCGACGATCGGCTCCCTGTACCCATTGGGATACCGCCCCCTGTTCTCCGCGATGCCTCACCTCCCTGGTTGATCCAAATGGAAAGGGTGACCGTCATGGCGAAACAACTCCAACTCGTCGTGCAACCCTAGCTTTTCGCGTGTTCTCATCCCTTTCTCTTCTTCAAGCTGCGGAGTAAATGCAACCAGAGAACGGGCGGGGACACATGGACGGGGAGGGATGGATCGCGACATTGCTAGTGTAGTGTCCGCAATATAACCTTGTTACGATGATGGTAAGGGTTATGGTTTCTCTTCGGGCGGGATCGAGAGGCGTCGACAGGGAGGAGCCATGCGGAAGGCGGTCGGGATCGAGCTTGCGGACGGGGACCGGGAGGTTCTGGAGCGTTGGTCGCGGTCGAGGAGCGCGACGGTGCGGCTGCGGGAGCGGTCGAGGATCGTGCTGATGGCGGCCGGGGGGATGACGAACACGGCGATCGCCCGGGAGCTCGGGACGAACACGGACAAAGTGGGCCGCTGGCGGCGGCGCTATGCGGACGAGGGGCTGAAGGGGATCGAGAAGGAGCGTCCCCGCGGGGGCAACCACGGGGGCTGGTGCCCGAAGGCTCAGGCGGCGCTGAGGACGGAGATCATCCGGCGTACGACGCAGGAGAGGCCGCCGGACGCGACGCACTGGTCGTGCCGGTCGATGGCGGGGGCGGTCGGCACGACGCACAGCTTCGTGAACACCGTGTGGCGGGCGGCGGGGTTGAAGCCGCATCTGTGGCGGACCTTCAAGGTGAGCACCGACCCGCGCTTCGAGGAGAAGCTGCAAGACGTTGTGGGGCTGTACCTTGACCCGCCGGACAACGCGGTCGTGTTCAGCTTCGACGAGAAGAGTTCGGTCCAGGCGCTTGACCGGACGCAGCCGGGGCTGCCGCTGAAGAGGGGCCGCTGCGGGACGATGACGCACGACTACAAGCGCCACGGGACCACGTCGCTCTTCGTCGCAATGGACGTGGCGTCGGGCGAGGTGGTCGGCGAAACCTACGGCCGGCACCGGCACCAGGAGGTTCTCCGGTTCTTCCGCAAGGTGGAGAAGGAGGTGCCGAAGGGCCGGGAGATCCACATCATCCTGGACAACTACTCGACCCACAGGCACCGGCGGGTCCGGGACTGGGCGGCGGGCACGGGGCGCGTCCGGTTCCACTTCGTCCCGACGAGCTCCTCGTGGCTGAACCTGGTCGAGCGCTTCTTCAGCACGCTGACGCAGAAGCGGATCCGCCGCGGCGTCTTCCAACCTCGAATCGTGCCTGAAGCAGTACATCGAGACCTACAACGAGAACCCCCGACCGTTCCTGTGGACGAAGTCGGCCGCCCAGATCATCGAGAAGGTGGACCGGGCCCGCAAGGCACTCGCAGCCGCCTCAGCATAGGCGTATTATATTGCGGACACTACACTAGTTCCGCTGGTGCTGCTGGGGCTCGCGACGTGCGCCGAGAACGCCTTGGCTCAGGGTGTCGATGTTTCCGCCTCCCTGGCCCAAGAATATGCGGACAGCGGTGCGGCCAACCTTGATCGCCTTGCGGACCTTCTTCGAGCGGCGGAATACTACAGACAGCTCCGCGCTGTCGGTATTGACGATCAGCCAACCATCGGCGAGACACTTACCCGCGCTGACATGTATGCGCGGGCAGCCCTGGTTTTCGCGGGCGCCGCGTGTGGTCGCAACATGACCGGCAGCACACCCGACGGGGCGATTGATTTCAGTCTTCAGTTGGTAGAAATACTCAGCGTGGTTCCCGCTCACTCTGCAGTACAACAACATGCGGCAGACTTGGCAGCAGAGCGCAGACTGCCGGTTGGCCAAGAAACCACCAAGTACACGGCTCCTGTGATGCAGGCCGCCATTGACCTTCGTACGGGTGGGCAGATGGTAGTCAGGCGTTGCGGTGGCCGATGATGCGCCAGAACGTCATGGTGGAGTGGATGTTTATGGAAGCGTATCGGCGGCTCGGGGTCGGGGCTCGCAGCGAAGACACGCCGAAGTCGGACGATCTGTCCCTGGCCTTTCGTCGCCCAAGTACTCGATACCCAAAGATCACGCGGTCAATCCGGATTTCGAATTGATCAAAGGCCAGCCGGACGTTGGCAATGAGCCGAAGTGGCCGCGTACTATTGGCTAGCCCGCCATCTCCGTGGCGGCAGTGGTCGGCAAATCGACGTGGAAGCAGCCGCATGACCAGTCCCCGCATCGCCGTTCGTCCTGAAATGCTCCGTTGGGGATGCGAGCGCGCTGGCTACGACATGCAAGACTTGGCGCACAAGTTTCCCGGGCTGCCAGCGTGGGAACGCGGGGAAAAGAAGCCCACGCTGAAGCAGCTCGAGCGCTTCGCCAAGGCGACACACGCTCCTCTCGGTTACTTCTTCCTGTCCACTCCTCCTGAGGAACAGGTTCCGATTCCCGATTTTCGCACCCTTGGAAGTGAGATCCGCCGTCCGAGCCCCGATTTGCTGGACACGATCTACGCGATGCAGAGACGTCAGGACTGGCTTCGCGACGAAAGGATCGAATGCGAAGCCGAGCCCTTCGATTTCGTGGGGAGTGCGCGGCTGTCGGACGACCCGGAGGCTGTCGGCCGGGAGATGCGCCGCATCGTCGGTGTCGGCGACGAGTGGGCTGCCAGAATGTCCACATGGGTCGAAGCCGTCGGCAAATTGCGCGCTGCCATCGAGGAAATGGGCGTCATGGCCGTGATCAATGGCGTGGTCGACAACAACACCCACCGCAAGCTGAACGTGGAGGAATTTCGAGGATTCGCCCTCTGCGATGCTCATGCTCCGCTCATCTTCGTCAACGGCGCGGACGCGAAGTCGGCGCAGATGTTCACGCTTGTGCACGAACTGGCGCACATCTGGGTGGGCCAGGCGGGTGAAGGCCTGTCTGGATTTGAGAACATCTCTCCCGGCGGTGTCGAGGTGGAGACGTTCTGCAACAAGGCAGCGGCGGAATTCCTGTTGCCAGCGCGAAAGTTGAAGGCCAATTGGGGCGACGTGAAGCGTGAGGCGCAACCATTCGCAGTACTTGCTAGGCGCTTCAAAGTCAGCCCCATTGTTGCTGGCCGCCGAGCACTGGATCTGCGACTGATCGGGCGTCGGGTCTTCTTCGACTTCTACCGCGAATACGTCAGCCGAGAGCGCCGACAAAGCTCGCAAACGAGCGGGGGCAACTTTTACAACAATCAGAATGTGCGCGTAGGCCAGATGTTCGCGATACGGGTGGTTCGCGCCGCCAAGGAAGGCCGGCTGAGCTTCCGGGAAGCGTATGATCTGACCGCATTGCGAGGCGGTGCCTTTCAGGAATACGCGAAACGCTTGGGCGTTGACCTGCCGTGAAGCCGTCGCCAGTGTGGCTCTTGGACGCGGATGTTTTCATCGCGGCGAAGAATCGGTACTACGCATTCGACATCTGCCCAGGGTTCTGGAATAGCGTTTCGCATCACCATAGGACGGGGACTCTCCACAGCATCGACGAAGTCAGGAACGACCTGCCAAGCGAATTTTTTCTCAGCACGAACGCACGATGTGACATCCGCCTATGCGGACATCATGCTCTGGGCTCAGCGAAATCCCCAATACTTTGATCGCGCCAAGGCAAAGTTTGCTACAGAAGCAGACGGCTGGCTGGTCGCATATGCGATCGCCCGAGACGCGCTCGTCGTAACGAACGAACAACCGCGTCCCGAATCGAGAAACCGCATACTGCTTCCCGACGTGTGTAATCAGTTCAACATCGGCTACCAGGACACCTTTTGGATGTTGGAGCAGTTGAACGTCCGGTTCGAGTGGGAGCCGTAAAGGGTTGGTCTCCGATCTACCGGTCACCTTGGTCTGCCGCGACCTCTTCCAGCAGCTCCCGGCACGAGCGCTCCACGATTCCGAAGCACTCCTCGAAGCCGCTCCTGCCCCCATAGTAGGGATCCGGCACATCCTTGTCGCGGCCAGGCTCGGGGTCGAACTCGCGCAGCAGGTGCAGGCGGGCGGATCCATGGCAGGATCGACGCAACGCCGCCAGATGTGCGAAATTGCTGCGGTCCATGGCGATCACGTAGTCGAAGTCGAGCATGTCGCTGGCGCGCACCTTGCGTGCGCGTCCGGGCAGTTCGACGCCATGGCCGCGGGCGACCGCCTGCGCGCGCTTATCGGGGCGCTCACCCATATGCCAGGAGCCCGTCCCCGCGGAGTCGATGTGCACGTCGACTCCGGCCTGTTTCGCGAGATGGGCGAAGATGCCCTCGGCGAGCGGAGACCGGCAGATGTTGCCTAAACAGACGAAGAGCAATGAGGTTACGGCAGAATCCATCATGCTGGAGTGAGGCGTACTTCAGCCGTTAGGGAAGAATACAGGAGGCAGTGAGTTGCCGGAAGTTACATCGTTTACGGGCATGGGCCTATCCCTTGAGAAGCTTGCCGCCGTGGAGGCACTGGGGTGGCGGGAGCCGACTCCGGTGCAGTGCCAGGCGATCCCGCTGGGGCTGGAAGGCAGGGACATCGTGGGCATCGCCCAGACCGGGACAGGCAAAACGGGGGCCTTTCTCCTCCCCGCGCTGGAAGGCATCCGTTCAGGTGGTGGACTCCAGTGTCTTGTGCTCTGCCCCACGCGCGAGCTGGCCCAGCAGGTGGAGGGAGAGGCAGTAGCGCTATCGCGCGGGACTACGCTGCGATGCGGTGCGATCGTGGGCGGGGTCGGCTACGGACCGCAGACCCAGGCACTCGAGACCGGCGCCGAAGTGATTGTTGCGACCCCGGGACGTCTCATCGACCTCATCCGGCGCGGCCATGCCGATCTGAGCCACATCCGCTATCTGGTGCTCGATGAAGCCGACCGCATGCTGGACATGGGCTTCCGTCCCCAGATCGAGAGTGTGCTCAGAGGGGTGCCGAAGAATCGCCAGACGATGCTTTTTTCGGCCACGATGCCGCAGGGTCTGCACGCGCTGTCGCTCCAGGTCACCCGCGATCCGGCGCACATCGAGGTAACGCCCTCCGGGACGACCGCGGACGGCATCGACGAGCGGGTGTACTCCGTCAAGCCCGAAAAGAAGGCGGACCTGCTGGTCTGGTTGCTGTCCGACCCGAGCTGGGATCAGGTGCTCGTGTTCACGCGCACCAAACGAGGCGCGGACATGTTGCGCTCCCGGTTGGAGAGAGCGTGCATTTCGGTCGATGTCATGCATTCGGACCGCCAGATGCGCCATCGCGTGCGGGCGCTGGACCGCTTTGCCACCGGCGGCGTACGCGTTCTGGTTGCCACTGACATCGCTCAGCGCGGGCTGGATGTGGAGGGGATCTCGCACGTCGTGAACTACGATATCCCGCTCGATCCCGGGGACTACGTGCACCGCATCGGCCGGACCGGCCGGGCCGGCGCCATCGGCAGCGCCGTCAGCCTCCTGACCGCGCCGGACCTGGCGTACCTGAAGTCCGTCGAGCTGCTGCTCGGGCGCACGCTGGAACGTGTACACCTGCCGGAGTTCGACTACTCGGGAACTCCCGTCGCGCAGCGTGATTTCGGAGCGGGACGCAAGCATCCGCGCTCGTCGAGCGGTTTCGGATCCAAGTCCGCGGATGCGCTGTCGCCGGAAGAGCTGGCACAGCTTCTGGGGATGAGTGGGTAGAGGCGTCTAACCCGGTACGAGGAAAGACAAACCGAAGCGGACAGGCCGAATGATCCTCAAGCGCTATGGCGCCATGCTGCACGGCGTGCAGCCCGATTTTGATTCCCGTGCTCTCAACGAGATCGGGTTCCGCCGGGATCGACGGCTTTCTCTGCGAGTGGCGGACTTCGACGCGGGTTACGAGGCGGTCGCGGTCGTCGATCTGTCGGTGGAGACGGATGGTCCGGTGCAGCACGAAGCAGAAAAGGAGTTGCTCCGGAGTCTCCAGCGGGAACTGCGCCGGGCCGAGAGCGAGTTGGAAGAGGGCGGTGTCGTCGTGATCGAAAGCCAACAGGGGGTCGACTACCCCAAAACCCGCGACCGCAAGCAGAACCAGATACGGGACGGCCAGAACCGGCTGTACTTCCACTGGACCATCGACCCGCCGTTGCGCGTCGGCCTCTATCGGAAGCGCGACTGAGGACCGGGGGCCATCCGAGGTGCGTGCCCGGCTCCCGAGACCAGATTGCCCGGCTCCCGAGACCGGATTGCCCGGCTCCCGGGACCCAATCCCGGGAAGCTGCAATGCGATTGAACCCAAACCCGTTTTTTGGCGTACAATACTCAGGCGGACCCGGTCAGATGACCTGGCTCGCAGCAGGTATACATGCAAGGAGGTTGACGATGCTGATTCGCAGATCCAGCGCCCGCTTCAAGGGGCAACGAGACTATTCCCTTTCCCGTATGCGCGAATCGCGCCTGACCGTGAGCGAGAGGCTGCGTGGCAAGGAGAACAGGACCCCCGCCGAGTTCCGCCGCCGGGAAAGGACCATCGCGGAGGCGTAGAGCCCGCTAACCCCCAACCGATTCAAGCGGTACTACAAACGAAACCCACAACACGGAGCCCGGCAGATGTCTCGCGGGGCTCCGTTTCTTGCTACCGCAAACGAAAAGAGCCCCGGCCTTCCCGGGGCTCTTCGGTGTTTGGGCACGGCGATGGTCCTGGGGTCAGCGCGCGTCCTCCGTCACCGACCCCGTGGTCTTCCACTGGTCGAACCAGCTGCGCAGATAGAGCTGTGTGCGCAGGAAGTTGGACGGGGTGCTGGAGGTGCCGTGCCACTCGTTCTTGAAGCGCACCATGGCCGCGGGGATCTGCTGGACGCGCAGCGCCTGGTAGAACTCTTCCGTCTGCCCCATGGGGGTGCGCAGGTCCATCTCGCCGGTCATGAGCATGGTGGGCGTGGTCACGTTGCCGACGTACATGAGAGGGGAGCGGCGCAGATGCTCGGACGGGTCATCCCAGGGGAAGTGCTCGAAGTTCTTGTACCAGGTGGCTCCGTCGGTGGTGCCCACGAACGACAGCCAGTTGGTGACCGGACAGTTGGCGGAGGCCGCCCGGAAACGGTCGGTGTGGCCGACGATCCAGGAGGTCAGCACGCCGCCGCCCGAGCATCCGTACACGAACATGTTGTCGGTGTCGACGTAGCCTTGGGCGATGACCTCGTCGACGCCCTTCATCAGGTCGTCGAAATCCTTCCCCGGATAGGCGTTCTTGATGGCGTTGCCGAAGGGGCTGCCGTAGCCCGAGCTGCCGCGCGGGTTGGTGTAGAGTACCACGTAGCCGTTCGCGGCGTGATCCTGCCATCCGAAGTTGAAGCCGACGTTGTACATGCCGTGCGGTCCGCCGTGGATCGCCAGGATGAGCGGGTAGCTCTCCGAGGGATCGAAATCGGGCGGCTTGATGACCCAGCCCTGGATGTCGAAGTCCTCGACCGACTTGTACCGGATCTCCTCGACCTCGCCCAGCCTGACTCCGGCGAGCACGTCCGCGTTCACCCGGGTCAGCTGCTCAATGTCGCTTGCGCGATCGAGCTGGAAGGAAACGATGTCCCCCGGCTCGTGGTAGCTGGCGAGGGTGCCGACCGCGTGCCCGCTGTCGTCGATCGTGCTGACTGCAAGCATGTGGTTCCCGTTGGTCACGGCGCGCGGCTCTCCGCTCACGGGGGCGAACCACAGGTTCGAGTTGCCGCTCATGGCCGCGGTGAAGTACACGCCACTGCCATCCTGCGCCCAGGTCACGTTTGACAGCCCCCGCCCCAGCTCGCTGGCGATGCGCCGCGAGCCCGAGCCGCCGGCGTTCATCACGTAGAGTCCGGTCTCTACGTAGGTGTCGTCGGACCAGTCGTTGGCCTGGTAGGCGAGCATGCTTCCGTCGGGGGAGGGCACCGGGCTCCCGTCCGGGCCGCGGTGGTCGGTGATCTGGCGGATCGCGCGCGAGTGCACGTCCACGGCGTAGATCTCCGACTCGCGCCAGGTCTTCTCGATGTCCTCGGAGTCCTCGATGCGGAGTGACTGGAAGACGATCTCCGACCCGTCCGGCATCCATTGCGGCGCCGAATGGTTCCAGTCGCCGTCGGTGAGCTGGCGCGGGGTGCCGCCTTCCGCAGGCACCAGGAAGAGGTGCTGGAAGCCGTCGTCGATATAGCCGCGGCGGTCACGGCGGTAGGTCAGCCGGGTGACGATCTTGGGGTCCTCGGTCCAGCGCGCGCCCTCGGGCGGCGAGGGCATGTCGATTGCCCAGCTGTCGTCGGAAGGCACCGTCATGACGAAGGAGATGTGGGTTCCGTCGGGCGACCAGGCGATGTCCGACGGGCTCTGCTCCAGGCGGGTGATCTGCGTCGTGGCGCCCTCCGCATCCATCCAGCGCACGAAGATCTGCGAGTCCCTGAGGAAGGTGACCCGTGTGCCGTCGGGTGACCAGCGCGGGTTCGATCCCTCAAGCAGGAAGCGGGCGCGCGAGCCGTCGGCGTTCATTACCCACACCGACGAGGCACGACGGTCTTCCTGTTGATCCACCCAGGATCGGGTGTAGACGATCTGGCTGCCGTCCGGGGAGATGCGTGGATCGCTCACCCATTCCCAGTCCAGATACTTCTCGAGGGAGAGAACATCTCCCTCCTGGGCCAACGTCGGGGTTGCGAGGGCGAGCAGCAGAAACAGCGGTGTCATTCGGGCTGCGCGGACCATCTTCATCCTCCGGCCATCAGAACGCGCTTATTGAGCCTGTGAAGAGCTCGGGGACAGAGCAAAAAGCTACCGGACTACAGACTTCCGGGCCAGTCTGCAGCCGACTGCGTAGCGTGCGGTCGGGGGCGAAGCATCACCCTGGCACGGGCGCCAAGGCGCCGGCTCGGAAGATGGCCACCGGGGCAGGCGGTCCTGTGGATGCGCGGTGAGAGCGGCGCGCGGCTTATCGCAGACGCCACTGTCCCCTGAAGATCAGCGCCTGGGTCGCGGGTCCCGATGCGCCTTCCCGGCGGGACGCTTCGAGGTAGAGGCTGCCGCGCATGTCGGCCTGGTAGCGCAGCCCGGTGTTGAAGGTCCGGGCTCCACGCTCCGCCAGACGGAAGCTTCCGTAGGGAGTACCCGCGAACGACCGTAGCCCGTACTCGATTTCGGCGTTCAAGGAGCCTTGCCGGTCCCTGCCGAGGAAGCCGTTCCCCACGGCGCCCATCGCGCCGTGATCCCACAGTCGCTGCACACCGCCCGACGCGTCGCCCCAGGACGGAACCAGCCGCAGCGCCAAGCCTTCACCGAGGGTCTGCGGGTCGATCTGGATGCGGCCGCTGAAGCCCCACTCGCGGTAGCCGTCCTGGCGCGTGGCCATGATCCGCCCGCGTCCCTCCGCGACGAGTCCAAGGGACGGGCGCGCGTAGCGGACGCCGACGCCCAGCTCGAGGGCGCCGCTCTTCGCGCCGTCCCCGCCATCGTAGCGCAGGCCGGTTTCCAGTGCGAGCGAAAGTTCGTCGCCCGAGTCGAAGGAAAACGCGCGCTTGCCCTCCACGGCCAGCCGGGCCCGCCTCATATCCACGTCCAGGGCGTCCATCTGGCTGTTTTCTTCGACATCGACCCTGGTCATCCAGGCTTCGCTCTTCGCCCGCAACGAGGCGGCTCCCGCAGAGAGCACTATGGCGCTTCCACCCGCGGCCGCGGTCAGGAATCGGGTGTCGCCGGAGCGCATGTCGCCGGTCGATTCCTCGATCGAAACCCCGCCTCCGCCGTAGCCGACGGTGGTCCAGACGGCCAGGCTGCGTTCACCGGCGAACCAGGCCGCGTAGGGATGCACGCTGGTGACATCGGCTTCGTAGTCGCCGGTGACCACCGATGGGCCGGTGCGGTTGGAGAACTCGAACGCGCTCGTGGACCGGGACAGCGCCACGCCGGTGAGAAGGTCTGGACGAACCCGGGTGTCTGCTCCGACATGCAGGCTCAGGACGTCGCCGTCCCAGTCCGTGTCTCCGCGGCCGACGGGACCATCGAGCACGCGGTAGTCGCCCACGCCCCACGCCATGGTGCGCGAAGTCCCGGTTTCCTGCGGAGCACCGTCGCCGACCGTGCCCAGCGGCATCAGGAAGGAGGTTCCACCTAGCGACTGCCGGAGATCCAGGCCTCCGAGGCCGGCGAGGGCGCCGAGTCGGATTGAGGACGCGCCGCGGCCCCCGGTTCCGACCTGTGCCGGGTCTCCCTCGGGGTGTCCGGCCCCTGCTGCGCTGCCGAGGGGCTGGGCGGCGGCAGAGAAGATGGATGCGGCTGGTGATGCGGCGCTGGAGAGGGCGCCGGCACCGGCAAACGGGCGGGAATCCGGCGCGAGTCCGCGCGCGGCCGCTCCCACGACCCCCGCCAGGGAGGAGAAACCGCCCAGGTTGGTTTGCGGTCCCTGTACGTCTCTCGTCGCCGCGCCCTCGACCCGGTCTGTGATCGCCAGCACCGTGCTCGCCGTCATCGCGGCCGCGGCGTAAGGCAGGATGTTCAGGTTGAGCTGGTTGGCTCGTTCCTTCGGGTCGTCTGTGGTGGCACTCGCGACTCCCGACGGCGGGCCCGCCCCGACGGCGTTGACCGCCCGGACGCGATAGTGGCGGGTGGTTCCGGGCGTGACCAGGTCGGCGTAGCGGGCCGCCATCGAGGTCGCCAGGGCGGTCCAACCCGACTGCCCGTCGTCCGAGGCTTCGATTTCGTAGCCGGTGACGGAGGCACCTCCGTCGTAGGCGGGCGCGTTCCACGTCAGGTCGATGCGGGTGGTCGACGTGGCCGTGGCTCCGAGGTTTGTGGGCGCGTCGGGCACGGTCGCGTCGGTGGTGGCGCCCGCCACATTCGAGGGCGCTCCCGTCCCCTCGGCGTTGATGGCCAGGACCCGGTAGTACCGCCGGGTGGCCGGGTCGAGGTTGCCGTGGCTGTACTCGGTGGTCGTTGATCCGGTGTTGGCCACCAGCATACTCCACCCACCGTCCGGGCTCGACGCGACATCGATTCTGTAGCCGATGACCGGGGAGCCACCGTCAAAGGTCGGGGCGCTCCACGCCAAGTCGATCCGGGACGTGCCGTTGGCGACCGCGGCAAGGTTCTGTGGTGCGTCGGGCGTTGTGGCGTCGGTGGTGGCGGATGCCACGTTGGAAACCGGGCCGACACCTACGCGGTTGATCGCGGACACCCTGTATTGTCGCGTGGCGCCGGGGGGGAGCATCTGGTGTGCATAGCTGGTGGCCGTCGAGCCAGTGCTCTCCCGGAGTACGCTCCAGGTCGTCCCGCCATCCGGGGAGACGTCGATCTGGTAGCCCGTGATGGGAGCCCCGCCGTCGAAGTCGGGCGGGCTCCAGGAGAGGTCGATCCGCGATATGCCGTTCGCGGTCGCGTTCAGCGTGAGGGGGGCACCGGGCAGGATGGCGTCGGTGGTGGCGGAAGCCACGTCAGAGGGGGTTCCCCGGCCAACCGAGTTGATCGCGCGGACGCGATAGTGCCGCGTTGTCCCGGGAGCCAGGTCCTCATCCGAATATGTGGTCTCGGTGGACCCGGTGTTGGCTTCCAGAACGGACCATGTGCGACCACGGTTGTTCGAGACGTCGATTCTGTACCCGGAGATGGGGACGCCGCCATCGAATTCGGGCGGGCTCCAGGACAGGTCGATTCGGTCTTTGCCCTGCGCTTTGGCGGTCAGGTCCCGGGGCGGTCCCGGTACGGCGTCGGTGGTGGCGGAGGCCATGTTTGATGGTGGACCCACACCTATCATGTTGATGGCGGAGACCCGGTAGTGGCGCGTGCTCCCGGAGAGAAGCCACTCGTGCGCGAACGTGGCATTCGTCGAATAGGGGATGGCTCGAAGCACGCTCCATGTGGTACCGCCATCGGCGGAGACCTCGATCCGGTAGCCAATCATCGGTGAGCCGCCGTCGAAGTCGGGCGGGTTCCAGGAGAGGTCGATCCGCGACGTTCCGATTGCAGTTGCGTTCAGCCCGAGGGGGGCGTGGGGCAGAACGGCATCGGTGGTTGCTGAAGCCACATTCGAGGGGGTTCCCAGGCCAACCGAGTTGATCGTCAGGACGCGATAGTGGCGCGTTGTTCCGGGAGCCAGGTCCACGTCCGAGTACGTGGTCTCGCTGGACCCCGTGTTGACTACCAGAACGGACCAGGTAAGGCCCTTATCTGCCGAAAACTGGATTTGATAGCCAGCAATGGTAATGCCGCCGTCGTCTCTGGGGGCACGCCAGGACAAGTCGATCCGGCTGGAATCCACGGCTTCGGCAACCAGGCGGCCAGCGGCTCCGGGAGGGGTGGCGACGGTCGTCGCGGAAGCCACGTTCGAGGGCGGACCGGTGCCTATCGAGTTGATCGCGTAGACGCGGTAGTGGCGGGTCGTCTGCGGGTCCAGGCCGGTGTGCTCGAAGGTCGTGACCGTCGATTCCGTATTCGCGAGCGCGCGCCAGCTTCTACCCCCATCCTTGGATACTTCGATCAAGTAGCCGGTGATCGCGCTCCCTCCGTCGTCGGTGGGCGGGCTCCAGGACAGATCCAACTGCCCGTCCCCAGGGGAGGCGACCAAGTTCGTCGGTGGCCCGGGGACCGAGGCTTGGGGCACGCCCCCGCCTCCTCCGCCGCCTCCTCTGCCGCCCCCGCCGCCGGTGCCCCCGCCTCCTCCTCCGGTGCCCCCTCCTCCGCCGGTACTGCCGCTGCCTCCTCCTCCGGTGCCTCCGCTGCCGCCGTCGCCTCCGGAAGCGGTCGGAGTGGCGGTTGTCGTCGCAGCCGGACCCACATCGACGGAGTTCCTGGCACGCACGTAGAATGTGTAGGTGGATTCGTTATTGAGACCTGTGGCGGTGACTCGGCGGGTTGCCGCGTTGACGACGTTCCAAGTGACCTGGTCCTGGCTCCACTGGTACTCGATGATCCCACTTCCGCCATTGCTCGCCGGAGGACTCCAGGAGAGTGTCGCGCGCGCATCTCCGGGACTCGCCCTGAAGTTGGTGGGCACGCCCGGGGCGGTGGGCTCGCTGGGTGTGGCGGTGACCGAGGCCGGATCGCCCGGCCCGACGGAGTTTCGGGCGCGCACATGGAAGGTATAGCTGGTGCCGTTGTCGAGGTTGTCGACGGTCTCGGTTCCGTCTGTCCCGGCGCTCATCCAGTCGGTCTGGTCCGAACTCCACTCGTAGTCCGTGATGGTAGAGCCGCCGTTGCTGGCTGGCGGGTCCCAGGTGATCGTGATCTGCTCGTCGCCGGGTTGGGCCTTCACGTTTCTGGGCGGGCCGGGCTCCTCGGGAGCGCCGATGGGTCTGCCCGTGACACTGGCGTGCGGACCATATCGAATGTCGTTCACGGCGCGCACCTGGAAGGTGTAGGTGGTGCCGTTGGTGAGGCTGCCGACGGTCTCGGAGAAAGTAAGTCCGATGTCCATCCAGCTCCCACTCGTGCCCTGCCGCCACTCGTAGCGGGTGACGTGTTCGCCACCATCGTCGTCGGGCGCGTCCCAGAACAGCGTTACCATTCCGTTGCCGGGTTCCATCCTCAGGTTCTCGGGCATTCCCGGGAAGGTGGCCGGGGTAGCAGTCACGCTGGCGTCTGGACCTGGACCGCTCGAGTTCCTGGCGCGGACCTCGAAGGTATAGTTGGTGCCGTTTTCCAGGTCTCCCACGGTGACGCGCCTGGATGTCCTCACCGAGGTCCAATCGTCGGCGCCCTCTCGCCATTCGTAGGTGAGAGGCAACCCGCCGGTATTGGCGGGCGCGTCCCAGGAGAGCGTCACCTGCTGGTCGCCGCGCTGTGCCATGAGGCTTTCGGGCGCCCCCGGCGCGGTAGCGGGGGTGGTGCGGACGTTGGCGGCGGGGCCTTCGTCGACGGGGTTGACGGCCCGCACATAGAACGTGTAGCGCCTGCCGTTCTCGAGGCTGCCGACGGTCACGTTCCGCGAGAGGCCGTTGTCGGTCCAGGGGCCGCTGCTGTTCTGACTCCACTCGTAGCGGATGAGGCCAGAGCCGCCGTCGTCTGCCTCGTCCCACGTGAGCGTGACCTGCCTGTCGTCGGGATCCGCCATCAGGTTCTGGGGCGCGCCCGGCGCGGTTGCCGGCGTTGCCGTCGCCGTGGCCGCCGGGCCCTCTCCGACGGAGTTTCGGGCGCGCACATGGAAGGTGTATGGCGTGCCGTTGTCGAGGTTCGAGATGGTTGCGCGCCTGGTCAGGCCGGTGGAAGTCCAGCTGTCGGTGTTCCCTCGACTCCACTCGTAGCGCGAGATGTTGGCCCCGCCGTTGTTATCGGGCGCGTCCCAGGTCAGGACGACGCGGCGGTTTCCCGGTTCCGCTTCCAGGTTCGTCGGGGCGCTCGGCTCGAAGACGGTTTGGGACGGCGTGGCGTCGATGCTGACTTCCGGGCCCTCGCCGCTGTCGTTCCAGGCCCGGACGTAGAACGTATATTCCCTGTCGTTGTCGAGGTTGGTGGCGAGATCGGTGGTGGTGGTGCCCGTCGACATCCACGTGCCGCCGCTGCCCCGCTTCCACTCGTACTTTCTGATGGGCGAACCGCCGTTATTGGCCGGCGGGCTCCAGCGGATCCTGACCTGCTGGTTGCCGGGCTCGACCCTGAGGTCCCGCGGTGGACCCGGCCGACCGGCTGGCCGACCGGTGACGCTGGCTGCCGAGCCCTCGCCCGCCGAGTTCACGGCCCGTACGTAGAAGGTGTAGGTGGTGCCGTTGTCGAGGCCGGTGTCGGTCGCGGTCGTGGCCGTGCCGACCGCGTTCCAGCTGCCGCTGGTTCCGCGACGCCATTCGTACCGGAGGGTCTCCGTCCCTCCGGTGTTGGTCGGAGCCTCCCAGTCGAGGACTACAAGCCCGTCGTCGGGATCCGCCTGCAGGTTGTTGGGCCGGCCGGGACGGGTGGCCGGCGTCTGGCCGGTTCTGTTGTCCAGTAGAACCCGGAAATCCTGCCCGTTCTCGCCCGTCACCGACTCAATCGGGGCATCGATGCTGAAGTTGTCGTATTCCAGCCAAACCTCATCGCCGGCTTCGGCGCCCGTCTCGAAGGTCAGCGTTATGGTGTTGCCGTCGATGACAACCCCGCCGATGATCGGACATGTTTCGGGAGCCGAATTGATTACCATCTTGAAGTAGAAGTCCGGTCGAGTCGGCGTGTCCGACAGGTCTTCCTCCAGTTCCATGTCAAAGACCAACGTTACGATAGTCCCGTCGATCCAGCCCTCCTGTAGAGTCGGCCGATCCCTTCCGCGAGACATCGAGTTGCTTGTCACCGTCCGGGACATCCAGTTCGGATTCGCCGCGACACGAATGTGCTTGCCGTCCTCTGAGTCCCGCGCGCCAGCAAGCTCCGAGGCGTTCGGCTCCTCGAGGGCGTCGTGCGCAAGAGCAGCGGACAGGATTTGCGCGGAGACCGCTCCGGGGAGGCTGAAAAGGAAGGCGATGGCGATGGCGGGAACGAGCGCGAGTGTTGGGCGCTGTCGATCTGTGACGAAGGTCCGGTAGCGTCGGTCCGAAAGTATGTCAGTAGTCAAGTCGATTCGTCTCGAGTTGGCATCATGGAGACGCGGCCTCGGAGAGGTAGACCTCCACAAATACCGTATATGGTATGTTGCCGGGAGCGCAAGTACGATCACCTGTGGTTGTCCGGTGATTCGCCGAACGCTCGCTCAGCATTTGGCCGCAGGCTTCCGGTGCGTCTCAGTCACGCGTCAGCAAGATTCTCTGCAACCCTCTAGCAAAGAGTGGGCCAATCACCCGTTCGACGGGGCTATCCGCCGACGATCTCGAATTTCGGGAGACGGAACCTGGTCGCCGCGCAGCCCATTTGCTCGCATGCCCCTGGTGTCCCCACATTCCCATCCTGTCAGCTTCAAGCACCAGCGTGCATCGGTGTGCCACGAGACTCCGGGAGGGACGGCAATGGCCCTGACGACCACAAGATGTCGGGATGTGTTTTCAGCAGAACGACTCCGCAACGGAGGGAGCATATGGTCAGCCATGCTCGTTGCTGCCTGCGCGGCTGTGTTCCTGGCTTCGACCGCGGACCACGTCTCCGCCCAGGACGGCTATCGCATGCCTCCAGAGGAGATCGTGCGCATCCTGGACGCGCCCCCTCCCCCCTTCGTGAACGTCAGCCCCGACGGGGAGTGGCTTGTCCTCACCGGTCGTCGCAGCATGCCCTCCATCGAGGACATGGCCCAGCCCATGCTCCGCCTCGCAGGCCGCCGCATCGACCCAACGACGAATGGTGTCTTCGGACCGTCCACCGGCCGTGATCCCGGGCTGGCCACGAGTCTTTCCCTCATGAACGTCTCCGATGGTTCCGAACGCGCCATCGACGCGCCCGAAGGTGGCTGGGGTTCGCCGCGCTTCGCGCCCGGGGGAGACCGTTTCTCTGTAACGCGGACGGTGCCGGACGGGATCGAACTCTGGATCGGAAGCATCTCCGAAGCCAGCGCCCGCAAGCTGACTGACCAGTTGCTGAACGGCGTACGGGGTGAGCCCTGCAGCTGGATGCCGGATGGGGATGAGCTTCTCTGCACCCTGATCCCCTCCGACCGCGGGCCCGCGCCCATGACGCCGTCGGTCCCCGGCGGGCCGGTCATCCAGGAAGCCGAAGGAAGGGTTGCCCCGGTGCGGACCTACCAGGACCTGATCGAGGATTCCCATGGCGCGGCGCTGTACGAGTACTACGCCACCTCCCAGCCTGCGCTGGTGAACACCTCCACCGGCGCCGCACGCACGTTGGGGGAGCCCGCAATCTGGGATCTCGACGCGTCGCCGAGCGGGGAGTTCATCCTGGCGGAACGGACGGTTCGCCCCTTCTCCTACCTGGTGCCGGAGTCGCGTTTCCCGAAGGAGCTCGAGGTTTGGAGCCGGGACGGCGACGTCGTGGCCCAGGTGGCTTCCATGCTTCTCGCGGACAGAGCCCCGATCGGGGGAGTCGAGGAAGGTCCGCGCGCGCACGCCTGGATGCCCGGGGAGGCCCACACGCTCATGTGGGTCGTGGCGCTCGACGGCGGCGATCCCCGGGCTCAAGTCGAGCACCGGGATCGGTTGGTGAAGATGGGGCCGCCGTTCGGCGGTGACGGGGAGGAAGTGGCACGAACCGCTCTCCGCTACGCCGGACTCTCGCGCGGCCAGGACGGGCTGGTTTTGCTGAGCGAGGCCGACCGCCGGTCGAACACGATCCGCACGTGGCAGATCGACGTGAACGGGGAGGCAGAGCCCAGGTTGATCTGGGAGAGGGACTCGCAAGACCGCTACAGCGACCCCGGCAGCCCCGTGACCCGCCGCACAGCGGCTGGCGAATCGCTCATCGTCCAGCAGGGCGACTGGATCTTCCTGTCGGGGGCCGGAGCGTCCGATGCGGGAGACCATCCCTTCCTGGATCGCATGAACCTGCGAACCGGCGAGACCGAGCGCCTCTTCCAGGCCGCGCCCGGAAGCTACGAGTCGGTGGTTGCCATGCTCGACGACGAGGGCCGCCGGGTCCTCACGCAGTACGAGACCCCGGTCGAGCCGCCCAACTACTTCGTGCGCGACACGCGCTCGGATGGTCGCAGGCGGATCACCCGTTTCGAGAATCCCCACCCCGAACTCTCCGGCGTGACGCGCCACTTCGTCACCTACGAGCGCGAGGACGGCGTGCAGCTCTCCGGCACGCTCTACCTGCCCGCGGACTACGAGGAGGGAACGCGGCTGCCCACCGTCGTGTGGGCCTATCCCCGGGAGTACTCGAATCCCGACGTGGCCGGGCAGGTGCGCGGATCGCCGAGCCGCTTCACGCGCGTGGGGGGCGCCTCACACCTCTTCTTCCTGACCCAGGGCTACGCCGTCTTCGACGGACCCACCATGCCGATCGTGGGGGAGGATACCCCCAACGACACCTACGTCGAGCAGCTGGTGAGTTCGGCCGAGGCGGCCGTGGACAAGGTGGTCGAGATGGGCGTCACCGACCGCGACCGGGTCGGCGTGGGCGGCCACAGCTACGGCGCCTTCATGACCGCCAACCTGCTCGCCCACTCCGACCTTTTCCGGGCCGGCATCGCGCGCAGCGGGGCGTACAACCGCACCCTCACGCCCTTCGGCTTCCAGAACGAGCAGCGCACTTTCTGGGAGGCGGGCGACGTCTACTTCGGGATGTCCCCCTTCATGCACGCCGATCAGATCAACGAGCCGATGATCATGATCCACGGGGTGGCCGACAACAACTCGGGAACCTTCCCGGTGCAGTCCCAGCGCATGTTTCACGCCCTTAAAGGCAACGGAGGCACGGCCCGCCTCGTGATGCTGCCCCACGAGAGCCACGGCTACCGGGGGCGCGAGTCGGTCATGCACACGCTCGCCGAAATGATCGAGTGGATGGACAGGCACGTGAAGAACGCGCCCAGGCCGGTGACGGACGGGTAGTGGGGGAGAGGGGGCCGCGGCTGGATGTCTCCAGATCGGCAGTGCTCCGCGTCACGCCCGGCGGAGCCGTCGCCCAGCGCGGGTTGAGCAACGTATCGCTTCTCGGGTGAGGTCCGCGCAGGTATACGAAATCTTCCAAGGGATGGCTGATCTTGTATACAAAACCGTCCAAGTCGTGTCTGAGTACATCACGGCTGGCGGAAACCGCGATTGAAGCCGACGATGTCCAGGTCAACCCTGACCTGAGCCCGTGGACGAGCGGGACCGTTGAGTTGTTGAGCCAAACAGTCTTGACGCTACCGTTCTGGATGGTTGAGTATTGCTCATGACGACCCGGCTCTACACCGACGAGGAACTACGGGGACTTCGGATGCTCGCCAAGCGGGTAGCCAACCCGGCGGCGCGCTGGTCCGAGAAGCCAGCCGATAGCCCCACGCACAAGCAGCGAACCTTCAAGGCCAAGGCCTCACATCCACCGCGCTACGGAGGCGGCCATGAGGAGGGGACAGAAACCTGAATCCGCTGCGGAAGAGACCAATCGCTACGAAACCCTCGAAGGCGCGTTGGCCTGCATGATCGATGATTTTCAGCTGTCGGGCATAAGCGCCAAGCCCGATCACCCGAGTCTGTTCCATGGCTCTCAGTCCTGAAGCTCTCCAGCGGCGGCTCTGCGAGCAGCTCTGTGCGGACGTGCGCCTTGTGCAGCGACCGGACGGGGAGTTGATGCTTCGCACCGGCTTCGAGTTCCCCGACGGTGACCGTTATCCGATTCACCTGTCTGAAGTGCCCGGTGGCGTACGCCTGTCCGACAAGGGACACACCGTAATGCGCGTCAGCTACGACCACGACATCGACGCCTTTCTGCGCGGAAGCCGGGGGCTGCTCGTCGAGCGCATCCTGGACGAAGAACGGGTAGCGCGGACCGGATGGGTATTCCATCTGGACACTTCGATGGAGCGTCTCTCGGATGCGGTATTTCGCTTCGGCCGGGCGCGGGCGCGGGTGTACGATCTAACGCTGCACTCGCGCTCCCGAACCGCTTCCACGTTCTACAGCGACCTCGCCGATCTCATCCTCCAGATCGCCGATGAAGCACGAGTTCAACAGGACCATCTGGTTCCGAACATCCCCAACGCCCGAGCCTATCCCGTTGACTACCGGATGGAGGGCAAGAACGGAGGTCAGGTGTTCCTCTACGGCGTTCCGAACCGGGACAAGGCACGGTTGACCACCATCATGCTCTCCCACTTCCACCGGCACCACCTCGACTTCGACTCGATTCTCGTCTTCAACGATCTGGCCGAAATCCCCCGGATGGACCTCGCCAGGCTCTCGGATGTCGGGGGTGACCTGGTTTCGTCGCTGGCGTCAACGGAGGATCTCAGACGCAAGTTGGAACGGCGGGTTGCCTAGCCGCTCTTGCCCTGCCAGAACAGGTCGATGTCCTTACAGATGCCTGAAAGCCATTTGCAGAAACCTGCGGCTTTCGCCCTATTGAGTGTATCTTGTCGACCAACAGTAAACGAGTGGGGACCGCGCCCTCCCGCCATATCCGTCATCATCGCCTCGACCTTGCCGTCTGCCCCTTCTATGCTCCAGTCGGTTGCCATTCTCCACCACGCTTCAACTTCTTGCCTTGCATGTGTGTCAGTATTCCAGTCGGCGAGATTCAAGAAACGAGTAACGGCAGAAAATGTGAGTTGGTCGTTACGCGCTTTGTGATATATATTCCCGTCTACCAATCTCATCACGCAGATTGCCGCAACTGCGTGCATATTGTCCCATCTGTTGGAATATCTTTCGCCTCTCGCATATAGTGCGACATTGAGAAGCACTCGTTCTAGGGAACGGAGTGACAAATCGTGAATTGCGCCGAGGCTCTGAAGTGCGGCCAGTGTGTATACGTAGGCGGGCTCCGGCACGCCCATGCTGTCGTAAACGTGACGAATGTATTGCGCACGGACGTCAGTGTTGCTGCCGGCGAGCAACAAGTCGATATCGAGTCTGAGGTGGAAGAACTTGTCCAGGTATCGGTCAGCAGCATCGAGACCGTAGGCGTGCCTTACCATCTCGGCGACCGACTCCAGATGCGTCACCAGCACGAAGCAAACCCCTTCCGCGGCAAAGATGTGCTTCATTCGTTCGAGCACGTTCAACGCAAACGAAGGTTTGCATCGGTCGAGTTCATCGATGATGAAGATGAGCGGCCTCTTTGGTGTCCCGGATTCCGAGGACTCCGCGACGATGTCGTTTAACGTCTTCTTGAACGATTCCACCGACTCCGCCTGTTCTTGGACACGTCGAAGCCGCGTGTCGAGGAAACTCTCGGAGCCAGTGTCGCCTGACTGCGAGGTTTCGTCCGCGGCTCGAGTCGCGACGTCGACTACTACCTTCGCGACGGTACCAAGCGGGAGACCGGTGGCATCCAGGACCGTAGGGATAGCGGGCACCAGGAGCCGCGCCGCGCTCTTGATCTTTCGAACAAGAGACGTTCGGTCTTCCTCGGGGATGCCGCTGGCGGATTGCAGAGACTTGAGGAGTGCCCCGAGAATCGCGAAGAACGCGTCGTCGTGGTGATCGGCGGCGAAGGCGTCGAGGTAGACAACGGGATGACCACGTTTCCGCATGAGGCCCGCCCATTGCTTGACGAAAACGGATTTCCCGCTTCCCCACTGTCCATCGAGTACGATGACGGAGTGATCTTCAAGGTCGGCTACGACGTTCGCGAACCGTTCCCCGGCTTCCCTGGCCCCAAAGGTGTCGTGTTTCTCGAATCCGTCTTCATCGCCGATAACGAGCGGTGGTGGAGAGAGTCTCATGGGGATCGTGTCGCTTTCCTGGCTGTTTCGTCCCACGGGGATTGGGTTGCGGCCGACGGCGGATCGATGGGGGATCAGGTCGTAGGCTTTCTCATGGGCAAACAACGAAAACTCCAGCGATGGCCGGAGGTCAACTCTGGCTGCACTGGCGACCCCGACGGAGGGTGGGGTTTACCTGGACACCATCTGCCACAGGCCATATGCTGCGTCACGCCAAACAAGGGATTAGGGGTTGATGGACGACTTGCTGGACATCGCCGACTTCAGGGAGCAGTGCCCACCCCTGCTGGATCGACTCGTCCAGTGGAACACCTCGCGCACCGAGGGCTGAATCGACATGCCTGTTCGAGCCGCCGTCATGACCGGTCCCCGTGAGCCGATAGAGGTCCGGACGTTGGACGACCCCGAGATCGAGCCCGGTGGGGTTCTGCTGGAGACCATCGCCAGCGAGGTTTGCGGCACGGACGTGCATCTGTGGCACGGGCGGCTCGCGGGGGTGCCCTACCCCATCATTCCCGGCCATGTGAGCGTAGGTCGGGTGGCGGAGGCGTGCGGGGTCGATCGGGACGCGGTCGGGAAGCCCCTGGCGCCCGGCGACGTGGTGACCTTCCTCGACGTGCACGAGACCTGCTACCGGTGCTACCACTGTCTGGTGGCGCACCAGCCCAACCGCTGCCCGGCGCGCAAGGTGTACGGGATCACGTACGCCCTCGAGGACGGGCTGCTGGGGGGCTGGGCCGAGCAGATCTACCTGAAGCCGGGCGTGCGCATCCTGAAACTCCCGGCCAATCTGGCCGCGGACGACGTGATCGGGGGCGGTTGCGGGCTCTTCACCGGCTTCGCGGCGGTGGATCGCGCCGATCTTCGCATGGGCGATGTGGTGGTGGTGCAGGGGTCCGGTCCGGTGGGGCTCGCGGCAACCGCCTTCGCGGGCCTCTCCGGCGCCGCCGAGGTCGTTCTGGTTGGGGACCCGGCGGCCCGCCTGGCGCTGGGCGCGCGCATGGGAGCGGGGGTCACGCTATCGGTCTCGGGGACCACCCCCGCGGAGCGCCTGGAGGCCGTGATGGCCTGCACCGGGGGGAGAGGCGCCGATCTGGTCATCGAGGCCAGCGGCAACCCGGCGGCGATTCCGGAGGGTTTCGCTCTCGCCCGCGACGGGGGCAGGTACGTCGTGGCCGGGCACTACACCGATGCCGGCCCCGTCGACATCAATCCGCACACCGACATCAACCGCAAGCATGTGGATGTGCGGGGCCAGTGGGGCACCGACTTCCATCATCTGGTGCGAGCCCTGCGGCTGCTGTCCAGGCACCGCGAGCGCCTTCCCTTCGCGGAAGTGATCGGCGCGCGCTACCCGCTGGACCGCACTCAGGAGGCGTTGGAGGACGTGGCGGCGCTGCGGGTCACGAAGGCGCTTGTGGTGCCCTAACGCGGCGCCTGGTCGATGAAGATGCAGCGCGCCAGGTCGAAGCCTATGGCCTGGCTCTCGCCGTCGGGCCCGCCGAGGCGAACCGTCACCGGACCGTTGAAGGGAGCCCGCTCCTCTACTGCCAGGGTCACCCCCGGCAGGAGCCCCTTCGCCTCCAGATAGCGCAGCCTCTCCGGTTCATCGTCCCGGACGGCGCGGATCCGGATCGGCCCCATGGCGTCGGAGTCCGCGAGCGTCGGATAGCTGGTGGAGTCGATCTCCCCGCCCGGCGTCGGGATCGGTGCTCCGTGGGGGTCGCGACGCGGGTTCTTGAGCGCGTCCGCCATGCGCTCGATGAGTTGATCGGAGGAGGCGTGCTCCAGCCTCTCGGCCTCGTCATGCACGTCTTCCCAGGAGTAGCCGAGACGCACGCTGAGGTATGTTTCGATGATCCGATGGCGGCGCACGACGCGAAGCGCCTCCCGGCGACCGCTCCTGGTAAGATTGACGCCGCGATAGGGCTCGTGCTCCAGGACTCCGAGGTCCGCCAGGCGCTTCACCATTCCGCTGACCGAAGCGGGCTGTACGTTCAGGGTGCTGGCGATATCGCTGGTGGTGGCGGTATCGTCGTGCTCCGTCAGGGAGAAGATCGCCTTGAGGTAGTCCTCGACGGAGGGCGAGAAGCGGGAGAAGTTGGCCATCGACGGGTTGTTGTAGTGGGAGCGGGCCCACAATCTAACCTGTCGCGTCCGGGGTTGCCGGAGCCGCGCGCGGAAGAGAACGGGGTGCGAAGGTGGGACATGACATGAAACATGACAAGCTGGGAGCGACGCGCACATGAGAATCAGCTACGGATTGAGAACAACGGCGCAGGTGTTGCTGACGGGATGCCTCCTCGCTGCACTGACGCCGGGTACGGCAACGGGGCAGGGGGGCTACCTCATCTTCCAGGCCGGATATTTCGTCCCGACCGGAGAACTCGGGGTCTTGCAGGAGGCCGGATTCGTGGAGGCGATTGAATTCGGCAAGCGGAATCGGAGCTTTGCCTACTCTCTCGGCCTCGAGCTCCCCATCGCGAGTCCGTTCTCGGGGCGTGCGACTCTGGCGTATGGCACCAGTACCGATCTTCCCGTTCAGGAAGTGCGCTGTCCGGATTGCGAGGCTCGCAGCAGCGTGCTGATGGCCACCGCGGCTCTCGTGTTCAGGCCGTTGCCGAGCGGCCTGGCCATCCAACCGTATCTGCTGGCTGGCGGTGGCGTGAAGCACTACGACCTGGTGTCGCTGGACGAACTGCAACGGGCCCCGTTGAGAGACCAGACCCGGAAGACGGCGCTGGTCGGCGCAGGCATCGAGTTGCAGTTCGGCCCGCTGCGCCTTGTAACCGAAGTGTCCGACTATGTCAGCCCGATTTTCTCCAACCGCGATATGGAGACGTTTCAAAACGACTTGTTCTGGACGGCGGGGCTCATGCTGGGGAGTGGCTGACGGACCCTGGAGCTTTGCGGAAACGGCACGTCGACATATATTTACGGTCTGTGCCGTCACGTTAAGCTGCAGTGGTCTTGCATACGTCGGCTCCAACGTCGCCGATGAGTGGAGGTGAGCTTGCCTGAATTCGCGCCCCGTGAGAAGCTGACTGATTCCGTAGTGATTGATGCCAAACGCATCCTGCTCCGGTACGGCACGCCCATCGCGATCCTGGACCGGGTCACCGAAGTAGATCGGATCGCCCTCGCTCGTACGGTCAGCCGCACGCGTCTGCCCGATCGCGAGCCGCGTCTGAAAGCGCTGCTCCAAGAGCACGGATATCTTCAGGCGCAATAGATCTGCGAAGCTGCGGTCGCGGAAGGATTTCGCCCCGCATTCGCGTTCGACGGGAGGTTCCATGATCGGTTTGCGCTCCTCTCGCTTTCTTGTCCTCTCGCTGGTCCTGCTGTGCGGATGTGGGGAACCTGCGTCCAGGCGCGTCGAGCCCACCACCGACCAGCTTGCCCGATCGAGGCGGGGGATGGTGGTCGCGGCCCAGCCGCTGGCCACCGCGGCGGGCGTCGAGATGCTTGAGCGTGGCGGAAACGCCGCCGACGCCGCCGTTGCTGCCGCGTTTGCGATTTCGGTGGTGGAGCCGAGCATGAACTCGATCGGCGGGCGCACGCAGATTCTGGTGCGTACAGCGGACGGGGGCTTCCACGGAATCGACGCCACGACCCAGGCCCCGGATACCTACGATCCCGACACCGCGCCGCAGGCCGGCTACGGGTATCCCACCGTGGGCGTGCCGGGGGCCGTCGCGGGGCTTACCCGGCTGCTCGCCGAGCACGGCACACTGCCGCTGGCCACCGTCATGGAGCCGGCCATCCACTACGCGACCGAAGGGTTCACCCTTCTTCCCGGCGAGGCCGCGCGTCAGGCGTCCGCGGCGGAGCAGTTGAGAGAGTCGGAGGGAGCGAGCCTGTACTACCTCAAGCCCGATGGATCGCCGTACGAGGCCGGTGACGACCTCGTGCAGAGCGACCTGGCGCTTGTCCTGCGCCGCATCGCCACGGGGGGCGCGGAAGCGTTCTACAGGGGAGAGATCGCCGAAGCCGTCGCCGCGGACATCGGAAGCGCAGGGGGGCACGTGACAACCGCCTCGCTCGCCAGCTACCGGGCGGAGGATGCACGGGTGGTGAGGGGCAGCTACCGCGGATACGAGCTGGTGGGGACCTTTACCCCCGCGGCGGGCGCGATGACCATTGGAGTCCTGCAGATCATCGAGAACTTCGACATGGCCACCGCCGACGAGGTGACATGGGCGGCGGTCGTCGGTCAGGCGCTGGCGCTGGGCTTCGAGGGGGCCAGGGCCCACCGCGGCGCCGATGCGTGGCAACTGCTCACCTCGCCGGACTGGGCGCGCGAGCAGGCTGAACGCATCCGGCTACCCGTGATGGCGGCCGCGGCGGCGACCACGATGGCGTGGGAGTCCACGACCCTGGCCGGGCTTCCCCGCGAGCGCGTGAGCCCGGGAATCCCGGGGGGAGGCACGGGCTCTGCCGCGTGGGTCACGGCGGATCGCGGCGGGATTCTGCCCGGTTCGCGCTCCACGGCCGCCTATCTGCCCGGCCCCGACGACGAGGGTCACACCACCCACCTTTCGACAACGGACGCCGACGGCATGGCGGTGGCGCTCACGCAGACCCTGGGCCCGGCGATGGGCTCGAAGATCGCCACCCCGGGGCTGGGATTCCTGTACGCCGCCACCCTGGGAGGATACCTGGGGCGCCTGGAGCCCGGCGAGCGGGCCCGCTCCAACATCTCCCCGCTCATGGTCCTCGACGGCGGTGAGCCGATGCTGGTACTGGGAGCGGCCGGGGGCGCGCGCATCGTTTCCGCGGTCGTGCAGGCGGTGTGCCGGATAGTCGACCAGGGGCTTTCTCTGCCTGAAGCGCTGGCCGCGGCGCGCGTTCATCCCATGCAAGGGTTCCTGAACTCGCCGGGTGCCGAGAGCGGGTTCCAGATGGAGACCTCTTCCGGCATTGGCTGGTCCCAGGAGGTCATCGCGGAGTTGCGCGAACTGGGCTTCGCAGTGCAGGAGGTTCCACGCGACGGCGCCTTCGGGCGCATCCACGGGATCTCCTACGATGCGGCGACCTCCACCTGGACCGGCGCCGCGGACCCGGACTGGGAGGGGAGCGCGGCGGCCCCCCGCAACTGACCAGGCGCGCACAAATCGATACGCAGATGGCCGAGTTGGTACTGTTGTGCCCGCCGGAAAGGACTCTGGAGATGGAAACTGCTGGTCACACGCCGCGCGCAGGCGCGCGGCCCCTGCTGTTTCTGCTGCTGACAGCGACCGCGTGCTCGTCCGGCGGGTCTCCGCAATTCGACGTCATCCTGCGCGGCGGCACCGTACTGGATGGCAGCGGGGCCCCCGGCGTCGTCACCGATCTGGCCTTGAGCGGGGACCGGATCGCGGCGTTGGGCGATCTGTCCGCCACCATCGCCGGCGAAGTTCTGGACGCCACCGGCCTCCACATTGCCCCGGGCTTCATCGATGCCCACTCTCACGCGGGCTCGGGCCTGGACGCCGGGGACCGCAGCCACGCGCAACCGCTGCTGGCGCAGGGCATCACCACCGTTGTGGTGAACCCGGACGGTGGCGGACCGGCGGACCTGGCGGAGCAACGAGCTCTGCTGCTTGAGCACGGCCTCGGGGTCAACGTGGCCCAGCTGGTACCCCATGGTTCGGTGCGCTCGGCGGTGCTGGGGATGGAAAACCGGTTGCCCGACGCGGACGAGCTGGAACGCATGAAGGCGATGGTGCGGGCCGGGATGGAGGAGGGGGCGTTCGGCCTCTCGTCCGGGCCCTTCTACGCTCCCGGCAGCTACTCCGACACCGAAGAGCTGGTGGCCCTGGCCGCGGTGGTGGCCGACCACGGCGGGGTCTACACCAGCCACATCCGCGACGAGTCCAACTACACGATCGGTCTGATTGCGGCGGTGGAAGAGGTGATCGAGGTGGCGTCCTCGGCAGGACTGCCGGGCGTGGTGACGCACATCAAGGCGCTCGGGCCGCCGGTGTGGGGCAAGTCGTCCGAGGTGATCGCCGCCATCGAAGCGGCGCGCGCGGAGGGCGTCGAGGTGTACGCCGACCAGTACCCGTACGAAGCCTCCTCCACGGGGCTGTCGGCGGCGCTCCTCCCGCGCTGGGCCCAGGCCGGGGGCGCGGACTCCCTGCTCGCACGCCTGGGCGATCCGAGGATGCGCGCGCGCATCCGCGAGGTAATGGAGGCGAACCTCGCCCGTCGCGGAGGGGCGGACCGCCTGCAGTTCCGCCGCTTTCGTCCGGATACCTCCGTCGAGGGTCGCACGCTGGAGGATGTGGCGAACGCGCGCTCACTCCACCCCCTGGACGCCGCTCTGGAGCTGATCGGCCAGGGAGGCGCGTCGGTGGTGTCGTTCAACATGAACGCAGACGACATCACCGCGTTCATGACGCAGGCTTGGACGATGACCGCGTCGGATGGGGCTCTGCCCGAGTGGCAGGTCGGGGTGCCGCATCCGCGCGCCTACGGCACCTTCCCGCGCAAGCTGCGCAAGTACGTGCGGGAGGACCGGGTGCAGAGCCTGGAGGCCGCCATCCGAAGCATGACATCGCTTCCCGCGGATGTCTTCGGTTTCGGGGAGCGCGGGAGGCTGCGCGAAGGGGCGGTCGCGGACGTCGTGGTCTTCGACCTGGAGCGGGTTCGTGATCTCGCCACCTACACGGACCCCCACCAATTGTCGGAGGGTATGGTGCACGTTTTCGTCAACGGCACGGCGGCGATTCGTGGCGGGGCCTTCATCGATGCGCGCGCGGGTCGCGTGCTTCGGCGCGGGGATCACTAGCGGTCGCGCCCGGGCTGCAGCCACCCGCCATCGCCAGATCCTACCCCGTATGAAGGTTCGCAACGTCGCGATCATCGCCCATGTCGACCATGGGAAAACCACCCTTGTGGACCAGATGCTGCGCCAGGCGGGGGTGTTCCGCGAAAACCAGAAAGTGCGCGAGCGCGTGATGGACTCGCACCCGCTCGAGCGCGAGCGCGGCATTACCATTCTCTCCAAGAACACCTCGGTACGCTGGGGCGAGTTCAAGGTCAACATCGTGGATACCCCGGGTCACGCCGACTTCGGAGGCGAAGTCGAGCGTATTCTGCGCATGGTGGACGGGGTGCTGATTCTGGTCGACGCGGCCGAAGGGCCGATGCCGCAGACTCGATTCGTGACCGGCAAGGCGCTGGAGCTGGGACACGCCCCGGTGGTTGTCATCAACAAGGCCGACCGTACCGACGCGCGCCCGGAGGAGGTCCACAACGAGGTGCTGGAGCTGTTCATGGATCTGGAAGCCTCCGACAAGCAGCTCGACGCCCCGTTTCTGTACGCCTCGGGCCGGGAGGGGTGGGCCACGCCGGACGCGAAGGAGCGCGGCGCCGATCTCGCGCCTCTGTTCGCAGCCATCGTCGACCATGTGCCCGCTCCGTCGGCAGAGCCGTCCGGTCCCTTTCAGATGCTCGTGTCGACCATCGATTTTTCTTCCTATGTGGGGCGGATCGCGATCGGCCGCATTGAGCGCGGACGCATCCGGCCCGGCCAGGACGTGGCGGTGCTTCCGCTGGGCGCGGCGGGCCTGGTCGACGAGGCGGAAGTTGACCGCTCGCGTGCGCTCAAGGTCTACGGCTTCGATGGGCTGGAACGCGTGGACATCGCGGAAGCCACCGCGGGAGACATCGTTGCGGTGGCCGGCCTCTCGGGCGTGGAGATCGGCAAGACCCTCGCCGACCCCGGCCGGCTGGAGCGCCTGAACGGCATCGCGGTGGAACGACCCACGATTTCGGTCGACTTCCTCGTCAACGATTCACCGCTGTCGGGTGAAGGGAAGTACGTGACCACCCGCCAGCTCGGCGAGCGCCTCTTCCGGGAGATCGAGCGAAACGTCGCCCTGAAGGTGGAGGCAACCGATCTCCCGGATACCTTTTCCGTCGCCGGACGCGGCGAACTGCACCTCTCCATCCTCATGGAGACCATGCGCCGCGAGGGGTACGAGTTCCAGGTGTCCCGTCCCCGCGTGCTCATGCGCGAAGGTCCCGCAGGCGAGCCGCTGGAGCCGTATGAGGAACTGGTCGCGGAGGTGCCCGAGTCCCGGGTGGGCACGGTCATCGAGAAGCTGGGCTCGCGCAGGGGCGAGATGCTGGAGATGAGACCGAGCGGGCGCGGACCGATTCGCCTGCGTTTCCGGATTCCCGCCCGCGGCCTGTTCGGCTACCGAACCGAGTTTCTCACCGACACGCGCGGGGACGGCCTGATGCACCATCGCTTTCTGGAGTACGGGAGATGGGCGGGGGCGTTGCCCGGGAGGGATCGCGGTGCGGTGGTCGCCGACCGGCGCGGCGTCGCGGTCGCGTACGCCATCTTCGGACTGCAGGAGCGCGCCACCTTCTTTCTGAGACCCGGAGCGCCGGTGTACGAAGGCATGATCGTGGGCGTGCACATGCGAACCGGAGACCTGGATGTCAACGTGTGCCGGGGAAAGAAGCTCACCAACATCCGAGCGGCGGCCGCGGACGACAACATCCGTCTCGAGTCTCCGCGGCTCATGACGCTGGAATCCGCTTTGGAGTTCATCGCCGACGACGAGCTCCTCGAGGTCACACCGGCCGCGATCCGTCTGCGCAAGCGAATCCTGCATGTCGGCGCACGCCGGAAAGCGGCGCGCCGCAGGCAACGATGACAAGCGACTCGACAGCGTGCGGCGGTCCGGCGGGGGAGGCCGGGTTCGGCCGCTTCTTTCTGCCCGGGCCAACGGAGGTGCGGCCCGCCGTGCTGGCTGCCCAGAATCGCCCGGTGATCGGGCACCGCGGGGAGGCCATCAACGCGCTCATGCGCGAGATTCAGCCCGGATTACGCGAGGTGTTCGGCACCTCCCGGCCCGTGCTGGTGTCCGCGTCTTCCGCGACCGGCCTCATGGAAGCCGCGGTGCGCAACGGCGCGCGCGACTGCGTGCTCTCGCTTGTGAACGGGGCGTTCTCGGAGCGCTTCGCCAGGATCGCTCGCGCCTGCGGGTTCGAGGTGGATGTCCTGGATGTGCCCTGGGGCGGAGTCCACGACCCGGACGCCGTCGCGGCCCGTCTGGAGACCGGGCGCTACGACGCGGTGACCATGGTGCACTCCGAGACCTCCACGGGGGCGCTCAACCCGGTCGGAGCGCTGGCGCGGGCGGTGAGGAAGTTCCCGGACACGCTGGTGCTGGTGGACGCAGTGACCAGTGCGGGGGGTGCGCCGGTGCTCGCGGACGCCCGGGGACTGGACTTCGTTCTCTCCGGTTCCCAGAAGGCCATGGCGTTGCCCCCGGGGCTGGCGTTCGGGGTCGCGTCGGAGCGGATGATGGAGCGGTCCGCAAACGCCGCGCGCAAGGGCACATACTTCGACCTGGTCGCGTTCTACAACTCCCTGGCCAGGTCGCAGACGCCGACCACCCCCGCGGTGACGCTGCTTTTCTCCCTCGCGGAGCAGTTGCGCCATATCTCCGCCGAGGGGGTGGAGGGGCGCTGGGCGCGCCACGAGGCGATGGCCCGAAGATGCTGCGCCTGGGCCGGGGCATTGAAGGAGCGCGCTGGCCTGGAGATGTCCGTGTTTGCGCCCGAGGGCTTTCGCTCGCCCACCGTCACGTGCCTGCTGCTGCCCGCCGGCCGAACGGGTCCGGAAGTCGTTGCGGCCATGCTGGAGCGAGGGTTCGTCATCGGAGCCGGATACGGGAAACTGAAGCCGCGGTCGGTGCGCATCGGTCACATGGGAGACCACACGGTGGAAGAACTCGATCGGCTGCTGGAAGCGTTGGGAGAGGTTTTGCAGACACCCCCGCGGCAGGGAGTTGCCGGGGGGGAGCGATGAAGGGTGGACGCTATGTGGTCGCGGTCGCGGACAAAGTCGCGCCCCCGGGACTCGCCGCGCTCACGGATGACGAGCGCTTCGAGGTGCAATGGCTTACGGGGCGCACACCGGCGGAGAAGGAAGAGGCGATCGTCCGGGCGGATGCCGTCATCGTGCGCAGCGCCACCCGGGTGACCCGGGAAACCATCGTCCGGGCTTCCGACCTGAAGGTGATCGGGCGGGCCGGCGCCGGTGTGGACAACATCGACCTCGACGCCGCCACCGAGCGCGGCATCCCGGTTCTGAATGCACCCGCCGGCAACACGGTGTCCGCCGCGGAGCTCACCTTCGCGCTGATCCTGGCGCTGGCGCGCAAGGTCATCGCCGCGGACCGATCGGTGCGGGCGATGACGTGGAAGGCTCCGGGGCTGGCCGGGGTGGAACTGAACACCAAAACGCTGGGCCTGATCGGTGCGGGGCGGATCGGAGGCGAGGTGGCGCGCCGCGCTCGCGCCTTCGGGATGAAGGTTCTGGTCTACGACCCCTATCTGCCGGTTGCCCGGGCGGAGGAACTGGGGGTGGAGCAGCGCACGTTCGACGACGTGATCGAGCAGGCGGACTTCCTGACCATCCACGTGCCCCTCACCCCCTCCACCACCTCGATGATCGGGGCGAAGGAACTGCGCCGCATGAAGCCCTCCGCGTATCTGGTCAACGCGGCGCGCGGCGGCGTGGTGGACGAAGACGCGCTCGCTCACGCGCTCGCCGAGGGATGGGTGGCGGGCGCCGCGCTGGATGTCTTTCGCCAGGAGCCTCTCCCCGCGTCGAGTCCGCTGGGGCACAGTCCGAACCTCATCCTCACGCCCCATCTGGGGGCGTCCACGGCGGAAGCCCAGCAGCTGGTGGCGACCGAGATCGCCGAGGCCGTGCGCGGGGCTCTGCTCGATGGCGATCTGTCGCGGGCCGTAAACACGCCCGGCATCGACGGGGCTACCCTGCGCAAGCTTCGTCCTCTGCTGGACCTGGGAACCCGGATGGGGCGCCTGGCGTGCGCGCTGGCCCCCGGGGGGATCCGGGAAGTACACGTGCGTTACAGCGGCAAATTGGAGGAAGCCCCGGCTCCGCTCTCGGCCGCGGTGCTGTGCGGGCTGCTGGAGGACATCGTCGGGGGCACGCGGGTGAACAGCGTCAATGCCGCGCGTCTGGCCGAAGCGCGCGGGATGCGGGTCGTGACGGCGCGCTCGACGCGGCACCGGGACTACTCCGAATATCTGGTGACCGAACTCAAGACGGACGAGGGCGGGCTGCGGGTCGCCGGGGCGCTGCTGGAGGGCACGCTCCCGCGCATCGTGGGCATCGGCGATTTTTCCGTCGACCTGGTCCCGCAGGGGTCCATCGTCATCGTGCGCAATCAGGACAAACCCGGGGTGATCGCCGGAGTGGGCACCGTGCTGGCGTCCATGGGCTTCAACATCGCCGCATACCACCAGGCACGCCTCGAGCCGGGTGGCGATGCGATGGCGGCGGTGTCGGTGGACGGCGAAATCACGCCGGAACTGCTCGAACGCCTGAGCGAACTGGACCAGATCTCCTACGTCAAGTCAGCGCGCCTCGGATAGCGCGGAGGTCGCCGCCGCTCAGCGGATGACGTTGTAGCGACGCAGCACTTCCAGGGTCTCGTCGATCGGCAATGCGTCGGCGGTGCGTCCCATCCCCGACACCGTGGTCGCCTTGAAGAGCGAGTTGTAGACGGCTTCTTCGGTGGCCTCCACCGTGGCAAGGAAGAGCGATGACATGCGGTCGTTGGCGACTTCCTCGACGGCCAGCACGTCATCCCCCCGGCGCCGCGCCTCAGGGGCGGCGGAGAAGGCGATCACGTAGTCGCCGGAGCCGTTCCCCGCGAAGGAGCCCGTCCGCGCCAGCCCCATCATGGCGCGCCGGGCCAGGCGCTCCAGCTTGAGGGGGGAGAGCGGCGCGTCGGTCGCCACCACCATCATGATCGATCCCTGGCCCTCGTCCTCCTCCGGCGCGCCGCCTCCCGCTGCCGCTCCCTGAAACGAGTAGCGGCCGAGTTCGCGCCCCACCGGCGCCCCGGCGATCGAGAGAATGCCGCCAAAGTTGGACTGGACCAGCACGCCCACCGTGTACCCGCCCAGTTCCGCGGGCACCACCCGGCTGCTGGTGCCGATGCCGCCCTTCCAGCCGAAGGCCCGGGTGCCGGTACCGGCTCCCACCGACCCCTCCTCGACCGGACCCGCGCGGGCCGAAGATAGCGCCTGGCGCACATGTTCGGGGGTTATCGGCCTCGAACGGATGTCGTTGAGGCCGCCGTCGTTGGTTTCGCCCACCACCGGGTTGATGGAGCGCACATCCTCCATGCCGTCACGCCCGAGCATCCATTCCGTGAGCGCGTCCGCGGCCTTCCACACGCACAGCGTGCATGTGAGCAGGATCGGGGTCTCCAGCTCGCCCAGCTCCCGCACCTGGGTTACCCCGAGCAGTTTGCCGAAACCGTTGCCGACGTGAATGGCCGCCGGCACCCGGTCGTGAAAAACGTTGCCTCCGTGCGGGCGGATCGCGGTGACCCCGGTTCGGATGCGGTCACCCTGGCGCACCGTGGCGTGTCCCACCAGCACGCCTTCCACATCCGTGATCGCATTGTTCGCGCCGGGATCGAAGATGCCCGGGACGACGCCGACATCCCGGGCCCGGGGGCGGGAAGCGTCCTGCCCCGAAGCCGGCGCCACGGCGAGGCCCAGACAGGCGGCGGCGAGGGCCAGACAGGCGGCGGCGAAGGCCGTCACCGACCGGAATCGCGAACCGAGCCCCAGGCCGGCGGGGGTACGGACGACGGAAGGCACGGAAAGGCAGGACGGAGGCAGTGCGGTCACGATCCGCTCCGGTTCAGAGGCCGAGGGTGTCTACGACGAGGAGCACCAGCAGACAGGGCTGATAGACGAGGGTCCCTATGAAGACCCGGCGCGCCCGCCGGTCGGTGAGACGGCCGGCTGACGCCAGGGTCACCGCGAGGAGCGACACGCTGGCCAGCAGTGCGCCCACCGCGTACACGCCGCCGGTCAGTCCCAGCAGAACGGGCGAGAGGCTCACCGGAACCAGCGCCGCGGCAGCCGCGACCATGTGCAGGCTGAGCAGGCGGCCCCGCGGGTCGCCGGGAGGGGCCATGAGAAAGCCCACGCGCGCATAGTCCTCGCGGCACATCCACGCCAGCGACAGGATGTGCGGCAGCTGCCAGATGAAGAAAATTCCGAACACCGCGAACGCCTGGGGCGACAACGTTCCCGCCGCGGCGCTCCAGCCCACCAGCACGGGCAGTGCCCCGGGAAACGCGCCCACCAGGCTCGCGACCGAGGTCCGCCTCTTGAGCGGCGTGTAGACCAGAACGTAGAGGACGCTGGACAGCAGGGTCAGACACGCGGGCAGCCATCCGACCGCGGCCCACAGATATGCCGCGCCCACGATCGTCAGCAGGAGCCCGAAGGCAAGGGCGTGACGTGGAGAGACGCGTCCCGACGGAATCGGACGTCCGCGAGTGCGCGCCATGAAGGCGTCCGGATCGCGTTCCACATACTGGTTGAGGGACAGCGCGCCGCCGGTCGCGAGACCCGCTCCGAGCACCGTGTGTATCAGGTGGACCACTCCCGGCGCCCCCCCGGCAGCCACGTAGCAGGACACCCCGGTCAGGGTCATCACGAAGCATGCGATCCCGGGTTTGGTGAGTTCGAGATACGCTCCGGGCCCGCCGGTGCCGGTCGCGGTTTTCATGTTCTCATGGCTCGGCGACATCACAACGTTCCGCCGGAGTGAGTTGCGGGGAAAGTCGTCCACATTGCTGTAGGTGTACAGCATCCCGGGTTGGAGGCGGCAAGTTGCCGGGGCACCCGGGTATACGCAAGTTTCCCCTGAATCGTCCGATCCATTTCGGAATGTCGATGAAGCTGATCCCTGCTCTTGTTCTCCTGGTCACGTTGGCCTTGCCGCACCCGGCGTTCGCCCAGAAACGGGCGGCGCGCGAGGCGCTGGAAGAAGGAGTTCGCCTGGCCCACGCGGGAGATACCGCCAGCGCGCTCGGTTTTCTGGAGCGAGCGGTTGCCATCGATCCGGCCTATGCGCAAGCCCACTTCCTCAAGGGGCTGTACCATTCCCGGCAGGCTCCCCGTGGTACGGGCGACTTCCGCCGCCGCATCATCGCTCGTGAGGCCTTCGATGAGGCCGTCCGTCATGACCCCGGGAATCCCCTCTACCTGCTGGAACTCGCCAAGCTCTTCCTGATGCAGGAGATCCGCGTCGATGCCCGCAGGGTGCTCGAGCGGGCACTGGATGCGGCCGAACGCGCCGACGCGCCTACCCAGGCGGAGGTCCACTACCAACTCGGCATCTTCCGCGAGACGACGTGGCGGCGGCTGCGCGACCGCCACAATCTGCCCATCGGCCTCGAAGAGGTGCGCGGGGACATGGCGTTCGCGAGCGCCAACTACATCTGGAATGTTCTCAACGCGACCGCCTACGTCCCGGGGCAGGGCGCCGCCGCTCGCGAAGCCATGCTGGACCATTTTCACAGGGCGCTGACCGCGGATCCGGCGCATGTCGGAGCCGCCACCCACCTGATGGCCTTCTACTACGAAGAAGGGCGCATGGCGGAGTTCATGGCCGAGGCGCTTCGCTTCGTGCGTGCGGCCCCATCCGAACCGCGCGGCTATCTGGCGCTTGGCCTGGGGCTGCACGCCGAGGGCCGGGACGATGAGGCAGCCGGTGCCTTCGAATACGCGCTCGAGTTGTTGCCGGACGATGTGCGCGCCGATTTTCTGTCCGTATCGCGCCTGCTCTCCGAAGACGCCGCCGAGATATTCGAAGCCAGCCTGGGTTCCGATCCCGCCGAAGCCGCCCGTCGCTTCTGGACCGCCTACGATCCGCTCTATCTGACGCCATCGAACGAGTACTGGGCCGAGTATCTGTCGCGCATGGCGTACGTCGATCTGCGTTTCGGCCTCCCCGAGTACGGCGTGCCGGGCTGGCGCACCGACCGGGGCGAGATCTGGGTGCGCTACGGGGCTCCGCTGCGCCAGGCGACGTTCGCAGCCAGCCCGACGGACGCGGGAGACTTCGAGTCGGTGGGTCGAGTGACGACGGTATGGAGCTATGGCCGCAACGGACCGGTGTTCATGTTCCGTGGCAATCCCGGATACCGCGGGGCCACCTTCGCCAACGATTTCCGCTTCTACGCGGACAACTACCGGGCGCGCCAGCCTGCCCGCTTCACGGCACCATCGCTACCGGCGCTCCTGAGCATCCCCGCGCAGATCGCGCGCTTCCGTGGAACGGGCGGAGAGATCGATCTGGAGGTGTACGCGGCCGTTCCCCTGGATTCGCTCAGGCAGGTGGTGGGCGCGGCAGCCGCCACCTTCGAGACCGGTCTTTTCGTGATGGAGCCCAATGGCGTCGAGATTCGGCGGGTGACGGAGAGCCACGAGGTGACGTTCGAGGAAGGCCGGGCGCTTCCCATGAGCTGGCGCGCGACGGTGCCGGCCGGCCGGGCGCACATCGTGTCGGCGGAGGCGCGCGACCCCCTGAGCTGGGCGGCCGCCGTACACAGGGCTCGCGTAGACGCGCGCAGTTTCCCGGCCGGCCGACCGGGCGTGAGCGATATTCTCATGACGCGCGCTATCGAGGTGGCCGTGGATCCACCGCGCGAGCGCGCCGACTTCCGCATGGTGCCCGAGCCGACGCTCACATATGCCCCGGATGACCAGATCGGGGTCTACTTCGAGCTGTACAACCTGCTGCCCGACTCCGACCAGTACGCTTCCTACGACCTGGAGCTCGCGGTGACGGTCGAGGAGATCCATCGGACCGGCTCTCTGCGGCAGCTGCTGGGAGCGCTGGCCGACCGCTGGGGCCTTACGGTGGCAGGCGATGAAGCCGTGCGCCTGACGTTCAGCAAGCAGAACCGGGTATCGGCGCGCGACATGCTCCCCGAATACTTCACCATCCAGCTGGACGAGCCGCCGCCGGGACGCTACGGGCTGCGCCTGAGGGTGCTGGATCGCAATGCGCGCGTCCGGCTGGAAGTGGAGCGGACGTTCCAGGTTCGGGAGCCGTGAACCGTCATGGGGCTGGCCGTCCCTCGCCGCGCCCGGGGTGCGGGCGAAGGTGGGAGCGGCCCCGCCGCCGCCGCAACGGTTTGCGTCTGCTGGCCAGGGTTCGGCTCGCCACCGGTGCGGCCGCGCTCGTGTTGACCTGCCTGGTTGTGGCGCCCGCGATGGCGGCCGCGCAGGAGTCCGCTCCCGGCGGCCACCGCAAGTGGCTGAGTGCGGCGATCGGGGCCGTGGTGGTGGGGGTTCCGACCTTTCTGGCCGGCGACTTCGATGCTCGCCTGGGAAGCTGCACCAAAACGGAGTGCTTCGCGCCGGTCGCCACGCTTGCGGGGTTCACCCTGGGCTTTCTGCTGGGCAAGGAGTTCGACGACGCGGCCGCCCGCCGTTTCGTAGCAGGTCCCCGGCTGGATCTTCGCCCGGAGGGGACGGTGCAGCTGCCCTTCGTGCCCGATCGTGGCCGGGCGGCCGGCGTGGGCGCGCTCTTCACCGGCGCCGAGGGGCTGGTCTTCCTGGCGGGAGGGACACAGGAGTCGCTGGGGGGGATACGGGGACTGGCGGATGCCGCCCTGATGCAGGAGCGCGCCGCCATCGTGGCCGCCACCGGCAGCGGCCTCTTCGCACTCCCGCCCGGTCCCGGCGACACTCCCGGCCGGCGGGTCGACGCCCGCGGTGCCCGGCGGGTCGCGGCGGGGCCGGGCGGGGCGGTGGTGGTGGCGGGGGCCGGCGGCCTGCTCGGCTTTACGACCCAGGGGCAGGGCACCGGCCTCCGGTTCTCGGAGGCGGCCCGCACGACCGGCAGCCTGCCCGCCGCCGATCTGCTTTGGCCGGAGGAATCGGAGCTCGTCTGGGTGCTGGCGGGCGGCCGGCTGGTCGCGCGCGAGGGCGGTACGCTCACGGAGGTGGGGGCGATCGACTTGCCCGCGACGGCGCGCTCGCTCGACGTGCACGGCCCGCTCGGCCTGGTGGCCGCCGGCGTAGACGGGGTCTACGTTGTCGATGTCTCCGACCCGGCCCGGCCCCGCCTCACCGCCCGCTACCAGGGTGTGCGCAACGCCCGCGACGGGGCGTTGCTGGAGTCGCGGGCGTACATCGCCGCGGGCCAGCAGGGCCTGGTCGTACTGGACCTCGCCCGGCCCGCCGAGCCGGTGGTGGCCGCCGTGGTTCGAAACCTGGGGTCGCCTTCGCTGGTACTAAGAGGTTCCGGGCAGCTGTGGGTCGTGGACGGGACGACGGGTGAGGCCCATTCCGTCTCGCCCCTCAGCATCGCCCCCCCGGGCTGGTAGCCGGGGTCGGGGCTCTCTGTTACCGAAAGGGACCACCCTCAAGACCGATGACACGGGGCACAGCGAGCAACCGCGACCGCCGTATCGGCGAGAGGAAGTACTGGCGGGCCGGGATGGCACTCTCGGTCGCGATCCATCTCTTCCTTCTTGTTTTCTGGCAAGTACCCGCTTCCACCATGTCCCCTTACGCCGCCGCCGGGCCCAACGCCGGCGACAACCGCGCCGCATCGGGCTCCATGCAGGCGCTCCGCCTGGCGTTCGCTCCGCCCAGACCCATTATCCCGCCGCGCATGCCGGCCCCCGTCCTGGCCGAGGTCGAGCCCGTGGAGTTCGACGACAACGTGGAAGTCGACTTCTCCTCTCTGCTGGGAGAGCGCCCGGGCGAGGGGGAAGGCCCGGGCCTTGAAGAAGGTGAAGGCCGGGGAGACGGCGGCACGGCCGCGGAAGGGCGCTCGCGCACTATCCCTCCCTCTCCCCGCAGCATGATCCTGCCGCCCTCCAACCGAAGTCTGCGGGGCAAGGAGGTCGAGGTGCGGGTCTTCGTTTCGGAAACCGGCAGGGTCGTGGCCGACTCCACGCGCCTTCTCCCCCCCACCTCCGACAGCGACTTCAACCGCCGGCTGATCCAGGAAGCCGCTCGCTGGATGTTCGAGCCGGCGCGCCGGGGCGGTATGCCGATCGCTACCTGGTTCTTCTATACCATCAGCATGTAACAGGTCTCGTCCCGCTGCGGCGGACGGCTCCGGGGCCTTTACTACGAGGCAGCCATCCAACGGAATGACCACCCCGACATCTGCGCGCGTGAAACGCCTTCTCTGGGTTGACGACGAGATCGACCGTCTGCGGCCGCACCTGCTGTTCCTGCAACAGCGGGGCTACCATGTGGATGCGATCACCAACGGCGACGACGCCCTGGTACTCCTGCGAAAAAACCACTACGACCTGGTCATGCTCGACGAGCAGATGCCAGGCCGACGCGGCCTCGAAGTCCTGACCATCCTGCGCCGGGAAGATCCTCGTGCGCGTGTCGTCATGGTCACCAAGTCCGAAGAGGACCGCACCATGAACGAGGCGATCGGGCGCCGCGTCGACGACTATCTCGTCAAGCCGACCAGTCCCCGCCAGGTCCTGTCCATGGTCACGCGCATCCTCGAGGGGTCGAGCATCCGCCAGCAGCAGGAGGCGCGCGACTTCGCGGCACGCTTTGGCGAGCTTTCGCTGCGACGTGCCGAGGCGGCGTCCCCGAAGGCGTTCGCTTCGGTATACGCGGAGCTGGTGGACTGGCACATACGGCTGGATCAGGCAGGAGAGTACGGGTTGCTGGATTCCGTCAACGGCATCATGTCGGAACTCCGGCACGACTTCGGCGTGTGGATCAGCCGCAACTATCCGCGCTGGGTGCGCGCCCCGAGGAGCAGGCGCCCCGAGCTGTCGATCGACATCGTCGAGAACCACGTTTTCCCGTTGCTGGGCACGGATCCGGTCATCTTCGTGGTCCTCGACTGCATGCGGCTGGACCAGTGGCGCGTCATCGCGCCGTTGCTTTCTCCGTACTTCGAGATCGAGGAAAGTCTCTACTACTCGATTCTTCCCACTGCCACGCCATACGCGCGCAACGCCATCTTCGGGGGACTCTTTCCCGATGAAATCGCGAGGCATCGCCCCGGATGGTGGGACGCGTCCGACGACGAAGGCAGCCTGAACGCCTTCGAAGACGAGTTGCTGGCGGCCCAGCTCTGGCGCCTGACCGGCCGCGACGTGCCGGTGCACTACGAAAAGATCTTCACCGACCGGGAGGGGGAGCAGGTGCGGGCGCGCTTCCGGTCCGCCGTCCGCACCGAAGGCTCGGTGGTGGCGCTGGTGTTGAACTTCGTGGACCTGATGACGCACGGCCGCAGCGAGTCCCCGATTCTCATGGAGGTGGCCAAGGACGAAGTGGCGCTGCGCAACCTGACCCGCGGATGGTTCGAGCGGTCCACGGCCTTCCAGGTTCTGAAGGAGGCGGCGACGGCGGGATACCCCGTGGTTCTCACCACCGATCACGGCTCCATTCACTGCAACCGCCCGACTACGGTCTACGCGCGCAGGGACGCCACCACCAATCTGCGCTACAAGTTCGGGGTGGACCTGCGAACCGCGAACAGGTCGACCGTCTTCAGCAGCAAGAAGGCTCTCGATCTGCGATTGCCCCAGGGCCGGATGGGGACGACCTACGTTGTCGCCCGCGATGACTACTTCATGGTCTATCCCACGAAGTTGCGGGAGTATCAATCGCGCTACCGGGGGTCCTTCCTGCACGGGGGCATCTCGCCGGAGGAGATGATCGTGCCCGTCGCGCGCCTGCTGCCCAGAGGACGGAGTACGCTGGATTGAGGCTCTATCTCCGCATCCTGCGGTATCTGAGTCCCTACGTCGCGGTCTTTCTCGGCGCCGTCGCGGCGAGCATCCTGTTCGCTGCACTCGACGCCTTCTCGATGGCGCTGCTGATTCCGTTTCTTGCGGTCCTCATGACCCCGGAGGCGAGCACGATGGGCGGTCTCGGGGGCGACGGAACCCTCGGCCGGCTTCTGGACGCCACCGCGGGCCGCTTCGTCGCGGGAGCGTCGGGTCCACAGGAGGCTGTGCAGGCACTCATTCTCCTGATCCTCGCCGTCTTCGGGATCAAGAATGTCTTCGACTTCCTGAAGACCTACCTTGCCGCGCGGGTGGAGCAGGGGGTCACCCGCGACCTGCGCAACCAGGTGCACGATCATCTGCTGGAACTCGACCTGGTGTTCTTCGGGCGCACGCGCATCGGACAGATCGTGTCCCGGCTCACGCACGATGTCGAGCTGGTGCGAACTCTGGTCACGCGGGAGATCAACCGCGGCATTTCCGCGTTCTTCGAAGTCGGGGCCGCCCTCGCACTGATGTTGGCGGTGTCCCCCTCGCTGACCCTTCTTTCGATCGCCGTGCTGCCGGGGATGGTGGTCATATGGGGGCCCATGCTGAAGAAGCTGCGCCGGGGGGACGGGCGCGTGCTGGACCTCGCCGGGGAGGTGAACGCCCGGATTCAGGAGACCTTCTCCGGGATTCGACTGGTGAAGGCGTCCGCGGCGGAAGAATACGAGCGGGGGCGCTTCCACGGGTTGACGGCGCGCTACTTCCGCGCCTTTCTGGGGACCGAGCGGGTGCGCGCTCTGGCCGCCCCCGTGACGGAGATGGTCGCCGCGCTCGGGACCATCGTGATCCTCTGGTACGGAACCCGGCTGGTGCTCGTGCAGGGCGAGCTCACGGGGCCGGCGTTCATGGGCTTCGTGGCGCTCAGCACCAAGCTCTACAAGCCGATCAAGTATCTCAGCAAACTGCCCGCCATGATCCAGCCCGGAGTGATCGCCGGCCGGAGAGTGTTCGAGTTCCTGGATGCGCCGGCCGAGATTCGCGACCTGCCGGGCGCCCGGGCCTTCCCGGGGGTAGAGCGCGACATCGCTTTCGACCGGGTGGGATTCAGCTACCGCCGGGGACAGGCCGTTCTGGAGGATGTGTCGCTGCGGGTGGAGCGCGGCTCGATGGTTGCCGTGGTGGGGCCGAGCGGGGCCGGCAAGAGCACGCTGGTGGACCTGCTCAGCCGGTTCTTCGAAGTGACCTCGGGGAGCATTCTGGTAGATGGGACGGACATCCGGCAGTTCCAGGTGCGCAGCCTGCGCGAGAAGATGGGGATCGTCTCGCAGGAGACCGTGCTCTTCCACGATACCGTGCGCGCCAACATCGCCTACGGGATGCCCAAGGCCACCGGGCGGGAGATCGAGCGGGCGGCCCGCGCGGCGCACGCGCACGAGTTCATCGAAGCGCTGCCGCACGGCTACGACACCGTGGTGGGCGAGCGCGGGTCCGAGCTGTCCGGCGGACAGCGCCAGCGGCTGGCGATCGCGCGCGCCATCCTGCGCGACCCGCCCATCCTGATCTTCGACGAAGCCACCAGTTCACTCGACACCGAGTCCGAGCGCTGGGTGCAGCGCGCCCTGGGCCGGCTCACCGAGGGGCGCACCGTCTTTGTGATCGCCCACCGGCTGTCGACGGTGCGGCAGGCACACTCGATCGTCGTACTGGAGCGCGGGCGGATCGTCGAATCCGGATACCACGACCAGCTCATGGAGGCCGGGGGGCTCTACCGCCGCCTCTACGAGATGCAGAGCGGGCCGCAAACCCCGGAACGGCCGGTTCCGGAACGGTTTGCGGTGCGGGGTTGACCCTGGCGGCGGACGCGCACGATGGCGGCTGAAGGTCGGCGCACGCGCGTCGGGCACCGGGTCGAGTTCGCGCTCTTCAGCATGGCCGCGGGGTGCGCGGGGCTCTTGCCGCGGCGATTGGCCCAGGCGCTCGGGGCAGCCGCCGGGTGGCTGGCCGGAAGCGTGTTTCGCATACGCCGGCAAGTCACGGAGGAGAACCTCGCGCGCGCCTTCCCGGAGCGCTCCCCGCGATGGCGGGCCCGGGTGCGGCAGGAGAGCTACCGTCACCTGGGGCGCACGGCGGCGACGACCTTCCGCCTGGCGCGGATGACGCCCGGAGAGATCCTGGCGCTCTCCCGGGTGGAAGGGTGGGAACTGCTGGCCGACCCGGTAGCGCGTGGCGACGGCGCCATCCTGGTCACCGGACACCTCGGCAACTGGGAGGTCGGTGGCGGGGCGCTGGCGTGCCGCGACCTCCCGCTGGACGTGGTGGTCCGCCCGCAGAACAACCCGCTCTTCGACCGCGCGCTGGTACGCGCCCGGCAGCGGCTAGGCATGAATGTGGTCTTCCGCCACGATTCGGTGCACACCCTGCTTCGCTCGTTGCGCGAGGGCCGGGTCGTCGTGCTGCTCGCCGACCAGAACGCGCACTCCGGCGGCCTCATGGTGGAGTTCTTCGGCCATCCCGCCTCGACCGCCCGCGGAGCCGCGCTCCTGGCGCTCCGCAGCGGCGCCCCGCTGGTGCTGGGCGTGGCCCTCCATGATCCGGCAGCGGTTCTGCCCTACCGTGTCATTCTCGAGCGGATTACCGTTCCGCTCAGCGGGATTCTCGCGCCGGACCTGGAGGCGCTCACGCGCGCGCACGTCGCGGCCCTGGAGCGCCACGTGAGGCGGTATCCGGGACAATACCTGTGGCAACACCGGCGCTGGCCGCGAAACGCCCCGGTTCTGCCGGCGCCGGAACCGTCCTCCCGAAGCTCGGTATAAACGCCAGCCTTCCGAGCGTGCCTTTCCCGATCATCGTCTTCCGGCCCCGATTTTGCATCAGAGCGAGGGGCACGTCCGGCGCAAGGAGTCCACGTGGTATACATCTGCATACCAGCCCGCAACGAGGAGAGCACCATCGGTGTTCTGCTCTGGAAGATCCGGCGGGTCATGGCCGACTTCGGACGCGACTACGAGATTCTGGTGCTCGACGACGGCTCCACCGACGATACCCGGGCGCTGCTGTCGAGCTACCGGCGCGTCGTGCCCCTGCGGGTCCTCAACGGGAAGCAGCAACTGGGCTACTCCGGGGCCACCGAGGAATTGTTGCGCGAGGCCGTGAGCCGCGCGGAGTATCCCAAACGAGATGTGGCCGTGACCCTGCAAGCCGATTTCAGCGACGATCCCGCGGGCGTCGTACCTCTGATGAAGACCATCGAGGGGGGCGCGGACATCGTGAGCGCCGCCTTCGAAGAAGAGCCGCCCGGGCTGACCCGGGCCGCCCGGGTCACTCGCTGGCTCGCTCGCAACTGGCTGCGGGGCACGCTGTCGTCGGCGCCGGTATCGGAGCCGCTTGGGGGATTTCGCGCGTATCGGATCGTGGTGCTCAAGAAGATGTTCGCGGAAGCAGGAGAGGGCCGGCTCGCACTCGGCGAAGGCTGGGCCGGCAATCTGGAGTTGCTGCAGCGCGCGCTTCCCCACGCCCGCTCGGTCGCCGAGGCCATCGTGGAAGAACCCCGCAACCGGCGCGTGCGGCGGTCTCGCTTCAGGGCGTGGCGCACCCTGCGTGGCCTGAGGCGGGCGCGCGCGCGGGTGAGCTTCGCGGGCGCGGAGGGCTCATGAGACTTTGGCTCGGTATTCCGGCCCTGATCGTCGGACTCGGTCCGGTGATGACCCCGTACGCGGTCCGGGCGCAGGCGTCAGTCCCCTGGATGCAACCGGCGGAACCCCTCGAAGCCACCGTGCCGTTCGAAGTGGGCGAGCTTCTGGAGTACAAGGTCAAGCTGGGGATCTTCAATGCCGGCGAGGGATCGCTGGAGATCGCCGCCATCGATTCGGTACGCGGAAACCCCGCCTACCATGCCATCATGCGCATCGATGGTGGCGTACTGTTTGCTAGAGTGCGCGACGAGTTCCAGACCTGGTTCGACACCCGCACGCTGGCCAGCCATCGCTTCATCCAGGATCAGGACGAAGTGGGATCGAAGCGCTACCGGCACTATGAGATGTATCCGGAGCGCGGAGTCTGGGAGCGGGAGGACGATGTGGAGGTGGGCGACATGCCGACCTCTCTCCCGCTCGACGACATCTCCTTCGTCTACTTCATCCGCACCCTCCCCCTCGAAGTCGGCGATGTCTATACCTTCGACAGGTACTTCAAGGAGACCGGCAACCCCGTCATCGTGCGCGTGTTGCGCAAGGAAGAGAAGGAAGTCCCGTCGGGCATCTTCAAGACGATCGTGGTGCAGCCGATCATCCGCACGCGCGGGCTCTTCGGCCAGGGCGGCAACGCCGAGCTCTACTTCAGCGACGATGAACGCCGCGCGCTCGTCTACATGAGGTCGAGCATACCCATCGTCGGCAGCCTCACCCTGCACCTCACCAGCCCGCCCGCCTGGCAGCCCCAGCCCGCGCCCACGGGCGACGGCGACTCGCCGGCGGCCGGTCCCCCGTACTAGGCGCATCCGGAAGCGCCTTCATCGGCGGAGCATCGGTGACGAATCCGGGCGCGACCGAGTGCGGCAGGACGCGATGATCCAGGCCAGGGCTTCGTCCCACGCCGGGCCCGGTCGCCGACTCCGGCTTGAGACACCCGAACACGTCCGCCTCGACTACGAACTCGCGGACGTTGGCTCACGGCTGGCGGCGCTGCTGATCGACTTGGCGGTCATCGCCGGCTGCGCCCTGCTGCTCGTGCTGGCCTACGCGGTGGTGGCGGGTCAGGGGTTTTCCATCGTGGACAGCCTTGCCGCCAGCGTGATTGTGATCGCCTTCTTCGTGCTGCAGTGGGGATACTTTCTCTTCTTCGAACTGCTGCGGGATGGTCAGACGCCCGGAAAGCGGGCTCTCCGGCTGCGTGTTCTCCACTCCAGCGGCCAAGCTCTTTCGGTGCGGGGGTCGGTGATCCGCAACGTGTTGCGCATCGTCGACTTCCAGCCCGGCGTGACCGGCGTGCTCGGTGGCGGGGTGATCATGCTCACCGGCCGCTCCCAGCGGCTGGGGGACATCGCCGCCGACACCATCGTGGTGCGCGACGACGGCGCGGGCGAGATCGCGTGGCCGGAAGCTTCGCGCACCGGGGCCGCCGGCCGCCCGCTCCTCTCGGCTGAGCAGTTCGAGTTGCTGAGCAACTACCGCCGCCGGCGGGACGACCTCTCCACCGAGGCGCGGCGCACGGTGTCCGGCGCCGTGCTGGAGGCGATCCGCCAGGCCGTGGAAGGGCACGCGCTTCTGGGAACGATTTCCGTCGATGAGTTCCTGGTCCAGCTGCACGACGAGGAGGAGCCGCGCAGGGCAGCGGTGGGGGGCGTATGGGGACTGCAGGCAGTCGCTCTGGTGCGCGAGCAGCGGCAAGAGTGGGGCAAGTTCGGTGATCTGCTGCGGAAGAGCCGCAAGGGAGGGCTGAAGCAACTGCCGGAAGAAGAACTCAGAACGTTCGGCCGCCTCTATCGCGGGGTCACGGCGGATCTGGCCCGGGCCCGCACCTACGGAGCGCCCGCGTCGGTACTGCGCAGCCTGGAACGCTGGGCGGCATCCGGTCACAATCTCCTCTACCGCGTGGGCGGCGAGTCCATTGTGTCGGTGCGCCGCTGGATGACTTCGGAGTTCCCGCGCGCGGTGCGGCTGAACTACCGGCCCATCCTGCTTGCGGTGCTGCTCCTCTTCGGTCCCATGGGCGTGTCGTTCGGTCTGGTGCGCGCGAATCCCGTCCTCGCCCGCTACATGACCTCGTCGGCGATGCTGGAGCGGGCCGAGAATACCCGGCGCGGCGATATCAACGAGGCCTTTGTCGAGATCCCGGGAACGGTCATGCCGCTGGCTTCGTCGAACCTCATCACCAACAACGTGCAGGTTGCCCTGCTGGCCTTCGCGGGAGGCGTGCTGGCGGGAGCGGGAACGGTGCTGCTGCTGGTCTTCAACGGCGTGCATCTCGGCACTGTTCTGGGACTGTATGCGAACGAGGGCCTGCTCGGCGTGATTCTCGCCTTCGTCTTTCCTCACGGCTTCATGGAGCTTACCGCCATCTGCCTGGCGGGCGGCGCGGGGTTGTGGCTGGGTTCCGCGATTCTGATGCCGGGCCGCCACACTCGCCGGGCGGCCCTGCAGCTCCGCGGCCGGGAAGCGCTCTCCCTCCTGGCCGGAGTGATCGGACTGCTGGTGATCGCGGGGATCGTCGAGGGCTTCTATTCCCCGTCGGGGCTGCCCGCGATCGCGAAGTTCGCCTTTGGTTCGGCGAGCGCCGCCCTGCTGGCGGTCTACTTCACTGCCGCGGGAAGGAAAAAGGCGGAAGGCGCATAGAGGGACGGTCCGGCGCCTGGGTCTTGCCACACGCCGATCTCTCCCTCCACCGAAGACCTACAGCAGACCGCGCTCCTTGACCACCATGTACTGGTCGAGGGTCGCTGCCAGGGTCTGCTCGGGAGGGACGTCGACGACCAGAATCCCTGAGCGGCGCATGGCCTGAAGCGCCAGCGCTCGCGCCTGCACCAGTTCGGTGGCGGCAGCCCGCCGGAATGCCTGGGCATCGTTGCCTGCGACCTGGCGGGCCGCCTGCTTCAGGTCCGGATTCCCGATCGTCACCGCCAGCGGCAGGTGCACGCGCGCGACACGGGCCAGGGAGCGCACCAGCGCCCGCGAAACCGTCTCGTCGATGACATCCGAGAGGAGCACCACCAGGGAACGCTTCCTGAAGGTCCGGCCCAGCGTCGCCATGGCGAGAGGGTAGTTCGGTTCGACCATGCGGGTCTCGACCCCGGTCAGGGTTTCCGCGAGCCGCGAAAGGTTCACGCGCCGTGGTGGCGACAGATGGCGGATGCGCTCGTCGAAGACCATGACCCCGAGGCGGTCGCCGTACGCCTGCGCCCGGTTCGCCAGGAGCATGCAGGCGGCCAGCGCGATGTCGGCGCGCTCGCGGTCCAGAATGGTCTCGCGCATGTGGCGGCCGGCGTCGATGGCCAGGACGATGTGCTGCCCCCGCTCGGCCTGGTAGTTGCGCACGACGAAGCGCTGGCGCTTGGCCGAAGCCTTCCAGTCGATGGTGCGCGGATCATCCCCCTTGACGTACTCGCGCAGGCTCTCGAACTCGCTTCCCTCCGCGCGCATGCGCGTGCGCCGCGGTCCCATCTCGTGCAGAGGACGGCGAACGCTGTGCTTCTTTTCGCGATAGAAATCCCGGATCCCCGGCTGCACGCGCACGACATCCGTCCCAGGAGCCGTGGAACGCAGCCACGCGAGGCCGAGCGGGCCCAATGTGCGCAGGTGGATGTCGCGCAATTCCAGAAAGCCGCGTGCGAGGGGCCGGATCCGGTAGGACCGCATGACCGACCCGCCGGGCGGCACCGGGAACCGCAGTCCCCCGTTCCAGTCCTCCTCCCCGCCATCGCCGGTGCCCCGTTCGAACCTGGCGTCGACATCGTCGGTCAGCATCACCTGGACGGTGCGCTCGGCGTGGTTGGTGACCTCTACGGCCACGTCCACGGCCACCCCCAGAGAGGCCACTTCCGGGGTCCGGCGCCGGACTGAGGGGGCACGAACCCGACGCCCGTCCAGGAAGATCATCCCGCACAGGACCAGGTCGACCAGCAGGGCGGCGGTCACCGACACCAGAAGCAGGGACGATGTCAGCGCCAGGAGCCAGAGGGCGCGGCGGCTCGGGACAGCGCGAACCACGGTTACCGGGGCGCTTCCAGGGTCTTGAGCAGCACCGCCACTTCGTCGTCGGAAGACCTTCCCTCCACCTCCGCCTCGGGCGTCAGGACAACCCGGTGGCGCAGGATCGGGAAAGACAGGGCCTTGACGTCGTCGGGGATGGCATAGTCCCGGCCACTGAGATAGGCCTCGGCCTTCGCCGCCTGCAAGAGAGCCACGCCGGCGCGCGGGCTCGCGCCCAGAGCGAAGACCGACTCGCTGCGCGTGGCTCGAACGATATGCGTTATGTAGCGCCGGATCCGTTCATCCACATGCATGGAGTTCACGGTCTGGCGCATCGCCAGCAGTTCCTTGCGCGACACCGGCTCGCCCACCGCATAGGTGTTCTCGTCATCGGCCCGGAAACCGGCGTCGTGGCGGTCGAGAATGCGGCGCTCCGCGTCTTCGGACGGATAGCCCACCGAGATCTTCATCAGGAACCGGTCCACCTGAGCTTCCGGGAGCGGGTAGGTGCCTTCATGCTCGACGGGATTCTGAGTCGCGAAGACCGTGAAGGCCTCGGGCAGCGGGCGGGTCACCCCATCCACCGTGACCTGCCGCTCCTCCATCGACTCGAGGAGCGCTGCCTGCGTCTTGGCCGGCGCCCGGTTGATCTCGTCGGCGAGCAGCAGGTCGGCGAAGACCGGCCCCGGTCGGTAGGTGAAGTCACGTCCGGTGTCGTCCAGAACGTTTACGCCGGTCAGGTCGGTCGGCATCAGGTCGGGCGTGAACTGCACCCGGCCGAAGTCGAGGCTCAACCCCTTGGCGAGGGCGCGCACCGCCAGCGTCTTGGCAGTTCCCGGCACGCCTTCGACGAGTGCGTGGCCGCGCGCGAGAAGGGCGATCATCATCTGCCTGAGCATCGTTGACTGGCCCAGAATGATCTGGTCGAGGGCGCCAAGCAGGCGAAGCGCCGGATCCGGCGGATTCATGCGGAGATTCTCCGTTGGGTGTGGTCATCGATGCCCCGCGCGATCGAAGTCAGATCCACGGGGTCCGCCTCCAGTCCCCGGCGGATGAGCCGCAGCGGGTCCGGAAACCGGCTCCGGTTCTCCAGGGCCGTCACCATATCCATGGCCTCCGAGGCATCGCGCGGAGGCGGGAGGTGCGAGAAGCGCGCAAGTCGCCAGAGCAGCAGGACGGCCGCCGTCTCGCGTGCCTGCGCGCTCTCGTAGACAGCCGCCAGGGCTTCGACGTGCTCCAGCGCCGAGCGCCGTGGGTCGCGCGCCATAGCCAGAGGTGAACCGAAACGCAGACCCGCGCAGAAGAGGGCGAGAAGCACCACCAGACCCAGGTGAAGCGACGCCCGCCCGGTCCGGGTGCCGAACAGGAAGTCGATGGTTGCGCGCGCGGGGGAGCGGGACTGCCCCAGCCCCTGGCTGAACTCGTCGAAGAAGACGGTATCGCCCGGGCTCGTGTACGCGATCGCGGCCCGTGCGGCGAGCACCGCCAGGGGTTCCTGGTCAGCGAGCCGGTTGGACAGCGGTTCGGCATCGGCGAAGGCGATGATGCGTCCTTCACCCAGCGGAATCGCGGCGGCCGCGGTCCAGCGGTGACCGGCCGAGTCGGGGGAGGTCAGGAGCAGGGGGTCGTACGCCACCGGATCCGGCCGCGGTTCGTCGTCATCGCCGGATTCCTCTTCCGCCTCTTCGTCCCCGGAGGCCGTGTCGGGCGCAATCGCATAGCGTGCCGGGCCGGGTGGCGGCAGGCCGTCGGTGAGAATATGACGGCTCCAAGTGGCTTCGCCTCGTGCTTCCGCGGAGTCACCGTCCGCGGCAAGTGCGTGCCTTACCAGCCCGAGCGAGTCGAGAATCGGAGAGTCCCCGCGAGGCGCGTGGAGGAACGTGCCGCCGCTCCGCACCCATTCCAGAAGCTCATGCACCTCCCGCGGGCTCGGACGCCTGAGGGGCTGAAGCATCACCAGCGAGCCGCGCAAGGGATCTGCGTCGACCAGAGGCGTCAGTCGGGTCGCGGTAGGTGGGCCCAGGCGGGCGATCGCGCGGTGGAGCGCCGCGACCCCGTCGGGCGTGGTACGCAGGGCGCTGCGCCGGATGTCGCCGGCGGAAGAGCCGGATGGCCGAAGAGCGAACCCCGCGAATCCGATCAGCAGGGTGGCGACTGCGATGCCGGCGAGGACGCCCCACTCCCCGCGGACTGACGCGTTCCGCGCCCGCCGCTGGATCGGAGCCGGGGTCATTTTCGCTCGTTCCCGGGCCCGTGCCGGGATCGCGCCCCTGCGTTGCCGGGCAGTGCGCACCCAACCCGTTCAGCCAGTTCCTCCAGACCCTCGTAGCCCGACGGGGTCGGGGCCTCGTGGCCGAACGCGAGTCCCTGGAAGGTGCGGATGAATGTGGTCGTGTCGGCCTTCTCCCGTTCGTCGATCGCCCTGCCCTCAGCCGCCTCCATCGCGTACTCTCCGGGCGTCTTCGAAGGATGGAAGGCCAGTGCGCCCTTGCGCTCGAGAGTGAGAACGAATCCCTGATACAATGCCGTCGCGGCGTACCGATATTCCGCGCCGCGGGCTCTTTCGGCAGCTACGCGAAGCCAGTCGGCCGCCGTGCGAAGTTCGTCGGGTACGGCATACGGATCACGCCGCGAGGCCTCCGCATTCCTTTCCGGAAGAAAGCGCAGCGCGACAAACCAGATGGCACCAAGGCAAGTGGCAATGATGAGCGCGGGCAAGAGCCCTCCGCCCGTTTCCGGGATGTCCGGCAGGATGCGGTCGATCCATTCCCAGAACTGGCTCCAGAGCTGGCCGAGCAATCTCTCCAGGAGGCCGGCCTCGAAGGACGCGAAGTCCGGCCCGCTCAGGATGTCGGCGAGCGTCCGCGACACCTCCTCCGCTGAAGGCAGCTGTTGTTGCGGCATTCACCCGGCCATAGCCCGGGCCGCCGCCTGAAGATCGGCGCCTTCGCTCCGCGCCCTGAGGTCGTGGTAGAGGACCATGGCGCACGCGACCCACAGTGGAGTCGTCACCGACTGAAACCCCAGCGAGACGATCTGGATCGCCCAGTAGCGGACAAGCCCGGCGGTCTCCGCCGGATTCGATGCGAGAATCGCGTCGCCCGCGCCGGTCAGGGTGTACGCCGCCACCCCGGGCACCACGGCCATGATCCAGGCGACGGCGAAAACGAAGAAAACCCGTGCCCGACTGCCTCTCACCATTCCGAAAGAGCGGCGTAGCGCACGGATGGGCCCGCGCTCTTCGATCACGATCGCCGGGACCAGCATGTAGGTGTGCGTTGCCCACCAGGCCATGACCACCACCATGGTTACCCCGATTACGATGGCGATGACAGCGGCACCCAGAAGAGAACGGTCACGCACCGCCATGGCCGTCAGAAAGGAGGTAGGGATAGTCACGACGAGTACCGCCGCGACCAGCGCCAGCAGGGCCAGGCAGGTCGCTCCCGTGAGCTTGGGAAGCAGAGCCAGTGCCCGTGCATAGCTGCTCCCGATCGAAGCCCGCCGACCGCCGATTCTGGCCTCCATGGCTGTCACGAGCGCGGCCCATGCCATCAACGAGAAGAGCAGGCCGACTGCAAGAAGTCCGAAGAACAGCAATCCCGAGCCGAGGTCCGATAGCAGGACTTCCGGTTCAGTGTCGGCCGAAGTCGGGATCGCGGTCGCCACCGAGGCGGGCACGAGTCCGACCAGCGAGAGGGGCATATAGAGCCGGTAGTCGCGGCGGAAGAGCCCGAACGCAGTGTCCAGGATTTCTCCGAAGTCGAGTGGCCGCAGTGGGATGGTGGACATCGGCTCCTCTACCTTTCGTGCGTGCTTGCTGGCCATTGGGTCCTCGCCTGATTCGCCGAATGGAACCCTTCCCGGAATATGAGGCAAGGAACAGGCTCACCGGAACGATCGGGGCGATGCCGATTGGCATTCGAGGGCGTACGACAGGCCGGAGATGGGGAGAGCGTTTGTGGCCGCGGTGCCCGCCCGCACCGACCGCTGCTAGGGCTGTCTCGGATTGGGCCGACCGCCCCGCTGGCCCCGCGTCCGCCCGGAATCGGCAAAGCGAGTCCGGGCTTCCCGGGCGATCTCGGTAAACGCCGGCTTTCCGCGCAGGTCGTCCCACGCCGGGTCGGTTCGCAGCATCGTCAGCCTGGGCTCGCCCGCGCGGAGGGCCTCCTGGAGCTGCTCGATCGCCCCTTCATGGTCTCCCGCGCCGAGGCTTGCCTCTGCCAGCGAGGTGCTCCGCACCGGCCGCCCCTCGGCCTGCCTCCCGCGCAGCCGTGCGAGCCGCCAGGACCAGTAGCCCGCCAGGTCGCCGTCCGACTCCATGGCGCGTTCGAGTTCGCCGCCGGCCGCAGCGTCCGGGGCACCCGGCGCGCCGGCAACGCTCCACCGGCCCACCGTCGCCGCCACAGCCTGGGCATGTCCGGCAATAGCCTGCGTGCGCGCGAGCGTTTCCCACGCCGCGCTTGCATCCGGATGCTCGGCCACCACCGCCTCCAGCGCTTCGATGGCCGAGTCGAGCCGCCCGCTCGCGGCGCGCCGGCGCGCCACGAAAACCTGGCGCTCCACGTTGTTCCGCTCCGTCTCCAGGATGCGGCGGCCCACGGCCTCCTCCAGACCACGGCCGATCCCCGTCGTGGTCATGGCCCAGGCGGTATCCAGTTCGGCCAACGGCCCGGGGAAGCCGGGCCCGATGGAAGCTCGGCCCGGCACGGACGGTTGCAACGCGAAGGCCTGCGGCGGGAGGTTGCGCTCGAAGAACTGGAGCACCTCCCTGGCTTCGGCGGAGGTGGAGTCAAGTGCAAGGGCGCGGATGGCTTCGTCACCCGCCTTCTCCACCTCTTCGGCGTCCAGGGCGCCGTCTTCGATGTCGGCCAGGAAACGGGCGCCGGCCAGACCGGCAAGCGCCGAGGCGAAGCTGGAATCGTTCTGGAAGGCCTCCTCGAAGTACCCCACCGCCCTGCGGTATCCTTCGAGCGTGCCACGGCCATACTCGTACCTGCCTCGCAGATAGGCGTCCTGAGCGTCCGGGTTGCTGCTCCCTGCGACCTGCGCCACCTGCGTGAGTCCCGCGGGTTCGTCTTGTTGCCCCGGGACTTCGGCTGCCAGCTCCATCGCCACCTCGCTCTGCAGCGCCAGCACGTCCGTGACTTCGCGGTCGAACTGCAGGGAGCGGATGTGCGAGTCACTGGCGGCATGGATGATCTGGAGGGTGATGCGCACTTGGTCGCCCGAGCGGGTCACCGATCCTTCCACCAGAGCGTCGACTCCGAGTTCGCGCCCGATCACCGGCGCGGACTTGATGGTGCCTTCGTACTGCACAACCGAGGTGCGCGAGGCCACGCGCAACCACTCGAGCTGGCTGAGTTGCGCCGTCAGCTCCTCCTGCAGAGCGGACGCGAAATAGGCTTGGCCTCCGTCGGGCGAGAAGTCATCCAGCGGAAGCACGGCGATGGACGTGACCGGCTCCGAGGGATCGTATACTTCGAGCGCGACCACCTCTGCCGGCTGGCCGGGAGCGAACGCGCCCATGGCTGAGAGCCAACCCGCCAGCCCGCCAGCGATGCCGATGGTAAAGACGAGGAAAACCACGCGCGGCAGCATGCCCTGTCCCGGACCGCCGAGGGTGCGCCGGATGCCCTCCTTGGTGAGCTCGAAGATCCAGGCGAGTGCGACGCCGGGCGGGAATCCGAGCACGACGAGAACCACCAGGATGCGCAACCCGGTATCGCCCAGGCCGAACGCCGGGAGGACGATCTCGCCCAGTTGCAGGAGTACGAAGGCGACGGCGCAGTATCCCAGGGCGAAACGCACGACGCGCCTGCGCCGCATCTCGGCGAAGAGGTCGGCAACGGCGAATCGACGCTCGGGCTGGCTCATGGACTCCTCACGCTCGTCCGGCCCGCCGGCGCATCCTGGCGTCCTCCGGATGGCTTCTATCCATCCGCGGGGGCGATTTCGGGATCCTCAAAGAGGTAGAGCGCCGGCCCTTTAAAGACACGGCCCTTCGCTCTCACGCTGAACCGGTACCTGCCCGGAACCGGGAAGACCACGTTCTCCACCGGCATGATCAGGCAAGTGCGGGCGGGCGGTCTGTCCGGCGCTCGCGGGTCCACCTGGGTCTCGCCCTCGATGGTCAGGCATGGCTTGTCCGAGGGGTCGAGAAGGTCCACGCGAAAATGGTAGCTTCCCTCGTCGCTCCGGTCCCACTCTATGCCCGCGACCATCACCATGTGGCTCTGTACCGCGGGAAACCCGGGCGCGAAGAGATCGTTGAAGGCACCCTGGATGTCGATTCTGGTCCCGGAAGAAACCTGGCGCGCGGAGTCGCAGGCCAGAGACAGATACAGTTCCATGTCGCTACGCTCCGGTGCCGGCCGAGCGATCGCGGGCCTCGTCCGGAGGCCCCCAACCGCCCCCGCCGGGCGACTGGATGCTGACGATTTCTCCCGCCTTCACGTCAAAGGCGACCTTGCCGGGAAGGATCCTTTCCCCGTCGCTCGAAATCAGCATGTTCACGCCCGGTGCCCCGTCTTCGCCACCCTGCGCTCCCGCCGGACCTCGCGTGCGCCGCTCGCACAGTAGCGTGGAGCTCGCGTCCACCAGCAGCATGATGTCCCGCCGCAGGCCGTCGCCTCCCGGGTAGCGCCCCCGCCCCCCGCTGCCGCGCCGCAGCGAATACCGGGCAACCCGAAAGGGGTAGGCGTGCTCCAACGCCTCCACGGGGGTGTTCAACGAGTTGGACATGTGGCAGTGAACCCCCGAGAGGCCGGGGCGGCCCGGACCGGCGCCCATCCCGCCTCCCACCGTTTCGTAGTAGGCAAAGCTCTCGCCACGCTGGTTGATTCCGCCCATGGTGGTGTTGTTCATGGTTCCCTGGCTGAGCGCGGGCACGAGGTCTGGAAGCGCCTTCCCAAAGGCGCCGAGCAGTGTATCCGTGATCCTCTGGCTGGCCTCCACGTTGCCCGCGGCCACACTGGCGGGCAGACGCGCGTTGACCAGCGAGGCTGCCGGAAGGCGCAGCTCGATGCTCGTCATCGACCCGCCGCCGGCGGGCAGCTCCTCGCCCAGCAACCCTTCCACCACGCAGCGCACCACGTAGCGCACCGCCGAGGAGGTGATGGCGGCGACCGCGTTGATCCCGCCCTCGGTCTGCGGCGAGGTGCCTTCGAAGTCGACGACCAGCCCGTCGTGCGAGATCTCGAGCGCCACCCGGATGGGGATGGGCCCGTGGCCGAAGCCGTCGTCGTCCATGTAGTCCTCCGCCTCGAAGCGGCCCCGGGGCATGCGCCGAATACCGGTGAGGAGGAGGCGATCCGCGTAGTCGATGAGCTCGTACATGGCGCCCAGCACCGCCTGGCTGCCGCGCCGCCGCACCAGGTCGAGCAGACGCACCTGTCCCGTATAGAGCGCCGCGATCTGCGCCTGCAGGTCTCCGGCCCGCTCGACGGGCGTGCGGACGTTGGCGAGAATGGTGTCCCACAGTCCTTGCCGCCGTTTCCCGCGCACGAACAGGCGAACCGGCGGGATGCGCAGTCCTTCCTGGTAGATCTCCCGGGCAAGTGGCATCGAACCGGGGGTCATTCCTCCCACGTCGGAGTGGTGCGCGCGAGAGGCGACGTAACCCAGCAGTACGCCGCCCGGCGAGTCGTATACGGGCGCGATCAGGGTTATGTCGGGGAGATGGGTTCCTCCCCGGAACGGGTCGTTCAAGCAGGCGATGTCGCCGTCTTCGAGGGTGCCCAGCTCCCCGAGAGCCGCCTCTACACTCATCGGCATGGCGCCCAGGTGCACCGGCATGTGGTCCCCGAGAGCCACCGCGATTCCGTCCGGGGTGAACAGCGCGCACGAGTAGTCGCGGCGTTCCTTGATGTTGGGAGAGAAGGACGAACGCCGCAGCGCGGCCCCCATCTCTTCCGTCAGGGCCGCGAAGAGTTGCCGGAAGATCTCGAGTGTGACAGCATCGGGGCGGATGCCGGAGTTGCCGCCAGGATTTGCACGGTCCGGGCTCTCCGCATAACCTTGCTTGGCTTTTCCGCCAAACTGTGGGTCGCCAACGATATCTGAGCGCATAGGAAAGGAGGGTGAAATTGACCGACTCAAAGCTCCTGGATCGAGCCAGGGATGAACTGTTCAGCCACATCAACCGATGTGGCGTGATCGAGGCTACCGAGGCCGATCAGGCCGAATGGATGGGTGAGACCATCGACTACATCGGGGAACGCTATCCAAGTCTCGCCGACCATGAGCTGCGCTTCCTGCATGCCGTGGGGATACGGTTCTGTCAGCCCGCCATCGCCCGCGGCACCGCCACCATCTCCGCGGCCGCAGACGCCGACGCCGACGCCTCTTTGAGCCCGGAGTAGTCCGGGCGCACGAGAATACCGCGGGCGATTGCCCCGGCGCAAATCGGCCGTAATTCCGACCCGACCCGTCCCGTACAGTGCAGCTGCCGGCGAGTTCCCGGGTAACCCCCCTCGGAGTCTGGTTGCCGTATGGGTGCCAAGTTAGATTTGTATGGTCCCGTGTCCGCAAGGGCGGGCGGCTGCATCGGCGACGCGAGAGAGAACTCTGTCTGGCGCCCTCACTACTTCATCGGGAGGATGCGGATGATGGAAGAGCGGTTCCTGAGCTCTGAAGAATACGATGAAGAAGCATACAAGCTGTACGATGAAGGTGACTACGAAGGGGCCCTCGAGATGCTGAAGGAGGGCCTTTCCTTATACCCGAGTGCCGTAGAGCTGTACGTCGGCATGGGCTACGCGCGGCTTGCGCGCGAAGAATACGCGTGGGCGCGCGAGAGCTTCCAGCAGGCGCTGGTGCTGGATCCCGAGCACGAGGATGCTCTGGTCGGCATGGGCGAGCTTCTCCTCTGGTTCGGCAAGAAGGAGAGCGCTTTGCGGCTCTTCGCACAGGTCGAATCGCTTGGCTACGACACGGACATCGACCTCATGCTCACAATGGGCCGAGCCCTCTACGGAGCGCGCTTGTACGCGGATGCGCGCGACACGTTCGCGCGCCTGGTGGCCGCGAGGCCGGATTCCGCCGAGGCGATCGCGGCGCTGGGTTACGCGCTGCACCGCACCGGAAACGAGCTCGAGGCAGGCCGCCACATCCGGCGCGCGTTGCGCCTGGCGCCCGACCTGCAGGAGGCGCGCGTTTTTCTGGGCCACATTCTCTACGACCGATCCGACCGAGAGGGAGCGCTCCGGGAATTCGAGCGAGTGCCTCCCACCGAACACTGGGACTCGCGCGCGGTGTGGAGGGTGATCGAAATGAACGCCGCCCTGCGGGCCGTGGCACCCGACGATGCCCGCATGGAGCCCTGGCAGGCCCGTCTGCGCGAACTCGAGAACCTGTCGGATCCGATCGACCGCCTCCTGGCCGAAGTCGAGGCCCAGGCCCCCGGGGTCTACGAGCCCGTCACCGACCACCACCAGCTGGAGTTGTTCGGCCTCGGTCCGGCAGACGGTCAGGAAGTCCACCACGTCCGCACCAGCGATGGTCAGCCCTTCTGGGGCACATGGCACGAGATCGTGCGCCAGATGCGTGACCACGCGGGCTTTTCGCACGAGACCGTTTCCCACTACATGCGGCGTCTGGCCGAGCGCTGGCGCGAACAGTTCGGCCTGGTCATCCCCATCGTCGATCCGGAGAGCTTCCTGACCGCCGCCATAGGGGCCGGGCTGGTCCAGCACGTCGGTGACGACGCCGAACCGCCCGCATGAGGCGCTTCCCCACCATCCAGGCAACCCGATGACCCCCTCCGAACTCACCGGCCGTCTGTTCAACGCCCTCGTGAAGGAGATATGCGAGCGCTGGCCCGAGTACATCCACTCGCGCTTCACCATCGCCGAGATCTATCAGAACCTGGTCCCATGGCGTACCCACCGGGAGACCATGGGCATCGCCACCAGCCGCGAGTACGAGCAGGCGCTCCTCTGCCTGCTGGCTGGCGAGGGTGACTACCTGGCGCTGGAGTCGAAAGCGGCTCGAGACGAGATCCAGGCGGAGCTGGAGTGTCGGTCCCCGAATACCGGGATCTACCGGGACTTTGCTGCGGTGGGGGTCCGTCTGAACCCGAGCCGCCTGCCGCTTCCGGACGGCGGAACGGAACGGCAGAGGGCGACGCAGCCCGATGACATCAGCGCGAACGGGTTCGGGGCGGGCGAACGGGCACCGGAGAAGGAGGCTGGGGCCACCTTCGAGTCAATGGCTTCGGCGGTTGGAGCCGGACGAGACGACACGCAGAGCGAGGTGCGGGCGTGCGCGGGCTGCAGTCAGGAACTGCCGCGGGTCGAGGGAATGCACTATTGCCCGTTTTGCGGCCAGGACATCCGCGTCATCGTCTGCCTGTCGTGCGGAATGAGGATCGAGTCCGCGTGGTCCTATTGCGTCGGATGCGGAGCGCGGGCTCAGCGTGACTAGGGCCGCGGGCGGGAGGCCGCGCATCGCGGTCATCCCGGGCGACGGGATCGGGGTCGAGGTCACCCGCGAGGCGGTGCTCTGCTTCCAGGCCGCCGCGGATCTGCACGGAGCCGCGGCCGAATTCGTCCAGTGGGATGATCTGGGCGCGGACCGCTATCTGCGCGACGGCATCACCATCACCGAAGCCGAATTCCGCCAGCTCGAGGACGACTACGACGCCATCCTGCTCGGTGCCCTGGGGGATCCCCGGGTCCCCGACAACGCCCACATTCGCGACATCCTCCTCGGACTCCGCTTCCGCCTCGATCTATACGTCAATTTCAGGCCCTGCGAACTGCTCGATCCGCGCTACTGCCCGCTCAGGAAGATTCCGGCGGGAGGCATCCGCATCGACATCTTCCGCGAGAGCACGGAGGGCGCCTACGTCAACATGGGCGGCCACTTCAAGAAGGGCACACCCGACGAAATCGCGATTCAGGAGGATGTGAATACCCGCAAGGGGGTCGAGCGTCTGGTGCGCGCCGCCTTCGAGTACGCTCGCTCGGAAGGCCGCCCCAAGGTGACCATGGTCGACAAGGCCAACGCCCTCCCGGCAGCCGGCTCTCTGTGGCGCAGGACGTACGACGACGTGCGCGCGGAATACGGGGAGATCGAGAGCGACGTGATGCTGGTGGACGCCATGGCCATGGACCTGGTGCGCCGACCTGAACGCTACTCCGTGCTCGTCACCTCCAACCTCTTTGGAGACATCATCAGCGACCTCGCCGCCGAGGTGACGGGAGGGCTCGGGCTGGCCCCTTCGGGAACCCTGCACCCCGGCCGGCACGCTCTGTTCGAGCCGGTGCACGGCTCCGCTCCGGACATCGCCGGCACTGGACGGGCCAACCCCGTCGCGGCGATCCGCTCTTCGGCTCTCATGGCGCGCCACCTCGGGCACGAGATCATGGCCGACGACATCGACCGGGCGGTGCGCCTCGCGCTCGCGGAGGGCGAAGCCACCCCCGACCTGGGTGGCAGACTGTCGACCGCGGAAGCCGGCGGGGCGATCCGGGCCCGCCTGACCGGACCGTAGCAAGAGCGCGTCCGCCAGATCCGCACCCATCAAGAAAACAGCCTCAAGAGGATCACAGATGACCGAACGCTCGGGAGACATCGTCTTCCTTTCCGGAAAACGGACCGGTTTCGGCGCCTTCGGGGGGTCGTTGAAGGGCTTTTCCGCCACCGACCTGGGTGCGGTGTCCGGAAAAGCGGCGGTGGAGGCTGCGGGTCTCACACCCGATCAGCTCGATCACGTCGTGTACGGAAACGCGCTGCAGACCTCGGGTGACGCCATCTACCTCGCCCGCCACATCGGGCTGAAGGTGGGCACGCCCGACGAGGTTCCCGCCCTCACCGTCAACCGCCTGTGCGGATCCGGGTTCCAGGCGATCGCCAGCGGGGCCCATGAAATCCTCCTCGGCGGAGCCAGGGCCGTGCTCTGCGGCGGGACGGAGTCGATGAGCCAGGCGCCCCATGTCGTGCGCGGCGCGCGCTGGGGCAATCTGCGCCTGGGGGACCCGGGGCACTACTTCGAGGATTCCCTGTGGACGGCGCTCGAGGACACCAGCTGCGGCCTGACGATGGCACAGACCGCCGAGGAGCTGGGAGACCGCTACGACGTGACCCGCGAATACTGTGACGAGGTTGCAACTCGCAGTCATCTGCGCGCCAAAGCCGCCTGGGACGAGGGCCGCTTCGCCGACGAGGTCGTGCCCGTCACCATTCGCAGCCGCAAGGGCGAGAAGGAGTTCGCCTCCGACGAGCACATCCGCCCGGATGTCTCCGTGGAGGGACTGGCCCGGCTGCGGCCGTACTTCCGCAAGGGCGGGTTCGTCACCGCGGGCAACGCGAGCGGAATCGGCGACGGGTCGGCGAGCACCGTGATCGCCGACGCTCGGTGGGCGGCGCGCCAGGGCCTCGCCCCCATCGGTCGACTGGTCTCCTGGGCTTTCGTGGGAGTGGAACCGAAGGTCATGGGCATCGGCCCCGCTCCGGCCGCCCGCGCCGCCCTCGAGCGCGCGCATCTGACCCTGGACGATATGGATCTGGTCGAGGTCAATGAAGCGTTTGCGCCCCAGTACGCGGCCGTCGAGCGCGACCTGGGCCTGGATCCCGGCAACACCAATGTCAACGGCGGCGCAATCGCCATCACACATCCCCTTGCGGCCTCCGGAACCCGCATCACCATCCATCTGCTGCACGAACTCAGGCGACGGCGCGCCCGCTACGGGCTGGGCTCCGCGTGCATCGGCGGCGGCCAGGGCGGAGCGGTGGTCGTGGAGGCCTTTTCCTGAGGAGGAAGTTTGGACATTCACCGAGTAGGGGTCGCGGGCTGCGGCCTCATGGGCAGCGGCATCGCCGAGGTGGCGGCCAAGGCTGGATTTGATGTTGTCGTAAGCGAGGTCGGCGAGGCCGCGCTCGAAGCCGGCAGGAGCCGGATCCTCAAGTCGATGGGCCGGGCGGTGGCCAAGGGGAAGCTCTCCGGGGAGGCGCGAGACGAGGCCTGGGGACGCCTGTCCTTCACGACATCGCTCTCGGACATGGCGGACCGCGATATCGTGATCGAGGCGATCGTTGAGGATCTCGCGGTGAAGACCGAGTTGATGGGGGCGCTGGACGGTCTCACCGGTCCCGAGACCATCTTCGCGTCCAACACCAGCTCGCTCACCATCACCGAGATTGCATCCGTCACCAGCCGGCCCGAGAGGGTGGTCGGGCTGCACTTCTTCAATCCCGTTCCGGTGATGAAGCTGGTCGAAGTGGTGCGCACCATCGCGACCGACGAAGAGGTGTTCGACACCGCCTACCGCTTCGCTCGTGACCTTGGCAAGGAGCCCATCAGGGCAAAGGACAACTCGGGTTTTGTCGTAAACCTTCTACTCGTGCCCTATATGCTCGACGCGATTCGCCAGCTGGAGCGGGGGGTGGCTTCGATCGAAGACATCGATCGGGGGATGGTGCTGGGAACGGGCCACCCGATGGGCCCGTTTCTCCTGTGCGACTTCGTGGGTGTCGACACGCTGTACCGTATCTCCGAGATCATGTTCGAAGAATACCGGGAAGAGCGATACGCGCCCCCGCCGCTCCTCAAGCGTATTGTGGCGCTGGGAAGATTCGGGCGGAAGGCGGGGAAGGGCTTCTACGATTGGAGCGACATGCCGCCGCGTCCGTTGCCGTTGTAGGGACCCGCTCTTTCAAGGCGGGCTGGGGCTGTGCCGGGCTCGCGCAGCCCGTTGTTCAGCGGTGTGATGTGTTCAGCGGCGTGATGTGGTCCGACGCGCGCGCCGCCGTTCCCGGCGAATTGCAGCTTCCCTTTTCCTCTTGCGCTGGGCGCTCGGCTTCTCGTAGAAACGGCGTTTGCGCAGCTCCGAATAGAGCCCGGACCGCTGTACCTTGCGCTTGAAGCGCCGAAGCGCCCGTTCCAGATTCTCGCCTTCCTGAATCACGACTTCCAAATAGAGCCTTCCTTTCCTGGCCTCGCTCGGTTGCCCCGGAATTCTGAGTCGTCCGGGACCGGGCAGCAAATCTACCCTATTCGTTGCTCCCTTGGAATCCCCATGAGGGGACCGACGATCGGGCAGGCAATCTATCCGGGCAGTGCGTCAAGAGGCAACGTGAGGGGCCCCGATTCCGCATCTTCGGACGCTTCCTCGTCCTAGGAGTCTGCGCCGCAGAAAACCGCAGCGGTTATCTTTCGGGGTAGCGCAGGCATTTGGGAGGTTTGCGGTTGTGCGAGGGGGGTCAATGGGAACGACGTTTCGTCCGTACGATCCGGATCAGATTCTGATGCTGCCTCCGGATCTTCGGGAGTGGGTGTCGGAAGGTCATTTGGCGCACCATGTGAGCGACCTGGTGGACGCGGTGGACCTGAGCGCGTTCCACGCGCCGTACCGTGGGGATGGGCGGCGCAACTCGCCGTACGATCCGCGGATGATGGTCAAGGTGCTGATCTATGCGTATGCGACGGGCACCTTCTCGTCGCGGAAGATGGCGAAGAAGCTGGAGGAGGACGTCGCGTTTCGGATGCTGGCTGCGGGGAACTTCCCGAAGCACCGGACGCTGTGCGAGTTCCGCAAGCGCCATCTTGGGGATTTCCGGGCGGTGTTCGCCGAGGTGGTGTTGCTCGCGCGGGCCTTGGGGTTGGCCGGGCTTGGCAGGGTATCGGTGGACGGGACGAAGGTTCGGGCGAACGCGAGCAAGCGCAAGGCGATGAGCTACGGCCGGATGGTGACGGAGGAGCCTCGCCTGGAGGAGGAGATCCGGGCGCTGAAGGCGAAGATTCAGGCGCTGGTGGAGAGAGCCGAGGCGGTGGACGAAGCGGAGGACGAGCGCTATGGCGAGGAAGCCCGCGGAGACGAGCTGCCGGACGAACTCAAGCGGCGCGACGACCGGCTGGCGGCGATCCGGGAGGCGAAGGCGCGCCTGGAAGCCGAGCAGAGAGCGGCGGACGACGCGCGGGGCCGCAAGCCGGGGCAGAAGCGCAACCCGAAGGGCGGCAGGCCCTACAAGCGGAGGTACGGGGAGCCGGACGAGAAGGCGCAGAGCAACTTCACGGATCCGGAGAGCCGGATCATGAAAACGAGTACGGAGGGGTTCCAGCAGTGCTACAACGCGCAGACGGTGGTGGACGGGGATAACCAGTTGGTGGTGGGGACCGAGGTGACGGACAACGCGAGCGACCAAGGCCAGTTGATCCCGATGGTCGATGTGGCGGCGGAGGTGCGCGGCAACGCACCGGCGCAGGTGCTGGCGGACGCGAACTACTGCAACGAGCGGGACCTCGAGGAACTGGAGGCGCGGGACATCGACGGGTATGTGGCGGTGGGCCGGGAGGGCAAGGCCGCCGTCAAGGTTGATCCGAAGAAGCATCCCGCGAAAGCGCGCATGGCCGAGAAGCTGGCGACCGAAGATGGCCGAAGACGGTACGGGCGCCGCAAGTGGCAGGCGGAGGCGCCCATCGGCTGGATCAAGGAGGTGATGGGCTTTCGACGATTCAGCTTTCGGGGCCTCGAGAAGGTCCACGCCGAGTGGACCCTCGTGTGCCTGGCGCTCAATGTGAAGCGGTTGCACACGCTTCAGGCGGCATGAGGCGGCGATCGTTGACCCGCAGCCGCGGGCCCCGGTGCCTCCGCGGGTCTCCGCGACCCCCATTCGCGGCCGCACGGCCCTCTCGGTCCGTCAGCGACCCGGATCCCCAGCCTCTCGCTCCTCGAATCTCTCAAGCCGCCGCCGGCCCTCCCACGATCCTGTCACGTCCGCTGCGCTTCTGCGGCGCAAGCTCCTAGGCGGTTTTTTGTAAACATTTGTATCAAGCGGGTATCCGTTCCGTCGCGCGCCGTTTCGTGGAAGGCTATTTCGGGCACCGACTTATGGGGATGAATAACGGGTGCCTCACATGCCGTCGCAGGGCTCAGGAACAAGTGAATATTGACCGCCGCGGGTTTTGTCGGTACTCTCGTAACACTAAGCCATACATGCACTTATGGAGTTGTCTGGTCTTGCGCCGCCACCGTCCTGCCTGCCCTTGCGCGCCCGCGGCAAGTGTTGTAGGATCGAAGCCCGTGTTCACGAATCCGACGGGTTGGATCCGGTTCTGTGACCCGATCGGCAGCGCACGGCGCGGAGTCGGCAATTCGGTCGAGTTCCGTTCCTCCGGGGCGAGGAGTCGACCGACGATATGTGGGAAACCCGGCGTGTCCATCTGAACCTAAGTCTGCCTCGTGACGTGGCGAAGAAAGCCGAAGCCGTTCAGGAATCGGATCCCGAGTTTCTCAGTCGCGTCCTCGTCAGCGGGCTCACCCGCCGCTCCATCTACGAGTACCTCAGGGAGCACGAGGAGTCTCTCTCCCGCTCTGGTGACGGCGACGCCCGATAGCTGACGGCGTTCGCACCCGCGGCTTTTCCGACATCCAGTTTCCAATCCGGCTATTCGGTGAGACCGGTCTGGATGAAGTTGTCCCGTTGAGTGCCGGTTGTTGTATTTGGTATGCTGGGCCAATCCATTCGGTATGGCGTTTCGGGTACTGTTCCCGTAACGTACGCTGCGGAAAGAGAGTACGTGATTTGAATCCTCTTTTCCTGTCCGAATGGTCGGCTACGGCGAGAGCCAGGCCGACGGGAGGTGAAGTGGCCGGGGATCAGTCGTCCGCAGGCAGTGGCACACACTCTTCGCGGGGCAAGCGAGCGCGGGAATCGCGGGCTGTCCTGCGCGGAAAACACCGCGACTACTGTTCCGCGCGGGTATTCCAGATTATCCGCCGTATGTCCCCCGACGAAATGTTCGTCTTCGTGAAGGATCTTGCCCGCACCTCGGGGGGACCCGAAGAACTTTCCTACGACGAGATGGTTCGCCTGGCCACGGCCCGCATTCGCGCAGAGGAGGGGCTGCCTTCATTCGAGGACTGGGTGAAGGAGTACAGCGCGAACCCGGAACACTTCGACGCGGTGCTGCTGGGTCTCTGGCGAGCGGATGGCGGAGAGGGAAAGCCTCTTGGCTAGAATGGCAGATCGTCGTCGGACGACTGTCCCACCGGACCCGAGGGTCTCGCGTCCGCGCGCCCGCGCTGGTAGCCTCCTCCCGAATCGTCCATCTCCTGAGTGCTGCCCCCGGACCCCAGCATGATCATCTCCCGAGCGATGATGTCGGTCCAGTAACGCGTCTCGCCCTGCGGGGTCTGGGTCTGGGAGTACTCGATGCGGCCCTCAACGTAGAGCCGATCCCCCTTCTTGACCCACTGTTCGACGACGTCGGTGAGCCGGCCGAAGAACGTCAGCCGGTGCCATTGGGTCTTTTCCTGCTGCTGCCCCGAGCGGCTGGTGAAGGATTCGTTGGTGGCGATGGAGAACTTCGCCACCTTGGTGCCCGAAGGCGTCATGCGAATGTCGGGATCCGAGCCGACGTTGCCAATGAGGGTGACCTTGTTCAGCGAGCGGCTCATGGGCAAGCTTCCCTGGGTTCGGGTGCGTGTTCACGTGGCGAAGTCTAACCTAACCCGCGCCGGGCGGCCATATCGCCAGGGGGTCCTTCGCGGACGGCCCCGCGCTGGCGCCGGAAAGCGCTGCGACAATAGTATTCGTGCCGAATCGGCAGACTGCCGCGCCGCCCTGTTCCTCTACTCCAAGCCGGATTCCTCCGATGCCAGAACGGCACTACGTGCATCTCGACCGGGACGAAGAGATCGCGATCCTGACGATCGACCGTCAGCGAAAGCTGAACGCCCTCAACCCGCAGGTCGTTGCCGGGATCGCGGAGGCGTTCGAGGCGCTGCGCGACGATGCGAGCGTGCGCGGCGTCATCCTTACGGGCGCGGGCGAGAAGGCCTTCGTGGCGGGGGCGGATATCGGCGTGCTGGCGGAGATGACGCCTCTCAGCGCGGTGGATGTGAGCCGCCAGGGCCAGGAGGTCCTGCGGACCATCGAACGCTTTCCCAAGCCCGTGATGGCGGCCGTGGGAGGATTTGCCCTCGGGGGAGGATGTGAGCTGGCGCTGGCCTGCCACCTTCGCATCGCTTCCGCGAACGCCCGCTTCGGCCTTCCGGAAGTCACACTCGGCATCCTCCCCGGATACGGCGGGACGGTACGCCTCGCGCGCATCGTCGGCCTGGGGCGGGCGCTGCAGATGACGCTCACCGGCGAGATGATCGACGCGGAAACGGCGGAGCGCTACGGGCTGGTCTCGCGGGTCGTCGCTCGCGAGGAGCTGCACGACGCCGCGGTCGCGCTGATGCGCACGATCACGAAGAACGGGCCGATCGCCCTTCGCTTTGCCCTGGAGTCGATCTACTCTGCGCTCGACAGCGCGGATGCGGACGCCCACGCCTTCGAATCGTCACTCTTCGGCGTGGTTGCCGCCACCGATGACATGCGCGAGGGGATGCGGGCGTTTCTGGAGAGGCGAGGGGCGAACTTCCACGGACGTTGATGCGCCGGTGCGCCTGACCCGCCTTTCCCTGTTCCACTTCCGCAACCTCGGGGTGCAGGAGCTGGAGTTTCCTCCCGAGGGCGTGGCCATCATCGGCCCGAATGCGCACGGAAAGACCAACCTGCTGGAAGCCATCTACTACCTGGAGACGTTCCGATCGTTCAGGGCGGCGCGGGACGAGCAATTGCTGGCCTTCGAGCACCCGGTGTTCCGGTTGGTCGGCGGGTTCGCGGACGAGTCCGGAGAGGTGGAGGTGACCGCGGCTTTCCAGCGCGCCGGGCCGCGCAAGAAGGTGACGGTAAACGGCCACGAGCCCGACCGCATGGGCGATGCACTGGGGCGCACGGCGACCGTCGTCTTCGCTCCCTCGGATGTAAGGGTCGTGACCGGCGGGCCCGCCGAGCGGCGCAGATTCCTCGATATCATGCTCTCGCTGGCCGTACCCGGCTACCTGCGTGCGCTTCAGCAGTACCGGATCGTGCTCGCCCAGCGCAACGCCGCGCTGAAAGCGGGGGGCGGCCGCGCTTCGGTGGCCGCGTGGGACGACGCCCTGACGTCGTACGGCACGGAGGTGATGCGCGCACGGCGCGACTGGATCGCCACGTCGGGGGACGACTTTCACGCCTTCTACCGGGAGATTTCCGGCGGACGGCCCGCGTTCCTCACCTATCAGCCTTCGGTTGGGGAGGCGGCGGAGGCCGAACCTGGGCAGTTGCGCGAGCTTTTCGTACGGGCGCTCGAGCGGTCTCGCGAGCGCGAGATGCGACTGGCCTCAACGGTAGTTGGACCTCACCGCGACGAGATGGGGGTGAGCCTGGTGGTCGCTTCCGGGGAGCTCGATCTGCGCACCTACGGTTCCGGAGGCCAACAGCGCACGGGGGCGCTCTCCTTGCGACTGGCGGAGGCGGCCACCGTGCGTGAGGTGCGCGGCAAGACGCCCATTCTGTTGATGGACGATGTTTTTGCCGAGCTCGATGAGGGGCGTTCCCGCAGGATCATGGAGCTCATCGAGGGGAATCTGCGGCATCAGGTCATTCTCACAGCGCCCCGGGAGGCGGATATTCAGGTGCGGAGAAAGACGATCCCGCGCTGGCGCGTCGAGAACGGAGTGGTGAGCCGGTGAGCGAGACAAGGGAGGAAATCGCCCGCGTGCTGGCGGCCCGCGAGCGAGGTGCAGCGGGGCTGGAGAGCGAGTCGGAGCGCTCCCCCGGAGGTCGCACGGGGGGGCTGCCGATCGGGCCACGCAGGGGGTCCGCCGACTCCGTGTCCCGGGGTCCCGAGAAGGTGAGAGACGTGCTCAAGCGCGTCCTGAAGCGCCGGGGTCTCCACAAGCAGATGGAGTATCAGAAGGTGATCGATGACTGGCCCCGCCTGGTGGGTCCGGGCGTCGCGCGCGTCACGCGGGCCCGTTCGGTTGCCAACGGCGTGCTGATCGTGGAAGTCGCGTCGTCCGCCTGGGCCATGGAGCTGAACATGCAGAAGCGCCAGATCATGGCGCGCCTGAACGCCGGGCGCCCCATTCGCCTCCGCCGGGTGGTGTTCGTGCTCTCAGGGGGTGGCTGATGGGTGGCCGGGGGAGCGCGCGCAGGTTCCTCCGCCACGCGGGCGGGTGGCTGGCGCTCGCGGCTGCCGCCTACTTCGTGATCGTCTATGCCAGCGCCCGCCTGCACTGGGTGGGGATGGGGGCGGGTGGGACCCCGGCCACCCTCCCCGCCGCCCCTCCGTACCGGGTGGCCGGCGCGGTCCATGTGCACACGCGCCGCTCGCACGACGCCATCGGGACCGAAAGCGAGGTGGCGCGAGCGGCGCGGGCGGCCGGTCTGGACTTCGTCTTCCTCACCGACCACCGGGGCGCCGAGGCGCCCGCGGAGGAGTGGCAACGCACCGCCCGGCGGGAGGAGGGGGTCCTGCTGGTGCGCGGCCAGGAGATCCGGGTGGAAGGGGTCGGCAAGGTGCTGGTCGACCGCCTGGACACCGCGGTGGTCTCGTGGACGGGCGGGGCGGAGAGCTTCCTCGCCCGGGTGGGGCGCGACTCCGCCTTCGCGGTGGTGGCTCACCCGCGCGGCCGCCCCGGGGACATGTGGCGACTGCCCGGCGCGCCCGGCATGGCCGCCTGGGAGGCGTTCGACTTCGCGGATGTCGCCCGCCGCCGGCTCGCAAGCCCCACCGTGGCCTACCACCTGGCGGCGCTGGTCGGAGGCGAGTTGGCCGGCCGCGCCGAGCACAACTGGCTGCGTCTCTATCGTGACGGTTTCCGCGACCCGGGGGTGGCCGCCTTCGACTCCCTGTGGGGCGGCAGCGGGCCCACCGCGGTCGCGGGGATCGACATGCACTCCAGGATCCGTCTGCCCGGGGGCGGGCTCTTCCCCGCCTACGAGTCCTCCCTGCGCACCATCATCAACCACGTCGCTCTCGACGCGCCCTTGGATTCCGACCCCGAGCGGGCCGCACGTACGCTCGGCTCGGCGATCCGGCGGGGCGACGTGTTCGTGTCGTTCGGCGACGCGGGGGGGGCGCGGCGATTTCGGGTGGGGATCACCGGGCCGCGGCGGGCCGCGGCGGCCCCTGTCACCGAAGTCGGCACTGCCCCAGCCGTCCTGGTCCACACGCCTCCCGGCGGCAGCACCTCCATGGCGGAGGGGCTCCGTCTGGAAGCCGGATTCGCGGCAGATCCGGGCCGGGTCGCCTACCGGATCCTGCGCGACGGGCACGAGCTCGGGTGGCGGCGCGGTCCCGGCCTGGCGTGGGCCGTGGACGCCCCCGGGGCCTACCGGGTCGAGGTCTACCGCTACTCGGCCCGCCTCGGAACACTGGTATGGAACCGGCGTCCGTGGATCTTCGCAAACCCGGTGCTGGTGCGCCCGGCAGCCAGCGCCGCCTGACGCCGCGCCGCCGGGTTCCCTCGGTCACGAAGGGGACGCGACAGCCCGCGGGGCGGTCTCCTTCCGGGGTCAACGCTATCGTCCCGGAATGGTGCTGCCGCGGAGGCGCTGAAAGCGTGTGCCCGGGATGCTCCGATGCCCTCGGCGCCGGCCGTCCCGCACATGGCCGAAAACCCCGCAAAATGCTAGATTGGTATGGCTTAATGGCCGTCACCTGCGGCTTCTTGCCACAGTCGAGCGCCACCCTCCGAAAGGCTCCGGATGACCGAAGAAAAAGCGACGAACAACACCGAGTACACCGCTAAACAGATTCAGGTATTGAAGGGGTTGTCGGCCGTTCGCAAGCGGCCCGGGATGTACATCGGATCGACTTCGGCGCGGGGCCTTCACCATCTCGTCTACGAAGTCGTGGACAACTCCATCGACGAGGCGATGGCGGGCTATTGCACGCGGGTGGATGTCCGCATTCACGCGGACAACTCCATCACCGTCATCGACGACGGCCGCGGCATCCCGGTCGACATCCACCCGGTGGAAGGCCGGCCTGGCGTCGAGGTGGCCATGACCACCCTGCACGCCGGCGGAAAGTTCGACAAGAGCACCTACAAGGTCTCGGGCGGGCTCCACGGGGTCGGCGTCAGCGTCGTCAACGCCCTCTCCGAGCACCTCGAGGTGGAGATCACCCGGGACGGCCGCCACTATCGCCAGAGCTATTCGCGCGGCAAGAAGCTCACGGAGCTGGAGGTGCTCGGACCGGCGGATGGGAGCGGAACGCGTGTCACCTTCAAGCCCGATCCCGAGATCTTCACCGAACTCCGCTACAACGTCGACACCTTGTCAGGTCGGCTGCGGGAGATGGCCTTTCTCAACCGCGGGCTGCGCATCAGCCTGCGCGACGAGCGAGGCAACGGGAGTCCAGCTGCTGGTCTGCAGGAGTACGAGGAAGAGGTCTACCAGTACGAAGGCGGCCTGGTGGAGTACGTCGCCTACCTGCGGGGATCCCGCCAGCCCGTGCACCCGGAGGTTTGCGCCTTCGAGGCAAGCCGCGAGGAAGCCGAGATCGAGCTGGCCATGCAGTACGACTCGGGGTTCTCGGAGAACACCCACACCTTCGTGAACAACATCAACACCCACGAAGGCGGCACCCACCTCACCGGCCTCAAGGCCGCGCTCACCCGCACCATCAACGACTACGCCCGCCGCAACAACCTCTTCAAGAAAGCCGACGAGAGCCTCTCCGGAGACGATGTGCGCGAAGGGCTCACATGCGTCCTCAGCATCAAGGTCCGGGAGCCCCAGTTCGAGGGTCAGACCAAGACCAAGCTCGGCAACTCGGAGGTGCGCGGCGCCGTCGAAACCACCGTCAACGAGCATTTGCAGATCTTCCTGGAGGAGCATCCGAAGGCCGCCAAGGCCATCATCCAGAAGTCGCTGCAGGCCGCCCGCGCCCGCGAAGCCGCCCGCAAGGCCCGCGACCTGGCGCGCAAGAAGAACGCGCTCGAGGGGGGAATCCTTCCCGGGAAGCTCGCCGACTGTTCGCTCTCCGACCCCGCGATGACCGAACTCTACCTCGTGGAGGGTGACTCGGCGGGAGGATCCGCGAAACAGGGCAGGGACCGCCAGTACCAGGCCATTCTGCCGCTCAAGGGCAAGATCCTCAATGTGGAGCGGGCGCGCATTGACAAGATCCTCTCCAACGACGAGATCCGCGCCATGATCACCGCCATCGGGGCCGGCATCCACGAGGACTTCAACATCGACAGGGCGCGCTATCACAAGATCATCATCATGACCGACGCCGATGTGGACGGGGCCCATATCCGCACCCTCCTGCTCACCTTCTTCTTCCGCCAGATGAAGGGGTTGATCGACCAGGGATACATCTACATCGCCCAGCCGCCGCTGTACCGGGTCGCCAAGGGGAAGCGTGAACTCTACGCCTACTCGGAAGAGCAGCGCGAGGAGTTCATCCGGCGCTTCTCCAACGGGAAGGAGAACGCCAAGGGCATCGGCATCCAGCGCTACAAGGGGCTCGGCGAGATGAACCCCGATCAGCTCTGGCGCACCACCATGGACCCCGGGGCCCGCACCATCCTGCGCGTGGACATCGAGGACGCCAGCATCGCCTCGAGCCTCTTCGACCGCCTCATGGGTGACGACGTCCAGCCGCGCCGCGAGTTCATCGAACGGAACGCCAGGTACGTCAAGAACCTGGACGTCTGAGGGGAGCGGCGTGCCTGGTCAGCCGGCGCCCAGCAACGCCAGCAGCTCGTCGCGCCGGGGCATCGCCGCGGACCCTTCCAGAAACGGCGTGACGTCGTCCGTCAGCCGTTTCCACGGCAATCCGCCCAGACGTCTCGCCACTTCGGCCTGCCAGGTAGCCTCGGTCATTGGCCGCGCTCCGGCGTCGTTCTGTCGCAGCGCGGAGTTGAGCAGCTCCAGGTTGGGCGCCGGCCACTCCGGGTCGCTCAGGTACCAGCCCAGGTCGTACACGTCCCTCCCCTTGGCGAAGGGCCGCCGCAGCACGGCGTGGAGCTTTCCCGCCAGGAGCGATGCGGGATCGTGGTGCCACAGCCGAAGCGTTACATGCCGGCGGACCAGTCGCGTTTCGGTACCCGCCCCGCGCGGAGGGTTGGAATCCACGTCGATCTTGATGGCCAGAACCTCTTCGGGGTGCGCCGAGAGGCCGTTTTCATGGAGAATGCCCGGGAACCGGACCCAGGCGGCGTGGACCGGGGTCCTGGCGCGAAGGGTGGTCTTCACCGCATACCCCTCTCGGCGGAACTGTTGGCCGATCGCTCCCAGCCATCCGGGCAGGTCGTACCGCTCGCGGTCGCCTTCCAACGCGAAGTCGAGATCCTCCGAGTAGCGCGGAAGGCCGTACAGAAAACGAAGGGCCGTGCCCCCCTGGAATGCCAGCGAGGTGAAGGCCCCCGACCGCTGAAGCCCTTCGAGCACCCGGGCCTGGAGGTACTCGCGGAGGACATTGCGCCCGTGCCACGGGTCGGCATCTCGCACCAGACGGCGGAGGTGGTCCCTCATACTTCCTCGAACGCCAGCTCGGGGTCGTCCGCCAGCAACCGGACATGGCGAGCCGCCCGCATCAGCTTCGGGCTGCCTGTGGCTGCGGCCATGTCCTCCAGGGAAGCACCACACAAGGCGTCGAGATTGAGCCGCAGCCCGTCGATCCACGCCGGGTCGTCGCCCCCCGGTTGCAGGTAGGCCAGGTCGAGGAACGCCTTCTCCGGGGACGCGACGAATGCCGCTTGGTCGCCGCCAAGTTCGGCCAGGCGATAGCCGCGCCGCATCTCGGGTTTCAGATGGCGAAAGGAGTATCGGCCGAGCGCGGTCGACCGGAGTTGCGGGCGCCCCGGCCCGCAGCTGGTCACCTCGGGCACGAACTCGGGAATCGCGCCGGCGAAGGCGAGGGCCGAAAGCCCGCTCACGTAGGATCCCGGCGAGAGATGGTTGGCCACCAGGAAGGGGTGGGGGATCGTCTTCCGGTAGGGGGGCGCGAGGGCGTACAGCCCGCGGCGAAGCTGAAAGATCCGGCCCGCCGACCGCCAGCGGCCAAGCTGGGCGAACAAGCCCGGGTCCGGACGGGGCCCCGCCATGAGAAGGCCGGTCTCGAATACGGGCTCGTCGCGGACAATCCGCAGGAGTTCAGCGAATCGCATAGCAGTAAATTATCGCTAATGCTTAGTTACTACAATAGCCAGTTGCTCTGGCGGTCGCACTCTATTGGCGGCGGGAGGTTGCCCACGTCGTTCCAACCTGCGCCGGGAGGGCGGCCGTGCCGGGTCCCGGGCCAGCGAGTTGCCTGCGTCCTTGGCTCACGCCGTGCTTGTCCCGCGTGCCGCGTTGGCGAGGATCGCGTCGCGCACGAAGGCCGCCAGTCCGTCGCCGCGTTTCTCGAAGTACTCCGTGAATCGCGGGTCGGCTGTGTACATGTCGGCCAGGCCCGCGTGCATCGCGTGGCTGCAGGGGTAGAACCAGCGGTCGATGTGGCAGCGGTGCTCCTCGGCTAGTTCTCTCGCAGCCCCGCTCGCGGCTTGGGCTCCCTCCTCCAGAAGCGCGGCGAGACGGGCCATCACGTCCTCGGCTTCCGCCTTGATCCGCGTCCAGTCGTCCTTCGTGTAGCGCCGGGTGCGCCGCGCCGACTCCTTGTACGCGTCCGTCCCGCCCCAGCGCTCACGGGCTTCGTCCTCGTAACGCTCGTGGTCGAAGTCCTCGAGGCCATCGAACATCTTCGCCTTGTCCATGGGTTCGCCCTCCTCCAGTGCCGTCAGGGCCCGGTCGACCCCGCGGATGATCCTGTCGGTACGCTGTTGCCGCTCCCGTAGCAGCTCGCGCTGGGCGAGGAGCGCGCGCCGCCGGTCGTAGGCCGCGGCGTCCAGCAGATGCCCGATGGCGTCCAGCCCGAACCCCAGCTCGCGCAGCAGCAGGATCTGGCGCAGCCGCTCCAGGTCGCCGTAGTCGTACAGCCGGTAGCTGTTGTCGCCCCGCCGGGACGGGGCCAGCAGCCCGATCCGGTCATAGTGGTGGAGGGTGCGCACCGTGACCCTGGCCAGGGCGGCCACCTCGCCGACCGTGTGGAGTTCGTCGCTGTTCATAGAAGGAAGGTAAACCCTGACGTTACGGCATGCGGTGCCAGGTTGGTATCTCTCAGTGATCGTTGGAGTTACGGGTTTGTCGGTCCGAACTCCCGCTGATTGACTCCCGCTGAATGGGATCCGTTGCGAATGCGTCGGCGGCTCGCGAGCGCCTTCCTGAGATGGTCCTCGTCGGCCGTCTGGTAACATTGCAGCACCGTCTTGGCCGTCTTCCAGCCACCGAGTTCGCAGAGCACCTTGAGGGGCTGGTCCATCAGGTCGGAGGCGAACTTGCGCCTCAGCGAGTGCCAGCCTCTACCGCGCTTGGGTTCGAGCCCCGCGAGCTTCTGGGCTCGGTTCCACCAGTAGCGCACCAGCGTCCGGCCCGCACATCTCGAAGCATCCCTCGGCGCGGGCAGCACCGGAGAGTCCCCGTTGCCCTGGTTCCTCTTGAGCGCCTCTTGCAGGACCGCGAGTGCCTCGGCGGTCACGGGAGTACGGTGCTCGTAGCCGGTCTTCTCGTGCTCCGCGCGCCACAGCACCACTCCGCCTTCGAGGTCAATATCCGACCACCGCAGCTTGCGGATGGCCCCGATGCGGTGCCCGGTCTCGTGCGCGAGCACGAGCGCGACGTGGAACCGCCAGTCGACCCTGCGCGACACTTTCAGGAGCGCCCCGTACTCCTCCTCGGCAAGCACGACGCGGGTCGGGTTCTTCTCCGTGGGCGTCTTGAGGCCCTTGAGGGGGTTGGAGCCGAGGAGCGGGCGGCCCTGCTCGTCCTTGGACTTGCTGGCCCAGTTGAAGACCGCGATCAGGAACTTCAGATCGCTTTCGATGGTCCGGTCGGACACGGGTCTGCTGCTCGGGCCGATGTTGCCAGCGCGCCGCGCCCGGATGAACCGGTCCCAGTCGCGTTGGGAGAGCGTTGCGGGCTTCCGGTCCTGGCCGAAGAACCGCAGAAACATCTTCGTCGCGGCTCGATCAGACCTCTGAGACGTCGCCGCCTTGGCGGGCGTCACCTCTTCGGCGTAGATGTCAAACAGCGTGCCCAGCGTGAGCGGCTCGGGCGCGGCGTTCTTCTTGCCGTTCAGCTCCGGCCCGGCGAAGCCTGCGGCGAATTCATCCCCTTGCCGCTTCGCCCGGATCCAATCGCGATGTTTCAGCGACCTCGTGAGCCTGCGCCCGTTCTCGCGCCACTCGATCTGGTATAGGCCGGTCTTGGGATCGGGAAACACCCTCACCCGGTTCCGGCCCCATTCGCCGGCGCCGTAGCTCCGGCGGCTTCGTTTCGTGCGTGCCATCATTCGATTCCTCCGATGATGGACTGCACGATCTGCGCAACGGGAACCTCGCGGAGAGAGGCCGCCCCCGCCAGATGTGAGGCTCGGGGCGGTGGAATCCTGCCGGAAACCGCGGCGGCCGACGATGGGTCCGGCCGCCGACCCGGAGCTTGTCGATGTTCGAGCGGAAGGCCATGATTCGGAGGCGGTTTTCGACGCTCCCGGTGCCGATCCGCGAGTGTCCGGTTCACTTCGAGGGTCGCCGGACACGAAATCGTCGTTCGGCCGGACACGGCCGCGGTCGTGCAGGTCGCTGGCGCTCTTGCGGTTGCGCCACGGCCGGCGGAGCGGCGATGCCGATGCGCGCTCCTTGGACGTGGATGGGAGCGACCCCCCATCTCGGCATGCCTCGATCGGCACCGGGGAGGATGGGGCCGAACAGCCCGACGGCCAAGCAGTCGGCCAACGGGTCCTCCGCCGCCTTGAAGCGGCGCGCGACACCCTTCCGGGACGGATTGCTGGTGCGGGAGCGACCCGAAGGGGACGGGGGCGGGGTGCGCAAGCACACCTGGCCCCGAACCCGTACCAGGCCCTCGGACTGGGGGGTCGCTCCCACCACGGCCCTCGCGGCCAGTGTGCCACGGGCGACCGCGCGGCGTTGCCGCAGGACGTTGTTGCGTTTACCGATAGGCGGGGACCTCGGTGCGCATCGCTGGAGGGCCGAAGTGCGCATCGGCACCCCGCGTCGATTGCGCACTCACGTACGGTCGTAAGTTGAGCGCTGCCCATCGGTTGGCGTGGTCCGGCGAGGCGCTCGGCCTGGTGCGCGGGCGCGCAAGGCGAATCGATCCCCTGCCACCTGTGCAAGCGGCGGCGTAAAACGCTGCCGCGCCCGCCGATGGCTGGCGGCGGCAGTGTGAATCCCCGAACCCCCGTATTGTGAATCGACCCACCATGTCGTTTTCACACTCCGGCGCGGCCCTAAGCCGGAGCGCCGGAGACCGCTCTCGGCCCGCAACGCACCGACCGGAGGATCCGCCCTCGGGACGAGGCGCCGTCAACCTGTACGCCGTCGGCTGCGACCGGGTTTCGCCGGGAACGGGAGTTCAAGCCGCCGCGGTGACCAGCCTCGGTAGCCTGGACCCCGCCTTCGACGACTGTCCGCGCGGCTCCTTCGGCGTCCGCTTCGAGGGCGTCCGGGGCTGTCTCCCGACACCGTTAGTGGCCGGGAGGCAGCCTACCCGCTGGGGCCACGCTTCGCACGTCCCCGGCACAGGGCTGGCGAGCGGCTCCGCCCCCCAAGGGTCCCGCGCAGAGGCGCGCAAGATCGCGGGCGACGGGTTCGCAGCGATGGCTGATCGCCGATTCGCCGACCGCCGCCGGACAGCCATTGGGGCGATTGGGGACGCGGTTTCGGAGGCGGCCACCGCCCTCCGCCGCGCCGAAACCGGCGCGGAAACCCTGGGGGTCATAGGGGGCCGGAGCGCCCCCTTGCCAGACCGCAACGTTCAACGTTGCGTAGGCTGGCTTAGCCACCTTAGCGTGGCTCAAGCCAGCCCGGCGGTGCCGCCGGGAAACGCTTCTCCGGGCACCGCCGGGAACAGTGCCCACCGGGGCGTCGCGAGCAGCTCCTCGGCGCCCGCGATCGCCAGTCTCATTTGGCGGCGAGGGCGCGGATCCCGGCGCTTCTGCGCGCGGTCGCGTTCCGCCCTGCCTCAACCCCCTCGGGAACCCGAGATCGTCGATCCTGGGCGATCCTTCGACCCGTAGGTTACCCGAAAAGGCCCCGGAACCCGCAGAAACGGCCTCTGAGCCGAGCATGGAAGAACGCTGGTTGCGTAACACTCGCAACGCCCTGCTGGTTGGACCCGCCCCGCTTTCACGGACGGTTGAGCCAGACCGCCAGCAATCCCAATCCCAGCCCTCCGGCCACAAGGCCGGGACGAAGGCTCGTCCCGCACCATCCGTATCTGGTTTTCGTGGGCCCATAGGTTGTCAATGCTCACTTGGCGCTGGAGGTGCGCTTCGGTCGCGGTCGCATACTTGCGCGCCATCGTCCACGTCAGCCTTACAAGAGGCAACACCGATGAGGACAAATAGAATGACCATTCGCCAGACCGTTCCCGGAGCCAGCATCCCCGGGCCTGCATGATGGTGGCCAACATCATCGTGTTGACGTAAGGGTCCACCAAGCGGTCGAAGGCGGGAAAATCGTCCCGTCGGAGCGCGCCTCGAGCCTCAGGCAAGAGGTCGAGCACTTCCCCATAGGCCGAATCGGCCCACATGAGCGCGGCCAAGTGGTCGCCGGGGGCGGGCACGTCCGGCTCCTGGGCAGCAAGCCATCCCGGCAGCAAGGCCAGAAGGATCGCCCCCGCGAGCCCGGCCCTGTGGTTGTCGCTCCGGATGTGGGTCAGCACGACGGCCCTCCATGATTGGTTGCGAAAACGCGGATTATCGTTATCGATCCGGGCGCGAAGTTGCGCCCCCATGTTTGCGTACGTATACGTTAACACTCTGCCCAGCCTGCTCATGCCTAAAGTGATCGCCAGCGTCGATGCCGAGGCGTGCAAGACGAAGCGATCCCGGGAGCAGAAGAATGCGGGGCCAGCTCCTCTGCTCACCCATCGACATGAACGGCGAGTTCGGCAAAGGGCTGTCTCAACGCGGATTGCAGGGAGCGCCGTAGTACGTTTTGGATTACGTCCGACGAGAGGCTCCTGCGAGGCATTCAGGGCCAGTCCGCTGAGCAGCAGAAAGCGCCATCGAGCGGGCGGGACCAGACGGACTTCGTGAAGGATCGCGTCGTCGTCGAGGTCCAGTTTGGCAAGTACGCCTTCGTGGTCCATGACCTGTTCGTGAAGCATCTCAGCTTCTACGTCTCGGAACATCATCGACGTGGGCATCGAGATACTGCCCATGAAGCGGTTGGAGCGTGAAATGTCCTCTGGCGTCCCCTACTACGAGCGAGACCTGTTGAACGTCATCCGGCAAGGCTGCGGAGTGCCCGCCGTTCCGCTGGTGTTGATCGGAGTTGCACCATGACTGAGAAGCGAGACAAGCCGTCCGACATGGAACCATCTACCAGCCCCGACGCACTTGAGGGTCGTGTTGCCGCCCTCTTGGCGATTCAGGCAAGATTGGTTCAGGGGTATCCCGGCGATGCTGTGTTCCGTAAGTCCCTGAGCGAAAAGGTTGTCGAGCTTCGTGATTTGATGCGTCACCCGGACACCGGCGAAGCAACCCGATTGTATCTCGGGGGTGCGGTGTGGGTGTATGTATGGCACCTGTACCACCTTGGTGACGGGAGGCCGCCAGAGGATCGCCGCATGATGGGCAAGATCGGTTTCTGAGGAGCGTAGCGGACCCCGACAACGTCAGCACCCGCAGACCTTCGGAGTATCCATGTCAAGTGGATGCCCGCACTCGCGGCGGAGACGTACGTGCCTCGCGGCGTTCCTCGCGACGCCTCCGTTGCGATGCCCGCTCTTCCCCGGCTCGATCATCCGTGACCGCTCCCCGCCTGGCAGGGCGTCGGGAAGACGGAGCTGGAGTATTCTCCCGGGGCATGGGTCGTCCAGATGCGGTCCTGCTGCACCAGCGTGTTGGCGAGAACGAGGAGCTTCCGCATCACCGCCGTCAGGGCGACCTTCGGCGATTTCCCTTTGGCCACGAGCGCCTCGTACTTCCGCTTGAGGTCGGGATTGTACTGGACCGCGACCAGCGCGGGCATGTAGAGCAGCCGGCGCAACCGGTGCCTGCCGCCCTGGATGAAGCCGCGTCCCTTCCAGTATCTGGACTCCCGGGTGATCGGGGCGAGTCCGGCGAGGCTGGCGGCACGGGCGCCGGTGAGCGTGCCCAGCTCCGGCATGTGGATGATCAGTCCCGCGGCGGTGATGTCCGAGATGCCCGGGATGGAGGTCAGGATCTCGGCCCGGCGCTCCAGGGCCTCCTCCGCCTCGAGCCGTTGCCGGATCTCGGCGTCGATGACTTTCAGCTGGCGCTTGATCTGCTTCAGCCTCTGCCTGGTGAGCCGCTTGCCCACGGGAGTGCGCAAGTGCTTGCCGCGGTTGGTGGTGGCGACTCGGTCCTTCAGCAGCGCGTCGCGGATCTGTTGGAGTTCGGCGAGATCGCGCTGTCCCTCCGATCTCGCTTGAGCCGGGCGCAGATCCTCGATGGCCGCCGCCATGGTGGCCAGCATGCGGGCGCCCACGGCATCGGTCTTGGCGCGCCGGCCGAGGGAGCGGGCGAAGGACCGGACCTGGAAGGGGTTGATCGCGTACAGGGGGAGTCCGGCCTTCAGGAGGGTATCCTCGAAGTCGCGGTGGAAGGGTCCGGTGGGTTCGTACGCGATCCGGTCGACCTCGGAGCCGATCCAGGCGATCAGCTTGCGGAAGCCGGCCGCATCGTTCGAAAACCGGGATGCTCTCCCCTCGGGCGAGGCGAAGGCGTCGAGCCAGTCCTTGGAGATGTCGATCCCGATGGTGCGACGGATGCTGCTCATCTGTTCTTCCCTTTTCCTGTGCTTGTCATGCGAGCCTCGATGCTCATGTATCCATTCAGGACGTAGGGAAGGACGGTGGCGACCAAAACTCCCAAGCGGCCCATTACGGCCAAGCGACCCCGCGGTCCGACCACCGTCCCTGGTGGGCACCCGCGCCGGGGCTCGCTACGCTCGCCTTTGCGGGTGCCCACCAGCCGGGCCTTCCCCGTGACCCGGATCTGTAAATCAAACGGACATACCCAAGAATGGAAAAGACAAGCGACCCCCATGAAACCGACCACATTGCTGCTCCTGACGCTCCTGCTCGCAAGTGATCGGGTTCACGGGCGGGATCTCCCTCGACATCCCGGCGGGCCCGGTCGCTTTCCGCATCGGCGCGAACTGGGTGCGAGGGCAACCCAATGCACAACGGCCGCTCCCGCCGCTCCCGCCAAGCTGACCGGGGCGGTTCGGCTTTTTTGGAACGATATGCGATTTGACGCTACGGCTGGTCAACCACCCCTGCGGCCGTTCCAGTGGTCCATCGCCAAACGGAGGCGATGGTCACGGCAGAGGAGCCAAGCCACCATCTTCACGCGGCGCTCGAGCGGGAACGCCTAGCGTTGTGGCCGCGGTCGTTTAGGATCCCCTTACGGCGCCGGCCAACCGAGGGCCGGGTGCGGCCATCGGGCGGAACGCACTCCACAGGTTGGCATGGAATGTGACGACGCCAGGATTCCCGCCAATCGACCCCGGTTTTCCCGCCATATGGACACGATGGAGTTGGATCTCGTCGCACGGCAAGGACGGCAGATCGTGCAGCCCTGATTGAACTTACATGACTCCTTGCGTGCGCCGTGGAAAGGCGCGCCTTCCTAGCGGGTGCAACTCCCGCCCGGCAACTGTCGCTCCAGCCGGTAGCAGCCAGAGCGGTGCATGAAGGTAACGACATGAGCTGAAGCACTCTGGTACGGGCCGCGCACGATATGCGATTCCCTAAACGGGCACGCAACTGGAAACGGTGGATACGGCCAAGGGAGGAGCTAAGTCGGAAGGCGGTTCAGCGACCACGTGGGCCGAAACGTGCAGTGAACGCCGAGCAGGCCTCGAAACCGTCAACGCGGAAGCCGACCCTGCGCAAGAAAGGGGAAGGCCGTCGACTGGCCGGGAAGCGAGCGACACGAGCACTGGCTGGTTTTCGCCGGGGTAGTGGCGTCGGCACATGTGGAAGATGGAAGGCGTGGCAACACGGGAAGCCCTGTCGGTGCCGTGCACACGGCAACCGGGACCCCGCGAGGGGCAGGCCTGGGCCGGCAGGGTGGCGGATGGGCCCGTAGTACCGGGGACGCGGGGTAATGCCCGTCGAGGGAAGGGGTCCTGAGTTGGGAGCGGTACGGAAAGGAGGCAGGGACTTGACCACTGACGGGAGTCTAAGAGGGTCGGCAGGAAGTGTCCGGAAACTCCAGACCGTGCTGCACGCGAAAGCGAAGGAAGAACCTGACCGGCGTTTTCACGCCCTCGTCGACAAGGTATGGAGGCAGGATTTCCTCTTGGAGGCGTGGGAGCTGGTCCGGCGCAACGGCGGAGCGGCTGGAGTGGATGGAGTGACGGTCGCGGACATCGGGGCGTACGGAGTGGAGCGTTGGGTCGGGAAACTGTCGCGGGACCTGAGGGATGGCGCCTACGAGCCGAATCCGGTGCGCCAGGTGCTCATCCCGAAGAAACAGCCGGGGAAGTTCCGTCCTTTGGGCATACCGTGCCTGAGGGATCGGGTTGCGCAGACGTCGGCGATGCTGGTGTTGGGGCCGATATTCGAGGCGGACCTGCAGCCGGAGCAGTACGCATACCGGCCGGGACGAAGCGCGAAGGACGCGGTGCAGCGGATCCGTGGGTTGCTGTACCGGGGCCACAGCGAAGTGGTCGATGCGGACCTCTCCAACTACTTCGGTGAGATACCGCATGCCGAGTTGATGAAGAGTATTGCTCGGCGCGTGAGCGACGGGCGGATGCTCGGACTCATCAAGGCATGGCTGGAAATGCCGGTGATAGAGGAGGACGGCAAGGGCGGCACTCGCCGCACGAACCGGGCGCGGAAGGAGAGAAAGGGGACTCCGCAAGGGGCCCCGATCTCACCGCTGCTGAGCAACATCTACATGCGGCGGTTTGTCCTTGGCTGGAAGGTGCTGGGCTACGCCCGGCGCTTCGGTGCGGAGATCGTGAATTATGCGGACGATTTTTGTGTGCTCGGGAAGGCCTCGGCGGCGGAGATGCTGGCGGCGGTCAACCGGCTCATGGACAGGCTGAAGCTACCGGTCAACGCAGAGAAGACCCGATGCCTCCGGTGCCCCGAGGAGCCGCTTGAGTTTCTCGGGTATCGCATCGGCTGGAACTATCGTTCCGGGAACGGAAGCCGGTACATCGGCACTCGACCGAGCAAGGCGAGCGTTCAGAGCATCTGCCACCGGATCAGCGAGCAGACGGACTGCAGACGTGAATGGCTGGATGCCGAGAAAGTCGTAGGGAGCCTGAACCGGATGATGTTGGGGTGGGCCAACTACTTCAATCTCGGGCAAGTCAATCCGGCATACAGGGCTGTGGACCAGCACGCCGCCTGGCGGCTACGACAGTGGTACTGCCGGAAGCACAAGGGGCGATCGGGGAAATACGTGCGCTTTCCCTACACGTGGCTGTGGGAGCAGTGCGGCCTCACGTGTCTTGCGCGGACGACCAGGTACCTTCCGTGGGCGAAGGCGTGATCCCGACTGAGAGCCGGATGCGGGAAATCCGCACGTCCGGTTCGACGGGCAGGGGGTGGAAACGGACCTATGGGAGTCGGACTTGGCACCGCCGCGAAAGCAAGGCGGAAGAAATACACACCGTACCCCTAAGGGCACCGCGCCACCTCCTGACCCTACCGTGATTTCGGTCCCCCTGACTCCGTCGTTACGTCAGGGTCAAGGAGTGGGGGCTGCCGTCGTCCTCGGGCTTCGTGTCTCGTGGCGGGCGTGGCTGGATCGCCGCGCGTTGTCCATGACCTGATCGGGCACTACCATCGGGGCGTCTTCGCTCGAACATCGGCTGGCGGTGCAGCCGGGCGTTCCGTCCGGTCACCACTGACTTCGTCTCTGGACCGGGGCCGGTGGCGCGGGACAGAATGGGAGCATCATGAGAAAGCTCGCCGTCCGGCTGCTGGCACTCTTTCGCCGGGTGTCGCTGTTGATGCTGAAGCTACGGGGCAGGACGCCGGCCGATGCCGCCGCCGAGCGCGTGGTCAGCGGCAAGGCCTGGGATGAATTCTGCGACACGCTCAAGGCTGCCGGGGCCGCGCTCAGCTTCCCCGGCGCACCCCGGGATCCGTTCAATCAGGCGGAGGGCTACCGCTATCTGAGCCGTCTGGCCCAGGGCGGGCTGATGGCGTTCGTGGAGTACGCAGACCCGAGGGCGCCCGTGCTGCACCGGGTGGCCCACGAGACCGTGAAGCTGGGCAGCGACAATCCCGACAACTACTACCAGACGGCTGCCGTCCGCGGCGACTTCGAGTACCGGATCTCCGGCCGGCGCAACACCGTCAAATACCTCGGCTTCGGCACCCAGGCGGGGCACTACGGGCAGGGCGGGGGCATGCCCCCCACCGGCTACATCGAGGCCGGAGAGATCGAAATCGGCGAAGACGGCCGTTTCGAGCTGATCGTCAGCAGCCGACTCCACGACGGGAACTGGCTTCCCATGACGGCGGAAAGCCGTACGCTGATCGTGCGGCAGACCTTTCTGGACCGGGAAACCGAAGTGCCGGCCGAGCTGCACATCGAGCGCATCAACTGCCCGGAGGACGAGAAGCGCCCGAGCCTCCTCACACCGCAGCAGATCGACGATGGGCTCAGGTCCGCCAGCACGCTGGTGGCCGGTGCCGCGATGCTCTTCGCCAACTGGGCGCGCGGCTTCCAGAAGCACACGAACTCCCTGCCCATGTTCGATCCGGAGGTTTCGCTCGCGGCAGGCGGCGACCCGAACATCGTCTACTATCACAGTCACTGGGCCGTGGCCAAGGAAGAAGCCCTGTTGATCGAGGCGATGCCGCCCGAGTGCGAACACTGGAACTTCCAGTTGAACAACTACTGGATGGAATCGCTGGACTACCGCTACCACACCATCCACACCAACAAGCACCTGGCCCACTACGAGGAGGACGGGTCCATACGCCTCGTCGTCGCCCATGAGGATCCCGGACTGCCGAACTGGCTCGAGACCGCCGGGCATACGTCGGGCACGATGTGCTTTCGCTGGATCAGGGCGGCGAAGCATCCGCAGCCTCGGACCAGGCTCGTCAAACTCTCCGAACTGCCCACGCTCGGCGAGCAGTAGCAGCCCGTGCGGAGAAACCCTTCGGCGTTCGAGCGGCGATGCGTCCGCGCCGGACCAGGACGGCGGCCCCTTTGAAGACTTCGACCGACTACCGGACCCCGTACCGGCCCCTCCCGATCTCACTCCTCAACCGGGCGGGCCGGATGGCGCGCAGGCTCGGACTCAACGGCGACCTCGATGTCGACAGGATGATCGCCGCGGCGAAGCGAAAAACCGGTCTCTCCGACTTCGGCGACGAGTGGTTTCTCGAGCCCCTCGAGGTTCTCGTCCGGTCGATCAACGATGAAGCGCGACTGACTCCGCTGGGAACAAGGATCCAGCACTCACGGATCGTATCGGCGCTGTCCACCCGGTTGCGTGTTGAGCATTTGTTGCGGGAGAACCCGGCCATTCTCGACATGCACCTTGGGAAGATCATCCTGATCGCCGGTTTGCAACGGACCGCAACGACGACGCTGCACCGGCTGATCGCCGCGGATCCCCGGATTCGCGAGTTGCGATCATGGGAATCGCTGAGTCCGGTACCGCTCCCTGGCGAAAGGAGAGGCGATCCCCGGCGGCGCATGCGACAGGCGAGGATGGCGGCTCGAGTGATCGGGTTTCTGGCGCCGGAGTTTCTCGCCATTCATCCCATCGAATACAACGCGCCGGAAGAAGACATCTTCCTGCTCGACCTCTCCTTCATGAGCCAGACGCCGGAAGCGATGATGCATGTGCCCAGCTACTCGAGCTGGCTCGAAGAGCAGGATCACACGAAGTGCTACGAATACATGCTGACCATGCTGAAGGTCCTGCATTGGCAACGTCCGGGCGACTGCTGGGTGCTGAAGACTCCCCATCACATGGAGCATCTTGATGTCGTTCTCGACATCGTTCCCGACGGGTGTATCGTGCAGACGCATCGTGATCCGAAGAAATCGGTAGCGTCGTTCTGCAGCATGGTGGCCCATGGACGGGGCATTCTGAGCGATCATGTCGATCCCGAGGCGATCGGGGCGCACTGGATGCGCAAGACACATCGGATGATCGAGCGCTCCATGAAGGTGCGAGGAGCCGCGAGAGACCGCGTGTTCGTGGACGTATCGTACCACGATCTGATTGCGGATCCGCTGGGCGAGTTGCGCAAGGTATACCAGGCTGCGGGCATCGATTTCAGCGAAGAAGCCGAGAACGCCGCGAAGGCCGTCTCACGTCGAAACGTCAAGAATCGCCACGGCAGGCACGTCTATTCGTTGGCCAGCTTTGGCCTCGACGACGAAACCGTCGACGGGTGCTGCGAGTTCTATCGGCGCGAGTACGGGATATCCGATGAGGACGCCACATGGAGTGGCAAGTGATGGGATGTCGCGGCGATTTACGGCCGCGCCGCGCCCGCGGGGGCAACGGGAAGCTGTGCCGGTGAGCTTGTGATGACTGCGAAACGCAACCGGATCCTCAGGGCGCTGGTCAAGGCGATCGTCGATCGCGTCACGCAACGGAGAGTATTGCGTCCGGTGCCGGAGAGCGTGCGCATCGACGGCAAGGTGTGCCTGGTCACCGGGGCCAACAGCGGGCTCGGAAAGGCGGTGGCGATCGACCTGGCGAAGCGCGGCGGGCATGTCCTCATGGCCTGTCGCGGCGGCCATCCGGATGCCGGCGAGGATTTCAGGCGATCGGCCAGCTCCGACACGGTGGAGATGCTGAAGGTGGATCTGGCCGATCTCGATTCCGTGCACGCGCTTTGCGACGAACTGAAGCGCGGCCGCGGCCACGTGGACATCGCGGTTCTGAACGCCGGCATGATGCCGCTGAATGCGCGAAGGTCGCCGCAGGGCTACGAGCTGATGTTCGCCGTGCATTTTCTGGCCAATCGGCTGTTGGTCGACCGGCTCCTGGCCGACGGTACGATCCGGCCATCGAGCCGCCCCGGGGAAGCTCCCAGAATCGTGTTCGTCGTCTCCGAAATGCATCGAACCGCCGGTCCCATCGACTTTAGCGATTTCGGCGGCTTTACCGACTACGGTCTGAAAGACGGCCTCAAGTACTATGCGTTGAGCAAACTGCACCTGTGCACCTACGCGCAGGAACTGTCCCGCCGGCTGAACCCGGGCCGCGAGGTGCGGGCCTCCGTAACCTCGCTTTGCCCGGGAGCGATCCACTCCAACCTCGTGCGGGAAGCGCCGGCGTTTCTGAAGCCCCTGATCTACCCGGTCACGCGCCTGCTCTTCGCGACGCCGGAGAAGGCCGCGGCGCCGGTCACCCATGCGTGCTGCGCCGAAGACATGGGCCGGCGCAGCGGAGTGTACCTGCACCTGATGCAGGAGAAAAAGGCGTCCCGGCTGGCCAGGGATAAGGCCGCGGGCGCAAGGTTGTGGCAGGTGAGCGGGGCGCTGCTGGCGAAGCATGCGCCACGCGGTGCCGTGGACGGGTCCGGATCCGGGAAGGGCGGGTCGCGGTGAGGGTGACAGGCACCACGGGCTCTCCGCGAGGATGTCGAAGGAGGCGTCGCCGTTGTTCAAGTACCTGATAGGCTCGGATGCCGTGGAAATCGAGGCGCCGATAGAGCAGGTGTGGGACACACTCGTGGACGTGAAGCGATACGGTGAGTGGAATCCCTTCACGACCCGGGTCGACACGGATTTCGAAATCGGCTCACCCGTTGATCTGCACGTCACGCTTGAGCCGTTGAAGCTGAAGCAGCCCGAATGGATCGAGTCGGTCCAACGCCCGCACCTGTTGGCCTGGGGCACGAAGGTGGGCAATCGCTTCCTGCTCTCGGCCCGGCGGGAGCAACGTCTTGAGGCCTTGGGCGAGACACGCTGCCGCTACCTGACGACCGACGCGTTCAATGGCCTCCTGACTCCGCTGGTGGTGCTGCTGTTCGGCCGGCTCATTCGGCGCGGGTTCAACGATATGGCGAGAGCGCTCAAGGCGCGCGCAGAAGCCGTCCCCAGGGGCTGACGCACCGTGACCTCGGCCAGGCCGGCCATTGGCCGACCGCGGGGAGATGACTTATTATGACCACATTAGTCACACATAGTCTGGAGGTCCCTGGCGTGAGTCGTTCAGGCTCGACAGCCTACCCGCCACACAAGCCCCGCGTGTGGAAGCTCGCGGAGGCCAAGGCGAAGTTCAGCGAAGTTGTCCGCCTGGCGGCGGAAGGTCAGCCGCAGAGGGTCACGGTCCACGGAAGGGACGCGGTCGTCGTCGTGGCCGCTACGGACTTCGAGCGGTGCCGCGCGCGTGGTCAGTCGGCCAGCCTGCACGAACTGCTCTCGCAGTCGCCGTTGAACCGGCTCGAGTTTGAGGCCGAAGGGGTCAAGAGTCCCGTCCGCGGAGTCGAGTTCTGACGTGCACGGGTGGCTGCTCGACACCAACGTGCTGTCCGAACTTCGCAAGACTCGCCCCGATCCCGACGTCAAGCGGTGGTCGGACGCCCAGCGCCCTGAAAGCTTCTTTCTGAGCACCGTGGCGCTGGCTGAGATGCGATTCGGGATCGAGAGCCAGCCGGACGAGGATTTCCGGAAGCAGCTGGAGGACTGGCTCGACCATTCGGTGCGACCCTGGTTTGCGGGGCGCATCCTTCCCGTCGACGAGGACGTGATACTCGAGTGGCGTCGAATGGTGGCCCGGGGCCGGAAGGCAGGGATCACATACAGCCAGCCGGACCTCTTCATCGCTGCTACCGCGCAAGTGCACGGCTTGACAGTTTGCACCCGCAACGAGCGCGACTTCCGCGGGACTCGCGTGCCCGTCGTCAATCCTTGGTCAACATAGGTTCGGCCGGTCGCCGGCCCCGGTTGTGTGAGCGTGCCGAGGGCCTGGCCTCCGATAGGAGCGACCGAACGCCTCGGCCGGAGGCCCACACGTGACGTTCCAACCGCTCGACGTCGTCGCGTTTGCCGGATTCCTCGCCCTGGTAGTTGGCGTATCCCTGTACGCCTCCCGCGGCAAGCACGACGCTGCGGACTACTTCCTCGCCGGGCGCAACCTGCCCTGGTGGCTGATCGGCTTCTCGCTGATCGCGTCCAACATCTCGACCGAACACTTCGTGGGCATGGCGGGCCGCGGGTACGATCTGGGGCTCGCCATCGCCAGCTACGAGTGGATGGCGGCGGTCACGCTCGTGCTGGTGGGCCTGTTCTTCCTGCCGCGCTTCCTGCGGGCGGGCATCTACACCATCCCGGAATTCCTGGAGTACCGCTACGACGTGCGCACGCGCACGCTGATGGCGGGCTACATCATGACCGCCTACGTGCTGGTCGCGCTGGCCACCGTGCTCTACTCGGGCGCGCTGGCGCTTGAGTCCATCTTCGGTCTGGACGTGCGGGCGGGCATATGGCTGATCGGGATTCTGGCCGGCGGCTACACGATCTACGGCGGGCTCAAGGCGGTGGTGTGGTCGGACCTCATCCAGGGCATCGCGCTGCTTCTGGGAGGCGTGCTGGTGACGGTGCTCGGCTTTCGCGCGATGGGGGGCGTGGAACCCTTCCTCGCGGCTGCCGAGGGCAAGCTGCACACCGTGCTTCCGTGGAATCACCCCGAGATGCCGTGGCTGGCGGTGTTCATCGGTGGGCTCTGGATCCCCAACATCTTCTACTGGGGGCTGAACCAGTTCATCACCCAGAGGACGCTCGCGGCCCGCAGCCTGGCGGACGCGCAGCGGGGAATCTTCCTCGCGGGCTTCATCAAGCTGCTCATCCCCTTCATCATCGTCTTTCCCGGGATCATGGCCGCGGAGCTGTTTGCCGGGCAGGTCACCAATCCGGACCAGGCGTATCCGGTCATGATGCGGGAGTTGCTGCCCGCCGGGCTGACGGGGCTCATGTTCGCGGCGCTCTTCGGCGCGGTGATGAGTTCGCTCGACTCGATGCTCAACTCGGCGGCGACGATCTTCAGCATCGATCTTTACAAGCGCCACCTGAGGCCGGACGCCTCGTCGCGCAAGCTCATGTCGGTGGGGCGGGTGACGACCGGGATCCTGGTCGTGGTCGGATGCCTGTGGGCCCCGGTGGTCGCGCAGGCGGGGAGCGTCTTCGAATACATCCAGATGTTCTGGGGATTCATCTCCCCGGGGATCGTGGCGGCCTTCCTGTTCGGGCTGTTCGTGCCCAGAACCCCGCCGCTGGCCGCCTTCGGGGGGATGCTGCTGGGGGTTCCGGTCTACGGCCTGCTTCTCTGGCAGCTGCCTGATGTAGCGTTCCTGCACCACATGGCGATCACCTTCATCGTGATCTGCGCGTTCATGGGGACCGTGACCCGGGTCCGCCCGCTGCGCGAAGCTCGCACGCTTCCGCGCTCCGAAGCGGCCGTGGATCTGACTCCCGCGCCGGGCGCCCGGTTCTGGGCAGGAGGGGTGATCGCCGGGGCGGCCGTTCTGTACCTGTTCTTCTGGTAGCCGCTCAGACGGGTCAGACCTGTCGCAAGCGGGCGATGAAGTCGTCGCTCGCGTCGCACTCCAGAATGGCGGTCGTGACCCGGTCCAGGGAGTCCGGCCCCGGCAGTCGCTCAAGAAGGCGGGAAAGTGCCGCGACCGCCTCAGGCCCGAACTTCCGGGCGGCCATCTGTTGAAGGATCAAGGCCTCTCCTTGCTCGCGCCCTTGGCGGATGCCCTGCTCACGTCCCTGGCGGACCATCTCCTCCAGTCCGCGCTCGAACGCAGTTTCTACTCTCTCCATGGTCATCGCTTTCTCCACCAGCGCATGTGAGTATCCTCGAGAAACTAACATCGCACGCACACACTCAGCCATGAACCGATCAAAGCCTTCGTCGTCGCATCCCTCGACGACCTGTCGGATTCTCGGCAATTCTTCCCGCATTTCGCTTGGGGACCAATCGCGCGCGAGTCCAAGCACCATCGCAGGCAGATCGGATGGTGTAGGGGCCGGTCCTTGGACCGGTTTGCGGGTCACGAGTCGATAATCTCCCGGTCTCGAATGCGCGAAGAGATCGATCATTCGGGTGGGCGCGTTCCATACCCTGTCTCCATGGTGGAGGACGAGAGATTCTACTTCAGGAAGCCGACCGTTCGGCCTGAGTCCGCCCTGCTCTATGAGGCTTTCCAGGATCAGGCAGGCGTAGGTGGTCGTGCGCAATGCCATATAGCGGTCGGGCCGGCTCTGAAACTCGAGCAGAAACAGAACTTCGGCTTCACCATCCTTGGTGCGGGCCCGCCAGATCATGTCCGGATAGCGTCGCTGCAGGCTCTTGCTGACGAGTTCGGGAGGCAGTCTCTCCAGCGTGGAAAAGTCGATCCTGTCAACCCGCTCCGGAACATGGCCGCGTACCAGCAGTTTGACCATCAGCCTGTGGGAGAACATCCTCTTGCAGGCAGCGTCGTGCAACGGAGTGCCCCTGCAGGGGAAACAGGGAGCCTGGTACGGCCCGGTACACCAATACTTCGGAAAATCCGGGGCGACTCCATGGCTGGATCGGCCCGTTACTCGGCCACGCCGTTCACCCGACTCAGTCGTAGTAGATGTCTTCCTCGAAGCGGGTCCAGGATCCGAACACCGGGAACGGGGACGGCAGGCTGTCCTGCGGGTCGTCCACGCGGAACCTGATCTTTTCTTCGTTGAACACGTCCCGGATCGAAATGGAGAGACCGGAGAACTCCACACAATCAGCGCAGGGATCCGGGAGGGTGCGTTCGGAGCGCGGGGCCGTGAAATGGAGTTTGATGACTGAACCATCGCTCGTCTGTTCGATGCGATAGTCGCTGGCGGCAATCTCCCATTCGTCTATCGCATGGCTGCCCTCGGCATATTGTGCCCAGAGGCCGACGCCGCTGAAGAAGTCGATGATCACGCCCTTCCTGGGGCTCCCGTCCTTCGAGGGATCGAACTGGCGAAAGGACCGGCCCGCCAAAGCCGCCCTGATTTCCCGCTCCTCCGCTTCGGTGACGGGGGCGAAGGGACCCTCGGAACAGGCGGGCAGCGCAAGAAGAAGAACGAAGGTGACGATGGCGGATCGCATGGTCTGCTCCCTGTTTGACCGGAGCTGCACGAACGGGCACTTCAGCCCGGCGCGCCGCCCGCGGGCTGCGAGCGGGACGCGCCAGCCATACGTTAACCGACCGACCGACGCAATGTGTGACGCACGACCTCTCTTTCCACCCCGTCCGAGGACAGACACCGTGATCCGAATCGCTGCTCTTCCCGCCCTGGCCGCCGTCGTTCTGGCCGCTTGCGGCTCCTCCGCCGACGGGGGCGCGTCCTCCGGAAGCGACGGGAGCGCTCCGCCTGCCGCCGACGCCGCGCCTTCAGCGGGCCGTCACATGGCGTCGGACGCCGACCGCGCGGCGATTCTCGACGTCGTCCAGTCGCTGTTCGACGCGCTCGGCGAGCGGGACACCGACCTGCTGCGCGACATCCTGCACCCCGACATCGTGATGCGTTCGGTCGAGCACTCCGCCGATGGAATGCGCTCCGCCGGAACGTCGACGCTGGAGGGGATGGTCGCTCGCCTCGAAGCCGAGGGGCCGCGCATGGCCGAGCGCATGTGGGACCCCGAAGTGCGCATCAGCGGTGACCTGGCGATGGTCTGGACGCCGTACGACTTCTATGTCGGAGACGGGCTGAGCCACTGTGGGGCCGATGCCTTCATCCTCATGCGCGACGGCGGCACCTGGCAGATCACGTCGTTGTCGTGGACCCGGCTTCAGCCGCCGACGTGCGAGCTGCATCCGGACGGGCCGCCGAGCTGAGCGCCCCCGCAGTCCATCCGATGTCGCGACTCGAGCCGAAAACCAAATGGCCTCGCCGGACGAGGTGGAGGTCGAAGTGACCAGAGCGTCCAGGCCGGTTTGGCGGCCGCTGATGTTGGTGGGCTGGGTGCTATTCGCGGTATCGTTCTTCTTACCGGCCCTGTCGTATTCCTGTGAAGTCCCTCCTCCACCTCCGCCTCCCTCGCCCGACTCGATCGTCCTTGAGCCTCCCCCTCCTTCCCCGGCGCCAGCCGAATCCGCAGGCATCTCTCCTTCTCCGGAAGGCGCGACGGTGTCCAGGGATGTCATGCCAGGGTGGCGTGCCTTCACATGGGCGCTTGGAGCAGGTCCGTTCGGCGTGCTCAGCGCAGCGACCAACCTGCTGGTGCTGGTCACCGTCATCCTTGCGTATGGCAACCGGCTTGGATTCGGGCGCTGGCCGACTCTCGCCCTTAGCGGGGCCACGGTGTTCAACGCGGTGTTTTGGTCGAGCTGGGTCGTGAACGACGAGGACTTGGAATTGCGACTCGGGTACTACGTCTGGGTCGGTTCATTTGCCTGCGTGGCCGCCGCTCTCTGGCTGCGCGCCCGGGAGGGGGCTGACTCCGGGGCGTAGACGCCGGCGTCGCACATCGACTGTTTACACGGGCATCGCCGTCGCCGACCATTTCATTTCGAGGACAGGACGCGTGAGCACGGCCGCCCGCGTCAAACGGCGCTGCCCTCTCCCACCACCCAGACCACCTCGCTGTCCATCACGCCGGCAAAACGCCCCCCACGCCGCTTCATCCGCCGCCACTCTTCGACCGTGTAGATCAGCAGGTCAGCGGGCACCGGTAGCAGTTCGTAGGGCCAGTCACGGTTGCGCTCCATCTGCGGGGCATCGCTTTCCTTCACGATGACCACCAGGTCGAGGTCGCTCCCGAATCCGGTTTCGCCCCGCGCATGCGAGCCGAAGTAGCCGAGCGCGATCAGCTCCGGCCGGCGGGCGGTCTGGTTCTCGGCCCATTTCCGCAGGTCCGCAAGGACCCGTTCAGGCTTCGGCCAGCGCTTGACGAACGAAGGCGAGGATGTCTCGGGCATACTCGACCGCCTGAGAACTGTGCAGTGAACCGTAATGCTCGTAGGCCGGGCCTTCGACATGCCCGTTCGGGTACCGTGCGGGAACATAGTAGTTGTCCAGTACGCGTGCCTGCTCGATCAACTCCGCCGGCGGAGAAGCCGGCAACTCCGCGATGAGCCTGACCGTCACATGGCCCCAGACTTCGCGACCTTGCGCCATATGTAGCGCCTTGACCGCCTTCTCCGCGGCCTGATGAGCAGCGAAACAAGCCCAGTCGTGCCGGCCGTCCCGTTGTGAAGCCTCGGCCTGATCCAGATCGTGTTTCGCTTGGGCAAACCAGTCCCGAGATCGGTTGGGCATACGCTGAACTCCGGTTCTTCCCCCCGAGGCGGTGATGGAGCCTTCCCGCTCCCGTAGTCCACCAAGGTAACGCCGATTCCGATGGCGGCGAACCAGGCGAAGAACGCGGACGGGCCCGCCATGTTGCGGGCTGCTGTTCTCATTATACCTTGTAGTATTATGTATGTCGTACCTCATGGTATCGGAGGGATCAGGTGAAGAAACCGGTCTACAAGGAGCTCGTGGCTGCCTCGTCGCGCCCGATGGTGCTCTCCATCCTGACGGGCGGCGAGAGCTACGGCTATGAGATCCTCAAGCAAGTGAAGCTGCTCTCCGGCGGGGAGCTGGAATGGTCCGACGGGATGCTCTACCCCGTGCTCCACCGCCTGGAGCGGGACAGCCTCATCGCCGGACGCTGGGAACTCACCGACGAGGGACGGCGGCGGAAGTACTACCGGCTGACCGCGCGCGGGAAAGGCCAGTTGGCGACGGATCGCGCGAGCTGGCGCGCAGTACACGGAGCACTCGAGATGTCGTGGGGAGGTAGTCATGTTTGATCTGGACATGGCCGTTGCGAGCTGGCGGAAAGGGCTGAGGAGACGTTCGTCGCTGTCGCCCCGAGAGCTGGACGAGCTGGAAGACCACCTGCGGGCGCACTTCGAACTGGAATTGGAATTGAACGCGACGCTGGCACCGCCGCGGGCGTTTGCCATCGCCCGGGCGGAACTCGGTGAGGCGGCTGTGCTGTCGAGGGAGTTCGCGAAGGCGCGCAGGCCCCTCTGGAAGCGCTTGCTGGTAGCGGGGTGGGCGCTGTTCGCGGTTTCATTCGTATTGCCGGCCATTTCCGAACCCATCTTCGCTCCTTCCGGCGGCTTGACCGCGTCCGTTCCGGGCTGGGACGCGTTCCTGTCGGCGCTTTCCGGCATGGCGGGTCCCCTGGGCCTCCTCAGCGCCTACACGAACGGGCTCATGCTCGTCGCCGTCCTCTGGATGGGTCGGAAACGATTGCGGCACCTGCGCTGGGCAGCCCCCATGATGGCCGCCGTCGCGGCGCTCAACCTGGTCTATTGGCCGTTCTGGGTAGCGATCGAAGGGGGCATGACGCTACAGGCCGGATACTTCGCCTGGGCGGGTTCCTTCACCTGTGCGGCTACGGCCCTGTGGCTGCGGGCGCGCGAATGGGCGTCGGCACAGGTGAGCAGGGTTTCGGTCTAGGCTGGGGAGGCGGCATGGTCGAGCTGCTGAAGGGGACCAACCGCGGTGGCGCCCGTTGCTCTGGACGGACTGCGGTTTGTGATGTCCGATTTTGAACGCGCGCTGTCGGAGTGGCGTTCGCAAGAGGCGCGCAAGTCGTCGCTGTCGCCGTGCGAGCTCTTCCTTGCCGAACGCGGGCCGCTCGAAACCGTTAGTGCGCTGACCAACCTGGTGATGGGTTGTGGCCTTGTTTCGCAGCACACAGGTACCGTCAGGGGTCGACCGGATGCTGGCCGGGCTATTATTCGGTTCCGCGGCTTACAACTTCAGCCATTGGCTCGTCTGGCTCATCGCCGGCGCTCCCCCAATGGCGATGGGTGTGGGCTACTGGGCGTGGCTCGCGTCTTTCGCCTGCGTTGCGACCGGGCTGCGGTTGCGTGCAAGGGAACGCGCGTCAGTGGACACGGTGGTGAAAGAGGCGTTGCTCCCATAGCCCCCGAACAGCTCCAGCCATCACGCTTTCGCGCCTGAGTCGCCGGGACGTACGTTCCAGCCTGGAACCCGTCCCACATCCCTCCGGGAGCGAACTCACACATGCGCATCCTTCGATCCCTCCCCGCGATCCCTGTCGCCGCCGTCTTCGCTGCCGCGCTAGCCGCTCTCGCCAACCCGCTCCTCGCCAGCCCCCAGCAGGCCTTCACCCCCGAGATCGCGCTCGACGTGCGCACGCCGGGCATCGCGGCCGTGACGACGGACGGCGGGCGGATGGCTGTGACGGTCACGACCCGCCGGGACCGCACCGATGTGGATCACCAGCGTTACGGCGACCCCACCTACATCTCTCCGGTGTCGACCCGGCTGATGGTCATCGACACGCGGACCGGAGACCGGACCTGGGTGCACGAGGATCCTGCGCAGCTGCGCGGCTATGCCTGGTCCCCGGACGGGGTGCGTCTGGCCTACTTCGCGGTGGAGAACGGGCAGTACCGGCTCCGGACCTTCGACGCGTCCGCCGGCGGACGCAAGACCGTCTCCCTCCGTACCGACAGGGAGATCGCGTCTTCCTCGCCGCTGGTCTGGTCGCCGGACGGGGCCAGCCTCCTGCTCGGGCTTCGTCCCGAGGGCTGGGCAGACCAGGCGCGCGCGGCCTTCCGCGCCTTGACGGATGCGGCCGTCATCGTGCAGGACTCACGCAACGACTTCCTTGCCTGGGATCGGGTGAGGAACCTCGCCAACCGGCAGGAGACGGTGTTGGTCTCGGTCGCGGACGGCTCGGTGCGCGAGGTCCTCGATGACGCCGCACCCGTCGATCCGGGCTTCTCCGGGGACGGATCCTACCTGACGTATGCGACGGCAACGCGCACGAAAACATCGTACACGCGCCGTGACGGCACCGAATACGAGCTGTTCAGGCTGGATCTCGCGGATGGCAGCGGGCCGGTCTCGCTTCGAGAAACCGGCGAGGAGCGCCTGAGCGTCTCGTGGAACGACGCCCGTGACGCCTTCGCCTATGCCGAGGAGGGCTCCGTCTTCGCGCGGCGGCTGGACGAGGACGAGGCAATCGATGTGACCGAAGGGCATCGCGGCGAAGCGACCGGTGACCCGGAACCCGACGCGGACGACGCCGGTGCGGGCTCTGACGCCGAATCCGATTCCGCCGCCGTCCGTTTCTCCGTCGAGCGCTGGAGTCCCTCCGGGGACGAGCTTCTCCTGACTTCAGAGGGTGCGTGGCATCTTCTGGATCTCGATGATGGAGGCATGCGCGTCCTCCTGGAACTCGAAGATGACGAAGAAGAACGCCCCCGCCGCCAGGTCCAGGGCTGGAGCGACGACGGGCGTCATGTCTACTTCAGCTACTCCGCCCGTGACCACTGGCAGCGGGGGCTGAAGCGGCTCGATGTGACGTCGGGAGAAGTCGAGACCCTGATGCTGGACGACGCGCTCTATCGTTCGTGGAACATCTCGGAGGACGGCGCCAGGCTCGTCTACGCCATGTCGGACGGCGACCGCCCGAACGAGATATGGGTTGCGGGCGGCGACGGTTCGTCACCCAGGCAGCTGACAGGGTCGAATCCCCAGCTCGAGGGTGTGGCGCTGACCCGGAGCGAACTCGTGGAGTACCTGGACGTCGACGGCAACACCCTCTACGGCATCCTCTACTACCCGGCGAACTATGAGCCGGCGCGAAAGTATCCGCTGGTGGCGGAGATCTACGAGCAGTTCTTCGACAACGGCTTCAACGAGAACATGAACCTGATCACCGCGCGGGGCTGGTTCGGCTTCCGTCCCTCGGTGCGCTTCGAGGAGGGATTTCCGGGCGAGGCCTGGCTGAAGGCGGTGCCCAACGCGATCAATAAGATCATCGAGCGCGGGCTCGTGGACGAGGAGAAGGTGGGCGTCTACGGACAGAGCTACGGGGGCTACGCCACCAACCTGCTCATCACCCAGACGGACCGGTTCGCGGCGGCGGCCAACGTCTCCGGCAAGGTGAACATCATCTCCTTCCTGGGTGATTCGCCGAAGATCACCACCCGCAACTACGCGGCCGCCGAGGTGGGGCAGGACCGCATCGGCGCGACGCTCTGGGAGCAGCCCCACAAGTACATCGAGCACTCGGCGGTGATGTTCGCGGACCGTATCGAGACGCCGCTGCTCATGCTCTCGGGCGAGGGCGACTGGAACGTGCCGGCCACCAACCAGCGCGAGATGTACTACGCGCTGCGCCGTCTGGGGAAGGAGGTGGTGTGGGTGCACTACACCGCGGGCGGGCACGGAGCGGGGCGCGCCAGCAGCGCCGAGGACTTCGTGAACCACTGGCAGCGCATGTTCGACTGGTTCGCCGAGCATTTCGGCGAGGAGCCGGAGAGGAACACGGCGCTGGAGGGCAGCTGACGCGTTCCGCGGGTCCGCGGACTATTGCGGCCACGGATAGGGCCAGGCGAGGCATGGGAGGACGGGCGTGTCCAGTCTCCTGAAGGGACAGGCGGCGGTCGTGACCGGCGCCAACTCCGGCGTCGGCAGATCGGCCGCCGAACTGCTCGCGCGGGCGGGGGCGAACGTTACGATGGTGTGCCGTAGCCGTTCCCGAGGTGAGCAGGCGTTGGCGGAAGTGAGGAAAGCTGGGGAGGCAGCAGGCGCCGAGGTCGCGCTGGAACTGGCCGACATGTCCCTCCAGGACGACGTGCGGGATCTCGCCGCCCGACTCGCCGGACGGCTATCCGCGATCGACATCCTGGTGAACAACGCCGGCATCGCCGCCCGACGTTGCGTGATGTCGGCCGACGGCTTCGAGTTGACCTTCGCCACCAACCATCTGGGCCACTTCCTCCTCAGCCGCCTCCTCCTCGACCAGCTCGCAGCCGGACGGGGACGCATCGTCAACATGAGTTCGGAAGCGCACCGGAGCGGCAAACTGCGGCGGGCCCCGCTGGAGGCCATCGCCCGGGGACAGGCCTGGAAGGGAATCCTGCAGGCCTACTCGGACTCGAAGCTCGCCAACGTGCTTTTCACCTTCGAGTCGGTGCGGCGCTGGGGCCCTCGCGGGATTACCGCCGACGCCCTGCACCCCGGGGTGCTCGCGACCGAAATCTGGAACAAGCCCGCCGATCTTGTCAGCTTGCTCATCCGCCCGTTCACCTGGTTCATGGCGGGGCCGGAGGTCGGGGGCGAAGCGGTGATGTACCTCGTCGGCGACCCCTCCCGCGATGCCGGGACCGGACGGTACTTCAAGGTCCGGGAGGAGACGAAGCCGGATGCGCGGGCGCACGATGCCGCGCTCGCGCACGAACTCTGGGAGCGGAGCCTGGAGTGGACGGACGGGTGAGGGTCGGGGCAGGCCGATGCGTCCGGCCGTGGCGCTGGGTGGGCGCGGGCGACTGACGGCGTCTCAGCCTGCCGGCGGCCTCCACTCCGTCCACCCGAGGCCGTGGTGCCCGAAATCGAAGCGCCCCGGGTGCAGAACTTCGGCCAGGATCTCCGCCGATTCCACCACCCGGGGCCCCGGCCGGTTGAAGTACTGGTTCCCGTCCGTGATCGCCACCCGGCCGGCGCGCGCGGCGGAGAGCTTCCGCCATTCCGGGCGACCGGCGAGGGCAGGCATCTCGCGCCAGGCGCGCTCGATGTCGAACCCGCAAGGCATGACCGCGATCACGTCCGGGTCGGCGGCGACGAGCTCCTCGATGTCCAGATAGCCGGAGTGCTTCCCGGCCTTCCCGAGCAGGTCCTCTCCGCCGGCGCAGTCCACCAGCTCGGGCACCCAGTTGCCCGCGATCATCAGCGGGTCGATCCACTCGATGCAGGCGATGGTCGGACGCGTCCGTAGCGCCTGCGTCTCGGCGCGCAGAGCCCCGAGCCAACCCTCGAGCCGCGTCACCAGCTCCTCGGCGCACGCCGGCTCGCCGAGCGCCGACGCGACCGCCCGGATGTCCGCCCACACATCGCCGAGCGCCATCGGTTCGAGCGACACGATGACGGGATGGGAACTGACGAGGTCGCAGACCGCGCGCTTGACGTCCTTCAGGCTGACGGCGCACACCTCGCACTGCGTCTGGGTGACGATGACGGTGGGCGCGAGGCGGTTGAGCAGGTCGGGATCGACGCGGTAGACGGAAAGGCCGTCGCGGACGATCGCCAGCACTTGCTCGTCGATCGTCCGGCTGGAGGCGTCCACCTTCACCTTGGAAGAGGAACAGGTGGGCAGCCGGCCGATGCCCGGCGGATAGTCGCACTCGTGCGATCGGCCCACGAGCTCGCCCTCGAAGCCCAGCGCGCACACGATTTCGGTCGCGCTGGCGATGAGCGAGATGATCCGGTGGGACATCCCGGCGTCCTGCACGTGCTATGTGCGGCTCGACGCGTACCGGTACAGGGGGATGGGCGCAGGCGCTTTCAGAGCGACGGGGCTGAACAGGAGCGGCAGGAAGACCGTCATGCTGATCAGCGTGTTGCGGAAGAACGGGATTGCCCGCACGTAGCAGTCAACCAGCCCCGTGAGGGTCTTCGGGTAGAGCAGGCCGTCGCCGAACGCCCATACGCCGAAGTTGGTGACCACGAAGAATCCCACGGACGACGCCAGCCCGGCGCCCGCCACGCGCGCCCAGGACCTCCGTTCCCGCAGGGTGAATCCCGTGGTCGCCACGAGCGCGAGCGACAGATAGACCAGCGGCTGATGGGGGTAAAACGCCCAGTCGACACGGCCGGTCAGGACCAGGATTCCCAGATCGCCCACCAGCCAGGCGGCGAGCGGTGCCGCGTACGCCATCTTCGCGCGGGCAAAGAACGCTCCGCCGAAGATGCAGATCGGCAGGATCGGGGAGAAGTTCCACGGATAGGTGGTCCTGCCGGGGTCGATCGACATCCCGAACTGGGCCAACAGGTAGGGCGCCAGCCGTACGCCGACACACATGGCAAGCATCGCAAGAATCACGGAAAGCCGGGGCTTCATCTCCATTCCTCCTCTTTGATGGTTTCCCGACCGACAAGGCCGTTGTTTTTTTTCTATCCTTCTCCGCCACCCACCGCCACGCTCCCGCCAACGTAGAACGCCCGTCCGGGAGCGGCGAACCCCCAGACCTCCTGGTAGGACTCGCCGAGCAGGTTTTCCGCCCGCAGGGTCACCGCAATTCTCGGGCGGCCCCGGTCCGCGCCCACCTCGAAGCTGGCCGCCAGGTCCACCAGGTGTAGGCGGGCAGGGTCACCGGGTTGGCCGGGTAGGCGCTGAAGTCGCGATCGCTGCGCTCCCCCTTGCGCCGCTCGCGCGCGTCCACCCCGATCCCGGCGGCCACCCGCACGAAGGCGCTCGCGCCCACGGTGTGCCTCGGCCTCCGGAGCAGCGGCTCCCCCTCGACGAACGCCGCGGACGGGCCCTCGTCGAAGCCCGAGTCCTCCACCTTCGTGTCCAGATAGGTGTAGCTGCCCGCGAGCCGAACCCCGGTTGGCGGTGAGCGACGCCTCCGCCTCGAGCCCGCGGCTGCGCGCCTCCGCCACGTTGTGATAGTTGGCCCCCCCGGGGCTCCGGGGGAGAGAAGGTGTACTGGATCAGATTGCGGTAGCTCTGGCTGAATCCGGTGAGGGAGCCGGGCGGCGCTCCCGAGCTCCTGGTCGATCCCCGCCTCGAAGCTGGTCGATTCCTCGGGCTCCAGCTCCCGGTTGCCGGTCGCGAAGCCGGTGGCGTAGGTCTCGTAGAAGCTGGGCTCCTTGATCCCGGTTCCCGCCGACGCCCGCACCCGCGCGCCATGTCATCGCTGCGCCGAAGCGCTCGTTGTCCTCGATGCGCAGGCCGGCGTTGAGCGCCGCCTGTCCGCGAAACTCCGACAACTGGGCGTAGAAGGCCTGGTTCCCGCGGTCGTTCCCGGAGTTGTCCGAACTCGGACCCACTGGGAAAGGGACTGGCTGAAGTCCCTGACAGACTGCTGCTCGATCTCGTAGCCGGTGGCGATCGAGGTCCCCTTGCCGGGCCGCCAGATCGCCCGTCCGCTGAGCGTCGTGCGCCGCAGGTCGGCGAGACTCTTGAAGCCGTGGAAGCCGAGCGTGTCCGCCGGACTGTCGGGGGCGTCGTCGGTGCCCGAGTCCGATTCGTGGACGTTCACCCCGAACCGGGTCTCGAAGACATCGGTCCAGCGTCGGCCCCCGTCGATGTTGACCGACAGCGCGTCCCCGAAGCTGTTGGCGTTCTCGTCCACGAGGTTCCCGGAGCCATCGGTGGGATAGTGGAAGCGCCGGTCTTCGTAGCGCACCGACACGGAAGCGTCGGTGTCCTCGTCCAGCAGTCCCTGCACCCGTCCCGTGACCGTGGTCTGGCGAAAATCGTTGTTGAAGTCGAGGATGCCGTCGGTCTCGTTTCGCCCCAGGGAAAAGGCGTAGGACAGCGATCGGCTTCCGCCCGACAGTCCCCCCTGCCAGCGCCGGGTGCCGAAGCTGCCGCCCTGAAACGACAGGCTACCCCGGGGCCGGCCGCTTCCCCGGCGGGTGAAGATCTGGATGACCCCGCTCACGGCGTCGGAGCCGTAGAGAGCGGAGGCCGGGCCTCGGACGATCTCGATGCGCTCCACGTTGTCGGTCGTGAGCGAGGCGAAGTCGAAGGCTCCGCCCGGCTGGTTCACGCGCACGCCGTCGACCAGGACCTGCACGTAGTCCGACTCGCCCCCTGTACCCTTGTCAGCGGGGTTCGCGTTAGATCGAATGTTCTTGAACGTAGCACGGGCGACCAGGCCGGGAGTAACCAAACGCCCCCTGTGCCGCCGAGCACCTGGGGGGGACTCGTACCCCGGCCCGGAGCCGCGATGGATGCCCAGTGGGGAGTTTGCGCCATCGAGCGCCAGTACAGGGATCGGCAGGCATCGCGGCGCCCACGGACCTTCGCCTGGAAGGAGACCTTCGCAAGGGAGGGAGTATGGTAGAACAGTACGCCTGCTTCGCCGGAGTCGACTGGGCAACGGAGACACATCACGTCTGCGTGGTCAGCGACGGCGGAGCCAAGCGGGAGGAACGCACGTTCCGGCACGGCGGTGCGGGGCTGGCGGAGATGGCCGAGTGGATCGCGGCCAGGTCGGAGGGTGCCGCCGAGGACATTCCGGTGGCCATCGAGGTCCCTCACGGCCCGGTGGTGGAGAGCCTCATGGACCGGGGCTTCGCGGTGTATTCGATCAACCCGAAGCAGCTCGACCGCTTCCGCGACCGCTTCTCGCCGGCCGGGGCGAAGGACGACAGCCGCGACGCCCGCGTCCTCGCCGACGCGCTCCGGACCGATCTCCACTGCTTTCGCCGGATCGACCCCGTTGACCCGGCCGTCGTCAAGTTGCGGGAGTGGTCGCGCATCGCGGAGGAACTCACGCGGGACCGCACGCGCCTCGCGAACCGGGTGCGCGAGCAGCTCTGGCGCTACTACCCCCAGATCCTCGAAGCCGCGGACAGCGTCGCCCAGGCCTGGTTCCTCGAGCTGTGGGCGCGCGTGCCGACGCCCGCCAAGGCCCGGCGCATCCGGCGCAAGACCCTCGATGGCATCCTCAAGCGCCATCGGATCCGGCGGATCACCGCAGATCAGCTGATGAAAATCCTCCGTGCGCCAGCGATCCCCGTCGCGCCCGGAACGACCGAGGCCGCGGTGGCTCACATCCGCAGCGCCTCCGAGCGCCTCCGCCTTGTCCAGCGTCAACTCGTGGAGGCCAAACGGGAAATCGAGTGCTTGCTTGAGTCCCTGGACCCCGGGGATGACGGCTCTGGACAGCCCGGCGGGCAGCGCGACGTGACGGTCCTCTTCTCCCTGCCCGGAGTCGGCCAGACTGTCCTCGCCACGCTGCTCGCCGAGGCCCCCCACGCTCTACAGAGGCGCGACTACCAAGCGCTGCGGTGCCTGTGCGGAGTTGCTCCCGTCACGCGGCGATCCGGCAAATCCATGATCGTCGTTCGCCGCCTCGCAGCCCATCCGCGCCTCCGCGATGCAGTCTACCACTGGGCACGGGTCGCCGTCCAGCACGACCCCGTCAGCAAGGCCAAGTACGCCGCCCTCCGCGCCCGCGGACACCGCCACGGCCGGGCTCTGCGTTCGGTCGCGGACCGCCTGCTCGCTGTCGCCTGCGCGATGCTCAAATCTCAGACCACCTTCAGGCCCGGTCATCCGGAACAACAACATCATGCAGCCTGATCATCCCTCGCCTCGCGGGGTTACAGCCCCGCTCTCAGACCCCTTGATAAAGGGTGGGGAGTCCCCCCCCCCGCAGGAAGAGCGAGGTGTTGGCCCCGAACGATCCGTTACGGGCCACAGCCAGACCCGCGACCTGGCGCAGGGCGTCGGCCACGTACTCGATGCCCGCACGTTCCAGCTCGGCGCCATCGAGGATGGTCGTGTGGGCGGCTGCGGCCCATTCGGGCTCGGCCTGCCGGTTGGCGGTGACCACCAGTCCCTGCAGGCTCGCGGGCCCTTGGGCGGGAAGCGGCGAACAGAGGCATGCCAGGGCGACTGCGGCGGCGGCAAGGCGGGCGCATGGAGCGTAGCTCATGTCGGCTCTCCTCTACCGCGCGGAAGAGGAGATGCCGACCTACGCGAGCGCGTTTCGGAAGGCGCCCCTCACCTCCCCGCGGAGGTGCTGGAAAAGGGCGCCGGACGGGCTCGTCTCCTGGCTTGAGGTATCCGGTCTCGCCTTCCCGGTCTCGCCTTGCGAGCCCAGTGGCACAACCGAGCCGGACTTTTCCGGGAAAAACCCGCACCTCATCACAGTGGCGGGGCCGCGCCGGATTCTCACCGGCTTCCGTGGGCCCCTCCGGTCGTTTCTGACGGGGATTCTAGCTGGGTGCGACGGAGGGGTCAACGACCGCACTACCGCCGGCTGGCGAATCCTCCGGCGTCACTGCGTCGCTCGCGCCATCTTCCGCAGCGTCCCGAACGGCTGCCTCGATCAAGGCAATCTCGCGGTCGCTCAATTCCGGGAACTGCCTACGCTTTCGGACCGCAAGTCGCCCGTTGTTCTGCATGCAGAGTCTTACGAGCAGCGACGCCCGCCGGTCGGGCATGTCCACGATCTCGCAAACCGCGTTGAAGGCGCGGTCGAACATCGTGATAAAGCCTAGTTCTTCCTTCAGGTCGCGCCGGACGGTTTCAACGACCCGGTCATGCAGGTATTCGGCAAAATCTGTCAGATCGACGAAGCGGTAGAGGTCACGGGTTTCGTTTTCCACCACGACTTCTCTCTGCGACGTCCAGCGCCACTCGATGAATTCGAGAAGCGGCCGCGAGAAGGCCTCGAGTAGCTGGTCGTAGCTGCGGCGGTCACGGAGGATGGCTGCGGACACAGGGAAGATTACGTCGTGAGGGCTGTAACCAGTCGAGGCGAGAACATGGTGGATCAGGAACCGGTGAATGCGGCCATTTCCGTCCTCGAAGGGATGAACAAGGACAAAGGTGAAGGCAGACACTGCGGCGGCGACGATTGGTGGGATGCCATCATCCAGGACGCGCCGGGTCAGTGCCATCCACCCTTCCATCAGGCTGGGCACGTCCTGAGGACGAGGGCAGATGAAATCCACCTCTTCGCTGTAGTCCGCGGCCGTTCGCCCGACGAAGTTTTGTATGCTGCGCCAATCGGTAGCCGCGTAACGGGGATCGACGATCGTACCCTGCAGCCGGACCAGGGCGGACTTGTCCAGCGGATCGAAGGTGGCTGCCGCTCGAAGAGACGCCACGAATCGCGCCGCTCGCGTCGAAGACGGTCTCTCCCCCTCGATGGCGAAGGAAGACCTTGTCTCCTTCGTGTAGAGGTAGTTGACCGCGCGGACGAGGATCACGGGATCAAGAGTCTCGCAAAGCCTTCGTGCCTCTTCATCTACCTGTGCTTCCATCTGATGCTTCTGTCGCGCGGTACGCCTCACTGTGACGCACAGGCCGGGTCCGCCAAGCAGGTTGTCGATGACGCGGTGCCGCCGGGAATTGCGGCGTGCGGCAACGATGAATTTCTCTGGATCGAGCGCCTCGACGTAATTGCCGCTGCGAGCGTTCTCGAGATCAAGAGCGCGTCCCGTGAGCGTCTCATAGAAGAACCAGGCGCGGCGGCTGTACGCGCCCGTGGGCTCGCTCCTGACCCAATCCTCCATCGTCCCGGGATCGATGGTCTTGAGAGCGGCCGCGAGCACTCCGAGATCGAAGGGCTCGCGACGAAGCATGAAGCGCAGGTGGGACACGACCGAATCGCCGGGGGCGTAGTGCCGGGGATAGCCTTCGACCAACCGAGAGCCGTGTACTTCCGTCCGCCGTGTTCCCGAGACCAGGTAACTTTCCACGGCCGGCTGGGGGACGGCCAGGCTCAACTCGCGGCGGAGCCATGCTTGCCCCACGGGTGTTCGCTCTTGGTTCGTCGATAGTCCGGGCATCGCAAAACGCTTACGACCGTGTGAAAACGATTAGAAAAGCGTAGCATGTTTTCAAAACGATTACAAGGATTCTCTTTCGGCTTCGTCATACCCGTCGAACAACGGTTACGATCGTGGGAAACCGCTTAGAAATAGCGTGTCGCGTCCCAAAACGATTACAGATGGTCCCACGGGTGCGCTGCCCCATCCCACTGGATCTCGCGATTCCCGTAGCGAGCTTCCTCGCCTACCGGACCGGCGAATGGCACCGTTCCTTGTGCACCATGCGCACCGACATCGCCCTCCTACCGCTCCACCTGATTCCCGGCGATCCAGACAGATTCTATCGACCGCAGGTTCATGATGGCGGCGAGGGGATCTTCGGTTACGACGATGAAGTCGGCCCACTTTCCGGCCTCAAGCGTCCCCACGTCGTCAAGCTCGAGGCAGGCTGCGGCGTCCCGGGTAGCGGAGGCGAGGATCTGGGACGGGGAGAGCCCCGCGGCGGCCATGAGCTCCATCTCCATGTGCTCGAAGAACCCCTGGAAACGACCGACCGGTCCGGTGTCGGTGCCGAGGGACACAGTAACGCCCGCGTCGACGGCCGCTTTCACGTTACGCAGCGCCACCGCCAGTGCGTCTTCGTAGAGGGCTGCCGAGCGGCTCTCCTGGTAGGAGCGCTGGCGGTCCTCCTCCAGAAGCGATGCCACTTCCTCGGCGTTGGCGTGGCGGGTGAAGAACGGGTCGTCGAAGAAGACGGGCCGCTCGCGGTACACGAAGGTGGAAACCTCGCGGGTCAGGGTGGGGCAGTAGCAGACGCCGGCCTCGGTGACGAGCTCGACGAACTCTTCGTCGATGTTCGTGTCGCGCACGCTGTGGGCGAGGAAGTCGGCGCCTGAGCGCACCAGGTCCTTGGCGTCCTCGAGGTAGAAGAGATGCGCTGCCAGGCGGAGGCCCATCGAGTGCGCCTCGTCGATGGCCGTGCGATACGCTTCGGGAGGCATCTTGGTCGACGCGCCCAGGTTGTCGTCCACGCGCAGCTTGAGCCAGTCGGGCCTCAGGCGGGAGTTGTCCTCTATCTGGTCGCGCACCTCGTCGGGGGTCGAGCCGGTAAGGACGGGGCCGGACATGAGCAGACGCGCATGAGCCAGGCCGGGGTCGCCCTCCTGGGCGTCCCGCACCCTCATGCTGGGTTCGCCGCCCCCGCCCAGGCTGTTCACCGTGGTGACGCCGTAGGCCGCGTACAGCCGGAGTTCGCTGCGGATGGCCTCGTCGGCGGCCTCCCCCTCCAGTCCGCCGGCCGAGCGACCCACGTGGCCGTGCGTGTTGATGAGCCCGGGCACGACGTTCCGGCCGCTCAGGTCCACCTGTTCGGCGTCGTCGGGGATGTCTACCCCGGCGGCCGGGCCCACCGCTTCGATGCGCCCGTCCCGAACCACCATCGCGGCGTCTTCGACCGCCGCGCCGCCGAGCCCGTCGATGAGGCGCATGCCGGTGAAGGCGACCACACGCTCCGGGGATGGCGCGTCGGCCGGAGCGCAGCCGGCGAGCGTCACGACGAGCAGCAGGGCAGCGACACCGTGGGTGTAGTCATACCGTGGAGAATCAAACATGCGAGACCATCCTTGCTTGCGGGGCGAACTTGGGGACGAGACTTGGAGATGAGCCTGAACGCGGCGACTCCCGGGCCCATCTGCTAAGAGATTGGCCCTTCACGGGCCGGTCAAGGATGTCCGCGCCGCGCCGGCTTCCAGACCACTGTCGTCAGCTTGCGCGCAGGCTCACGGACTCCCGCCGCTCGCGGCCAGCAGCGGGTCCGCCAGACCGATCACGTGCACGGCGATCAACCCCAGAACGCCGATGACGGTCAGGTAGTAGATGGTGGGCAGGATGGTCTTGCGCAACGTCACGCCCTCCTGTCCGAGCAGCCCCACGGTGGCCGATGCCGCGACCACGTTGTGGATGGCGATCATGTTGCCGGCAGCGGCTCCGACCGCCTGGAGCGCCACGATCATCGCGCTCGAGACGACCAGCCTCTCCGCGACGCCGTGCTGGAAGAGCGAGAACATGAGGTTGCTCACCGTGTTCGAGCCTGCGATGAAGGCCCCCAGCGCCCCCGTGACTCCAGCGAACAGCGGCCACACCTGCCCCACGTTGTCCGCCACCCATGCGGCCATGGAGATCGGCATGCTGACGAGTCCGGCGGCGTTCACCCCGGAGTTGATGTAGATTCGCACCATCGGCACGGTGAAAATGAGAACGAAGCCGGCGCCCAGGAGGACGCGTGACGACTTGTCGAACGCTCGCCGCAGCTCCGGGAAGCTCATCCGATGGAGGAAGAAGGTCACGCCCACCACCGCGATCAGGATCGTGCCGGGTAGGTACAGGGGCGTGGTTGAGGCGGCGATATCCGTCCCGAACAGCCCCGACAGGGTAAAGGCGGGAGCCCGCAACCAGCCTTGCACCGGGAGCCCCGAGAGCCGGCTCAGCACCAGGAGCACCGCCAGCAGCCCGTAGGGAGCCCACGCCATCCCCACCGAAACACGCCGGTCGTTCTCATCGACGTTGGTCCGGGCTTCCAGTCCGCTGGCCCAGCCCACTGGCCATCGGCCCCGCTCGGGGAAATCCCAGGTGTCCTTCGGAATGAGAAAGCCCCGGCGTGCGGCGAAGATGACGATCGCGAGCCCGACCGGAGCCCCGAGGAGCGAGGGAAACTCCGGCCCGAGCAGCCACCCCGTGAACATGTAGGGGACCGTGAACGCGGCCCCTGCGAAGAGGGCGAAGGGGAAGATCGACAACCCCTCCGTCCACGAGCGGTTGGTGCCGAAGAAGCGGGTCGTCATGACGATCATCAGGGTGGGCATCAGCGTGCCGGCGATGGCGTGCAGAACCACGACCCGGTCGGTGACCACCCGCAGGAACTCGTCCATCGTGATGCCGGCTGCGAGGAGCTGCGCGTTGAAGGCATCTCCCGCCAGGCCGCCCTGCACCCCCACGAGCACGGGCGTGCCCACGGCCCCGAAGGTCACCGCGGTACTCTGGATCATCATGCCGATCATCACCGCCCCGGCCGCCGGGAACCCCATCGCCACCATGAGCGGCGCCGCCACTGCGGCCGGCGTCCCGAATCCCGCCGCGCCCTCGATGAAGGATCCGAAGAGCCAGGCGATGATGATGATCTGAACCCGGCGGTCCTCGCTGATGCTGCGGAAGCTGCGCCGAATCGCGGAGACGCCCCCGGACTGCTCCAGCGTGTTCAGCAGCAGGATCGCGCCGAAGATGATGACCAGCAGGTCAAAGGTCAGAAAGAGCCCCTGCACGGAAGACGCCGCGACCCGAACCGGGACCACCTGCCAGGCCATGAGCGCGACGACCACGGCCGAGACGTAGGCGATGGGCATCGCAAACTTCGCCGGCACGCGGAATCCAACCAGCAGGGTTCCACCGATGAGGATAGGGAGGAACGCGAGCGCGGCTTGAACGCCTGGGGTCATGGAGGCCTCCGGGTTGAGTCGCCAGAAAGGACCGCGCGAATGTGGGTCGCCGCCTCCCGTGCGGGCAAGCGGGGCAGGCGCCTCGCACCGCGCCGCCCGGGCTGAGCGTCCTCCCGTGCCGATAGGCAAACGGGTATACATTAGCGTTCCCGGGCCATGCTGATGCCCGGGCGTACACGGAAGTCACCTGAAGAGACTCGGGCCTCTCGATAGGCGCGTGAAGGGACTCGTGTCTCCGGAAACGAGAACGATGGAATCGTACGGCTCCGAAATCCCACTGGGCACCCGGCCGGGCACCCGAAGATTCCTCCGGCACGGACGGCTGGCGGTGCTCGGGGTGGCCGCGCTGACGGGATGCGAGCGCGCCAGCGATCCGGTTGAGCCGTTCCCCGGACCGTTGGCTGTCGCGATCCAGGCTGTGGCCGGCGGCGGGCAGCGGGCCTTCACGGGCAGCGCTCTCCAGGAGCCGGTCGTGTTTCGCGCGCTCGACGCGGAGGGGCGGCCTGTAGCCGGCACAACCATGAGTTTCCTGACCACGGCCGGAAGCGGCCGGGTCGAGCCGGAGATGGCCGCCACCGATCAGGACGGAGATGTAGCCGTCACCTGGACCATCGGCTCCGAGCCGGGCATCCAGACACTGGCGATCGCCGCGGGTCTGGCCGCCACCGCCGTCAATGTCTACGCGATCGACCTGGAGGCCGAGCTCGATGTCCTGTTCGCGCCGCCCACCGCTGGCGAAGTGGAGGCTGTCCGGGCCGACTGGGCGACGCGCGACATCTCGCCCGCCGAGGTCACGGTCGAGCTTACCGAGGCATACCCTCTCCACAGGACGCCGGCGACCCTCAGGGTGGTCTCGCACGGGGTCGCGGGTGCGCGCCACTACGGTGCGATCCTCGCCCCGGACTCCGCGGCCGCGGGCAGTCTGCCGATCCTCCTGTACCTGCACGGAGGGGACAACGGCGTCGAGGTGGACGACATCGACTTCGTCAGCTTCACCCTCGGCGAGTTGCGCGACAGCTTCGTATACGTGATCCCGTCCTTTCGCAGCGAACCGCTCGAGTACGGCGACAGCATCTGGGTGTCGACCGGTCCGGGCGGGCACTGGGACTACGACGTGGACGATGCCCTCGCCCTCCTGAATGTCACGCTGGAGACGACGCCCCAGGCGAAGCCCGAAGGCCTCAGCGTCATCGGGGGCAGCCGAGGGGCTGGCGTCGCCCTGCTCGCCGGGATTCGGGACGAACGCATCCGGAACATCGTCGCCCTTTTCGGTCCCACCGACTTCTTCGATGACTGGGTGCGCGACATCGTGCGCGAGGCGGTGATGGGTTTTCCCCGTGACGTCACAGGGGTCGCCCACCTCGATTCCACCTTCATCCAGCCGTACCTGCGAGGCGAGACCGCACTCGCTGACGCGCGGCTGGAACTGGTTCGTCGCTCTTCCGTCCTGTTCGCCGAGGACCTGCCCGCCGTCCAGCTCCACCACGGGGATGTCGACGAGACCGTGTCCGTCAGCCAAGCGCATTCCCTGATCCGGGTCATGGAGGCGCTCGGGCGGGAGCCTCCCGAATTCGAGGCGTTCATCTACGAGGGCGCCGGGCACGAGATCCTCGGGCTGGGCGGCGCCATCCCGCGGGCGCTGGAGTTTCTGCGGCGAGCGCGGGCCGGCCAGAACTCTCCTCCATGAACCGTTCCGCCTTCGGCCCATGAACCGTCCGGACTTTAGCCTCGAAGAGGCTGCTGCGGTGGCCCGCGACCGCTACGGCCTTGAGGCACGCGCCTCGGAACTGCCCAGCGAGCGAGACCGGAACTTCCTGCTTCACGTGAGCGAGGATGGCAAGCGCGCGCTGCGCAGAAACGAGGGCAGGAACCGGACGGATGGTGCAGCCCTCGTCCTCAAGATCGCCAACCCCGCCGAGTCGCGAGGGTCACTCGACATGCAGAACGCGATCCTGGGCCACCTGCGCGCGCGCTGGACCGGGGGTGACGGAGCTGATCGAGCCTCCAGGCACTCCCGCGGCCCGCGCGGGTCGGGCGGCCTCCACGGCGAGGACACAACGTGTCCGCCGTTTCCGCGTGTCGTCCCCGATCTCCGGGGTGTCTCGTTGGGGACTGTCGACAAGGACGGGCTCGCCTACCCGCTGCGCCTGGTCACCTATCTGCCGGGGGTGCCGGTCGCCCGGGTGCGCCCGCAGCGGCCGGAGCTGCTGCGCTCCTGGGGGAGCGTCCTCGCCGGCCTGAATGCCGCCCTCACCGACTTCGAGCATCCCGCGGCGGAGCGCGGTTTTCACTGGGATCTGCGCACGGCGTCGGCCATCTTCGAAGAGCACGTCGGAAGCGTGCGGGGACAAGATCGCCGAGCCCTGCTCCGGCGCCGGATGGCTGCCTGCGAGGAGTGGCTGGGGCCCCTGCTCCCGCACCTGCGCGCCCAGGTCGTGCACGGAGACGCCAACGACTACAACGTGCTGGCCAACCGGGTCGAGGACACGCCGCCCGGCGACCGTTACGGCGACAGGCGCGTGGTCGGCATCATCGACTTCGGCGATGCCATGCGTACCTGGCTCGCCGCCGAGCCCGCCGTCGCGGGCGCCTACGCGATGCTCTCCAAGCGCGACCCCGTCGGAGCCCTCGCGCAGCTCCTGAGCGGTTTCCATGAAGAATTCCTCCTGCTGGAGGAGGAGATCGCCGCCGTTTTCCCGCTCGCGGGGATGCGCCTGTGCCTCAGCGCGACCATGGCCGCCTACCAGCGGGCCCGCGAGCCGGACAACGAGTATCTCAGCATCAGCGAAGCGCACGTTTGGGAACTCCTGGAGCGCCTTGATCGGCAGGACGAGTTCCAGCCTGACTTCGTGCACTACCGCCTGCATGACGCGTGTGGCCTGGAGCCGTGTCTACGGGCTTCGGCTCTGCGGGCTTGGCTCGGAAAGACCCGCGACCAAGGCCGTTTCGCCCCGGTGTTGCCGCCGGCCCTCGCACAGGGCTCGCACACCGTCTTCGACCTGAGCGTGGGCAGCCGATGGCTGGGAACCACCACCGACCTGGATGCGTGCGGCTGGACAGACCTCCTCTTCGGCCACATGCGCGCGAAAGGCGCCGGCGTGGGGATTGGCCGGTACGACGAGGCGCGCCGCTGGTACGATTCGGACACGTTCGCCATCGAGGGCGAAGATGGTGTTGAGCGGCGAACGGTCCATGTGGGGATCGACCTGTTTGCCGAGGCCGGTACCCCGGTCCACGCGCCCTTCGCCGCCACCATACACAGCTTCCGCGACAACGACGCGCGCCTCGACTACGGGCCCACCATCGTTCTACGGCATGAGGCGAGCGAGGCAGGGGAGTGGTTCACCCTCTACGGCCACCTGTCGCGCGACTCGCTGGCGGGACTGTACGCCGGGAAGAAGTTCGCCGCCGGAGACGAGATCGGCAGAATCGGCCCCTATCCGGCGAACGGCGACTGGGCCCCGCACCTGCACTTTCAGTTGATGACGGACCTGCTCGGGCGGGAGGGCGACTTCCCGGGGGTGGCCCCGCCGAGCCAGCGCGATGTCTGGCTGAGCCTGTCGCCGGACCCGAATCTCGTGCTCGGCATCCCGGACCTGGTTCCTGCGGGCAGGAACGCGGCCGCCGAATTGCTGGGCGCGCGCCGCAAGCTGCTCGGCCCGTCGCTTTCCATCTCCTACCGCCGTCCTCTGGAGATGGTGCGCGGCAAGGGCGCCTACCTCTTCGACGACGGTGGCCAGCCGTATCTGGATTGCGTCAACAACGTCGCCCAGGTCGGCCACTCGCACCCGCGCGTGGTGCGCGCCGGCCAGAGCCAGATGGCCGTGCTCAACACCAACACGCGCTATCTGCACGACACGCTCACGGAGTACGCCAGGCGCCTCGCGGCGACGCTGCCCGAGCCGCTGAGCGTCTGCTTCTTCGTGTGCACCGGAAGCGAGGCCAACGAGCTGGCGCTACGCATGGCGCGCACGCACACCGGACGCGAGGGCATGGTCGTGCTCGAGGGCGGGTATCACGGCAACACCAGCTCGCTGGTGCGGCTCAGCTCGTACAAGTTCGACGGTCCCGGGGGCGCGGGCCCCCCGCCCTGGGTCGCCTGCGTCCCGATGCCGGACGGCTATCGCGGCCGCCACCGGGCGTCGGACCCGGAGTGCGGCGCGCGCTACGCCGAGGAGGTCGGCCGCGCGGTCGAGGCGCTCAAGGGCCGGCCTGCCGGCTTCCTCTTCGAGTCGATTCTGAGCTGTGGCGGCCAGATCCCGCTTCCCGCCGGTTTCCTGCGCGGCGCGTTCGAGCGCGTTCGAGCCGCCGCCGGCGTATGCATCGCCGACGAAGTGCAGGTCGGGTTCGGCAGGGCCGGCTCCTCCTTCTGGGCCTTCGAGGAGCACGGGGTGGTGCCCGACATCGTCACCATGGGGAAGCCCATCGGCAACGGCCATCCGCTGGCGGCAGTCGTCACCACCCCGGAGATTGCGGCTTCCTTCAACAACGGGATGGAGTACTTCAACACCTTCGGCGGCAATCCGGTGTCGTGCCGCATCGGGCTGGCGGTGCTGGACGTGATCGAGGAGGAGGGGCTGCAGGAGCACGCCCGGCGGGTCGGCGAGCGGCTCATTACGGGTCTCAAGGGCCTCGTCGAACGCCATCCCATCGTCGGCGACGCGCGCGGAACGGGGCTCTTCCAGGGCATCGAGCTGGTGACGGATCGGGAATCCCTGGAGCCCGCGCCTCGACACGCGTCCCACCTCGTCGAGCGCATGCGCGACCGCGGCATCCTGCTCAGCACCGACGGCCCTCTGCACAACGTGGTGAAGATCAAGCCGCCGCTGGTCTTCGACGAGAAGGACGCCGACCGGCTGGTCAACACCCTCGACGAGGTGCTGGGCGAGGACGCGCTGTGCCTGTAGGTGAGTGGAGTTGTACCGGATCAGGCGATCCGCCCAGGTCACGGGCGTAGCTCGAACCCCTGACCGCGCGCGTCGCGCAGAACCGGGAAGTGCCTTCGGTCGAGCGTGATGATCCGCCTGGTCGCGAGGCGGTCGGCCAGCACTGCGACCGACGCGTCCGTCGTTCCGAGCGGAAGATCCGCGTATCGGCGGACGAGTCTGGCGATACGCGGCCAGTCTTCGGCCTCCGGTGCAAGAACCGTGAACCTGGACAGGCCTTCCACGAACAGGCTTTCTGCCCGGGGCCCGTGACGGTGCCCGAGGAACCATGCGACTTGTGCGACGCAGAGCGCCGGGATCACGAGATCTACGCCGGGCTCCGTCAAGGCCTCGACACAGGCTGCGTGATCGGGGTCGGCGGCGTTCGTGCTTGCCAGTAGCGGTCCGCTGTCAACGATCGCCAGCAACATCGTCAGGCCATCGAGCCGCCATGGCCCGATCCAGGTTGCGTGCGGCATACCCGGAATCCGTGATGATGCCTTGCCATGGCAGCTTCTCTTCAGCGGCCGGGCACAGATGCTTCTCGAGGGACAATCGGACGAGGGCGGAAAAGCTTACTCCCCGCCGGCGTGCCTCGCTGCGGGCAAGGCTGGCGAGGTTGTCCGGGATGGAGACGGTGGTGCGCATCATCTCACCAAGTATGAAGTATGAGTCGATATCCACGTTGGCACGCTCGCCTGCGGTCGTCAAGGTAAACCTGCCACGGGCGACAGGTGGCCAACCCGGCCTTCAGGCGCGATCATGGCACGCAGGCGACATCCGAATACGGCGAACCCCACGAGGCCTGAGATGAACGTGTTCCCCCTGGAGACACTCAGCCGCGAGCCCTCCGACCCGGTCAACTTCACCGGTCCCGGGAGCCTGCGCCGCATCGAGGGCGCGCTTCCCGCGGATCCACGCGTCAACGTCTACCGCGTACATTTCGAAGCCCGCTCGCGCACCAACTGGCACACGCACAGCGGCTATCAGATGCTGCTGATCGTCGAGGGCAGGTGCCGGTACCAGAAGGAAGGCGAGCCCATCGGCGAAGCCGGGCCCGGCGACGTGATCGTGGTGGAAGCCGGCGAGAACCACTGGCACGGCGCCGCGCCCGGAGGAGCGATGACCCACATCGCCCTCAACGTGAACGCGGTCACGCACTGGGGAGACCCGGTCAGCGAGGACGAGTACGACGCGGTCTAGGCCAACAGGAGAGGGACCATGCGAGATACGATTCGGCGTCTGAAGAAGAGGCTGCGGGCCGCGCGCGAGATCTACGAGGGCATCTATTTCGCGCCCTATCGCTCGCAGATCTACCGCGCGTACCGGGAAGAGCGCGACACCTTCCTGCTGCTGGGTTTCGCGGATCTGCTGGGAGCTCCCAACCCGGTGGCCTTCTATGCCCTCGAACTCTATCCCGACCTGATCGAGGAATTCCATCAATGGCATGTGCGCATCGGCATGCCGCGTCCCCCCGAGGGCGGCTTCAGATGTTGCTAGGTTCGCGCTAGTGGCCAGGCCCCGGCGAATCCTGGACCGCGAAGTCGTCTTCTTCGGCGGCAAGGGCGGGGTCGGGAAGACCACGCTCGCCGCCGCCATGGCGCTCCAGGCCGCGCGCGAGGGACTCCGCACCCTGCTCGTCTCCACCGACCCCGCGCACTCCACCTCGGATGTTCTGGAAGCCCGGCTGGGCGGAGAGGCTCGCGAGGTCCGGCCGGGGCTGTGGGCACTCGAGATAGACCCTGCCGAGGAGGCCGATCGCTACATCGAGGACGTCAAGGCGCGCATCGCCGAGAGCACGCCTCCACGCCTGATGGCCGAGGTCGAACGCCAGATCGACATCGCCCGGGTGACGCCGGGCGCGGAGGAGTCGGCGCTCTTCGACCGATTCACGCGGATCGCGCTCAAGGCGGGGGATACGTACGATCGCCTGCTCTTCGACACGGCGCCGCTTGGGCACACGCTGCGCCTGCTGGCGCTCCCCGAACTGATGGGCGCCTGGATCAGCGGCCTCATTTCGCGGCGCAAGAAGGTCAACGTGCTCGGGCGCATGTGGCGCAATGTGGCGGGCGCGGCCGCGGGCTCCGAGGACTCCACCGAGGATCCGGTGCTGCGGGCACTCCAAGAGCGCCAGACCCGCTTCCGGCATGCGCGCGCCCTGATCACCGACCCTCATCGCACCGGCTTTGTCTTCGTCGTGACCCCCGAGCATCTTCCGGTCGCGGAGACCGAGCGTTCGGTCAGGATGCTGGACAAGTACGGGATTCCGGTGGCCGCCATCCTCCTCAACCAGGTGATCCCGGCAGGCGTCGGCGAGTCACTGCTGGCGGCGCGGCGAGAGCGTCAGCAGGAATACGCCGCGCGGGTGCGGAAGAGTTTTTCCGCGTATCCCGTGCATGTGATTCCGCTGATCGAAGGGCGGATGCACGGTCTGGAGTCGCTGGAGCGGCTCGCGCAGGCGTTGCCGATGTCGGAGCGCGCAATGTAACATGACCGTGCTCGGCGCCTCGGCAGGTTGACGAACGCGCATCGGTCCTTCAGCGAAAAGGATGGCTTCGGTGAGCTCAATCGTACTTCTACTGGTCGGATTGTCCGCGTTTGCCACCGGGTACCTGGTCTATTCCCGATACGTCGCCGAGAAGATCTATCGGCTCGACCCCGACTTCCGCACACCCGCGCACGAGTTCGAGGACGGGGTGGACTTCCTGCCCACCAACCGCAACGTGCTCTTCGGCCACCACTTCACTTCGGTGGCCGGAGCGGCGCCGATCGTGGGGCCGGCGATCGCGGTCATCTGGGGGTGGCTGCCCGCCTTCCTGTGGGTGGTGCTGGGCACCATCTTCGCCGGGGCGGTGCACGACTTCGGCACCCTTTGGATCTCGACCAGGCACAAGGCGAATTCCATCGGGACGCTCGCGGGGCAGATCGTGGGGGATCGCGGCCGTGTGCTGTTCATGCTCGTGATCTTCTTCCTGCTGCTGCTGGTGAACGCGGTCTTCGCGGTCGTGATCTCCAACCTCTTCATCGCCAACCCGGGCGCGGTGCTTCCCGTCTGGGGCAGCCTGGTGGTCGCGCTCACGGTGGGCCTTCTGATCTACCGCTCGAGAGTCGGGCTGTTTTTGCCATCCATCGGCGCGCTGCTGGTCCTCTATTTTCTGATTTGGGTCGGCCAACACGTCCCGCTCCAGCTGCCCGACTTCTTCGGCTTCGAGCCCACGGTCGCCCAGATCGCGGCCAGCGGGGGCGATATGGCCGCAGCCGCGGCGGCGGCAACCACCGACGGCGTGCGCGCCGGGTGGGTCATCGTTCTGTTCGTGTACGCCTTCTTCGCCAGCGTGCTCCCGGTCTGGCTCCTGCTGCAGCCCCGCGACTACGTCAACAGCCACCAGCTCTTCGTGGCGCTCGCCATCATCGGGCTCGGCATCATCTTCACCAACGCCCCGGTGGTGGCGCCCGCCATCAACACCAACCTGCCGCCGGATACGCCCAACTGGTTCCCGCTCCTCTTCGTGACCATCGCCTGCGGAGCCATCAGCGGCTTCCACGGGCTGGTGTCGTCGGGGACGTCGTCCAAGCAGCTCGACAAGGAGACGGACGCGCGCTATGTGGGATACGGAGGCGCGGTCGGCGAGGGAGCGCTGGCGCTGACCGCAATTCTGGCGACCACCGCGGGGTTCGCGGTTGTCGTCGGGGTGGACGGCTGGCACGCCCACTACGGATCGTTCGAGTCGGCGGCCGCGGGCGCGACCCAGGCCTTCGTGCAGGGCGTGGGGCAGCTGGCCCAGGGAATCGGGATTCCCGCAGATCTCGCGATCGTCTTCGCTGCGGTAGTGGTGATCAGCTTCGCCGCGACCACCATGGACACCGGAGTTCGCCTGCAGCGCTACATCATCTCCGAGCTGGGGGCCGAGTACAAGATCAAGTTCGCACAGAACCGCTGGATCGCGACCACTCTCGCCGTCTCCAGCTGCGCCCTGCTGGCGCTCGGAGTCGACCGGGGGGCCGGCGGCATGCGCCTGTGGCCGCTCTTTGGCACCACCAACCAGCTCACTGGGGCGATGAGCCTGCTGGTCATCACCCTGTTCCTCTTCAGCCTCAAGCGGCGGATCTGGGTGACCATGGTCCCGCTGGCCTTCCTGCTGGTCATGACTACCTGGGCCATGGTGATCAACATGGTGAGCTACGCGACCAGCCAGACCTGGGTTCTGTTCGGAGTGGGAGCGATCATCTTCGTCCTGGTGCTGTGGCTGGTCTTCGAGGCTCTGGCGGCGGTGCGGGTGGCTCTGGCGGCCAGCGGACCAGGGGCGGTTCGCCGCCGATGAACGGGCTCCAGCCGCAGGCGAGTCGCGCGCGGTGCGGGCCGGGCCGGAGCCGCATGCGGAGGACGAGGGTAGCAGCGCCGCCGAGCCGCGGGTTTCTGTCGGTCGCGGCTGCCATGGCGCTATGGGTTGGCGCGCCTGCGGCGGCGATGGCCCAGGCGGCCTCTCTCCCCGGTGACCTGGCCACCCTCTTCGAGGTCGGCGGGCTCGTGCTCGACACCAACGGCGACGAGGTCCCCGACTTCGTCAACGCGTCGCTGGTGACGGGGGGCTCCCCCACGCTGGCCGAGACGCGTGCGGCCGCCGAGATCGCGGCTCGTCTGGGCTTCGAGACCATGGCCATGGACCTGCCGGTTTCGCGAGACGCGGAGGCGGGGGGCGTTCTCATCGTCATCGGCCGGGGAGGGTTGGCTGCGTCCGGGCTGACTTCGCCGGGTGTCGATCCCGCTTCGCTCGATACCGACGAGGGCGCGGTCGTAGTGCGCGAGACGGACGGGCGGCGCTGGGTGCTGGTGCTGGGTGGGGGGGACGAGGGGCTGGTGGCGGCCGCCCGGCTGTTCGCCGGGGTGCTTCCCCATACCCGCACGCTCTCCACCCCGCTGCTGGCCCGGGCGGGCGACGACGTGCGCGCGGCGCTGGAAGGCGGGCAGGTGGTCGTGGAGGATGTCCGGCTCTGGCAGGCCCGGACGCGCGCGGGGTCCGGCGGCGTGGACCGGCTGATCGCGGACGTCCGGGTGGCGGCGGACGATGTGGAGGCCGCGGCCGGCGTGCTGCGCGCGCTGGCTGCCGGAGAAGCCGCCCCGGACGCGGCCGGACAGGAAGAGTCTGCCGACCCGGACGCCCCGGACGCAGCGGGATCCGCCGGCCAGCCCGGTCCCGGGCCCGATGCCGCCGGCCAGGACGACCAGGAGGCGGATCCCGCCGAGGAGGCGGAGGAACCGTTCGCCTACCCCGGCCTGGGCTCGCTGGAGGTGCGCCTGGCGTCCGGCCCGGTGGTGCGCATCCCCGGGCGCGCGGCTCCGGACACGCCCGGTCCGGTCGCGGGGCGGCCGGGCAGTGGGGCGAAGCGGTCGCTCGACCTGTCCAACCTGTACACCCTCGACGGCCTGTTGGGCGACTCCGACAACAACGAGATTCCCGACCGGGTCGACGCCCTGCTCGCCCCGGGCGCGGCCGCGGTGGGGGGGTTGCCCGACCTGGCCGCCCGCCTCGGGCTGGAGTCGACCGGGCTGGTGGTGCCGCTGGTGGAGCCCGCCGCCGACCTGGAACACCCCGCCTCCCACGCCACCCTCGTGCTGGCCGGCACCGGCAACCCGCTCACGCAGCAGCTGGCCGACAGCGGCCGGGTCGACCTGGCTGCCCTCCAGCCCGGGGAGGGGCTCATCCAGCTGGTTCCGGCCGCCTTCGGCAGCAAACCCTCGCTGGTCGTGACCGGAGGGGACGCCGCGGGAGCCCGCCGAGCCCTCGACCACCTCTCCCTCACCCTCCCCCACCTGGACGCCCGGGGCGACGACCGCCCCACCCTCGACCATGTGGAACAGGAACTCTGGGGTGCACTCTCCGGCCGCTCCCCCTCGGGTCAGGCGGCCATCGGCCTCTACAAACTCGACCGCATCCTCGCCGATCTCGCCGGCCGCGACCTGGCCGCCGCGGAGGTGCTCATCTCGGTCGAAAAACCCGATCCCGGCCTCGCCGAGCTCATCCGCGAGCGGGCGACCGCCCTGGGAGCCGGCGAGCTGGACGTGGTCGTCGACGACCGCGACGTACAGAACGCCGCGTCCATCTTCTCCACGTCCATCGTCCTGCCCTCGGAGGTGGACCGCTTCCGCGCCGTCGTCGAGGACGACGTGCTCCCCGCCGTCGCGTCCGGCGAGCCGGTGACCGTGCGCGCCCGCCTGAGCGAACCGCCCGAAGTGCGCCGCCAACTGGAAGAGGAGGTCCGGGCCGCCCTCCTCGAGCGGGGCGCCGACCCGGAGGGCTCCGTCGTCGAGGTGCGCTCCGCCTTCAAGCAGGGATTCTCCTGGTTGTACGAAGGCGTCCGCCCCCGGCTGGAAGGCGCCGACATCGGCGAGATCCTCATCCGTTTCCGGCGCAACGACCCGCCCGAGGACTGGCCCCAGCAGGCCATCCACACGCCCGTGCGCTGGTTGCACGAGATCTTCCCGATCGATGAAGTCCTCGCCCGCGAACTCGGCATTGACCGCGACCGGATTCGCTTCGAGCAGGTGCTGGAAGGCCCTACCTACGATGTGGAGGTCACGGACTCCAACGGCGACATCATCCTGACCGACAGCTTCGACCCCAAATGGGTGCTGCGCCCCTACTTCGACCGCTTCCGCGACTACGAGCACGTCCGCGTCACCACCGGCTGGATCGAGGCGAGCGCGGGCGGGCGCTCCCTCGCGGACGAGCGCATCGTCACCGACCCCGAGGCGTTCTGGGACTACTACCAGGGAACCACCCTGCCCGCCGTCTACGACTACGTGATGGAGCGCCACGAGGGCATCCCGCGGGGCGGGAACCCCGACGCGCCCTTCTTCGGTGAACTTGTGGCCGAGGTCCAGCTGAGCGAGCCCGACTACCGCCTGGGAATCGACAACGAGATCCACTCCACCATGGACGCCCTCCACGAGGAGGTCTACTTCGGCACCATTGAGTTCTTCGACCTCCTCGGTCGCAACTCGCGCGGGCAGGGGCTGACCCACCCCGGGCGCGTCATCCCCGTCATGCTCCCGAAGGCGGACGGTGCCGCGGGCACCGCCAGCATCTCCCTCTCCGGATTCGCCACCTCCCGGCCGGCGGTGATCGTGCGCTACCGCGAGCGCTCCGGCGCCACCGGCGAGCTCCGCCTGGACATCCCGCGCATCACCATGGAGCGCCCTTCCGCCCGGCGTGCGCACGTGCGTGAAGGCACCCCCGGCCTCTCGCACCTCGCCCTGCGGGTGCGGGTCGACACCGACGCCGACATGCGCGACAGCCTGCTTGCCTACGCGCCGCCGCTTCAAGTCGACGAGCGCATGCTCTCCGCCGAGCAGGTCGAGGGCACGATCGGCCACATCGAGGCCCTGCGCGAGCGCGGCATGTACGAATCGGCGCTGGCGTTCCCCGGTCTGGGAACCCTGGAGGTACACGCCGAATGGACCCACGAGGAGGACCCGGACTCGCGCCGCACCGTCCATCTGGCCGCCAACGGCACTCCCGGTCCGCTGCCCGACTGGCGTGCCCTGCTCCCGGACGGCTGGAGCTACACCGGCGAGCGCCTGGTGCAGTGGGACACGCCCATCCCCCCGCCGGAGGGGCACCGCATCCTCGCCCAGATGGCGGAAGCCTTCGAGGAGGCGAGCGTCTACAAGGTGGGTGAGTCCTACCTGGGAAAGACGACCTGGGCGATGGATCTCATGCCGCGGATCAGGGCCTCGCACTGGTCGCGCGCCAAGGCCACCACCTACAAGCCCACCGTCATCTATTCGGCGCGCCAGCACGCCAACGAGGTGTCGTCCACCAGCCACGTGCTGCGCCACGCCGAGCTGCTCCTCACCGACCCGGAGCAGCGCCGCAAGCTGGACCGCGTCAACGTCGTCATCCACCCCTTCACCAACCCCGACGGCGCGCAGCTGGCCTACGACCTGTACCGCTCCACCCCCGACTACATTCTGCACGCCGGCTATCTGGGCTCGCTCGGCATCGACGCCACCTCGGGCGCGGACGACGACCATCCCATCTATCCGGAGTCGAAGGTGCGCGGGAGGCTCTGGGAAGCCTGGCTCCCGGACATCTTCCTGAACCCGCACGGCTACCCCTCGCACCAGGTGGTGCAGCTCTTCTCCGAGTACACGGGGTTGGTGCGCCGGGGCCGCGTGACGGAGCGGAACTGGGGATTCAACAAGGGTTGGTTCATGCCCGGTTTCGGCTACATCGACAACCCGGAATATCCCCGCCACAAGGACGCCGCCTTCGAGCTGCGCGACTACATCACCCGGGGAATCAATTCGAATCGCGATGTCTTCGAGATGAACCAGCGCAACTACGCCCGCTACGAACGCTACGGCGCCGACTTCGACACCGATGTCTTCCGCCTGCCGATGACCGACAGCGTGCTGATTCAGATGCCGCTCAAGGGGTCATCCGGAGGCGGGGGCGGCGGCTACAACCCGCGGGTCACCATCTGGAGCGGCACCACCGAGGCCCCCGATGAGACCGCGTACGGGCCCTGGATGGAGCTGGTGGCGAAGGCGGGCCTCTCGTGGGACCAGGCGATCCTGGACTACCTGTACGAGGGCAACCACGAAGTCGAGCGCTCAGGCTCCACCTTCTTCGGCGGCGTGACGTTGCGCATGAACCGCCCGCGCCCGCCCGAAGAGAAGGACGAGGAGGATCCGCCGCCGGTGAGTGAATGATGTTCCTCAACGGGGGGCTCGCCGGAGTCTGACGACAGATCCTGCCTTGCTCGTCTTCGCGGCGGTCGTACTCGCCCGCTGGGAGCAGACGGCCCCCGATCGCTGCCAGGATCACGCAGGCGGGTGAGGAGGACAAGCGGGAGCGCGACCGAGAGCCGCGCCCCCGCTTGTCTTCACGGCGGTGGGGTCCGGTGGGGGACCGTCCGGCTAACCCGCCGGTTTCTTTTCGAACGTGTTGGTCTGGTAGAAACCGGACTCCTCTCCGATCTGCACATGGCCGACAAGGCGGTAGATGCCTGGCGGGAACTTGTCATCCTCGATCTTGATGGGGCAGACCGAGCCCCCCGCATCCGGCTGGGCGGTTATGTGGGCCTTCGCGTTGTCCTGGGCGGTGACCCATCCACTGCCGACCGCGCGCTGCCACTCCGACCAGAACACGGTGAAGGGCTGGCCGCCGACCGGGAAGCCGTTGGGCTGGAGGCAAAGGGCGAGCGTGAAGGTCGTGCCGGCACTGATCTCCGCAACAAGACTGCCGTCCTCCTTCACCGTAAGCCCGGGCAACGTGTCGTACTCCTCCTGGTGCACCCTCACCATGATCGAGTCCTGTGTGACCGACGCCCCGCTCGCGTTCGTGGCCGTCACCGACAGGATCGCCACGCTGATGCTGTCCTCCACGGCGTCCACACCCATCGTCGTCACCGTGCTGCCCTCGACCGAGGCAACCGCCACCATCTCGTCCGAGCTCATGGCCATGTAGGTCAGGTCGTCGCCCTCGAAATATGGCGACACGTCGAGCGTCACCATGCTGTCCACGATCATGTCGTGGGTGGGGATTGAGTCGGCAACCATGGGCGGGGGCCCTTCGACCGTCACCATCACCTGCTGCTCCGCGGTGAGACCCTCCGGATCCGTGACCGACACGGTCACGACCGTGGTCCCGACCGCCTGCGCCTCGATCTCGATCATGGCACCCATGGCCAGCGCCGTCACGATCTCCGGGTTCGAGCTCACGGCCTCGTAGCTCAGCTCGTCGCCGTCGGGATCGCTGAAGTGCGCGGACGCGTCCAGGCGAACCGTGTCGCCCACGGTGAGCGTCTGCGGCGGGATCGAGTCGGTGATCTCGGGTGCGCGGTTGGGTTCCTCGACGGTGACGCCGAACTCCTGGCTCGCGGAGAGCTCGCCCGGATCCGTGGCGGTCACGGTCACGGTGGCGCTCCCCGATGCGATTGCCATGACGGTCACCATGGCGCCCGAGGTCGAGACGGTCGCCACGGTGGTATCCGAGCTGGTCGCGGCGTAGGTCAGTTCGTCGCCGTCGGGGTCGCTGAAGTTGGCGGTCACGTCCACCGTCGCCTCGGTGTCCACGAGCAGGGTCTGGTCCTCGATCGTGCCCTCCGCCACGGGCGCCTGGTTGGTGGCCTCGACCGTGACGCCGATGCTCTGGGTCGCGGTCAGTCCAGCGGGGTCGCGCGCCGTCACCGTCACGGTCGCAGTTCCCGCCGAGACGCCGTTGATCGTCACGTTGCTCCCCGATGCCGAAGCCGTGGCCACCCCCGCGTCGGAGGTCGCCGCCGCATAGGAAAGCGCGTTGCCGTCCGGATCGTTGAAGTTCGAGGCCACATTGACCGTGACGCTCTCTCCGACCAGGACCGTCTGCGCCGCGATGCTGCCCACGGCGGTGGGCGCACGATTCGTCGGCGCCGGGGGCGTGGGCGGCGTAGGAGTCGGTGCCGTCGTTCCGCCGTCACCGCCGCATGTGGCCACCCAAAGGGCGGCTCCCGCCGTGATCAAAAACAGGGCCAGGACTCGGATTGCTCGCATTTGCGCTCGATCTCCCTGTAGAGTGGTGGGTGCCGCATCTCCGTTGGGCGCCGGTCGCCACGCACGAGGGCCTTCCGGCGCGACGAACCCGAAGCTCCCGCAAGGCTATGGCATGCACGGAGACCGCGCAACGCGAAAAAAGCCGGATCGGGGTCAGCGGATGGGCTCGTATCCCAGCCGTCATCGCCGTCAGCATCGAGGGCAGCATACCTACCGTCAGACTGCTCCCGGCGGGAACGCCGACCCTACCGCCCCCTCCCCCGCGACCCTCTCCTGTTCATGGGCGTGCCCAGCCGGTACATCACCCTCAGCATGAAGTACTGCCCGAGCGAGTCCGTCCGCGATTCCTGGATGTAGTTCGCCGAATTCGTGATGTCGACGCCCTGGTTCTGGTTCAGGAGATCGTAGGCCCGCAGCTGGATCTCGGCGCGTTCGTCGAGCACCCGCCGGGAGATGGCGGCATCCCAGCGTGCGACGTTGCGCGCTTCCCCGAAGAGACCCTGGTCGAAGAGGCGATGGCGCAGGTCCGATTCCAGGGTCCAGGCGTCGCCGAAGTGCCAGGTGACTTCCGCGCGGTACTGGCGGTTGACGTAGCTCCGGTTCAGCTCCTGGTTCAGCGAGTACTCGACGTCGTTGAAGTTGAAGGTCACGGAGGCTCGCACGTCGAACGGGTCCTTTTCCCGGTTGTCCACGCCGAACTCGAGCGAGTTGCGGAGAATCCGGCTCTCGTTGGCCGCGAGGTTCACGAGCTCCGTCCCCTCGGAATACGTGATCTCGTATTCGAGGTCGAGATCGATGCCGAGCCTCCTGACCGGGGTCTCGAAACTGGTTCCGAGGTTGCCTGACCATTCGCCGCTTGTGTTGACGGGCATCCGAGTCTGGAAGCCGCGCTCGTCGAAGAGCCGCGACTGCGAGATGCTGTTGTCGGTGTAGGCGAAGCCGGCGGAGGTGAACAGGTTGATGAAGGTGACCTCATCGAAGAAACGGTAGTCGGCGTTGACCCGGTGCCGGTATTCCGGGCGCAGATCCGGGTTCCCGGAGTAGATGTTGAGGGGGTCGATGTTGTCGGCGTAGGGCTGGAGCTGCGTCAGCGATGGCTCGCGGCTCGAGCCGTTGTAGCGGACCTGGAGGGTTTGCCCTTCCTTGATCTCCTTTTTGAGCCGCGCGCTCCCGAGCAGGTGGGTGTAGCCGCTGGCGATGGATTCGTCCCGGTCGAGGATGACGCCGTCGAGCCGGGATCTCTGCAGGCGGAGCCCGAGCGTGAGCCAGGAGCGTTCGGTGTTGCGGCTGTAGCGCGTTCCGCCCTGGAGATAGGTGTAGGCCCGCTCGAATCCCGAGCTCATCCGGTCGTTGAAGACCGGAGCGCCGTCGACGAGATCGTAGACGGAGTTGTCACGATCCTCGCGGGTCGCGTTGCGCTGGCCGAACAGTTCGAGCGTATGACCCTCCCCGAGGGGCTGCGTCAGCGAGAGGCGCGCCGAATTGCTCCGGGTCAGTCCCCCGCGCGACTGTTCCTGGAGGATCTCCCGGGGATCGCCGTCGCCGTCCCGGTCGCGTCGTTCCCCCGACACCACCGACGACAGGTCGGCGGACAGATCCGACTCCTCGAGGTCGCTGCCCAGCTCCGCGACGAGGCTGCGGCCCTCCTCGTTCAGGCGCTTCCGCCATGTGAGCCGTCCGTCGCCGCCCAGTTCGTCCCCGTCCACCAGGTAGTCGGTGGTGGCCGAATTGAGCATGCCCCCGCCCAACGCGTATGTTTCCCGATTGGCGAACGAGGTGAGCGACGACGCGCGCGCATTGCCCCTCATGCGCACCCGCAGTTCGTGCCCGTCCGAGAAGGCGACCTGCCCGTTCAGGTTCAGGCGATGACTCACGTTGCCGGCTTGCTGGTTGCTCGTCTGGTCCACCAGGGAAGCCACATCCGATCCGAAGAGAGCCTGCTGCTGCAGAGTGCGGTCCTGGTGATTGTCGAGTTGCCTGATGGAATAGCTGCCTCGCAGCCAGTTGTCCTCGCTGAACTCCCGACTTCCGTTGAGCCCGAGGCTCATGGTCTCGGTAAAGCCATCGCTCGACCGCCCCCCGCCTCCGCCCGGCATCCCCGCGGCGAGATTCGGGAAACCGCCCCTGGAGGAGCCTTGGTTCACGTTGTTCGCACCTGCGGTCAGCGCCAACTGGGCGGTGGATGAAAAGCGATTCAGCGAAAGCGAACCGTTGTATCTCGCTTCGTTGCCCACGGGCGCGGTGAGCCGGGCCCGACTACCCGCGTCGCCGCCGACGTCGCCCCTGGCGCGGCCGAAGTACCCGCTCCTCGCCTCCTCCTTGAGCTTCAGGTCGATCGTGCGTTCCTCCTGGCCGTCCGGGATGCCCGTGAACTCGGCCATGTCCGACTCCTTGTCGTAGACGGCCACCTGCTCGATGGCGTCCGCCGGCAGGTTCTGGATCGCGACCGTCGGATCGTCGCCGAAGAACTCCTTGCCGTCCACGAGGATCTTCACGACCTCCTCGCCCTGCGCCGTGACCGAGCCGTCCGCTTCGACCTGGATCCCGGGGAGACGGCGCAGCAGCTCCTCGACGGTCGCATTGGGCGGCGTCGGAAACGCCAGCACGTTGTAGCTGAAGGTGTCGCGATGGTTCACGAAGGGGACGTGCTCCACGCTGACCACCAGCGGGTCCATCTCCAGCGCCGCGACCTCGAGCATCACTCCGCCGGCATCCACGTCGGCGTTCGTAACGTCGAAGTCGCGGCGCAGGGTCTGGTAGCCGATGAGCGTGACCTGCAGAATGTAGCCGCCCGCCGGCAGGCCATCGATGGTAAAACCGCCGTCCTGGGAGGTAAGAGAGTACTCGGCCAGCAGGGAGTCCGGTCTCGCGAGCACGACGACCATGGCGTTGTGCAGCGCCGTGCCCGTTGAGTCGGTGACGACGCCCTGCACCTGGTACTCTTCCCGTGCCTGCAGGGGCGCGGCCGCGGCGGGCGAAGGCCCGGCGGTGGCGGCCCGGGGTCCGGCCATCGCGAGGAGCGGCCCGGCCGTCACCTGCCAGGACACCGCGATCACAAAAAAGCCCAAAGCCCGACCTCCGACGGTGCGTCGGGGCCGGGCCTTGGCTCGTACCTGCTTCACTTTCTCAACCGCACCGGCGTCCCGGGGGATTCCAGGACCCACCGGCTGCCTTCGAGGTTCGTTCCCTACAGCGGCCTGTTCGGATTCGACATGGTCCGCCACATGTGCGCCACGGGGCTGTTGTCGAACCCCAACCCTTCCTTCGGCTGCTTGAACTGACGCCCGATGATGTCGGTGAACACCTCGACGTCCAAATCCATGCCGTCCTGAAAGGCGTAGGTGTCGTTCACCGTGATCAGGCGCGCCTCGGCATAGTGGCGGTGGTTGCGCGCGAACTCGTAGGCTTCCTTGATGTAGGGCTCCGGCACGTAGTCATGGCCGAAGATGCGGTTGTACATCTCCGGATACTCGTATCCGAACTCGTCATCCGCGTAGAAGCGCAGCGGCCCGTGGTAACGGATGCCCCAGGCGATGCGCTCGTCCACGTAGGGCTCGATCAGCTGGGCGCCCCACCAGCCGTGGTCCACCTTGATCAGGTTGAGCACCACGTCGTGCATCAGGCAGGCGAAGATGGTGCGCTCGGGCTGCCCCGTGGTGAGCGCGTGGGTGGCGCTCTGCAGGACGTGGTTGGCGGGCGCGAAGCGCAGCCGGAAGAAGTCGAGCAGCGTCGGCCTGTCCGGCATCGGCTCGATCTCCCCTTCCCGCGGCTGGAAGAGGCGCCCGGTGCCGCGAGGTGTCGTTGGCCCCTCCTGCTCCAGCTGATCGAGGGTGATGATGGAGCCGGCCTCCCCGTCTGCCTCGGCGTGCCGCGCGGCTATCTTCGTGTCCAACTCCTCTTCCATGTAGTGCTCGAGAGCTTCCGCCTTGTCCTCGTGCGACATGACGGCGAGAGCGCCAACGGGAAGGGTGGCGAGGAAGGTTTTGCGATCAACTTCCAGCATTTTAGCCTCCGGCCAAGGTCACCGGCTCACCTCTGCCGTCACCGATCTCCGGCAACGCGAAGAGCCTTGCATCCAATTGACTAGTACGGCACGCGAGGGGGCGCGGCAAGGGAGCACGCGCGCGCCTGCGTGTCCTGCTACCCGGCGTCTGCCAACCGCCCTACCGCGTCCGCCAGCTTCTCCACCTTGGCGGAATCCAGCGCCCCGCCCGCGTCCGAGTCGAGCGCGTCCGCCAGCGACCGCAGCGCCGAAGCCCGCGCCGAAGCCATCATGCCCTCGGCGGCGGCCAGCTCGTCCCGCGCCGACGCGATTCGTGCCGCGTTCAGCCCGCGATGCCGCTCCAGCTGATCCAGATAGGCCCGGGCCAGCGCGAAGGTGGCGGGCCACTCGAAGATGGGCTGCCCCTGGGAATTGAGGTGGGTGAGCTCGACCGAGTTGGCGGCGTCGATCTCGTTCTGGGTCATCACGTCGCTCGAGGTCAGCTCGAAGATGTCCAGCCCGCGGGCGATCTCGGAGTTGACGATGACGCCGTTGTACCAGTAGACCGACCAGCTGCCGCCCATCCTCATTACGTCGGGATCGACCGGTCCGCGGTCGAAGAACGCGATCTCCACGGGGTTCGTGGGATCGGTCCAGTCGATCAGGGAGATGCCGCCCTGATACCATCCCTGAATCATGATGTCGCGCCCGGGAATCGGAATGAGCGAGCCGTTGTGCGCGACGCAGTTCTCCTGGGGCGTCTGTGGCGCGGGCAGCTTGTAGTAGCCCTGGAACACCATCTCCCCGTCTTCAACTGTGAAGATGGCGTTGGCGCCCCACTCCACCGGATCGGAGGCCCGGCACTTGGGCGATCCGCCGCCGCCCCACTCGTCGGTGAACATGATGGCCGTGCCGTCGTTGTTGAACGTCGCCGAGTGCCAGTAGGAGAAGTTGGAGTCGGCCACTTCGGAGAGCCGCACCGGGTTCTCCGGGTCGCTGATGTCGATCAGCATCCCGTATCCCTCGCAGGCGCCGCCCGCGAGGCCGATGGCGGGATACACGGTGATGTCGTGGCACTGGGTCGGGCCAAGCGCCGGGCCGTCCCCTGGTTCGTGCGCCCCACCCGTCATCTGCGCCATGATCGACGGCAGGGCCTCCCGCAGCGCGGCGCTGTCGGCTGCGGTGGGCGGTCCTTCACCTCCGCGCTCGGCCACGATCTGCTCCAGCATGGACTCGACGTAGCGGTCCGGGAGCACCACCGCCATTCCCATCATTTCGACGACAAAGCCTCCCCGCTCGCGGGCGGCCTCGACCTCGGCGATGTCGTCGGGCGCGAGGCCGTGGGTGGGGGGCGCTAACAGATCTTCGAAGATGCGGGGCGAGCTCACGATTGCGGCGCTGGCCGGATCGGCGAGCGGCACCCGGATGACCTCGATGCGGAAGAGCGCCGTGTTGGGGTCCTCATCGGGGGAGGCGCCGGAGCAGCCGGGGAGCTCCTCGGCGGGACGCACCGGGGCGGAGCCCGAGACGTAGACGTAGACGTTCTCATCGTCGCCCGGGTGCTCGAGGAGGGTGTGCGTGTGCGAGCCGCGGCAGGTCTGCACGTTGGCGACGTACTCCGGCGCGGTGATGTCGGAGATGTCGAAGATGCGGATGCCGCGCAGCCGGTCCTGGCTCACGGCTTCCTCGACCCCCTCGCCGCCGCAGTCCAGCCGCCCGCCGAAGCCTTCGCCGGAGACGAACAGCAGATTCTCGTAGACCGAGACATCGCTCTGCGAAGCCGGGCACACGTGGGTGACGACGGATTCCGGGTTGGCCGGGTCCGAGATGTCCCAGATCTGGATGCCGTCGTAGTTGCCCTGGATCGCATACGAGCCGGTGAAGGCCAGGTCCGAATTGGTCTGGCCCACGAAGGCCTCGGTCGGAGGGGTGGCGGAGACCAGGCGCAGGTTCCACGATGCCTCTCCCGCGTCGAACAGCCCCGGGGCCAGCCCGACGCGCGGGTCCGGCGTGGGCGGATTCACCCGCAGGAGGGCGAGGCTCGCGGGGCTCATGCCGGTGTCCGGCGAGGAGTAGCCGCCGCATGCGGGCAGGAGCACCAGCAGCAACGCGCAGGAGAGGAGCGCAGCCGGACGCGCCGGGGCGAAGACGCGGTTGCGCGTCGGTCGGGCGGAGGTCATGTGGGTTCCTCGATTGGGGTTGGTATTCCGGGTCGGTTTTCCGGGCCGGGCGCCATGAGGGCGCGGCCGAGGGGAGCCTCCACCCGGGAGGCCCCCCTCGCTACTTGCCCAGCGCGTCGCTGGCAGGTCCTACTCTCCTGCGTCCGCCAGCTCCCGCACCGCGTCCGCCAGCTTCTCGACCCTGGCGGAATCCAGCGCCATGTTGGCGTCACCATCAAGCGCGTCCGCCAGCTCCCGCAACGCGCTGGCGCGCCCCGACCCCATCATGCCCTCGGCCGCGCCCAGTTCGTCCCGCGCCGCCGCGATTCGCGCCGCGTCCAGCCCGCGGTGGCGCTCCAGCTGGTCCAGATAGGCCCTCGCCAGCGCGAAGGTGGCGGGCCACTCGAAGATGGGCTGCCCCTGGGAATTGAGGTGGGTGAGCTCGACCGAGTTGGCGGCGTCGAGCTCGTTCTGCGTCAGCACTTCGCTCGGCATCAACTCGAAGATGTCCAGTCCCCGGGCGATCTCGGAGTTGACGATGACGCCGTTGTACCAGTAGACGGACCAGCTGCCGCCGCTCCTCATCACCTCGGGGTCCACCGGCCCGCGGTCGAAGTACGCCACCTCGACGGGGTTCGTGGGATCGGTCCAGTCGACCAGGGAAATGCCGCCCTGATACCAGCCCTGAATCATGATGTCGCGGCCGGGAATCGGGATCAGCGATCCGTTGTGGGCCACGCAGTTTTCCAGGGTCGTCTGGGGCGCGGGCATCTTGTAGTAGCTCTGGAACACCATGTCCCCGTCTTCGATGGTGAAGATGGCGTTGGCGCCCCACTCCATCGGGTCGGAGGCCCGGCACTTGGGGGAGCCGCCGCCGCCCCATTCGTCGGTGAAGAGGATGGAGGTGCCGTCGTTGTTGAAGGTGGCGGAGTGCCAGTAGGCGAAGTTGACGTCGGCCACTGCGGAGAGCCGCCTCGGGTTCTCCGGGTTGCTGATGTCGATGAGCATGCCGTATCCGCCGCAGGCGCCGCCCGCGAGCCCGATGGCCGGATACACAGTGATGTCATGGCACTGGGTCGGGCCGGTATCGCCTCTGCTGGGCATCTGCGCTGCCAGCTGGGGAAGCATTTCCCGCAGGGTTGCGCTGTCCGCGGCGGTGGGCGGGCCTTCGCCGCCCCGCTCCTCCACGATCTGCTCGAGCAGCGGAACGACCTGCCGGTCGCGCATCACCCTCGGCTGGCCCCTGACCTCCATGACGAAGGCGCCACGCTCGCGAGCCGCCTCGATCTCCGCGAAGTCGTCGGGCGCGAGGCCGTGGGTGGGCGGGGCGACCAGGTCCTCGAAAATGCGGGGCGAGCTCACGATCTCGGCGCTCGCCGGGTCGGCGACGGGCACCCGGATCACTTCGATGCGGAACAGCGCCGTGTTGGGATCCTCTTCGGGCGCCCCACCAGAACAACCAGGGAGCTCCTCGGCGGGCCTCACCGCGGAAGAACCGGACACGTAGATGTACACGTTCTCGTCGTCGCCGGGGTGCTCGAGCACCGTGTGGGTGTGCGAGCCGCGGCAGGTCTGCACGTTGGCGACGTACTCGGGCGCGGTGATGTCGGAGATGTCGAAGATGCGGATGCCGCGCAGCCGGTCGTGGCTGACCGCCTCCTCGACTCCCCCGCCGCCGCAGTCGAGCCGCCCGCCGAGTCCCTCGCCCGAGACGAAGAGCAGGTTCTCGTAGACGGACACGTCGCTCTGCGAGGCGGGGCACACGTGGGTTACCACCGATTCCGGGCTGGCCGGGTCGGAGATGTCCCAGATCTGGATGCCGTCATAGTTGCCCTGGATGACGTAATTGCCGGTGAAGGCCAGATCCGAGTTGGTCCGGCCCACGAAGGGCTCGGTCGGTGGCGTGGCCGAGATCAGGCGCAGGTTCCAGGCGGCCTCTTCGGCGTCGAACAATCCGGGGGCCAGCCCGACGCGCGGATCCGGCGTGGGCGCATTCACGCGCAAAGGAGCGAGGCTGGCTGGGCTCATGCCGGTGTCCGGCGAGGAGTAGCCGCCGCAGGCCGGCAGGAGCACCAGCAGCGCCGCGCAGGAAAGGAGCGCCGCCAGGCGCCCCGGGGTTGGGACGCGATCACGCGTCGATCTGGCAGAGGTCATGTCGGGTTCCTCGATTTGGGTGGGTATGCGGTCAGTTTTGGAGGCCTGGCGCGGCGAGCTGCTCGAGCATTAGCTCCATGCGGGCGATTTCGGTGGCCTGATCGACCTGGATGTCGGAGGCCATCTTGAAGATGAAGTCGTCCTGTGCCCCGCCGTCGGTGGCGAAGAGATCGTGCACCATGGTGACGGCTCCCTCGTGGTGCTGGATCATGTAGGTGAGGAAGAGCCGGTCGAAGTCCGGTCCCCGGGCCTCCCCCAGCTCGCGGAGCTGCTCGGAGGAGAGCATCCCCGGCATGTTCATCGCGTGTTCCGGTCCGTGGACCATGAGCGTGCCGCCGTCGATGTGGATTTCGGGCACGGGCAGGCCCCGGTCGCCGAGCCAGCGCTGCATGATGGCGATCTCGTCGCTCTGGGCGTTGATGATCCGGGCACAGAGCGTCCGGATCGAGGGGCTGGCGTCGTTCTCGGGAGCGAATCCGGCCATGACCAGCGCTTGCGCGTGGTGCCCGACCATCCCGGTCATGAAGTAGGCGTCGGCTTCGTGCGGGTTGAGGAGCGCGCTGTCGGCGCGCGCCTGGTAGATGGCCTCGAGTTGGGCTCTCTCGCCAGTATCGGGCCGCGCGGCGGGCGGGGGAGTGCCGCGTCCGCTGCTGGCGCAGGCCTGGCTGGCGGCGATCAGTCCGAAGAGCAGAATGCGGTAGGTTGTCATGCTTGGCGTCGGGTCGTGCGTTAGGTGGTGAGCCTTTGCCTCGGTGCGGCTCGTGCCGCCTCGCGGCGGTCTCGTGCGAGGCGATCGACTGTCACAACTTCCAACATACTAGCGTTCAGGCGCTTGTGCTTCCATGGCGGCCATCCAGGCTGATTCAACATCCAGTTTTGAATCAGCCTGCCATGACCCAAACCTGGCGGCCCGCCAGCGACGCGAACTGGGCTAGCCTGCCCTTACCGGCCCACCCTCTTGCGCGGGATGCGCTCGTCCGCCATCGCGGCGTGATAGACGAAGGATGCCATGATGACGGCGTTCTTCATGAGGTCGTCGATGGGGATGGTGTCGTAAAAGTCGAGGTTGGTGTGGCCGCCGGTGCCGCCCACGAGCGCCTGCAGGAACTGGAAGGCGGGCAGTCCGGCGCGGTCGAAGGGGACGTGGTCGGTACTTCCCACCGCCTGGGTCGAAAGCGTGGTCATGCCCAGGTCGCGCAGGGGCTCCATCCAGGCCTCGAAGATGGGGCGCACGTGTTCGTTTTCCTGCAGCCAGACGCCCCGGTACTGGCCCGGGCCGTAGTCCTGGTTGAAGTAGACGGAGAAGGTCTCGTAGTCGGGTTTCGTGCCCGAGGCCGGGTCGCCGAAGTGCTCGCGGACGTAGGCCGTGGAGCCGAACAGCCCCTGCTCCTCGCCGGACCAGAGCGCGACCCGGATGGTTCGGCGGGGTCGGGCGCCAATGGCGTTCAGGATGCGCGCGGCCTCGAGCATCACCGCCACCCCCGAAGTGTTGTCGCTGGCGTTGGGGCTCGCGTGCCAGGTGTCGAAGTGGGCTCCCAGCATGACCACCTCGCCGGCCAGGTCGGTGCCGCGGATCTCGCCAACAACGTTGCTGGCCTCGGTCACCGACTCCCCGTGGCGGTTGCGCACCTCCGCCTCCACCGTGACCGGGATGCTGCGGCGGAGGATGCGGTACATGCGGTTGTAGTGCTCCGGGGTGACCGCCACCACCGGCACCGAGGCCAGAGTGGCATCGCGCGACCACCGGTCCACGCGAGCCCCGGCGCGGGCGAAGCCGCGTACCGCGCCCGGCCATCCGCTGCTGGACTCGAGCACCAGCGCGACCCCTTCCTCGACGTAGAAGGCGAGCCGTTCCGCCGCGGTGAGGATGTCGGGGTTGGCGGGCGGGTCCGGGTAGAGACCCGAGAAATACGGGTCGGGTGCAGGCGGTGGCGGAATCACGTCCTCGGCGAGCCGGCGCATCTCCTCGTCGGTGCGGCGCGGGGTGCCGGTCGCGAAGCGGTTCAGGTCGATGACCGGGGGCGGAGTGGAGAGCACGGCCCGGCCGCGCAGCTTGCCCCGGAGCGTTGCCAGGTCGCTCCGCGAGCGCACGTCGGCGATGACGACCTGCAGCTCGAGTTTGCCGTCCGTCCCCGGGGTGTGCGCGATCGGGTAGGCCACGAGGGGCTGGTAGGCGGGCGCGGTCATGTGCACCGACACGTACTCGTTGTCCCAGCTGGCCCCGTAGGGCATGAAGGGCTCGCGCGCGATGTTCACCAGGCCGATGCGCTCCATCTCCCCGACCGCCCAGCGCTGTGCCTGGTCCATGGCCCGCGAGTTGGTGAGGCGGCCGCCCAGCACGTCGGTCATGAAGGAGAGGGTGTTGGCCAGCTGCGAGCGCTTGAGCCCTTCTTCCCGGATGCGCGCGATCATCGCCCGGTCGACCGGGAAGGCGGCGGCGGGATCCGTGGGGGCCCGGTTGTTCTGGGCCTCGGCGGCGGCGGGGATGGCCAGGACGGCCAGCAACAGGGCGGCACGGGGCGTCAGCGCCAGCGCGCCGCATCTCGTGGGACGCGGGCGACCGGATGTCGTCACGGGAGCATTCATGCCGCTCACATCCCCGCCGGGCGGACGCTGTAGTTGTCGTTGCGCCACATGAGCATGCGTCCGTCGGGCATCTCTTCGAAGATGAACTCCTCGCCCAGGTCGTCGTTGTCGCGCACCCGCCGGAAGGTGTTGCCGTCGATGTGGCGCAGGCGTGTGAGGGAGGTCAGCGGATTGTCGGTGGGGAGCGACAGGACGTGGAGGTCGCCTTCCCACATGAGCACGGCGCTCTCGCCGCCGAGGGGCCGTTGGAAGATGCCGGTGAAACGCTGCATCCGTTCGTCGTCGGCCGCGGCCTCGCCGGTGCCTTTGGCCGCCCGGCGAAGCGCGGGCGCGACGATGTTGAAGGCAGTCTGGGTGAACCGGCGGGTATTCACCCCCTGGCCGTTGGTCATGAAGGTGGTGGCGATCCGGTCCTGCGGCCGCAACAGAAGGTGGCTGAGGTATCCGGGGCAGGAGCCGCCGTGGCCCACGAAGGTGTCCCCGTCCGACTGCCACACGGAAAAGCCCAGCCCGTACGTGGTGTTCCCATCCGGCTCGAGCCAGTGCACCCGGTGCATCTCGCGCAGCGTGTTGCGGTCCAGCAGCTCGCCGTCCTTGCCCTCCAGCACGCGGAACTGCCACGAGGCGAAGCGTCCCAGATCCTCCACCGTCGAGATGAAGCCCGCGGCGGGGCTGATGCCGCGCACCGAGTAGTCCGGAACAGGTTGGCGCTTGCCGTCCCGCCCCTTCGCCGTGTAGCCGCTCGCCAGGCGGTTCCCTCGAAAGCGGTCCTCCAGCTCCGTATGGGTGCTCGACATCCCGAGCGGGTCCAGGATGTTCGCGCGGACGTACTGGTCGTAGGACTTGCCGGACACCGTGGCGACAATCTCACCCGCCAGCGTGAGCGCCAGGTTGGAGTACTGGTAGTAGGTCCGGGTCGGGTAAAGCATCGACTGGGACGGCAGCTTCTCGACGATCTGGTCGTGGGTAGGGAAGGGGTAGTCGGGGCCGGTCCAGTACGGAGAACCCGCCTCGCGCGGGAGGCCCGAGGTGTGGGTCAGGAGGCCCTCGATCGTGACCGGACCCGCCTCGGGGTAGGTGTCCTGAATGTCGAACCACTCCAGATGCTTCGCCACGGGATCGTCCAGGTTCAGCTTCCCCTGGTCGCGCAGCTGCAGCACGCTGGTCGCCGTGAAGAGCTTCGAGATGGAGCAGATCGAATACATCGTGGACGCCGTGGCGGCTTCCTGCCGCTCCACATGGGCGTATCCGTAGCCCTTCGCCCACACCAGTTCCTGATCGTGTACCACGGCCAGAGAGGCACCGGGGATGCCGCCGTAGGCCTGCGCCGCGTCCATCCATGTATCGAGAAGATGAAGCGCCTCGGCGACGCCGGGGTCGTCCGCGACCGATTGCTGGGCGTGAGCGGGAACTGCGGCAAGCAGGAAGAGCGAGAGCGTCAGGGTGGTGGCGGCGGCCCGGTTGCGGATCCAAAGTTGTCTCATCGAAGCATCTCCTTTCAACGCCTGGACTGGGATGCGGCCGCGCCCGCCGGGCGAATCACGCCGATTCCGTCCTCAATGTCGATTCGCGTGCCGAATGGCTCCGAGCGGACAATCAGGTCGCCGAGGATCTTGGCGCCCAGCTGCTCGTCCGCGAAGACCGGGCGCCCGCGTACCCAGCGTTCCTCGCCGAACCCCAGCGAAATGGGGTGAAGCCGGACATCCACCAGCTCCTGGCCTCGGAAACGCGGCAATGCCACCACCGCCTCCCATATCTCGGGGTTCGCCGGGAAACCGCTGCGGTCCATGTCGTAGCGGGCGTCGTTGAAGTCGGCGACGTGTTGGTCGCCGCCCAGGTCGAAGCGCTCGTAGTTCTCCGACGGCAGCCGGAGCAGGGTCTCGTTCTGGAAGACGAAGTCGCCCAGGCTGTAGAAGATGGGCTTGCCCCTGTACATCTCGATGCCGCGCAACACGTGCGGTCCGTGTCCGACGAACACCGACGCGCCCGCGTCGATCATCGCCCGCGCAAAGGTGACCACGAACTCGGCGGGCACCTCGCGGCTTCCCGCGCTTTCGTGCGCGTGGATGGTGACGATGACGTAGTCGGCCTGACGGCTGGCGTTGTTCACGACGGCGGCGATCTCGGCCATGTCCTGGGCGTTGGGCGTCGTGCGCTCGCCAGGTTCGGGCCCCGGCTCGAAGGTCGTGCCGAGGGCGTTCAGGAGATTCCCGTTCTGCGAATAGGGCAGCTGCATGTTATCGAGCAGCGAGCGCAACCGGTCAAGACTTGCGGCGGGGGCGATGCGCACGCTGGAGTGACGCAGCGGGCTGAGGCCGGGCCGGGCCGGGTGGTCCCCCCGGGTGCGGCCCGCCCGCGAGTGATCGGGGAAGGTCGACGACATCGACACGAGTGCAACCCGGGCCTTTGCGGTCTCCAGGAAACGCGCCTCGCGCGCTTCCTGAAGGCTCTCGCCGACACCGGCGTGCACGAGCCCGGCCTCCTCCACATGGCGGGTGGTGAGCCGCAACCCCTCGGCGCCCCAGTCTCCGGCGTGGTTGTTGGCGCGCGCGACCATGTCGATGCCCGCCCATGCGAGTTCGCCGGCGATCTCCGGGTCGGCGCGCATCCACATGCCTCCACTCTGGTGCGCGGGGTAGGGCTCGAAGTCGTGGAACAGCACTTCGAGGTTGGTGAACGCCACGTCCGCGTTGCGGATTAGCTCGATCATGTCCAGGAACTCGGGCTCCTCATACGGAGAGAGGCGGCGCGTAATGATGGCGTCTCCCGTGAGGGCCATGGTGAAGTCGCCGGAGGCTTGAGCGATTTGCCCGGATTGGGCGGCAAGAGGGGCAGAGATGGTAAACGACAGGGATGCTGCCAGAAGCAGGCTGCGTGGTGTCCTCATCGGCGTCTCCAGGGCTGGCGCCAGGCGGATGAACGAAGTGCGGGGGTGCGTGTTCGCATGGACGGGCCCCCGCATGGTACAGTGTATTGCGTGGGGTCCGGCGGGAACACCAGCGGGCTCCCGCGGCTCGGGCGCGTCGTGGAATGTGCGTTGCCCCGGGAAACCCCGGTGCCAAACGCCCCATCGACAGAGATCCCACTTGCATGAAGGAGACGACATGAGTGCTCATCGTTTGCACGGTTCGGCGTGGGTGTGGGTGGCTGCGGCCGTCGCACTGGCGTGTGCGTGGCCCTCGACTGCCGCCGCGCAGGCTGACGCCACTAGCATCGAGGCCGCGGTGGCCAACCTGGAATGGCGCAACATCGGCCCGACCATCATGGGCGGCCGCATTTCCGACCTGGCCGTGGTGGAGTCCGACCCGTCCACCTTCTATGTTGGCACCGCGACCGGGGGCGTGTGGAAGACCGTCAACCACGGCACCACCTTCGAGCCGGTCTTCGACGACCAGTCGACCTCCTCGGTCGGGGACGTGACCGTGGCGCCCTCCAACCCCAACGTGGTGTGGGTGGGGAGCGGTGAGCCGCAGAACCGCCAGAGCTCGCCGTGGGGGAACGGGGTGTACAGGTCCACCGACGCCGGCCGCTCGTGGAGGCACATGGGGCTGGAGGCGACCCACCACATCTCCCGCATCCACATCCATCCGCGCGACCCGTCCATCGTGTACGTGGCGGCGGTCGGGCGGCTTTGGGGCGCCAACCCCGAGCGGGGAGTCTACAGGACCACCGATGGCGGGGAGAGCTGGGAGTTGGTGCTCTTCGTGGACGAGAACACGGGCGCCATCGACCTCGCGATGGACCCCTCCGATCCGGAAACGCTGTTCGCCGCGATGTACCAGCGCCAGCGCACCGGATGGGGCTTCAACGGAGGCGGGCCCGGAAGCGGCATCTACCGTACCACCGACGGTGGGGCTTCCTGGGTGGAGCTCACCAACGGGTTGCCCGATGGCGACATGGGACGCATCGGGCTGGACATCTTCCGCGGCGACGGCAACCTGGTGTTCGCCATCGTGGAGGCCGACAAGCGCACGCCCGGACAGGGCTTCGGCGGGGGCGGAGGCGGCGCGTCGCGCAACGGCGTGTACCGCTCCACCGACCGGGGCGAGAGCTGGGAGCAGGTCAGCACCACCAACAACCGGCCCATGTACTACAGCCAGATCCGGGTGGATCCCAACGATCCGGAGCGCATCTACACGGCCGGGTCGAGCCTGTACAAGTCGACCGACGGCGGCAACACCTTCACGCCCGACGCGGCCAGCGAGGTTCATTCCGACCACCACGCCCTGTGGATCGACCCCGCCAACTCCGACCACCTCATTCTGGGGGGCGACGGCGGCGTCTCGATCAGCTGGGACCGCTCCCGCACCTGGCGCCAGCTGATGAATCTCCCCCTGGCCCAGTTCTACGAGATCGGCGTGGACATGCGCGAGCCCTATCACGTCTGCGGTGGCTTGCAGGACAACGGCTCCTGGTGCGCTCCGAGCGACACCTGGTCCAACCAGGGCATCCGCACGCGTGACTGGTACAACGTCGGGGGCGGGGACGGCTTCTATACGGTCATGCATCCCGACAACCCGCACGTGATGTTCTCGGAGTCGCAGGGCGGCAACCTCATGCGCGTCGATCTGGTGACCATGGAGCGCACCCGCATGCGACCGGTGGGGCGTCCGCTGGAGGACGGAGAGGACAGGGAGCTGCGTTGGAACTGGGATACGCCGGTGCTCCTTTCGCGGCACGACGACAACACCGTCTACGTGGGGAGCAACGTGCTCTTCCGCTCGACCGACCTGGGGATGACCTGGGAGGAGATCAGCGCCGACCTTACCCACGCCATGGACCGCGCCGAGCTGGAGATCATGGGGGTGGCCGGCTCCGAGCCGATGATGTCCGCCAACGACGGACAGTCGTCCTACGGCAACCTGGAGACGATCTCGGAGTCACCGCTCGACGCCGCGCTGCTGTATGTGGGGAGCGACGACGGCAAGGTGCACGTGACGCGCGACGGGGGTGCCTCCTGGACGGACGTGACCGGAAACATCTCCGGGCTCCCCGAGCGCACCTACGTGAGCCGGGTGGTGGCTTCGGCGTACGACATCGCCACCGTCTACGCCACCTTCGACGGCCACCGCAACGACGACTTCGCCGCGCACGTCTACGTAAGCACCAACTACGGGGAGAGCTGGCGGCGCATCGTGGAGAGGCTGCCCGCGACTTCGGTGAACGTGATCGCCGAGCACCCGCGCACGGCCGGGCTGCTCTTCGTCGGCAACGAGGTGGGGGTGTTCTTCTCGGTGGATGGCGGGGAACGGTGGATCGCCCTCGACGACGACCTCCCCACGGTCCCGGTGGACGACATCAAGGTCCATCCGCGCGAGAACGACCTGGTGCTCGGTACGCACGGGCGCGGGATCTACATCATGGAGGACATCACGCCGCTGGAAGGCCTCACCGGGGAAGTGTTGGCGGCGGCCGCGCACCTGTTCCCGGTGCGGCGCGCCACCCTCTACAACCCGTACACGCCGCAGGGGTGGACGCCGGGGGTGTACGTGTCGCCGAACCCGGCGGCGGGGGCGCTCGTCCGGTACTACCTCGGGGAGAACCTCCCCGCGGCCGCCGCGATGGACGCGTCATCCGAGGCCAACGGGGATGGCGGGGAGGACGGCATGTCTTCCGACGCCTCCGGGCAGGTGAAGATCACGATCCTCGACGGTGGCGGCGAGGTGGTGCGCGAACTCACCGGGCCGGGCGCCGCCGGCATCCAGCAGGTAAGGTGGGATCTGCGTATCGAACCGCCGTATACCCCGTCGGGGCCTCCGCAGCAGGGTGGTGGGGGCTTCCAGGGTGGCCAGGCGCGCGGCCCGCGGGTGCTCCCCGGCACCTACACCGTGCGGCTGGAGGCTGCCGGCGGGACGCAGGAGGAACAGGTGGTCGTCCGCCTGGACCCGCGTGTCGAGATGAGCCGCGCCGACCTGCAGGCCCGCCAGGCCGCTCTCATGAGCGCCTACGACCTCGCGCGCCCCGTCTACGAGGCCGGTCAGGCCGCCCAGCGTGTCACCACCCAGCTCATGGAGGTCAGCGCCCTTCTGCGGGAGGAGGAACCCGCGTCTGAGGCCTTCAACGAAGAGGTGAGCGGCCTCCTTGAGCAAGCGCGAGAGCTTGGGCGCGACATCAATCAGGCGGCGGCGGGCGCGCGCGGCGCCGGAGCCATGGAGTCATCCAGCACGCGCCCCACCGCCGACCAGCTCTGGCAGCTCGACCAGGCCTGGGAGAAGGTGCCTCCGCTCATCGAGAGGCTCAACGAGATCGTCACGGATGAGATGCCCGCGCTCTACCGGCAGCTGGACGAACAGGGCATCCGCCCCGACCCCGGCGAAGCGGTGACGATACCGGCGCGGCGGCGCGGCGCCTAGGACCTGCCCCTACGGCAGCCGCCGGGCGATCCACACCGTGCGGAAGACGGCGGTCGCGACCGTGCCGGCCGCCGTCAGCGTCAGCACGGCCAGCAGGACGGTGCCCGAATCCCGTCCCAGCAGCGCGGAGCCGGTCCCGTCCAGGATCGCGCCGAACCCGATCAGCAGGAGCCGTTCGGCGCGCTGCATGACGCCCTTCGTGCAGAGGACGCCCTGGCTTTCCCCCCGGGCGCGCGTGTAGCTGACCAGCAGCGAACCGCCCAGAGCCGCCGTCGCGATCGCGATCGCCGCTCCGGAGTCGCGAAACGCCACCACCAGCCCCACGAACGCCGCCACTTCGGCGAAGCGGTCGATGGTCGAGTCCAGGAATGCACCACGGGGCGAAGCCACCCCCTGCGCCCGTGCGATGCGCCCGTCGAGGGCATCCGCGACGCCGCTCATCAGGAGCGCCCAGCCGCCCACCGCGAACCGCCCGGAAGCGAAGAACCAGCCGGCGACCGCACCGAGAGCAAGTCCGAGGAAGTTGTAGAAGAGGGGCGACAGCCCGAGCGCCAGCGATGTCCTCTCCACGGGCCGGACAAACCAGTAGAACCAGCGCCGCACGAACGATCCGAGCACGAACTTGCCCCGGGTCGAGGACTCGAGCGCGTCCACCGCGCGGCTGGCCCGACTCAGCGCGAAGATCGGCATGGTGGCGAGCGCGACGCCCAGGGCAACGACCAGTACCGTCAACTCGGGTCTCACGATGTTTCGGCTCCGCGGGTTCCGGGAGGCGGATTACGCACGGCATCCGTCGACTTCAGGCTCGCGCGTGATCCATGATCCCTGGCCCGCAGCAACCGGAATGCCTTGGGAAGCAGCAGCGGGAACGGGAAACGCCGCTCCAGGGGAGTGATCTCGACCGTCATCCCCGTGCGCCTTTCGATCTTGCGCACGATGTAGGGGAACCAGCTGTCGAACGTCAGCATGTGCTTGAACCAGCGGGTGGTGGCTCGCGCCTTGCTGACGCCGAAGTACGCGTTCAGCCGGAGCCGGGACATCGCCGAGGGGGGATGAACCGCGCGGTACTTCCCATTCGACTGTTCGAGCATCCCGGAGCCCGCTTTGGCATCCAGAATGGGCATGTAGATGGAGCGCAGGGTCTCCCGCTGGGCCTCGTACACGGTTCTGACCCGGCTTCCCCGCTCCGGCCGGATCTCTCCGGCGTACGATACCTCCAGCATGCGCCGGCAGAAGTCGTCGACGGAGAAGGGGCCGTCCAGAAAGGGAAGAGTCCAGTCGAGCACCATCTCTCTCGCGCCGGCGATGAGTTCGCCGACCCGTGCGGCAGTCTCCGGGTCGCGGGCATGGACGACCGAGACGTGATGCGCCATCCGGCCCAGGCAGAAATGATCAAGGCGGCGAGGCCCGAGTTCCCGCTCGAAGTCCGTGCACGACAGCACCAGGCACTTGGCCAGCGGCCCATCCGGAGGAGCTGGCCAGAAGGCGATGACGGTTGGAGCCAGCACGCGGCTCACGGTCGCAAGCAGCGTCACGTTGCGCGCCGTGTGTCCGGCGTCGTAGAGGGCGCGGTAGAAGTCCCGATAGTCCTCGACCACGACCACGAGATCGTAGGCGCTGTGCCGATCCGGGCTTGCCGACACCAGCCTGGAGCCGTACGCCAGTACAGCCGCCAGCCCGCTTCCGCCTGTCGCGCGCAGCCGGGTGACCAGATGCTCCATCGGCGCCGAGATTGCCATCATGCGGGCGCGCCGCTCGTCGGATCGCGCCTCATTTCGGCCAGCATTCCGGTCATTACGTTGCGCATCTCCATGATGAACGGAACCAGATCGGCGTCGGGAGGAGGCGAGTCGAAGGGTCCCCTACACTCGACGCGCGTGCGCATCAACGATAGGTTTCCGAAGAAGTCCTTGAGCCGCGCCCACCGCCACAAACCGTCGGCCACTACGACGTAGACGCTCCAGCGCCGCGCCGCGAGGATGGTGGCGAGCCCCAGAGTCTTGAAGGGGCCGATCCGGCCCGTCCGGGTCCGGGTTCCCTCGGGGTACACCACAAGCGGATGGTTGGAGACGGCCGCTTCCTCACGCAGGCGCTCCAGTTCACCGCGCAGGGTTGCTCGCGGATCCACGAAGGGGTATCGATAGAGCCTTGTCATGTGGGATATTAGGGGAACGCCGCGCTCGTAGCGCCTGCGTGTCAGAATGCGAGGGTAGACGCCATTCATCGAGGCGACAACGAGCGGGATGTCGACCAGGGACTGGTGGTTCATGAGCACCAGCACGCCGGAGGACGCGGGAATCTCCGGCAGCTCGCCGAACCTGGCGCCCCCCATATGGCGTAGGAAGAAGATGACCACATGCGCCGTGAAGCGTTGCCACTCCGTGAGCACCGCGTCGCGGCTTCCCGGAAGCAATCGCGCCATGGGCGCGATCAGGAGGCGCTGAATCAGATCGCAGGCCAGCAACGCCAGGCCGAGCGTGGTCAGAGTCGAGGCGCCGCGAAGGTTCAATGACGTTTCCTGAATGGCCGGAGTGGTCCGATCGAAAAACAATCGGGCAAACATATGAGTAACATTCAAAACGCTAGCAGGAAGTCCGCTGCACCGTCAACGCGACCGGATGCGGGTGACCCGCCCGCGGATCTCGCTATCGGCGACTCGGACGGGACTCGGACCGCCCTCGCGGGCAACTCCTCTCACCGGGGCGAGGTCCCGCCGCCGCTTCGCCCGCTGAGCGACTACGACTACACCAACTTCTACTTCGGGGCGGGCACGGATCCGTTCACCATCCTGGAGCCGTTCGGAGAGTGGTGGAAGGACGCCGAGTTCACAGGGGGCTACTATCTGTACGGACTGCCGATGGGTACCGCCCCGGCCACGCGCGTGGAGATCGGCGACCCCAAGACCCGGGAAACGCTGCAGGGCCTGATCAACTTCGCCTCCTACAACTATCTGGGGCTCTCCTATCGTCCCGAGGTGATCGAGGCCATCTGTAACGCGGTCCGGCATTATGGCGCTGGCGCTTCGGGCTCCCCGGTGCTCTCCGGCACCATGGACCTGCACAAGCGGCTCGCCCGCAACGTGGCAGCCTTCAAGGGCAAGGAAGCCGCCCTCATCTTCCCGACCGGCTACAGCGCCAACGTCGGCGTCATCGCCGGCCTGATGCGCGCCGGGGATCTGGTCGTGGCCGACAAGCTGGCCCACGCGAGCATCGTTGACGGGATGATCCTCTCGAAGGCGACGTCCCGCTTCTTCAAGCACAACAGCCCGGCGGATCTGGACCGCAAGCTGCGCGGCTTCAGCGGCAAGAAGCTGGTGGCCGTCGAGGGCGTGTACTCGATGGACGGCGATGTGGCCAGACTGCCCGAAATCGTCGAGGTGTGCCGGAAGCACGGGGCGCGCCTGCTCATCGACGAGGCACACTCGACCTTCGTCTACGGGTCCAACGGCCGCGGCGTCGCCGAGCACTTCGGGCTCGACGACGAGGTCGACATCCACCTGGGCACCTTCTCCAAGAGTCTGGGCGGCCTGGGGGGTTTCGTCGCGGGCTCCGCCGAGCTGATCTACTACCTCCGGGGCTTCGCGCGCTCACGCGTCTTCTCCTGCGCGCTTCCGCCCGGGGTCGTAGCCGGATTGCTGAAGGCGCTGGAGATAGCCGGAGCCGAACCCCAGCTGCGCGAAAGACTCTGGGACAACGCCCGCTACATGCACGAGCTCCTGCGCGAGGCAGGGGTGGACGTGGGCGACTCCACTTCGCAGGTGATCTCCATCATGATCCGCGACGATGCCGGCATCTTCCAGATCGCAGAAGATCTGCTGCACGAGGGCGTCTACATCAACCCCATCCGCTTTCCTGCGGTGGGCAAGCACAAGTCCCGCTTCCGCATGTCCATCTCGGCGTCACACACCAGGGCGGAGCTGAGGGAAGGGGCCGAAATCATCACCTCCATCCTCAAGAAACACGGAAAATGCCCCTGACCCGGTATCACTATTCGCAAGCCGTCAGCGCCTTCTTCGAGATCTCGACCTCGGACGCGCGGCGTATTCTTCCGTCGCACCTGCAACCGCTCGAAGTGCAGCACGAGGCCAGCATTTTCGCCCTCACCGCCTTCGACTTCACCGACAGCATGGTCGGTCCCTATCAGGAGATCGTGCTCTCGGTGATCGTGCCGCCCCTCGTCAGCCCGGGCCGGGGCATGGCGAAATCCGCGTTCTACCCGTTCCTGGTGGGCACGAGCACCGAGGCGTCCCGCGAGCACGCCATCGAGCGCTGGCATCTGCCCCATTACATGCAGGACGTGGAAATCAGCCTCCAGTCTTCCGACGGACGCATGCGGGTCGAAGTTCGCGAAGGGGATCAGCCCATCCTGGACTTCGAGGTCACGGACCACCACTCGGAGCCGGTCGATCATCTGTACCAGTCGTTCATGACGAACGGTGACGACCGCTTCAAGGTGGACATCCACATGCGGGGCCCGCACAGCGAGCACGAGGAGGAAGTCGGGACGCTCAAGCTGTACGAGCACCCCATGACGTCCCAGCTCACCTTGGACCAGGTCTCGACTTATCCGTTTCGCGAGCAGTGGATGACGAACGGGGTCCAGGTATTCGAGGAACTGGAGCGCATCTGAGCCACGGCGTGGGCACCTTCGTCATCTTCAACCCCGCTTCGGGGCACGGAAGGGGCGCTCGCCGGATCCCTCTCTACCGGGGATTGCTCGACAGGCATCTCGAGTCCTACGAATGGGCGACGACCACGGCGCCGGGCGAGGAAGCCGCGCTTGCCGACGAAGCAATCGCCGGGGGCGCGAAGCGGATCGTGGCGGTGGGAGGCGACGGGACCTGGAGCCAGGTGGCGGACCGAGTGGTGGCTTGCGGGCGTGCTGATGTCTCGTTGGGGCTTCTGGCGTCGGGAACCGGGAACGACTTCGCCAAGAGCCTCGGGCTGAGCTACGGCGATCCGGAGCAGGCGGTGGCCGCCCTGGCCGCGGGCAAGACCCGTCGCATCGATGTGGGCCGGGTGGTGTCCGAGTGGCGTCCCGCCCCGCGCCCGGAGGTGGATTCCGGGGAACTCTGGCGGAGCTCGCCCCGCCACTTCCTCAACCTGGTGGGATTCGGCTTCGATACCGCCGTCATCGACGCCACTCTTCGGGCTCGTTTCCTCCGCGGTGCGGTCCTCTACAAGGTCACCGCATTGCAGCAGTTGTTTCTGTACCGAAGCTCCCGGCTACGGTTGTCGGACAGCGCCGGCTGGAGCACCGAAGGGCAGCACCTCATGCTCACGATATCGAACGGGCGCATCTTCGGGGGCGGATTCCCGATCGCCCCGGAAGCCGATCTGCACGACGGCCGGCTGGATGCGTGCGCGATCGCCGATGGTTCTCCGGTGCGGCGCGCCCGCCTGTTCAGCCTGGCCGAGAAGGGCAGGCACGTGAACGCCAAGGGGGTCGCCCTGCGGCAGGACCGGACTTTTGCGGTGCGATTCGACCAGCCCGTACGTTATGAAGTTGACGGGGACGTCCACCAATCGCGTACCAGCCAGGTTCGGGTGGACGTCGTTCCCTCGGCACTTTCGGTGGTCGTGCCGTGAAGGAGGATCCATGGATCGCCTTGCTGCTGCTCCGCCCCGCACCACCCACCCTGTCCGCGTAGTTACGGCCGCGTCGCTCTTCGACGGGCACGACGCCGCCATCAACGTCATGCGCCGGATCCTCCAGGATTCGGGCGCCGAGGTCATCCACCTCGGGCACAACCGCTCGGCCCTGGAAATCGCGGAGTGCGCGATTCAGGAGGACGCGCACGCCATCGCGATCAGCTCGTATCAGGGCGGGCACATGGAGTTCTTCACCTATGTGCGCGACCTGCTGCGGGAGCGGGGCGCGAACATCCACATCTTCGGCGGTGGCGGCGGGACGATCCTGCCGGCGGAGATCGACGAGTTGCACCGGCGCGGCATCGATCGCGTTTTCTCCCCTGACGACGGGCGTGCGATGGGCCTCCAGGGGATGATCGACGAGGTGCTGGAGATCGCGCGCGGCTCGGTGCGTTCGTCCCTCCCGGATCCGGAGGGCCAGCTGCGCTCGCTCGAACGGGGAAACACGGGGGCTGTGGCGCGCCTGATCTCCGCGGCCGAGAACGGCTACGAGGGCGCGGAGGAGGTGATGGAGGCCGTGGTGGAGATGGCGGCGGCCCGCTCCGTGCCCGTGCTCGGTGTCACCGGCACCGGGGGATCCGGCAAGTCGTCCCTGGTGGACGAGCTGGTGCGGCGCTACCTGTCCTGCGCGCCGGCCGGCAGGTTGGCGATCATCTCCGTAGACCCTTCCAAGCGCCGTACCGGGGGCGCGCTGCTGGGTGACCGCATCCGCGTAAACGCCGCCGGCAGCCCGCGCGTGTACATGCGCTCGCTGGCCACCCGCGCCTCGACCGTGGGGCTCTCGCCGTACGTGCCCCAGGCGGTGGACATCTGCAAGGCCGCGGGCTACGCCCTGGTGATCATCGAGACGCCCGGCATCGGGCAGTTCGGCGCCGAGGTGGTGGGGCACTCGGATGTGTCGTTGTACGTGATGACGCCCGAGTACGGCGCAGCCAGTCAGCTCGAGAAGATCGACATGCTCGACTACGCCGACGTGGTCGCCATCAACAAGTTCGACCGGCCCGGAGCGCTCGACGCACTCCGGGACGTGCGCAAGCAGTACCGGCGCAACCACCGCATGTGGAGCCTGCCCGACGAGGCCTTGCCGGTCTACGGCACGGTGGCCTCGCACTTCAACGACGCCGGCGTCAACCGGCTGTACCGGGCGCTTCTGGAACAGCTTCGCCGCAAGACCGGCGCCGCTCTGGAGACGGAGCGCGAGCCCATCGACGATGTCCGCGCCGAGCATGTCGTAATCCCTCCGGAACGCACCCGCTATCTGGCCGAGATCGTGGAGGCAAGCCGGAGCTACGACCACCGGGTAGAGGAGCAGGTGGGTCTGGCCCGCCAGCTGTATCAGCTACACGGTGCTATCCGGCTGCTGCGTTCGGACGCCGGCGCTGGTGGCGCGACGGTTCCCGGCTCGCCCACCAGCCCCCGCAGCGAGCCTGAGGAGGTCGCGCCCGAGTTGCACGCCTCACCCGGAGAGGACGAGCCGGTCGCCCGGCTGGTCGACGTGTACCAGCGGACGCGCGAGCGGCTCGATGAGGGCAGCTTGGGTCTGCTGCGGGAGTGGCCGGCGGTGAGGCGCCGCTACCAGGCCGATACCTACACGTTCCAGGTTCGCGACCGGACGTTGGAGCAGAGCCTCTTCACGGAATCGCTCGCCGGCTCGCGCATCCCCCGGGTGGTGCTGCCCCGGTTCCGCGACTGGGGCGAAGTGCTGCGCTGGCGGCTCACCGAGAACGTCCCGGGGGCGTTTCCCTATGCCGCCGCGGTCTTCCCGCTGCGGCGGCGGGAGGAGCACCCGCAGCGCATGTTCGCGGGCGAGGGAGGCCCGGAGCGCACCAACCGGCGTTTCCACTTCCTCAGCCGCGCCAGCCTGGCCAACCGTCTTTCCACCGCCTTCGACTCGGTCACGCTCTATGGCGAGGACCCGGACGAGCGCATGGACATCTACGGGAAGGTCGGCAACTCCGGCGTGAGCGTGGCCTCGGTCGACGACGCCAAGAAGCTCTACTCCGGCTTCAACCTCGCGGACCCGGCCACCAGCGTGTCGATGACCATCAACGGGCCCGCCCCCATGCTGCTCGGGTTCTTCCTCAACGCCGCGGTCGACCAGCAGTGCGAGCTCCACATCCGCCGGAATGGACTCGAGGCCGAGGTCGAGGAGCGCATCCAGGCCCTGTGTCGGGAACGGGGCGTGGAGCGTCCCCGCTACCAGGGCCCGCTCCCGGGGGGAAACGACGGCCTCGGGCTGATGCTGCTCGGCGTGAGCGGCGACGAAGTTCTGCCGCCCGAGGTCTACGAGCGCATCCGCAGCGAGACCCTTGCCGTGGTGCGCGGCACCGTCCAGGCCGACATCCTCAAGGAGGATCAGGCCCAGAACACCTGCATCTTCTCCATCGAGCTGGCGCTTCGGCTGATGGGGGACATCCAGCAGTATTTCATCGACGAAGGGGTGCGGAACTTCTATTCCGTGTCGATCTCCGGATACCACATCGCGGAAGCCGGCGCCAACCCCATCACCCAGCTCGCGCTCACCCTCTCCAACGGCTTCACCTACGTCGAGTACTACCGCTCGCGCGGGATGCGGGTCGACGACTTCGCGCCCAACCTGTCGTTCTTCTTCTCCAACGGCATGGATCCGGAGTACGTCGTAATTGGGCGGGTGGCGCGCCGCATCTGGGCCAAGGCGATGAGGCACGTGTACGGCGCCAGCGCCCGCTCTCAGAGGCTCAAGTATCACATCCAGACCTCCGGGCGCAGCCTGCATGCGCAGGAAATCGCCTTCAACGACATCCGGACCACGCTGCAGGCCCTGTACGCCCTCTACGACAACTGCAACTCCCTGCATACCAACGCCTACGACGAAGCCATCACCACTCCCACCGAGGAGAGCGTGCGCCGGGCGCTGGCGATTCAGCTGGTCATCAGCAAGGAGTTGGGGCTGTCGAGGAACGAGAACCCGCTTCAGGGCTCGTTCATCATCGAGGAGCTGACGGACCTGGTTGAAGAGGCCGTCATGAGCGAGTTCCTGCGGCTGTCGGAGCGCGGCGGGGTGCTCGGGGCGATGGAGCGCATGTACCAGCGGGGCCGGATTCAGGATGAGTCGCTCGAGTACGAGTCGCGCAAGCACAGCGGCGAGTTGCCGATCGTCGGGGTGAACACCTTCCTGGGTCCGGAGGGATCGCCCACGCGCGTGCCCGAGGAGGTCATCCGCGCGACCGCGGACGAGAAGGACTACGCCATCGCCTCCAACGAGGCCTTCAGGGCCCGCAACCGGGGCCGCGCCGAAGCCGCGCTCGCGCACCTGAGGCGGGTGGCACTGGCGGGCGGCAACACCTTCACGGCGCTCATGGAGGCCTGCAAAATGTGCACGCTGGGGCAGATCACGGCGTTGCTGTACGAGGTGGGGGGGCAGTACAGGCGGAACATGTAGGGGGTGGGAGGCGGGCTGCGTTCTTCTTGCCGTTGTAATCCAACGTATTCTTCCCGCAGGAGTGACATGTCATCAGATTGGCGGTGGGCACGTAGCAGGGCTCTTCGACCGGGGAGCAACGTCGAGCGATGCGTTTGGACGAAACGCATCGGCGCTCGAATTCGGTCGGGGTTGCGCCACGGGCTGCTCGACACGGCCATCCTTTGCGCCGCCCTGACCGCCGCCTCGTGCGCCGCCCCCGGACCCCGCGCCAGCATCTCGGAGGAGGAGCGCGTCCTCGACACGTACCCGTTCTCGGACCCGAATCCCGTGCCGATGCTCGCCACCGACCGCAGGCTGTACCCTTACCACACGTTCGAGGGATACGCCGTGACGCCGGAGCCCAGGGAATGGAAGGTCGTGCGGATGGAGAACGATCTCATAGAGGTCTTCGTCCTTCCCGAAGTGGGCGGCAAGGTGTGGGGGGCCGTAGTGAAGGCGACCGGCCACGAGTTCATCTATCGGAACGAAGTGATGAAATTCCGGGACATCGCCCTGCGCGGCCCGTGGACCTCGGGCGGTATCGAGTTCAACTTCGGCGTGATCGGGCACACGCCGGCCACCGCCACCCCCGTCGACATATCACATGCGGGAGAACGCGGACGGCAGCGTGAGCACCATCGTCGGCGCCATGGACCTCCCGTCGCGCACCTCGTGGCGCGTCGAGATACGCCTTCCTGCGGACCGGGCCGCCTTCGAGACGCGCGTCCTGTGGTACAACCCGACCCCGCTGGAGCAGCCCTACTACAACTGGATGACGGCCGCGGCCTTCGCCCGGGACGACCTGGAGTTGTTCGTGCCCGGCAACGCCTATCTGGAGCACTCCGGCCGGGTGCGCCCATGGCCCGTGGACGAGGACGGGCGCTTCCTGCCTCTCTACCGCAACAACGCGTTCGGAGGAAGCAAGTCCTACCACGTGGTGGGCGCGCTGAACGACTTCGTCGGCGGTTATTATCACGACGATGGCTACGGCTGGGGACACTGGGCCCGCCACGAAGACATGCCTGGGCGCAAGATGTGGCTGTGGGCGCTGTCCCGCGAAGGCGGCATCTGGGAGGACATCCTCACCGACACGGACGGGCAGTACGTCGAGTTCCAGGCGGGACGGCTGCACGTGCAGTATCAGCCGGGAGCAGACCGCAACCCGATCTCACAGGCCGGGTTCGACCCCCTCTCGGCCAGCCGCTGGACCGAAACGTGGTTCCCGCTGGAGGGGACGGGCGGCCTCACCGACGCTTCCCCCCACGGCGCCATGCACGTCGAAAGGGAGGGTGACCGCCTTCGGGTGGTCGTCCAGGCGTTCGGGGCCGATGCCGACACGGTGAAGGCATGGTCCGGCGGTGAACAGATCGCGGCGCGGACGGTGGCGCTCGAACCCCTCGAGCCGGTGGTGGTCGAGTTCGACGTCGCGTCCGACAGCCCGTGGCGCGTTTCGCTGCCCGGACTCGGTCTGGAAGGCTGCTCGAACCGGGGCGAAACCGGTCTCGGTGGCATTTGCGGACTCGGCGGGGAGCGCTCGCTGTCCCGGCCATTTGCGACGGACCCCGAGGGGTGGGACGCCCTCCCTGAGACGGATCGCCTCGTGTTTGAGGCGCGAGAACTGGCGCGTGGCCGCCGCTACGCTGAAGCGCGGGCGCTCTACGACCGGGCGGTCGCAGCCGAACCGTGGAACCAGGAGGCGCTGCTGGGCCTCGGCGCGCTGGCGCTGAGGTCGGCCCGCTACGAGGAGGGCCTCGCCCAGGCTGGGCGCGCGCTCCAACTCGACACGTACGATCCGGAGGCCAACTTCCTTGCCGGGAACCTGTATCGCGCCCTGGGGCGCCGCGCCGACGCGTTCGACTCGTTCGGCTGGGCCGCCCGGTCGGTGGCCTTCCGTGCCGCGGCGCGCATTCGGCTGGCGGAGCTGGCGCTCGACGGTCGGGACCTGGCCGAGGCGCGCCGCCACGCCACGCTGGCACTCGACCACGACCGGGGAAGCATTCCGGCGCGCGAGGTGCTGGCGATCGCGTCACGTCTGGCGAGGGACGAAACCGGCGCGGCACGCGTGCTGGCGGAGCTGCTCGAGCTTGACCCACTCAACCATTTCGTGCTGGCCGAACGGTACCTCGCGGCGCGCGCCGGAGGATCCGAGGACCAAGAGGCCGCGGGCGCCGCCGCCGCGGCGCGCCTGGCCGCGTCGATGCGGAGCGAGTATCCGGGGCAGACAGTGCTGGAGCTCGCCGTGAGCTACGCGAACCGAGGGCTGCCGGGCGATGCCGCGCGCCTGCTGGAGCTGGCGGACGAGGCGGGCGGCGGCCCCGTGGCCGCGGCGTGGCACGCCTTCCTGGTTGACGATGCCGACATGCTTGGAGCGGAGGTCGATCCCGATCTCGCCTTCCCCTACCGCGCCGAGACCTTGCCGGTCCTGCGCTGGGCAGCCCGCGAAGACCCGCAATGGGGCTGGCGGTACCTGCTGGGCCTGAACCTGTGGGCACTCGATCGCGACGCGGAGGCGGCCGATGTGCTGGCGACCCTCGGCGACGAACCCGACTACGGACCCGCATACGCGGCGCGCGCGCACCTGTACGGAGGCCATGGGCGGCGACCCGGGGCCCGACTTCCGGCGCGCGGTCGCCGTGGATCCCGGCAGCCGTCTCCTCCGCGTTTCCCTCATCCGGCACTTGCAGGAAGCGGGACGCTGGGCGGAGGCGCTCGAGGCGTCCGGCCGGGGCCGGGAGTTCTTCCCGGGCGACTTCAACCTCGACATCCTCCACGTGCGCGCGCTCCTCCAGGCGGGCGACCACGGCGAGGCGATTCGGATCCTGGCGAACACGCGCGTCCTTCCCTCGGAGAACGCCCGCGAGAGCCACCGCCTGTACGAGTTTGCGCATGTCGGGGCCGCGCTGGACGAACTCGATGCCGGGGACCGCGCGGCCGCCCGCCGTCATCTGGAGACCGCGCTGCTGTGGCCGGAATCGCTCGGCCAGGGCCGTCCCTTCGATCCGGACGAGCGGCTGGTGCGGTTCCTGCTCGGGGTCGTGGCGGAAGACGCCGACAAAGGGCCCGAGGCCGAGTCTGCCGATGCCGAGGCGGTCGCCTCATTGGGCGCCCGCGCCGATTCGCTCGCCCGCGCGGCGTCCCCCAGCGCAGCTATCGAGCGAACCCTCGTCCGCCGGGCGCTCGCCGCCGCCCCGCGCCTGGAAGGCAGGTGACCCAACCCGGTGAGACCGGGGCACCGTGGTGATACTCAGACGAGTGGTGCGACCCGGCGGCGCGATTGTCTTCTCCAGCCACTCGCGGCGCGGCAAATCCACGGCTGGAGTCATTTCCCCCTCCGTCAGAACGAGAAGGTCGCGGTCATCGAAATCGTCCGAGGTGGGCCCAGCCAGGCTGCATTCTCGGTAATGGCGGACAGATGGGCCTCGTCCAGCAGGTTGTTCGCCACGAGCGAGAGGACCCACAGCCGAGCCGGCACGCCGGTGACATCGGTCCCTGCCAAGATGCCCTGGTTCGCGTCGACGAGCGGATCGCCGGACCCGATGTATTCCGAGTCGTTGAACGTGAAGGCCGAGTAGAACGATGTCCGACCCGACACCCACGGTCGCGGCAAACTCGACACCACTTGTTTCAATGCCCCCCGCTCGGGAGCATCGGAGGAGACGACCGAGATTGTTTCGGGATGTCACTGCGAAGCGATCCAGGCTGCGACCCGGGGTGCCGACGCCAACATGTAGGGGTCGGGGCGGGACAAACAGGTCCTGCGGTGTTCGTGCTGGCGGGATCGCTTCTGCGACGGATGTCCCCCACTCTTTCCGGTGGGTTATACTCTCATCATCAGGATGGGCGCACGCCGTGCCCGTCGATCTCTGCTCACAAGAGAGAGTGCGAGCAATGAAGGGCGATTGCCCTCTGACGGGAGAGACAGCCGAGGTTGCCCGGACCGCGGATCGGGTTGCCGTCGAGCATCCCCGGCTCGGCGCATACGCGATACACGCGAACGCGCTTGCATCGCTCGAGGGAGATGCGGAAGCCAGAGAGCGCATGGTGAGCTGGATCGCGGAGTCCCGGTTGCTCGACATCGACATCCCCGACCTGACGGTGGAGAACGTTCACATCTTTGAACGCTTGGGGGACTTGGGCGCAGTAGCTGCGGAGTGGACGGCACTTCGCCAAGCCATGAGCGACACCGACGACGAACGACTCTGGCGCAAGCTCAGACTCGAGTGGAACTACAATAGCAACCACATCGAGGGCAACACGCTAACCTACCACGAGACGGAATTGCTGCTCATCCACGGTCGCTCGGCGGGCGGGCACCCGATGCGGCACTACGAGGAGATGAAGGCGCACGATGTCGCGATCAGCCATGTGCGACGCCTGTCGAACGAGGAGCGGATCCTGGGTGAGGGCGATGCAAGAGACTTAAACAGGATTCTCCTCAAGGAGCCGTTCTGGCACGTGGCTGAAACCCCTGACGGGGAGCCGACCCGGAAGCGCATCGTTCCCGGGGTGTACAAGACGCAGCCGAACCACGTACGTACGGAGACCGGCGCACTCCATCGGTTTGCGGAACCCGAGGAGACGCCCGCGTTGATGGAGAGTTGGACCCGCGATTTCCAGCGAGACCTGAAGCGTAGCGCCTATCCGCTGCCTCTGTTCCTGGCCGAATCACATTGGAGCTTTCTGCGCATCCATCCGTTCGACGACGGAAACGGACGCACGGCGCGACTGGTCGCGAACTACGCTCTGCTTCGGCTTGGCCTGCCTCCAATCGTGATTAGGAGCGCCGAACGGGACCGTTACATCGCTGCGCTGCAGAGTGCCGATCTGGGCCGAATCATGCCACTCGCCCGGTTCATGCTGGACAACGTCCTGTGGGTGCTTGAGTTGGGGATCCGGGCTGCGAAGGGCGAATCGATCCGAGAAGCCGGGGATGTCGAGAAGGAAGTCGCTCTCTTCGTTCGACGGCACCGGGGAGACGCGCCGAACAAGTCGGATGTCGAAGTGCTGGATAGCGTGGTGGACCAATGGATTCGTCCGACGCTGGCAAGGGCGGAGATAGTACTCGACCCGCTCCGTCAACTGTTTCACACTAGCCGCTGGCGCACACGCGCGAAGGCGGGTCAGCCCGAGGTCAGCCTTAGTCGCAATCGGTTCGAGAAGAAACAATGGGAACGGACAAGACAGACCTACATCGTTAAGCCTGGGTTTCGGATGACGGATGATCAGCCAGTGGAACTCGCGGCAGAGTTGAGCTTCGCCAACTACATCGGACGAGGAAGATCCGGGTTTGGCGTTACGCTGTCGATGGCTTGGACACTGGATGAAGTAGGCGTCTCTCTAGTGGCCGAGATCGATGGCCAGGCCATCGCGTCGTCAGCACAACGTGTTCGCTATACGGAGTTGGAGGAGCGGAATGCGGAGGCGGATCACACGGTCGATACCATTAGCCAGGCCTTGATCAACGAGATCGCACGCCGCTCGAGCGAGAGGAGCTGATTCGGCGAGCCGTCGCACTGAATTGCAATACCACGCCTAGGGACGTTGCGAAACCACGGTTCAAATCGTTGCAAGACCACGAATGGGGTGCAGTCGGACGGAGGATTTCGAGGTAGATTGCCCTTCGGTGAGCCTCTGTGTGTACAAGTACGGTAGTCACCTGACACCCGACCTCACCGAGGTCAGGTTTCTACGCTGCGTTCTTGACCTCCTTCCTGGCTGAGGGTTTGCGGGTGGTCGAGCACGCCCGGGATGGCGCGCAGCGAGGCCAGCTGCTCGATGGGCTGGTGGGTCGGGCCGTCTTCGCCCACCCCGATGCTGTCGTGGGTGAAGACGTAGGTAACCGGCAGGTGCATCAGCGCCGCCGACCGGATGGACGGGCGCATGTAGTCGGAGAAGATGAGGAAGGTGCCGCCGTACGGGCGCACACCGCGGTGGAGGGCAGCGATCTCGCCGAAATGAAGGTGCGACCACTCAAGCGCCACCTTGATCTACCAGTACCGGTTCTTGAAGCGGATCGTGTGGTTGCGCCCCACCTTGCTGGACTCCGTTGCTCTTGACCTACCTTCTTTGATAGCATGAGTCTATGGCGTGGCGAACCACAAACGGGCGTTCGGCCGGAGAGGAGGCGCTGACGTGAGTTCCAGCCTCACGGTCCGCGATATGGATCCCGGGGACAGATCCTGGCGGAAGCGCGAGGCCCGGCAGGTCGGAGTATCGATGGAAGATTTCGTTCTCCGCCTGGTCCACGGGGAGCGCATGAAGACCGAGCGCCGCCCGAAGCCATCCGAAGCCATTGCGCGCAGGACCGGATCGCCGACCGAACCCTTGCCGACGCCCGGCAGTGTGCGCGGATCATGGAAGAAAAGCGCCGAAATGGAGCACCGCTCGACACTAATGTTCCGGACACCTTCCTTGCCGCGACGGCAGCCTCCCGCGGGCTCGCCGTGGTAACGCGGGACACGAGCGAATTCCGGAACACAGGCGTCAAGACCATCAGTTCCTGGACGCCCGGGCCGCGATGAGGATCGTTCCCAACACCGGCACCGATCGCGTGGTCGATATCGTCCGGCCCTGGCTCCGGCCGGGCAATCAGGTCGACTTCGCTTCCCGAACGCTATCGCTCTTTGCCTTTGGCGAGCTGGCCGGAAATCTGGCGCGGATCGCCGGCGCGCGGCTCGTCCTGCCGCCCGACGATAACGAGCTCGATCTTCTAGGATCCGCTGCGGACCGGGCGGCACGCAATCGCCTGCAGGGGCGCTGGCTCGCCGGCCGTTGTGCGGCCTGGATCGAGAAGGCGGCCGAGGTGCGAAAAGCGAACGGATCGGTCCCGCAGGGGGCGATCGTGCTGCGCAACGGCGACGGTCGCTCGGGGCAGGCCCTGATCGGCTCCTTTTCCTTCAGCACGGACGGGCTCGGCCTCGCGCCGGGCAACCCGCTCAATCTGATTCAGGCTTCCGAAACCCCCGAAGAATGCGAACGGCTGGGCGCGTGGTTCGACGTGCAATGGTCCGGGCTGACAGAAGATGACGCCGCAAAGGCGGAGCTCGTGGCGGAGCTGCGCCGCCTCGCCGCGCACCGCGCTCCGTCCAGCATCTACGCGGTCATCCTGCACCACCTGTTCCGAATCGAGGGCGGGGAACTCGACGAAGAGCGGGTCGTCAAGTCGGCGACCGGGATTCGCGACACGGAAGTCTGGAAGAGACTGTTCAGGTTCCAGCGCGACGGGGTCGTGGGCGCCATCGACAAGCTCGACCGATTCGGCGGCTGCATCATCGCCGACAGCGTCGGGCTCGGCAAGACCTTCGAGGCGCTGGCGATCATCAAATACCACGAACTTCGCAATGACCGCGTCCTTGTGCTCTGCCCGAAGCGGCTGCGCGACAACTGGACCCTCTATCGCGCCAACGATCGCCGCAACATTCTCGCGAGCGACCGCTTCAACTACGACATTCTCAACCACACCGACCTGTCCCGTGACGGCGGCCTGTCGGGCGATATCGACCTCGCCCATGTGAACTGGGGCAACTACGATCTCGTCGTCATCGACGAATCGCACAATTTCCGCAACAAGCGTACGCCGCGTCAGGGCGGCGAGACACGGTACGACCGGCTCATGCGCCGGATCGTCTGCGAGGGTGTGAAAACCCGGGTCCTCATGCTTTCGGCCACACCCGTGAACAATCGTCTAGCCGATCTGCGCAACCAGATCGCGTTCGCCACCGAGGGCAACGACACGGCGTTGGCCGATCACGGCGTGTCCAGTATCGACGGCACGACCCAGCGCGCGCAGAAGCAGTTCAACCGCTGGCTCAAATTGGACGAAACCGACTGCACGCCGTCCCGGCTCTTTGACATGCTGGGATTCGATTACTTTACGCTGCTGGACCGCCTCACGATCGCCCGCTCGCGCCGTCACCTGGAAAAGTATTATGGAGACAGCGAGACCGGCCGCTTCCCGAAACGCCTGAAGCCGATCAACGTGAAGCCGGATGTCGATCTCGCGGGAGAGTTTCCCTTGATCCGCGAGATCAACGCGGAGATCCGCCGCCTGAACCTCGCCGCTTATGCTCCGCTCCGCTATGTGCTGCCTCACAAGCGAGAGGCGTACGACGAGAAATACAGCACCAGACTTCGCCGTGGAAGCGGGACTTTCCGGCAACTGGACCGCGAGGAGAGCCTCGTCCAGCTTCTCCGCGTGAACGTGCTGAAGCGTATGGAGAGTTCAGTCGCTTCGTTTGCCCTGACCGTGCAACGCCAGCTTGCCGACGTCGAGTCGCTCCTAGCGCGCATCGACGAACAGGCAGGCGAACTTGAGGAGCTCGATATCGCGGACATCGACATCGAGGATACAGCCTTCGAGAGCCTCCTGGTCGGACGCAAGGTCAAAGTTCTGCTTCAGGACGTCGATCCGGTCCGATGGCGGCAGGACCTGATCGAGGACCGCAACCGGCTGGCGACGCTTCACGCCGCGGCCAGGCAGGTGACCGCCGACCGAGACGCCAAGCTCGCTGCGCTACGCGAGATGATCGAGCGGAAATGCCGCAACCCGATCAACGCCGACAACCGCAAGGTGATCGTGTTCACGGCCTTTGCCGACACTGCGCGCTACTTGTACGACACGCTGGCGCCCTGGGTGCAGGATTGTTTGCGAGTGCAGGCCGCACTGGTCACCGGCGCGGGGCGAAACCGGACGACTCTGTCGGGTCTGCGGCGCGATCTCGCGTCCATCCTGACCGCATTCGCACCGCGGACCAAGGAACGGCCGGACGACCTTTCGGGCGAAGGCGAAATCGATCTTCTGATCGCGACCGATTGTATCTCCGAAGGTCAGAACCTCCAGGACTGCGACTGGCTCGTCAACTACGATATCCACTGGAACCCCGTGCGCATCATCCAGCGTTTCGGCCGCATCGACCGCATCGGCTCGCCTAACGAGCGCATTCAGCTCGTCAATTTCTGGCCCAACATGGAACTCGAGGAATATCTGCGCCTGGAACAGCGAGTGAGCGGCCGCATGGTGCTTCTCGACATCTCGGCGACCGGCGAGGAGAACCTGATCGAACGGCAGTCTGGCGATCCGATGAACGATCTGGCGTACCGCCGCAAGCAACTCCTGAAGCTTCAGGATGCGGTGATCGATCTGGAGGACTTGTCGTCGGGGGTCTCCATCGCCGATCTGACGTTGACCGATTTCCGGATCGACCTGGCGGACTACCGCAGGGTTCATCCCGACGCGCTGGATTCGGTTCCACTCGGTATGCATGCGGTCACCGTCACGGCCGACGACGATATCCCGCCGGGCGTGATCTTCTGCCTGCGCGCCGAGGGCGTTGCGGCAGAGGGCCGGTTCGAGCCGGGCTATCCCCTAGCGCCGCACTATCTGGTTCATGTCGGGGAGGACGGATCAGTGCTCCTGCCGTTCGCCCAGGCCAAGGCGGCTCTCGACCGACTGAAGCGGCTTTGTGTCGGCAAGGACATGCCCGACGCCTTTGCCTGCACCCGATTCGACGCGGCCACCCACCAGGGCAAGGATATGCGCGCCGCGCAGCGCCTACTTGCCGCCGCCGTGTCCTCCATCGTTGGAATGGGTGAGGAGCGCGCGATCGCCAGCCTGTTCTCTCCAGGAGGAACGCACGCCGTGGCCGGCGAGTTTGCGGGAATGGACGACTTTGAGGTCGTAGCCTTTCTCGTCGTGCTAGCGGAGGATCCGGCATGACACCGTTCGATCCCTTCGTGGCGCTCAAGCTCCCCCGTGACGCGCTCATCGATCGCCGCGTGCCCAAGACGCTGCTGATCGGGAACGGCGCATTCGCGTCGGGGGACCGGCGTCGCATTCAGGAAGGGATCCAGGAATTGAGGTGGCTTGCGGCGCTCAAGCCGGCGACGGTCGGCGTCGCTGAATACCGCGATGCCGAGCGGAAGTATCTCGAAATTGCCGTCCTGAAGCTCGCTCTGCGTCCCGCCGCACGCGGCGAACGCTTGGTTGAACTGGTCCACCGCACCGTGCCCTACCCCGTGCTGCTGATCACGTGGCGGAGTGGCACGCCTAAACTCTCGCCGGCCCACAAGCGCCGGTCTCTGGGCGACGCAGGCAGCACCGTATTGGACGGCGAAATGGCCGCTACCCGGATCGATGTCGACTGCGCACATGAGCCGGTCACAGCGTTCCGCGACGCTCTCGCTTTGGAACGCCAGCCCCGGCGCACACTCTACGCCTTGTACCAAGGCTGGATCGATGCCGTCCAGGCGTTCCGATCCGCCAAGGTCACGGGCACCTTTACCCTTCCTGCTACGGCAGCCGCAGCCGCGGATCGAGAAGCCGCGCTGCGGGAATACCGGTGTCTTGTTGACAAGATTGCGACGTTATATTCCGCTGCTCGCAAGGAGACGCAGATGTCCCGCCGGGTCGACTTGAACATGGAGCTTGCCCGCCTGCGCGCCGACCTCGATGCCACGCGGGCAAGACTGTGAAGGAGAAGCGCGTCATGCACAAGATCATCGCCGGTGACCCGGAGACCCGTTCGGCGGATATAGTCGCCGATAACCTCGAAAGGCTACAGGCGTTGTTTCCCGAAGCGTTTACCGAGGGAAAAGTGGACTTCGAGGTCCTCCAGCAGCTTCTCGGTGATGCCGTCGACGAGAGCGAGGAGAAGTACGGCCTCAACTGGCACAGAAAGCGTCGCGCGCGCCAGCTCGCCTTGACGCCCTCGACCGGCACCCTGCGCCCGTGTCCGGAGGAGAGCATCGATTGGGATACGACTCAGAACCTGATGATCGAGGGCGACAACCTCGAGGTGTTGAAGCTCTTGCAGAAGAGCTACGCCGGCAAGGTCAAACTCATCTATATCGATCCTCCCTACAATCGGGACGGCGACGTGGTCTATTCGGATGATTACTCAAATCCCATTAGACACTACCAAATGATCACGGGGCAAATCGACTCTGATGGCCGAAAGCTAACGACCGCGACCGAAGCCTCAGGACGCTTTCACACTAACTGGCTGAACATGATGCTGCCGCGACTGCGCTTGGCTCGGGCACTGTTACGTAAAGATGGAACGATCTTTGTCAGCATCGATGATACCGAAATCGCTCAAGTTCGGCTAACTATGGATGAGATCTTTGGTCCCGAGAATTTCATTGCCGAAGTAGTTTGGGAGGGTGCTAACAAGAATGACGCACGTCAAATAGGCGTATGTCACGAATATGTGGTTGTATATGCTAGAAATCGCGACAGCGTTGAACGAAATTGGGGATTGGAGAAGGAGGGTGTGGAACCTGTTCTCCGTGAAGTGAATCGCCTCAAAGGCGTACATGGAGTCAATTACCAGGCGGCTTCCGAAGATTTGGCAAGATGGTTCCGCGCGAACAAATCCAAACCGGCGTTCGGAAATCGACGTTTTAGACATATTGATGCTAGAGGAGCATACAAGGAAGACGATCCTACTGCACCGGGTGGCCGAAAGTTCGAACTACGGAATTCCAAAAGTGGCCAGATTATTCCACTTAGACAAAACCGCGGTTGGAGTTTTGACCAAGACAACTTCAATCGGTTGGTGGACGAAGGCAGAATTACGTTTGTTTCGGATACGAGTGTTATGGTCCGGCGTTATTTGCACGAGACGTACAAGGTCACACCTCCGAGTGTCTTCTACCAGCCGGCACGCTCGGCCTCGGAAAGACTCAATCGCATGATGGGCGCGCGAGTGTTCGATTATCCGAAGGATGAAAGTACCATCAACAAGTTCATACAAATGGCGACGGGGGATGATCCCGACGCTATTGTAATGGACTTTTTTGCTGGTTCCGGCACGACCGGGCATTCTGTTATGTTGCAAAGTGTGTCAAGCGGTAGCCGAAGGCGATACATTCTTGTTCAGCTTCCGGAACCACTTGATTCGAACAACAACGCCCAACGGGCTGCAGCCGATTTCTGCGATGAGCTCGGTAAACCACGCAATATTGCCGAACTCACCAAGGAGCGCCTCCGTCGCGCCGCCAGGAAGATCAAGGAGGACAATCCTATGTTTGCAGGCGATCTCGGCTTCCGCGTGTTCAAGCTCGACACGTCCAGTGTCCGAGCCTGGGACCCGACACCAGGCAATCTTGAAACGGGACTGCTTTCCGCTGTTGACCACATCGAACCCGGTCGCACCGAGCCGGACATCCTCTATGAGCTGCTTCTTAAGCTCGGTCTCGATCTGTGCGTTCCCATCGCGAGGCAGACCATCGCGGGCAGGTCTGTCCACTCGGTCGGCGCCGGGACGCTGATCGCCTGTCTCGATGAGGAGATCTCTCGCGACGACGTGGAGCCGTTGGCGCTCGGTATCGCTGATTGGCGTGACGCGGTTGCTCCCGCTGGCGAGTCCACCATCGTGCTCCGTGATAGCGCCTTCGCTGACGACGTCGCGAAGACGAACCTCGCGGCGATACTCGAGCAGCGCGGCCTCGGGAACATCCGAAGCCTGTGATGCCGACGGGTTGGGGGGAGATAGCCCACGAGTCGGCACGAGCGGCTGGTACAGACCATACTCCGCGGACGGTCGGACGCGAACATTCGCTTAGACGACCGGCGCGCCCTGCTGGGAGGAGGCGACTGGTGCACCAATACGAGATCATTCTCCACTGGAGGAACGAAGATCAGGCGTTCGTCGCCGAGGCGCCCGAGTTGCGTGGGTGCATGGCGCACGGCGAAGATCAGGAGACCGCGTTACGGAACATCAAAGACGCGATGCAGTTCTGGGTCGAAAGGGCACAGGAGTTGAGACGGCCCGTCCCGAAGCCCAAGGGCGAGCGCCTGATGCTGGCTTGACCGCAGACCCAAAGACCCAAGGCAAGAGACGCCCCAGCCACGATGAAACTCCGCTTCGAGCCCGACCTTGATTTCCAGCTGCAAGCGGTGAACGCCGTCTGCGACCTGTTCCGCGGCCAGGAGGTCTGCCGGACCGAGTTCACGGTCACTCGGGATCGGGTGGACCCGCAAGAGAGACTGGCTTTCGCCCAGAACGATCTCGGCGGCGGCAACCGGCTGACGCTCCTCGACGACGAGATTCTCGCGAACCTGAAGGACATCCAGCTTCGTAACGGCCTGCCGCCGTCCGCGTCCCTGGAATCCGGCGACTTCACCGTGGAGATGGAGACCGGAACCGGCAAGACCTACGTCTATCTGCGTACGATCTTCGAGCTGAACAAGCGCTACGGCTTCACCAAGTTCGTCATCGTCGTTCCGTCGGTCGCGATCAAGGAAGGCGTCTACAAGTCGCTCCAGATGACCGACGACCACTTCCGGGCGCTCTATTCGGGCACGCCGTGCGAGTACTTCCTCTACGACTCGGCCAAGCTCGGCCAAGTCCGGAACTTTGCCACGAGCCCGCAGATCCAGATCATGGTTGTGACGGTCGGCGCCATCAATAAGAAGGACGTGAACAACCTTTACAAGGACAGCGAGAAGACGGGCGGCGAGAAGCCGATCGATCTCATCAGGGCCACCCGGCCGATCCTGATCGTGGACGAGCCGCAGAGCGTCGATGGCGGTTTGAAGGGGCAGGGCAAAGCGGCGCTCGACGCGATGAATCCGCTATGCACACTCCGTTACTCGGCAACGCATGCGGACAAACACCACATGATCTATCGGCTCGATGCCGTCGATGCCTACGAACGCAAGCTGGTCAAGCAGATCGAAGTGGCGTCCGCCACCGTGGAAGACGCCCACAACCGGCCCTATGTCCGGATGATTTCGACAAGCAACAAACGTGGCGTCATCAGCGCGAAGGTCGAGCTCGATATCGAAGCCGCCGGAGGGGTACGACGCCGCCTGAGAACGGTTCAGGACGGCGACGATCTCGAACAGGAGACAGGACGCGCCGTCTATCGCAACTGCCGCATCGGTGAGATACGGGTCGGGAAAGGAAACGCGTCCGTCGAGCTTCGCGTGCCTGGAAGCGAGCACTATCTCCGGGAGGACGAAGCCTGGGGCGATGTGGACGCCGCAGCCGTTCAGCGTCAGATGATCCGCCGGACCATCCGCGAGCATCTCGACAAGGAGAAACGCTTGCGCCCGCAGGGGATCAAGGTGCTCAGCCTCTTCTTCATCGATGCCGTGGAGCGTTACCGCCGCTACGATGAGGCGGGCAATCCGGTCAAGGGCGACTATGCCCGGATGTTCGAGGAGGAGTACCGGCATCTTGCGAGGCATCCCGACTACCTCTCGCTGTTCCAGGAAGTGGACTTCACCGCGGCCGCTGACGCAGTTCACGATGGCTACTTCTCGATCGACAAGAAGGGCGGCTGGACGGATACCGCCGAGAACAACCAGATGCATCGCGACAATGCCGAGCGCGCTTATAACCTCATCATGAGGGAGAAGGAGAAGCTGCTGAGTCTCGATGAGCCGCTCAAGTTCATCTTCTCCCATTCGGCGCTGCGCGAGGGGTGGGACAACCCCAATGTCTTCCAAATTTGCGCGCTGCGCGACATCCAGACGGAGCGCGAACGGCGGCAGACGATTGGGCGCGGCCTGCGTCTCTGCGTCAACCAGGACGGCGAGCGCTTGCGCGGTTTCGAGGTGAATACGCTCACGGTGGTCGCCAGGGAGAGCTACGAGGAATTTGCCGAGAACCTACAGCAGGAGATCGAGAAGGATACCGGAATCCGTTTCGGCGTCATCGAGCCGCACCAGTTCGCACAGATTCCAGTTATCGGCGACGGCGAGGAACCGACGGTACTCGGGTTCGATAGGTCGCAGACCCTAGTACGACCACCTGCGGGCGGATGGGTACATCGACGCACAGGGGCGAATACAGGACTCTCTGCGCAAGGCGATCAAGGACGGTAGTTTCGCCGTGCCTCAAGGATTCGCTGCGCAACAAGCGACAATCGTTTCCGTGTTACGGAAACTCGCCGGGCGCCTGGAGGTCAGGAATGCCGACGAGCGCCAGACCGTCCGCCCGCGCCAGGCTGTCCTCGACAGCGCCGAGTTCAAGGCGTTGTGGGACCGCATCAAACACAAGACCACCTATCGCGTGGCCTTCGACAACGAAGCCCTACTGCTAAAGTGCGCCGCCGCGTTGCGGAAGGCGCCGGCGATCCCCAGAACCCGGCTGCAATGGCGCAAGGCCGACATTGCCATCGGTCAGGCGGGGATTGAGGCAACCGAGATCGCCGGGGCGGCGACTGTCGTTCTGCACGAGCCCGACATCGAGCTGCCCGACATTCTCACCGAGCTTCAGGACCGGACGCAGCTCACACGGCGCAGTATCCATGGGATTCTTGTCGGTAGTGGGCGACTCAACGACTTCAAGCGGAATCCACAGCAGTTCATCGAGCTCGCCGCGCAGGCCATCAATCGCTGCAAGCGACAGGCGTTGGTGGACGGCATCAAGTACCGACGAATCGGGGACGAGTCCTACTACGCGCAGGAGCTCTTCGAGAAGGAGGAGCTTACCGGCTACCTCAGGAACATGATCGAGGCCGGGAAATCGGTCTACGAGAAAGTCGTCTACGAGTCCGATACCGAGGCCCGCTTTTCCGATCAACTCGAGAAGAACACCGCCATCAAGGTGTACGCCAAGCTTCCAGGCTGGTTCACGGTACCGACGCCGCTCGGGAGCTACAACCCGGACTGGGCTGTTCTTATGGAATCCGATGCGGGCGAGCGGCTGTATCTGGTTGTCGAAACGAAAGGGAGTTCGCTGGTCGACGACCTCCGCTTAACGGAAGCCGCCAAGATCGAATGTGGCAAGGCGCACTTCAAGGCGCTTGCGGTGCGAGAACACCCGGCCCGATACGAAGTTGCTGCCAGCGTTGACGAATTGCTCGCGCGGGGTATTGGAAGCTGAACCGGGTTTGGCTCTTCTACCCTGCAGGCATTGATGCCCTCATGGTTTCCCAGTCCCCGGAAGGGCAAACCAGGAGAAGCTTCCGCCACACTATAGGGAAGAAGAGCCGGTTGCCGCTCCATGGCTTGAGGCGAGCGCCAGCGCCCGCGCCCGGGCCACGACGGCGTCCGCCGTGATCCCGAACTTCTCGAAGAGAACAGCGCCCGGGGCCGAGGCGCCGAAGTGGTCGATGCCGACCGAGGCGCCCCGGGTGCCGGTCCAGCGGGGCCAGCTCGCGGTGCTGCCGGCCTCCACCGAGACGCGCGCGGTGATCTCGGGGGTGAGCACCTCGTCCCGGTAGACCTGCGGCTGGCGGGCGAAGAGGAACCAGCTGGGCATCGACACCACCCGGGTCGGCACGCCTTCCGCCTGGAGGGTCGTCCGCGCGCGCGCCGCCACGCCCACCTCGGAGCCGCTCGCGATGAGGATCACTTCCGGGTCGCCGTTCGCCTCGAGCAGCACGTAGCCGCCGCGGTGCAGCCCGCTCGCGGGGGCAGCCACGCCGCGGTCGAGGGTCGCCACCGCCTGGCGGGTCAGTGCGAGGAAGCTGGGGCCACGGGTGTACGCGAGCGCCGCCCGCCACGCCTCCGCGGTCTCGGGGCCGTCGGCGGGACGCAGGTCGAGGACGCCCGGGATGGTGCGCAGAGAGGCCAGCTGCTCGATGGGCTGGTGGGTCGGACCGTCCTCGCCCACGCCGATGCTGTCGTGGGTGAAGACGTAGGTGACGGGCAGGTGCATGAGCGCCGCCAGCCGGATCGACGGGCGCATGTAGTCGGAGAAGATGAGGAAGGTGCCCCCGTACGGGCGCACGCCCCGGTGCAGGGCCATCCCGTTGAGGATGCCCCCCATGGCGTGCTCGCGCACCCCGAAGTGAATGGTGCGCCCTCCCGGCGTCTCCGGGAGCAGGTTGTCCTCCCACGGCAGCGTCGTCTTGTTCGATCCCGCCAGGTCGGCGGAGCCGCCCAGCAGGTTGGGGACGCGCCGGCCCAGCCCCTGGAGCACCTGCCCGGAGTACACGCGCGTCGCCAGTGGCTTCGGAGGCGCGCTCAGGTCGGGAATGTCCGCGTCCCAGCCGGCGGGGAGCTCGCCCGCAAGCGCCCCCCGCAACTCCGCGGCCGCCCGAGGGTGTGCCGCCTGGTACGCCTCGCGGCGCTCGTTCCACTCCTGCTCCAGCCCCGCCCCGCGCGCCGCCGTCTCCCGCCAATGCGCCAGCGCTTCCGCCTCCACATGGAAGGGTGCGGCCGAGGGGTAGCCGAGGTTGTCCTTGGTCGACGCCACCTCGTCCACGCCGAGCGGCGCTCCATGTGCCGACGAAGAGCCCGCCTTGCCCGGGCTGCCGTACCCGATGGTCGTGCGCACCATGACCAGCGACGGACGCTCCGTCTCCGCCCGTGCCTCGCCGAGCGCCGCGTCCAGGGCGGCCAGATCGTTGCCGTCGTCCACCCGCCGCACGTCCCACCCGTACCCGCGGAAGCGCTGTTCGTGGTCGGTGGAGCACGACAGATCGGTCCCGCCGTCGATGGTGATGCGGTTGTCGTCGAACACCCAGATCAGCTTGCCCAGCCGCTGGTGGCCGGCGAACTCGGCTGCCTCGTGGGAGATCCCCTCCATCAGGTCGCCGTCCGAGCAGAGCGCCCAGGTGTGGTGGTCCACAACCGCGTGTCCGGGCCGGTTGAAGCGGTGCGCCAGCCACCGCTCCGCGAGCGCCATCCCCACCGAGTTGGCCACCCCCTGGCCGAGAGGACCGGTGGTGGTTTCCACCCCCGGCGTGTGCCCGAACTCCGGGTGTCCCGGCGTCATCGAACCCCACTGGCGGAAGTTCCGGATCTCCTTCAGCGGCAGGTCGTAGCCGGTCAGGTGAAGCAGGGAGTAGATGAGCATGGAGGCGTGCCCGGCGGACAGCACGAAGCGGTCGCGGTTGCTCCAGGCCGGGTTCGCCGGGTTGTGACGCAGGTGCCGGGTCCAGAGGAGGTACGCCACCGGCGCCAGCCCCATGGGCGCCCCCGGGTGCCCGGAGTTGGCCTTCTGCACGGCGTCCATGGAGAGAACGCGCACCGCATCGATGGCCAGGCGCGACAGACTGGGGTCCGGAAGCGGGGAAGCGGGCATTTCAGCCATTCCTCATGATGGAGCGGTGGGCTTCACCCGATCACCAGGTTGATCAGACGACCGGGGACGTAGATGATCCGGCGCAGAGCCCCGTTCTCGAGGAAGCGGGTGACGTTCTCCTGGGCGCGAGCGAGCGCCACCGCATCCTCCTGGCTCATTTCAGAGGGACCTTCGATGGTCCCACGCACCCGGCCGTTGACCTGCACCGCAAGCTTCACGATGCGCCGCTTCGCCTTGACCGGGTCGTATTCGGGCCAGCGGGCGCCGCCGAAGAGACCGCCCTCGTGCCCGAGCCGCTCCCACAGCTCTTCGGCGATGTGCGGCGCGAAGGGAGCCACCATGAGCACGATCGGCTCGATCTCGGCGCGCGCCGGCGCCCGTTCCCCCGCGCGCACCGCGTTCAGGTACTCCATCATGCTGGAGATGCAGGTGTTGTACTGGAGGTCCGCGATCTGGCGGGTGACCTGCTCGATGGTGCGGTGAAGCTGTCCTTCGAGGCGCGGATCCGGGCGCGCGTCGTTTGCCGCGGCGCACAGCACCGTGTCCCACAGCCGCCTCAGGAAGCCGAGCGGGCCGCGAATCCCGTCGTCCCGGTAATCTCCGCCCTCGGCGAAGGGCCCCAGGAACATCAGGTACAACCGGAAGGTGTCGGCGCCGAACTCGTCGATGACGGGGTCCGGCGTGACCACGTTGCCCTTCGTCTTCGACATCTTGCGCCCGTCCTTGACGATGATGCCGTGGGCGCGGAAGCGCGTGAAGGGCTCCTCGAACTCCAGCAGTCCGATGTCGTGCAGCGCCATGGTGATGAAGCGCGCGTACATGAGGTGCAGCACCGCGTGCTCGTTGCCGCCGATGTAGCTGTGGACCGGAAGCCAGCGGCGGGTCAGGTCCTCGTCGAAGGCGACGTCGTCGCGATCGGCCGAAGGGTAGCGCAGGAAGTACCAGGAGCTGTCGAGGAATGTGTCCGATACATCGGTTTCCCGGCGCGCGCCTGCGCCGCACTCGGGGCAGGGGACGGTGTACCAGGACTCGACCCGGGCCAGCGGGCTCACGCCGTCGTCGTCGGGCTTGAAGTCATCGACCCGGGGCAGAACCACCGGCAGGTCGCTCTCCGGCACCGGGACCGCGCCGCATTCCGGACAGTACACGATCGGGATGGGCGGGCCCCAGTAGCGCTGGCGCGAGATGCACCAGTCGCGCAGGTGGTAGTTGACCTGCTTCTCGCCCAGCCGGCGTTCCGCCAGTGCGGCCGTGATTGCCGCCTTGCCCTCGGGAACGCTCAGCCCGTCGAAGCGCCCGGAGTTGACCAGCCGGCCCGCGGCGTTGTCGGTGTAGGCTTCCTTGAGCGGCGTGTCGGCGTCGTCATCCGGCCCCGCCACCACGCGCACGACGGGAAGAGCGAACTCGCCCGCGAACTCGAAATCCCGCACGTCGTGCCCGGGCACCGCCATGATCGCCCCGGTGCCGTAGCCCGCGAGCACGTAGTCCGCGACCCACACCGGGATGTCCGCGCCGGTGGCGGGGTTCACGCAGTATCCGCCGGTGAAGACGCCGGTCTTCTCCTGGGTGACCTTCTGGCGGCTGACCACGTCCATGGCCGCCACCCTCTCCAGGTAGGCGTTCACCTGGTCGCGGTGGGTGGGGGCGGTGAGCGCCTCGACCAGCGGGTGCTCCGGCGCGAGCACCATGTAGGTGGCGCCGAAGAGCGTATCCGGGCGGGTCGTGAACACCTCGATGACGTCGTCCGACCCGACCACGGGGAAGACCAGGCGCGCGCCCTCGCTCCGCCCGATCCAGTTCGCCTGCGTCTTGCGCGTCGAGTCCGACCAGTCGAGGTGGTTCAGGTTGTCGAGCAGCCGCTGCGAATAGTCGCTGATGCGGAAGAACCACTGCGCGATGACCCGCTGCTCCACGGTGGCCTCGCAACGCTCGCAGAGACCGTCGTCCACCTGTTCGTTGGCCAGCACCGTCATGCACGACGGGCACCAGTTGACCGGCGCCTTCTTGCGCTCGGCCAGCCCGGCTTCAAAGAGCTTCAGGAAGATCCACTGGGTCCAGCGGTAGTATTCGGGGGAGGTCGTGTCCACCGAGTGATCCCAGTCGAACATCCCTCCGATACGGCGCAGCTGGCGCGTGAAGTTGGCCACGTTCGCCGGGATCAGATCCATCGGATGCGTCCCGTGCTTCAGCGCGAAGTTCTCCGAGTGGATGCCGAAGGCGTCGAAGCCGATGGGTTCGAAGACGTCGTTTCCGGCCAGTCGCTGGAAGCGCCCGTGGATGTCGGCCCCGGTGAAAGCGTAGATGTTGCCGACGTGGAGCCCCTCCGCGGACGGGTAGGGGAACATCATCAGGTTGAAGTACGGTGACGGGGAGGCGCGAAGCTCCTCGGCCGAGAAGGAGTTGGTGCCGCGCTCTTCCCAGATGCGCTGCCACTTCGCTTCGACCTGGGCGGGGGAGTAGCTCTGGGCGGGGGTGTCTTCCATACGCATACTTTCGCCCCCGGCGTTCCCTCTCGCAACCTCCGCCCGCCCGTTCTAGCGGGGTGGGGCGTCCTCTTCCGGCAGATGCATGTCGGACGGCCCTGCGGTAGAGCCCACGAGCGCGCCGAAGGGGTCCGCGAGCCCCGGTGCGCGGGAGGCCAACGTCGCCACGGCGGAGCGGACATCGCCGCCGTGGCGGTCGAGCAGCGCCTGGAAGTCGGGCAGCCGGTGGTAGTAGCGCATGCGCGCGAGCAACGTCGCGTTGTTGAGGGGGGTGGCCGCGAAGTTGGCGTAGCTGCTGGCTTCGAAGGTCGGTTGAACCTCTGAGGTGAAGCGAGTCATCGCCTCGGCGAAGATTCGTTCGCGTGCCGCCAGACGCTCCCCCGTCGTCAGCGCGTCATCGTTGTAGACGGCCTCCAGGTCGGTGATCAGACCGTCCAGAAAGACCGAGAACTTCATGGCATCGCCCCAGCGCTGGCGCGCGCGCGTGCAGCGCACGGTCTCGAGGTCGCCCCCGCCGGCGCAGAAGAAGGCGGCTGCCCCGGCATCGCCCACGAAGGTGGCGAAGCTCTCGTTGAAGCGAACGCTCCCGCTCACCCACAAGTGGGCGTGGGACAGTTCGTGCAGGATCGTCTGCACGACGCCGATCTCGTCCTGGCGCAGCATCGTCGACAACAGCGGATCGGCGAACCAGCCCAGCGTACTGAACGCGGAGGTAGGGCGCAGATAGGTGTCGAACCCCTCCTGTTCCAGCTTGCGCTGTTCTTCGAGGGCATCCTCCAGATCGAAGAAACCCCTGTAGGGGACCCGGCCCACCACCGGAAACCACCACGTCTTCGCCGTCAGGCGGTGCTGTTCGGCGGCGGACAGCACCATCGCCAGCGTGTCTCGGTCGAGGTGCGTGTAGGTGGTGTAGGAATCGCCGGCGTCGAGTCCCAGTTCCTCGATGGCGAAGATGCGCGCCTGGCGGGCGAACGTGAGCTTGCCGCGGGTGCGCTCGTCGGTGTCCGGGTCGAGGATCACATCCTCGATGGGGCGGCGGGCGTGCAGGATGCGCGCCTCGGCCAATCCGGCGCGCAGTACGTAGAGGGGTGAGCACGCCGCCGCCAGAACGGCAACCCCGGCGGCCGCGATTCCGAGGAGCGCGCCTCCGCCCCCGCCGGGCCTGCGCATCCGAGCCGGATCCCCTAGTTGCCGCCCCCGAGCGAGCGCATCAGGGGGATGCCGCCCTCGGTGGGCACGTACACCACCGAGCCCGCGGGCAGCTCACTCAGCTTCTCGATGTAGTGGAAGGTGAGGTACGCCGGGGTGAGGCCTGCGGCGATGATCTGCTGCGCCTCCGCAAGGCCCTTCGCTTCCTCGATCTGCTGGCGGGCGCGTTCCTGGATGATCTCTGTCTGGAAGCGCTCCTGGGCCACCTGCTGTTCGCGCTGCTGGCGCTCCTCGATGGCCTGGCGCACCCGCTCGGGAGCTTGGATGTCGCGAACGAAGACCTGCACGATCTCGATGCGATCCTCCGCCTTTTCCTGGATGGCGGCGAGCATGTTGTTCGCCAGCTCCTTGCGGTCGGGCGAGAAGATATCATTGATCGAGCGGGTGGCGATGGCGTCGCGAACGCCGTTGCGTACGGAGTTGAGGATGATCGAGCTGGTGATCTGACGCTCCGAGCCGAGTTCCTGGAAGAGCGTGGGCGCCCGGGCGCCGTCGATGCGGAAGAGGATCGAGACCTCCAGGGCGACGTTCAGCTGCTCGCTGGTTTGAGCCTCGATGCGCTCGATGCCCGCGCCCGGGGGGAAGCTCTGATCGCGGACCGACATCTTCTCGATACTCGCGAGCGGGTTCACCAGATGGAGTCCCTGCTGGTGAACCCGCGGGCGCACTTTGCCCAGAAAGTGCTCCACCCCGACTTCGCCCACGTTGATCAGCACGACGGAGTTGAAGAGGAGCATGACGAACCCCGCCGTCATCACTCCATAGGAAACGAGCTTGGTCTTGGCGGGATTGCGCGGGTTTGCGCTGGACGCCAGGCGGATGAGTCCACCCGCGGCGATGGTTAGCATGGCAAGCAGTGCTGAAGTCATGGGTCATTCCTTCTGTGGAGGGGGTTGTTCGCCCGCGCGGCGGGCGAGTTCGGCGCCAACGCTGTGAAGCGACACACCTGCGCCCATCAGCGCGACCAGCAGGTGGTAGAAAAGGTCGGCCGCTTCCTCGGTCACCGACGCCGGGTCGCCCTCGGTCAGCGCGATGGTGAGCTCGACCAGCTCTTCGCCGAGCTTCTTGAGCCGAAGATTCTTGTCTGCCAGCAGACGTACGGTATTGCTGTCCGCAGTGAATCCCTCGGCGCGAGACCTGAGGGTGACCCAAAGATTGTCGAGAACCTCGCCGCCGCGAAAGGCGGAGCTCTCCTCCTCGGAGTCGCGGGCCTCGGGGGCGCCGCCATCCGATTCCGGTTCTTCGGCGCCGGGCTCGACGAAGCAGGTGCGGGCTCCCGTATGGCACGCTGGACCCGACGGCTGCACCTTCGCCAGCACCGTATCGGCATCGCAGTCCGTATACAGGGCCACCAGCGACAGAATGTCTCCCGAGGTCGCGCCCTTGCGCCAGATTTCCTTTCTGGATCGGGACCAGTAGTACATCTGACCCGTGTCCAGAGTAAGGGCGAGGGAGGTGCGATTGGCGTACGCAAGCATGAGGACTTCGTTCGTTTTCGCGTCCTGCGCGATCACCGGAACGAGGTCATCTGATCCGAAGTTGACGTAGGCGAGGTCGCGCGGGCGCAGGATGCGCCGGTCAGGGAGCGTGACGGGCTCCTGGCCTCGGGCTTCGTCTCGGGTCTCGGCGTCGAATGGCGCGGTCATCTTGGCTATGCTCCTCCGGCACGGTCACGGCGGGCGCTTGTCACCCGGCCGCTACAAGCAGTTTCTCCTGGCCCGCGGGTCGCGGGTGCTTCCCTCAAGCGCGGTCGCGACGGTGGCTTTCGCCGGCTCCGCGTCGCGGCTGCGCTCTCCCTCCGGTTCATCGCAGGGACATCCCCCGCCCGGCGAGTTCGGACTTGATCGCCGCCACGGTGGTGACCCCGTCGTGCAGAATGCCGGCCAGGAGGGCCGCGGAGGCTCCTCCCGACGCCAACACTTCGCGGACGTCCTCCGCCGATCCGCCTCCGCCCGATGCCACCACAGGCACCGACACGACCGAGGCCACCCGGCGCGTCAACTCCAGGTCGTAACCCTGGCGGGAGCCGTCCCGGTCGATGCTCGTGAGCAGAATCTTGCCCGCGCCACGCCGCGCGCATTCGGCCGCCCATTCGATCGCGTCCAGATCCTTCGCCAACCTGCCCCCGTGGGTGTAGATGCGCCACCGATCGCCCTCCCGGGCCGCATCGACGCTGGCAACCAGGCATTGGCTGCCGTAGCGGGCGGCAGCCTCCGTGGCCAGCTCGGGCCGGCCGGGCGAGGGCGGAGTTCACGCTCACCTTGTCGGCACCCGCCCGGAGCAGCGCACCTGCGTCGTCCACGGTTCTCACTCCGCCTCCGACCGTGAGGGGGATGAAGAGCACTTCCGCGGTCCTGCGCACCGTTTCGTGCAGGGTCGCCCGGCCCTCATGGGAAGCGGTGATGTCCAGAAAAACGATTTCGTCGGCTCCATCGGCCTCGTAGCGGCTGGCAAGCTCCACCGGATCTCCCACATCACGCAGGTTCACGAAGCGGGTGCCCTTGACAACGCGGCCGTCGCGAACGTCCAGGCAAACTACGATGCGGGGGCGGAGCACGGCGACGCTAGGCCGAGGTCTCGGGGGCCGGGCCGCGCGTCACCCTCACCTGGCCCTTGGTGCTGAAGACCCTGTCGCCTTCCGTGAGCGCCTGGCGCAGGGCAAGCCCCGTCGCCTTGACGGCGGCTTCGATCGTGTGATGGCGATTGCGGCCCCGGATGACGCGGATGTGCAGGGTCGCGGCGAGATGAGGGGACAGGCTCTGGAAGAAGTGGTCGGCAAGGCTCGTGGGCAGATCGCCAACGTAGTACGCGCGTCCGCCGGTGTCGATGGCGGCCTGCACCAGCGCCTCGTCCATCGGCACGAGCGCCCACCCGTAGCGCGCAGCATGCTCGGGAACGATGTCGGCCAGCGCCATGCCCAGCGCGATCGCCACGTCTTCCACCAGATGGTGGTGGAGATCGCCGCGGGCCTCAATCGTCAGCTCGAGCCCGGAGTAGCGGGCGAAGGTCACGAGCATGTGATCGAGGAAGCCGTCGCCGGTGTCGATCCGGGGGGGTTCGTCTCCCCGGGTCACCAGAACGCGGACCCGGGTCTCGCTGGTCTCACGCAGGATCTGGCTCATTCTCGCCTTCCCTTTTCATTCGATTCCTTCATCCGCCGAATTCCTCCGCGACCGCCCGCGCGCACAGGGTGCCGTCGTAGAGCGCCATACCCAGCACAGCCCCCGCGGCTCCCGCCGATCCCAGACTCCTCAGTTCCTCCAGCGAACAGATTCCACCGGAGATCCAGACGGGGTGGGATGTCGCCCGGACAATGGCCCCGGCGCGCTTCAGGTCGCTGCCTCGCACGCGTCCCTCGCGGGCCACGTCGGTACAGAGTACCCCGGCCAGCGGAAGACCCTCCACCGCAGCCAGGAAGTCTTCGATGGTGTTGTCGCTGGCTCGGGTCCAGCCGCGGCGCAGCACCATGCCGTCCCGTATGTCGGCCGCTACCACAATGCGCTCCGGAAAGGTCGCCGCGGCGCGCGCGAGCCATGCGGGATCCTCCACCGCCCGGGTACCCACGATGATCCGGTCGGCTCCGTCCGCGAGCGCCCTGTCGATGCCGTCACGGTCCCGTACCCCTCCCCCGAACTGGGTGACCGCTCGCGTGGAGGTGACCACATCCCGCACCACGACGCGGTTGTGGCCCCTTCCCAGCGCCGCATCGAGATCCACGATGTGCAGAGTCCGGAAGCCCTCCCGCCACCAGCGCGCCGCGACCGCCGGGGGATCGGGGATCGAGACCCTCTCGCTTTCGGGGAGTCCGCCCACCCACTGGACGCATCGTCCTCCGCTTACGTCAACCGCGGGGATGGCGATCATGAAGGTGTTCCGACGGCTGGTGCGTGGGTCACCGGGCCGCCTCCGCCAGGAAGTTGGCGATGATGCGGAGACCCGGGCGGGAGCTCTTCTCGGGGTGAAACTGGGTCCCCCAGCAGCGGCCGTGCCGGACCGCGGCGGCGAAGCGGGTCTCCTGGTACTCGGACCAGGCGGCTACCGAAGCCTCGTCTCGCGGGCGGCAGACGTAGCTGTTGGCGTAGTATGCGATCAGTTCCGGGACGCCTTGGAAGAGCGGGTCGTCCTCCGTGGCCACGTCGTTCCAACCCATGTGCGGGACGATCTCTCCGCGCAGCCGTTCCACACGCCCGGGCAGGAAGCCGATGCCCCGGCCACCACCCTCCTCGCTCTCCTCGAACAGGATCTGCATGCCCAGGCAGATGCCCAGGCACGGCAATCCGTCCTCGAGCGCCTCGCGCACCTCGTCTTCGGCGCCCGCGAGAGCGCTCGAGGCGGTCGCGAACGAGCCCACTCCCGGCAGGACCAGAGCATCCGCGCTCAGCGCCTTCCGGCAGTCGGTGTGGACGCGGGTGGACGCGCCGGAAGCCTCGATGGCCTTGAGGAGGGAATGCAGGTTGCCCGCGCCGTAGTCGAAGACCGCGACGCGCAGCGTCATCCCGCGGGCTCTGCCGCGAGAGCGCTCTTGGCCGAGTCCGTCGTGCCGGACCCGCAGACCTCCTCCCAAGCCTCGAGCAGCCGTTCCATCACGGGCCAGGGCCCCACCGTGATGCGCAGCGCCTCGCCCACACCCGGGACGTTGAGGAAGGGACGCACGGCGATGCCGCGGGCGATCATCTCGCGGGTCGCCTCCCATGCGGGAATCGGCACCGGAAGCATGATGAAGTTGGCGGACGAGGGAAGGGGAGCGCCGCCGCGCCGCCGCAGCTCGGCCACCAGGCGCTCGCGGCAGGCGACGATCTCGCGCACCGTGGGCTCGAGCCAGCCCGAGGGGTCGCTCATCGCGGCGGCGGCGGCCTGCTCCGCGATCAGACCGACCTTGAAGGGCCCGCGGGCCTTCTCCACCTCGCCCAGCAGATCGGGATGCGCGATGCCGAAGCCGACGCGCAGGCCGGCGAGCCCGTACGCCTTGGAGAAGGTGCGCGCGATGAGGATGCGCGGCACGGAAAGGGCCCGCTCGACCAGCGACACGTCGCCGGGGTCGTATCCGGGCGACGCGGCTCCGAACTCGTAGTACGCTTCGTCGAGGATGACCACCGGCCCGGTCGAACCCACCCCGTCGAGCAGCTCGTCGATCCAGGCGCGGGAGAGGGCGGTGCCCGTGGGGTTGTTGGGCGTGCAGACGTAGATCAGGTCCGCATCGGCGTCCAGGAGTTCCTGGGGAGAAGGGGGCTGGTACGCGTCCCCCAGCGGGATCCCCCTGAGGTCGTTGACCACCAGCAGGTGCGGGATCATCAGGAAGGTGGGGTCGGGGAACGCCACCCGTGAGCCGGGTCCGCACACCGCCCGGAACGTCGAATCAAGGACGTCGTCCGAGCCGCAGCCGGTGACGACGCACTCGACGGGAACGTCGAACTTGGCGGATACCGCCTTGCGCAGGCCGCTCGAGTAGGCCGCGGGGTAGTTGGAGAGCTGGCTGGAGGCCGCGGCGCGCATCACCGGAAGGGCGTCGGGATGTGATCCCCAGAGGTTGGTATTGTCCGAGAGTTCGATCTCGACGACGTCCTCGATCGGGGTGTAGCGCCTGATGGCGCGAAAGCTGTCGCGGGGAAAGGGGCTCATGGGTTCATCCTTGCAAGAGCGGCTTCGGCGTGTCCTGGAAGTCCCTCCAGCCGGGCGAGGAGGGCCACTGGATGCGCAAGCGAGACAGCCGCCGCCGGGTGAACGCGCTGGTAGGTAAAGGCGCGCACGAAGTGATCTGCGGACAGTCCCGAATACGACCGGGACAGGCCGGCGGTAGGGAGGACGTGGTTGGCGCCGGTCATGTAGTCGCCGAACGCGACCGAGCTGGCGGATCCCAGAAAGACCGTGCCGGCCGTGTCCACCCCCTCCATGGCCGCGTCGGGATCGGCGACGTGGAGGGCGAGGTGCTCGGGAGCGTATTCGCGGGCAAAGTCGGTGGCTTCGTCGAGCGAGCGCGTGAGGATGATCGCCCCGCGGGAGGCCAGCGCCTCGATGACCACCCCCCGGCGCACCGTTCCCTTCACGATTCCCTCCAGCGCCCGCCGCGCCTCTCCGGCCAGGCGGGCGCTGGGCGTGATCAGCACGGCCGAGGCGTCGGGATCGTGCTCGGCCTGGGCGACCATCTCCAGCGCGACCAGCCGGGCGTCCGCGCTTTCGTCCGCCACCACCACGATCTCGGACGGGCCGGCGGGCGCGTCGATGCGCACATCCCCCGCCACCTGCCGCTTGGCCTCCGTGACCCAGCGGTTGCCGGGCCCGACCACCGCGTTCACCGCCGGCACCGACTCGGTGCCGTACGCCATCGCCGCCACCGCCCCCGCCCCGCCCAGCGCGAACAGCCGGGTCGCGCCAGCCAGCGCGCACGCCGCCATGACCGCCCTGGAGGGCTCGCCGGACGGGCCGGGCGGGGAGCACACCACCACCTCCCGGACCCCGGCCTCGCGGGCGGGGATCACCCCCATCAGGACGCTCGACGGGTAGGTGGCCAGGCCGCTTGGCGCGTACACCCCGGCCGCGGCCAGCGGCACCCAGCGGCGCCCGACCACCACGCCCGGTTCGGTTTCCATCTCCCAGTCGGCGGGCAACTGCGCCCGGTGGAAGGCGGCGATGTTGCCGGCCGCCCGCGCAAGCGCCTCGGTCACCTCCACGGGCAGCCGCGCGGCCGCCTGCGACCAGCGGATGCGCGGGACCTCCAGGCTTCTGAGCTCGACCCGGTCGTACTCCCGTGCCAGCGCATGCAGGGCGGCGTCGCCACGCTCGCGCACGCGTTCGACGATGGCCGCGGTCGCGGCACTCAGCCCGGCGTGGCCGCGAGGACGGCGGTCCAGGAGCAGCCGGCGCTCATCCGGGGTCATCGCCTCCAGAGGCGCGTCGAAGGCCAGCTTCACGGCATGAGCCTCTCTATCGCGGTCACCAGGATGCCCTCCGCTCCCAGCGCCTTCAGCCGGGGAATCGTGTGCGAAAGGCAGTTCGCGTCGACCACCGCGTGCGCCGCCACCCAGGGGCCGCCTCCCAGCAACTCCACGATGGTGGGCCCGGAGATGCCGGGAATGATGTCCTTGACTTCATCCAGACGGTCCCTGGGCACGTTGGCCATCAGGTATCGTTTCTCGCGGGCGAGGCGAACCGACTCCAACGCGAGGCAAAGCTCCGAAATCCGGTTCTGGAAATCGGCCTGGGCAAGGACCCGCTCGCCCGCAATCAGGCGGGCGCTCGACCGCATGACCGTCTCCACCTCCCGCATCCCGTTGACGCGCAGCGTGGAGCCGGTCGAACTCAGGTCCACGATGATCTCGGCAACCCCCAGATGGGGTGCGATCTCGGTGGCCCCCGAAACCGTCGCGATCTCGACCGGGATTCCATGGCTCTCGAAATACGACCGCGTCAGACGCGGAAAGGCGGTCGCGACACGGGTCCCGGCGGCGATGTCGGACAGGCCCTGGATCGCACTGGCATCCTGCACCGCCACCACGAGCCGGCACTGACCGAACTCGAGGTCCAGCAGCTCGCGCACTTCCCGTCCACTCTCCACTACCAGATCCGCACCGGTCACCCCGATATCGGCGGCGCCATCGGCAACAAACCCGGGAATATCGGCAGCCCGCAGGAACATGGCCTGGAAGCCATCGCCGAGCGGCGCGATCAGCGAACGGTCGCTCCGCATGCGGGCGCGGAGCCCGGCCTTGCGAAGCAAAGTCAGGGCACTCTCCGACAGACGGCCCTTGTTGGGCAGCGCGATCCTCACCAGCGGCACGCGGTTCTCCCTTGCGCGGATCCGGAAGTTGGGGGCTAGCGGGGAAGCGTGGCGAGCGCTTCGGCCCGGGATCCGCAAACCGGGATGACCTGGTCGAAACCGCTGATCTCGAAGACTGCCGAGACCGCGGCGGGGAGGGAACACAGCAGGAACGGGACACGCTCACGGTCGAGATGTTTGGTGACCATGAGGACGACTCGCAGCCCGGCGCTGCTTACGTAGTCGAGGTTCTCGCAGTCCAGGACGACGCCCTTGCCACCCTGATCGAGCACGCCGAACATGGCGGCTTCGAACTCGCGCGCGTTGCCGGCGTCGACGCGCCCGCTCACGCTCACGATGAGCGCACGGTCCTGATGCTCGGTTCGTAGTTTCATCGTGGTTATCGCTTGTCTTCAAACGGGTTCGGAGCAGGGTGACGAGGGAGACCGCGCCGCTTCATGCCGGTGCTTCCCCCTGGATCGTCACGCGGTAGCCCGACCGAATGGCGGGCCAGTAGTCCCAGATCGCGTGGTGCTGCGTGCAGCGGTTGTCCCACATGGCGACGGAATTGCGCCGCCACCGGAATCGACACTGGAATTCCGGGCGGCTGACGTGTTCGAAAAGAAAGTCGAGGATGGCCCGGCTCTCGGCAACGGGAAGGCCGACGATGGTTTGGGTAAACAGCCGGTTCACGAAGATCACCTTGCGGCCGGTGACCGGATGCGTGCGGATGACGGGGTGCTCGGCCGACGGGTAGGCCCGACCCCCGTCCTCGCGCCCGATGAGGCGGTTTACCCCACGGTAGTAGGGTGCTCCGTCGTGCACGGCGCGCAGCCCGTCGAGCATCGCCCGCATCCGCTCGGAGAGCGCCTCGTACGCCGCGTACATGCTGGCGAAGAGCGTGTCCCCGCCGGTCTCCGGGACGGTGTGCAGGCGCACGATGGTGCCCATGGGGGGCAACGGATCGCACGACACGTCGGAGTGCCATTGCTCGCCGGCGACGCGCAGCGAGTTCTCGTCGGCGTGGAGCGGCATGACCTCCGGATGACCGTCCACCCCCGGATCGTTGGGATGGGCCACCAGCTTGCCGAAGCGCAGGCCGAGAGCCTTCTGGCTCTCGATGGAGATGTCCTGGTCCCGGAAGAAGAGCGCCCCGTGGGTCATGAAGGCGTCGTAGAGGATCTGGAACCCGGAATCCGTGAGGTTGCCGAGGTCCAGGCCGTGGATTTCGGCGCCGATGACGGGGGTTACGGGTCGGACTGAGATGCTTGCTTTGGCCATGGCAGGACGTGGTTGCGGTTCCGGTTTGTCGGTGTGAGCGGGCGGTGTTACGGTCACCCGGGTATTCGGGGGTCGAAACAGGCTGCGGTTCCGGCGCCGGCGTCACCCTGGCGCCGGAAGCCGACTGAATGCCCAGTCCCTAAACTAAGCGTGGAGCCGTCATGATCCAGTGCCAGCCGATGAAGAAGGGAGCCTTTCTGCTTCTGCTGCTGGGCGCCTGGAGTTGCGAAACTCCGGGGGTCGAGCCCCGAAACGGCGAGATGTTTGCGGGCCGCACGCGGGAGGCCCCCCACGGCGGCGACGCGGCACACCTGGAATGGCTGAAGGCGAACTACGACAAGACGGAACACAAGGTGGCCATGAGGGACGGGGCCGAACTGTTCACGATCGTCTACAGGCCTCGAGAAGTCGCGGACCCGGTCCCCGTCATGCTCTTCCGCACGCCTTACTCCATCGGGCCATACGAGGCAGGCGAGTATCGCAATCCCCTCGGTCCATCCGCGGAGTTCGACCGGGCCGGCTACGTCTTCGTCTTCCAGGACGTGCGGGGCCAGTTCATGTCCGAGGGGGACTTCGAGGTCATCCGGCCGCTGGCTCTCAAGCCGAAGGGGCCGGCTACGGCCGACGAAAGCACGGACAACTACGACACCATCGAGTGGGTGCTGGCCAACGTGGAGGGCCACAACGGCAGGGTGGGGCAGTGGGGCATCTCCTACCCCGGCTGGCAGACCGTGATGGGGATGGTGGACGCGCATCCGGCGCTGGCCGCCTCTTCTCCGCAGGCGTCGCCGTCGGACATGTTCATCGGCGACGACTGGCACCACAACGGCGCCTTCAGGATCATGTACTCCTTCTCCTGGCTCGCCGGAAACGCGCGCCGCCGGGATGCTCCCACGGACGCACGCCCGGGCGTCTTCGACTACGGCACCGACTCCGGCTACGACTTCTTCCTCGAGGCCGGCGCGGCGTCCAACATCGACGACCTCTATTTCCATGGCGATGTCCCGGCGTGGAACGACTTCATGGAGCACGACGCCTACGACGACTACTGGCAGCGCCAGAACGCGCTCCCGCACCTGCGCGGCATCCGCCACCCCGTCCTGAACGTCGCGGGCTGGTTCGACACCGAGGACTTCTACGGCCCCATGTCCATCTACCGGACCATCGAGGCCGAAAACCCGGGCACCGAGAACACGCTGGCCGCCGGGCCGTGGCTGCACGGCGGGTGGCGGCGCATGCTGGGCGACCATCTGGGGTGCATCGAGTTCGGCGATGAGACTTCGATCACCTTCCAGCGCGAGGTCCAGTTTCCCTTCTTCGAGCATCACCTGCGGGGCGCGGATGGCTGGATGCCGCACGAGGCCTTCGTCTTCGAGACCGGCACCAACGTGTGGCGCCGTCACGAGAGCTGGCCGCCCGCGGGGGTGGAGCCGGTGGCGCTGCATCTGGGAGAGGGCGGGACACTGACGTTCGACGGGCCGCCCGGACCGGGAGGCTCCGACAGCTACGTCAGCGATCCCGACAATCCCGTGCCGTTTTCCGCGGAGGAGCGGACCACCCTGGGGCACCTGTGGAAGGTGGAGGACCAGCGCTTCGCGTCGGCGCGACCGGACGTGCGTGTCTACCAGTCGGAGCCGCTGCAGGAGGACATGACCATCGCGGGGCCCATCCTGGCGGACATCTTCGTGTCTACCACGGGGACGGACGCCGACTGGGTCGTCAAGCTGATCGATGTCTACCCGGACGACGCCCCGGACTCGCCGTTCTGCGAGGTGCCCATGGGCGGCTACCAGATGCACCTGGCCGGCGAGATCATGCGGGGCCGCTTCCGCAACAGCTTCGAACACCCCGAGGCCATGGTGCCGGGCGAAGTGACCCCGATTCACATCGACTTGCGCGACCGCTACCACACCTTCAGGGCCGGCCACCGCATCATGGTGCACGTGCAGAGCTCGTGGTTCCCCGCCTACGACCGCAACCCTCAGCAGTTCGTGAACACCTACCGGGCAACCCCGGACCAGTACAGTGCGGTGGAGCAGACGGTGTACCGGACTTCGGAGTACCCGTCGCGGGTCACGCTGGGGGTGGTGCGGTAGCGAGCGGGAGGGGCCGTGTACACAGCCTGCATGTTCTGCCAGAAGCCCCTGGGGTCGAATGAAGTCATCGAGGCTTTTCCGGTGGGACGCAGGCTGGCCTTCGACGCGGCGCGCGGGCGGCTGTGGGTGGTGTGCCGGAAGTGCGAGCGATGGAATCTGACGCCCCTCGAGGAGCGCTGGGAAGCGGTCGAGGACTGCGAGCGGCTCTACCGCGGGACCCGGATTCGCGCCTCCACCGAAAACATCGGCCTCGCCCGCCATCCCGAGGGGCTCGAGCTGGTCCGCATCGGAAAGCCCCCGCGTGGGGAGTTCGCGGCTTGGCGATACGGGGATCAGTTCGGGCGCAGGATGCGCAGGCATGTGATGATGCTGGCAGGATCCGTCGCCTGGGGATTCGGGGTAGCGGAGATACCGCTGCTGGTCGCGCTCGGGAGCCCGTCCCTCGCCATCCCGCTCGTGGCATGGTTGTACCTTCGCACTGTGGCGAAGGCCCGGGTTGGCCCGGGCGAGGCCGATCCAGGCGGTGACGAGACCGGCTTGGGAGCGCGCCGCAAGGGGGACGAAGTCGTCCGGTTCAGACGGCGCGATATGCGGTCTCTCCGAGTGCTCTCCCCAGACCGCGAACCGGGATTCGCAGTGCAGGTCCGCATCGGACTTCGGCGCAGATTGTTTGTCGGCGAGGATGCTCGCCGTGTCGCCGTTGCACTTCTGCCGATGTTGAACTACGCGGGAGGTTCGCGGGGAGATGTGAAGGACGCCGTCGGCGTAATCGAGTCCCGAGGCGATCCGAACCGCTTTCTGGCCCAGATTGCCAACAAGCGTAACTACCAACCGTCCTGGCGACGCGAATCGGGCTATGTCACCGACATGTTCAAGCCCACCCGCCTCGCTCTGGAGATGGCTCTCCACGAAGAACAGGAGCGCCGGGCGCTGGCGGGAGAACTCTGGCTGCTGGAGCGCGCCTGGCGGGAGGCGGAAGAGATCGCGGCGATCGCCGACAGGCTTGTGTTGCCGAACGGGGCGAGAGAGCTTCTTGAGGAGGGGGCTCGCCGTCGAACCAAGCCAGGGCCGGGCCCGTCCGAGAGCCTGGTATGAAGAAGCACGCTCTCCTCATCGTGGGCTGCCTGAGCGCTAGCCTGCTGGCGCCACGCCCGGCCCGCGCCCAGTCCACGTTGTTCCTGCGCGTAGCCCCGGAAGCCGCCCGGGTTTCGGTCGAACACGTCAACACGGTGACCATCCGGGGCCAATCGAGCTCCAGCATGGCGTCGTCGTCGGGTCTGGCCTTGGCTCTGACCGTTTCCGCCGGAGTACGGTCTACGCTGCCCGGTGGCTGGCTGGTGGGCGGCGAGATCGAAGGCATCTTCCCGAGTCGGCGCAGGATCGAAGGCACCATCCAGCCAAACCCGGCCGGCTTCGTGTGGGAGATATGGCCCGATCAGTGGGATTTCGCCGACCAATACGGGATGGGCGGCAACATACTCGTGGGACACCGTCTCGGTGGTGACGCAGCAGGCTATGTCATTGGTGGAATCGGTCGATTTCAGACCGAATTCGCCGCCGGGGGCGCCAACCCCGCCACAGGGGAGTTCACGGAAGACCGGGAGCGGTTTGACAGGTGGCCCTGGACCATTGGAGCCGGGGCGACTCTGCACTGGAAGTGGCCGCTCGACATTCGCGTGCGCTACTCCCGCTCCCACCTCGACTGGGGCATCGCCCAGGGCTCGCAGAGACGCGACTACCGGTACAACACGAGCGGTTTGGCCGTCTCGGTGGGGGTGAGGGTGTCCGGCTGAAGGGCGTCATGCCCCGCGGTTGGTCAGGATTCGCAACCCTCCACCACCGCCACGATGGCATCCAGCTTCTCTGTTATCTCCGGGTCGATCTCGTCGTGGGGTACATTAGGACACCTGCGCGCTCAGCGACCTCCGCTGCTGCTGCGAGCACCAAGGCGGGTGACTCTTCAAGATTGACTCGAATCGAATCTGACCGACCGTCCAGCATTCGAACGAATTCGAGAACCGTCCACCACTTCTCGTAGCGGATACCAATCCTGGCTGCAGGCCCTCCGGGGAGCGTCATGACTTGAAGTCCGGGTGAGCGATGGCGTCTCCCGTGATCACTCCACTTCCGCCAGCCGATCCCGGACATGCTGGACCAGCGCCTTGGCCAACGCCAGTGCCGCGGGTCTGTCGATCGGCTCGTGCCCGGGCCCCAGGCCCTCGTACCGGAACTGAACTGCGTAGGGCGTGAACACGGCGAGTGGCCGGAAGAAGTCGACGGCCGCTCCGTGCGATGCCAGCAGGTCGAACAGGTCGTCGAGATCGTGCCGGAGCGGATACACATGGCCGAGAACGGCCAGCCACGCCTTGAGCGCCTTTTCTGTGGCCTGTTGCACATGAAATCCGAACGATTCGTCGGGTGCGCGCGCGGTCATCTCCATGGGCGTCAGGATGTCCCGGCCGGCCGCCTCCACCAGTGCCCCTGCGCACTTAGGATCGCTCATACATCACCTTGCCTTCCCGAAGCGCCCGGGCCAGTACGTAGTTCAGCGAGTCGCGCCAGTAGTCCACGTCATCCCGGGAGTAGACGAGGACATCCACCGGAACCCGGAACGGCCGGAGGGCCCGGCGGAGCCGGAGCATTTCCTTGTGACGGCTGCGTTCGGGACCGAACGGCTCAGCTTCCACAACGACCAGGTCGACATCGGAGTGTTCGCGGGAATCGCCGCGCGCGCGGGAGCCGAAGAGGATCACTTGTTCGGGATCCGCCTCCTCGACGAGTGCCTTGACCATCTGGCCGATGATGGAGTCGGTGATCTGCGTCATGGTTCTATCTCGGCGAACGGCTCCTCGAGCGACGACCCGTGACACCCGCATCGAGGAGGCCCCAGCGAGTATATTGTCGGTCGGCGTTCATGATCGAACGGTGCGCCGCCGCGGCCATCAGGTCAAGCGACCGGGGATCAGTCTGCCATTCTGGCAGTGTTTCCGCCCGAACCTGTCATTTTAGCAGGAGCTACTCTCGCCCATGCGCTTCCCTCAGCCGCTCGATCGTCTCGGGGAACGTGTGCAGAGGCACGATCTTCAGGATGTTGAACGAGGCCAGCCCGGTGTCGACGCTGAATTGTTCGATCAGGTGGGGGTCTTCCGCTTCGAGGATCCAGAGGAAGGTGTGCTCGACGGCGGAGTGGTACTGACCCACGATCTGGCGGATCCGATACTTGCGGTTGAGTTGCGCCGGATCGACTTCGGCGATCGACGCGAAGACTCGCGCGTTCGCCGGGCGGTAGATCGGACAGGCTTCCGGTGTGTGACTGCCGTAGATTCCGTAGAGCGCCATGATGTCCTCCATGGTCGAGAAGTACATGGTCGATCGCTTCGTCGGGGACCCTGCGCCTCCCTCGCCCGCAACCCTGCCTCCTCGGTAGTATAGTCCCCATGGACCATCCGATTCGCCTGCGGGGCGCGAGGCAGCACAATCTGGCGAACCTGGATCTGGACATTCCCCGGCGGGCCTTCACGGTAATCACCGGTCCCTCGGGGTCGGGGAAGTCCTCTCTGGCGCTGGACACGCTCTTCGCGGAGGGCCAGCGCCGCTACGTCGAGTCTCTCTCCACCTACGCCAAGCAGTTCCTCGACCGCATGCAGAAACCGCATGTCGACTCCGTCGAGGGTATCCCGCCCGCGGTCGCCATCGAGCAGAAGAACCCGACCCGCTCCAGCCGCTCGACGGTCGGCACCGCCACCGAGGTCTACGACTACCTGCGCCTGCTGTGGGCGCGCGTTGGGCACACGCACTGTCCCGGCTGCGGCCACAGAATCCGCAGGGATACGGTGTCGGGGGCCGTGGACCGCGTGCTCGCCCTGCCGGCCGGCGAGAGGATCATGGTCGCCTTTCCGCTCCAGGCCAGCGATCGCGCCACGCACGCACAGGTCGTGGAAACCCTGCGTGCCGCCGGCTTCCTGCGCGTGATGACGGACGGCGCAGTGCTCGACCTCGCCACGGCGGGCTCGGGCGATCCGGCGCGCGCCGGCGCCGACCTGACCCGTGCGCGGGAAGCCCTGGTGGTGGTCGACCGGCTCGCCATCGGGCCGGCCATCCGCGACCGGCTGGCCGACTCCCTGGGCGTCGCCTTCGTCCAGGGCCACGGCGAGGCCGTGGTCGTGCGCCCGTTCGCCGATCCCGGCGAGTCTCGCCTGCCGTTCACGGAGCGGTTCCGCTGCCCGCGCCATCCCGACATCGAATTTCCGGAACCGACTCCGAAGCTCTTCTCCTTCAACAGCCCCTACGGCTCCTGCACCACCTGCACCGGCTTCGGCGCGACCCTCGAATACGACGAGGGGCTCATCGTGCCCAATCCGGCCCGCTCTCTGGCGGGCGGGGCGGTCGACCCGTGGGAGAAGCCGCGCTACGTGCGCCAGCGCGCCCGCCTGCTCGCCTTCGCGCGCCAGCGCGACGTGAGCGACCGGAAGCCATGGAGCGAGCTGCCGGAGGCGTTCCGGGAAGAGGCACTCCGGGGCGCGCGCGGCTTCGTCGGCATCATCCCCTTCCTGCGCTCCCGCGAGAAGCAGCGCCGCAAGCAGTTCATCCGCGTCTTCCTGCGCCGCTATCAGAGCGCCATCCCCTGCGCGACCTGCGGAGGAGGCCGCATTCGCAGCGAAGCGCTCAACGTGCGCGTCGGAGGCCGCACGCTGCCCGAGGTGTGCGCCTTTCCCCTGGATGAGCTGCTCCCCTGGATCGGCGGCCTCGAGCTCTCCGGGATGGAGCGGAGCATCGCCGAGACCATCCTGCGCGAGGCGGAAGACCGCCTGAGCTTTCTTGTGGACGTGGGGCTGGGGTACCTGACCCTCGCCCGGCAGACGCGGACCCTCTCCGGCGGGGAAGCGCAGCGCATCAACCTGGCCAACGCGCTCGGCTCGCGGCTGGTGGACACCCTCTACGTGCTGGACGAACCCACGGTGGGGCTTCACCCGCGCGACACGGCGGCCATGCTGGGACTGCTGCGCCGGCTGTGCGACGCGGGCAACACGATCGTGGTGGTGGAGCACGACCCGCAGGTCATCGTTGCCGCCGACCACGTCATCGAACTCGGCCCCCAGTCGGGCGAACGAGGCGGGCGCATCGTCTTCGAAGGCCCGCCGAGTGGCCTTCCCGCGGCCGCCACCGCCACCGGGCGGCTCCTGACGGTCGTCCGCGAGCCCGGGGTGCGCACGAACCAGGGCCATGCCGGCGCTCGCCTCGAGCTTCGCGGCGCCCGCCTGCACAACCTGCGCGATGTCGACATCGACGTCCCGCTGCGCTCGCTGACCGTCGTCACCGGAGTGTCCGGTTCGGGCAAGTCCACCCTCGTCAACGACGTGCTCTACCGAGCCCTGGAGCGCGAGATGAACGACGGTGAAACCACGGCCCGCCTGCACATCGGCGAGCCCGTCGGCGAGTACCGCTCGCTCGCCAACGCGGCCCATCTGGCCGGCGTGGCCCGCATCGACCAGTCGCCCATCGGCCGCACGCCGCGCTCCAACTCGGTCACCTACATCAAGGCCTGGGACGAAGTGCGCAAGCTCTTCGCCGACCAGCCGCTGGCGCGCCGTAAGCGCTACGAGGCGCGCCACTTCTCCTTCAACGTCACCGCGGGCCGCTGCGAGGCCTGCCGGGGCGCCGGCCAGGTCGAAATCGACATGATCTTCATGGCGGACGTCTACGTGCCCTGCGACGTCTGCCGCGGCACGCGCTTCAAACGCGAGATTCTCGATGTCACCTACAAGGGAATGAACATCGCCCAGGTGCTGGAGCTGACCGTCGACCAGGCCATCCGCTTCTTCATCAAACAGGTTCGCCTCGGGAAGATTCTCTGGTATCTTCAGGATGTCGGGCTCGGCTACCTGAGGCTCGGCCAGCCCGCTCCCACCCTCTCCGGGGGAGAGGCCCAGCGGCTCAAGATCGCGCGCGAGCTCTCGGGTGCGGCGGGGCGCCGGGGCAGCAAGCTCTACATCCTGGACGAGCCCACCACCGGGCTCTCGGGAAACGAGGTGGCGAAGCTGCTGAGGGTGCTGAATCGCTTGATCGACGCCGGAAACACCGTCATGGTCATTGAGCATAATCTGGATGTAATTCGCGCCGCGGACTGGATCATCGATCTGGGTCCGGGGGCCGGAGCGCGGGGAGGACGGGTGGTCGCCATGGGTGATCCGGACGAGGTGATGGCGGAGCGCGCCAGCGTGACCGGAGCCTGCCTCGCCCTTCTCCCGCGCCCAACCCTGCAACGGACGAGGTGGAGTTGAGCACGTTGACGACTGACGGGCCGGTGAGCCGGACCCGCGGGATGCCCACCCTGGCGTGTCTGGCGGTGGTCTGGATCGCCGCGGCGATGCCGGCCCGCGCCCAGAGTTTCGAGCTGCCCCCCATCCCCATCGACACCTTCACCCTGGACAACGGACTTCGGGTGATCGTGAGCGAAGACCACTCGGTGCCTGTGGTGGCCGTCAACATGTGGTATCGGGTCGGCAGCGCCCACGAGACTCCGGGGAGGACGGGCTTCGCGCACTTCTTCGAGCACATGCTCTTCGAGGAGACCGAGAACCTGGGCAACGGAGACTTTGCCCGCCTGGTGAGCAGCGCGGGCGGCCAATACAACGGCACCACCGACACCGACCGCACGGCGTATTTCGAGACCCTCCCTGCCAACCGGGTCAACCTCGCCTTCTGGTTGCACGCGGAGCGCATGGCCCGGCTGGTGGTGAGCGAGCGCGGTTTCGACAACCAGCGCGAAGTCGTCAAGGAGGAGCGGCGCCTGCGTATCGACAACCAGGCGTATGCGCAGGCCGGCATCACCCTGGATTCCCTTGCAACCGACTACGAGCCCTACCGGCACACGCCGATCGGCTCCATGGAGGACCTCGACGCGGCCACCACCGAGGACGTAAAGGGCTTCTACGAGCGCTACTACGTCCCCAACAACGCCACCCTCGTCGTTGCGGGTGCGGTCAGGACCGAACAGATCCGTGCTCTGGCCGAAGAGTATTTCGGCGCGATTCCACGGGGGGAGGAGGTTCCGCCCCTTCCCGACCCGCCAGCCACGCCCCGCACCGACGGCGAGCGTACCCTCTCGGTCAGCGACGAGCACGCCCAGCTGCCGTTCCTCTACATGGGGTACAACATCCCGCCCGCCGGCCACCCGGACCTCTACCCGCTGTCCCTCCTCTCAGCCGTCTTCAGCGCGGGGGAGAGCAGCCGCCTCCACCAGCGGCTGGTCAAGCAGGACGAGCTGGCTCCGGTGGTTGTCTCCGCCCTGCAGCAGCGACTGGGGTCCGGGCTCATGTTGTTCGGAAGCCTGCCGCACGCCGGTGGCGACATCGACGAGATCCGCGGCGTCATCGAGCAGGAGATCGAAAAGCTGAAGGCGGACGGCATTACGGAACGGGAGCTGGAAAAGGCCGTCAACCAGCAGCGCGCCAGCCAGGTGGCCAGCCGCATGACGGTGAGCGCCAAGGCGAACATCCTCCAGTCCTACGCACTCACATACGGTGACCCCTTCGAGGTCAACAACGCCCTCGCCCGCTTCGAGGCCGTAACCCTCGACGACGTGCTGCAGGTGGCACGCAAGTACCTGGTCCCCGAGAACCGAACCGTTGTTGTCGCCCGGCCTGCGGGAGGATTGATACCATGAGCGTCTCGCGCGAAAGAACCATCCCGGCAAGCATGGCCGGCTACACTGCGGCACTGTTCGCCCTGGCGGCCATCCCCGGCTTCGCGACCGCGCAACAGGCTCCGCCGGAGCCTCTGCCGCTGTCCGATATCCCGTTCCCGGCCTTCGAGGAGCGCCTGCTGGCCATGGGCGCCGATCTGATCGTGGTTCCCCACAACGAGCAGCCCTACGTAACCGTGAACCTCGTCGTCAAGGCGGGGAACGCCGCGGATGCGCGCAATCGCGTGGGCACGGCCGCGATGGTGGCGAGTCTTCTGGACAAGGGCACGAAGACGCGCTCCGCATTGGAAATCGCCGACGACGCCGACCACATCGGCGCATCCCTCGGCGGCGGTGCCGGAGACGACTGGACAAACGTGACTCTCGGCGTGGTCACTTCCCACCTCGACGCCGCGCTCGAGCTTCTGGGGGACATCGTCGTGAACCCGGCGTTCCCCCAGGAGGAGATCGATCTCTACCGTCAGCAGGCGATCACGAGCCTGCGGCTGCAGCTGGGCTCGCCCGGCTTCCTGGCCAACCGCGAGTTCCTCCAGGCCATCTACGGACGTCATCCATACGGACTCTTCCCCACTCCCGAGAGCGTCGAGGCCATTCGGCGCGCCGATCTGATCGCCTTTCACTCGCGCCACTACAAGCCCACCAACGCCCTCGTAGTGGTTGCGGGCGACGTCACCACGGACGACATCGAAGCCCGCCTCAACACAGCCCTGGCCGACTGGGAGCCCGGGCCTTCCCGTCCGCCCACGTATTTCGACGTGCCCGAGCGCGAGGAAACCGAGATCATCCTGGTGCACCGGCCCGAATCCGTGCAGTCGACCATTCTGGTGGGACAGTCCGCCATGAGGGGCAATCACGCGGACTGGATGCCTCTCAGCCTGGGAAGCCGCGTGCTGGGTGGGTCGAGCACCGGACGGCTCTTTCAGGTGCTGCGCGAGGAAAAAGGCTGGACCTACGGCTCCTATACGTCGGCGGTGCGCAAGCGCGATATCGGATATTTCGCGGCCAACGCGGAGGTAAGGAGCGAGGTTACCGACAGCGCCCTGGCGGAGCTGCTCAACCAGGTCGGCATCATCCGCGAGGAGCCGGTTCCCGAGCCGGAGCTGGCGGATGTGCGCGACTACCTCATCGGATCGTTCCCGCTGGGCATAGAGACGCCGCAAGCGATCGCGAACCAGGTGGCGACCTACCGGCTGCGGGGCCGCTCCACCGAAGAGTTGGAGTCGTACCGCGACCGGGTCGCCTCGATAGCGCCGCACCACATCCGCGACGCGCTGGTCGAACACTTCGATCCGGGCCAGGCGGTGGTCGTGGTGGTGGGCGACGCCACGCAGATCCGTTCCGGCCTGACTCGCTTCGGGCGTGTGCGCATGGTCGACGTCGAGGGCACGCCGCTCACCCTCGACGATGTCGAGGTGCGGGACTCCGACATCGCGTACGACCCCTCGGTGCTCGAGCCCGGCATCTGGAACTACCGCCTGACGGTGCAGGGGCGACAGTTCGCGGAAGTGCAGCGCGTGCTGGGCTTCGCCACCCGCAACGACGAACGTACGATGTCGTTCACGACCACCGTGCGGCTCGACAACGTGACCCAGGTGTCGCAGGTGTTCTTCTCGCCGCGCACCTTCCGGCCGATAGCCAACGTGGTCCGTCTGGTGACTCCGCAGGGCCAGCAAACCCTGGAGGTGGAGATGGATGGCGAGCGCGTGACCGGCCGGGCGACAGGAACCGGACAGGACGACCGCGAATTCGAGGAGGAAGTCGTACGGGGAGCATTGCTGGGCGAGATGCCGCAGTTGGTGGCGTGGATGTCCGAACTCGAGGAGGGCCAGGAAATCCGCTTCCCGATCGTGAGCCAGCAGAACGGCAGGGTGCGAACAATGACCATCCGCGTGCGTGGTACGAGAGAGATCACCGTGCCTGCCGGCACGTTCGAGGTGTTCGAACTCAGCCTGAGCGGCGGCCAGGGGAACCAGCGCGGATACTTCACGGTGGAACAGCCCCACGTCCTGGTTCGGGAGGAAACCGCGGGGCTCCCCTACGTCATCGAGCTCGTGGAGGTCCCCGGGGGGTGACCGATGAACGAGTACGGCGGCGGCTGATCCGGGCTGCGGGGGCGGCTGATCGAGGGCCCCAGAGATAGCTCTCCCCTACCCAGTTTGTTATTTTCAAAGGGTTCCGCAGGACCGCCGATTTATCGGCTCCAATCGTGTTCATCTCACGAGGAGAAGAGGATGAGAAAAGTTCTCGCCATTCTCGCTCTATCCGGATCTCTGGCGGCTTGCGCCGGCGTGCAGCTGCCCCCCAAGGCGGGTCCGGAAGAAGTCGAAGTCATCATACCGGCGATGGGTCAGGCCGCCCGCGACGGCTACCGGACGATCGGTCCGGTCACGGCTCGCGCCCCGCTGGGCACCTCGCAGCGAGAGGTTCTGGAGATGCTCCGGACCGAGGCCGCGGAATTGGGGGCGGATGCAATCATCTTCGAGCGCATCGATGATACCACGCGTTCCCAGTCGACCGGCGACATCGGCCGCAACCAGGGACTCATCGGGCACGCGCTCGCCATCTACTATCCAACACCGGGCACCTGATCTCCCTCACGAGAGGTTGGCCCGACTTCGTTGGCGATGAAAGGGGTGCTGCCTGACAGCGCTCACCCCCAGTCCGGATCAAAAGGGAACGTCGCGGGCGCCCGTCCGCCCTCGACGCGTCCCGCACGGTTGTAAGGGAAGGCGGTAGGCGGCCTTCCCGCTCCTCTTCGTAACCCCCACGAGGCATCTGCATGGATTCTGCCCCCGGAGAACGGATAATCGCGCGGCTCCTTGAAGACGAAATGCGGGAGTCGTTCATCGACTATTCGATGAGCGTCATCGTGCGCCGCGCGCTGCCGGACGTCCGCGACGGACTCAAGCCCGTGCACCGTCGCATCCTCTACGCGATGAGCGAACTGGGGCTCGGCCCCGGCCGCCCGTACAAGAAGAGCGCCACCGTCGTCGGCGAAGTGCTGGGCAAGTACCATCCGCACGGCGACTCCGCCGTCTACGATTCCATGGCGCGCATGGTCCAGGACTTCTCCCTGCGCTATCCGCTCGTGGACGGCCAGGGCAACTTCGGCTCCATAGACGGCGATTCGCCCGCCGCCTACCGGTACACCGAGGCCCGGCTCACCCCGCTGGCGACCCAGCTCCTCACCGACATCGATGAGGACACGGTCGACTTCACCCCCAACTTCGACGGCCGCATTGACGAGCCCACCGTGCTTCCGGCGCGCGCGCCCAACCTCCTCGTCAACGGCAGCTCGGGCATCGCGGTGGGAATGGCCACCAACATCCCGCCGCACAACCTGCGCGAGGTGGTGGACGCGACCATCGCGCTGATCGAAGACCCCGATCTCCCGCAGGAGGCGCTGGAGAGCATCGTCACCGGGCCGGACTTCCCGACCGGCGCGTTCATCTGCGGTCGCCGCGGCATCCGCGATGCCTACCGCACCGGCCGGGGTCGCGTCGTGATGCGCGCCCGCACCGACATCAAGGAGGCCGGCAAGAGCAATGCCCGAATCGTCGTGCGGGCGATCCCCTTCATGGTCAACAAGACCCGCCTGATCGAGCAGATCGCCCAGCTGGTGCGCGAAAAGAAGCTCACCCAGGTCTCGGCGCTGCGCGACGAGTCGGACCGCGACGGCATGCGCATCGTCATCGAGCTGAAGCGCGGCACCGTCCCTCAGGTCGTACTCAACCTGCTGTACAAGCACACCCAGATGCAGGCGACCTTCGGCACCATCCTCCTCGCGCTGGTGAACGGCGTGCCCAGGGTCATGGGGCTGCGCGAGATCCTCTTTCACTTCGTGGATCACCGGCACGACGTGGTGGTGCGGCGAAGCCAGTTCAGGGTCGACAAGGCAAGGGCGCGTGAGCACATCCTGGAAGGGCTCAAGATCGCCGTCGACAACATCGACGAGGTCATTGCCATCATCCGCTCCTCGCCCGACACGGCCACTGCGCTGGCGCGGCTGCGGGCGGAGGCGTTCCGTGTGGATCCCGGGGAGTTGGCTTGGCGGGCCGACCAGGCTTCGGACACGGATGCACCACAGGAAGAGTCCACGCTTGCCCCCACGGTACATCTGAGCCAGCGCCAGGCCGAGGCCATCCTCAACATGCGCCTGGCGCGCCTCACCGGCCTCGAGATCCACAAGCTGGAAAAGGAGCTGGCGGACATCCGCGCCACCATCGCCGAGCTGGACGAAATCCTCGCCAGCAAGCCCCGGCGCATGCAGATCATCGTCGAGGAACTCGAGGAAGTCGCGGACCGGTTCGGGGATGACAGGAGAACCGAGATCATCGCCGGGGCGGCCGACCTGGCAATGGAGGACCTCATCAAGGATGAGGAGGTGGTTCTCACCGTCACTCGGCACGGCTACCTGAAGCGTATCCCGCTGAGCACCTACCGCGCACAGCACCGCGGCGGGCGCGGGCTCAAGGGGATGGCCACCAAGGACGCGGACGAGGTCGGACATCTCTTCGTGGCCTCCACCCACGACTATCTGATGATCTTTACCCGTTCGGGGAAGTGCCACTGGATCAAGGTCTGGGAGGTGCCCCACGCGGGGCGCTACTCGCGCGGAAAGCCGGTGGTCAACCTGCGCGACATGGACCCGAACGACGCGATCGCCTCATTCGTGCCGGTACGCACCTTCGCCCCGGATAGGTATCTGCTCTTCTGCACGCGCAAGGGCATCGTGAAGAAGTCCCCGCTCTCGGCGTACGGCAACGTGCGCGCGGTCGGCCTTCACGCCATCCGCGTGGACGAGGGCGACGAGCTGATCGACGTCCGCATTACGGACGGCGCCAGCGACGTGATCCTGGCCACGCGCGATGGCAAGGCCATCCGCTTCCGGGAGTCGGATGTGCGCCCGATGGGACGGGTGGCGCGCGGCGTGACGGGCATTCGCCTGCGCGGCGACGATGCCGTCGTGGCCATGGTGGTTCCGCCCGAGGACTCCTCGATTCTGGTTGCCACCCGGCATGGCATGGGGAAGCGTTCCCCGGTGGATGCCTACAGGCTGCAGCGCCGGGGAGGCATGGGCGTCATCAATATGAAGACGACGGAGAAGACGGGCCCGGTGGTGGCGGTGAAGGCCGTGCACGCCACCGACGAGCTGATGGTGATCACGCGCAGGGGCGTCGTGAACCGGCAGCGGGTAGATGAAATCCGGGTGATCGGCCGGGCTACCCAGGGGGTTCGCCTGGTGAACCTGGACGAAAAGGACGAACTGGTGGATCTGGCGCGCGTCATCTCCGACGGTGAAGACGACGAAGAGGGTGGCGGCGAAGCAGGAGGCCGCGCGCCGGAGGTAGCCGGGGAGGCGGTTTCAGGCGGCGGGAGCGGCCAGGAATGACGATCCCGTCGCTTGAAAGCGTGCGTGCGGCGGCGGCTCGCCTCAAGGGGGTGGCAGTGCGCACTCCACTCCTGTGGTCGCCCGATCTCTCCGAGATGCTCGGCGCGACCGTGCGTCTGAAGTGCGAATCACTCCAGCGCTGCGGCGCCTTCAAGCTGCGCGGGAGCTACAACTTCATCTCCCGGCTCTCCGAAGAGGAAGTGGCGCGCGGCGTGATCACGTATTCCTCGGGCAACCACGCCCAGGGAGTGGCGCTCGCGGCGCGGCTCCGGGGAGTGCGCGCGGTCGTGGTCATGCCGACCACGGCGCCGGCCGTCAAGCATCGTGGCGCGGCACGGCTCGGGGCCGAGGTCGTGTTCGAGGGCACGACCTCGATCGAGCGCAGGGCGCGCGCGGAGAAGATTGCCGCCGCCGAGGGGCTCGCCATGGTTCCACCCTTCGACCATCCGGACATCATCTCCGGGCAGGGCACGGTGGGTCTGGAAATCGCGCAGGACTGGCCCGAGGTGGATACCGCGATCGTCCCTATCGGGGGAGGCGGGCTGGTCGCGGGCACCGCGGTGGCGTTACGGGCACTTCGCCCCGGGATGCGCATCGTAGGGGTGGAGCCGGAGGGGGCGGCGTCGATGCGCGCCGCGCTGGACGCGGGCAGGGTCGTGCGCATCGACAGCATCGACACCATCGCGGACGGGCTGGCCCCGGTGCAGGTGGGCGACCTCACCTACGCGCTCGTGCGCGACCTGGTGGACGAGGTGGTGGTGGTTTCCGACGACGCCATCCGGGAGGCCGCGACCTTTCTGCTCAAGCGCGCCAAGCTGGTGGCCGAGTTCTCGGGGGCGGCCACGGTGGCGGCGCTGCGGTCGCGGGCCGCCGACTTCGGCGGTCGGGTCGCGGCCGTGATCAGCGGCGGCAACGCCGATGTCGCGGCCCTGCTGGCCTAGGCGGTCGTCGAGACATCGTGTTGAAGCGTCTCATCCTCTTCGACATCGACGGCACCCTGGTGTGGGGCGGCCCCGCCAAGGAGGCGTTCACGATGGCGCTGGTGGAGGCCTTCGGGACCAGCGGGTCGGTCAACCTGGTGTCCTTCGCGGGCAAGACCGATCCCCAGATCGCGCGCGAAGTGCTCCGGAATGGCGGATTGGACGACGCCCGCATCGACGCGGGGCTGCCCACGCTGTGGAAGCTCTACGCGCGCGACCTCGAGCGGCGCCTGCCCGCGAATCCCGTGACGGCTCTCCCGGGCGCACGCCGTCTGCTGGCGGCGCTGGAGGAGAGCGGGGAAGCGGCGTTGGGTCTCGTCACCGGCAATATCCGCGAAGGCGCGCGCCTGAAGCTGGGGTCGGCCGGGCTGGCGGCGGCGGCCTTCCCGGCGGGCGGTTTCGGCTGCGACCACGAATGCCGCAACCACCTGCCCGCCATCGCCGTCGGCAGGGCGGAACAGGCGTGGGGGGTGCGCTTCCCGCCCGAGTCGGTGGTCGTGGTGGGGGACACGCCGCTGGACGTCGAATGCGGCCGCCACCACGGCGCGCGCACCTTCGCCGTGGCCACCGGTCACTTCAGCGCGGACGACCTGCGCGCGACCGGTGCCGACCATGTCGCGGCGGACCTGACGCGCACGCGGGCGGTCGTCGACGTGCTGCTGGCGTAGTCGGCAAGCCCCGCAAGCCTACCTTGTGCGGAGGTTCGCAGATACGCCAAGTTACCCTTCTTCATCGACAACTACCGGCGACGGAGTGAAGAGATGACCGGCAGAGTGCAAAAGCGGAAGGAAATGAAGCGCAAGGGAGCGGACGGGAACCTTAAACGCCTGTACATCATTCTCGGCGGCGTCGTGGTCGTCGGGGTCGGCGCGGCGTTCTATTCCGCAAGTTCAACGGTGTTCAGCAATGCGGCCACCGAGCCGGTGGATCTGGGCGAGCTGTCCGACGAGGAACTCGTCACTCTGGCGCAGGGCGTGGAGCTGGGAGACTCGGATGCTCCGATCAGCATCGTGGAGTTCGGGGACTACCAGTGCCCTGGTTGTGCGATGTTCCACGCGAACGTCAAGACCCTCATCGATGTGAACCTGGTCGAGACGGGCCGGGCGAAGTTCGTCTTCTACGATATGCCACTCGTAGGCAGCCATTCCAATTCGTTCCTGGCCTCCAGGGCTGCGCACTGCGCCGGCGACCAGGACCGCTACTGGGTCTACCACACCACCCTCTTCGAAAACCAGTTTTCGTGGGCGGCTTCCGGCGATCCTGTCGGCAATTTCATCGGCTATGCCCGCGCGCTGGGTCTTGACGACGACGCCTTCCGCGACTGCCTCAACTCGGACCGGCACGCCCGAAGGGTCTCGGCGAACCTGCGTCTCGCGGGGGCGCTCAACCTCACCTCTACCCCAAGCGTCCTGGTCAGCCGCGGAGAGGGAGTGGCCAGGCGGCTTATGGAGAACAACTTTCGTGCCATCGAGGAAGCGGTCGAGCAGTTGACGGAAGGAGAGCCGTGAGCGCAGGCGACACCGCCACGGTGCGGCTGGTCTTCGTCGACAAAGGGGTCTATCACCACGAGGACATCCAGCTTCCGCGCGCTGGCCTGGAAGCCAGCGAGCGCCTGATCGACTGCCTCCGCGAGGATCCGGAAGTCCTGGGCGGACTCTATGTGGACCTCAAACGCCTGTGCGCGGCGTACCGGGTGGAGTAGCGAAGGGGAGTCCGGATCCCCCGTCATCGGACAGGGGGCAGCGTTGCCTGGTCCCGGTCGTCAGCCCCGGGCGGCCAGCACTGCGAGCGCCCGCTCGCGCGTCCATTCGCGCACGGCCGGTGGCGGCCATGCCCCGGCACGCGCCCGCTCCAGAATCTTCTCGGCCTCGTCACGGGCCCGGCGCCCCGTCTCGGCGTCCAGCGCCCCGGCCTCCAGCGCGGCGTTCAGCTCGTCTTCGTCCAGCAGGACCGGCGCTTTCCCCGGCTCCATCCAGACATCGAGAAAAAGATCGGTGGTGCGCCAGAAATCGTCGGGCAGAATCTCGACCGGCGTAAGCACATTGGCGTAGAAACCCGTGAAGGCCCCGTCCGCGGTGTGGAAGCGGCCGATGTCGTGCCACTGGCACGGAAACGTGAACCATACGATGTCGGATCCGGCTTCGAGCAGGACCTTCCCGCCCAGCTCCATCGGCGAGGTCACCTGGATGCCGCGGGAAAAGGTGACGATCGTGTCCCGGCTCCGGTGGACGATCGGCTGGCGGAATACCTCGAGGTGATCCGGAGGCCGCAGGTAGTGGATGGTGACGCGAGGGAGGGACCGGTCCGCGCCGGACGTCATGCCGGCGGGTCACCCTCGGGCGATTGGGCCCGCTCGGACACCCGTTCCACGAAGATGTCCATGATGCCACCACACACTGCCGGGCTCCACCCGAGCAGATCGTCCGTGAGGTCCACCCTGACCAGGCGAGGGACGCCGTCCTCGATCACCTGGCGGGCCACCTCGATGACCTCGGCTTCTCCGCACCCTCCTCCCACCGTGCCCACGAGACCGGTGTCGGGGTCCACCAGCATGCGCGAGCCGGCCTTGCGCGGCGTCGACCCCCGCGTGGATACAATGGTCGCGAGCGCCGCTCGCCCGCCTGCCTGCACGGTGGCGAGAACGGCTTCGTAGACGGCCTGGTCGCCCGGCGAACTCATTGCGCTCCCCCCGTTGGCGGGTTCCTGGTCAGGAAGCGCTCGACGATGCGCTCCCGCCCGCGTAGTGGCATCCCGGTCCCCCCTCGTCGTCCGAGGATCATCTCGCCGGTGACGCTCACCGCAATCTCGGCCGGCGTCTGAGCACCGATATCCAGACCCACCGGGGCGTGCACCAGGGCGATCACCTCCAACGGAATCCCCTCCCCCGCGAGCTGCACGAAAGTAGCTCGCACGCGCCGCCGGCTGCCGATCATGCCGATGTAGGCGGGCGTCACTTCGCGGTGCCGGGCCAGCAGCCGGCGCAGACACTCGAAGTCGTATTTGTGCCCGCGCGTCACCAGCACAATATGGGAACCTGCGTGGATTTCGATACTGGCAAGGGGATCATCAAAGTCGATGGTGCGGACGACAGCGGCTTCGGGAAATCGTTCGCGCGTGGCGAACTCGGGGCGGTCGTCCAGCACCGTAACCTCGAAGTCCAGCAGGGTGCCGAGGGTCGCGAGCGGCTGAGCGATGTGGCCGGCGCCCACGATGATGAGTTCCTGGCGCGGGCGGTGGCTCTCGGCGTACACTCGCAGACGACGGCCCGAGCGTGTCTCCAGGGTGTGGAGGGACCCGCCGTGCCCAGGCGCCTGCAGCTCGCCCGTCGCGATGGCGAGCGCCTTCTCATCCAGCTCGGGGTCACCCAGCGATCCCTGGACCGTATCCGAGCGCACCAGCATGCGGACACCCTCGGCACCTCCCTCGGTGTCGGAGACCACCAGCAACTCGACCGTTCCGCGTGACTCGCGCATCGACTCCAGGATGCTTGCGGCCGCAGCAGCCGCGTCGGGCCTGGAGTTGCCCGGCATCGTCACGTGACTCGGAAATGACGCCGATACTGGGACGGCGTATCGATATCGGCGATGACGCCCGCATCCTCCACCGGGTATTCGCGGACGCGCGCAGGATGTCGGCGCACCACCGTGCGAGCTCCCTCCGGGAGGTCGGTGTCCAGGAGTTCCGCGAAGATGCGGTGGTGGAAGATTGCGGGGTGGCCGCGGCGTCTCCGGTACGTGGGGATCACGATGTCAGCCTCCGTGTCCGCGAAGTACGCGACCAGCGACCGCACCGTGGTCCCTGCAACCAGGGGATGATCGACGGGACAGATCGCGCATCCGTCCATCCCGGCTCCCCACTCCGCCAAGGCGATCCGGATGGACGAGATGGGCCCTTCGGCGGGATCGGGGTTGGGCACGATCCGGGCTCCGTGCGCTTCCGCCTCCACCGCCACGGCCCCGCGCGAATCCCGCGCCACGACCACGACGGGGCTGCATCCTCCCGCCGACAGCGCGGAGACAACGCGCCCCAGGAAGGTCTGTCCACCCGCATCGAGCAGCGCCTTTGCGCTACCCATGCGGGTGGACAGACCGCAGGCCGGGACGACGCCCAGCACTCGGAGCGGACGAGCCACGACCCGGGTTGCAGCCTGCGTGGCCGGCCGGGCGTCCGCGCCCCGGGATCAGAGGATGGGTCGAACCTGTGCGTTGCTGGCGTCGAGCATGAACACGACGGGTTCGCCTTCCACCGTCAGAGGGACGTTCCAGTACAGTTCGTCGAATGAGCGCTCCCAGCGCGCGTGCACCCAGTATTGCCCCGGGGCCGCTTCCAGAAGGGCGGTGCCGGTGGCGTCCGTCGTGTCCACAACCGGATCCAGGCCGCTCATCTGGGTCATCGCCTGTACGGCCAGGCCGAAGTCCGCGAAGGCCTCGTCACCCCACATGTCCCGGAGCATGGCTACCTGGTCCGCCTGTTCGATCATGGACCCCTGGACGGAGGTGAACTCCTCGAACGCGGCGTTCCGCTCACGTTCCACCCGGGCCAGTTGCTGCTCCTGCTCGTCGAACTCCATGAACATCACGCGATACCGGCCTTCGGCCGGATTGAGCCGCTCCATCTCGCTGGTCAGGTTGAGAAGGTCTTCGCGCAGCAGTGACCATTGACTCTCCAGGGTCTGCCATTCCGCCTGTGCTTCGGCGACCTGGTTCTGGGCCTCCAGCAGATCCGCAGGAATCTCCGGCTCAGGGGTCGTGGCTGCGTTCGCCAAAGAGTCGAAGATCGCATCGCGGTCGTACGGAAGCAGCTGAATCTCCATGTCGCTCAAGGACCGAACTTCCGTGCCCTCGGCACCCTGGATTTCCAGCTGCGCGGTAATCGCGACCTCGGTTGGCCCGCACGCAACGGAGGCGAACGTGCCGACCAGCGCGAGGAAAAGGGTTCTGTTCCTCATTGTGCAGTTACTCCCATTTGTCACGTGAACACTTTCGAGCTGGATCCTTCCGGCTCGCGGGCGATTTATATCGATTGGTGCGGGCCGCAAACTAACCATGTTGCCAGCGGTGCATCAAGACAAGTACGAATCGTCCATCGTCCTGATGTGGACTAGGGCGGCGCCCCAAGGGGTCCGTAGACGAGCACGCGCGGTTCTCCCAGCGCAGCGGCCACGCGCTGAAACTCATCGGGCGAGAGAAGGTCCAGCTCGGGGCCAGGGTCGCCCAATCGGCCCACGGCCTCGATCTCGGCGAGCAACCAGCGGCCTTCGCGTTCGGGATACGCCAGCTCGAGGGCCCTGGCGGAGCGGAAGCTTCGACGCTGGCGGTCCGCGAGGGCCGGGTCAAGGGGACTGATGGCAAGGCGTTCCACGACTTCTGTAACGCGACGCTCCCAGTCCGGGGCGGTGTGTGACTCGATGGCCACCGTCACCAGCAACACCGGGCCGCCGGGAAGGTCGCGCAGTTCAACGCGCCGGCTGATGAGTCCGGGCTCCGGGGGATCCGATACCAGCTGCCTCCTGACCACATGGGCAACGAACTCGAACCCGGTGCGGGCGACCGCCCGTGAAAACGGATACGCGGCGACGATCCAGCTGTTTGTGATTTCGTCCACGAACGGAAAGCGTCCGCCTGTCGCCCATGCCGGTCCCGGATCGCGCGGCCGCAGGGGAGCCCCCTCCACGGTCCAGGCGCCGCCAGCGCGCGAGGCCATCGTCCGGTGCGCTCCCACTACCATCGCCGCTTCCTCTGGCGTGACCGCGCCCCCCACCGCCACGCGAGCACCGTCGGGCGCGTAGACGCGCGCTCTCGCCGCCTGCAGGGAAGCGACCGTCACGCCGCTCACGCTGGCCGGACTTCCCATGGCGGCACGGGCGAAGGGATGCTCGGCACCGTGCAGCATCCGTTCGGTCTCCAGCTCGAACGAGCGCACCGGCGCGTTACGTTGGAAAAGGAGCTGACCGACCAGGTCGGTGCGCGCGGCCTCCGCCAGCGACGGATCGATGGCGTCATCCAGAAGGGTGCGGGTGAGGGTGCGATAGGCAGCCGGCCAGTCGGTCCGGGTCGCGAGCAGGGTAACCCACGTGCGAACGGTCCCCACTTCGATCTCCACGCCCGCGCCCGTTTCCTCGAGGTTGGCGCTGGCGGCCCGTTCGAGCACCAGGCCCAGGAGCCAGGCGGCTCCCTCGCCGCCGGGTGGATCGTCGCCGTGTCCGCCCGCGAACGACAGGGTGACCGCGACGGCGGGGCTCCAGGGCCGTTCGCTCACGACCAGCAAAGCGACGGTGTCGGCGAGCGCAGGCGGCCGGTCCCCCACTTCCCGGTGACCGGGCGGAGCGGCCGTCGCGTGAACTGAGGCCGGGAATGCTGCCGCCCATGCCACCAGGGCGGCTCCCCCGTAACCTCGAAGCGTCCGGGGCATTTGCGCCATCAGCCCCCCAGCTCCGCTGTCACGGCCGCGGAGGCGGTCTCGTCCATGAAGGCCGCCATGGCCTCGAGGTCGACGTACTCCAGCTCTTCGAGATAGTCCGATGCGGCGTTGGCATCGCCGGTGGCATCCATGTGTTGGCCAATGACCTCGGCCAGTCCCCCCGGAGAGCGGGCTTGCAACAGGAGCGCTGAGCGAACCGCAGCCTTGGCGTACCGCACGACCGTCGGGTTGAGCGTCGCCTGCACGTCGCCCCGGTAGCCGCGGATGCGAGCCCGCATTGCCCGCGCGCTTCGGGAAAAGGCTGCTCCGGTCAGCACCAGCCAGGAACGCCCTTCCAGCTCCCAACGCTCAAGATGGAATTCGAACTCACTCTCGACGCCGGCCAGGTGTTCGCTTGCGATGTTCATGAGCATCGCGGACCGGGGATCACGAGCGTCTCCGGCCGGATACGCCTCGCCGTACCACGCGCGGATTCTCTCGGGCCGCGGAGGGGTCGAACGTCCAGGTCCCGGTCCCGGTGACGGGCTGTTCTGCGGTGCCCATCCCGCCATGCCGAGGTCGGCGAAGGACGAGAGCGCGACTTCGGGCGGCAGATCCCCGACCACGACCAGAGAGAGTTGCCGGCGGCGGTGGGATGCATCCCAGAGCTCCACGAGGCGCGCATGCGTCATTGACTCCAGCGACGCGGGAGTTCCTATGGGGGATGGAGCCGATGAAGCCATCCGGGAACGCAACTGCAGGCGGAGCACGCCGCGCGGGGTTTCGCGCTCTTCACGGTTCAACTGCTCCAGTCGGGTTCTGGCGGCTACGAAGCCCGACGATTCCGGGGGAGCCAGCAGCTCGCGCACGACGCCCGCGAGATGGTCGAAATCCGCGACCGCGCCGCTTACCTGATAGACGAGCCCGCGGGAAGTCCGGCTCGCATCCACGGCGGCACCGACCCTCTGCTGCAGTCGCCGGGTACGCCGCATCGCGAGCAGCTGTATGAGGTGGCCGGCTCCGGCGTCGGAATCGGATTCGATGAAGGGAACCGTGACTCGTATCGCTGCCGCGGAGGAACCACGAGCTTCTACCACAACGATGGTGGGACCATCGGGTGGACGCAGCACCGCGGTTGGTCGGAGCTGCTCCGGGTCCGAGGCTGCTCCCGCGAGGAGGAGCGCGAAGAGGAATCCGGGCCCCATTTCCCTGGACAGGTCAGGGAATAGCCGAAACTATGAAGCGCTCCGGGTTGGTTGGCCTTCCGTTCTCGCGGACCTCGTAGTGAACATTCGTGCCCGTCGAAACCCCGGTCCTGCCCACCAGTGCGATGACGTCGCCGCGTTCCACCTCATCGCCCCTTCGCACGAGGATCTTGCTCGCATGTCCGTAGAGGGTCTCGTACCCGAAGCCGTGGTCGATGACTACGGTCAGGCCGTATCCGTCACGACGACCGGTATAGCTCACTTTTCCCTTGCCCGTCGCCACGATGGGCGTGCCGTGGCGGCTGGAGATGTCCATGCCTTCGTGCGGCAGCGGAAGATGGTGGATCGGATGCATGCGGGAAGGAGAGAAACCGCTTGAGATGTAGCCGCGGGCAGGGAGGATGGAGGGCAACGATTCCATCCAGTCCTCGTGCCGGGCAAGCGAGTCGGCCGCCTCGTCAAGGCTGGTGCTGAGCAACTGCACTCTGCGTTGCAACGCCGTCAGGTCGAACGCGGTGGCAAAGGCGTCCATGGAATACAGCGAATCGAGGCCCCACAGCGGGTGGGATGTGGGAGTGATGGTCCCGGGACCGCCGACACCGGCCTGAAGGACTTCGGCGTCGATGGATTCCAGCCCGGCGAGGCTGCGGGTCCGAGCGTTCTGCTCGGCCAGGGCTTCGACTGTGCCCTCCAGGCTCGCCAGCTGCCCCCGGATGTGGGCCAGCTCTTCGGCCATGACCTGGTTCTTTCTCGCGAGCTGGCGCGCCTGAAACCGGTCCACGCCTCCGTCGGCGATGAAGAGGATGGTCGCCAGGATGAGAACGATACCGCCGATCATGGAAAGGAGGACCCCGGGTACGACCTCCAGCTGGCGGGACTGGCCGCTGGTGGAGGGCAGGACAAGGATCGTCCACTTTTCTTTCAGCATGGCGTTGAAAGATTTAGTTCGCATCATTTCACAAGAAGATCCAGGACTTTACAAGACGATCCAAGACGATCTAGGACTTGACAAGACGATCCAGGACTCTCGGCGGGATACAGCAACTCGGCCAAGCTATCGGCGGCGCGTCAACTCGTCAACCCGAACCCAGCTGGACACGCGGGAAGAGAGGATCGCTGCGCGTTACACCTCGTCCAGCCAGAGGTGCCTCCAGGGCCCGGTCCAGGGTTGGAACCCGGCGGAAGCCCAAAGTGCCCGCCAGTGTTTCCATCTTCGCCGGCATGACGGGTTCCAGGAGGGCCGCCAGAACCGTCAGGCAGCGTGCCAGAGACACCAGAGTCTCGTCGAGTTCGGATGCCCGCGCGGGATCTTTGGCCTGAGCCCAGGGCTCGCGATGCTCGACATAGCCGTTCGCCTGACGGGCCAGCCCCATCGCCGCCGCCAGAGCCTTGTGCAGACGGAAGCCGTCCATGGACTCGCGATAGCGTCGCAGCGCATCAGCGGTCTCCGCGGACAACCCCTTGCCCTCGGCCTCGGGGATGATGCCGGCTCGGTAGCGCGCGATCATCGACGTCACTCTGCTGTCAAGATTCCCCAGGACGTTGGAGAGCTCGTCGTAGCGCGTAAGGAAGCGTTCCGGAGTGTATGATGCGTCGCTCCCGGTGGGCATCTCGCGCAGCAGGTACCAGCGCACCGCGTCGACTCCGTGGGAAGCGATGAGCGCGAGGGGATCCACCACGTTTTGGAGCGACTTCGACATCTTGGTCTCGCCCGCGAGCCACCAGCCGTGCGCCAGAATGTGGCGCGGCAGCGCCACTCCGCAGGCCATCAGGATCGTGGGCCAGTATACCGCGTGGGTCGTAATGATGTCCTTGCCCATCACATGCAGATCCGCAGGCCACCACGACTCGATGCGAGCGCCGAACCCCTGGTGGCCGGGAGCGGCCTCGGGATGGATGGCTCCGGATGCGGTGACGTAGTTAATGAGCGCATCCACCCACACGTAGCAGACGTGTTCGTCATCGAAGGGCAGGGGAACGCCCCAGCTCACGCGGCTCCGGGGGCGCGAAATGGACAGGTCTTCCAGTGGTTTCTGAAGGAATCCGAGGACCTCGTTGCGTCGCTGGGCGGGAATGATCCAGTCCGGATTGGCCTCGATGTGGCGCACCAGCCGCTCCTGGAAGGCGCTCATCCGGAAGAAGTAGTTGACCTCCTCGATCTGGCGCACGGGACGCCTGCAGTCGGGACAGGTTTCGTCGGGACCCAGATCCTTCTCCGTCCAGTAGCGTTCCTCGTGGATGCAGTACCAGCCGATGTATCGGTCCTTGTAGATGTGCCCCTCGTCCTGGAGCCGTTGCAGGAAGCTGGTGACGACGGCGGTATGATCCGCCTCGGTTGTGCGGATGAAGCGGTCGAAGGAGATGTCGAGCTTCTGCCACGCCTCGCGGAAACGGCCGGCCATGCGGTCGCACAGCTGGATTGGCGTCAGGCCGCGCTTGGCCGCTTCCTCGGCGATCTTGGGACCGTGTTCGTCAGTGCCGGTCAGAAACCTCACCTCGGCGCCTGTCTGCCGGTGGAAGCGGGCGAGGACGTCGGTGAGGATGGTGGTGTAGGCGTGCCCGATATGCGGCTCGCCGGAGGCATAGTAAATCGGCGTTGTAAGGTAGCGGCGTTGGTTCATGGCGGGAGATCAACCAGGGGGAGCGCTTTCCGCCGGGGCCCTGGAGACTTCCCGCTTGAGCTCCTCCAGCTTGACCTTGCGCCGGGCGCCATCCTCGTCCAGCAGCGTGACCGTCTCGCTCCAGATGTCGACCGCAACAACCTTTTGCCTGCCCTGCCGCGTGTTCACCGACCTTCCCTCGCGCGGAAAGCGCCTGCGTGCCTGGACGTACGCGTCGTGCTCGTAGGTCAGGCAGCACATGAGACGTCCGCAGCACCCGGAAATCTGTGCAGGGTTGAGGGAAAGGCGCTGGTCCTTGGCCAGCTGAAGGCTCACGGGTCGCAGGGTGGGGAGCCACGTCGAGCAGCACAGCTCGCGTCCGCAACGACCGACGCCTCCGAGCAACGCGGCCTCGTCGCGCACGCCGATCTGGCGCAACTCGATGCGGGTTCGGAAAGTGCGGGCCAGGTCACGCACCAGGGCGCGGAAGTCGACCCGGCGTTCGGCCGTGAAGTAGATGATCAGCTTCTTGCGGTCGAACTGCCACTCCGCCTCGGTGACCTTCATCTTCAGCTTGTGGTCGGCGACCTTCTCGCGGGTCAGGGACCGCACGCGTTCCTCGTCGGAGCGCAGCGGGTCCATGCGCCGGATTTCATCCTCGAGGGCCGGTCGCAGGACCCTGCGGGAGGGTTCGGGAGTGGCGCAGCCCCCGGAGGAGCTGCATTTCCGTTCTGCGATGGCCCCGAGGGCGGTGACCCGGCCCAGATCCCAGCCACGCTCGGCCTCCACGACCACCCAGCTGCCTGGCTGGAGGGTCTCGGGCTGGCAAGTGAAGTAGTCCTTGCGTGTTCCCTTGAACCGGACTTCCGCGAAACCTGCCATATGTCACGACCCGTCCTCTAGTTGCCTGCCGTTCCGATGCTCATCCCGCTTCCCGTGTCGAGGTGCGAGCCGGCCTGAAGTCCGGGCCTCGGGAGCTCCTTTCCGGCCCAGTGCCCGATCGCCTCGTACTTGGCCCAGCGACGCGCCAGAAGTTCGTCGGTGTCGAGGGCAAGCAGCTCGGCGAGGTGCCGCTTGAGAGCTTTGTACACACGGCGCGATGCGAACTCCCAGTCGGAGTGGGCACCCCCGACCGGTTCCTCGATGATGTCGTCGGCTACGCCCATCTCACGCAGATCGCCGGAGGTGAGGCGCAACGCCTCCGCGGCCCTTTCACGGTGGTCTCGTGATCGCCACAGGATGGCGGCGCAGCCTTCGGGGGAAATGACCGAATACACGGCGTGCTCGAGCATGAGTATGTGGTCGGTCACGCCGATGCCCAGCGCGCCTCCGGACATGCCCTCGCCGATGACGATGGAGATGGTCGGCACGCGCAGCGCAGCCATCTCGCGCAGGTTGCGAGCGATGGCCTCGCCGATGCCGCGCTCCTCGGAGCCGAGCCCGGGATAGGCGCCAGGGGTGTCGATGATGGTCACCACCGGGCGCCCGAACTTCTCGGCCATCTTCATCAGGCGCAGGGCCTTACGATATCCCTCCGGATGGGGCATGCCGAAGTTGCGGCGCAGGTTCTCCTTCATGGCCCGGCCCTTCTGCTGGCCGATGACCATGATGGATTGTCCCTCCAGGCAGGCCCATCCCGCCACGATCGCTTCGTCGTCGCGAAAGCTTCTGTCGCCGTGCAACTCGATCCAGTCGGTGAAGATGCGTTCGACATAGTCGAGCATGTACGGGCGGTTGGGATGGCGCGCCACCTGAACGCGTTCCATGGGGGCCAGGTTGCGGTAGGTCTCTTCGGTCATCGCCTTGAGTCGGATGCGAAGGACCTCGATTTCGCGCAGCACATCGATGCCCTTGTCGTCTGCCAGCGCCTGCAGACTGTCGATCTGTCGCTGAAGTTCAGCGATGTCGCGCTCGAACCTGAGATATGCGGTACGGGCCAAGAGCCGTCTCCATTCATGTTGTGTTTACCGGCTGCTGGGTAAAGCGGAAACTGCAATCCTGGCAGAGTGGGCCCGGGAATACAAGTGTTTCCGCCTTCGACGGTTCAGTTGGACTCCATGCGCATGAGCACGAAGCCGTCCGGATCGAGGGTCGTGGCCGAGGGCGGGCCGGGGAGCTGGATGCGGAACGTCTGTTCCCTCTGCGTGACCTCGACCTGCCGGCGCTCGGGGCTTCCGCCGACATCGAATTCGAGGGTCAGCGGCAGACGGAAGGCCGGCCAGTCCATCTGTTGGGTTTGCCGGATGGTGACGACCGCTTCTCCACTGGCCTCGTCCCAGACGGTTTCGGAGGTGACGACCGGGTATCCGGGCTGGTACAGCCACTGATCGAAGAACCAGCCGAGGTCGGAGCCGGAAGCCTCCTCCATGACCCTGCGAAAGTCGGCCGTGCTCGCCACGCTGTCGCGGAAGCGAGCGTAGTAGCTGCGGATGCCCGCGAAGAAGACTTCGTCTCCCAGCATGCCGCGCAGCATGTGCAGCGCCCATCCGCCCTTGGGATAGTTGTTGTCGTTCAGGAGGTTGAAGAGGTTGGTCTCCTCGGGATCGACCACCGGCCGGTTCACGTCGCTCGACGCCAGTACGCGCTGGCGGCTCCCCTCCATCCGTTCGCGGAAGTTCTCGGGTCCCTCGGTTTCCTCGAAGAAGAGGGCGCCGAAGTAGGTGGCGAAGCCTTCCGAGAGCCACAGGTCGTACCACTCCGATTCGGTCACGCTGTCGCCGAACCACTGGTGGGCGATCTCGTGGGAGACGGTGCCCTCCATGTCGCGGCCCTCGGCGATCCCCTGCTCGGTGTAGAAGATCGCGGACGAGTTCTCCATCCCGCCGAAGCGGGTCGCGCTCTGGACGTTGGCCAGCTTCTCGTAGGGGAAGGGGCCGATCAGGTCGGTGAAGAAGTCGACCATCTCGGCCGCGCGCCCGAAGATGCGGGCGGCGTTGTCGGTGTCCCGGGGGTAGACCCAGTAGGTCACGCGCGTGCAGCCGTCGTTGCGCGGGGAGGCGGGGGAGTTGCCGCAGGCGGCCAGCCCCACCTGGCGGATGGCGAGGTCGGCGCCGCCCACGACCATGGTGTAGCTGGGGATGGGTACCGAGGTGGTCCAGCGCCAGGTGCGTCGGCCCTGCGCGCCGCCCAGTGCGTCGTCGCTGGCGGGGACGGGGGGCGCGGCGAAGGTACCGTTGGCGATCACCTGCCAGGTGTCGGGGGCGTGGATGGTGTATTCCACGGTCGCCTTGTCGCTCGGGTGGTCCACCGAGGGGAACCAGAAGCGCGCCCGGTTGGGCCAGTTGTCGGCGAAGGCCGCCGGGTCGCCGTGCACGTTGTCGCGCAGGATGAGCCCGTCGTCGGGAGTGCCGCCGTACGCCACCTCCACCGTGACCGTGTCGGTCGCGCCCGGGGGCGCGAACACGCGCAGCTTTCCGTCGGCGTACTCGAACGGGGTGCGAACGCCGTCCACCTCGATGGCGTGAACGGCCAGCCCCACCAGGTCGAACTCCATGGGGACTTCGGGATCGGCGGCGGGCGCGACCAGGATGCGTGCGCGGGCTTCGATGTCCTGCCGGCCTTCGTGGAGGGACAGCTCGAGGTCGTAGTGCAGGACGTCGAACGCGCCTGTGTACTCCCCGGGCAGGGGCGCGGGTCCGGCTGCCACGGGATCCGGCTCGGGCGCGCTCATCGCGGTTCCGGGCCGAAGCGGCACGTCGGGGGCGAGTTCGGGAGAGGGGGGTTCGGTTGCCGGTGGGCCGCCTGGGGCGCAGGCGCCGGTGAGCAGGCCGGCGAGGGCCAGCAGGGAAGCCGGGATGCCGAGGGGCCGTCGAGAATACACGCTTGAGTCCTCCGGGGGCGGCGAGCGAAACGATGGCCGCCGCGTGATTTGCGGGCATGATGCGTAGCGGTCCAATATCACGGATGTCGTCCGTTGCCGCCAACCGGCGCCTTCCCGGGGGTGCTGGGGCGATGCGTTGGGGCACGACTCCCGCGTGAGACGCAGCGGCCCCTTTCCGTAGCGGCTTCCGTAGTCCTCCCTCGTCGTAGTGCTGGCGCTCCCTGTTCCGGTGCTTGCGCGGATCGGAGCAGCTCCAACCCGAAGATCCGATTGCTGCACCTCGCAGGCCGCGACGCTTGTCGATCACAACGGCCGCCTGGTCCTGGTACTGGCCTTAGCGGGGATGGTCGTTGGCGAGAATGGTGATGATGAGCTGATCGGGGTAGTCCGGACTCATAAGCGTGACGAACGGACGGGCGTGCTCGAGCGTCATGGTCGCGCCAAACGTCTCGTCGCCCTCCGCTTCCGAGTCGTTCACAATGGTGATCGTAAGCTCTTTCGCAGCCTCGTACGTTGAGTTCCGGAGCGTGAAATCCGCCGCGTTGAACTCTACCGATTGGGTGAAGCTACCGAAATCGACCCCCTCGTCCGCGGTGCCCGCAACCAGCCAGACCCGCACGGGGATGGATTCGGTCGGCGCACGATTCTCCGTGGTCCACGCCAATACGAACAAGGGCACCTCACCGACATGCTCCTCGACGCTCTCCGGCCTGAAGAGGTGCACCTCGGTTTTTGGTTGGCCGCCATTTGTCGGCGACGACGAGACTGTGACCGGCACTGCGGCCGAGCAGTTGTTCGTCGTGTCCGACTCCCCAGCCACCACGTCCACGCACGCGCCGTAGTAGTATGTGCCGGCCGGTGCCGCCACCGCGATCGACGCGCGGCTGGTCGCCGAAGCGGCAAGCCTCCTCACCGTGTCCGTGCCCTCGGCCTCGTCGGAGGTCGTGATCGTAGCATCCGGCGACCGGTAATAGCGCAGCGTCGTGGCGGCCGCGGCACCGTCCCCGCCATTGCGCACGGTCGCGGACAGCGTGAACGGTGTCCCGGCGGTCGGGTTCCTGTCACTCACCGTCGGTGACGCCACCTGCAGGTCCGGAGATAACAGTTGCGCCACGCGGACGCCGAACTGCTGCTCGACGGTCAGTTCGTCGGGATCGGTGGCTGTGACGGTCACTGTGGCGCGTCCCACGGACACGGCCGTCAGAGTGACGTTGCTTCCCGACGCGGCGGCCGTGACCACCCCTGGATTCGAAGACACCGCGTCGAAGTCCAGGTTGCCGCCGTCCGGATCGCGTCCCACGGACACGGCCGTCAGAGTGACGTTGCTTCCCGACGCGGCGGCCGTGACCACCCCTGGATTCGAAGACACCGCGTCGAAGTCCAGGTTGCCGCCGTCCGGATCCTGGAAGTGGTTGGCCACGGACACGGTAATGGCCTGGCCGACCATCGGGCGCTGCTCCGGTATCGGAGCCACCACGATCGGCTTCTGTCCCTGAGTGACGACCGTCACTTCCGCGCTCAGGGCGGTCGAGAGGTTGCCGGGATCGGTGGCTGTTACCGTAAGCGTGGTCTGGCCGCGCGCCACGCCCGTGAGCGTCACCCTCGCTCCCGACGCATACGCCGTGGCTAGGTCCGGATTCCCAGTGGTCGCGCTAAACGTGAGCGGATCCCCGTTCGGATCCCGGAAGTAGCCGGAGACCACGAGAGTTCGACTCACGCCTTCCGCGATGGTCTGCGCAGGGAGCCGGCCGACCGTGATGGGAGCGCGGCCTCCTCCTCCTCCTCCCCCTCCGCCACCCTGACCCACAACCGTGATGCGTGACGTCTGGGTGGCCGTGAGGCCGTCGGGGTCGGTGGCCGTGAGCGTCAAGGTGGTCTGACCGTGCGAGACCCCTGTCAGGGTGACCGAGGCGCCGCCCGCGGTGGCCTGAGCGATGTTGGCTTCGGACGTGCTTGCCTCATAAGTGAGCGTGTCCCCGTCCGGATCGCGGAAATAGCCGTGGATCGGGAGGGTCAGCCTGTCGTCCCGGCCAAGTTCGTGATCCGGAAAGCTGCCGACCGGAACCGGCGCCCGGTTGCCCACCATCATGGTGAAGGTCTGTTGTACTGCCAGGCTGTCCGGATCGGCCGCCGTTACCGTCACCTCGGCTGCGCCCTTGGCCCGCGCGCTCAGGAGGATCTTGCTCCCGCTGACCCGGACCTGCACGATCCTCCGGTCCGCCGACACCGCCGAGTAGCTGAGCGTGTCCCCGTCGGGGTCGCCGAAGTGGGTCGCCAAATCCACGCCGTGAAGTCGCCCCCGAAGGATCGTCTGCGCCGGGATGGGAGTGACCACGATGGGCGCCCGGTTGCCCACCATCACGGTGAAGGTCTGTTGTACTGTCAGGCCGTCCGGATCGGCCGCCGTTACCGTCACCTCGGCCGTGCCCTTCGACCGCGCGCTCAGGATGACTTTGCTCCCGATCACCTGGACCTGCACGACTCTGCCGTTCGACGACACCGCCGAGTAGCTGAGCGTGTCCCCGTCGAGGTCGCCGAAGTGGACTGCCAAGTCCACCGTCAGGGGCTGCCCGCGAAAGATCGTCTGCGCCGGGATCGGGGTGGTCACGGACGGCGCCCGGTTGAGCACGGTCACCGCGAAGCTCTGCCGGGCCACCAGGCCGCCAGGATCGGTGGCGGTCACCGTGAGTGTGGCTTCGCCCTTTACTCCGGCCCGCACAGTGAGCGTGGTGCCGGTGACTGCCGTCGTGGCCACGAGGGTGTCCGTCGACTCGATCACATACCGCAGAACGTCGCCATCGGGGTCGCTGAAAGTATCGCGTGAGATCCAGCGGGACAGTCTCGCGCTTGTAGAGCATCTGCCCGGGGAGGGTGCCGGTCTCGACCGGGCCGCGGTTGGGGACGGTCACCGCAAAGCTCTGCTCCGCCGTCAGGCCATCTGCGTCGGTTGCGGTCACCGTCACCACCGCCTCGCCTTGCGACAGGGCATTGATGGTCAGCGCGCCGTCCGTCGCGGATAATCCCAGCGCGACCACGCTCCTGTCCGACGCCTCGGCGCCCCAGGTGAGCGAGTCGCCGTCCGGGTCACTGAAGTACCCCGCCAGCTCGACCGTGTCCGCCTCCTCCTTGAAGAGCATCCGCGCCGGGATCGTGTCCGTCACGACCGGCGGCCGGTTGGGCACGGCAACCTGGAAGCGCTGCGTGGCGAACAGCCCCTCGTCGTCGGTTGCGGTCACCGTCACCACCGCTTCGCCCTTCGCGACTCCGGTCACGGTCACGGCGCTGTCGGATACCGACGCGGCCACCACCGCGCTGTCCGACACGGTGGCCATGTAGACCAGCGGATCCCCGTCTGGATCGCGGAAGAAGGGGGACACGTCCAGGGTGTCGGCTTGATCGACCATGATCTCCCGCCCCGCGATCGAGTCGACCGGCACGGGTGGCCGGTTCGGAACCTTCACCTGGAAGCTCTGCGTGGCCGTGAGTCCGCCGGGCTCGGTCGCGGTGATCGTCACCACTACCGTGCTCTTCGCCACGGCGACCAGCGTGACCACGGCGCCCTCCACCGAGACCGTGAGACGACTCGAGCCCGACACCGCCGAGGAGTAGCTGAGCGGCTGCCCGTCGGGTTCGCTGAAGTACCCGGCAACGTCGATGCCCGCGGAGTCGCCCACCATCAGCTCCCGGTCGTCGATTGTCCCCACCGCGGCTGGCGGCCGGTTCGGCACCACCACAGGGAAGCTCTGCTCCGCCTTGAGGCCGGTCGGATCGGTCGCGACCATCGTCACGAGGACGATCCCAGGCGAGATCGCCGTGACCGTCACCCCGCTGCCCGTGGCCACCGCGGCAGCCACCCCGGGATCGGAGCTGAAGACCTCGAAGGCGAGCATCTCCCCGTCGGGAGTCGGGATCGTCGAAGCACAGGTCCACGGTAACCGTCTCGCCCACCACGATCGTCTGCTCCGTGACCGACCCGCAAACCGCCGGGTACAGGGGGCCATCGCACGCTACGATCCAGATCGCGGCTAGGATGAGTGAAACGGCGGAACAGTGGTTATTCTGCCAGCTTCGCAGAGCCAAGACATGGGGAAGGTAGTTTAACAGCACAGCTCGGTGAGGATTCAAAACGTCTGCCAGCCGACACTATCGGAACCTAATACAATTTTGAGACGACTCAATGGCCCCGGTGTTGTCCAACGGAAAGTGAGCCTAAAACGCGGAACGTGAGCCTAAACGCGGATCCGTGCGGCACTTGCGGGAGGTGGGGAATGCCCGCGTAAACCATTGTCATTAACAGTGGTTGTTCTGCCAGCCTCGCATAGCCAAAGACATGGGGAAGGTGATCTGGCAGCGCAGTTCGGTGGGAGTTCAAACGTCTGCCAGCCGACACTATCGGAACCTAACACAACTGTGAGACGACTCAATGGCTGCAGTCTTGTCCAACGGAAAGTGAGCCTCAATGCGGATCCGGTTTGCGGGTCCGGAGAGCCGGCCGAAGGCCTCATCGATACCGTCGCAGTGTCTGCCGGGCTCCAAGCCGTATCCTCAAAGGCGTCCAGCACTGCGTCGATCTGCGCGTCGGCCGGAGCGTCGTCCGGTGCCCAGACGATCACGCCCGAGTCCATCCAGCGACGGTGCAGGTGGGCCCCCGGGCGTAATTCGGCCGCCGCGTGAGTTGCGGGCATGATGCGCAGCGATCCAATATCACGGATGTCGTCCGTTGCCGCCAACCGGCGCCTTCCCGGGGCGCTGGGGCGATGCGTTGGGGCACGACTCCCGCTTGAGACGCAGCGACCACTTGGGGCAGGCCATGAGACGCTACCGAATCATCTTCCTGGCGCCTGCGGTGCTGACCGGTGTTGTCTGGGCATCCGCCTGCGCCGAAAAATCCACAGAACCTTCGCCCCCCGAAGCATCCCGGGCGACGACGGTTACGGTCGCCCCCGCCACCGCCGAGTTTACGGTTCTCAGCGCGACCGAGCAGCTTTCCGCGTAGGTGCGTGACCAGAACGGCCGGGTGATGGCGGGGGCCGCAGTCACTTGGGCGAGCGGCGGCGCCTCGATCGCGACGGTGAGCGGATCCGGGCTGGTGACGGCGGTCGCAGAGGGCGCCGCCACGATCACGGCTGCCGCCGGAGCTGCCAGCGGGACCTCCGAGATCACGGTGGAGAATCCAGACCGTGCGGTTCTGGTGGCGCTCTATGAAGCTACCGGTGGAGCCAGCTGGGAAAGCAATGATGGCTGGCTGACCGACGCGCCGCTGGGGGACTGGTACGGGGTGAATACGGACGATTCCGGGAGCGTCACGTCCCTGGACCTTACATTCAACGGTCTTTCCGGCCCGATCCCGCCGGAACTGGGCGACCTCGTCAACCTGACGGCGCTGATCCTCTCCGACAACGACCTTTCGGGCCCGATTCCGTCAAGCCTCCTGCAACTGAGGCAGCTTGAGTGGCTTCGCCTTGCCGGCAACTCGCTTTGCGTCCCCGGGACCTCCGCGTTTGCCGAATGGCTGCAGGGAATCCTCGTCGAACACGACGCCCACGCGCTGAGTGTCTGCGGTACAAGCCAGGTGGCGTTGCTGAAGTGGCAACGATTTGCGAGGGTGATGCGCAGCGCTCCAATATCACGGACGTCGTCCGTTGCTACACCAACCGGCTTAGTGAGATGAACCGTCCTCGCCACACTTCCGACCGACTTCGCGCCCTCACCGTCGCGGCGCTCCTTTCCTTCACGGTTTTCGCCGGGCTGGCCCCGAGCCTGGCTCGAGCGCAGGAGCTTCCCCGCGTCGCGCCCGTCGAGGCCGGGTTTGTGCCCGGCCGTCTGGAGCGCATCGGCGCGCTGCTGGACGGCTACGTGACGGAGGGCCGACTGCCCGGCGCGGTCGTCGCCGTGTTGCGCGACGGAGCCGTGGTCTACGAGCATGTCGCCGGGTTCGCAGACATCAACGCCCGCAGGCCCCTGGCGCCCGACGCGATCTTCCGCATCGCCTCGCAGACCAAGGCGATTGTCAGCGTGGCCGTGCTCATGCTCCAGGAGGACGGCGCGCTGCTGATCTCGGATCCGGTCGGCAAGTACCTGCCGGCCTTCGCCGAGACCACCGTGGCGGAAGCGCAGGCGGACGGCGGCTTCGAAGTGGTGCCGGCGTCGCGGCCCGTCACCATTCGCGATCTCCTCACCCACACGGCCGGGATCGGCTACGGTGTGGGGCCGGGGGGCGAGCGTTGGGCCGAGGCCGACATCACCGGCTGGTACTTCGCCCACCGCGAGGAACCCGTGCGCGCGACGGTGGACCGCATGGGGTCGCTGCCCTTCCAGGCCCAGCCCGGCACCCAGTTCGTCTACGGCTACAACACCGACATCCTGGGCGCGCTGGTGGAGGAGGTCTCGGGCGAGACGCTGGACGACTTCCTGCGCTCGCGCATCTTCGAGCCGCTTCAGATGCGCGACACCCACTTCTACCTGCCACCCGAGAAGCGCGACCGGCTGGCGACCGTCTACAACCAGGAAACCCCGGGGATGCTTGAGCGCGCTCCCGACGGCCCCGGCATGGTCACCCAGGGCCAGTATGTGGACGGGCCCCGGGTCAGCTTTTCGGGAGGAGCCGGCCTGGTGTCCACCGCCCGCGACTACGCCCGCTTTCTGCAGATGATGCTGGACGGCGGCACCCTCGGCGACGCCCGCATCCTGTCCCCCGTCAGCGTCGCGCTGATGACGACCAACCACATCGGCGACCTCTTCGCCCCGGGAATGGGCTTCGGACTGGGATTCAGTGTCCGCCTCGATCTCGGCAGGGCCGGGGAGCCCGGTTCGCTTGGCGACTACGGCTGGGGCGGCGCCTACCACAGCACCTACTGGGTGGACCCGGAGGAGGGACTCGTCGTCGTCTACTTCACCCAGGTCATCCCGGCCGCCGGCCTGGACGACCACCAGAAGCTGCGCGCGCTGGTGTACGGGGCGTTGAATGGGGAGTGAGGCGGGCGGCTGGATCCCGGGGGCCCGCGTCCTGGCGCCCCTGGCCGCCGCCCTGACCCTTCTGGCTCTTCTGCCCGCCCACGCCCAGGAGTCCACCGACCCTCCCGACTCGCTCGCCACCGCATCTCTCCCGCTGGAGCCCACCCGCGAGGTCCGGTTCCGCACCGAAGAGGGCTCGTGGATGTCGGTAGACGTGAGCCCGGATGGCCGCACGCTTGTCTTCGACCTCCTCGGCGACCTCTACACCCTGCCGGTCGAGGGCGGGACCGCGACGCCGCTCCTGACCGGCCCGGCCTTCGAGAGCCAGCCGCGCTTCAGCCCTGACGGCTCGGAGATCGTCTTCGTCTCGGACCGGAGCGGGGGACAGAACCTGTGGGTGCTGGGCGCGGACGGATCCGACACGACGCAGATCACGCGCGGCAACGACAACCTCTACACGTCGCCCGAGTGGTCGCCGGACGGCGAGTATCTGGTCGCGTCGCGCACCTTCAGCCCGCTCGGCGGAGCCGCCAAGCCGTGGATCTTTCACCGGGAAGGCGGGAGCGGGATCGCGCTGATCGACGAGCCTGAACAACTCAAGGCCATTGGCCCCGCCTTCGACCCGTCGGGCCGCTACATCTACCTGGCTCAGGGGACGCGCGACTGGACCTACGACGCGGCCTTCCCGAAGTACCAGCTCATCCGCTACGACCGCGAGACGGGGCGGCAGGCCACTGTGACGGGCCGCTACGGGTCGGGATTCCGTCCCGCCGTGTCGCCGGACGGCGGCACCCTCGTGTACGGCTCACGGCACGAGGACGCGACCGGCCTCCGCGCCCGCGACCTGGCCACCGGCGACGAGCGCTGGCTCGTGTACCCGGTGCAGCGCGACGACATGGAGAGCCGGGCGACCCTGGACCTGCTTCCGGGCTACGCGTTCACGCCCGACGGCGCGGCCGTCATCGCGTCGTATGGCGGGCGGCTCTGGCGGGTGCCTCTGGACGGGGGCGAACCGGGCGGGATCCCCTTTGTGGCCGATGTGGTGATCCACGCGGGGCCGCGCCTCGACTTCGACTATCCGGTCGAAGACACGCCCACTTTCCGGGTGCGCCAGATCCGGGACGTAGCGCTCTCGCCGGACGGGAGCGAGATCGCGTTCACGGCGCTGGGCAGGCTGTATGTGATGGAGGCGGAGGGTGGCGAGCCGCGGCGTTTGGGGGAAGAGATCGACGGCGCGCTCCATCATCCTGCGTGGTCGCCCGACGGCGAGACGGTTGCGGCGGTGAACTGGCGGGAGCCGGAGGGCGGCCATCTCTGGACGATCTCACGCGACGGGAGCGATGGGCGCCAGCTCTCGCAGGCGCCGCACTACCTGCAGTCGCCCGCGTGGTCGCCCGGCGGCGACCGGATCGTGGCGCTGCAGGCGCCGGTGCGCAGCCGCCTGACCGGTGCTGGCGGGGGAAGCCGGACCGATGTCGTCTGGTACGGATCGGGCGCCGCCGGTGCACCCACGCTTGTGGCCGAGGCGCTGGGACGGTCGCAGCCCCACTTCCGGGCCGGTCTGCCCAATCGAATCTACCTGCACGCGGGCGCGCGCGGGCTGGTCTCGGTGCGCTGGGACGGCACCGACGAGAAGGAGCACCTGAAGGTGACCGGCTTCTCGGCCAACCGTGGCGGCCCTCCGGCCAACGCCTCCTCGATTCGGATGTCCCCCCCCGCCGGACGGGCGCTGGCCAAGGTCGGTAACGACCTGTATGTGGTGACGGTCCCGCAAGTGGGCGAAGCGCCCACGGTCTCGGTCCGCGATCCCGCCGGCGCGCCGGTTCCCGTCACCCGGATCACCGACTTCGGCGCCGAGTTCCAGTCGTGGAGCAGCGACGGCGAGGAGGTCGTCTGGGCGCTGGGCAACGCGTACTTCCGCTACGACCTGGATGCGGCGGATGCCTTCGCGGACAGTGTGGACGCCGCCGAGGCGGAGGAAGACGCGGCGGCAGAGCCTGCCGACGATCCGGGCGCTGGCGAGCCCGCGGAAGCGGGCGGCGACGAGTCCACGGCGGACGACTCCGACGACGACGCCCGCTACCAGCCCACCGAGGTGCGAGTCGAACTCGACGCTCCCCGCGACCTTCCCGTGGGGAGACTGCTGCTCAGCGGCGCCCGCCTCATCACCATGCGCGGCGACGAAGTCATCGAACGGGGCGACATTCTCATCGACGGCAACCGCATCGCCGCGGTGGGTCCATCCGGCTCCATCACCGTTCCGGACGACACCGAGGTCCGCGACGTCGGCGGCATGACCATCACGCCCGGCTTCGTCGACACGCACGCCCACCTCCGTCCGCCATCCGGCGTCCACACCACCCAGCCGTGGGGCTACCTCGCCAACCTGGCCTTCGGTGTCACGACCACGCGCGACCCCCAGACCGGCGTCTCGGATGTGCTCACCTACGCCGACCGGGTGCGGTCAGGGGACATCCTGGGCCCGCGCATCTACTCCACCGGTCCGGGGATCTTCGGCAACTACCAGCCCGGCGAGGGGATCCGCGACCTCGATCACGCCCGCGACATCCTCAGGCGCTACGCCGAGTACTACGACACCAAGACCTTCAAGATGTACCTCGCGGGCAACCGCCAGCAGCGGCAGTGGCTGGTCATGGCAGCGCGCGAACTGGAGCTCATGCCGACGACCGAGGCCGGCCTGGACTTCCAGCTCGACCTCACGCACGCCATGGACGGCTACCCGGGCATCGAGCACAACCTGCCCGTCTATCCGCTCTATCGTGATGTCGTCCGGGTTTTCTCCGAGACCAGGGTCGTGAACACCCCGACGCTCATCGTCTCGTTCGGCGGTCCCATGGGCGAGATCTACTGGTTCACGCGCGAGAACGTCCACGGCAACGAGCGCCTGGCCCGCTTCACCCCGCACGAGACCCTGGATTCGCGCACCCGGCGCCGCGCCGGCGCGGCGGGTGCGGTGGCGTGGGCCGTGGACGAGGAGTTCGTCTTCGAGGACCACGCCCGCTTCGTAGCCGATGTCGTCGCCGATGGCGGCTTCGCGGGAGTCGGCAGCCACGGCCAGCTGCAGGGCCTGGGCTTCCACTGGGAGCTGTGGATGGTCGCCTCGGGCGGGATGTCGAACCACGACGCCCTCAAGTCCGCCACGATCTTCGGCGCGAACGGCATCGGGCTCGAGAAGGAGATCGGGTCGCTCGAGCCCGGGAAGCTGGCGGATCTGGTGATCCTGTCGCGCAACCCGCTCGACGACCTGCGCAATAGCCTGTCGGTCGAGCAGGTCATGATGAACGGCCGGCTGTTCGAGGCGGAGACGCTGGACGAAGTCTGGCCGCGCCAGCGGGCGCTGGGCTATCGGGGATTCGTGGAGGACGAGCCGGAGTAGCCCGCAGCCACTCGTCTATCATGGCTTGCGGAGCGAGCGCAGGCTTGGGGGCAGCGGCCGCAATTGGCCCCGTGTCACCCGTCGGGCATTCGAACCGGGACGGGTTGGCGTCTGCTTCTCCGGTAGATTCTGAAGTTGCCATCCAGGGTGAGGACGACGCTTCCCGGGTGCTGTTCGGACATCCGGACGAGGCACGCATCCGCCAGGGATATGGGTACGTCCTGGTACTTCTTCATCATCCGCCCGACCGCACCGGCTTCATCGGCCAGCCGAAACGACACATCGAGGACGCCGCGATCGATCAGCGAGACCACCGCTTCCTGCGCTCCGGAGGCAAGACGATGCGCGAGAAAACATGCCTCGGCAACGACTGCTTCGCAGGTGAGGAACGGGGGTCTGACCCGGGCCCACTGTTCCCGCGCCCAGCGGTGATGCGCGTCGCGGGAGTTCAGGAACGCGATCAATGGGCCCGTATCGAGAATGATCTCCGGGTTCACCGACCGAAGCCGCGCATGTAGTCCGGATTCACCGACAGGTCTTCGGGCCCGGGGAAGGCGCCGGCGAGATCGACCGCCCGGGACAGCGCGGATATGGGCTGCTCGGCCCTCTCCGCGCGCAGGAACGCCTCAAGAGCCTCGCGAATCAGGGCAGACCTGCTGACGCCACGCCGGCGCGCGGCCTCGGAGACCTCCCGAGCGAGCTGTCTCGGCATCTTCAACGATATGGGTGTCATCCCGGCTGATCTCCCGGCTTGGGTATTCCACACTGAGATAATACAGTATTACGGCCAGTAGTATTACCAAGTGCGAAGTTAGGAGTCAACCCGAGTCCCGAAAACTCGGAATCGAGTCGAATCAGTCCGCGTCACTCCCCCTCGGGTTCGGGCAGCTTCAGCCACACGATCCATCCCATGCACAGCACCGCGACCGCCCCGACCACGGTGTTGCCCGCGAACCCCCAGGTGGAGTAGAAGTAGCCCGCCACCATCGCGCCCACGGCGAACCCGACCTGCCCGAGCGCGACTGTCAGGCTCATGAGTGACCCGCGCCGGCTGGCGGGCACAAGCGCTGTGAGGAGCGCGGAGTAGGGGCTCGTGCGCATCGCGATCAGCACCATCATCACCGCATAGAGGGGGTAGGCGACCCAGAAGCTGGTGGTGAGCGGCACGGTTGCGACCATGACCACCGAGAGCCCCAGGCAGGACGCGATCACCATCACCTTGCGGCCGATCCGGTCCGACAGCTTTCCCGCCTGGGGACCGGCGATGACGTTGGCGACGCCGGCCACCAGAAACAGCGATGCGATCTGTTCGGGGGTGGCTTCGTGGGAGGCTTCCAGCCAGGCGGGGAAGTACACCACGAAGAGTGAGACGCCGAGAGACACGCTGAAGAAGGCGAGCGCAGCGAAGGCGATCTCCGGGCGGCGCAGCATCATGAGGTAGCCGACGACCGCGCGGGAGACTGTCAGGCGTGAACGCCGGCGCTTCATCGGGGGCTGCGGCACCCGGAGGTACACCAGCAGGAAGGTCAGCGCCATCATGATCCCGAAGAAGTAGAACGGGCTGCGGAAGCCGAATTCGCCCGCCAGCAGGACGCCGACCGGGATGCCGATGATGAGCCCGACGGCCGACCCGCTCATGACCCAGCCGGTCGCCCATCCGCGCCGCTTGTAGGGGAAGTAGTCGCCGATGTAGGACACCGCCGACCCCGAGAGCACGCCGCCCGCGGCCCCCGCGAGCACGCGCACCGCCACGAACTCGACGTACCCGTCCACGACGGTGTGCAGGGCGAGCGCGCAGGTCATCGCTCCCGAGCCGAGCAGGAGGATGCGGCGGCGCCCCACGCGGTCGGAGATCGGGCCCGAGATCACCGCCATGACCCCGGCCATCAGGCTGTAGACCGTGACCAGGGTTCCCAGCCAGGCATCGGCGATGCCCAGTTCCTCGCCGATCAGCGGCAGAATGGGCGCGATTACCATGGTCTGGCTGCTTGCCGAGAAGACGAGCAGCCAGAGCGCGAAGACGATCAGGAGCGGGTGCGCGGGTGCGGGGCCCTCCTTCACGTACAGGGTCCAGACCGTCGCGGCCGGCGCATCACGGATTTGTCCGGAGTGATCCCGGTGGTCCGGGGGTCAGCTTCCCGACGGCGCCGCCGCCCCCCCGTCCGGGCTCCGGGGATCGGAAGCTCCGATGAACTCGCCGGTCTGGGGATCAACTCCGATCGAATTCGCCCGTCCCTGGCCGCCTCTCACCTGAACCACATGGCCCATCGCCTCCAGTGCCGCCACATCCTCGTCCGAAATGCCGCCTTCCTCGATGCGCACGTTGTTCGGGAGCCACTGGTGATGGATGCGGGGCGCGGCCACGGCTTCCTCGGCGGTCATGCCGTGGTCGACGATGTTGAGCACCAGCTGGAGCACGGTGTTGATGATGGTGCGGCCGCCAGGGGTGCCGATGACCGCCACCAGTTCGCCGTCGCGTGTGAGGACGGAGGGGCTCATGCTGGAGAGCATTCGCTGCTCGGGCCGGGCCTGGTTGGGCTCGGTGCCGATCAGCCCGCGCTCGTCGGTGAGGCCGGGCTTGCCGTTGAAGTCGCCCATCTCGTTGTTGAGCAGGAAGCCCGCGCCCGGGACGGTGACCTTGGACCCGTAGCCGTTCTCCAGCGTGTAGGTGACCGACACCGCCATGCCGTCGCCGTCCACGACCGAGTAGTGGGTGGTCTCGGTGCTCTCCTCCGCCATCACCAGCTGGGAAGGCTCGGAGTGGCCCGCGCGGTCGCTCGCGATGGTCGCCCGCAGCTCGTCCGCGTAGCTCTTGCTGGTCAGTCGCTCCAGCGGCACGTCGGCGAAGTCGGTGTCGGCCAGGTGCTGGGCCCGGTCGCGGTAGGTGAGGCGCATTGCCTCGGTGAGATGGTGCAAATAGGCCGCGGAATTGTGCCCCAGCGAGGCCAGGTCGAAGCCTTCCAGGATGTTGAGCATCTGAACGATGGCGGTGCCGCCGCTCGAGGGAGGCGGCATGGAGACCAGCTCGTAGCCCCGGTAGGTGCCGCGGATCGGGACTCTTTCCTGTGCCTCGTAGCGCGCCAGGTCCTCCTCCGTGATCATGCCGCCGCCGCGCTCCATCTCCTCGGCGAGGAGGCGCGCGGTTTCGCCCGCGTAGAACCCGTCCCTGCCCTGGTCGCGGATGCGCCCGAGGGTGCGTGCCAGGTCCGCCTGGCGGAAGAGCTCCCCCTCTTCGTAGGGGACGCCGTCCTTGGAAAACTGGGCGACGCTCGCGGGATAGGGCTCCATCCGGGAGAGGACGGAGGCCAGTGAACGCGCCAGCGCCGGGCTGAGGCTGAAGCCGTCCCCGGCCAGGCTGACTGCCGGCTCCACCAGATCCGCCCAGGGCGTTCCGCTGCCGTAGCGCTCGTGGGCCAGGGCGAAGCCCGCCACGGTTCCCGGGACGCCGACTGCGACGTAGCTGTTGTGGTGGATGTCGAAGGAGTATTCGCCGTTCTCGTCCGTGAACATCTCCGGATGCGCGGCGATGGGCGCCTTCTCGCGGAAGTCGAGAGCGGTCGCGCTCCCATCGGGGCTCCGGATCACCATGAAGCCCCCGCCCCCGATATTGCCCGCGCTCGGGTGGACGACGGCCAGGGCGAAGCCGGTGGCGATGGCGGCGTCGACGGCGTTGCCGCCAGCTGCCAACACCTGCGCGCCCACCTCGCTGGCGATGAGGTTGGTGGACGAAACCATGCCTTCCCGGGAACGCACGGCTCTGCTCTCGGGGGAAGCGGCGTCCGGCTGAGGAGGAGCTTCGCCTGGCTGACAGCCAACCAGGGCCACGAGCAGCGGAAGCATCCAGCGAGCCTTCGAACTCATCATCCTTCTCTCCAGTTCTGGTGGGGATCAGAAACGGAATATGCACGGGTGCGGCTCGGAATCACCAGACCTGCCATGATTGCGCCCGCCACAGGCCACGAACGCCGGACGTACCCGCGAGCGTCGGGCACAGTGGACGACAGGCATCCCGTCAACGTCGTGCACCGCGGGAGAACGCGTCTCGCATGTGCCATGCGTCGCTCGGCCGGCCCGCTTCCCGGGAACCGCACGAGGCCGATGCTGGTACAGATTGCGCGGGCGTGCCGGCAGCGCCTGACGGCGCGCGGATCCCGCTGAATCCCTCACCAGACCACCGTGGAAGGACCGACCCGACATGACACTGTGGGTCAAACGTCTGATCACCGCCAACGTGATCGTCTATCTGCTCTTTTCGGTCGCGGGACCGGGCTCCGGGGGCTTCTGGGCCTTCACCCTGGTGCCGCAGCTAGCGGCCGTGCGGCCCTGGACGCTGGTGACCTACATGTTCCTCCATGCGGGTTTCTGGCACCTCGCCCTCAACATGCTGGGCCTGTACTTCTTCGGGCCGCGGCTGGAGGCGCGCATGGGCTCGACCCACTTCCTCAGGCTCTACATGTTCGGCGGACTGGGGGGCGCGATCTTCTCCTTCCTGCCGCCCATGGCGCCGGTGGTGGGAGCGTCGGGCGCGGTGTTCGCGGTGCTGCTGGGCTTCGCCCGCTACTGGCCGATGGCGCCGGTCTACATCTGGGGCATTCTGCCGATCCGGGCGCGCTGGCTGATTCTCTTCCTTGCGGGCTTCAGCCTGTTCGCAGGGATCACGCAGGTGAACGACGGCGTCGCCCACTTCGCGCACCTGGGCGGCTTCGCCGGCGCGTTGGCCTACCTCTGGGTCCGCGATCGCCAGCGCCGGCTCGTGAAGCAACGTCTTCAGGGACAGGTCAAGGCCCGGCCCGAAGCGGAACTACGCAAAGAATGGGAACTCATCCGTCTCGACGAGCTGCATGAGCTGAACCGGGGCGAGGTCGTGGTGTTGATGCACAAGGTGCAGACCTTGGGCGTTCGCAGCCTCACCGTGGACGAGCAGGCTTTTCTGGACCGCATGGTGCCCTGACGCTCGATCGGTGTACTTTTGTGCTTGCCGGTGTCACCGGCGGCGTTCCCCGTCAGCGACCTGCCATTTCGGCAGTCTCCCAAAACCTGCCACTATGGCAGTCCCTGGTCCCGTTGGAGGCCTCATGAGCAATTCCCCTGTGGTTGCGACTGTTGCGCGGTCGGCGCTCCTGCTCGCTATCCTGATCGTCGCATGCGAGCCCCCGGCGGAGTACGCGGACCTGGTGCTGACCGGAGGCAAGGTCGTGACCGTGGATGACGCCTCCCCCGAGGCGGAGGCGCTGGCCGTAACCGGGTACACGATCACGGCGGTGGGGACGAGCGAAGAGATCGCGGAGCACGTCGGACCCTCCACGCGGGTCATCGAGCTCGACGGAAGGCTGGCGATCCCGGGCTTCATCGAAGGCCACGGCCACTACATCGGGCTGGGGCGCGCGAAGATGATTCTCGACCTGACGACCGCCACCAGTTGGGACGACATCGTGCAGATGGTAGGGGAAGCCGCCAGCGAGGCGGAGCCCGGAGAGTGGGTGACAGGGCGCGGCTGGCACCAGGAGAAGTGGACCTCGACACCGGAGCCGAATGTGGACGGCGTGCCGCTGCACACCGCGCTATCGGCTGCGAGCCCCGGGAATCCGGTCAACCTGACGCACGCGAGCGGCCATGCCTCGTTCGCCAACGCCCTCGCGATGGAGCTCGCCGGCATCGGCGAGAGCACCGCTGACCCCCCTGGCGGCACCATCGTGCGGGACGCCTCGGGCGCGCCCACCGGGTTGATGCGCGAGACCGCCCAGCGCCTGGTGGGTGCCGCGATCGCGCGCGCCGGTGAGGGACGCTCGGCCGCGGATGTGGATGCCGAGTTCGTGCGCGTCGTGGAGCTGGCGGGCGAGGAGTCGCTCGCCTTCGGGGTCACCACCTTCCACGACGCGGGTAGCGACTTCGGCACCATCGACCGTTTGCGCGCGCTGGCGGCCGAGGGCGCGCTGCCGGTGCGCCTGTACGTGATGGTGCGGCGCGAGTCCAACGAGGTCATGGACGAGAAGCTGCCCGACTACCGCACCATCCCCGAGGGCAACGACTTCCTCGCGGTCCGCTCCATCAAGCGCCAGATCGACGGAGCGCTGGGCTCGCACGGCGCCTGGCTGCTCGAGAACTACGTCGACATCGACAATCCCGGGCTGGTGCTCGAGACCGTGGAGGACGTCACCGGCACCGCCGAAGTGGCCATCAAACACGGCTTCCAGGTCAACACCCACGCGATCGGCGACCGCGCAAACCGGGAGGTGCTGGACATCTACCAGAAGGTGTTCGCCGCCAACCCCGGCCAGACCGATCTGCGCTGGCGCATCGAGCACGCGCAGCACATCCACCCCGACGACGTCGGACGATTCTCGGAGCTGGGGGTGATCGCGGCGATCCAGGGCGTGCACGCCACCTCCGATGGCCCCTGGATTCCCGATCGCCTCGGACCCGAGCGCGCGATCGAGACCTCGTACGTGTGGCGCGACCTGCTCGACGCGGGGGTGGTCATCGCCAACGGCACCGACGTGCCGGTGGAGCACGTCTCGCCCATCGCGAGCTTCTACTCGTCTGTGAGCCGGCGCATGAACAACGGCGAGGTCTTCTCGGGCGAGCACCGCATGACGCGCGAGGAGGCGCTCCGCAGCTACACCCTCAACAACGCCTACGCGGCCTTCGAGGAGCACCTGAAGGGCTCGCTCACCCCCGGCAAGCTGGCCGACATCGTGATCCTCTCGCAGGACATCATGACGATCCCCGAGGAGGAGATCCCCGCCACCGAGGTCGTGTACACGATCGTCGGCGGCGAGGTCAGGTACTCCGCCCCGGAGGGCTGAGGGGGGACCGGGTACCTCCCCAAGGCGCTCCGCAGCTGCGCGCGTCGCGCCTATCCGGTAGCAAACCCTTGATTTCTCGTAATAAAGGATCAGCGTTCCCGTGCTAAGCAGTCCGATTTCTCGTATTAGTGCCATCTGGCCCAACCTGCCGCCCCATGTACTCCAGACACCTCCATCCTCTCGTGCGCGACATGCTCGGCGAGTTCCGGATTGTCTACGTCACGGGTCCCAGGCAGTCCGGCAAGACCACCCTGGCCCGCAGCGTCGCCAGCGAGCTGGGCATGCGCTACCTCACCCTGGACGATCCCGCTGTCCAGGCGGCGGCCGCCTACGACCCCTACGGCTTCGTGAGGTCCTTCGGGAACCAGTCGGTCGTGCTCGACGAATTCCAGCATGTTCCCGAGCTGGTACCCGCCCTCAAGGAGGCTTCGGACCGGCATGTCAGTGCGCTGCCGTCCGTGCAGGCGCCCGGTATCCCGCGCAAGGGTCTCTTCCTCCTCACCGGCTCCGCCGACATCTTCCGGTCAGCGCGAGCCCAGGAGGCTTTGCCCGGCCACATGGCCCGCCTGGAGCTGCTGCCCCTGTCGGTCGCCGAGCTTCAGGGTAGCCGGCAAAACCTGATCGACTACCTCCTGGCGGGAGACTTCTCGTCCCCACCCGGGTCTTCGCGCGCCTTGCCGGACTCCCATCCCTCACCGACCCGCGAGCAGATCGCCAGCCGGATCCTCCTCGGCGGCTATCCCGAGGTCCAGAGCATGAGTCCGCGGGCGCGCAGGATCTGGTTCAGATCCTATACCGAGGGGCAGTTCTTCAAGGACTTCGAGACGCTCTACACCGCCCGCGGCGACTACCACTCGAGGCTCCGTGCCCTCGCCCCCTACCTCGCCGGCCGTAGCGGCAACCTGCTCCGGTATGCCAGCCTCGCCAACGACCTCGAGCTCAACGACAAGCTCGCCAAGAGCTACGTGGAGATCCTCGAACTCATGTTCCTGATTCGCCGGGTCCCCTCATATCGCAAGAATCTGGCGCGGCGCATGGCCGTGCGTATGCCGAAGCTGCACTTCGTGGACACCGGTCTCGCGGCCCACCTGCTGGGCCTGCGCACCGAAGCCCGGCTCCTCACGAGCCCGAACTACGGCGCACTTCTGGAAACCCTGATCTTCATGGAGTGCGCCAAGCACGCCGAGTGGGCGGAGGAGGAGGTTGGCCTGTACCACTTCCGGGACAAGCGCAAGCGCGAGGTCGACATCGTGCTGGAGCGGCCCGACGGGCGCATCGTCGGCGTCGAGGTAAAGGCATCCGCCACCGTCCGGCGCCAGGACTTCGACGGTCTCGCGGCCCTGGCCGAGCTCGCGCGGGGCGCCTTCGAGCGTGGCGTGCTCCTCTACACGGGACTGCAGGCACTTCCGTTCCACCGGGGTCCGGCGCGCTTGCACGCCCTGCCCCTGGCCCGGATTTCTCACGCGGCGTCGTGAAGCGGGCTCGACAGGCGGGGTTCAACCGAGGTCGCCCCGGCAGGCTCACTTGTCCGTTTTGAGGCTCATTCCCTGCGCTGTGCTCAAGTTCCTGGCGCGGCCTCGGCTGCGCGGGCGCGGTAGATGGCGCGCGCCTCGTCGAACTGGGCGTACACGTGCGCCTTCTCGGCATCCGAGCGCCAGCCCGGCCACTCTTCCGCCATCGCCTGCAGCTTGTCGATCCAGCGCAGGGCGTAGTCCGCCGCGCTCCGGCTGCGGACCGGGGCGCCCCCGACCGTCATCCAGACCGGATTGGTGAGGGCGAGCGGGTAGGCGGTGTCCAGCGGTGCCCGGTCCTCGGGATCTCCCTGGACCCGCACGTGGATCCAGCCGCTGCGCTCTACGCTCACCGTGCGCTCCACGTCGAGTGAGAGGCGGTCCCCTGCGAAGGGGATCTCCTCGACGACCTCTCCGTTCATCACGATGACCGCGCTCCGCATGGGCACGACGCCCCAGGCCCGGATCGCCACCGTCACCTCGCTTCCGCCGGAAGGCAGCTCCAGCTCCTCCCCGGAGATGCGTCCGTCGACGGTGACATCCAGCAGTGGACCGCTGGAGACGAAGGCGTTGCCGTTGCGCATCCCCGCGAACCAGCCCTCCATCGACAATTCGCCGTCCGCCGTGCGCACGTAGGTGCGTATGGAGCCCAGCAGCGGGGTGGCCTGCAGGTTGGAGATGGAATCCTCGCCGCCCACCACGGTGGCGCGCAAGCCGTTGCTCCACACGGCGTAGAGGGGCGGATAGCCGTCCTGCGGAGTGGACCACTCGACCGCGTCCGCGGCCTCGAGCGCCGCATCCACGATGAAGCCCTTCGCGCCCCCGAGGTTCCCCTCGAGCGGGTCTCCGCTGTAGCCCGAGTGCACGTAGCCGGTGGTCGCGCCCTGGGCCTGGGCCTTCCTGAACATATCGGTGTTGGAGGGATAGAGGCTCTCGATCGCGGTCTGCTCGTAGCCGGTCGTGTACGGGGAGATAAGGTGGTCGGTCATCCCGAACATGAAGACGTGGCCGTAGAAGGGCGGGCGGTACTCCTGGCCCACCACAAGAACCATGTCAGGTCGGGACAGCGGGTGGGCGCCGCCGCCGGGCACGAAGAACTGGTGGTCGAGGATGCGGTTGTCCTTGTTGGCGATCTGCTCGGCGACCACGTCCTGGTCCTCGGCCTCGGACATCATCATCAGGTTCTCGAGGGTGTTGTGGAGGTTTCCGGCGTAGTTCATGTGCACGTGGGTCGACCCGGAGTACCAGCCTTCGTCGCTCAGGTCGGAGATCTCCGCCAGCTGGACGCCCATGCGCTGGTTCTCGCCCGCGACGATGTTGACGTCGAATTCCTGGGGCACATGCTCGAAGCCCCGCACCACGGTCACGTGCGCGTTGCCGGGGGGCAGTTCGACCTGGAAGGATCCGGCGTGGTGGAAGATGTGGTCGCCCGCCCGGCTGATGCGCGAGTACTCGCCCGTGGGCGAGTAGTGCTTGCCGTCGGAGGCGGTGAGGTGGATACGGGTGCCAATCGGCTCTCCGTCGGCGCCCAGGGTGGTCACCGTCAGGGTTCCCATCGGCTCACGCCAGCGGCGCTCCTCCATGGTCACCGTGCGGAGCGCCCCGCCATAGGTCTCGAGGAGTGCGAGCTGGGGCAGTCCGTCCTTGTTGCTGATGAAGGCGATCCACTCGCCGTCCGGCGACCAGCGCGGGTGGAAGGCGTCGTACTCGAAGAACGTGAGCTTGTAGGGCTCGCCGCCGACCGTGGGCTGGACGTACAGGTTGTTGAACTGGTCGGCGGCCCCGGCCGTGGACGAGTAGACGAAGCGGCGCCCGTCGAGGGAGACGTCGGGCTGGGTCCGGTAGAGGGTCTGCTCCTCCAGCACCGCCACGCGGCTGTCGATGCCGTTCTCCCGGGCCGGGATCCGGTAGACGTTGCCGCTTCCCAGGGGCACGTCGCGGTTGGAGACGATGAGCAGTTCGTCGCCGGAGGGCAGCCAGGAGGGGGAGATGTGCATGTCCCACGCCCCGAAGTAGAGGCGGCTGCGGCCGAAGGTGTTGTCGTAGGTGATGGCGACCTCGTCTCCGGCCCACTGCCCGTCTGCGATCTCGCGGATGTAGATGTTGAAGAAGCCGCTGGGGCGGGTGGAGACGTAGGCCAGCCGCGTGCCGTCGGGGGAGAAGCGCGGATCGACATGGATCTCGTCGTCGTCGGTGAGGCGGCGGGTCTCCCCGGTGCTTGTGTCCAGCACTTCCAGCTGGATGGGGCCGCCGCCAGCGTCGGCGGTGTATACCAGCCAGCGGCCGTCCGGGGACCAGTTGGGGGAGGAGAGGTAGTCCTCCGAGCGCACCAGTTCGGTCGCCACGCCGGTCGCCGGGTCGACGCTCCAGATCGACCCGCTCATCCCCACCGCGATGCTCTCTCCGTCCGGCGACCAGGCGGGATACCACGGGGTGGAGCTTGGCGCGGGGGGGAAGTAGAAGTTGTGCATGTAGTTGCCGCCGTGCGCGGAGGCCGCGTACGGGCGCTGGGAGTCCGCAAAGGCGGGTCTCGTGGGCGGGTCTTCGCCAGGATCGCACGCTGTGGTCACGGCGGCCGCTGCGAGGAGGGCGCCAAGAACCACCGCCACGGTCGGGCCTGTGCGGTGGGGACGGGAGCGGCGGCGGGGCAGTGGGACTGCGGGCATCGGGGTTCTCCCTGGTTTGTCGGTAGGCGAGCGGGCGCGCCATCCACCAGCGGTATCGGACGCGCGGTCGTTCCTCCGGGAGTCTAGGCCGTGGGCCCTTGCCGGGCTACCGTTTCGCTTGCGTGCGATGGACGCGGCGAACCGCGGGCGAACTCATCGGGGGAGCAGCGGGCCATCCGCCGGTGTATCGCGCAACGGCATGAGAAGCGGGTTCCCGTGGCACGAGAAACAGATGGCGCTGAAACCGAACTTCACATCCCCATGGGTCGGAGTCGTTCTGGGTGCATGGCTGGCGGCCGGCTCGGCGCGGTTCGTCCCGGTGGCGGCGCAGGAAATCCCGGCGCAGGAAATCCCGGTTCAGGTCCCCGTCTCCGAACTCAGCGTCTCCCTGATCACGGTCGGGGCGGGCGACCTCGTCTATGAGATGTTCGGCCACAACGCCATTCGCATCCAGGATCCGGCCAGCGGATTGGATGTCTCGTACAACTGGGGCATGTTCGACTTCGGCCAGGAGGGCTTCTTCTGGCGACTCCTGCTGGGGGACTGGCAGTACTGGATGCAGGGCCTCTCTTCGGAATCGATGATCGCGTTCTACGCGGCGACGGGCCGGGGCGTGGTGGAGCAGGAGCTCGATCTGACCCCGGCCCAGCGGCTCGCGCTGCTCTACCTGGCCGAGCGCAACAGCCTTCCCGAGAATCGCTTCTACCGGTACCAGTACTTCCTCGACAACTGCTCGACGCGCGTGCGAGATGCGCTGGACAGCGTCCTGGAAGGCAGCCTGGGGGAGCACTTCACGGCCGTCCCCGGCGAGACCTTCCGCTTTCACACTCGGCGGCTTACCGAGGGCAATGCGGTCATCTATGTGGCGCTGGATTTCTTCATGGGCGGGCGCGGCGATCGTCCCATCAGCGCTTGGCACGAGATGTTCACTCCCATGATGGTGCGGGATTTTCTGCGCGAGACGGACCTGGTCACTTCGGAAACCGTCATCGCCGAGGCGGTCCGCACGCCCCTCGACGAGCCGCCCCGGCGCTTCGTCTGGTTCGCCCTCACGGGCGTGGTGCTGGCGGGGCTGCTGGCGGGCTCGGCCCGGCTGGCCTCCCCGGCACGTCCGGCTTCTTCGGACGCGTCGGGCAATGGCGGGTGCATCGCTTCCCGCGTCGCAAAGCCGGGATTCGTCCTGATCGCAGGCGCCTGGTCGCTGGTCATGGGGGTGTCCGGGCTGGTCATGATCGTGTCCCACTTCACGAGCCACGAGTTCATGCACTGGAACGAGAACTTCCTGCAGGCCAACCCGCTGTCGCTGGTGCTGGCGGGCGCGCTCGTTCCGGCCATGATGGCTGGCAAGGGCCAGCGCCTCGCGGCTCGGACGGCGCTGCTGGCCGCCGGGGTGTCGGTGCTCGGGCTCGTGATGCAGGCTTTCCCCGGGATCGACCAGGTGAACGGGTACTACCTGGTGGTCGCGGTCCCGGCGCATCTTGCGCTGGCGTGGGGGTTGGGAGAAGTGACGCGCGGTGGCGCGGAGCGGCCCGGGACCGGGTGATCCCGATCCGCTGAACCGGGAAGAGCCAGCACTAATCCGGGAACCGAGCGCGGTCGAACCCCACTCTTGCTCCCCCTTCAGGAACTCGCCATCGTTTTCCGGCAATCCCCACATCCCCTCTCCTTCTCACTCCGAACCGTCGCTGGACACAGTCCCATGCTGACCAACCTCGTGATCCGCAACTTCAAGCGCTTCGGCTCGGTGGAGATCGAGCTCGGGAGCCCCGTGGTCTTCATCGGACCCAACAACTCCGGTAAGACCTCGGCAATGCAGGCGCTCGCGTTGTGGGACATCGGCCTGCGGCGCTGGAACGAGAAGCGATCGGGGCAGAAGACTCCGGAGAAGCGGCCCGGTGTAGCGGTCAACCGCCGCGACCTTGTCGCGATCCCGGTTCCACACGCCAACCTCCTCTGGCGTGGACTCAAAGTCCGGAACGTGCACAGGGTAGACGGCAACCAGACGACCAGCAACATCCGGATCGACATCACTGTCAGTGGTGTGGGTGGGAACATGCCGTGGGACTGCGGACTCGAGTTCGACTACGCCAACGAGGAGTCCTTCTACTGCCGGCCGTTGAGGCTTTCAGAAGCCAGCAACCCGGAGCGGATGCCCGTACCGGAGGCGGCAGGAAAGGTTCAGGTCGCGTTTCTCCCCCCGATGTCGGGGCTGGCGGCCACGGAAACACGTCTGGACCAAGGCGCCGTAAACGTCCGTGTCGGGGAAGGACGCACGGCCGAGGTGCTGCGCAATCTCTGTCACAGCGTGCACGAGGATGGGACCCGCTGGGACGACCTGGTCCGGCGAATCCTCGATTTGTTCGGAGCCGAATTGCGACCACCGCGCTACATCTCGGAGCGTGGCGAGATCGCGATGAGCTACCGGGAACACGGAGTCGAGCTCGACCTTTCCTCTGCCGGACGGGGCCTGCAGCAGACTCTTCTTCTACTGGCCTACATGTACGCCAACCCCGGCGCGGTGCTGCTGCTGGACGAGCCCGACGCGCATCTTGAGATCCTGCGCCAACGGCAGACCTATCAGATGCTCACCGACACGGCCGAGGGAACCGGCAGCCAAATCATCGCTGCCAGTCATTCCGAAATACTTCTCAACGAGGCCGCAGGCCGGGATCTGGTGATTGCCTTCGTAGGCGCCCCCCACCGCATGGACAACCGTGGCAGCCAGGTCAAGAAGGCCCTCAGGGAATTCGGGTTCGAGCACTACTACCAGGCGGAGCAGACCGGGTGGGTCCTGTACCTGGAGGGGTCGACGGATCTGTCGATCCTGCGGGCGTTCGCTACGCGTCTTGGTCACGAACCCGCCCTTCGGGCTCTGGAGCGCCCGTTTGTTCACTATGTTCGCAATCAGCCATCCGCGGCAGCAAGCCACTTCCATGCGCTGCGAGAGGCGCTTCCTGGGCTTCGTGGAATTGCCCTGTTCGACAACCTTGGCCAGCAGTTGTCGGACACACCGTCGCTCGAATATCGCATGTGGAAGCGGAACGAGATTGGGAACTACGTGGCTACGCGACGCACGCTTGAGCGATACGCCGCCGCGTCAGCTCAGGAAGGAGCCACGCCTGGGCCGTTGTTCGCAGAGTCCGAGCGAGCCCGCCGGGCCAACGCCATGCGCGAGTCCATCGAAGCCATCGAAGGGGCCTTGCAGAGACTTGGAAAGGGTTCTCCCTGGGATCCTGACATCAAAGCAAGCAACGATTTTCTCAATCCGCTTTTTGCGGACTACTTCGAGAGGCTGGGCCTGCCCAACCTGATGCCAAAGAAGAGCTACTATGTGCTCGCCCGCCATGTCCCGAGGGACGAGATCGATCCGGAAGTAACAGACAGGCTGGATGTGATTGGGCGGATCGCGGAGAGTGCGGGGCGGGCGGGCGTAGCCGCCGGGTCCGATCGACCACCTGACGAGATGACTAGACGATGATGAAACGCGCGCCAAGAACAACCTTTGAAGTGATCTCAACACTCGGCCTTGTGGCGGCTTTGCTTCTCCTGGATGCCTTTGCGTCCTGCGGCGGCGACGTAGCCGGCGATCCGGACGCGGCCGCCTCAGGCATCGCGGCGATGTCCGTGGAGAGCTACGCCGAGGCCGTCCGCACGCTGTCCAGCGACGAATTCGAGGGACGCGGTCCGTCGACACCGGGAGAGGAGATCACGGTCGCCTATCTCGTGGAGCAGTTCCAGGCGGCGGGGCTCGAGCCCGGCAACGGCGACTCCTTCTTTCAGGAGGTTCCGCTGGTGGCGCTGACGGAGTTGGGCACGCCCACGCTGACGGTGCGGGCCGGAGGGGAGGAGCTGGAATACGGGTGGAGCGAGGACTTCGTCGCCTGGACCAAGCGGGTCGTGGAGAGCGAGTCCATCGAGGATTCCGAGATGGTCTTCGTGGGGTACGGCGCGGTCGCCCCCGAGTACGATTGGAACGACTACGAGGGCGTGGACGCCGCCGGCAAGACGGTGGTGATCCTGGTCAACGACCCGGGGTTCGCGACCCAGGACGAAGCCCTCTTCCGCGGCAACGCGATGACCTACTACGGCCGCTGGACCTACAAGTTCGAGGAAGCGGCCCGGCAGGGGGCGGCGGGCGCGATCATCGTTCACGAGGAGGCGCCGGCGGGCTACCCCTGGGAGGTCGTGAGCGGGAGCTGGACCGGTCCCCAGTTCGACCAGGCCGGGGACGACGGCAACATGGGCCGGGTCGCCATCGAGGGCTGGGTGCGGGGAGAGGTGGCGCGCGAGATCTTTGCGGCCGGCGGGCTTGACTACGACGCGCAGGTTCAGGCGGCGGCCCGGCACGGGTTCCGTGCGGTTCCGCTCGGCGCCTCGGCCTCGGTGGCGGTCTCGAACGACATCCAGCGCTCCGGCTCGAAGAACGTGCTCGCGCTGCTGCCCGGACGGGAGCGGCCGGACGAGTACGTTGTCTACATGGCGCACTGGGACCATCTGGGACGCGGCCCCGACACCATGGACGATCCCATCTTCAACGGAGCTTTTGACAACGCCACCGGAACCGCCGGGCTGGTCGAGCTGGCCCGGGCGTTCGCCGCGCTGTCCGAGCGGCCCGCCCGCTCGGTCGCCTTCCTCGCCGTGACCGCCGAGGAGCAGGGGCTGCTGGGCTCCGCCTACTACGCCGCCAACCCGGTCTACCCGACGGCCAGCACCGTGGCGGCCATCAACATGGATGGCCTGAACGCCGACGGTCCCATGAACGACATCACGGTCGTGGGGATGGGCAACTCCGAGCTGGACGACTACCTGGCAGAGGCTGCCGCCCGGGTCGGGCGCACCCTGCGACCCGATCCCGAACCCGAGAAGGGCTTCTTCTACCGCTCCGACCACTTCAGCTTCGCGAAGGCAGGGATCCCCTCGCTCTACACCGACTCCGGCATAGACCACGTCGAGCACGGCATCGAATGGACGCTCGCGCGCCGCGCCGACTACACCAGCAACCGCTACCACAAGCCCGCCGATGAGTTCGATCCGTCATGGGACCTCACCGGGGCGCTCGACGACCTCGGCCTGCTCTTCCGGCTGGGCTACCGGCTGGCCGACTCCGACGACTGGCCGAACTGGCGGGAAGACAACGAATTTCGGGCGATAAGGGAGGCGGATTCGACCCGCTGATCTACGGCACCCCCACATTCCCGAAAATCCCGTTCTGCGCACCCGAGTTCGCAGTGACGATCTCCGGAAACCCATCTCCGTTCAGATCCCCGACCGCCACCCCGTAGGTGGCGCAGTCCTCGCACCCGAAGCGGAACTCGTCGAACCCCGCGGCGCCCCGGTTGAAGTACACCGCGTTCTGCGCGCCCACGTTCGCGACGATGATGTCCAGATCCCCGTCGAGGTCCACGTCCGCGAGGCGGACCGCGTAACTCTGGTCGTCGTGGGGCCCGAACGGCAGGCTGCGCTCGAAGCCTCCCGCGGCATCGCCGAAGTACACCGCGTTCACCTCGCCGATGTTTGCGGTCACGATGTCGGGACGGCCATCGCCGTCCACGTCGCCCACCGCTACTCCGCGCGTCTCGTCGCTCCCGGTTCCGTACCGGCTCGCCCGCTCGAAGCTGCCCGCGTCATTCCAGTGGACTGCGTTCGCCCCGCCGTCCCGGTTGGCGAGCAAGAGGTCCAGGTCCCCGTCCCCATCGAGGTCCGCAGCGGCGACATCGATCGTCGAGTCGTCTCCCGCCCCGAACGGCTTCCCCTCGCGAAAGGCGCCCGACCCGTCCCCGGGGAAGATGAAGTTCTGGCGCCCCCGGTTGACCACCAGGATGTCGGTGTGTCCGTCGCCATCCAGATCGGCCAGCGTCAGGCTCCGCGTCGAACTCGGAATGCCGAAGGTGGCGCCGGCCTCGAAGCGGCCCGTGCCGTCGTTGAGGAAGACGAGGTTGCGCGTGCGGTCGTTCCCCACCGCGATGTCCAGGTCTCCGTCGCCGTCGAAATCGGCGAGCGGGACCGCATAGGTGCTGGCCTCTTCCTCCCCCAGCCGCCGCGCGAGGGTGAAGGCGGCCTGCCCATCGTTGAGGTAGATCCGGTTCTGCCCGGGCCAGTGGCGGCCGTTGGCGACGACCACGTCGAGGGCCCCGTCGCCGTTCACGTCCCCCAGGCTAACGGAGGCGGTCACTTCGCTGCCCGCACCCAGCGGCCTGAGTGGCCGGAACGTCCGCTCCTGCTGCCCCGCCAGCGGGCTCCCGGCGACTAGCTGCCCGAGAAGCCCGGCGACCGCGAGGAAGCCGGCAACCGCGAGCGGGCCGGCAGGCGCCGGGAAGCCGCTAGCACCCGGGAAGCCTGAGGCCGCGAACAGGCGGGAAACCGCCCGAAGGCCGGACGTCCCGCCCCGCGATTCGGTTGATGAACCCTTGAGCATGTCGCCAACATAGCCGGTTGGGAGATCCGCAGCATCAACGAGCCGGGCACTCGAAGGATCGCGGGCTTCGGCGTCACTTCTTCGAGTGCGGATGGACTCTGGCGCGCAGGTTCTCGAAATAGGTCGAATCGGCTGCAACTGAGGGAGCCGACTCTCCGCCTTCGAGTAGCAGGCTTCTGAGATACTGCCGATCTTGGCCGCAACGGTTCAACTCGCGAGTCCCATCACCATCGTTGCAGAATCGCTGCTTGTCGAGATAAACCGGCATAAACTTCCATGTAACCAAGCCTATGAACGAACCCGTTCATGCATCACCATCGTCGACGACTTCCCAGCGACCTTTCTTCGTCGCACCCACATGGCGGATCCGACCCGCCTCTCTGAGCTTGGCCAAGTGGTATTTGATTCCGTCCGGGGTGATTCCAATGCGCGCCGCCAATCCCCGGCGAGTGAGCCTGGGATCTTCACGTAGCAATGCGAGGATTCGTTCTCGGGTAGTTTCTTGGGTAGCCCCTCGTGTTTCTTGGGTAGTTTCTTGGACAGTACCCAACAACGGCTGGGATCTTGCCCCGCAACCGCCGTCCCTCCTTGTCCGCTTGTGGGCTCCCGGACCTCAGTGCCGGTCGGTTGCGCCGTGTATCCGGCTCTCCGAATGGTCGTGACGAAACCCCCACTGGCGACGAACTCCGGCTCCGGCAATCCAGCGTCGGCGCAGCGCCGGATCATGTCCACCGTTCCGGTTCCCATCCGTTCGATATACCGGAGCAGATACATGGATTCCGCCAGCAGCGGATTACCGGGCAGCGACTGGTGCGCGACCCGCAGCTTCTCCACCGTGAGCGGCGGCGGCAGCTGACCGGAATTCATGACCTCCAACCGGTCTGCGAAAAGCATGACCTGCACGCTGCTGTTGTCCGTGTAGTCCCGGTGGGCCACTGCGTTGACGATCGCTTCGGTTACCACCTCCTTCGGAATCTCGTACGCCACGGGAGCCTGAACGCTCTCCGCCCTCGTCCCCACCGACAGCGCGATCTTGCTCAACACGAAGTCCACCGCCTGATCCACCAGCGCGAACACCGTCCCCTTGTAGACCTGGTAGGAAGGAATCGGCTTGGCCACCTCGGTGCCGTGGAAATGGGCACACTTGACCTCCGACGAGATCAGGAACCGTTGCGGCGCCTTCCCGAACAACAACACCGCGGCGTTCGTCAGCCGCCCGTTGTTCAACAGGTTCAGATGCCTCAGCAGGGCTTTCGGCGGCGTGCCCTCCGGCAACGGGAACTGCCGCGCGCTCCGCGCGATGCGGATGAAGAGGGACATCCGACCGAAATCGAGATCATCCAATGTCGCCCCGGTGCACGGCGAGGCGTCGAACGGTCCAAACCGCAGCATTTCCCTGGACTCAAGCATGACGAAGGTCGTCGTGCATTTCTCCCCGCTCCCGTGCGAACTTCCTCTGCACGCTGCTGATGAAGACGCGGATAGGGGTCAGCGTACCGCCGTGTCCTCGTCTGCGGCCTCTGGACGGACCAGCGCTGAACGCCCCGATCAGCAGCTGACGGCAGTCCGTGTTCCCTCCTCCGCGGTCCTGGTCCGCAGCTCCAGCGCGTCGCCCGACGGCTCGACCCCGGTAGCACTTGCGTGATTCACAACACCGGAGCTGTCCAAGGGCCCCAGCGCCCTGGTTCGGGACAAGATACCCGTGCCGTAGCGGGCATCCAAACAACCTGTGATCGATATTCGCAGGGGCATTCGGAGGAGACACCTCCTTCGTGGCACCCTAGGAGCCTGCGCCGCAGAACGGCGGTTTTGCCCCGGTTTTCGGCGGTCCTGATACCATATGCGGTAGCAGTTAGACAACTGGACCCCTACATGTTGGAGGTTAGATCGCGCAGAATCTTCTGGCGCGCAGACTCCTAGGGAACGGTGGCGCCACGGTGCGGGCGGACCAATGGTTGAATGGGACAGATTTCCGGTCGAGGTCGGTCCGGGTCCCGACCCGGGCAGAACGCCGACGGTCCCATGAAACGACTTTCCGATCATGGGATGGGGAACTCCGAGGTGGGCTCCCGGTTGGCCGACTCCGACGACTGGCCGAACTGGCGACTCTCCGCCTTCGAGTAGCAGGCTCGTGAGATACTGGCAATCTTGGCCGCGACGGTTCAACTCGCGGGTCCCTTCGCCATCGTCCCAAATCGCTGCTTGTCGAGAAAACCGGGGTAACTTTGACATACATGAGCCCATGGAGGAGCCCGTGTTTGATGTGACGGAAGCGGCTGATACGTTTCATGCCCGCGTTTAACCTTGGAGGGAGAGACCAGCACTCTTGAACGACGGACACCGTGACCGCCCGGTCAGCCACCTCTCCGGCGATGACCTGAGGGATCGTCCATGCTATCCCGCTGCCGAAGCTGCGCGTCTCGTGGGGCTCAATCCAGCCCGCGTACGCCGCTGGTTGAAAGGCTACGACTACCTTCACGGTGGAAACGTGCGGCACCAACACCCAGTGGTCCGGCGGGAGAGTGCCGGAAGTACTTCGTATGCCTCCTTCCTCGATCTCGTCGACCTCTTGTTTGTGAAGCGGTTTCTCGACTCGGGCGTTTCGCTACAGAAGATCCGCGTTGCGCTACGGGAGGCCTTCGAGATTCTTGGCACAACCCATGTGCTTGGGGAGACTTTCTTCACCGACGGGAGCGATATATTCGTCAGGGTGAAAGACAAGGGAAACGCGATCCTTGAGCTACTGGCAGATGGACAGTGGACGATTGCGCCCATCATCGAGCAACTGGCAGAGCAGATCGACTTTGCTGGAGGATTGGCATGCCGCTGGTATCCCCTTGGCCGCGAGGAGCATGTCGTACTCGATCCCTTTGTGTGCTTTGGACGACCCATGATCCCCACCCGCGGAATCGCGACGGCGAGCGTCTACGACCTGTTCCGGGCGGAGAATGAGCGGATTGAATCCGTTCGTGCGTGGTGGGACTTGACCTCGCGGGAGGTCAAGGACGCCGTGCGGTTCGAGCGTCTGCTTGCGGCATGAGATTCTTCATCGACAACAATCTCGGCAAAGCGCTCGCCGAAAGAATGACCGGGTTCGGTGAAGATGTCGTGCACTTGCAGGACCACTTCGACGCGGCCGCCGATGACTCGGAGTGGCTGGCCCACATAGGTTCCAAGGGCTGGTATCTGATCACCCGCGATTATCGGATTCGCTACAATCCCCACGAAAGGCGAGCGTTGAAGGAGAACGAAGTGGGGGCTTTCTTCCTGGGAGGCAAGAACCGGAGCCGCTGCGACCTGATCCAGCAGCTTGTCCGTAACTGGCCGCGAATGAAGAAGTTTGCGGCAAGAACGGATAGACCCTTCGCGGTCCAGGTTCCCCCGTCCGGAGCCAAGTTGAAGGTGCTCCCCTTGGCTTGAGCGAGTTTCGGCGTCGAGAAAGTGTCGCGGGGGCGACCAGGCACGTGGGAGGCAGGCGCCACTTGCGCCTCCATACCTTCAGCCCGTCGCAGCCTTGCGCGCGGGTTCCGCCGTGGCGTCCTCTCCCTCCCCCGCAATACTTGCCTTCAGCGCCGCCATCAGGTCGATGATCTGGGCTTGGGGTTCGTCCGAGGGCGCCACCGTGATCTGTTCGCCGTCGATCTTCTGCTGAATGAGATCGAGCTGGCGTTCGCGCACTTCGTCCCTGTAGTCGCCGGGCTTGAATTCGTCCGCTGTCTTCTGCTGGACCATCTGCACCGCCAGGTCCAGCTCCGCGGGGTTGATCTCCCCTTCTTCGAGCGGCACCTCGTCCCAGGACCGGACCTCGGTCTGGTAACGCAGCTGCTCGAGCATCAGCCCTTCCCGGTGCGGCCGCACCATGACCAGGTACTGCTTGCCGCGAGTCGCGAAACGGGCGATGGCCACGCGCCCGGTCTGCTCCAGCGCGGCTGCCAGCAGGCGATAGGCGCGGGCGCCGCCCCGATCCGGCCCCAGATAGTAGGCGCGGTCGCAGTACACGCGCTCCACCTGCTCGACGGGGACGAACTCGGCGATCTCGATGGAGTCGGTCTTGGGCTGTTCGAGCACCTTCAGCTCGTCGGGCTCGAAGAGCACGAACTGGTTCTTCGCGAACTGGTAGCCCTTGACCATGTCCTCCTTGGGCACGACTTCGTTGTTTTCGGGGTTGAAGTACTGCTGGCGCACCCGGACGCCGGTCTTCCGGTCGATCCAGTTGAAGCTGACGCGCGCGCCCGACCGGCTCGTCGCGAACAGCTTGACGGGGATCGTGACGAGACCGAAGGAGATGCTGGATGTGCCGATTGCTCGTGCGGCCATGATGTCCCCGGGAATCGGTATCCGTAAACAGCGAGGGAGTTTACATGATGGCTGACCGCGCGGGCGAAGGGAAGGCCGGCGCTGCCGTGGGCCGCCATGACCGGGGATCGCGCCTCCCGGGACGGCGCGCGTCGGGCTGACTTCGATGCCTGGCAATCCCTCCACCGACCGGCTCGCCGAGTACCGCGCCAAGCGCACGGCCTCCCGCACCCCGGAACCCTTTGGGGGCGCGGCTTTGGCGGGGAGCCGCCTCTTCGTCGTGCAGCAGCACGATGCCACCAGACTCCACTGGGATTTCCGGCTGGAGCTTGACGGCGTGCTGCTCTCGTGGGCCGTTCCCAGGGGACCATCGCCCAACCCGCAGGACAAGCGCATGGCCGTCCACGTGGAGGACCATCCGCTGGACTATGCGGAGTTCGAGGGCGTGATTCCGGAGGGCAACTACGGAGCCGGCTCGGTCATCCTGTGGGACAAGGGCGTGTGGGTGCCTGTGGAGGATCCGCGCGCGGGGCTCGAGTCCGGCAAGCTGCTCTTCGATCTGCGCGGCTTCAAGCTCAACGGGCGCTGGACGCTGGTGAAGACGCGCCAGTCCGAGAACTCGTGGCTCCTCATCAAGGAGACGGATGCCTGGGTGGACGAGCGCGGCCTCGACGCGTATCCGGTGGAGTCGGTCTATTCGGGGCTCGCGGTCGACGAAGTCGCGCACCCGGGACGGCGCCGGGCCGCCGTGGAGGCACGGGCCAGGGAACTGGGGGCGCGGGAAGGCCGCGTCGAGTCGCGTACGGTACGTCCGATGCTCGCGACCGCGCGCGAAACTCCATTCACGCGCCCGGGCTGGGTCTTCGAGATCAAGTACGACGGCTACCGCATCATCGCGGCCCGGAAAGGAGGCGAGGCTGTGCTCTGGTCCCGGAACGGCAACGATCTGACCGCAACCTTCCCGGAAATCGCCCGGGCGGTGCGGGGCCTCCCCTACGACCACGTCATCGTCGACGGCGAGGTGGTGGTGCACGATGCCGCCGGCCTTCCCAGCTTCTCCCGGCTGCAGAAGCGCGGCCGCCTGCAGAACCATGCCGACATCCAGCACGCCTCGGTCGAGCTTCCCGCGCGCATGTACGTCTTCGACCTGCTGGCGGTTGGCGAGCTGGACCTGCGGGGCCTGCCTCTTCTGGCCCGCAAGGAAGTCCTGCGCCAGGTGCTGCCCCCGGCTGGCCCGCTGCACTACTGCGACCACATCGCGGAAGCGGGCGACACGATGTACGAACACGCCACCCGGATGCGCTTGGAGGGCATCGTCGCCAAGAAGGCGGACAGCATCTACCTGTCGGCCCGCTCCAGCTCCTGGCTGAAGATTCGGGCCGTGGAGACCGGGGACTTCGTTGTCGTCGGCTGGTCCGAGCCGCGCGATCCGAGTCCCGCGCTCAGCTCCTTGATCCTCGGGCGCTATCGCGGAGAGGAGCTGGTGCATTCGGGCAGTGTCGGCACCGGCTTCACGGCGGAGCAGCTCACCCGTTGTCGCGAGATGCTGCTGGAGATCGAGGTCGAAGGGTGTCCAGCGACCGGGGAAGGCACCTTCGTGGCCGGCCGGGTGCAGCGCTGGGTCCGGCCGGAGCTGGTCGCCGAAGTGCAGTACAAGGAGTGGACCGAGGCGGGCCAGCTGCGCCATCCCTCCTTCGTGCGCTTTCGCGACGACAAGCTGCCGCAGGACTGCGTTCTCGAGGACGACGAAGCGCCTCACGAGACGCTGGCCGAGCCCCTTCCGGTGCGCGCACGGAGCGTGGCCCGCGAGGTGCACTTCACCAATCTGGACAAGGTCTTCTGGCCCGCGGAGGGCTACACCAAGGGCGATCTCATCGACTACTACCGGGCCATCTCGCCATGGCTGGTACCCTATCTCGCCGACCGCGCCCTGGTGATGACGCGCTACCCGGACGGCATCGACGGCAAGTCGTTCTACCAGAAGGATGCTCCCGAGTGGGCGCCGGAGTGGGTCCGCACGGAAACCGTCTACTCGGAGAGCTCCGACCGCGATCTGAACTACTTCGTGGCAGACAGTCCGGAGGCCATCCTCTACATCGCGAACATGGGGACCATTCCCCTGCACATCTGGCACAGCCGCCTGGAGACCCCGTCGCGGCCCGACTGGTGCGTGCTGGATCTGGATCCCAAGGAGGCTTCCTTCGCGGACGTGATCGAGGTGGCGCGCTGCGTTCGCAGAGTGTGCGAGAAGGCGGGGTTGCCGAGCTACGTGAAGACCAGCGGATCGTCGGGGCTGCACGTGCTCATTCCACTGGGGCGCCGCTGCACCTACGAGCAGTCGCAGCTGTTCGGGGGCGTGATGAGCCGGGTGGTCGCGCTGGAGCTGCCGGAGATCGCCACGGTGGAGCGGCGCATCGGCCGGCGGGAGGGCAAGGTCTACCTGGACTACCTGCAGAACGGCCACGGCAAGCTGATCGCGGCGCCCTTCTGCGTGCGGCCGAAGCCGAGCGCCCCGGTCTCGATGCCGCTGGAGTGGGAAGAAGTGGAGGAGGGGCTGGCCATCGAGCACCACACCATCAGGACCGCGCCCGCCCGCATGGAGCGCCTGGGACGGGACCCGCTGGCCCCGGTGCTGGAGGAGGAGCCGGACCTGGTGCAGGCGCTGGAGCGCCTGATGGGGTGGTTCAGGTAGGGGGGAACCACCGACGAGGTGCAGCCGATCGAGCCTGTCGGATTCAGCCTTCCCGGATGGCCAGCACCGTGCCGTCCACCCAACCCGCCACCGCGTCAGCCACTTCCTCCATGACCTCCTCGTGCGTGCGCCCGCTTCTCTTGAGCACCTTGAAGGAGTGGTCCCCGCCCTCGACGACGTGGAGGGTCGCGCGCGGCCCGAGCCCCGCCACCACCGGGCGCAGGAAGTCGAGGTTGGCCAGGCGGTCGCGGGTGCCCTGGACGAACAGCAACGGCACCTCGACCCGGGCGAGGTGCTCGCTCCGCTCGATGCCGGGCGGCTTGCCGATGCCGTGCAGGGGGAAACCCAGGAAGACGATCCCGCGCACCTGCTCGAGCGGCGCCTCGGCCGCGGCCAGCGAAGTCATGCGCCCGCCCATCGACTTGCCCCCCGCGAGCAGCGGCAGATCGGGCGCCGCGGCGATGGCGGTTGCGACCGCCCGGCGCACCGTCGCGGTCAGGATGCGCTGCGGGTTGGGGTAGCGCCGGCCTTGCTCCATGTAGGGGAACTGATACCGCAAGGTGGCGATGCCGCGCTCGCCCAGCAGAGCCACGATCTCTTCCATGAAGACGTGCCGCATGCCCGCGCCCGCGCCGTGCCCGAGAACCAGCAGGGCTCTCGCCCCGCCGGGCCGCATCAGGAGCGCGGAGACGGACGTGCCGGCCACCTCGAAGGACAGGGGGTCGAGCTTAGCCATCTCTTTAGCCGATCCTCCGCTGATTGGCTGGTCCTCCGTTAGCCGTGCTCATCCTCCGCTGATCGCGGGGAGTACGAAGATCTCGCCGCCTTCTTCAACCGGCGTTTCCAGGCCGCCGGTGAAGCGGATGTTCTCTCCGTCCACGAAGATATTCACATGGGGCCGTAGGAGGCCCTGCTCGTTCATGAGACGATCGTACAGTCCGGCGTGCGCGAGGCGCAGCTCGGCGAGCACTCGGCCAACCGTGCCGGCGCCGCCGTCCACTTCCACCACGGCCCGACCCCCGGCCACTTCCCTCAGCGCCTCCGGGAGGACGATCCTCAGGTCAGCCTCCCCCCACCACGCACGCCTTCACGCACACCACCGGCGGGAGCCCGTCGCGCAGCAGTTGCCAGGAGTCGCCGTCGTCGCGGGACGCGTACACCTTGCCGCTGCGCGACCGTAGAAGACTATCGAGAACACCGGACAACACAAGCACAACTCCCGCGCGACGCCCGCTGCAAGTCCGGTGCGCCTTCCGCGGCCGGCTGGCGCATCCTCCCGTCCTCCGACATCATTCGGCATGCGCATCTGGACGGGGACCAGCGGCTTCGCCTACAAGGAGTGGAAGGGCCGGTTCTATCCGGAAAAGCTTCCCGCGCGCGCCATGCTCTCGCACTACGCCGGCCAGCTTCCCGCCGTCGAGATCAACAACACCTTCTACCGGCTGCCGAAGGTCGACTTGCTGGCAAAATGGGCCGATCAGGTGCCGGAGCGCTTCCGTTTCTCGATCAAGGCTTCGCGCCGGATCACCCACTTCAAGCGCCTCGGGCTCTCCAGCAGCGACGAGACCACGTACCTGGTGGAAACCTGCGCCACTCTGGGGCCGCGCCTCGGCGTGATCCTTTTCCAGCTGCCGCCCAACATGAAGAAGGACGCCTCGCGCCTGGCCGCGTTCACCGAACTTCTGCCCGACGGCACCCGCGCCGCGTTCGAATTCCGAAACGCGTCCTGGTTCGACGACGAGGTGCGCACCCTTCTGAGCGACCGCGATTTCGCTCTGGTGCACGCGGATGTGGACGAGCCTCTGCCCGGCGTGCCGGACGCGGCGCCTCTAGCTGCGGGCACATGGGGATACCTGCGGATGCGGCGGCTCGGCTACACCCGGGCCGAGCTGGAAACGTGGATGGAGCGTATCCAGCGGCAGGGCTGGAAGGAAGCCTTCGTCTTCTTCAAGCACGAGGACGAGGCCGCGGGCCCGGCGATGGCGAAGGATTTTCTGTCTCTGGCGGTTGACTCGTCAGTCGGGGTTCGCGCGACCGATTGAGCGGGTCGCCCGAGGCGGGTAAGCCGTCACTTCTGAAGGATCACTCCGAGTATGAACTAGACAAAGGGCGTCTTCGATGCGCGCGAGGGATGGCCGGCGTAGTGGTGAAGGGCGGGGGGATCGATTGCGCCCGTCCGATCCATTCCTACGATCCCCGAGGTGATCGGAACTTGAGGAGACACCTGTCCGGATATGTGAAACGTCTCTTCCTAGTCTGTGGATCAACGTCAAGCAGGCCTTCCTGCTCCATCGGCTTCAGTACCCCTGGCTTCCGAACCCCTTTTACCTGCCCGCCATGGTAGATGGTCTCATCGGAGCTAACGAACTCACGGACCTTCTTGACGGCGACCCATCCACGGTTGGCGAACCGCCGCTGCAACGCTCGCCGAAGTGGAGTGAAGTCCGGTTGCGCGAGTCCCGATAGCACGGTCTGCTCTTGTTGCCCGCCTCGAAAACTGAAGTCGCCGAAGGAGTCTATCTTCCAAATTGCTCTCTTCATGCAGTCCGAACCCTTCGTGTGGCCCGTACCGAAAAAGATGGAGTACTTGAGACGATTTCCCCTAAACAGATGGAAGTGGACGACCTGCTTTGCACCAGCCTTTTTCAACTGATCCTTGTAGGGGACGTAGAGATAGCGGCGGCGTTCTTCCCCCCCTAACGCCAAGCCGGTCTTCCAGTTCGGCGTGCCGAACAGGTCGTTCAGGTGAGGTACGAATTCGCTGGTTGCCAGGTGACGGTTCATCGATTCCCACATGAAGGAAACGTACACTTCACACCTGGGATTCCGGAGAATCCGGCGTATCACTTTCATCGGAATGCCTTTGACACCGAACGGATCGATCATGACAAAGGCGGGCGCCATTTGCTGCCTCTGCCGATCCAGTGCATCGAGAACTTCCGACATCCTGGACGAGAACGAACCTTCGATGACATGGACCTCTGCATCGGGTGGCAAGTTACCGCGCCGCTGGTCCACCAGCGCCTCAAGGCGACCCGCTCGAGCAGGATCCTTCTCAATGAAGACGAACACGACTTCGGCCATGATTCTCGACCTGGCGGAGTGCTCGGCCAGTACTCGCATTGCCACGAGCGGCGAACCTTCTTCGCCTCCTTCGTATTCCCCAGGCCCCGCGAATCCATCGATGAACAGGATCCTCTGGTTTCGATTACCCATGCCCAGGATCGGAAACCAGGCCTCGAAATAGTGTCTCAGTACCAGGTGTTTGCCTTCGGTGTGCTCCCCCCGCTTCCAAAGCGTTGTCTCAGGCTGCGCCATCCAGCTGCCTCCCGTGCCGGTTTCGCGCATCGCCTTCCGGATACTCATCCCAAGTGTGTCCGTCCAGTTCGCGCCCTCCTGCCTTGGGCGTCCGGCCACCCCACTGCTTGAAGAAGAACGGGACACCGACCACGCGGCATTGATCGCGCAGGTCTCGCGCCCACTGGGGATGCATCTGCCTGGCACCGATGCCGCTCTCGCCGCCAGCGATGACCCAGTGGAGACTTGGCCTTTGCCCGTCATTTTTCAGAAAAGCTGTAAGGTCAAGGGGCCCGATGAGGGGCTCGCAACTCAGGAAGCGCACCACGGCGGATACGGCCAGCAGGTGTCGAATACGGTAGTCGACCGTCTGGTTTTCCACGGAGGTTCCGATCCAGATGTGGCTCGGCAGTCCTTCCGGAAACAACCGGGGATAGCGCTTGACGAACTTGGCGGCCTTGGCCGGGCGTTTGGTCAGTACTTGGTAGACATGGCGGCGGACTTGTAGCATGACCTCGAAGCACCGAAGCAAGAATGGTTCGGGTACATCGGCGTGAAAGAGGTCCGACATCGAGTTGACGAACACACGTCGGGGTGTTTTCCACGATCCGGGGATGCGCAATCGCTCGGGCCAGACTCGCATCGCAAACGGGTCTCCCCGGTTTACTGGCGTGTCAACAACCGGCAGGCGTGAACGATAGGTCCTGCTCAGCAGCCGCTGCGAGAGCTGTTCGGCGTAGCAGTGATCGCAGCCTGCGGATACCCGTGTACATCCCGTAGTCGGGTTCCATGTGGCATCGGTCCACTCAATTGCGCTGCGGTCAGGCACACGCCCTCCGGAACTATGGTCCTCTTGCTTCGCAGCAAGCTAGCACTTTCGGTGTTTGTTCGCCATGGAACAATCGGTCGGATCCGTGTCGCATACGGGGCGACACGCCGCGGTCGCCGGGAAGCGAGCCAAGGTGACGCCTCCTGGAGCAGGCCCGAGACGAAGCATCGCCCACCTTGCTGGCCAGACGGCTCCGCCAAACCTACTCTTCCCGAGCACGGCACCGTCTCCGGCGGCCGCGCAACCGACGATTTCGCACGCGTTGCACGAGAGGAAGCGAGCCCGATGGCCGAGTCACGCAGAACCTTCCTGAAGCAGTCCGCGGCGACGGTGGCCGCGGCATCCCTGGCGAGCTGTGTCGCGTCCGAGACCGGGAGGCCGGATACCCTGGGCCCGGCCACCCTGCGGGCTGTCGGCGACGCGGTCCTGCCGGAGGAGCTGGGAGAAGACGGACGCGCCCGGGCTGTGTCCGCCTTCGAGCTCTGGGCCGAGGGGCTGGAGCCGGTAGCGGAGATGGAGCACCCCTATCTGGTTCCCGAAACCGCATACACGGGACCGGATCCGCGGCCCGGATGGGCCGCACAACTACGGGCACTCGACATCGAGAGCGGCAAGCGCTTCGGGGCTTCCTTCGGCCAGGTCGGAGTGCCGCAGCGGCGCACCCTGCTGGCGGCCCACATGCGCGCGGCCGGGCCCGCCATCGGCCGGCCGGAGAACGCCGGGCACGTCGCGGTGGCGCTGGCCGCCCATTTCCTCTCCTCCCCGATCGCCACCGACATCTGCTACGGGCGGGCCATCGCCAAACAGCAGTGTCGCGGGCTTGCGGGTGCCGGGGATGAACCCGCCCTGCTGCCGGGAGTCGCCTCATGAGCCAGGTCATCGAAAGCGACGTCTGCATCATCGGAGGCGGCATCAGCGCGGCCATGGTGGCCGAGCGTCTCGCTGAGCGCACCGAGGCTTCGATCACGGTCGTGGAGGCGGGCGGGCGCACGGCTTCGCTGGAGGAGAGAGCCACGACCCGGGCGCGCATGCTCGCATACGGCGAGAATCCCTACCCGAACGACCACATTCCCGGGCAGACCGGAACCGGCGAGATGTATCAGTCGATGGTTCTCGGGGGCGCGGCGATGCACTGGGGGGGCGCGGTGCCCCGGTATTCTCCGGAGGACTTCCGGGTGCGCTCGCTCTACGGGGTCGGCTTCGACTGGCCCATCTCCTTTGATGACCTCGACCCCTACTACCAGGAGGCCGAGGAGCGCATGGGCGTGGCGGGAGAACAGGGACCGCCCGACTGCGATCCCCGCTCCAAGCCGTATCCGATGCCCCCTCTTCCGCTCTCCTACAATCTCCGGCGCATGCGGGAATGGACCGACAAGACGGGGATTCCGTTCTGGACGCAGCCGTGGGCGCGCAACACCGAACCCTGGCAGGGCCGTAGCGTCTGCCAGCGCTGCGACACCTGCAGGGTCTGCCCGACGGGTGCCAAGTACACGCCGGACTTCGCCTTCGACCGCCTGCTCGCCAGCGGGCGCATCCAGCTCCACAACCACACCCTGGTGCGCTCTCTGGAGCTGCAGTCCGGCTCGGACCGGATCGAGGCCGCCCGCGGCTTTCATCAGGACGCCCCCGACCGGCCCGTCGAATTTCGGGCACGGACCTTTATCCTGGCGGCCGGGCACACCTGGAGTTCGCACCTGCTCCTGATGTCTGCGAACAGCCGCTTCCCGGAAGGTCTGGCCAACTCCACGGGGAATGTGGGGCGCTACATGACCGGCCACTGGTACGCCAGCGGCTTCATCGAACTGCCCATGGGGCTCTATCCGGGCATCTTCCCGAACAACAGCCTGATGTCGCACCGCTTCGCCAGTCCGGGGCCGCTCGACCGGTACCTGCGTCATGACATCCGCCTGTGGGAGTCGACGGTGGGCCGCGAGGCCAGGCTCACGTCCGGAAACGGGCGAGTCCTGTGGGGCGACGACGTCATGGAGGACTGGCGCGCGCGTACCCGGAGCACCGCCACGGCCCGTATCCGCTCGTACTACGATGTGATCCCCAGCCGGGAGAGCGACTGACGCTCAACCCGGACAAGCGGAACTCCCACGGGGATCCCATGCCCCGGATCGACTACATGGCCGGCCAGGCCACACTCGACCTGGAACCCCACACCCACGAGGCCCTGCTGGGTCGTTTCACCGAGCTGGCGCGCGCCGCGGGCGGGCGCATGATGAGCACCCAGACCTCCCGGCTGTTCGAACACCCGGGCGGGGGCTGCCGGATGGGAGACGATCCCGCCACCAGCGTCGTGGACCGCTGGGGGCGCACCCATGACCACGAGAACCTGTTCGTGGTGGGCGCGCCCACGATCGTCTCCAGTGGCTGCGCCAACGGAACCCTCACCTTCTGCGCTCTCTCGCTCATGGCTGCCGAGGAGATCGCGCAGGGCTGAACGGCGTTTCCCGGGACTACATCGACGCGCCCGTGCCGGGCCGTGTCGCGGACGACTGGCGCGAGTCCAACGGCCGCGCAAGCCTGCGTTCAGGCCGGCCTTCCCAGGCCCGGCGATGGTAGGCGTCGCTGGCGAGCAGGGAAAAGCCCAGCGTGGCCTCGCAGAAAACCATCTGTTCACGCGCGGTATCCACCTTGCCCCAGCTTGTGGCCTCGCGCAGGGTCGATCCGGAGAGAGAGCCGTCGCGACTGTCCGCAACCGTGAGCTGCACGGCGTATCTGTGCATCGATACTTCGTTGGGGCTCCCTTCGCGGCCTTCGCCACGATCGTCTTCCTGCAGCATTTCAGCGGCTACGACGATGTCCTGAGCGAAATTCTTGGGGACGCCCCCTCCGAGCATCAGCAGCCCCGACGCTCTGCTGGCGAGCTTGATCCGGGTCAGTTCCAGAAAGTCCGCGCCCGAGTCCAACGTCACCGCGGCACGCCCCTCGCGATTGGCCGACGCCTGGTGCAGAACGATGCCGAACCCCGCGGAGCAGTCGCTGAGCGCGGGGACGAAGATGGGAACCGCCTTCCGGTATGCGGCCAGCACCACGGATTCCGCTGCCGGGACCGTCGCATCCAGATGGCGGCCCATCTCGGTGAGAATCTCCCGGGAGGAGTAGGGGCGCGGCGGCAGCGTGTCGAAGATTCGTCGCATGGTCTCGTCGCATACGCGCAGCTCGCTCTCGTCGATATAGGTGTCGTAGATGCGGTCGATGCCGAGTTCGCGAAGACGTTCGTCGGGGACAGCGGGAGCGTCCGGGGACCCGGGAGCGGCGTAGTGCCGGAATCCCAGGGCCTCGAAGAAGTCCTGATCCACCATGTTGGCGCCCGTCGACACCACGACATCCACCATGCCGGAGTCGATCAGCGTGACCAGGGCCCTCTTCAGGCCCGCGGATACCAGGGAGCCCGCAAGTGTGAGGATGACGATGCAGTCGCGGTCCGCGAGCATCTCCGAGTAGAGGTCCGACGCCCGAGCCAGGCTGCGTGCCTGGATCGCGGCGCTTCGGTACTGGTCGATCACCGGGCGCGCGTCGAACGCCCGGATGTCGATGTGCTCGATCGGCCGGGACAGGAGATCGCTCCTGAGGTCTTCGCGCACGATGCCTCCGTCGGGCTGGGGGATGCGGTGGCTGAGGAGTGCGGGCCCAGACTTGACTCGAGCTCCAGTTCCTGCAAACATCGCTGCGTCCGCGGCTAATCTGTCCGAAGCCGACCCGCGTCGATACCCACCCCAGTCATCCCGACCGGCATCCCGCGAGTGGGGTTGACGGGCCCGGCCATGTGCATATAATGTGCATTATCGCGTTATGTATGCCACTTTGTCAGGGTGCTTCTGCCAAAATGTCAGATCTGCCAGTGGGCCCCGCTCGCCGCCGCGCGCTCATCGCGGAGATTCTGGAAGGTGGCGAGGTTTCCAGCCAGGCAGAACTCGCGCGTATGCTGGAAGACCGCGGGGTCGGGGTGACGCAGTCCTGCATCAGTCGTGACCTGGCTCGCCTGGGCGCCGTGAAAGAGGCGAACGGCTACAGTCTGCGACCCCTGAACCTCTCCGACGAAGATCGCCGCACACTCGCCAGCTACGCCCGCAGCGTGCAGTCGGCGGGTCCCAATCTTACGATCATCCGCACGGCAACCGGCGCCGCCCAGCGCATCGCGCTCTTTCTGGACCGGACGGGCTGGAAGGAAATCGTGGCGACTCTGTCGGGTGACGACACCATTTTCGTCGCGACGCGGAATCGCAGCGAACAACGCGCCCTGATGGGCCGGCTGCGCCGCGCAGCCGGACTGACCGGCTCCGGGACTCGCCGCGATGCGTAGCATCGTCGTCGACAAGCTGGCCTCGGTTGCCTCCGACCTGGGTCCCGGGCGTGAGATCCGCGTGGGAGACCGGATTCCCAGCGAAGAGGGGGTGATGGTCGCCGTGGAGGTACTCACGGAGAAGTCATCCTACAATCAGCTGGAGCTGGCCAGCGGACGCATGGCGCGGGTGCGCCGGGGTGATGTCATCGTGGGAGCGCTGGGCCATCGCAAGGCGCTCTTCGGGTACTCCGGACATGTCCCCGAGAAGACGCGCCCGGGAGACATCGTGCAGATCCTGAACATGGGCGGCGTGCTGGGCATATGCGACGGGATCAACGCCTCGCTCGGCAACCCCTTCGACGCGCGCGTGCTCGGCGTGGTGCTGGAATTCCCTTATCTGGGCGAGCGGGTGGGCGTCCCTGCCCGGGTCGGCGGCGATCCACTGGACGAGAGCCCCGGACTGGAGCTGGGCGGCGTCCCGGTGATCGCCCTGGCCGGCACCTGCATGAACTCCGGCAAGACCGCGGCGGCGTGCGCGGTGATCGGGCGTTTTCGGCACAGGGGGCACGTGGTGGACGCCTTCAAGGCGACCGGCGTGTCGCTCCGCCGGGACATCCTGGTCATGGAGGACGCGGGCGCGCGCAACACCGCAATCTTCACCGACTTCGGCGTGGTCAGCACGGGTCCCGAAAATGCCCCCGCCCTGGCGCGCAGCATGTTGCGCCGCATGGCGTCCAACCGGCCCGACGCGATCGTCTTCGAGCTGGGCGACGGAATCCTGGGGGCCTACGGCGTGGAAGCCATTCTGCGGGACGAGGCGGTGCGTTCGAGTATCTCCTGCCTGCTGCTTTGCGCGTCCGACCCGGTCGCCGCCTGGGGAGGCGTCAGGTTGCTTGAAGAGGAATTCGGGATGTCCCCTGCTTTCATCACCGGGCCCGCCACGGACAATCGCGTCGGCATCGACATCATCCGGCAACGGACGGGGCTGAGAGGGGTGAACGCGGTCACCCACGGTGCCGACCTCGGTGACGCCGTGGCCGCCCGGATCGGACTGGCGACGCATGGCTGAGTCGATTCCCGCCGTCGTTCTCGGCGGAACCGGATATGTGGGCGGGGAGCTTCTGCGTCTGCTCGCGTCCCATCCCCACATGAAGCTGGCCGCCGTCGTCTCGCGCAGCCACGCGCAACAGGAAGTGGAGGCCGTGTTTCCGAACCTCCGGGGCGTGTGGCCCGGGCTGCGTTTCTGTTCTCTGGAGGAATTGCCGGACACGTTGCGAGACCGCTGCGCCATCTTCTCGGCGGCGGCCCACGGGGCGAGCGCGGAGCTGATCGCCCGGGCGCTGCGAATGTGCGAGCGGCAACATTGCGCTGCTCGCGTGGTGGATGCCTCCGGCGATTTCCGCTTCCCGGACGCCGACGCGTACGAGAGCGTGTACGGGCTGGCGCACGGTGCACCGGACCTCATCCCGTCGTTCGGGAGCCTGTTGCCCGAACACGCCTCCACCCGGAAGCCGCTGCATGTCGGCCATCCGGGATGTTTCGCGACCTCCATGCTGCTCGCCAGCGTGCCGCTGATGCGCGCCCGGCTGGTGGAACCCCGGCTGATGGCCAGCGCGGTGACGGGAAGCACGGGGGCCGGCCGCGGTTTCAGGGAGACCACCCATCATCCGGTGCGCCACGCCAACATGTTCGCGTACAAGCCGCTGGCCCATCGCCACGCGCCGGAGGTGGAAGGGATCGTTGAAGCGTTGACCGGGCTCAGGCCCGAGCTCCACTTCGTGCCCACTTCCGGTCCCTTCGCGCGGGGGATCTACCTGACCTTGCAGGCGCAGCTGGCTGCGGGTGTCGACCTGCTGCGGGTGAGGGAGGTCTACTGGGATCACTATGCGGACGCGTCCTTCGTTCACATGCTCGACGCTCCACCCAGGTTGAAGGACGTGGTGGGTGGCAATCACGCGCATCTCTCGGTGGCCGTGAACCGCGGCACCGTGGCGGTTTCCGTGGCACTCGACAACCTGGTCAAGGGCGCCGCCGGCGGGGCGATTCAATGGATGAATCTCCTCCAGGGCCTCCCCCAAACCTGCGGGCTGATGACCCCCGGCCCGGCATGGATATGAACGCACAGCCGGACACGCTCATCCCGGACGCCCGCCAGGCCGAAGCGCGGCACCTGGCGCAGGTCTACGGGCAGTTGCCGGTGGAGCCCGTATCGGGTCGGGGCGCCTACCTGCGCTGTGCGGACGGGCGCCGGCTCCTCGACCTCTACGGCGGGCATGCCGTCTGCGCACTGGGCTACGGCCACCCGCGGGTGCTGGAGGCGATGCGCCGGCAGGCGGGCGAGCTGATGTTCACCAGCAACGTGAGCGCCCTGCGGGTGCGGGCGCGCGCCGCGGACAAGCTGGCCGAGTTCGCTCCGGACGGGCTGGATTGCGTCTTCTTCGTCAATTCCGGTGCGGAAGCCAACGAAAACGCCCTCAGGCTGGCCTGCCGCATGACGGGTCGCAAGCGTGTCGTCGCGCTGGAACACGGTTTCCACGGTCGCTCGGCGGCCGCGGCCGCGGTGACCTGGCGAGCCCGCGAGCGCTGGTACGGCTTTCCCCGTACTCCGTTCGATGTCGTGTTCGTGCCGCGGGACGACGCGGACCAGGCGACTGCGGCGATCGATGACGAGACCGCTGCCGTCATCGTCGAGCCCATCCAGGGCATCGCGGGCGCCTATCCGCTGAAAACGGCCTATCTGCGTTCCCTGCGCACCGCTTGTGACCGGCACGGCGCCTTTCTCATCGCGGACGAGGTGCAGTGCGGCATGGGCCGCAGCGGCAAGCCCTTCGCCATCGAGCATGCCGATGTCGTTCCGGATATGCTGACCACGGCCAAGGCGCTGGGGGCCGGCTTCCCGTGCAGCGCCCTCCTGCTGAGGCGCGATTTGGGCGACCAGCTGCGCATCGGGGACATGGGCAGCACCTTCGGTGGCGGCCCGCTCGCCTGCGCGGTCATCGAAGCCGTGCTGGATACCATCCGCGAGGAGGGACTGCTGCAGCGGGTGGCAAGGCGCGAGGCGGAGATTCGCGAGAGCTGTCTTGTGGGGCCCGTAGTTGCGATTCGCGGCCGCGGTATGCTGCTCGGCCTCGAGTGCCGCACGACCGCTCGCGAGGTGCGCGACGACCTGCTCGCCCGGGACATTCTGGCCGGAACCAGTGCGGACCCGGCGTGGCTGCGCGTGATGCCCCCGCTCACTCTGAGGGCGCCCGAGGTCGCGCGCCTCGCCGAAGCCTTGCGGGCGTTGCCGGAGCAGGGCACGTGAAGCGCTCCCGGGCCGCCAACGGGGGTTTTACCGGGCTGCGCGCGGCCGCGCCCTATGTGCGCCTTTTCCGCGGGCGCGTCTTCGTCCTCAAGCTTGGCGGAGAGGTGCTGGAGGGCTCCGGGAGCCTCACCGCCCTGATGGAACAGGTGGGCGTCCTGCACGCCCTCGGAGTCCGTCTGGTGCTGGTGCACGGCGGCGGGCCGCAGTCGACCGCCCTGGCGCGGCGGCTGGGCCACGAGCCGCGCATCGTGGCGGGCCGGCGCGTGACCCGCGCCGAGGATCTGCGCGTCGCCTGCCAGGTTCTGAGCGGCGAGGTCAACACCGCTCTGCTGGGCGCGTGCCGGGGGCAGGGGATCCCCGCGGTAGGGGTCTCCGGTGTCGATGCCGGTCTGGTGACGGCAAGCCGCCGGCCCCCGGTGCACATGGAGGGCGAGGGGCCGGATCCCGTGGACTTCGGTTTCGTGGGAGACATCGAGTCCGTCGACCCCTCGGTTCTGCGCCTCATCCTGGACCGGGGGTGGGTCCCGGTCGTCAGCCCGTTGTCGGCGGACGCAAGGGGGCGCCTGCTCAACATCAACGCCGATACCGTGGCTGCCGCGCTCGCCCGGGCGCTCGAGGCGACGAAGCTCGTCTTCACCATGTCGACGCCCGGAATTCTGCGGGATCCGGCCGACCCGGCGACGCTGATCTCCTATCTGGACCTCGCGGGCTTGCGGGACCTCCGCGAACAGGGCGTCCTGGCCCGGGGAATGCTGGCCAAGGCGACGGCCATCGAGAGCGCAATCGAAGGCGGGGTTCCGCGCGTGCATCTGATTTCCGGAAGTGCGCGCGACAGCCTGCTGCGCGAGATCTTCACCAATGAAGGCTCCGGCACGCTCGTGGTGCGCAGCATCGGCACGCTGTCGACCGACGAACAGCAAGCGGGCCAGACGATCTAGAGGCCCGGCAGCCCGCGAGACGCCCCGCTGCGCAGCCCGGCGGCGCCCGCCGACCCCGTCTGTCGCACCTGTCCCGTCCCATCGGCATCGGCGGAGAACCGCTCGCCGGGGCCCTTTCGCAGGGGGCGCTCGCGTACGTCTATTGGATGTCCGTCCTCGTCGACTTCCAGCCCCGGACCTCGCCCTTGTCCTTCGTTCACTTGCACTGCCACTCCGAGTACTCCCTCCTCGACGGCGCCAACCGCCTCACCGACCTCGTCCGCAGGGCGAAGGAATACGAGATGCCCGCGCTGGCTCTCACCGACCACGGCTGCCTGTTCGGGGCGTGGACCTTCCGCAAGGCGGCGGAGAAGGAGGGCATCCGGCCCATCATCGGCATGGAGGCGTACGTCGCGCCCGGCGACCGCAGCCACAAGCAACCGATCCGCATGGGCGGGCGTGAGATCAGGAAGCCGTACTACCACCTCGTTCTGCTCGCGCGCGACCGCGAGGGCTACCAGAACCTCATCAAGCTCTCTTCCATCGGGTATCTGGAGGGCTTCTACTACAAGCCGCGCATCGATCGCGAGGTCATGGCGCGGCACGCGGGCGGGATCATCTGCACCTCCGCGTGTCTCGCGGGAGAGGTGGCGCGCCGCCTGTCGGAGGACGACCAGGAAGCGGCCCGCGAGGCGGCGGAGTGGTACGGCAACGTGTTCCAGGACCGCTACTACCTGGAAGTGCAGGCGCACGACAGCGCCGGCCAGTCCGACCTGAACCGGAAGGTGTTCCACCTGGCCGGAGAAACCGGCCTGCCCGTGGTGGCCACCAACGACGCCCACTTCCTGCGCCGCGAGGACCACGAGGCGCACGATGTCCTCCTCTGCATCGGGCTCGGCAAGGACCACGACGACCAGAACCGCATGCGCTACGACGAGGGGCTCTACTTCAAGTCCGCCCCCGAAATGGCCGAGCGCTTCCCGGACCATCCCGAGGTGCTGGAAAACACCCTGGCGATCGCCGACCAGGTCGACGTCTCCTTCGAAAAGAAGTACTTCCTGCCTGAGTTTCCGCTGCCCGAGGACCACCGGGACAGCGACGGCTACCTGCGCCATCTGGCCGTCGACGGGGCGAAGAAGCGCTACGGCGACCCTCTGCCCGACAAGATCCTCGAGCGGCTGGACTACGAACTCGGCGTCATCGCGGAGACCGGCTACGCGGGATACTTCCTCATCACCTGGGACTTCATTCGCTGGGCCCGCGAGCACGGGATCCCGGTAGGGCCCGGGCGAGGCTCGGCCGCCGGATCCCTGGTGGCCTATTCGCTCTGGATCACCAACATCGATCCCATCGCTTTCGGCCTTCTCTTCGAGCGCTTTCTGAATCCGGAGCGCAACGAGATGCCGGACATCGACATCGATTTCTGCTTCGAGCGCCGGGGCGAGGTGATCGACTACGTGCGCCGCAAGTACGGGCGGGACGCGGTGGGCCAGATCATCACCTTCGGCACCATGAAGTCGCGCGCGGTGGTGCGGGACGTGGGACGGACCCTCGGCTTCAAGCCGAGCGAGACCGACCGGATCGCGAAGATGATCCCGAATCAGCCCGGCCAGGCGCTGACCATCGGGCAGGCCCTCGAGCGCATATCGGGCGTCAAGAGCCTCTACGAGCAGGACGAGCGCCATCGAAGGCTCTTCGACTATTCGCGCACCCTGGAGGGGCTGAGCCGGCACGCTTCGGTGCACGCCGCCGGAGTCGTGATCGCGCCGGGGCCGCTCTCCGACTATGTCCCCGTGTGCATCCAGCCGCGTAGCGGCGCTCGCGGGAACGGCGGCGCTCAGGCATCAGCTGCGGGGCGGGGCGGGGGACATCGGGACGACGCGGCGTCGGAAGCGGATATCGTCACCCAGTACGACATGAACTGCGTGGACGACGCCGGCATGCTCAAGATGGATTTCCTGGGCCTGCGCACCCTCACCATCATCAGCGACGCCGTGCGCATGGTCACGGAGAAACACGGGGCGCTGCGCCACCCGGAGAGCGGCGATGTCTACCCGACCATGGACGACGTGCCTCTGGACGACGGGGCGGTGTACGCCATGCTCGCGCAGGGGGGCACCTCCGGCGTCTTCCAGTTCGAGTCCGAGCTCGCCACCGGCAAGCTGCGCGCCATGCGGTGTGACCGCTTCGAGGACCTGGTCGCCACCAACGCCCTCATCCGTCCCGGCCCTCTCGACTCGGGAATGACCGATGTCTATATCCGGCGCAAGCTGGGACAGGAGCCGGTGACGTATCCTCATCCCGAACTTGAAGAACTGCTCGAGCCGACTTACGGCATCATTGTCTACCAGGAGCAGGTGATGCGCATCGTGAATATCCTTGCCGGATATTCGCTGGGCGAAGCCGATGTGGTGCGCAAGGCGGTGGGCAAGAAGATCCCGGAGCTGATTCGCTCCGAGCTGGCCAGCTTCCGGGAGCGCGCAACCCGCAACGGGGTGGATCGCAGCATCGCCGCCGAGCTGGCCAATCAGATCGAGACCTTCGGCCGCTACGGCTTCAACCGGGCGCACAGCGCCGGATACTCGCTCATCTCCTATCACACGGCGTGGCTGAAGTGCCACTATCCCGCCGAGTTCATGGCGGCGCTGCTCTCTTCGGTGCTGTCGAGTACCGACCAGGTCGTAAAGTACATTCTGGAGTGCCGGGAACTGCACCGTTCCATGCCGGCGCTCGAGGAACCCATGGAGCTGCTTCCCCCGGACGTGAACGAGTCGGGATGGAAGTTCACGGTCACGACAAGCACGCAGATTCGCTTCGGCCTGGGCGCCGTGCGCGGCGTGGGCGCGGCAGCGGTCGAGTCGGTTCTGAAGGCGCGCGCCGAGGGCGGACGGTTCGACGCCCTGTTCGACTTTCTCGAGCGCATCGACACGCGCGCGCTCAACAAGCGGGCCTGCGAGGCGCTGATCGCCGCGGGCGCGCTCGACGCGTTCGGGCACCGGGCCCAGCTCCTTGCCGGTCTGGACGCCGGCTATGCGGACGTGAACGCGCGCGCCGCCGATCGGGAAGCCGGCCAGGTGTCGCTGTTCGGGGGATTGGACGCCGCGGTTGAGGACCTGACGCCGGAGCTTCCCAACGTCCCGGACTGGTCCGAGCGCGAGCGTCTGGCGAAGGAGAAGGAGGCGCTCGGCTTCTTCATCTCCGGCCATCCGCTGGACCGATTCAGCGACGCCGTCCACGTCTTCCGCAACGTCAACACATCCACGCTCGGCAACCATCCGAACGCCTCGGTCGAGATCCCGTGCGTCGTGACCCAGGTGCAGCGCCAGATCTCGCGCCGCGACGGTTCGGAATGGGGCAGGATCACCATCGAGGACTTCCACGGGACGGCGCAGGTGCTCGCGTTCCGGGACGCCTGGGAGGCCGGCAAGGAAGCGCTGCAGCAGGACGCGGTGGTACTGATCCGGGGAAAGGTGTCCGGCCGCGAGGGTGACGAGGAGGATCCGCCCATCTTTCTCGACGGCGTGGAGCTTCTCAACCAGGTGCTCAAGTCCGGCCGGCTCGCGTTGCGCCTCGATCTGGAGGCTGGTGCCGACCTTCCCGGCGGCGTTTTCGCGGAAGCGAAGAAGGTGCTCGCTGCGCATCCCGGAGACGCGCCGGTGGAATTGAGCTTCCGTCCCGGCAACGGGGATCGCGACCGGCGGTTTCGCTCCGGATCCCTGACGGCGGATCCCGGACCCGGAACCCTGCGGGAACTACGCGAGGTGCTGGGAAGCGCGAGGGTGGGACTGGCGTTGGCGCAAGGAGCCGGACGGGGCGCTGGGGGATGACGGGAAATGGGAGGGTGCTCGCGATTCTCGTCGTTGTCCTCGGGGCGTCGGGATGTTTCCGCGTGAACACGCCGGGTGCGTCCCGGGCCGTCCTGCCTTCGGACGCGGTTCCCCGCCAGGAGTACAAGTACCGTCTGGGCAACCCCGCGTTCTACGACGAGTTCGGCGTCCGCTACCGCGTGCTCGAGACCAGCAAGGGATACGCGGAGCGCGGAATCGCGTCCTGGTACGGTCGCGACTTCCACGGCAGGCGCACCTCGGGCGGAGAGCCCTACGACATGTACGCGATGACCGCCGCGCACAAGACGCTCCCTCTGCCCACGTACGCCGAGGTCACCCACCTCGACACGGGCAACAGGGTGGTCGTGCGGATCAACGACCGTGGCCCGTTCGTGGAGGGCCGCATCATCGACCTCTCCTATGCCGCGGCGCTCAAGCTGGGCATTGCGGGAGCGGGAATCGCGCGGGTGGAGGTGCGGGCGCTCGATCCGCCCGCGGTGGACCCGCCCCCGTCGGCCCCGCCCGGGATGCAGTCCCTCGCGCTGGATCCGGGAGCCCCTATCGGTCCCAGCGCGTGAAGGGGCGCCCCACCAGGTTGGAGTTCAGATAGCGGGGGTCGTCGGTGACCTCTTCGCCCAGCCATGCGGGCCGGACGAAGTCCTCGCGCTCGTGTGACAGCTCGATCTCGGCGACCACCAGGCCGTCGTTTTGCGCGTGGAACTCGTCGACTTCCCAGAGATGGCCGTCGGGCCCGGGGATGGCGTAGCGGGTCTTCTCGATGAGTGGGCGCCGGCATAGTTCGTCGAGCATCTGCCGGGCTTCCTCGAGGGGGATCGAATACTCGAACTCGGAGGCTCGGGGGCCGACCTTGCTGCCCTTCACGGTGAGCGTCGCCCGTGCTCCGGCGGTGCGGACGCGCACCGAGCGGGCGGCCGAGGTGGAGAGATACCCCTGGCGGAGGAGCGATCCGGTCGCGCCCGTCTTCCAGGCGCCGGAGGACACCAGAAATTTGCGTTCGATCTCCTGGGCCATCGTCACCTGTGCCTGAAGTCCGGGTTGCGTAGCAGATTCCCCTCGAACCAAACTGCCTCCCGGCGGCCGACCCGCCAACCAGCCACGCACCGGGCGCTTCCGTCCCCTGGACCTGGCACGCGGGCGAACGGGGGAGACAGGAAATGGATCGATGGTCGTGGATGCGCAGCCAGAGACTGGCGGGCGGCGTGATGGGGTTCGGAGCGCAGAGGTTCACCCGGCGAACGTTTCTGGGTGCCGCCGCGGGGGCGGCTCTGTGCGGAGGCTGGATGCCGCGAGAGCGGCGCGCCGGTCCATACGTCCAGGTGCTCGGGGTGGCGCAGGACGGCGGCATGCCCCAAACCGGATGCTATGCGCCCCGATGCGACCGGGCACGCGAGCGCGAGCAGCCTCGCTACGTGTCTTCTCTGGCCATCGTCGAGCCCGACGCGGAAGGCTACTACCTGGTGGACGCCACTCCGGATCTGCCCCATCAGATGGACCTGATCGAAGATCCGGGATTCCGCGCCCGGGCACAGGCACGGCGTCCCTTTGACGGCATCTTCCTGACCCACGCGCACATGGGACACTATCTGGGGCTCGCCCAACTGGGGCGGGAAGGCCTCGGCATGACGGCCACTCCCTGCTATTGCAGCCCCGAGATGGCGCGCTATCTCTCGTCCAACGGACCCTGGAGCCTGCTCGTGGACGAGGGGCGGCTCGACCTGCGCCCCGTGGAATTCGACCGCTGGTACCCGATCAGCGGCACGCTCTCCGCCATGGCGACTCAGGTCCCGCACCGCCCCGAGTTCTCCGACACGGTCGGGTGGACATTCCGCGGCCCGAGCCGATCTCTGCTGTATCTGCCGGACATCGACAGCTGGGAGGCATGGGACCGGGATGTCGCCGAAGTCGTGCGCGGCGTGGATGTGGCGCTGCTGGACGCGTCCTTCTACGGGCCTGAAGAAGTCCCCGGGCGGAACATCGAAGACATCCCCCACCCGCTCGTGCCCCACACGATGGATCTCCTGCAGGACGTCGCGCGCGGCGGGGTCCAGGTCGCCTTCATCCACCTCAACAACACCAATCCGGCGTTGGAAGAGAGTTCAGCGGAGGCTCGCGAGATTGCCAGCAGGGGTTTCTCGGTCGCTCGGGAGGGGCAGCGCTTCGAGTTGTAGGCCTCTCACCCGCGGCGGGCCATGCGGCCGATGGCCGCGCGCACGGCGAGCACCGCCCCGAACGCGAGCGCGGAGCCCAGCAGTCCGACGAAGCTGGCGGTGAACAGCGGTGGGAGGTTGTCGACGAGGCCGATGCGGACCGCGAACCAGAGCATCACGCCGAAGGCGATCGCGGCCAGGGCTTCGGGCGTGCCGGCGCGGCGCGTGTAGAGTCCTCCCAGAACGGGCACGAAGAGGCTGACGGTGAGCAGGGCGTAGAAGATCGTGAGGGACTCGATGACGCCCGGGAGGACGGTGGCCAGACCGATGCCCAGCGCGCCCCCACCGAGTGCGGCGAAGCGCGCCACCCGAAGGACGGAAGCGTCGCTGGCGTCCGGGCGATGGAAGCGCCGGTAGAGGTCGCGCGAGAGCGAGGTGGAGAGCATGAAGAGGATGGCGTCCGAGGAGCTGAGCTCCGCCGAGAAGACGGCGGCGAGGCCGAGGGTGCCGAGCCAGAGCGGGACGCCCACGGTGAGGACGAGCGGAAGCGCGAGTTCGTGGTCGGCGAGGCCCGGATCGTAGACGCGCGCGATCATGCCCAGGAGCGGCGCAACGGCGGCGAAGAGCAGGAGGGCGACCGCCGTGGCGGAGAGACCGATGCGGATGGCTCGGGCGTCGACCGCGCCGTACGCTTTCTGGATGAGGCCCGGTGAGATCACGAACCCCGGAGCCAGCAGTGCAAGGTAGACCCAGCCGGATTCGCCGCCGCGCCAGAAGTCGAGGCCTTCCGCCGGGGCGGCGGCGGCCACCGCCTCCCAACCGCCCGCCGCGGCCAGCGCCCAGGGGAGGGCGATCCCGAAGCCGAGCACCATGACGACCAGCTGCACCAGGTTGACCCACGCGGCCACCATGAGCCCCCCGGCGGCGAAGTAGGCGGTGGCGACCACGCCCCCGACCACCACTCCCCACCCACGCGGCCACCCGGCGACACCGGTGAAGATGTCGGCCATGGCGATCAGCTGGCCGGCCAGCAGGGCCAGCGTGCCGAACCAGAGCAGGATGGCGATGATCGCCCGGACGGAGGGGCCGTAGCGGTCGTCGAGGTAGTCACCCAGGGTGAGGTGGCCGCGGGCACGCGCGACCGCCCAGATGCGCGGGCCCACCCACAGGCCGAGCACGAGCGTGCCGATCCCCGCCGACCCCACCCACCACCACGCCGCCAGGCCGTCCCGGTATCCCAGGCCGGCGGCGCCAATGGTGGTGCCCGCGCCGATGTTGGCCGCCAGAATGGTGGCGAAGAGCAGGCCCGGGCCCAGCGAGCGGCCCGCCACGAAGAAGCCGCCCGTGCTGGAGACGCGCCTCCCCAGCCAGAGGCCCAGGCCGATCAGCGCCGCCGCATAGGCCAGGAGGAGGAAGAGGGTGGTGTTCACGGGCGAGGGGCCGGGGACGGGGTGGTGGCCGCGAGCGGAGCCGGGGCGCCGGGATGCTCGAATGGGTCAGGTCGGTCTCCCGGTAAAGGTTGCAGGTCGGTCGCGGCAGGGAGGCCGGGTAGAGGGGTCGCGCTGCGTACGGCGTCCAGGATCGCCGCCGCGACCACTTCGGCTGCGAGCGCGCCCACCTGGCCGGCGGTCGCCCGCGCGCCCTCCGCGAGGGTGCCCGTTGCGAGCGAAAAGGTGATATCGCCGTCGCCCGGCGTGTGCACGGGATAGATCGCGCGGGCGAAGCCGTCCTGGGCCATCTGGGCTACCCGGGTGGCCTCCGCCTTGGTGAGGCGCGCGTTGGTGGCGACGACCCCGATGGTCGTGTTCTGACCGGCCGACCCGCCCGGCTGGAACCCGCTACGCAGCAGAACGCGGGCGTCTGCCAGGGTGGTGCCGTCCTCGGCGCGTACGCCCGCGACCACCCGTCCGGTCGCCGGGTCGATCACGTCGCCCACGGCATTGACCGACACCAGGGCGGCCACCACCAGCCCGCTGGGCAACGTGAGCGAGGCGCTCCCGACCCCACCTTTCATCGCGCGGCCCATCCCTGCCAGCTTCCCTACGGTAGCGCCCGCCCCTGCACCGACACTCCCCGACTCCACGGCGCCCGCGGTCGCACCGGCCGCCGCCTGGTACCCGCACTCGGGTCCGGGACGGACCGTCCAGTCCCCCCCTACGCCCAGATCGTACAGGATGGCCGCGGTCACGATCGGGACGCGTACGACCGGGCCGACCGGATACCCGATCCCCCGCTCCTCCAGATAGCGCACCACCCCGCTGGCGGCGTCCAGCCCGAAGGCGCTTCCGCCGGCGAGCACGACCGCGTTTACGGTCTGGACGGTGTTGACCGGATCGAGCAGGTCGGTCTCGCGCGTGCCGGGCGCCCCTCCCCGCACGTCCACGCCCGCGACCGTACCGGGAGGCGTCAGCACGACCGTGCACCCGGTGGGACGCTCCGCGAGGGTGTGGTGGCCCACTCGGATCCCGGGCACGTCGGTGAGGCCACCGGCGGCGGCGCCACCGGTCTCCTGCGACCATCCCGACCCCGCGCACAGGAACAGCAGGGCGGTGACAACGCCCGGCAAGCGCACGAAACCGCCGGTAGAGTCAGCCATACCGCACGCATTCACCGGAATCTGCCCGGGCCACCGGCAATTCCCGTATCGAACGGTCGCCCGCGGCGGGAGCAACGAGGAGACATAACGCATAATGGACAAATCTCCACCCGGGATGAAGGGATCCAGCATGATTGCCGCCCCTCTGTCCCGGCGCCATCTTCGCTGCGGCCCGCCGAATTCTTCATCCCCGCGCCCCTCACCCCGTGATCACCCTCCGCCCTATCCGCCGCGCGCTCGTGCCGGTCGACTCGGCCGCCGCCGCCCGCGTGAGCGCTCCCAACTACGACGAGTTCCAGAGCGACGACGAAGTGCGCGCGCTCATCCGACGGACGCCCGAGAGCGTGCTCCGGGTGACCATGCCGCACTGCGATCCGGGGGCGGAGGAGCAGGCCGCCGCCGACTCTGCGCCGGCGCGCGCGCGCGCTACCGTCAATATGCGCGCTCTCGCGGGCAGCGACAGCGTCCGGGTCGCGAGCGATCTCCTCTACATCTACCGCATCGACGATCCGGCCCGGCCCGGCGTTGAGCAGATCGGCCTGGGCGGGATGGCGCGCATCGACGAGATCCGCACCGACGCCACCCCCACCGCCCCCATCATCAGGAACGAGGGCATCCGCGAGAGGAAGGCGCGTGGGCGCGCCCGACTCATCGAGGCCACCTCCGCCTTCATCGGCACGGTCAACTGTGCCGTCCCGGACCCGTCGGGGGAGTTTGCGCGCGCCCTTGAACAGATCGCATCGCATCGCGCGCCCGACCACGGCGCCCCGGACCAACGCGGCTGCCGGCACGACATCTGGCTCGTGGACGACCCCGCCATCCAGGCGCGCCTGATCGAGCTCATGGCCGCCGAACCGGAAGCCTACGTCGCCGACGGCAACCACCGCAGCGCCGCCGCCGCGATGCTCGACCGCGAGCACTTCCTGTGCGTCTTCTTCCCTCTGGCACGGATGTCGCTGGCCCCCTACAACCGGCTGGTGCGCGACGTCGGCTTGCCGGACCCGGCCGTGCTCCAGGCTCTCCGGGAACACTTTCGGGTCGAGGAAGTCCCCGAAGCACATCAACCCGCCCGAACCCATCACATCGGGCTCTATGCGGGCCGCCGCTGGTACCGTCTGCGTCCCCTCCGCGGCAGCTACGACGAGAACAACGCCGTTCAATGCATCGATGCGAACATCGTGCAGCGACAATTCTTCGACGCCGTCCTCGGCATCGCGGACCCGCGCGACAGCCGGCTCAACTTCGTCGGGGGCGACCGCGACCTGGACTTTCTGCAAACCGGCGTTGACAGCGGCGACTACCGCTATGCCGTCACGCTCGCGCCCGTGACCCTGCCCCAGTTCGCGGCCGTCTGCCGGCAGAATCGCATCATGCCGCCCAAATCGACGTGGTTCCAGCCCAAGATCCGAAGCGGCCTGGTGATGGCCCTGGAATCGGCCTTGCCGGAGTCGAACTGAGCCAGGGGCCTTCCCGGCTCTCCCTGGCGCCATCCAGTGACTCTTCGGCTGAACCGGTTGGCGCAGCCAGCCGGCGATCACCATTATTCCAGCATTCCCCAAGTACTATTCCGCAGGGCCGGAGGATGCGCCGATGCTCGATTCCACACTCACCCGACGCCGCTTCTCGGCGTACTTCGCGGGCGCCGGGCTCGGTTCGACCCTGCTCCCGGGCGCGCTCTGGGCCAGGATGCAGGAAGCCGGGGCGCAGGAGGTCACGGCCGAGATGCTCAGCGACGCGCTGGCAATCTCGGGCCTCGAGTTCGGCGAGGAGGAACGGGAGCGCATGCTCGAGTCGGTGAACGACCGGCTGGACGAGTATCAGGAACTCCACGAGCTGAAGATCCCCAACGACATCTCCCCGCCCTTCCACTTCAACCCGCTGGTTCCCGGAATGCAGGTGGACCGGTCGGTCTCGCCCTTCAGAATGAGCGCGCTGCCGAAGATCGAGCGTCCCTCCAACCTGGAGGACGCCGCATTCTGGACCGTCCGGGAACTCTCCGAACTCGTGCGCTCGCGACAGGTGACTTCGGTCGAGCTGACGGAGATGTACCTGTCGCGCCTCGAACGCTACAACTCGCTTCTCAACTGCGTGGTCACGCTGACCGATGAGCTCGCGATGGCGCAGGCGCGCGAGGCCGACCGGGAGATCGCGGCCGGCCGCTACCGGGGACCGCTGCACGGGATCCCGTGGGGCGCGAAGGACATCATCGCGGTCCAGGGCTACAAGACGACCTGGGGGTCCCCGGCGTACCAGGACCAGGTCATCGACATGAACGCGTCGGTGATCGACATGCTGCGGAACGCGGGCGCGATTCTGGTTGCCAAGCTGACCACAGGCGAGCTGGCGGGCGGCGACCAGTGGTTCGGGGGCCAGACCATGAACCCCTGGGACCCGACCACGGGCTCGGGTGGGTCTTCGGCGGGACCGGGATCCGCCACGGCGGCCGGACTGGTGGCCTTCGCCATCGGCACCGAGACCAGCGGCTCGATCCTCGGGCCCTCCTCGCGGTGCGGCGTGACGGGCCTGCGGCCGACGCTGGGCCGGATCAGCCGCTATGGGGTGATGGCGCTCTCATGGACCCAGGACCGGCTCGGTCCCATGTGCCGCGCGGCCGAGGACTGCGCCCTGGTGCTGCGAGCGATCTCGCGCCCCGACGGGCTCGACCTGAGCGTGCAGGACCTGCCCTTCAACTGGGACGGCACGCGCGACGCGACCCGGCTGCGGGTGGGCTACCTGGAAGGTGCGTTCGACGAGATCGAGGAGCCCGACTACCGGAGCGCGAGCCAGCGCACTCTTGAGGAACTGAAGTCCGCAGGCTTCATGCTGACGCCCATTCACATTCCCGAATGGTCGATCAACGTCACCGCCCACAACGTGGAGATGGCCGTCTTCTTCGACGAGCTGCTGCGCTCGGGGCGGGCCGAACTGCTGGGCCGCCAGACGCGGGCCGACGGACTGCGCGCCGCCCGGGTGATCCCGGCGGTCGAGTACCTCCAGTCGCAGCGGGCGCGCACCATGATGATGATGCAGCTCGCGGAAGCGACATCGAACGTGGATGTCTACCTCATCCCGCGCGGCCCGCGCCGCCCGCGCGGCGAGCAGCCGTCCGACGAGCCGCCGCCCTACAGCCACGGCCGGAACGCGAGCACCATGACCAACTACGCGACCCATCCAGCCCTGGCAGTGCCCAACGGGTTCAACGATGCCGGAACGCCCACGAGCATGACGTTCTGCGCCCAGCCCTTCCGCGAGACGGAGTTGCTGACCGTGGCTCGTGCGTATCAGGACGCGACCGACCACCACAGAGTGCACCCCGACCTGGACATGGCGGCCTCCGGATAGGACCGGACCAGCGCCACCATGATCGACGCGCTGATCGGACACACGCCGACCCTCCGGCTCGCGCGCGTCGTGGAGCCGGACATGGCGGAGGTCTGGCTCAAGCTGGAGGGCATGAACCCGGCGGGCTCGATCAAGGACCGGACCGCGCGGGCAATGGTGGACGACGCCGAGGCGCGCGGGCTGCTCAAGCCCGGAGGCACCATCGTCGAGCCCACCTCCGGCAACACCGGCATCGGCCTCGCCCAGATCGCGGCCTGGCGCGGCTACAGGCTCATCCTGTGCATGCCGTCGTCGATGAGCGCCGAACGCAAGCTCACCCTGGCGGCGTACGGAGCCGAGATCGTGCTCACCGACCCCGAACGCCGCATGCTGGCCGCGAGGGAGGAAGCCGAACGCATCGCTTCCCGCATCGGCGCCTTCTATCCGGACCAGTTTTCCAATCCCGCGAATCCTCGGGTCCACTACGAGACGACGGGTCCGGAACTCTGGGCCGACATGGAGGGGCGACTCGATGCGTTTGTGTACGGATCCGGGACCGGCGGCACCATCAGCGGCGCCGGACGATTCCTCAAGGAAATGGACCCCCGAGTCCAGGTCGTGGCCGTCGAGCCGGCGCGCTCGCCGGTCATCTCGGGAGGCGAGCGGGGCCAGCATCAGTTCCAGGGAATGGGGCCAGGGTTCATCCCGGAGAATCTGGACCGCTCCGTCCTCGACCGGGTGATCACGGTCTATGAGGAGGATGCCTTCCCCCTGGGGCGGCGCCTCGCCCGCGAAGAAGGCCTCTTTCTGGGTATGAGCAGCAGCGCCATCGTGTACGCCGCGCTGCAGATGGCCCGCGACCTCGGGCCCGGCCACCGGGTGGCCGCCATCTCTCCCGACGACGGCGCGCGCTACCTCAGCACCACGATGTATGCGCCCGAAGAGTAGTCCCATCGCCACATGGAGGACCCATGCGTATCGTCTTTATTCTCTTCATCAGTGCGGCTCTTGGCATGGCAGCGTGCCAGCAGGGCGACGGCGCGTCAGGCCCATACTTCGAAGACGCAAACCTCCAACGCATATACGCGCGCATGATGGAGGAGATGGCGCCCGACCGGGGATGGGAGCGCGTGCGCTACATCGCCTTCGACCGGGTTGTCCACCGGCCTGGTGACACACCTTCGCGGCGCGAGCACAGGTGGGATGTCTGGGGCGGGATGTACCGGACGGTGGGCGACGCGGGCGGCCAGGAGATGGTGGCCGTGATCGATACCAACGATCCCACCGGCAGCGAGCGCATCTGGCTGGACGGTGAGCCGGTCACCGACCCGGCTGTCGCCGATTCGCTGGCGGACCGGGCACACGCGATCTTCATCAACGACACCTACTGGTTCCTGATGCCCTACAAGTGGGCCGACCCGGGCGTCAGCGCTGCCTACCTGGGGGAGATGGAGCTGGAGGGCAGGACGTATGAAGTCGTCGAGCTCACCTTCGACTCGGTCGGGCGCACTCCTCAGAACAAGTACCGGGGCTGGGTCGACCCCGAGACGGGTCTGATGGCGTACTGGCAGCACTGGCGCGACGCCGGCGATCCGGAGCCCGCCTTCACGCTGGCGTGGACGGACTGGACCCGGCACGGCCCATTGCTGCTCTCGGCGGGCCGCCCCGATTCCGCCGGCTACTCGCGGGTGACCTTCGAGAACATGGCGGCGGCCATGGAAGTCCCGGACGGGATGTTCGAGGGGCCTGGGAGCTGACCCGGCCGCACCCTCGGAAACAGAATCGCCAGCGCGGGTACCTACGAACATGCGTACTTCCGTCCTGATCCGCGCCGTCTTCGTCGTCGCCCTCCTGGCCGCCAGCCTGAGCACACCGTCGCGAGCGTCCGCCCAGCTCACGCGGGCCGACTCGGCGGCCGTCATCCTCGCTGTCGCCTCCGACTTCGAGGGCCGGGGAGAAGAGGACGTGGCCGCCTCGCTCTACCGGCACATCGTCGACCGTTTCCCGGGTACGCCCGCCGCCGGGACGGCGGGTGCTCGGCTGGACGCCGCGAGCGCGGAACAGTCCCAGGCCGGCGGTGAGATCGAACTCAAGGTCTGGTCGACGCTCTACGGGATCTGGTTGGGTATGGCGGTCCCGGCCACCGCGGATGCAGAAGGCCCGGAAGCGTACGGGGTCGGACTCCTGTTGGGGGCTCCCGCTGCGTTTCTTGCCGGGCGTGCCTTCACACGGTCGCGGCCGGTGTCGCCGGGGCAGGCCCGTACCATCACCTGGGGCGGCACGTGGGGGGCGTGGCAGGGCATGGGTTGGGCCAACGCCCTGGAGCTGGGAGGCGGCGAGCGCATCATCGAAGGCGACATCCTGATCAACGAAGGGCCGAGCGACCAGGCCATCTTCGCTTCGATGATCGCGGGCAGCGCGGTCGGCCTCGCGGGCGGCGTGCTGGCGTCGCGGCGCGACATCACGCCGGGGACCTCCACTTCCGCCATGCTGGGCAGCCTGTGGGGATCCTGGTTCGGACTTGCCTCGAGCATATTGCTGGATCTGGACGAAAACTCGGCCTGGGGAACCACAATGATGACGGGGAACGCGGGGTTGGCGGCCGGGGCCCTCGCGGGAAGCCGTTGGCCGCTGAGCCGGTCGCGGGCCCGCCTGATCAGCGTGGGCGGGTTGATAGGCGGGTTCGGCGGCCTTGGAATCGTGATGATCACGCAGCCGGACAATGATGACGTGCAAATCGGCATTCCACTCGTGGGCAGCATCGCCGGCCTCGTCGCCGGCGCGGTGCTTGCGCAAGGCGCCGGCGCGGAAGAGGATGCGAGCGAAAACGCCCAGGCTGCAGGGTCGCTCCCGGCGTCCGACGCGCTGTTGAACTGGTCCCGGGGCGGCGAATGGTCACTCTCGGCACCGCTGCCGTTCCCCGTCCGGGAGCCCGACGCGCGGATGGACGGGCGCGAAACCCTGCTCTGGAAGGTGCCGCTTCTCAACGTGCGGTTCTAGCAGTCCTCGACCGCTTCCCTCGCCGCGGCTTCGACAGCCCACGGGATGGCGGAATCCCGAGCTCCATGGCGTTTACCGCGGGACCGGATCGCGTGACCTGATGTCCTCCTGCCATCCGCGTGCCCTTCGTGCCTGGGCGAGCTCATAGCTTGCCTGCATTCGCATCCAGTGGTCGGCCGTACCCCAGCCGATGGCTTCCAACGCGAGCGCCATGTTCGGGGACACGCCTGCCTTGCCGTTCAGTAGACGCGACAGGGTCCCCCGCTCGCACCCCAGATGCGCCGCCGTCTCGGTCACGTTCCATCCGACCTCGTCCATGCTCTCACGGATCAGTTCGCCCAGGTGCGGGGGATTGAGCATCGGACTTACAGGCTCGCTGCCAGTGCCTTTCATGATCTCTCCTCCTTCCCATCAGTGGTAGTCGACCAGGTCCACATCGACGGGCTCGCCGTCCTCGAAGCGGAACACGACGCGCCAGTTGCCCGATACACGCACGCTCCATTGGCCCGCTCGGCTGCCCTGGCCGATGCGCCTGCTCAGCGGTGCCCGAGCGCGGACCGCGCCAGTTCGAAGACCTCGTCAACGCCGAGGGCGCGCATGCACTGGAAGGCGCCTCCGCAGGTGGGGTGGTTGCCGCAGGGTGCGCAGGGCTGCAGCTCCAGGGCGATGCGGGCGCGCGCATGAGGCGCCTCGCGGTAGGGGATGTTGGAACCGAAGAGGAGCACGGACGGGCGCCGGAACGCGACCGCAACATGCGTGAGGCAGGTGTCCACGCCGAGAAACAGGCCGGCGTGCTCCACCACCGCGGCCGCTTCGCTCAGTCGCGTCCGGCCCGTGAGATCGATGAGCGTTCCTCCGGCGAGAGCGGCGATGCGGTCGGCGGCTTCCCGGTCCATCGGGCCCCCCAGAACCACGACCGGCAACTCCAGCTCGTCGCGAATGCGCCCGGCGACCGCGCCCCAGCGGTCCTCGAACCAATGCTTCTGGGGTCGCGTCGTGCAAGGGGCGATGACTGCATAGCCCGCCGCGAGATCGTGCTCGGCGACAAAGCGGCGGACGAAGCGCCTGTCGTCTTTGTTCAGGGCGATGTGCAGCGAGAGGGAATCGCTGGGGAGTCCGAGGGCGCCCGCGAAGTAGGGGTACTGCAGGCTGGTGCTTCCGGGGCCGGTGCCGTGACGGGGCACGGTTCCGGTCAGAAGCATCCAGCTGCCTTCCTTCGAGCCGAGGCCGATGCGCACCGGGGCTCGCGAGAGCCACGCCACCCAGCCGCTGCGCAAGAGCCCCTGGAGGTCCAGCGCGACATCGAAGCGGGGCGCGCGGAGTCTGCGGCGCAGCTCCAGGAACGCGCGCCGGAGCTCCCTCCAGCGCCCGGCCCGGATCATCGCCTTCCAGGCGGCCCGGTCCCAGACGATGATCTCGTCGAGAGCCTCGTGGTGTTCGACCATGCTGCGGGCATGCGACTCCACCGCCCAGGCGATGTGCGCCGACGGATACCGGCGTCGCAGAGCCTCGATCACGGGAGATGCGAGCAGCACGTCACCGCGGGCGGTCAGACGCACCAGGAGAATCGCCCGGGGGGCTTCCGGAAGCTGAAACTGCGAGGTTGTCTTGATCGGCATGGCCATGGAAGACTACCGTCCGGCGACCCGACAGCGGGGATTCGCGACGGGCAATGATAACCCTTTGAGGACGCCGAGATCTCCGGGATGCTCCGCTACGACATCTTCTACCTGGCCGGCGCGCTCCTGGCCAGCCCGGTTCTGCTGGCGCGCACGCTGCGCACCGGGAAGTGGCGGACGGACTGGAAGGCGCGCTTCGGGCACATGGCGCCCCAGGACGGGCTCCAGGCCGGTTCTACCGTCACCGGGGACGCGACCCGGGGGACGCGGCTCGCACCCCGTGTTCGGGCTGGGGTGGGGGACCGGCCCGACCTTTCCACCGTGCTGGTCCACGGGGTGAGTGTGGGCGAGGTCGCGGCCACCCGGGGACTGGTCGAGAGACTTGGCACGCGCGCCCGCGTGGTGGTCAGCAGCACCACCGACACCGGGGTGGAGCGCGCCCGGTCGCTGTACGGGGGGCGCCACCCGGTGGTGCGCTACCCGTTCGACCTCTCCTGGATGGTGCGGCGCTTCCTGGACGCGGTGCGCCCCGATGCGGTCGCGCTCGCCGAGCTGGAGGTGTGGCCCAACTTCGTCAGCGAGTGCACCCGCCGCGGCATCCCGGTGTGCGTGGTGAACGGGCGGCTGAGCACCTCCAGCTACCGGGGCTACCAGCGCGCGCGCCGGTGGGTGCGGCCGGTCTTCCGGCAGCTGGCGGCCGTGGGAGCACAGAACGAGGTGTACGCCCGCCGGTTCGTGGAGCTGGGCACCCCGCCCGCACGGGTGCAGGTGACCGACACCATGAAGTGGGACACTTCCGGCCGCCCCCGAACCGGCCCCCGGGTCGAGCAACTGGCCGCCGCGCTGGGCATCGACCGGACCCGCCCTCTCATCGTCGCCGGATCGACCGGTCCGGGAGAGGAAGAGGAGCTGATCGCCACCCGTCCCCCCGCGGCCCAACTGCTGCTGGTGCCCCGCAGGCCGGAGCGGTTCGATGCCGTCGCCGCCCTCCGCCCCGAAATCCGCCGCCGCAGCCGGTGGGACGCGCCACCTGATGCCGCCCGCCCCCCCGCGCCCCGCCCCGCCCCCGCGCCCCGCCCCCCCGCCGCGCCCCGCCCCCCCGCCGACCTCTTCCTGCTCGACACCATGGGCGAGCTGGAGTTGGCGTACGCCCTCGCGGATGTCGCGATCGTGGGCCGGAGCTTCGTACCGATGGGCGGGTCGGACCCCATTCCTCCGGTCGCCGCCGGATGTCCGACCCTCATCGGCCCCCACCACGAGAACTTCGCTGAAGTGGTCTCGGCGCTTCAGGCGGGCGGGGGAGTCATCGTCACGGCCTCGCCCATGGAGGAAGCGGCGCGCATGCTGGAGGACGCCGACGCTCGCCGGGCGATGGCGGAATGCGGCCAGCGGGTGATCGAGCGGCACCGCGGCGCCTCGCGGCGGAGCGCGCACCTGGTGATGGGGCTTATCGCGGGTGTGGGTGCCTGAAAGGAGGTCGGCCGCCCCGCCCCGTCACGCGACCCGCACTAGCCTCCACCCATCGTCGACGCCCTCGCAGCCGGCCGCTCCGCCTCGCATTCGAAGGAATCGAGGATGTTCCGGAGTTGCAGCATGTACTCGTACTTGCCCTTGCCCGGAGCGTAGAGCCACGAGTCGATCATGTACAGCCGGTCCTGGCCCGGGCATGCCCGCGTGCGGGTCACGAACGGGCCAGCGGCGGGCCACGCGCCCGGGGGACTCAGCCAGATGCCCTGGATCTCGTATGCGTCGTCGCCCAAGGCTTGCCCGGGCGCGCGCTCCCCCTCGACCAGCTGCTCGTCGGTGTAGTATTCCCGCGACAGAGCCAGGCGCCACTCCACGATATCGTCGTCGGCCAGCGCTTCCGGGATCGGCGAACGCCAGGTCACTACGACTTCCCGAATCAGTTCTGCAGGATTGGGATTGTCGTTGCGGAAAATAAAGACCGAATCGAGGAAGTCCCATCGATAGACACGCGGCAGATCGAGCGCGAAGCCGGCGAAGGCGCGCAGGGTGTCGGCGAGCAGGGTGTCGTGCCCGGAGACAAACATGCGCGTGCGCGCGTAGTCGCGGTACTGCCCGTCGAACAAAGCGAGCAGATCAGGCACCTGCGCCTCGACCTCGGACGCTCCCGCGCCCGGCGAAAGCAGAAGGACGGTCACGAGTTGGCCGCGCGCCCAGATGTTGGTGAACTGCAAGATCTCCGGCGGATTGAGCGGAGCCTCGTGCCCGCCCTCGTCCAGAGCCTCCGCGACCCAGGGATCCTCGGCGGTGCCGATCAACAGCACCTGCTTGAACTGGCGCAACACCTCCCAGTCGGCGAGCAGGGGATCCTGGTGGGTGATCCTGAAGGTCCCTTCGTCGCGAACCGTGAAGATGGTCGGTTCGAGTCCGGTCGTAACCGACTCGCCCACCGCCTCCCAGAGTTCCATCGACGCGCCGATGATGATGCTGTTGACCTCGCCGTACGCACCCGTCTTGTCACATCCCCCCACGGCGAGGATACACGCGCCAAACGCTGCCAGTCGGAGCGAACGGATCATGCCAGCTTCCCTGGGACGGTGGCCCCGGCAATCCCCGGGCACGCGCTCCCAACCGGGAGCGCTGGCGCGGGCGTGAATGTCGAGTCGGATGCCGAAACTTACGGAGCGGCGGGACGAGCAGGCAAACGTCAAGGCCGAAGCCGGCGATGGCGCCGCTACTTCTCGCGTGGTGCGGGCATGCGGTAGCCGACGCCGCGCTCGTTGAGGATGTAGGCCGCGCGAGCCGCGTCCTCGCCCAGCTTGCGGCGGAGCCTCCTCACGACGGCGTGGACGAGCTTCGGGGCGACATAGCCCGGATGCCGCCCCCAGGCCTGGCGGAGCAGCGAGCGGTACGTCGACACCCGTCCCGCGTTGGTCGACAGCACGCGCAGCACCTCGTATTCGGTGGCTGTCAGTTCCACCGGCCGGCCGGCCAGGGTCACGTGGCGCCGGTCGTAGTCGATGGCGAGTTCTCCCCGCACGAACGGTTCGGGCTCGGCGTGCCTTCTCAGCGCCGCCCGGATCCTCGCCGTCAGCTCCATCGGCGAGAACGGCTTGACGATGTAGTCAGCGGCCCCGGCGCCAAGCGCCCTCGCGATCGTCTCGTCCCGTCCGTAGGCGGAGATGAAGATGACCGGCAGATCGGCCAGCTCGGGAACCTGTTCCATCAGCCTGATGCCGTCGGTCCCGGGCAACATCAGGTCGAGCAGGGCCAGATGGGGCTTCTCGGCCTGGATGACGCGGGACAGCTCCCGGTGGTCGGCCGTCACCAGCGCGACGTAGCCCGCCGCGGTGAGCGCGTCGCGGACGTAGAGCAGCGCCTGCGGGTCGTCGTCCACCACGAGGATGCGCACCGGCTCCCGGCCTTGCCGGAGCGCCACCGCTCGACCGCGGACAGCGTCCGCCGCTACCGGGTCGCCGCCCGCGTCATCGGCGACGGGGACCGTAAAGGTGAACCGGGCGCCCCGGCCCTCCCCGGCGCTCGTGGCCCGGATGCGCCCGCCGTGGGCCTCGACCAGCCCCTTGCAGATGGCCAGGCCAAGCCCGCCCCGGAGGCCGCGCCCCCCCTCACCGGCGTCGGCATGCTTGCGGAACAGGCGCGGGAGCCGGTCCGGCGGGATGCCGCTGCCCTGGTCGGAAACGGAGATCGCGACATGGGTGCCGTCGCGCCGCGCGGCGACCTGGATGGGCGTCGACTCCGGAGCGTGCCGGGCCGCATTGGAGAGAAGGTTGTTCAGGACCTGGACGATGCGTTGCCGGTCCACCATCACGCGGGGCACGTGCTCCGGAAGGCTGATGTGGACCGTGTGCCGGCCGCCCCCGCTCAGGAACGTGTTCCTCGCGCGGTCCATCAGTGCCCCCGCCTCCGAGGGCTCCGGCGAGACCGACAGTGTGCCCGTAGCGATGCGCCCCGCATCCAGCAGGTCGCCGATGAGGCCGCTCATGTGATCGGCCTGCTTGTCGATGATGCGGAAGAACTGCAGCATTTCGGCCGGAGCGAAGCCCGGCGAGGCGGCGAGCACCGTGGCCGTCGAGCCCTTGATGGAGGTGAGCGGCGTGCGCAGCTCGTGGCTCACGATCGCCAGGAACTCGGTCCGCATCCGCTCGAGCTCCTCGAATGGCGCCAGATCCTGCATCGTTACCACGACCGACTCGACCGCACCGTCCGGCGCATGGATCGGCGTGGCATTGACCAGCATCTTCACGCTCCGGCCGTCGGGGACGGAGAGCACGATCTCCTCAGTGCGCAGCGTCTCGGCGCGGCTCAGGTGCTGCGACATCGGGAAGTCCGTCAAGGCGACCTCACGCCCGTCGGCCCGCTGGCACGTCACCACCTCCACCAGCTGCTCCACGGAGCGATCCGGCATCTTGAGCCCCTCCACAATCCGCTTCGCTTCCCGGTTCACCGACACGATATCGCCGGTCCTGACGTCGAAGACCACCACGCCGACCGGCGAGGTGTCGACCAGGGCCTCCAGGTTCGCTCTCGCACGCTGCTCGTCCCGGTAGGCGCGGGCGTGGGCGATCGCCGCCGCCGCCATGGACGCGCACAGCACGAGCACCTCTTCGTCCTCGCTCGTAAACTCCCGCCCGCCTTCCTTCTCTGTGAGAAAGAGGTTGCCCACATGCACGCCCCGATGACGGATCGGCGTGCCCTGCGCCCAATCCGCCAGTTGCCGGTGCTCGTCCGGCGTGATGCCGGAGGTGAGGAACTGCTGGGGCCGGCCCCTCTCGTCAACGGTCGTGATCACCCCGCCGCGGGCGCCGGTCAAGGCGCGGGCGCTGTCGACGATCTCCCGCAGCACGGCGTCGAAGTCGAGGCTCGCGCTGATCCGCAGGAGGGCCCCGCACAGCCGGGAAACGCGGTCCTGCAACGCCTTGATCTTTCGACGCAGCGCGTCAGGATTCTCCATCACGGGCTCCTCCTCGTCGGCCTTGGCGTCCCGCTTACACGGACACGGTCCAAATATCGCCAGAATATCGTCGAGAAACCATTTCTTATCGCCCCAAGATCACATGCCATCAGCTATTATTATAGGGGCGCTGGCGGTGCCTCGGCGCAGGAGGCAAAGCCGCAGGAGACGGGGACAGCATCAGGTTCACGCTGAAGGAGCCGGAGGACAGAGCAGTGAACGAGCGATGCGCGGATGAACGGGCTCCCATCGACGACACGGCCCCGAATCCGCGCCCTGCGGCGATCCGGGTGCTGATTGATCACGACGGAGACGTGCGCGTCCGGGCGCAACCAAAATGTCGCGACCCTTGAAGTACGCCCTACGCTGCCGGTCTTCGGCAAGTTGACTGAGCGTCCGTTTTAGCGTCGGTCCCCCCCGGTTTGCCAAGAGTGTCCGGCTCTCCCCGAAGCAAGGGGGATAATCTAATGGGATAGCTACCTGAACGGATGGAACCGTAAGTGGAAATCATACTTGAGGCCAAATCGAGCTACGGTATCGTAGCCACGCCAAGCGGCACACTTCGCATCATCGGCGCGTTCGGGGAAGTGTCGGTCAACGCTGGAGCGGGAACCGACCATCGTCAGCTTGCGGTGAGGATTCACTGGTTCGGCGCGGCAGAGGGTGACCCCTTGGAAATCTCTTGCCGAAATAGCAAACGCACGAAAGAGCCACCCTTTAGCGGCAGGGTGTCCGTGGAGATACCCAGCGCTTAGCGGCGGCCGTGGCTTCGCCGGCGCCGAGCCCTGTTGCAGGCTCGGGCGAAAACGGCCATCCTGCGGCGAACACGACGGAACGAAGACCGCGCAAACCGAAGAGCCCCCCATGACCACTGATTCCCAGCGCTTCCAGAACCGCTTCCTGCTGGTGCTGGCGCTCGGTATCTCGCTGCTCTTCCTGGTGATGATCCGGGGCTTTCTGATCGCGATCCTGCTGGCGGCCGTCTTCAGCGCGATGAGCCGGCCACTCCATCTCCGGCTGGCCGCGTTTTTCCGGGGCCGCGACCGGACGGCGGCGGTCGTCACCCTGGTGCTGGTGCTCCTCGTCCTGGTGGCTCCCGCCCTCGCCTTCATGGGACTGGTCGTGTCCCAGGCGGTGGATGTCTCCCAGGCGGCGGCCGGCTGGGTCCGCGGCAACATGGCTCTGATCGAGTCGCTCGAGGCACGAGTAATCGAGATTCCGCTGGTGGGCGAACTGCTCCCCGACCGGGAGCGCATCGTCGCCATGGCGGGCCGGCTGGCGCAGAGCGCGGGCGGCGTCCTGGTGGACAGCCTGCGCGCGGCCACCCTTGGCACCACCAACTTCCTGCTTCAGCTGTTCCTGATGCTCTACGCGATGTTCTTCTTCCTGACCGGCGGCCCCCGGATCCTGGAGCGTATCCTCTATCTCGTGCCGCTCTCCCCCGAAGACGAGCACCGGCTGCTCGACCGCTTCGTCTCCGTCACGCGCGCCACCATCAAAGGGTCGCTCGTGATCGGCGTTCTGCAGGGGGCGATGGCCGGGCTGAGCTTCCTTGCCGCCGGGATTCCCGGAGCTGCCTTCTGGGGCACGGTGATGGCGGTCCTCTCCATCGTGCCGGCACTGGGCACCGCGCTGGTATGGGTGCCGGCGGTCATCTGGCTGTTGTCCACCGGGCAGATCGTGGCGGGCGTCCTGGTCGGTCTCTGGTGCGGCCTCGTGGTCGGCACCGTGGACAACTTCCTTCGGCCGCGCCTCGTCGGGCGTGACGCCAGGCTGCCGGATCTCCTCATCCTGCTGAGCACCTTCGGAGGGATCTACTTCTTCGGGGCGGTGGGATTCATTCTGGGGCCGATCGTGGCCGCCCTCTTCGTGACCGTGTGGGAGATCTTCGCAGTGGCGTTCCGCGACGTGCTTCCGGAGGGCCGTCCGATGACGCCCGTGGAATCGAGGGGCACGCTTCCCGGGCTTTCATTGGAGAGTCCCGGGCTTCCATCGGAGGACGAAAACACAGATATTCAGGGCTAGATGAACCAGGCGACACGATCCGCAGCCGGCGGAGCAGGCCTCTGCCGCGCCAGGCTTCTGGCACCGGGACCCGTGTCGCTTTCGCTCAGGCTCATGTCGCTCAGGCTCCGGTCGCTTTCGCTCGGGTTGGTCGCGCTCTCGCTCGCCTGTGCCCCGGGCGGCGGCGATGCCGGCGGCGAGTTCCGGGGCGAGCCCTTCATGCGGCCCATCGAGCGCCCCGACTTCACGCTCACCGACACCCGTGGCCGCCCCTACTCCTTCCTGGAGGAGACCCGGGGCCGCGTGGCGCTGCTCTTCTTCGGCTACACCTCTTGCCCCGACGTCTGCCCGATCCACATGGCCAACATCGGCCAGGTGATGAAGGGAGTGCCTGCCGAAGACCGTCACCGTGTGAAGGTGGTCTTCGTATCTACCGACCCCGCGCGCGACACGCCCGAGCGCATCCGCGAATGGCTGGACGTGTTCGATCCCTCCTTCGTCGGGCTGCGCGGCACCATCGAGGAAGTCAACCGCATTCAGAACCAGGTCGGTCTCCCTGCCTCCATGCTCGATGAGCCTGACGAGGACGGCAACTACCTGGTCGGGCACGCAGCTTCCGTGCTCGCCTTTTCGGCAGACGGTCCGGCCCGCCTGCGGTATCCCTTCGGGACCCGTCAGGAGGCCTGGGCGCACGACCTTCCCAAACTTCTCAAGGAGGCTGATCCCGGCCTATGAGCGAGAAGCGCAACTGGAAGATCCGCGGGGTGTGCGCGGGTATCCTGGTCCTGGTGGTGGGTTGCGGTGCCCCGGTCGAGAGATGGGTTGCAACCAGCCGAGATGGCGTCGTGGAGGTTTCCCGGGCTTTCGCCGGAGAATCGGTGACAGGGGAATCGGCGGCGCTCTACTTCGCCCTTCGCAATCGGGGATCCGAGGACGACGCCCTGGAGACCGTGGTGATCGAGGGTGCGGGCTCGGCCCAGATCCACGAGTCGGGCGGTCACGACGGCATGAGGGTGATGTCACCCGTGACTGCGCTGGCCCTTCCCGGGGAGAAGGTGACGCGTCTGGTCCCCGGCGGCTCGCACGTGATGCTGCTCGACCTGGCCCGGCGCCCGGTCCCCGGCGACTCGCTCGTGGGCGTGCTGCGATTCCGCAGCGGACGGGAGGTCTCGCTGCGCGCCGAGGTGCGCGGGCTCACCGAGCTGCAGGATGTCGTGGCCTTCGGCACGCGTTTGAACGCCGGGAAGTGAACTCTCCGGGAGAAGCGTAGTCGTGCAGTGGTGGTGCTTCTCCCAGAGCACGGCCTGGACATGGGAGTGGCAAGCCTATCCAGGCGTATGGCTCTTCGCGGCGGCGATGGCCGCGGGCTACTGGCGCTGGAGCGGCGTCGGCCCCGGCGAGCGCAAGGCGATGTACTACTACGGCGGCGTGTTTCTGCTGTGGGCCGCGTTCGACTGGCCCCTCGGCCCGTTGGGAGCCTCGTATCTGGCCAGCGCGCACATGGTGCAGTTTCTGCTGGTGGGGCTCATCGCCCCCGCGCTGCTGCTGCTGGGGCTGCCAGCCGCCTTCTTTGAGGCGCTGCGCGAACGCCCCCGCGCGATGGCCATCCTGTCGGACCTCACCCATCCGCTGCCGGCGCTCGTCATCTATAACGTCATGATGACGGTCACCCACTGGCCGGGGGTGGTGGATACCCTGATGGCGACGCAGGCGGGGATGTTCGCGCTCGACATGATCTGGCTTCTGACCGGCCTGGTGTTCTGGTGGCCGGTGCTCTGCCCGGTGCCGGACCGCAGCGGCTTCCACCCTCTCGCCAGGATCGCGTACCTCGCCGTCAACGGGATCCTCCTTCGCCCGCCCTTCGCAATGATGGTCTTCTCGAAGTTCCCCATCTACGCCACCTACGAGCTGGCGCCTCCGATCCCGGGAACCACGGCGCTGGGGGACCAGCAGCTGGCGGGCGGGATCATGAAGGTGGGCCAGGGCTGGATCATGGGCCTTGCGCTCGGGGTCGTCTTCTACCGCTGGTGGCTGGCCTCCCGCCGCCCCGCGTGAGCCCCGAATCCGCACTGCGGTTTCTTCGCACGGCCCGAGAAGCCGCGGACCAGGTCGCGGTCATCGCGCGCGAGGGCGTGTTCCATTACAGCGATCTGCTTTCCGAATCCGCGCGCGTGGCCAACTACCTGCTGGGAGGCCGCGACACGCCCCAAAGTCCCTGCGACACGTCCCAAAGTCGCCGCGACCCGCCCCGAGCCCGGCGCGATCTGGAGGAGGCGCGCGTCGTCTTCCTGGTGCCTCCGGGATTCGAATACGCGGCGGTGCAGTGGGGAATCTGGCGCGCCGGAGGCGTGGCGGTCCCCCTCGCGCTCGCCCATCCGCCCGCCGAACTGGCTTCGCTCATCGCCGACGCGGACCCGGAAGCGATCCTCGTCCACGCCTCCCTGGAAGCGAAGGCCCGCCCGGCCGCGGAGGCCCACGGGATTCCGGTCGGACTCGTGTCGCAGGCGCTCGCGGCGCCGGTTCCCATGTCTTCGTCCCTGCCATCGCTGGACGAGAGCCGGCGCGCCCAGATCATCTACACCAGCGGCACCACCGGGAAACCCAAGGGCGCGGTCACCACGCACGCCAACACCCGCGCCCAGGTCGAGAGCCTGGCCCGGGCGTGGCGCATCACCGCGGCGGACCGGGTCCTGAACGCGCTTCCGCTGCATCACGTGCACGGCATCGTCAATGCTCTGGCGTGCCCACTGTGGTGCGGCGCGCGGGTCGAAATCCTCCCCCGCTTCGATGCCCGCGAAGTCTGGGACCGCTTCGCCGCCGGGCGCGTCGATGTGTTCATGGGCGTGCCGACCATGTACGTGCGCCTGATCGCGGCCTGGGAAAAAGCCCCGCCCGCCCGGCGCCGGCGCCTGAGCGAAGCGTGCCGCAAGCTGCGCCTGATGATCTCGGGCTCGGCCGCCCTCCCGGTCAGCACCCTCGAGCGCTGGAAGGATATCTCGGGCCACGTTCTCCTCGAACGCTACGGCCTGACGGAGACCGGCATGGTGCTCTCCAACCCCCTGCTCGGCCGCCGCGTGCCCGGCCATGTCGGTTCGCCGCTCCCGGGCGTGGATGTGCGCCTGGCGCGCGAGGACGGAACCACGGCGCGCGACGGGGAAGAAGGCGGCGTCGAGGTGCGCGGAGAGACCGTCTTTGTGGAGTACTGGCGCAGGCCCGGCGAGACCGCCACCGCCTTCCGCGACGGCTGGTTTCGCACCGGAGACCGGGCGGTGCTCGCGGATGGCCAATTCCGCATTCTGGGGCGCGAAAGCGTGGACATCATCAAGACCGGCGGGGAGAAGGTCTCCGCTCTCGAAGTCGAGGAGGTGCTGCGCGCGCATCCCGCGGTCGACGACTGCGCCGTCGTCGGGGTTCCGGACCCCGAATGGGGGGAGTGCGTGTGCGCCGCGATCGTACCCGGCGACTCCGACGCGCCCCCGCCGGAGGGGCTGCGCGAGTGGACCAAGGGCTACCTCGCCGCCTACAAGGCGCCGGTGCGGACCTTGGCCGTCAGCGCCCTCCCGCGTAATTCAATGGGCAAGGTTGTGAAGGCGGATGTGTGCGCGCTCTTCTCGCGAGACGACCCGGGCTCGCACGGCACGCGTCCGTAAACCCGGCAGAGAGCCTTCGCTCATGATCGCCAACTCGCTGCGCGAATACTGGCCCGTCCACCTGCTCCTGCTGTTCTACACGCTCGTGCTGGCCTACCACGCCTGGCATGGGAACCGGAGCACGAAGGGGCTCGCCGACTACTACGTGGGCGGGCGCAACATGGGGGGCATCACCATCGCCCTCTCCTTCTTCGCCACCTACTCGAGCACCAACAGCTTCGTGGGCTTCTCGGGCCAGTCCTGGTCGTGGGGCGCCCCGTGGCTGCTGCTGGCCCCCTTCATCGTGCTGTTCTCGCTGACGGCCTGGATCTGGGTGGCCCCGCGCCTGCGGGACTTCACCGCCGGCCTCGATTCCCTCACCATCCCCGACTTCATCGGGTTCCGCTTCGAAAGCACCGCCGCCCGCGTGCTCGCGGCCTTCATCATCATCTTCGCGTCGTTTTTCTACATGACGGCGGTCTTCAAGGGCATCGGCAACCTGCTGGAAGCCTTTCTGGAGATCCCCTACCGCGCCGCCATCCTGGTCGTCTTCGTGATCGTGATGCTGTACACGGTGATCGGCGGCTTCATCTCGGTGGTGAAGACCGACGCGGTGCAGGGGGTGGTCATGATCGTCGCCGGCCTGCTGCTCTTCCTGGGGACGACCCGCGCCGCGGGAGGCATCGGCTCCATCTTCGAGCTGGCGGACGCCCCCGAAACCGCGCACCTCTTCACCTGGAACGGCGGAGAGGCGTTCCCGCTGGTGCTGGGGGTGATCGTGGCCGCGACCATCAAGTTCATCGTGGAGCCGCGCCAGCTCTCGCGCTTCTACGCCCTGCGCAGCCGCAGGGAGGTGCGCAGGGGGGTGTGGCTCGCGACGGTGACCCTGGGCGTGGTGTACGCCATGCTGGTGCCCATCGGCATGTACGCGCGCCGGGTGCTCCCGGCCGGCCTCGAGGACACCGACCTGGTCGTGCCGGGGCTGCTCACCGAGCCGGGCGTGTTCGCGCCGGGGGTGGGGGCCTTCCTGCTGGTGGCGATGGTCGCCGCCGCCATGTCCTCGCTCGACAGCGTGCTGCTGGTGATGGCCTCCACCTGCCAGCGCGACATCTTCGGCGTGTGGCGCGGGCAGGGGGACGAGCGCTCCGCGATGAAGCGCACCAAGTGGTACGTGGCCCTGTTCGCGGCCATCACCGCGGTGATCTCCCTCAACCCGCCGGCCGGCGTCGTCAGCCTCACGGCCTTCTCGGGCGCCATGTACGCCGCCTGCTTCTTCCCGGCGGTGATCCTCGGCCTCCACTGGCGGCGCGGAAACGGCACATCCGCGGTGACTTCGTTCGCCGTGGGGCTCGGGGTCCTGGTGATCTGGCGGCTCACCCCCCCGTTGAGCTCCGTGTTGCACGAGGTCTTCCCGGCCCTGGGACTCTCCCTACTGGCCTACGTGCTGGTGGCAAGGCTGACCAGCCCGCCGACGGCGCCGCACAAGGTGGAGACGCTGTTCAAGAAAGCAGCACGGCAGAGCCGCAGGCGCGCGCGGCGATGAAGAAGGGTCCGCCTCTTTCGGGCACAAAACGCCCCAAAGCATCAGAAATCCGGCAATGCCACAGATTTCCAAGGCCGCCAGCCACAGGATTTGATCTCGTAAACACAAGCCAGTTCACGCCTTATAAAGGCCTCCGTTTTGGCACCAGCCTTGCATTCAAGGCTTCTGCTGATTCATGTCCCCAGGTAACCCTCAACCTGACTCGCATGGCATTAAAGCCCTGATTCGTTCAACCCTCACACAGGACGGCATCATGAACAGACTCAAACTACTCACCATGGCCACGCTGATGGCCCTGACAATCACCGCGTGCGACGAAGGCGAACCGCCGATTACCGACATCCCGCCGCCGCCAACTCCCGTGGGAACGATCTCCGGGACGGTGACGATCGACGGGACGGGTGCCACCGGCATCACTGCCACCCTTTCCTCCGGCGCCACCACGGCGACGGGCGCGGGCGGCACCTTCTCTTTCGCGGGGGTGGAAGCTGGGAGCTACACCGTCACGATCAGCGGGTTTCCCGCGGATGCGGCGTTCCCGAGCGCGACCCAGGCCGCGACCATCGCGTCGGACGGCCAGACCGTACAACTCAACTTCGCCGGGGAGTACATCCGCTCCTCTTCGGTGGTCGGTAGCGTGGTCGCGGCAGACCCCATGATGATGGGGTCGGACTCCAACGGCGACATCGGTATGCCCGACATGCTGGACGGCATTACCGTCACGCTGGAGGGCGAGAACACGATGGCTGAGCCGCAAAGCACGATGGAGGGCGGCTTCGCCTTCACCGGGCTCCGGGCAGGCAGCTACACGGTCACGATCAGCGGCTATCCGGAGGACGTGAAGTTCGACGAGGCCAGCATGACCGTCGAGGTCGGGGTGGGCGATGTCGGCATGGCGGATTTCGAGGGCGCCTACATCCGCACGGCTGCCGTTGAAGGCCGCGTGATCATCGAAGGCGAGGGACTCGCGGGCGTGACGGTCACCCTGACCGGCGGTCCCGGCAATGACAACTACACCAAGCTGACCGGCGCCGACGGCGGGTATGCGTTCACGGAGCTGCGCCCCGGCGACTACCAGATCAGCATCTCCGGCTACGACCCGGATGACTACGACTTCGCGTCCAGCTCTCACGACGTCAGCGTGGATCTCGGTGAAACCGAGATAGTTTCCTTCACGGGCGTCCTGCTCCGCACGTCCGGCGTCAGTGGCCGGGTCAGCGTCGAGGGCATGGGTCTCGCGGATATCGCGGTCACGCTTTCGGGCGCAGCCGACGCCACCACGATGACCGACGCCAGCGGCCAGTATGCATTTTCCGGTCTGGCGGCGGGCGACTACACGGTCTCCATCGCGGTCGAGAGCGCAGCCTACGTCTTCGAGTCGATGAGCTCGGACGTGACGGTCGGTGACGACGACTCGCAGATCGTGAACTTCGAGGGTGCGCACGCAACGACAGCGAGCGTCTCGGGGATGTTGTTCATCGACGAGCTGACGAAGAACGACATCCATGACGAAGGCGAGGCCCCGCTGGCACAAGCCGGTGTTCCGGTGGCCCTGGTGGGCCCGGGGGTCAATGACCAGCGGCTGAGCGCCACGAACGCGGAAGGCCAGTTCATGTTCTCGGATCTGCGCGCCGGCCCTTACCAGCTGATCGTGCCCATCGGCGCCCAGGTTGCAGCGGCGCTCGCGGCCAACGATCTCGCCTACGGCGGACCGGCGACGGGCTACGGCTTCGACCTCGCAGTCGGTGAGGCCAGGACGCAGGCCGTTCCGTTCGACATCACGCACACGACGGTCAACTTCACGGTGTCGCTGAAGAGCGGCGAAGAGACCGGTGACGCGCTTCCCGGCGCCACCGTCACGCTCTACTCGGACGCGGCCGGCACAACCAAGGTCGGCGGCGGCGAGACCGGCGCAGACGGCTCGGTGGCGATCAAGGTCGCGCGTGCCGGCACCACCGGCAACATGGTCCACGCGGGTGTCTCCGCGGACGGCTATGCGGTGACCGACGGCATGACGGCCGTGCCGTGGAATCCGCAGTTGCCGGCAACCGTGGGTGCGAACGCCAACGACATCGTCAACCTGAACGTTGACGTGACCGTCAGCGGCGCCACGGTCACCACCGAGTACGGTGGCGGCAAGGCGCTTGCCGGTTGGGCCATCGGCGTTACGTCCGGCGAGGACGCGGTCGAAGGCGCACCGGAGGCGTTGGACACCGCCGGCGTGGCGGCGTTCACGACGACAGTCGAATCCGTTCCGGCGAGCTTCACCGTCGCGGTCGACACTGTCCAGGACGACAAGCTGGACGGCGGCGAGGCGTTCGAGGGGAATGCGGTCGAGTACACGCACACCGGACTCAAGCTGGCGGGCACCGTGGCCGCCGACATGATCGAGGTGGCCTACATGACCCAGACGCTCAAGGTCTACGTGCACCACGAGCTGGACCAGGTCATGGGCTACACCGGCAACGTCCTCGGCGGCGACGAGAGGGCCGCCAGCGGAGTGGTCGACGTCAGCCTCCGCTACATCGACGATTCCGGACGCTCCCGCTCGTTCACGAAGGCGATGTGGGATGCGGTCGAGAACACGGACGGTGATAAGGGCGTGTGGGTCTTCTCCCACGTGCCGGCGGATGCGAACGTCATCGCCACGGCGGAAGAGGACGAAGACGCGAACGTTATGCTCCTCGATCCCGACGAGCTCGCGACGTTCCGGAACATGGAAGACAACGGCGTGACCGGCGGCGCGTTCGGCACGATGGGCGGCTTCAGCCACACGGTTGAGCTCTGTCCGCTGCAGGGCACCAGCCCCCAGGACCACGGCGAGTGCTCGTCGTTCGCGTACGTGAGCACCCACGCGGTGAGCGGACTGGTGTGGAAGCAGGGCGTCACCGTGGATCCCGAGAGCGAAGGCTTCAAGATGGGTCCAAAAAATGAGGGTGGCCCCACGTTCGTACCGGGGATCACGGTCACTCTGACGCCGGTCGAAGGAAAGAACCTCGCCGGTGACGAGGAGACCTACACCTCCGCGGAGACAGACGACCGAGCAGACAAGGACAAGGGCGTCAACCCGACCCACATGTTCGACTTCGGTGCGATCGCGTCGGGCGCCTACGCGCTCAGCCTTCCGAGCGGATGGCGGGCGATGGCAGGCGACAAGGACAGCGATGTCGCGCTTGGCAACTCGCTCAACCCGCTCGGTGACAGCCTCAAAATCGACGTGACGCCGGCCACGGGTCTGGTCTACGGCAGTGTTACCGCCGGCGACGGCTTCCCGGCGGACAGCGTGACCGTGACCGCGAACGGTGTGTCGACCATGACCGACGCGGAGGGCCGCTACATCTTGGAGGGCATCAGCCCCGCGACGCGCAAGATCGGCAGCACGACGCATAAGAACAGCATCTTCGTGGAGACCGCCGAAGATGGGTCCGCGCCGACACGGCACATCATCTTCCCCGGGGCTGCAGAGTTCGAAGCGAACTCGCCGCAGGAGCAAGACATCGACCTTTCGGGCGAGGGCTCGTTCGCCTCGGTCAGCGGTACGGTCAGGGCTTCCGGCTCCAACGCTCCGGTCGCGGGCGTGGAGATCACGGTGGACAAGAAGGCCCCGACGAACGCGGCAACGAAGGGTGCGAACAGCGGCAAGCTGGTGACAGGCGCCGATGGCACCTACACCGCGGAGTTCACGGCCAAGGATATTGGCGACGATGTCAAGGTGCGCGCGTCGAAGGCCGGCATGACCTTCGTACCCGCGGAGCTGGCCGCACCGGCCCATCCGGGGGCGAACATCTCGGGCCTCGACTTCGTCGGGTTCGTGAACGCCACGAATTTCCGGCAGGGTGCGTTGCTCCGGATGGCCGGACCGCATGATTGGCGCTAAGGTGACGGCGATCGCGGCAGGCGACGCAACCGACACTGTCGCTGTGGCTACCACCCGTTCAACGGGAACCTTCTCGCTCAACGTGCCGTTCGGCAGCTACAAGATCGTAGCCTCGTTGAAGGACCACATCTTCGACTACCCGACGAGAGGCCAGACCGTGAGCGTGGCTCCGGGTCAGAGCGTGAGCTACGGCAACATCCAGGCGAGGACGTTCAAGGCCAGGAACGTCAGAGCGGCGCGGTTGACGGTGCCGGTCGATGTCGACGGGGACGACGCGACAAACGACACCATCATGACCTCCGGCAACATCCGGGTGACATGGGTGACTGACTCTACCGCGGTGTCTGCCGGGTACTTGAACGCCACGTACAAGATCCAGCAGAACGGCACCACCGCCGCCGACGCCGACGAAAGGTGGGTGGATGTCGATAACCTCGCAAACGACGGTGATTCCGTGGCGATGGGGATTGCTCACTTCACATCCGCGGTCGATACCGCCTTCATGGTTCGCGTCGTAGCCACGGCTGCAGACGCCCCCGACGTTGACGGAGAGCTAACTGCCGTGCCGCTCAACTCCGTTCCGGATGCGGTTGGCGCAGTCGATCCGTTGGCCAGCGGTGTCAAGGCGGTATTTGATGTGACTGCTGATACCACCGTTGTTGACGCTCTCACCGTCACTTGGAACGCCACGACGAACGACAACTCGGACTTCCGGGTCCTCGTCCAGGTGGCTCCGGCCTCTCTGGGTGGGTCAGCCTTGTGGTTCGTCGTTGAGGGTGGTACCCCCACCGACCTCGTCGGCAACTCTAGGTCGTGGGAGGCTGAATACGAGCACCGCGCCATCGTAGAGTGGAATGTTGCCGTCGAGGGCGGTGGCGACGGGCGTCACCATCACCACGGCCGAACTCAGGGCGGCCACCGGGGCCCGAGTCGAGTCGAGACAGGGCGAAGCCGGTAAATGGAAGGCTAGCGCCGCAGTCTCTGTCACCGGCGGCAGCTAATCACCCTTCAACACCATCAGTCTGGCTGACTCACCGTCAAGCCAGACTGATGGTCGCAGGATGCAGGTAACGTCACCCCCCGCTCGGGTTTCCCGGGCGGGGGGTGACGCGCGTTACGGCGGCGGGCCTGGCCGACTTAACCCACAGCTGGGCGCAGCGCGGCCGCACTCCTCTCCCTTCCTCCTCCGCCCCGAGCACCGAACCGCCGCCGGTCGCGAAGGCGCGCAACGATCCGCCGCACATGACGCGGCCCGAGACCCAGGATCTGCTGACGCGCACGGACATGGTGATCATTCCGGTCGCGTCGCTCGAACAGCACGGGACGCAACTGCCGATCGGGACCGACTATCTGAACGGCGTGGAGCGCGCGAAGCGGGGGCCGCGAAGAGCCTGGTGCGGCGCGGCTTCAGGTGCTTCCTCATCCTGAACGCGCACAGCAGCAACCGCGCGATTCCGACCTTCATCGTGGATCGCATCAACCAGGAGACCGGGGGGATGGCGGTGGACCTGGGGGCGGTAGCGCGGGGGAGACCTTCGGCGTCGTTGTATCTGATTCCCGGGCTGGGTGGATCTGGACGCCGCCTACGCAGCCGAAGTCACTCTACGGACCCATCGGCCGCTCAGCTCGGGCCTACGTCCTGACGATCCTCTTCCCTGGGTAACGCGATTCGGTGCCGGGCAGGCTCGGTTGCGCGGAACCGGCCGGGTCACCGCCCTGCTCGCACACAACGCCGTCGCCGTCGCCGTCCCGCATGAACGGATAGGCTGGGTGGTCGCGGGACACCGGGGCGATCTCGTCCCGCCGCGCTTCGGCGCACGTGGTCATCCCGTTCCCGTTGTCGTCCCAGAGCCGCAGAGCGTCAGCCGAACCGGTCTGGGACGCGCTCGGGCATCCATTCGGCGGCGTCGCGCCCTTCCCACTGTCATCGGACTCTTACCGGAACCGCAACCTTCCCCGGATTCCCACGGTGTGCTCTGCTGCACCGAGCGCGCTCTCACGCCGCGTGCCTTCGATGCGCAGGCCGAGCCCTGAACCGAGATTGTAGCGCAGGCCGCTGCTGAAGGCCTTCACGCCGCTCTCCGAAAGGTAGAAGCCGCTGTAGGGCGTCCCGTGGAAGCCGGCGACGCCGTAGGCGACCTCGCCGTCCAGGTTGGTACCGGCACCCAGGTCACGGTCGCGGACCGCACCGGAAACACCGCGCTCCCAGAGCTGGTTCACGCCGCTCGCGGCGTCGCCGTACGACGGCGCCAGCCGGATCGAGAGCCCCTGGCCCCGGGCCGCCGGGTCGAGCTGGATCATGCCGCCGAAGCCCCATTCCTCGTAGCCGTCGCGGGCCGAGATGAGGAGCCTCCCGCGGCCTTCCGCCGTCAGGCCCACACGGGCGTTGCTGTACCGGAGCCCGCCGCCGACTTCTGCGCTCGTGCCGTTCACGCCGTCGCCGTTGTCGTAGCGCATCCCGCCCTCGAGCACGATTGCGACCTCGTCCCCTGCGGAAATGCGGTAGCCCTGCGTCAACTCGAGGGCGAGTTTGGCGCGCTGCATGTTCGAGCGTGACCGAGTCGATCTGCTCGCCGCCATCGACCATGACCTGGCCGGCCCACCCCTCGGCCTTGACGCGGACGCCGCCGATGCCGCTCCCGAGCAGGTGGTAGCTGCCGCCCGCCCCTCCCGTCAACGTGCGGGCGGGGCTGGTCCGGAGCCCCTCGCGCTGGTCGTCGACCTCGATGTCGCCCCAGCCGTAGCCGGCCGTGCCCCACACGGCGTTCCCGCGGTCGCCGGAGAACCAGGCCAGGTAGGGGTTCACGCTGGTCATCGTGGTGCCGTAGGTGCCGGTCACCGGGCTGGCGCCGGTCCTGTCCGTGAAGTCGAAGGTGCCCGAAGAGTACGAGGCCGCAAGGCCCGCGAGGATGTCGGACCCCACGCGTCCGTCCACGCCGACGTGGGCGCTCACCATGTTGCCGCTCCAGTCGAGGACGCTCGAGCCGGGTTCTCCGAGGTAGTGGTACTCGCCCGCGCCCCAGGTCGCCACCTGGGTGCCTGTGGATGTCTGTTGCGGTGCGTCGGAAGCGCCGAACGGCATCTGGAACGAGGTGCCGCCGAAGAGGGAGGACAGGCCGGAGCGGTCCTGGCGGCCGAGACCGACGCCGCCCGCGCCCGGCGCGGACAGGCTCGCGGCCATCGAGGAGAGTCCGCCCGTCTCCGCACGGCGTTCCATCCCCATCCCGTTGGCTACCGCGTCGATGCGGTCGGCGATCGCCGAGACCGTGCTCGAGGTCATCGCCGCGGCCACATGGGGCAGGACGCGGGTGTTGAGCCGTCCCGCGCGTTCGACGGGATCGTCCGTGGCCGCCGAAGCGACCCCTGACGCCGCGCCGGTGCCCGCCCGGTTGATCGCCGAGACGCGGTAGAAGCGCGTGCTTCCCGGAAGCAGTCCGGGGTGCGAGAACGTGGGGCTCGCGGACCCGGTGTTGGGCTGCAGATCGGTCCAGGTGGCGCCGGTCTCCGAGACCTCGATCCGGTGGCCGCTGATCGGGGCGCCGCCGTCGTAGTCCGGCGCGACCCAGGCGAGGTCGATCTGCGTGGGTGTGGTCGCGGTGGCGACCAGGCCGGTGGGTGCGTCGGGCACGGTCGCGTCGGTGGTGGCGCTCGCGATGCTCGACGCGCGGCTCACGCCGATCCGGTTGATCGCCGAGACGCGGTAGTGGCGCGTGGTGGCCGGCGCGAGGCCGGTGTGCGAGTACGTGGTGCGCGTGCTGCGCGTGTTGGGCGCCAGGTCCTGCCAGGTGCCGCCCCCGTCGTCCGAGACCTGGACACGGTAACCGGTGACCTGCGCGCCGCCATCGTCGGTGGGTGGCTGCCAGGAGAGGTCGATCTCCGAGGTGCCGTCCGCCTCCGCGGTGAGGTCTTGGGGCACGCCCGGAAGGGTCGCCTCGGTGGTCGCCCGCGCCACGTTGGAGAACGGCCCGTTGCCCGCGATGTTGATCGCGGCGACGCGGTAGTGCCGCGTGGTCGCGGGTTCGAGGTCCACGTCGGAGAGTGTCGTCGCCGTCGAGTTGGTGTTGCGGCGGATGATGTTCCAGGTCCTGCCCTCGTCGCTGGAGGCCTCGATCCGGTAGCCGCGGATCGTGGCGCCGCCGGTGTTTCGGGGCGCAGTCCACGACAGGTCGATCCGCGACGTGCCGATCGCCCGGGCCGTCAGCCCGGTCGGTGCCGCGGGAATGTCGGCATGCGTGAGGGTCGCGGTCTCGAACGACCACTGGCCGGCTCCCACGCGGTTGATCGCCGCCACCTGGTACCGGTAGTAGGTCGCCGGCCGGAGGTTGATGTGCGTGAAGGTGGTTGCCCTCGAACCCGTGTGGGGACGGATCGTGATCCAGGTGCCGTCGGTGGGGCTGAGCGCCCGGACCGTGTAGCCGGTGATCCGGGCCCCGCCGTCGCTGGCCGGCGCCTCCCAGGTGAGGGTGATGCTCGTGGGTCCGCCCGCCCGCGCGCGGAGGTTTTGGGGCGGGTCGGGGCGCGCGGCGTTGGTGGCGCCTCTGACCACGTTCGAGTAGGCCCCCTGCCCCTGGGCGTTGATCGCGGCCACGCGATAGAACCGGGTCGTGCCGGGGGCGAGACCGGCGTGCAGGTAGGTGGTGGACGCGCCGCTGGTGCTGGCCACGAGGATGACCCACCCGGAGACGCCGTTGGAGGACATCTCAATCCGGTAGCCGGTGATCGAGCTCCCGCCGTCCGTGGACGGGCGCGTCCAGGTGAGGAGGAGCTGGTCGCTTCCCCCCACACCGCTCGGCACCACCCTGAGGCCCGCGGGCGCGCTCGGAGTGGTGACATCGGTGGTCGCCTGGGCCACGCTCGACCAAGGGCTCCTGCCCGCCCGGGTGATCGCCGCGACCCGGTAATGGCGGGTGCTGCCGGGGCTGAGGCGGCTGTGGGTGTAAGCGGTGGCTCTGGAATCGGTGTCGGCCTCGAGCACCAGCCACCCGCTGGTTCCGGTGCGGGACACCTCGATCCGGTAGCCGGTGATCGGGGCCGAGCCGCTGGAGGAGGGGGCGGTCCAGCTCAACTCGATGGCGGACGTCCCCCTGGCCCGGGCCGTCACTCGCCGGGGCGCGTCCGGCAGGAGGTCCTCCGTCGTGGCGCTGGCGACGTCGGAGGGGTCTCCCGCCCCGTTGAAGTTGATCGCGGAGACCCTGTAGTGGCGCGTGTCGCCCGCGTCGAGGCCCGTGTCGCGAAAGCTGGTGTCGGTGCTCCGGGTATTCCGCGCCAGATTCCTCCACGTGTCCCCGCCGTCCGTCGACACCTCGATCAGGTACCCGGTGATCCTGGTGCCGCCATCCGCGAGCGGGGCGTCCCACTCCAGTTCGATCGCCGTGGGACCGTCGTCGACCGCCGTGAGATTGCGCGGCGCGCCGGGGACCCCGGTGAGCGTCTCTCCGGTGACGTTTCGCATCGCCATATCGAAGCCGAACGCTCGATTGCCGACCAGATCCCTGAGCGCGTTGGGCCCGGTGTCGCCGTAGAACACTGTAACCGCGTCGCCGGAGAGGACTGGCTGGGCCAGGGTCAGGAACAACTCGCTCGCGATCACTTCGGCCTCGGACACGGGCCTGACGTCGAACACACCGTTCCTGAGGAAGGAAACGGAAAAGTCGTTGACCGACGGGGTGACGTCCTCATCGAGGTCTTCACTGAAGACGATGACGACATCGCTGCCGTTGACCTTCGCCTCGCGCACTTCCGGGAGCCGATTGTCCACGTTGAAGGTGAGCGCCCTCCCGATGTTCCCCTCCTCGCGGCTGTTCTCCGCGACGTTCGAAGGGATGCTGATGATCACCGGGCCTTCATAGCCCTCGTGCGTAGTCAGGTTGAGGGAATAGCTCGAGCCGGCGCCGTCCAGGGGGGGAACCTTATCGGCACCGATGACCTGGATGTCGTCGATCTCGAAGCCGGTCACGCTTTGCGAGAAACGGATATTGATGCGGAATTCTTCCTGTACGGATCCGGTCCAGGTACGTGAAAGCGAGTGGACTATGGGGGCAACGGCCGCGCCCGCCCCGGCGCTTTCCGCGGCCGGCCGGACCACCTCGTCCGAACTGCCTGGAGATGGCTCCTGGGCACGCACGCCGGTAGGTGGAACCAGAGACGCGCAGGTCACTGCGGCGGCCAGGAGGGAACGGGCTGGTACCCCAAGCTTGTTCGGAATCATCGTGCCGCCTCTTCCCGCGGTGGAATACTCATATGTTTATAAGCTAGGAAGAATCCGGCGCCCGAAAAAGGTTTCGGGTTCCAGACACGCTGGCTCTGAAGAGCGCCCGGTTCTCCTGCAAGTTCACGAATGCGAGCATCACCGTGTCGCGATCCCGTCCGGGAACATGGGAAGCACTGTGGTGGTTCCGTTAGGCATATGGATGAATTGGGGGGTTGGCTACGGCCTCGGCGGAGGGGACCGATGCGCGGTTTCCGCGTTCGCCTGGCAGCGTGCGCGCGCGCGGCTGCTGCAGCCATTCTGATTGTCTCAGGTTCAAGGGCTGCTGCGCAGGATGTCTCCCCGGAGGGCACGGAATATCGGCTCTATGTGGCCAATGAATCGTCCGATATCGTGAGCAGGGTGGTCTTCCGGCCCGGTGTGGGAGTGGAGGTGGAGAAGGAGATCCCGGTCGGGATCATGCCGGCGGACAACGACGGGGCACACGGACTCACGGTCTCGCCGGACGGCGACTTCTGGTATCTCACCATCGCGCACGGCACGCCGTACGGGTACGTGTGGAAGTTCGACGCGGGGCCCGATACCCTGGTTGCACGCGCGGAGCTGGGGCTCTTCCCGGCGACCATGGGGATCACGCCCAACGGCCAGTTTCTGGTGGCGGCCAACTTCAACCTGCACGGCGACATGGTGCCCTCGGACCTGTCGGTGGTATACACGCCCACCATGACCGAGCTGTCGCGGGTCGTCACCTGTCTCATGCCCCACGGCAGCCGGGTAAGCTTCTCCGGCGCCCACCATTACTCGGCGTGCATGCATTCCGACCAGCTGGTCGAGTTCGACCTGGCCACCCTGCAGGTGAGCCGGCGTTTCTCGCTGGCGCCGGGCCGAGAGGGCCCCCTCGATCCACGCGACCAGGGGACGGGGGTGCACGTCATGGTTGTCGACGGGACGATGCCGGTAGCCGGCGGCCAGCCGTCCTTGATGCGTGTCGACACCAGCGCTGGGGCCATGCCCGGCATGCCTGCCATGGCCGACGAATCAGCGCCCGTGTGTTCGCCCACCTGGGCGGAGCCGGGGGCCGGCGACCTCGCCGACCGGGTGGTGTACGTCGCCTGCAACCGGAACAGCGAAATCCTGGAGATCGACACGGAAAACTGGTCGGTGAGGCGGCGCTTCTCCACCGGCGCGGCTCCCTACAACCTCGAGGTGACTCCGGACGGTTCGCTGCTCGTGGCGACCCTCAAGGGTGAACAGGCCGTCTCGGTGATCTCGCTCAAGTCCGGCGAGGAGCTCGCCCGCCTGGCGACCACCCAGCCCATCACGCACGGAGTGGTCGCAAGCGCGGACGGACGCTACGCTTTCGTCTCGAACGAGGCCATCGGAGCCACGCCCGGCACGCTGGACGTCTTCGATCTCGTGGCCATGGAGCGGGTGGCGAGTACCGATCTGCGCTACCAGCCGGGCGGCATCGGCTTCTGGCGCACAACGACCAATCCGTGAAGCGGGAGGAGCGATTCTGATGAAGCGCTTGGCACAGTGGGGCATCGGCATCGCAGTCGTTGCCTTCCTCGGGTACGTCATGTATTCGTCCGTGGCCCCCGCCACCGTCAGCTGCGAGGTCTGCCTGGTCTTCGACGGCGAGGAGGTGTGTCGCATGGGCGCGGGCCCGACACCCGAAGATGCGGCCACCGCGGCGCAGGAGAGCGCGTGCGGCGGCAACGCCACGGGAATGATCGCCACCGAGCGGTGCAGATCGCGCGAGCCGGTACGGATGACGTGTTCTCCGTGACGGGCGCCGGAAACGCCTCTCGGACGTCTGGGAGCCCCTCGGGCCCTTGATCTCGCCCTGAGCGCCCCTGACAGGCCGAAATGACCGCGAGCGAGGCCGAAGCGGTGGCCGGCGGGATTCGCGAATCTGGCAATATCGCATGGTCCGTCGGCAGCAGGTCCTCCGCGTGCAGGATGAATATCCACACCACCTCCGCAATAAGCCTGACAGACTCGCCGCCGGCGCCCTCAATGCTGGTCGAAGGTGAAGTGTGCGATATTGCCGTGAGCGTGTCCGTGCCGCTGTACACCGGTATCTGGATCAGGTAGCCGTCGTCTCATCTTCCCATGGCGCCGCCCGCATCCGAGCGTCACTATTGTACGAAGGGTGCCGTGCATAAGGCATTGGATCGAGCTGGCTCTCTCGATCGACGATCAAGGTTGAGCACCTGCGTAACTCCGTTCACGATTCGCAAGAGGAGAACGCATGAAACTGAGCCAGGAACTGATCGCCATTCTCGCCGTCGGCGCTACCCTGATGGGCCTGCAGGTCACCTTCTTCGTCGGCACGCGCGGGGAGTTACGTGACCAGATCGGTTCCGTTCGCGGCGAGATGGGCGTGTTGCGAGACGAGATGCGGGACCAGATCAGCACCGTTCGCGGTGAGTTGCGTGACCAGCTCGGTGCAGTTCGCGATGAAATGAGCGTACTGCGAGAAGATGTCCGCCACGACCTGGACGGCCTCAGGGCCGACATCCAGGACATCCGGGCCGATGTCCGCCAGCTGCGCGACAAGCTGCTGGCGCCGTCATGAAACTGAGCCAGGAACTGATCGGAATCCTCGCCGTCGGCGTCACGCTGATGGGCATGCTGGTCGCCGTGTTCGTCGGCATGGGCAGAATGGAAACCCGCTTGCGTCAGGATATCGGTGCCGTGCGCGGCGAGTTGCACGACCAGATCGGTACCGTTCGCGGCGAGATGGGCGTGTTCCGAGACGAGATGCGGGACGAGATCCGTGCCGTTCGCGACGAAATGGGCATACTGCGCGAAGATATCCGCCACGACATTGACGCCCTCAGGGTCGACATCCAGGACATCCGGGAGGACGTCCGCCAGCTGCGCGACAAGCTGTTGGTGCCGGCATGAAGCTGAGCCAGGAACTGATCGGAATCCTCGCCGTCGGCGTCACGCTGATGGGCATGGTGGGTGCCGTCTTTGTCAGCATGGGGAGGATGGAAACCCGCTTGCGTCAGGATATCGGCGCGGTTCGCGATGAAATGAGCGTACTGCGAGAAGATGTCCGCCATGACATTGACGGCCTCAGGGCCGACATCCAGGACATCCGGGAGGACGTCCGCCAGTTGCGCGACAAGCTGCTGGTGCCCGCGGCATCGCCACCCGCTTCGTCACCGGGCTTCGTTGCGGCCTGGGGCCGTTTCCGCTACCGGATAACGCTTCCTCCCGTGCGATCGTCGGGCACGAAACGGTCCCGATACGGCATCTCCACGCCCGGCAGAGTCTCGGCGTTCATCACCGCGTCCTCCGGCACGAGGTCGTTCAGGTACAGGATGTACGCGATGACCGAGTACGTCTCATCGGCGGTGAGGGTGCCCGGGGTGAGCTGGGGCATCGCCTTGACGATGTAGTCGTAGAGGGTCGTGGAGTAGGGCCAGTACCCGCCGATGGTGCGGCCGGCGGGCCACTCCCCCCACGGCTCCTGGGTCACCAGCACGTCGTTGGGCCCCTCGCGGCCGGTGAGACCATGGCAGGCGACGCACTGGGCCATGTAGATCTGCTCCCCCTCCGCGACCGTTCCGCTCCCCGGCGGCAGCCCTTCCCCGTCGGGCCTCACGTCGATGTCCCACATGGCGACGCGCTCGGCGGACGCGGCGCTGCCGAAGCCGAAGCGCTCGGGAGGCTCGGAGGCCGCGTCTGAAGAGTCCCCGCCGGAAGAGCCGGATGGGGCGCAGCCCAGCGCGAGCGCGACAACTGCCAGCGAGAGGCGCTTCATACCAGGTCTCCCAGCCCGAAGGTGACGGAGCCGTCGCGCGCGACCTTCCAGACCCGCTGCTGGTTGTGGTGATAGGAAGTGCGCTCGCCGCGCGCCTCCCAGAGCTGCTGCACCGTGGGCTGCACGTACCCGGTCTCGTCCACCGCGCGGCTGATCAGCAGGCTCTCGCTCCCGTCCCAGTTCCAGAGGTGGCGGAAACGCACGGTCGACTTGGGCAGGATGGGCTCTTGGAGCTCCGCCTCCGTCCAGCTCTCGCCGCCATCTGTGCTGATGTCCACGCGCGTGATGCGCCCGCGCCCCGTCCACGCGAGCCCCTGGATCTCCCACCATCCCGTATCCGGCAGCGAATAGGGATACACGGGGAAGGTGATGGTGGACTTGGCGTCCATGAAGAAGCTGAACTGACGCGCCGTGCCGTCCTTGAGAGGGTCGGTGTAGCGGGAGGTCTCGTCCCGGGTCATGGTCGGGCGATCGGTGACCTCGATGCGCCGCAGCCACTTGACGTTGGCGTTGCCTTCCCAGCCGGGCAGCAGCAGGCGCACCGGATAGCCCTGCTCGGGACGGATGGCCTCCCCGTTCTGCCCGTAGGCGAAGAGGGCGTCGTCCATGATCTTCTCCATGGGCACGCTGCGCGACATCACCGCGGCGTCGCCGCCCTCGGCCAGGATCCAGGTCGCGGCGGGGTCCGCGCCCACCTCGTTCATGATGGTCTTGACCGGGACGCCGATCCACTCGCTGGTGCTGAGCAGCCCGTCGAGCGCCTGCGGGCTGATCTCCACCGGCATGCGCTCGCGGTTGTAGGCGCCGCCTCCGTTCCCCGAGCACTCGAGGAAGTACGTGCGCGCCACCGAGGGATAGCGCTTCAGGTCCGCGATCGAGAACACCATCGGGCGCTCGACCATGCCGTGCACCAGTAGCTCGTGCCGGTCGGCCCGGATGTCGGGAATGCCGGCGTGGTGCCGCTCGAAGTGCAGATCGGCGGGGGTGATGGTGCCCTGCAGATCCTGCAGCGGCGAGCGCGACGAACTGGACAGCGCCTGTCCGCGGGTCAACCGTTGCGGGCGCTCCTCAGGGGCGCGCGATCCGACGCCGGACGTGAAGCGGCCGGGCACCTTGCTCGGGTCCTCCGGGGGCATCGGGCCTTCCTGCGCCATCAGCTTGACGGCGTCGGCCTGGGTCTTGACCAGGCCCACGGCCACGGCCCCGGAAGAGGCGGCGATCCAGGTGCGGCGAGACATGGGGTAGCGGCTGTTCGATGCCATCGCAGGTTACCTCCGAACGGTGGATGCGAAGCGAAGTCTGTACGTATGCCAGCCTACGGCGGGAGGGGCGGGCAGGCAAGGAGAACTCTTCACTCCTTGGAGCCCCTTTGGATCAAGAGCACATGGATGACCCACAGCAGGGCAAAGAGGATTCCCCCTCCGAGTGCGATTCCGTCCATGCCCCGTCCCGTGACCAGGCCGTGGGTGAGGAGGGAGAAGCCCACCACCGCCCCCACGGAGGCGATGACGGGAAGCGCTCTCGATGTTAGCCCCTTCCTCTCCTGCACGAGCTGCAGCGCCATGAAGATCCCGATCAGCAGCCCAAAGCTGTGGATGCCTTGTCCCGTGACCAGGCTGTGGATGACGAGCGACAGGGCGGCCGCCAGCCCGATGAAGGCGAAGACAGTGGTCAAGGTTAGCCAGTTCTTTTTCGACATGTTGACAGAGCCTCCGATGCGGGGAATAGTGGATGGGTGGGGTGAGCGGGCTGGCCAGGCCGTCAAGATAGAGTTGTGTGCCGCGCTGTGTCTACATGAGCCTGTACAGCACCACATTATGGTGCAGCAGCATATATGTGAGCCCGTAGGCTACATCGCCTGGTCGTCACATATACGACTATACTACCGCTCTCCGCGCTGGCGAGCCCTTCGTGGTTGAGGAGACGAGGAATGATCATCGCATTCGTGGTTATCGCGGCCTTTCTCGCGCTCGCCGTCCACGAGGTTGGACATGCTCTCGGCGGAAGCCTGCACGGGATGCGCCTGGGCATGCTGATCGTGGGACCCGTGCACATCCAGCGCGAAGCCGACGGGCGCCTGGTCTGGCGGCTCAACAGAAGGCTGTCGTTGGCCGGCGGGGTGGTATCGTGCGTGCCTGGAAGCACGGAAGGGCTGCGCCGGGCCATGCTGAGCTTCGTCGCGGGCGGGCCGGTCACCAGTATCGTGGTGGGCGTGCTCGTGCTGGCGATCTACATGCTCTCGGACCTCCGGGGCGCCGCGGTTGCGCACGGACCTCTCCAGGATGCGCTGGCCGAGAGCATGTTCATGTTTGGCGTGTTCTCGGTCGGCATCGGGCTCGTAACGCTGTTGCCCGTGAATCAGGGAGCGTTCGTCAACGACGGCAAGCGGATCCCCAAACTTCTGCGTCCGGGCGCGGGCGCGAACGGCTACGCGGCCGTCATGGGATTGGCCAGCTATATGATTGCCGGTGTGCGCCCGCGCGATTGGGACCCGGGCCTTGTCGCGAAGGCCATCTCGCTGGCGGACGGTTCCTATGAGGACCTGCAGGGGCGGCACATGGCCCACGCTCATGCGCTGGACCGCGAGGATGTCGAGGCTGCCGGAGAACACATCCGGTACATGTTGGACCACGCAGCCGAAGCGCACCCTGCGTATCGACCGGTCATCCACGTAACCGCGGCGTATTTCGAGGCCGCCTGCGACGGTGACGCGGCGTCGGCGCGCAGCCGGCTGGCGGGAGCGGGGAAGAGCGTGCTGCTCGACTTCGATCCGTCTGCCCGTATTCGAGCGAAGGGAGCCGCGCTCCTGGCCGAGGGCGACGCGGAGGGAGCGTTTGAGAAACTCCGCGAGGCGTACGCCTCCCTCGTAAGCGAACGGAACTGGGACAATGAGTCCACCATGGCGGAGATCCGGCGGCTCTGCCGGGCCCGGGGCCTGCCGGATCCGGACGGACCCGCCGGGAGGTCATGCGGACAATCTTGAAGATGAGGATGCCGTCAGGATGCCAAGGTTCGCCAGTGATTCGACGCGCGAGCAGCTCGCTGCGACAGCCGTGTTGGCGCTTGGTTTCGTGCTGTCGGCGGGCGTGGTGCTCGGTGTTATGCGGCCTTTCTCGCGATCATGGGACGGTAGTCGGCCGCTGGCTTCTGGCGCACTCCTGGTCGGGTTGCTCTCACGCCTGCAACCTTGCGCCCCGCCCCCCACATGCGAGCTTGCCAGGTGTCGCCTTTAGTCATCGCCCACCTGGAGCCGATCCGATGTTTCGTCACTCCGCAGTTCCGGCCGAACCCCTGACACGGAGCGCCAGGCGCGTTCATTCGCGCGCGACTCCGTCCCGTTTTCGCATCATGGCGCCCTGCGTATTCCTGATGGCCGTCGGTGCCGCCGTCGTCCCGCGACATGCCGCCGCCCAGGGCACCCGCTTCCTGCGCCAGCCCGACGTAAGCGCGACGCACGTCGTCTTCGTGCACGCCAACGACCTGTGGCTCGTGGGCCGCGACGGGGGCGATGCGATGCGGCTGACCAGCTCCGAGGGTGCGGAGACCGACCCGGCCTTCAGCGCGGACGGGCAGTGGATCGCTTTTTCGGGTCAGTACGGCGGGAACACCGACGTCTACCTGATGCCCGCTACTGGCGGACAGCCCGCGCGGCTCACCTGGCATCCGGCGGAAGATGTCGTGCAGGGGTGGACTCCGGACGGCGACATCCTCTTCCAGTCGGGCCGGGACGCGGTGCCCACCCGGTTGTGGAAGTTCTACGCGGTGCCGCCGGCGGGCGGGCTCCCGGCGCCCCTCGCGCTCCCGCAGGCCTACTTGGGCGGGATGTCGGCGGACGGCGCCTACCTCGCCTACCAGGAGATCGGCTACTGGGACCCCGAGTGGCGCAACTACCGGGGCGGGCAGGCCCAGCCGATCGGCATCGTCTCCACCGCCGACTGGGAGCGCAGCACGCCCTCGTGGGAGGGCGAGCGGCAGATGGACCCGGTGTGGATGGACGGCGTGGTCTACTACATGTCGGAACGGGACTGGGCCAGCAACGTGTGGTCGTTCGATCCCCGCACCGGTGCGGAGCGGCAGCTGACGCGGCACGCCGATTTCGACGTCAAGTCGCTCGGGGCCGGTGACGGCGTGGTGGTCTACGAGCAGGCGGGGTATCTGCACGAGCTCGATCCGGCAGCGGGCGGCTCGCGCAGGCTGGAGATCAACGTGGCGGGCGACATGAACTGGTCCCGGCCGCGCTGGGAGGCGGCGCCCTCCGCGCAACTTCGCGACGCGCGCCTCTCCCCCACAGGCAAGCGGGCGCTCTTCGAGTGGCGCGGCGAGGTCTTCAGCGTGCCCGCGGAAGAGGGCTCGTGGCGCAACCTCACCCGCACCCCGGGCGTGGCCGACCGGCATCCGGTGTGGTCGCCGGATGGCTCGCGCATCGCGTGGTTCAACGACGCGGCCGACGAGTACGGGCTCGTGATCGCGGAGCAGGACGGGTCGAACCCGCGCCGCATCGAGATCGCCGATCCCTCCTTCTACTTCCGGCCCGAGTGGTCTCCCGACGGCGCCCGGCTGGCCTTCACCGACACCCATTACCGGGTGCTGGTGCTGGACGTGGCGTCCGGCGAGGTGGCGCACGTCGACACCGACCGCTTCGCCCATCCAGAGCGCACCATGAACCCGGTGTGGTCGCCCGACTCGCGCTGGCTCGCCTACGCGCGTCGTCTCGACAACCAGCTGCGCGCCGTTTTCGTGCATGACACCGAGTCGGGCGAGACGCACCAGCTCACCGACGGCATGTCCGACGCGATCACGCCCGTCTGGGACGAGTCCGGCAAGTACCTCTACTTCCTGGCCTCCACCGACTACGGCCTGAACACCGGCTGGCTCGACATGACCTCGTACGACCGCCCGGTCACGCGCGCCCTCTATCTGGCGCTGCTCAGCGAGGACGAGCCCTCTCCCTTCCTTCCGCGGAGCGATGAGGAGGGGGACGAAGACGAGGATGAGGAGGGAGGCGACGAAGGCGGGCGTGGCTCGGGGGACGGCGCTGGCGACTCGGACGAGAGCGGAGGCTCGGCTCAGGACGGCGCACCCGATGTCGAGATCGACTTCGAGGGCATCGAGCGCCGCATCATCGACGCGTCCGGACTGCCTGTGGAGGACTATGCCGGGCTGGTTCCCGGACCCGAGGGCTCGGTGTTCGTCGCGGAAGGCGGTGGTTTCGGGGGCGGGAAGCTGCTCAAGTACACGCTCGAGGACCGCGAGGCGGAGGACTTCGTCGAGCAGGCGACCGCGGTCACGGTCTCCCAAGACCGCAAGCAGCTCCTCTACCGCGCCGGCAGCAACTGGAGGGTAGTCGGCACCGGCGGCCCACCGAGCGGCAGCGACGGCACGCTCGACCTGGACGGCATGCGGGTGCGCGTCGAACCCACGGCGGAATACGCGCAGATGCTCCGCGACGGCTGGCGCTTCATGCGCGATTTCCTCTACGTCGACAACCAGCACGGGGCGCCGTGGGACGATGTTTGGGACTGGTATTCCGCGTGGCTGCCCGACGTGCGCCACCGCTCGGACTTCAACCAGCTGCTGGACATGCTCTCGGGCGAGATTGCGGTGGGGCACTCGTACGTGCGGGGCGGCGACTATCCCGAGCTGGACAACCCGCGCACCGGCCTGCTCGGCGCCGACCTCGAGGAGGACGGCGACTTCTACCGCATCACCCGCATCTACGACGGCGGGGACTGGACGCCCGGCACCACCGGCCCGCTTTCCATTCCCGGCATGGATGTGGCGGAAGGGGACTATCTGCTGGCCGTGGACGGGGCCGAGCTAAGGGCGCCGACCAACCCGTTTGAGCTGTTCGAGGGCACCGCCGGGCGCACCATCACGCTCACGGTTTCGTCCTCCCCTTCCATGGACGGGGCCCGCGACATCCTCGTGGAACCGATCGCGAACGAGGGCATCCTGCGCCGCTGGGCGTGGGTGGCCGCGAACCAGGCCCGGGTCGACGAGATGAGCGGGGGGCGGCTGGCGTACGTCTGGCTCCCCAACACCGGGCAGGGCGGCTACCAGTACTTCAACCGCATGTACTACGCCCAGCAGAACCGCGAGGGCGCGGTCATCGACGAGCGCAACAACGGCGGCGGCTCGGCGGCCGACTACATCGTGGACATGCTCGACCGCGAGCTTACCGGCTACTTCAACTCGCGCGCCGGCGACCGCAAGCCGTGGACCCAGCCGATGGCCGCGCTGTTCGGGCCCAAGGTCATGGTGATCAACGAGCGCGCCGGCTCGGGGGGCGACCTGCTGCCCTACCTGTTCCGCTTCAAGGGCGTGGGCCCGCTGGTGGGGACGAAGACCTGGGGCGGCCTGGTGGGCACCTGGGACACCCCGCCCCTCATCGACGGCGGCGGCTTCGTGGCCCCGCGGGGCGGCTTCTTCGACGTCAACGGGGAGTGGGCGGTGGAGGCCGAGGGCGTCGCGCCCGACATCGAGGTGCGCAACGACCCGGCTCCCGTGATCGCCGGGGGCGACCCGCAGCTGGAGGCCGCCGTGCACGAGGCGCTCCGGCTGCTGGAGACGCAGAAGGTGACCTTCGCGGACGAGCCGCCCCCGCCGGTGCGCTACCGGAGGCCCGGGGGCGGGGAGTGAGCCGCCAGCATTCCGCAGACCAGCCAGCCGCGATCACGCGCGCGGAAAGGGACGCGAGCGAGGCGACACGCCGCCGCCAGGTCCGCTCCTGGGTGCTCTTCGACTTCGCCAACTCGATCTATCCGGCTGTGATGACGACCGCCGTCTTCCCCATCTTCTACGTGTCCACCGTGGTAGGCGGCGAAGGGGGCGAAGGGGAGCTGTGGTGGGGATCGGCCGTCTCGCTCTCGGCGCTCGTGGTCGGGCTTTCGGCACCTCTGCTGGGCGCCATCGCGGACCGTTCCGGACGGCGCAAGCGCTTTCTTGCCGTCTACGTGGCGGTATGCCTCCTCGGCGTGTCGCTGCTGACGACGGTCGGGCCCGGAATGGTGCTCACCGGCTTCACCCTCTTCGTGGTGGCCAACATCGGCTTCGAAGGGGCTCTCGTCTTCTACAACGCGTACCTTTCCGACATCACCCCGCCCGAGGAGCGCGGCTCGGTATCCGGCTACGGTTTCGGCTGGGGGTATCTGGGGTCGGCGCTGGGGCTGATTCTGGCGCTGCTGTTCCTGCGGGTGCTCTTCGTCGACCAGCTCGAAGCCGTCTGGCTCCTGGTGGTGGGCTTCTTTCTGATCTTCTCCATTTCCGCGTTCCGCCACTTGCCGTCCGACCGGGGCGGCGCGCGGGTGGGCGACGCGGCGCGGTGGGGAATGCGGCGCTTCCGCGTCACCCTGCGCGAGGTGTGGGCCCTGCGCGATCTGCGGCGCTTCCTCCTCTCCTATTTCTTCTACATCGACGGTATCCTGACGATCATCGTCATGGCCGGCGTCATCGCCACCGAGACCTTCGGGTTCGAGCAGACGGACACTATCATCCTCTTCCTCGTCGTGCAGTTTTCGGCGATGGCGGGAGCCCTGACGCTCGCCAAGCCGACGGACCGGCTCGGTCCCAGGAAGGTCCTCACCGGCGTCCTGACCATGTGGGTGATCGCCGGCATCGCCGCCTACTTCGTGCAGACGACCCCGGTCTTCTACGGCCTCGCGGTCGTGGCCGGCCTCGGGCTGGGGTCCGTGCAGTCGGCCAGCCGCGCCTACATGTCGCTCCTGATTCCGCGGGGAAGGGAGGCCGAAATGTTCGGCTTCTACGCCTTCTGCGGGAAGACCTCGTCGGTGCTGGGTCCGGTGCTCTTCGGCGTGGCCACCTTTCTCGCGGCCGGCAACCAGCGGCCCGGCTTCCTGGTGCTCACGGCCCTCATGCTGACGGGGCTGATCCTGCTCAGGCGCGTCCCCGATCCCCTACGCTCGTAGCCGTACCGTTTGCCGGATCGCCTCAGAACGTCCTGGCGATCCCGGCGTGGAGGTTGAAGACACTGTGCCTGGCGGTCTCGCCTGCATCCTTGTCGAAGTCCTGCAAGCCGTAGCTGTAGAGAAGCCCAACGGTGATGCGCGTTGCGCCGGTGCCCATCTCGAAGCCCACCCCTCCTGACAGCCCGAAATCGAGCGACTGTGTGTCGATGTTTGCTTTGCTGCAATCGTCACTGGCGTTGGAGCGCTCTGTCCCCTCGCTGGCGGTGGCGTCTCCTGCGACGTGGCAATCCACCACAAAGGACGCGTAGGGGCCGACCAGCGCGTAGAGCGGCAGGTTTGCAGCCGACGGGGGCGAGATGCGGGCCAGCGCCAGGAAGTCGACGCTTTGGAACGAGATGTCCGCGTTGCCAGTCACGTCGTTGTCTCTCATTGCGATTCGTGCGCCTTTTTTCGCGTACTGGGCACCAAGCTGGATGCCGAACGGGCCGTCGCCGACAGGGAAGGCAACAGCGAGCCCGCCTGCAACGCCGGTGAGCTGTGACGCATCGACGGTCAGCGGCCCGCTGAAGGCCATGTTTGCTACGTTCACACCGACCAGGGGAAAGAGTAGGGTAAGCCGCCCCCCGGTCTCGTTGGGTTCAGCGACAGGCACGGGGGTTGGGGCCGCTGGTGTCGGTGCGGGCATCTCTGCGCGTGCGGCTTGCATCTCCGCCTCGTCGAGCAGCACTAGCGCTGTCGTGTAGTGTTCACCATCTCTGCCCGCCTCCAGCAGGTAGCGCGTGACTGACGTGATGGTCGTCAGGGGGTATCCGGCGTCCAGCGCCACCTGTGCGTGCGTGAACCAGAGTTCTGCCGGGGTCTCCATGCCGTAATTGGCCTGCAGCGCCAGGACGACATCCAGCGTCTCCAGTGCGGTAGCGTAGTCCTGGCTTTGGATTTGCCGCTCGGCGCGCACGAGATAGAGGTCCACCTGGATTTCAGGCGGTAGTTCCTGGCCTGCCGCGACCATCGGCCCCATAAGGATGGCAATCGCCATCCACAGACTCGCTCGTTCCATTCGTCGTCTCCCCGTGTCATCCGTAAGTGCCAGTTCAACAAGGTGTTGCAGCAGCACCGACAGCCCGCTGGTTTTCGTTCAGGGGTACGGGCCACGCACCTTTTGAAAAGTAGCGGCATCACAGCCGTGGGTCTACGGCCTGAATGTACTCGCTGCCGCGCTTCCATACAGCCATGCTTGTCAGGTGATTACGGTTCTACAACACAGGTGTCCCACAAGTCGTCACGGGGGGCATCCCCGGATCAGCGCATCCCCTCCGGCAGACGCTTCACCGCCACGTAGGGCACGTCCAGGTCATCCGTCTCCACGAAGGCGGCTAGCCCGTTCGGGCCAAAGGCCGAAGGCATCGCGGTGGAGCCGGGGGCGAAGGTGCCGAGGTAGCGTCCGTCCGACGAAATGAGGTCGATCGGGTTCCCCTCCGTCCCTTCGTCACCTCGGTCCGAGTCGATGCCGACCTGGTCGCCGCTCAGATCGTAGCTCAGGACATACCGGAACGAGGGTGTTGGCGCTTCGTCGTCCTGACTGGGCGCGGTCCTTCTCAGGTAGTTGACCTCGGTTGTGGAGAGAACTCGAGCCATTCCCGGGAAGGCCTGAATGCCGCACCCGCCCGTCCCGCATGACGGCGAACTCCAGCGCGGCCGCGTAGTTGCTTGCCCCCGAACTCACCGGGGCCTTCCCCTTCCCCAATGAACTGGCGCACCAGGTGGCCTTGCAGGTCGACGACATAGATCCGTACCGCCCGAGTGTCGAGGATGTAGAGGTTGCCGGCACCGTCGAAACCGACGCCGGCAACGCTGCCGAAGGTGTCCCAGCCACCCCCATCCAGCGAGCCCAACCGGTAGATTTCCTCGAAGCCGGCGTCGAGCGGCCGGTCTTCGGCCGGCAGTTCGATCACCTCTTGAGCGGCGATCGGCCCCGCCGGCGCTGCGAATACCGTGATGGATAGCGTCGCCACTGCGACGGCCGTCGCACACCCCCTCCGGCCCTGCGTCGTCTTCCTGACCCACATGGTTCGTCTCCTGCGGCGTCAGCTAAGGGCTCGACGACGACCCGAACTCCAGCCCGCTGATGTCGTACCAGTCGATTCCCCGGTCCGGGTAGCCATCCGGGTCGTCCGGACCCACGGGGCGGTCCACCAGGACCGCGAGGGTCGAGCCGAAGACGTCGAAGCTCACGGCGCGCTGCCGCACGCGCACCGATCTCGCTCCTCGCTAATGGGGCCCTTCTCCGTCTCGTCCAATCTGGGTAGCGAGGCGCGCGCTCACCAGCCGGTTCATGCTCACACCCTGCTCCGCGGCCTGTAGTGCAAGGGCTCGGTGCGTCTCCGGGGGTACCCGTACCATGAACTTGCCGCTGTATCTCCGGGTTGCGATCGGTTTCGGCGGCGCCTCTCCGGTGGTGCGCATGTCGGCCACACACTCACGAACTACCCGCCGGATCCCCGTCAGCGCCTCCCCAGGTGTGGGCGCCAGCCAGCTGAGGGAGGGGAGTTCGGCGCACAGCCCGACATGCTCGTCGTCTTCCGCGGACCAAGTGATTCGGTAGGTGTAGTGGTCGCTCACTTCTCGGTCTCCAGTTTCTCGATCGCTATCAATACCTGACGGACCTGATATGGCTGCGCCATGCCCTTTGCGTTCTGTATGTTCACGCGATGGTATCACTAATGATATTATTTGTCAACCCAGCCGACGCCCCCCTTTCTGTCTGACCTTGTCTCCCTCGGCTCTCAGGCTCACAATCCTCGGCGCGTCCCCGACACCTGCTCCAACGGAGACCAGAGAAGCCCATGGCCAGCTGCTCGCTCGTCCGCGCGGTGTTCGTTACAATCTTCCTGACGGCTGCTACTGTGTGCGTCCCCGCACACGCATTCGCCCAGGCCCAGGCCACTACCGGAGTCGTGCGCGGCACGGTGCGCGATCCCGCTGGCGCCCCGGTGGCCGGGACCGTGGTCCTCATAGAGCACCGCGAGACCGGGCTGCGCACGACAGTGGACACAAATTCCAAAGGCACCTTTGCCCGCACCCTGCTCCCGCTCGGCACCTACGACGTGACCGCCACCGCGCCCGACGGGTTCGGGTCCGACCGCAGGGAAGGGCTGGTGCTTCGCGTCGGCGAGACGCTCCTGCTCTCGCTGAGCTTCGCCCCCGTGGAACTCGAAGGCATCACCGTCACCCGCGAGCGCGACATCCCCCTCGACACCGAGGACGTCACCAGCTCACAGCGTTTTTCCGAAGAGGTCGTGGACGGGCTGCCCAGCAACGGCCGCAACTTCCTGGACTTCACCCTGCTCACGCCCGGCGTGTCGATCTCGCAGGGCCCCGACGGCGACGAGCTCAACGTCAGCGGGCAGCGCGGCATCTTCAACAACTTCATCGTCGACGGAGCCGACTTCAACAACGCCTTCTTCGGCGAGCAGAGGGGCGGCCAGCGTCCCGCCTTCACCTTCAACCAGGACGCCATCGAGGAGATGGTAGTGGTGAACCAGGGCGCGACCGCCGAGTTCGGGCGCTCGGCGGGTGGATTCGTGAACGTCGTGACCCGGTCGGGCACGAACGAGTTCTCCGGCACCGCCCACTACTACGGCCAGTGGGACGCGATCTCGGCGGCCTATCCGGAGGCCCGGGGCGGCGGCAAGCCGGAGTTCGGCCGGGGCCAGTTCGGGTTCACGCTGGGCGGGCCCGTCGTGCGCGACCGCGCCTTCTTCTTTCTCGCCTATGACCAGCAGAGCGCCACGGAGACCAAGCAGCAGCGGCGCGTGGTGCAGGGCGAGGCCAACCTGCGCAAGCTGGACAGCTTCCTCCAGTCGCGCTGGCCCGGGCTCTTCGATGATGAATTCGGACCCGTCCAGCGCACCGACGACGCGCGCGCGCTCATCGCAAAGCTGGACTTTAACGCGGGCGAGCGGCACCAGGCTTCCTTCAAGTACAACTACACCTGGTCGGAGCAGGTGAACGGGACCTTCGACGTGGATTCCTGGGGGCTCTCCTCCAACGGCATCGAGCGCGACTATTCGCACGCGGTCAACGCGAGCCTGCGTTCCCTGCTCGGCAACACCGTCTCCAACGAGTTCCGCTTCCAGTGGGCCGGCGAGCATCGTCCGCGCTGGTACGACGGCCCGCTCATCCCCGGGGCGCGGCTACCCGGGCCGCCCCAGTTCGCGCGGCTGGGAGGGCGTCCCTTCCCCGACATCGGCATGGATTTCGCGGACGGCTTCCGCATCGGCCTTCCCTTCTTCCTGCCCATCGATCCGGGATATGACGGTCGGATCCAGCTGGTAGACAACGTCTCGTTCCTGTCGGGCGCGCATCTCTTCAAGGCGGGCGTCGAGTACAACCATACCACCACCGAACAGCAGTTCATCGGCTTCGCCAACGGCCGCTACCTCTTCAGTTCCGTCGATGGCTTCATCGGGTTCGCGACCCACGGAAGCGGCTACGTGACCTGTTCGGACGGGTCGGACAGCACGGCCGGCGCTTGCCCGGCGGGGAGCTCGGTCACAGGCCCGGTGCTGCTCTATCTCCAATCCGCGACCGTTCCGGGCGTGCCCCCGGAAGAGCTGGGCCACCAGACCCTGCGCACCGACGAGCTGGCGTTCTTCCTGCAGGACACCTGGAAGCCCAGCGACCGGCTGACGCTGAACCTCGGCGTGCGCTGGGAAGGCGCCTGGCATCCCAACGTCTTCATCGAGCCCGGGGAGACCTTCTACGCGCCGTATCTGAGCGACCCGCGCTTTCCGTCCGACGGGACCATCCCCGACGACCTCGACAACATCCAGCCCCGCTTCGGGCTCGCGTGGGACGTGGACGGCGCGCGTACCGTGGTGCGACTCAACGCCGGAGCCTACACCGCGCGCATCCCGGGCCTGGTATTCGCCCAGGATCGCACCACCAACGGGGCCTTCCAGCAGATCTTCTTCCGGAGCAGCGCCGACGCCGCGGTGCTGGGGCCGGTGCCCGCCATCGACGAGCAGATCGACGGCTCGGCGGCCCCGCCCTTCCTGCCCGACATCCAGGTCGCCGACCGCAACCTCGAGCTGCCGCGCACCTGGTCTTTCGGGGCCGAGGCGACCCGCGCGCTCAGCTCGGTCATGACCGCGAGCGTCTCCTACCAGCACGCCCGCACCGATGGCCTCTTCCGCTTCGTGGACCGCAACGCCGAGGCGCTGGGCTCGCCCTTCGGAATCGGGACGCACCCGTCGGGCGGGGGCATCAACGCGCTGACCGTGGTCGAGTCGAGCGCGCGCTCGCGCTACCACGGGCTGACGCTGGGGCTGCATGCCCAGGACGCCGCCAGCGGCTTCGCCTTCGACTTCAACTACACCCTGGGCTTCGACCGCTCCGACGACGACAACGAGCGCGACCCCTTCACCTACCGCTACGCCGATCCCCGCAACCTGGACGCCGAGTTCGGATGGTCCGATCGCGACCGGCGCCACCAGTTCAACGGCTACTTCATGTTCTCGCTCCCGGGCGGCGTGACGGCCTCCCACCTGTTCCGGCTCCTGAGCGCGTCCCCGGTTTCGGCCAAATGCTCGAGTCCCGGTGAACGCGCCGCCGAGCCCGCCGACCGCATCTGCGCCGACGGCTCGGTGCTCCAGCGCAACACCCTCCGCCGCGACAACGACTTCTTCACCTGGGACTTCCGGGTGTCGAAGGAGTTCGCGCTGGGCAACGGAATGGTGCTCGAGCCGGTCCTCGAGGTCTTCAACGCCACCAACGAGGACAACTTCCTCGACACCGCCCACGGGTCGCTGTTGTTCAACTTCGACGGCGCGATCAGGAGCGGGCTGGGGGATACGAGGAGGGCGCAGGTGGGGGTGAGGATGAAGTTCTAAGCCCTCGCACGCCTGCCCCCGGGGACTGACGGCTCATGCCCTTGGTCGAATGACCAGCCGATCGCGGATCTCCTGATAGACGGGTATTCCTTCGTCTGCCTCGACGGTGACCGCTAGCCCGTAGCGGATCGGCTCATCGAGATTGTAAGACAAATGCTGCACGATCGCCTTCAGAGGTGCCGTGTTAGAACGAGTCTTCCAAGCCGATCCGCGACAGCTGTTGCGACGTGCCTGCGGTGGCACTGCTGAGGAAGGCGTTCGTAGCACGTCAGCGCCACTCGTTCGCCAGCTTCGATCCACCCTCGGATCTTGGACAAGGCCTCGTCCTCCTCAACCAAAGTGCTCTCTTGATACTCAGCGAAGAGCCGTTCGTACGAGGCGTCCGTCTTCAAATTGGCGCGTCGATTCGAGGCAATCCCAAGTTCTGGAAGGTGTTCGTAGCGGAGTCCAAGCCGCCGGCAGCCGTCGGACAGCGTCCGCTTCGAGAATCCCCACCTACGGCTAACTGGGTTCCGGCGGACATCGCACAGCAGCGAGATATCCGCGCGAATGAGTTCGTTGAAGAAGCCCTCGTAGCTTCGCCGCTCGTAGCCGATCGTCACGAGCGGGACGCTCGCGTGCTCCGCTTCAATGTGATCGTGGGCTTCCTGGTCGTCGCCGAGGAGGCGCGGGGTCTCGTTCAACGCTCTCGCTCGCTCATGACTTGGGTGGTGGGTCGAAGTTGAATCCGAGCAAACTTCCCGCGGGTTCCTTGTCGGTGAGAGTCAGCCGGACGCGCTCGTCGAAATCGAACCCCCGGCTGAAGTCGTCGCGCGGAACCATGTCGGAGTTCAGGGCACAGATGTATTGGGTGCCTGTCGCCTCGCTTACCTCGTGCGCACGCTCCAGTGCCGCTGCGCGCTGCCGTGAGTCAACGCCATCGTACAGCTCGCTGTCGTGAACCAGGAAATCGATAGGCAAGCCGTGTCCGGCTGAGAACTCCAGGAGCGCCAGGTCGAAGCAGAAGATCTTCATCTTTCCGATCCCCTCGCTTCCGCTTCTGCTGATCTCGATGTTGAACCGGAAGCCCCCGTTACCCGAGTCGATGGCCAGGTGTCCCGCAGCCCTGTATAGCGCTTGGGAATTGCGGTTGAAATGGCGCACCGGCTCGCTCCAGATGTCACGGCGTTGCTCGTGGTCGTGCGCGGTCAGCTCGGCCAGGTCCGCCATTTCGCGGGTGATCCTGCGCATGTTGGCTTCGAGTTCTCTTCTCTCCAATATCAATGTCGCGACCCGCTCGAGCCGCTGGCGCGCCGCCGCGTGTCGCTCCTGCAGCGCGTTCATTTCCTCCAACGCGCCGTGTGTCTTCAACATCTGCAATAGCTCGGCGCGGGCCTTGGTCCGGTCCGCAATCTCTTGGTTCCTCTCTGCGATCCCTCGCTCCAAGCGGGAGATCTCAGAACTGAGGAAGCGGTGCCTGTCCTTTACAACCTCGGTGTAGAACTCTCTGGCTTCAGCGAGAGTACGACGGCCGTTCTCCGCGAAGACGACACCCATCTCCTCGTACACGGCTTCCACCGTCCCATTCGAAGGGGGACGCTCGGCCTGCACGGCGTTGTAGTAGAGTTTCAAGCGGCGTCGGTCGACGATGTTGGCGTTTGTGGCCGCATGCAGGACCTCGGTGGCCCGGTCGGCTTCCTGCTGGACGGATTCATACTGCGGGAGAACCTTGAAGTTGCGCAGGGCGCGAGATTCCCGCTCGATTTCCTGCTCAAGCGTAACCCGCTCGGCCTCCATCTCCCCGATGCTGCCTCTGGCATACGCGGTGGCTCCTTCGTCTACGGCCTGGCGGAAAGCCCTTAGCGTCTTGAGCCGATCCTTCACGTCCTGCCAGTCTGCGGCATGTTGCCACTCTAGTCCAAGCAACATGGCGACGTGAAGCTGCCAGTCCCATGACTGCTGGCGCGCTGTATGAGTGAATGGGTTCGAGAAGGCATCGTGGCCCCGCCTAATAAAATAGGAAACGAGGCTGCGAAATGAGGGCTTGCGTCTGGAAGCGCCCGGTGGCGGCAGCGAAAACAGCACTTTTCCCAGAAGATCCGTCCATTCGTGTAGGTTGAAAGCCGACTCTCCCATAAGATTCGGGTCGGGAGTGTTTGGCCAGCCGACCGTCGGACCCTCGACGACGATCCTGGTAGGTGCGTCCACCGCGCGGGTGACATTCACCCGGTTGCCTGCGAGCGTGATCTCCATCGTGAACGCCCAGTCCTTCAACACGTGGATTGCCAACCCCCGACCCTTTGTAGTCCGCGCACCCAAGCAGAAGTGGATGATCTCGATGAGAGTGGACTTCCCGAGGCCGTTACGAGTGTCCTTTGACGACGATCCCTCGGCTCGATCTGCCAGGATCACATTGAGGCCTGTCGTGAAGCGAACCGGGTGGAATGAGGGCTGGTTGGCCGTAATAGCGTGAATCATGATGCCACCCTCGCGATGAGACCATTCTCATATGTTACGGCTTCCAGCGCATACAGCATGGTAAGGGCGAGCACGAAGCGCTCGAAGGTACCCACTTCTTCACGCGTTCGGACGGATTCCCAGAGCGTAGTCACAGTTTGGGATCGGCGGAGGGCCGCCAGAATGATCGCGCCCACTCCGAGCAGAGTTTGCTCTTCTGGTACGTGCTTGGTGGGCATAATCATTGCTCGAACACCTCGCACATCTCAAACAGGTAGACGAGCACGGCGAGTGCGGCGATTTCGGTCGTCTGGTCGTGGAAGCCGCGCGTGGCAAGCTCACGCATCCGAACGAAGAGTTCGTCGCCGGACGTAATACCTTCTCCGCGAAGGCGAAAATAACGCTCGAGGAACCTGGCCTTGAGCCTATCGGGAAACCGGGGGTCTCCTTGACTTACGGACTGAATATAGGAGCGGACCAAGGGTGCAGCACCGAGCAGCATGGCAATGAGACTCCGTGACGAGGCACTCAAGCCGTGCTTCTTGATCTTGTCTTCGATGGAAATCCGGGAATAGTCCCTTTCGGACGAGTGCCTTAGGCCTTCTTCAGTGGCCCATTGCGTTGCTTGCTCGAGTTCGGCGAAGCTCACTGATGCCAGCGCCTCGTTCATCGCTCGACCAACAATGCCCTCGTGCCTGGCTTTCATGTCGATGAGCCGTGCGAAGGGATAGTCACGTTCGCCTAGCGGAATGGCATCGATCTTCTCGTGGCAATCTGCGGTGGCCCGCCGGTATCCGTACTCCGGGTGTGCTTCGGCGATCGCCTTCATCCAGGTGCGCGTACTTCTGCGCGTACGTCACCCGCGTTCGCCACGTCGAGCGCGTCGCAGCGACGGCGCCAGGCCGTCCGCGTTCGCCTCGTCCGCTCCGGCCCAAGAAATTTTTTAGGAGCGCGATCTCCACCTCCTTCTTGCCCAGCAGTTGCAGGTCCCGGATGCGGCGCTCGTACTCGCGTCGTCTCCTCAGCAAAGACCTCCGGCGCGCGCTCGATGAAGCGCCGTTTCCAGAGCCCGACCGAGTTCGGGTGCACCCCGTACGCCTTGGCCACCTGGCCGGGCGTCTTGTCCCCCTCCAGCACCTCCAGCACCACTTGCGCCTTGAGCTTGGGCGTGTACCTCCGCCTCGCCATGACAACCTCCTTCGTGTCTGCCTGGTTCTACCCTGGCCATCGCGGATGGACTGCCCTGCTTGCCTCCGCCGCGCGCTCCGACGATGTGTGCGGCTACCCCCACGGAAATGCCTTGGGCGTCAACCAAGCGCAGGCCGCAATCCGGCATGGCACATCTGTTGCCGCTGAGTTGCGCCAAGGCGCGCTTGGTCCCGGGCGACACGCTCACGATGGCTGTTGCGACCCCGGGCACACGCCCTCACTCGGCACGAGCGACGACGCCAACAGATCGAAGGCGTGCTCGGCGTTCAAGGTGAGCACCGACCCGCGCTTCGAGGAGAAGCTGCAAGACGTTGTGGGGCTGTACCTTGACCCGCCGGACAACGCGGTCGGTTCAGCGGAGAAGAGTTCGGTCCAGGCGCTTGAACGCAGCCGGGGCTGCCGCTGAAGAGGGGCCGCTGCGGGACGATGACGCACGACTACAAGCGCCACGGGACCACGTCGCTCTTCGTCGCAATGGACGTGGCGTCGGGCGAGGTGGTCGGCGAAACCTACGGCCGGCACCGGCACCAGGAGGTCATGGAGAAGGAGGTGCCGAAGGGCCGGGAGATCCACATCATCCTGGACAACTACTCGGGCAGGCGGGTCCGGGACTGGGCGGCGGGCACGGGGCGCGTCCGGTTCGTCCCGACGAGCTCCTCGTGGCTGAACCTGGTCGAGCGCTTCTTCAGCACGCTGACGCAGAAGCGGATGCCGCGGCGTCTTCCATTCCGTCCCCCACCTCGAATCGTGCCTGAAGCAGTACATCGAGACCTACAACGAGAACCCCCGACCGTTCCTGTGGACGAAGTCGGCCGCCCAGATCATCGAGAAGGTGGACCGCCCGCAAGGCACTCGCAGCCGCCTCAGCATAGGCGTATTATATTGCGGACACTACACTAGGATCAAAGCGCGCGGATGGACTGCCCTGCTTGCCTCCGCCGCGCGCTCCGACGATGTGTGCGGCTACCCCCACGGAAATGCCTTGGGCGTCAACCAAGCGCAGGCCGCAATCCGGCATGGCACATCTGTTGCCGCTGAGTTGCGCCAAGGCGCGCTTGGTCCCGGCGATGATGGCTGTTGCGACCCCGGGCACACGCCCTCACTCGGCACGAGCGACGACGCCAACAGATCGAAGGCGTGCTCGGCGTCTACGGAAAACGACCGTCATGGAGCGAAGAGCTGAAGATGGCATGACGGAACCTACGCAACGAGCCGTCATTTCCCTACCCCCGGCAGGTTTGGTCGCCTTGTTACGATCAGAATGCCCTCGTCGTTGCTCAGTTCACCTCGTGTCTACCCGCGCTCCTCCACCCTGCCTCCGGCTCCCCTCATGTTGGCAACCTTGCTGAGGACGTCCAACCAATCGGTGATGTCGTCTTCTTCACCTGCGACTTCCGGGTGTCGAAGGAGCTCGCGCTGGGCAACGGAATGGTGCTGACGGCCAGGCGGACTACGGCCAAAGCTACGGCTCGCCGCAGGTGGATCAAATGCCGACATGAGACGACTTGGATCCCATCGGCGCCGAGCACTAATCAGTCGTGGGATTCGATCGTGCACGGTTGTTGGGTCGGAGGGTGACGACCATCAGCCTTCGGAGCCGACTCCGGCGTACGCCCGATACTCCACGTCTTCCATGCCTTTGAAGTCCGAATCCTGAGTCCAGAGCGTGGCGTTCGCCCCGCGAGCCGTCGCCAGGACCATGCTGTCGGCCATGGCGATTCCGGTCTCGGCGCTCAATGCTGCGGCGGCGACCGCCAGCTCCGCATCCAGGTCTACAACGCGGCCGCGCATCATCTGAGCCACCGCGTACAGGGCTGCGGCGGGATCGCGCTGAAGGCGGATGCGCTTGAACACTTCGAAGAGGGTGATGCTGGGCACGACCAGGCGCTCCGTGTCGGCGATGGCCTCCGCGAACTCGCCGGCGTTGGCGCCGTCGGCGAAGTACTCCAGCCACGCCGACGAGTCGACGACGTTCACAGCCGGTCCGGATCGCGCGGCACGGAGGTGTCGATTCCCCGCAGAAACCCGCGCGACGCTTCGATCGCTTCGATGGGGATCAACTCGACTCGCCCCTTGTAGCTGAGAGCCTGCAGCTTCTGGCCCGGCTTGAGGTCGAGATGTTCGCGCACATCCTTGGGGATCACGACCTGGAAGCGCGAGGAAAGGGTGACGATGGTCATGGGCGTCTTGCGGAGCGACGTTGGAGTTGACGGCTGCAAGACGATATGTCGCTCGATCGTCATAGCGCAAGACGGCCTGCCGCCCCCGCCCCACCAGGCCTGCCCCGGCGGACTTAGGATTGTCCCGTCCATCGTCACCGCCCTACGTTGCCAGCGTCCCCATTGGAATACTGCCGGCGGAATCCCCGGAGCCGGTGAAGGTGGATGCGTATGGCTGAACCGACATCGGCAACGCCCTTCTTCCGCCGCGTCCTGCGCGAACCGACGTTCCACTTTGTTCTGTTGGCGGCGGCGCTGTTCGCCGCGAACGCGACGCTCGACTCGTGGCGAGGCGACGTCATCAGAGTCGATCGCGTGCAGATAGCCGTTCGGATCGCGGAGCTGGAAGCGATACGTGGCGCTCCCTTGAGCCCGGAGGAGCGGCAGCTCGTCGAGGACGCGTATGTCGACGAGCGGATTCTTGTGCGTGAGGCTCTGGCTTTGGGGTTGGAAAGGGACCGGAGGATCGATGACGTTCTCGTGCAGAAGATGCTTCACGTCCTGAGCGGTGACGTCATTCAGCCCACCGAAGATGAGCTCAGGGGGTTCTACGAGGCGAACCGGGCGCGTTACACGCCCGAGCCGACGCTTACCGCCGAGGAGATCGTCATCGCCACGGCCTCGCCGGCAACGGGAGACTTGCTGGATCAGCTGCAGGCCGGTGCGCCCGCTCAGCAACTCGCCGAAAATCCTGACGTGCGATCGTCGGTGTTGCGCCAGGTGACCCGCGGCGACCTGATGAGGCTGTTCGGGGCGGCGACTGCCGAGCTCATCCTGGGTGCGGGCCTCGACGGCTGGGTCGGGCCTCACGAGACCGTTCGCGGCCATCACTGGTTCCGGGTCACCGAGCGTACCGCTCCAGAGCCTCTGCCCCTCGACAGTGTGCGCGAGAAGGTCCGCCTCGACTGGGTCGGCGAACAGGAAAACGCCAGACTCGACCAGCGAGTCAGGGAGCTCCGAGGGCGCTACACGATCGTCTTCGAGGAAGCGGGCGCGCCATGACGGGGGCCGCCGGTTTCGTCGTAACGGTCCTCGCGCTCGTCGGCCTGTCCTCGACGCCGCCGCCCAGCCATGACGTGGACGTCTCGACGCCGGCGACCAGCCATGACGTGGACGTCACCTCGACGCCGCTGCCCAGCCATGACGTGGACGTGACCTCGGTGGCGCGCGTTTTCCTGGACCAGATCGGCGACACCCGGTACGTGTTTTCGATCGTCGATACCCAGGTGTCTCCCATCCTCGACCTGCGCGGGGTGCTCCCGGAGCGCTGCACGCCGCTGCCCCCGGAGACGGCGGGCGTGTATGTGAGCGCGGGCTTCGCGTTCGAGTGCGCCTCTGAACTGACATTCGACGACGTCATGGAGCTGCCGTGGTCGTTGGCCGGCGTGGTCGCGATCGTGCGGTGGGGAGACGGCACCGAAGCGTCGGCCTACTTCCGCGGCGACGGCCGTTCGGTTCCCATCCGGCTCGCGGATCTGCGCGCCGGAGCCGGTACGACAGGCCGGCTCGCGGGCACCTACTTCATTCTCGGGGGAGAACACATCCTCTTCGGGATCGATCACCTCCTCTTCGTTCTGGGACTGCTCCTGCTCGTCAGTGGATTCTGGTCGCTGGTCAGGACCATCACCGCCTTCACCGTCGCACACAGCATTACCCTGGGCTTGGCGGTGCTCGGCCATGTTCCCGTGGATCGTGCGCCGGTCGAGGCCGCGATCGCCCTCTCCATCGTGTTGCTGGCCCGCGAGATCGTGGTCGGGCACCAGGGCCGGAAGTCCCTCGTGCACCGATATCCGTGGCTGGTGGCATTCGTCTTCGGGTTGCTGCACGGGCTTGGATTCGCCGGCGCCCTCGGTGAGATCGGATTGAGGGCCGCTGACGTTCCCGTGGCCCTCCTGTTCTTCAACCTGGGCGTCGAGGCGGGACAGCTCCTGTTCGTCGCGGCGCTGGTCGTGGTGGCGCGGATCGTCCGGCAGACAACGCGGGCGGCGGTGCGCCGGTTCGAGCCTGCCCTGGGGTACGCTCTGGGAGCCCTCTCCACCCTTTGGCTTCTGGATCGCCTTCCGGCCATTTGGGGCGCATGAGTACCTTCCGCATCGAGCTGGTCCCGACACGGCGCCGGCCCGGCGATAGTGGACCGAAGACCATACGCGCAAGTTGGATTGACATCACAATCATAGTCCAGGACCGGAGGAACCCATGCGTCGCTTGCTGATTGGCGTCTTTCTACTATCGCTGTTCACGCCCGCCGCACCCGCACAGGCACAGGAGCCCCCTTCGTTCGACGTGCTCATAACGGGCGGACGCGTCCTGGACGGCACCGGAAACCCCTGGATCTATGCGGATGTCGGCATCCGGGGCGGGAAGATCGTGGCCGTGGGCAACCTGGCCGGCGCCCAGGCCGAGCGGGTTATCGATGCCCGGAACAAGGTCGTGGCGCCTGGCTTCATCGACCTTCACTCCCACGGCGCTGAAGGACTGGAATCGGAGGACGATCGCCGTCGCGCCGCCGCCAACCTGGTAACCCAGGGCGTGACCACCGTCGTCATCAACCAGGATGGCCGCGGCCCCGTGGATATCGGTGCACAGCGGTCGCAGCTACAGGACCAGCAGATCGGTCCCAACGCAATCCTCATGGTGGGCCACAACTCGATCCGCGCAGAGGCTATGGGCGACGACTACCGGAGGCTCGCGACGCCTGATGAGGTGCAGCGGATGCGGGCCCTGGCGCGGGCGGGGATGGAAGCGGGGGCGTTCGGGATGTCGGCGGGGCTCGAATACGTGCCGGGCCGCTGGAGCGACACCGATGAGGTCGTCGCCGTCGTGGAGGAGATCGTGCCGTTCGGCGGCGTGTTCATCGAGCATGAACGCAGCAGTGGCACATCGCCGATGTGGTGGAGGCCGAGTCAGGACGAGGCGGGTCCCCCGACCATGCTCAACTCCATCCAGGAGACCATCGAAATCGGCGAGCGGACCGGGGCCACGGTGGTGGCGACGCACATCAAGGCCAGGGGCGCCAACTATTGGGGCTCGAGCGGCGCGATCATCGCGGCGATCAAGAGAGCCCGGGCCCGGGGAGTCGCGATCTTCGCGGACCAGTACCCGTACGCGACGAGCGGGAGCGACGGCAACGTCAGCCTGATTCCGGAGTGGGCCGTCGGCGCGGATGTCGAAACGGAAGGCGGCGATCCGGACGCAGGCGAACCGGACTATGCAGAGGCCTTGCGAAGGACGTTGGCCGATCCCGAGCGCGCCCGCATGCTCAGGCAGGATATTGCGTACGAGACGGAGTTCCGGGGCGGCGCGGAGAATATCGTGGTCTTCGACTATCCGGACCGGGCGCTGATCGGCAGGAGTGTCGCCGGGATCGCGGCCGAACGCGGGATCTCCGCCGTCGATGCCGCGATCCAGCTCCAGCTGGAGGGAATGCGTGACCGCCGCGGCGGCGGGCGTCTGCGGAGCTTCTCCTTCTCGGAGGAGGACATCGAGAACTTTGGCGCGCAGCCATGGGTGGCGACGGCCTCGGACGGCGGGATCGTCCTTCCCGAAGACGGACCGGCCGTCCACGCCCGCTACTATGGCACCTTCCCGCGCAAGATCCGGGAGTATGCGCTCGACCGCGGCGTCCTTTCCGTCGAGAACGCCGTTCGCTCCATGACCACCCTGCCCGCCCAGATCCTGGGGCTCAGGAACCGCGGCCAAGTGCGGGAAGGCTTTGTGGCCGACGTGGTCGTGCTCGATCTGGAGCAGGTGCGCGACATGGCCACTTTCACCGATCCGCACCAGTACGCGACCGGGATCGACTACGTGCTCGTCAACGGGAGCTTTGTCGTGGACCAGGGCTCACCGACAGGCATGCTGCCCGGAATCGTGATCACGCCCTCCGAGGGCAGAAGGCCGCCCGCGACGAACTGAACGTCAGGCTGCTCCCCTTTACCGCGGAGGAGGCGAGCCGTCCGTCCGCATGGCGCCCGGCCCAAGGATCAGCCCTTCTTCCCCAACGACCTCGATCGGCGTGCCGAGCGGGTCCGATAGGGCGGTCAGGAGCGTCAGAATCCGCTGCGCGTCCTCGCCCGAGGCCGCCACCGGCCGGCCGCGCTGCGGGCGCGGCAGTCCATAGCCCAGGACCGTGGGCACCAGCCGGATGTTGTACAGCTCTCCGTCCCGGAACTCCGTCAACGCCACCACCCCGTCCCACCAGTAGTCCGCGGCGGGGCGCCCGCCCCCCGAAGCCGCTTCCCGGCCATCGTAGAAATCAGACGGCAGACCTCTGAATGCGTCCATGTCATACTGGGCATAGTTGTCCCAAGGCTGAAATGGCGGAGTCTCGTTCTGAAACAGGAAGTCATCCAGGGAATAGAATATGGGCTTTCCCTGATAGATTTCGATGCCGCGGAGCACATGCGGACCATGCCCGTAGAAGGCATCGGCCCCGGCATCGATCGCGGCCCGGGCGAAAGTCACCAGCGCGTCCGCGGGCACATATCTGCTCTCGTCGCAGGCGTCCTCATAGAGACCCAGGCAGCCCGTTTTGTCTCCGGCCCGGCTCGGAATGTACTGGTTGCCGCCCCCCTGGTGCGTGTGGCTGGTCACAACAACCCAGTTGGCCTGTCGCCGCGCGTCGCGGACGGTTGCCAGCAGCTCCTCCAGATCGCCCGCATGCGGCCGCGTGACTGTCCGGTAGCCATCGCCGGCTTCGAAGTTGCCCTCGATCCCCCCTACCTGAGCGCGCGCTTCTTCCAGGCTCTCGTAGACATCGCCCGGCACCACGTACGTCGTCTCGAAGCGCATCGGCGCCAGGCCAGGCCGGCCGCGCAGGTCCGGACGCTGGTGGCCGGCCCTCATGTGCTCGGAGAAGCTCGATGACACGGCGATGAACGCCACTCGCCCATCCGCCGTCTCCAGGTAGGCGGGTGCCCTGGCGAGCGCCAGATTCTCACCCGAACCCGCAACCTTGATCCCCGCCGCTGCGAGGGCTCTGCGGGTCGAGCGCATCCCGCCCGCGCCGTAGTCCATGGTGTGGTTGTTGGCGAGGCCCAGCATGTCCAGGCCCATCCAGGCCAGGTCTTTGGCGAGATCCGGATGTCCCGCCATGTACGTACCGCCGCTCTGGGCCGAGGGAATGATGTCGTCCCCGTACTCGTGCAGCAGCATCTCCATGTTGCCGAAGCCTACGGTGGCCCCGCCGATCAGGTCCCGCAGCTGCAGAAACTCGGGCTCATCGTAGGGCATCAGGGCTCGCGTGATGATGAGGTCCCCCACCATGGCCATGGAGATATCCCCTTCTCCATCACGATGCTGGGCCTCCGCGGGCCGAGCCGTCAGCACGGACAGGATGAGGAGGGAGAGAGCGAGAGCCTGGCATGCCAAGATCCCTGTTCGGGCTGAAGTCGATCCGCGCATGTTCATCCTCCTGCTGAGACTGCTGCCACATCCTTACCCGCCACAGATCATAAGACTACGCCACGGGACGGGGTCAAGCGAGTTGGTGCCGGGACCAGCAATGGGGTTTGTCGGGCGTCGAGCTACGCGGGATCGGCCCCACCCAGGCAGTCGGCTCGGTGAGTCTGACCTACCTGGGTTTCTGATCCGGAGCACGACGTCGAGGGCGCTGAATCCGCATTCCGCCTCCAGCGTAACACCTTCCGCTGCGACAAGGCCGATCGTTTGCCGCGCGCCCGGCTGCAACCCTCCCCTATTTCATCATCGGGATCTTTGCGCCAACCGCCGCAGGTTCTCCCGGATCTTGCCGAACGAGCGACTGGCGTCCTCGATCGCCTGTCTTGTAACTTCGTCATCAGTGGCCAGGCGGCCCACAACTCTTCGATCCCGCGGTTCGCGAGCGGAATCACCCGCACGCCGAAGGATATGTGGTTTATAGTACATAATCACCTCCGGATTCAACAACAGGCCTTAGCGATTGTCGGGTAAGGTAATCGCGATTCATTAGACCATCGAAGTAGTGTTTTCGCTTGATCCATATGAAACCGTCACCCTTTGATATGACTGCAACGTCGATGGGTCCGCCAACGGTTTCTTCCTCCAAAGAAACCCGGCGCTTTAGGGACGTTAGGTTAACCAGCGCCTCTGCCATGCTTGCCAATTCCTCCTTAGGAAGATGTCTAACAATTCCCAAGACAGGATTTACAAAACGCTCAAGGCGAAACTGCTGCGCCGACCCGGCGGCTTGCCGAAAGTCGTCGAGATTGCTCTCTACGATGTTCTGGAGTTCGGATATCTGATCCTCCGTAAGCTGCCCTTCTGGAGTACCGGCCTCAAGGATTTCGCGCGCAGATTTGTATAGTAGATTGCCTAGGTACTGTTCCAGGTACCTCAAGAAGTCTTCGTCTACTCCCTCCATAAAACGCCCAACCATCTCACTCTGTGCAAAGGGAACTATTGCCCCGTGCGTACCCGTCCGGGCAATGTCTAACTCTCTCTTGGTATCGGCTTTGACGACTTGGCCAATAGCTCCATCGGTGACGACCTCCAGAAGGCTTGGAAACAATTCGTCGTCACCGAATCCAGCAAACACTAGACCAGAAAAACCGCTTGACAAGCGGACGCTCTTTATGGCCTGAGCGAGGACGTTGTGGAGTGACCTACGAACGGAGCTATCGATTTCAAGATCGGGGATGCATCGGTCAATCAGTGTATTGACGTCCGACTCATGAGCCTCAACTAGTGCTTCCACGTCAACGTTAGCCATGGAGGGGGCTTCACCAGCATCGGTAAACATGCGCGATTGTGATGCGATCACGTCGGCGATCCCCGTGTTGGGATCCGGTGCCTCTTCGGTCGAAAGGTGCTGTTGTGAACTGGCTAGGCGGCGGAATAAATCGGTGGCGATCCGAAGGAAATTCTGACGAACTTGGGCGCTGGTGCAGATTGCGGCATTGCCGACGTATCCAAGAAAGTGTTCAGCGTAGTCCTTCACGGTTGCCTTGCCACTAGAACCGCACTCCTCTCGGTGCATCTTCACGAGGGTTTCCCAGGGTATCCCCATAAACTCGGCGTTATTGTACACCATCACACCGACGGGGCGATACTTCGTAAGAGCGAAAAGCTTGTTTGTGGGATACGTCTTCCGCGTACTGCCGACCGTCATGGCGCTATCAGCTGCTAGAGCGACGGCAGACTTGTTTAGCACAGCTACTTCAGCGGTCATGAGTAGGCTCCGGTTCTCGCGCTCGTGCGATGCGGTGACGCGCGGGAGAAGCCCACAAGTGGCCGGGCGCGTTCCTCGCCTTCGGGAACGGGTAGTACACCCCAGGCGCTACGGTTGCGATGCTGTGGAGGAAGTGGTCGATGTGACGCACCGCAAGAGCCCCCGACGGATGTCCGGGGCGGCACAAGAGTGTGAGACAGTCGTCCATGATGCTCAGAAGAGGATTTCGCGAGATCCTAGGGCAAGTGAGCGATGGCGGGCGGCGTCATGGATGGAACCTATCGCATGCAGACTTGGTGGTCCACCCCAGTCTCCGACGAGGGGGACAGCCAAGGGGCGACCGGTCGAGTCCGCCAATCCGGGGTGTGGCCCGGGGTAGGCTTCGGCATCCGCGCTTCGAATCGAGCCATACGGTCCCCGAGTTCGATACGTGTCCCGCCGCTTGCTGCGCCGGTTTAAGCCTAGGACTCACTCCCCAGGGCGACATCTGGCATGGCGATCTTGAGGGTGGCTGAGGGTACGCCGAGAATTGAATCCGTACTCATGGTTCGTGTCTCTCAGCGCGTGGCACCCGGGCGAGTTGCCGGTACTCCACCCCCTCCATCCCCTCGAAATCGGCGTCCTGAGTCCAGAGCGTTGCCTCCGCCGCCCGAGCCGTTGCCAGCACGACGCTGTCCGCCACGGCGAGTCCCTTCTCGGTGCTCAGAGCCGCGGTGGCGACCGCCAGCTCCGCATCCAGGTCGACGACGCGGCCGCGCATCATCTGAGCCACGGCGTACAGGGCTGCCGCAGGATCCCGCTGGAGACGGACGCGCTTGAACACTTCGAAGAGCGTGATGCTGGGAACCAGCAGCCGGTCGGTGTCGGCGATGGCGTCGGCGAAATCGCCCGCGTTGGGACCGTCCGCGAAATACTCCAGCCACGCCGACGAGTCGACGACGTTCATGGCCGGTCCGGATCGCGCGGCACGGACGTGTCGATCCCGCGCAGAAACCCGCGCGCAGCTTCGATGGCCTCGATGGGAATCAACTCGACTCGTCCCTTGTAACTGAGAGCCTGAAGCTTCTGGCCCGGCTTAAGGTCGAGATGTTCACGCACATCCTTGGGGATCACGACTTGGAAACGCGGAGAGAGGGTGACGATGGTCATGGGCGTCTTGCGGAGCGACGTTTTGAATTGATGGATGCAAGACGAATATCTCAAGGAAACAGAAAACGCAAGACGTAATTACGTTTGATAGGAGATACGCAAGACGGATGGCGCATCGTCTCCTCATGTGCAAGACGATAGGTCGATCAAATCGATAAAGCGCACGCTGGCCTTGGCCGGAACCGGGACAGCGAAGGGCCGGCTCACACCTCGATCACCTTCCCGTCCTCCGCGTGCTCGAAGCCTTCGATGGGCAGCGTGGCCAGCACGTCGTCGCCCATGTGCGTGAGGACGATGCGCTCGCAGTCGAGATCGGCGCGGCGCGCCCGCAGGGTCTCGATGTCCATGTGGAGCGGGCCTCCCGGCTTCAGGCTGTAGGCCTCGCAGATGAAGATATGGGCCCCGGCGGCGGCTTCGATGAGATGCTCGTCCCACGACGTGTCGCCCGAGAAGGCGATCACCTTGCCCCCGACCTCGATGCGCAGCGCGTGCGGGTTGGTGGCCGGGACGTGGGTCACGGGATAGCCGGTGACGGTGAGCCCGCCGGGCCAGGCCTGCTCCAGCGTCGTGGGGCGGAGCGATGCGTATTCGAGAATGTCGAGCAGGAAGCGGTTCGGGCGCGGGGAGGAGCTGGGGAAGAGGTGGTCCGCCAGTCCCGGAAGACGCTCGGCGATGCCCTCGGGTCCGAGAACCGTCAGGGGGCGTTCCACCCCGGCGGCGGCTCGCTGGAGCCCCAGCCAGGGGATGCCCGAGTAGTGGTCGCCGTGCATGTGGCTCACGAGCACGGTGTCGATCGCGTTCGGGTCGACGCCGAACTTCCGGAGCCCCACCAGGGCGGAAGCGCCGCAGTCCACCAGGAAGCGATGCGCGTCCGATTCCACGCACAGGCAGGTCTGCAGGCGTCCCCCGCTGCCGAAGGCGTCGCCGCAGCCGATGAAGCGGATGCGGACGGAGTCGGCGGCCGGTCCGTCACTCGCGCCGCCGCTCGCGGCGTCATTCGTCGCGCCTTCGCCTCGGCCCAGGGTCCGGCCGTTGGCTACCAACGTTCCTCCTCCTCCATTGTCGTAAACAGAAGCACTCGTTCCTTGACGGACTCGCCGGTGACCGCCTCCCAGCACTCCGCGTAGAGGTCCACCTGGCGGCGATAGGCGCGCCGGCGCCGGGGGAAGTCCGGGTCGTCGCCCACGTCGGTCTTGTAGTCGACGATCACCCAGCCGTCCGGCTCCCGAAAGGCAAGGTCGATCACGCCTTCCACGAAGCGCGGGATGCCGCCGTCGCGCGTGCCGGCTCGCTCGACCGCGAAGGGCACTTCGGGCTGGCGCACCCGGGCGCGCTCGGCGCGTCGCCAGAGCTCCGATTCCCGCACGCGCCCGACCAGCGACATCAGCTCGGCGAGTTCCGTGGGGGCGCCCTGCGCGTCCAGGGGGCGCTCGTACTCGACCAGAAGCGCGCGTGCGATGAACTCGAGCGCATCGCCCTCGACGCCTTGGGCCGCCGCGGCCAGGGTACCGTGGACGGCGCTTCCCCACTCGTATCCGCGGAGGGTCGTGGGGTCCGACACGGACGGAGCCGGCGGTCGATCCTCGGCTCCGCGGGTCTCCTCCGGCTCTCCGGCATGCCGCTCATCTCCGGCATGCCACTCACCTCCAACGGCTTCCCCCTTCATCCCCTTCGCAAGCTCCGTCACCGACGCGAACTCGTAGGACGGCTCGGCCCCCGCCCTCAAGCCGTCCGCCGCCGCCGCCGTCTCGGCGAGCAATTCCGCGGCGCTACGTCCGAGCCGCTCCCGCTCCGGCAGGACATCCCGGGCCAGCTGCAGCGTCTTCGCGTTCCGTCCGAGCCACGCGTCGAAGATGCCCCAGCGGGACTTGCCTGCCCGGCGCGCGACCACCAGCTCCTCCCTGGCCCGGGTGCAGGCCACATAGAGGATGCGCTGCTCCTCGGCTTCCAGAAATCGGGCTTCCTCGCTCTGGTACTCGGGCCAGTTCAGCGGCTGGGCGAGGGCACGCGTATTGTACGGTCCGGCGGCGACGGAAACGGTTGTGAAGGCTTCCGCTTCGCCCCCCGTTCCGCGTCTCGTATGCGAATCCGGACGGCGCGTTCGCGAAACGCCCTGCCCGGGGTTGGCCAGGACCACGACGGTCGCCTCCAGCCCCTTCGCCTTGTGCAGGTTCATGACCCGCACGGCGTCATCGTGCCCCGGGTTGAACGGGGTTTCGGCATCTTCCCAGTCCAGCGCCGCTTCCAGGGCGTCTACGGCTCCGGCCAGCGAAGCATCTCCCCGCAGCGCCTGCGCTCGCACGGTGTCCAGCGCGTAGGCCAGAATGCCGGTCCGCAACGTTCCCAGCTTGCTTCCGGCCACGTAGGGCATGAGCCCGAGGCGGTCGACCAGCCGGCCGATGAGGATATCGGCCGGCTCGCGCCGACTCTCCTTCCACCAGTCGTGCAAGGTGGCGAGCGCTCGGCTCACCTCGGTGTCGGACCCGTCTTCTCCCGGCGCGTCGTCTTCGGAGGCATCTCCGCCAGCGGCGGCAGCGCTGGATGCGCGGGCCCCCGAACCCCGGCCTGCGCCCGCGTAGGTGAAATCGAATCTTCCTCCGGCCAGCGCGTGCGTTGCCAACTGCTCGTGATCGAGGCCGAAGAAGAGTCCCGTCAGCACCGCAACCACATTGACCGGGTTGCCCGGGTCGATCAGGGTCCCGAGCAGGAGGATGAGTTCGCGCAGTTCCTCCTCCGGGCCCGCCTGCGCCCCCGAGACCTCGATGGTCACGTTGCGCTCCTCCAGCGCCCGGGCATAGAGATCGAGATGGGCCTTCTGGCGGGTGAGCACCAGAAAATCGCCCGCCCTGCGCTCTCCCTTCTCGATGCGCGCGCGAATCCAGCTGGCGAGGATGTCCGCCTCCAGGCTCGCCGCATCCCGCGAACGCCGGGCCTTGGGCACGGCGTAGCTGAACACGCCCTCGGGCCCGCTGGCCTCGCGCGGATGAGGGACCATGGGCGCGAAACGGGCCTGTCTGTCCGTTTCCTCCCGCGGAAAGCGGTCCGGATGGTCGAACACCTCGTTCACCATGTCGGCGAGCGTCTGGCGCGAGCGGAAGTTGGTGGTGAGGAGGAGAACCGCGCCGAACGCCTCGAAACGGGCGCGCACCTGGTTGTAGACGACGATGTCGGCGCGCCGAAAGCGGTAGATGCTCTGCTTGGGGTCGCCCACCACGAAGAGGGCTCCCGGCCGAGGGACGACGGTGCGCCAGTCGGCGGGCCGCCGTCCGTCGGGCTCCGAGGCGAGCAGGAAGAGGAGCTCCGCCTGGATCGGGTCGGTGTCCTGAAACTCGTCGATCAGCACGTACCGATAGCGCTCCCCCAGATCCCGCCTCACGTCGGGGTGCTCGCGGAGCAGCCTGGCCGTCAGCATGAGGAGGTCGTGGAAGCTGAGCATCCCGATCCTCAGGCGCTCCTCGGCGAACTTCATGGCCGCCCGGCGGACGAAAGCGATCGCGAGGCCGTACCGATGCGCGAGCCAGCGGTGGAGATGACCGCGCACCGGGCTATCCTCGGCGCTCAGGGCCCCGAAATCGCTCCGCAACGCTCGTACCTCCGCGTCGCCCTCGCGGGTTGGCTGGGGCCAGCGGTTGAGCGTCAGGCTCTTGACCGAACACATCCGCTCCGCCGCGTCGAATAGCGCCGCGACGTCATGCCATCCGCGGAAGCGGCGCGTATAGCGAAGCGAGCGCACAGTCTCCTGGGCCCTGTCCCAGCCATTCCCGGGCTCTTTTCGGGGCATCAGACCGAGCGCCCGTTCCATCATTTCCTGCAACCGGCTGCGCACTTCCCGGATGGCCTCGGGACCGGGAGGCGGCACATCCGGCGCCGGATACTCGACATCGAGATTCTCCACCATCCGGTCGAAGGCGTTGCGGAGCTGGTCCGCGCGCAGACCGGCCCGGGCCAGTTGTTCGAGGAGCGGGTCCGAGTCGGAGACGGTTCGCTCCAGGAAGCTGGTCCAGAAGCGATCCTGAAGCAGCTTGGCTTCCGCCTCCGGCGCCTCCACGAAGTCCGGGTCGAGATCGGCTTCGATGGGACGCTCGCGGAGCAGGCGCGCGCAGAAGGCGTGGATGGTGCCCAGAAAGGCGCGATCGATGTCCTCGATTCCGCGCCGGAGACGCCGGGCCTTCTCACTCCCCGGCTGCTCTTGCCGCTCCGCGCGAAAGCTCTTCTCCAGCTTCACCTGAAAGCGCTCGCGAAGCTCCGCCGCGGCTTTGCGGGTGAAGGTGACGGCCGCGATCTGCGACACCTCGGCTTCACCGCTCTCCACCAGCGCCGCCATGCGCTCGACGAGCAGTTGGGTCTTGCCCGATCCGGCGCCCGCTTCGACCAGGAAGCTGGTGCGCACTTCCTCGCGGGCCCGCTTGCGCTCGGGTTCGTCGGCGGGGAGTGGGCGTCCGGTGTCGCGAGCAGGGCTCAAGGCTGTTTTCCGCCCGGTTCACTGCCAATCTGCCGGTCCGCCTCCAGCGCGTGCAGGAATCCGTCGCCCTCGTGGTCCCAGTTGCGGATCATGCGCAACCCGCGCAGTTCGGGGGCTTCGTTGATGCGTTCCTTCACCCAGTCCGCCAGCGGGGAAATGGTGCTGAATTGGGTCTCGCGCACCCGGCAAACCGGCTTGTAGTCGCAGTAACGACAGTCGCCGGCGGTGTCCGTGGGAAGAAAATGGCCGCGCGCGACCAGGTCGAGGAGGCGGGAGACGAGTTGGGGCCCCGCCACCAGGTCCCCGGACGAGTATGCGGTCCTGCGATTCTCGCCTCGGCGGGTCGGGAAGTGGTATTCCATGGCGGCGGCCTGCCCGTCGTGCATCAGGCGGGCGACCGTCGTGTAGATGACGTGCTGGAGCCGCCGGCCTCCATCGTAGATGCCGCTCTTGCCGCCGAACCCGTACATGCTCCCGGTCTTGTAGTCCACGACCCGCAGACCCCCGGGAACCCGGTCCAGGCGATCGATGGCGCCCCGCACCATGACCGGCCCGGAAGAAGTGGGGAAGGGCACCGGCTCCTCACCCCTGAATCCGAAGGCGAGTTCGGTTTCGATCCAGGAGGGCGCATCGCCCCGGATCATGGCAACGAACGACTCCACGTCTCGGGCCAGTTCGTCTTCCTGCCGGGCGCGCACCACTTCGCTCGGAGCTGGAATCTCACGAGCGGTGCGCAGTACCTCCTCCCCGAGGATGGCGGCGACCAGGTTCTCGAACCCCGGGTCGTCGTAGCCGATGCCGCTCTTGCGGGCTTCGTTCAGCGCGCGTTCGTAGACGCGGTGCAGAACGCTGCCCCGCCGGAGCGCATCCAGCCACGTTTCGGGGTCGTAATCGGGGTCGTCCGGGGGCCTGACGCCCAGCACATACCCGTAGAAGTAGCGCTTTGCGCAGGCGCCCAGGGTGCCCAGGGCGCTCGCCGAGACCGAACGCCGGGGGTTCTGCCGGGGGTCCAGCTCGGGGCGCGGGACGACCTGGCCGTGGAAGGCGGTGACCTGATCGCCGCTCAGCGCATCGCGCGCCCGCGTCCCCGCATCGATGCGGGGGAAGGCCTTCCGCACCATCTCCTCGCCCTCCAGCAGGCGACCCTCCCTCTCCAGCGCAGCCATCCAGACATCCGTGGAGTCCAGGTGAACCGCTCGCCGGGGGACCAGGCCCGCGCGGCCGTGGACGTGCGCTTCCAGGTCTTCGAAGGTGGCCGCCGGGTCGCTGCGCATGAGCCGGAAGGCCTGCAGCAGCTCGGAGGACGGCGATACCGCGCGCGCCTCCGCCGGATCCCAGGCGCTGTAGCTGAGGCACACGGAGCCGCGCAGGGACGAGAAGAGCGCCGCCAGCTGGAAGCGCCGCTCCCGGATGCGGTCGGCGGAGAGGGGCAGGTCGGTGCCGGCCAGCTGGATGCGGTCGGTGTCGAGGAGGTAGGGATCCTGCGTGTTCGACCCGCCCAGCCGATGGGCGTCCAGGCCCACGATGAAGGTGGCCCGGCGACCGGTCCGGCCACCGTTGCCGATGTCGGTCAGGTAGAGCGCCCCTCCCGCGGAGCTCCACGGCGCGCTTCCCTCCGCGCGCGGGGCGGGGACGGGGAACGCGAGGTGGCGGCGCACGATGGCCGCGGCGGCCCGGTAGTCGGTCCGGCGGGTGAGAGTCGCTTCGATACGCTCGAGGATGCGCTCCATGCGCGACCGCGCCGTGTCGTCCACGGAGCTCCCCGGCGATGTTCCGGCCAGGAAGCGGCGCAGCCCGCGGGCGACCTGCGACGGCGAGACCGGGGTGGAGCCCGGGCGCGCGTCCATGGAAACCGGGGGTGTGGCGCGCAGCGCGGGAGCGAGCAGGCCGCGCAACGCCTGAAGTTCGCTGCGATTTTGCCGCTTGCGCCGCTCCAGCCTCTCGGGCGTGTCGTACATGCGGGCGGGAAGGTCGTCCACCTCCGCGAGCGCCCGGTCGATGGCGGGGAGGTACCGGTCGCGCCCCCAACCGACGCGCAGGTGGCGCAAGCGCTTCGCCAGGGAGGCGCCCCGGATCCAGTGGTTGGGCCGGGGGGCGGTGAGGTCGCTCGCGTAGAGCAGGGTGCGGACCACCCCCGCGTCGAACCCTCCTTCGATCCACCTGAACCAGGCCGCCGCCACCCGGCCGGGCCGCGTCCGCTCCACGGGCAGTCCCGTGGCGAAGGTAACCGGGACACCCATCCTCTCGGCGAGCGCGTGCAGGGCGGAGCCGTACACGGCCGGGTCGGTGGCCACGATTTCGACGTCATCCCAGGCCAGGCCGCGCTCCAGCGCCCGCCGCATCACTTCGCGCAGCTCCGCTTCGACGCTGTTGGCCACGAAGATGTCCAGGGAGGCGTCCGCGGTTGGCGGACCGGCGGGCGCGGCCCGTTCCACGTCGTGCAGCCAGGAGCGCCGGTTCGTTTCCTCGAGGGTGGCGCGCCACATCAGAGAATCCGGAGCGGCCAGCCCCCGGACCGCATCGGCCTCCAGCACCTGGGCGCCCCGCCCCAGGAGCGCCGAGAGAAAGCGCCCGGCCAGCCCCCGCCGCTCGATCCCCGGCACCAGGTAGACGCGCTGGTGCGCCAGGGGATCGCCCCGGTCGCCTGCTCGTGTCGCATTCAAGACCGAGGTCGCTGCCCGGAAGACGCCCGCGGCGTCCGTGAGCCCGCGCCCGCGCAGGCGCGCCTCGCAGGCTCCGAGGATGCCCGACAGAATCCGGGCCTTTGCGCGGTTCGCGAGTGGGGCCCCGCGTAGCTTCCCGGCGCCCACCCCGGCGAGACGCAGGGTCGCGACGGCGCGCGCGAGCGCCCGGCGCATCCCCACCCCCCGCGCCAGACGGGAGTGCTCGTTCTCGTCTCCCGCCAGCAGCACCTCGTCGATGCCTTCGTCGAGGAGTGCTTCCTCGTCGAAGGCATCGGTCAGCCGCAGGCCGCGGGCGGCCAGCGCGGGTCCGGCCACGCTCATCGCCAGCATGCGGGTCGTGGTGGCTTCGAACCCGACCCAGGACCCGGTCCGAAGCGCCAGCTGCCGCAGGAGTTCGCGTCCCTCGCCGCCCGTCCGGCACACGATGACCTTGCGGTCCAGGGGATGCTCGCGGGCCACGCGGGCGAGCGCCCGGACGAGCGCGGAAGCACCCTCAACGGCGGGACGGGGATCAGGGGCTGCAGGGGTCGGCTGGCGTTCGGCGGCGGCGTCGCGCCGGGGGTCGGGCGAGATCTCGTCCGCGGGCGCCGGCTCCGTCCGGCCAGGCGGGGCCAACGGCGGCTCCCATCCGAGTCCGAGAGAGAACTGGCCCTCGCGCGGGTTTCTGGCCATGGGCCGGCGCTACCGTCCGCCGCGCATCAGCGCCGCGACTTCACGAACGGATAGACGATGCGCGCCGCGAGCGAGCGCGGGTACGTCTCCTCCATCCCCTCGAAGCCAAGCTGCTCCGGCTCTTCCCGGTCCGATGGCCAGTACGCGGTGCCGAAGACCCAGTCCCAGACGCTCAACACGATGCCGAAGTTCTGGCCGCCTCTGCCGTGCTGCACGATGTCGTGGTGCCACACGTGCATCTTCGCCGAGTTGAGCAGATATCGGAGCGGCCCCCAGTCGATGCGCAGGTTGGAGTGGTTGAGGTCCTGCATCAGCGTGCTCACGATGGCCATCAACAGGATTACCGTACCGTTGACGCCGAGCACCACGAGCGGCAGATACGACAGCGTCTTGTAGACCACGACCTCGCCCCAGTGGAAACGGAAGTTCCCGATCCAGTCCAGCTCCTCGATGCTGTGGTGAAGCTTGTGGAACTCCCACAGCCACGGGGTCAGGTGAAGCAGCCGGTGGATGTTCCATTCCACGAAGTCCTTCACCACGAAGAACACCACGAACTGGAGCCAGAGCGGCTGCGACGAGACCAGCGCCAGCGACTCGGGCACGGGCACGCCCATCTCGAACAGCGTCCCGTTGAGAGACTGCACCAGCCGGCCCGTCACCATGGCCAGCAGAACCCCGAGGTAATGCCCGTTGAAAACGAGCCAGAACAGATCCTGTCCGATCCCCCGCCGCAGCGCGCGCTGCTTCTTGCGCCAGGGCCAGATCCTTTCCAGCAGGAAGCAGAAGAGAGAGACGGCGATCAGCCAGAAGTAGTACTGAAGATAGACGGGCATGGCGTTTCGGGGTCAGGCGATGAAGGTGGGCGCGGTCCCGATCATGGATCATGATAGTGGGCGCGGTGCCGATCACAATATGGCGTGTTCCCTCGCGGCGTGTCTGTTTACGGCGTCTTCGTGTCGCACAACCGCCAAAGCACCCAGCTGGACACCGAACGCAGCGGCTTCCAGACCTCGGACCGCTCCAGCACGGCCTTTGGCGTGGGCCGCTCTTCGAGGCGGTCCAGCCGGCGCAGCCCCTCTCGCACCCCCAGGTCGGTCGCTGGCATCACGTCGAGCCGGGCCAGCTTGAAGAGCAGAAACATCTGCGCGGTCCATACTCCGATGCCCCGCACCACGGTCAGGCGGCGCACGATCTCCTCGTCGGGCAGCCGGCCGAGGCCGCCCAGTCTGAGCGACCCGGAATGGACCCGTGCCGCCAGATCCGTGAGCGCCAGCACCTTGTTGCCCGACAGTCCCGCTCCCCTCAGCTCTTCGGTCGAGAGCGCCAGCAACTCCCTGGTGTCGGGGAAGCTGTCACCCGGTGTCAGGCCTCGCACACGTTCGTAGATGGCCCTGGCCGCGGCACCGGCGAGCTGCTGATAGGTGATCGACCGACAGAGGTAGTGGAAGTTGGAGAAGCGCCGGCTGGCTTTGGAGAAGTCCGGAAACTCCGCAACCCGCTCCATGGCGGCCCCCAACCGGGGATCTGCCTGGGCGAGGTGGTTCAGTTGCTGGGGGGTCGGCTGCATCGATAGCGATGATCCTCCGTGATCATTCGGGCCGCGGCTCGGGAGAGCGTCCCGGTGCTCCGGGCACCGCTCGGCACGCCATACCTTGGGGCGAACCCGAGCACGATGGCAACAGGCCCCGGAGGACCTCCGGCGGCGACGCTCCGCACCGCGCCGCCGGGAGCCTGTCCGACGCTACGTCGCCCGAATCGCATCCGCTGAGCCCCGGACCGTATCCGCCGACTCCAGAGTAAGAAATAAACGCGCAGTCAGCCTGATTCCGTACCGGGAGACTCCATGCCCATCCTTGCTCTCGCACTGGCTCTCGCCGCGAACCTGGCGGCTTTGGTCTCGACGGACATGGAACGCGTGATCGTATCGGGCCACGTCACCGATGCCGAGACCGGCCAGTCGCTCGCCGGCGCCCGGGTCTACATCTCGGGGCAGACGACCTCCGTCCTTTCCGCCGACGGGGGCGAGTACACCTTCGCCCTGCCGGGTGACGGCTGGGAGGGTCGCGAAATCCGGGTGCGTGCGGAGTTGGTCGGGTACCAGAGCGCCGAGCGCATTGTTCGCGTGTCCGGCGCGGCGACGCAGGTCGACCTGTCGATGGCTCCGGGCGATGCGTCCATGGCGCTGCAGGCGAGGCGCATGGCTCGGCCAGGCGCCGCCCCGATCGGTCAGGCGAGTGTCAGTGTGCAGCTCGCTCCCGGCGGCCAGGTGGCCGCGAGTTCCGAGTTCGAATGGGGACTCCCTCCCGACTTCAACACCGAGTCCTACGCCTACATCGAAGAGGCTGGTTTCCTCGGTGTGACGGACAACCCTCTGTCGACCTTTGGAATCGACGTCGACCGGTCGTCGTATTCCAACATGCGTCGCTTCCTCACCCGGGGGATGCGCCCGCCCATCGACGCCATCCGGATCGAAGAGCTGGTCAACTACTTCACGTACGACCTTCCGGCCCCGTCCGGCGACCATCCCTTCTCGATCACCACCGAAGTGGGCGCGGCGCCCTGGCAGCCGGGGCACCGGCTGGTGCGCATCGGCATCCAGGGCGAGGACATCGCCGGAGAGGACCTGCCGGCCAGCAATCTGGTGTTCCTCATCGACGTTTCGGGATCCATGGCGCCGCCCGAGAAGCTTCCGCTGCTCAAGTCGTCCCTCCGCCTGCTGGTCGCGCAGCTGCGGCCCCGCGACCGGGTGGCGATCGTCGTCTATGCCGGCGAAGCCGGTCTGGCGCTGCCTCCCACGTCGGGGGAAGACAAGAGCGAAATCCTGTACGCGATCTCGCGGTTGGAGGCGGGTGGCTCCACTGCCGGAGGCGCCGGCATCCAGCTGGCCTATGAAGTGGCGCGCGAGAATCTCGGCGAAGACGGAAACAACCGCGTGATCCTCGCCAGCGACGGAGACTTCAACGTGGGGCCCTCGAGCGACGCCGAGATGACTCGCCTCATCGAGAAGGAGCGCGAGGCGGGCGTCTTCCTGACCGTGCTGGGCTTCGGCACGGGGAATCTCAAGGATTCGAAGATGGAGCAGCTGGCCGACCACGGGAACGGCAACTACGCCTACATCGACAGTGAGCGCGAGGCGGCCAAGGTGCTGGTCAGCGAATTCGCGGGCACACTCTTCACGATCGCCAAGGACGTGAAAGTGCAGGTGGAGTTCAATCCCCGGGAGGTGCAGTCGTACCGGCTCATCGGCTACGAGAATCGCACCCTCGGGGCCGAGGACTTCGCGGACGACCGCAAGGACGCCGGAGAGTTGGGCGCCGGCCATTCCGTGACCGCCCTCTACGAGGTCGTTCCGGTGGGCGTCGAGGGGCCCGATGTACGCGAAATGCCTCCACTCCGCTATCGAGGCCGCGGGGACGTCAGCCGCCGGGCCGCCTCCGGGGAACTCGGCTTCGTTCAGCTTCGCTACAAGAGGCCTGACGGTTCCCGGAGCATCCTCCTCGAAGAGTCCCTCGTTGACGAGGGCAGGGAGGGATCCGGCGACCTGCGCTTCGCCGCTTCGGTCGCGGCCTTTGGCATGCTGCTGCGGGAATCTGAGCATTGCCGCGACTGTTCGCTCGCTCGAGTTCTGGAACTGGCCCGGGAATCCATCGGCGACGACGCCGAGGGCTATCGGCGCGAGTTCGTCAAGCTTGTGCGCGAAACCCGCGAGCGAGGGTTGCTGGAGCGCTGATTTCCGCGTCGCGTCCTGCCGGCATGGCATCGGCCCGCTGCCCTGAATCACCGGAGTTCCCGCTGATAGCCTGCTGAGAACCCTCTCTGCGCTATTATCGTAGTATCAGGATTGTGCCATTGCGTCCTGCGCCGGCGCCCTGGCGACCCGGGAGGAAGAAGTCATCCGGCGCATTTCGGGAGAAGGATTGATGAAGCTGACCATCGAGCGCAGCCCCCTCTTGGCCGCAGCCCTCACGCTGTGCACGGGCACGGCCCAGAGCCTGTCGGCACAGGAACTGCCGGCTGGCGTCACGGAAGTGGCGTCCGTCGAGGGGATCACGGAATACCGGCTGGACAACGGCCTGCGGTTTCTCCTGTTCCCCGACCAGAGCAAGCAGCAGATCACGGTCAACGTGACCTACCTGGTCGGATCGCGGCACGAAGGGTACGGCGAGACGGGGATGGCCCACCTGCTGGAGCACCTCGTCTTCAAGGGCACCCCCGACCACCCCAACATTCCCGACGAGCTGACCGAGCGCGGGGCATTTCCCAACGGCACCACCTGGTTCGACCGCACCAACTACTTCGAGACGTTCCCGGCATCCGAGGAGAACCTGGAGTGGGCGATCGACCTCGAGGCGGACCGCATGGTGAACTCCTTCATCGCCGCCGAGGACCTCGAGTCCGAGATGACGGTGGTGCGCAACGAATGGGAGTCGGGCGAGAACCAGCCCCAGGCCGTCCTGATGAAGCGCGTGATGTCCGCTGCCTTCGACTGGCACAACTACGGAAACTCCACAATCGGGGCGCGCGCCGATCTGGAGAACGTGCCCATCGAGCGCCTGCAGGCCTTCTACCGCAAGTACTATCAACCCGACAACGCGCTTGTGACGATCGCCGGCCGCTTCGAGCCAGAGCACGTGCTCCAGCTGGTGGCCGAGGAGTTCGGCGCCATCCCGCGTCCCGACCGCACCGGCGCGAACCAGCTGTTCGATACCTATACGGTCGAGCCCGCGCAGGACGGGGAGCGCACGGTGACCCTCCAGCGCGTCGGCGACGTGCAGCTGGTCATGGCCGCCTACCACGTTCCGCCGGGCTCGCATGACCAATTCGCCGCCGTGGATGTGCTCACCCATGTCCTTTCCACCGAACCGGCCGGCCGCCTCTACCAGAACCTCGTGGAGCCCGGACTGGCGGCGAACGTGTACGCTTTCAGCTTCCAGCTCAACCAGCCCGGTGTGCTGCTGGTGGCCGCCGAGGTGCGCGAGGAGGGTTCTCTGGAAGAAGCTGTGGCGGCGTTGCTCGCGACCTTTGACGAGGTGGTCGAGGCGCCTCCCACGGAGGAGGAGGTGGAGCGCGCCAGAACCGACTACCTGTCGGGTATCGAGCTGGCGTTCAACAATCCCCAGGGGATCGCGCTCCAGCTGAGCGAGTGGGCCTCCATGGGCGACTGGCGGCTGTTCTTCCTGCACCGCGACCGCCTGGGGCAGGTGACGCCGGGGGCCGTCCATCAGGTGGCGCAGGCCTACCTGAAGCCCTCCAACCGCACTATCGGCTACTTTCTCCCGACCGAGGAAACTCCGGCCCGGGCCGAGATCCCGCCTCCACCGGATGTGGAGGCGCTGGTCGCCGGCTACACGGGACGCGAAGCCGTGGCCGAGGGCGAGGCTTTCGACCCGATGCCCGCCAACATCGACGCGCGCACGACGACCACGGCGCTTTCCAATGGCGTCGAGGTCGCCCTCCTTCCCAAGGAGAACCGTGGCGACGCGGTGAGCGTAAACTTCTCCTTCCGGCACGGATCCGAGGCCGCCCTCATGGGGCGGGCCACGGCCGGGTCGCTCGCGGGCTCGATGCTGATGCGCGGCACGACCCGGCGCTCGCGCCAGGAGATCAGCGACGAACTGGACCGCCTGAAGGCGCAGGGCGGCGTCGGCGGGGCAGTGCTGTCGGCCAGCGGATCCTTTACGACCGTCCGGGAGAACCTCTCGGCCGTCCTCCGGCTGGCTGGCGAGGTTCTCCGCGAGCCCGCCTTCGATCCTGCCGAGTTCGATCTTCTGCGGGAGGAGAGGCTGGCGGCGATCGAACAGCAGCAGTCGGAGCCGCAGGCGCTGGTCTTCGAGGCCTTCAATCGACATCTCAATCAGTTCCCCGAGGACCATCCGCGATACTCCACGACGTTCGAAGAGGACATCGAGCGCCTGAACGCGGCGACGGTCGATGAGGCGAGGGCGTTCTGGTCGGCGTTCTACGGAGCGGAAGGCGGCACCATCTCCGTGGTCGGAGACTTCGATCCCGAGGAGACGCTCGCGGTGTTGGAAGAGGTGTTCGGCGACTGGGAGGCGATCGAGCCCTACCAGCGCGTGCCCGACCCGTACGTCGAAGTCGCGGCCATGAGTGTCGACATCGAAACGCCCGACAAGGCGAACGCATGGATGGTGGCCGTCACCACCTTCCGGATGCGCGACGACGATCCACGGTATCCGGCGCTGCGCCTGGCGGACTACATGCTTGGCGGCGGATTCCTCAATTCCCGGCTGGCGACGCGCATCCGCCAGGAGGAAGGACTCTCCTACGGCGTGGGCTCGCAGTTGGCGGTGCCGCCGGTTGACGACGGCGGGCTCTTCCTCACCTACGCCATCTTTGCGCCTGAGAACGGGGACAGGGTGGTGGAAGCCTTCCGGGACGAAATGCGCAAGGCGCTGGAGGACGGCTTTACGCAGGAGGAGCTGGATGCGGCCAGGAGCGGATACCTGGATGCGCAGCAGAACGGCCGCTCCAGCGACAGTTCGGTGGCATCCCAGCTCAGCAACAACCTGTTCACGAACCGAACCATGTCGTTCACGGCGGAGCAGGAAGCGGCCGTCGAGGCGTTGACGGTCGATGCCGTGAACGATGCGCTGCGTCAGCATGTTTCCCTGGAGAACATCTCCATCTTCCGGGCCGGCGACTTCGCCAACAAGCTGATCCCGTAGAGAGCTTCCCTTCGAGGCATCCAGCGACGGGTCGGGGCCGGAACGCTCCGGCCCGTCGCTTTGTCTCGAAGTTGCGAGTGGACCGGCGAATTGCGGGCGGGCTGGCGAATCGCGTGCAGGCCGGGGTGGGCGTACTATTCAGCAGATTCTGTTGAACACCAGGACCGCGAGGACCACATGCCTGCTTCATCCATGAACCGCCGCGATTTTGCCCGCCTCTTCGCCGCCGGAGGATCGGCGGCTCTCCTTGGCCATCCCGCCCTCAGGGGGCTGGCTCGCCGGGCGCCTTCGGCTCCGGTGGTGCGTGCGACGGGGACCGCCCGCGCCGTCGACTGGGACGCAGTCCGAGCCCGCTTCCTCATGCCTCCCGAGCTGTCGGTCATGAACGCGGCCAACCTGTGCCCATCTCCGGCCAGCACCCTGCAGGCGGTGTACGACTACACCGAACGCATGGACCGTGAGCCGGTGCCGAGCTTCCGCAGGGAAATGCACGGCGTGAAAGAGCCCACCCGCGACCGCCTGGCGGAGCTCCTGGGCGTCACCCCCGAGGAGATCCTCATCAGCCGCAACACCAGCGAGGCCAACAACTGGGTGTCGACCGGCCTCCAACTGGGGCAGGGCGACGAAGTCGTGATCATGCGCGACAACCATCCCAGCAACAACCTCGCCTGGAAGGCCAAGGGCCAGCGCTTCGGCTACACGGTTCGCGAGATCGAGCCGGCGAGCCCGCACCCTGGGGCCGACTACTACGTGCAGGCGTTCCGCGAGGCGATCACGGCGAATACCCGGGTCATCTCTTTCACCCACCTCACCAACACCGCCGGGGACCTCTTTCCCGCGCATGAACTGTGCGCGCTGGCACGCGAGCGCGGCGTCTTCTCGGTCGTGGACGGTGCCCAGTCGTTCGGCCTCTTCAACATCGATCTCTCCGAAGTTCAACCCGACTTCTATACCGGGAGCGCGCACAAGTGGCCCTGCGGCCCCAAGGAGACCGGGGTCCTGTACGTGAACGCCCGCGTCCACGACCGCTTCTGGCCGACGATGTACAGCGCCTACGGCGGACAGCGGGGGCTGGCGCGCACCCACGAGGGGCTGGGCCAGCGGGACGAGCCCGCGATCCGCGCCTTCGGTGCGCAGATCGAGTTCCTGCAGGAGATCGGGATGGCGGAGGTCGAGGCGCGAAGCCGCGAGCTGGCGACCGCCCTGGTCGAGGAGCTGTCCGCGCTGGACGGCGTGCACATGTGGACCTCGCAGGATCCCATGCGTCGCGCGGCCGTGGTCACGTTCCGGCCGGGCGAGCTGGCGGGCGGGGATGTGGTGGCCGCGCTGGAAAGAGACGGCATCGTCGCCGCGGCGCGCGGGGGCAGCGACCGCCCCGGCGTGCGCCTCTCACCCCACTTCTACAACTCGCACACCGACGTGGAGCGGGCGGTGTCGGCGATTCGGGGATATCTGCGCACGGGGCTCTAGCCTCAGTTCCCCCCGCCCCGCAGCTCCTCCACGATGCGCTCCGCCAGGTAGACTTCCTCGAGCGCCTCCAGGATGCCGCGCACGTCCACCGACACGGCACGCGCGCGCTCGGTCAGGAAGATGTACTCGCCGGAGAGCCCCTCGGCGTTGCTGTCGAAGGCCAACCCGACCAGCTCCAGGTCGGCGTTGACGAGAGGTGAGCCCGAGTTTCCGCCGATGATGTCGTTGGTGGACACGAAGTTCATCGGGGTGGCCAGATCCGGGTCGCCCGGCGGGTCGGTCCAGCGCTCCGGGAGATCCCACTCCCCGTCCCCGGTCTCGCCGGCGATGTGCGAGTAGTGCCGGTCGTAAAGCCCGTACAAGGTGGTGACCACGGGGGCGAAGGTTCCGTTGTACTCGTACTCTGACACTACGCCGTCGGCGATGCGCAGCGAGAAGGTGGCATCGGGCGGGACATCGGTACCGTAGACCTCGAAGCGCGCGCGACCCAGCGCCTCGGCGATCTGCTCCTCCTGGGCCGAGATGGGTCCGAGCGCCTGCTGGAATGGACCGATTCCGGAGATGAGCGCGCCCATGACCTGGACCGCCGGATCGCCCATGCCCGCGCCGCCGCTCCGGACGGCCTCGACCGCGGCGGCCGAGTCGGCCAGCACGCTCTCGGCCACGATGGACACGGCGACATCCTCCGGGCTCCGTCCTCCGAGGAGGGTGCGGGTGAGCGGAAAATCGGCTCCGTAGCTGCCTGCGATGTCCCGCAGGCGGGCGGCCAGCAGCAACTCCTGCAGAGCCTGCGGCTGCTCGGGCACGCCCCTCAGCGACTCCAGCACGCCCTCCAGGGCCTCCGCGGGCGCCCCCGCCCGGGATCCGTTGGCGTACTGGAAGGCGAACATGGCGCGTAACAGGACGGCGCTCTCATAGTCCGGGCTGGTGAAGGCGAGGAAGCCCCCGAAGCCGCCCGCGTGCTCGGCCTTCTGCTCCTGCAATCCCGCCACCTGCGCGATCAGCCCGCCGTACTCGGCGGCGAGTTCGGGATCGGCGTCGAGGGCTGCCTGGAACGCCTGTTCCTGATCCCGGCGCTTGGCCAGGATGACGGGATCGTGCAGTCCCGCGAGGATCCCCCGAAAGGCTTCCTGCGTGTTGATGAGGGAGAAGATGGTGTTGCGCAGATCCATCGCCTCGCCCGTCTCGGGGTCCATGTCGTAGAAGGCCTCGAGCGCTTCGATGCGATTGTCGACGAAGGCCAGCAACCCCTTGTCGGAGACATCCCGCCGGAACTCGAGCTCCGCCACCGTCTGGATGCGGCTGGTGGAGCCGGGGTTGCCGATCATGAAGACGGCGTCGCCGCGGCGCACTCCGGATTCGCTCCAGCGGAAGAAGTTGTCGCTGGTGTTCAGCGGGGTGTCGTCTTCATAGACCCGCAGGAAGCTGAAGTCGAGGGCGTAGCGCGGGTAGGTGAAGTTGTCCGGGTCCCCGCCGAAGTATCCGATGGCGAGTTCGGGCGCCATCACCAGGCGCACATCGGTGTAGCGCCGGAAGATGTAGGCCGAGGTGCGTCCTCCGGCGTAGAGCGAGACCATCTCGACTTCGATGCCGGCGTCCTCGCCCCCGAATTCCTCGGAGATGCGTGCCGCGATCTCCTCTTCGGCTGCGGTGCGGGCCTGCGAGCGGGCCTGCGGTTCGTTGATGCCCTCCAGGGCGGCGTCCATTTCACCGGTCACGTCGCGGATGGCGATGAGCCGGTCGGCCTCGAAGTCCTCAATGGCGCGCTCCTCGGAGAGGGATGCCGCGTAGAAGCCGTCGTCCAGAAGGCTCTCGCCGTCGAGGGACACGGCGGAGACATGCTCCCTGGCGCAGTGATGGTTGGTCAGCACAAGCCCGTTGGCGGAAACGAAGGAGGCCGAGCAGCCGGGGATGCGGAGCGCTCCCAGCCGCGCGCGGCGGAACCACACGGAATCCGCTGCGATGCCGTACGTCTCCCGCAGGTAGTCGACGGGCGGATACTCGAAGGTCCACATGCGCCCGTTGTCGAAGCGACCGGCTCTCACCGTGTCGAGGCCGGCGACGGGGGGCTGCGACTGCGTAGCAGCGGAAGCGGCGGGGAGTGCGGGGGCTTCCGCCGCCACCACGGGCTCTCTCTCCGCCGACGACGGAGGGTCGGTGGCCATCTGCGCCATGGGCCCGGCACCACCACCGCACGCGAACGCCATCAGGCCCGACAGGGCGTAGCTGACTCGAATTCTCAAGGGTCCCGCCTCGCCAAAAGGAATTGTGAACCCCGGCCCTCGACTTCCTTTCGGGCCGCGGACTCTATTGAACGGGTGCCTACCCGTTTGCGGGAGGAGTGTTGCCTCCCGGGGCAGCGTCCTGGATGTCGAGGATTTCGTCGATCAGGAAGAGGTCGGTGAGAAGCGCCCGGAAGTGGATCGAGGCGTTCAGGTTGTCGATGAGCTGGGAGCTCACGGAGGCCTGGGCGGAGACCAGCTGCACGGCGGCGAGTGTGCTCTCGGCGTCCCGGCCCAGCACCTGCGCCATCCCGCGGTACACCCCTGCGGGGGCCAGCCCCTCGGCTTCCGCCAACTGCGCCACGCCCGCTCCGAGTCCGTCGAGCGACTCTTCGGTCCTGGCGAGGAACTGTCGTACCTGCCCGCTGGAACTCCCCTGGGCCGCGCCCGAAACGCCCTGGGCCGCGTAGGCCAGGAAGAACTCGTAGCTTTCCTCGATCGCCTCGATGCGGGCGCGCAACTCGCTCCGGGTCAAGTCTGTTCCGGAAGCTGCGGCGCCGGGCCGTCTCCCGCCCAGCGGTCGGGATCGTGGTGCTGGAGGTAGTCCTTCCGCTTCACGAAGCCGTTGAACATCGAGATCGTGATCCACCACTTGTCGGGTCGCACTGCGAAGTAGATGTGCGCGATGACCAGGCTGATCAGCGCCACGCCGCTCAACCCATGTACGACGTAGACCACCCCCCAGGTGGCGTCGGAGAGGATGTACGGGTTGCGCGCCCAGAACCAGGTGTCCACCCGGAACATCATCAGGACGCCCGTCAACACGGCGGCGAAGGTCACGACCACGATGGCGTGGTGGTACATCTTGTGGTCCAGCGGGTACTTGGCGGCCTTGGCGCTCTCCGGCTGCTCCTGCCCGAGGAAGCGTTTGACCTCGCGCTTGGCGGTCTCCACATCCTCCCTGCCGACCCACATCGACCACAGATCCTGCCAGAAAGTCGCGTGGATGATGTGGTAGACCACCGTCAGGATCAGCAGCACTCCGGCCAGCCAGTGGATGGTCACCCACGGGAACTGGATGCCCACCACCGGGAAGAAGGCTGTGATGAGCAGGGCGAACATGGAAATCGCCATCAGCCAGTGGAACGCCCGCGCCGAGAAGGTATGGCGCAGGATGCGCATGGGCAGCCCGGGAGGAGCGGACGGGGCGTCATCCCCGTGTCCTCCCGCGGTTGCCAGGCTGCGCACCCAGAGGGCGTGGCCCGTGACGAACACCACGCCCGCGATCAACGCGGCCCACATCAGGTCCCACGAGATCCCGATGAAGACCTCCTGGTTCCACGGATTGGCTGCCCGGCGCCATAGTTCCACGCTACACCTCCGCGCGCACGGCTCGCCGCACCAGATTCTTCATCAGCGGGAGCTTGTAAGCGTTGTGGCGAAGTGGCTGCGCGCGGCGGATGGCGATGTCGCCCGCAGCGATTCCGGTATCGTCGCTCGGCGCCTGGCCGATGACCGCGCGCTCGGCGCCGTCGAGGCGCATCGGGTAGGGCGCGACCCCGTTGACCGAAATGCGCGCGTCCTGGATCGTCCCCCCCGAGGTCCGGATCGCCGAAGCCACGGTCACCAGCGAGAAGTCCCAGGACTGGCGGTCGCGGATCTTTTCGAAATGGAAGTCGGCGCCGGCCCAGGTGCCGGGGATGCGGATGGAGGTGAGCAGGTCCCCGGCCTCCATCACCGTCATGCGCTCGATGTCGATGCCCGGCCCGATGAAGAAGTCCTCGGCATCGTACACGGTCTCGCCGGAGGAGTTGGTGACGACCATCTGCGCATCCAGCGCGATCATGGCGGGTGCGGTGTCCGAAGGGTTGACCGCGACGCAGCGGCTGGCGCCGAAGACGCAGTGTTCGGCGTTCATGGCCTTGGGAGCGGAGGCGTAACAGATGTTTCCGCCCGCCCGGTAGCAGGGCCATCCGCCCCGGTAGTACCAGCAGCGGGTGTCCTGGGAGAGGTTGCCGCCGATGGTGCCCTGATTGCGGATCTGGGGCGTGGCCACCAGCGAGGCGGCCTGGGCCAGAAGCCCGAAGCGGCCGACCACGTCGGGGTGGGTCGTCACCTCGGTCAGGGAGGTCATCGGCCCGATGACGAGCCCGTCACCATCGGCCTGGATTCCCTTGAGCTCCTCGATGCCGCCGAGGTCGACGATGGCCTCGGGCCGCTTGATGCGGTCCTTGAACCAGTCGAAGCTGTCCATTCCGCCGGCCAGAACCCAGGAGTTTTCCCCGTACTGGTCGAGAAGGTTGAGTGCGTCGCCGATGCTCGCGGGCTGGAAGAGCTCGCACGGCGGGATCATGTCGCGGATGACGGCCATGGTCGGAGCCTCCGGTTACACGTGCGTTTCGAGGGGGCGATACGGTTGTTCGGTGCCCGTGAGGGCCGCGATCACCACGTCGGTGGTGAGCGGCGTCCGGCACAGGCACAGGCCGCCGAGGGCGTCCGCGATTGCCGAGGCGATCGCCGCCGACCCCGCCCCGACGGGCGGTTCGCCGATGCCCTTGGCGCCCACCGGCGTCTGCGGGTCGGGCTCGCCGACGGCGGCCCACTTCATCTCCAGCGGAACGTCCAGAATGCCGGGGGGGCGGGCCGTATAGAAGCGCTTGGCGAAGGCGACGCCCCATTGCGGGTCGAAGACCCACTTCTGGCTGCGTGCCTGTCCGAAGCCCTGTACCGCGCCGCCATGGATCTGTGCGCCAAGGCTGCGCGGGTGCAGCACGGTGCCGCAGTCGGTCACCCCGGTGTACTCGGTGATATCGACCTGGCCGGTCTCGACGTCCACCTCCACCTGGGCAAAGCCCATCACCCACGACCAGACGCCCCCTTCGCCACCGTAGTTGTCGCGCGCCACGCCGATCAGGCCCTCGCCGGCGAGGTTGGTTGCGGATCTCACCGTCATGGCATTGAGGTCTTCGGGCAGCTCGTGCCCGCTGTACCTGCCGCCCATGTCGATCGCCCGCCGGGCGGCGTCGGCGAAGGTCATCCCGCGCCCGGGGTTGCCGCGCTGGAAGACGCGTCCGTCCGCGCAGTCGTAGGCGTCGGGTGAGCCGCCCAGCGCTCCGGCGGCGATCTCCTGCAACTTGGCCTTGGCGTCCAGCCCCGCAGCGTGGTTGGCGCGGGTGTGGGCGTGGGTGGTCTGGCTGCCGGACTGGCTGGAACTCCAGGGCAGGTTGCGCGAGGTGTCGCCCCAGACCACCTCGCAGTCGTCCCAGTCCATGCCCAGCACGTCGGCGGCCGCACGTCCGGTGTCGGCGATCGAGTGCGTGCCCAGATTGCCGATGCCCTGATGGATGTAGAGCTTCCCGTCGGGGCGGATGACCAGCAGGCCGTCCATTCCCCTGCTGCCGCCCACGAAGGGGCTCACGCCGATGCCGACGCCGATGGACTTGGTTCCCCGCCGGGTGGCGCTGAGCTTGCTCCGCTCCTCCCATCCGAACAGCTCCCCGCCGATGTCCAGCGCTTCGCGCGCGAAGCAGCTGGTGAGGGTGCCCTGGTTGGGGCCGAGCCAGCCGTCGTGGCCGGGGGCGTTGATGCGCCGAATGGCCAGTCTGTCCATCCCCAGTTCGCGTGCGGCCTTATCGATGATGGGCTCGAGCATGGCCACGATCTGGGCGCCGCCCGGAGCCCGCTGCGCCGAGCGCGGGGGCGTGTTGGTGTACACCGACACAGCCCGGAAGCGCATGTTCTCGGGCTGGTAGGAGAGGGTCGCCACCGTGCCGGCGGTGTTGAAGTCACCGGAACTGCCGTAGGAACCGGCGTCCTGAACGATGTACAAGTCGATGCCGGTAACGCGCCCGTCGTTCCTGAAGCCCATCTTGGCCAACGCCTGGAACCCGGGACGGGCGCGGCCGATGTAGTTCTCTTCGTAGCGCGTGATGCGCAGCATGACCGGACGTCCGGTCTTGCGGGAAAGGATCGCCGGCACGTCGGTGATCGGCGCCCCGGAGATCTTGCTGCCGAAGCCTCCGCCACAGAATTCCGTCACCAGCACGATATCCGACTGGTCCATGCCCAGACGATTGGCCAGCGCGTTGTGGGTGCGCGCAGTGCTCTGGGTCGAACTGTGGAGATACAGCTTGCCGTTCTGCCAGTACGCCATGCAGCTGCGCGGCTCCATGGGATGATGCGAGAGCGACTGGTGCAGCAGCGTCTCTTCGAGCACCAGATCGGCATCCTCAAAGCCCGCCTCGACATCGCCGACGTTCCACTCCACCTGTGGCTCGCCCATCGGAAGGCGGTCGGGGCCGGCGGCGTCGAAGTCCGCGTCGGTCCACTTGAAGTCGCGGATCTCGCGGGTCTGGCCCTCGCGCCACTGGATGTTGCCGTCCAGGCGGGCGTTGGGACCACCCGGACGCAGGCTGTCGAGCGGGTCCACCACGAAGGGCAGCGGCTCGAAGTCGACCCGGATCGCCTCGATGGCGTTCGCCGCCGTGGTCTCGTCCACCGCAGCCACGGCGAGGACAGGCTCGCCTTCGTAGAGAGGCTCGTTGGTGAGGGCGGCTTCCGCGCCGACCCCGGTGATCTCGGGCATCAGCGGATCGTCCGCGGTCAGAATGTCGACCACTCCCTCCATGCGCAGCGCGGCGCTGGCGTCGATGCGGCGGACGCGGGCGTGCGGCATGGGGGAGAGCAGAAGCTTGGCGAAGAGCATGCCCTCCGCGCGGAAATCCTCGGCGTACTTGGCCCGACCGGTAATCTTGGCTCGCAGATCCGGGGGCGCGATGTCTCGTCCAATAGCCCTTTCGGCCATTTCCTCATCCTCCTCCGTAAAGGCCGTTCGTCACGCGCGCTGGCTCAACTCGACGGCTCGCACCGCAGAGTTGAGGATCTTGTTGTAGTCACCGCAGCGGCAGAGGTTGCCCGAGAGAGCCTGCGCGCATTGCTCGCGCGTGGCGCCCGGGTTGGTCTCGACGAAGGCGGCCATGCTCATGATGAAGCCCGGGGCGCAGAAGGCGCACTGGAATCCGCCTTCCTCCATCACCGCCTGCTGCACCGGATGCAGTTCCCCGTCAGCGCTCTCGAGCCCCTCGATGGTGCGAATGGCCCGGCCCCGTACCTGATGCGTGAGGATGGAGCAGGAATAGTGCGTGACGCCGTCGATATGGACGGTGCACGCTCCGCACTCGGCGCGGTCACACCCCAGCTTGGTTCCGGTCAACCCGAGCTTGTAGCGCAGCGTCATCGCCAGCGTCTCGTAGGGGAGCACGTCCACCCGTCGCTGCTGGCCGTTGACGTTGAGCGTCATGAGCCGTTCCACCCCACCCGTCGCCTGGCCGGCGGTCAGCACTCCCGGACCGCGGAACAGGTAGCTGGACGCGGATACGGTCGCTCCCGCCGCGATCACGCCCTTGATGAACTTGCGGCGGGAGTAGTCTCGGGGACCGCTGTCGCGGATGATCTCGACTTCGGTCACGGTCGTCACCTCCTTCGGAGCGGCGCTGGCCGGGGGACAGCCCGGCACGCTTTCACAACATGCCAAGATACGGGCCGAGGGCGGGTTGTGCGAGTCTCCGGTCGGAGGGCCTGCGACGCTTTCGTGGATTCTGCCGGGAGGGAACCCGGTTTCGTGGCAAAGGTAGCGTAGTACCCATGGCGAAGACGCGTTCAGCCATGGCCGATCGATCATGCGCGCTGTATCGTTGCCATCGACCTCTACCGCGCACCGCGGTCGTGCCCAATGATATGTGATCCGGAACGCCCAACCGACGCCCCATGGCCGAGATTCGACACCTTTCCAAGACCCCGATCAGGGAAGCTGTTCTGGACATCCGCGTTCCCGAAGCACGATCCGCGCATCCACAGGAGCTGCGGGAGGCGTTGGCCTCCATCGAGCCCTTTCCGGAGATCCAGGACTTGAGGCAGGGATCGATCGCCTTCCGTCTTTCCCCGGACGGAGAACCGGAGCACCATACCGAAGGCGCTGAAGTCATAGGGGTTCGTGGCGCTACGGAGGACGGGCTGTGGATCGTGCAGTACAGACGCAATGGAATGACCTTCAGTTGCCTCCGGCCATACCCCGGCTGGGACGCATTTGTGGACAGAGCGCGCCCGCTCGTAGAGCGATTCATCGAGGTTGTCCACGCGCGCTTTATCGAGAGGTTGGCGCTCCGTTACATCAACATCTTCCGCCTGCCAAATCCCTGCGACCCCATGGAGTACTTTGTCGCCCCGCCGTCGCTGCCGGAATCCTTGCCGCTGCAGGTCAACAACCTGGTCTCGAGGCTCACGGTTCGTGATCCGGACACCGACCTTCAAGCTCATGTTGCGCATGTTCTCCAAGACGATCTCCGACCGGGCAAGATCGGGATGATCCTGGACATTGACGTGTTCAAGGCCACTCGGCTGGAAGCCGATATTGCAAAGCTCTGGTCCGGCCTGAAGGAACTTCGAAAACTCAAGAATCGTATCTTCTTCGAGTCGATCACTGACCGAAACGCGGAGACTTATAAATAGGTGTTCCTGCTACGGAGTCAGGAAACGGTTCACGGTGGTACTACGAGTTCCAATGTTTCCAACAGAACAGCTGCTGGAGACCGAAGCGTGAGGGAGGCCATACGTCAGGTAAGAGGCGAGCACTATTGGTCCGCATACCTGGATCTCATCGGTCTTCTGGAAGACGTTGAAGACGCCGCGGCGCTCGATATCCGTCCTCTCATCCGTGCGCGGATCCTGCTGGAGAGCCTCCCAAGCGGATTTCCTCCTCCTGAGATTGGTATCGATCCTGATGGCGAGGTGGCATTTGACTGGATTCGATCCAATCGCACGTTGGTCTCGGTGAGCATCGGCGTAGCGGACGACCTGAGCTTCGCCGCGATGTTCGAAGATGGAACAGCGCACGGCGTGATCCGACTTGTCGATGTGTTCCCGCCAGCATTGATCGACATGCTGCAACGCCTCTATCGGTCCGAATGACCGCCATGGGTCTTGTCGCCCGGTTCCTCTTCCAGAAAAGGCAAATACTCCCCGAAGAAAGGGATCGTAAAGCCGGGTGCATTCTTGCCGCGAGGCGGCCAGACTTCTGTCTTCGAGATCTCGGACCTGCCAGAGGTGGACGTGCGGCGCACAGGCGCGGCAGTAGGCATGGCGCGCGGCAGCAACCCCTTGGGCAGAGGCCAGTTGGGAACGCGCGACGTAGCCGCGGCAGGACTACGCTTTGAGCGGGACGATGTCCCGCCAAGGCATGGCAACCTTGTTGGGTGGCCGTGCGAGGGAAAGGAAGTGAAAGCCCGCTGCAAAGCGATCGCCGCCGAATTGGCAGTGCGGGCAGTTCTCGTGCTTCATTCGCCCTAAGTTCGACAACAGCATCGCCCGGTCGAGGCGTGAGGCGCGAGCCGCCCGCGGTTACGGCACGCGCCTCACGAGCGTTCAGTTGTCGATGGCCCCCACCACGCGCCCGTCGGAGCCGACGATCTGAATCGGACCCGTGTCGACATCCTCGCTCAGATCGATCGTCCGGCCGGGATCCGACTGCGCGGCCATCCCGGCACCCGCTGCGCCGGGCAGCCGGTACGGTTCCGCCAGGCTCGCGTCGGCCGTGTATCCCAGGTCGTTCAGCGACTGGATGGTGACCTCGCTGAGCGGGTCGCGGATGCGGGCGTTCTGGACCGGCGACATCAGTTCGGTCCCGAACACCGACTCGCGCCAGTGGAGGCTGATCAGCGGGCCGCCAAGGTGCTCGACCGGCACCCTGGGGCCCGTGTAGCCCGTGCCGCCGGCCGCATTGAACGCAGCGATGGCCTCCGCTCCCGTGAAGTGCGCATCCGGACTCGCGGGGGAAGTGGCGGGGGAGCGGAGCAGGTCCCTGGCGCTCCAGATCATCCCGATGCCCAGCGTGTGCCCCAGGTCGTGCAGCATGACGTCCTTTACGTCGTTGTCGCTCATGGCGAACAGGTCTTCCTGGTCGAGGCGGATCGTCCCGGCGACAGGCAGCAGCGAGCCCTCGCGCACGAGACACACCGACGCCCCCCCGCGCGCCCCGCCGTAGCCATCGATCCGCCCGATCGAGGCCAGGACCATGAGGTCGTCGACTCCGGCTACGGCGGTCCCGGTGGAGAGGCCGTGGCAGACGAACGGGGCTTCGTGCGCGAAAGTCAGGTCGGGCAGTTCGGTGTCGCGGAGGATCGCCTCCCACTGGTGGGCCGCCTCTTCGAGGACCGGAAGGTACTGCTCCGCCCCCTCATCGACCGGCACGATGGCGATCTGGAAGCCCTCCTCCGCCGGACTCCCGGCGCGCGCGGCGGAGGCGGTGCTGGCCGCCGAAGCAGCCCCCCCCCCGGGGTTCCGGGCTCCACGGTCACGACCACCGTGAGGGAAGCGGAACGGCCCCCCGCATCGCGGGCCGACACGGTGACCTCCGCCACCCCCTGCGCGACGGCCGCCAGGGTCAGCGTGCTGCCCTTCGTCCCGGCGCGCACCACCCCCGGATCGCGCGAGCGGGCCATGTAGTCCAGGAATTCTCCTTCGGGATCCCTGAAGTAAGTGGACACGTCCGTCCTCGACATGTCACCCGTGGTGAGCCTGTCCCAGGGCAGCGGGCCCTCGGCGACGGGCGGTTGGTTGGTTGGAGGAGCCGGCTCGGTCGTCCCGTAGTCGCAGGACGCGATCCATGTGACGGCTATGCTCAACAGTGCGGGATAGTAGATCCCATAGAATCTCTTCTTCATTTCACCCCCTCCCCTGTATATGTCCTGCAAGGCGGTCCCGGGGTGACTCGCGGCATCGCGGAGCCACTCCGGACAAACCTGAGTAGCCGGAACGTCCGGTTACCCCGATTGGGGGTGCATCAATCGTGCCGCGGGCGCGGCGCTCAGGCTCATGTGGCGCGGCGCGGGTTGCCCAGGCGCGAGAAGAAGTTTCGGGTGCTTCCCCCGAACGACGGGCTCTGGAAGATGAGCCTCAGCCCTCGATCCACACCGTCTTCACGTTGACGAACTCGTGGATGCCGAACAGGGAGAGCTCGCGGCCGTAGCCGCTCTCCTTGACCCCGCCGAAGGGGAGCGCGGGGTCGGAGCGCACGAAGGTGTTCACGAAGCAGTTGCCGGCGTCGATTTCCTCCGCCGCGATGCGCCGCCCGCGCTCCAGGTCGCGGGTGAAGACGGAGGCGCCGAGGCCGTAGCGGGTGTCGTTGGCGACCGCGATCGCCTCCCGCTCGTTCGCCACCGGCACGATGGAGAGAACGGGCCCGAACATCTCCTCGTCGTAGGCGGGCATGCCCGGGCCCACGTTGCCCAGCACGGTGGGAGGGTAGAACCAGCCCGGCCGGTCGGGCACCTCGCCGCCCACCAGCAGGGCGGCGCCCCGCTCGACGCTTCCGCGCACCTGCTCGTGCAGGCGGTCGCGCAGGTCCCGGCGCGCCAGCGGCCCGATGCGGTTCGCCTCGTTGCGGGGGTCGCCGAAACGGGCGCCGCCCATCTCAGCCACGATGCGCTCCTGCAGCTCGGCGAGGACGGGCGCGACCACGATGCAGCGCTTGGCCGCGATGCAGCTCTGCCCGGCGTTCATCAGCCGGCTGGCCACGCACACCCGGGTGGCGAGCTCCAGGTCGGCGTCCTCGAGCACGATGCAGGGGTCGCTCCCGCCCAGCTCGAGCACCGACTTCTTGACATGGGCCGCGGCGGTGGCGGCCACGGTCTTCCCCGCGAGCGTGCTTCCGGTGAGGGTGACGCCGCGCACCCGCGGGTCCGCGATCAGTTCGGCGGCGCGGTCGTGATCGATGAGCAGGGTGCGGAAGAGATCGTCCGGAAAGCCGGCGTCGCGGAAGATCTCCTCGACGGCGAGCGCGCATCCCGGGACGTTGGGGGCGTGCTTGAGCAGAGCCCCGTTGCCGGCCATGAGGTTCGGCGCGGCGAAGCGGAAGACCTGCCAGAAGGGATAGTTCCAGGGCATGATCGCGAAGACGATGCCGATCGGCTGGAAGGTGACGAAGCTCTGGCGGGCGCTGGTCTCCACCCGCTGCGGGGCCAGGAAGCCGGCCGCGCGCTCGGCGTAGAAATCGCACACGGTCGCGCACTTCTCGATTTCCCCCCGCGCCTCCCGTGCCGGCTTGCCCATTTCGCGGGTCATGAGCTCGGCGAACCGGTCCTGCCGCGCGCGCAGGATGCTCCCCAGGTTGCGCACCAGCTCCGCCCGCCGCCCCATGCTCGTGGAGCGCCAGCAGAGGAACGCGCTCTGGCAGCCGGCGACGGCGGCGGCGAATTCCTCCGGCGACATCGCGGGGTACTCTCGGGTGGGCTCGCCGGTTGCGGGATCGATGGCCGTAAACGACATCAGATATGACCTCCGGGCAGCCGACGCTGTTTGTCATTCATGAGACAGGGAACCAGCTTGATGGGACGGGGAATCAGCTCGTGACAACTTCGTCCACCCTCCAAGCGTAACCTGAAGGCGCATGGAAACAAGGCGTCCCACAACCCCTGCGGCCGAAGAGATCCTCGGTCTCTACTACCCCGTGCTGGACCACGGCTTCGTCTCCCTGGTCGACTACATGGGCGACGACGAGAGCATCGAACATGCCGCCAGGGTGAGCTACGGCTACGGCACCCGCAAGCGCAGCGCCACCCGCGGCCTCATCCGCTACCTGCGGCGCCATCTGCACACCACTCCGAGCGAGATGGTGGAGCTCAAGTTCCACTGCGCCATGCCGATGTTCGTGGCGCGCCAGTGGGTGAGGCACAGAACGGCGTGCTTGGCGGAGGGCACTGAGGTCTTCTTCGACCTGCCTGGCGCGGAGGCGAGGGGGTGCCGCCAGCTCTACAAGCTACCCATCGAAGATATCTGGCGACGCTTTCAACCCACCCGGAATCGACTTCGTCCCGACAAGCAGCTGAACCGGTTTCATCGCCGTGATCGCGTGCGCCGGATGAGGCTCAGGCAAGTCAACGAGGATACTCTGGCGTTCCAGCACACCCGCATTGTGGGCGTGTACCGGAACGGTCCGAAGCCGGTGTTCAGGATGGTTCTGGACGACGGCAAGTCCATCGAAGCCACATCTGATCACCGATTCCTGTTCGCCACCGGCTGGGACACGCTTCGGCGAGCGACCCGGTTGCGGGAGATTGGTGGGCACGCGGTATGGCGACGCGGCGACTACTTCGTATACGTCAACGGTGCAGCCGACGAGCGCCCCGCACTCTACCACGATCCGATCTGGCTGCAGCGCGAATACCGCGGACACCGGCGGTCGTTGGCCGACTTGGCGCAGGCATGTGGTGTGACTGTGCATACGATACGCAAATGGCTTCGGCACTACCGCCTCACGGAGCCCGGGCGAGGTCGCTTTGAAGACGGAGCCAAGCCCTGGAATCGCGGAAGAGCCTACCAGCTAGGGCCGCGGAAGCCGTCCAAGCGGTTTCTCGACGCGGTCCGGACGGCCCGCAGCGGTCCCGCGTCCAACTTCTGGCGCGGCGGTAGATCCGAGGAACGGGCGTTGATCGGCCGATGGACCACTCAGATTGCCGCGAGAATTCATGCACGCAATGGATGGACCTGCCAGCTGTGCGAGGAGAGGCGACCGGAGCTCCACTGCCATCACATCGTGCCCGTGTGGGCGGACCTCGACCGAGCCCGCGATCCCAACAACCTTACAACGCTCTGCGGGGACTGCCACCGCTCGATCGCCGGCCGGGAGCTGGATTTCGTGGAACGACTTGGCGGTCCGCCGGTCAAGTCCGAGTGGGTGCCGCGCCGCCGGATCCCCTGGAACCGCCTCGTCAAAGCCAAGCTCGTGCGGATCAAGCGCTTCGAGTTCGTGGGCGAGCGGGAGACATACGACCTCGAAGTCGAGGGCCCATACCACAACTTTGTGGCGAACGGCATCGTCACCCACAACTCCATTAACGAGTACTCGGGCCGCTACAGCCTCATGCCGCTCCTCTTCTACCGGCCCGAACCGGGCAGTTTCTCCCTGCAGAGCAGCGCCAACAACCAGGGACGGGAGGAGGAAGCCGCGCCGGAAGACCTGTACCGGGACGCCATTCGGCGCTGGGAGGGGGTGCGCTCGTCGGCGTCGGAGGCCTACGCCTGGATGGTCCAGGAGGATGTCGCCCGCGAGCTGGCGCGCATCGACCTGCCCCTCTCGACCTATACCCAGTGGTACTGGAAGATCGATCTGCACAACCTCCTGCACTTCCTCACGCTGCGCGTGGACGATCACGCCCAGTGGGAGATCCAGGAGTTCGGGCGGGTGATGGCCGGGATGCTCAAGCGCGTGGCCCCGCTGAGCTTCGAGGCCTGGATCGACTATCAGGTGTGCGGCGACAAGCTGAGCCGCATGGAGCTGGAGGCGCTGGCGACATTGCTGGAGCCGACGGACGACGGCGGGCTGGCGTGCCGGCCCGAGCGGGACGCGATCAACTTCGACGAGTTGCGCCAGATGGGCATGGCGCCCCGGGAGATCCGCGAACTTACGGGCAAGATCCGGCGGCGCCAGGCGCCGGGGTTCGATCTGGACGTCTCCCGCTTCCGGGCCGCCGAAGAGGTGGCCGCCGAGATGCACGAAGCCGTACCGGAGACCTTCGAATAGAAAGCCGCGGGGCGGCTCCGCGCCGGGCCCCGGTAGCCAGTTTCGACTTTCGACGCTGCAGGAGAGAAAGGATGACCGCACACGACGACCCCCGGACGCTGCCGGTGCGCTGCAGTGCGCCTGGCCGGATGGCTGCGACTGCACTGGCCCTGCTTCTCGCCCTCGCGGGCCCGGCTCCGGGCCTGTCGGCACAGGACGCGGACGCTGGCCCGCGCCCGATGACCATCGTTGATCTCATCGAGGTGCCATCGCTCGCCGACGGCCGCATCTCGCCCGACGGCGACCGCCTGCTCTTCGTGCGCCGGGACGCCGACTGGGAGGCCAACGGGACGGTTGCCCACATCTGGAGGGTGGATGCGGACGGCGACAACCTGATTCAGCTGACCAGCGGCGAGAACGGTGAAACGAGTCCGCGCTGGTCGCCCGATGGCAGCCGGATCGCTTTCCTGGCCCGCAGGGGCGACGACGAGCATACCCAGATCCACCTTCTGCACACCATGGGGGGCGAGGCCAACGCCCTCACCGCTCATCCGACGGCGGTCTCGAGCATCACCTGGGCGCCGGACGGCAGCGGCCTCCATTTCGTCGCCGCGGACGAACTGTCGGAGGAGGAAAAGGCCAGGCGGGCTGCCGGAGACGACGTCTACGCCTTTGAGGAGAACTATCAACAGCAGCACCTGTGGCGTGCGAACCTCGACGACGGGGAAGCAAGCCGGGTCACGGAGGGAGACTACTCGGTTACGGGATATTCGCTGTCGCGCGATGGCACCCACATCGCTTTCCACCGGGGCGAATCGCCCCTCTTCGAAGGGGTGGACCGGCGCGAGGTATGGGTGATGCGCTCGGACGGCAGCGAAGCGCGCCAGCTGACCCGCAACTCCGTTCCCGAGTACAACGCGCGGCTGTCTCCGGACAACCAGTGGGTCATGTTCCACGCCGATTCCAACGAGGACTTCGAGTTCTACTACAACGACAACCTCTTCCTCGTCTCTGCATCCGGCGAAGGGGAAGCCCGCCTGCTCCTTTCCGACATGCCGCACGGCATCGACCAGATCGCGTGGTCGAACGACGGCAGCGCCATCTTCTTCCGGGCCAACACCGGCGTGCGCGAAGAGCTGATGCGCGTGGACATCGAGGACGAAACCCTGACGCAGCTCACCGATGGCGACCACCAGGTGTCCAGCTGGCAGTATGCGCCCGCCCTGGACATGCACGTCTTCGGGCTCAACCGGGCGGACAACCGGGGGGATCTGTGGGTGATGCGCGGCGGCTCCGCGCCCGAGCGCGTGACCCGGACGTTCGACTATCTCACCGAGGACTTCGTGCAGCCGCGCCAGGAGGCCATCCGCTGGAGGGGGGAGGATGGAGTCGAGGTCGAGGGGCTTCTCTTCTATCCGCTCGACTACACGGAAGGGACCCGCCACCCGCTGGTCGTGCAGACGCATGGCGGGCCGGCCTCGTCCGACAAGTTCCAGTTCTCGACAGCCGGCAACTTCGTCCAGGTGCTGAACGGGCTCGGGTACTTCGTCTTCAAGCCCAACTACCGGGGCAGCACCGGCTACGGCGACGACTTCCTGCGCAACATGGTGGGCAACTACTTCGACCAGGCTCACCTGGACGTGATGACGGGCGTGGACCATCTCATCGATCGGGGCCTGGTGGACGGCGGGCGCATGGCCAAGATGGGCTGGAGCGCCGGCGGGCACATGACCAACAAGATCATCACCCACACCGACCGCTTCAAAGCCGCGGCCTCGGGGGCGGGCGCCGCCAACTGGGTGTCCATGTACGCCCAGAGCGACATCCGCGTCTACCGTACGCCGTGGTTCGGAGGGACGCCCTGGGAGAAGGACGCCCCCGTCGAGCAGTACTGGCTGGACTCGCCGATTCGGGAAGTGTGGCGGGTAACCACCCCGACGCTGTTCCTGGTAGGTGAGGAGGACCCCCGCGTGCCCATGCCCCAGTCGGTGGAAATGTATCGCGGGCTCAAGCACAACGGCGTCCCCACGCATCTGTACGTGGCGCCGCGCCAGGGGCACGGCTGGACGGAGCTGCGGCACCAGCTCTTCAAGGCCAACGTGCACCTGGACTGGTTCGAGCGCTGGGTGCGGGATCGCGAATACGAGTGGGAGGAGGCGCCGGGAAGCGAGAAGGCGGCGGAGGTGACGACGGCAGACGACGCGCCGCCGCGACCCTAGCCGCGGAACCGTCTTCCAGCCGGCCCCTGCCTCGGGCTCAACGGCGACCCTCGAGGCATGAGCCGATGACGGAGCGCCGCCCTCGCATCCGCCCGGCAGAGATGTCGGGGCGGTACCTGTACGACGTGGATGCCGTGGACGGCGAGGAGGCCTGGGCCCTCTTCGAGGCGTGCCGGGACGGTGACCTCGCGCGGGCGAGCGCGCTGATCGAGCACGACCGCGCTCTGGTCCACGCCCAGTACTGGTACACGCAGCCGATTCACTTCGCCGTCTACGCGAACCGTCCCGCGGTCGTGCGCTCGTTGCTGGATGCGGGCGCCGAGCCGGGCCGCACGCGTTTCATGGACTCCGGATGGAAGAAGCTGGTCCGTCGAGCGGCCGCCATGGGCTTCCAGAAGGTTCGCGGCATTCTCGAGGATGAGGCGGGGAGACGCTTCGGATATGATTCCCGGTTCGCGGAGCTGCGGGCCGCCATGGTCGCCCGGGACGCGGGGCAGGTCGAGGCGACGCTGCACGCTCATCCGAAGCTCGCGGCCGCCGCCGACCTGCATGGCAACAACGCCGTTCACTGGGCCGTCATGACCCGCCAGCCCGGTCTCCTGCCCCTGTTGTGCGACCGGGGCGCGAACCCCGACGGCCGCCGCAGCGACGGGCAGACCCCGGCGCATCTCCTCTTCAACGGGGACTACGAGTACCGCGTCTGGCGGGAGCTGAAGGGGGTGGCGCATCCCGCCGCCGCCACCGTTCTGGAGGCATTGCTGGGGGCCGGGGCCACCCCCGACCTCTCCACAGCCTGCGCCTCCGGGGACCTGGCTCGGGCCCGCGCGCTGCTGGAGGAGGACCCCGCGCGTGCCCGCGGTCTGGATTCGGGTCGGCGGAGCCCGCTCACCTACGCCGCGCGCGCCGGCCATCTGGACATGGTGCGCCTGCTCCTCCGGCACGGGGCCGACCCCAACGCCGCGCCCGACTCCTCGGACAGCTGCCTGGGGATCGCGGTTGCCTGGGCGAGCGACTCGGCGGCCGAGATCGAGCGTCTCCTCCGCGACCACGGCGCCACCACACCTATCTGGTCGATGACCATCGCCGAACTGCGGGAGGCCATCGCCAACCGCGCGGCCGCAACGAGGACCGCCGACTTCGCCGAGGAGGTGTTCTGCCGCAACGACCTCCCGCTGGCCGACCTCCTGCTGCGGGTGGTTCCGGGGGCGGCACTCCGCCTCCACGGAGGCTCTCTCCGCCGGGGAGATCCGAACGCCTGCGTCACCTCGCGCCCGGTGCTGGAACGCCTGCTCGCCGCCGGATTCGACCCGACCCGCCCCGACTGGCTCGGCAAGACCACGCTTCACCACTACGCGGGGCACGGGGACACGGACAACGCCCGGCTGATGATCGAGCATGGAGCCGATCTGGACGCGCTGGACGACGAGTACAGAGGCACACCCCTCGCGTGGGCCGCCCGGAAGGGGCACGAGGCAATGGTCCGGTTTCTGCTCGGGCACGGAGCCGATCCCGCGCTACCGCGCGATCTCCCGCCCGCGACGCCGCTCGCCCGGGCGCGGTCCGCCGGCCACGAGGAGATCGTGGCGATTCTGGAGAGCGCGTCCGGCTAGTCCTGCCCCTTCGCTCGCCTCTCCGGATGCAGCCTGGAGCACCGGGGCCGGGTCCTTCTCCAGCGCGCTGCCGCGTCCGGACAGGCTCGGATTGTTCATGAAGTAGTCGTGGGCGCTGAACCCGCGCTTCCCGTCGGGCACCCGGGCGTATGAGCCGTCGGGCGCGAGCCGCCAGCTGTTCTCGGTGTCCTTGAGGTTCGCCACCATGATCTCGCCCAGGATCTGCCGGTGCACGGTCGGGTTGGTGACCGATACCAGCAACTCCACCCTGCGGTCCAGATTGCGCGGCATCCAGTCCGCCGACGAGATGAACACCTTCGCTTTCGCCGAGGGAAGCTTCGCCCCGCCGCCGACGCACACGATGCGCGAATGCTCCAGAAACCGGCCCACGATGCTGGCCACCGTGATGTTCTCGGACAGCCCGGGGACCCCGGGACGCAGGCAGCAGATCCCCCGCACCACGAGCTCGATGCGCACGCCGGCCTGCGAGGCGCGATAGAGGGCGTCGATGACGGCGCTGTCCACCAGGGAGTTGAGCTTCGCCCAGACGCCCGCGGGTTGTCCTCGGCGGGCCCGCTCGATTTCCCCTTCAATGAGTTCCAGCAGCGTGCTGCGCAGGGTGAAGGGGGCGATCGCGAGCCGGTCGAGTCCCTCCGGACGCGCGTAGCCGGTCACGAAGTTGAAGGCGCGCGCGGCGTCGCGCGCGAGCTCCGGATCGCAGGTGAAATAGGACAGGTCGGTGTAGACCCGGGCCGTCTGCGGGTGATAGTTGCCGGTCCCGAAGTGGACGTACGAGCGCAACGAGCCCGCTTCCCGCCGCACCACCAGAGAAACCTTGGCGTGCGTCTTCAGTTCCGCGACGCCGAAGACGACGTGCACGCCCGCGCGTTCCATGCCGCGCGCGAGGGCGATATTGGCGGCTTCGTCGAAACGAGCTCTCAGCTCCACCAGCGCGGTCACGTTCTTACCGGCCTCCGCCGCTTCGATCAGCGCCGTGACGATGGGCGAGTCCTCGCTCGTCCGATACAGCGTCTGCTTGATGGCCACCACCGCGGGGTCCTCGGCGGCCTGGCGCAACAGCTTCACCACCACGTCAAAGCTCTCGTACGGGTGGTGCACCAGGATGTCCTTCATGCGGATGGCCGCGAAGCAGTCCCCGCCGAAGTCGCGAATCCGCTCCGGAAAGCGTGCATTGTAGGGCCTGAACACCAGATCCGGCCGGTCGTCCACGATCAGTTGCGCGGTATCCCCCAGCCCCAGCAGTTCGCCCTCACGGAAGATCTCGTCCGGGCACACGTCCAGCTCGCGCATCAGGAAACGTTGCATGGCGGCGGACATGCCGCGTGACACCCTGAGGTGGATGACCCGGCCCCGGCGCCGGCGCTTGAGCGCGGACTCGAACTCGAGGAGCAGGTCCTCGGCCTCCTCCGCGATTTCGACATCGCTGTCGCGGATCACGCGAAAATATCCCGTCTCCCTGACCGCGAAGCCGGGGAAGAGGCTGTTCAGATTCATCCCGATCAGCTCTTCAAGGCGAATGAAGCGGTCCTTCTCCCCGGGAATCGCGATGAAGCGGTCGATCTGCGAGGGCAGGGGAAGCAGGGCGTGCATCTCGGCCCCGTCCCGCGCGCGCGCCAGCGACAGCACCATCGCGTACCCGGTATTCGGAATGAACGGGAACGGATGAGCCGGATCCACCGCCAGCGGGGTGAGCACCTGGAAGATCTGCTCCTCGAACCAGGCGTCCAGGGTGGCGCGCTCGGACCCGTTCAGCTCGTGCGGGTGGGCGATGATGATACCGGCATCGCGCAGTTCGTCCCGCATCTCGCGCCATCGCTTCTGCTGGCGCACCATCAGCGCCGAGGCGCGCCGGTCGATGGCCTCGAGCTGCTGGGTCGGCGTCATGCCCTCCGGGGTCCGGGTCGAGATGCCGGCGTCCACCTGCGCCTTCAGTCCTGCCACGCGCACCATGTAGAACTCGTCCAGGTTGGTGGCGGAGATGGAGAGGAAACGCAGTCGCTCCAGCAGTGGATGACGCAGGCTCGAGGATTCCTCCAGCACGCGCTCGTTGAAGGCCAGCCACGACAGTTCGCGGTTGATGAAGCGGTCCGGGGCGTCGGGCGCCATGGGCCGCCGGGAGGCTGCTGCTGCGTGGGTCACGCGGGTTTGCTCCAGCACGCGGGTTGAACCGTCGGAATCGGACGCGCGGGGGCTGGCCGGCCATCCTGCCCCGGGTCCGAAGACTGTACCATTTCTACACTTGCATGGGTACGTCAAGGTCCGGGGCCTCGCGCGCCACCGCCAAAGAGTGAGCCCGAAAACCCCGTGCGGGGAACTCGATCGCTGTCAGCCCGGGGCCTTGCGATCGGGTTCCTGTTCGATCCAAGCCGATATGATGCCTGCGAGCGAGCCGATGAGCCCAAGTGAGAGAATGAGCAGCCAGAGAGACATCAGCCTCCCGCCCGTCGTCACAGTGTGGTGATCGCCGAAACTGGCCGGTTCTGCGCCGAACAGAGTCGACACCGTCCACCATAGAGCGTCTTCAGCCGTCAGGATGTTCGCGTTGGGTGCTGCACTCTCCACCGGATCATCATAATGAGTCTCAGCGCCCGGAGCGGCCTGAGAACGCCCACGCTGGGGATGGAGGCCAGCAAGTCCGCCCATCCCCACCGCAGCCATTCGAGTCGGGAAGGCGCGCGCCAAAGATCCCACGCCGCTTTGACCCAGAAGAGCCCGAGAGTCAGTGCTCGTGGGGTTTCTCCGATCGAGCATCATGGCCCGCAGCGGTCGAGGAAATCGGCTATGGACATGATTGGCTTGCCGTACTGGCGGGCCTTTCGCGCCTTGCCCGATGAAGTTGACGTGTCAGCGGCGACCAGTACGTCACACTTCTTCTTCGTCACGCTCTTGACCGGTTCCCAACCATTCCTTCGCGCGATTTCGTGGAGCTCGTCGCGCTTCCACATGCGACCTCTGGCAACGGCCTCCCCAGTGAAACAGATACGCATCCCTTGAGCCAAAGCCGAAGCACTCGCGTGCGTCGGATCGGGTATTGCGGCATCGACTTGGAGCTGGTCGGCGATCCGCCGGAGAATGTCGTGTTCCCCTTCACTGATGAAGCCGTCTCTCTCGGCTGCGGCAATCATGCACTCGACGTAGGAGCGATGGGCCTCACATTGCATCGCCTGAGAGAGGCCCCATTCCCTCGCCAGATCATCCATGGCGGCCCGCTCGGTACAATCGATGACACCGTCATCGAGGATCCAGTCCAGGGCATCCAGGTAGTGGGCCAACGCTTCGTCACCGTGCGGATAGGCGGATCTGCAAACCACGCGATGCATCGGGCTGGTCCCGGCATCGGCCAGACCCCGGCGATGGGTGCGGGCATTGGCCGTCGGCGCGACGGCATCGACCTGCACGGGTCTTGTGCAACCCTTCCTTTCCCCGAAATGAAGCCGCCTTGCGAGCTCAGCTGTCGCGCGAGCGTCGGCCAGCGCGCGATGGGCGTTTTCCAGGCGAATGCCCTTGCTCTCGCAAGCCGTACGCAGCTTGGCATGTGTCGCCTTAAGGGTGCACATGCCCTGACCGAAGTCGATCGGCACCTCGTGTCGGTCGAACTCGTAGCCCATCATCCGGGTGTCGAAGGGAAGGTTGTGCGCAATGAGCACGGCTCCACGCAAACGTTGGGCAATGGGAGGAAGGATCTCGGAAAAAACGGGGGCCAATTCTACCATTCCGGCCGTCACGCCGTGAACGCCGGTCGGCCCGACATCCCGTTCCGGGTTGAACACCGTGTGGCGGGCGGCGGGGTTGAGCCGCATCAGGGTGTCGTACTCGTCCTGAGTCTCCCAGGTCTCGGGGTCCAGTGTGACGACCGCGATCTCGACGATCCGATCATACGCGCCGAAGCCGGTCGTCTCGACATCGACGACGACCGGCTTCGGGTTCTTTGCGACAAGGTTGTGCAGCGGTGGCATCCTGTCAGCGGTGTCCCAAAGGAAGGGCTGGGGCGACCCATACTAGGACGCGAGCCATCTCTCGGGCAACGGGGGTGCGTAAGTGCGCTTGTGGGCGGAATCAGGGGCTCCGGATGGTCCGCGCGCGTCCGCGGGATGTCGCCACAAATTGCGTAAATTGCGTAAAGTACGTCTTATCTGGGCATGTCCGATCGGTCGATTGCTTCCCCCGGAAGCCGTGTAGTGAGCGCCACCCACGCGGCGAGGCATTTTGCATCCATCGTTGCCCGTGTTCGGGAGGAAGGCGCGACCTACGTCGTCGAACGCAGCGGAACGCCGGTCGCGCAGATCGGTCCGGTGGAGAACCCGGTCGTCACGATGCGCGAGTTCGCCGCGCTGGCACGCGCCGCGGCACGTCGGCCTGCCGACGAGGAATACCTTCGGGCGGTCGAGGAGGGCGTCGCCTTCCTCAACCGGGCTGAGGTTCCGGAGAGTTCTTGGGGCTCCTGATCGATTCGAGCGTCCTGATCGCGGTGGAGCGCGGCCAGCTCACGGCGGATGACGTTGCGGCGGCCGGCAGGCAGGACGAACCCGTGGCGATTGCGGCCATTACCGCTTCCGAACTGCTTCACGGCGTTCACCGGCTGGGAGGGGCGCGGCGCGTCCGGGCCCAGCGCATGGTCTCTCGATGGCTCGACGAGCTTCCGGTGATACCCTTCGACATCGAGGTGGCGAAGGTCCACGCGACCCTGGCCGCCCAGCACAGGCGCCGCGGGAGGCCGGTCGGAAGCCACGATCTGATGATCGCCGCCATTGCCGTTCACCTGGACTACCGCGTGGCCACCCAGGATCGCCGGAGCTTCGCGCGCATCGACGGGCTGGCGGTCGAGTACTGGTAGTTCCGGCGCCTCCCGACGTCAAAGCCGGCTGGCGCATGGCCCCGACGCTTGCGCTAGTTTCGAGGCAGGGACAAGGCGGTCCCGGGAACGCCGTGGATCATCGATGAAAGACCTGAACATTCTCGCCAGCCCTTCCGCAGCCGCCCAGGCCGGTGGAGAGAACCGTATCGCAGCCCTTGCGGCCGCGGTGGACTCACCACCCCAGGTGCCGTTGCGGGCCCTGGACCAGCTCTGGTTCCAGGTCAGCGGCACCGTGTGCAACCTCCGCTGCAAGCACTGCTTCATCTCCTGCAGTCCCGATAACCATTCTTTCTGGTTCATGACCCGGAGCCAGGTTGCCGCCGCCCTGGCCGAGTCCGTGCCGCTGGGGGTGAAGGAGTACTACTTCACGGGCGGGGAGCCTTTCATGAATCACGAGATGATCGGCATCCTCGAAGACACGCTGGCGCTGGGTCCCGCGACCACGCTGACCAACGCGACGCTCCTGCCGGAACGCACGGTAGGGGAGCTGGCCCGGCTGGCCGCCGGCTCGCCGTACACGCTGGAGCTGCGCGTCAGCCTCGACGGGGTCACCCCGGAGATGAACGACGCCATCCGTGGCGACGGGGCCTTCGCTCGCTGCATCGAGGGGGTGCGGCGGCTGGTCGGCGCCGGATTCCTGCCCATTATCACGGCGATGCAAAGCTGGCCCGAGGCAGACACCGGTCGCATCCTGGGGGACTTTCGCAGGCTGTTGGCGAACGTGGGCTATCACCGCGCCCGGCTCAAGATTCTCCCGCCTCTCCTCATCGGCGAGGAAGCCCGGCGCACGCAAGGCTACGCTCCGTCGATCAGAGTTACCCACGAGATGCTGCACGGCTTCGACCTCGATCAGTTGTTGTGCGCGCGCGCGCGCCTCGTCACCGCCACCGGCGTCCACGTCTGTCCCATCCTGCTCGACTATCCGGGCGCCCGGCTGGGCGACACCCTGCGCGAAGCGGTGGAGCGGCCCGCGTCACTCGCCGAGCAGGCGTGCCATACCTGCTACCTGCACGGGTCCATCTGCGCCAACACGGGGGGAGAGGGCGAGTTCTAGTGAGGAGCGTGGCGGTCTTTGGAGGCGTGTACTCCAACCACCTGGCGCTGGCCGCCGCCGTGGAGGACGCGCTTGCCCGAGGCGCGGAAGCCCTCTACTGCCTGGGGGACCTGGGCGGGTTCGGGCCCAACCCGGACAAGGTCTTTCCCATCCTGCAGGACGCCGGCGTGCGCGTGGTGCAGGGCAACTACGACGACTCGATCGCGCGCGGCCTGGACGACTGCCGCTGCGGCTACACCGATCCGCGCGACAACCATTACGCCCGCCTCGCCTACGACTACGCGCTGCGCATGACCTCCCCCGGCAATCGGCGATGGCTGGCGGAGCTTCCCCTGGCGATCCGCTTTCGCCTGGGCCCCCTTCGAGTGCTTGCGTGCCACGGCAGCCCGCGCCAGGTCAACGAGTTCCTGTGGGAGACCACCACGCCCTCGCACTTTCTCGCCAAGCTCGCAGCCGACGCCGATTGTGACGTGATTCTGGGTGGACACACGGGAATCCACTGGAGCCGGCGGTTCGCGCACAAGGGCTGGTATGTGAACGCCGGGGCGCTGGGACGTCCGGCGAACGATGGGCGAACCTGCGTCTGGTATGCTATGGTATCGGCGGATGGAGAGCGACTGGAGGTCGATCACGTTCCGGTCCGCTACGATCACGAAGCGCTGGCTCGCGAAATGGCGGGAGAGGGCATCTGTGACGAGTTCATCGCGACCATTCGCACCGGGTGGTGGACCACCTGTCTGGAAATCCTCCCGGGCAAGGAACGGGCTCGCGGGCACTTCTGACGGCCCGAGTCCGCGGCATCGCTCCGGTGCGCAAACCGGGAGACGCCGTTGAGTACGCACATCGCTTATCTGGATGGACCCCGCCTGCGCCGGTCTCTGGTCGCCGCCTGCGAGTACACCCGCCAGCAGCGCCAGGAACTCAATCGCATCAACGTCTTCCCGGTTCCCGACGGTGACACGGGCACCAATCTCGCCCTCACCGTCCAGGCCATCTCAGATCGCCTGCAACGCAACCACGACCGCGACGTTTCCGCGGTCGCCGACGACGCGGCCGAAGCTGCTCTGCTCGGCGCCCGGGGAAACAGCGGGATGATGCTGTCGCATTTCCTCTTGGGCTTCGCGCAGCACCTGAAGGGACGCCGGCGCATCGGCACGCGCGACTTCGCGGGAGCGCTGGGCGGGGGCATCGACAACCTGTACGGAGCGCTCGACAACCCGGTCGAGGGCACCATCCTGACCGTCATCCGCGAAACCGCCGAAACCGCGCGCGAGACCCCGGCCACCGACTTTGTGCCCTTCGTCGACCGGCTGGTGGATGCGGCCCGGGAGTCTCTCGAGCGCACGCCTTCGCTGCTCCCGGTGCTCAAAGCCGCCGGAGTGGTGGATGCGGGCGGGCGCGGCTTCGTGCACATGCTCGAGGGCGTGCTCCTGCTCATCAACGGCGACCCGATCGTGGCCGCGGGGGAGGGGGCCGACTACGCGCACGCCCCGGCCGCCGTTGCGTCGATCGAGTACCCGGAGGACGAAGAGCAGTACCGCTACTGCACCGAGGCGCTGGTGCGTGGCGAGCGCCTGCCGGGTTCCGCGATCGTGCGTGAGGAGCTTCGCCGGCACGGGGACTCCATCATCGTGGTCAGCTCCGACACCCTGCTCAAGGTGCACGTCCACACCGACGGTCCCGAAGGGGTCTTCTCCTATCTGCGCACCCTGGGACGGCTCGCGACGAAGAAGGCCGAGGACATGCGCGCGCAGCACGCCGCGGCGCGCCACGGCGGCGTTGGCCACCAGACCCTGGTGCGGCGTCCCTTTGCCATCGTGACCGACAGCGGCAACGATCTCCCCGAAGACATCATCCGCGCCCACGGCATCCACGTCGTCCCGGTCGTGCTGGTGGACGAAGGCCGCCCCCTGCGGGACGGCATCGACATCACGGCGGAGGACTTCCACGAGAAGATGCGCGACGCCCGGGGAGAGCTGCCCACCACCTCCCAGCCTCCGCCGCAGGCCTTCGTGGAAGGGTTCGGTCGCGCCGCCGAGGACGGCGACCGGATCCTGGCCGTGCTGCTGGGAAGCGGGGTGTCCGGCACCTTCGGGTCGGCGGAGGCCGCCGCGCGCACCTTCGACAAGGTGCCGGTGCACCTCTTCGACTCACGCGGGGTGTCGCTCCTGCAGGGACTGCTCGTTCTGAAGGCCGCCGAGCTGGCGGAGAGCGGCATGTCCACCGACGAGGTCCTGGCCGAACTGAGCCGGGTGCGCGATCAGTCCGGCATCTTCGCCACCGTCGACACCTTCGACCGGCTGGTCCATTCGGGCAGGGTGGGGAAGGGCCAGGCGTGGTTCGGGGGCATGCTGGGGGTCAAGCCCATCCTGGTGCTGGACGAGAAGGGCAAGGTGGCTCCCGTCGGCAAGGTGATCGGTCGACGGCGCGTGCTCCCGGCCGTTCTGGGCCTGCTGGAAGACCGCATCCCCGCCGGTGCGAAGAAACTCCGCTTCGGCGTGGTGCACGTCGGGTGTCCGGAGATCGTCGAGCAGGTCGCGGCCGCCCTGCGCGCGCGCTACGGCGACGTGGACATCCTCGACGGCCCCGCGGCCCCGATCTTCGCCACCCACGTCGGGCTGGGCGCCTGGCTCCTGGCCTACATGGTCGAGGACTAGGCAACTCCACCCGGGGTCGCGGTTCGCGTCCCCAGGCGCTCGATTCCTCCCTCGCCCGGGCCCGGGCGAGTCGTCCGTTACCCGCGCGTTACCTGTCCTATGCTGGGACGTTACCCGCCCGATCCTGGGGCGTTACCTGGCCTCACTATCTTGGTCGTGAGTGAAGCACAGACCCGTGTCCGGGTGCCGCGCGAGAGCCGGCTTGTGGATGATTCAAGTTGTCTTTACACAGAGACATACAGTGTCTGTGGCCTCAATGGAGATGCGATGTTCCGAAGGATAGTCACCCTGCTCGCGTGCCTGGCCGCCCCGGTTGGCCTCGTCGCCCAAGGCCCCAACGGCGCGGAGGCGGGGCGCATCGTCGGTCATGTGTTCAGCACACAGACCGGAGACGCGCTCGCCAGCGTTCAGGTCTTTATCGTCGGGACCGGGATCGGCACCCTCACCTCGCCGGACGGCCGCTTTGTTCTCAGAAACGTCCCGAACGGCACCCACAGCGTGCAGACCGAGATGATCGGCTACGGTTCGAAGATCATTTCGGATGTCGTCGTATCCGATGGCGACCGCGCGGTGGTCGACATCTCGCTCGATCCCCAGGCGATCGAGCTCGAAGGGCTGACGATCTCGGTCGAAGCCGAGCGCGGGAACACCGCGGCACTTCTGGGCGAGCGCCGGCGGGCGGCGGCGGTGGTCGACGCCATCGGCCAGGACCAGATCTCGCGCTCTCCGGACGGGGACGCGGGTGCGGTGCTGAAGCGGGTTCCCGGCGTCCTCGGGTCCCTTTCCCAGTCGCGCGAGTATTCCCGGCAGGCCGATCTCATCGAGCGGGTCTTCGCCAGCGGTGGGGCGGGCGACCCCGAAGTCGACTACAGCGGCGACTTCACCACCGCTTCCGCCTCGATCGGCGGATTGCTCAACCTCTCCTATGAGCTGGCCCAGGCCCACAGGATCCGCGCGAACCTGATCTACAACCGCCTGGCCGAAGACGAGTTCCGGTCTCTGGAGGACAACCTCGACTCCGGCACCGACCAGCTCAACACGCGCATCCGCTACGTCTCCCAGACCCTCACGAACGTCCAGCTGGAAGGCACCCACGTCCTTCAGGGCCTTGGGGGATCGTCGGTGAAGTGGCGCACCACCTACACGCGCGCAGAACGCTACGAACCGAACACCCGCGAAGTGCTCTATCGAGCGTTCGACGGCACCTACCTCTTCGACGACTTCGTCCAGAGCGGTAGCGTCTTCCATCAGAACATGGTGGACGACGGCCTGAGCGGCGGTGCGGATATGGAGGTGCCCTTCCTCCGAATGAACTATTTGCAACCCAGCACATTTCGCCCACCGGCTTCGAAGTCCAGGAGGCGACGTTCCGTGCGGACAACTACGATGCCGAGGAGACCGTCGACGCGGCCTATTCTCATGATGGACGCGGAAGTCCTCCCTCGTCTTCGCTTTGTGGGTGGCGTGAAAACCGAGCGCACCCGGCAGACGGTAACGCCCCTCGACCTCTTCCCGGTTCCCGGTCTGGATCCCGTCGAGGGAGCTGATGTGAGCAAGACCCAATGGCTTCCCGCGATCAACTTCACCTACGAAGCCAGCGCCACGACCAACGTCCGCGCCAGCATCTCGCGGACCCTGGCCCGACCGCAGCTGCGGGAGCTGGCGCCATTCTCCTTCGCGGACTACGCCGGCGGGTATCTAGGAGTTCCAGAACCCCATCGAGGCACTGACCTTCCCGGACCGAGCTCGACGCTCCCGAAGCCAACAACTACGGGGCGAGCTCATCCGGAGCTGGGTCAACGCTCCCGAAGCCAACAACTACGGGGCCGAGATCGAGCTGCGCACGGGGCTGGGGCTGCTGTGGGAGTCGCTCGAGAACTTCTCCTTGAACACCAATCTGACGCTGGTCAACTCGATGGTCGCCACGGGTGGTAGCGCGAGGATCCATCTCCAGGGATCGGGCAGCACCGATCTGGCTGTTGTGGACCGGGACCGGGCCCTTCAGGGACAGTCGCCGTATATGGTGAACTTCAGCCTGGCCTACGCATCCAGGTCGGAAGACACTCGCGCGTCGGTGTTCTTCACCTGGGGGGCGTCAGCCAACGCCGCACCTATGCGGTGCAAAGCAGCGTGGGCGACGGAGACGCCGAGACGCTGGCGACGGGAATCGTCGCAACCTCCTACGTTGACGCAGTACAGCGTCACCGCTACCGGCACGGGCGGTACTTCCTCCGCCAGCGCCGCCGTCGAAGTCGCGTACGGCGAAGAGGCCTTGTTCATGCAGGAGGCATGGGGGAACCGGGTCGACGTGGATCCCAGGCTGGGCACCCGTTCGACCGGGAGAACCGGATTCCGGCCGCAGGCCCTGGACCAGTACGAGGAGGCGTGGACCAACCTTCGGCGAAGCGATGATGGAAGACATGATGGTGGCCTCTGGATCCGCGATCCTGTCGGGCGAGATCAGCGACGTCAGCGCTATCGGCGGACCGGCCTATACGATCGAGGGCCCGTTGATCGTTTTGGAAGGCGGCGAACTGCACATTCCGCCCGTCACGCACCTCTATGGGTCCACCGACATCCAGCCTAGCGCGCTCATCGTCAGGGTGGGCGGCAAGCTGTTCTCCGAGGGAACCGAGCGCCCCGGTCGTTTTCACCAGCGCCAACCCGCCCGAGGCGCCAAAAGGGTGACTGGGGCGGCATCGTCCTCAACGGTGCGTCGCTCAACTTTCCTGCCGGCCAGTGCGTCAGGGAAACACGGGGACCTGGGGGCGACAGGCGGGACGACAATTCCGGTGTGATCGTCTACACCCGCATCGAGTACGCGGGGTACGAGATCGCAAGGACAATGAACTCAATGCGCTGACGATGAACGGCGTGGGCCGCACAATGATCCACCACGTCCAGGCCCACGCGGGATCGGATGACGGCTTCGAGTGGTTCGGCGGAACCGTCAGCGGCGACGGACATCTCGGACGACTCGTTCGACTATTCCAGCGGTTATCAGGGCCTGGGTCAGTTCTGGCTCGCCCAGCAGGATCCCGACGACGCCGACAACGGCTTCGAAGTGGGCGATGGCACCGTGCGCCAGTACGAGGCGGACGGGCTGCGGCGCGGCGCGGCCGGTCTGACCGGGCGCGACAACGCCGAGACAGTGGACCGAGCCAACGCGGGCCTGTTCGGCGTCGTCTTCTCGAACGTCTCGAAGATCCTCTCAGGCCTGCGCTGGGGTGAGAGTTGAGTACAGATCTTCGATAGCGAGCCCGGGGCGCGGCAGGAGGAGTTGTTCATACGGTCGGGCCTGGACAACCCGTCGCGCTCTGGACAAACCACGGGCGGAGGAGACCCGGGAGTTCGCGGCGTGGGCCCGGGCGGGCGTGTAACCGGGAATCCTCCGAGCGGGGCAGGAGACTCGATCCGCTGCGGGACGGACGGTGGCGAAGACGCCGCCGGAGCATTCCACGCTGTCGAAGAAAGAGCCTGGAGGCGGTCGGTGTTCCTGTTGGAACGGCTGGGGAGTCGGGACTGCTCGCAAGACCGTGGACCGGTCGAACTGCGCGCGATCGTCGGTTGCTCGGCGCTGGCGATCGATCGAGAGCCGACACCTTGCGAAGCACCGCAAGCGCCCGAAGAAGGGGTCGCGCCCGCACGACCCGGAGGCGCGGATCCGAAGATGAAGGACGGCCGCACGCGCCTGGCGCACAAGCTCGAGGTGGGGGTGGACATGGAGACCGGCGCGGTGGCCGGGGTGACGGTGCAGACGATGGACGGCGGCGACACCGCCTCGCTGCCGGTGACGCTGGACGAGACGGAGCGGCAGCTGGCGAAGGTGGGAGCGGAGCCGAAGGAAGTGGTGGGCGACAAGGGCTACCACTCGAACGCGACCATGACGGGGGTGAAGGACCGCGGGCTGCGCAGCTACGTGAGCGAGCCGAACCGGGGCCGCCGGAAGTGGAAAGGCAAGCGGGACGCACAGAAGGCGGTCTACGGCAATCGCCGGCGGATCCGGGGCAACCGGGGGAAGCGGCTGCTGCGGCGGAGGGGCGAGAAGCTGGAGCGGACGTTCGCGCACCTGCTCGTGAGCGGAGGGTTGCGCCGCGTCCACGTTCGCGGGCAGAAGGAGATCCGAAAACGCTTGCTCCTTCACGCCGCGGCCTTCAACCTCGGGCTGATGATGCGCGCGCGCTTCGGCTTCGGCACCCCGCGCGGCCTGCAGGGCCTCGCGGCAGCGGCAGCGGCCCTCGCCGACGCCTCCGCACGCCACTTTGCGACCGTTGTCGGCCAAATCGGGCGCATTTTCGGCCTCCTAAGCCCCAATACCGGCTCCTTCCGCCCTTCAGGCCGCCTCTTGCACAACAAAGACCGCGCTCACTCGCCTCCCGCCGTTCGTACAATCGGCGCGCTGGCAGACCACTTCTTCCACGATTCCGGTCTCTCACGATCCGAGGCGCGCCCATCCTGGGCGGGCAGCTGCCCCGTCTTCAATCGACAGCGGAGCGGGCCCGTCCGGATGCCTCCCACGGGTACGTTCTCGCCCTCCGGGAAGCCTCGCGTGACCTCCGCCTCGCCTCTCCTTACCTTATTGCGGCACCTGACCGGTGCGTCATCCAGCGAAGTGACCAGCACCTCAATCCTCAGGGGAGCGTTAAAGCGTGGAGCCGCGTCGCACGTTGAGGGAAGCAGAGAAGCGGGAGTCCGATATCTCGGATCCCCCGCCGCGCGTGCTCGTGGTCGAGGACGAAGCTGATATCGCGGCGCTGGTCGCGTACCAGCTTACGCGCGACGGACTGCGGGTGGAAACCGTATCCAGGGGAACGTCGGCGCTCTCTTCCATAGACCGCGAGATGCCCGACATCGTCGTTCTCGACCGCCTGCTCCCGGGCGAGTCGGGAGACGAGGTCCTGCGCACCCTTCGGCGCAGGTCGGCCACCCGCAACCTTCCGGTGCTCATGCTCACGGCCAAGAAGGAGCAGGAGGACCGCATCGAAGGCCTCGAGATGGGCGCGGACGACTATCTGACCAAGCCCTTCAGCCCCCGGGAACTGATCCTGCGGGTGCGCTCCATCCTCAGACGGGCCCGGAACAGCCACACGGGCAGCGCCGGGCGGGTGGTCCGCGCCGGGCCCCTCGCCATCGACCTCACCGGCCACCAGGTGAGCCTTGACGGCCGGGAGCTGAACATCACGCCGACGGAGTTTCGCCTGCTGCGAGTGCTCGTCGAGCGTCGCGGACGTACGCAGAGCCGACAACAACTGCTTGAATCGGCCTGGGAAGTCGGTCCCAGTGTGTCCAAGTACATCCACACTCGTACCGTGGACATGCATATCCGCCGGCTCCGGACCAAGCTGGGCGAAGTCGGCGACTGGATCGAGACGGTGCGCGGCTTCGGCTATCAGTTTCGGTTGCCCGGCAGCGAGAACTAGCCGGAGGGCACCATGAAGCTGCGCGCGCACCACGGCCTGTTTCTGGGGTTCGTGGCGGTGGTGGGGATCCTCGTTGCGTCTCTGGTCGTGATGATCGGGACCGGCCTGCGGCGGCAACTGGTCGAACTCCACCAGAGGGACTTGGCCAGGGATCTCGCGCTGGCACAGCTGCTGTTGGAGGGGAGCGACAGCATCTCCAACCTCCACGAGCTGGCGGACCGCATGCGGGCGAGCTCCGGCTACCGGGTGACCTTCATCGCATTGGACGGGACGGTACTGGCCGACTCCGACTCGGACTATCGTCTGATGGAGAACCACGGCGACCGGCCAGAGGTGCAGGCTGCGTTCTCCGGTTCCTCCACGTTTACGGAGCGCCGCAGTGCCACCGTGGGCGTCGCCCTGTTGTACGGAGCTCGGGAGGTGGCCTTCGGCGGCGAGCGGATCGTGCTGCGTCTCGCGGCATCGCTGGAAGTGATCGACGACACGGTGGGTCAGACCCAGGGCGCCATCGCCGGCGCGGGGATCGTAGCCATTATTCTGGCCCTCGGCCTCTCCTATGCCCTTGCACGCGCCCTCGCCCACCCGCTCGAAGACGTGGCCACGCGCGCGCGCCGGATGGCCGCGGGCGCGGTCGGAATGCAGCCGCTACCGTCCTCGCGCATGGCCGAACTCGCCGATTTGGTGGACGCCTTCAACCGCCTTGCCGCGGACCTGGACGGGCGAATACTGGAGCTGGCGGGCGAGCGCGATGAAGGGCGCGATGTGCTCAACGCCCTCAACGAAGGCGTCGTCGCCCTTACGGCGGATGCCCATCTCGTGCGCATCAACGAAGCCGCGATGCGAATTCTCGAGGTGGCATCAGTTCCTTCCCATGCGCACGTAAGCCAGTTCGTTCGCTCGGCGGAGCTGCGTGTGCTCATGGAGGCGGCCGCCTCTTATCCCGTAGGCGCGCGCGAGGTTCGCCTGGCGGCGAAGCGGTATCTGGTGTCGGGGCGACCGCTCGAAGCGGGTGGCTCGGTCATCACCTTCGTCGACGTAAGCGAAGTCCGGCGCCTGGAGGAGGTTCGAAGCGACTTCGTCGCCAACGCCTCCCACGAGCTCAAGACGCCCCTGACCGCGGTGCGCGGCTTCTCCGAGACGCTGCTGGAAGACGATCCACCCGAGGAAGTCCGGCAGAACTTCCTCGATCTCATCTGGCGAAATACGGTGCGCCTGCAGCAGCTGATCGAGGATCTGCTCGACCTGTCGCGCCTGGAATCCGGAGGGTGGGTGGCCCAACCCGAGCACGTTCGGGTAGAAGAAGTCGCGCTCAAGGCCTGGGCGCAACTCGGGCCGCGCGTCCCCCAGTCGGGCGTGCGGTTGTTTATCGACGGTAGCGGTGCGGCGTTCGCGGACGCTCGCGGGCTCGCCCAGATCTTCCAGAATCTCTACGACAACGCGCTCAGGCACACCCCTGAGGGAGGCGCGATCCGGGTAGGGATCGAGTTGCGACAAGAGGAAGGGCGCGTCGAGGTGTCCGTGCGAGACACGGGTAGCGGAATACCGCTGGTCCATCTGCCGCGCATCTTCGAGCGATTCTACCGGGTGGATCCGGCCCGATCGAGATCGGAAGGAGGCACCGGACTGGGGTTGGCGATCGTGCGCCATCTGGTGATGGCGATGGGAGGAGAAGTCTGGGCGGAGAGTGTGATCGAGGAGGGAACCGCGATTTGCTTCACCCTGCAGCGCAACCCGCCGCCGGGCACGCCGTACATGGAGTTTGAGGAGGACGAAGACGAGTTCGAGGAGATTGAAGAGGGCGAAGACGAGTTCGAGGAGAACGAAGACGACAGCGGGGACATCGCGCCCGCAGCGTCTTCGATCCAGGAGTGATCATGGCGAAAGAAAGAGAATCGAAGGCTGGATTGAGCGACCGCGAATGGAAGCGGCGCCTGACTCCCGAGCAGTTCCGCGTCACCCGCCGCAAGGGAACCGAGCGGGCCTTTGCCGGGGCGTACTGGAACCTGAAGCAAGCCGGGATCTACCGGTGCGTGTGCTGCGAAACGCCCCTGTTCGAATCAGGCGACAAGTACGATTCGGGAACGGGATGGCCCAGCTTCAGCGACACTGCCGAGGCGTCTGATGTCCGCATGAAGAACGACCGCAGTTTCTTCATGCGTCGCACCGAGGTGTTGTGCGGGGAGTGTGAAGCCCATCTCGGTCACGTGTTCGGAGATGGGCCGGCACCGACCGGCCAGCGCTACTGCATCAACTCGGCGGCGCTGAAGTTCGACCCGTCGCGCGGCCCGGAAGGTACGCCACCCCGAGAGTGAAGACGCCGACATCGCGTCTCCACACCACCTCGCCCGTGTCGATGCGAACCGCCATTACGCCGCCGAGTTCGTCCACCCGGCCCTCCCAGGTCACGTAGGCGATCTTTCCGGCCGGGTCGAGCGCGATCCCGTGCGGAAGCGCCGCTCCGGCCAGCTCGATGCGGCGCATCTCGGTGAGCGTGGCCGGGTCGAGCACCGACACCGAGCCGCCGCGCCGGTTGGCCACCACCAGCACCCGCCCATCCGCCGAGCCCGCGATCTGGGCGGGCATGCGTCCGACCGCGACGGCGCCCTGGGGATCGCCCGCGCGGGAGTAGGCCCGCACCTCGCTGGTTCCCGCCATGGTCACGAAGAAGCGGGCGCCGTCGGGGCTCCACGCCGCGTTCATGGGCGTGTAGCGGGGAGCTCCGGGGGTTCCGGGCTCGGGTCCGGCGGGAAAGCGGGTCAGCGGTTCCGCCGAGGCCGCGTCCATCAGCACGATCTCGTCGGACAGCGAGCAGGTGACGGCGACCCGCGTTCCGCCGGGGTCGACCGCGGCGTGGTGGGGGGCGGGGCAAACCACGGGCAGGCCCACGACGGTCAGGTCGCCGACGTCCACCACCGCCACCTGGCTCTCCTTCCCCAGGCCTCCCCGCCAGTAGTCGGGGATGAAGGCGCGCCGGCCATCGGGGGTGAGCTCCACCCGCGCCGCGCCCGGAATGTCCAGGGAGAGCCGTCCCACCAGCCGATCGCCTTCGGTCTCGTACTTCCACAGGGTGGGGTGGCCGTGGGCGAGCGTCGAGTACCAGTGGCGGCCGTCGGGAGAGACGGTGACGCCATGAGGCTCGTCGGTCTCGGCGCGCCGCCGGTCGACGGAAATCGTGCGCAGGGTCGTCCCGTCGCGCGCGTCAAGCACGTGGATTTCGTCCGTGAAGCCGGAGGTGACGTACAGGCGGGGCGCGTCCTCTGGAGAACCATCCGCGGAGCCGCCGCAGCCGACCACGAGCAGCGCGGCGCCGATCCACCCCCGGTGCCGATGCGGCATCGCGGCTGGCCTCGCCGCCGGCAGCCTCCTCAGCGGTCGGGCTCCAGAACGACGAGGCCGTGGTTCATGTCCGAGGCGTACAGCTTGCCGTTGTCGTGCAGCTGGGGCGCCCAGGTGCAGGTGTCCTCGGGGTCGAGCTGGCAGTAGTTGGTCTCGTTCCCGTACCGGATGAAACCGGTTTCGCGCCCCTGCAGCTCCAGCTGGCCCATCAGTTCCCCGCTGACGTCCAGAATCCGCACACCCTGCTCGTAGAAGGCCAGGTAGAGGGTTCCGGTGTCCTCGTCCAGCCAGTAGTTGTGCGACGACGATCCCCAGACCTCGTAGGTCGCCACTTCCCGGGGCCGGGTGATGTCGTGCAGATCCACGACGTGCAGGATCCCGGACGGAGCCGTGGAATAGCCGAACTGTTCTTCCCCGACAAAGGCGTAGCCGGATTCGGGCCAGTACCAGACGTTGTGGGTCTCCCCGCCGAGGTCCCGCAGGCGGCTCACCTCCACGGGATTGGTGGGCGATCCGCCGGCCATCCCGTTGCCTACGTCCAGGATGATGAGGCCGGCGTCCCAGTGCGAGAGGAAGGCGAGCCCGTCGCGCACGTAGATGTCGTGGAGGAAGCTGTCGCCGCCGTAGAAGCGGGCGACGAATGTCGGGGAAGCGGGGTCTGAGACATCCAGAACGTGCATGCCGCTGCCGTAGCCGTCCACCACGAGATAGGCGTAGTTCCCCTCCAGCCAGGCATTGTGGACGCCGGACGCCAGACCTTCCGTAAAGCGGCTGATGACCTGCGGGTGAGCCGGGTCGGAGAGGTCGAAGAAGGTGACACCGTTTGCCTCGCCGTCTACCACGTCTCCGCTCTCGTGGGTGAGCACGCCCAGTCGGCCGTCGGCCCGGATCTTGACGTCGTTCACCGTGCGCGCGTCAACCATGATCGAGTCCGACAGGGTCGGCATCCCCTGCGCGTCCAACGTCCAGGCGTAGAGATGGTTGCCCGCATGCGCGCGCATGCCCCACGTGCCCGTGTAGGCGTAGTCGCCGTGTACCCAGAGGTCGGAGGTGTAGCGGTCGTCGACACGGCCCATGCCCGCCAGGCGGAGCGAGTTCGAAATGCCACGTGAACGAACCGTTACCGGTGCACGGGCTCTAATCGTCTGCGGGCTACCGCCGGAGGTGACGGAGGCGCGGGCCACGATCGTGATCTCCCCCGGGTCGTAGGCGACGAATCTCCCCTCGGCGTCGAACAGGCCTACCCCCTGCGGGACGACCGACCAGTTAACGGCTACACCCTCGAGCTCCACCCCGGCGCTGTCCCGGACTTGAGCTGCAAACCGCACCACATCGCCTTGCCGGATCCTCTCATTCTCCGTGGCGAGGGTAATGTGCGTGCCATCCGCAAGACGGCTCCAGTCCTCCACCTGGAAGCGCAGTCCCAGCGACGCGCTTGCATCGGTGCCGGCGAGCGCCTCGAGGGTCGCCTCGTAGCCGCCCGCCTGGGCGATTTCCGGCACGGTTACCGTGATTGAAATGGTCTCACTCGCGCCCGGGTTCAGGGTCGGAATCTCGGCCGGCGTCGCCTGCGGCACGATGCCGGGCACGGCGACCCCGCCCGTGCGCGCCGCACGAGCCGACAGAGACACCGGGCCGACCGCCACATCACCCGTGTTGGCGAGAACGACGGTGCCCTGGTAGGAGAGCGTATTCCCGCTCGTGCCAGCCACCAGTTCGAGCGTGGACGTGGAGAACTCGATCGCCGCCACCGGAGTGGGCTCCACCGGGTCGCTGCACGTGGCCAACAGGAGGGTGGCCGAAAGGCCGATAGCCATCGCTCCCGGGCGCCAAGCACGCGACGCGAGGCGTGACAGCCGCCTGGCGTGTTCAGGAACCGTGACGGGAGTCATACGCATGGAATCCAGGTCGGAGTTCATACCGGAGCACCCTACATTATATAGCGTGTCACGAGCGGGGCTCAAAACGTCATTCTCACCCAGACTCTCAAGCGCAAGAATTGTGCCCCGCAGAGTGCAACCAAAAACGCGGTTCCCTGGCCCCGCTCCCCCGCAGCCTCTCCCGTCAACCGGTTCCCGCATTGAGTTGAACCACTGGCCGCGCTAGAATACCGTCGAGTCCGGCGGCGGGCCATCGACGCGGAGCATTGCATGTCCGAGGGGCAGTGCAGGAAGGACGGGGAGGTTGAGGGGAACGTGCGAGTCGATACATCTTCCATCCCCGATCCGAGACCACCAAATCGCGAGGGGCTCCTGACCCGGCGATCCCTCGTTCGCTCCGGACTCGCCGCCCTGGCTGCCGCGCCCTGGGCGAGGCCGCTGCTCGCAGCCGCGGGTCCGGCGCCGCTCCGGGGCCGGCGCGCCCGTTCCGCACAGACCGACGAAATCGTCCTGGGCGTCTCCGCCGCCTTCTCCGGTCCCTCCCGGGGCCTGGGAACCGAGCTCTACCGGGGCTCGATGGCCTACTTCAACCACGTCAACGACAATGGCGGGGTCAACGGCAGGCGCATCGTCCTCAAGCTCCTCGACGACGGGTATCAGCCCGACCCGTGCGTCGCCAACACCATCCAGCTCATGCAGGACGAGAACGTCTTCCTGCTCTTCGGCTACGTGGGCACGCCCACCGTGACCCGGGTGTTGCCCCTCCTCAAGAAGTTCCGCGACCAGCAGGTCTACCTCTTCTTTCCATTTACGGGAGCCGAGCCCCAGCGCGAGCCTCCCTACGGCGAGTTCGCCTTCAACCTGCGCGCGTCCTACCGCCAGGAGACGGCCGGCCTGGTCGACAATTTCGTGCGCATCGGGCGCCGGCGGGTCGCGGTCTTCTACCAGAACGACGCCTACGGACGCAGCGGATGGGCGGGGGTGAGGGAAGCGCTGGCGGCCCACGGCGAGTCCATGGCCGGCGAGGCCACCTACACGCGCGGAACCCAGTTCGGCGCCAGCATGCGGCCGCAGGTGGAGATCCTTCTGGCGCGGTCCCCGGATGCCGTCATCTGCATCGGCGCCTATGCGGCGTGCGCGGCCTTCGCACGGGACGCCGTCGATCTGGGGCTCCACATACCGGTCGCCAACGTCTCTTTCGTGGGAAGCGAGAACCTCCTGTCGCTCATGATCGAAGGACGCGAAGATCCTGAGTCGCACACCCGGTTTCTGGTGAATTCCCAGGTCGTACCCAGCTACGAGGATACGTCGCTTCCAGCCGTCCGCGAGTACCATGAGCTGATGGCGCGCTACGATCCGCCACCTCCCGACAACGTGGAGAGGATCACACAGGGCGAGCCCTACGATCCGTTCCCGCAGAGCTTCGTGAGCCTCGAAGGGTTCGTCAACGCGAAACTGATCACGGAGATCCTGAGGCGTCTCGGGGGCCAGCCGGACCGGTCGCAGCTGGAGGAAGCGGTCTTCGCGGTGCGCAACTACGATCTCGGGGTCGGCGAGCGGGTGTCCTTCGGCCCCGACCGGCGACAGGGGCTGCAGAGAGTCTACTACACGGTCCCGGAGAGCGGTCGATTCGTGCCGCTGGACGACTGGGGAGCGAGGTTCCCCCTGTCATGAAAGTCAAGAAGCTCTTCCGGAAACTGCGCTTCGGCTTTTTTGCCCTGTTCGCGGTCGTGGTGCTGTCGATCTCCCTTCTCTCCATCCGCACGGTTTCCGGCGAGCTGGAGACGGAGTACATCAGCAACAGCGCCAACATCGCCAAGAACATCGCCGACGCCAGCGTTGACATCCTCCTGAACAGGAACCTGGCCACCCTGCAGTCGCTCATCGATCAGTTCGTGGAGATCGAGAGCATCCGCTACATCTACATCACCAGCGACACCGGCGAATTCCTGGCCCATACCTTCGTCCCCGGGATCCCGGAAGATATCCTGGGCAGCGATCCCACGATTACCGAGCCCGTCGAGCGAAGCCTTCTGGGGCTGGGGGAGTTCGTGGAGGTGGGCAGCCCGATCCTGTCGGGGGTCGCGGGCACGGTTCACGTGGGCATGGACACGGAGCTGCTGGCGCTGAAGATCCAGAGGGCGGTCGGCCAGCAGATCTACCTGTTGTGCATAATCCTGGTCGTCGGCGTGCTGGCTTCGATCCTGCTGGTCAATTCGACTTCCAAGCCGCTGGAAGAGCTGCTGGGGTATGTGGCGCAGCTGGCCCGCAACGGGGACGGGGCCTCCGACAACGGAATTCTCGAGCGCGACGACGAAATCGGCGACATGGCGCGGTTGATGAGTCACGCCGCCGGCCGCGCGGCTGGCGGGTCCAGAGAATCCCGGACGTCGGCCAGGACCTCCCGGTAGAGAGGCGGGGGCGCAGGGTGCGCGTTCGCGGAGTTGTCGTCGCCCTCTTCTGCACCGTGCTGCAGGTGTGCCTGGGGACGGTGTACGCCTGGAGCTTCTTCCAGACGACGCTGGTGCGGGATTTCGGCTGGACCTTCAGCCAGACCGCCGCCGCCTTCAGCATCACGATCTTTTCCCTGGGGGTGTCGGCCGCGCTTGCGGGCCAGGCTCTTCCGAAGCTCGGGCCCAGATTCCTCGCCGTTACCGGGAGCGTCCTGTTCTCGGGGGGCTACCTGATCGCCAGCCTGGCGCTCTCACTGGATTCCATCTGGCTCTTCTACCTGGGCTACGGCGTCATCGGGGGCGCGGGCATCGGGATGGGATACGTGACTCCGGTCGCCACCGCGGCCAAGTGGTTCCCGGATCGCAAGGGGCTGGTGACGGGCATCGTGGTCATGGGATTCGGGGTGGGCGCCTTCCTCCTGAGCAAGGGCCTGGCGCCCCTGCTGGTGGTCCGGGCTCAGGGAGACCTGCAACTCGTCTTCCTGTGGCTGGGGATCGTGTTCGCCTGCATCCTGATTCCCTCCAGCCTCGTCCTGAGCGATCCGCCGGAGCCGGCGGCGCCCCTCAGCCCACGAGCGGCGAGACGACCGCTCCCCGGAAAGGTGGAGCCGGCCGCGCCCTACCTGCGCACGAGCCGGTTCGCGATCATGTGGATCGTGTTCTTCTTCAACATCGCGGCCGGCATTTCCGTGATCAGCTTCCAGTCCGAACTCCTGCAGGAGGTCTGGGGGCTGGCCGATCCGTCCATCGGGCCCGCGATGCTGGCAGAGTACGGAGCCACGCTGATCGCGGTGAGTTCGCTGTGCAACGGCGTGGGGCGGCTGTTCTGGGGACTGCTTTCGGACCGCCTGGGGCGGGTGAGCGTGTTCCGCATACTCCTTGCCAGCCAGATGGTGGTGTTCGGCATCCTCATGACCGAGACCAATCCCTGGATCTTCTCGGCGCTGGTCTGCTATGTGCTGCTCTGCTTCGGCGGCGGCTTCGCCACCATGCCGTCGTTCATCGTGGATGTCTTCGGCTCGAAGAACATGTCGAAGATCTACGGAACCGTGCTCACGGCGTGGGCAGCCGCGGGCATCATCGGCCCGATGTACGTGGGATACCTGAAGGACACGTATCCCGACCGGGCCGTCATGTACTGCTTCCTCATCGGGATTCTCATGCTCGGGGCCGGCTACGTCTTCTCGTTCCTGCTGGACGACAGCCGGGTTCGCCTGGGCCGCCCGACACTCAACCGTACGCTGCGGCGTTACGGGATTCCGGTTCCGGGAGAGGGGTAGGGGGTTGACCCAGACCATCACCGTCATCCCGGGAGACGGGATCGGCCCGGAGGTCACGACAGCCACGCTGTCCGTGCTGGACGCCGCGGGCGCCGAGCTCGACTACGACGAACAGGTGGCGGGCATGACGGCGCTCGAGCGAGTGAATGATCCGCTACCGGTCGCCACGCTCGATTCCATCCGTGCCAACCGGATTGCCTTGAAGGGACCGCTCACGACGCCGATCGGGGGCGGATTCCGGTCCATCAACGTGGCGATCCGCAAGGAGTTCGACCTGTACGCCAACGTGCGTCCGGTGCGCACCTTCGTCCCCGGTGGGCGCTACGAGGGCATCGATCTCGTCCTCATTCGCGAGAACACCGAGGGGCTCTATGTCGGGGTGGAGCACTACATCGGCATGGAGGGCGATCCCCGGGCTGCCGCCGAATCGGTGATGATCGTGACGCGCTTCGGCGCGGAGCGCATCTGCCGCTATGCCTTCGAGTACGCCCGCAGGCACGGCCGTCGCAAGGTGACGCTGGCGCACAAGGCGAACATCCTGAAATACACCCAGGGGCTGTTTCTGGATGTCGGCAGGGGACTCGCCGGCGAGTATCCGGACGTCGAATTCGAGGACCGGATCATCGACGCCACCGCCATGAACCTCGTGCTGAACCCCTACGGCTTCGATGTGCTCGTGATGGAGAACATGTTCGGAGACATCCTGAGCGACCTGATGGCGGGGCTGGTGGGAGGGCTGGGCATGGCGCCCGCCGGGAACATCGGCCTCAGCGAAGCGGTGTTCGAGGCGGTCCACGGCTCGGCGCCCGATATCGCCGGACGGGGCATCGCCAATCCCTCGGCGCTGATGCTGGCCGCGTGCGCCATGCTCGACCATATCGGGCAGCCCGGAACGGCGGCCCGCATCCGCAGGGCCATGCGGGAGGTGCTCGACCGGCTAGAGACGGTGACCGGCGATCTCGGCGGCAGCGCGTCAACGGAAGAGTACGCTCAGGCGGTGATCCGGGCGCTGGACTGAGAGTCGCGCGCCGGGGTATCTCGCTCGCTACCTCTCCCTCTCGCGCACCTCGCGCACCAGCACGCTGCGGCTGATCGACACCTCACCGGCGGTGCCGAGCGACGCCGGAAGCGTGCCGGACCAGTCGCGAATGATGCTCCGGACTCGTCCCGTTTCGCGGCTGGTGACGATCACGCCTCTCCCGCCGTTGTCCCGGTCGAGGTTCGTGAAGCCCTCGGGTCCGGTCAGCGTCACGCGTTCGAGTTCGTCCGCCCAGCCCTCCTCGACCGGAACCGCGAAGAGGAACCCCGCTCCGCCGTGGTCGACCTCGTCCGGCGCGAAGCTCAGCGAGAACATGCGCCCGCCCGCTGCGTCGACGCCTTCCAAGCGATATGGACCGGGGGACATAGGAAGCTTCACGGGCGCCTCCCACTCGAAGACCGGCTCCAGGATAAGCTCACCGTCCTCGAGCACTCTTCCCCACAGGAGGAGCGTCTTGCGAGCCGCCATCCCCCCGTCGGCCGCCGTGGACACCGCGAACTGCTCCCGGTACTCCAGCGCCTTTGTAAAGCTGTAGTCGCTGGTCCACGACGGGTCGCAGTACGACATGAAGTCCCAGTAGCGGGCGGGACTTCCCCACAGGAGGAGCGTCTTGCGAGCCGCCATCCCCCCGTCGGCCGCCGTGGACACCGCGAACTGCTCCCGGTACTCCAGCGCCTTTGTAAAGCTGTAGTCGCTGGTCCACGACGGGTCGCAGTACGACATGAAGTCCCAGTAGCGGGCGGGACTGATCCCAAACCGATCAGCCGGCCGAAGTCGCCGCCGGTGTCGAAATCGACCCCCCACACTCCCGTGGACGCTCCGGTGTGAGGGTAGGCCGGATCGGCACCGGACGCTCCCCCGCAGGGCGTGTGCCGAAGGCTCAGGTTGTGACCCAGCTCGTGGGCGAAAGCATCCGGGAAGCCGGAGCGGTAGACGCCGCCGCTGTGGGACAACGACAGAGCGCCCCATCCGGCGATGAAGCCGATGCCGCCAAAACCCCATGAGCTGGGATATCGCGAAGCCGGCCAGGCCAGGATGCCGTGATAGTACTCGTCGGTGGCTCCCGCTTCGATGAATCGGAGCAGTTGCATCTCGTACAGAAGACCGATGCCTCCGTCCTCCAGCGTATCCGCTTGTGTAGAGTAGGGCTCGCGCAGCCTGATGTTCAGGTCGTGGGCCGGCAGAAGGGCGCGGGCAGGTTGCAGCATCCCCCGGGAGTCGTTCGTGGCCATGTCCCGCACGAGAGCCGCCACCGCTTCGTTGTCGCCCTTGCTTACCTCGGAAGACAACGCCACCGGAACGAGCGTAACGTCCAGCGGGGGCAGCCGGCGGACATCGAGCGCCTGTCGACCGGTGGCCGGAATCCGAAGCTGGCTGCCCGTCGTCGTCGAGAGGGTGCTGTCGGGATCGATCTCGACGACCATCTCCACGCCGGGTTGCACGACGGAGTCGGGGATGATCGCGTTGAACGAGGCGTCCAGGCTGCTCTCGTCCACTCTTCCCGGAAGTCCGGAGGGAGCCTCCAGGCTGGCCACGTGGATCTCTTCCTCGCCGAGGAAGAAGGTGGCCCGAGCCGCCGGCCGATATGCGTTGGTGTAGTCGGCCGTGACGAAGACCCGCAGCAGCGCCCGGCGGTCAGCGACCAGCGGCACCTTGCCCGCGTAGGATTGGGCTGCCTGAACCAGGTAGGCGGCCTTGGCCTCCACCTTCAGGTCCGGAGGATTGACCAGCACGAGCGGATTCCCGGACACGGGGCTCATGCCCTCGAAGCACAGGTTGCCATTGCACAGGTCCGTGGGCGTCGCCGGCAGGGAGTCGACGACCACGTACTGGAACACGCTCCCCTCGCGACGATTCACGGTGACGACCCGGCTAAGCGTGTCGCCCGCCGGAATGGTGACAATCGTGGAAGGAGGTTGGCTTCCACGCGCGCCGAACACCACGCGCATTTCGAACGGCGCGCCCTCTCTCACTGCGATCGCGATTTCGGCGGGGCCCTCGGCCAGCGGGTTGGCGTTGTCGGTCCTTATCGCTTCCACCGTGAGCGGGAAGGGATCGACCAGGTTGTCTTCCAGCCACAGCGTCTCAAGGTCGGTCATACCTGCGAACAGCCCGCGCGGCAGCTCCGTCAGCGAGTTGCTGTACAGGGAAAGCAGCTCCAGGTCGGGCGTGTCCCGGAAGATGCCCTCCGGCAGTTTGGTCAGCCTGTTCCCGGTCATGAACAGCGTTGTCAGATCGCCGAGGTCGTCGAGGAGGCCATCGGGCACCTCGGTCAACTGGTTAAAGGAGAAGCTCAGGACGTCGAGATCGGTGAGGCCGTCGAAAACGTCTTCATCCAGTTCCGTCAGTCGATTCCGGGTCATGGACAGCGAATCGAGGCTCGCCAGGCCGGCGAACACGCTCTCGGGCAGTTCCGTCAGCCGGTTTCTGCCGATCGAGAGATCGTTGACTGCGGTGAGGTTGTTGAAAACGCCATCGGGCAACGTCGCCAGCCGGTTGCTGCTGAAGTACAGGTTCTTCACGGCGCTGAGGCTGTCGAAGACGCCGGCCCGCAACTCGGTGAGGTTGTTGCCCGACAGGGTGAGAAACTCGAGGTTGACCAGGCTGTGGAACACGCTCTCGGGCAACGTCGCCAGCCGGTTGCCGGACAGGTCCAGCGCCTCCAGATCGGCGAGGTTGCTGAAGACGCCATCGGGCAACGCCCTCAGCTGATTGTCTTCCAGCCAAAGCGTGTCCAGCGCCGTGAGATCGTCGAAGATGCCGTTGGGCAAGGCCGGGAACCAGTTGTCGTCCAGGAACAGGGACCCGAGACTCGAGAGCCCCGCGAAGCTGCTGTCGGGCAGCACCGTCAGCGCGTTGTCGGAAAGATCCAGATACTCGAGCCCGGTGAGGCTCTCGAAGACGCCAGCCGGGAGCGACGCCAGCCGGTTCTCTTCGAGATTCAGGGTATCCAGGCTGACGAGGTCGCTGAAGCTGCTGTCCGGCAGCGTTCTCAATGCGTTCCAGCTCAGAAGCAGCGTCTGAAGGCTGCCGAGGCCCTGGAAGTCGCCGCTTCCGAGGGAGGTGATTTGCCCGGTTTCGCCGTCCGCGTTCGCCATGTCCTGGAACACGTTGCCCCTGCCGTTCCGGCCCGACGACCCTGACTCGCATGCGCGCGTCTCTCCCTGCCCCGGTCCTTCCCGGAGTTCCTCGGCGCAATCGCCCGCCGTCTCCGTCGAATCGGGCGCGTCCGGCCCGCGCAGATCAAGACGCCGGATCCGCGAGAGCAGCCCGGCGCTCACCTGCGAGCAATCGGAACGGCTCGCGGCGGCCGTGAGCGCGTCGCGCACCTGGGGCGTTCTGTCGCAAACTCCCGCTGCCGCGGACGCATCAACGGACACTTCGACCGTGGCGATCAGGTCTCCCGACACGACCTGGATCGTCGCGCTGCCCGTGGAAACCGCGGTCGCGACGCCGCCCTGGTCCACCGAAACGACCGCCGCGTCCCCGCTCGACCACGCCACGGCCTCGGTGAACGGGTTGCCGTACTGATCCAGCACCGTGGGCTGCAATTCCACCGTTGCGCCCGGGCCGCCGAGAACGATCGCAGCGGGTGAGATGGAAAGCGACGCCGCATGCGGCGCCTCCGGTCTCGTCATGTCTTCGGTATCACTGCAGGAGAACAATGCAAGCAGTACCACGCAGGTGGCGGCTCTCTTCAGCTTGCCGTGGCTGTATTCGCGAGAGAACATTTTCTGTTCCAGGGCTGATGGGAATTCGCGGGGCAAGACGCGCTGAGCAATAAATATACCACGCCCTGCCCCGACTACTACATCTGTTTTGCACGGGGCTCGCACAATAGACGAGACTGTCCTCTATCGCAAGCGACGAACCTTGCCCTTGAGGTCTCCCGACGACATCCTTTCGCGGCGGCCTGGCCGGTGTGCAGGCCGAGAGGATTCCTGGCGCGACGCCAACCAGAAGAGGGATCATCCATGGGAATTCGTGACCCGATTTCTGACCGCATGGACTGCGCCCGCTGTGGGGAATCGCGCGACCGCAGCAACGTCGACCGGCTTCTCTGGTGCGCCGGTTGCCGGGCACGGGCGCGTCTGGTGGCGGCGCGCAAGGCTCGCGTCGCGGCGACCGTTCTTGCCGCGGGCGTGGCGGGCTACATTTGGGGCGTCATACGCCCGACCGATGTGGTGATCGGGGGGTGGATCGCCACCGTCATCGCCACCTACTGGATCGGCGGCAGGCTCGCTCGCGAAGTCTTCTACGGCATCGAGCGTTCCACCAACAAACGCTATCCCGGCAGCGACGGCTGACTCGGCCGGCTGCATCTTCCCTCTTCATCTGATAATCCCCGGCAACAAGGGCATCCCCATGGCTGAGAAATTTCAGGGGTTCGACTTCTACGATCTGGATTCTGCGCTCAGCGAAGAGGAACGGATGATCCGGGACGCGATCCGCGAATGGGTGGAAGACGAGGTGATCCCGATTATCGGCGAAGCCTACTATGAGCGCCGATTCCCCCGGTCGCTGATTCCGGACCTCGGCGAGCTGGGGGTTCTCGGAGCCAACCTGCCCGAAGAGTACGGCTGCGCGGGCCTCAACAATGTCGCCTACGGCCTCATCATGCAGGAATTGGAGCGCGGAGACTCGGGACTGCGTTCCTTCGTGTCGGTGCAGGGCGCGCTGGTCATGTACCCCATCTACGCCTTCGGGTCGGAGGAGCACCGCCGCGAGTGGCTGCCCCGGCTGGCCTCGGCGGACGCGATCGGGTGCTTCGGCCTCACCGAGCCCGACTACGGCTCCAATCCCGGCGGCATGATCACCACCGCGAAGAAGACCGCCGACGGATGGGTGCTCAACGGCACCAAGATGTGGATCACCAACGGTTCGATGGCCGATGTCGCCGTAGTGTGGGCGCAGACGGGCGCCCCCGGCGACACCAGGGGTATCCGCGGCTTCGTCGTCCCCACCGACACTCCCGGTTTCAGCGCGCGCGACCAGAAGGGCAAGCTCTCGCTGCTCGCGTCCGACACCAGCGAGCTGGCGCTGCAGGACGTGCACGTCCCCGATGATGCCCTGATGCCCGGCACCAGCGGGCTCAAGAACCCCCTGATGTGTCTGACCCAGGCACGTTACGGTATCGCGTGGGGGGTCGTCGGGGCCGCGATGGCCTGCTTCCACGAAGCGCTCAGCTACAGCAAGCAGCGGGTGATGTTCGACACCGTGATCGGCGCCAAGCAGATCCAGCAGGTGCGGATTGCGGACATGCTCACCGGGATCACGCAGGGACAGCTCCTCGCTCTCCAGGTCGGACGCCTCAAGGACGAGGGGAGAGCCTCGCCTCAGCAGGTGTCGCTCGCCAAGCGGGCCAATTGCCACATGGCGTGCGAGGTGTCGCGCGAGGCCCGGCGGCTGCTGGGCGCCAACGGCATTCTGGTGGAGTACTCCGCCATGCGCCACATGGCCAATCTGGAGTCGGTGTACACGTATGAGGGCACGCACGACATCCACTCGCTCATCCTCGGACAGGAGATGACGGGGTTGTCGGCGTTCTGAAACCAGCCCCGACTCGGGGTGCGCCGGGTCCGGGCCGCGGTGCAGGAGGGTGCCGCTGCCCCATTCGACTCCGGGTGCGCCGAGCGCGGGGATGTCCCCACCCGGAAACGACCCTTGACCCTTCGCCCCCAGCGGCACAGGTTTCCTGCCCGGTACCACGTTTACCCGCCTCGCTAGCTCAACTGGTAGAGCAACTGACTCTTAATCAGTAGGTTCGGGGTTCGAGTCCCTGGCGGGGCATCGACGTTCGGGACAGGCCCTTGGGGATGACTTCCCCGGGGGCCTTCGTTTGCCCTCGGCCCGAGGATGGGAGAGATCGATGTCGGACCACATGCACTCTCTGCTCAGGATCAGTCTGGTCGCGCTCGCCGTGTCTGGATGCGGCGCTCAGGACGATGCTTCAGGAGGCGCGGGCGTCGTCGCCGATTCTCCGGCAGCGCAACTCGTCGAGCGCTCCATCGCGTTCCACGACCCCGGAGGAACCTGGGGGTCGAGAGCCATCGACATGGTCTGGTTCGGCACCGGCTCCGACGGCAGCGAGCGCGTGTCAGTGGAACTCCACTTTGGTGCGGACCAAAGCGACTTTGCTTTCTCCGGCCGGTATGGAGGTTCGAGCATCGAATATGAGACGACTGCGGAAGGCTGGTCCGCGAGCGTGGACGGCCGATCGTCGCCGGATGCGGAGACCCTCGTGCGAATGCGGCTCGATCGCGAGGACGGCATGTTCTGGCGCAGCTATTACGGCTTTCTCGCCGGACTGCCCATGAAGATTCCGGATCCGGGCACCCGCCTGGACCCGGAGGTTGCAGCGACGACCTTCGAGGGGCGGGACGTTCACGCGGTGCGTGTGACGTACGATCCGGAGGTGGGCGGCGATACCTGGTACTTCTACTTCGATCCGGAGACGGCGGAGCTCGTGGGGTGCCGCTTCTACCACGACGAGAGCGCCAACGACGGCGAGTACATCACCTTCGAGGGGCTGGTCGAGGGAGGAGGACTGCGCCTGCCGCGTTACCGAGAGTGGTACACCAACGAAGGCGACCGCTTTCTGGGCTCCGACGAGATCAGCTCCGTCACCGTGAACTGATGCGCTGACGGCGTGCGCTAACGGGGCGCTTCGGTTCGCAGCCGCTCAGCACGGTTCTCAACTCGAGACGATCCTCGTCGGTTGATGGCTCGACGCGCCCGCTACGCGCCCGGCGCCGTCCGCGCGGTCCAGTAGGCCCGGCCGTCGCGCACATCCAGCAGGGTTCCGTAGCCGACGGACAACTCCGCCAGCCGCTGCAGAATAGACTCGCCGAGTTCGCCCTCGGCCACCTCGGGATATCCCCGTTTCTGGAATAAGAAATCACCCGGCGCGCCTTCGTCGAGCACGACCGGCGTGAAGACGGCCTCGCGAACGCCGCCCCGGCCGATGGTCAGCGTCACCACGGCGCTCTGCCAGACCTCGGGCGGATAGTTCCCGATCTCGGTCTTGCTGTGAAAGATGAAGTTGCCGAGGCCGTAGAGGATCAGGCCGTCGCCGTATTGTTCGACGCCCGAGAGGCGTGGCTCGCCGTGGCTGACGTAGAGGTCCGTTCCCGCGTCGATGGTCGCGCGCGCCCAGCGTTCCTGCCAGCCGGGCCCCGCGTCGATCTGGTAGTGCTGGTAGGCGATGACGAAATCGGCGTTGGCGGAGGCTTCCCGGATGGCCGCGAGGTTCCGGTCCCAGGCCGCCTCGTCGTCCGGCTGGAGCATGTTGACGCCGGGCGTCGATTCGGTGGCGCCGGCATCCGGGGGAGAATTGATGGTGGCCAGGGCGACCATCCCCACGCGCAGTCCGGCCACGTCGCGATATGAGGGCACGGTCGCCTCCGACAGCGTCCGTCCGGTCCCGGCGTATGTGAATCCGCGCTCCGCGGCCTCTTCGATGGTGGAGACGATGCCGGCGTCCCCGTAGTCCCAGGAGTGGTTGTTCGCCAGCGAGAGAAGGGAGACGCCGATCTCGCCCAGGTAGTCCAGCACCTCGGGCCCGGCGCCGTGGAAGAACACGTCGTCGCGCGTCGGCCGGCAGTCGCAGCCGGGCCCCGCCACCGCCGTCTCGAGATTGGTGAACACCGCGTCCGCCGAGGCGAGGATCGGCACCACCGTGGCCAGCGGCGTCTCCAGGTACTGCCGGGGTCGTGCTCGATGAGGGCCTGGCCGACCACGGCGAGGGTGATCGGCGCGTCGACCGGCGGCTCGTCCGCGGGCGCTCCGCAGGCGAGCAGGCCAGCGGCAAGCAGAGTGAAGTCCCGTTTCCGTTTCATCCGGTTCCTCGCGTTCCCTCGGCCAGGTGGCAAAAGAGGGGACCGGCCCGGCTCTCGCGAGCGGACCGGTCCCGGCGGGCCCCTCAACGCGGGGCTCCGCGACTCAGGCTCAGACTACATCGTGAATACCGACCTGCCCCGCGAGAACGTCTCGAGAATCGGGATGAACTCCAGGTTCGCGGGGTCTGAGGTAAGCGGGCTCTCTCCGAGGATCACCAGGTCCGCCTGCTTCCCGACCGTGATCGACCCCTTGGTGTCCTCCTCGAAGTACTGGTAGGCGCCTCCGAGCGTGACCGCATGCAGCGCCTGCATCACCGTCGGCCGCTGATGCGGCCCGAGGATGTGCCCGCTCCGGGTCCTGCGGTTCACCGTGATCGAGACCAGGCGCATCATGTGCGGCGGGACCACCGAGGCGTCGTTGTGGACTGTGAAATTCACCCCCCGTTCGAGGGCCCAACCCACCGGGCTGGTGTTGTTGCCCCGCTCCTCGCCGAAGCTGCGCCGGTGCCAGTCTCCCCAGAAGAAGGCGTGCGCCGCGAAGAACGATGGCACGACGTTCAGCTCCGCGGCGCGGTCCAGCTGGTCGGCGCGCATGAGCTGGGCATGGATGATCACGGAGCGGTGATCGGGCATGGGATCCATCCCGGCCACCCCCTCGGCCACACCGTCGATCATGAGATCCATGGCCGCGTCGCCGTTGGCGTGCACGATGATGGGTATCCCGTTCCGGATGAGGCCGCCCGCAGCCGCCTTGTACTCGTCGGGGTCCATGACGCCGTAGGCCACGTAGTCCGGCGGGGCGCCCGGCGGCCCCTCCCCGTACGGGATGGTCACCCAGGCCGTGCGTCCCTGCGGGGAGCCGTCGAGCATAAGCTTCACTCCGGCCACCCGGAAGCCATTCTGGTACCCGCGCGTGTAGGGTACGTCCGGAACCTCGCCGGGAGAGTTGCGGTTACGCGCGAAGGCGGCCACGTCCGCCTTGAACGGCTCGCGGTCGGCGGCCGCCTGGAAGGCCTCGGCCTGCTCCAGCGCGGTCCCGCCGTCCTGGATGGTGGTCGTGCCGTGGCTCAGATAGATGTCGATGGACCGGCGGATCAGGTCGTCGAGCTCCTCCCCGGACTGGGAGGGTACACGCTCGAAGGCCAGCAGTCCGCGGGCGGTCTCCTCCAACACCCCGTTGGGTTCCATCGAGCCTTCCATGCGGCGGACGTGGCCGCCGGGCGGATCAGGCGTTTCGGCGGTGATGTTGCTGGCCGCGAGAGCGGCGGAGTTGATCGTGGTCAAGTGTCCTGACACATGGGTGAGGACGATGAGATGTTCGGTCGACGCCCGGTCCAGATCCTCCCGTGTGGGATGCCGGCCCTCCTCGAGCAGCGAGTCGTCGTAGCCGCGCCCGGCCACCACCTCTCCGGGGGGAATGTCGTGCTCGTCGATCCACGCGCGCACCTTGCGCACGACATCGTCGATGTTGTTCACGTCCCCCACCGGCGGGGGATGGAGCCCCAGCGACTCCTGGTCGCGGCCCGCCCCCAGGAAGTGACCGTGCGAGTCGATGAAGCCGGGCAGGAGGGCGTTGTCGCCCAGGTCAACCACCCGGGTCGATGGCCCTTCCATCGCCATTACCTCGTCCATCGATCCCGCCGCCACGATGGTCTCGCCGCGAACCGCGACCGCCTCCACGGTGGGTTGCTGCGGATCCATGGTGACTATGTTGTCGCCGAAGAAGATGGTGTCCGCGGGCGTGCCCGCATCCTGGCCGCAGGCGGCCACGCCGATTGCAAGAGCGACTGCAAAGACGACGAGGGCTTGCTGCGACCTGCTCATGGCTCCCTCCATACCTGACTGGGGACTGAAATATCCGGCAGCGTACGTCCCGCGGTCGCGTCGCGTCAAGCTGACGCCCCCGTCGCCAGCCGCGGGTTCTTGCCAGCGGCGGCAGCAGGCCTGTACTACTAGTTTCGTCGGCCCGGCTCCCGCGGGTGATATCGGCTCGCTTCCGCGGCGAGAATCCCGGCTCCCCTGATTGAGCGCTTCTTCACTAACCGCAGGCTAAAGCGTAGAAGACCGAGAGGCAGCACATGGCAAAGAGAAGAATGACCCCCTCCGAGGCCCTCGTTGAGACTCTCGTCGCCGAGGGCGTGACGGACGTGTTCGGATTGGTGGGATCGGCGTTCATGGATGCTCTGGACCTGTTCCCGGACGCCGGCATCCGGTTCATTTCCGTGGCCCACGAGCAGGCGGCCGCGCACGCCGCCGACGGGCTGGCTCGAGTGACGGGACGGCCTCAGGCCTGCATCGCCCAGAATGGTCCCGGCGCCGCCAACTTCGTTTCCGCGATTGCCGCAGCCTTCTGGGCGCACTCCCCGGTCGTAGCCCTCACCCCCGAAACGGGATCGCTGGGCATAGGCACGGGCGGCTTCCAGGAGCTCGACCAGATGCCGATGTTCGAGGCTCAGACGGTCTTCCAGGTGCGCGTCAATCGCCCGGAGCGCATGGCCGAGCTGGCCCGCCGCTGCTTCTACCGGGCCAAGCTCGAACTCGGCCCGACGCACCTGAACATCCCCCGGGACTACTTCTACGGCGATATCGAGGAAGAAATCTTCGCGACCCCCACCCTCGGTGCCGGCCGTCCTCCCAGGGGGGACATCGAAGAAGCGGTCAGGATCCTGAAGAGTGCCCGTTATCCGGTCATCGTTTCCGGAGGCGGCGTGAGCCAGGGCGACGCCCTCGAGGACGTAAAGGCGCTCGCGGAACACCTCAGCGCCCCGGTGGCCAACACATATCTGCACAACGACACTTTCCCCTACAGCCACGAACTCGGCTGCGGGCCCATCGGCTACTGTGGGTCGAAGGCCGCCATGCGCACGATCGCCAAGGCGGACGTCGTGCTGGCGCTGGGGACCCGACTCGGGGTCTTCGGCCTGCTGCCCCAGTACGACATGACCTACTGGCCGGAAGAGGCCACGCTCATCCAGGTGGACCGGGACGCCAGACAGTGGGGCATGAGCAAGATCCCGGCGCTGTTCTCGGTGGCGGACGTGAAGGAATACGCGGTGGAGCTGCTCGAGGAGTTGCGCAGCGCTCGGCCGAATCCGGGGCGAAACGAGGAGCGCATCGCCGACGTGGCCCGCGAGAAGCAGGCCTGGGACGAGGAGCTGGAGAACTGGTCTTCGTCCACCACCAGCTTCATGCATCCCCGCCGCTTCCTTTGGGAACTCACGCGCGCGCTTCCCGAGGATGCCCTGGTGACCACCGACATCGGCAACACCTGCTCGATCACCAACGGCTATCTCAGGTTCAACGGCCCCCGGCAGCATCTTGCGGCGCTGACGTGGGGGAACTGCGGCTTCGCCTACGGGGCCGCCCTGGGCGCCAAGATCGGCAAGCCCGAGGCGCCCGTCTTCGCCATTCAGGGAGATGGCGCCTGGGGCATCAGCGGGCTGAGCGAGGTGATGACGGCCGTGCGTGAGGACATCCCGGTCATCGCCATCGTGATCAACAATCACGAGTGGGGCGCCGAGAAGAAGAACCAGATCGACTTCTACGACCACCGCTTCGTGGGCACCAACCTGCGCGCCAACCCGGACTTCGCCAAAGTGGCCGAGGCGATGGGCGCCAAGGGCTACCGGGTGGACGACTACCGCGATGTTCAGGACGTGGTGCGCGACGCTCTGGCGAGCGGGCAGCCCTGCGTCATCAACGCGGTGGTCGAGGGAGGCGCGCGGGTGCTCGCGGAGCCCTTCCGCCGGGACGCGCTCGCGATGCCGACCCGTCATCTGGAGAAATACGCGCACCTGGCCCTGAGCTAGAGCATCCGCGTCTGAGCCGGAAGCACTTCGAGCGCGCCTGGCTACCGGCTCCAGCCCGGCCCAAAGGAGATTCGCATGTCCGACACGCAAGCGTTACTCGCCGACTATGATGTTCAGGACATCATCGAGAAGGACAAGAGGCATCTCTGGCATCACCTGTTCCAGCACAAGACCTTCGAGTCCCAGGACCCGCAGATCTTCGTGGAAGGCCGGGGCGCGCGCGTAAAGGACATCCACGGGAAGGAGTATCTGGATGGGGCCTCGGGCGGCGTGTGGTGCGTCAATGTGGGTCACGGCCGGGAGAGCATCGCCCGAGCCGTGTACGACCAGCTGATGCGGCTGCCGTACTACGCGGGCGTGGTCGGCACCGTCCCGGCGGCCCAGTACGCGAGCGCGCTGACCGAGCGGATGCCCGGCCTGGACCATGTCTACTTCGGCAACAGCGGCTCCGAGGCCAACGAGAAGGCCATCAAGATGGTGCGGCAGATGGCGCATCTGACCGGGAGCGGGAAGAACAAGGTTCTGTACCGGGACCGAGACTACCACGGAACCACCATCGCCTGCCTGGCCGCGAGCGGCCACGAGGAGCGCAAGGAGGCGTACGGACCGTTTCCGGACGGGTTCGCGGGGATTCCCCACGCGATGTGTTATCGCTGCCCCTTCGGCAAGTCCTATCCGGACTGCAACATCGAATGTGCGCGCGCCCTGGAGGACGCCATCGAGGCGGAGGGTCCCGACACGGTCGGGGGCGTGATTCTCGAACCGATCACCGCCGGCGGCGGGGTCATTCCTCCGGTCGAGGAATACTATCCGATTATCCGCGAGATCTGCGACAAGTATGACGTCATATTGATCATCGACGAAGTCGTATGCGGATTCGGGCGAACCGGGACCATGTTCGGATACGAACACTACGACTTCATCCCGGACATCGTCACCATGGCCAAGGGCATGGCCAGCTCCTACGCGCCGATCTCGGCGGCGGCCGTGCGCGGGGAGGTGTTCGACAGGTTCCTCGAGGATCCGAGCGACAAGTACCACTACTTCAGGGACATCAGCACCTACGGCGGGTGCACCGCCGGGTTCGCGGCCGCCCTGGAGAACCTGCGCATCATCGAGGAAGAGGACCTGATCGAGAACAGCCGCGTGATGGGCGCCTACCTGCTGGACCGCCTGCGGGAGCTGTCCGACCACAAGAACGTCGGCGAGGTGCGCGGCAAGGGCCTGTTCGCCGGCGTGGAGCTGGTGGCGGACAAGGCATCGAAGACGCCCGTGAGCGAAGATGTGATGGTGGCCGTGGTAAGGAAGGCCGCCGACGAGGGCGTGCTGGTGGGCAAGACCACCCGGAGCGTTCCCGGCCTGAACAACACCATCAACATGGCTCCCCCCCTTATCGTGACCAAGGCGGATATCGACGAGTTGGTGGATGCGGTCAAGGTGGGAATCGAGCACGGCTGCCGGGATGTCGGTTGATGAATGACCCGGACCACAAGACGAGAGGACAGACGATGACTCGGCGAAACCAGCGCAACCGCCCGTTACCCGTTCTGCTCTGCGCGGCGGCAGCCGCGGTCACCGCCTGCGGAGCGCCCCCATCGGCCTCCAATGTCGAGACTGTCTACCTCAACGGGTAAGTCGTCACGATGGACGCGGCCGCCCGTACCGTGGAGGCGGTGGCGGTTCGAGGTGACGAAATCGTTGCCGTGGGGAGCAGCGACGAGGTCGCGGGCGGCGGGGATCAGCCCTCTGAAGTCGTCCATCGACCGGGGCATCCGCTTCACGGTGCATGACGATACGCCGGTGACACCGGTGGACCCGCTGCAGCTCATCTGGGTGTCGGTCAACCGGTTGACGCGCAGCGACCAGGTGCTGGGCCCGGAGGAGCGGGTCACGCCGCTGGAGGCGATGCGGGCGATGACCACGGACGCCGCCTGGCAGAACTTCGAGGAAGACATCAAGGGGTCGATTGAGCCGGGCAAGTTGGCGGACTTCGTGATCCTGTCGGACAACCCGCTGACCGTGGATCCCCTGAAAGGGTGGATCGTACGGCGACCAGACCTGCCTTCCGATCCCGATCATCGAGACCTTCAACAACCCGACGATTCGGGGGGGAGCCTAGACAACTGCGGCGGCGCCCGGCTCGTCGAATCTGACATGGCCCCGTCAGGCGCCTGGCGTCACGGGGCGATGTGAGTTTCCTCGGCGAGCTGCGGCGCCGGGCGGGGAAGCGACGCAGGAGCGTGGTGTTCCCCGAGGGCGGGGATCCGCGAATCCGTGAAGCGGCCTTGAGCGCGGCTTCGAGCGGGCTCGCGGATTCCATCCTGTTGGGACCTGCCGGTGACCTGAAGCGGGAGCTCACAGGTGATCCCCGCGCGAGGAGGATTCGCGTGGTCGACCCGGCGGACCCGGGGCGAGTCGAGCGCCATGTGGCGGTACTTCGCACGCTGAAGCGCTTTCGGGACCTTGATGGCGACCAGCTTCGCAGCGCCGCCACCGATCCCCTCTACCACGGTGCGCTAATGGTACGCACCCGCGAGGCGGACGGGGGGATCGCCGGAGCGGTCCACACCACCGCGGCGGTGATCCGGGCCGGTATCCGCTGCGTCGGCAGAGCCGGGGAAACCACCACCATATCCTCCTCCTTCTTCATGGTGGTGCGGCCCTTCCGGGGCCCGGAGCCCGAGGTGCTCACCTTCGCCGACTCGGCCATCGTGCCCGATCCCACCGCGGACCAGCTCGCGGAAATCGCGGTCGCGTCGTGTCGCGCGCGGCGTCGCATCGTCGGCGACCAGCCCCGGGTGGCGTTTCTGTCCTACTCCACGAAGGGAAGCGCCGAAGGTCCCTCGGTGGAGAAGGTGCGCCGCGCCCTGGCGCGCTTCCGGGAGATGCTTCCCGAAGTCCCCGCGGACGGCGAACTTCAGGCCGACGCGGCTCTGATCGAGGCGGTCAGTCGCCGAAAGCTCCCCGACTCGCCGGTCGCCGGGACGGCGAACGTGCTCATCTTCCCCGACCTGGACGCCGGAAACATCGCCTACAAGCTTGTTCAGCGGCTGGCGGGGGCCGACGCCCTGGGGCCGGTAGTCCAGGGCCTCGCCGGACCCTGGTGCGACCTTTCCCGGGGCGCGTCGGTCGAAGACGCGGTCAACGTGGCCTGTGTCACTTCTCTCCTGGCGGACTGATGTCATCCGCTCGTCTTTCCGATACCACCGAGGACGCCATTCATGGGTGTTGACGAATTCATCGACGGGGTGATGCGGCCCGTAGCGGATTTTGTGTCGCGCCTCATCTTCTACGCCGTGCCCGTCGGCGGGACCGAGGTCCCCCTGATCGTGGCGTGGCTGATCGCCGGGGGCGTGTTCTTCACCGGGTATCTGGGCTTCATCAATGTGCGCGGATTCAAACATGCGCTCGATCTGGTCCGGGGACGTTACACGGATCCCTCGCATCCGGGCGAAGTCACCCCGTTCCAGGCCCTGGCGACTGCGGTGTCAGGCACCGTCGGCATCGGGAACATCGCTGGCGTGGCGGTGGCGATATCGCTGGGCGGCCCCGGAGCCACGCTCTGGCTGATCATCGCCGGGCTGCTCGGGATGAGCACCAAGTTCGCCGAGTGCACGATGGCGGTGAAGTATCGCCACACTCACGCCGACGGTTCCGTCAGCGGCGGTCCCATGTACTATCTGCAGCGCGGGCTGGAACTGCGGAAACTCCCCCGGGTGGGCCGCGGGCTGGGCATTTTCTACGCCGCCGCCATGGTGCTTGGCTGCCTCGGCATCGGCAACATGTTCCAGTCGAACCAGGCCGCCGCCATTCTCATCGAAGTGACGGGGGGCGGGAACAGCTTCTTCAGCGACAAGGCCTGGTTGCTGGGTGTTTTCATGGCCGTCGCCGTGGCCATGGTCATCGTCGGCGGGATCAGGAGCATCGCGAGAGTCACCTCCAAGCTGGTTCCCTTCATGGCGGTGCTGTATGTGTTGTCGGCCCTGGTGATTCTGGCGCTCAACGCCGAGCGCCTGCCAGTTGCCATCGTTCAGATCTGGCAGGGGGCTTTCTCCCCGGACAGCATCGGTGGCGGGATGATCGGGGTCATGATCCTAGGCTTCCGGCGCGCGGTGTTTTCCAACGAGGCCGGTCTCGGCTCCGCGGCCATCGCCCACTCCGCGGTGCAGACCGACGAGCCGGCCACCGAGGGCTTCGTGAGCCTGCTCGAGCCGTTCATCGATACGGTAGTCATATGTACGATGACGGCATTGGTCATCATCACGACCGTCTACGATCCTTCGCTGGCCGATACCGGCATCAGCGGCATCGAAATGACCAAGACGGCATTTGAGAGCACCCTGTCCTGGTCGCCCGTGCCCCTGTCCGTGGCGGCGGTGCTGTTCGCCTTTTCCACCATGATTTCCTGGAGCTACTATGGCTTGAAGGCCCTCACCTATCTCACGGGCGAGAATCGCTCGGTGGAGGCCGGTTTCAAGTTGTTCTTCTGCGGCTTCGTGGTTCTGGGTGCCAGCGTTCAACTGGACGCGCTGATCGATCTTTCGGACGCTATGATCTATGTTGTGGCCATACCCAACCTTCTGGGACTATACCTCCTGGCGCCGGTATTGAGGCGGGAGATGCTCTCGTATCGCAAGCGACTCGGCCGCTATTGATCACTCACTCTCTCCCGGAGAACGAGAATGTCCCGGTTGCTGAAGAACATCCTGGCTGCCCTCGCCGGATACGTCGTCATGGCCTTCGCGGTCTTTGGCTTGTTTTCGCTCCTGTGGATGATTCTGGGGCCATCGGGTTCCTTCCAGCCGGGCTCCTGGGAGGTCACCGGGACGTGGGCCGCGGGGTCGGTCGTAGCCGGGCTGCTGGCAGCGGTACTCGGCGGGATCGTTTGCGCCAGGCTGGCGCACGACCAGAAAGCGGTGTGGATCCTGATCGTCATCGTCGTAGCCCTCGGGGTGGTGGCCGCACTGGCTCCAGTACAGGGGGTCGCCGGGCCGCGCCCCGATGAAGTGTCGATGATGGAGGCGACCGTCAGTGCCAGCCAACCGGCATGGGTGACGTGGCTGAATCCGGTGCTGGGTGCCGTCGGCGCCTGGTTGGGCTCCCGGCGATTGCGCGTCCATGCTCGTGCCATGTGACCCGCGCACGTCACGCCGCGCGCCCGTTTATCAGTCAGCCAGCACGATTTCGAGGCCGGGAAGGTCCACGCCGTCCGCCTCCACCCGCCAGCGTTCGCCCGGAGCGATCGGCGCGAGCGCGGTCATCGTTCCGGTGCTGACGACGATGCCGGAGGACGGCGGTCGTGTGCTCCCGAAGCGTCGCTGCAGCCGGGGCACGAAACCGAGGGCCGCGAGCGGATGGCCGAGCACGTCGCTCGCCCGGCCGTGGACCGACAGCCGATCGTCGCGTAGCAGCCGGACCTCGAGGTGGTCGAGGCGGTCGATCCGTTGGTCGAAGAGAGGCGCCGCGTGTTCGACGCGCGGACCGACCACCAGCGCGCCGTGCAGCGCGAAGTCCGCGACGGAGTCCGCGGGAGTGAGGCGCCAGCCGGGGTAGTGGCAGTCGACGATTTCAAAGCCGAGCGCCATCCAGGCGGGCCGGAACGTATCCCCGGCAGCTCCCCCCGGCGCGATTCCGAACACGACCTCCACCTCGATGCGCGGCGCGCGGAACCCCGCCAGCGACAGCTCGGCCGTTGGCGTCGCCGTGCGCAGCGTGCGGTCGTAGACCGGGCCCAGGATCGGCTCTTCCAGCCCGAACCGTGGCCAGATCGTCTTGTTCGTGAACCCCACTTTCCAGCCAGCACGCCGGTACCCGCGCCCCCTGAGGTGTCGGTCGAGCGCAGCGCCCACGCGGTAGGCCCCCGCGAGATCGAACCCCTCCATGCCGAGGGTCGGCGGCTCCGTGGTGCGGCCCTGGTCGCGAGCTGAGAGGAGCGCGCGGACGAGATCGGCTTCAGTCACAGTACAACGCCGGACGAGTCACTGGCCGCCCACCAGCCGGTTGTACTTTCGCAGTATCTCCCGCAACCGGTCGTGGGGAAGCGCGTGCATGGTGACGTCGTTGGCCCCGGTCATGGTCTCGCCCGCCACCAGCGCGTTGATTACCGCCTCTTCGGTGCCCTCCACGGTGGCCCGAAAGATGCCGTCGAGCCGACCGTTGGGGAGCATTTCCAGCTGTGGGGTGCCGCTGCCCGCGATGGTCGCCTCGCGGTTGGCGGTCGAGAAGGCCATGAAGATGTCCCCCGAGCCCCCTGTGGACACACTGCCGTTGCGCGCCAGGCCGAGGGAGATGCGGCGTGCCACGCGCTTCAGCTGATTGGGCAGCAGCGGAGCGTCGGTCGCCACCACCACGATGATGGAGCCGTCCCGGCCCGCAGGCGGCGGCTCGGCGGCCGGTTCGGTCGCTTCGCCGGCATCCGGGCGCTCCGGCATCAGGTCGGGGATCTCCCGCCCAACCGGCGCACCCGCGACGCGCAGGAGGTCGCGAGAGCCGTAGTTGCACTGGACGAGCACCCCCACCGTGTAGGCGGATTCCTCGATTTGCACGACGCGGGAGGCAGTCCCGATCCCGGTTTTGAACTGGTGGCAGCGCATGCCCGTGCCGCCCCCCACGTTCCCCTCTGCGACCGGTCCCCCGGTCGCCGATTCCATCGCCGCGATGGCGTCTGCCTCGGTGACGTGCTGCCCGCGGATGTCGTTCAGCGTGCCGTCCCAGGTCTCCGCCACCACCGGCAGCGCGTTCAGCCACGCCCCGTTGCCGGTTTCCACGCTCTTCGCCGCCCCGTAGCGGATGACGGCGTGGTGCACGATCCCCACACTCAGCGTGTTGGTGATCATCAGGGGCGTATCCATCATCCCGCGGTCCTCCACCCAGGTCGTGCCGGTCATCTCGCCGTCCCCGTTGAGCGAGAACCACGCGGCGAACACGGGTGCCGGATCGTCCTGGCCGCGCGGCCAGATCGCCGTCACGCCGGTACGCACCGGCCCTTCCCCCACCACCAGCGGGCCACTGCCGCGGATGATGGTGGTGTGGCCCACCGTGACCCCGGACACATCCGTGATGGCGTTCAGCGGACCGGGCGTGCCGTCAAAGGGGACACCGAGGTCGCGTGCCCGGGGACGGGCCGCGTCCTGCGCCGCCGCATGCGTGGCCGCCATCACCGCGACCGTGACCAGGGCAGGGAAGATCGTGCGTTTCATGGTTCACCTCCGGGTCGTTTCCGGCCCCGCCCCTGGCTGTCGGCTCGCTCCGCGGATACCTGATTCCCCATGCGGCGAGCCTCGGCCGGGTACGCCGCCCTGCGACGTGCCGCTGCCGTCTCGTTAACCGATCCTACGACCGGTTGGGGTTGGGGGCCATCGACACCAGCAGAAGCAGGCGCTCCTCGCTGCCGTTGCGCACCCCGTGGGGTTCGCCCGGCGCGGACCACGCCAGCCCTCCCGCTTCCAGCCGGCGCGTCTCCTCACCGATCGTAAAGAGCCCTTCGCCCTCGATCACATAGTAGAACTTGGTGGCTCCCGCATGCGCGTGCACCTTCTGCGCCTGCCCCGGTTCCAGGCAGTAGACATCGCAAAACATCTGGCGCGTCTCGAAGAGATTCACTTTCTGCATCTTCGAGGGAGAGAAACGCGGCGCCTCCCCAGTGTGGATAAAAGGCATGTTTTCCTCAGCTGTCGTGGACGTTTTGTGGAGAACTCCGCTCTGAACGCACCAGAACGTCATCGCTGACCTGACGGCCTCATTCTTCACCGTACTCGATGGGCGAGTTGGTCGGCAAGGCGGCGGGAATGCAACGAGTCCGAACGCCCGCCGGAGCCGCCGAGTGAGCCCGCAGCGACTCGCCGAGGCTTCTACCTTGGGCTATCTTCGCCCGTCGCTACAACCGCCACAAACGACAACGGGGTATGAGCATGAAATACTGCACGGCGCGCATGAAGCTTGGGAGTGCGGTTCTCGGACTGGTGCTCTTGTTGGGGTGTGCGGGCGACGCCGACGAGGATTCTGACATGACCAGCGAGGGACCGGATATGACCAACCCGCTCATGAGGCCGGCCGAGCTCGCCGAGACCGCGCCCGACGTTTTCCGCGCCCGCTTCCAGACTAACGAAGGTGCCTTCGTCCTGGAGGTGAACCGCTCGTGGGCACCCAACGGAGCCGACCACTTCTATGTCCTGGTGAAGAACGGCTACTTCGATGGCGTTCGCTTCTTCCGGGTGATCGAGGGATTCATGGCCCAGTTCGGTATGCACGCCGATCCGTATGTGACGGCGGCCTGGAGAAACCATCCCATCCCCGACGACCCCGTGACGCAGAGCAACCTGCGCGGCTACCTCACCTTCGCGGCGACCGCGTCGCCCAACTCCCGTACCACGCAGGTCTTCATCAACCTCGTGGACAACACGAATCTGGACGGGATGGGATTCGCACCCGTGGGCCAGGTCGTCGAGGGGATGGAAGTCGTGGACAATCTCTATTCCGGATACGGCGAGGGCGCCCCGATGGGCAACGGGCCGCTGCAGCAGAACATCTCCGCCCGCGGCAACGCCTACCTGGCGGAGAGCTTCCCGGAACTCGACTACGTGGAGCAGGCCACCATCGTCGGGGGATAGCCGCAATCCGCGGGCTGACCGTCCCCGAAGGCGACGCCGTTGGCCGCTCCCAGGCCGGAGCGATGCCCGCGCAGAGCAAGTTCGGCAGCGATGCCTCGGCACCGGGCGCGTCGCTCGCACGAACCGGAGTCTTTGACAGCGGGAAACTTGGACCGTAACCTGTCCGTTGCGCGGAAGTCTGCGTGCACCTGGACCTCTGCCTGTCTATGAAGTCTTGAAGGAAAACCCAAACGAGGAAACGCACCATGCCTTCACCCTGCCGAACCATGCTGCTGGCCGCAGGTGTGCTGGCCCTCTTTCTGGCGCCACCGCTCTCGGCACAGGAAAACGGCCGCATCACCGGAACGGTGACCGAATCCGGTTCGGGAGGACCGGTTTCCGAAGCCCAGGTCTACCTGCCCGACGAGGCTCTCGGGGGGCTCTCCCGCGCGAACGGGCGCTACCTGATCATCAACGTCCCGCCGGGCACCTATACGGTACGCGCGGAGCGCATCGGTCTAGGCTCGACCGAGCAGGAGGTGACGGTGGGCTCCGGCGAGACCGTCACAGCCAACTTCGCGCTCGAAGAGCTCGCTCTCGGTCTCGACGAGATCGTGGTCACGGGCACTGCCGGGGCGGCGCGCCGGCGTGAGATCGGCAACTCCATCGCCCAGATCAACGTCGCCGAGCTGCCCGACAGGCCGGTCCAGATGGTCGACCTGCTGCAGGGCGCGGCCCCGGGCCTCGACCTGAGCGCCACGGGGGGCGAGCTGGGGGTTGCTCCCGCGATCCGCCTGCGGGGCAACTCGAGCGTTGCGATGAGCAACAACCCCATCATCTACATTGACGGGGTGCGCATGCGCAGCGAGCCGCTCGCTCATGTGGGCGCTCCCGACAACCGCGGGATTCGCGGCTCGAACACCTCGAAGACTCCGCTCAACTCCATCAACCCCGGCGACATCGAGCGCATTGAGATCATCAAGGGCTCGGCGGCGACCACCCTGTACGGCACCGAGGCGTCCGCCGGCGTGATCCAGATCTTCACCAAACGCGGCTCCGTGGGAGCTCCCCAGTGGTCGCTTGAGAGCCAGCAGGGGGCGGTGTGGAGCCGGGAGTTCGGCACGCCGGAATTTCCCTATCTCCGCATGGGACCGTTCAACAAGACCGGCCACAACCAGTACTATATCGCCTCCGTGCGGGGCGGCTTGGAGAATCTCCAGTACTTCGTGTCGGGTGCCTTCTCCGACCTGGAGGGCTACCTGCCCAACGAGTACAGCGACGAGTGGATCACCCGCGGCAACTTCACCTTCACGCCGCTCCCCAACCTGCAGATCCAGTGGAACACGTCGTACTCGAGCGAGGCCGCGCAGCAGCTGTCCCAGAGCAACGCGCAGGGGCTGGGCCACAACGTGTACCGCGGCAAGGCGAACTACTTCACCGACGACTCCCCGGAGGTGATCAAGGCCAGCGTGCTGGACTTCGACATCCGCCATACGATCGACCGCTTCACCACCGGCGGAACCTTTACCTACACACCGACGGCGGATCTCACGAACCGATTCACCATCGGCTATGACTGGCTCCAGCAGGACTCACGCAACCTGCGTCCCTTCGGCTTCCGCTTCCGGCCCAACGGCGCGCTGCTCAACCACCATTGGCAGAACCGGCTCATCACCTTCGACTATGTCGGCACCTACAGCTTCGACCTGACCGACGGCCTGCGCTCCAACTTCTCCTGGGGCGGCCAGGCGGTCGGCGATGACGAGCACACGGTCGAGGCGTGGGGCGAGGGCTTCCCGGGCGCGGAGCAGCCCACCGTAAACTCGGCCGCCAAGACGCAGGGGTTCGAGGAGCGGGAGAAGGTGTGGAACGCGGGCTTCTTCTTCCAGAACGTGTTCGACATCGCCAACAAGTACTTCGTCACGGCGGGCGTGCGCGTGGACGGCAACAGCGCCTTCGGCGAGGGCTTCGGCCTGCAGGTTTATCCGAAGGCGAGCTTCTCCTGGGTGCTCTCGGACGAGGAATTCTGGGATCCCGGCATGGGTTCGGTGAAGCTGCGCGCGGCCTGGGGCAAGTCCGGACGCGCGCCGGGCGCCTTCGACGCCGTACGCACCTGGGAAGCCGCGGGTCTCAACGATCGGCCGGCCTTCATTCCCCAGAATGTCGGAAACCCGGATCTTGGACCCGAGGTCACCACCGAGACCGAGTTGGGCTTCGACGCCTCCTTCCTGAACGACCGGCTGGCGATCGATTTCACCTACTACCGCCAGCTGACGACCGACGCGCTCTTCGCGGTGTTGCAGGTTCCGTCCAACGGATTCCAGTCGAGCCAGCTGGAGAACATCGGCGAGCTGAAGAACGAGGGCTTCGAGGTGGCCATCAACACCACCCCCTACCGGACCGCGGACTTCGAGTGGAGCCTCGGGCTCAACATCTCCACCAACAAATCCGAGGTGCTGGACCTGGGCGGCGCGCTACCGTTCCAGGCCAGCCAGGGAGCCTGGATCGTGGAGGGAGAGCCGGTTCCCGTGGTGCGCAACCACCGAGTCACAAACCCCGACGCGGTCGGCGCCCCCGAGTTCGAGCAGAACTACGTCTTCGGCCCCAACTTCCCCACGCTGAACATCGGTCCGAGCACGAGCCTGCGGCTGCCCGGCGGGATCTTCATTTCCGCGAGCGGCGAATTCAAGGGCGGCCACTACCTCCGCGACTCCAACGTCCATCCGGGGGGCATCAGCCGGGGCGGCAAGATGCCGTTGTGCTGGCCCTACTACGCGGACAAGGCCAACAACACCAACATCGAGTTGCAGCCGGACACGCCCGCTCTCTGGCGGGCCCGCTGCACCCCGAGCCTTATCCGGCGCATCGGCCTGGTCTGGGACGCGGACTTCTTCCGGCTTCGCAGCCTGAGCGCTCAGGTGCCGGTCGATTTCGCCTTCCCGGAGCGGATCAGCAGCGCGCTTCTGACCTTGGCCCTGAACAACTCCTACACCTGGAAGCGCATGCCGTATCTCGATCCGGAGATGCGCGGCAACCAGGGGGGCAGAGATCTCGCACAGGCCATCGCGGCCCGTAACCCGACTCCCATCAGCTTCCGGGCCTCGCTCCGGATCCAGTTCTAAGAGGAGAGCGGACGATGACCAGGATTAGCAGACGACTGACGGCTGTCGCGCTCGTGTTGCTGGTGGGTGCGGGCGCTTGCGAAGTAACCAACCCCGGTCCGGTGCAGGACAAGTTCCTGGACGAGGAGACCTCGCACGCGGCGCTGGTGCGCGGGGCCGAGCGGATGGTGCTGGAGACCGCCAACTACGTGTTCTACACGCAGGCGATCATCACCCGGGTGCTCTTCCCGGGCGGAGACACCAACTCGCACCAGCCCAGCGTTCAGGGCGGGTCCCTGCCGGCCAGCGAGGTGAACGCGGACTGGGCCAACGTGCAACAGGCGCTCTTCATCACGGAGAGCGCCCTGGAAAGGGGAGCGACGGGCGAGAATCTGGCGCAGGCGCACCTGTGGGCCGGCTACACCTACCGGATTCTGGGTGAGAACTGGTGCCAGTGGCTCAAGGATTCCGGCAGCCCGCAGCCCCCGAGCGCGGCGCTCGACATGGCGGAAGAGCACTTCACGGCCGCGCTGGGTGCGGCCGCCAGTTCCACCCAGTCCAACGCCGCCTACGCCGGACGCGCGCAGGTCCGGGTGGCCAAGGGCGATTGGGGAGGTGCGCTCGGCGACGCCGCCCAAGTGCCGCCCGGCTTCGTGTTCGCGGTGCATCCGGATCCCGACTTCGAGGTCACACGCAGCCGGGTCGGGTGGGCCAACGCCGACCTCCCGTACAGGCAGTTCACACTTCTTTTCACCTTCTTCGGCGAACAGGCCGATCCCGCGAAGATTCCCGCGCTGCTGCCGCTCGATGCCAGCGACCTTCCGGTGACGGTCCCGGGTACGGGATACTATGCCGAATCGGGTGATCCCAGGGTCGCCTGGTCCACGATTCCCGACCAGCCCTTCGCCAACGCATCGCTGCAGGGCTTCGGGCAGGTGCCGTGGAGCAACTTCACCTGGCTGGACGTGGACACGCCCGTCCACCTCGGCACCGGGGCCGAGATGCTCCTCTACCGGGCGGAGGGAATGCTCCGTGACGGCAACTATTCCGGCGCCATGGACCTCATCAACCAGGTGCGCTCGATGTACATCAGCGACCACACCGGGGAGCCGCTTGAGCCCCGGATGACCATGAGCCTGGAAGGGGCGTGGACGCACCTCAAGGCCGAGCGGATGATCGAGGGAGTGCTGGAGGGCCGCCGCCTGGTGGACTTGCGGCGGTGGGCCAGTGATGGTTCGCTGGGCGAAGCGCCCTTCCCGCCGTGGGAGAACCTGTCTTCGCTCTTCGCCGAAGAGCCGATGGCGACCTGTTTCCCGATCGCCGAGAACGAAGTGAACCGGAACCCCAACCTGAGCGGTGGTTGATCCAGCGCTACACACGAACGAGCGCGAAGGAGCAGCTGGCGGAAGAAGGAACGGCTGGTGGAAGGAGAACGGCTGGCCAGAACACGAGCGTGGCTCCGCTAATGGTGGCCGGAGCCCGCAGGTTGGTTATTATACCTGAATGGAAGAGATCTGACCCCCCCTGGAGGACTGCGCGATGAATTTCATCACGGGCAAGCACATACCAAGACGGACATTCCTGCGCGGAGCCGCGGGAGTGGCGGTGGGATTGCCGCTTCTGGATGCCATGATCCCGGCGGGGGGAGGCTGGAGGGAGGTAAAGGCCGCAGTCGACAAGACGCGCCTGGTGGCCATCGAGATGGTGCACGGGGCCGCGGGCTCCAATGACTGGGGAGCGACCCAGCACCTGTGGTCGCCCGCGCAGCTGGGTGGGAACTTCGACCTGAGCGCGAGCGCCCTGAGTTCACTGGACCCCTACCGCGACTACCTCACCATCGTGTCCAATACGGACGTGCAGATGGCGGAGGCGTTCCAGCCCAAGGAAATCGGCGGCGACCACTTCCGCACCAGCGCCGTGTATCTCACGCAGGCGCATCCGAAGCAAACGGAAGGGTCGGACGTGTACATCGGCGCTTCGATGGACCAGATGTACGCGCAGCATTTCGGCCAGGACACTCCCATCCCGTCGATGCAGCTGTGCATCGAGAACGTGGACCAGTCGGGGGGGTGTGCGTACGGCTACACCTGCGTGTACACCGACTCGATCAGCTGGGCCTCCCCCACGGAGCCGCTGCCGGTGATCCGCGATCCGCGGGTGGCCTTCGACCAGCTCTTCGGAGCCGGCGGAACCCGGGAGGAGCGCGCCGCGCGCCGGCGTGAGAACCGCAGCATCCTCGACTGGGTGGCGGAGCGAGCCGCACGCCTGAAGGTGGAACTTGGAGTGGAGGACCGGGCGCGCCTGGACCGCTACATGGACAATATCCGGGAGCTGGAGCGGCGCATCGAGCTGACCGAAACCCAGAACCGGAGCGGGGAAACGCGCGAGCTGCCGGAGGCGCCGGCGGGCGTGCCGGATTCCTTCCGCGAGCACGTCGAGCAGATGTGGGACGTGCAGGCGCTCGCTTTCCAGTCGGACATGACGCGCGTGTTCTCGCTGAAGATGGGGCGCGACTCCTCGGCGCGGGTTTTCCCCGAGAGCGGCACCGACAAGCCCTTCCATCCGGCGTCCCACCACGGCGGCAACCCCGAGGCGGTGTCGGAATTCAACCTCATCAACCGCTACCATGTGAGCATGCTCCCCTACTTCCTGGAGAAGCTCAAGGGGATCGAAGAGGGCGACTCGAACCTGCTCGACAAGAGCATGATTCTCTACGGGTCGGCGATGGGCGACCCGAACCTGCACAACCACAAGCGAGTGCCCTTCATCGTGCTGGGCGGAGCGAACGGAGGCTTGGAGGGTGGCCTGCACCTGAAGGCGCCGGACGGCACTCCGCTGGCGAACGCGATGCTTACGCTGCTGCACGCCCTGGGGTTCGAGGATCTGGACAGCTTCGGCAACAGCACCGCCGAATTCGCCCTGTCCATGCCTTCCGCCGTGGCCGAACAGGCCAGCAGCGGCAGCTGACGAACCGGACCGGCCCCGCGCCAGGGGCCGTCCAGGACATTGCAGGAGGCGAAATGAAGGACGTGAAAAGATGCGCCCGCCCTCGTCTTGACGTGGTTGCGGTGCTGCTGCTGGTGTTGTCTGCGTCCGCTGCGACGCCCCCCGACTCCCCCGTCGCCGATGCGGCCATGCGCGGTGACGTGGAGGAGGTCAGAAAGCTGCTCAGGAGAGGGGCGGACGTGAACGCCCCCCAGAGCGACGGCCTCACCGCCATGCACTGGGCGGCGCAGAGCGGTGACGCTGCATTGGCCAGCGTGCTCGTCTACGCCGGGGCCAGTGTGGGCTCGTTGACCCGCAACGACGCGTACACCCCGCTGCACATGGCCGCGCGCGGGGGGCATGCCGACGTGATCGGGCTGCTGCTGGAAGCCGGGGCCGACCCGGGGGCGGCCACCTCGTCCACCGGGGTCACGCCGATGCACCTGGCGGCCAAGGCCGGGAGCGGCGAGGCGATGCGGGTGCTGGCGGGATCAGGGGCCGATGTCGACGCGCGCGACCACCGGTGGGGGCAGACACCGCTGATCTTCGCGGCCGGCTTCAACCGCCTGGAGGTCGTCAATACGCTCGTGGAACTGGGCGCGGATGTGTCGGTCACGGAGAACGTCCTGCATCTGCCCACCCGCTACGCGGTGGACATGGCGGCCAAGTCGGCGCGCAACGAAGTCCTGGATGCTTTTCGCCAGCAGTCCCGGAACCTCGATACCTGGGCCCCCACCCCACAGCAGGTGCAGGCGGCCTCCGAGGCGGCGTGGCGCGTTCAGGAACTCCCCCCCGAGGACATCATCGGAAAGGCCACCGAGCAGCAGATGACCGAAAACCAGCTCGCGCTGCTCGAGACCAACGCCCTCTCGTACCACGAGATGGTGGGCAGCCAGGGCGGGCTCACCGCGCTGCTTCATGCCAGTCGCGATGGCTACAGCGAGATCGCGCGCGCCCTGCTGGATGCCGGAGCCGACGTCAACCAGGTGAGCGCCGGCGAGCAGACCAGCCCGCTCCTGATCGCGGCGATCAACGGGCACTTCGACCTCATGCTGGAGTTCATCGAGCGGGGGGCCGATCCCCGGCTGGCCGACCTCGCCGGCACTACCCCACTCTTCGCCACCGTCAGCACCCAGTACGCGCCCAAGACGCGCTATCCCCAGCAGCAGGCCTACAAGCAGCAGGAGGCCACCCATCTGGAGGTGATGGAGGCGCTGCTGGAGGCGGGCGCCGGTCCCAACGTGCAGCTGGACCGGCACCTCTGGTATCTGGAGTACAACTTCGCCCAGCTCAGCGTAAACGTCTGGGGGGCGACGCCCTTCTGGCGCGCGGCGCACGGCACCGACGAGAAGGCGATGCGGCTGCTGCTCGAGTACGGGGCGGATCCCGGCATTCCCACTCGGCGGCCGCCGGCGCGCAGGCGCGGCGGCTACGGTGGGGGCGGGGGTGGTGAAAGGCTCGACCCGTCCGGCTTGCCACCCGTGCCCACCGGCGGGCCCGGCGTGTTTCCCATCCACGCGGCCTCCGGAGTCGGGTACAGCGGGGGCGACGGCGCGGGACGCGCCGGGGTTTCGCACATCCACGTCCCCAACGGGTGGATGCCGTCCGTGAAGCTGCTGGTCGAAGAGACCGGTGCCGACGTGAACGCGCGCGACCACAACGGCTACACCCCGTTGCACTACGCGGCGGCGCGCGGCGATACCGAGCTGATCCTCTACCTGGTCGGGAAGGGCGCGGACATCATGGCCGTGAGCCGCCGCGGCCAGACCGTGGTCGACATGGCCAACGGCCCGGTGCAGCGCATCCAGCCGTTCCCGGAGACCATCGCGCTGCTCGAGGGCATGGGGGCCATCAACAACCACAACTGCGTATCGTGCTGACCGGAGCCGGGCGCCGGGCCCGCCGGCCCGCCCGGTTCCTCCGTCCGCTCCTCTTCTGCGCCCTCCTGGCGTTCGGGCTCGCCAAGCCCGCACACGCCCAGGAGGGCGCTCGCTTGCACGAGCTTCCCCTCGAGCCCGCCAACGTCCACTGGGGCCACTACAGCGGCAGCATCGACCCCGTCCTGCACATCCAGCCCGGGGACCGGGTTCGGGTGGAAACCCTGCTCGCGCGTGGGCTGGAGCGGCTGCTGCTGGCGGGGGCCGACCCCGACCAGATCCCGGCCCGCCTGAAACGGGTTGAGGCGGAAGTGACCGACCGGGGCCCGGGCGCTCATCCCCTCACCGGCCCCATCCATGTGGAAGGCGCCGAGCCCGGAGACGTCGTCGAGATCCGAATCCTCGACTTCGAGTTCCTGCACCCCTTCGGGCTGAGCTACTTCGTGCCCGGCTCGGGCACCCTGCCGGACGATTTCCCTTACACGTACCTCAGGCTCACGCCCATCGACACCGAAGCCGGAGTCGCGGCTTTCACCCCTGGCATCAGCATCCCGCTGGCTCCCTTCTTCGGCTCCATCGGGGTCGCTCCCCACCCCATCCTGGGGCGCATTAACAGCAACCCGCCCGACCACCATGGCGGCAACCTGGACAACAAGGACCTGGTCGCCGGGTCCACGCTGTACCTGCCCGTGCACGTCCCGGGTGCCCTGGTCTCCTTCGGGGATGCCCACGGCGTGCAGGGCGACGGAGAGGTGGCGCTGACCGCACTCGAAGTATCGGTGAGCGGTACCGTGCAGATCCTCCTGCACAAGGACCGGTCGCTGGTGCGGCCCCGAGCGGAAACCCCCACCCACTACATCGCCATGGGGCTCCACCCGGACCTGGACGAGGCCGCGAAGATGGCGACCCGCGAGATGATCGACTTCCTCGTCGAGGAGCACGGCCTTACCCGCGAGGACGCCTACATCCTGGTGTCGCTCGCGGTGGACCTGGCCGTCACCCAGCTCGTGGACGGCACCAAGGGCGTACACGCGAAACTGCCCAAGGCGCTCTTCCGCCCGTAGGAGCTTCCGGGAGAGCGCAGGCGTGTTGGCAGCGAGCGTGCTCGGTTCCTCGCCCGCGGCCTCACCCTCCCCTTCTGAGCCAGGCGTCCACGGGGCGGTCGTCGGTGGTCTGGGCGTCCTCGTCCACCCAGTAGTACGGACCGAAGGGGCGCGCCTCGGGCCACACCTCGTCCAGCGTGTCGGCCTCGTAGAGCACGCCGTTCTGCATCACGTACTCGATGTCCATGGTGTTGCGGATGTCGTCCAGCGGGTTCGAACGCAGCACGAGCAGATCGGCGAGCTTTCCGGCCTCGAGTGAACCGATGTCCTGGTCGGCTCCCAGGAAGTACGCGCCGCCGAAGGACGCCAGGCGCAGGGCGCCGAGGGGACCGAGGCCGGACGCCGCCATCCAGATCTCCCAGTGGATGCTGGTGCCGTGGTGCTCCCCGTGCCCGCCGAGCGCGCCGTTGCCACCCGCCGCCACGATGTCGGCCAGCCCCTGCGCGATGAGCGGGAAGCTGTAGTCGGTCTCCGGGCGCAGGGTGCGGCGGCGCAGGAAGGCGGTCATGCGCCAGGGCATCCAGCGGCGCTGCTTCTCGTGCATCCAGACATCCGATTCGGCGTACCAGTACTCGATGTTGGCAGCCGTGGGGCTGTCGAACATGAACGGGTTCGAGTAGACGGTGCCCGCCTGCGCGAAGAACTCCGCGGCATCCGAGTAGAGCGGAACGACGCTCATCGGGTGTTCCTGCCCCGTGTAGCCGTCCATGGCCTGGCCCAGGTTGTACTCGAGCTCGTAGCCTTCAGCGGTGAGGTTGAGGTCTTTGGCGCGGGCCACGTCGGCGATCCACTGGCGCCGGTCACGCCGGGGGTGCGAGTGCTGCTTGAGGGAGACCGCGCCCCAGGTCTTGAGGCGCTCGATGGCGTCGTCGGTGGCGGCGTAGTCGGTGAGCTCCTCGTAGGGCAGGGGATCGCCGGTGCTGAAGCTGCGCGGGCCGATCATGCGCCCGGCGCGAATGAGCTCGGCGGTGGGGAAGGCGTTCTGGGCCCAGAGGGAGTTGTCGAGGCGGGTGGTCACGCCGTACGCCAGGTAAATCCCCGCCTCGTAGTCGCGCAGCGGCCGGTAGCCGCGGTGTTCGCGATGGCTGTGGGAGTGCATGTCGACGAACCCGGGGACGATGGTGCGGCCCGAGGCGTCGATGACCCGGTCGGCGCCGTCCGTTTCGCATTCCCCGGCGCACACGATGCGGCGTCCCTCGACCACAACCGTGCCGCGCTCCAGTACCTCGTTCTGGCCGTCTCCCGCGAGCGTCACCAGGCGCGCGTTGGTGAGAGCCACCCGGCCGGTGAGTTGCCGCCGGGGCACCACCAGCCGGATGTCGAAGGTGTCGGCGCGCTCGGCGTCGATATCGTGCTGGTAATACCGGTCGGCGCTCCCGAACTCGACGGTGGAGGCGTCCCGCCAGCGCACGAAGAGCCCGCCGGTGCGGCTCAGGCGCTGCACGGGCAGCGAGCTGCCGCGCCTGGTCAAGGTTACCGGGCCGTCGTTGCCTCCCGCCTGCGGGAGAGGGGTCACCCATACGTCGTTGGCCTCCTGGAAGGCCAGCCAGCGGCCGTCGGGGGAGGGCGCGATCTCCTCGGCGGACTCGAGGATCATGTGGACCGTGCGGTCCCCTCCGTGAGTGCCGACGGAAACAACCGCGACGCCCGCGTTCGTGATCTCCGGAAAGAAGACACGGCCGCCGGGGCCCCAGGAAGGGGCCAGGATCGCCGTCCGCTGCACGCGCTCCGGACCGCTCCCGCTGGGGAGCGACACACGCGTGAGATGGGTGCTCTCCCCTCCCTCGGCCGGAAAGACCTCCAGGTCCCACCACGGATTGTGCGTGACCGTTCGCCCGCGCAGGGTGGCGCCCGAGCCCCGGGCCACCACGATCTCGCTGCCGTCCGGGCTCCATGCGGGATGTACGTACTCCCCGCGCTCAGTGCTCACCTGCTCGGGTGTGCCGCCCCCGGCGCGCACCTTCCACAGATGGCCGCCTCCGGTGTCGTCGAGCGTCGTGAACGCGATCCATTCCCCGTCGGGCGACCAGGCCGGCCCGAACTCCTGCACCGGTGCGAAGCCTTCGGAGGTGAGCCGGCGCGGCGTCCCCGAGGGAAGGTCGGCCACCCAGATGCGTCCCACTGCCTGGAAGGCCACGGTGGAGCCGTCCGGCGACGCGGTGTGCCAGCGCAGGAAGCGGGCCTCGAAGGGGCCGTCCTCGATGCTGAACTCGAGCCGCGCCCGCTCGGAAATCGTGCGCTGAACCCTGGCTTCGAAGGGAACCGGGCTGACATCGCCGGACTCCACGTCCACCAGGCCGATGGCGCCACCGGCTGAGATCACGATCGTGCCCCCGTCCGCCGACCAGGAATACCCGGGCAACACGCGCAGGCTCTTGTCGCCGCTCTCCACCGCGATATTGATCGGGTCGACGATCTTCCGCTCCGCACCCGTCTCCAGGTCGAGCAGCCAGAGAGCCGTGCGCGGGCTGAACCGGTGTCCCTTGAACGACACGGTGCCGGCAGGCAGGTGTCGGGCAAAGGCGAGCCAGCGTCCGTCCGGGGAGGCCTCGGGGGCGAACGCGCCGCCGCTGGAGCGCCGCCCGGACGCGGTGCTGAAGGAGGTGCCGCTGGTGATGTCCAGGACATGCCCGCTCCGGATGTCGGCCCGGCGGAGCTGGTAGGCGCCGCTCAGGGCGTCGCGGTCGCGGCCGCCTTCGACATCGTGGTAGTAGACGTACCGCCCGTCGGGGGAGACCGACGGCCAGTGTGCCCCACCGTCGTCCACCAGCCGCACCCCCTCGCCCCCGTCCCGGTGGTGCATCCACAGGCCCAGGCCGTTCTCACCCACCCCACCTCGGGCGATCGGGTCCCGCCGCACCACGATGAACTGGCCGTCCGGGGTCCACGCCGGGGTGACTGCGCGGGAAGTCAGATCGTGGAAGACCGGCCGCGCGTTCGACCCGTTCGCGTCCATGATCCACAGGTTGTCCTGCCCCCCGCGGTCCGAGATGAAGGCGATGCTGCCGCCGTCCGGGGAGATGCGCGGGTGGTAGTTGAGCGCCACCCCGCTCTCCTGCGTAAGCGACTCGGCCGCGCCGCCCTCCGCCGGCACGCGGTAGATGTGCCCCAGCAGGTCGAACACGACCCACGAGCCGTCGGGCGCCAGATCAACCGACATCCGCGTGCCTTCGGTGGTCGTGAAGTCGATCTCGCGGGTTTCTCCGCGGGCCAGGCGCACGTCCCAGCCGGAGCTGTCCTGCGAGGACCCCGGACCGGGGGAAATGAAAGCCGCGAACATCGCGGAGAGGAGAGACATCGTGATCCTGACACGCATCGGGGACCTCCTGAGGCCTGGGGCTGTCGTCATCGGTCGCCCACTGGTTCGATAGTGCCGTCCCGCGCGACCGGTGCGCAAGCGAACTGCTTGACAGCGACCTCTCTTCCCCCGCTATTCAAGCTTGTGCTGGTGTGTCGATTTGGCGCCGGCGCGGCGCATGCTCGATGCGTTAATCACCCAGGGAGGCACGATGAGGATACTTGTCGCCGGACTGATGGCTCTCGGCCTGGCGATCGCGGGCGTCGAGCCCGGGATTTCCGTGGCCTATGGATCGCCGCAGGGCGTCGAATTGACCGCGTTGTCCGTGACGGACGCGCGCGCTTCGCATCCGACACCGGCGAGCCTGACCGACGTGGTCCGCACCTACTGCGTCGTGTGCCACAACGATGTCCTCCTGACCGGCAACACCACCCTGCAGGGCTTCGAGGTCGAGAACGCGACCGACAACCCCCAGGTCGCCGAGCGCATGATCATGAAGATGCGCGCCGGCATGATGCCGCCTCCAGGAATGCCCCGGCCGGGCGGTGACTCTCTGCTTGCGCTGGTGGAGACGCTTGAGTCGACCCTGGACGAGTCGGCGGCGCGCAACCCCAACCCGGGAAGCCGCACCTTCCAGCGCCTGAACCGCGCGGAATACGAGTCCTCCGTCGAGAGCCTGCTGGGGCTCAAGATCGACGCCGGTCTCTACCTGCCGCTCGACACCAAGAGCGCCAACTTCGACAACATCGCCGACGTCCAGATGCTGTCTCCCACCCTGATGGACGCCTACCTGAACGCTGCCGCCGAAATCAGCCGGCTGGCGGTGGGCAATCTGGAAGTGCTTCCGGGCGAGACCACCTATTCCAAGTCCGGCTACTTCTCACAGTGGGAGCGCATCGAGGGGGCTCCCTTCGGTACCCGCGGCGGCATCTCCGCCCTGCACAACTTCCCGGCCGACGGCGAATACCTCCTCAAGTTGGCCTTCGACCACACCACCACGGGCGAGTTCGTCGGGAATGTGACCCAGGGCGAACAGGTCGAGATCGCAATTGACGGCCAGCGGGTGGCGCTGATCAACGTCGATCAGTTCATGAACGTGTCCGATCCCAACGGCGCGAACATGGAGAGCGAGCCGTTCTTCGTCACAGCGGGCCCCCATGAGGTGTCGGCCGTCTTCCTCAAGCAGTTCGAGGGACCGGTGCCCGACCTGATGTCGCGCCACGACTGGTCGCTGGCCGACCGCCGCATAGGCGCGGACGGATACGGTATCACCGCCCTGCCGCACCTCAAGGACATGGTCGTGGCGGGCCCGTTCAGGGCAACCGGCGTTTCCGAAACCCCGGTTCGCCGCCGCATCTTCACGTGCCGTCCTACGGGTCCCGACGAGGCGCAAGAGTGCGCGCGCAGCATCGTGACACGCCTCGGGTCGACGGCCTTCCGGCACTCCCTCACCGAACTCGACATCTCTGAACTCATGGAGTTCTACCGCCAGGGCGAGGAAGCGGGCGGCTTCGAGACCGGCGTGCGCCTGGCGCTTCAGGCGATTCTAGTGAGCCCGGATTTCGTCTTCCGCTTCGAGCCGGTCTCGGGCGGCGAACGGGACGGCAGCTACCGCATCAGCGAGCTGGCCCTGGCCAGCCGGCTCTCATACTTCCTCTGGGGTACGTCTCCCGATCCGGAACTGGTTTCCCTGGCCGAGCGCGGCCAGCTGTCCGGAAATCTGCAGTCGCAGGTCGAGCGCATGCTCACCGACCCTCGCGCTGACGCGTTGGGCACCCGTTTCGTCTCACAGTGGCTGCGACTCCAGGATCTGGATCTGGTGCATCCGGACCGCCTGATGTATCCCGACTTCCATCAGCAGCTGGCCGACGCCATGAAGAGGGAGACGGAACTGCTCTTCATGAACCTGGTGCGGGAAGATCGCAGCTTTCTGGAGCTGTATACGGCCAGCTACACCTTCGTCAACGAGCGGCTGGCCAAGCACTACGGCATTCGGGGGATCGCGGGCGAGGCGTTCCAGCGGGTGGAATACCCGGACGACCGCCGCGCAGGCATCTTCGGTCACGGCAGCGTGCTCACCCTCACCTCGGTGGCGAACCGCACTTCCCCGGTGCTGCGCGGCAAGTGGGTCATGGAGGTGATTCTGGGGACGCCTCCTCCTCCTCCTCCTCCGGGCGTTCCGGACCTGGCGGAGACGAGTGCGGTGGAGGGCACCACCATCCTGACCACACGCGCGCGCATGGAGAAGCACCGGGCCAGTCCGGTGTGCAACGCCTGCCACCAGTTCATGGACCCGATCGGGCTGGCGCTCGACAACTTCGACGTGACCGGCAAGTGGCGCATCCGGGAAAACGGAATCCCCCTCGATACGCGGGGCCGGTTCTACGACGGGAGCGACGTGACCAGCCCGCAGGATCTCCGGGCGGTGCTGCTCGAGCGCCCCGAGCCGCTGATCCGCAACTTCACCGCCAACCTGATGGCGTACGCCCTGGGTCGCCGGATGGAGTACTACGACCAGCCCGAAATCCGCGAGATCGAGCGCAAGGCCGCGACTGAAGGCAACCGCATGTCTGCCTTCATCCGTGGCGTGGTCGAGAGCGAGGCGTTCCAGATGAAGAGCGTCGCGACCGTAGAGGACGCCGCAAACGGGAGCTGACGGAGCCGAATGAACGGCGCCGGTTTGACGCCGGCGTCGGCTCTATTCAGCCGCGTTCACGGTTCGGACGTGACCGGCCGCGGAGTATGCGAGGATCCGCCGGTCAGCCGTCAATAGCGGCGTGTCAAGATGGCGCGCGGTAGCTACGATCAGGCGGTCGGCTGGATCGGCATGGAGATCGCCCGGTAGCCGCACGCTGTCGATCGCTATCACTGGTTCAATGGGCACGAGAGTCCAACGGCCAAGCTCCTGGCCGAGCCGCAAGCGCCCCCGTTCGACCAGAAGCGCAATCTCCCAGTGGTGTGATCGCCGATATCCCCAATCGATCAGTTCGGACGGTTTCCTCGATCAATCGACACGCCGTCGGCCCGAGCCGACGATCACCGTCCACCGCCCAGATCACCACATGGGTGTCGAGTACGATCAACCGAGAGACGCCCAGTCAGACGGGTCGGCTGCCGGCGTGAACGGATCGTCGTAGGCCAGCACCGAACCCCGCATCGCTCCTACGACCGTCGAGGGACGGTCCTTCCTGGGCAGCGGTGACAACAGCGCGACCGGTCGGCCCCGGTTGGTGATCGTCACGGGTTCGTGATCTTGATTCATCCGCTTGATTACCCGCAGGCATCGGGCCTTGAAATCAGCCGCTCCAATGGTTTTCATCGGATCCTCCGCCCCGAATATGACACATGTACATCTCAAGTGTACATGTAGAGAAGGCGGTCGATCAAGTCCGCGCTGTTGAAAGCCGGCGTGCTGCAATCACATCATGCCGTCGCAGCGCTCATCCGCTGGCCGAGTTCCGTCTCGAGCAACAACAACGCTGACTTGTTGTCCCCCGCCAGATGCAGCCGGTCGACGATGTCGGAGGCGATCTTCTCCTCCGCCACCTGCTCGTTGACGAACCACTGCAGCATGACCTGAGTAGGGTAGTCCGCCACTTCCATCGAGAGACGATAGAGCTCTCCGATCATCGCGCTGACTTTTCGTTCGTGCGCCAGAGCCGCTTCGAACACCTCGAGCGGTGACGCGAACTCCGAGGGCGGGGCGCTGATGGCGCTGAGCGTGACCCGGCCATCCCGGTCGCCTACGAAGTCGAAGATGCGCAGGGCATGCGTTCGCTCCTCATCCGCCTGCGCGCGCATCCAGCGGGCAAAGCCCGGAAATCCGGTTGTCTCGAAGTGCGCGCTCATCGACAGGTAGTACTGGCTCGCGAATAACTCCTGCGTGATCTGCTCGTTGAGCGCCGCCTCAACTCTATTTCCAATCATCTGTGTTGTGTCCTGTGGGTTGGTGAACAAGGCTTGTTCTGCCTGAGTTTCCGGGTTGGTGATACCCCGTGCAAGGGGACGTATGGTCCCTTGGTCGCCGCGCGGGGTCCTGGACCGGACCGGAGTCCGTGTCCGCACGAGCGCGAGTTCTTGCAACCTGACCAAGTATCAGGATATGTTTCTGTCCATGATTAAGATCAACATAGCAGAAGCGAAGGCTGGGCTGTCCGGCTATCTGACGCGAGTCGAGCGAGGAGAGACCATCATTCTCTGCCGCCGCAACGTGCCCATCGCCGAGATCCGTCCGGTACCCACCGCGCCCACGAAGAAACGACCGATCGGGATCGATTGCGGCATGACAGTGCCGGACAGCTTCTTTGAGCCCTTGCCGCGTGAGCTTCTGCGATTCTTCGGGGCCCGCGACGAAAAGCCATGAAGCTGCTGGTGGACACGTGTACGTTTCTCTGGCTGGCGGCGGCGGATCCGCAGCTGACGAGGGCGGCCCGGTCTGCGTGCCGGGACCCGGAGAACATCGTCTACCTGAGCGCGTTATCCGCCTGGGAAATCGCGATCAAGCACCGCATCGGCCGGTTGCTCCTGCCCGAACTGCCGATCCGCTACGTGGTGAGCCGGCGCGATTGGCTCGGTCTTGAGCCGCTCCCTTTCGACGAAGCCTCCGCGGCTCACGACGCGCTTCTGCCACCGCTGCACTCTGATCCGTTCGACCGGGGATTGATCTCTCAGGCCATCCTGAACGGTCTGACGATCGTAACGCCCGACGATGCAATCGCCGCCTATCCAGCGCCCGTGCTGTGGTGATCGCGTAGAGCCGGCCCAACTTGCCACTTGCAGACCCCCGCCGCGTGCCGTCAGGCGCCGAGTTCAGTACCCTGGTGCCTTTCCCCCGCGCCGGGGATCAGACCACGCGGTGAGCAGGCCGTCCACGACGACGATCATCTGGACATCGCCGGAGAGCCCCCCTCGTTCGACTACGACGTGACCGAGCGTCTCCAACCGCGAGACCGTTTCTGGCGCCAGCGCTCCCGCCTCGTAGAAGATCTGGTCCGGCAGGTGCTGGTGGTGGACCCGGGGCGCCTGAACGGCCTCGACGACATCCATCCCGAAGTCCACGACGTTGGAGATCGTCTGGAATACCGTGGTGATGATCGTCGCGCCGCCCGGGGTGCCGGTCACCATTCGGAGCCCGCCGCCCGGCCCCAGTACGATGCTCGGCGACATGGAAGACAGCATCCGCTTCCCTGGCTCGATGGCGTTGTTATCGCCCTGCACCAGGCCGAACTGGTTGGCGGAGCCGGGCTTGGCGGCGAGGTCGTCCATGTCGTTGTTCAGGATGAAGCCTGCCCCGGCGACGGTCACTTTGCTTCCGTACCAGGAGTTCACGGTCGTGGTGACCGACACCGCGTTGCCATCGGCGTCGACGATCGAGTAGTGGGTCGTGTTTTCGCCCTCGTCGGGTACCGTCACGCTCGGAGGCGTCCCGGTTCCCCCGGTGCACCCTCCAATCCGGGCCCGACCTCGGAGGACGGAGTGGCGGCATTGAGCGAAATGGTCGCCCCCCGCTCCCTCGCGTATGCTGCCGAGGTCATGCGCTCCAGCGGCATTTCCACGAAATCCGGATCCGCCAGGTAGTGGTTGCGGTCGGCGTAGCCTCGACGCCAGGCCTCTGCGTGCAGATGGATCGTCTGCGCCGACTGCCAGCCGAGGGAAGCAAGGTCGTAGTGCTCCAGGATACCGGCGGTCTCCGACATCGTAACGCCCCCGGACGACGGGGGCGGCATCGAGATGACCGTGTACCCCCGGTATTCGAACGCGACCGGATCGCGCCAGACCGCTTCGTATTCGGCGAGGTCCCGGCGGGTGATGATGCCGCCGCCGCGTTCCATCTCGGCAAGGATGAGGTCGGCCGTCTCCCCGCGGTAGAAGTCGTCGGGTCCGATGTCGCGGAGACGCGTCAGCGTCCGGGCCAGCTGCGGCTGGCGGAGCGTGTCCCCGACCGCGGGCGGCTCCCCGGGATTCGCGAGGGCTTCCCCGGGACTCACAAGGGTCTGCCCGGGATTCCCAAGGGCTGGTCGGTATGGCTGGAAGCCGGGAGCCCCGCCGAGCCGCGCCCAATGTACCGATCTTCTGATTCCAAACCAGAGTGCGACGAGGCCGGACGCAACCGATTCAGCTCGTCCGTTTCTTTACTCCCGCCCCCCGCGTCTATAGCTTTGTTGCTCCCCGTCTCCGGGGTTCCTTGCAGAGCCTTGGAGACGCGGAGCGCACGAGTGAGGATCGCCGGCGGGCTCATCCGCTGGAGGAAAGTCCGAGCTCCGCAGGGCAGGGTGCCGGGTAACCCCCGGGCGGCGCAAGCCGACGGAAAGTGCCGCAGAGAGCAGACCGCCGATGGCCCCCCGGGGCACAGGCAAGGGTGAAAGGGTGCGGTAAGAGCGCACCGGGCTGCTGGCAACAGGGGCCGCATGGCAAACCCCACCCGGAGCAAGGCCGAATAGGGGACGAGGAGTTGCCCGCTCCGCCCGAGTCCCGGGTAGGCCGCACGAGGCCGGCAGCGATGCCGGTCCCAGATAGATGATCCTCCCCTGCCTTCGGGTGGGGACAGAACTCGGCTTATTCCGTGCGCTCCGCGAAGGGGAACAGGCGACTGCGCCGCAATACGCGCCCGTAGCTCAGTTGGATAGAGCGCTGCCCTCCGGAGGCAGAGGCCACAGGTTCGAATCCTGTCGGGCGTATGGCTTGACTATGCCGGGTGCGGCTTGGCCACGGGCCGGCTACCGCGCAAGACCGAAACCGGGGATCAGCCGTAGCGACCCTCGATGTAGTCGGCGGTCTGCCGATAACGGGGGTTAAGGAAGACATCTTCCGTGCGGCCGTGCTCGATCACCTTCCCGATCAGCATGAACACGGTCTCCTCGCTGGCTCGCCGGGCCTGGGCCATGTTGTGGGTCACGATCAGGATCGTGAACTCCCCCCGCAGCTCCCAGATGAGCTCTTCAACCGCTTCCGTACCCTTGGGGTCGAGCGCCGAGCAGGGCTCGTCCATCAGCAGCACGGTCGGCTTCACCGGCAGAAGCCGGGCGATGCACAGCTTCTGCTGCTCCTCCAGGGACAGCTCGGTCGCCATGTCGTTGAGCCGGTCCTTGACCGTATCCCACAGCAGCACCTTGCGTAGCGCCTCCTCGATCAACTGGTTGCGCCGCGAGCGCGTGACGCGTTGCCCGCGGGCGTGGAGGCCATGGCCGAAGATGATGTTGTCGCGGATGGAGAGGGGCAGGGGATTGGGGCGCTGAAACACCATCCCCACATGCTTGCGGACCTGCACCAGCTCGACCTCGGGCGCGTAGATGTCCTGACCCAGGATCTCGATGCTTCCGGTAGTGCGCACGTAGCCCAGCCGCTCGTTGATGCGGTTGCAGCTGCGAAGAAGCGTGGACTTGCCGCAGCCGGAAGGACCGATGAGGGAGGTGATAATGCCCTGCTTGATGTCGAGGTTGACGTCGAACAGGGCCTGAAAGTCCCCGTACCAGAGGTTGAGATCGCGGGTCGAGATCGCGGCGGGGGAAGAGTCCGGGGCCCTCTCAGCCAAAACGTCCCTCGATGTAGTCGTGAGTGCGAGGATCCTTGACGATTCCGGCGAACATCTGTGCGGTGTGGTTGGTTTCGATATGCTCGCCGCTCAGGAAGAACGCGGTCCGGTCGGCCAGGCGCCGTGCCTGCTGGACCAGGTTGGTCACGAGCACGATCGACATCTCGTTCTTGAGCTCCCTGAGGACATCCTCGATGCGCATGGTGGTGACCGGATCCACGGCGATCGAGAACTCGTCCAGCAGGAGAAGATCGGGCTCCTGAGAGAGAGCCCGGGCGATGGTCAGGCGCTGCTGCTGGCCTCCGGAGAGCAAGCTTCCCAGCGAGTCCAGGCGGTCCTTCACTTCGTCCCAGAGCGCGGCCCGGCGCAGACATCGCTCCACGATCTCGTGGAGGTCGGCCCGCTTGCGCACGCCTCGCAACCGCGGCGCCAGGGCTACGTTCTCGTATACCGTGAGCGGCAGGCCGACAGGGAGCGGAAAGACCACGCCGATGCGGCTGCGCAGGGCATAGACGTTGCGCACCTGGCTGATGTCCCTTCCGTCGAACGTGATCTGGCCTTCGACCTGCATCGCGGGCACGAACTCGTCCATGCGGTTGAGGGCTCGCAGGAATGAGGTCTTGCCCGAGCCCGCCGGCCCGATGATGCCCAGGATCTCGTTCCGATGGATCGAGAGATCCACGCCGCGCAACACGACATGGTCGCCGTAGCGAATCGTGAGGTTGCGGACGACAACCTTTGCGGATGCCTTGTCCCGAGGGACTCCGCTCCCGCTCACGGCCGCGCCCGCTACCATTTCTTTCTGCCGCGCACGTAGACGCGGAAGGCGATCGAGAGAGCGTTCATCACCAGCACCATGGAGATGAGCACCAGCGCCACGCCGAAGGGCAGCGCATCAGGCGCGTCGGGAACCTGGGTGGCGATCACGAACAGATGCAGCGACATCGCCATGGTCTGGTCCAGAACGCCCTGGGGCAGGAAGGGCAGGAAGAAGGCCGCGCCGGTGAACATGATGGGCGCGGTCTCTCCCGAGGTGCGTGACACCTCGAGGATGACTCCCGTGAGGATGCCGCCGAGGGCGTTGGGCAGGACGATGCGGCGGATCGTCTGCCAGCGGGTTGCCCCCATGTTCCAGCAGGCCTCGCGGAAAGCCCTGGGCACCGCTTGCAGCGATTCGCGCGTGGCCACGATGACCACCGGTAGCGTCATCACCGCCAGTGTGAGGCTGGCCGCCAGAATGCTGGTCCCGAAGCGGAAGAACAGCACGAACGCGCCCACCCCGAAGAGGGCGTGCACGATCGACGGCACCCCCGCCAGGTTGATGATGGCGAGGTTGATGGCCCGCGTGAGCCAGTTGTCGGGCGCGTATTCGCTCAGGTACACGGCGGCCGCCACGCCCACCGGCAGGGAGGCGATCAGCGCCACTGTTACCAGCCAGACCGTCCCTACCAGGGCGGGCAGGATGCCCCCGGCGGTCATGCCGTCGACCGGGGGCGAGGTGAGGAACTCCCAGGAGATGGCGGGGCCACCCCGGATCACCAGCAGGGTGAGGACGATCACGACCGGAACGATGAGCAGCGCGGTCATCAGCCCGAGCAGGTTGCGCACCAGCCACTCGATCCTGTGATCGCGCGTGTTCCGGCGCGTGCGTTCGAACATGTCGTTGGGTGCCGTCGTCATCGCCTTCCCCGTCATCCCTTCCTGCGGATCCCCCGCACGACCATGTCGGCGGTGAGGTTGATCGCAAACGTTATCGTGAAGAGCAGGATGCCCAGCGTGAAGAGCGCGCGGTAGTGGTCGGAGCCCACGGCGGTCTCGCCGAGTTCCGCGGCAATCGTGGCCGTGAGCGCGCGCACGGAATCGAAAACGCTGTCGGGCAGGTTGATGGCGTGGCCGCTGGCCATGAGCACGACCATGGTTTCGCCGAATCCGCGCCCGACCCCCAGCAGCACCGCCGCGACCAGCCCGTTCTTGGCCGCGGGAATCACGACCTTGCAGATCACCTGCCAGCGGGTGGCGCCCAACGCTTCAGCCGCTTCGCGATAGCCGTCGGGGACCGCCTTGAGGGCGTCCTCCGCAATCGTGGTCACGATGGGCGCGGCCATCAAACCCAGAATGATCCCCGCGTTCAGGACGTTGAGCCCGATGGGGACGCCGAAGGTGTCGATGATCAGGGGATTCATGATGCTCAGGCCGATGAAGCCCCATACGACTGAAGGGATGGCCGCAAGCAGTTCGACGAGCACCTTGAGCGTCTCCCGCACCCGGCCGTGCGCGAATTCGCCGATGAACACCGCGGCCGCGAGCGAGAAGGGAATCGAGACCAGCATCGCCAGACCCGTGATGCTGGCCGTTCCCACGATCAGCGCCAGCGCGCCGTAGGTGGCTTCGATCGCCGACGTGGGTCGCCAGGCGATGGATCCGAAGAACTCGCCCGCGTCGAACTCCGTGAACACGAAGCCGAATCCTTCGCGGGCGATGAAGACGAAGATGCCGACGATGAAGAGGATCGCCGAGGTGCCACCCACGAAGACGAACAGCGTCACGGCGCGGTCCATGTACCAGGCCAGGCCACGGCGGTCGAAGTCGCGCGAGCGAGCGAGAGCGTCAGAGGTCATGGGCAGAAGGTCGTGGGAGCTAGTCGGCGTTGGGGCCCCGCAGGGTCTCCATCAGACCGCGCACTTCAAGAGCGACGCGGCGGAAGGTGTCCAGATGGGGCTCGCTCTCGTCATCGTGTTGCATCCCAACGCTCCCGCGGCTTGCACCGGGGTCCAGGGAGACGGCTCCAAGGGCGTTGCCCCGGGGCACGTCCCAGGAGAGCAGGACCGAACGGTAGGGCAACCGGGGGATGTGGGAACGGGCGTCTCCCTCGAGGCTCACGACGACCTGGTAGCGGGCCAGTTCCGCCGGATCCGGATCGAGCTGCTTCGGATGCGCGTCCTGCGTGTCCAGCCCGCGGCGGTCCATGAAGCGCAGGAAGTCCGGATCAAGCCGGTTCGCCGGTCGCCATCCGGCGCTTTCGTACCTTCCGCTTTGCGGGTAGGCCTTGCAGGCGAAGGCCTCTGCCATCTGGCTCAGGTAGTCGTTGGCCTCGTCGATGAAGAGGACCCGGAAGGCCCCGGGCTCCTTCGCGGTGCCCTCCACGACGAAGATCGTTTCCTCGCAGATGTTCCGGGCCAGATCACCGACACGGCCCAGAGCGACCGCCACGGCCAGGAGCGCGAACAGGTCGCGGATGGAGCGAATGCGCTGATTTCCGGCAGCCAGCAGGTTCTCGTAGACGCGTTGAAAGGTGAGATCGATTCGGGCTGCTCGGCCGGCGACCGCCTGCGCGGACGCGGCGTCGTCGCTGCAGAAGGCATCGAGTGCCTGCTCCAACGCGCGCCAGGCCTGCTGCGCGATGAACTCGATGTCGCGTTTGACCACCTTGGGTGGGCGCGCCGTCAGCTGCAGCACCTCCCGGGAGGCCGTGACGGCGTGGTCCCCGATGCGCTCCAGGCTCACGCTGATGCGCAGCACGGCGGAGACGAGGCGCAGCGCAGCGCCCACGGGCAGATGGCGCGCGACGAATCTGTGGGTACGCCGATCGAGCGCGCGGACCTCACGGTTGATGTCGAGGTCGCCCAGGATGACCTGGTTGGCGGCCACGCTGTCGCCCGTCAGAAGCGCTGTGATGGCCTGCTTGCTCGCCCCGGTGACGCGTGTGCCGAGACGGCGCACGTGTCCGCGAATCTCCCGCTCATCGCTCTTCAGGCGCTCATAGTAGCTCACAGCGTGGTCGTGGCTACAGGGTGCATTCAACGGGCGTCGCCGGAGTGTATCCGAGTTCAAACATGATGCACTGACCCTCCCCGCGCAGTACCCATGCGAGGTATTGCTTCACCTCGCCCCGAGGATGTCCGGGCGTGTACATGAGCAGAGGGCGGGAGATCGGGTAGGTGGCGTCCAGTGCCGTTTGCATGGAGGGGGTCACGCAGGCAGCGCCCTCGCCCTCCATGAGGCAGGGCATCTTGACTTCCGGGGTCGCATACGCGAGTCCGCTGTAGCCGATCGCGCACGGAGTATGGGCGACCAGATCCACCACGTCCTTGGAGCCGTGCATGTCGTGGGACCCGAGCTTGAAGTCGTAGTTGTCCAGCACCGCCTTACGGAAGTAGGCAAAGGTGCCGGAGCTGTTCTGGCGGCTGACGCGCACGATTTCGTCCGACGGGCAACCCGGGACCCGAAGGCCCAGCTGGCTCCACCGCTCGATGCTTCCGTCGTCGCCATAGATGCCCGCCAGCTTTTCCATGGTGAGGCGATCGAGAGGGTTGTCGGCGTGTAGGTACACGGCCAGCGCGTCGTAGCCGACCAGATGTTCAACGGGGTCGTTTCCGTTCGCGCGCGCCGCGCCGATTTCGCTGGGGGTCATCTGGCGGCTGGAGTTGGCGATATCGACCGTGCCGTTGATCATCGCCGAGATGCCGGTGCCGGAGCCGCCGCCGGAGACCGCGATGGCGACAGCGGAATCAACCGCGCTGTATGACTCCGCCCAGGCCTGGGCGACGTTGACCAACGTATCCGATCCCTTGTTCTGGATCACCCGGCGCGCGCCGTCTTCGGAGCCGCCGCCGCATGCGACCACCAGGACCGACGCCAAACTGGACAGGCTACGTCTCATTCCCCGCTCTCCTTGCGGATGGTCGCCCGATTCGCGTCGGGCCAGTCCGGAAGAAAACCTTGGGCACGGACCACCGTAAGCTACCCGCAAGAAAGATTGGCCGGAACCGGTTGAACGACCACAGAACGCCACTGTTACGAAAGTGTTGCCTACCCCTGCTCTCCTGATGTGGCCGTACCGCCGCGCACCAACCTCCACACGCCCACCGTCAGCACCGGAACGACGTAGATGGCCAGGAAGATCCAGGTCATGGTGCCGTAGCCCCGCGCGATCAGGTCGATCAGCCCGAACTGCGCGATGACCGCGCCGCCCGCGAGCAGGCCCAACCCGATCCCCGTGCGCAGACCCGCGGGCATGCTCGTCCTGCGCCGCGCGTAGACCGGCGCGATGCGCTCGTTCACCGCGTGGATCATGCCCGCGCCGGTTTCGATCAGAGTGCCGAACAGCACGAGCTGGAATGCAAGCTGGAACCAGCGCATGCCGAGCAGTTCGAGCAGGGCGTTGGCGGGGACGGCGCGGTCCAGAATCTCCGGGTACTGCCCGGCCATGGCGAGGTAGAACAGCAGTCCCGGTATGATCGCGATCGGGCCCGCGAGCAGACCCGCAGAGACGGCCTCCCGGCGCGTGCCGATGTGCCGCACCACGAAGAGGAGCCCGGGAATGATCGCGAGGTTGTAGGCCGCGTAGCGCACCCCTCCCAGGAACCAGCCTTCGCCAGCCGGAATAGTGGCGAAACTGTTCGAGATGTCGTCTCCGAAGGAGAAGAAACAGAGGATGAAGAAGAGGGCGAAGACGGCGTACAACACGAAGGACCAGCTGGCGAAGAAGCGCTCGATGGTGGCCGAGCCGCGAAACACCAGATACCCGATCGCCGCCATCATCCCGACAACCCCTATGGCGTAGCTGAGGCCGAAGGTCTCCTCGAGGATGCTGCCCGCCGCGGCCGCGATCACCGCCAGCACCAGCATCAGGAAAGCGAGATACGCGGCCTCGTACACGACCCACCAGCGCCCGCCGAGCAAACGCTGGAAGAAGGTCCGGTAGTCATAGGTGGAAAACCGGCGCGCAAAGTCGAAGCTGACGGCGCAGGTCGCGCTCCAGATGACCGTGGAGACGAGCAACATGGCCAGCAGCCCTCCGCGGGGCCCGTGCAGGAGGAAGAATTCCACGAGTTCACGCCCGGTCCCGTAGCCACCCGCGATCACCACCGACTGAAAGACGAAACCGGGGAGCAGATAGCGGCGAAAGAAGGAATGCTGCGGGGAGACGGTCACGGTATGGCTCTCCGGGGGCGAGATCCTGCCCGGGTCGACGCGTGAGAAGGCGCGGCTTCAGGGTACCGGTGCCGTGCCTGGATGGCAAACGGCAAATTGCCATTGCGCACGATTGTCGCGACTGATCGGCACAACTCTTGCATATGACTTCTCCGAGTCGGACCGAATCTCGCTGAAACCAAGTGGGTGTCTGTCGCGTAGGCCACTCGGTAAACAGGGGAGAGAAGGATGAGCACGGAAGAACGCATCAGGCATCTGGGACGAGCGGCGTCGAGGGCGGAGGACGAAGGGAGGCATCGGGAGGCCCGCATTTTGCGACTGCTGGCGCGTGACGCTCGCCCGGTGTCTGCAGGTGCACACCGTTCCCCTATCGGTTCGAAGGAGTGAGAACCGGCTGAGTCGAGGTGTTGTGGAGGGGGGGCGAAGCCCCCGGGGTCGGTCCAGGTTCCGGTCCCGGGGGTTGTTGTTTGTGAGAAGGCCGGCAACCGCCCGCCTGACTAGCCGTCTGCGGCGCCCGGTTCCGGCGGCGTCGTCGGACGATAGCGGGTTCGTAGCGCCACCGGCGTCCTCGCCGTCTTCTTCGCCCTCAGATTCAGCGTCTCCACAAGCAGGGAGAAGCCCATCGCGAAGTAGATGTATCCCTTGGGCACATGGTGGCCGATGCCTTCGGCGACCAGCCGATCAACAGGAGAAAGCTCAGCGCGAGCATCTTGACCGTGGGGTGGCGCAGGACGAACGTGCCGACCGGTTCCGCGGAGAGCATCATGACGCCCACCGCCAGCACGATCGCGATCACCATGACCGGCACCTCGTCCGCGACTCCGACGGCTGTAATGACCGAGTCCAGGGAGAAGACGATGTCCAGCAGCACAATCTGCGTGATGACGCCCGCGAACGATGAGCCCCAGTGCGCCTCCCCCGAGTTCCCGGTTTTCCCTTCGTCTCCCTCCAGCCGATGATGAATTTCCGTCGTGGACTTCATCAGGAGGAACATCCCGCCCGCGATCAGGATCAGGTCGCGCCCGGACACGGTGTGCCCGAATACGGCGAAGAGCGGTGCCGTCAGGCGCATGATCCACACCAGGGACAGGAGCAGCAGGATCCTCATGAGCATTGCCAGGGCCAGACCGAGCTGGCGGGCAGCGGGTTGCTTCTCGGGGGGGAGCTTGCCCGAGAGGATGGTGATGAACACGATGTTGTCGATGCCGAGGACGATTTCCAGAATCGTGAGCGTTCCCAGCGCGATCCAGGCTTCAGGGGAGGCGATCCATTCCATGGGGCGATCCGGAGGTAGGGCGTGTATCTTGGTCCGGGACGATGGTGGCGGTGGCCCGTGACCGCAACGCTGGAACAGCCTGCATGAAGGAGCAAGCCGTGAGCTCGAAGAGAAGGGATTGGTGCGCGCCGGGATGGACGCTGGCCGTTCTCCTGCTGGTTGCGTGCGGTGGCGATGACGCGTCGCGCGAGCCGGTGCCGACGGTTCCGGGGGATGTCGGGTCGGCTTCGGGGACCATCACCGAAGCCGACTTTCGCCAGCGCGTAGGAGTTCTGGCGCACGATTCCATGCGCGGGCGGGCAACGCCCAGCCCGGAGATCGAGGAGGCCGCCCGCTGGATCGCGGGAGAGTTTGCCGCCATGGGGCTCGAACCCGGCGGAGGCGGCGGTGAGTTCATCCAGCGCTACTCCTTCCGGCCGGGGCGGGGCGCCGCCGATGCGCCTCCGGTCGACGCTCCCAACGTGGCTGCCATTCTGACAGGGAGCGATCCGGAGCGGTCGAACGAATATGTGGTGTTCAGCGCCCACATGGACCATGTCGGCGTGCGTGAGCCCGACGCGAACGGAGACAGCATCTTCAACGGTGCCGATGACGACGCGTCGGGGACGGCGGCGGTCATGGAGATCGCCGAGGCGTTCGCGTCGCTGGACCAGCCCCGCCGCGGTCGGTGGTGTTCCTGCTCGTGAGCGGGGAGGAGCGGGGCCTTCACGGGAGCCGCGCCTACGCCGACAATCCACCGGAGCCGGTTGCCTCGGGGCGCATGGTGGCCAACCTGAACATGGACATGGTCGGCCGCAACTGGCCGGACACCATCGTGGCCATCGGCAAGGAACATTCGGACCTGGGCACGACGCTCGAGCGCGTCAACGCCGCGCATCCGGAGCTCGGCATGACCGCCATCGACGACCTGTGGCCGGAGGAGAACTTCTATTTCCGTTCGGATCACTTCAACTTCGCCCGGAACGGCGTCCCCGTTCTCTTTTTCTTCAACGGGACCCACCAGGACTATCATCGTCCGAGCGACGAGCCGGAGCTGATCGACAACGATAAGGCGGCTCGGCTGGCACGCCTGGTCTTCTATCTGGGGCATGAAATCGCGAGTGCGCAGGATCCTCCGCAGTGGGATCCCGAGAGCCGCCAGAGGATCGTCGAAGTGATCGAGAGTCGGCGATGACCGCACGGCGGATTCCCCTGAGGGACTACCGGGAGTATCCGGTGCAGGAGATGTGCGCGCGGGCTCGCGCCTTCTGCGAGGACATCCGCCGCCGGCGCACGGTGAGAGACTTCTCGCCCCGCCCGGTTCCCCGCCAGGTCATCGAGGACTGCCTCCTGGCGGCTGGCTCGGCGCCCAACGGAGCCAACTACCAGCCGTGGCACTTCGTGGTGGTGAGCGACCCCGGCGTGAAGAAGCAGATCCGGGAGGCGGCCGAGGAGGAGGAGAGGGCCTTCTACGGGAAACGCGCTCCCGATGCATGGCTGCGGGCGCTCGAGCCGCTGGGCACCGACGAGCACAAGCCCTTTCTGGAGATTGCGCCCTACCTCATTGTCATCTTTGCCGAGAGCTACGCGCAGCTGCCCGACGGTGCCCGCCGCAAGAACTACTACGTTACCGAGTCCGTGGGCATCGCCACAGGGTTGCTGATTGCGGCCATCCACCACGCGGGGCTCGTCTCCCTGACGCATACCCCCAGTCCGATGGGCTTCCTGAACCGGATTCTCGGGCGCCCCGGAACGAGCGCCCGTTTCTTCTGCTGGTGGTGGGCTATCCCGCGCATGACGCCAGCGTGCCGGTGATCGAGAAGAAAACCCTTGGAGAGATCGCGACCTTTACCGGATAGCGGGTCGCCGGGCCGGCTCTTCGCGGTGGACGCGAGCGTGGCTCCTCCTGCCCTCGCGCTCCGCACGCGTCGCTGGTAAACTCCGCCCCATGGGCACCCGCGCCGCGCGGGCGCGCTTTACCTCTGCACCCGGTCAGTGAGCGAAGGACGATGGGACGCCAGGACGTAACCAGCAAACGGGACTCAGCGGAAATCCGCGCCTTTACCAAGGCGATCCTGCGGGACCTCAAGGCCCTCGAGGAGATGCTTTCCCGGGGGATGATCGAATCCGGCATCCGCCGCTTCGGCGTCGAGCAGGAGTTCTTCCTGGTGGACCGGGGCCGGCGTCCCGCCAATGCCGCCCTCGATGTGCTCAGGCACCTGCCCGCGGGTACCTTCACAACTGAACTGGCGCTCTTCAATCTGGAAGCCAACCTCCAGCCCAAGCTCCTGAGGGGCCGTTGTTTTTCGGCGATGCAGGTGGAGATCGAGGAGCTGATCGTCGAGGCGCGCGCCGCCGCCAAGCAAGAGGGGGCCGATGTCGTTCTGTGCGGCATCCTGCCCACTCTGGGCAAGTCCGATCTGTCCATGGACAGCATCACGCCCATGCCGCGCTACTACGCGCTCAACGATGCGCTCAACCGCATCCGCGGTGGAGCGGCGTACCGGCTGCACATCGAGGGGACCGACGAGGTCTTCGTCGAACACGACTCGGTGATGCTGGAGGCGTGCAACACCAGCTATCAGGTCCATCTGCAGGTTTCCGCGGACGAGTTCCCGCACTTCTACAACGTTGCCCAGCTGGTGACGCCGCCTGTGCTCGCCGCGTGCGTCAACTCGCCGCTCCTCTTCGGAAAGCGGCTGTGGAACGAGACCCGCATCGCGCTCTTCGAGCAGTCGATGGACACGCGCAGCGCGACGCCCCACCTGCGCCAGACGAGTACGCGGGTACGTTTCGGCGAGAGATGGGTGAAGAATTCGGTGACCGAGCTCTTCCAGGACGACATCGCGCGTTTCCGTGTGCTGCTGACTGGCGAAGTGACCGAGGATCCCTTCGAAGTGCTGGGGCAGGGCGGAGTGCCGCGGCTCCCCGCGCTTCAGCTGCACAACGGCACGGTGTACCGCTGGAATCGGCCCTGCTACGGCATCAGCGAGGGCAAACCGCACCTGCGCATCGAATGTCGTGTGCTGCCTTCAGGCCCCACGGTCCTGGACGAAGTCGCAAACGCGGCTTTCTGGATCGGTCTGGTGTTGGGGGGTGCCAGGGAATACGGCGACATCGCCAGCCGGATCGACTTCGACTATGCCAAGTCCAATTTCATGGCCGCCAGCCGCCGGGGGCTCGATGCCGGATTTCACTGGCTCAGCGGGGAAACCGTGGGCGCCCGCGAGCTGTTGCTGGACGAACTGCTGCCGTTGTCGAGAACCGGCCTGGCGGAACTCGGGATCGAGCAGGGAGAGATCGACCACTATCTGGAGATCATCCAGGCGCGCGTCGAGTCCGGCATGACCGGGGCGACGTGGCAGCTGAAGTCACTTCGCGGCATGGGCGGTGCGGGATCGAACGCCGAGCGCATGACCGCCCTCACATCGGCGATGGTTCGCAGGCAGCGCGACTCGCGGCCCGGGCACCTCTGGGAACCGGCCGAGCTCTGGGAAGCCGGCGGTTGGCGCTACAACTATCTGAAGGTCGAGCAGTACATGGTGACCGACCTCTTCACGGTGCATGAGGACGAGCCCATCGAGCTGGCCGCGTTCCTCATGGACAAGCAGAACATCCGGCACGTGCTGGTGGAGGATGACGACCACACGCTGGTCGGCCTCGTGTCGTACCGGGCGATCCTGCGCCTGGTTGCGGATTCCGGAGCCCCGGGCTCCGCCGAGTCGGAGCCGGTAGGCTCCATCATGGCGTCCAAGGTGGTCACCGTGGAGCCCGAGACCTCGACCCTCGACGCCATCAGGATCATGCGCGAGAACCGCGTCTCCGCGCTTCCGGTGGAGAAGAACGGCAAGCTGATCGGCATCATCAGCGAGCGGGATTTTCTGCCGATCGCGTACCAGCTGCTGGAGGAAAGGCTGCAGGAGGACTGAGGGTAGGAGCTCCCTCCCTCTCGTTCAGGAGACGGGCAATCCGCGGCAGAACGCTGCCGGTCTCATGGTTTCCAAACGTTGACGTCTTCGGGTAAGGGCGGCCGAAAACGGGCGTTCCATGGAGGAAGAAGCACGCATCATCCTGCGAAGGGCGGTCGGTCGAAGGCCGACAGCTGTAAGAGGGCTGGGGAGCAGGTCCGGACCGGAATCGCCTTCCTCCCCTGGGGAAGGAGGAGGAAAGGTTTCGTCGAGGCTGCCGATCATGCCTTCGGAGAGCTCTTCGAGGACCGTGTGCTGCCTTTTGATCGTGAAGCCGCCCGCGCATACCCCGAGATCGATGCCGAGCGACGGAAATCGAGCCGTCCGATCTCGCATGTCGATTGCGAGATTGCGGCGATCGCCCGTTCCATGGGCGCGTCGGTGGCGACAAGGAATGTTCGGGACTTCGATGGAACCGGTGTTGCCGTGCTGGACCCCTGGGGAACCTGCGAGTGATTCGAACGCGAGTCGTGCGCGATCCGCCGCGGAGTCAGATTCTGATGTAGACGCGACGCCGGTGCAGCAGCCACGCGACGCTTAGCCATAGGGCGACCTGTGTCAGGGCGAAGGCCAGCGAGCCGTTGTAGTCGCCCGCCCAGGACTGGAATCCGTTGCGGAAGATCCAGTCGTAGAGAGACGAGCCCTCCGCGCCGCCGATCCGGAGCCGGGTCATCGTCTTGGCGGCCATCCCGGACGCCAAGAAGATGGCGATGGAGTTCATGCCGCAGGCGACGAGCGGCGCGCTCCAGGCGCCCCTCCATCGTCTGACGTCGAGGACTGAATACATGGTGCCCAGCACGAGCAGCGCGGTGCCCGCGGTAAAGACCACGTAGGAGCTGGTCCACAGGTTCTTGTTGATGGGGAAGACGAGGTCCCAGGCGAGCCCCAGCAGGACCATCGCCGCGCCCGCCGCCCACATGCCCAGGACGAGGTCGCGGCCCCGACGGCCGACCTGGAGCCACTCGCCGCAGAAGATGCCGAGCAGGCAGGTCGCGATGGCGGGGAAGGTGGAGAGGAGCCCTTCGGGATCCCAGCTGCCCGCCCACAGGCGACCGTCCATGATCAGCCGGTCGACGTAGCCGGCGAGGTTCCCGTCCGGCGAGAGGTCGCCCGCCCCGTATCCGGGGACCGGCATGAACATCATCACCGCCCAGTAGCCCAGCAGGAGGGCGACGGTAGCGACAGCCAATCCACGGCCTGAAGCCCACAGGTACAGCCCGGCCGCTGCGAAGTACACGAGGCCGATGCGCTGGAGAACGCCGTAGAGGCGCATCTCGCCGAAGTCGAAGTCCGGGATCGCGCGCATGGCGAGGCCGATGGCGATCAGAATCAGCGAACGGCGAACGACGTGCGCGAAGAGCTCGGGGCGTCTCGCCCCGCCAGTGAGCCGCCGCCGGACCGAGAACGGCAGGGCGACGCCCACGATGAACAGGAAGTACGGGAAAATGAGGTCGGTGGGGGTCCAGCCGTGCCACTCGGCGTGTGCGAGCGGCCCGTACACGTAGGCCCAGCTCCCCGGGTTGTTGACCAGCACCATGCCCGCGATCGTCAGGCCCCGGAACGCGTCCAGGGAGTGAAGGCGACCAGTTGAAGAGGTCGTGTCAGGCATGGCCGTCCTCGGAGCCTACGCCACCACCTCCGCGAACGCGTCTCCCATCTTCTCCAGCGCCTCCAGCAGTTCATGCTCGGGCGGCCCGAATCCCACCCGCAGGTAGTGGTCCATGCCGAAGTGGTCGCCCGGAACCACCAGCACGGACTTCTCGGCGCGCAGCTTCTCTGCCAGTTCGCTCGAGTTGATGCTGGCGTTGTAGCGGACGTAGCAGATTGCGCCCGCGTCAGGGGGATGGTAGCTGAAGAGGCCGTTGCAGGACTCCATCCAGTCGGTGACGAGCGGCAGGTTGTGCCGCAGGATGGCGCGCGTGCGTGCCAGGATGCGGTCGCGCGCCTCGGGGGCGAGGGCGGCGGTCGCGAGGATGTCGGAAAGGGTCGCCGGGGCAATGGTGATGAAGTCCGTGCGCGCCCACAGGGTCTCGGCGATGTCGGACGGGGCCACGACCCAGCCGATGCGGAGCCCCGGCATGCCGTACGCCTTGGAGAGCGAGTTGGTCACGATGGTGCGGTCGTACTCGCCCCACATCGAGGGCGTCGTGACGCCGGAGATCTCCGCCCCCTGGTAGACCTCGTCGCACAGGATCCACGCGCCCACCCGGTCCGCGGCTTCGATGATGCCCCGGCGCGACTCGGGGGTGAGGCACGCGCCCGTCGGGTTGTTGGGGTTGGTGAGCAGGATGAAGCGCACGTCGTCGTCGAGGATGCCGCGCAGCTGGTCGAGGTCGGGTTGCCAGCCCGACTCTTCAAGCAGCTCGAAGGGGCGCACCATGCCCCCGAAGTTCCGCACCAGCCCGGGCACCTGCATGTAGTTCGGGACCATCACGGCTGCGGGCATCCCCGGCTCCATGAGCTGCCAGCACGCGGCCATGTTGGCCTCGGCGCCCCCGGTGGTGACCACCACCTCGTCAGGCGAAACGTCGTCGTAGAGGGCGGCGATGCGCTCCCTCAACTTGTCCGACCCGTTGGACTGCCCGTATCCCAGGATCGACTGCCCCAGGTTCTCGACTCCCGTGAGTTCGAGCAGCTCCTCCAGGGAGAGCGGGTCGACGCCGCTTTCGGAGAGGTTGTAGCGAACGCGGTGTTCGAAGACGGACTGCCAGCGTTCCATCTCGAAGCGGGTGAGCTTCACGGGCGTACCTCCGCGGTTTTGCGCCCCGCGGGGCGGGTCGATGTCGTCAAGGGTCTCTTCGGACGTTACTGCGGCTAGCGGATCCCCACCAGGCCGCGCACCGATTCCATGAGCGCGGCGCTGTTCCAGCCGGTGCCGTGGCGGAAGACGATGCGCGTGTTGCGGATGTGCCCGTCCGCCTCCGCGTCGCCCTCCACCACTACCAGGTCCGCCCGCTTTCCGACCTCTACGCTGCCCACTTCGTCGTAGATGTCAAGCACGCGGGCGCCGTTCGCACTCATGATCTCCACCACTTCGGCAGCGGTGAACCCGGCCTCCAGGAGAAGCTCGAAGTTGCGCTGGTCGCCCAGCCCCGGGGGAGCCGCGCCGTAGCCGGTCGGGTCGACGCCGGCCGCCAGCAGTCCGCCGGCCTGCACGAAGGCGTATTCGTAGTCCATCGCCTTGCGCAGCAGCTCGGGGGCGAGGCCGACGCCGGATCCCGGCTCGGCGGCACGAATCTCCTCCGCCTGGGCACGCACGTCGGCAGCCACTTCAGGGGCCAGAACTTCCCAGACCCGGGGGTCGATCGGCTCCCGTCCCGGGACGGAGATTTCGTAGACCGCCAGCGTCGAAGTCATCGCCACATCGTTGTCGATCATGTCGCGGAAGGTCTTCTGGACGTCCGGGCCGTCGATGTCGAGGTCCCCGTAGCCGTTGCGGAAGCCGGGGGGACACTCGTCAGGCTGCTTGGCGGGATCGTATTCGCTGTTGGCGAAGAGGCCGTGCTCCAGGTTGTCGATGCCGAGCGCCACCGCCTCCTGATACCCGACCGAGCAGAGGTGGGCGGTGACGTTGATGCCGTGGCTGTGCGCTTCCTCGATCGCCGCCCCCAGCTCGGCGCGGCTGATCCAGGTATAGGCCTTGAACCAGCTTACGCCTTCCTCCGACCAGTAGCGAACGACACGGCGCGCGGATTCAGGTCCGTCCAGCCGGGCCATGGTTCTGCTCCCCTGAGCCCCGGTGAGGTAGGGTCCGGTGACGAAGATGGTGGGGCCGACGGCGATGCCCGCCTCGATCTCGTCGCGCAGATTGATTTCCTCATAGGGCGCGCGCGCGCCGGTGGTGCGAATCGTGGTCACGCCCGAGGCCAGATAGAGCCTGGGTGCGCTGAAGGAGAGCTGCGCCGCGCGGCCCCCGGCCGCGGTGTAGAAGCTGTGGTCGTGCAACCCGATGAGCCCCGGCATCACGGTGTGGCCTGCCAGGTCCAGCACTGCCGCGCCCCTCGGGATATCGACCTCGCCGTCGGCCCCGACGGCTGCGATGCTTCCGTCCGCGATGAGGATGGTCTGTCCGGCGCGAGCGGGCGCGCCCGTGCCGTCGAACAGCTTGACGCCCGTGAGAGCGACCTGGTCGTCGTCCACCGCGATCAGATCGGCGAAGGGGCCGGCTGGCTGCTGCGCGCATCCGTTGCCGGCGAGAGTCAACGCCATCAGGGCCGTCAGCAGCGGTATGCTGGTGAGGGGGGAGGGTCGCTTGCGTGGTGCGTTCATGGGGCTGTCCTCGGCTGTGTGTTGCGCGTCAGAAACAAATGGCACTGGCAGATGGCTCCGCACAATGGGAGGGTGAGCCGCCTGCATCGGGGCTCGACGGGCCTGTCGCGTCACGGCTCGACCTCGAAGACGAACTTCATCCCGGCTTCCAGGTGCTCCGCGATGTGGCAATGAACCATCCAGCGCCCGGGGTTGGAGAGCTCGAGAAGGATGTCGGTGGTGGAGCCGGTCGGCAGCAGGACCGTGTCCTTCCACACCAGGTTGTCGTTGGGGACGTTGTTCTGTGAGAGCACCAGGAATCGCTGCCCGTGGATGTGGAGCGGGTGCTGCATCGCATGAAAGGCGTTGCGGTCGTTGTGGAGCCGGATCTTGACTGCGTCGCCCACCCGGAATCGCCAGCGGATATCCATGTTCTCCCGCTCCGTCCCGGGCTCGCGCAGGATCCAGCGCGCCTGATCGCCGTCGCTCGCCCAGTTCATGACCGGCATGGTGCCGCTCCATTCCACCGGATTGAAGTACACCCAGTCGTAGAGCATCGATTGCTCGACGGGACGGGGAAGGTCCTCGACTTCCAGGGTCAGGGTGAGGGACAGATCGACGGGGCGGTCGAAGTGCTCGCGGAAGCGGTCGATGTCGTCGATGACGTCGGCGTTTTCGCGCAGGGTGTGGAAGGCGTTCCCGTGGTCGAGGGCGGTGAGGTCCGGTTCGACGATGACGTTGCCCATCTGCCTCACCTCGCTGAAGAAGACGCCTTCGCGATGGCTGATGGCCTGCACCCGGTTGCTGAGCGCGAACTCCCCGGCCTCCTCGAAGTGCACCTCGACCACGTAGCGCTCGGCCGGCGCGATGACGACGCTCTCGGCCATCACCTCTCGTTCGTACTTGCCGACATCGGAAGCCACCACCTTGATGGGGAGGGCGGCGCCGGGAGCATCCGGGTCGGAGCCGGGCTCGCCCGGCGGGGAACTCTGGTCGCCCCCGGGGGAACCGGCCTCATCCGTTCGTGAGAATGACAGGTTGAAGGTGCGCGTGTTGGAAACATTGGTGAGGAAGAAGCGCACGACCTCGCCCCGCCGGGCTCGCAGGGTGTACGCCGGCTCGCCGTTCACGAGCAGGATGTTTCCGAAGCGGCCCATGAGCGCGTAGTTGGCGGAGGTCTCGCCGAAAGGAACGAGCCCGTCTTCGCCCAGCAGGAGATCATCGAGCATCAGCACCTGTTCCTGATTGACCGGGCTGTAGTACTCGGGGCGCGGGGAGTCCACCAGCAGGTTTCCGTAGAGGCCCAGCTCCTGCTGGATGTCTTCGCGATGATGGGGATGGTACCAGTAGATGCCGGCGTCCGGGAAGTGGATCTGGTAGCGGAAGGTTTCTCCGGGCGCCACCGGGTCCTGCGTGATACCGGGAACACCGTCGAAGCGGTTGTCGAGGCGAATGCCGTGCCAGTGGATCGCCGTCGGGAGCGGAGTGCGGTTGGTGAAATTGACGAAGATGGTTGCGTCTTCCGGGACCTGCACCAGAGGCCCCGGGTGCTGGCCGTTGAAGGCGAGCATGACCACCGGACGACCGCCGATTTCACGGCGCACGAAGTCCGCTTCCAGGTCGAGGGTGCCGCCGTTTCCCAGCCGCACCCGTTCGCGCGGTCGGGCGAGGGGGAGGCTCTCCGGCGACGGGGCGTCGGGGAGCAGGGCGCTCACCCGGGGCCGGAGCGCCATGATGCCCGGGAGCATCGGCAAGCCCGGGTACATGGGAGGAAGCACCCACCCCGAGCCGTCGCCGGGTGTGGCGTGGTCATGGGTCATGGTGGGGGGAGCCCGTAGCGCCGACGGGGCCTGGGCCAGAAGATCGTGGGCTTCCATCAAGCTGCTCGGAGAGCGGCCGCGCAGCACGAGGCGGCCCTCCCGGTCGGCGACATCAGCGGAGCTCTCGGCGGTGATGAGGATCAGGAACTTGTTGAAGGAGACCCGGCCCAGCGGGTTGCGCCCGTTGTTCACCGGCCCGAGGCGGACCACCGGATCCAGGGTGGGGGTGGTGGCCCAGGCCACGTACGCTCCGTAGGGCCCGAGTTCGCCGGGCTCGGGGAGGCCGCTGATCCAGGCGGTCAGCTCGTGGACGTGATGCCCGTCGGCGGTCACCGCGACCCCGAAGGGGCCCGGCACCCGCCCCAGCTCCACGACGCCTCCCGCCCCCCGCGCCGCGGCGGTCGCGTGCAGGTCGAGGCAGAAGAGGTCGGTGGGCGTCTGGCCCGCCGGGGAGGCCGCGCCCCCCGCGCCCCGGGCTCCCCTTGTGCCCGCGGAACACAGGGTGGACAGGTCGGCCTGCTGTGTACCACTGCCCGCAGCCGCCGCCGGCAGGATACCGAGCAGGGCCGCTACCGCCGCAATTCGATATGAGTGTCGCATCAGCCTCCTGCACCGCGGGGATGGATGCCGGCTTTCCGGTTTGGGTTCCCGGCGGGTTGTTCCATAATATGGGCAGTTGCCGCACAAGCGAACGGATTGTCGACCCACTGCCCGGGAGCCGGCCGTGAAGACGAAATCAGCGTACTGGTACGATCTGACGGCCGCGCGACTGTCGCGACGCGACTTCGTGAGAATCGGCCGCGATGCGGCGGGCCTCGTCGCGCTCGGCTCCCTGAGCGCCTGCAGGGGCGACCGGATCGTTCAGCTGGCTGCTTCACCCTTCCCCTGCGGGGTCGCGTCCGGCGATCCGGATGCCGGCGGGGTGGTGCTGTGGACGCGGCTGTCGCAGGAGGGGGTGCGCGATGCCGGTCAGGCGCTGGATCCGGTGGCGGTGCGCTGGGAGGTTGCGGCCGACGAGGGCTTCGCGCGCATCGTTCGGCAGGGCACGCAATTGGCGGTGCCGGAGCTGGGTCACTCGGTCCATGTGGAGGTGGAAGGGCTCGAGCCCGACCGCACGTACTGGTACCGCTTCATGATGGGGAGCGACCAGAGCCCGGTGGGCCGCACCCGCACCCTCCCCGCCCCCGGCGTCCACGCCGACCGCATGCGCTTCGCCTTCGCTTCGTGCCAGAACTACGAGCATGGCTACTTCACGGCGTACCGGCACATGGCGGCCGAAGACCTGGACCTGGTCTTCCACCTCGGGGACTACATCTACGAGGTGGGATACGGCGACAACCTGGTGCGCCGGCACGAAGCGGGCGAGGTGTTCACCCTGGACGACTACCGGGCCCGCTACCTGCTCTACCGCTCCGACCCCGACCTGCAGGCCGCCCACGCGGCGTGCCCCTGGTCGGTCACCTTCGATGACCACGAGGTGGACAACAACTGGGCGTCGGACATCGCGGAGGACGACCAGTCCCCCGCGCAGCTGCTGCTGCGCCGCACGGCCGCCTTCCAGGCGTTCTACGAGTTCATGCCGCTGCGGCGTTCCTCGATGCCGCGCGGGCCCGACATCCTCGCCTACCGGCGGCTCCACTTCGGCGATCTCGCCGACTTCCACGTGCTGGACAGCCGCCAGTACCGCTCCGACCAGGCGTGCGGAGACGGCAACCGGCCCCTCTGCCTGGAGGCGCTCGAGCCGGACCGGACAATGCTGGGCGCCGAGCAGGAGGGGTGGCTGTTCGATGGTCTGGCCGGGTCGTCGAGCCGCTGGAGCGTTCTGGCCAACCAGGTCATGATCGCGCGGCTGGAGGGTTTGACGGACGGCGAAGCGAGCGTCTCGATGGACCGCTGGGACGGCTATCCGGAGGCGCAGAGCCGGCTGCTTTCCTTCCTGGACGAGGCCCGGCCGCCCAACCCGGTGGTTCTCACCGGGGACATCCACAGCAACTGGGCGGCGGACCTGAAGGCCGACTTCCTCGATCCGTCGTCGAGTGTGGTGGGGGCCGAGCTGGTGGGCACTTCCATCAGTTCCGGCGGCGACGGAACTGATTCGGGCGCCGGCCGCGAGGAAGTGCTGGCGCAGAACCCGCACATCCACTTCGTCAACAGGCAGAGGGGATACGTCCGCTGCTCCGTGACTCCGGATCGGCTCACCGCCGACTACCGGATCGTCCCCTACGTGACCCGGCCGGGGGGCCCGATCGAGACGCGCGCCTCGTTCATTGTCGAGGACGGGAGGCCGGGGCTCCTGCCGGCATGACGCCGCCGGTGCCGGTTTGTCCGTGCCCGCGTGCTGCTCGAAGCCGGCCTGCGGGGCTCTGGAGGAGCACGAAGTATGCTGGGCGGTCCGGATGACTGCTGTCCTTGCCGCCCGTGCGCGCGCGGCCCGAATCACGTTACTATGACCGACAGGGACCGCGCGGGTCCCGAAAGCCTGTTGCCACTACGCCGAAGGAGTTCGCCATGCGGGCGGGAGTTGTCCATTTGACAATCGTGAAGATCGGAGTAGCCGTTCTGGCGCTCAACCTCGTGGTCGCGCCGGTATCAGCCCAGCAGTGGACGCCCATCAAGCCGGGCAGCGACAACATGGACGTGCTCGGCCACGTCCCGCTCGGCCCGCAACTCAGCATCGCGGACATCGAACTCGAACAGGAGATGGACCGCCCGTACGCGTACGTCGCGCGCATGGTGTACGGCGAGGTGGGTCCCAAGGGGACCGACATCATCAATCTGGAAGATCCCGAGAACCCCGAGGTGATCTACCGCTGGAGGATCGAGAACCAGGACCTGCACCAGCGCACCGGGGGCATGGACGTCAAGTACTTCAAGCTGGACGGGCGCTACTACGTGGTGCAGTCGCTGCAGTTCGGCCAGGGAGGGCCCAACCCGGACCTGGGCGCGGTCATCCTCGACGTCACCGGGCTTCCCGATCCCTCGACCGTGCGGGAAGTCGCTCGGCTGCGGGAGCCGGAAATGCCGGGGGGCTTCCACAACATCTTCATCTACAAGCATTCCGACGGGCGCGTGCTGCTGATCACCACCATCAGAGGTCCCTTCGCCCATGTGTACGACATGGGCAAGGCCGTCGACGGAGACCCCTCGGACGCTCTCGCAGGGCGGATTCCGGTTCCGGAGTCGCCGCTCGGGCAGGGGAGCGGACGCGGCTACCACGACTTCTACGCGGCCTATCATCCGGACACCGGCCAGGACCGTTTCTACGGAGGCGGCACCGGCGGCTACTACGTCTACAACATCAGCGATCTGGACAACCCGGAGCTGGTGATCACCATGACCGGCATCAGCGGCGTCCGCTCGGGCCACACCTTCACGCCCAGCCCCGATGGTCGCTACGTCATCGCGGAGACCGAATACCAGTACGCGCCCCTGCGCATCTTCGATCTCCAGCCCGCGCTCGAGGGCTCGCAGACGAACATCAACCGCCCCATCTCGGCCTGGACCGCGAACTGGCAGAACCTGGTCCACAACCACGAGGTGCGCTGGCCCTACGTCTTCGTCTCCGGATACCTGGACGGCCTCCAGATCGTCAGCCTGATGGATCCGGCCAACCCCGTCACGGTGGGCTACTACGACACCTACATCGGCTCTGCCAACGATCCGGACTTCCGCAATCCGGTGTTCAACGGGGCCTTCGGCGTCGACATCCGCAACGAGGACGGGCTCATCGTGGTAAGCGACATGAGCACCGGTTTCTGGACCTTCCGCATGGAGGGATTCGACGGCTGGAACGGCGAGGACTGGGGCATGCCCGACATCTCCAGCGTGCAGAAGTGGGATCAGACACGTCCGCGTCCGGTGAGCCAGGAGCGCTAGTCCGATGGTCGCGCGTCTGCTGGCGGCCGCGTGGCTGATCGGGGCGCTGGCTCCGGTGACCGGAGACGCCGCGTCGGCGATACCTCCGGGCACGTGCTCTCTCCCGTCACGACCGGGCGCGGATGGCGCACGCGCGGCGTTGCTTCCCGCGTCGGCTGCTCCCGTCGATGCGCCGGCGTACTATGCCTTCCCGGTCGTCAGCACACGCAGGCTCCCGGGAACCGGGCTGGCGTCGGGGCTGGGCGAGGTCACCTTCCCCGACTCGCCCTTCGGCGTGACGCTGGCCGATGACGGCAGCTATCTGCTCGACGTGTGGCTCTCGGTGGAGCGGCTGATGCCTCCTCGCGAAGGCGTCCATGTGGCATGGCTCACGACGCCGACGCTGGACAAGGTGGAACGCATCGGCCCGCTGGAAGGTGGCCAGCTGCATGGCCGGGCCCGGTGGAACAAGTTCCTGCTGGTGGTGACGCTCGAGCCTCGGGACGATCCCGGAGCCGGCATGTGGACGGGACCCGTGGTGATGCGGGGGATGTCCCGCAGCGGCCAGATGCATACCATGGCGGGGCACGGTGCCTTCGAGCAGGAGAACTGCGCCGCCTACGGCTACGAGTGAGGCGACGGAAGCAGGTGCGCCTCCGGGTTCTTCTTCTCGCCCTGCCGGGTGCGCTCGCGGGGCAGGAACCCCCAACGATGGACCACGGTGCGCACGGCGGGGCGGGCGGGTGGCGCATGCCGCCGATGTCCGCGACCATGCCGATGATTCCCGGGCTCGAGAACGCGCTTCCGCCCGTGCGGCCTTTCCTGATCGGGGACGGGATGGATCCCTCGATGTTTCCGGCGGCCGTGCCCAGCCGACGCGTCGTGATGGGCGACGGAGACACGCTCAGCATGGACGTATCGCTGGTCCGGCGCACGATCGGCGGGCGCGACTACGCCATGCTCGGATACGACGGCCAGTACCCGGGTCCTCTCATTCAGGCGGACCGTGGCTCGCGCATCGTGGTGCAGGTCACCAACCGCATCCGCATGCCCACGACCGTTCACTGGCACGGCGTCCGGGTTGAGAACCGCTTCGACGGCGTTGCCGGACTGACCCAGGATCCCATCGCCGAAGGGGAGACCTTCACCTACGAGGTGGATGTGCCCGATGCGGGCATGTTCTGGTACCATCCGCACATGCGCGAGGACATCCAGCAGGATCTCGGGCTCTACGGAAACCTGCTCGTCATGCCGCAAACCTCGGACTACTACGGTCCGGCGCATCGCGAAGAACTGCTCGTGCTGGACGACATCCTCATCGACGAGCAGGGCCTGATCCCGTGGGGGGAGGAGGCTCCGACCCATGCGCTCATGGGCCGCTTCGGCACGGTGATGCTGACCAACGGCGTCGACGACCACCGCATCGAGGTGCCGACTGGCCAGGTTGTGCGCTTCTACCTGACCAACGTCGCCAACACCCGCACCTTCAACGTCCGCTTCGGGAACTCGCGCGTGAAGCTGGTCGCTTCCGACGTGGGCAAGTTCGAGCGCGAACTATGGGTCGAGAACGTGGTCATCGCGCCCGCCGAGCGCTACGTCGTGGACGTGCGCTTCCCGGAGGCCGGGGACGTGGGCATCACCAACACCATTCAGGCGGTGAACCACTTCCGGGGCACCTTCTACCCGCACGAAGATACGCTTGCGGTGGTGAGCGTAACCGGCCCGGCGATCGACGACGCAGTGACCGCGGCCTTCGCCGAGCTACGCGAAAACCGGGATGTGGCCGAGGATATCGAACCCTTCCGCGCCCTGCTGGGCAAGCCCGTGGACTACGAGCTGACGACGACGGTTCGCATTCGGAATCTTCCGCTGCCGATCGTCCAGTCCATGGAAGCCGACACCTTCTACGTGCCGCCGGTGGAGTGGAACGACGGCATGCCCATGATGAACTGGCTTTCGACGGGGACCCAGGTCACCTGGATCCTGCGAGAACCGGCGACCGGCCGCGAGAACGGGGAGATCGACTGGAGCTTCCGGGTGGGGGACGTCGTCAAGGTGCGGGTGTTCAACGACCCCAAATCCTTTCACCCGATGAACCATCCCATACACATCCACGGGCAGCGCTTCCTGGTGGTCGAACGCGACGGAGTTCCCAACACCAACCTGGTGTGGAAGGATACCGCCATCCTTCCGGTCGGCTCGACCATGGATCTGCTGGTGGAGATGTCCAACCCGGGGTCGTGGATGCTCCATTGTCACATCGCGGAGCACCTGCACGCGGGTATGATGTTCGTCTTCGAGGTCACAGAGGAGTAGTGCCGCCGATGTCATCGCGCCTGCCATTCGCCGCCGTCTTGCTGCTGATTCCGGGGTGTGGGGGAGCCGGGACGCCGCCTGCGGCTCCGTCCCCCTCGCCTGCAGCTTCGGATGTGGCTCCAGAGGAGGCCCCAGCCGCGGAGGCGCCGCCCGCCGCGCCTGCCGCTCCGGTCGCGTTCTACACGGAAGAACAGGCCCGCCGGGGACAGCGCGCGTTCCGCCGGGTCTGTTCGGAGTGCCACTACACGAGCGAGTTCAAGGGCCCGGTCTTCACCGACGCATGGGAGCGGCGCACCGCCCGCGACCTGTACCGCGAACTCCGCCGCACCATGCCCGACGACAACCCGGGAGGGTTGCCGCGCCAGACCTACGTCGACGTGATGGCGTACATGCTGGAGTTGAACGGCTATCCCGCCGGATCCGACGAGCTTCCCCCGAACGAGGATGTCCTGCGCGGCTACCGGCTGACTCCGCCGGAGGGATAGCCGCCGGGGCGTTGACCCGCCGTGTCCCTTTTCGGTACACTTGTCGGCTATCGGTCCTCCGCCATGGAATGGCGGCGGCCGTACCCGGACCAGAATCGGCGGAGCCCAGGGACATGAAGGAAGGAATTCACCCGAAGTACCACCCGGTGGTGTTTCAGGACGCCTCCAACGGCTATGCGTTTCTGACCCGCTCGACCATGAAGAGCGACAGGACCGTCAAGTGGGAAGACGGAAACGAGTATCCACTGGTCAGCCTGGAGATATCGAGTTCGTCGCATCCGTTCTACACCGGGACCCAGCGCATGGTGGACACCGCGGGCCGCGTCGAGCGTTTCCGGCAGCGTTACGCCCGCCAGATGCGCAACAAGGACGCTTCCGGCTCGTCGGAGAAGGAGTAGCTTCCCGGCGATGGCAGGGGACACTCTTTTCTCCCGGATCGTTCGCAGGGAAATCCCGGCCGACATCGTCTATCAGGACGACCTGGTGACGGCGTTCCGCGACATTGCCCCGGCCGCGCCCACGCATGTGCTTGTGGTGCCCAACCACGTCATCGCCACGGCGAGCGATGTGACCGAGGACGACGAGCCGGTATTGGGCCGCATGTTTGCGGTGGCCGCGAGCATTGCCCGGGAACAGGGGATCGCGGAAACCGGCTACAGGCTGATCGTCAACTGCGGCGACGACGGCTGCCAGGAGGTCCACCACCTCCACATGCACCTGATTGGCGGGCGTCCGCTCGGGCCGATGCTCACGGGCTCGCGGGGAACGTCCCACCACTAGGATCACGAAACCCGCTGGCGCTCGACACCGACCGGAGAGGGGCGGGACGGGCAGCCGGCTTTGCGGCTCTCGCACGAAGAGAAGCGACGGAAGGAAGGCGGTAAAGTGGCAAAACGAGGAAAAATCGAGCAGAACAAGAAGCGGGCGGTGCTGGTGACGCGTCATGCCGAGCGGCGCCGCGAGCTGCGGGCGATCATCGCTGATCCCGACAGGGCGACCTGGGAGAAGCGCGAGGCCCAGTGGGCCCTGCGCAAGCTGCCGCGCGACTCCAGCGCGACCCGCTATCGCAACCGTTGTGGCACGTCGGGAAGACCGCGCGGACACCTTCAGAAGTTCGGGCTCTCCCGCATCGCCTTCCGCGAGTGGTCCCTCGAGGGCAAAATCCCCGGCGTCCGCAAGGCCAGCTGGTAGCGCGCCGGCACCGGCCGCGGTAACCTCGGCCGTTGTCTTCGCCCGCCGTGGTCGGCGACGAACTCGGCGCCCACGTCTCGGTTGCGGGAGGAGTCGAACGCGCGCCGGGACGCGCGCGGCTCATCACCGCGGTCAACCTCCAGCTCTTCACCAAACAACCCAACCGCTGGGCCGAGCCCACGCTGGCGCGGGAGCGTGTCCGCGCCTTCCGGGAGGAGCGCGCCTCCGCCGGAATCCGCTGCGCGGTTGCCCACGACTCGTACTTGATCAACCTGGCGTCTCCCAACCCGGTACTTCGGCGCCGGTCGCTGGACAGCTTCCGGGCGGAGTTGGGGCGCGGACGCGATCTGGGTCTCGACTTTCTCGTCACGCACCCCGGAAACGCCACCGACGGCGACATCAGCAGCGGGATTGCGCGCAACGCCGCCGCCGTGTCGGAGGCGCTGGAAGGGTGTCCGGACGGCCCGCGGGTGCTGCTTGAGCTGACCGCGGGGGCGGGGACGTCGGTCGGAGGGAAGTTCGAGGATCTGGCCGCGATCCGGGAGGCGGTGGGGGCACCCCTGAACCAGCGCGTGGGGGTGTGCGTGGATACCTGCCATGCATTCTCGAGCGGGTACGATCTGGTCGGGGACTACGAGGGCGTGTGGCGCGCCTTTGACGACACGCTTGGACTCGCATCCCTCGAGCTGTTCCATCTGAACGACTCGAAGCACCCCTTCGCGTCGCACCGGGACCAGCACGAGATGATTGGGGAAGGGACGCTGGGAGAGGCGCCGTTCCGCCGCATCATGGGAGACGAACGCTTTCGGGATGTGCCCAAGCTGCTCGAGACCCCCAAGGGCGACGATGTGGTGTCGAACGACCGGCGCAACCTGGCGCTCCTGCGTTCCTACCGGCGCTGACCCGCGGGGGACTCCATGGAGGGATTGCCTCGAGCGTTCGCCTGTCGCGGGTTCCTTGCGGCGGTATTACTCGCCCACGCATTCGAGCCCGCCATGGCCCAGATGCCGCTCGCAGTGGAACTGCGTGGGGGAGCGACATACTCGACGCCCTTCGCCCGGGGCACGGCGTTCGTACCCGCCGAGTTCGAGGCTGTGGCGCGGGATCTGGAAGTGGGGCCGGGTCTCGGCCCCGTCGCCGAGCTGGCGCTGTCAGGCGGACCTGGTTCGTCGGTGATCCTTGAGCTGCGAGCGGGTGCGAGCATGGCTCGGGTGACCGGGCAGGGAGGCGGAGTCTCCTGGGAGGCTGGCCGGGTGACCGCCCTTCATGTCCTGGGAGGGGTTCGCTTTCCGCTCCCGCAACTGCCGGGGCTGGATGTGCGCGCCGGGGCGGGGAAACTGCTCTATCTGAGCGGTGACGTGAACCTGCTCGAGGGTCGCGAAAACGCCGGCGTGCTCCTGTCCGGGGGGCTGGGGTATCGCCTCCCTGGTCCCATCACGTGGATCGGGGTCGCGGAGGTGCAGCGGCACGGGTTCGATCCGGCGCCACTGGCCGGGGCGGGTGCGGGGGCCGGAGCCGTCATGCGCGTCCTTCTGCACCTCGCCATACCCGTGTGGGGGAGGGGATGACCCCGCGGCGGCGAAGGGTGGCGGGGTCCCGGCTGGTGTGCAGCCTGGCTCTGGGGACTGCGACGCTCGGCATCGCCTGCGACGTCCCCACGATACCCGCCCTTCCGGGCCCATACGACTTTCGCCTCCCGGTCTACGATGCCGGCGGTCGCGCGAACATCCGCACTTTCCACTGGGACCGCGGCGCCGTGGTGCCGGTGTTTCTGGGAGAGGGAGGGGGCGGTGCCGGTGACCTGCGTCAGGCCTTCCAGGGGGCTGTGCACGCATGGCTCGCGGCCGCGGTCTTCGGCGAGGTCAGGTTGCGGGCGACGACCGACCTGGACGAGGCGCGGGCGGTTCTGCTGTGGCACGACGCCCCCGGTATTCTGTCGACCCCCGTCGGATGCCTGGGGCCAGTGACCGGCGCAGCCTCCACGCTTGGTTGTCTGAACGAGACCCGCGATGCCCTGCGCAGCTGGCCACGCAGGGACGGAGGAGCATCCCGAGTTGTCTTCCGCGTCGTGATCCGCCGCACCGGCGACCAGGATCTGCTCGACCGGCTGGTGATCCACGAGATGGGACATGTCCTGGGCATTCTGAGTCATTCGCCCGATCCATCGGATGTCATGTGGGCAGGTCCAAGGCTACCCCCCGCCCCCACGGCGCGCGACCGTAGCACCCTCCGCTCTCTTTACCAGACGCCGGTGGATCTTCCCCTGGAGGTCGCGTCTCCAGCGGGATGACGCGCCTTAGAGGGGGGCCGGTTTCCGCATTCCGGGGATCCGCGAACGCCCGGGGCGATTCTACGACGGCCGCTGGCGGGATGTGGTGCTGATGGAGCGGCGGAGCCCGGTGGCGCGGGAACCCGTTGACTCGACCGGCCAGTCCTTGTACCGTCAGCGTTGATTTCATCGAGACCGGTCGAGGGACGGGCCCGTGGACACCGGGGCAGCCTGTGGAAGTGGCTCTTCCACTGAGGTGCCAACTCCTGCGATGGACTGGATCCATCGGAAGATGAGCCGCCCGCTGCGCACTTGGCGTGGATGCCGATGTAGTTCGGGCGACGATCCTCAGGAGCCCGAAGAAACCACTCGGACTTGGAGGATCCGATGTCGAATGGCTACTACGCCGGCAGCTCTGCGCTCGTGGCATCCACCGCATCTCCCGTCCCGGGGGATGTTCCGGCCGTCTCGCGCAGGGACGCGGGCATCCATGTGTTGAAGTACGGTTCGTCGATCCTGGCGAACCCGTCCGCGTACCGCCATGTGGCCGAGGAAATAGAGAGAGAGGTCGGCGGCGGCGCCAAAGTCGTGGTCGTTGTCTCGGCCATGGGGTCCACGACCGACGCGCTGCTCGCCTGCGCACGCGCAGTCACGTCTTCACCCCCCGAAGGCCTGGTCGGCGCGCTGCTCGCGACAGGGGAAGAGGCCTCCGTGGCGCTCCTTGCGATCGCGTTGGCGATGGCCGGTGTGTCCGCGCTGGCACTTCCTTCCTGGCGTGTGCCGATTCATACGCGCGGGACGCTCATCGACGCCGATCCGGTGGATGTGGATGGCGACACGATCGTTGCGGCTCTGAAGTCACACGATGCCGTGGTTCTCCCGGGCTTCGTCGGTCTGGACGCCACCGGTGTGCCTTCGCTCCTCGGCAGAGGCGGCTCGGACCTGACCGCCCTGTTTCTGGGTCACGCCCTGCGAGCCTCGGAAGTGCGTCTGGTCAAGGACGTCAACGGTATCTTTCCGGCTGATCCGAAGCGCGTTGCCGGCATCGCGCCGCTGCCCCGGGCGACGTGGGACGAGGCCCGCCGCGTGGGCGGGGGTGTCGTCCAGGACAAGGCGATCGATTACGCCAGGCGAAACGGCCTCGGCTTTCGGGTCGCATCGTTGGGCGGCAGGGGCACCCGGGTGGACGGCCGTCCGGTGCCCGTGAGCGTTTCCACACCTGCCGGGATCCGGAAGTTCTGTCCGTGAGTGTCCCGGACCGGCGGCTCCCGGTGGCCGTTCTCGGAGCCACCGGAATCGTCGGTCAACGTCTGGTGCGGATGCTGGCCCGCCACCCATCTTTCCGGCTTGCGGAGGTTGCCGCCTCGGAACGAAGTGCCGGCCAGCGGTACGGCGACGCAGTGCGCTGGAGCCTGGCCGGGGATATTCCTCCGGCTGCTGCCCAACTGCCCGTGCTCCCCGTCGGCGACAAGCTGCACAGCCGGCTGGTGCTCTCGGGGTTGCCCCGCTGGATCGCGGTCGTCCTGGAAGTCGATCTCGCGCGTGCCGGACATGTGGTTTGCACCAACGCCTCCGCCCACCGTCTGCGTGCGGATGTACCGCTCATCATACCCGAGATCAACGCCGCGGACCTTGCACAAGCGAAAAGGCAGCCCTGGTTTGAGCAGGGTGGTGTGCTGGTCGCCAATCCGAACTGCGTCGTCGCCGGAGTGGCGCTCGCCCTCGCCCCCATCGAGCGAGCCTACGGGATTCGGACCGCGACCGTCGTCACATTGCAGGCATTGTCCGGCGCGGGGCTCCGCGGGATCGGCTCGGTGCAAATGGCGGGGAACATCATCCCCTGGATCGCCGGCGAAGAGGAGAAGATCGAGCCTGAGCTCAACAAGATCCTCGGCGCCCGAATCCAGGTCGCCGCCAGCACGAATCGCGTGCCCGTGCTGGACGGGCACATGTCACACGTCTTCCTGACCCTCCGGACGGCGGCGGAGATGGAGGATATCCAACGCAGCTTGCGCGAATTCCGTGCTTCGCCGTCCCTGCCCGACCTTCCGACGCTTCCCGGCCGGCCCGTCGTCGTACGCACCGAGCCCGACCGTCCCCAGCCACGTCTCGACATCGGGGCATCCCGAGGCATGGCGGTGAGCGTCGGCCGCATCCGCCCCGCTCCACCGCACGATTGCGCTCTGGTTGTCGCAGTGCACAACGGTGTGCGCGGCGCGGCCGGTGCGTGCCTGGCCAACGCCGAGCTCTGTGCAGCTGCCGGCCTGATCAAGGCAGGGGAGCCGGCGCGCGGGAACTGACAGCAGTCAGGATCGGGCGACTGGTCACGAGGCCGGCAGGGATCCGACCGCCGAACCGTTGGACAAACGCGCCCGGCTCCACTATTTTTTCCCTGCGTTTCGGAGGCCATCGATAATTGAGCCAACAAAATGAGGCCGGGACTGGCTCCCGCGTGTGACGCAACGCCCCGATTCGGGGGACTGCGGAAACCGCGGGGAGGTCGCCAAGGATTCGTACCCAAGCTTCAAATATCTCCTTCGAAATGCCGGGAGGCCGGCGTCCGGCGAGACGTCGGTCTCCTGCGTTTTTTCGGGTGGCCTCCCTCATTCCCGGAGTGAAAAGGGGAATCATGCCGCGCGTCCGGATCACGCGCAGAGTTCACTTCTGCGCAGCCCACCGGCTACACCGAGCCGATTGGTCCGACGAGCGCAACCGGGAGGTGTTTCGCACCTGTGCGAACCCCAACTGGCACGGTCACAACTACGAGTTGGATGTAACCGTGGAGGGACCGGTCGATCCGGAGACGGGTTACGTGATGGACCTGAAGCAGTTGCGTGACCTGGTGGAGGAGCGGGTGGTTTCCGGCGTCGACCACGCAAACCTGAATCTGGATGTTGATTGGCTCGATGGCGTGATTCCCACAACCGAAAACGTCGTGATGGCGATATGGCACCGGCTCCACGGGCGCATGCCGCCGGAAGTTGAGCTGGTGAAGCTGGTTCTCCAGGAGACGCCGAGAAACCGGGCGGAGTATTCGGGTGAGTAGCCGGGAGACGCGCCGTGTGCGCGGGAACGGCGACAGCCCGGCCCCCATGGAGGCCCTCCGATCCGGTTCCCCCGCGCTGGCCGACGCCACCTGCGAAGAACTGGTCGCGGAGATGATCCGCAGAATCGGGGAGGATCCCGCCAGGCAGGGGCTTCTGCGCACGCCCGAGCGCGTGGCGCGCGCAATGGAGCTGTTCACGAGCGGATACCGGCAGTCGCCGGAGGACGTGATTACCGGCGCGCTCTTTCGGGAAAGCCACCAGAACATGGTGCTCGTGAAGAACATCGAGATGTATTCGCTGTGCGAGCACCACCTGCTTCCGTTCTTCGGCAAGGTCCATATCGCGTACATACCGAACGGCCGGATCGTCGGGCTGTCCAAGACGGCACGCATCGTCAACGTTTTCGCACGCCGGCTTCAGGTCCAGGAGAGGCTGACCGAACAGATCGCCCAGGGGCTATGGGATGTCGTGCGACCGCAGGGGGTGGGGGTGATCGTGGAAGCGCACCACCTGTGCATGATGATGCGGGGCGTCGAACAGCAGAATTCCTCGACGCTCACGTCGGCAGTGCGTGGCTCCTTCCTCGAGGACTCGCGCACCCGGGAGGAGTTCCTCGCCCTGGCCATGAACTCCGGCCAGTTGAAGTAGACGGGGTGGGGCCGCCGATGGATGCTCTCCGGAGGCGAACGGGCGACCTGGCCGGCTTCTCGGCCCTGGTCACCGGGGCGACCAGCGGCATCGGGGCTGCCTGCGCATTCAGCCTGGCGGCTGCTGGGGCGCAAGTGTTTCTGGTGGCGCGGCGCCGGGAGCTGCTCGCCCGGATCGCCTCCGAGACAGACGGTCACCCGGTGCCGACGGATCTGGCGGATGACCTTCAGGTGAAAGCCATGGCAGAAGAGGTGTCGGCCCGATTGGGGGGCGCCCCGGATATGATGGTCCATGCCGCGGGCGTCTTCTCGCTCGCCTCCCTGCACGAGACCAGCGCGGAGGAAATGGACCGCGGCTGGGGCGTCAACCTGCGGAGCGCTTTTCTGCTCGCGCGCGCCTTCCTCCCCGACATGATCCGGCGTGACAGCGGGCACATCGTGACGGTGGGATCGGTGGCGGGACGGAAGGCCTTTCCCGCCAACGGCGCCTACTCCGCCTCCAAGTTCGGGCTGCGCGGGATGCACGAGGTGCTGGTGGAGGAGACCCGGGGGACGGGCGTGCGAGTCTCACTGGTGGAGCCGGGCGCCTGCGACACGCCGCTGTGGGATCCCATTGACCCGGATCGGCACCCGGGCCTGCCGTCGCGGGAGGCGATGCTCCAACCGGAACAGGTCGCTGACGCGATCCTCTTTCTGGTCACCCGCCCCGCCACCGTGCAGATCCCCCTCCTGCAGATCGAGCGGTCATGAGTCGAGCGCTTGCCCGCCTGTCCCCTCGCTGAGTCATGAACCCGCAGCTCACGGAGCGCCTGATCTGCCCGCGTTGCGGTCCGGGCTTTGGTCTGGTGCTGCGGGCGGACGACGTCGACCATGGAAGCGTATTGCGCGGCTTTCTCGGCTGTTCCAACTGCCGCGTTCTTTACCCCGTCGAGAAGGGAGTCGCGGATCTGCGCCTGCAGCCCCGCTCCCGCTCCCGTGCCCGCGGTCCCGCTCCGCCTCCGGCCCGCAGCTTTTCGGAGCGCGACACCCTTCGAATTGCCGCCCTGCTAGGGGTGGCGGAAGGTCCCGCCCACATCGCCGTGGCAGGGAGTATCGCCGGCGCCGCGGCAGCCATCGGAGCTCTGCTCCCGGGCGTGGACGTCGTCGCGCTCGCCCCTCGATTCGACTTTTCGCCACCCCCCGGCGCGAGCCACCTTCTGGTGTCGGAGCGGGTTCCCCTGAAGTCCGGATCGCTGGCGGGGATCGCACTCGCCGGACCGTGGGCCGAACTGCTGCTGAACGAGGCGGTGCGCAGTATAGCCCGAGCCGGCCGGCTCGTTCTTCTGGACGCTTTCGAGACAAACGAGCAAGATCTTTGCAGCCATAATCTTACGGTTCTGGCGAGCGAACCCGGAACCTTGATCGGACGACTCGCCTGACTGATTGTAGCATTTGCTTCCCGCGCCGTCTGCGGATACGTTTCGCTGCCTTCATTTCCCCCTTCCCCCCACCCGCTGCGACGTGCCACATGGGTTGGATAAAGAGTATGCTGGGGCGCTCCGGCCAAGGCGAAGTAGACTACCATGAAGAGGCGCGCGCCCTCGTCGACGAGGGCAAGTTCAGGGATGCTCTCACCTCCTTCAACCTCGCCCTCAAGGAATCTCCCGGCGACCCGGTCATTCTGCAGGAAATCGCGATGGTCTACACCCGAATCGGGATGTCGGACGAAGCGGCCAAGACCTATCGCCACGTTCTGCGCAAGCATCCCGACGCGGCGGGGGCACACTACGGGCTCGGATTCCTGTTGCGGCGCGCCGGCAGGACGAAGGAAGCGGTCGACCACCTCAGTACCTTCCTGGCAAATCCCCCGGAAGGTCCCGACTACGAGCAACACATTTCCCACGCGCGCAGCACCCTGGCCACCCTGAAGCGAGAACTGCAACAGGATTCCTTGGATGCTGGAGGATAAGCGCGTCCGGCTCTCCTGGCTGGGTTCCGGCCTGGCCTACGCGGGCCACTCGGAGAGCGGTGGTCCTTCCGTGGTCATCGACGGAAGCAACGAGCAGGGGCCGTCTCCCATGGACATGCTTCTCCTCGGGGTCGCCGCCTGCATGGGGATCGATATCCAGGCGATTCTGCGCAAGTCGCGAGTCCGGCTGGATGCGCTGGATTTCCGTGTTTCCGGCACGCGCGCCGGCGACTATCCACGCCGATACACCCGCATCTCTTTCGATATCGCCGTTGCCGGACCCGGACCCGGGGACGCCGCCCGAGTGGAGCGTGCGGTCGAGTTGTCGCGCGACAAGTACTGCAGCGCGCTCAACTCGCTCCGGCCCGATATCGAGATCACGATGCACATCCGCAACACTACGCGGGCTTCCCTCGCAAGGCAGCCGTGACCTCGGCCACGCTCACCAGCCTGTTTCTCGACGCCGTCGACCGGTTCGGGTCCGGTACCGCGTTCCGCAGTCCGGATCCGGACCTTCAGTGGTCGCGCATCTCCTACGACGCGGTGTTCCAGACCACCAGGGCGGCGGCAGGCGGGCTGGTGGCGCTCGGTATCGGGCGGGGGGACGTGGCGGCCATCCTGTCGGACAACCGTCCCGAGTGGGCGATCGCCGACTACGCCTGCCTGTGCTCGGGGGTGCGGGACGTCCCGATCTACCCCAGCCTGACCGCGTCCCAGATCGCGTACATCCTGCGGGACTCGGGCGCCCGGCTTGTCTTTGCCGAGGACGCGGCTCAGTTGGCCAAGCTCATGGAGGTCCGGGACCAATGCCCGGAGGTCCGGGACATCATCGTCTTTGACCCGCCTCGCCAGTGTCCCGAAGGCACTCGGGTCTGGAGCGACTTCCTGCAGCTCGATCCGGCTGGCCTGAGCGACGAGGACTTTCGGGCAGAGGCGCTTGCGGCGCGTCCCGAGTCGACAGCGACCATCCTCTATACCTCCGGTACCACCGGGAATCCGAAGGGCGTGCTGCTCGCCCACGCCAACATCGCATCGAATGTTCGCGTGTGCCTCACGCTGCTCGACATCTCGGAGACGGATACCACGCTCAGCTTCCTCCCGCTGTCCCACGTCTTCCAGCGCATGGTGGACTACCTGTTCTTCAGCGTGGGGTGCACCATCGCGTACGCGCGCGACATGACCACCGTGGCCGAGGACCTCAGGATCGTACGGCCCACGGTGGTCGCTTCGGTGCCCAGGCTCTACGAGCGAGTGTACAACGCGGTGATCGGCGCCAGGGGCGTCAAGGGGCTGTTGGTGGGCTGGGCTCTGTCCGCGGGCCTCGCGCACGCCGACGCGGTTCTGGAAGGCCGCACGCCGGGATGGTGGACACGGGTCCAGAAGTCGCTGGCCGACCGGCTCGTTTTCCAGAAGCTGCGCGCGGGAGTGGGGGGGCGACTGCGTTTCTTCGTGAGCGGGGGGGCGCCGCTATCTTCCGGCATCAACAGGTTCTTCTTCGCCGCCGGGCTGCAGATCCTCGAGGGGTACGGGCTCACGGAGACGAGCCCGGTCACGAATTTGAACACCTTCGAGAACTTCCGTATCGGGACGGTGGGCAAGGCGGTTCCGGGCACGGAAATCCGTATCGCCTCCGACGGGGAGATATGCATTCGGGGGCCGCAGGTCATGAAGGGATATTTCAACCGGCCGGACGCGACGGCGGCAGCCATCGACCCGCAGGGGTGGTTCAGGACCGGCGACATCGGCGAGATCGACGAGGACGGATTCCTCCGCATCACCGACCGCAAGAAGGACATCATCGTGACGGCCGGCGGCAAGAACATCGCGCCCCAGCCGATCGAGAACCGGCTCAAGCTCGACGCATTCATCGAGCAGGCGGTGATGTTGGGCGACGGGAGGCGCTTCCCGTCGGTTCTGGTGGTTCCCGACTTCGAGCAACTGAACGAATGGGCCCGGGTCGGCCAGCTTGACGCGGGCGACACGGCGGCCCTGCTGCGCGATCCGAAGTGTCAGGCGTTTCTTGGCGCGCGGGTCAAGGAGTCGCTGGCGGGACTGGCCAGCTTCGAGACGCCGAAGAAGATTGCCTTCCTGGGAACGGCATTCACGATCGAGGACGGTACGCTGACGCCAACCCAGAAGGTGAAACGCCGGACCGTGGAAGAGCGCTATGCCGGGCTGATCGAGTCGTTCTACGACGAGGCCAACATCGGCCGCGAGTACTTCGCCGGCTGAGAGCGCCACCCGGCATCGGGGGGATTCAGTGTCCGACGCACACCGAGTCGTGTTGATCAGCACACCTGGCGCAGATGCCGGCCACCGCCTGGCCCGCACCCTGGTCGGGGAACGGCTGGCCGCCTGTGGAAGCGTGGTGCCCGCAGTGCAGTCGGTCTACCGCTGGCAGGGCGCAGTCGAAGAAGAGCAGGAGGCTCTCGTGGTTCTCAAGACCGCAGCCGACCGCGTGCAACGGCTCATGGAGCGGGCGCTGGAACTGCACCCTTACGATGTCCCGGAGATCCTCGCTCTTCCGGTCGTGGGCGGGAATCCGGAGTACCTGAACTGGGTCGTCGCGGAGACGCGCGCCGAGGCGCCGGATCCGGACGACGGGCTGAGCTAATGGACAGCCTCCCCCCCCAGGGCCCATATTTCGGCCGGTGTCGGGGGCACAGGCTCCCTTTGAACCCACGTCAAACCGGCAGCGCGGGGGACACATGAGCTGGGTGCCCGGCGGATACATCTTCACCCACCTGATCTTCTGGGGCGTGGTGGCACTGGTCGCAGTGGGAACCAACGCGGTTGCGATCATGCTGGTCACCGGTTTGGCGCTCCTTCTGTTACCGGAGTCGCTCAGGCGCTGAACGCCGCTGGAGGAGGGATCCAATGCTGCTCCTGAAGATTCTGGGCGGCATTCTGGCGCTCGCCATCGGCTTCTATCTGGGCCTGTCCTTCGGGAGCGGCCCGACCGTGGAAGAAGTCGAAGAGCGCATGGGCAAGAACCTCCCGCGAGCGCAGGCGAAGCGTCACTTCTCGATCATCGGCTTGATGCAGAAGAAGCAGGAGCGGGCATCGCACCGCCGCCGGCGCAGGAGCCGGGGACCTTTCGACCTCTCCGAATAGGGATCCTTCCGGGAAACCCCCCTGGGTATCCTTCCCCCCCGCCTTCTATCCGACGAGCCGGGTGACGATCACGAGCACGGTCCCGATGATACCCCCGAGCACGTAGCCCAGCCGCACGATCAACCTCAGTTCCCGTTCCGTCACCCTGCGCACGATCTGCTCCATGCGCGCGGCCGGAAACGCCAGCACTTTCTCCTCGACGCGGCGCGCGACATCGATCTGCCGCACGACCGCGGGCACCTGGGCCTGCAACCACTCCCACACCGGGGCAATCAGGCCCTTCTTGAGGCGGTCGACGGCACCTTCGGGAAGCCACTGCGCGGGCACCCCGAGAGGCCGGTCGAGGAGGGCGTTTCCGAGCTGGCGGGTGGACTTGGCCAGGAGACCGGAAGCGGCATCGCTGCGGGCCAGGGAGACCAGGCCGCGCGCGATCGACGGAGGTGGAACCCGCTCCAGCACCTCGCCCCAGCTGCGGGCCCCGGCGTCGTGCAGCGCGGCTTCGAGCTTCTCCACCAGAAAACCCCGGGTGCCGGGGTCGCGGGCTGTGGAGACCACCCAGTTGGCCAGTGTCTCGCGAGCCCCGACCACGCTATCGCTGTCGGCTTCGCCCAGCACCGAATGAACCGGACGCCGCAGGAAGTCGACGACGGCGTCGTTGATGCCGCGTGACATCGCCGCTTGGACCGCAGGGTCCCTCAGCATGTGCGCCATCTGTTCGGCACCCTCTTCGCGGATGGCGTCCAGAACTCGTTCGACCGTGTCCTCGGTGATCACCAGGCGCGCGACCACGCGCTGGTGGAAGCGCAGGTCGCGGAGGAAGTGCTGCAACAACTCGTTGATGCCCCGTTCGAAGCGGGTCCGCGCCTGTTCGTCGTCGAGCAGCGAACCCAGGCGCGTGATCGCCAGCGGCAGGTAGCCCGCGATCCCCTTTTCGAACGCCGCGATCATCCCGGCCGGAAGGGTTTGCTCGAAAGTCTTTTCGGGAGAGAGCAGTGACTGCGCCGCACCGGACAGATAGTCGTCCACCGCCCGGTAGAAACCCTCGCTCTCCAGGGTTCCCTCCACCCACCCGTCGAGCGCGGATGTCAGGGCGGCGCTGCGCGCGGGAGTGAGGGCCCCGCCGACCGGAACGTCCGAGAGTGCGGTCACGATCGACCCGGTGCGCTCCTCGACCGCCTGCGCGAACTCATCGGAAGCGAGATAGCGTCCGAGCCGCTCATGGATCCGATCCTCGGAGTGGCGCAACAGCGATTCGACCTCCGGGAGGATCGAGGCCGGCAGCATCTCCCGGATGGAACCGCGCTCCTCCAGGAGGAGAAGGTCGACGAACTCCCCCAGGCGCCGATCGAAGGCGCGGCGGAACTCCTCGTCGGCGAAGGTTCCCGCGAGATCGGATTCGGTGAGCAGACGGCTGCCCACTGTGCGACCGATGGCTGCGGCCAGGCGGGGTTGGTTCTTGGGAATCGCGCCCTGGAGGGAACGGATCTCGCGGCCGCCGAGATGGAGTGGCTTGTGGGGGTGAAACAGCATCCAGATCGCGAGCGAGTTGGTCAGTCCGCCCGCAAGCGCTCCGAAGGCGATGGTGACCAGCGGGGCGATCAGGCTCTCAAGCAAGGGACTGCGGGCTCAGGGTGCACGATAGTAGAAGATCCCGCGCACCCGATACGGGGTCGCTTCGATCTCAATCGAGCCCTCCACTTCGGAAACTGCGACCACGGGCATCTGGGGACCCGGCCCGTCCCCGGCCTCCATGTGAGTGCTCATGGCCTCCATTCTCCCGGTCAGATCCCCGTCGGGGGAATGGAACTGCCAAGCCACGGGCACGTCTCGCCGCGCCGGTTCGAACGCGGTCGACCGGGTTGCGGTGACGCTGACGCCCGGCCAGTCGAAGTTGCGCGCGCGCAGCGCTCCCCACCCCTGAAAGGTCGAGTCGGCCACGGCATCGAATGATCCCCGCAGGAACACGTGGGTGTCTCCGGAAGTCAGGAAGGCCCAGCTCCCGGGTGTCGCGTCCGAGGCACGCTGGAGAAAGGAAATGTCGACCAGCTTTCCGTTCGCCGCGCTCTCCGCCAGGATCGTCGAGGCTTCGCGCACCTGGACGAGCTCGCCTGGGCGGCTGCTCCACCCCGCCAGAGCCTCCCCGGGCCACACTTCCAGTTCGCGCCCGCCACTCGTGTACAGGAGCGCCGTCAACGCGTCCCCCTCCCCCACGATGATGCGGATGCCTTCGTGGGGGACAATCCGCCAGGGGGCCTGCGACGCGGGACTCTCCCACGCCGCGTGAAAGAACGGGTCCCATTGTCCGCCGCGCGCGAGCCAGATCCGGGCTTCACGATCCACGGCGTCTGGACGGGGGCGCGCCGAGAACGACCAGGCAACCACCAGCGGGTTTTCCTCCTCTAAGGCAAAGAAGGCCAGATGACGCTCGTAGCGGTATAGCGGGTCGGATGTCGCGAGGGGGGAGTCCTCGGCGGAGGAGCCGCCGGGGCTTCCCGGCTCGCCGGAACACGTGGTGGCGAAGAGAAGCGCGAGGACCCAAAGGAATCGGCAGGGGACGGGAGTCATGGTTGGGTACCATGGAAAGCAGGACCAGGCATTAGCGCGAGACTCTCGCGTGGAATACATTCGCCCGTCCGCGTGAACAAACCACTCTGCAAAAAGGTCGCCTGATGACGGAACACGGTGCTCTTCCCTGGTATCGAAAGCTTCACTGGCAAGTCCTGATCGCGATGGTGGTGGGGGTTGCCGTCGGCTTGGCCGGTGGCGACACCGCCGCGTCCTCGGTAGGCTGGCTCGGCACTCTCTTCATGCGTCTTCTGCGCATGATCATCGTGCCCCTGATTCTGACTTCGATCGTAAGCGGAGTGGCGTCCCTCGGCGGCGGCCGCGCCCTCGGCCGCATATTCAGCAAGACCCTGGGCTACTACGCCCTCTCCAGCATGCTGGCCATCCTCACGGGCCTCGTGGTCGTCAACCTCATCCGGCCCGGCGCAGGAGCGGACTTCGGTACCATGCAGGGGCAGGAGATCCCGGAGCTTGAAACCCCCAGTTCCGCCATACAGCTCCTGCTCGACATCGTTCCGGAGAACTTTTTCGCCGCCGCTTCGGAAGCCGACATGCTGGCGGTCATCTTCTTCGCGATCGTACTGGGGGTGGCGATTGGCAGCCTCCCCTCCAAGCCGCAGTCCGTCCTCAGCAATCTGTTTTCCGCCGCCTTCGAGGCCATGATGGCGCTCACCGGAGGGGTCATCCGCTTCCTGCCGCTGGGGGTCTTCGGACTCATGACCGCCGCCATCGCGGAGTTTGGCCTGGGGTCCTTCGCGCCCCTTCTCAAATACTGGGTCACGATCGCGACCGGTCTCGGGATTCACTTCTTCATCACGCTCCCGCTCCTGCTGGTGGTGCTCGGGCGCATCCATCCCCGGATTCACTTCCGCAACATGCTGGATCCCCTGCTGATCGCCTTCTCGTCCAGCTCCTCCGGGGCGACGCTGCCGGTGACGCTGGAGACCGTGCAGAACAAGGTCGGCGTCTCGAATCGTATCGCCTCGTTCGTTCTCCCCATGGGCGCCACGGTCAACATGGACGGCACCGCATTGTACGAATGTGCGGGCGTTCTGTTCGTCGCTCAGGCGCTGGGGATCGATCTGACCGTGGCGCAGCAGGCGATTGTCGTGCTCACCGCGTTGCTGGCTTCCATCGGAGCGGCGGCGGTCCCGTCGGCTGGCCTGGTCATCATCTTCATCGTGCTCGAGTCGGTCGGACTCAGGGGCACCAACGTCGAACTGATCGTCGGCTTCATGCTTGCCATCGACCGGCCGCTGGACATGGCCCGGACCATGGTGAACGTCTTTAGTGACTCCTGCGGCGCCGCAATCATCGCGCGGTCGGAGGGCGAGACGAATGTGGATGTGCCCCCAGCCTCAGCCGCCGCTCGATGAATCCGGGGATGCCGACCCGCTAGAGGCGGTCTCCGCGGGGTCTGGCTCGCCGGTCTCTCCAGAGGAGGGCGAGCCGGTCATTGCGGAAATGGGGCCACCGGTTTCGTCGTCGTCCTCGGGTTCGTCTGCCTGGTTGGACCTCAGCGCCGGCGGTGGCGGAGGCTCGGTCAGCTTCCTGTCCAGCGCGGCGCAGAACTCGCCGATGAGCCGCGTGTTGCTCCCGAAATCGCCTACCACCGTGAAGCGGCAGGACGAGCGCAGGTCGACTCGCGTCTGGCCCTGTTCATCCAGTCGGACGCGGATCGCGATATCGCTCACGCGACGGAAGGGGGCTACCCTCGCAAGTGCCTGGATGACTGCCAGTTCCTCATCCCACCAGCGAGCGTACCAGCCGGGCAGGTCGCCCCGAACGAGGTCGAGACAGGCCTCCCAAACGCGAACGAAGGGAATCGCATAGGTCCGGCCGACGAGGCGCAGGTCAGCGGAGTCGATCCTTGTCTCGGCTGTGCTCACCACAAACGTCAGCTTGAGGCGGTTCCATAGAGAACGCTCCTGACTCAGCGTATTCCTCCTACGTGACCTGGTTCAGTATCGGCGGGGGCAAGCGACGCACACAGCTATAGTACAACGCTCTCGCCATCGTTGCAGGCTTCGGTGGTAGTGTAGACGGCGGCCCGGCTTACGCGGGGACGTGGGCAACATATCCTACATGCCGTCGCGCCGGCGTGCCATCCACCTCGCCAACACCACACGGAAGACTCGATGAAAGCTGTTATTCCCCTGGCGGGGAAGGGAACCCGCCTGCGTCCGCACACGCACCTGCTGCCCAAGCCCCTGGTACGCGTAGCCGGTCGACCCGTGCTGACCTACCTGCTGGACGACCTGACGCGGTTCGGAATCACGGAAATGGTATTCATCGTGGGGCATCTCGCCGAGGTCATCCGCCGGTACATGAGGGATGCGTATCCAGATCTGTACATCCACTACGTGGTCCAGGCGGTTCAGAACGGCACGGCGGGGGCGGTCAAGCTGGCCGAGCCTTTTGCGGATGGCGATCTGCTGATCCTGTTCGCCGATACCCTGTTCGAGGCCGACCTTACCCCGGCGCGAGCCCTCTCGCCGGACTGGGGAGCGGTCATATGGACGAGGGAAGTCGAGGACTACCAAAAATACGGTGTCGTCATCACCGACTCGGACGGCGCCATGACGCGCATCGTGGAGAAGCCGAAGGCGCCCATCTCCCGGCTCGCCAACATCGGCCTCTACTACATTCGGGACCATGCACTGCTCTTCGAAGGCATCGACCACGTGCTCGCCTCGCCCCCGGGTCCGTCGGGCGAGTACTACCTGACGGACGCCTTCCAGTACATGGTGGACCGGGGTACTCGCATCCGCACCGCGCCGGTGGATTCCTGGCACGATTGCGGCAGTCCCGAGGGATTGCTGGGCACCAACCGGCATCTGCTGGAGGGCGGGCGAGCGACGATCTCGCCTTCCGCGCGCCTCTCCGGCTGTTCGGTGGCCGACCCGGTCCTCGCGGAAGACGGCGTGGTGGCCGAGTCAAGCGTCCTCGGTCCCAACGTCACGCTGGAGCGGGGTGCCAGAGTGGTGAACAGTCGCCTGGCCAACACGATCGTGGGCGCGGGCGCGCGGATCGAAGGCGCGCGCCTGGAAGGGTCTCTGGTCGGGGCCGGCGCCATTGTGTCAGGCCTGGAGGGAAGCGTGAACATCGGGGACCACTCGGTGGTTTCGGCGGAGGGGCCGCTTCCGCCGTCATAGATCCGGGCGAATCCTCCAGACCACTTCCCGTCCTGCGGGATCTCTCGCGATCACGAGGTCCGCGGGGACACCGGGACGGATGCACGAGGTCCCGTCCGGGGCCCGGTTGCCTTCGCCCGCGACCAGGTACATTCCGGCGGCCGAGACCGTTTCTCCGGCTTCGGTGCCGGCCAGGTCTCCGACTTCCACGATGGTAGCGCCCGAGCGCGTGAGGGGATCGCGGTACTCGATGAGGACATCGGCGACGATCGGCTGGAGACCGGGGGCGATCAACGTGCCGCCGGCCAGAAGGAGGTCGCTCACCAAGCGCCCGTTGGGCGGCAGTTCGTCGTACAGGGCGGGGTCCATGCTCGCGTAGCTGCCATCGGCGATCGAGGCCAGGGCGGAGAGGATGGCGACGAAGTTGACCCTGCGCAGGTACTGCTTCTGCGGATCGTCGCGCCAGCCGCCCGATTCGATCAGGATCGTGCTCGCGCCCCAGGTGCCCATGAGGTCGCCGAAGGCCCGCGGGTTGAAGGCGTCGTCGTATCGGGTCACGTGCCCGCCCACCAAAGGCTCGATCGCCTGGCGCACCACCCCGCACACGCGCATCGCCGCGCGCCGGCGTTCGTTGACCTCGCGCGCCCGGTTGTACGCCGGCGCGAGCAGCGCGATCGCAGCCGCGCGATCGGAGTCGCCGACACGAAAGCGCGTGCTCTGGTCGTGGAGGTTGAAGCCGAAAGCAGGCAGCACCCGGTCGCGGACCGCCTTGAGCGTGCGTCCTTCGGGGGTGGCCAGGCGCCGCGCGTCACGGTTCACGTCGATGCCGGCGGCGTTGTGGCGCTGGAAGCGCGCGCTGCCGTCGGGGTTGACCATCGGGATGAACCGCAGGCCAAGATGCCGGGAAAGCGACTGCGCCAGGGCGTGCCGCGGAAGGCGGCCAAGGAAGGAAAAGACATCGGCCAGCGCCATGCTCGCGGTGCTCTCGTCCCCGTGCATCTGGGTCCATGCCAGCACCGACACCTCGCCCTCGCCGAACGACACCATCTGCAGAGGTCGCCCCTCGGCGCTCTCGCCCACCTGTTCTCGCGCCAACTCCGGACCGGCGTCGAGGACGGGTTCCAGGATCTCCCAATAGGTCTCCGGGCTGAAGCGACGGTCGTCGAGCCCGCCCATGCGGCATTCGTCGTGGAGTGTGAGCAGCTCGGAGGTGAGTCCCGGCACCGGTTTGCGCTCTCTGATTGTCGGTTCTCAGTAGAGGAGATGCCGTTCTCGAACCCGGATGAAGTCGTTCAGGTCCGGCAGCCAGCGGGCGCGCACCTCGGCCAGCGATGCTCCGGCGTCGACCGCCAGCCGCAGGCGGTCTGTGCCGGCGAGCCGGTCGAAGGCCGCTTCCCGCCATTCCCAGCGATCACCCGACAGCGCCGCGGCTTCGATCAGAGCCGCGACCGCGGCCTCGGTGGGGTCGTACTCCGGCGCAGTGGCGACCAGGCGGACGCCTCCCACCTCGACGCCCCCGTGCTTGCCGTCACCGGGATTCTCGGGAACGAAGCGAACCGGCTCGAAGCGTACCCCCGGGATGCCGTACCGGGTCAGGTTCTCAGCCAGCGCCTCCCCGTCCAGCCAGGGCGCGCCGATCTGCTGGAAGGCGATGGGCGTACCCCTTCCCACGGAGAGATTGGTCCCCTCGAAGAGGCAGGTTCCCGGGTAGTGGCGGGCGCTCTCCAGCGACGGCATGTTCGGCGAGGGAGCGACCCAGGGGAGTCCGGTGTCGGCGAATCCGCCACCCCGGCTCCAATTCGACAGAGGGGCGATGTGCAACTCGACCTCAACCCCGAACTCGGCGCGGAAAAGCCCCGCCAGCTCGCCCGCGGTCATGCCGTGCCGCATGGGAATCGAGTACATGCCGACGAAGGAGGCGAACGCGGGATCCAGCACATTCCCCTGGACCTCGACGCCGCCGATCGGGTTGGGCCGATCGAGCACCACGAAGGGGATACCGGCCTCCCCGGCCGCCTCCATGGCCAGCGCCATGGTATAGACGTAGGTGTAGTAGCGCGCGCCGATATCCTGGATGTCGAAGAGGAGCACTTCGACGCCCTCCAGCATCTGCGGCGTCGGTTTGCGGGTGGATCCGTACAGCGAATGGATCGGCAGTCCGGTGCGCGTGTCGACACCGCTCTCGACCCGCTCGCCGGCTTCGGCCAGGCCCCGAATGCCGTGCTCGGGAGAATAGAGCGCGACCAGTTGCAGGCGATCATCGCGGTGCAGGAGGTCGATGGAGGAGGTGCCCTGCCGGTCGATTCCGGTATGGTTGGTGACGAGCCCGACCCGGTGCCCTTCGACAAGGTGAATCGAGTCCGCGAGCAGGGCTTCCATGCCGGGACGGGTGTTTCCGGCCGCCTGGGTGGCGCCGCCGGCGACGGTGCCCGGAACCGGCTCGTGCCCGCCCCGCACCGACAACGCTGCGGCGAGCGCGAGGGCTCCCGCGGCGACCAGGCCGACCGCGACGCGTGATTGTCGGAATCCTTCGGAATCCATTACTTTGCGCCAGTCCTCGATTCCAGCAGTCCAAGATGTCCCGCGGGCTGTCAACTTCGTCCGGGGGAAAGAAGTCGTCAACCGGTGCTTGCGCTGAATAGTCGGGCGACGTTCGGTTCCGGCCGGATGAAGCTCCTTCACACGGCGGGTTTCGCCACCCTCGTGGCGCTGCTTCCGGGGCTGACTGTCTCCTGCACCCCCATCCCTCCGAGAGGTCGGGCTTCGGTCGAGACCCCCGCCGCAACCCGGGCTTCCGATCCGGGGATGGAGCCGCCCGCCACCGCCACCGCTTCTCCGCCAGCGGCGCGTGCTGCCGCGCCCCCGTCACCTCCCGCGGCCGCGCCTCCGTCCTCGCCGGCGGCTCCGACGCCTCAAGCTTCCGTCCCGGCTGGACCACCCGGGGCCTGGGCGTCCTCGGTGCTGGCGTCCATGACCCTCGAGGAGAAGGCCGGCCAGCTGTTGATGCCCTGGGTGCTCGGCGACTTCGCGCCCGAGGGGTCCGAGGGCTTCGAACGCATCGCGGAGGCGGTCCGGGAGGACGGGGCAGGGGGAGTGATCGTCTCGGTGGGATCGCCGACCGAAGTAGCCGCCAAGATCAATAACCTGCAGGCGCTGGCCAAGTACCCTCTGCTGGTCGGCGCCGACCTGGAGAGCGGGGCGGGCTATCGCATGCGCGGGGCGGTCTTCCTGCCCAACAACATCGCGCTGGGCGGCGCGACCCTGTTTCCGTCGTTGATGGCGGTAGGCGCGACCGGGGACGAGCGCCACGCCTACGAGATGGGCCGCATTACCGCGACCGAGGCGCGCGCCGTGGGTGTCCACCTCCCCTTTGCGCCGGTGCTCGACGTCAACAACAACCCGGAAAACCCCGTCATCGCCACCCGCTCCTTTGGCGAAGACCCGGCTGCAGTCGCGCGCATGGGCTCCGCCTTCGTGCGCGGGCTTCAGGATCACGGCACGGTTGCGACTGGAAAACACTTCCCGGGCCACGGCGACACCGGAGTCGACTCCCATGTGAACCTCCCTGTCATCCGCGTGGACCGCGAACGTCTGGACCGGATCGAACTGCGCCCCTTCCGCGAGGCGATCGCCGCCGGAATGGGCGCAGTCATGAGCGCACACGTCTCCATCCCCACCCTCACGGGTTCCATCTCGACGCCGAGCACGCTCTCCCCGGCCGTTCTCTCCGATCTGTTGCGTGGAGAGATGGGGTTCGACGGCGTGATCGTAACCGATGCGATGGACATGCGGGCGATTACGCGGGGCTTCGGCGCCGGGGAGGCCGTTGTGCTGGCGCTCGAGGCCGGGGCCGACATCATCCTCATGCCCGAGAACCCGCGTGCGGCGCGCGAGAGCCTGGTCGCGGCGGTCCGTTCCGGGCGCATCAGCGAGGCCCGAGTGGACCGCTCCGTGGGCAGGATTCTCAGGCTGAAGGAGCAGATGGGGCTCGACCGCGACCGGTTCATCGACGTCTCCGCGGTCCATCGCCGGGTCGGCATCCCGGAACATCTGGACCGGGCACGGGAGGTCGCCGAGGCTTCGGTCACACTGCTCCGCAACCGGCGCAACCTGCTGTCGCTGCGCGGAACCCGCACCGCGAACGTCCTTTCCGTCACCTACCGCAACCCGACCAACCTGCTCGCCGGACGCTACTTCAACCCCGGCGTGCGCGAGACCTACGGCCGGCTACGGACCGCGTTCGTGCACGAGGACTCGCACGAAACCGAGTACGAGCGCCTTCTGGCGCGCGCGGCCCGGTCCGACCTGGTCATCGTTTCCACGTACGTCTTCGCCGCGCGCCCGGACGGCGAGCCGAACGTCCCCGAACCGCTTGCCGACTTCGTGCAGGCGCTGGCGGACCGGCGCGTGCCGCACATCGTGATCTCCTTCGGAAACCCGTACCTGCTCTCCGACTTCCCCGAAGCCCAGGCATACATGCTGGCGTGGAGCGGTTCCGAGGTCAGCCAGAACGCCGCTGCCCGGGCGCTGTTCGGGAGAATCCCGATCCGCGGGCGCACGCCCACCGGGCTCCCGCCCTTCTTCGGCGTCGGAGACGGGATTCAGCTGCCCGTGCGGGGCGCCGCCGGCCGTGACGCGCGCTAGCCGGGCCGTGACGCGCGTCCGGGGCTTCCGTGCCCCGGCGGCGCTGTCGATCCTGCTGGCTTCGGTTGCGGCTTGCGACGCTGGCACGCCGGGGTCCGCCGGAGGGCCGCCAACGTCTCGCGCGGCCCCACACCATGATGCGCTCGATGGCCGGGCGCGCACATGGGTGGATGAGACGCTGACCTCTCTCTCCCTGCGCGAACGCATCGGACAACTGGTGGTTCCCTGGATCCCGGGCTCGTACGCTTCGAGCAGCGACGCCAGCTTCCGCACGCTGGAGCGTTGGGTCACGGAGGAAGGCATCGGGGGCGTCGTCATCTCGATCGGCTCGCCCCATTCCTACGCCTCGCTGCTGAACCGGCTCCAGACCGCCGCTCGCGTTCCCCTGCTGGTGACCGCGGATTTCGAGAACGGCGGTCCCGGGATGCGCGTCAACCATTCCTACGCGCTTCCCACCCTGCTCCCGCAGGGAGGAGGCACCAGTTTTCCGCCGACCATGGCGTTCGGCGCCATCGGCGATCCGGCCTTCGCCTACGAGTATGGACGCATCACGGCAGTGGAGGCCCGGGCGCTCGGGGTTCACCTGAACTTCGCCCCGGTTCTCGATGTCAACTCCAATCCCGAGAACCCCATCATCAACACCCGCTCGTTCGGCGAGGACCCGGAAGCGGTGGCGCGGCTCGGCGCGGCGTACATCGAGGGCGCGCGCGCGGGAGGCGTTCTCACCACGGCGAAGCACTTCCCGGGTCACGGCGACACGCGCACCGACTCGCACATCGAGTTGCCGGTGGTGACCGCGGACCGCGAGCGTCTGGAGGCAGTGGAGCTGGTGCCCTTCCGAAGGGCCGTGTCGGCGGGCGTGGACGCGGTGATGACGGCCCATGTGGCTGTGCCGGCCATCCTGGGGGCGGGCGCCGTCCCCGCGACTCTGTCCCCCTACTTCCTGACCGGGCTCTTGCGCGAGGACATGGAGTTCGAAGGCCTGATCTTCACCGATGCCTTGCGCATGGGAGCCATCTCGCGTGGATATGGCGCGGGAGAGGCGGCCGTGCTGGCGCTGGAGGCCGGCTCCGACGTGCTGCTCGCCCCCGAGGACGCGAGCGAGGCCATCGACGCGGTGGAAGTCGCGGTTCGCACCGGCCGGGTGACGCGGGAGCGCATCGACGAGTCCGTCCGCAGACTGCTGGCCGCGAAGGCCCGCGTCGGGCTGCACCAGCGCCGCACGGTGGACCTCGCGGCGGTCACCGAGGTGGCAGGTTCGGGCGAACATGTGGCGTACGCCGATCTCGCCGCCGAGCGCGCGATCAGCCTGGTCCGCGATCGCAACGGCCTGGTCCCCCTTCGCCCGGAAGCTCGCGGCCGCGTGGTCAGCGTTACCTATGCCCGCGACCAGGACCTGGTTGCGGGTCGGGAGTTCGACCGGGTGGCGGCTCGCTTCGTGGACGACCTGGCAAGCCTGCGCGTCGGCGAGGGGTCGGGTCCCGCGGCGTACCAGGCGGTCCGGGCCGCCGCGCAGGATGCCGATATGGTGCTCCTGAACGTCTTCGTGCCCCCATTCGCGGGCGCGGGATCGGTGGGTGTCCCCGAGGCTCTGCGGGAGATGGTCGAGGAGCTGTCGGCGCGCGGCCCGCTGGTGGTCTCCTCATTCGGCAACCCCTATTTCCTGAGCGCATTCGAGGCGCTGGGCAGCTACCTGATCGCCTGGGGCAGTCACGAAGTCTCGCAACGCGCCGGGGCCTTTGCGCTCATGGGAGCGGCGGATGTTTCCGGGACGCTTCCCATCAGCATCCCGCCGCATCACGCCGCGGGCGACGGGCTCCGCAGAGAGGCCCTGCCGGGGCCGTCGGCGGTCAAGGAGGCCCTCGCGTCCGTACCCTCGTGGGTCGTCCAGCCGCTCGAGTTCGTGACCGCTGCGCGCACAGCCCCTGGCGGCCAGCAGGCGCAGGCGCAGATCTCGCCGCTGGAAGGCGACCCGGCCGCCGCCGGGATGTCCGAGGCCGTCCTCGAGGCCCTCGATCGCCGCATCCTCCAGGCCATCGCCGACTCGGCCACCCCCGGCGCCGCCCTCGCGGTTGTGCGCCACGGCCAGCTCGTGCGGCTGCGCGGCTACGGCCGGCTGGACTGGGATCCCGTCTCCGCCCCCGTCTCCCCCTCCTCCATCTACGACATGGCGTCGGTCACCAAGGTGATGGGCACCACCACGGCGGCGATGATCCTGGTGGACGAGGGAAGCCTGGAGCTGGACGCGCCCGTGGTGCACTACCTGCCCTGGTGGTCGGTGGGACAGGCGGACAAGGAAACCGTCACCGTGCGCCAGCTGCTGCTGCACCGGGGCGGACTGCCGCCGTTTCGCCGGTTTTTCCTGGAGATGGAGGGCCGGGACGCCTTCCAGCAGGCGATCGCCGAGCTTCCCCTCGACTACAGTCCCGGCGACAGCACGGTGTACTCCGATATCGGCATGATGACCGTCGCCTGGGCGATCGAGGAGATTACGGGGAAACCGCTGGACCGCTTCCTGCGCGAGCGGGTGTGGGAGCCGCTGGGGATGCAGGACACCGGCTTCCGGCCCGACTCCGCCCTGCACCGGCGCATCGCCCCCACCGAGATCGACGCCGACTTCCGCGGCGTCCACGTGCGCGGGGTGGTCCACGACGAGAACGCCTTCGCGGTGGGGGGCGTGGCCGGGCACGCCGGCCTGTTCTCTTCCGCGCGCGATGTCGCCGTCTTCGCCGCGATGATGCTGGGCGAGGGTCGCGCCGGACCCTGCGACGGCACGCCCGCGACCCCCTGCAGCGCGCCCCGGAACGCGGAGGTGCGCGTGGTCGAGTCTTCCACCGTGGACAGCTTCACACGCCGGCACGATCCCAGCGCCAGCCGCGCCACCGGATGGGACACCCCCTCCGGCAATTCCTCGGCGGGACGCTTCTTCACCGGGCGCGCCTTCGGCCACACCGGCTTCACCGGCCCCTCCGTGTGGATCGACCCCGATCTCGACCTCGCCGTGGTGCTGCTCATGAACCGGGTCAACCCCACTCGCGAGAACACCCGGCACATCCCCGTGCGCCGTGAAGTCCACGACCTCGCCGCCCAGGCCGTCACCGACCTCGAACTCCAGCCCCGGCCGCCCTCGTGACCCTCTTCGACTGGCTGATCATCAACCTCCGCGCGGACGGCAGCCATCGTGCGGCGGGCGCGAGGTGACCGGCTTCGGCGGCATCGACCTGGCCGTACTGGTGGCCTGGCTGGTCGCCACCACGGCCTGGGGCGCCTGGCTGGGACGCCGCCAGCGGGGCGGCTCGGACTACTTCCTGGGCAACCGCCAGCTGCCCTGGGGGGCGGTGCTGCTTTCCGTGGTGGCCACCGAGACCAGCACGCTGACCTTTCTCTCCATCCCCGGGGTCGCCTACCTGGGCACGCTGGCCTTCCTGCAACTCACCTTCGGATACCTGGCCGGCCGGGTGGTGGTGGCCTCCCTGCTGCTGCCCGCCTACTACCGGGGCGAACTGAAGACCGCCTACGCCCTTCTGGGTGCTCGCTTCGGAAGCGGCGTTCGGCGCCTGACCTCGGCGATCTTCATGGTGACCCGGTTGCTCGCCGACTCCGTGCGCCTCTTCGCCACCGCCATCCCGCTCGCGCTGGTCACCGGCTGGCCCTATCCGCTTTCCATCCTGGTGATCGGCGCGCTCACCGTGGTATACACGTACTTCGGCGGCATCAAGGCGGTGGTCTGGGTGGACGCCGTGCAGATGGGGCTCTACCTGGTGGGCGCGGCCGTTGCCGTCTTCGTGCTTCAGGGCCTGGTCGAAGGGGGGTGGGGGGCGATCCTGGCGCAGGCGGGCGAGGCGGGCAAACTGCGCATCGTGAATCCGTCCTTCGACTTCTCGGTTCCGTACACCCTCTGGGCCGGGCTGCTGGGGGGAGGGTTCCTGGCCATGGCCTCGCACGGCACCGACCAACTCATCGTGCAGCGGCTGCTCACATGCCGGGATCTGGCGGCCAGCCGCCGGGCGCTCATCGGGAGCGGTGTGGTGGTGGCGGTTCAGTTCGCCGTCTTCCTGATGGTGGGACTGGGGCTGTGGGCCTTCTACGAGAACCGCGCCTTCGACGCCTCCGACGAGATCTTCGCGCGCTTCATCGTCGAAGAGTTGCCCGCCGGGGTCACCGGTCTCCTGATCGCGGGCGTGTTCGCCGCGGCGATGTCGTCGCTCTCCTCCTCCATCAACTCGCTGGCGTCATCGTCCGCCTACGACTTCTGGGCCCCGGCCCGCGGGATCGAGGACGACGCGCGCATCCTGAGGGCCGGCAAGCTCTTCACCCTGATCTGGGCCGGGCTGCTGGTCGGCGGCGCCATCCTCTTCATCCCGCTGAGCGCCGGGACCAGCGCCGTGGAAGTGGCTCTCGCGGTCGCCTCCCTGGTCTACGGCGGGCTCCTGGGCGCCTTCGCCCTGGCGGTTCTCTCCCGGCGCGCCACTGCGCGCAGCACTGCGGCGGGCATGCTGACCGGGATCGGCGCGGTCACCGCCATCTGGATCTTCGCCCCCGACAAGGTGGCGTGGCCCTGGTTCGTGCTCATCGGGACCGCGATCACCGTGCTGGTAGGCGCGGCTCTGGGTACCGCCGGGACGCGGAGCCGCCCCGGTCCCGGCTGATGCGGGTGCCGATCGTCGGGTCGCCAGCCGCCGCCGAGGCGGCCCCTGCCCCGCGGTGATGCACTCCTGCGTGGCGGGAATCGACGGAGGCGGGACACGCACCCGCGCTCTCCTGCTCGCTCTCGACGGCTCGCGCGTCGGTCGGGCGGAGGGCCCCGCGTCGCTGGTGCGTCCCGGCCGTCCCGCCGAGGCGGCCCGGGTGGCCGCCGACCTGGTGCGCCGCGCGGCGGAAGCGGAAGGCGTCGCCCTGCCGCTCCCCGCGTTGTGGGCGGGACTGGCGGGGGCCGGCCAGTCGGGTCTGCGGGGGCAGCTGGAGGGGTTTCTGCGCGAAGAACGGATCGCCGATCTGGTACGAGTCGGCACCGACGTGGAGGCGGCCTTCCATGATGCCTTCGGCGGCGGCCCGGGCATCATCGTGGTGGCCGGCACCGGCTCGGTGGTGCTGGGGGAGGCGGAGGACGGCCGCCGCATGCAGGTCGGCGGTTGGGGCGGGGTGATGGGCGACGAGGGAAGCGGCTACCACATCGGCCTGGCCGCCTTGCGGGCGGTCGCGCGCGCCGCCGACGGACGCACCCGCCCGACAGGCCTCAATGACGCCTTTCTCGATCTGCTGGGCCTGAGCCAGCCGCGCTCGCTCGCCGGCTGGGCGGAATCCGCCACCAAGGCCCGGATCGCCGCCCTCGCGCCCCATGTGGTGCGCACCGCCCAGGCGGGTGACGACGCCGCGCGCAAAGTGGTTCGGCACGCACTGGCCGCCTTGGGGGATCAGTTGACCGTCGCCATCCGCGGGCTCTTTCCGCCAGACGCCTCTCCCCGCGTCGCCCTCGCCGGCGGACTGGTCGCGCCGAATGGACCGCTGCGCCGTGACGCCGTGGAAGTCGTGACGCGCGCCGGCGGCCGCGTGCTCCCGCGCGCCGTCGTCCCCGAGCGAGGCGCGGCCCGCCTGGCGCTCTCCCTGCTGCGCTGATCCTCTACCACTACTCGCGTGGGGATCTCCTGTGCCCGTGGACGCCTCCCCCGCCGCACACATCCTTGACGAAGCCATCCCCGTCGGGATATACTGACAATGTCAGAACATTGGGCCGTATCACTGACAATGGAGATAAAGCGCGATGAGCGATGGACCGCACCGAAGCCTTCCGATGAGAGTTCACTGGAGGCAGGTTGCCCTTCGTGCGGAGAACACCGCTTTCTCACCGGAGCAGGTTGGCGAAGGCTTGACGTTTGCACTCGGCAAGGACCTAAGCGAGTTACCGCTGTCCGTGCTACGCAGCCAACTGGGCGGGTCACAGGTGTTTCTCTTTCACGACGAACTGATTCACCGACTAGAGCGGTCCCGGATGACCTATCCTGGGTCGTCCCTCTGGAATCTCGTGATCGATGCTATTGCGGAATCCGTCACCGACCGCCCAGCAGGGGGACTGGCGCTAGATCTGGTTCTTCCCAGCGCAGTTGATGAGTACGCACGAAGCCAGTTTCGTAGCATTGAGGAGCACTACGCTAGAGAGGCTACCCAAGGTACCGTTCGCGACATGCGCGCTCGTCTGAGGAGTGCTTCTTCCACGTGTAACTACGGTGCCATTGCTGCCGAGTCGTTAGGAGATGGCGAACGCTCGAATGGGTCTCCTCGTCCTCGAAAACAGGCGGGAATCGATGATGGGCCGCAGCTATGAGCGGACGACCTTCGGGTTGGCGGATACCTCAGACGAACGTTGATGTCGTAGGACCCGCCGGCAGAGCCCTAAGAGGATGGACGCCGTTTGTCTTCAAGCGCGACTTCGATTTCTCGACGACGGGCCTTGAGTCCTATGCTCTCTCGGCTTGGGAGGATGTCATCTTCGACGCCATGGTCGTCGCCGCGGCCGTTGAGTACGCGGATTCGGTGTCCAGACGTTGGCGGTCACATTGGGCGCGCCGCCTGTCGATCCGCATCCCGGTTCACGATCCTGACCGATGGGGAGCGCCGGCTGTTTCGAACGCCCTACATGATGCGCTCGGATTCGTGACTGGTGACCGCTGGTCGATCCAGTTTGTTCGATGGCGTTGCTGTCCGGGAGCGGCACCCGAGCGCTACCTAAGTCTGCCGGTCCAGACCGAAGCCGTCCAAGCATACAGCGACGGAATGGACTCGCTTGCGGTCGCCGGAATCTTGCGCGCCAAACTAGGCGATCGCCTAGTTCGCGTCCGGGTTGGCGGGAAGCGGCCGAGCGGCACGAAGCGTGGCGATGCCTTTATGGCAGTCCCGTACCGCGTTGTTGTGAAGAGAAGCAACCGCGAGCCAACTGCTCGCAGTCGTGGCTTCAAGTTCGCGTTGATCGCTGGAATAGCTGCCTATCTGACCGGGGCACGTAGAGTGGTCTTTCCCGAGAGCGGACAAGGCGCACTCGGCCCTCGCCTCGTCAACGTAGGCGATTCGTACCCTGACTACCGTAACCATCCGCTATTCACGCGCCGGATGGAACAGTTCCTCCGAGCGCTTCTGCATACGGACATTGAGTACGAGTTTCCGCGCTTGTGGAACACGAAGGGAGAAACGCTCGCTGAGTTCGTTGCTCTGGGGGACGATGGAAGCTGGAGGACGACAAAGTCGTGTTGGAGAAACAATCGCTGGAGTTCAGTGAATGGATCGTGGCGCAATTGCGGTATCTGTGCTGCATGCATGTTGAGGCGGGTCAGCGTTTACGCTGCTGGCCTCTCGGAGGCACCCGATACCTACGTGTGCACTGACATGCGTGCAGAAACGCTGGAACGCGCGGTAGACCCAGATTTCACGCGCATGACTGGGGCCTACCGCGACTACGGCATCGCCGGAGTCCTGCATATGGATCATCTGGCCGCAATGGCCAGGCGTGACTTCCGGCCGTTCGTCGCCCGACACGCAAGCTTGCTAGCTCGACCGCTTGGGCATTCCCGTCACCAAACCCAAGAGTTGCTTCAGCAGCTTCTCGACCGGCATGCCGAGGAGTGGAGCCGGTATCTGGGGTCGTTAGGAGCACATTCTTTCGTCAGGCAATTGGTGCGAGGAAATCGATGACTTGGCGAACCGCAGGGGTGGCCGCTCGAGAGGTTGGTGAACGACTTCGTATTGCCCGAAGGACTGCCAAACTTACCCAAGCTCAAGCCGCACGGGAGATCCAGATTGCGCGAACGACGCTCGTTGCCATTGAACAGGGGCAACGCAAGGTTAGAATGGACGAACTTCAGAAGCTTGCGTCTCTTTTTGGGACGTCTGCCAATGCGATCTTGCGGGAAGAAGCTGTCCATCTGGACTTGGTACCGCGCTTCCGGAAGCTGCGGGCCGAGGATCAGGCAACCGAAGACGCGGCGCAGCTAATGACGGACTTGGTTAGCGCAGAAGTCGAGTTGGAGAATGCGTTGGGAGTGAGGCGCTTTCGAAACTATCCTCCGGAGCGACCGATCCTTCCTGGAGATGTAGTCGCACAGGCGGAGCAGGACGCTCAGGACCTCCGCGACTGGCTCGGTCTGGGAGTCGGCCCAGTCTTGGACATCTTCTCACTGTTGGAGTTGCAGCTCGGCGTGCGCATCTATCTTCGGAAGCTTCACGCTAGCATTTCTGGGATATTTGCCTATGACGACGCCATCGGAGCATGCATGCTCCTCAACGCAAACCACCCTCTCTCGCGGCTCACGCAGACAGCGGCGCACGAGCTTGGTCATTTCTACTCGATACGGCGAAAGCCTGAAGTCGTTAGGAATAACGCTAGGGGGGTGTCGCGAGAAGAGAGATACGCAGCCTCCTTCGCACGCTGCTTCCTTACGCCAGTTCGCGCCCTAAAGCAGCGTTTCGCCGAGATGACGGCGGGTCATTCGTTTCTGACGCGACGCCATGTCATTCTGCTAGCTTACTCGTTTCGCGTTTCTCGCGAAGCGATTGTACGAAGGCTGGAGGAGTTGAACCTCGCCCGGCGCGGCACTTGGGACTGGTTCATGGAAAACGGCGGCATCACGGACGCGCAGGCCCGGCAAGTACTCGGGAAGCCGCTGGACAACTTTCATCCTCTCGTTGCTGACCGGGGTCATGTTCCGTTTCGGGTCGCCCTTCTCCTACGGGAGGCGGCAAGGAGGAGTCTTTACAGCGAGGGACAGCTCGCACACTTACTGAAGCTCCATCGTCGAGACCTAAGAGAGCTTCTTGCCGATTTGCAAGACGAGGAGTGCGAGGCTAATGAGCTTACCGAGCTGCCTCGCTGATCCCCGAATTCCGATTGTCGTCGACGCCAGCGTTGTCATCAACCTGAACGCGACCGCATGCGCTGCGGCGATTCTCCAGTGCTTGCCGAACCCCTTCCGAGTGACGACCAACGTCTTTGCCGAGCTGTCGCAGGGTGAGCAAAGCGGACACGACGATGCGGCGAAGTTACGGAAGCTGACAGACCAGGGCGCATTTCGCATCGTTAGACTCGGGGACCCGGAAAACGAGACGTATCGATCCTTGATTGAGGGACGAGCGGCCGACACGCTGGACGACGGGGAGGCGGCGACGATCGCTTACGCAGTGAAGAATCATGCGATCGCACTCATCGACGAGCGGAAGGCCACCCGCCTCTGTTCTCAACGGTTTCCATCCCTGGTCATCGTGTCGACGGTCGATCTCCTTCTCCATCCGGAGGTCGCCGTAGAACTCGGGGAGCGAGGGCAACGCGATGCCGTTCTGGCCGCGTTGCTTGAAGCACGCATGAGCGTCCCGCAAGAGCACATCGGTCGTGTCGTGAACCTGATCGGATCCGAGCAGGCCGCGTCTTGTCCTAGCCTCCCACGGCCGATTCGGACCCCCTCCTAAGCCGTCCAGCATCGCCCCGGCCGCGCCACCTGCCAAATTGGCAGTCCATCGTCCCATCGGCCCTCCCAACGAGGGTACAGTTTGTCATGAAAACTCCTGCAACTTGTTGTCAACGGTTTGTTTTGACAGGTTTCCGGACTGGCACGCTCCCTGCCCATACTGGAGACCGAAGCGTTCCGGGCTCCGTCGCTGGAGGGCCCGACAACGCGAGTTCAGTCACAAGTCCAGTACACAAGGAGAGAACATGACGACCATCGCCAAGTATCGTATGCTGTCGCCCGCCCAGGTGCTTCAGGCCTTCAGTTCCGCCCTCCCGTCCAGCCCTGCCTATCCCTTCGGGGCCTTCCTCAACACGGACTGGGTTCCTCCCGTGAACGTCGAGGAGACGCCGGACGCGATCCACGTGACCGCGGAACTCCCGGGCGTTTTGCCGGAGGATGTCGAGATCCACGTCGAGGAAAACGTGCTCACGATTCGCGGTGAGAAGCGCGAGGAGCGCGCGGAGGAGGATTCGGAGCGCCAGATCCACATCTCGGAGCGGGTCGTGGGAAGCTTCAGCCGCTCCTTCACCCTGCCCCGCAAGGTGGACGTGGAGGGCATCGTCGCCGACTTCGGCGACGGCCTGCTCAAGGTCGCGATTCCCAAGGCGGCGGAGACCCGCGCCCGCAGGATCGAGGTCAGGACGCGCGCCTAGCCTGTCCGGACCCGGTTATCCCGGGTCCGGTTCTTTTTTTTTGGCCGGATGCGAGATTCCTTCCACGGCAGGAATGGCGTTCCGGGGTCGCCGGAAGCCCCGGCATACACTAGGCTTGATGGCATCCCGGGGGATGCTAACTTGGTGGCGAGAGTTTTGATTCCCCGGCGCGCGCCGCCCGCCCTTCATCCGGATCCTCCCCACGCCCCGCTACCCGAAAGAGTTCGCGCATGATTGACGCCAGTACCCGGCCCCCGCCGGGATCGCGTGTCTTCAGCGGAATGCAGCCCAGCGGCGAAGCTCACCTCGGCAACTACCTGGGTGCTTTGCGCCAATGGGCCGCCATGCAGGACGACTACGACTGCATCTACTGCATCGTGGACCAGCACGCCATCACCGGTCCCTACGATCCGGCGGCCCTCCCGCGCGCGGTCTTCGACCTCGCGGTCAGCTTTCTGGCCTCGGGCATCGATCCGGAGCGTTCCATCGTCTTCGTGCAGTCCGACGTGCCCGAGCACACCGAACTCAGCTGGCTCTTCAACTCGGTCACGCCGATCGGCGATCTGGAGCGCATGATCCAGTTCAAGGAGAAGTCGGAGCGCATGGAGTCGGTGCCGGTCGGGCTCCTCAACTACCCGGTGCTGCAGGCCGCCGATATCCTCCTCTACCGCGCAGACGTGGTGCCCGTGGGGGAGGACCAGCGCCAGCATCTGGAGTTGACGCGCGACGTGGCGCGCAAGTGGAACGCCCGCTTCGGCGAGTATCTGCCGGAGCCGAAGCCCTACATTTCGCGCGCGGGACGGATCCTGGGGCTCGACGGCCGGGCCAAGATGAGCAAGTCGCTCGGCAACACGGTCGGCATCCTCGACGAACCCGCCGACATACGGAAACGGGTCCGGACCGCGGTGACCGACCCCGCCCGGATTCGCAAAACCGATCCCGGGCGCCCGGAGGTCTGCAACGTCTTCTCGCTGCACGAGCAGTTCGCGGACCAGGCGAGGCTCGACGACATCGGCCACCAGTGCCGCACCGCGCAACGCGGGTGCGTCCAGTGCAAGGGCATGCTGGCGGAGGAGATCGACGAGGCCTTCGCTCCCATGCGGGGAAAGGCGGCGCACTACCGCGCGCACCCGGAGGAGGTGCTTGGCATCCTGAACGACGGCGCCCGCAAGGCAGGCGCCATCGCCCGGGAGACCATGGCGGAGGTCCGGTCGCGCATGGGGCTCGACTGGAAGCGCACCATCTGAGCATTCTGGAGCAGGCGAATCAGTGAGGGAGCAGGCGAAGCATTGACGGAGGAAGGAAAGCAATGAATCTGGCCGGAGTCTTCATCCCCGCGGTCACCCCGTTCGACCCTGTCACGGGGGACATCGACATCGTTGCGATGCGCGCCAACCTCAGGCGCTGGCTCGCCCATCCCGTGCACGGAATCGTCATCGCCGGATCCACCGGGGAGGCGGTGCTGCTGAGCCGCGGAGAGCGCAGAAGTCTCATCGAGGCGACCGCCGACGCCATGTCCGATGATCGCCTGCTGATTGCGGGGACGGGTGTCGAGTCGACGCGCGCCACCGTGCGCCTGGGCCAGGAGGCCGTGGACGCGGGCGCGGACGCGGTGCTGGTGCAGCCCCCGGCCTACTACCGCGGCGCGATGACCGCCGAGGCCCTGCGCGACCACTACACAGCCGTCGCCGATGCCTCTCCCGTCCCCGTCATCATCTACCAGGCGCCGCTTCGCTTCAGCACCCTCGACTTCCCCACCGGGCTGGTGGCCGAACTCTCCGACCATCCCAACATCGTCGGCATCAAGGACTCGCGCGGCAGCCTGGAGAAGGTCGGTGAGCTTCTGGATTGCACCGCGGACGACTTCGCGGTGATCGTGGGCGACGGCGCGGGCTTCTACGCCGCGCTCGAGCTGGGCGCCGCGGGCGGAATCCTGGGGCTCGCCAACCTCGCTCCCGCCGAGACCGCCGAGATCTACCAGCGCTTCGCAGAGGGGCGCTCCAGCGAGGCGGGCCGCATTCAGGAGCGGGTGGGACCGGTACACAAGAAGGTTGTCGCAGGATTCGGGGTCCCGGGTGTAAAGGCGGCCGTCGGGTTGCTGGGAGGCTATGGCGGGGCGCCCCGCCCACCACTGTGGCCGCTCGCTGCCGCGAAGGTCCGGGAGGTGGAGGCTGTACTGCGCCGGGCAAGTCTGCTGCGGCCGGCGGGAACGCTCTCCGGCTCCGCCTCCGCATGAGTGGGAGGCCGAACGACCTCGTCGTCCGCCCGCCGGCCCGGCCACCGGTCGTCGGCCCGAGTTCCAGAGGAAGCTGACCTTGCCAGCGAACGCACCCCGGGGCCGCTGCGTGGTCGTGGTCGGCTGCCAGTGGGGGGACGAAGGGAAGGGGAAGATCGTCGATGTGCTGGCGGAGTCCGCCGACATCGTCGCCCGCTATCAGGGCGGGGCGAACGCCGGGCATACTGTGCATGTGCACGGGGACGAGTTCATCCTGCACCAGATTCCCTCCGGCATCCTCCACTCCGGGAAGCGTTGTCTGCTCGGCAACGGGGTGGTCCTCGACCTGCCGAAGTTCTTCGTGGAGTACGATGATCTTGTAGCGCGGGGCATCGAGCTGGAGGGACGCATCGGCATCAGCCAGCGCGCCCACCTCCTGCTTCCCTACCACCGGGCGCTGGACCAGGCCTCGGAAGTGCGCGCCAGGGAGAAGATCGGCACGACCGGGCAGGGGATCGGGCCGGCGTACGTATCCAAGGCCGGGAGACTCGGGATCCGCGTGACAGACCTGGCCGATCCGCGTCGCCTCGACGATCTGATCCAACGCGGGATGAAGCTCGCGCTGGCGGAGCTGGGCGTTGACGCGGCCGCGGCCGCGGCGCTGGAGCGCAAGGTGCGCGACGCGCTGGCGCTGGCGGACCGGACGCTGCCGCTGGCCACCGATACCGGGCTCGAAATCGTGGAAGCGCTGGCGGCCGGGCGATCGGTTCTGATGGAGGGAGCGCAGGGAACGGCGCTCGATCTCGACCACGGCACCTACCCGTTCGTAACCTCCTCCAACACCACTGCCGCCGCCGCGGCGACCGGGCTGGGCGTCGGGCCGACCGCCATCACCGCGGTTCTGGGCGTGGTCAAGGCGTACACGACACGCGTCGGCAACGGTCCTCTGCCCACCGAATTCGAGGAGGAGATGGGCGAGCGGGTGCGGGCGCTGGGCGGCGAGTTCGGCGCGACCACCGGCCGTCCCCGGCGCTGCGGCTGGTTCGACGCGGTGCAGGCGCGCTACGCCGCCCGGGTGAACGGGCTGACCAGCCTGGCGGTGACCAAGCTGGATGTGCTGGATTCCCTGGAAGAGATCCAGATCTCCACCGCGTATCGGGGCGATGGCGGGATCTCCACGGAGTTTCCCGCCGATACCGGCTCGCTCGAGCGCGTCGAACCCGTGCTGGAGCGCCACCCGGGATGGCGGTCGCCCACCACGGAGGCCCGAGACATCGGCGACCTGCCGGCGGAAGCGCGCAGCTATCTGGACCGCCTGCAGGAGCTCACCGCGGTTCCCATCGAGATCGTCTCGGTCGGGTCCCGGCGCGAGCAGATCATCCGGGTATAGCGGCCCATGACCGAAATCCCCTCTGCATTCGCGGACCGCTGACCTTGTTCGATCGTCTCGGAGAGAGGCTGGACGTGGCCCTCGGGCGGTTCCGCCAGCGCGGCATCCTGACGGAGCCGATGATCCGCAAAGGACTGCGCGAAGTCCGGCGCGCCCTGCTCGAGGCGGACGTCAACTTCAAGGTCACCCGCGACTTCCTGATGCGGGTGGAGAAGCGGGCGGTGGGCGAGGGCGTCATCCGCTCCATCTCCCCGGGGAAGCAGATCGTCAAGGTCGTGCACGACGAGCTGGCGGCGCTGATGGGGGATGGCGTCGCCGAACTGGAGTGGGCGCGAAAGCCGCCCAGCGTGATCCTGATGGTCGGGCTGCAGGGCTCCGGGAAGACCACGACGGCGGTGAAGTTGGCGTGCCTGCTCGCGCGCGAGGGGCGCCACCCCATGCTCGCCGGGTGCGACGTGTACCGGCCGGCCGCGGCCGAGCAGCTGCGGACTCTGTGCGAGCGCGTGGGGATGCCGGTGCTGGCGGGCGACCCCGGGGACGAGCCCCTGAAGGTGGCGCAGGCCGCGGTGAAGGAGGCTCGCGCGAGCGGCTGCGACGTCGTGGTGGTCGACACGGCGGGCCGTCTCCAGATCGACGAGCCGATGATGGCCGAGCTGCGCCGCCTGCAGAAGAGGCTGGGTCCCTCGGAAGTTCTGCTGGTGGCCGACGCCATGACCGGGCAGGAGGCGGTCAACATCGCCCAGGGCTTCGACCGGGCGCTGGGCGTGACCGGCGTCGTTCTCACCAAGCTGGACGGGGACGCGCGCGGCGGGGCGGCGCTTTCGATCCGGGGCGTCACCGGCAAGCCGATCAAGTTCGTGGGTGTCGGGGAGGGACTCGACGACCTGGAGCGGGTCGACCCGGCGCGGCTGGCGGGACGCATCCTGCAGATGGGCGATGTGGTGGGGCTGGTGGAGCGGGCCGAGCGCGCCATCGATGACGGCGCTCGAGCCAGGATCGAGGAGAGCGTCGTGCGCGGAGGACGCTTCACTCTTGAGGACTTTCTGGTGGCATTGCGCCAGATTCAGTCGATGGGACCGCTGGAGCAGCTGATGAAGATGATCCCGGGGATGAAGGGCAAGCTTCCCGCGGGGGCCGTCGATCCGAAGAAGATGAAGCACGTCGAAGCCATTATCCTGTCCATGACCCCGGCCGAGCGCGGGGAGCCGCTGATTCTGAACCGATCGCGGCGCATTCGCGTGGCCCGGGGCAGCGGTCGGCCGGTGTCGGAAATCAACCGGTTGTTGAAGCAATTCAAGGAAATGCAGAAGTTGATGAAACACATGCGGGGGCTGGCGCCCCGCTGAATCCGCTTTGCCGACCGCCGTGGAAAGCGCGAGGCAACGCAAGAACCATCGAGGAGACACATGCCGGTACGAATTCGACTTCGCAGAATGGGCCGGAAGAAGGCCCCCAGCTACCGCGTGGTGATAGCGGACGGCGACTCGCCGCGGGACGGGCGCTTCGTGGAAACCATCGGCTACTACAAGCCCCTTTCCACGCCCGCGCGCGTGATCGTGGACCTGGAGCGAGCGGACTACTGGCTCGAGCGGGGCGCGCAGCCGTCGACTACGGTGAAGTCGCTGCTGAAGAAGGCCCGCAAGGGCGGGGACGCCACCGTGGCGGTCGGGGAGGTGGACGCGGCCGCCGAGAAAGCCCGTCTCGCGGAGCAGCTCGCGAAGCGGCGGCAGGCGCAGGCGGAGGCGGAAGCCGAGGGTGCCGGAGGAAGCGGGAAATCCTCGTAGTCCCGGGGTCCGGAATGGACTCCGCCTGCCCCTCGCATCTGGTGGTGGGGCACCTCAACAAGCCCCATGGCACCAGGGGCGAGCTCTTTCTCTGGCCACTGACCGCGGATCCCGACAGGGCGTTCGCCGCCGGCGCCGAATTGCATCTCGCCGACGAAGCCGGGGAGAAGCCGGATCCCGCGTTTCCTCCGGTGCGCGTGGAAGCTGTCCGCCCCTTCAAGCGCGGCTTCCTGGTCAAGCTCGACGGCATCGATTCCCGGGACCAGGCCGAGTGGTTCGCCGGCCGGTACGTGGTCAAGCCGGTGGCGGAGGTCTCGCCGCTGGAGGCGGGCGAAGTCTTCTATCATGATCTGCTGGGCATGCGCGTGGAGGCGAGCGACGGTGCTGCCGTCGGCGAGATCGTGGAGGTCTACGAGTTGAAGCCTGTGCACATGCTGGAGGTGGCGCGCGAGTCGGGCACGGTGCTGATTCCCTTCGCGCGCGACATGGTGTGCGTGCTGGACCGTGAGGGGAGGCGGCTGGTGATGGAGCTGCCCGACGGGCTCCTGGAGCTGTGACGGAGGCGCGGGCGGTGGGATCGGGCGCGGATGCCCCCATGCAGCTCAACTTCGTGACGATCTTCCCGGAGTTCTTCGGAGTGCCGCTGGCCACCAGCATACCGGGCCGGGCCGCGCGGCGGGGGGCGGTCGAGTACCGCATCGTCGACCTGCGCGACTTCACCCGCGACCCCCACCGCACCGTCGACGACACGCCGTATGGTGGTGGCGGCGGGATGGTGATGAAACCGGAGCCGTTCTTCGAGGCGGTGGATGCCCTCGAACCTTCCGGGCCGGTGGTACTTCTCTCCTCCCGAGGCCGGCTCTTCACTCACGCGGACGCCGTGCGCCTCTCCCTCGAGCCGTCTCTGACGCTTCTGTGCGGCCACTACAAGGACGTCGACCAGCGCGTCGCCGACCACCTCGCCACCGAGGAGATCTCCATCGGCGACTTCGTGCTGTCCGGCGGCGAGGTGGCGGCCCTGGTGGTGGCCGACGCCGTCGTGCGGCTGCTTCCGGGCGTGTTGGGCGATCACGATTCGGCGGCCTCGGACTCGTTCTACGACGGCCGCGCGCTCAGCGCGCCCTCCTATACGCGGCCGGCCGAGTATCGCGGGTTGGAGGTGCCCACCGTGCTGCGAAGCGGAGATCACCAGCGCATCGAAGCGTGGCGCGAGGCGGAGGGCGCGCGTCTGACCGCGGAACGCCGGCCCGATCTGCATCCGGGGGATCCCGAGTCCTGATACGGCGGCCCCGCGGACTTCACGTATGAATCGGCACTTGTTACCTTCCATTGCTGCACGGGGAGGTTTCCTCCTCTGTCGCGCAATCGTCACGCATCGACAACATTCTCAGGGCCGAACAGCGCCTGAAGGGGTGGACCATGGGCGACCTGTTGCAGGAAATCGACAAGGAGCATACCCGGACCGACCTTCCGGACTTCGCTCCGGGGGACACCGTGCGTGTGCGCTACAGGGTTCGGGAAGGGCGCAAGGAACGCATTCAGGCTTTCGAGGGCGTGTGCATCGGCCGGCGCGGCGGCGGCATGGGCGAGACCTTCACGGTGCGCAAGATCTCCGGCGGAATCGGAGTGGAGCGCATCTTCCCGTACCCGTCGCCCTCGATCGAGGGAATCGACGTGGTGCGGCGCGGGCGTGTGCGGCGCGCGAAGCTCTACTACCTGCGCGGCTTGCGCGGCAAGGCGGCGCGCATTCCAGAGAAGCGCACGCGCTGATCATCTCCGGCGATGACGCCGGGACCAACGGACGATTCGGGGCTCCGGATCCCGCTCGACTACGAGCGCGGGTTCTGGAGCCGCGGTCTTTCCGGGGTGGCGGGTGTGGACGAGGTGGGCCGGGGCCCGCTGGCGGGACCGGTCGTGGCTGCCGCCGTGGTACTCGCTGAGGGGATCGGCGTCGAGGGGGCCGACGACTCGAAGCAGGTGTCGCGCGCGCAGCGGGAGTCGCTGGCGCTACGGATCCAGGAGCGGGCAGTGGCGGTCGCATTGGGCGCGGCATCGGTGCGCGAGATCGACGGTCTGAATATTCTGCGGGCGACCACGCGCGCCATGGAGCGCGCGATTCGGCGGCTCCCCCGCCACCCCGACCACGTCGTGGTCGACGGGCTGCCGGTGCGCGATCTCTCCTGCCGTCACGACGCGGTCGTGGGCGGAGATGGGCTGGTCCATTCCATCGCCTGTGCCTCCATCGTGGCGAAAGTGTGCCGGGACCGCCTCATGACCCGCCTCGCGCGTCGCTATCCGGAGTACGGATGGGACAGGAACATGGGGTATGGCACGGAAGAGCACCGGGCCGCGCTGCGGCGCTTCGGGCCCACGCCCCATCATCGACTGACATTCGGCCTCGAGCAGCTCGTGCTGACGATGGAGCGAGATGAAGCGGAGCCCTGCCCACCGGTGTAGACGGCCCGGAAGACGGACTGCTATCTATTAGGGGATGGAGAAGCCAGCCCGGTAGATGGAGAATTGAGGAGAGCCGGTAGCTCAGCTGGTAGAGCAACGGACTTTTAATCCGTAGGTCGTGGGTTCGAGACCCACCCGGCTCATGGGAAAGCTGCCGCGCGGGTTGCCGGCGCGGCCCGTCTTACAGTGACCGGACGAAAGCGATGGCCGGAAAAATCGGGAGCAGGAAGCCCCATGGCGGCGTGTGGACCGGACTTGCGGGTTTGCTGGTGACCGCGGTCCTCGCGACGTTGATCCTGAGTTTTTCCTGGGAGCCGCCCCTGCCGGAGCTGGCGCCGTTGCAGGTCGGCTGGGAACCGGCCCAGCCCGTCCAGGGCCACCTCTTCCTCATCCGCGTAACCGCGCCGTCCGCGGACGGAATGGTGTCGGCCGCGGGAGAAGCGGGCGGCGAGGAGCTTCACTTCCAGCCCGCCGACTCGGTGCTGGAGAGCCTGGCGCCGGTGCCCATCGGGGCCACCGGCACCATCGACGCCTGGGTCCGGGCGAGCTACGCGGACGGGCGCACCCAGACCGATTCGCTGCGTATCCCCATCGCGGAGGGCGAGTACGAGCACGAGCGCCTCACGGTGGCGCCGAGGTTCGGGTCGCCGCTCAACGAAGAGGATCAGGCTCGGCTTCGGCGCGACCAGGCGAAGGCCAACGAGGTGGCGCGCGAGGCGCACGCGACCGCTCGCCTGTGGCAGCCGGACGTGATGCTGCCGCGCGATGCCCGCGTCACCAGCGGTTTCGGCACCGGCCGGGAGTTCAACGGCCAGATCTCCAGCCGCCACATGGGACTGGACCTGGCCGGCGCCCCCGGAGACACCGTGCGCGCCGCCGCAGACGGGGTGGTGGCGCTGGCGGACGGCTTCCTGCTGGCCGGCAACATCGTCTATCTGAACCACGGCGGCGGGCTGCTGAGTGGCTACTTCCACCTTAGCGAGCAGCTGGTCGAGGGGGGTGACACGGTCACGGCCGGGGCTCCCATCGGCCGCGTGGGGGCCACCGGACGCGTGACCGGGCCGCACCTGCACTGGGTGGTGCGCTACGGGACGACCAGCGTGGACCCCCGCAGCCTGCTGGCGCTACCCGGCAATTGAAGAACCCCGACGTCGTCATCGCCGGCGCCGGCATCATGGGCGCCTCCTGCGCCTGGCACCTGGCGCGGCGCGGCCTGCGAGTGCTGGTAGGCGAAATGGACGTGGCCCCCGCGATGGGCTCCACCGGCAAGAGTGCAGCCGGCGTGCGCGTGCAGTTCACCACCACCGCGAACATCGGGTTGTCGATGTACTCCCTCCCCGTCTACCGGGAATTCCCCGAACGCCATGGACACGATGTGGGCTACCGGGACATCGGCTATCTGCTGCTGGTGCCGCACGGCAAGTGGGAGCGCCACCTGGAGTCGGTCGCGTTGCAGAGAAGCCTGGGCGCGCCCGTGGAGGTGGTGGACCCGGTCGAGGCGCAGCGCTACGTGGACTTCGAGACGGAGGGACTGGCGGGCGCCACCTACGGGCCGTGGGACGGGGTGATCGACCCGCACATGGCCACCCACGCCTGGGTGGCGATGGGCCGGGAGTTGGGCGTGAATTACCGGTTCTCATCGCCCGTCACGGGGGTGAGACCGGAAGGGAAGGGCTGGGGGGTCGACTGCGGCGGCGAAACCTACTCGTGCGGTTTCTTCGTCAATGCGGCGGGGGCCTGGTCGGGCACCGTCGGCGAGCTCGCCGAACTCCATGTGCCGGTGGGGCCGAAGCGCATCAACATCTTTCTCAGCGCGCCCGTGCGCGACAGCCGCACCTATCCCCTCACGATCGACCTCGCGACCGGAGTGTATCTGCGCAGCGAAGGTGACCGCGTCCTCTTCGGTCTGGACGACCTGACCCAGGCGTACGGCTTTACCGAGGGCGTGAACTGGGACTGGCTCGAGCACGTTTTCCTCACCGGGGTCGAGCGGTTTCCCTGGTGGGCAGACCTCGGGGTCGACCGGCGGGGGAGTTGGTGGGGGTATTATGGGGTGACTCCCGACAACAGCCCGATCATCGGCTTCAACCCCGGGGCCCGCAGGTGGATCGACGCGTGCGGCTTCTCCGGGCACGGGATCATGCACGCTCCCGCCACGGGGCTCGCCGTGTCGGAGCTGGTTGCGGACGGCGAGGCGCACACCGTCGACGTGAGCGCCTTTCGGCACGGCCGCTTCGGCAAGGACATGCCGGTCGAAGCCAACATCTTTTGATGGACGGGCCGCGTCCGTAGATTCAGCAGGGCGGCGATTCTGCCGCCGAGATGGGCGAGACTGAAGTGAAACCAACCCGGACGGGACTCCACGGCGCGCTCGCGATCCTCGCGCTGCTGCTGGCCGCCACCGTCGCCGAGGCCCAGGATACGGGAGAGGCGCTGGGGACGGGCGCAGTCTTCGGCCGTATTCTGGATCAGGGCACCTTTCAGCCGGTCGCCGGCGTGGTAGTCCGGATTTCGACTGCGGACGGCATTCTCCAGGATATTTCCGGACCGGCCGGAACATTTCACATCATGGGCGTCCCCGTGGGCGAGCGGGTGGTGGTGATGCAGCACATCGCCTATGGGGAGTACGCGCAGCATGTGGCCGTGGAGCCAGGGAAGGACCTGCGGGTGAACGCCCACATGTCGACGCGCGCCATCGAGTTCCAGCCCCTGGTCGTCGAGGTGCTCAGCGAGCTCGAACGCCGTCGCCTGACCTCCGGGTTCGACATCAACGAGATCCCCAAGGAAGAGATCGAGCTGGCTGCCCGCGGTGGCCAGCAACTGGGGGACCTGCTGCGCGGAGGCATGCCCGGCATCCGGGTGCGGGGCGGCAGCCGGGCGGGCGACTACCTGTGCGTCGAGTATCGGGGTAGCGGGGCCGGCGAATGCGACGAGGTGTCGGTCTACCTGGACGGCGTGCCGGTGTCGGATCCCGGGCTGCTGTACTCGAGCATCGACCTGAGCGACATCGACCGAGTGGAGGTGCTGTCGCCCCTGGAGGCGATCACCCGCTACGGCAACCGGGCCTCCGGCGGCGCGCTCCTGATTGAGTCGCGTGACACGAGCCTCCGGGACCGGGAGAACCTCTTCGGCGGTTCCGTCGGTGCCTACGACTGGTCGCTGGAAGAGGAGTCGCACCCCTGGGGGAGGGTGCTCGGAAGCTCGATTCTCGCCAACATGGCGGGAGTTGGGCTCGGGTATCTGGCTCTGAAGCAGTGTGTGACGAGTGAGCCCACCACCCATGGCAGGCGGTTCACGAGCCGCTGCGGAGACCTGGCGACGATCTCGACCGGTGTGTTGGCGCTGAGCCTGCCCGGGGCCATCGGAGGGGTCGCGTCGTCGAGGACCGGGGGTACGCGGCAATCGCGCGGCCGCTACTTCCCCGCTGCCATGGCCGGGTTGATCTCGACCACCGCGGGATACGTGATGGTGATGCACGCCGAGGACCTGGAGTACAAGAGCGATTCCCTCCGGATCGCGGGATTGCTGACGATGACGGTGGGCACACCCCTGCTGCTGACCCTCTCGGATCGCCTGTTCCGGGCCCTGCGGTGAGACGGGGTTCGGGCTCTGAGGCGGAACGCGCTGAAGCGGGGCTGGCCCGGCGCAGCACCTGGGCCGAGACAGGGCCCTGGGAGCGAATCCGGTGCCGATGTTGGACGCGCCGTGGTACATGTCGCACTATATATGTCCGTGCCTGCCGCATCTTCCTCGTTTCCCGGATCCAAGCCCGCATCGCCATGAAGCCCTCTCCGCTCCGCTCCGCGCTCTGGCTGGTGGCCGCCGTCGTGCTGCCCTCCGGCGCCGGCGCCCAGTCCATTTCCCTTTCCGAAGCCACCATCGCGGACATCAACACGGCCTTCGATGCGGGCACGCTCACCTCTGAACGGCTCGTCGAACTCTACCTGGCGCGGATCGAAGCGTACGACGACCAGGGGCCGAAGCTCAACGCCATCCTGACGATCAACCCGCGGGCGCTGGAGACGGCGCGGGCTCTGGATGAGGAACGGCGTACGCAGGGACCCCGCTCCCTGCTGCACGGCATCCCCGTGGTGCTGAAGGACAACGTGGACACCCACGACATGGCCACCACGGCGGGCTCGATTCTACTGAAGGGCTCACTCCCGCCCGACGACGCCTTCATCGCGCAGAAGCTTCGCGAGGCGGGCGCCCTCATCCTGGCCAAGGCCAACATGAGCGAGTTCGCCTCTGGAGTCCAGTTGAGTTCGATCGATGGGCCCATGCTGAACCCGCACAACCTGACCCGCACCCCTTCCGGGTCGTCGGGGGGGACCGGGGTGGCCATCGCCGCCTCCTACGGACAGTTGGGCATCGGCACCGACACCGGGGGTTCGGTGCGCGGCCCCACCACCTCCAACGGCATCGCCGGGCTGAAGCCCACGCACGGACTCCTCAGCCGTGATGGCATCGTGCCTCTCGCGCTCTCCTTCGACACGGCCGGTCCGATGGCCCGCCACGTGTATGACGTCGCGGCGATGCTGAGCATGATGGTGGGGGTGGATCCGGCGGATGAGGCGACCGCGGCGAGCGAGGGGCGCTACGAGACCGACTACACGAGCTTCCTCGACGAGGGGGCGCTCCAGGGGGCGCGCATCGGCATCGCTCGCGACTTCCTCGGCTACGACTCCGAGGTCGACTGGATCATCGAGGCCGGGCTGGGCGCCATGCGCGCGGCCGGAGCGACGGTGGTGGACGTGCGCTACCCGCCTTGGCTGCTCGAGGCCAAGGCACATTTCTACACCACCATCCGCTGGCGCGAGTTCAAGGGGCAGATCGAGGCATACCTGGCCGACCTGGCTCCCGGGTATCCGCGCACCCTTGAGGAAATGGTCGAGCGCTCGACGAAGATCCTCGCGTCGCCGGCCGGTGGCGGCGTGCCCAACCCGACCCGCTGGGGACTCTTCCAGCAGGAACTGAACACCGGATCGCCCGACGACTACGAGTACACGGCCATGCGCAATCACGGCCTGCCGATGGTGCGCGAGATCCTGGTCGGGGTGATGGACGCCCACGAGCTGGACGCCATCGTCTACCCCACCTCGCCGACCCGGCCCGGCCCGTCGGGCGTCAACCGGGGCTCGTCGTCGCCCAATCCGGCACCCTCCGCGACCAACCTGGCCAACCTGAGCGGGCTGCCCGACATGATCGTGCCGGCCGGGTACACCAGCGACCGGCTGCCCGTGGGGATCTCGTTCCTGGGGCGGCCGTTCAGCGAAGCCCGGCTGCTGGCCCTGGGTTACGCCTTCGAACAGTCCACCCGCGTGCGTCGCGATCCGGTGCATGCGCCCGCGCTTCCCAGCGAGACCATCCCGCGCTGAGCGTCGCGTCAGCGGCGCGTGAATTCACCAAACCACCCACCCTACCCGGACAGACCAGACTATGACCCGAGCACCCGACCGTCAGAAGGTCGCCTTCTGGAACACAATTCTGAAGCCATACTGGGGTCCGAACACCGGCGCCAGCGTTCGCCAGCTACTCACCTCCGCAATTCCCTTCGTGGCGTTCTGGTATGCGACCATGCTCAGCCTCGAGGTGGGGTACTGGCTCACGATCCTGCTCGCGCTGCCCACCGCCGGTTTCATGATGCGGCTGTTCATGATCCAGCACGACTGTGGACACGGGTCCTTCTTTCGCTCGCACACGGCACGGCAGTGGGTGGGCCGATGTATCGGCGTCCTGCTCCTGACCCCGTACGACTACTGGAAGCGCGCCCACGCCTACCACCACGCCCACTCCGGCGACCTCGATTTTCGCGGCTTCGGCGACATCGACACCTTCACCGTGCGCGAATACCTGTCCTGGCCCTGGCGCCGCAAGCTTCGGTACAGGCTGTACCGGCATCCGGTCGTGCTCTTCGTGCTGGGACCCCTCTTCATCTTCCTGATGAAGCACCGGTATCCCTGGGATGCCCCGGCGAAGTGGAAGCGGGCGTGGCAGAGCGTCTTCTGGACAAACCTGGCTCTGGTGGCCGCGGTGCTGCTACTGGGGGAGGCGATCGGGTACCAGCGATTGCTGCTGACGCACGCGCCCGTGCAGATCATCGTTTCCACAGCCGGCGTCTGGATGTTCTACGTCCAACACCAGTTCGAGCGGACGTACTGGGACAGGAACGAAGACTGGGACTACTACGATGCGTCGCTCTACGGGAGCTCGTACCTCGTCCTTCCCGCTCCCCTCCGCTGGATATCCGCGAACATCGGATTCCACCATGTGCATCACATGAGCATGCGCATCCCCAACTACAAGCTGCAGCAGGCACACGAGGAGAACGCGGAGTTTCACGTGGTGCGGGAAGTGCGCTTCCGGGACACCCTGAAGCTCATCAACCTGGCGCTCTGGGACGAAGACCGCCGCCGCATGGTCCGCTTCAGGGACTTGAAGCGCTTGCGGGCGGCATACGGATCAGCTTGACGCCGAAATGGCGACGCTGGTCGCGATCGCGGTCTGAGTCGCGGCGACCGCCGCCTGGGACGCCGCAACCGCGGCCTTCACCGCATTCTGAGCCGCAACCGCTGGGTGCGCGGCGGCACCGGAGAAGTGCTCTCCTGCGCTGATCTCCTTGAGCCGGGCCTTGCGCGCCTTGAGTTCCTTGCGCTCGAAGTGGATCCTGAGCGAGCCGGTGGCATGGGCCAGGGAGATCAAGACCCCGATCGAAGGGTCGATCTCCGAGTCCCCCATGATGGCGTCGCGCAGCCGCGCGATCAGTTTGCGCTCGGGTCCGGGGTCGATGGTCGGATAGAGCTTGCGCGTGAAGACGAGCAGGATCTGCGACTCGGTGGTGCGCAGGATGCCTCGGCGGCAGAGCCCCAGCGCGGTCCGGTGCCGGAGACGCTTGAGGTTGCCGAAGGTCGATACCCAGGCCGAAGCGCGCCGGCGGCGCTTGGAGTTGCGTACCCGGTCGAGCGCCTCGGCCATGATTTCGTCGCGGGGCGGCTGCCCACCCGGCACCGCTTCGACCCGCGCCTTCTTGTCCTCGTCGATGCGAATGAGCCCGGTGAGCGCGAGTTCGGCGAGCATGGCCCCGCCCATGGCGAGATTGATAGAAGCCGGCCCGGATAGTCCAGCGGTGCCCTTGCGGTCGCGCAGGACCAGAAGGAGGAGCTGTTCGTGAAGATGGATGTTGTCGCGCGAAGATGACATGAACGAAGCCTCTCTCCTTTCCTGATTGCCCGGCGTGCCGCAGTTCCGACTACTCAATGTCGTCAGACACTGTTTCGGAGGGAACCGCGGGCAGGCATCAGAGGCCATGTTGGTGGTGGCCGGCGTGGCAAGGCACTGGTCGCCCGCTCCCGCAGACCGCATTGTGACTCGGAACGGATGCGTCGGCGGACCGGCGCTCGAGGGTGCTCCGGTATACTGAGCCGCGGGCATCGGCGTGCGGGCTTCCACAGCTCGAGAGTCGATACGGAGGTGCGAACGATCGTGGACCCGGCAGATCGATACGCGGTGGCGCGTCAGGCGCGCATGGTCGCCGAGGGCGATGGCGCTGTGTATCGCGATGTCCGGGTGCCGGGAGTCGGGCCCGGCGGTCGACATGCAGGGCCCCTTCCGCCTCGGCGCCACCATCGAAGTGGGGGCGGCCCCGCACGGTATCCGCTTCAGCACCGACGGCGACACCGCGTACGTGGCACTGAGCGGTGACGGGCAGATCGGGGTCGTGGACCTGGCCGCGGGCGTCCGTCGTGGCTCGCTGGGACGCCGGAGCTCGACGCCCCTCGACCTGGTTCGCGCCGGCGATGGCTGGCTGATCAGCCAGTTCCGCGACTCGACGCTCATCAAGCTCGATGCCGAAGGGAGAATCGTGCCCGGGGCGGTGTGGCGGGTTGGCTCGGGTCTCTCGCTCTTCGCGCCCGGCACGGTTCGGGGGCGGAACTGGATCACGAGCGAGTTCGCCGATCGCCTGTGGGTTGTGGACACGGAGTCGGGGATGCCCGCGGGGTCTCACTCGACCGGCGACCGGCCCTACCCGGCCGCTGTGATGTGGGACGGGTCGCATGCTTTCGTCCCCAACCTCGACGCGGGCACCGTCTCCGTGATCGACCTGCTCAACATGGAGACCGACGCCACGGTCGAGGTGTGTCCGGGCCCGCCCGGGGGTGCCCTTACACCCGATCAGGTCACCTACATCGTGGCGTGCGGCGGGTCGGACGAGTTGGTGTTGGTCAACACGGCGTCGTTCGACGTCACCGGCCGGGTGTCGGAGGGGCTCGGTCCGCGACCCTTCTCGGTGGTCGTGCCCGGTGATGGCCGCCACGCGGTGGTGAACAACGCGGGCGGCAGCACGGTGTCGGTGGTGGACCTGGAGTCCCGGGCGGTGGTGCAGACGATCGAGGTGGGGGCGCAGCCCATCGTGCTGCGACTGCACCCGGACGGCGAGCGCGTCTTCGTGGCCAACGAGCTTTCGGGCACCCTGGTGGAGCTGATTCCCGTCGAAGGCGGAGGGGACAGATCGGTGGACGCAATGGCCGAGGGTGGCGTTTCGGCCTCCGGAGACGCAGCTCCCGTTCCTGGCGACGCCGCGTTCATCCCCAGCGAAGTCGTCGTCCTCGGGATGATCCACGGCGGCCACGAGACCAGCGAGCTGTTCAGCCTGGACGTCGTCCGCGATCTGGTGCGCGAGATCCATCCCGACTACTGGATGACCGAGATCCCGCCCAACCGCTGGGACCGGGCCTGGGCCGAATTCCAAGCGTCGGGGACGGTGGAGGAGCCCCGGACGCGCCTCTTCCCCGAGTACATGGAGGGGCTCTTCCCGCTGACGCGCGAGTTGGACTTCGAGGTCATCCCTACGGCCGGATGGACGGAACCGATGTCCGACTTCAGGGCGGCGTATCTCGATGCCTATTCGCGGGACCCGGAGCGGGCCGACGCGTGGGCTGAATACCAGGCCGCGGCCGCGGCTTCAGCCGAGGCGCTGGCCGCCCGCGCGGGAGACGATCCCCGCTGGATCCATACCGACGCCTACGACGAGGCCTACGACATCCGCATGCAGGTGTATGCCCGCCTGTTCGACGCCGATCTCGGACCTGGAGGCTGGGACGCCATCAACGCCTCGCACTGGTCATACATGGAGCGCGCGCTCGACCGTCACCGCGGGGAGGGCGCGCGGTTTCTCCTGACCTACGGCGCGGGCCACAAGGGTCCTTTCCTGCGCGAGCTGCGCAGGCGCGACGATGTCGTGCTGCTCGAGGTGACACCCTTTTTGGATCGCCTGCCGGGCCGGTGACCACTTCTGCCGATTCGCTCACGAAGGAGTATGCGGAATGACCTGGAACAACATTCGTAGCGCGCTCGCGGTGATCCTGGCGGCGGCTTCGGCAGCGGCCTCGCCGGAAGGAGCCTTCGCCCAGTCCGATCCGATTCTCATCCGTGCGGGCACGATTCACACGGTCACCAACGGCACGATCCGGGACGGCGAAATCCTGGTTCGCGACGGGGTCATCGCACAGGTCGGCGTGTCCGTCGACGCACCCGCCAATGCGCGCGTCTACGAAGCCGAAGTGGTGATCCCGGGCATGATCGACGCGCACGCGCACCTGGCACTCGACCGCTCCAGCCAGTCACGCATCCCGGGCCCGGTCACCGCCGAGTGGAAGGCGGTGGAGCACCTGGACCTCGATGATCCCATGATCCAGGTGGCGCTGTCGGGCGGCATCACCTCGCTGATCACGCGCTCGGGCAGCGGCATCATCTCGAGCGGCCAGTCAGTGGCGCTCAAGATGAAGAGCACGCCCGGCCCGGAGATGATCTTCAAGCCCTATGTCGATCTGAAGATGGCCGTGCGCCCACTCATCAACCTGCGTCCCGGAGAGACCCCGCAGACGGTCATGGGCTGGTACGCGACCGCCGACGACTACTTCCGGCGCGCCGAGGCCTATGTGGCGCAGCAGGATGCCCACGCGGCCGGGCGCGGAACGGCGCCCGAGCGCAACGAGCGCCTGGAGGCCTTCGCGGCCGTGATCCGGGGCGAGGTCATGGTGCACGCGCACTCGCACTATCCCAGCGAGGTGATGATGGTGCTGCGCCTGGCGCGCAAGTACGGCTTCTTCGACCGGCTGGCACTGGCGCACGCGGAGGAGGTCTTCCCGCTGACCGAGCTGCTGGCCGGGACGAACATCGTCCCCGTCATCGGCCCCATGATGATCGTCCAGTACTACAACGATCCGGAGCCGCGCAACCTGCTGAAGGAGCTGCTGGACGCCGGGGTGCACGCCAGCATCCAGACCGACATGTCCAACCAGCACTTCAGGGATTTCCGCGAGTACGGGGCGTTCCTGGCGCGCCACGGCCTGACCGACCAGCAGGCGCTGGAGGTGATGACCCTCAACGGGGCGCGGGCGATGATGCTGCAGGACCGGGTGGGCAGCATCGAGGCGGGCAAGGATGCCGACCTGGTGCTGCTCGACGGGCACTTCCTGGACCTCGCGGCCGACCGGGTGGAGCGGGTGTTCGTGGACGGGCGGCTCGAATACGAGCGCGACCGCGTGCTGCAGCCGGAACGCCCCCGCAGCGTGGGGCCCTTCACACCCGTGACGGGCGCCATCGGCCCGGATGACGAATCCTTCGCCATCACCGGGGCCCACGTCTTCACCGTGAGCGGCGGGGCCGTCGAGAATGCGACGCTGATAGTCGAGGACGGCAGGTTTACCCGGGTGGAGGCCGGCGCGGCCCCGCCTGCCGGCATCCCGGTCATGGATGTGGGGGGGCGCGTGGTCATGCCCGGAACCGTGATCGCGCGCGCCTTCGCCAACGACTGGATCGGCGACCTCAAGTGGCAGGTGCAGAACGACGAGATCACCGCGCCGATCGTGCCGGAGATGAACGCCCTTTACGGCGTCGACCCCTGGTTTCCCTCGTACCAGGTGAACACGGCCATCGGGGTGACCGCGATCCACGTCACGCCGGGGACGCGCAATCTGATCGGAGGGAACGGGGTGGTGGTGAAGACCCCCGGACTCGACTTCGAGAAGATGGTGCGGCGCGAGCCGGCCAGCATGGTGTTCGCGCTCACCGCCGCGACGTTGCGGGAGTGGACGGACGAATCCGGTGCGCCGCTGACGCTCGAGGGCGCCTCGGCGATGATCCGGGAGACGCTGGATGCGGCGAGAGGCTACGCCGAGTCCGGTGAAGCGCGTGAGTACGATCCGCGTCTCGAAGCGCTCCTGCCGCTGCTCCGGCGGGAGGCCCCGGCGCTGATCCATGCGGATCGGGTGGCCGAGATCGAAGAGGCGCTGAGCATCGCGGAGGACTACGGCCTGCGGCTGGTCGTAACCGGCGGAGTGGAGGCGCACCAGCTGGCGGACCGGCTCGCGGCGGCCGATGTGGGTGTCATCCTGGGCAACTCCGGGAGCTACGCCTCGGATATCCGCGGAGGGGGCGAGGGCTGGAGCGTGGAAGGGCCCGCCATCCTGAACCGCGCCGGCGTGAGGGTGGCGTTCTACGGTCCCGGGGCATCGCGACGGGCCTCGCCCATCGGCCGCCTCGGAGGCGAGCCCATCCTCAACTCGGCCTGGGCCTTCCGCAACGGCGTGCCCGAGGTGGACGCGCTCAGGATGGCGACGCTGAACGCCGCCGAGCTCCTCGACATCGACGACAGGATCGGGAGCATCGAGCCGGGCAAGGACGCCGACTTCGTCATTCTGGAAGGGCATCCCTTCGACTATCGGGTCGTGCCGGAGTGGGTGTTCGTGGACGGCAGGCTGGAAGCGGGTGGGGCGCGATAGCAGGCCCGTCGCTTCAGGGTCCCGGGTCCGCCTCTGCGGTTCGCGTTGGTAGTCCACCGGTCGGTCGGTTGACTGCAAGGAGAGTCACCATCATCTTGCACATGTGCTAGTATAAGGCACATCATTTTCCATGAGCGGCGGCAAGCGACCAGCTCGCGCTTCATCCTGTATTCATCTTGCCTCATACCTGTATGGAGCCTGTACTATGTCCCGCATCCACTTTGTCGTGAAGGAGACCGCCAAGATGGCCTACCAAAGCCAGGCCCGGCGCGAGGGCAAGTCGCTCGGCGAGTGGCTGCGCGAGGCCGCCGAGGAGAAGCTGGCCGCGGCAAGTTCGCGCAAGTTCACCGTGGAGGAGCTTCGGGAATTCGCGGCCAAGTGCGACGCGCTGCATCCGCCCGGCTCTCGGGAGCCGGACTGGTCGGAGGTCAAGAAGATGCTCGTGGAGACCAGGTACCCGGACTACGACATCACATGATCTTCGTCGACGCCAACGTCTTCATGTATTTCGTGGGCAGCGACCATCCCCTGCGGAAGCAAGCCAGGGAGTTCTTCATCCTCTCGCGGGAGAAGGACGTACCCCTCGCCACTTCGGCTGAGGTGCTTCAGGAGCTCCTCCATCACTACCTGCGCCGGGACAGGCGGCCGCTGCTTGACGCAGCCTTCGATCTGGTAGAGGCCACGGTGCACCAGGTCTGGCCCGTCGATCACGCCGATGTCGTAGTGGCCCGGAATCTGTCGGTCGTGCATCCCGGGCTGGAGGCCCGCGACCTCGTTCATCTGGCATCCTGCATCCGGCGAGAGCCGCGCAAACTGATGACGTTTGATCGGGGGCTGGCGGCAGCGTGGAGGAGCCGGACCTCCTAGCAGAACGCGCCAGCCGCTGGCCAGGAAGGCGGTGGATCTTGGCTCACTTCCGCGCCTCCGGCTTCGACACATCGATCACGCAGACAGAGATCTTGCGGCGTTCGAGGTCGGAGAGGGAGTCGAGCAGGGCTTGCTGGAGTTCAGCGGCCGACTTCGGCTTTGGGCCGGATCGTGGGGTTGGCCTGCAGCCCTCGGCCTCTGCGAACCAGAACACGAGATAGATGCCGTAGCCATCGGCACCGGGGTCGCGGGCGTACTTGGCGATCAGTTGGATGTGAATCGCGCTCCAGAGTTCGCGATGACAACTCCGCTTGATCTCGATGGGGACGTTGAAGCCGTCGCAAGCGACGCGAATGTCGGAACGCTTGTCGTCGGCGTAGGAACCCTCCTTGGTAGCCTCCACGCCCAAGGATGCCAGCGCCTGCTCCAGGTCGGACAGCAGGGCGTCTCGACAACCGTTTTCTGGTTTGGGCGTCTCCGCACGGTTGTATTCGTCGACATTCCAGCATTGACGCCAGTCCGAGGTGGCGCCGTCCCGGATGTCTCGGGCAAAGTGCTCCAGGATGTCGGTGGCGAGCGCCCAGAGATCGGCCACACCCGCAGGCCGACCGCTGGCGAGGACCTCGGCGACGTCTTCGAGGCCGGGATGCAGGAAAGTGGCTTCTCGATAAACGCTCTTCTGCTTGTGGAGGCGATCGAGAAGCTTGGATCGCCAGTTGGCGAGTCGATCGTCCGCGGCCAGCGACTCGAGTGCATTCCTCGCTGCAGGTGAGGCATCCTCCGAGAGCCGGTCGATGAAGCCGTGGATACTGCTGTCGGCTTCCATGGGCAACGTCACCACGTAGACTTCGCCAGTCCTTGGCGGCGCGAAAGAGTAGGGTCCAATCAGGCGGATCAGCCTCTCGAGAGTGGTCGCATCCCACATGTCCCTCACGGCCGACGGCACGGCATGTGGCTCCACTGTCATCTCCATCAATCGGTGTATCCGGCGGCCCCGTCCGGTCACATACGATTCCAACCGATCGCCATAGACCTCCGGCTCTACAAACAGTCCAGCGGTAAGCCAATACACTGTCTGGCTGGCGTTCATGCTCGTGCGGGCGAGCTTTGCCTCGATCAGTTCCAGGAGTTGTGTCCTGTCTCCATAGAGTACAGCGGCCTGAAGTAAAGAACTTAAGGTCGTTAGCTGTCCTGACCTGCACCGGATCGGGAAGACTCTCAGGAGTGGAATGGATACCGCGGATACCAAAGGGGCATACTCGGCTTGGCGGGCCAAGTAGTAGATGTCCGGCAGCAACTCCGCGCCCTTCCGAGGCTGATGGCGGGCGCAGTGGATCCATACCTCGGCGACAACATCCGGTTGTCTCGCCACAGAAGCACGCAGCCAGCGTAGTGGACGCTCTGCGCCGTACAAGTGACGCAGTCTCGGAACTGCAAGGTGGATGGAAAGCGCCAGACGAATCTGAGCTTCAGTAAGCTGTGTGTCTTGGTTCTCTCCCCAAGAGAGCTCGTCCAGTCCAACCATGAACGGGTAGGCCGCGTAGTGTATCTGCCCTTGGACAGCCAACTCCGAGACCTCGGTCCACGTTGGGAGGTCCGCCCGGCGAATCGCTCCCCGCAAGCCGGCCAGGGCCGCTCTGAGGAGATCATCATCGGGACCGAGCAAGTAGCGCAGCCGTTCCTGCGGAGTCTCGCCGACGACATCCGAGAAGCCGTCGAGATAGGCCACTGCCAGGTGGTGAAGCAGGTTCAGCGGGCACTGGTTGGCGCGTAGCGATGTCAGGTTTGCTCGGACGTTTGCGCGCAGGTCATCGAATCGCCCGCCGTCCGATATTGCCAAGGCCTGCGGGGTTCCCTGGGGCTCGGCGTCAATACGGCTCTCCTGTTCCCAGGCGGCGAGCGTTTCCTTGAATAGTCCGGTGAGGCGGGCGTCGCCACGTAGATTCTCCGCAATTTCTTCAACTTGTCGCTTCTCAGGCTCGTTGTGGACGAATGCCGCCGCCTCCCACGCGAACCAGTCAGCCACCTCGTCGTTGTTTGCCCGCAGCGCTTGATCGGCGCACCAAGCCCCGTAGTCGTCCGGCAGCTTGGCGCCGAAGCGGCTTCGTAGCACAAGGACCATGCAATAGTGGAAGTCACCGTCCGCCGTGCGGCATCGGCTCACACCCTGCTCGATCATGGCCTTCTGCATGTCGGGATGGTCCGTGAGCCAACTCCGGAAGAACTCGGCACCGCCGACTCCGCCCGGGAGAATGATGCCTGGCTCTTGCCCCAGCCAACCCGCGAAGCCAAGCCAATGCACGAGTTGCTCTTGCGCGATGCTCTCGGGTGAGCGTTCCAGGAGGTGGCGCAACAGCACCACCGGCGGTCGCACCACGAAATCGACGCCCCGTCGAGCAACCCCTGATTCTGCCCTTACCTGCTCCATCGGCGCCTTCAGCAACTCAAGTAGTTGGACCATTTGCTCAAGCGAGGATTTCTCGATTAGCGCGCCCGTCCAGAACGCACTATAGCGCGTCCAGCGACCGCGCTGAGCCGGCTCTCTCAAGTAACCGACCAAGTCGGCCGCGGAGAGGTCGGCGGGATACAGTTCCTCCAGCAATGTCCCCAGCAGGCCGTCGTCCTGAGTCGGTACGACGCCAGTGTAGACGTCGTCGAGAAGGCTCCGGAGCGTTGCGGCGACCTGAGGGTCACCCCGGCGGACTTGCACGTATGCCGCCAGGGCAGTGCGCCGATGTATCATCGGCCACGAGTCGTCCCGGACAGTGGCCATCAGGGGATCGGCAAGTTGGGGGATGGCTTGACCGGCCATGAGAGCTTGGAGGATGAGCCGGACAAAGGACTGATGCGCCTCATCCCGCGCGGGGTCGGAGAGAACGCGACTAAATTCCTGCTCCAGACCGGGATCGGCGAGACGTCCCAATGGAGAGTCCAACGTGGTGATGTCAACCAACCACGGATTCCGCTCGGTTTCCGCTCCCAGGGTTTGTAGTACCAGCGTCTTCTCGCGAACCGTGAAGGTTTCCACATCGCCGTAGAGAACCACTCCGAGAGGGTCGCGTCGGACAATCTCCTCGCGCGCAGGCTTGCTGTGGGCTGCCCACCAGGCGGCAAGACCGCGGAACTCCGAAATGATGCCGCCGTCGAAACCGGTCATCAAGCCGAGTAGCCGGAGTACGGGAAGGCCCCCGGCGACCAACTTGGCGAGGCGACGCCCCGCCAGGAACTCAGCCAGTTGCCGATGCGCAGGAACCAGATGTCCCTCGCCAGCCAGAGCAAACAGGCTGGTACCCACCACACGACGGAGCAGCTGTTGGTCCCCTTGAGGCACATGCTCCAAGGGGGGATGATCGGTGTCCGGCAGAGTACCGGGGAGAGTGACCCCGGCCTTTCCAGTCAACAGCAGGTTCGCGCAGAGATCACCAGCGGCATCCAGCAGGGCTGTCGTGTTCGCGGTGCCTGTCGACGCGATCTGATGCTCGGGATTCTTCTCGGAGACCAGCTTCCGACACGCCAGGTCGAACGTCTCGGTCCTGGTCGTGGGCCATTGGCCAGCCGCGGCCACCGCCTCCGCGAGCATTCGCAGATTCTGCGGATTGGGGAGCAGGTCCTCCACTCCGCGCTTGCGGGCCTCGGCCACGAACGCTGCCGGATCGGCAACGCCGTGGTTCTGCTCCAGGATCTCGAGAATCCCTTGATCCGACAGCGGATCGAGCCGCAGGACCCGCAGTTCACCGTTTGGGGCAACCGCCTTGAGGCGCTCTCGGTCGTTGGCGCCGAACCAGTCTGCTTCCCGACAGGATAGGCGGAACCGGGGGCGCCCGGTGTCTCGGAGCCTCGCCCGGATACCGTCAAAGGGGGCGCGTCCGTCAGAGGCGCCTGCCCTCGTCTCGTCCAGGCCGTCGATGTAGATCGTCCGGTCTTCCCATTCGGGCATTGAATCGAAGGTCAGGAAGTCTCGTGCGGTGATGTAGCGTCCCCCCTCCTGCTCGGCCTCATGCTTGAACGCCTCCGTCTTCCCGGCGCCTGGAGGCCCCAGCAGCATGTACACAGGCTCGTCTCGAAACGACTCCAGGGGACGTGACTCGGTGTCCTGTGAAGAGGTTGACCCCGGCTGGCGCCCCGGTTCCTCGTCGCGTCCACGCACCACCGAGCATGTGCGCGCGACAAAGTGCTTCATGATCCCTCGAACCACTCTGGAGCCGGCGTCAACAGGAATTCCGACACCGGAATCCCGCCCCGTCCAACGATGTAGGATGCCTTGACCGGAAAGCTCCTACCGAACGCGTCAAGCCCGCTCACGTTCCCCTGCCGCCTGCCGCTCTTCACCTCAAAAGCGACCAGCTTTCGTCCGTGTTCCAGGATGAAGTCCACCTCTCGTCCCCGGTCACGCCAGTAGTAGACGCGGTACTCGGGATTCCCTGTGTTGACCAGATGCGCGCCGACCGCGGTCTCCACGAGATGGCCCCAGAACGTCCGGTCCACCCGCGCCTGCTCGAAGGTGTAGTCCGAATGGACCGACATGAGCGCGGTGTTGAGCACGTTCAGCTTGGGACTCGAGGCTCTGCGCCGATGGGGGCGGCTGGCGTACTTCGACAGTCCAGTGATCAGTCCTGCCTTGGACAGCAGATCCAGATAACGGGCGAGAGTGGTCGTGTTGCCGGCTTCATCGAGCTGCCCGAGCATCTTGTTGTAGGAGAGGATCTGGCCGGAATACGCGGCGCCGAGTCCGAAGAGCTGCTTGAGGAGTATGGGCTTGTCCACGCGCTGGAGCGCGAGGATGTCACGCTCGATGTTCGGCTCGATCAGCGAGCGATGGATGAAACTGCGCCATCTGGTCTCGTCACGTGCGAGCGGGGCCGGACCGGGATAGCCGCCGAAGTAGACGAACCGGTCGAGATCGAAGTCGAACGCGGCGGCCATCTCCGCGAAGGACCAGTGCTCGACGTCGATGACCTCATAGCGGCCTGCCAGGCTCTCGCTCATTCCCTGCTGCATGAGGAGTGGCGCGGAGCCGAGCAGCACGACGTGGAGGGGGAGGCGTTCCCTCCGATCTGCGTCCCACAGCCCCTTCACCGTCTCCGACCAGTTCGGGACCTTCTGAATCTCGTCGAGCGCGAGCACGAATCCCCGGTCCGATGCCCGAGTTTCCAGCCGAGCCTCTTCCCAGGTGCGGACAAGCCACCTTGTGTCTCTGCTGTCGACGGGAGGGAGTGAGATGTCCGCAGCGAGTGATGTGGCGCCAGCCCGGAATCCAGTCGCGACCGGGAAGGTCGTGGGGTCCGGTGCATCCACGGCGATGTGGGCCGATGGCCTTTGCACCTGTCGCAGGACTTGCTCGACCAGTGTAGTCTTGCCGGTCTGTCGTGGTCCGGTGATGATGGTGAGCCACCGGGGCTCTTCACGCAGCCGGGCGAGAAGCGTCTTGCCGTGTGGGCGTTCGTAGGTATCCATGCAGTCAATTTAGGCTACTGAGTATTTTTACTCAATAGCATCATGGGCCGATCTAGGCGCCGTTGTCCCGGTACCCTGACTGGGCGTACTTGTCGCCGGGCTCCGGGATGTCTACCGTCTCTTATCCATCGGCAGGAGTCGGCGCGAGTTGTCTTCGTTCCGACCGCTGTCAACCAGGCACCCACCGCACTCACCCGGAGACCCGACCGATGACTGGATGGACGCGCGCCACGATCGCTTTCGGAATCTTTGCCGTTACGGCCCTTGCCACCGCGGCTCCGCCACTTCAGGCCCAATCGGTGACGACCAACCCGTTCCGGCCGGTCTACGGATGGGGCGAACTCCCCGAGGGAAGAGAGTGGGGTTCCACCAGCGCGGTGGAGATCGCTCTGGACGGAAACATCTGGGTCGCGGAGCGCTGTGGCGCGAACACCTGCGTCGGCTCGGACGTGGATCCCATCCTCCTCTTCGACAAGGAGGGGAACCTGCTGCGGAGCTTCGGCGGCGGCATGATCGCGTGGCCGCACGGGATCGATGTGGATCACGAGGGGAACGTCTGGATCAGCGATGCCTGGGCCAACGGTGCCACGACCACGGGGCACTCGGTGCTCAAGTTCTCCCCCGAAGGCGAGCTGCTGATGACGCTCGGCACGCCGGGCGAGGCCGGCGACCCGCCCACGCACCTCACCCGCCCGTCGGACGTCCTGGTCGCGCCCAACGGCCAGATCTACGTGGTGGACTCCCATGACCGCACCAAGGGGCGGGTGGTCCGCTACGCGGCCGACGGCACCTACATGGAGACCTGGGGCGAGCTCGGGTACGGGCCCGGGGAGTTCCGTGACCCACACGCGCTGGCGATGGACTCGCAGGGGCGCATCTTCGTCGGCGACCGCTACAACAACCGCATCCAGCTCTTCGACCAGGAGGGCAACTTCCTCGCTATCTGGACGCAGTTCGGGCGGCCGAGCGGCATCTACATCGACGCCGACGACAACATCTACGTGGCCGACTCCGAGTCCAGCCCGGCGCCCAACGAGTTCACCGGGCAGCGTAACGCCGGCTGGGAGAAGGGCATCCGCATCGGCGACGCGAACCAGGGGTGGGTGCACTTCTTCCTGCCGGACGACCGTGCCAACGTGATGGGCTTCAGCGGGCCCGAAGGGGTTGCGGTGGACGACGAGGGCAACGTCTACGGCGCGGAGGTGTCACAGCGCCGCATGACGAAGTGGATTCGTTTCAGGCCGTAGCGGCTCAGGCCGCGCGAGCACTCCGACTGCGGCGAAGCTTCGGAGTGGATTCTACCTGCTCGGGCTTACCGCGAATTGAGTTCGCGCAGCCGTCATCATCGGCACGTTCGGCGCGTCCATAAGCGAGAAGTGGTGATCACCGGTCGCGACGAGTTGGCCGAACTCACAACCGTCCTTGCATGCCGCGTCGACACGTTGATCCATAACGCCGGGGTAGTAGCGAAAGCGCTGAACTCCCAAGTTACTCTGACCGGCGATCCCCGTTACCATCGAGATCAGGTGGAAGACTTCAAGCGAGGCTAGGTTCGCGCTGAACGGAAAAACGTTTTCGCGGCGGCTAAGGGCGCTGTCGGGGTCGAGGCCAGCCATATAGCTCGGATCATCCAGTAGGCCCGCTTGGTCGAGAGCGACGGTGTTCTCGTCGTACGTGCCGAGGCAGCGCAGACATGCGCGACCAGGCGCCACGGTTTGAACCTGCCAGTCCGCGCCCCGAAACCGGCTGTTCCGGTGCCTCACACGAATGCCCCCGTCGATCACCGGCACTAGGTGGCTATAGGCTAGGAAATTCAAGACATGGCGCGGATGCGGTCGATCAACGCAGCTGAAGAGGATATCGCAGTCGAGTGCGGCACCGTAAGCATCTGGATGCGATATCTTCTCCGCCACAGCGCGCAGATCAAGTTCCGCGGCGGTGGCAACCACTCTGATCCGATCGAGCACGACCTCGGTCTTGAGCCGACCAGTGTCGGCCTCAGTCCCGGAAACCAGCCGATCGAGATTCTTCAACTCAACCCGGTCGAAATCGATAAGCGTGATCTCTTGAAGGCCCATCCGGGCTAGAGACTCTGCGACCATCGAACCCACACTGCCGACCCCGACGATCCCGACACGGATGCGCTCAAGTTTGGCCTGAGCGTCGTCTCCCCACGCAGAGACCGTCCGGATCAGAGCCTCGGCGCGGCGCGCAGGCCGTGCTGTGGTCGGCGGACGCGACATCCGCAGCGCGTCTCCGACGACCCGCACTTCGGGGAGCCACGTCATGCGAGGCTCCGGGTGTTCTGGCACCGCCCGCCAGGTTCGTGCGCTCCAGGTTCCATCAACACCCGTGGTAAAGCCGACTAGCGGCAGGTCAGTAAGTGCACAGGTCGCGCGCGCGATTCGAATCTCCGCCGAAACGTCATCCTCACTCATGTCCTGCCATCCCGGTAAGGGATGGCTATGAAGAAAGGCGAGACCCGCGCCGGCCCTAAGCGCCGCCTGTAGAGCGCGGTACAGATAACTCGCGTTGAAACTCACGTTTCCGTGTATCTGACGATCCCCCTGCTCTGGAGGGAGGCGTTCAGCGACAAGGGCCGTTCGACGGTGCTTTCCCGTAGAGGGATACCACAGGGCGAAGGTGAGGTCCTCCTGTCCGTCTTCTCGTACAAGCACCTCGCGCAGCTCTCTGGCAAGGGTGGTTGGCATTGCGGCTGAGTTGATTTCAAGCATCGCTGAACACCTTGTTCACCTTGGAGATTAGTCGGCGGACTGTCTTGGGGTCGGACCAGCCGAGGTTGTGGCTCCAATAGCGCCACTCTGGCCCGAGGGCACTGTTCGTGATGTTGCGTTTGCCCGGGACGGTGTCTGAAATGTCGAGCAAATGTGGGTTGGAACGCACATGGATCGCGGGAGCAACCGTAAGAGGGAAGTCCGGAGTCGCCTGCAGGCCCAGATCGATGATGCGGCCGACGAAACGCCCGATGGGCACCTCGAAGTTTGAGATCACGATGAACGGTGTGCCGTTCGGCGCCGTGACGAGTTCGGCTGGGAAGCCGATCGCCGTAAGGTCAGCGTGGAGTCGATCGGGCCCAAAGATCACGAGACGGGCGTCGCGTCGCAGTGGAAGACTACGAAGCGCGAGTCGGGCTTCAGTTCGAATTGCTCGTTGGCCGGGAGCTGCGCGAGCTCGTTGCCCAGCTTAAGGACCAGGATGGTCTCGGCCGGGTTCTCGCCCGCCAGTTCAAGGAGCTGCGCGGCCGTATAGATGCCAGGCTCCAGTTCACACTTGTGCTGATCGATGAGAATCGTAACCAGCTTCTGGGTCTCGGTCGCCACCATATCGCCTCCGTGGGTTAGGGGTGTTGCGATCTCTCACCCTATCAATCTCCGCGCGTGCGGAAGAGTGAACCCCGAGGCAGGGTTCACACTTGCTGGGGTACGTGAGATTGCCCAGGTAAGGAAGATGCTCACCTACGCTCGGAGACAGATCGCTGCCTCGCCCATCAGACTCCGTCAGGGAGATAAGTGAGCTGAAAGGACTTAGTGCGTCCGATCTACTCCACCGGGTTCGTGACAAGGGACGCGAGTTCCGGCTGGAGACGCTTGCCTATCTACTCCGGAAGGGTCTTCGGTCGGAAGACAACGACTTGGTCAGAGAGGCAGCCGAGCACATTCCCCCGCACCTCGAGCCGATCGCCAGGAACGTGGCGTGGAGGTGGAGATTCGACTGGGAGGAGGTGTACCAAGCGGCGTTGTTGGTGATGTGGAAGGACTTCGTCGAGAAGCAGGACGTCCCGCTATTGTACTGGGAGGAACGCTTCTACAGGGCCTTCAAGAGGAAGTGCCTCACCGTCGTCAGCAAGATGAAGAGGCGAAGGGAACGCGAAGGCGAATTCCACCAAGTGCTCAAACGAGAACTGGACCAGGCCGCGCTGTCACGCGTTGAGGATTCAGTGCGGACACTTGATCCGCGTGCTATTGTCGTCGTTCTGCGTGGCTTGAGCGCGAAGCAACAGCAGGCGGTGGTGCTAGCATGGCGTGAGGGAAGGCGGGTTTCTGGCGGAGAGGAATCGGTATCACATATCATGGGCATTAGCCCCAGCATGGTTCATCGACATCTGCGGGCGGCGACGGCACAGATTGCCGAGCTTCGCGAAACGGACCCCGAACTACGCAGGCTCCTCGGCCTCGAGGAGTGAACCGTGATCAAGATTGAGCTGCCAATGGCTGACGTGGATGCCGTGCTAAACCAGCTGCTCCAAGAATTCGAGTCAGGAGTTGATCCGAAGATCGAGTCCTACGTACGCCGGTATCCCGAACATCGCGATGAGCTCTTGGATTTCTGGGTGGTGCTGTCGAGTTCGCCCCGCCTCACGGAAGAGGAACTCGCCAAGCCATTGCGAGACACGCTGACTGACATCGAGAGAGACAGCATTCGAGACTTACTCCTTGCTGCGTCCCTCGGACCCGAGTTGCTGGAGCGGGTGGGCGAAGAGCGCGAAGACGGAGTGGCGGAGATCGGAGCGGAGCTCGAGCGACTCCGTGCTAGCCCTTATGCGTTTCGCGGCAAGGCTCCCATCACGTTTCGCCGCATCGCTGTTTACGCTTGGATCGCAGGGATGTTGGCGGAGGAAGCGGGAACAGGTGTCTCGCGACTGCGCGTGCAGAAAGTCGCGTACCTCCTGGAGCACGGGCTATCACTGGGTGTCTTCCCGACCCACGGGAAGTATCGCTATGGGCCTTACGATCCGTCTCTCACCTATCGGGACGCTGAACCTGGCTGTCTCAGGGCGAAGTACCTCCAGAAAGGTGATGACGACCTACTTGAGCCGGGGCCAAAGCTCTCGAAAGCCCTAGACTACGCCAAGCGCTATCTGCGGGAGGAGTCGGTTGCCCGAGCGCTGGTGCTTCACTTGAGCGGCTTGGATGAGTGGTCTCTTGAAACCCTGACCACCGTTCATTCCGTGGTTGCTGATCTTAACCTTTCCACTGTGGATGCGAGGGCGGTCAGCCAAGCCATCGAGGCCGATGCAAAGTGGCAAGCCAAGCTTCGTCGAGAGAATTTCACTTACGAGAGGATCGAGCAAGCGCTGCGAGTCCTCTCACTTCTAAGGATGATCTAGAAGGCCGTAGTACCGCGGGCTGCCATACGACTGACTTCTCCAGCAGCACGGGTCCCCTCCTTCCCACCTGCGGTACCAGTACACTTTGCCCAGTTCCTCCTCAACCTAATGTCGCAGAAGCACTCGCTTCTCTCTCAGCTCAAATCGATGGTCATGCCACCAGAAGCCTCCAGCCTGGCGGCCATCGCCTCGTGACAGGTGAAGAAGAAGACTTGGCGCTGGCGCGCAACCTGCTCCACGAGTCCGAAGGCTCGGTCCAAGCGTCGCAGATCCCAATTCACGAAGACTTCGTCCAAGAACAGCGGAAGACGCTCTTTGTCTGCGTCCAGATGATCGATGGTGGCCAACCGCAGAGCAAAGTAAACCTGTTCCTTGATCCCCTGGGAAAAGGGATCGCTCATCTTCCTTAGCTGCCAGTTGGCCGGGTCGCGCAGGGAGAAGAACTTCTCGCCCGCTTCGCCAATCACGATTCGGTCGTACCGGCCGCCGGTTATCTGATCGACATACTTGCCAGCCTGCTTCAGCAGAGCGGGTTGGTGCCTTTCCCGGAATCGGCGATCCGCTTCCTGAACGAGCTTCGCCAAGAGGAATAGCCGGTCACGGCTCTCTTGCGCGTCAAGCATCTGGGCTTCGACAAGTTCGATTTTTCCTTGGACCTGATTGGCGGTTTCTTCCCTCTGGATGCTCTGGATTTCAGATTGCAGCCTCCCGATTAGCTTCCCCTGCTTTCCTTTTTCATCAATCAAATCTTGAAGACTCTCGTCCATCGCCTTCAGGTCTTCTGGTAGCGAGCCCCACGTCTCGCCGTCGGCATTGGCCTTGTGGATCTGGACCACTACGTCGTCCAAGTCCGGTTGCTCCAGTTCGAGTTCAGCCCGTAGCTGGCTTGCGCGCTGCCGCGCGTCGAGCCGCTCGACGACCTCTTTCAGGCCCCGGTCAACGCTTCCTCCGCCAAACCTCGCAAGCTTCTTCTCAAGAGCCTGTAGCTCCTTGGTGGACTTCCTTAGGTCCTCCTTGGCCTCCTCCTCCTGCGATTCGATCGTTTCGAGATTCCCTTGCGCAGTCTTGGCCTTATCCCGGGCCTCCTGGGCCCGCTTCAGCCTTTCCTTCAGTGTATCCCACGTCTCGCCGTCGTTCGTGGCCTTCTCGATCTGGGCTACAAGTTCGTCCAGGTTCGGGTGATCCCGTTTGAGATCGTCCTCAAGCTGGCCTGCTCGGTGTCCTGCGTCGAGTCGCTCAACGACCTCCGCTAAGCCCGCGTCTACGTTTCCATCGCCAAAGCTCTCAAGCCTCTTCGTGAGAGCTCCGAGTTCGTTGGCAGTTTCGCCCAACTCATCCCTAGCTTTCTGCTGGTCGGCTTCGATCTTCGCGAGGTCCATCTTGGCGACGTTGACTTCGTCTTGAATAGTGCCCGCAGCATCCTTCAAAGCGTTGACCTGGGTCCGCAAGTCTCCATGGACAGGAACCGTCGTCGTTTCCGTGAGTCTTCCGATCTCGTCCAACATCGTTTCAACAAGCTCGCTGGTCTTGTCGTCGAGCGTCTCGCGCCGACGCGCCACAACGCGCCTGCTCTCCGTCAGATCATTCGATAGATCGACCATTCGCCTGACGCGTTCCAATAGGAGGTTGAAGTTGGGCGGCTCCAAGAGCCAAGCTCGGATGGGAAGCTCGCCAATGAGTTCTCCGATTTCATCTCTCGCGCTCTCTTCTTGAGCCTTGAGTGTCGCGAAGCTTTCTGACCACTGTGCACCAACCTGATCGGCTGTCTTGACCTGGAACCGCCAGCGCCTCCCAAGGAAGATGGCGACGATCACTGCGCCAATGCCGAATGCCAAGGCGATGGCATCTAACGGTGCTGGGATATCGACTCTTACCGAAGGCAGCGTGAGCAAACCTCCCAATACGAAGGCGGTGCCAGGCAAGACAAGACGGCGCCGTCCAGGTCGACGAGCCCCGTCACCAGGCCCACTTTCTTCGCTATCGCATCGCTGTTTCGAAATGCCTTGGTACTGTCGCACCCGTGCGTTCACGCCTCAGACGGCGCCGTCCAGGTCGACGAGCCCCGTCACCAGGCCCACTTTCTTCGCTATCGCATCGCTGTTTCGAAATGCCTTGGTACTGTCGCACCGAATGAAGGGTAAGCACTTGTGCCTCAAGTAACGACCGAGACCGCCGATACATGGGAACGGTCGACTTGGCCCCAGGGAGTGGAAAACAGATCCCGGGCGTGCGCCCCGCAGCGCTCGTTCCACTTTTCTACTGCGTGTTTCGCCTCGTCCAACTTCCCGCTTAGAGCTGCCAATCGGTCTGCGGCGTCGCTCAACGTCTGTTGAACAGTGGCAACTGCCTGCAGCTTGCGGTCGGACTCCGCGATGGCTCCTTGGCAACCAACTGTCTTACCGACGAGCTCTTCAACCCGCGTCTCATGTCTCCGATGCTGATCGTGCAGCTCTTCAAGATGTTTCCGTGGGTCCAAAGGCAACCCGTCCAACTCCTCGCTCAATCCGGCGCGACCGCGGAGATCTTCGATTCGAGAAAGCATCTTCCTGATGGGAAGAAGCACGTTCTTGCGGTAGTCTAGCTCGCTGATGTTCGGACGCTCGCGCTCGCTGATCTTTCGGTAGTTGTCGACCTTTCGCGCGAGATCGCTGACTTGTGACTCGGCTTGTCTCTTCGAGTCACGCAGGTCCTTAAGATGTCGCCGCGGGTCGACAGGCAACCCTTCTAACTCCTCCCTCGGCCCGGCACGAACACAGAGATCCTCAATCCGGGACAGCTTCTTTCTGGCGGGAAAGAGGACGTTCAGGCGGTATTCTGTCACAGTTCGCCGCTCCCGCAGTCGCTTCCGTTCTCCGTCAAGGGCCTTGCCTTGTACCTCGGCCTCGGCCAATTCCGTCACTTTCTTTCGAAGATCCTGATCCCGCTTCTCGGCTGCGAGGCGCCGCTCTTGGAGAGGCGTGAGCTCACCCCGAAGAGTCTTGTACAGCGGTTTGCCCATATTGTCTGGCCGCCAAATCTTCTTGGCTTCGTCCTCAAACTCGGACACGATTTTACCGGCGGGCCTTAGGTCCGCGCCCATGGACCCGACTAGCCGCTCTTGGACCAAATCCCAGCTCTGCCCCTCCAAACCGCTCAGTTCCGCAAGAGTGAGGGCATAAACTTGTTCGAAGACCCCCCGAGGGACATGACCTAACGCTGCCACGCACGGCAGCGGCTTGTTGGAAACGCTCTCCTCGCGCCCGTCTGTGTGTAGCCTCCCCCATGGGACGGACAGGAGACGCCGGTGAATCTCCTGCACCTCGCCATCATCTAGTCGAATTCGGGCGCGTCCCTCCGGCGGGTCCTCTCCGAGCCACGGTGTGTACGGGTTCTTCGTCCGTCTTGCGGGACGGAAACCGTAAAGAAGCGTGGTCAGGAACGAGAAGAAGGTCGATTTGCCACTCTCGTTGGGTCCAAGGATCACGACGATGGATGGCAATGCCGTTTCCGGCGTGCCGATGTCGACATCCTCCAAGCATCCGTATCGACGGATGTGGACGTACTCGAATCTCACTCGCCACCGTCCGGGTCGAGCAGCATTCTAACAGCTATCTCTTCGCCCGCGCCCGCCATCAACCGCCGTATGTAGGCTCCCAGTGAACCGTCGCGTTTCGGATCGAAGCCAGAGATCCCTCTCCGTGGGGGACAGCGAGATCCCTCTCCGGAACGGGGAGTTCCTCGGTCTCCTTCTGTATTCTTTCAGCGAGGCGCAAGGTTTCGCCTAGGGTATCGCGTCGGGATCTGTGCTCCTCCAGCCGGACCTTCGGATACACTCCCTGGTCGCGAACTTCGGCACCGAAGACACCCGTCCGGGTCACGACTTCGTCCGCGATGGTCTTCAGCTCATCTGGCTTGCGCAGCTGACCACATATCGGCGAAGGTCCCGTCAGATCCACTGCTAGCATCCGCTCTGTGTCCGCGCTGCCTGGGTTTGCTGATTGTGCCTTGTTCCATGCGGCGGCTACCTCGTCAATTAGCTGTTCGAACGTGTGAACATTGCTCAACGTTGACACCGTCAACTTTTCCCATCGAACTCGCGAAAATTCTCTGAACTCAACTTCCGGCCAGGCGGGATCGCTGAGATCCACCAACAGGCCCCCTTTCGCGCCTGTTTCCCGGGGGTGTCGACCCTGGAGGTTGCCGCAGTAGTAGATCGAGGGGCTATCCGACAGTTTCTGCCGTGTATGCACGTGTCCCAGCGCCCAGTAGTGGAAGCCCGCGCCACGCAGGTTACTGATGCTGGACGGAGCATAGGGCTGGTGGACTTCGCTTTCGCTGGCAGAAGTCACCTGCGTGTGCAGGAGCGCCACCTGAGGGAGGGCGGTATCGGCGCGAGGCTTGAGGCGGCAGGACAGATCCTCGAATTCCTGCGAAGTCATGTGGCCTGCACCAGAAACGTAACCAACCACCTCTCCTGTTCGTCTTCCGACCTCTACCGGGACAGGATCCCCAGTACGGATGACCGTAACAGCGTCGGGCCAATCCTGAGTAGCCGCGGGAAGCTCTTGGCCAGGATCGTGGTTCCCAGTGGCATAGATGACTTGAATGCCTGCCTCTGCGAGCGCCCGGAACCGCTCCAGTAAGAAACGCTCTGTCTCGAACGAGACGCGAGTCCCATCGAAGAGATCACCCGCGATGAGCACCGGTCCTGCACCGCATCCACTCGCTCGGAGACAGCGGTATCCAAACAGCGTGCAAACGCCTCGCGCAGGGCCTTACGCAGCCTGTCTCTTATACGGCTGGACCGGCAAGCGAAGGCCGTATCTAGATGTACGTCTGCGATGTGGATGAAACGCAACAGACCGCCCCGAGCATGGATGAGTCTAGAGCTGAACGACAATAGCAAGGTCTAAGGCGAGGGCATGTCGAGCAACGGCTCGAACCTCTGTGGGGTGTCGAGATCCTCAGGGCCAGGAGGTGTCCCCGCGGTGCATGACCAAGTGGGTGCGCTTCAGGCGTAGAGGCTCAGATGTAAGTCTGCAGGGCGGCGCGATAGGCTGGTCCGGCCGCACAAGAAAATCCCCGTCCCGCGCGACGACGCAGGGCGGGGATTTCTACTGCGGGTCCCTCGTCGAACCTCAGGCGCTCCGCACCGCGCGCGCGACCAGGTTCTTCACCAGCGGAATCTTGAAGTGGTTGTAGTTGAGAGGCTTGGCGCCTTGCGTCGCCAGCTCGCCCGCCTCGGTGGCCGTGCTCTCGTTCGGCACGCGGCCGCGAATCAGGTCCTCCACGTCGGTGAGGCGGCGCGGGACGCATTCGACCGCCCCGCAGACGACGCGCGAGTCCTCGATCCGGCCGTCGGCCACCCTGAGCGCCGCGGCCACGTTCACCAGCGGGAAGTCCCAGGTCTTGCGGTCAGCCACCTTCTCGAAGTAGAAGCGGGCGCCGGCCCAGCGGCCCGGGATGCGGACGGCGGTGAGCAGGTCGTCGGGGTCTAGCACGGTCATGCGGGTGATGTCCACGCCCGGCGGCATGAAGAACTCCCCGGCCGGGATCACCCGCTCGCCGCGGGCGTTGCGCACCACCATCTCCGCGTCCAGCGCCACCAGCGCCGGGGCCGAATCCGACGGCGTCACCGCCACGCAGCGGTCGGCGCCGAAGAGGGCGTGCTCGCGGTTCATGCCCTCCGGCGTGCCCGCGTAGCAGATGTTGCCGCCGGCACGATAGCAGGGCATCCCGTAGCGGTAGTACCAGCAGCGGGTGTCCTGACAGACGTTGCCGCCCAGCGTCCCGGCATTGCGGATCTGCGGGCTTGCAACGACCGCCACCGCCTCCGCCAGCAGGCCGTAGCGCTCCCGCACCAGCGGGTTGTTCTCCACCTCGGTCAGGCTGGTCATGGCGCCGATCTCGATGCCGTCGCCGGCCTCGCGCACGCCCCTCAGCTCCTCCAGCCCCTCCAGGTCGATCACAACGGCGGGCTGCTTGCCGCGGTTCTTGAGCCAGTCGAGGCTGTCGTAGCCGCCGGCCAGCGCCCAGGCGTCCCGGCCGTGCTCCCGCAGCAGGTCCAGCGCCGTTTCCACATCGTTCGGCTGAAGCAGATCGAAGTGGGGCATCATGTCCTTCATCATGGCTGCCTCCTCACTGTGTGTTGACCTGCAGCGGCCGGTGCGACGGGGGCTGCTGCGCCACGGCGTTCACGATCATGTCCGGGACCACCGGCGTGCGGTTGAAGTAGTGGCCCCCCATGGCGTCCGAGATGGCGCACAACAGAGCCGCCGCCGAACATCCCATGAGCGGTTCGCCGACCCCCTTCGCGCCCACCGGGTTCTGCGGGTCGGCGATGTCGGTGGCGTCCCAGTCCATGCTGGAGGGCACATCCAGGTAGGATGGTGGCTTGGCCTGGTGGAAGCCGATGTTGCCCGCCACGCCGTAGCGCGTGTCGTACACGTGGCGCTCCAGGCAGGCCATCCCGAACCCCATCACCGCGCCTCCCCTGATCTGGGCTGCCAGACCCTGTGGATGCACCACGGTGCCGCAGTCGGCCACGCCCAGGTAGTCGACGATTTCGTACATGCCCGTCTCGACATCCAGCTCGATCTCGATGAAACCGGCGGCGAGCGCGGGCACGGTGTCGTTCCGGGGGAGGTTGTCGCGGGCGACGCCGATCAGGCCGCTGCCCGCCAGGTTCTGCACGGAACGCTTGGTGATGTCGTTCAGGTCGTCGGGGAACTCCTCGCCGCTGTAGCGCCCACCCAGCTCGATGGCTCTCGCCGCGGCCCGGGCGTGGCTGATGCGGCGCGAGGGATTCGCGCGCGCGAACGTCGCCTCGTCCCCCACATCGTAGTCCCCGGGAGAGCCGCCCAGCTCCATGGCCGCGATCGCCCTCAGCTTCTCCACCGCGTCCATCGCCCCCGCGTAGCCGGCGCGCGTCATGGTGAAGCTCGTGTTGCTGCCGACCTGCGCGCTGCTCGAAGCCAGGTTGCGCGAGGAGTCGCCACGCACGAGCTCGACGTTCTCCCAGTCGTACCCGAGGATTTCGGCGGCGACGCGCGAGGTGGAGGCGTAGGAGTAGGTGCCGAGGTTCCCGACCCCGGTGTGGATGTGCAGCCTGCCGTCCGGCGCGATGCGCACCAGTCCGTCCTGGCCGCTCTGGCCCGCCCCATGGTAGGCCTGGCCGATCCCGACCCCGGTCACGCGGGATCCCTGCCGCTGGCCGCTGCGCGCGCGCCGCTCGTCCCATCCGAAGCGCTCCGCGCCCTGGGCGAGCGCCTCTCCCAGATGAGCGCTGGTGACGGGCCCCTGACCTGCGCCGTAGAGGGAGTTCGAGTCGGGGGCGTTGACGCTGCGGATGGCCAGTTGGTCGATGCCCAGCTCCGCCGCGGCCTTGTCGAGCAGGGGCTCCACCGCGCAGGCGATCTGGTTCTGACCGGGACCGCGCTGCGCGCCCCGCGCCGGGGTGTTGGTGAGGACCGGAATCCCGCGGAAGCGCATTGCGGGCGGGGTGTAGACGATCGAGACGGCGCCGGCGGCGCTGTTGAAGTCGCCGAAGCCGCTGTTGGGGCCGTTCTCCTGCACGATGAAGAGGTCGACCGCGGTGAGGCGGCCATCACTCCGGAATCCCATGCGGATCCGGCCCTGGAAGCCGGCGCGCGCGGAGCCGATGGCGTATTCTTCGGCGCGGCTGATGCGCATCATTACCGGCCGGCCCGTCTTTCTGGACATGTGGGCCGGCACCGACATGATCGGATAGGCGCTGCCCTTGGAGCCGAATCCGCCCCCGCAGTATTCGCCCACGTAGACCAGGTCCTCAGGCGCGATGCCGATGTAGCGGGCCAGGCCGTTCAGCACCGCGCTCTGGCTCTGGGACGAGCCGAAGACGTGGCACTTGCCGTTCTGCCAGTAGGCCATCGCCGTGCGCGGTTCCATCGAGTGGTGCGATGTGCCCGCGGTGACGAAGGTCTCGTCGAGGACCACCGCTGCGTCGCGGAAGCCGGCTTCGACATCCCCGTAGGACCACTCCGTGGTGACCTCCCCCATGGGCAGGTCGCCGCCGGAGGCCGCGGCGAAGTCCGTCTCCGTCCACTTGACCTCCGATATGCCTTGCCCGCGCTGGGAGGTGTTGCCCTCCTCGCGGGCGTTGGGGCCGCCGGGGCGCAGGCTTTCCAGCGGATCCACCACGAAAGGCAGGGGCTGGAGGTCGAGCTTCACCCTGGTGATGGCGTCCTGGGCCGTGGTTTCGTCCACGGCGGCCAGCGCCGCGATCGGCTCGCCCACGTAGTGGGGGGTGTTGGTCAGGATGGGGTTGCCCGGCGCCTCGATCCCGGGCACCTCGTCGGCGGTCAGGATGGCGACCACCCCGTCCATCGCGAGTGCCTCCGAAGCGTCAATGGCGCGCACCCGCGCGTGGGGCATGGGGCTGGTGATGAGGCGGCAGAAGAGCATGCCGTCGGCGCGGAAGTCCTCCGCGTAACGGGCCCTTCCGGTGACCTTGCTTATGACGTCCGGCGGCGCGAAATCCCTGCCGATCAATTCAGCCACTGGACACCTCCTCCGCGACGGCCTGCGCGTTTCCAGCGGCGCGCATGACCCCGTTCAGGTAGTGGTCGTAGGCTCCGCACCGGCAGAGGTTGCCGGACATCGCGCGGCGCGCCTCCTCCCGGGTCGGGTTGGGGTTGGCCTGCAGCAGGGCCGCCGCCGCCATGACCTGTCCCGGAGTGCAGAAGCCGCACTGAGGACCCAGCTCGTCGATGAAGGCCTGCTGCACCGGATGCAGCGTGCCGTCCGGGCTCTCGAGGCCCTCCACCGTGATGACCTCGCGCCCGCGCACCCGCTGCGTGAGCGTCGAGCAGGAATAGTGGGAGACGCCGTCGATCATGACTGTGCATGCGCCGCATTCCGCCCGGTCGCAGCCCAGTTTGGTGCCGATGAGACCCAGCTTGTAGCGGAGCGTCATCGCGAGGGTCTCCTGCGGCAGCACGTCGACCCGCCGGGTGCTTCCGTTCACGTTGAGGGAAATCAGCCGCGGGACGCTGGCGCGCGCGGAAGTCGCTGCCGGACCGGCGAAGTAGCTGATCGCCGACACCGAAGCGCCGGTGGCGATCACTCCCTTGATGAACTGGCGGCGCGAGACGTTGCCCCGCCCGGGGAGCCTCGCCAGCATGTCCTCCCAGGGCGCGTCTCCGGCCGGTGGCGCGCCGGAGTTCGGAACGATGGTGGATGATCGTTCGGTCATTTGTCCTCCCCTCTTGGCGGTCCGTCGCCGGATCCCGTGTGGGGTGTCGGGATCCAGCGTCTCACCGGGCGTGGCAAAGCGCCCGGCTGGAATTCCGCCAAGGTCACTCCGCCGACCTGTTGATCGTACGCTGGCGCACGCTTGCGGACAACCGCTATCTCTTCGCGCAGTCGCGTCGATTCGGGGTCAGCTCTTTGCCGCCGAACCGGTGCACGCGAACTCAAGCCCCACCGTCGCAATTCAACACGCGAGAGCCCCGAGCCCATGAGCAAGATTGCCGAGACCATCGAAGTCTTCGAAGCCGCCCGAAAACCTCTGTTCATGGTGCTCGACGGCATCTCCCGCGAGGACCTGGACTGGCGTCCGAGCGAGAAGGTGCGCGGGGTCGGGCAGATTTGCCGGCACCTGTACCGGGTCGACATCTGGTTTCTCAAGCGGCTGGGCGTCGTCCCCGTGATCACGGAGGATGCCCCGGGTCCGGCGGACGAGATCGCCGCGCGCATGCGCCGGATTCAGGAGCAGATCATCGGCGAGGTGGAGGCGTGCGAGAGTGACGCGGACCTGTTCGCGGAGCGCACCTCGCTGGATGGCAAGACGACTTCCCAGCTCGGCCCCGACGTGATCCACATGGCGCAGCACTACCTCTACCACCTGGCTCAGATCACCTACCTGCGGCGCGTCCGGGATCGCGCCTGGCCGGCTCCGCAGGCGGAGTGGGAACACGCCACCCACGTGATCGGGGATCGGGTGCTGGGGTGAAGTCATGCGCCCAGGCGAAGACTTCCCGAGGGTTCTGCGGGTGGTTACTCTCGAAGACGGCGAGACCATCCACAATGCGTTTTTGATCGTGGATTCAGGAGAGGATCGGCATGAAACTTCACTACTACGCGGATACGGACAGCCTCTACATCGAGTTCAGCGAAGAGGCCGGTGCCGAGACCAGAGAGGTGTCTGACGGCGTGAACGTGGATGTCGACGCGCGCGGGAACGTGGTCGGCTTCGACATCGATCATGCCTCGAACCGGCTCGACCTCTCCTCGCTGGAAGCCACCGCGCTACCGCTCCGCTCCTACAAGATCGCCTGAGCTGCGAGCGTAAGACGCGCGCGCCGTGAACACACGCGCCATTCTCATCGGGCTGGCACTCGGGCTCGGGCTCGGGATCACCGCCTCCGTGACCGGATCTCCGGGGCTCCTGCGGGCGGCCGAGGCTGTCGAACCGCTCGGCGAGGTCTTCCTGCGCGCGATCCAGATGGTCGTCATCCCGCTGGTGGCGGCGGTCGTGTTCGTAGGCGTGGGGCGGATCGGGAGCCTGCGCGAGCTGGGCCGGCTGGGGGGCCTGGCGGTGGGCTTCTTCTGGGTTACGACGCTGCCCGCGATCCTGATCGGGATGGGTGTGATGGGATTCGCGCTTACGTTCACGGCTCCGGTGCCGCCGCCGACCCCTGTGACGGAGCTGGTCACCGCGACACCAGGCGTGGTCGACTTCCTCGTCAACCTCGTCCCGCGGAATCCGATCCAGGTCGCCGCCGACGGATCCCTCCTCCCCCTCCTCATCTTCATCGTTCTCCTCGCCGCGGCATCGACGACGCTGCCGGCCGAGAAGCGGGAGTCGCTCACGTCCCTCGCCGAGACGCTCGGGGACGCCCTCATCAAGCTCATGACCTGGATCCTGTGGACGGCGCCCGTGGGCGTGTTCGGTCTCGCGGCGCCGGTGATTGCGCGGACGGGAATGGCGATGCTGCAGAACCTTGCCGTCTTCATCGTCGCCGTCATCGTGGGTCTCTTCATCCTGAAGGGCCTCGTGCTTCTGCCGATGGTCCGGATCTTCGGCAGGATGGGGCCGCGCCGCTTCATCCGGGGGACGGTGGGCACTTATACGGTGGGCTTCACCACGACGACATCGGTGGGGACGCTGCCGATGATGCTGCAGGAGGCGGAGAAGCTGGGCCTGTCGAAGAGCAGTTTCACGCTGGTACTGCCGTTGGCTGCGTCGATTAACCGCCCGGGCAGCGCGCTCTTCCAGAGCACGTCGCTGGTCTTTCTCGCCGCCATGTACGGGGTCCCGCTCGACGCGGGGCTGATCGCGGCGGCAGTGCTGGCGATCTTCCTCGCCTCGATGACGGTCGCGCCGGTGCCCAGCGCCAGCATCGTGTCGATGGCGCCGGCGCTCGACGTGGTGGGCGTGCCGCTCGCGGGGCTTGGCATCCTGCTGGGGATCGACCGCGTGCCGGACGTATTCCGTTCCGCGACGAACGTGATCGGCCACATGGCCGCCGCGACGACGGTCGACGGGATGACGAAGGGAGGGGGCTAGAGGGCGCCGGGGTGAGAGGACGCTCGGCGGGGCCCGGTCCGATGGGTCGGGCTCACGGAGGTGATGTAGGCGCGTGGTGGTCGAGGGAGCCGGAATGACGCTGACGCGAGAATCAGGCTCGCTGCAAGGTCAATCCTCCCGCACGCGCCACCGCGCTTGCTCTCCGGGGCTTCCTGCAGGAACGTATGAACGTCCTCCATCATCCCCAAACCGCGGGAGTGCCCGCCGTGGAGAGTGCCAACGCCGCGTCGCCCCCCCTCGCGCTCCTCCGCGAGGTCAGCAATATCCTGGACGAGACGCCGGATCTGGGCTCGTCGGTGCGGCCGATCCTCGGCGCTCTCTCGCGACACATGGAGCTTGAGTGCGCGACGCTCACCGTTCTCAACCGCCGGACGTCCGAGATCTTTCTCCACGAGGCGGTGGGTCTGACGGACGACCAACGGGAGCGCGCCCGGTACCGGCTCGGCGAGGGCATCACGGGACGCGTCGTCGAGACGGGCGTCCCTGTCGTCATTCCGTCCGTTACCACCGAACCGCGCTTTCTCAGCCGAGCCCGCCCGCTGGAGGAGCGCGACGAGGCCGGCTTCGTCTGCGTCCCCGTGCGGCAGGGCAACGAGACGATCGGAGCACTGAGCGCCGAACGCCCCTGCGGGGAAGCGACCTCGTTCGACGAGGACATCCAGGTCCTCTCGGTGCTGGCGTCCCTCATCGCCCATGCCGTCCGTCTCCGGCAGTTCGCGGAGGAGGAGAAGGCACTGGTTGCCGAGAACCGGCGCCTTCAGCGGGAGCTGGCCGACAGGTACAGGCCCGACAACATCGTCGGCAACTCGCGGGAGATGGCCCCGGTGTTCGAGATGATCGGCCAGGTCGCAGGGAGCGACGCCACCGTGCTGATCCGCGGGGAGAGCGGTACCGGGAAGGAGTTGATCGCCCAGGCCGTGCACTACGGGAGCCGGCGGTCCCAGGGGCCCTTCGTCCGCGTCAACTGCGCGGCGCTCCCGGAGGGGCTCGTCGAAAGCGAGTTGTTCGGCCATGAGCTTGGCGCGTTCACGGGTGCGTTACGACAGCGGGCGGGCCGCTTCGAGCGGGCTTCGGGCGGGACGATCTTCCTCGACGAGATCGGGGATCTTCCCCCTTCCGTGCAGATCCGCCTCCTTCGCGTATTGCAGGAGCGCGAGTTCGAACGGGTTGGCGGGAACAGGATGCTCAAGACCGATGTCCGGGTCGTCGCCGCGACGAACCGCGATCTCGAGGCAGACATCGAGGACGGCCGCTTCCGGACGGACCTCTACTACCGGCTGAATGTCTTCCCGATCCACGTGCCGCCGCTGCGCGACCGCCGGACCGACATCATCCTCCTCGCGGACCACTTCGTCGAGAAATACAGCAAGCGGCACGGGCGCGCGATCGTCCGCCTCTCCACCCCCGCCATCGATCTCCTCATGGCCTACCACTGGCCGGGGAACGTGCGGGAGCTGGAGAACGCCATCGAGCGCGCCGTGCTTCTGGCCGACAGCGACGTGATCCACGCTCGCCTCCTCCCGCCCAGCCTCCAGATGGCCACCCCGGGGAGCAAGCGTTCGGGGCCGCTCAAGGTCCAGCTGGATGCGCTTGAGAAGGAGCTGATCATCGACGCCCTCAAGGTGAGCCGCGGCAATCGCGCCGCAGCGGCGCGCCAGCTCGGCATCACGGAGCGGGTGATGGGGCTCCGCGTCGCGAAGCACGGCCTCGCCGGAAGCTGACCTCCGGCGGCCTACAATCCTGTAGGTCCCCCCTCGTTCCTACCAAAATGTAGGAACGGCTTCCTCCGGCCGTGCCCCCATGTACCTCCGGCCTGTCTCGCAAGAACCGTCGCAGAAACAGGTTGCGAATTGCACACCTCCCCTGGCACGCTGCCTGCTTACACACCTCCCCGTACCGGTCGCGGACCGAGAGCGATGCACACGCCCACGCTGGACCGACTCCCCGGGAGGTGAACCATGCGGTTCCTCATGACGCTTGCGCCAGCGGTCGCGCTCCTCGCCGCCTTTCCCGTTGCGGCCGCCGCGCAGACAGCCTCGGCGGCCGACGCGCTCTTCGCGGTCAACAACACCTGGATGATGGTGGCGACCTTCCTCGTCTTCGTCATGCATCTGGGGTTCGCCACCCTCGAGTCCGGGCTGACCCAGTCGAAGAACACGGTGAACATCCTCTTCAAGAACATGGGGATCATCGCCATCGGGCTCCTCACCTACACCCTGGTGGGATTCAACCTGATGTATCCGGACGAGTTCGCGCTCGGCGGCTACCTCGGCTTCGACGGGATCGGCATCGGGACGGACGCCGCCGGGGTGACGGCCGAGTACAGCCCGGGCTACACCTACTGGACGGACTTCCTCTTCCAGGCGATGTTCGCGGCCACGGCGGCGACGATCGTGTCGGGCGCCGTGGCCGAGCGGGTGAAGCTTGGTTCGTTCCTCCTCTTTGCGACGATCTACGTCATGTTCGTCTATCCCCTCATCGGGTCGTGGAAGTGGGGTGGGGGCTGGTTGGACGGGCTGGGGTTCTACGATTTCGCCGGTTCGACGCTCGTTCATTCCGTGGGCGGCTGGGCGGCGCTTGCGGGAGTGATCTTCCTCGGCCCCAGGCTCGGGAAGTACGTGAATGGCGAGATCCGGCCGATCCTCGGCCACAACCTCCCGCTTGCCGTCATGGGGATGTTCCTGCTCTGGCTGGGGTGGTTCGGCTTCAACGGGGGTTCGGTGCTGAGCGCCGACCCGGGACCGGTCTCCTTCGTCCTCGTCACTACCTCGCTCGCGGCTGCCGCCGGCCTCGCCGGGGCGATGGCGACGACCTGGGTGGTCCACAAACATCCGGATGCCTCGATGGTGCTGAACGGGGCGCTTGCCGGGCTCGTGGGGATCACCGCCGGCGCGGACGTGGTGAGCGTCACCAGCGCGATCATCATCGGCGTCGTCGCGGGGGTGATCGTCGTCTTCTCCGTCGAGACATTCGACCGCGCCAAGCTCGACGATCCCGTCGGGGCGATTTCCGTGCACCTGACGTGCGGCGTCTGGGGGACGCTCGCCGTGGGGATCTTCAGCCCGGATCACAGCCTGGCAACCCAGCTGGTGGGAGTGGTGGCCTGTGGCGCCGTCGCCTTCCCGGCCGCCTCGCTCATCTTCTTCCTCCTCAGGAGTACCATCGGCCTCCGGGTGAGCCCGGAAGAGGAACGGCGGGGCCTGGACCTCGCGGAGCACAACATGGAAGCCTACCCGGACTACACGATCTTCACGGCTCGCTGAGACCGCCCACACCAGACGGGAGTGCATGATGAAACTCGTGATTGCGTACGTTCAGCCCGACCGGCTGCACAGCGTGAAGGACGCGCTGGCCGAGGTGGATGTGAGCCGGATGTCGGTGACCAACGCCCTCGGTTGCGGGCAGCAGGGAGGGTTCACGGAGACCTACCGGGGAGCGGACTTCGAGGTGAGGCTCCGGAAGAAGGTTCGCTTCGAGATCGCGGTAAACGACAGTTTCCTGGAGCGGACCAGGCAAGCGATCATCAAGGGCGCGCGAACAGGAAACATCGGCGACGGTGTGATCTTTGTGCTGGACCTCCCGGAGTGCTACCGGATCCGGACGGGCGAGAAGGGCTCCCCCGCGATCGGCTGACGTCTGCGGACGGGCACCGTCACTGACCCATCCGAGGAAGGTGACTCATCCCGGCATCCGCAGCCGCAGTCCCTCTGCCTCCGCCTCATCGGAATCCAGGAAGTCGTTGCACGCCTCAAGCTCCCCGCGTCGTGTCGGGAATCGAGGTCCAGTTCACTGCGCCCGGGTGAAGACGCCGCCGTGGAAACAGGCGAGAGCCATCCACTCGGCGCGGCATCCGGTCCAGCCGAAAGGCTCCAGTGCCTTCGCGCGTCCCTTCAGGTCGCGCCTTCGGGGGAGGGCCCCACCCTCCCGTAACTGCCAGTCACCTGTTGTTCCCCCCACAATCCAACCATCCACATCGACGAGGGAACATCGCGACTCTTACCACTACGGACTGCTAGCCCGGAAGCCCGAGTTGCTGCTTGGCAAGGTGGATCAGCAGTTCCTTGAGCAGCGTCAAACTCGCTACGCCAGTCTTTTCGAGGAGCCGCTTTCCCTCATTCCACGAAATCGAGGAGGCGACTTGGGGCGTGACGACGCTGCGGGAGATCGAGGGGGAGCGGTTCGTGGTGCTGCCGGCCGGGACGCTGGACGATCCGGCCTGGACTTGGCGCGATCGGCCTGCCGTGAAGCTGTCGAAAGAGTGAGGAGGCTGTATGACCGCGTTGGAACGGCAGTTGACGGCGGCCTTGGAGAGGCTGTCCGCACAGTACGAGATGGAACGGCGGCGGCACTCCGAGCAGATCGAAGCCTTGCGGCAGCGGGTCGAAGCTCTGCGGCTGCAAGTCGAGCGGCAGGCCGCGGAGAGCGAAACCTTGCAGCTGCAAATCGAGCAGCTGAACGGGCAAATGACACGCTTGGCCGAGTACTCAAGGACGCTCGTCGAGAGGTCGCAAGGCCGTTGGATTTGACGCTAAAGCGCGGGCCGGAGCGCGATCAGGGGCCGAGCCGCTGATCAGCGGGGCCAGCCAACTCAAGAAGCGGTGTCGTCTCCCTTGGCCGTTAGGACCGCGAGTCGAGGCGAGTTCGGCTTCGCCAGTTGTCAATTGACGGGCGACAGCCTTAGACTTGGACGATGATCGCATCGTTCCGCCACCGGGGCTTGAAGGCGCTCTACGAGGGCAGGACGGCGCGGCGGGTCGCGCCGGAGCATGTGGGCAAGCTGCGGGATATACTGGCCGCGCTAGATTTCAGTTCGGGACCGGCGGGCATGGACCTGCCGGGGTTCCGGCTGCACGCCCTGAAGGGACGGCTGAAGGGTCACAACGCGGTGTCGGTATCGGGCAACTGGCGCGTGACCTTTCGGTTCGAGGACGGCGAGGCGGTCGATGTGGACTACGTCGACTATCACTGAGGGGAGAGGACCGATCATGGCCATGCACGACCCGCCGCATCCGGGCGGCATCGTTCGGCGGCAGTGCCTGGAACCGCTGGGCCTTACGGTGACCCGGGCTGCCGAGGGGCTGGGCGTCACGCGGCAGGCGCTTTCGGAATTGCTGAACGGGCGGACGGGGGTCTCGGTGGAGATGGCGATCCGGCTGTCGAAGGCCTTCGGCTCGACGCCCGAGACGTGGCTGGGGATGCAGATGGCGTACGATCTCTGGCAGGCCCGCACCCGTGCCGGGGAGATCGCGGTCGAGCGCTTCGCGACGGCGTGAGCGGAATCCGGTGCCACTGACGCCTGAACAGCGAGCCCGCGAGGAGATCGACGGGCAACTCGAAGCCTGCGGATGGGTGGTTCAGGACTTCAAGTCCATGAACATCCATGCGGGTCGCGGCGTGGCTGTTCGGGAGTATCCGCTCAAGTGGAAGGAGGGTGCGGAGATCCGGTCCGGATCCGCCGACTACCTGCTCTATGCCGATGGATGGGCCATTGGGGTCGTCGAGGCGAAGCCCGCGGGGCACACCCTCGAAGGGGTAGTCGTCCAGTCGAAGCGGTACACGGAGGGGCTCGACGAGCGGGTTCCCGCACGGTACCGCCCACTCCCCTTCGCCTACGAGTCCACTGGCGAGGTGACCCAGTTCACCAACGGCCTCGACCCTCATCCGCGCAGCCGGGAGATATTCACCTTCCACCGTCCCGAAGAGCTACTACGGCAGCAAGACCTGGGATCGGCGCAACTGCGTCGGACACTCCGGCAGATGCCGGAATTGCCGCAGGGCAAACTATGGCCCGTCCAGCACGAGGCCATCCAGAATCTCGAACAGTCGCTGGCCCACGGACGCCCGCGCGCGCTCATCCAAATGGCCACGGGCAGCGGCAAGACATTCACGGCGGTCTCGGCCTGCCACAGGCTCATCAAGCACGCCAAGGCGAAGCGCATCCTGTTCCTGGTGGACCGCAACAACCTCGGACGCCAGACGCTGAACGAGTACCAGCAGTTCCGGGATCCCGGCTCGGCCTACACGTTCGCGGAGGAGTTCGTGATCCAACGCCTGCGCGGCAACGCCATCGATGCCGCCGCCAAGGTGGTCATCACGACCATCCAGCGCCTCTACTCAATCCTGAAGGGCGACGCGGAATACGACCCGGCCAACGAGGACGAGTCACTCTTCGAGTCCGGCAGTCTGCTTGGCAGCGATCCCATCCCCGTCGAGTACACGCCCCGGCTGCCACCCGAGACCTTCGACTTCATCGTCATCGACGAGTGCCACCGCTCGATCTACAACGTCTGGCGGCAGGTGATCGAGTACTTCGACGCATTCCTCATCGGGCTGACCGCGACCCCGAATCCCCACACCATCGGGTTCTTCAAGAACAACGTCGTGCAGGACTACTCACACACCAAGGCTGTGGCGGACGGGATCAACGTCGGCTACGACATCTACCGCATCAGGACGAAGATCACGGAGGAGGGCGGGGCCGTGCTGGCGGCGGCCGGGACGTACGTGCCCTGGCGCGACCGGCGAACCCGCAAGACGACGCACGCGGAGCTCGAGGCCGACCTTACCTACACCGCGAACCAACTCGACCGCGACGTGGTCGCACCGGACCAGATCCGGCTCGTCGCGCGCACCTTCCGCGACCATCTGTTTACGAAGATCTTCCCCGGCCGCGAGGAAGTTCCGAAGACGCTCGTCTTCGCCAAGAACGACAGCCACGCCGACGACATCGTGAAGATCCTCAAGGAGGAGTTCGGCAAGGGCAACGACTTCTGCCGCAAGATCACCTCGAAGACGACTGGCGCCTCGCCTGAGGACCTGCTGAGCAGCTTCCGCAACTCGTACAACCCGCGCATCGCCGTCACGGTGGACATGATCGCGACCGGCACGGACGTGAAGCCGCTGGAATGCCTGCTCTTCATGCGCAACGTCAACTCGGCGGGCTACTTCGAGCAGATGAAGGGCCGGGGCGTGCGGGTGATCGATCGCGACGACCTGCAAAGCGTGACCCCGGACGCGGAGGACAAGACGCACTTCGTGATCGTGGATGCGGTCGGCGTGTGTGAGCGCGACAAGACGGTGTCGCCACCCCTGGAGCGCCAGCCCTCGGTCAGCACGAGGAAGCTGCTCCAGATGGTGGCGATGGGGATGGTGGAGGCGACAAGACGGTGTCGCCACCCCTGGAGCGCCAGCCCTCGGTCAGCACGAGGAAGCTGCTCCAGATGGTGGCGATGGGGATGGTGCACCCGGACTTGGTGTCGAGCCTGGCCTCGCGCCTGGCGCGGCTCGGCCGCCGCGTGGACGAGGCGCAGGCAGCGAAGATCGCGAGGGAGGCGGACGGAGCGAGTCTGGCGGCGCTGACAGGCGCGCTGCTGACCAGCATCGACCCGCACCTTACACACGACGCGGCGGTGGAGAAGTACGGACTGTCCGAAGACGAGGACCCGACTCCGGACCAACTGGACGCGGCGGAGCGCGAGCGCATGGCCGAGGCGCTTAAGCCGTTCACCAAGCCGGGGCTAAGGCGGGCGATCGTCGAGATCGCTCAAAGCCTGTACCAGATCATCGACGAGGCCGCCAACGACGTGCTGCTCGACTTCGGGCACAGCAAGGCGGCGGTCGAGAGCGCGCGGTCCAAGCTGGACGACTTCCAACGGTTCATCGAGGAGAACCAGGACGAAATCGAGGCTCTCCGCATCCTGTACGGCCGCCCGTACCGCGCCGGGCTCCGCTACCGTCACGTCAAGGAGCTTCGCGACGCGCTCAGGAACCCGCCGGTTGGGATCCACGACCCCGCCAACGGGCTGTGGCGGCTCTACGAGGCGCTGGAGCCTGATCGGGTGAAGGGCCGGGGCGGGAGCGCGCTCGTCGATCTCGTGGCCATCGTGAAGCACGCGATCGAGCCCGACCGACCGCTCGTCCCGGTCGCAGAGCAGGTGGACGCCCGCTACCGGGAATGGCTCGCGGAGAAGGAGCACGTCGGCCAGTCCTTCACGCCCGGCCAACTCAAGTGGCTGGACGCGATCAAGGACCACATCGCCTCCAGCCTGCGGATCGAGCCGGACGACTTCGAGGACGTGCCGTTCAACCGCTGGGGCGGGCTCGGCGGCGTGTACCGAGCGTTCGGCGACGACCTGAACCCCCTGCTGGACGAACTGAATGAGAGGCTCGCGGCGTGAGCGAACTGCCAAAGGGGTGGGTGGAAGTGGAGTTGGGGGAGGTGTTTCGCGGCAAACGCAGATCATCCGTGGTGCCCGCCAAGGAACCAGATCGGCGATTCGAATTGTACAGCGTGCCATCCTTCGAGGCCGGAGTACCTGAGCGGTTGTACGGCTCTGAAATCGGTTCGTCCAAGCAGGAAGTCGCGCCCGGCTCAGTGCTTCTATGCCGGATCAATCCTCGCATCAACCGCGTCTGGATGGTCGGCGAGGCCGGAAGCGATCCGCAGATCGCTTCCACCGAGTGGATCTCTCTTCCGCGTGTTGCCGGCATGACGCCGCGCTTCGCCATGCGAGCACTCCAGACGCCCAAGGTGCGGCGACACTTGACCTCAAGCGTCTCAGGTGTGGGGGGATCTCTCATGAGGGTCCGCATGGACGCCCTGTGGCGCACCAAGATCCCCTTCGCCCCGCTCCCCGAGCAGCACCGCATCGTCGCCAAGATCGAGTCGCTGTTCGCGAAACTGGAGGAGGGCGTCGCCGCGCTCAGGCGGGCGCAGGCGAATCTGGAGCTCTACCGCGCGTCCGTCCTCAAGGCGGCGGTCGAGGGAAGGCTAACGGAGCGGTGGCGCCGCGAGAATCCACCCGAAGAGACCGGCGAGGACCTGCTTCGGCGCATCCTGGCCGAACGGCGGAGGGGCTGGGAGACCGAGCAACTCGCCAAGTTCGCGTCCAAGGGACGGAAGCCGCCCCGGAACTGGAAGGCCAAGTACAAGGAGCCTGTGGCACCGGACACAAGCGGGTTGCCGGAACTGCCGGAAGCGTGGTGCTGGGCGACCGTGGATCAGGTGGCGGAAGTCACTGGTGGGCTGACCAAGAACCCGGCAAGGAGTAGGCTGCCCGTCAAGTACCCCTATCTACGCGTGGCAAACGTATACGCCGACGAGTTAAAGCTGGACGACGTGAGGACGATTGGAGTGTCCGAAGCCGAGCTTGATCGCGTGGTCCTGCGTCGGGGCGATCTTCTGGTCGTGGAGGGCAACGGGAGCGCCAGCCAGATCGGACGCGTCGCGGAGTGGCAAGGCGACTTGGCGCCATGTTGCCACCAGAACCATTTGATCAAGGTGCGGTGTGCTTGCTCGACGTACCTGCCCCGGTGGCTGCTGCTCTGGCTCCTCTCTCCCGCCGGTCGGCAGGCCGTTTTGGAGAAGGCCAGTTCAACGTCTGGCTTGCATACGCTCAGCCTATTCAAGGTCAAGGCACTTCCGGTTCCGGTGGCACCGATAGCGGAGCAAGGCGAGGCCGTGCGACTGACGGATCGCCTGTGCGCTGTAGCTCAGGTCGTCCAGCAACAAGTTGAAGCCGAGACGGTGGTCCGCGCCCCCGCGCTCCGCCAATCCATCCTAGAGCGTGCCTTCGAGGGCAGACTGGTCCCCCAGGACTCCGCCGACGAGCCCGCGTCCGTCCTCTTTGAGAGCATTCGGGCCGAGCGGGAAGCGGAAGTGAAGAAGAGAACGCGCCCCCGTACGAAGCCGAAACCCCCACACAAGAGCCAGGTCGCCTGATGCCGAACGACACCCGGCAGATCGTCAACAAGGCGTGGAGCTTCGCCCACCTGCTCCGCGACGATGGCCTGTCCTACATGGCCTACACGGAGCAGATCACGTTCCTGCTCTTCCTCAAGATGGCCCACCAGCGGACCCAGCCGCCGTGGAACCGCCCTCCCATCATGCCGGACGGACTGGACTGGCCGAGCCTGCTCGCCCGCGACGGCGAGGAGTTGGAGGCCCACTACCGGCGCATCCTGACGGAGCTTCCCAACAGGGGAGGGATGCTGGGGGAGATCTTCAAGAAGGCCCGGCAGGAGATCCAGAATCCGGCGACCCTCAAGCGCCTGATCGTCGACCTGATCGATCCCGAGGACTGGATGTCGATGCGAGCGGACGTGAAGGGCGACATCTACGAGGGCCTGCTGGCCAAGTCGGCCCAGGAGTCGCCGAAGGGCGCGGGCCAGTACTTCACGCCCCGCGAGCTGATCAAGGCCATCGTGGACTGCGTACGGCCGGGGCCGGACGACACCGTCTGCGATCCCGCCTGCGGCACCGGCGGATTCCTGCTCGCAGCCCACGACTACGTGGTCCGCGAGCACGGGAGTACGCTCGACCCCGACCAGAAGGCCCACCTGCGGACGAGCTTTGTACAGGGTTGGGAGATCGTGCCCGCGACCGCCCGGCTCTGCATCATGAACCTCTACCTGCACGGGATCGGCCCAGACGAGTCCCCGGTCCGGTCGGGAGTCGACAGCTTGGCCAACGACCCCGGCGAGCGCTTCTCGATGGTGCTCACCAACCCGCCCTTCGGCAAGAAGAGCAGCGTCCGGATAGTAAACAAGGAGGGCGAACTGGAGACGGAGTCCGACACCTATGAGCGTCAGGACTTCTGGACCGGCACCAAGAACAAGCAACTCAACTTTCTTCAGCACGTGAAGACGCTGCTCAGGATGCACGGCACCTGCGCCATCGTGGTGCCGGACAATGTCCTGTTCGAGGGCGGCGCGGGCGAGACGGTGCGGCGCAACCTGCTCCAAGCATTCGACGTGCACACGCTCCTCCGCCTCCCGACCGGAATCTTCTACGCCCAGGGTGTGAAGGCGAACGTCCTGTTCTTCGACGCGAAGCCCGCGCGCGAGAAGCCGTGGACCAAGCGGCTGTGGGTCTACGACCTGCGGACGAACAAGCACTTCACCCTGAAGATGAAGCCGCTCCGGCGGGCGGACCTCGATGACTTCGTGACGTGCTACCGGCCGGGCGAGCGCCACAAGAGGAAGCCGACGTGGAGCCCGGAGAACGAGGGCGGCCGCTGGAGGGCGTTCGAGTACGACGAACTGGCCAAGCGGGACAAGCTGAACCTGGACCTCCTGTGGCTTAGGGACCGCGCGCTGGCGGACAGCGAGAGCCTGCCGGAACCGGAAGTGCTGGCCGCGGAGATCGTCGAGGACCTCCACGCAGCATTACAAGCGTTCCAGGCTGTGGCGGATGAGCTTGAGTCGACGAGGGATGGTATGGCATGAAGCGAGTTCCCGCCGGAACAACAGGAGAAGGCGACCCATGACTGAACGCTTCTCGGCCCGGGAGGGCTACCGGCCACTCGCCGCTCCGATCACGATCCGGGAAGACGCTCCATCGGAGCTGCGGGGTGCCATTCTCGTCCTCGCTGAGGAGGCAGGGCTGAGCCCGTCCACCATGCGCGAGGTGATCTGCCAGGTCTTGTTGGTGAAGCCGGACTCGACCAACTGGTCTGAATACCCGAACATCTGGAATGAGGTCGACTGGCTCTTGGCGGACGCCCCGTGGTACAAGGTCTACGATATCGCGGAGGCCGTGTACGCTCGCCTTCGCCGGGGTATGCAGGGTGCCACGGCTACTGCCAACTTCGCTCAGCGCTTGAACGACTTCTTGGTTGAGAATGGGATCGGTTGGGAGCTCCGCGATGGCCAGATGGTCCACAGGGGCTCAGTAGCTTTCGTCAAGAGCACTCACGATGCGCCTCGCATCTTGGATGAGTCAGGCTTCCAACGCGCAGCGAACGAAATGAGGGAAGCCCTGGGCGACATCTCCCGCCGCCCTGCGCCGGATACCACCGGCGCCATCCAACACGCGATGGCAGCGCTTGAAGCGACGGCTCGCGAAGTGGCCGGGCAGTCCAATCCGACACTTGGGAAACTCGTTCCCATGCTGAGCCTGCCTGCGCCTCTCGACCAAGCCGTCCACAAGCTCTGGGGCTACGCTTCCGACCGGGGACGCCACGTTCGCGAACAGCAGACTGTCGATGCCACAGAGGCCGAGTTGATCGTGGCAGTCTCCGGTTCCCTCTGCGCCTTCCTCGCCCAGCGTTGCTCCTAACCGCGCGACCAAGCGGGAGACTGCGATGCGAACGGCGGTCGAACAAGCCGAGGTGACGGCGGGGGGTGACGTTGGACCGGCGAAGCCGCCCTTGGGGAGCCGGGAGACCCGCCGGATTCACCCGTGTTCCCCTTCCCCCATTCCCGTCACGTTCGTCCGTAGCCATCCCATTCGATCCGACAGATTCTTCTTCATATTTGCATATCAGAAGTGATACAGAGATCATTGGTATGCATGACAAGATATTGTATAACAACGGGTTACAGTTGTAATGGGCAGTCGCAGTCGACTTTGGACGATTCCTTGCCTTGATCCCCTCGCCCCTTGACCCTGCCGTAACGTTAGGGTTTACCGCCCCCGCCCCGCCAACACCACGTGCTCCCGCTCGATCTCGCGCCGGAACCGCTCCGGCAGCCTCGCCCAGTCCCGCGCCTAGACGAGAAAAGGAATCGTCGACTCGCGGACCGCGTCCTCGAAGTCCATCAGCCGTTCGAGTGGAATCTCCTCGCACCCCGGCCCCCGCAGCACGAGGTCGAGGTCGCTCCCGTCGTGGCCCCGGCCGTTCACGCGGCTCCCGTAGGCCCACACCTCGGTATCGGGCAGGTGGTTGCGTAGCAACGCCTTCAGGATGCCCCGGTGTATTGGCGAGAGGCGTAGTCGGTCAGTCATCGTTGGTCCGCTCGATCATGCCGGCGAGGGCCTTCGCATCCTTGATGAAATCCGGAAGCAGCCTGAGGGTGGCTTCCGCGAAGTCCTCGCCGTAGTCGTGAGCCGTGTAGTTGCGGTTGTCGCGGTAGCGCAGCCATCGCTCGACTGCATCGGGCGCGATAAGGTCGTGGCGCGCGGCGTTGCGGAAGAGATCCTTGAAGTGGAGACGGTCGGCCTGCCGGTTGCTCGCGAACCAGGCGGCCAGCCGCTTGCGCAGCAGCTTGCCGGACTGTTCGAGCACGAGTTCGAACTCCTTGACGCGCGCGGCACGGTAGATGTCGTACATGACATCGTCGTCCACCTCGTGCCGTTCGATTCCCTCTACCGCTCGCTCGAGCGAGGCGATGCAGCGGCGCAGGAAGGTCGTGTCGATGTTCACAGCTCCACCCTCCGAGTCCGGGACTCCTCAGGTTCTTGGCGGTCGCGGCGTCCAGCCGAGCGCTCGCCGCCCAACTTACGACATGTGACGTGCCTCGGTACACCTTGACCCTGACGTTACGTGAGGCAGGGGGTGAGAATCACGGCCAGAAGGCGTGCTAGTGTGGCGGCGCCCGTTCCAAGTGCACTCGAAGGAGTCGCTTCCACAGGGGAGATTGAAGACGCCCTCGTCAGAGTGGCCGATCCGCCCGTGGAGATCGGGAGCGCCACCGCGCACGCGCCAGTCCCGGCAATCGCGTCCGAGCCAACTCAGGCAACGCGCCGCCAAGCCCCCGTCAGGCCCGGGGCGCCGACGCCCCACCATCCACGAGAGCGATCGGCTTGTCGTGAGCTCGGTGGGCTTCTGCCGTGCCCGCGGCCACCGGCCCATCAGCGATGTTGACTCGAAAGTCCGACAAGCGCGCTATCCCGTCGCGTCCACCAGCATAAGCTCGAATCTCACGACGCGGGTTCCCAAAGCTCGATCGCGTTTCCTTCGGGGTCGTGGATGCGGGCGAAGCGGCCGATGCCCTCCATCTCGCTCTCGTGGCTGACCTCGATATCCGCGGACTTCAGTTGTGTGATCATCGCGTCCAAATCGGCCACGCGGAAATTCAGCATGAAAGTCTTGTCCGCTGCGAAATAGTCCGTGTCAGCATCGAAGGGTGAGAAAACCGTGACGCCGGACTCGGTCACCCAGGGCGCCATCTCCATGTTCGTCGGAGCAGGATTGATGCCAAGGTGATCCTGATACCATTGCGCAAGTCCTTCCGGGTCCTTTGCCCGAAAGAAGAACCCGCCGAATCCCTGAACGTTTTGCACGCTACGTCCTTTCGATGATGGACTGGTCGGAAGAAACCGCAACCTCCCGTGACACAATAGGTTAGCGTACATCGCACTGAGTGCTGTATCACTTCGGATACCCGATTCTGTGCTGGAATCCATGCGACGACATCGGAAGTCGCCGGACGGTTGTCGTGCGATTCGAGCGAGCCATAGGGTCCGGGCCGCCGTCGCGACAGCGTGGGCGCTGGCTCGAAGCAACGTCAGGTGCTCAAGCCGTTGGGTTGGCTCTCCTTCCGTCCGGGGGTTGGGAAGGGGACTCGACCCCGGCGGGAGGGACGGGCGGAGTCCGTCCCGGAGGCCGGGGGGACCGGCGCCGAAGCGGTGGCAACGCCGACCACGCCGCCCGCCGGTCACGACGCGGACTCACCCGCGAAACCGACGGCCTCGACCGGCGGTGATCGGGGGTCGGCGGGAGAAATCCGGCGACTGGCCGCCTGGGGGACGAGCGGACCCCGTCGCTGGCGCGGACCTTCACCCAAACGGCGCGACCGGCGCTCACGGCGCGCCGTTTCCGTTGTGGGGACTCCCCACCATTTGTCAACGCTTCTTGAGGCGGGGCTGTAACCCCGCGTCGAGGGAAGAGATCAGGCCGCATGATTCTCTGCCGGGTGGCTTGGCTGGTAGCAGGTCTGGGTTCTGAGCATCGCGCAAGCGACCGCGAGCAGGCGGTCTGCGACCGAACGGAGAGCGCGGGCATGACCGTGGCCGCGACCGCGAAGGGCAGCGTATTTGGCCTTGCTGACGGCGTCGAGCTGGACCGCGACCCGTGCCCAGTGGTAGACTGCGTCGCGAAGGCGGGCGTGTGCGGCCATGCGGCGCACGACGAGCTTGTACTTGCCGGATCGCCGTGTGACGGGCGCGACGCCCGTGAGGCACCGCAACGCCTTGTAGTTCCGGCGCGCCAGCGCTTGGGGGGCCTCGGCGAGCAGCGTGGCGAGGACGGTCTGGCCGACTCCGGGCATGGAGGAGAGGACCGTCACGTCGCGCTGCCCGCCGGGTTGGCCGGAGCCGGAGTCCTCGCGGCTGGCCAGTGCGTCGATCAGGCGGGCGACCTCCCGTTTGGCGTTGGCGAGTTGGCGGTGCACGAGGCGGAGGCGTTCGGAGGCGCTTTGGATGTGGGCCACCGCGGCCTCGGTGGTTCCGGGTGCGACGGCAATGGCCGGGGCGCGGAGGACTTCGACGAGCTGGTCTGCGGTGATCCGCCGGATTCTGCGGCGCTTGAGAAGGCTCTCGAGGGTCCGGCGCTGGACCCGCCGGGCCTTCGCGGGCGTCGGAACCTTGGCCCAGAGGTCGAGGAACCAGGGCTCGGCGACGCTTCCGACCGCATCGAGGATCTGCGGATAGTAGCGCCACAGCTGCTCCCGCACGCGGTTCGACAGGCGCGTGCGGTCCCGCGTGAGTTCCTCGGCGATCCGGGACCATGCCCTGAGTTCGATGACGGTCGGGTCGACGGGGTCGATCCTCCGGAAGTGGTGAAGATCGGTCCTCAGCGCGTCGGCGAGGACGCGGGCGTCGAGGCTGTCGTCCTTGGCGCCGGCGGGCGAGAAGCGGTCGCGGAACCGGTCGAGCTGCTTCGGGTTGATCGCGTAGACCGCGAACCCGTGGTCCATGAGGCTCTCGACGACCGGCCCGTGCGGGACTTCGATCGCCACCGGAATGTCCTCCGGGGCGGCTCCTTCGCACTTGGCGGCGATCCACTCGCCCATCTCGGCCAGCCCCGCGCCTCCGTGGCGGAAGATGCGTTCCCCCCGCTTCGAGCCGTCGCCGCCGACTACGCAGACGTGGTGCGCTTCCGATGCCCAGTCCACGCCGGCGAACCGGGCTTCAGGTCTGGTCATGCTCCCTCCCGTGTGAAGGTGTCACTGGACAGGCGTAGGTCCGTGGTCGCCGCGATGCCCGCCGGTCCCTGTACTGGCGCTCGATGGCGCAAACTCCCCACTGGGCATCCATCGCGGCTCCGGGCCGGGGCACAAGTCCCCCATGGGTGCTCGGTGGCACTGGGTCAGAGTAGGTCACTCCCGGCCTGGTCGCCTGCCGCTGCTTTTGGATTCTTTCGATCTAACGCGAAGCGTCCAGGAAGGGTACAGGGTCAGAGGGGGCACAGCCCCCCGCCAGGCCCCTCCGGGGGACACGCGGAGCGTGGCCACGGAGGGTAGGCTGGCTTACGCACCTTAAGAGCGTGAGCCAGCCGTCGGCGGAGCCGCCGAAACCGCCTCTCAGGTCGGCGCCCGGAACAGCGTCCACCGGGCCGTCGCCAGCAAGCTCCCCGGCCTCTTGGCCGCCAGCACTCTAGGACGGCGCGCCGACGTACCCCGGCGCTCCTGCCGCCCGGTCGCATTTCGCCCTACCCGTACCCCTCGGAGACCGGAGATCGTCGATCTGGGGCGATCCTACGGCCCGTATCCACCCCGGAATGTGCGTGGACCGCCGGGAAACGGCCTCCGAGCCCGGTCGCGGGGTCAAATCAGGGCTCGGTGCCTGCTCTCCCACCCGCGAGATACGCCGCCCAGTCCTGGGCATGACTTGGCGTCGGGATCACCTCCGTCCCCGTCCCGTACGTGGACGATTGACGCGGGACAGCCGGGGTCCTAGTACTCCTTCCAAGACGATCACCAGCGGCACCCGTAGCCGCGCTACGGAAGGAAGGGATCAGATGAAGAACCTCACGGCGGTACTCATGACGCTGGTAGTGCTCGCGTTCATGGTGCTGATGGGCGTGAGGGTGGTTGGCGTTCCCCCCGTTAGCGGAACGTGGGAACACGGCGAGCCGGAACATTGGACGTGGCTCCGTCTTGTGGAGGAGGATGGCCGGGTGGTTGGAGACCTGTCCGGGACCTTGAAGGAGGCCATGACGCGGGACGCCAGTGCGCTCCCCCTACACGTCGCCGGGTCTTGGGATAATCCGTACTTGGAGTTGGAGCTAGGGGGCTTCAACTACCAAATGGGTGAGGCGGGCGCAGTGTGCTCCATAGCGGGGGAGATGGAAGGCGGTGGCGACCGGTCCCTGCTTGCGGAATGGTTAGGACGCCAGCACCCGTATCGGTTGGTTGCCGTGATCCGGTGCCCGGAGGAGGAGTCGTTCCGCATGGTCTTTGAGTGGGTCCGGGAATGATCCCCCGGACGTGCGGGATGGCGCGTGCTGGAATATGTGCGGGGTGCGGGCATAAGTTCCGACGAAGAGACAGACCCGTGGACCCCCGCTTCTACCGCTGTTCCCGGTGCGGCTACAGCTTCCCCCTAAATGTACGGTTCGTGAGCGGGGGGAAGGACCCGCCCCGGAGGGGGCGGCGCATGAGCTTTTGGGAAGGTTGGTGGTTAGCGTACTGGCCGGTTGCCATGGTGGTGCTTCTGGCCACGGGCGCGGAGGGGGCGGCGGCTGCGGTGATCTGGTTACAAATCCCGTGGATGCTGTTGGGCTGGCCGGTCAAGCGAGTGTCGGCGTGCTGGACGGCCAACATGCGGCGGAAAAAGGCATTGATGGCGCTGGACCGCGTGCGAGAAGAAGCCGAGCGGGTCATCCCTGACCAGGAGCGGAAGAAGTGAGCCCCGCGGACGGGGTGCGCGCGGTGGCGTGCTGGAGCGGCCAAGGCCCCCCGGTGGCGAGCGGGCGGCGCACCTAGAGCCGCAAGGGGGGGCAGAGCACTCAGAATCACGCCGCCTATCGCTGCGTAACGTACTCGCTCCACGCCTGCATGACCTCGGCGCGGCGCTCCAGCAGGTCGGAGCGCTGATACGCCTGAACGACCCGGCTTCTCGGGACGTGGGCGAGGCAGGCTTCCGCGACCTCCGCCGGGACGCCGGTCTCGGCCATCCACGACCGCGCGCTCGACCGGAACCCGTGAACCGTCGAAGCGACACCGGCTCGCCGAAGCACACGCCCCGGCGCGTTCCTCGGCAACACGCCGCCGGTCTTCGACGAAAACACCAGCGACGAGTCGGGAGACAGCGCCCGCGCCCGTTCGAGCACGCCGAGTGCGCCCGTGCTCAACGGAACGGAGAACTCGCGCCCGGCCTTCATCCTCGACGCCGGGATCGTCCACACGCCCGCCTCCAGGTCGATCTCGTCCCACCGCGCCCCGCGCGCCTCTCCGGCTCGCACCGCCGTCAACGCGATCATCTCGACGCACAGCACCGCCGAGGGATGTATGTACCTGACCCCGCGGATCGCCCGGAGCGCCGCCGCAACCTCCCGGTGCGGCAGCGCGCGATAATGGGTCGGCGCGTTGCCGTTCGCCCTCGGAAGCGCCACCACCGCCCGGTCCACCGGGTTGTCCGGGCGGAGGTTTTTCCCAATGCACCAGCGCAAGACCGCAGAGATCCGGCGCTTGGCCTTCCGGGCGGCGGCGGGCTTCGATGTCCAGATCGGCGCGAGGCACGCCAGCACGTCCGCGCTCGTGATCCGGTCCACCGGCTTGTCAAGCAGGGGCACGGCGTGGAGGCGGAACGTCGCGGCCCATTGCTCGGCCACCGTGCTCCCGGCCTTCCAGCCGTCGCGGTGCAGCTCGATGGTGCGTTCGACCGCCTCGGCGAACGTGGGGACGCCGCGCCCGCGCGGGTCGCCGCCGTGGCGGACCGCCCGGCTGTTGTCCAGCGCCTTCCGGCGCGCCTCGGCGAGCGTGATTTCGGGATACGGCCCGAGCCCGACCGAAGTCAGCCGCCCCTCGATCCGAAGGCGCTGGCGCCACGTCTTGCTGATGCGGCCGGTCTTCGTCCGGTGCACCCGGAGGCTCAGTCCTCGCCCGCCACGCCCGTCGCCGTAGACGCCGGGACGGTTGACCGTGCGCACGAAGGCGGCGGTGAGCGTCCTGGGTCGTTTCATCATGGGTTCCTTCCCTGAAAGTGTATCACTTATTGCAACACTACACGGGGAAGAATACACCGGATGGCGGTAGACCGCAAGGGACGGGGAGATTACCGGCAATGCCTATAAAACAATGTACTACAGTATGTTACTGGACTACTGGCGGACGGCTATGGATCGTATTGGAAGCTGGTGAGGCAGTTGATGATGGACTGCACGACCTACGCATCGGAAGTTGCGCGGAGAGAAGCCGTCTCCGCCAGACGAAGGTGTTCGAAGCGCATGGGATCGATCCTTGCGGAAATCGCGCCGGAAACGAGCCGTCTACCGACCGTGCTGTAGCTTGCCGATCTTCGGGCGGCGAGCCGGGAGCGCGGGGCCGAACGGGGCTTTGAGGCCGTTGACGGAGCGACCCATGTGTTCGGCATGCCTCACACGGCACGGCGAGGGTTGGGATGTGCACCCTCTCCAAGGTCACTCGTACATCATCTTCGGGACCTTGCCCAGTAGCCGCGCATACACCGTGAGCGCGCCCCGGTGGTGCGCGGTGTGATCCACGATGGGCACCACAATGGCGGAACGGGACGCGCCCCGCATGAAGCGTTCGTCGGGGATCGGCGCGGCAAGGTCGTCGTCCGAGGCCGCCTTGAAGGTCGCGACGGCCTCCTCGAGCGTCTCCACCGCCCGGGCCGCGGCGATCAGGCCTTCGAAGTCCATGTTCCACCCTTCCCCGAAGGCGCCTTCCACGAACCATTCGACCGAATCCGCGGCGTGCCCGATGTGGCCGGCGACGGTGTAGAGCTCGGGCTGGGGGGCGAACCCGGCGTCTTCCTCCTCGAAGATCGAGATCATGCTCCTGATGTACCCGTAGGACATTTCCAGCTGTGTGACGAGATCGGCGGCCTGCGACATGGACGTTTCCCTCGGATGATGTGTGGGTTCGCTGTGGGGTGGGGCGGCCAAGTCTAGCCTGGCCTGGGCGGCTTCTCCAGCCTTGGACCCGGAGACAACGAGTTCCGAGCGGCGTGCAATCTGGGTATGGTTTACTGGCCTTGGGTCGCCCTGGATTGCGCGACGCCCGGTCCGCAACTCGTCAGTGTGAGGGATCCGTTTGGCAAGTTGGTCGCGAAAGAAACGACCCCGAATGAGACTCCGGTGAGGGATATGTTGGGCGCAGCGGAAGTCGACACATGAGGATCATCGTCATCGCGGGACCCAACGGTGCCGGGAAGTCGACCTTTGCGGCGGAGTATCTGAAGAAAGAGGGAGCGGCACGGCCGTTCGTAAACGGTGACGACATTGCCGCGAACCTCAGCCCCGAGAATCCGGCTGCGGTGGCCCGGGAGGCCGGGCGGGTCGCGCTTCAGCAAATGGAAGCCTACGTCGACAGCGGGGTGGATTTCGCGGTCGAAACGACGCTGAGCGGCCGAGCCTACGCTGCGAGAATCAGAAGATGGCAGGCGAGGGGCTACCGCATCGCGATCATCTATCTTCGACTTCCTAACGCGGAGTACGCCGTCGATCGTGTGGCCCAGCGAGTGGCGGAGGGTGGTCATGACATCCCGGAGGCGGTGGTTCGCCGTCGCTTTGCTCGGAGCTGGGCGAACTTTCTCGAACTGTATCGGGACGTTGCCGACGAATGGCAGGTCTACGACAATTCAGTGCGCCCGCCGCGCCTGCTGCAGGAATCCGCGGGGTGGCAGGGGATCCGGGAATCGCGGCCTTCCGGGCGGTTACCGAGGCGCGATGACATGGTGGCTCGCAAGACCGCTGACCGGGATGAACAATACTCATCGATCAGGAGATCACAGATGGCAGGGCAACCGGGCAGATTCCCCGATGGCGAGCCGTCCGTGAAGAGCGTGCTCTCGGCTCTCGCCCGTGCGCAGAAACGGGCGAAGGCGCGGGCTGCGGCCGTGGCTGCTGCCAAATCCTCTTCGGCGACGAGCGACTGCGACAACGCGGCAGCGCCGCTCGCAGACTTGGCATCGGCAACGTCAGCCGCTGGTGATGGCGCTGACCCTTGAGTTAGACGGAACACCGACGTACGGTCGACGCGGTCCATGATTTGACCAGGGTAGACGATCGTCCAGTCCCAGTTGAACATTGACGGTCTTACTGGGATTCACACCACCGAACCCTAACGTAACGTCAGGGCAGGATTCCGTCCCGGATGGTTAGCTTCTCGCCACGATGGAGCACGCGCGCGGTCATCCTCCTCGCCGTGCCGATGGTGCTGGAGATGGTGATGGAGTCGCTCTTCGCGGTCGTCGACATCTACTTCGTCTCCAGGCTCGGGGACGAGGCCATGGCGGGGGGTGGCGCTGACCGAGTCGGTCCTGTCGCTGATCTACACGCTCGCGATGGGGCTGAGCATCGGGGTGACGGCCGTGGTGTCGCGCCGGATCGGTGGAGGCGACCGGGACGGGGCGGCGCGTGCAGCCGCGCAGGCCGTCCTTCTGGGACTGGCGCTGGCAATCGTGTTCGGCGTCGCCGGCGTGGCCTTCGCGCCCGACATCCTGCACATCATGGGCGCCGACGAGAACGTGGTGGCCACGGGGGTTCCGTACACGCGCATCATGCTCGGGGGCAACGTCGTCGTCCTGCTGCTGTTTCTGCAGAACGCCGCCTTCCGTGGAGCGGGCGACGCCGCGATCGCCATGCGCGTGCTGTGGATCGCAAACGGACTCAACATCGTCCTCGACCCCCTGCTCATCTTCGGCCTCGGGCCGTTTCCGGAGATGGGGGTGCAGGGCGCCGCCGTCGCGACCACCATTGGCCGCGGGACGGCGGTCCTGGTGCAGGTCTACACGCTGTTCCGCCTGGGGGGCAAGCTCCGGATCCGGCCGCCGCATCTCGGAATCCAGCCAGCCATCATGGCCCAACTCGTGCGGCTCTCGGCGACAGGTATGCTTCAGACCTTCATCGCAACCGCGAGTTGGATCGGGCTAACGCGCGTGACGGCGCTGTTCGGGGCCGAGGCGCTGGCGGGATATGTGGTCGCGATTCGGATCATCCTGTTCGCCCTACTGCCCGCCTGGGGACTCTCCAACGCGGCCGCGACCATGGTCGGACAGGGGCATGGGGCCGGGGACCCGGAGCGCGCCGAGCGCGCCGTGTGGATCTCCTGCAAGATGAACCTCGCGTTCCTCGGCGTACTAAGCGTGTTCTTCATCGCTTTCGCGCCGGGGATCGTGGGGCTGTTCGGCGGCACGGCCGGCGCGTCGGCCATCGCCGTGACGGGCCTGCGCATCGTGTCGATCGGCTTCGTCTTCTACGCTTACGGCATGGTGCTCACGGCGGCGTTCAACGGGGCGGGGGCGGTCTGGACGCCCACGGTCCTCAACTTCTTCTGTTTCTGGCTGTGGGAGATCCCGCTCGCCTGGGGCCTGTCCCTTCCCGGTGGACTCGGTACGACCGGCGTGTTCATCGCGATGACGGTGTCGTTCTCGACGCTGGCGGTGGTGAGCGCGATTCTGTTCAAGCGGGGACGGTGGCGGCAGGCGAAGGTGTAGGTCGCGGGACGGCGGCTCCCCGGCAGATCGCCAGCGCCGGAACGGGCGTCATCGACTGCCTGCCCTTCGCATTTCCTCAAATCAATCGACACTACTACTTCCTTCGGCGTCGTCGTCGCTCTTCCGTTGCGACGACGTTCTTTCGGTTCTGCCATCAATGGTCAGGTCATTTCTAGATTTCCCGAGGTTAACACGCGAAAGGGTGGATTTGTCTAATCCGCGTCCCTCAACAGTTTGGCTTCCATGCATGGCGACCACGTTGAGCGAGTTTGGACTCAGAGCCTCACTAGAAGGGCGACATGGAAGCGCCACGTACTGTTCCATGTGATGGTCTACTACCATCCATTCCCACTCTCCTCCATCGATGGGTGGGAAGCCGGTGGTCCCCACAAGAGTTCCATCGGCAATGCCCGATTCTCGACTGACGGACCCGGAGATTTGAGCGGATTCATCGAATCGGCATGTCATCCAACCAGTCAAGTGATTGTTTGCTATGTTTAGCTCATTTCCTTCCGCTGCAATTTCATCTATTGGCTCTGGCCCTCCACACGGGAGCAATACCGTCTTGCCATCCGGCATTGGAATTATCCAAAGAGGAGGACGTGCGGCGTGACAAAGAAACACTGCCGCCCCGGTTGTCTTCGCGGTTGCCAGTACTGTCCCATTCGCGACGAACAAGCCTGTGAGAATTGCTTCCCCAGGGTTCATTATCTGCTCTCTGATGGGTTTGAGCGCGGGACTCTGACAATATTTGTAACCCCCTTCGCCCATTAGCGAGAACACCATCAAGTACGCAGACTTGATCATACTGACCGATTCATAGTGAGGTCGTCTAGGAATCCTGAAATGTAATCCTTTGTTTATGTCCGGGTGTGCGGTGGTCGGCAAGGCACCCAGTTTGAGAGAGCCTTTCCGTAGATCAGCCACTCGAGTCGGAAGAGGAGCGTTAGGATTGCTCGGAAGGTAACGGGACGATTTCTTCAATCCGAAAAAATCGATCTCGACGCGGGTGCCTCGCCCCGACGACCATTCGTCGCGCGCTCGTTGTGCCAAGATCGCGTGTTGATCGATGCGACTCGCTTTGTTGTTACATTCTCTGCAAGTCAAGCAGATCGCGCATCCTCTCAGCGCTTTGGGAGGTGCGTGCTCCAACGTCACGCTGCCTGATGCGACGTCAGACCGGGTGAACACGGAGAGACAAATTGGACATCTGGTATTGCCGGCGCGGAATAGCCTTAGCCGCAACCGGCGGTCACGGCCGGTCCGTCGCTTCTTTTTCTTTGGCATTTCAAGAACTCTGCGGTCGAGGCAGGGAGAGCGCTGATGGCAGCATTATTGGCCGATGGCGCGGAGGCCCCTTCCCCAAGCGAGGTCGCCCAGCGAGGCGTCCGAAGCCAGTACGGACCCCGGAACGCGGCTCAACGATAATGTGGCTTAGGCAGCGAGTACAGCGTCGGGTGCTGGATGTGCGGCGGGACATTCGGTAACCGCAGGCCGAGTCCGGCGCGCGCCCACCGGCAGCTGGTCCGCCGGAGTCTCCCGGACGGCAGGGGTCAGACGTCTGTTCGTTGGGGGGTGGCCGGCACGCGAACTGCGACGTGGTGCCAAGCGACCAACTAGCGCCTTTAGAGTAGCGGGCGCGGGACGGAGTCAACGCGTAGCGGCGGAATCTCGGTGGGCCGGTGGCGGCCAAGTTGTAGCAGGGTAGCGATGCGGACGCCTCACACCCTCGGCAACACCTCCGCTCCGGTGAGGCCGAGATGGTAGTCGGTCGCCCACGCCGTCCTGATCGCGTGCTGATCCATCAGGGCCAGGCTGGAGGCGTCCACGTAGGTCAGTCGCGCTCCCCGCAGGCGATCGAGCATGCGGCAGGTGGCCCGATGCAGCGCGGCGGTCGCCTCCAACACGACGAGGCCGTCCAGGTTGTCCAGAAACAGCCGGCACGTGCGGGCGGGTTCCTCTCCGTGGCGGTGTAGGAACCACGAGTACGCCTCGGACCAGACCAGCAGGGAAGTGTGCCAGCGAGGCGTGGGGCCAGCGAAGAGTGCGCGCGCCTGCTCGTGATGCTGGTCGCGCCGATTGAGCGCCGCGATCAGGATTCCCGTGTCCAGAAAGACCTTCGGGGCCTTCAAGGCGACTCGCGCCCGTAGACGACTTCGTCAACGGACGTACTGTCTTCTGGCCGACCCTCGAGGATGCCCACATAGGCCATCCAGGGATTGCAGACGGGCTGGCGCGAGACGGTTTCGGCCAGGCTCCGCCGGCACAACTCCGCCAACGATATGCCCTGCCTGCGAGCCACCTCCTTGGCGCGCTGGTAGAGCTCCTCATCCACGGAGATCTGAGTTCTGATCATGGTCCAGGGCGCTTCTCCGAGTGTTATCACAGTATCATATCATGATAACATTCACTGAAAGACATCCTCAAGCCCCGCGTGGGACGGATCGGCGTACGGACATGCTGTAGAGAACCTGGCCAGGGACTCGGGGCGGTCACATGGCGAGGCGGGCCCTTCCGGCCAGTTGAGGTTTCGGGACCAGACGCCCACTCTCGGCGGTGACAGCCGGGCGCGCGCCGTAGTAGATTGCATGCTATGCTAGGCCTTCTCTCTTCCGGACACCCCGTCATCTCCGAGGCCGGCGCGGACATGCTGCGCGCCGGGGGCAACGCCTTCGACGCGGTCGTGGCGGCGGCGTTCGCCAGCACGGTGGTGGAGCCAACCATGGCGAGCCTCGGGGGCGCGGGTTTCGTGCTGGCGCGCACCGCTTCCGGCGAGGAGATCCTCTTCGACTTCATCGCCAGTGTTCCCGGCCGCGGGCTCGCCCAGCCGCCGGGCGACGGCGAACGCCACTTCTATCCGGTGGACATCCTTTTCGGAGACGTGCCGCAGGTGTTCACCATCGGGCTCGCGTCTGCCGCTGTTCCGGGCACCCTCAAGGGCCTGGTGCATGTCCACGAGCGCCTGGGACGGCTTCCGCTCGCGGAGGTGGTCGCGCCCGCCGTCCACCACGCCCGTGCCGGGATTCGCGTCACTCCCTTCGTGTCCGACTCGCTGCAGCTGATGTATCCCGTCCTGCGGGATTCACCGTTGGGTGGCGCTCTCTATCTGCAGGACGGCGAGGTGCTGCCGGTGGGCACGCTCAGCCGGAACCCCGATCTGGCCGGCTTCCTCGAAGACCTCCCGCGCGATCCGCGAGGATACTACGGCGGCGATCTGGCCGGACTCGTCGAGCGCGACATGCTCGCGGGCGGCGGCCTGATGACGCGCGCGGATCTGGCGGAGTACGACGTCATCGAGCGCCGTCCCCTCTCGGTCCCGTATCGCGGGCGCCGGGTCCTGACCAATCCGCCGCCCTCGCTGGGGGGGTCGCTGATGGCCCTCGACCTCCTCCTGCAGGGCGAATCGGAGCTGCAGGGATGCAACTGGGGGAGCCGCAGGCACGTGTGCCGTACCGCCCGCGTGCTCGAGCGAACCGCGCGCCTCAAAGCGGGCGAGGCCGTCACGCGCGACCCCGCCCAGGCCCGGCTGCTCGAGAACATCCATGCCCCGCTGCTTCACTCGGTCAAGGGCACGACGCACCTCAACGCCTCCGACTCCGAAGGCAACGTCGCCAGCCTCTCCATGTCGAACGGGTCCGGCTCGGCGTACTTCCTTCCCGGCACCGGCATCCACTTCAACAACATGATGGGCGAGGACGACCTGCACCCAGCCGGATTCGATGCCGCGGTACCGGGGGAGCGGGTGGCTTCGATGATGTCGCCCACGCTGCTACTGGACGGGGACCAGGTGCTGGGCGCCCTCGGTACCGGGGGCAGCAACCGCATTCCCACGGCGGTGTTCCAGGTGGTCTCGTCGCTCCTCGACCTGGGGCTCTCTCCAGAGGAGGCTTCGAACTTCCCGCGCATGCATTTCGATGGCGCACAGCTCCATGTCGAGCCGGGCTTTTCAGAGGAAGCGATGGCGGCGCTGGAGGCGGAGTGGGATGTGGTGCGCTGGCCTGAACAGAGCCTCTACTTCGGAGGCGTCCATGTCGTGGCTCCGCGATCGGGACGAGTCGGCGCCGACCGCCGCCGCGAGGGTCACGGGATCGTAGTCGAGTAGATGCCCGGGCTCCCCTTCCACCCGGTCGTCGGGGCGTGGTTCACCGAGACCCTGGGTGAGCCTCTTCCCGCCCAGGAGCGCGCCTGGGCCGCCATCCGCGAAGGCCGCCACACTCTGCTCGCCGCCCCGACAGGCTCCGGGAAGACCCTGGCCGCCTTCCTCAATGCCATTGACGAGCTCCTGCGTGACGGGCTCGAGCGTGGTCTCGAGAACGAGGTGCGGGTCCTCTACATCTCGCCCCTGAAGGCGCTCAGCGCGGACATCCACAGGAATCTCGAGGAGCCGCTCGGCGCCATCCGCGAGCGCGCCGTGCAGGCGGGACTGCCCTCCGTCCGCATCCGTTCCGCGGTGCGCACCGGGGATACGCCGAGCTCGCGCCGCGCCGCGATGCTGCGCACGCCCCCGCACATCCTGGTCACCACGCCCGAGTCGCTCTACCTGCTCCTGACCGCCGAGCGCAGCCGCGCGATGCTTCGCACCGTGCGCACGGTGATCGTGGACGAGATTCACGCCGTGATCGACTCGCGCCGGGGATCGCACCTGGCGCTCAGCCTGGAGCGGCTCGGGCATGTGACGGGGCAGCCGCTCCAGCGCATCGGGCTCTCCGCCACCCAGAACCCGATCGGGGAGGTCGCACGCTTCCTGCTGGGGAGCCAGAGTCGGGACGCGGAGATTGATCCGGAGCGCTGCGCCATCATCGACGAGGGGCACCGGCGCGCCATGGACCTGGCGGTCGAGGTGCCGCCTTCGCCCATGGAAGCGGTGATGTCGCACGAGGTCTGGTCGGAGGTCTACGAGCGGCTGACCGAGTCGATCGTAGCCCACAAGACCACCCTCGTCTTCGTCAACACGCGCCGGATGGCGGAACGCCTGGCGGCCCGGCTCACCGACCGCCTTGGCGAAGAGGCGGTTACCGCGCACCACGGCAGCCTCTCCAAGGAGGCGCGCCTGGACGCCGAGGACCGGCTGCGCGCGGGAAGCCTGAAGGCGCTGGTGGCGACGGCGTCGCTCGAGCTCGGCATCGACATCGGGCATGTGGACCTGGTGTGCCAGATCGGCTCGCCGCGCTGGATCTCGACGTTCCTGCAGCGGGTCGGGCGCTCCGGACACACCGTGCGCGGCACCCCCAAGGGCCGGCTCTTCCCCCTCTCTCGAGACGACCTGGTGGAGTGCGCGGCGCTGGTGAGGGCCGTGAACGATGGGGAGCTGGACCGGCTCGTGATGCTGCCGCAGCCGCTGGACGTGCTGGCGCAGCAGACCGTGGCCGAGACGGCGTGCGAGCCCTGGTCCGAGGAGGCGCTTCTCGGCCTCTGGCGCGGGGCGTACCCGTATCGCGAACTGGCGCGCGAGCACTTCGACGAGGTCGTCCAGATGGTGGCCGAGGGCTTCGTCACCCGGCGCGGGCGGCGCGGAGCCCTGGTTCACCGCGACCGGGTCAACGGGCGCATCAGGGGCCGTCGGGCGGCCCGCCTCACCGCCATCACCGCGGGCGGCGCCATCCCCGACAACGCCGACTACAGGGTGGTGCTGGATCCCGAGGAGACCTTCATCGGAACCCTCAACGAGGATTTCGCCATCGAAAGCTCCGCCGGGGACATCTTCCAGTTGGGCAACACCTCGTGGCGCATCCTCGCAGTCAATTCGGGGACCGTGCGGGTGGCGGACGCCCACGGGCAGCCGCCGACCATCCCGTTCTGGCTGGGAGAGGCCCCCGGGCGGAGCGCCGAGTTGTCGAGTGCGGTGGCTCGGCTGCGGGCCGACGTGGAAGTGCGCCTGGACGGCGACGACGAGGATGCTGCCGCGAAGTGGCTCGAGGGGCTTGGGCTCTCGTCCTCCGCCGCTCGCCAGATCCAGCACTATCTGCGCGAGGCGAAGCACATTCTGGGCGCGCTTCCCACCCAGGAGACGCTCGTGCTGGAGCGGTTCTTCGACGAAGCCGGGGGCATGCAGATGATCCTGCACGCCCCCTTCGGCTCGCGGGTGAACCGGGCGTGGGGCCTGGCGCTGCGCAAGAAATTCTGCCGCCAGTTCAACTTCGAGCTCCAGGCGGCGGCCACGGAGGAGGGCGTGCTGCTCTCGCTCGGGCCCCAGCACTCCTTCCCGCTGGAGGACGTCTTCCGCTACGTGCACCCGGACACGCTGGAGCGGACGCTGGTGCAGGCGCTCATCGACTCGCCCGTCTTCCCGACCCGCTGGCGCTGGAACGCGACCATCTCCCTCGCTGTGCTGCGCAACCGGGCGGGCCGCAAGGTGCCGCCTCCGCTGCAGCGCATGGCGGCCGACGACCTGATGGCGGCGGCGTTTCCGGATGCGGCCGCGTGCCTGGAGAACATCGGTGGCGACCGCGAGATCCCCGACCATCCCCTGGTCCGGCAGACGCTGCGCGACTGTCTGGAGGAGGCGATGGCGATGGGCGAACTGGAACGCGTTCTGCGGCAGGTGTTCGCCGGCGAGATCCGCTGCGTCACGCGCGACACTCCCGAGCCCTCGGTGCTGAGCCACGAGATTCTCAACTCGGCGCCCTATTCGTTCCTGGACGATGCTCCGCTGGAGGAGCGGCGGGCACGGGCGGTGCAGACGCGGCGAGCCTTCGAGCCCTCCTCGGCGGACGAATTGGGGGCGCTCGACCCGGCCGCGATCCAGCGAGTGCGCGAGGAGGTGTGGCCGGAGCCGCGCGACGCGGATGAGCTCCATGACGCCCTGTTGACCGCGGGGGTGCTGACCGCCGCCGAGGGGGAGGAGGGGACGGGGCGTTCGTGGACTGCTCTGTTCGAGGAGTTGTGCGCGACCGGGCGGGCTGGCCGGCTGACACTGGGCGGCGCGCCCGCATGGTGGGTGAGCGCGGAGCGGCTCCCGGAAGTCCTCGCCGTGGCCGGCCCTGAGGTATCGCTCGAGCCGGCCCTGGCTCCGCCGGCTGAACTCGCCGAACGGAAGTGGAGCCGGGAGGAGGCGGTGCTCGAGATCGTGCGCGGCCGACTCCAGATGTGCGGCCCGGTGACGGCGTGCGAGATGGCGGACACGCTCGCCCTGACGGAGCCGGAGGTCGACTCGGCGCTGCTGGCCCTCGAAGGGGAAGGCTTCGTCCTGCGCGGCTCCTTCACCGGGTCGGACGCCGGGGTGGAGTGGTGCGAACGACGCCTGCTCGCCCGCATCCACCGCTACACGCTGAGCCGTCTTCGGGCCGAGATACGCCCCGTCTCGCAGGCCGACTTCATGCGGTTCCTGTTCGCCTGGCAGAGGGTGACCGAGGGAGAGCAGGCCGCCGGAGTGGAGGGGCTGGCCGGCGTACTCGCCCAGCTGGAGGGCTTCGAGACGTGCGCGGGCGCGTGGGAGGCGGAGGTGCTGGGGCGCCGGGTCGCGAACTACGATCCCGGGCTGCTGGACGCCGTCTGCATGGCCGGACGCGTGACCTGGGCGCGCATCTCTCTGCCCGCACGGACCGCCCCCTCGCTGCGTGGACCGCTCCCCGCGACTCCGGTCTCCTTCCTGGACCGAAGCCGGATGGAGGTCTGGCTGCGCCCGCACGGCGAATCGGCCGCCAACGGCCATCGCTCCACCGTCTCCGCCCATGGCCGGGCCGTCTACGACGTGCTCGCGGAGCGCGGCGCCTCGTTCTTCGCCGAACTGGTGAGCGGGTGCGGCCTCCTGCCCACACAGGTGGAGGAGGCGCTGGGGGAGCTGGTGGCCGCCGGCCTGGCCACCGCCGACAGCTTCACCGGGCTGCGGGCGCTGCTGGTGCCCTCCGACCGGCGCAAGCCGCTTGGACAGACGCGCTCCCGGGGTCGGCGCAGGAGGGCGTCGGTCGCCTTCGGGGTGGACTCGGCGGGCCGCTGGTCGCTTCTGCGCCGCGATCTGCCCGAACGGGAGAACGGAGCGGGCGAGGAAGCCGTTGCGACCTCGATCGCGCGCGCCCTGCTGCGACGCTACGGAGTAGTCTTCCGCCGGCTGCTGGACAACGAGCCCCGTACACTGCCCTGGTGGCAACTGGTCCGGGCGCTCCGGCGCCTGGAGGCGAGGGGCGACGTGAGAGGCGGACGCTTTGTGGCGGGCGTCTCCGGAGAGCAGTTCGCCCTTCCCGAGGCGGTCGGCCAGTTGCGCCGCATCCGCCGCTCGGCCCCGTCCGGCAAGCCGGTCGCGGTGAGCGCCGCCGACCCCCTCAACCTCACCGGCGTGCTGACCCCGGGTCCCCGCATCGCCAAGAGCCCCAGGAGCCGGGTCGTCTATCGCGACGGCGTGCCGGTGGCGGCGCGGGAAGGGGGCGCCTTTCTGCCGCTGGGCGAATACGAAGAGGCGATCGCGGGCGAAGTCGAGCGGGCCGCGCGCATCGGGTCCCTCCCTCCGGCGCTGCGCGCATACATGGGGCGCAAGAGTCGCGGATTCTCCGCGACGCCCGCCGCCACCAAGAAGCAGGTGCCGACGGCGGCGGATTCGGGATAGAATGTCTCCCGGGGCGATGTCTCAGCTGGCTGGAGGGTAGGACACATGTGGATCGAGCGACGCGGGACCCGGTGGATGTTGTGGTTGGCGGCGCAGATGATGGTGGTGAGCCAGGCAACCGCACAGGCGGAGGAGACCAGCACCCAGGATTATCCCCTCCTCGTCACCGACGAATGGCTCGCCGACGGGCTGCACGACCCCGGCCTCCTGCTGCTGAACGTGGAGTACGACGAATCCACCTTTCTCGAGGGGCACATCCCCACCGCGCGCTTCCTTCCCTACCAGGACATCGTGACCCAGGTGGGCGAGCTGTCGACCGAGCTTCCTCCGCTGGAGCAGCTGGTGGAGGTCTTCCAGCAGGCTGGCGTCTCCAACGACGCGCACGTCGTGCTCTATGGCACGCCGATCCCCGCCGCGCGCGCCTTCGTCACCCTGGAGCACCTCGGCCACGACCGGGTCTCTCTGCTGGACGGCGGCCTGTACGCGTGGGAGGAAGCGGGCCGGCCGGTGGCCACCGGCGCGGTCTCCGGCGACCGCGGCAGCTTCGCGGCAAGCCTCCGGGACGATGTGTTCGTCAGTGCGGAGTGGGTGGACGAACAACGCAACCGCGCCGGCTACGCGCTCCTGGACGGCCGCCCCGACGACGAGTACACGGGCGAGGACAATGGACGCAACGGCACCTACCGGCCGGGCCACATCCCCGGCGCGGGACACGTCTACTGGGAGGAGTTCATTCTCTCCCGCGAAGAGCCTCGCTTCGTCTCGCGTGAAGAGATGGAAGCGCTCTTCCGGCGCGCTGGCATCGATCCCGGGGAGACCGTCGTCAGCTACTGCTACATTGGCATGCGCGCGAGCGTGAACTACTTCGTCTCACGCCTGCTCGGCCACGAGACCCGCTTCTACGACGGCTCGTGGAACGACTGGAGCCTGCGCGGGCTGCCCGCGGAGACCGGGCCGCAGCCGCCTCCGCGCTGAGGGTACGGTTTGCCCATGGCTCCATAATGGAACCTTGGGGCCGGAGTCCTCCGCGGGACGTAGGTACCTCGCAGGCCCGGCTCGACAGTCATATAGATTGGCATTTGCCGTCGGCCTTCACGGTGTACGCAACGTCGAGAATCACCGCCGCCGCCTGTCCGGCTCCGGACATGAGCCTAGCGATCGATTGGCTCATCGCTTACACTGGGCGCAACGGCAACTGACGGTCGGCGGCGCCGCCGACCGCGACACTCTCGGAACTAGTTGCGGGTTTTCCGCAAGCCATCCCATGAAGATCGTCGAGCGACACGACATCCTCCGAGCCGGTGAATTCCCGGAATCCGATGCATGGAAGGAAGCTTGCTTGGAGGTTGATGCGGCGGTTCGTGCTACTGATTGGCCACATGGAACGGGGAAGTTCCTAGAAGCTATCTCAAAATTCCCCATGACCTTTCGCTGACTGTGGATGCACTATAGATTTCCTTATGACTAAGCTGACCGACGACCAATGGAGGCGGATCCGCCACCACTTTCCCGAGGAGCGAAGGGGAAAGAGGCGTGGGCGGCCGCCGGTGCCGGCCCGGACGAGGCCGTTTTGATCCTGAAGACCGGTGCCCAGTGGCACATGATGCCGCAATGCCATCCGAATTACAAGACCGTGCACCGGCGGTTCCAGAAGTGGTGCCGGACGGGGGTGCTGGATCGAGCGCTGAGGGATCTGGCCGGCGAACTCCGGGACTCCGGGAGGATCGACGGGTCGGAAGCCTTCATCGACGCCTCCTTCGCGCGGGCGAAGGGCGGAGGGCCGGGCGTCGGGCTCACGAAAGTCGGCAAGGGCGTGAAAATCATGGCGATAGCGGACCGGAGCGGGCTACCGCTTTCGGTCAGCGTTCACGCGGCCAACCATCACGAGACGAAGCTCGCGCAGCTGAGCCTCGACCTCTGCCTCTGCGGGGAGCCCGCGAACCTGATCGGCGACAAGGCGTGGCCACATGGAACGGGGAAGTTCCTAATCTATCCCGAGAGCGGGAAAGCGCGGGGAGAGGGGAATGGCGTTGTCCCGATCAAGAAGCCGTGTCTTGAACACCTCACGACTTGCGGTTGGGACACCGAAACTCTTCCGAGCATGGGCGATGCCCCACTTAGGACCGGTGACCTGGATGCTGTAAAGTGGACGCCTGCTGGCTGCATTGGGTTTGAGTGGGAAACGGGCAATATTTCGTCTAGCCACCGAGCCCTCAACAAGCTGCTCCTCACTTTCCTCATGGGGTCTTTGGTGGGCGGTTTCCTAACGGTTCCCAGCAACCAACTAAAGCCCTATCTCACGGACCGAATCGGCAACATCGGAGAACTCCAGCCCTATTTCCCTCTGTGGCGAGCGGTGCCGGTCTCAAACGCTGCGTTGCGGATCGTTGTAGTCGAACACGACGGAACGAGCACCCAGGTCCCAAGGATCCCAAAGGGAAAAGACGGCCGAGCGATTCTGCAGGCCTAGCTTCGATCCGTCTGCACGTAGTCTGGGAACTGGTGCGGAGCCAAATCGTCCCGATGGAGCCGCTCAACAATAACGTCGCAACTCTCAATCTCTGTGCCGATCCAATGCCGGTGGGCACGCTCACAGACGTCGTACGTAGTGCCGGCTCCACCGAACGGATCAACAACGAGGTCTCCAGGCCTCGTGCTCAGTTCGATAGCACGCCTCACCAACTTCGTGGACAGCTGATTCGCCTTTCGGCGTGGGGACTTGAACTTCCAATGCCTTACCGGGGGCACATCAGTCCATACGTCCGTCAGATTGACGCCTTTCGGGTTCATCTTGTCCCGATGTCCACCGTAGTCCTTGATCTCTCCTCCGCAGTGTCGGCAACGTTCGATGGGCGTGCGAATGTTTCGGAACGTCTTGGGCTTTCCTTTGGTCAGGTACAGGAGGCTGTAGTGTGCCGGGTAGAGGCGACCAGGGATCGGCAGGCTAAGCTTGATGCTCACCGCGATCGAGTGACGGAACAGTAGACCCTTCTCCCACATCAGGTATGTCCCAAGGGCCAGGTTCCACTTCGGGAGGTTGTATACGAACAGACTTCCTCCCGGCTTCAAGATCCGGACGCACTCGTCAAGCCATCGGAAACACCACTCGATGTATTCTTTGCTCGGAAGATCATCGTTCACGCGGTCACCGTATCGTTTACCGAGGTTGAATGGGGGGTCCGCGAACACGGTGTCAACGACCCCATCACTCACGAGGGGAAGCACGTCCAGGCAGTCAGCTTCGAAGAGCTTTCCGAATTCGGTTGTCGTCACTGGAGTGGGAAGATCCACCTCCGACTTGAAGATTCCCTCGGCGTTCCACCTGCCAGCAAACTCCATCTTGTACTGTCTCATCGCCGGCTCACGTCTAGGTTTGTCGCTGCGATCCACGGAAGATACCAACGTCGCGCGAGCGGAGTCATCGTGCTTGGACGAATGCACAGTCTACCGTCGCCATAGGTGGGCGGGAATCCGACCGAGTTGCGTTTGCAACGCTTGACGGATGGTTCTTCATCGTCGGCCTCAGGGCAGCGTGTCGACTCCGACGCGACCAGCCGCTCGAATGAGTGCCTTGTCAAGCGTTGCGAGGGACACCCCCCGCCTCATTGCAAGCTCGAGATAAGCGGCATCGTAGCTGGTGAGGTTCTCCTGCCGGGCGAGAGCCAGGATCTCCCGGAGTGCGCGTTCGTCGGTCTCGACATCCGTAACGATGGGCAGTTGTGTCAACAGATCGACGTACGAAGCGATTCTCGAAGCGTCGATTCGCCTGCGGCGTTCCGCCTGCGACAGCACGTTTCCGAGTTCCAGCCGCCATAGGCCGGGGACCGTAGCCCCGCCCTCCTTCAGCCGATCCAGTAGGGCATCGGTTTCCGGTGTGGCTTCGTCTGCAAAGAGCCAGGTTACGGCTACGGAACAGTCGAGAACGAACTCGCTCACCGGCGTCCCAGATCGCGAAGTTCTTTCCAGCTCAGGCCCCGCAGTTCCACACCTTGGCGCAGAGCGCGCAACCGCCGGATCGTTTGCGCGACGCGAGACCGATCCGCCTTTTCAGCAGGCACGAGCCGGGCAACGGGGATGCCTCGTCGGGTGATGAGCACTTCCTCTCCTTGAGCAACCTTGTTCAGCAGCGAGGACAGATGGGTCTTGGCATCGAACGCGCCAACCTCGATCATGGACATTGCCTTTGTGTTGTGGTGCCGCCTCAGATGCGCGGCCTCGATCCCCACCCGCCTGTTCTGTCTAGTCGGACAAACTAGTTTATACAGGCTTCTTGTCAAGAGGTAGAGAAACCCGGACCCATGGCGGCAGCGAGACGCAAACGAAGACCACGCCGGGGCGCGAGCACCCGGTCGGGTGGCAAGCCATCGGGGACGGGGGCGGAGCCCCGGTCTCAGCCTCCCGACCTGCGGCGCGTCTTCCTGGTCCCGCTCGCCCTGACGCTGGGGCTTCTTCTCCTGTCGTTCACCCCGCGCATCGCCGGCAACGCCCGGCTCACCTTCGCGTTCTGGGCCGCCGCCGCCGGGTTGCTCGCCTGGCAGGGGGTGCTCTTCGCCCGGCTGTCACGTGCCGGAGCATCCCGGAGGTTCCAGGTCGTGCTCAGGCCGCAGCACTACCTGCAAGCCCTCGTGCAGCTCACCGTGTTCGCCTGCTGGGGCTGGTACTGGCGGCCGGTCTACGACTTCGCCGGGCTTCTGTTGGCGCAGCTGGTCTTCGCCTACGCCTTCGACATGCTGCTCGCGTGGTCGCGCGGGGAGCGCTATGTCCTCGGCTTCGGGCCCTTTCCCATCATCTTCAGCACCAACCTCTTCCTCTGGTTCACCGACGACTGGTTCTACCTGCAGTTCCTCATGGTGGGGGCGGGCTTCCTGGGCAAGGCGTTCGTGCAATGGCAGCGGGAGGGGCGGCGCACCCACATCTTCAATCCCTCGGCGTTCTCGCTGGGCCTGTTTTCCCTGGTTCTCATCGTGACCGGCACGAGCGATCTGACCTGGGGGCAGGAGATCGCGACCACCCTCACGCTGGTGCCATCGATCTACCTGCTCCTCTTCCTGCTCGGCCTTGTGGTGATGTACTTCTTCCGGGTCACGCCGGTCTCGGCGTGCGCCGCCGCCGCGCTCTTCGGACTCAGCGCGCTCTATGGGGCCGCGACGGGCGTGCCCTGGTTCATCGACTCCGAGATTCCGGCCGCGGTCTTTCTGGGGCTGCATCTTCTCGTCACCGATCCCACCACCTCCCCGCGCACGCGCACCGGCAGGGCGCTCTTCGGCGCGCTCTACGGCGCGGGCGTATTCGGGCTCTACTCTCTTCTCGAGATGGCGGGCGCCCCGACCTTCTACGACAAGCTGCTGTGCGTGCCGCTGCTCAACTTGAGCGCGCCACTCATTGATCGCTTCGTGCGCTCCCTCCACAACCGTCCGCGTTTCCGGCAAATCGCCGCGACCCCGTGGATGACTGCCAATTTGGCACACATGGGGGTGTGGATCCTCTTCTTCATCGCGATGACCACAACCGGTCGTACCGATGGCCGTCACCGGGGCGATAGGCTGCCATTTTGGCAGGAGGCGTGCGCGGAAGGCCTCCCCAACGCGTGCGAGCGCCTGGTACGCATCCAATCCAGCTATTGCTCCGACAACACGGGATGGGCGTGCAACGAGTTGGGCGCCCACCATCTGGAGGGCCGGATCGTGGAACCGGATGCGGAGCTTGCCCTGGGATACTTCGCGCGGGCGTGCGAGGCGCAGTTCCAGGCGGGGTGCGTCAACCTGCTCGATCCCTCCGCCGTAAGCCGCGCGCCGCCCCGTCCCCTGGATCTGCGGCTGCTCCTGCGCGAGGGCGGGCTGAACCTCGTCGACATGCCCGAGCGGGAGCTGTACGAGCGCGCCTGTGCCCATGGATGGGAGTTCGCGTGCCTGCGCCTGTGAGTGGAGGCGCAGTGAAACCCGTGGTGCTGTTCGTGGTTGGGGCGTTGATTCTCGCGTGCGTGTGGCTGGACTACCGGAACCAGCAAGGGCGGGAGAGCGCCGGGTCCCCGGCCCGGTCGGGGAGTTCTCTCGAGCTTCCGGGCTGGCGCGCCGATGTCGGATATCTCTCCGACGAGCCGCTCCTGGGCTTCGTGGAGATCCCCGCAGGGCCCTTCCTCATGGGAAGCGATGCGGGCTTCGACTCTCTCGCCTACGACATCGAACGCTGGAGCGGCGATCAGCCTCACGGCGCCCCCGACGTGCCGGCGTTCTACATCGGCCGCCATGAGGTGACGGTGGCCCAGTTCCGCGCGTTCGCGCAGTCCGCGGGATACGAAACCGATCCTCAGGCGCTGGCGCCGCCTGCGCTTCATCCGGTGGCGTCCGTCTCCTGGCCGGACGCGCTGGCCTACTGCCGCTGGCTGGAGGAGCTGCTGCGAAACTCTCCGGCCACGCCTCCCGAGCTACGCGGCCGGCTCGCCGAGGGCTGGCGTGTGACCTTGCCCAGTGAGGCGCAGTGGGAGAAGGCGGCCCGAGGGGACGACGGGCGCATCTTCCCATGGGGAAACGAGTTACGCCGGGATCGCGCCAACTTCGCATCGGGCGCGCCGATGCCCGTGGGGGAAGTGGAGTGTCCCGAGTGCCCGTACACCCTGACGGACATGAGCGGCAACGTCTGGGAATGGACCCGCAGCCCCTACCAATCCTACCCCTACGACGAGACCGACGACCGGGAGGGGCTGGAGGGCGATGCGCTGTGGGTCATGCGCGGCGGGTCGTTCGCCGACCCCGCCCGCAACGTGCGCGCCGCTGGCCGCGGAGCCGCGGGGCCGGATGTGCGCCGCGAGTTCATCGGGTTCCGGGTGGTGATCACAGGTTCAGCCAGTAGTTCACCTTGATCAGGAAGATGTTGTCCGGCCGGATGCGCACCAGTTCGCCGGCGTCGTAGCGGAAGTCGAAGGCGCCGATGCCGTCGTCCAGCAACGGATCGTACGCATCCCGCAGCGCGCGGTCGTAGCGTCGCTGCTGCCACACCAGGAAGAGGGTGGAGCCGGGACTCCACTCCCAGCGCAGCACCGCGTTGCCGCGCAGGCTGCGCACGTTGAAGTCCCGGTCGGCGATGGTGAACTGCGGGGCGGCCCCGGCCCCGTCGGGGTCGATCAGAAAGGCGCCGTCCTCCTGGCGGTATATGGCGCCAACGTCATCGCCGTAACGCAGGAAGTCGAAGGTCCCGGGCGCACGGAATTCCCTGAGTCCCCCGTAGTCTCCGCTGGAGATGAGCGGCTGGGCGTAGACCTGAAGCGTCAGCGTGGGGGAGAAGGTGACGTTCAGTCGGGTGTCGAGCGAGACCGTGGTCTGATCGATCGGGGCGAAGATGTAGCGACGACCGAAGGTGGCGGTGGCCAGAGGATCGGCGCGGGAGGTCACGTACTGGGCTGCGGCGAAGCTGCGCGTGAACCTGGGGCCCAGCTGCAGCTCCAGCTTCTCGCCCGACTTGTAGGTGGCGGTAGCCGATCCGGTGTGGCTCCAGGAGCCGGCCTCGTCGAAGCCCCAGTTGTAGCTGACGCGTGCCCCCAGCGGCCGTCGTGAGTCGGAGTATAGGTTCGCGTTCCCCCCGTAGCTCTGCGGATCGCGGGCGAGGGGACCGCCCCGGGTGAGGCGGTCGTTGTCGGTGGGCGCCCGGATGACGCCCCTGACCGAGCCGCCCCAGTAGTTCAGCCACTGCCAGCCCAGGTTGACGTTGAACTCGGAGTGCAGACGGGAGCCCGCCGTGTTCCACTTCCCGTCGGGGCCTCCGGAGACGTTCCAGTTGCGCAGCCAGCTCCCCGGGCGGGGCTGACGCCACGCAAGGTGGGTGTCGAGCATGATCCGGTCGGCCTCGCTCTGGAAGCCGATGTCGTTGACCTCGTAGCCCGGGCTGATGCTGGCGGCAGCGATCCTCGCGGTAAAGGACCCCGACTGCTTGTTGAGGTCGAACATGGCGTAGTGGCCGCCCATGGAGGTCGACTCCGGGTCCTCGCCCGGGCCGCCATCGGGGCGCTGGAAATACCTGGCGGACGAGCGCTGGGTGCGAAGGATGGCCGCCTCGCTGCCGGACACGAGGCTCGAGGAGAAAGCGCCGTTGATGCGCCAGGAGCGGTTGGCCCACTCATGAATGAAATCCACGCCGGCCGCGTATGCGGAAGAGCGTAGCCGGTCGCTCAGGGGGCTGCCGGAGAGGTCCCGGTTGACGGCGGTGGCCATCGCGCCCAGCTGCGTGAGACCGTCTCTCAGGTCGCGCCGCAACCTGCCCGCCAGGTAGTTGGTGGCGGGTTCCAGTTCGGACTCCCCGCGCATCCCGATCCCGTCCATGTACGGCGCGGTTTCCCGCCCGGTCACCGCCTCCAGAAGACCGACCGACCAGCCGTCGCCGACCTTCCCGGTGATCTTCGCGGCGCCGACGATGGTCGTCGAGGTCGGCGCGTCGGAGAAGACCGCGTCCGTCGCCATCGGCCCCTGTGGCGGGCGGCCGATGCGACGCGAGTACATGACCGTGGGCGGCCGCCCGGTGCTGCCCCCCGGCCCCCCGCGCGCGTACTGAAAGATCTCTCCGCCCTCGATGAAGAAGGGACGCCGTTCCTCGAAACGCGTCTCGAATGCGGTGAGGTTGATCACCGCCGGGTCCACCTCGACCTGTCCGAAGTCGGGGTTGACGGTGGCGTCGAGGGTGAGGTTCGAGCCCAGACGGTACTTCACGTCCGCGCCCGCCCGCCCGAAGTAGTCGGAGCCGGAGCGGAAGGGGTTGGTGAACTCCAGGTCCGGCCGCGCCGCCTGGTGCACATACTCGGCGCTCAGCCCGGCGTACGGCAGGATCTCCAGCCTGCGTCCCGAACCGACCCCTTCGATCCCCATGAGATGGCCGTAGCGAGCCACGCCGCCCGGTTCGAGCTTGGGCGTGAAGGAAAAGACCGCGCGCTCCTGCTTGCGGTTGATGGTGCGCTCGATCTGGAGCCCCCACAGCTGGGCCTCGGCGGTGCTGAAGCGAAGCTGGCTGAAGGGGATGCGCATCTCCACCAACCAGCCCTCGCCGGTGACTGCGGTGGCGACGTCCCAGACCGGATCCCAGGAACTGTCGCCGCCGCCTCCTCCTCTCCGGCCCCCCCCGAAGAAGCCGGACCCGCCGGTGACGATCTCGTCACGCTTCATCCCCGACGGGTTGGTCGCGAAGCGATAGGCGGTGCGGTGGTCGTGGTAGCTGTCGACGATCACCGTGAAGAAGTCGGAGTCGGGCACTCCGGCGTCGCGGCGGGCGAGCCGGGTCGTGACCGGGGCGGAGTCCAGCAGCCGGGCAGCCACATAGAGCGCGTCGTCGTCGTAGACGAAACGGACTTCGGTGCGCTCGCTCACGGGGTGGCCCTCGTCCGGATCCATCTGGGTGAACTCCGTCACCGGCGTGGCTTCCGCCCAGGCCGCCTCGTCGAGCCGTCCGTCGACCCGAATGCCGATGAGCGTCCGGATGGCGCGCGCTTCCGGAGCCTCGGCGTGGGGAACCGCGACCAGTTCGCGCACGCCGCCGTCATTGATCTGCTGGGCAGCAAGAGAGGCGGGAAGGAGGAGGGCGGCCAACGCGGGCAACGCCCCGGCGGCGGGACGGCTCATCGCCTTCTCGACCGCCTCGCCGGGCCTGAAGGCCTCGTCGGGGCAGGGAGGCCGATTCCCTCCAGCTCGAAGTCGTCGAGGTAGCCCACCCGGTCGGCGGAAGCCACGTATCTGCGCATCTCGCGGTCGAAGTTGGCCAGCGCGCGCGCCGACTCCTGCTCGGGGGTATCGGCGCTCGAGTAGACCACGCGGCCCACCCGGCGACGCTCCAGCTTGAGGGCGGCGCGCACTTCCTCTCCTCCGAGGAAGGCGGAGCGAATCGCGGGGAAGCGGTAGACGATCCGGCCGGAATCCGCGGGCTCCACCTCGGCGTCGAACTCGGCGGCCACCTTCTGCAACTGGGTCCGCACCTCGTCCACACGGATGTCGGGGTCCACAAGGGCGATGCGGGCATCGTCGGTGGCGCGCTCGGGCGACAGCGGCGTACCGTTGCCGAGGCTCTGCCGGAAAACCATCCCCAGAAGCACCTTGCGCACGTTGCGCAGGTGGCGGCGGGCGTTTTCCGTCCTGTGGCGCAACCACCTGCCCAGCGGGACTGCGAAGAAGAGCGTGCTGAACACGGCGGGGACCCAGATCAGACCGATTTCGGCTCCCAGCCCGCCCAGTCCCAGCGGCGGGAAGATCAATATGGGGGCGGTCATCGCCGCCAGCAGGTTGAAGCCGTTGAGCGAGCCGATGAGCACGTTGGCGCCCGTCTTGTTGCCGGTGAACTCGGCGGGCTTCTCCAGGCGCTGCCAGGCAGGCGCGGGCTCGCGCGCCCTCACCCGCCCGTGCGCGCTCACCAGCAGGTCGGCGAAAGTGTAGACCAGCTCGCCTCCCCGGGAGACATGCACATCGCCGCCATAGGCGCCCATCAAGCGTCCCATCTCCTCTTCCGCCTCCGCCACCGTCAGACCCGTGTGCCGTACGAGCTCGGGTCCGGTTATGGCGCCGTTGCGAGCGCGGATGAGCCGGATCACACTGCGGTCGCGGTCACGCATGCTGCCGTGTGGCCGATCCGGGCCGAAGACAAAGGAGAATACCTTCTTGTAGAAGGGGACCTTCTGCCCGCTGCGCTGCTCGAAGCGGCGGCCGTAGTAGGGTCGACCCAGCCGCCAGTCGGGGGTCCACAGCCACAACAGGAAGGGAAAGCGAAAGCCGCCGCCCCGGTGTCGTCCGCCTCCGAGAATGGAGCCCCCGTCGCGATCGTTGCCTCTGGAGGCCGCGAGCAGGGCGGCGATCAGGAGCGTGACGAACACGACGAAGTAGACCACCAGCATGACCACGATCCAGACCTTGAATGTCGTGGTGAGCACGCGCGCGGCGGCAGACCTGAAGCGGATCCAGACCGGGGTATGGTCGCGCCTCAGCAGGCGTCGCTGAAAGGCATAGACGAGGTCACCCTCTTCTCCAACCTCGACATGGCCCTGGTATGTTTCCAGAAGCTTCTTGAGGCCGGTTTCCGCCTCGGACTGCGCGAGCCCGGTCGCCGCGATGACATCGCCCACGGTCGCGCGCCCCCCCAGGCGGCCGAGCGCCCGGCGCAGCGAGTCGGCGAGAGGGGCGTCGAGGCCAGTAGCCGGAATTGCAGTCGCCATCTTGTCTCATCCGGTGTTTTCGGAGTGCGCAGGATCGCGGGATGCGGCCTGCGATGCTTGTCAACGAGGATACTTACTCTAATCTATTTCGTGTTCCGCTCCACGCGAACGCCGGTGCCGGCGCGCCCGGGAGCCAGAAAGCTACACAAGAGAAGACGGAGAGGAGATGCCGAGACATCCATACGCGTCCAGTCCACTTGTGTGCCTGTGGGGCGCGCTGACTGCGGCGATTGCAGCGGCGGCCTGTGACGCTGGCGAAGACTCCGGGATGCCGCGTCTGATACCCGGAAGCGAAGAGGCCCTGCATCGGGTGCTCGAGGCCGAGGATGCGCGTGCGACCGATCCGGGCGGTCACTTCACCTTCCTCGAGGGGATATCCTGGCCCGACCCGGAGGTCCAGCGGATCAGCGTGCGAGCGCTGGGGCGCCTGGAGAATCCTTCCGTTCTCGTCGATATCGCCTCCATGCTTGACAGCTCCTACCCCGAGATTCGGGCGGAGGCGGTCAATGCCACCGCTCAGGCCGTGACGAGCTCGGATCCCGGCAGGGCCGTGCGCGGGCTGCTGCGCTTCCTTGCCGGTGAGTCGGATGCCGACGTGCGCGCCGCCGCCCTCGAGGCACTGGGCCGGTTTTCCTATCAGACCGCGGAGGATGTCGAGCAGGCATACGGCGTGTTGCTTGAAAACCTGGTCCCGGGAGTCGCCGGTGGCGGGGAGGGCGACGCCGTCACCCTGCGTGCCGCGCCTCACCCGGTCGTTCTGGGTGCCACACGCGCCCTGGAAAGGCTGGTCCGCACCCAGTCGCAGGTCGCGCCGCCCGGGCTCGCGGCGCTGGCCGCGCTTGAGGCGCTGGCCCGCTACCAGGGTCCGGGAGGTGATGTGGGGGCCCAGGTCCGCCGCCTCGCTCTGGCGGCGCTGGTCGCGGCCGGCCGTGTACCGGATGACCTGGTCGAGTCTTCGCTAGACGACGAGGACGCGCAGGTCCGCCGGCTCGCGGTGCTGGCGATCGGCGGGGGCGCGCTCGCGGATGCCAGGCCTTCGCTCGTGTCGGCCGTTGCGGATGCGAGCCATCTGGTGCGCGTCGAGGCTGTGCGCGCTCTGGCGGCTCGCGTCGGCGGCGGCGAAGGATGTCTCGAGCTGGTGGCTGTTCTGGAAGACGATCGCACTCACGTCTCCCTGGAAGCCATCGACCGGATGGCCGGGTGTGCGCCCGAAACCGTGCGCGCCCCTCTGGAGGCGCTGACAGATCAGGCGGACTCCCTGTCGCCGGTCGACCCGTGGCATCGCGCGGCGCATGCCCTCGTGGCGCTGGCGGATGTGGCCCCGGCATCCGCGGGCCGTCGTCTGGGTGCGTTCTCCGACCATTCGGTCTGGCAGATGCGCATGTACGCCGCGCGCGCCGCAGCCAGGCTGGAAGCCCTGCCGACGCTTTTCGCGCTGGCTGGCGACGAGCACTGGAACGTCCGCCAGGCGGCCATCGCGGGGCTCGCTCCGCTGGTCGGACGCGACGCCGACTCCGTCTATATCGACGCCCTGGGCGCAGGCGATTCCCAGTTGGTCACGACCGCCAGTCGCGCCCTGGCGGGAAGCCCGCGCCCGGACGTGGTCCCCGCTCTGTTCGACGCGCTGGCCCGCCTGAGCGCCGATCGTCGCCAGACGTTCCGGGATGTGCGCATGGCCCTCCTGGGGCGGATCCGGGAACTGGGCTCCGCGGAGGATTTGGAGCGCCTCCAACCGTACATGGAGGACTACGACCCGCTCGTCGCCGAGGTCGCCGGCTTTCTCAGGAATGAGTGGACGGGCAGCGACCTTCGCTGGGCCCGGCCATCACCTCCGGAGCGGGCGCCCATGCCAACCTACGCCGAGATGCGCGAGATGGCCGCGTCCCGGGCGGTCATCCGCATGGCGGGCGGAGGTGAGATCATCCTCGAGCTCCTTCCCTTCGAGGCGCCCGCGAACACGGCGCGCTTCATGCGGCTGGCGCGCGAAGGCTATTTTGACGGGCTGACGTTTCACCGGGTGGTGCCCAACTTCGTCATCCAGGGGGGCAGCCCGGGGGCGAACGAATACCACGGCGACGGGCCCTACACGCGCGACGAATTGACCGCGCGGTCGCATGTGCGGGGCACGGTGGGTATCTCGACCCGGGGCCGCGACACCGGCGATGGCCAGATCTTCGTGAACCTGGTGGACAATCCCCGGCTCGATCACGAATACACCATCATCGCCCGCGTCGTGGAGGGAATGGACGTGGTGGATGGCGTCCTTGAAGGTGCCGTCATGGAGGAAGTGATCATTCAAGTCCCGAGCCGCGGGTAAGGCTTCCACGCACACTTGACCCGAGCCGGCTCGGCCCCCGGAGAACAGCCACATGTCCCAAGCGAACATCCTCTATCTGTCGCGTGCCGATGTCGAGCAGGTCGGGATCTCGATGGCGGAGATCATCGATGCCCTGGAATTCATGTTTCGGGAGAAAGCCGCGGGACGAGTGGAGATGCCCCCCAAGCCAGGCATCCATCCGGGGCCCGATTCCTTCCTGCACGCGATGCCGGCGTACGTCGAGCGTCAGGATGCGGCCGGCATCAAGTGGGTGTCGGCCTATCCGGACAATCCCAGGCGCGGATTGCCCTACATCGCAGGCCTGATCGTGCTCAACGACCCGGCCACCGGGCTGCCGCTCGCGGTGATGGATGCCACCTGGATCACGGCGATGCGAACCGGCGGCGCGTCGGCGCTGGCGGGGAAGTACCTGGCCCGTCCGGAGGCCCGCAGCGTCGGCATCGTCGCCTGCGGAGTGCAGGGGCGCAGCCACCTGCGGGCCTTCTGCACCCTCTTCCAGGTGGAGACGGTACGCGCGTTCGACATCAACGAAGCGGCCATGCACGCGTACGCCGAAGAGATGAGCGACCGCCTGGGGGTGGAGGTGATGCCCGTGGGGACGGTTTCGGAGGCGGTCCGGGGAATGGACATCGTCGTCACCAGCGGCCCCATCCTGCACGATCCCGACCCCGCGATTCCGCCGGGGTGGCTGGCACCGGGCGCCTTCGCCTGCCCCGTGGACTTCGACTCCTACTGGCAGGGCGACGCATTCCGCGAGGCGGACCGGCTGACCACCGACGACACCGCCCAGTTCGCCTACTACCAGAGCCAGGGTGGCTACTTCGGGGACACGCCCATGCCTCACGCCGAGCTCGGCGACGTAATCGCGGGCAAGGCCGCGGGCCGGCGGGCCGAGAGCGATCGCATCATCGCGATCCACCTCGGGCTGGCGCTGGAGGACATGGCCACGGCGAAGCTCATCTACGATCGCGCGTGCGCCAAAGGGATCGGCGTGGAGCTGGAGATGTAGCGGGATGCCCGATCCGGGGAGGGCGGAGGTGCGGCGCCGCGACCGGGCCCGGGACGACGTCTGGACGCGCAGCTTCATCCAGCAGGCGCGCCACGGCGTGCTGGCGGTCGTACGCGGCGAACAGCCCTTCCTGAACAGCAACCTGTTCGTGTACGATCCCGGCCGGCACGCCGTCTACATCCACACGGCGCGCACCGGCCTGACCCGCGACAACCTTGCCGAGCCCGTGCCGGTGTGCTTCTCGGCCTTCGAGATGGGCCGGCTGCTTCCCGCCGACGAAGCTCTGGAGTTCAGCGTCGAGTTTGCCGGAGTCACGGCCTTCGGGACGGGACGCGTGGTGGAGGATGCGCAGGAAGCCCGTGAGGCCCTCCAGATGCTCCTCGACAAGTACGCGCCCGATCTGGGAGACCGGGCAGGGACTACCGCGCCATCACGGCCGGTGAACTGAAGCGTACCAGCGTATACCGCATCGACATCGAGGAATGGAGCGGGAAGCTCAAGATCGTGGAGGACGAGTTCCCCGGGGCGTTCTACGTTCCGACACCGGAGATCTTCCCGCGCGCCCGCTGAGGCCAGCGGCTCAGGGGTCCGTTTCCAGGAAGGCGCAGAGCGCGAAGACCTCGACGCCTAGCGCGAGCAGCCGCTCTCTTCCGCGCAGTTCGGGAAGGTCGATCACGAAGCCGGCCCCGACCACCTCGCCTCCCAGGCCGCGGATCAGCTCGATTGCCGCAGCCGCACTTCCTCCGGTGGCGAGCAGGTCGTCGATGAGAAGGACACGCATCCCCTCGCGGATCGAGCGTGTCTGCATCTCCAGCCGCCCGGCGCCGTACTCGAGTTCGTAGTCGACTCCGACGACATCCCCCGGGAGCTTTCCCTGCTTCCTCACCGGCACAAAGCCAACTCCCAGCTCCCGCGCCACCGGGGTTCCGAAGATGAAGCCCCGCGCCTCGATGCCGGCTACCACGTCGGGCGGCGCGCCGGCGAACCGGCGCGCCAGGGCTTCCGTGGCCTGCCGGAAGCCCTCCGCGTTCTCAACCAGCCCCATGACATCGCGGAAGCGGATGCCAGGCTTGGGATAGTCGGGGACCATGCGGATGAGGGACCTGATGGATGCCGTCATGAGACCACCGGATTCGGGGTTGGCCCCTTCGCCGAACGTTGCAACCCCGTCAGTCCCCGGTCATCCGCTTGGCGGGTACGAAGTCGAAGCGCTCGCCGGCGTCCCAGAGCGACCGCTGGTTCCCGTGCGCCGGAATGCCGCCCGCGTCTCTCAAGGCGCGCGCCGCGTGCATGAGGTTCCAGGTCATGAAGGTGGTGTTGCGGTTGGTGAAGTCGTTTTCGGGTCCGCCGGATCCGGGATCCAGGTAGGAAGGACCCGGGCCCGCCTCACCCAGCCAGGCGGCGTCGGCCTGCGGCGGGATGGTGTAACCGAGATGCTGGAGTGAATAGAGGATGTTCATCGAGCAGTGCTTTGCGCCGTCTTCGTTGCCGGTGATGAGGCAGCCGCCCACCTTGCCGTAATATGCGTACTGGCCGTGCTCGTTGAGCAGCCCCGAGGCGGCGTAGAGACGCTCGATGGTGAGGGTGCAGACCGAAGACTTGTCACCCAGCCAGATCGGCGACCCGATCACCAGAATATCAGCGGCCATCACCTGTTCCAGGATCTCCGGCCACTGGTCGGTTTCCCAGCCGTGCTCGGTCATGTCGGGGTATACGCCGTACGCCAGGTCGTAGTCCACCGGCCGGAGCGAGCGCACGCTCATCCCGTGCTTGCGCATGATGGTGCCGGCAATCCCGATCAGGCCGTCGGTATGGGACGCGTCGGGCGTTCGTTTGAGGGTGCAGTTGAGAAAAATCGCGCTCAGGTCGGAGTAGTCGGTGGTCATGGCGGCCAGTTTTCCGTGTGGTTGCAGGGAGCGATCTCGGTCGAAATCTGGATCGCACGTGAGGAATGCAAGCTCCAGGCCGCGTCCTCCGCGAACATGATCGTTTTTGTGGGCGAACGGCAAGCGGACTACCGGGCCGCGTCCCACTCGGTCAGCATGATGGCGTTGGCAAAGGCGTGAGGGCTGCCGTACCGACAGCGCATGGCTTCCCGCCGGGAGACCTGCCGCCAGCGCCGGCGCGGGAACCTCCTGAAGCAGGTCGCGCGATGCGACCCCAGTTGGTCCTCGGCGATCATGGTGTCGAGGGCGGGGTTGTAGCCGAGAGGCACCGTGATGGCGAAGACTCCGCCGGGTGCCAGCAGCGCGCGACAGCGCGCCACGGCTGCGCGCACCTTTGCGGAAACGGTCCCGGGCTCGCCGGGTTCGCCGGGTTCATCAAAGGCGATGTGCTCGAAGGTCGAGATCGAGAGGATGAGATCGAAGCGTGCATCCGACTCGAAATCCACAATGTCGATCTGTAGCGACCCCGGTTCATACTTGTCGACCACCCGATGGCTACCGCCGAAATAGTGAGGGGTGACGTGGCCCACTTCCAACATGCGCTCGGGAGGAACGCCCGCCATCAGGTGTCGGGCCAGCGCCAACTCCACACAGCGTTCGTTGGCCCAGGTGACGTTGTGGCGAGCGTAGACCAGCGGGAGGGCCGCACCGCGGTACTCAACGGTGCGGTGCCGCAGGAGGGGCACGATCAGCGGCGCGAGGATCCAGCGGGCCGGCTTGAGGAAGAGCTGGGCGAAGCCGAAGCGCTGGATGAACCAGCGGATGCCGCCCACCCGCCGCACCCAGCCCGGCCTGGGGGGCTGCGTCGGGCGCGCGTCCACCGTGTTGCGCACGTGCGTCACAATAGAAAGCAGGGTTGCGGGGAAGCGGCCTACATCAGCCGGAAGATGCTGGCGAGGGCGTTCAGAAAGCGCAACGCTTCCGCAGCCGTGCGCAGCGGGGAAGATCGCTCGCGCCCGGACGCATGCGCGAACAGACCGGTCACGGTGGTCGTGACATTCGCCCCGGGCGGGAAGACCCGTCCCAGCTTGACGGTCTGTGTATAGGGAAAGAGCTGGTCGGCGGCTCCGTGCAGCAGTCGCACCGGGACGTCGAGGCGCTCCAGATGCGGGACCGGGTTCAGCTTCGGGGTGCGAGCCATCACTTGACCCAGGGCGTCTGCCATGCGCGCTCCCCGGCCCGGATCCGGCAGAGTGCCGGCGGGCGGCGCCAGCACTTCGAAGAGCGAGCGCTCATCCGGTCCGAGCTCGTCGGCCAGGCGCCGTCTCTGGGGCTCCAGCTCGGGATCGGTCGCCAGCAGGTTGTGGTCGCCCGTGAACGCGGCCAGCGCCCGCAGCGCTCCCGCCACCCTTCCGGCGCCTTCGTGCCCGGGGATCCTGGTGAGGTAGTTGGCGCCCACTACCCAGCGCGCGTACGGGTCGGGCGCGAGCGACTCCCGTCTGCCGTCGAGCTCGTGCACGCCGGTGAACTGGAAGCGGGCCGATTCCTCCACCGAACAGTAGCCGCCGAACGCCACCACGCAGGCGATGCGCCCGGCGAGCGCGGGGTCGGCCGCGGCGATGATGGCCTGGGGCGCGCCGAAGGAGAGGCCCACCAGCCCCACCTGCTGCGAAGCCAGCCCCGGGCGAGCCTTGAGGGCCTGCAACGAGGCGACGATGGTGGAGGTTGTGGCGTCGGTGGAGAGTTCGATCTCGCGCCACTCCGGGATTTCCGGCACCAGCACCGCATTCCCGGTGGACGCGACGGCGCGCGCGAAGCGGGCGAGGTAGGGGTGTGCCCGGCCGGAGCGCGTGATTCCGTGCAGCACCACCCAGACGGGAGTGGGCGGCCGCCGTCCGCCGCGTGTTCGCCGCGCCGCGGCACGCGGCATCAGAAGAGAAGCGGGGAGCCTGCGACCCTCGCGTTCGATCTCGATCTCGATCTCCACCACCGGAGCCCAGCCCGTCATGAAGCTGCGCGCGAAGCGGAGTGCCGGCCCGTACCCCGAAGTCATGCGAACAAGCTAGTTTGCTTTGCACCGCTTGTCGCATCCTCTCCTGAACCGTCGATGCAGCTCCCCATCTATTCCGAGACCGTCCCCCGAGCCGGATCGGCGTCCCCGTCCGTCTGGTTCCACACCTTCGGGTGCCGTGCCAACCAGTACGACACCGAGCGCATGCGCCAGGAGCTGGAGCTCGCCGGCGCCCGCACCGTGTCGCGGCCGGACAACGCCGATGTCCTGGTCGTGAACACCTGTACCGTCACCAACAAGGCGGACGCGGAGGCGCGACGGCTGGTCCAGCGGCTGCGGCGCGAGAACCCGGGGGCGCGGATTCTGGTGGCCGGCTGTTCGGCCGCCCTGCGCGAGGACGACTACCGGAGCATGCCGGAGGTGGACACCGTGGTGCCGGGGCAGAACCCGCGCGCGGTGGCGGACCAGCTGGCGGCCCTGGAGGTGGCGCTGGACCGGCCCTCGGGCGCTGGCGGCCCTCTGCTCCGCAACGCGCGGGGGACCCGGGCCTGGCTCAAGGTCCAGGACGGATGCGACCGCAAGTGCTCGTTCTGCGCAACCCGGCTCGCGCGCGGCGCCTCCGTCTCGCGCCCACCCGCGGAAGTCGTGGAGGAAGCCCGCGCACTGGCGCGCGTCCACCCGGAGCTGGTGATCACCGGCATACACATCGGGCACTACGGCAGGGATCTGGAGCCGCGCACCACGCTGGCCTCGCTGTGTGCGCGTCTGCTCGAAGCCGTGCCGGCGCGCATCCGGCTTTCTTCGATCGAGGCGACGGAGATCGATGACGCACTGCTGGAGCTGCTGGCCGGATCGGGCGCACGTCTCGCCCCCCACCTCCACGTCCCCCTGCAGAGCGGTTCGGACAAGGTGCTGCGGCTCATGCGGCGCTGGCACACGCGCGCGGCGTACCGCCGGCGCGTCCTGGAAATCATGGAACGGATGGGACCCCTCGGCCTCGGCGCCGACATCATCGTCGGCTTCCCCGGGGAGGGAGAGGCGGAGTTCGAGGAAACCCGTGCGCTGGTCGAGGAGCTCCCGTACACCTATCTGCACGTGTTCCCGTACTCGGTTCGCCCTGGCACCGCGGCCGCATCCCTGCCGGATCGGGTGCCGGGCGACGTCGCCGCGGCCCGCTCCCGGGTGCTCCGGGAAATGGCGCTGGACAAGAAGGAGCGCTACGCCCGGCACCGGGCCGGGACCCTTGCCGATATCGTCGTGGAAGGCACGTCCGTACGCATTGCGGGCGTCACCGGGGACTATCTGCGGGCCCGCATCGACGGGCACGCCAGCCCGGGAGATCGCTTCCGCTCCGTCCTGGAGCTCGGCGACGGACAACTGGTCGCCGCCGTGAACCCGTCGTCGTCAGCGGAACCTTGTCGCGAGCGGGGGGGTGCGTCCATCATGACTGGGGAGGACGGTCCGGTGAAGGTCTGAGAGCGCAACGAGCGGGAGCGGGATGCCTTGAATACGCAAAGCGGGCAGGGGGCGGGGCGCCACCGCTCCGTCCTCTGGGTCCTGGTACTTGCCTCGTCGCTACCCGGACAGCTTGCGGGCCAGGAGGAAGCCGAAGTCGTTCGCCGGGTGCCGCGGTGGTCGTTGGAGACCAGCCTGGGCTCGCGTCTGGTGGGCACCTTCTACGACGCATTCGTCACCCGAAAGACCCTGGCCAATCTTCCCAACCGGACCCGGTGGACGGAAACGACCGACCTGGGCCCGGAAGCACGCGTCATTCTGCGACACAATCCGGTCGGGGGCGCCGGCCTCTACCTGAGCGCGCACGCCGGTCATTCGAGCACGCTTGCCAGCTACTCCGGAGCGCTCTCCGCGCCGCAGGACATCTCGCGCAGCACGAACTACTTCGGCGTCGGCTTCGGCGTGGGCATGAAGCTGTCGGAGTGGGACCAGGGGCGAGGCTTGCTGACGTACAATCTGGGAGCCGCCGCGCTGACCCAGACGATCGATCTGTCCGCCGGCCATCGCGACGCCTTCGCGCAGATGGACACGCAGTACCCTGGCGATGTCGAGTGGACCTCTCGCAAGTCCACCTCCTGGGGGTTGGACCTGGGGGCCTCCCTGCGCATCCCGATGGGGGAGAACTCCGCGCTGCGCCTCTCCTTCCGCGACCTGGTCGTTTCCGTCAATACGGCGCAGCTCGCGGACCAGGAACGCAGTGATGTCATGGCGGTGTCGAGCGAACGGGTCACCTTCATTCTGGCTCCGTACACCGCTCACCAGCTCAGCCTGAGCGCCGGCTTCGAGTACGTTTTCTCCTGGGGAAGACCGCGCCGGGACGTCATGCGTGTTCTTCCGCAGCGAAGCGATGTCGCCGTGGCAGACCCGGTCGTCCAGAACGCGCTCGCCATCGCGGCGGCGGGAGACACCGCCACGGCGATCGTCGCCCTGGAACAGCGCGTCGCTCTGGTGGCGCAGGACCGCTTCGCGTGGCGCGCGCTGTCACTGCTGCAAGCTCCGCGCGCCGAGTTCGACCCGGCGCTGCGCGATCGCACCCTGGCCAACCTCGAGCGCGCCCTCAACATGAATCCGGGCGACACCGAGCTGTTGCGCGCGTACGGCCGCATCCGGGGGATGGTGCAGCGGGAGGGCAGGGTGCCCGAGGCCGTGGAAGTGCGCAGGCTCGAACTCTCCAGTCTCGCGGTCCAGAGCGGGGCCGACGGCAGCCTGAGGCTCGGCTGGGCCGCGCGCGGGCTCGGGGCGACTCCCGAGGGCGCGTATCGCTATCGGGTGGTGGTCGAGGTGTTCGATGCCGACGGCGGCATGGTTGCGGTCCAACCGGGGCTGGACGACGCATCTCTCGACCCCGAAGGACGTCTGGTTCTGGAGGACGAGGCAGACCGGCTTCCCCTCTCGCTCGGCCTCGACCTCTTCCTCGTTCGTCCCGAAGCGGGTATCTATTCGGTCCGTGTACGACTGACCGATCTGGAGTCGGGGGCCGCGGTTGAGACCAGCGAAGGCTTTGAGATCCCCGGGAACTGACGCCAGCCCCGGGATCGCCTGAGATGACCGAACATCGCCCGCCCTACGCCGCAGCTGTCATCGCCGGCGCCGCGATCTTCCTGCTGTACATCGTCACGCTCGCACCCACCACCGCGTTCTGGGACACGAGCGAATACATCGCCACCGGGCACATCCTGGGAATTCCGCACCCGCCCGGAAACCCGCTCTTCGTGGTGCTGGCGAGGGTCTGGATCATCCTGCTCTCCCCATTGGGCCTCCCGGTCGCCGTGCGGGTGAACCTGCTGGCCGCCTTCACCTCCGCGGCGGCGAGCGGGTTCTTCTTCCTGGTGGCCCATCGGGTCGTGTGGGGCCTGCTCGGCGATCACCGGCGGGCGCTGGCAGGGGCGGCGGCCTCAGCGCTGCTGGGGGCCACCGCCTTCACGGTGTGGAACCAGTCCGTGGTCAACGAAAAGGTCTACACGGTCAGCGTTCTGGTCATCGCCGCGGTCAGCTGGCTGGCGATCCGATGGAGGGACCGGCGCGGCCAGCCCGGGAGCGCGCGTCTCCTGCTCCTGGCCGGCTATCTCCTGGTTCTCGGCTGGTCGAACCACACCATGTCGCTTCTGCCTGTGCCGGCGTTCGCGTTTCTGGTGCTCATGACAGGCCCGGGGGTGCTCCTGCGGCGCGACCTGTGGGCGCGCGCGCTCCCTCTCGTCATCATCGGTCTTTCCTTCAACGTCTACCTGCCGATTCGCGCCGCCCAGCGCCCTGTCATCAACGAGGGCGACCCGGTCTGCGAATCCGCCGGCGAAGTCGCCGCCGCGGTCTTGACCGCCGGCAACGCCGGATGCGCCAAGCTTGCCTCGGTGCTCAAGCGGGATCAGTACGCCCCGCCCCCTCTGAGCTCGCGCCAGGCACCCCTCTCCGCCCAGTTCCAGCACTATTTCCAGTATTTCGACTGGCAATGGGCCCGAGGCCTGGAGGCCTCGCCCGTATCAGGCGGAACCCGGATTCCGGTGACGGCTCTCTTCCTCGCCCTGGGGCTCTTCGGCCTGATCGTGATCTGGCGCGTCGACCGGGAGATCTTCGCCTATGTGGCCCCGTTGACGGCCACGGTGACGGTCGCGCTGGTCATCTATCTGAACTTCAAGTACGGCTATTCCCTGGCGCCGGAGATCGCCGACCCGGAACTGCACGAGGTGCGCGAACGCGACTACTTTTATATTGTCGGCTTCATCGTGTGGGGCGTGCTGGCGGGGATCGGGCTCTCGGGTGTCTGGCAGCAGGTCGCGCGGCGGTCGAAGGGGGTCGCGGTGTTGGCGGCGGTCCTGGCGCTCCTGGTCGCAGTCACGCCCCTGGCCGCGAACTGGCGCTGGGCGAGCCGCGCGGGCGACTACGCCGCCCGTGACTGGGCGTACGATATGCTGCAGAGCGTCGAGCCGTACAGTGTCCTGTTCACAAACGGAGACAACGACACATTTCCACTCTGGTATCTCCAGGAAGTGGAGGGGATCCGCAGGGACGTCACCGTCATCGTTGGGCAGTATCTCTTCACGGACTGGTATCCCAGGCAGCTCCAGGAACTCACGCAACCCGGCCGCCAACGGATCTTCGAACCCGATGAGCGGCTGGCGGATCTCTATCCCGTGCCCGGGATGCCCAGGCGCCCCGTCCTCTCGCTTGCGCCGGAAGAGATCGACCTCATTCAGGGCGCCGCCACCTCGCAGGACTCGAACGTTCGACTGGGATCCCTTGTCGTGCAGTATCCGCGCGGCACCTATCTGAGCCGCGGGGATCAGGTTGCGCTGGCGATCATTCGCGACAGCATCTCGGAGCGCCCCATCTACTTCGCGTGGACCGGGGGGACGATCCGGTCACTGGGGTTGCACCAATATGGGGTCCGGCAGGGTCTCGCGACCCGGCTTGTCTTCCGGGACCTCGATGCCGACGAGCGTTTCATCAAGGCCAGCGACGCCCTGGGAGGGGAGTGGGTCGATCTGGAGCGCACGAGGCGGCTGTCCAGCGAAGTGATGATGGCCCGAAGCCTGCGCTATCGGGAAATCTGGGCCGACCGGAGCACCCTGAACATCCCCTACTACTACTTTCAGGTCAGCCGTCTGCTGTTCGCACTGGGCTCGGCAGCCGGACTTCCGGCGGACGAAGTGGCCCGCTACCGGGATGACGTGGAGGCTTTCAGGATCACCATGCGCGGTGGATACCGGGCCCTTCCCGAATCAGAGCGGGAGGCTGCCCGGGAAGAGGCATCGGCACGACACTGCCTGGCGCCTCGGGCGCTGGAGTCGGGCAGTCCGGATGACGGGCGGCCAGATGCGACGGTGGAGACCGTGAGCCTCCCGTTTCCCGGCTCCTGCAGGATGGCGGGGTGAAGGTGCGCGCTCCCCAGGCCCGCGAAGCCGCCGCGGGTCCGGATCCGCAGGCCCGGTTGTCCCCGGATGAGCTTCTCCGCTACGCGCGTCATCTCGTCCTCCCCGAGGTTGGTCTGGCCGGGCAGGGCAAACTCAAGGCCGCCCGGGTGCTGGTGGTGGGAGCGGGTGGACTGGGTTCTCCGGTCGCCCTCTATCTGGCCGCGGCCGGGGTGGGAACGCTCGGCCTCGTGGACTTCGACCACGTGGACGCCACGAACCTGCAGCGCCAGATCCTGTACGGGGAGTCCGACGTGGGCCGGGCCAAGCTCGATTCCGCCCGCGACCGGCTCTCCGAGACCAACCCCCATGTGGAGATCAACGCTCACCACGTGAAGCTGACGAGCGAGAACGCCCTCTCGATCATCGCCGGCTACCATATCGTGGTCGACGGCACCGACAACTTTCCGACCCGCTACCTGGTCAACGATGCCTGCGTGATGCTCGGCAAACCCAACGTGTACGGCTCCGTGCACCGGTGGGAGGGCCAGGTGTCGGTGTTCGCGGCGGACGACGGCCCCTGTTATCGCTGCCTTTTTCGGGAGCCACCGCCGCCGGGCCTGGTTCCCAACTGCGCCGAGGGCGGAGTCCTGGGCGTCGTCCCCGGGGTTGTGGGTTCTCTGCAGGCGCTTGAGACGGTGAAGCTGATTCTGGGGCAGGGGAGTCCGCTCGCGGGGCGGCTTCTCATCTTCGACGGTCTGGAGCTCGAGTGGCGTGAAATCTCGGTCCGGCGCGATCCCGCATGCCCGGTCTGCAGCGACGACCCCAGCCAGACGGAACTCATCGACTACGAACTATTCTGCGGCGTGAAGCCGGAGGTGGACCACATGACGTTGCCCGAAAGCGGAGACCCTGTCGAGCCAACAGGTCCCGGAAGCATCGACGTAATCGAGGCGAGCGCTCGCCTCGACGGCTCAGCCCCTCCGTTCCTGCTGGACGTGCGTGAGCCGTACGAATGGCAGATCGCCAACCTGGCCCCGCAAGGCGCAGTTCTGATTCCCATGGGCGAAGTGGGTGCCCATCTCGAAGACCTCCCTCGCGATCGCGAGATCATCGTGCATTGCCGAACGGGCGTTCGCAGCGGAGATGTGGCGCACCAGCTCTGGCGTGCAGGATTCCGGCGGGTGCTGAATCTGGAAGGAGGGATCAACGCCTGGGCGCGCGAGATCGATCCCGGGATTCAGATCTACTGAGGACTCAGTACGAAGCGAGCGCCCGGATCGCCGCCAGCACTCCCGGAACCTGCGGGAGAACGGCCTCCTCGATCTGCGGCGCGTACGCCACCCAGCAGTCCTTGGAAGCGATTCGCCTTACAGGGGCGTCCAGCCACGGGAAGAGGTCGTCGGCAACCCGGGCCGCGATCTCCGCGCCGTAACCCCAGGATAGCCCGTCCTCGTACGCCACCAGCACGCGGTTGGTCTTGCGGACTGACACGGCGATCGCCTCCATGTCGAAGGGCGAGAGGCTGCGCAGGTCCACGATCTCCGCTTCGACACCATCCTGTTCCGACGCCATGCGGGCGGCATCCAGGCTGCGCTTCACCAGCGCCCCGCAGGTGACGATGGTGAGATCCGAGCCCTCCCGCACGACCCGCGCCTTCCCGAACGGGATCATGAACTCCTTCCCGGGCTCGCGGCTTTTGTTGTAGACCTGCCGGTACAGGTGTTTGTGCTCCAGAAAGAGCACCGGATCTTCGCAACGGATCGCGGTGCGCAGAAGCCCGCTGGCGTCGAGCGCGGTTGCGGGCAGAACGACGCGCAACCCCGGGGTGTGGGTGAAGATCGATGCCCCCGTTTGCGAGTGGTAGATCCCGCCCCCCTTCAGATAGCCGCCGTAGGGAACCCGGATGACCACGGGCGCCGCGAAAGTGCCGTTGGACCGGTAGCGAAGGGTGGCCAACTCGTTGCGGATCTGCATGAACGCCGGCCAGATGTAGTCGAAGAACTGGATTTCGACGATGGGCCTCACGCCGCGTTCCGCCATCCCGATCGCCCGTCCGACGATATTGGCCTCCGCGAGCGGTGAGTTGAATACGCGGTGGCTGCCGAAGCGCTTCTGGAGACCGTGGGTGACCATGAAGACCCCGCCCTTGCCCTTGACCTGCTCGAGCGCTTCCTCACGGGACGCGTCGGCCACGTCCTGACCGAAGACGACGATGCGCGGATCGCGCTCCATCTCGTCGCCGATACAGCGGTTGATGAGGTCCACCACCGTGAACTCCTTGCCGCCCGGGGCGAAGGCAGGCGAGGCCTCGGTGTCGAACCGCGACTCCGTTGGGGGCGCGCTCTCGGAATAGAGATTCCGCAACGCCCGCTCGGGTGGCGGCTGGGGATACTTCATCGCTTCGTTGGCGGCCTCGCGAACCGCGACATGGGCGTCCGCCTCGATGCGGTCCAGTTCCTCGGGCGTGGCGACCTTGAGATCCAGAAGCAACCGGCGGGTTCGGGCTATGGGATCCCTTTCAGCCGCGGCGAAACGCTCCTCGGCCGTCCGATACATGCTTTCGTCATCGGACATGGAGTGGGAGTAGGGCCGGATGGTGTGTGCATGGACCAGCGCCGGCCCGCGGCCCTCGCGGCAGTGGCGGACGGCGGCACGGCTTGCCTTGTAGCTGTCAACGACATCGGTGCCATCGCATTCCGCGATAAGGAGGTCGGGGAAGGCGGAGGCCAGCTTGGAGATGCTGCCCCCGGCGGTCTGCACTTCCACCGGCACCGAGATCGCGTAGGCGTTGTCCTGGATCAGAAACACCACGGGGAGCCTGAGAGTGCAAGCAGTGTTGAGAGATTCCCAGAATTCCCCTTCGGAGGTGGCGCCGTCTCCCGCGGTGACCAGCACCACCTCGCCCTCCTCATAATCGCCGATCCGCTCGCGCAACTCCGGAAGTCGGGCGGCCCGGTATCCCGCTTCTGCGCACCCCACGGCTTGCAGGAACTGTGTACCGGTGGGCGAAGACATGCTCATGATGTGCAGGCGCGGATCGGAGAAGTGGCACGGCATCTGCCGGCCCCCGGACGAAGGGTCGGCCTCGGCGCCCATGGCCTGCAGGAAATGTTCGACCGGAGGTTGCCCGAGCGCGAGGGACAGCGACCGGTCTCTGTAGTAGAGGAAGAACCAGTCGTGGCCGGGCTTCAGGTGCGCCGCGACGGCCACGCCGATGGCCTCGTGACCCGCGCTGGAGATCTGGAAGAACGTCTTGTTCTGCCGTTTGAGAGTGATCTCGCGATCGTCGATGCTGCGCGAGGTCACCATGGTGCGGTAGAACTCGATCAGCTGCGCGGAGGTGAGCGGAAGCCCCTCCCCAGCGTGCCGCCGGCCGTCGGCGGGAGCGTGCCGAAGAGGTGTTCGGGTGTCAGATGCCATAGGGGCCATTCAACACCGCCGCGCGGCGAATTGCCTCGCGAGCGGAGAGGGTAATGTGGTTTCGAGACTCGGCTCGCTCGTATGCGCCGGTCGCGGATCCGACCGCGCACATGCAACGATACGGCCCACAACATAGCCGCAGCGGGCGATACGGTCCAACCTCCGCCAGGTCGCAGAGTTCCGTCAGCGTGACTCTGCCGCGTCGAGTTGCTCTGCCAGCGCCTGTGGATCACTGACGGGCTGCCGGCAGGCGTAGTTGTGGCAAACGTGCGCGAGCGGCGGCCCGCCGCCCGCTCCATGACCCTCGAGTCGCCAGGGGGCTCGAGGCATCCTCCCCGTTTCGCTGCCCGTGACCAGCCGATCGGGCAGGTACCGGGCGTGAGCGGCGCGGAGCAGCGCGCGGGTCGCTTCGTCGCCGGGATCACCCGCGATGACCACTTCGACTCCGGGTCGGGCGAAGGCATCGGCCACGGCGAGCAGCCTGCCGTACGCGCTGGGGAAGCGGGCCATGGAAGAAGCCTCGCTGGCCAGAATCTGCTCCGCGAGAGTCCGAAAGTCCTCTCGGTCGAGAAGGCGACCCAGCCGCAGCAGGACCTCCGCAGCCAGGGAGTTGCCCGCCGGAGTGGCGTTGTCGGTGGCGTCGCGGGGACGGACCACAAGCGCCTGGTCAGCCTTGTGAGTGTCGAAGAACAGCCCGCTCGCCGGGTCGAGGAATCCCTCCACGAGCGCCTCCGTCAAATCGGTCGCGCGCTCGAGCCAGATGGCCCTCAGGGTCGCTTCGTGCAGCGCCAGGAGGGCACCCGCCAGGGACGCGTAGTCCTCCAGAAAGCCGCCCACCGGGGAAGGCCGGCCCTTGTGGCTGCGAAGCAGGCGGCCATCGCGCCAGAGTTCGGTGAGGATGAACTCCGCCGCCCGTTCCGCTGCGTTCACGTACTCGCGCCGCCCCAGCGAACCCCCGGCCTCCGCCAGAACCCGGATCATGAGCCCGTTCCAGGCGACGATGATCTTCTCGTCCCGGAAGGGGGGCTCGCGCAGCGAACGGGCCTGGAGCAGAACTGCCGATCCCCGGGCGAGTACGGCCTTCAATTCGGCGGGCGACAGGCCTTCTGCTGTCGCGATGGCCTCCGTATCGTGTGGCAGATGGAGGATGTTGCGGCCTTCGAAGTTCCCGGCCGTCGAGACGTCGTAGCAGCGGCGGAACAGGCGGGCCGTCGACGGATCGAGAAGTTCGTCGACCTCCTGTGCCGTCCAGACATAGAAGAGACCTTCCTCCCCCTCCGAATCCGCGTCGCGCGCGGAGTAGAAACCGCCCCCGGGCGCGCGCAGGTCTGCGAGCACGTACGCGAGCGTCTTTTCCGCGACCGCGAGGAACTCCTCGTCCCCCGTGTACAGGTGAGCATGCAGGTAGGCGCTGGCCAGCAGGGCGTTGTCGTAAAGCATCTTCTCGAAGTGGGGCACCAGCCAGCGGGCGTCGACGGCGTAGCGATGAAACCCGCCGCCCAGCTTATCGTGCAGTCCTCCGTGAGCCATCCTGCGCAGCGTGTGCGTCGCCATCGCGAGAAGTTGCGCGTCGCCGCCCGCCTGGTGAACGCGCAGCATCAGCTCCAGCACCATGGGCTGGGGGAACTTGGGCGCGCGCCCAAAACCGCCGTGGATCTGGTCGTAGCTGCGGGCGATGTGACCGCAGGCGCTCCGGGCAAGCTCCGGTCCCGTCTGCTCGGGCCCGGCTGCGGCCTGTCCCGCGCCCGAAGGCGACATGGAGCGCTCCAGCAAACCGCGCATCTGGTTGGCGGCGTTCAAGACCTCGGCCTTCCGGCCCGCGTAGGTTCTGGCTGCGGCCTCCAGCACCTGACGGAAGGACGGCATGCCGTGACGGGGCTCGGGCGGGAAGTAGGTCCCGCCGTAGTAGGGCAACCCCTCCGGAGTCAGAAAGGCGGTCAGCGGCCACCCGCCCTGTCCGGTGATGCTCTGTACGGCGCGCATGTAGATCGCGTCCAGATCCGGTCGTTCTTCCCGGTCGACCTTGATGTTCACGAAGTGCTCGTTCATGAACTCCGCGGTGGGCGCGTCTTCGAAGGACTCGTGCTCCATCACGTGGCACCAGTGGCACGCCGAATAGCCGATGGAGAGCAGGATGGGCCGGTCCCCGCCGCGCGCGCGGGCTAGCGCCTCGTCGCCCCATGGATACCAGTCCACCGGGTTGCCGGCGTGCTGGAGCAGGTAGGGGCTGGTCTCGAGCGAGAGGCGGTTGTGGGCGGGTCTGTCGGATCCGTCCCGTCGAGGCGCGGTTGGGGATGTATCGGTCATGGCTTGTCGATCCCGAAGGGAGTGCGGAGGATGCCCTGCGCCCGGGTCGCGCGCCGGATGCGGCGGTTCGTGGCGATCGAAGCGGCGCTCGCGTAGCCGCGAGCGTGGTCGAGGTGCACGCACACCGCCCGATGGCGTATCTGCAGCCCCCGGATGCCGGCGTTCTCCAGCCGCTCGCCAAGTTCCCGGTCCTGGCCGCCATACTGCATTCTCTCGTCGAACCCGTTGGCGTCCAGGATGTCCTCCCGCCACCCCGAAGCGTTGTGGCCGTTCCAGGTGGCCCGCGTGGTGGTGATCAGGTCGGCGGCGGCGGCGCCCCGGGCCGTCACGGCGAGCTTCGCCAGACGCCGCAGGTTGCGCCCGCCGCGCCCCCGTATCCAGCGGAGCGAGAACGCGCGCGCGCTCTCGACATCGGCGCGCGTGATCGACTGACTGACCTCCATCGGCAGTTTCACATACCCTCCCGAGAGGAAGCGTCCCGGCCGTGCCAGCGCCGCGTGGGTCGCCAGGAAGTCGGCGCGCGGAATGCAGTCCCCGTCGGAGAAGACCAGGTAGTCGGCGCGCGCCGCGACGACGGTCTGGTTGAGGATGCGCGACTTGCGGAAGCCCCGGTCCTCCTGCCATACGTGCCGAACCGGAACGCCTCGGCTGCGGTAGCTGAGCAGCAGCCTTCGCGTTTCGCCGGTGGAGCCATCGTCGGCCACGATCAGCTCGAAGTCGCGGTGGTGCTGGCTCATGTAGCCCCAGAGGGCCTTCTCCAGCCACGCAGGCGAGTTGTAGGTGCTGACGATGACGGACAGGCGCACGGTTACTCGCCCCCGCTGTCCACCTCGGCGGCCACGCTGTCCATCACCTCCAGAACCCTGTCCCGGAAGTCGCGCGCACGCTCCACCACTTCGGCTTCGTCCACCGTCAGGACTTCGCGGTCGCGAACCACCACGCGTCCATTCACCAGCACTGTGGAGACGTCGCTGCCGCGCGCCGCGTAAACCAGGAGCGAATACACGTCGTAGAGCGGTGTGAGTCCGGCTCTCCGGGTGTCGAGGAGGACGATGTCGGCGCGCTTCCCCGGCTCCAGCGACCCGATGCGGTCGTGCAGGTTGAGGACGCGGGCGCCCCCCATGGTGGCCATGCGGAACACGGTCTCGGCCGGAAGCGCGGTCGGGTCGGCCCTCGCATACTTGTGGAGCTTGGCCGCGGAGTCCATCTCGTCGAAGAGGTCCAGGTCGTTGTTGCTGGCCGGGCTGTCGGTCCCGAGTCCCACCGGGATTCCGGCAGCCAGCGCTTCCACGATCGGCGCCGCACGGGATCTCCCGAGCTTCATGTTGCTCTGTGGGTTGTGCGCGATGCCCGCCCCCCCGGCCGCGATCCTCGCGATGTCTTCGTCCGTCACGAAGACGGAGTGGGCGAGCACCGTACCCGGCCGCAACGCGCCGATGGACTCGAGCGCCTCGACGACCCCCATCCCCGTCAGCTCGCTGGCGATCGCGAACTCGGTCTCATCTTCGTCCGTGTGGATCTGAAACGGAGCCCCGTAGTCGTTGGCGAGCCGCACCGCGGCCGCCACGTCCTCCAGCGATGTCGTGTAGAGCGAGTGGGCGGCCACTGCCGGCACCAGGGTGGGATGGTCCTCGTATCTCTCCATGAACTCGGCGGCGTCCGCGAGAGACGCCTCGGGTGACGGATAGTCGGCGGTAGGAAAGCCGATCACGTGCGGACCGAGCACCGTCCGAATGCCGGCGTCGATCGTCGCCCTCGCGCCGTCGTCCTTGAAGTAGTACATGTCTGCGAAGGTCGTCGTCCCGCTCTTGAGCATCTCGATGGACGAGAGCAACGTTCCCCAATAGACGAACTCAGGACTCACCAGTGCCGCCTCGGCCGGGAAAATGTGTTCCTCCAGCCACGTCATCAGCGGCAGGTCGTCGGCGAGTCCCCTGAGGAGCGACATGGCGGCGTGGCCGTGCGTGTTGACCAGTCCGGGGATCACCAGATGTCCGGTTGCGTCGAGCACCGGGACGCCGGAGGGCCGGGGATCCGCTGCGTCCAGAAGGCCGGCGATGCGATCCCCGTCCACGAGCACGGCGCCGCCCTCGAGCACGGTTCCGCGCTCGTCCATGACAACCACCGTGCCGCCATCGATGAGCAACCGATCGTCCGCCGAGGACTCGGGAGCGACGGAGCACGCCGCGCATGACATGAGGAACAGGAGGGAGACAGGCGTGCCGAAACTGAAGTCCGAAGCCCGGCGGTCGGTTGCTGGCGTCATTGTGCGCTCCTCTCGGGACGAGCTTTGTTCATCGGGATGACCAGAACCTAAGATACTCGGAGAGTCCACTTGCCGGACAACCTCGTTCCGATTCTGCCATGACCACGCCCATCTGGATCCCGTCGCGCGAACGGCGCGACGCGGCCAACCTGACCGACTTCCGCGCGTTTCTGTCGGGGCGCGGGTGCGATCCCGGCTCCGGCTATGAAGCATTGTGGCAGTGGTCGCTGTCGGATCAGGCCGGGTTCTGGGACGCGTTCTGGGACTGGAGCGGAGTCGTGGGAGACCGGGGCGACACGGTCATGGAACCGGGTCCCGGGGCGATGCAGGCCCGCTACTTTCCGGGCGCCCGGCTCAACTTCGCCGAGAACCTGCTTCAGCGCACCGACTCCGGTCCGGCCGTCATCGCCTACTCGGAAGACGGTCCGGGACAAACCATGTCATGGAGGGAACTGCGCGATCTGGTTTCGCGCGTCGCCCAGGCCATGCAGGCTGCGGGCATCGGGCCCGGAGACCGGGTGGGCTTGCTGCTTCCCAACATTCCCGAAGCCATTGCGGCCGTGCTGGCGGCCGCGAGCCTGGGGGCGGTGACCGCCAGTGCGTCCCCCGATTTCGGGGTGGACGGCGTGGTGGATCGCTTCGGACAGGTCACGCCACGGCTCCTCATGGGTATCGACGGCTACCGGTATTCGGGGAAGTCGTATCGCACCCTGGCCAAGCTCGCCGGCGTAGCGGCCCGGCTCCCCACCGTGGAACACACCGTGATCGTTCGCGCCCGGGGTAAGGATCCACCGATGGCGCGCGCGCGGGGGCGGACCCCCGACCTTCCCGGAGGCATCGACTTCGCCGATTTCATTGCACCGTACAAGTCCGCGGAAATCCCCTTCGCCCGCCTGCCGTTCGCACATCCCCTCTACATCCTCTTTTCGTCGGGCACCACGGGTCCCCCCAAGTGCATCGTCCACGGCGCCGGGGGCGTCCTGCTACAGCACCTCAAGGAGCAGCGCCTGCACGCCGACGTGAAGGCCGGCGACCGGGTCTTCTACTACACGACCCTGGGGTGGATGATGTGGAACTGGCTCGTCTCCATCCTCGCTTCGCGCGCGACCGTGCTCCTCTACGACGGCTCCCCTTCGTTTCCCCGCCACGACGTCCTGTTCGACTTCGCCGACGCGGCGCGGATGACCCATCTGGGCACATCCCCCCGTTTCATCAGCACCCTGCGCTCCTCGCCGGCGCGTCCGTGCGAGAGCCACGCGCTCACCTCTCTGCGCACCGTGCTCTCCACCGGCTCGCCCCTCGATGCGGAAGGGTTCCGCTACATCCACGACCACGTGAAGCGCGACGTCCACCTGGCATCGGTTTCGGGCGGCACGGACCTGTGCGCCTGCTTCGTGGGCGGCTTGCCGACCCGGCCCGTCTTCGCCGGTGAAATCCAGGGGCCGGCCCTGGGGATGGCAGTGGACATCTTCGGCGACGACGGACGTCCTCTGAGGCGAGGCAAGGGCGAGCTGGTGTGCACCCGGCCCTTCCCGTCCATGCCGCTGGGTCTCTGGGGGGACGAGAGCGGCAGGCGGTACCGCGATACCTATTTTCGGCAGTTCCCCGGGGTGTGGCACCACGGCGACTACATCGAGAGGACCACCAGCGGGGGATACGTCATACACGGCCGCTCGGATGCGACGATGATCCTGGCTGGCATCCGTATCGGGACAGCGGAGGTGTACCGTGTGGTAGAGGCCATGCCCGAGGTGCGCGAGGCAATCGCCATCGCTCAGCGGGGACGCGGGATCACGCGCATGATTCTCTTCGTTCGCCTGTGCGCCGGCCAGGTCCTCGACGGGCGGCTGCGGGGCCGGATTCGGGACAGGCTGCGCGAGCGCGCCAGCCCCCGCCACGTCCCGGCGAAGATCCTCGAGGTCACCGACATCCCGCGCACCCGAAGTGGCAAGATCGTCGAGCTCGCGGTGAGAGCCGTCATTCACGGGAATCCGGTCAGGAACCGGCAGGCGCTGGCGAACCCGGAGGCGCTGGAGCAGTTCAGGAACCGGCCGGAGCTTGCCCGGTAACCCCGCCCGCATATGCGCGGCGCCGTTTGCAGGGCTCGGCGATTGGCTAGATTCCAGCCATCGTTCGTGCGCAATTCGTTTCCGGAGGGATGAAGTACGTTGGGGATCTACCGGAGTACGGTCATGCTGGCGGTTCGCCGTCCCTTGCTCATTCCGGCCCTGCTCGGCGCGGCGTGGGCGTTTCGCCGCCGGGACTGGTACCGCCGCCCCCCGTTCCTGCCTCTACCATCCGCCTCTTTCCTACGCTGGCGGCTGGAGACCGCGTACGGTGATCCGCATGCCCTTCCGCCCATCGAAGAACTGGAACGTTTTCTTCGCTGGGCCGCGCACATGCGGCGAGGCCCGTGACCCGATGCGGCTCCGGATGCCGGGCGGCATGACCCGACGCACGCGCATCGTCATTGCCGTCATCACCTTCGTGATCGCGGCGGTGCTGGTGTCGTCAACGGTCGGTCGAGCCCTCTACGCCGGCCGCACGCCCGGGCTCGGCTCGTTCGTGATCGTCCACTTCGCAGGGTACCTCTTCTTTCTGCTCATGCCGGTCGAGGCACTGGTCCCCTACTATCAGGCTGAGGGGCACGCGGGTGGAGTGCTGGTCCTCCTGGCTGTGACGACCGCGCTGGTGGCCCAGGCCATCGACTACGGAATCGGTCGCGTGGTGGGAACCGCGGTGCTCGAGGACCTGCTGGGGCGCAAGCGCTACGAGAAGTTCAGCGGCTTGATCGGCCGCTGGGGCAGCTGGGCGGTTTTCACCTTCAACCTGTTCCCGCTGTCGTCCCCCAACATGCTTCTTGTGGCCGGCATGTCCCGGTATGGTGCCGTGAGGGCGCTCGCCTGGAGCGCCGCGGGCTTGATCGCCAAGTACATCGCCATCGTCTACCTGTTCGACGCCCTGGGCCGGGGGTCAGGATGACAGGACTCCCGCCGCGTCGCCTTGCCGCCGGGTCCGCCGGTGCGTAGCCCGCAATCCACGCTGAGCGTCGCGATCACCGGGAACATTGCTTCCGGCAAGTCCACGGTGTTGCGCGCGTGGGCCCGCAGGGGCGTCCCGGTCATCAGCGCCGACGAACTTGCACGCCGGTTGGTCGAGCCGGGAACGGACGGATTGCGGGAGGTCGTGCGAGCGTTCGGCGGCGACATGCTCACGCGCGACGGCCGGCTCGACCGGGGTCGGCTGCGCGCCTCGGCTTTCCGGGACGAAGAGGCGCGGCGGCGGCTGGAGTCGATCTTGCATCCCGGAATACGGAACTTGCGCACACAGTGGTTGCGGGAGCAGCATCGTCGGGGCGAGGCGCTGGTGGCGGCCGAGATCCCCCTGCTGTTCGAGACGGGGTATGATCATGGGATAGACGAGATTATCGTTGTCCACGCGCCGGCTCGGGTTCGCCTGGACCGGCTGGTTCGTTTCCGCGGACTGGGTGTGGAGGAGGCGTCCGGAATCATGAGCGCCCAGAAGGACGCCAACGAGACGCTCGAGATGGCGCACCATGTGATCCAGAACGATGGAACTGTGGCTGAGCTCGAGCGTCGGGCGCTGGAGCTGCTGGCCGGACTCAGGGCCCGGATTCCGGGGGAGCAGCAATGACGAGTCTGGGAAGCCACCTTCTTATTCGCATCGATATGCACATGCATACGCATGCCTCCTGGGACTGCCTGTCCGATCCGGAGAAGGTGCTTGCCATGGCGCTGAATCGCGGCATGGACCGGATCGCAATCACCGACCACAACCGACTCTGGGCCGCCCGCGAGATGGCTCGACGCTACCCGGACTACGTGATCCCCGGTGAAGAGGTGAAGACCGCGGAAGGGATCGACGTGATCGGGCTGTATCTGAAGGAGGAAATCCCCAAGGGAACACCCGCCACGGAAGTGTGCGCCAACGTTCGACGGCAGGGCGGGCTGGTCTACCTTCCACATCCGTATGCGCGAGGCAAGGGCGGATCCGGGCGCTTCGCCGAGGAATTGGCCGATCACGCCGACATCATCGAAGTGTTCAATGCGAGATTGCCCAACATGGCGCTCAATCAGGCCGCGGCCGACCTGGCGAGTCGCCGGGGCCTTCCCACCGGGTCCGGTTCGGACGCGCATACGCTATGGGAGGTCGGCGGCGCATACGTGGAACTGCCGGACCACCCCAACCAGCCCGGCGCGCTCCTCGAAGCCCTGCGCTCGGCACGGGTTTGTGGCGTTCCCGCCCCTCGCGTGGTGCACCTCGCGTCTACCTATGCGAAGGTTGCGAGGAAGGTGAAGAGGCCCCGGCGACCCGTCCCGAACGGCTGAGAACGAACCCAGGAGACAGTGACCCGCGATGCCATACCAAACCCCCTCCGGCCGGAAAGTCGCGGTCCGGAAAGTCGCCGACCGGCTGGCCGGCGCAGGCAGGGTCGTACTCACGACGCATATGAACCCCGATGCCGACGGGCTGGGATCTGGAATCGCCCTTGCCGCGTGGTTGCGCGACCGGGGTGCCAAAGCCTGGTTCGTGACTCCAACCCCGTTTCCGGATCGCTATGGCTTTCTGCTGCCAACGCCGGAGTGGCTCCTGCCGGCCGGGTCTCCCGAGGCGGCGCAGACGTGCGCGGCCGCGGACCTGGCGGTCGTGGTGGATGCCAGCGATCCGACTCGCCTCGGCCGGGTGAAACCCATGATCGAACAACGGCCCATGCTGGTGGTGGACCACCATCTCACTCCCGACCGGCCCATCCCCGGAGAGCGCCTGGTCGACAGCACGGCGTGCGCGACGGCGGAGTTGGTGTACGATATCCTGTTGGCTGCGGGAGCCTGCTGGACGCCGGTCATCGACAATGCGCTATACGCCGCCATCGTTGACGACACCGGATCGTTTGCCTACAGCAACGTGACACCGGCGTGCCACCGCATGACCGCCGAACTCGTGGAACGCGGTGTCGACGTGGGCGAGATGCACCGGCGCCTGTACGGGTCGACGGAATTGCGTCGGTTGCGCCTGCTGAGGGAGTGCCTCGGCGAGCTGCACGCGGAGGATGGCCTGTCCTGGATCACCGTGCCCTGCCAGGCCTATCGGGACCTGGGCGCGACCTCCGACGACATCGCGGGGCTGATCGACTATCCCCGTTCCCTGAAAGGGGTTGAAGTAGCGCTGCTTTTTCGCACAACCGACGACGGGGCGACGAAGGTGTCGTTCCGCTCCACCGGATCGGTGGATGTGGACGGCATCGCCCGCGGCTTCGGGGGAGGGGGTCACGCCAAGGCCGCGGGCGCGCTTGTGCGACGACCGCTGGAAACGGTGCGCGCCGAGGTCGTGGCGGCCGCCCGCACATTGGTGCGAGGGTGAGGGCCGGGGGTACGGGCACCGGAAGTCGGGTTCCGGCGGGTCGGCGGCCCGGACCCGGAAAACACCCGCAAGGGCAATAGCATGGATGGTTCCCCGGACCCCGGCGTTCCCGAGGGACTCCCCACCACTCTCGGGCTGGTGCGCCAACGGCTGGGTGCGCGCTCCATCGATCGTCTGTGGATCTTTCCGGCCATCACCCGCGGACGCCGCGAGCGCGGGCTGGTGGCGGTAAGTTGCTTCCAGGAAGCGGATCGCAGGCGCCTGTACACCGCCGCCTACCTGGCGAGACGCAGCGGTCTGACCCTCGGCGTGGAGCCGGAACTGGTCGAGCAGGGTCTGGCTCCCGCGGATTGCCTTCCCCGCATCATGACCGGAGTCGTACGACGCGGAGCGCTCAGGCTCGGAGACCCGGAGGAGGTCGTTGTCGGGGGCGACCCGTCCACGTTGGATCGCCTCATATCTGAACTGGAAGACCGAGTCAGGGTTCAAGGGTTATGAAGAGTTCGCATGCCCACGCCTTCGTACCGCTGTTCGGCCGGTATCTGCGCGAACAGGGTTTGCCCGTGACCCAGCAACGCGCGTCGATCGCCAGCGTCGTGTTCGGCTCCGATGAGCACCTCTCGGTGGAGGAAATCGAGAGGTATCTGCGTGCCCGGGGAGAGCGCATCGGCAAGGCCACGATCTATCGAACGCTCGACCTGCTGGTGCGCTCGAAGCTGGTCGACGAGCACGATTTCGGCGAGGGCTTCAAACGCTATGAACACCGCCTCTCGCGTCAGCCCGTGCACGAACACCTCATCTGTCTCTCGTGTGCAAGCGTGACCGAATTCCGCTCCAGCGAGATCCTCCGGCTGGAGGAGCGCGTGGCTCGCGAGCATGGCTTTCAACCCGCGCGCCACAAGCTGGAGATCTATGGGCTGTGCGCGGATTGCCGCCGAGCCGGGGCGCAGCTTGCGGACGAAGGCCTGACCTGCCCCATAGAGAGCGTTTGAGCGAGTGCCGACCCATGCCCAACCGTAGGTCGCCGAGTACGACGGGCCGGGGTGCCGACATCCGCCGAACCGGGACCGGACTCCTGCCCGACACCCTGGCGGGGCTGAGTTGGGGACTTCCGCGCACTTTTCTGGGCCTCGACGAGGCAGCGAGCGCCTTCGCATCCGCAGGAGCCGTCATCCTGCCGGTGCCCTATGAGGCCACTACCAGCTGGGGTACGGGTACCCGCTACGGGCCAAACGCCATCCTGGACGCTTCCAGATACGTCGAGTTGTACGACAGTGAGCTGGATACCGAACCGTCCATGGCGGGCATTCACACGCTTCCCGCTCTGGAGCTGACCCGCGACGGACCCGCCGCCGCCCTGACCGAACTGGAGGCTGCCTGGGGAGCGGTGTTCGACGCGGCCGGGGGCCGGTTCCTGACCATGCTCGGCGGCGAGCATTCGATATCTTCGTCCGCCATTCGCGCGGCCGTGGAGCGTCATTCGGGACGTCTCTCCGTGCTGCAGTTCGACGCGCACGCGGATCTGCGCGCCACCTTCGACGGGTCCCGCTACTCTCACGCATGCGCCATGGCCCGGGTGGTGGACCGGGTGGACATCGTCGCGGTCGGGCTTCGCGGGGTCAGTCTGGAGGAAGTGGAGACCGCGCGCCGGGAACCCGGCGTGACCCTGATCTTCGCGGACGAAATGGAGCGAGACGACGCGTGGATGGACCGCGCTCTCGCTGCGCTCGGGCCCACCGTCTACCTCACCTTCGACGTCGACTACTTCGATCCGTCCCTGGTCCCGAGCACCGGGACGCCGGAGCCGGGCGGAGGCAGCTGGTATCCCACTCTGCGCTTCCTGCGCCGTGTCTTCGCCGAGCGCCGCGTGATGGCCGCGGATGTAGTGGAGCTAGCCCCGATTCCCGGGTTGCGCGCACCCGACTTCCTGGTGGCGAGGCTGGTCTACAAGCTGATCGCCTACGCGACGAGCGGCTCCGGATCGTGAACGCCCCTCCCCGGCGCGGGGACGCCGACCGGTCGGGCGCCGCTCGCGTCCGGGAACTCCGGGATCCTGCAGGCCGCCCGGCCAGGGCCCGCTCCGTGGGCGATCCGGAGACCATCCTTCGACCGCTCCCCCAGGGTCCGGAGGTCATGCCCTACGCCGTTCTGGAGAAGGCGATGGACCGGTCGGCGGGGGCGCCGCGCATCGATGGAAACGACATTCGGCTGAACTTCGACGGTCCCCATACATTTGAGCGTTGGGTCGACGCGATCGAGAAGGCCCGCCAGTTCGTCCATTTCGAGAACTACCTTCTGCGTGATGACTCGACCGGGCGCACCTTCCGCGATGTTCTCGTCGCCAAGGCCGAACAGGGCTTGGAGATACGCGTCCTCTACGACTGGGTGGGGTGCTGGGCGACCCCCGGCCGCTACTGGAAATCCTTCCGGGAGAAGGGCGTCGAGGTGCGCGCCTTCAATCCGCCCGCCGCGCGCGATCCCTTCGGAGTCCTTCAGCGGGACCACCGCAAGCTGGTATGCGTGGACGGCGGAGTGGCCTTCGTTGGGGGGTTCTGCGTGGGGGACGAGTGGGCCGGATCCCGCGAGCATGCTCCCTGGCGCGACACCGGGGCCGAGATCCGAGGCCCCGCGGCGCGGTCGGCGGCGCGGGCCTTCGAGCGCCTGTGGAATGAGATCGGGGATCCCGTGACGCCGGGGCTGCTCGAACACGTCAGGCCCGAAGCGGCAGGCGAGACATCGGTGTGGGTGATCGAGGGCGGGCCCTGGCGGGCCCGGGTCTATCGGGTCACTCAACTGGCCGCCGCCAGCGTGCGCAGGCGATTGTGGATCACGGATCCCTATTTCATCGCCCCGCGGCCCTTGGCGGAAGCTCTGGCCGCCGCGGCGATGGACGGCGTGGACGTCCGCATCCTGGTTCCCGCCCACAACAACTGGCCTCTGGTAGGCAGTCTGTCGCGAGGGGGCTACCGCGATCTCCTGAAGGCGGGTGTCCGGCTGTTCGAGTGGCAGGGGCCGATGATCCACGCCAAGACAGCGGTTGCCGACGGAGTCTGGAGCCGCATCGGATCGAGCAACCTCAACGCGGCCAGTCTGCTCGGGAACTGGGAGATCGACCTGGGCGTGCTCGACCGGAAGCTGGCCCGGCAACTCGAGGGCCTGTTCCTGGCGGACCTGACCTCCTCGATCGAGATCGTGCTCCCCGGCAGCCGGCGGGCGCCAGCAAGACAGGGTGCCGCCACGGAGCCCGCGCAGCGCCCCATCGAGCCTCCGGACAGGCTTGTCGAGCGGTTGGAGCACTGGCGCCAGTCCCCGGATCGCGGCGGATGGCGCATCGCCGACCTGGTGCGCGCGGGTTCGACGCTCGGGGACGCCATCGCTGGACGTCGTCTGCTCGAGCGCGAGGCGCGGACGGTGCTGGGCACGGCGGCTGGCTTCATGATCGGGCTCGCGTTGCTGGCCGCTTTTTTTCCCCGGATCGTGGCCTGGACCTCCGCGGCCATTCTGGGGTGGCTGGGACTGACTGCGGGCGCGCGTGCCTTGTCCGAAACCGGGCGAGCACGCTGGGGAGCATCACCGGAGGACACCGCGCAGCCGGAAGCCGGTCCCACACATGCATCCGCGGCCCCTTCCAAAACCGAAGGACGTGATCCGTGACCGATTCGATTGAGTTGGCAGCTGTTTTTCTGGCGGGGGCGGTCTCTTTCCTTTCACCATGCGTCCTCCCCCTCGTGCCGAGCTACCTTGCCTTCATCACCGGGATGAGCCTTGAGGATTTGCGAACCGGCCTGAACCGGCGTGCCACGGTGACCCACGCCCTCCTGTTCGTATCCGGCTTTACGTTGATCTTCGTACTGCTCGGCGCGTCGGCGTCCTTCCTGGGCCAGTTCTTCCGATACTACGATGTCTGGATCGCTCGCATCGGAGGCGCCGTCATCGTCCTGCTGGGCCTGCACCTGACCGGCGTTCTGCGCCTGACCCCGCTGGAACGCGAGCGCCGCGTGCATCTGAACAACAAACCCGTCGGCTATCTGGGAACGGTGGGGGTAGGGGTCGCGTTTGGAGCGGGTTGGACCCCGTGCATCGGGCCGATTCTGGGGACGGTGCTGACGTTCGCCGCCACTCGCGATCATATGTGGACGGGTGTCGGGCTGCTCTTCGTCTACTCGATGGGGCTGGCAGTGCCGTTTCTGCTGTCCACCCTCGCGCTCGATATCTTCCTGCGGGCCTTTCAGCGCTTTCGGCGCCTGCTTCCCGCCATCCAGGTCGCGGCCGGAATCCTCCTGATTGCGTTCGGGGTGATGCTGATCACCGGCAGGTTCACCACCCTCAGCACCTATCTGATCCGCTTTACTCCGAGCTTCATTCTGGAACGGATCTAGGAGCCGGGAACGCCACGAGGTCCGGGAGCCGCATCGCGGTCCTACCCGGGCGCCACCTCGGCCTCGGCTTCGATTTCCACGCGATAGCCGTCGCCGACCAGGCCGGTCCGGATCAAGGTGTTGGCCGGCAGCACACCACGGAAACGCCGGCCGTGGGCGCGTGCCACCGCCTCCCAATCGGAGGCGTCCCGTACGTACAGCCGGGTTCGCACGACATCGGAGAGTTCCGCGCCCAGGGAATTCAGCGCGCCCTCCACCTTGTCGATGGCGAAATGCGTCTGGGCCCCGGCGTCGTCTCCCCCGATCAGGCGATCCCGGTGGGTGGCGGTCGTGCCCGCTACCCAGATCCGATTGCCGCTGCGCACGGCCCGGCTGAATCCGGCCACTTCCTCCCACATGGTTCCGGAAGAGACCCGTGCGCGCCCGTCCCCTCCGTGGTGGACCGGATACGGGGCGGGGAAGTGGGAGATGTGATGACGCAGGTCCCCCGCCGCGGTGAGGTAGGGAGGGCGCCGGTACTCGTCTCCGCAGTCCCCGGGGATGGGATCCAGCCGAGCCGACACGCGGTCCAGTTCCTCGCGAGCCTCCTTGTCCAGAGAGAAATCGAAGAGCCGGAGATTGTCCTCCAGATAGCTGCGCCCTCCCGGCCGCGCGCCCACGATTACGCCCGCCACTCCGGGCTGTTCAAGCACGTAGCGGCCGGCCACGTTGGCCATGGAAACGCCCAGCGGGTCCGCGACCCGGCGGGCCACCGCGAGCACCTCCTGAAAGCGTGCCCAGCCACCCGCCTGATCGATGAAGCGACGATACTTCATCTGCGACCAGGTCAGCGATTCGTCGATCCGTGGCGCGGGCCGGCCCAGCCAGCGGTCGCTCAGCAGTCCGCCGGCGAGCGTCCCGTAGGCGAGCAGGTGCACCCCGTGAGTCCGGCACACGTCGGTCATCGCCCCGGCCGCGCGCCGATCCAGGAGAGAGTAGCAGACCTGGTTGGAGGCGATGGGTATGCCGGTCCGCAGCGCCATGTTGAGGTGAACCGCGTCCAGGTTGGTCACGCCCAGATGGCGGATCTTTCCTTCGGATCTCAGATCGGCCAGGTGGAACAGGCAGTCCAGCCAGGCCGCGTCGGCATAGTTCCAGGCGTGGAACTGCAGAAGATCGATCCGGTCCACTCCGATCCGCTTGAGCGAGCGGTCCACCGCCGCCTCGACCTCCGCCCGCGACGAGGCCCCTGGAGCGGGCACCCACTTGGTCAGTACGCGCACGCCCTTTCGGCGCCGCGCAAGCGTCCCCGCGATGATCTCCGCGGAACCGTAGTGATCGGCGACATCGAAGGTGTCGATGCCCGAACTCACATGAGCGGCGAGGGCGCGCGCCGCCCGGTCCGGGTCGAGCTCGGCCCCGTCCCGCTCCTGGTCGGCGACCTGCCACAGCCCGACGAGCACCCGGGACACGCTCAACCCGGGAGCCAGCTGCCAACGCTCGACGCTCACTCCGGGGGGAGTTCCCGGAAGATGCGATCCACGTCCGCGCCGCTTCGCCGCAGCGCGGCCATCTCACGCCAGTAGACGCCCGAGGCGACGGCCATCACCACCAGCCACACCCAGGTGGGATGGAAGTACCACGCCTCCACTTCGGTGGTGAGGTCCCTGAACACCTGAACGAAAAGGAACGTGCCCAGGACGGCCACGCCCGCTCCTCCGACAAGAATCCGACCCGGACGCCGCCTGAGCACGGTCACGCGCCGGGAGAGCTCCCGGTTGCGCCGGGGCAGGGTGAGCAGCGAGAGGCAGATGAGCCCGAAGTTCACCAGCATGGAGATGACCAGGATATCGATCCCGAGGAAGAAATCACCCGCCAGGTGGCTTCCCAGAATCCCCGCCGATGCCGCCAACCCACTCGCCACGATGGCGATGTGGGGTGTGCGCCAGCGTCGGTGCACGGCAGCGACTCGCCTCGGAAAGATTCCGTCTTCGGCCCACGCGAACATCATGCGCGAAACCGCCAGAAGCATCGCCGGAAGGTCGTTGATCAACGCCACTGCGGCGCCCCCCACGATGGCCACCGTCCACCCCCACGGGAGCAGGTATCCGAGCAGCCCCGGTGCAGTGAGATCCCGGACCTGTGCCTCGGCGGCGACGAAGCTCCAGGGAACGGCGTGGTAGACCGCGGCCGTGAAGAGAAAATAGAAGCTTCCCACGATGGCGATGGCGAGCCCGATCGCGAGCGGCATGTTGCGCGCCGGATTCTTCGCTTCCCCTCCCGCCTGGGCGATCGAATCGAACCCGATGAAGCTGGCGAAGAGCAGAACCGACGCCGCCAGGATTGGGCCTGGCCGCAGCTCCGTAACCACATCCACGGGAACGGTCCGCCCCTCGGACGCCGCCAGGGCGGTCGCGAAGTCCCCGTGGTCGAAGGCGAACCCCGCCACGATCACCACCGCTCCCAGCGCGAACATCAGGAACATCATCGGTACCAGGGTGCGCTCATAGAGCGCGAGCCCGCGCAGATTGACCAGCACGAAGGTCCACAGGAAAGCCAGCGCGAGCCCCACTCGGATCGGCCCGGTGTCGAGCGAGCCGGCGATTTCCACCCATTCGAGCGCGGTCGCGATGTCGCGCAGGAAGGGAATCAGAAGGTAGGAAACGACGCCGATGGCGATCGAGAGGCCGAACCACTGCGAGAAGCTGGCCACGAAGCCCCAGTAGGGACTCAGCGCCCGGCTTGCGTAGACGTAGCTTCCCCCCGCGCGCGGCATCGCCGACCCCAGGCTGGCGTAGGCCAGCGCGGCCAGAACCGCGGGGAGGGCGGCGAAGAGGAACGCGAGCAGTACGTAGGGGCCGATCCCGGGGACGCTCCGCTGGATCATGAACGGGACCACGTTGATGGCGGCCCCCAGCATCGAGCAGATACCGGTCGCCGCCAGTCCCATGAGCCCGAGTTGGCGGACCAGCCCGGCGGCGGCCCGGGTCTCCGGTCGAGGCTGCGCTCCGTGGTTGCTCATCGGTCGCGGTGTCCTCCGTGACTAGAACCAGCGCCGCATCAGCCGCGGCTCTACCTCGATCACCTTGCCCTCCAGCGTGTCCACCACAACCCGCACCCAGCCGATATCCGGTGAGCCGAACGTCTCCAGACGCGTGAAGTTGCGGAGCACCGTCCCATCGTCGCGGGCGAGCGGCTGGTCGAGACGATGTACGTGCGTGTCGCCATGGATGAAGAGCACACTACCGGGGAAGCCGGCCACGTGATCTCGCAACGCGCTCACGAAAGGCTTGTAGGCGCTGCCGCCACTCCGGTCCAGGCGAACGTTGGCGTGGACTGCGAGCACGACGCCGGTGGCCCCGGTTGCACGGGCCTCGCGAAACACCGTGTCCAGCCACGCCAGCGCCGCAGCGCTCCGGCGGTCTACCTCCCGATCGTGCCGTTCGTCGCGCTCCGGAAACATCGCGGTTGCATTGAACGACCCAACGATGTGCAGCGTGGCGAAGACGAAGCCGCCCCGGTTCCAGCGCGTGTTTTCTGGAAACTCGCGGTAGTCGGGGTCCGCCGCCTGAGACGTGAGCTTCATCGGGGATGCGCCGAGGCTCGTTGCGGGATCGTCGAAGAAAACCTGTCGCAGCATCCCCAACCGCTCGAGCGGATCGTAGCCCCCGGCCTGTTCTTCGTGGCAATCCGCCCACTCGTTGTCCCCCGGAGTGTACATCACGGGCACTCCCGCTCCGTCCATGCGGCTTCGGAGTTCACGCAGCTTCTCGTCCGAGCACGACGTTCCCAGGATGTCCCCGATGTGGATCAGGAAATCCACTCCGGCGGACTTGGCGTCCGCCAGCATGCGGCGCGCGCGCGCCTCCTCCCACATGAAGTATGGCCCGTCTCCGTACACGCCGAACGTGAACGCACCGGCTGGAACCCGGCCAAGGGGAGGCGGATCGGAGCAACCCGCGAGAACCAGCCCCAGCCAGAGCCAGGTTGGTGCACGGGCAGCGCGCCGAGGAATCATGGTCATCACGACGTCGAGCAGAGGTGACTTCGCCTGTATCTGCGCGCAGCCCTGCCGGACACGCCGCGCTCTGGCTCCGCCTCCATGGGCACTCCATGGCAAAGGTCGCGTCAAAAAAGGGCTCTCGATCTCCTCCCGGTTGGCCACGCTGGCCGAACGGGACAACACCGACCGGATGAGCGGCGCGCCTCGATGCCCGGAAGCCAGTGGCTGGAGAGCATCTACCGGGCGCGAAGATTAGCGCGGGAACGCTCGGAGTGCCAGACCGAAAGGTGCGCAGAATCGCGTCTCATCTGCGTTCTGGTACGGATTTTGTTCGATGGCATTGCGTCGAGGCGTGCGTGAGACATGGCGTGCGCCAGTCGTTCACTGCAAAGCGGGAGCAGAGTCATGAATACCCTGTCGCTTCCGCTGGTCATGACGGGGTTTCTCGTCATGCCGGTCAGCGCAGAAATGCATTCGCCAGCCGCCTGTGATGCGCGGATGGGGTGATGGTTAGCAAGCGGGTGCCCCGCGGCGGCGGCTTGAGCGTGGTCCTCCCGGGCAACTCGGGGCCGGGCAGGTCCATTGTCGCCCTGGGCGAAACCGAGGTGATACTTCGTCTCGAGGAGGAACTGTCGGCCAGGAGTCGGCCGCCCATCGGCGCTTGAGCGCCAACCAGGGTATCTTGGTGAAGGCGCCTCGCCGCGATACCTGAAGCGGGTGTGCGCGCGAGATATGCCGGGCGGGACGAGACATCCATACAGCACGCCGGGAGAGTGCGGGCGACGCCACATGTTAGACGATCGTTTGACCGAGCAACGGAATCCCCGGTCGCGAGCCATCGACCAGCTGTCACCCGCGGAGATCGTGGCGCTCATCAACGCCGAAGACCGCACCGTCGCCGTAGCGGTCGCGGAACAGGCTGCGAACGTTGCCCGCGCGATGGAGATGGCGCACGACGCCTTTTGTCGCGGCGGCCGACTGATCTACGTGGGCGCGGGTACCTCGGGGCGGCTGGGGGTGCTAGACGCCGCCGAGATGCCTCCGACCTATGGCACCGACCCGGCGATGGTGGTTGGGGTGATCGCGGGCGGGTACGACGCGCTGGTGCGGGCGCGCGAGGGGGCCGAGGACGAACCGCGCGACGGCGCCCGGGAAATGGACCGCTTTTCCGTGGCCTCAGCCGATTTCGTGCTCGGCATCGCCACCTCCGGCACCACGCCGTTCGTGCACGGGGCCCTGCGGCGCGCGCGGGAGCGCGGAGCCCGCACCGGCTTCCTGTTGTGTACCCTCCCGGGGGCGGAGCTTCTGGCCCGCCACGATGTGGTCATCGCGCTGCTGGTGGGTCCCGAGGTGATTACCGGCTCCACCCGCATGAAGGCGGGCACGGCCACCAAGCTGGTACTGAACACCATTACGACCGGGGCCATGGTCCTCATGGGGAAGGTCTACGGAAACCTGATGGTGGATCTCAGGGTGACGTGTCAGAAGCTGCAGGACCGTGGTGAGCGCATCCTGATGACCACGCTGGGGCTGGAGCGAGGGCCGGCCCGGGAGCTGTTGAAGGAGGCGGGCGGACATGTGAAGACGGCCCTCGTGATGGCACGGCGGGATGTCGCCGCAGCCGAAGCCCGCGCCTTGCTCGCGGAGAGCGGCGGGCGGGTGACGGGCGTCACTGGAGATGCACGGTGAGCGCGCGCGGCCCAGGAAGGCGTATCGAGCGGACGGCATGGGGACAGCGGCTCGTCCCACGTCCGGCGGTGGGTCCGTGAAGTTTCTGGGACTGATGTCAGGCACTTCGCTGGACGGCGTGGACGCTGCGGTGCTCGATGTGCGCGGAACGGCCCCGGAGACTTTTTCCTGGCGGTTGCTGGCATTCCACAGCGAGAGCTACCGGCCGGAGGAACGGGATTCGATCCGGCGCGCGATCGAGCATGGAGGCGCGGCGGAGCTGGCCCGACTCCACGCCGTACTGGGAGAGCGCTTCGCGCGCTGCGCTTTGGCCGGGTGCGCGCGGGCGGGTGTGGACCCGGGGTCGGTTGTGGCGATCGGTTCGCACGGGCAAACCGTCTGGCACGATCCTCCGTCGGCGGACTCGCGCGGCGCCACCCTTCAGCTCGGGGATCCCTCGACCATCGCAGAGCTCACCGGGATACCGGTCGTCAGCGACTTCAGGACGCGCGACGTGGCGGTCGGCGGTCACGGGGCGCCGCTGGTTCCCTGGCCCGACCAGTTGCTCTTCTCCGATTCCGACCGGCCGCGGGCACTGCAGAACCTGGGAGGGATGGCCAACCTGACCTGGCTTCCCGCCACCTCGACCCGCGAGCCGGTCTTCGCCTTCGATACGGGGCCAGGGGTCGCGCTCATCGACACCGCCACCGAACTGGCCACGGGCGGCCGCCGCACCTTCGATCTCGACGGCGAGATGGCTGCGGCCGGAGAGGTGGACACCGACTTGCTGGCTCGCCTCATGACGCACCCGTTCCTGCGCCAGCCGCCGCCCAGGTCCACCGGCCGCGAGGTCTTCGGCAGCACGTTCGTGCAGGAATTGGTGCGCGAACTGGAACCCCGCACCCCGCGCGCCTGGACGGACCTCATCGCGACCCTGACGGCCTTCACCGCCGCCTCGATTGCCGATGCCTACCGCCACTGGCTCCCGCCCAGGGGCGTGTGCGAGGTGCTGCTGGCCGGCGGGGGCGCCCTGAACCCCGTACTCGCGGAAATGATCGCGAGCGAACTCGCCCCCGTACCGGTCCGCGATCTGTCCGAGGTGGGCCTGGATCCGGCGGCGCGGGAAGCCGCCTGCTTCGCCGTTCTGGCCTGGGCTCACGTGCACGGCATCCCGGCGAACGCACCCGGTTCGACCGGAGCCTCGGGTCCGCGCGTTCTCGGATCCCTTACCCCGGGAAGAACGTGAACGGGCGAGTGCTAGTCGGCTCCGGCGGCTCCGGGCCGGTAGAGCAGAACGAAGGCGGTAGCGAAGGCGACGTGTTCGAGGAGCCCTCGGTCACGATCACCCGCTGGCGCCACTGCGGAAACGGCTTTGATCGCCGCTGGCGCGATGGGGCGCATGACGCGCGAGAGGCCTCCCCGAGGCGCGGCGGCGTATCCCGCCGCGCTGCAGCAGACGACGCGAAGCAGGCGGTCACGCGGCAGATGCCCGGTCAGGATCGCGAGAGCCAGCCCCTGGCTAACGCCCTGCAGCAGCTCTCGCAGAAAGTCCTGCAAGGGATCGTGCTCTTGGTCGTCCGTGGATGGCGCATCGTCACGCAGCAGCATACGGAGCGAACGGGCTGCGAGAGCCGCGCCGGCACCCGCCAGCGTCGCCTGGAAGAAGTAGTCGCGGACCGGCACCCGACGTGCCTGCCGTCCCACCGCCCGCCGAGCCAGACCGCCAGCGTCGCCGAGCAGACTCCGCCAGGGCATGACGCCGGCGAGCTTGCGCGCGGCAGCGACCTCGCTCCCATTTCCAGACCCGAGGGGCGAACTGCCGTCGGGCTGCCGGCGGCCCTCACGCACCGGAGCCGGGCGCGCATTCTCCCACGCATAGCCCAACCTGTACCAGATGTTTGCCTTGGCAGCCATGATTCGATGAAGACGAGTGTGCGCTGTATCCCTGACAACAGTGGCGACCGCGGTCGCGCCTTGACAAGGACGCTCGTGCTCGCGGCGGTTCTGACAGGTGCCATCCTCCCGGCGACTCCGGCCATCGCCCAGGTGGCGCCCGACGAGGATTGGCGCACGCTCGACACGGAGCATTTCCGGATCACCTACCCCGATCCCCTCTACCCCCTCGCAACCCGCCTGGCCGACCGGGCGGAGCGGGCGTACTCGCTGCTGGCCTCGTCCTTCAGTGCGCCTCCGCCGGGCCGCATCGACATCGTGCTCACCGACCACGGCGACTTCTCCAACGGCTTTGCCAACGTGGTGCCGACCAACCGCATCACGCTGTACGCCCGCCCTCCCGCCGACGGGCGATCGCTCACCTACTTCGACGACTGGATGGAACTCGTTGTCACGCACGAACTCGTGCACATCTTCCACCTCGATCCTGCCGGCGGACTCGGGAAGGTTCTGCGTGCCGTGCTGGGGCGCTACCCGGCGACCTGGCCCTTCTTTCCCGGGCGCGCCACACCCACATGGCTGACGGAGGGGGTTGCCACCTACTACGAATCGACGCTCACCGACGCGGGCCGCGTACACGGAAGCTGGCAGGACATGGTGCTGCGCACCGGCGCGCTGGAGGGTGATCTCGAGACGCTGTCAACGGCCTCCGGCAGGAGCCCGGTCTGGCCCGCGGGACAGCGGCCCTACATCTACGGCTCGGAGTTCTTCGACTACCTGCTGCAGCGCACGGACGGACAGGGCCTGCGGGAGCTTGTGGACGGCGTGGCGGGTCAGCTGGTGCCCTACAGAATCGACGCTGCCGCGCGATCCGCGTTCGGTGTCTCGTTCTCCCAGGCGTGGGAAGAGTGGAGCGCCACGGTGTCGGCTCGCTATCGGGCGCTTGCAGACTCGCTGGCGACGCTGCAGCCGGTCACCACCGGGGAGGCCCTCACCCGAGGGGCTCGGGAAGCGCTCTACCCGCGGGTGTCCCCCGACGGCTTCCAACTCGCCTTCGCCCGTGCGGACGGGCGCTCGGACGCGCACCTGCGCCTGCGAGCTCTGGCCGACGGGCGGGAGCGTCAGCTGACTCGCACCAACGGAACCGCCGAGTTCGCGTGGGCGCCGGACGGGGGAGTGGTCTTTGCCCAGCTCGAGTTTGTGGATCGCTACCGCGTGTATTCCGACCTCTACCGTGCGGCCCCGGACGGTCACGTCACCCGCATCACCGAGGGTCAGCGGCTGGGGTTCCCCGACGTGCACCCCGGCGGCGATCGCGTGGTGGCCGTTCAGGAGGGAGGCGGCACCAACCGGCTGGTGATCGTGGACCTGGCGACCGGCGAAGTGCGCCCGCTGGTTGACGCGAACCCCGACGAGCATTGGGCCTTTCCCCGCTGGTCGCCCGACGGGTCCTGGATCGCCGCCTCGCAGTGGCGGTCCGGCGGCCGCTTCGATGTCGTCATCCTCGATTCCACCGGGGAGTTGGTCACGCGCGTAACCGACGACCGGGCCGTGGATGTGAGTCCAGCCTGGTCCCCCGACGGTCGCATCCTGCTGTGGTCCTCCGACCGCACCGGCATCTCGAACCTCTTTGCGGCCTCCGTCGACGAGAGCGGAAGGGCGGGGACCGTCATGCAGGTGACCAACGTCCTGACCGGAGCGACCTATCCGGCGCCGGATCCGGCGGGGGAGTGGATCTACTACTCAGCCTACCACCAGGACGGCTGGGACATCGAGCGCATTCCGTACGCTCCCGCGCAGTGGTTCGAGCCTTTTGCGACGGATGCACGCTTCCTGGCGCCCGCCGGACGCACCCCCGAGCGCTACACTGCGACGATCGAGGCCGAGAGCCGTCCCTACCGGGCGTTCCGTTCGCTGCTCCCGACGTACTGGCAACCGCTCTACTCCTCGCCGAGAAGGACGCTTGGACGGGACGTCATCGGCCGCGGCTACGGATTCGCGACATCCGGACGAGATCTGGTCGGCCGGCACGCGTTCTGGAGCTGGGGGCGCTTCGTGCCCGAAAGGCGCCGGGCGGAAGGCCGCTTCGGGTATACCGCGCGGGCACTCGGGGATCCGGTTTTCACGCTCTCGCTGAGCCAGCTGTACGATCCGGCGGGCGCCACCCGGCGCAAGCACGAAGACGGCGCCGTGGATACCCTGTTCGTCGTGGATCGGGATCGCCGCCTGGACCTGAGCGTGGACTTTCTTCGTCCGCGCTTCCGCAACGCCGTCAGCCTCACCCTGACGGCCAGCCACAGCTGGGTGTCGTCCGAGTTGCTGGACGCGACCATGGAGCCCTCGGCCAGCTTCCGGCTCACACGTCCCACGCGGCGCAGCGGAGAAGTCTCCGCGACCCTCGGCTTCGGCACCGCGCGCTCCCATGCGATGTCCATGAGCCGGGAGAATGGCCTGTCGGGGTTCGTCCGGGGACGCGCGGCACGCGTGCTGGATCTGCCCGAGGAACTCGCCGGAGACCCCGCTGCCGACGAGGGCTTCGAGGAGCTTGCCGGTCGCCTGTCCCTGTACAAGTCACTCGGTGGAGGCGGCTTTGCCAGACAGGTGATGGCCCTGCGCGCCAGCGGAGGCATCGCGCGCGGCTCCGGCGCCGACGGCTTTCACTTCGAAGTGGGGGACGCGGCCGGCTCACGCGAACGGATTACCGGTTTCGGCCTGTTCGGGGGCTCGCCTCTGCTCTTCCCCTTGAGGGGCTATGCACCGGCGTCGCGCCGGGGGCGCATCGCCTGGTCGGTGTCGGCGGAATACCGTCTTCCCCTCTTCCTCATTCGACGCGGTTTCGGGGCCTGGCCGCTGTACTTCGACCGGACCAGCGCCAGCCTCTTCATGGACGCGGGCAACGCCTGGGGTCCGCTTGAGGGGGCGTTCTCGAACCCGAAACAGGCCACTCTCGCCTCCGCCGGACTCGAAGTCACCGTAAACGCGCTGCCCTTCTGGACTCTCTCCACGGATCTGCGCATGGGTGTGGGGTTTCCTCTGGTCGCGGCCGAGAGGGTGGGTGCGGCCGAGGAGGGGACGTCCCAGGCCGCGGCCAGATTCTATCTGCGCCTGGGGTCGGCGTTCTAGAAGGCCGTCAGCGGACCGGGCAGCTCTGTTTGGCGGCTGTTCCCGGCACGTGGTCCTGTTCCCGGCACGTCATGCGGGAAGGGTCTTGCGCCGGTTCCCCGGTCGCCGTATGCTTTTTTGCATAGGCTGGAACTACGACATATGGCACCCATGAAGCCCGCCGCCACTAGATACTGTGGCCTGGGCTCCCAAGCAGTTTCCACAAGCCAACACTGCGGTCCTCGCGCTTTTCGTGTGTTTTGCACGATCAAGGGGGCCTTTTCCACCGATATTTTCCACACTACCTCAACAGGGGAACAGAAGCATGCATGGCCAACGACCCGATTCCCCGGACATGCTGCCGCCGCACGATGTGCCCCCCGACGATCTTCCGCGAGCGACGCTATCGGAGAACGCCCGCATCGTGCTTGGACTCCGGTATCTCAAGAAGAACGAGAGCGGCGATCCCATCGAGGGGCCCGAGACCATGTTCTGGCGGGTCGCGCGGGTGATCGCCGAGGAGGATCGGCGCTACGGGGCGTCCGACGCGGCGATCGATGAAGTTGCGCGACAGTTCTACGACCTCATGGCAACGGGTACGTTCGAGCCCAACTCACCCACCCTGATGAACGCGGGGCGTCCCCTCGGACAGCTCTCCGCCTGCTTTGTCCTGCCCGTCGCGGACGCGCTCTCCAACGGCGAAAGCGGGATCTATGACACCCTCAAGAGCATGGCGCTGGTCCACCAGTCCGGGGGCGGCACGGGTTTCTCCTTCTCCCGTCTGCGGACCGAAGGCGATACGGTGCGCTCCACGATGGGGGTGGCCTCGGGGCCGGTGTCCTTCATGCGCCTGTACGACGCGTCGACCGAGGTCGTGAAGCAGGGCGGGACGCGGCGCGGCGCCAACATGGGCATCCTGCGCGTCGATCATCCCGACATTCGCGCCTTCATCACCTGCAAGGACGACACGTCCCAGGTCACAAACTTCAACATCTCGGTCTCAATCACCGACGCATTCATGGATGCAGCGACCGTCGGCGAGGACTACGATCTCATCAGCCCGCGCACCGGCGAAGTGGTCGGCCGTGAAAACACGAGAGAAATCTTCGACATGATCGTGCAGGGCGCCTGGAAAACCGGAGAGCCGGGCGTCTTCTTCATCGACCGGGCCAACGAATACAATCCGGTGCCCGCGCTGGGCGAGTACGAGGCCACCAACCCGTGCGGTGAACAGCCGCTCCTGCCGTACGACGTATGCAATCTGGGGAGTCTCAATCTCGGTCTGTTCGTGCGCGAAGGCTTCTCGTGGGGCGAGGATCCGGAATCCGGGATTGACTGGGACGGTCTTCGCCGGGTCGTCCACCTTTCCGTGCACTTTCTGGACAACGTCATCGACGCCAATCGCTATCCCCTACCGCAGATCACCGAGCTCGCGCAGACCATTCGGCGCGTCGGCCTGGGTGTGATGGGCTGGGCGGACATGCTCGTGCGGCTCGGGATCCCGTATGACTCCGACGCCGGCGTGGAGCTGGCCGCCCGCGTCATGCAGTTCGTCGACGAGGAGTCCAAGATCGCTTCGGAGAGACTGGCCGTGAGCCGGGGCGTGTTCCCCGCGTGGCCGGAGTCCATCTGGGGTCCGGATCAGACCTGTGCCAGACGCCGCGATGGGACCCGCATTCGACCGATGCGCGCCCTGCGCAACTGCAACCTCGACACGGTAGCGCCCACGGGCACCATCTCGATCTTCGCCGGCTGCTCGGGCGGGATCGAGCCGCTGTTCGCCGTGGCATTCATGCGCAATCAGGCCGGCGTGATGATGCCGGACGTCAACGAAGACTTCGTGAAGATCGCGAAGCTCGCCGGCTGGCATTCCGAGGAACTCATGGAGCGGATTGCCGAAAGCGGCCACATTCACCACGAAGAGGTCCCCGCGGACGTGCGGCGCGTCTTTGTAACGGCGCACGACACGACGCCCGAATGGCACGTGCGCATGCAGGCCGCCTACCAGAAGTTCACCGACGCGGCGATTTCCAAGACCACCAACTTCCCCCACGAGGCGACCCCGGAGGAAGTGCGCGAGATCTACCAATTGGCGTTCGAGTTGGGTTGTAAGGGGGTGACCGTCTACCGCGACGGATCCCGCCCCATGCAGGTTCTCTCGACCGGCAAGACCGAGAAGAAGCCGGAAGCCGCCGGCGGGAGCGAGCAGGAGTTGGCGGATGCCCGCGAAGAGTGTCACCGCCTGCGCGGCGAGATCGAGAAGTATCAGCGGCGCGACCAGGCCCGCGACCGCCTGGCCGCCGCCGGCCGTCACAAGCGCAAGCGGCCCGCCCTGTTACGGGGGCGCACGGTAAAGATGGACTGCCCGCTGGGTGGCCTCTATGTCACCATCAACGAAGACGAGACCGGGCGTCCGTTCGAGGTCTTCTGCACGCTGGGCAAGGCCGGCGGCGCCGCGATGGCCGACGCCGAGGCGATCGGGCGGCTGATCTCGCTTGCGCTGCGCTCGGGGATTCCCATTACGGCAGTGCGCGATCAGTTGCGCGGCATCTCCTGCGATCGTGCCGTCGGGTTCGGGACGCGGAAGGTCTTGTCCGCCCCCGATGCCATCGGTCAGGCCATCGAACACTATCTCCAGGAGAAGGAAGGAATCCAGGAAGAGCTTCCCATCCTGAACCCGCCCGTGCCTTCGGAAGCTCGGGCGACCTCCCCCAGCTACGTTTCTTCGGGCGACAGCCTCTCCAAACCCAACTACCTCGGGAGCTGTCCCGATTGCGGGACGGGCCAACTCTCCTTCGAAGAGGGTTGTGTGAAGTGTCACGTCTGCGGCTTCAGCGAGTGCAGCTGAGCGATCTGCCGGAGTGCCGCTATGGTGCGCGCACCCGCCTGTCCGTGCTTCTGCTGGCCGCCTTGGTGGCGTGCGCGGATGAGGCGCCGCGCGGCGAGCCCGCTCAACGGATAGAGCGACCGGCCTTCTCGGGCGCGCGCGCCTTCGAACTGGTCGAGACACAGCTGGCATTCGGGCCCCGGATACCGGGAGCCGAGGGCCACGCCGCGCAGCTGGAGTGGATGGTGGAGCTGCTCGCCGGGCTCGCGGACACCGTGCTCGTCGACCGCTTCAGTCATGTCACGTCGACCGGCGACAGCCTGCCGCTCGCCAACGTGCTGGCTCGCTTCAACCCGGGCGATCCCGACCGGCTGCTCTTCCTGGCCCACTGGGACACCCGGCCCATCTCCGACCAGAGTGCCGATCCGGCGGAGTACGACACGCCGGTGCCGGGCGCCAATGACGGCGCATCCGGGGTCGCCGTGCTCCTGGCGCTGGCCGAGCTCCTCGCGCAGCAACCGCCCCCGGTGGGCATGGACCTGCTCTTCGTTGATGGGGAGGACTACGGCCCGACCACCGCAGACATGTTCATCGGCTCCTCGCGCTACGTGCAGCAGCCATCCTCCAGCCGGCCGCGCTACGCGGTTCTGCTCGATATGGTCGGGGACCGCGATGCCAGCTTTCCGGTGGAGGGGTACTCTTCCCGGTACGCGCCGCGCGTGGTGCAGCGAGTGTGGGGAATCGCGCGCGAGCTGGGGTATGGACGCCTCTTCCCCATGACGGTGCGTCCGCCCGTCCACGACGATCATGTGCCGTTGAACGAAGCCGGTATTCCCGCAGTGAACATCATCGACTTCGAGTACGGGCCGGACAACGCGCTGTGGCACACCCCGCACGACGTGGCAGTCAACGTCAGCGCAGCCACCCTCGAGGTCGTCGGCGAAGTGGTAGCGGAGATCGCTTACCGGGGGGGGTGATCGAGTGCCCGCGAGGGCCCTGGGGCCGGATCGGACCTGAGAGTCCGAAGCCCGGCCGGCTGCCGGCGGAGCCCAGCGGGCGCGAGGCGTCGGTCCGCGCGTAGCTGACGGCTCGCCCTGTGCATATACTTGAGGCATAACAATTCCAGCCGTACGAAACTGGACAACGCGCCATTCCAGGGGAGTCCCCGGATGGCCTGCCGGGCGAGGGCGTAGATGAACCAAAGCGAGCGTGTCGGGGTTGCGGTCGTTCAGGCGAGCGGGGTCCCCTTCGACATGGACGCCGCCGTCGGGAAGGTGTGTACGCTCACGGCCGAGGCCGCGCGCGAGGGCGCCCAGCTGATTCTATTCCCGGAAGCCTATGTGGGCGGATATCCCTGGGGGCTGGCCTTCGGGACCTCGGTCGGAGGACGCTCTTCTGCCGGCCGCAGGACCTGGGAGCGGTATCTGAACGGCGCGGTCGAAGTCCCGGGACCGGCGACCGAGCGCATCGGCGAGGCCGCCGCCGCCCACGGCGTGTATCTGGCCGTCGGAGTCGTGGAACGAGACGTCGACTACAGCGGGGGCACGCTGTTCTGCACGCTTCTCTACTTCGGCCCGGACGGCTCGCTGTTGGGCAAGCACCGCAAGCTCAAGCCGACCGCGGCCGAGCGCTTCATCTGGGGAGAGGGCGACGGCAGTACGCTCACGGTTGTGGATACTCCCCTGGGCCGCGTCGGCGGCCTGATCTGCTGGGAGAACTACATGCCCCTGGCACGCACCGCCATGTATGCCAAAGGCGTTGAGATCTACCTCGCCCCCACCGCCGACGGACGCGCGCGCTGGCAGGCCACTCTCCAGCACATCGCCCTCGAAGGACGCTGTTTCGTATTGGGCTGCAACCAGTACGCCACCCGCTCCCAATACCCCGCTGACCTCGAGATCGCCGAGGAACTGCAAGGCTGGCCTGAACGCCTGTGCGCCGGCGGCAGCGCCATCTATTCTCCGGGCGGCGAGTGCCTGGCGGGACCGTTGTGGGACCGCGAAGGCATCCTTCTTGCTCGGATCGATCCCGCCGACGTCACTCGGGGGAAGTTTGACTTCGACGTCGTGGGCCACTACGCCCGCCCCGACGTGTTTCAACTCAGCGTCAACGAGAACCCCTTTCCGCCCGTGACCTTTCGCGGCGCCACCGGAGCGTCGCGCTGACGGAAACCCGGGCCACGGGATTCGCGCTCGGAGGTGAGAACATGCTGAAAACAGCGACAGAAGCAATCACTTCATCCTACCTTGAAGAGGCGGAACGCTTCAGCGCCCACAACTATCATCCGCTGCCGGTGGTGCTCGAACGGGGCGAGGGAGTTTGGGTCTGGGATGTGGAAGGCCGTCGCTATCTCGACATGCTCAGCGCCTACTCCGCTCTCAACCAGGGGCACCTGCATCCGCGCATCATCGCCGCCGCGCGTGACCAGATGCAGCGTCTCACCCTGACCTCGCGCGCGTTCCACAACGACCAGATGGGGCCATTCCTGCGCGACTTGTGCGAACTGACCGGCTACGAGCAGGCCCTGCTCATGAACACGGGCGCGGAGGGGGTCGAGACCGCGATCAAGACAGTACGCAAATGGGGATACCATGTGAAGGGAATTCCGGCTGACCAGGCCGAGATTATCGTCTGCGACGGAAATTTTCACGGCAGGACGACGACCATCGTCGGCTTTTCATCCGAGATTGAGTACAGGAGAGGCTTCGGGCCCTTCACGCCCGGTTTTCGCAGGATACCCTACGGGGACATCGACGCGCTGCGAGACGCCATCACAGACGTCACCGCGGGCTTCATGGTCGAGCCCATCCAGGGCGAGGGCGGTGTGGTCGTTCCCCCCGACGGCTACCTGCGGGCCGCTCGGGAGCTGTGTACGCAACAGGGCGTCGCTTTTGTCGCGGACGAAATCCAGACCGGCCTTGGCCGTACCGGACGGATCCTGTGCTGTGACTGGGAGGACGTGCGCCCTGATGTGCTCATCCTGGGCAAGGCGCTGGGCGGCGGCGTCTACCCGGTTTCAGCAGCGCTTGCGGATTCGGCTTTCATGGACGTCTTTCGACCCGGCGACCACGGCTCCACCTTCGGCGGCAATCCGCTCGCGGCCGCCGTCGCGCGGGCTTCCATGGCGGTCATCGTCGAGGAAGGCCTGGTGGAGCGTTCCGCCCGGCTGGGGGAGTGGTTCAAGGGCAAACTTGGCGCGATCGACTCACCTCATGTCGAAGAGGTGCGCGGCCGGGGGCTCATGATCGGGTTGGTCGTCAAGAGGTCATCGGGGCCGGCCAGACCGTTTTGTGAAGCCCTCTGGCACCGGGGCATCCTGGTGAAGGAGACTCACGAACAAGTCATCCGCTTCGCGCCCCCGCTCGTCATCCGACGCGAGGAACTCGAAGAGGCCCTGGTTCACGTGGAGGCCGTGCTGTCGAGTTGAGCATGGACGACCGAGGGCCGCCCGCTCACCACTCGATTTCACCTTTCCGGGAGGTGTCCACCTGCTCGGCATCCCCGTCGCCGAGCAGCACCTGCTCGATCTGCTCGTACAGGAACTTTCTGGAGCTGGCCTCGCGCGGGTCGAGCCCGTAGTGGTTGATCAGCAACGTCTGATGCTGGAGCCAGTCCGCCCAACATTGCTGGCAGATCCGGCGAAGCAGTCGTTCGCCCAGCTCGGTCCGGAAGGGGGCTCTCTCCAGGGCGGCTGAGTCCTTGCCGCAACGGTGGCAGACGATCGTATTCACAGGTTCATCGCGTGGCTGTGGGAACGGGTGGGGTTGTGGGGTTGCATGCCGAAGCTGCTCCGGCGGGTGCGGGGTCGGCCATCCTGATGCCTGGCACGTTGGATGCCCCTCGAGTTTGTTGTAATTTCGAAGCGTTGGTCGAAAAACGTTCCGGCATCGGCAGCCCGCTACGTGGCAGCCGGACAACCGTTCACCAAGGTATGGATTTGTGGCGATTCTCAGCAAGGAGCAACTGGCGCACATCGAGAAGCGGCTCCATGAGGAGCGTGCGCGATCACTAAAGTCGTTGGGTCTGTTTGACCAGATGGCGAAAGCCAGCCGGGAATCGGGTGACTCCAACCTCTCCGCCTACACGGACCACATGGCGGACCAGGGCACCGAGGCGATGGAACGTGAGAAGGCTGCGCTCTTCGCTACCAAGGAAGGCCGGTACCTCTACCGGATCGAAGGCGCGCTTCGCCGGCTCTACTCCGATCCGGAGAACTTCGGTCGCTGCCAAGCCACCGGGAAACCGATCAACTTCCGGCGGCTCGACGCGCTTCCGCACGCCCGCTATTGTATCGAGTACAAACGGGAGCTGGAAGCGCGCGGCGAATAGCCGGAAGCACGGGGCGAATCAGCCAGCGCCACCGGCCCGCGCTCAAGAGGAGGGCTCGTCTTCGGTGTCGTGGGTCGGGCTGGTTATGCGCCACAGTTGTTCGATCTCGCTCCTCAGTTCCCGAACCCGACCTTCCAGCGGCTGGTCGCTCAAATGATACCTGGCCGCACTGAGAGAACGGTAGGCCCTCCACAGAGCCGACGATGCGGGTGTCTGCTCGTGACTGCGACGTCTCTTGCCCTTCAGGCGGGCCAGAAGCCATTCCGTCATCTTCTCGTCGAGAAGCATGAGGTTGCCCTCGCCCGCCGATTCGTCGCTCAAGTACCTTGCGAGCTTCTTCTTGAAACTCTTCGGTACTCCAGCAACCACGTAGACGGAAAGGTCGTGCCGTTCGAGAAAATCCAGCGCCATCACATCCCCGGAAAGAGCGAAGCGAGCGCTCAGGTTCCTGACGCTCACAACTTCAACCGTATAACATAGGAAGAATGGGGGGCTGTCGCCAGTCCAAAACGCGGAATCCGGGCAACTACCCGCGCAGGATATGAAGGGCGAGGCCCCCGAGCGCTTCGACCTGCCAGGCGCGAACGTTGGGGACCTGGGCGAGCTCGCTCATCGACCGGGGATCAGCGCGTGCGATCTCGACGATCGTCTTGTTGGGAAGCAGGAGACCCGGATCCAGCCCGAGGTCGTCTGCCCTGCGGCTACGGGCTCGGCGGAGCTTGTCGGCCTGCGCCTCGGCTTGGGGATCGAGCCGCCGCGACGATCCGTGACGGCGTCTCGCATACGGAGCGATGCGTGCTTCCGGGAGTGCGTCCGCCCGTTCCAAGTGTTCGAACAGCCTTTTCCCGGTGCTACGGACCAGGGCAGGCGACAGGCCTCGCCGGCGGGCGAGTTCCTCGACGGAGTCGGGCGGGAATTGGGCTACCTGGATGAGGACCTGGTCGGAGGCCACCCGGAAGGGTGCCCTGTCACGCCGCCGGGCGATCTCATCCCTCCAGGTCCACAATGCCCGCAGCCGCTCGAGCGCACGCGGAGGCAGATCACGCGCCTTATTCAGGACTGCCGCCGGATCCGACTCGGGACTCTCGGGCTTCCACTCGGACTGCTCAAGCCAACGGAATTCCTCGCGAGCCCACGCCAGGCGCTCCTTGCTGACCAGGCGAGCCCGCAGAATCTCTACAAGGGAGTGAAGGTAGCGCGTATCATCGGCGGCGTATGCAAGCATTTCCTCGGGCAGCGGCCGGATCGCCCAATCGGCCCGCTGGTACTTCTTGCCCAGATGGACTCCGAGGAATTGCTTCAACAGCGCGGACAGCCCCAGGGCTTTCTCTCCCAGAAACGCGGCCGCAACCTGTGTGTCGAAGAGCCCCCGGACGCGGATTCCCAGATCTCGCGAAAGGAGGCGCAGGTCGAAGCTGGCTCCGTGCATCAGGACTTCGCATTCGGGGTCTTCCAGCGGCGGCCTGAGGACGCTGCGCGCGTCCAAGGCGAGGGTGTCGACGAGCCATGTGTCCCCCGGCGTAGACACCTGCACCAGGCAGAGCTTGTCGGAATAGCGGTGATAGCCGGCCGCCTCACAGTCGAGCGCGATCCGGTCGCACGATGTCAGCCGCGCTGCCAGCATCGAGGCAGCGTGCGAATCGGCGACATGGTGTACGTTATAGTGTACGTTCATAGGCTGGAGGGGCGGGCGCGTGGCGCCGGGGCGGATGGGTCGGCACCTTGCTCGCCGGGCGGCTGATCGGTGTGGATTCCGCAGAACCAACCTAGCTCATACCTCCTCTTCACGTGGCGCGGCCGACGGCCACACCACCGGTGCCATCGCGGCGAGATTCAGAATCCATGTTACGAACCAAGCTGGTGTGTACGATGGGCCCGGCCACGTTTTCGGCGAAAATGGTTCGCGCGCTGGTCGATTCGGGAATGACGATGGCTCGTCTCAACATGTCCCACGGCCTGCGTGAAGATCACCGTGAGACCATCGCGATGATCCGCCGCGCCAGCGAGGAGGCCGGTACGCCGGTCTCCATTCTCGTGGATCTGGGAGGGCCCAAGATCCGCGTGGGCAGACTTGATTCTCCGCTCTTTCTCGCGGAGGGCGAAGAAGTCATCGTCGCCCCGCAGGAAACGGCTCGCGAAGGGGAAATCCCGACGACCTACGCGCGCCTTGCCGACGATGTGGTGATCGGCGACCGCGTGCTTCTCGACGACGGTCTGCTCGAGTTGCGCTGCGTGGGCAAGAGCCGGGGGAAGGCCCGCTTTATGGTGGAGTGTGGTGGCCGTCTGAAGAGCTTCAAGGGCATGAACGTGCCCGGCGCGAACCTCAGCACTCCCTCGCTCACCGACCAGGACCTCGACGATCTCGACTTCGCACTGGAAAGCGGAGTCGAGTATGTGGGTCTCTCTTTCGTGCGGAAGCGCCAGGACATCGAGGAGCTGAAGGAAAGGGTCGCGGGGCGTGCCCTGGTGGTGGCGAAAATCGAGTTGGTGCGCGCCCTGGCGTCGATCGAAGAGATCGTGAAGGCAACCGACGCCGTCATGGTTGCGCGCGGCGACCTGGGCGTGGAGCTTCCCTTCGAGCAGGTTCCCCTAGCACAGAAACGCATCGTCCAGCTGGCGAACTACTCGGGTCGCCCGGTCATCATCGCCACCCAGATGCTCGATTCCATGATTCAAAGTCCGCGCCCGACACGAGCGGAGGCGTCCGATGTTGCGAACGCGGTTCTGGACGGCACCGATGCCGTGATGCTGTCCGGCGAGACCGCGGTGGGCGAGTATCCCCGACAGGCGGCCGAGGCCATGGTTCGCATCATCCGCGAGATCGAAGCGTCCGGCGTGCTCGCTCAAGGCCCCCGCTACCTTGGCCGCCCGGAGGATTTGCCGCGCGGGGGCGCCACCCGGCGCGAACACGCGGTCGCATCGTGCACGGTGGATGCCACCCGCCGATTGGACGCTCCGGCGCTGGTGGTCATCACCAGCAGTGGCTTCTCCGCGCGCCTGGTTTCGTCCTACCGCCCACCGGTTCCGGTTTTCGCCGTGTGTACCGATCCCCGCACCTACAGGCAGCTTGCACCGGTGTGGGGCGTGTGTCCGACGCTCGCGGCCGGAGTCGATGTGAGTTATTCGGCCCTGTCCGCCTACGGAAAGGAGGCGGTACTGCGCGCGGGGGTCGGCAGGCCGGGGCAGTCGGTGGTCGTCACCGCGGGATACCCGTTCCATGAACAGGGGTCGACCAACACGATGCATGTCGAGCAACTCTGAAGCCTTCGTGCGCTCCGGGTCGTTCTCGCTGACGTTCCTCGGGACCGGAACCTCCTACGGTGTGCCCGTTATCGGCTGTCAGTGCGACACCTGTACCTCAACCGACCCGCGCGACAAGCGCATGCGACACGGAGCGCTTCTCCGTTTCGGCCGCCGGCGCCTCCTGGTCGACACGCCGCCCGAACTGAGGCTGCAGCTTCTGGCCGAACAGGTGTCCGCCGTGGATGCGGTCTGGTTTACGCACGCGCATGCGGACCACATCCACGGCATAGACGACCTGAGAGTGTTCACGGCGCTCTACGGAGCCCGGGTGAGCGCCTGGATGCACAAATCGGTAGCCCGGCAACTCCGGCGGCGCTTTCCCTACATCTTCGACGCGCGTGCCCGCGCTCCGGGCGGGCCGTTCATCCCCGAACTGGATGTGTACACCTTCCGCGAGGGCAGGCCGGTGGAGATCCTCGACCACGTATTCCTGCCACTGGGCGTGCCGCACGGACAGATTCGCTCGTACGGTTTCCGCGTGGGAGGCCTCGGCTATGTGACCGATGGCAAACGGCTCCCCAGGGAGACGCTGGAACGGTTGAAGGGCGTGGACGTTCTGGTTCTCAACGCGCTCTGGTTCGGGGATCCCCATCCGACCCATTTCAACATCGAGGAAGCGGTCGCCGCGGCCCGGGCCGTCGGAGCCCGGACGACCTACCTCACCCATCTTACCCACCGGGTCGGGCATGTCGACCTCTGTCGCCGTCTGCCCGAGGGCATCAAACCCGCTTTCGATGGTCTCACCCTGACGGTGGAGGACACGCGGGCGGAATCCCCGCCCTCTCCGCCTTCGGTCGCGCTGCCATGAGCCGTATCGCCATCGACTACCGCAACCTGCTCGATGAGCGCGGGGGTGTGGCCGGCGTCGACCCGGCGCGGCTGGCCGGAGACCTCGGCGCGCGCTTCCGGAAGGCGTGCGAGCGTGTCGGGGAGGCGCGCCGGAGCGGGAGCATGGGCTTCTTCGACCTCCCCCGCGCGAGCGAAGCCGCAGCCCGCATTCAGGAGGAGGCTGCTCGGCTGCGCGGACGGTTCGACACAGTGGTGGTTCTCGGGATCGGCGGATCCGCCCTCGGAGCGCGTACTCTGCGCGACGCGCTGCAAGAGCCGATGCGGAACCGCGGCGCGGGCGATCGCGCGCACCATCGTCCCCGGCTCCATGTGGCCGACAACATCGACCCGGACTCAATCGCCGCCTTGCTGGGAGGCCTCGACCTGAGGAGCGCGTTCTTCAACGTGGTCAGCAAGTCGGGGTCGACCACCGAAACGCTGGCCCAGTACCTCGTCATCGCCGAGCGTGTGGCTCGCGCCGTGGGCCCCGAAAGCGCGCGCGACCACTTCCTCTTCACTACGGATCCAGGCGATGGGCCGCTGCGCCAGCTCGCCGAAGCCGAGGGCATCGCTACCCTCCCCGTCCCGCGCAATGTCGGCGGGCGCTTCTCGGTTCTCTCCGCCGTCGGGCTGTTCCCGGCGGCGGCGGTCGGAATCGACGTGGGGGCGCTGCTCCGGGGCGCTGCTCGCATGGAGAAGCGCTGCCGCACCATTGAGCTGACGCGCAACCCCGCCGGCGTACTCGCCACCCTCCTGCACCGGGCCGATGTGGAAGACGGACAGCACGTGCACGTGTTCATGCCCTACTGCGATCGTCTGCGCTCCTTCGCCCTGTGGGTGCAGCAGCTCTGGGGCGAGTCGCTGGGCAAGGCGCGAGGGCTGGACGGCCTGCCGGCGCAGACCGGGCCCACGCCTCTCCCGGCGATTGGCGCGACCGATCAGCACTCGCTCCTGCAGCTCTTCATGGAGGGGCCGGCCGACAAGGTTGTCTGCTTCCTCACACTGGACGTCGCCGGCGACCCGATTCCGGTACCCGACCTGCACCCGCAGATCCAGGCTTTCGCCACCCCCGGAGGTCATACGCTACACGAGCTCATCGCCATCGAACACGCCGCCACCGCCGCCGCCCTTCGCAAGCAGGGAAGGCCGAACCTGACCATTCGTCTGGCGAAGCTGGATGCCGAGGCCCTGGGGGAACTCATCATGCTCTTCCAGGTGGCGACCGTCTACGCCGGTTTTCTCTACGGCGTCGACCCCCTGGTGCAGCCGGGTGTGGAGCTGGGCAAGCGGTATGTACACGGCCTTCTGGGCCGTCCGGGCTACGACCCTCCTCCCCTGGAAGAAGCGGATCATCGCTGGCAGGTGTAGTAGGGGCGTACAACGGGAATGCCGGCGAGCAGGGTAGGCTTCCCCGCTCGGAGACCGTATTTTGAACGAGAATGGAACCGCTGCGGGTCCCTCCCGGAGCCTGCGGCGCATTCACGGGAGACGCAGGATGCCTCAGAGCGAGGATGCACCGCTCGTCGTAATCGAGCGAGACGGGAATTCGAGCACCGGTGCCTTCATACTCGGCGCCTTGGTGGGCGCCGGGATCGCACTGCTGCTTGCTCCCCGGTCCGGCAAGGAGACCCAGGAGCAGCTGAAGGCTCGGGCGCGCGAGTTGACGGAAGCGGCCCAGGAGCGGGTGCGCGCCGCCCAGGAGGAGATGGAGGAGAAGCTGGGTCGGGCGAACGAACGGGTCCGCAACCAGATCGAGTCGGTGCGGGGAGCGGTGGACGCGGGTCGCCAGGCCGCGCTGGATGCACGCTCCGAACTGGAAGACAGGATTGCCACCTCGAAGGCTGCCTACCGCGCGGCGAGTGACGCTGTACGGGAAGTTGTCCCTGATTCCAGTGGGGGGTACGAAGGGGAATACGATGACGACGCTGAAGACGATCCGGCGCAATCGACGGACTGACCGCGCCGGCGCCGCGTGGCTGCGGTCCGGAGTATTGTTGATCGGGCTTCTCGCGCCTGCGGTGACGCAGGGGCAAGGCCTCAACGACTCTCCGCTCGTGACCGACCATGCCCGCCTGCTCGCGCGGGATATCGCCGTCGGGACGTCGTTGCTCCCGTCTCACGAGCGCTACGTCATCGTCCACCTTGCCGAGAACCGGCTCTTCGTCATGGACGGCGAGCGCGCGGTCTGGTCTGCGCCGGCAGGGACGGGAACCGGCTTCAATCTGAGCGGAGCGGGCCAAAAGTGGCATTTTTCCACGCCACGCGGGATCATGAAGGTCCGGCGCAAGGAAAGGGATCCGGTCTGGATCGCGCCCGACTGGCATTTCGTCGAGAGAGGGGTTCCGGTTCCCCCGCTGCAGCATCCGTCCCGCCGGATCCCGGGAGCTTTGGGCACCACCGCGATCTCCCTGGGCGACGGAATCGCCATTCACGGCACCTTTGAGCCCCAGCTGGTGCTCGATCCCGATCCCGAGCGGCGGCGTATCTCGCACGGGTGCATTCGCCTGACCAACGAGTCCGCCCGGGAGCTCTACTATCTGGTGGATGTGGGCACGCCGGTTCTCATCTACTAGCGGATCTGCGCGCGATTCCTCCGGCGGTGCAGGTACCGATGGCCGACTCCCCGGGCCGACACGTCATTTCCCGTAACCGAAAGGCTCGGCACGAGTACGAGGTGCTGGAGACTTTTGAGGCGGGTCTTGTGCTGAAGGGGCCCGAGGTGAAATCGGTGCGCGCGGGCAAGGTCGGCTTCAAGGACGCTTTCGCCCGCCTCGACAACCACGAGGTGTGGCTCCACCATCTGCACATCAGCCCCTACGAGCCGGCGACCCGCTGGAACGAGGACCCGGAACGTCCGCGCAAGCTCCTCCTGAGGCGTGCCGAGATCCGGCGACTGGTCGGCAGGGTCGAGGAGAAGGGGTTGACCCTGATTCCTCTGGATCTCTACTTCCGCCGGGGCTATGCGAAGCTGACGCTGGGCCTTGCGCGGGGCCGCAAGCTCTACGACAAGAGGGAGAAACTGCGCCGCCGGACCCAGGAACGGGAGGCAGAGCGAGCCATGAGGTATCAAGGGTGAGGAGAGCCCGGCAACCGGGGAGTCCGGCCGCAATCGGGTCGCTTCTCTGTATCCTCCTGGCAGGGGGTTGCGCCTACTTCAACTCGCTTTACAATGCCCGGCGCGCCTTCGAGGAGGCGCAATCCGCCCGCTTGCAGGACCGGTCGGCAGAGGCGGCGGCCGCGTACGTCGAGGCCATCGACAAGGCGGCTCGCAGCTATCGCTCCGATGAAGAAGGGCGCTGGGCGGACGACGCACTCTATATCATGGGGCGAGCGTACTACTACAGCGGGGATTGGGCACGGTCCCGGGCCGCCCTGGAACGCCTGCTCGCGATGTCGGGCGACTCCGCGCTGCTCGCCGGAGCGCGCGTCCACCTGGGCGGGGTGGCGCTGGCCACGGGCAGGCGCGACATCGGCGTACGATTGCTCGACCAGGCGCTCGACGACGTGCCGGATGCCGGGTTGCGCGCGGAAGCGCACATCTGGCGCGCGCGCGCCAGTTTCGACGCCGGTCAGATGGAAGAAGGATGGGCGAGTCTCGACCGATCCGAGGAAGCGTCCCGGGAGTTGCGAGTGCAGGTCGGGCTCGAGCGGCTTACCCGGGGACTCGGGAACGACCACTTCGGGCAAGCCCTTTCCGGGGCGACGGCCGTGCTGGAGGAGGCCTCCGGGGAGCCCTGGGCCGATACGGTCTTCGCGGCCGTGGAGCGAGCCTCCACGCTGTGGGGGGCGGAGCGGGCGGCGACGATGCTGGCCTCGGCCGGGAGCAGCCGATGGACCCCGAGGGCCCGTGACCGGGCGGCTCTGGTGCGGGCGCGCATGCTTGCTCGCGCAGGCGACAGCACGGCCGCCACCGAGGTGGCCGGGAATGTCGCACGCGGGAATGGCAGGACCGCGTACGAGGCCCGGATCGCTCTCGCCGGTTGGCGGCTGGGATCCGTCCACCGTCTCGAACAGCTCGACGAAGTCCGCGCGCTCCTGCTTCCGGCCCTCGCGCTTCCCGAGGCCCTGAGGCTGCTCGACCTGATGGAGCATGTAGGGCTGTTCGTGGAAAGGGCCGGTACAACCAGCGACCACCTTGCCCTGTTCGCGGGGGCGGAGTTGGCCCGCGACAGCCTCGGTTCGCCCGAGCTGGCCAGGCAGCTGTACACGTTGTATGCCGATCGGGATCGCGGCTCCGCCTGGGAGGGTAAGGCATTGATGGCCGCATTGGAGTTGACCGCCGATCCGGACGAAAGAGAACGGCTTGCCGCTCGCCTGGACGGGATGAGCGACAACATCTACGTGCAGGCGTCCAGGCGAACCGTGGCCAGGCCAACCGACTACACCGTGCTGGAAGGTCGGCTGGGCGCATCTCTGGCGATACTCCGTCAGCGAATCGCTGCGGAGGCTCTGAACCGGGATGTCGCAGTGCGGGAAACCGCGCGCACTCTGGACAGCATTCGGGCCGCCGAGGAGTTCAGGCGGCGAATCGAGGCCGGCGATTCTCTCTTGCTGGACTCTCTGCGCGTGGACTCTCTGCGCGTGGACTCTCTGCGTCGAAACGCACCCGGCGCCGCACCGACCGGCGCGTTCTTCGCCCCGGACACCATTCTGCAGCCGGACACGACGTTGCGACGAGACACCATCCCTCGACGAGACACCCTTCGGGCGTTCGGCCGGTCATTCGTGCCGGGGGGGTCCGCACCCACGCACGACGGGGGTGCCGGTGCATCTTGAGCAAGAGCTGTTCGGGGCCACGTTCCAGAACCCCGTGCTGCTCGCTGCCGGCACCTGCGGCTTCGGCAAGGAGCTGGCCGGAGTGATCGACCTGGACCGGCTGGGCGGCCTGGTCACCAAGTCCGTGACTCTGAAGCCGCGCGCCGGAAACCCGGAGCCCCGCGTCAGCGAGGGTGGCGGCGTGATGATCAACTCGGTCGGACTCGCCAATCCCGGGGTGGAGCGCGTCAAAGCGGAGAAGTTGCCGTGGCTGGCGTCACGCCTGCGCCGGGCACAGGTCTTCGTGAGCGTGGCCGGCCATGCCGACCGCGAGTACTACGAGATCGTGGAACGTCTCGATCAGGAGGCCGGTTTTCTCGGGTTCGAACTCAATCTCTCCTGCCCCAATGTCCCGGTGAACGGTTTGCCGTTTGCGCTCGATCCCGGCATGCTGGCGGCGGTGGTGTCCGGTGTGCGGAAGCGCACCGCTCGGCCGCTGCTGGTAAAGCTGGCGCCCAACTCGCCCGACATCGGGGCCGCGGCGGCAGCAGTGGTAGCCGCTGGCGGTGACGGTGTGACCCTGGTGAACACCATGCCCGGACTGGTGATCGACCCGGACACCAGGCGCCCCAGCCTGGGGGCCGGTGGGGGAGGGCTCAGCGGCCCCGCTCTGCTTGCGGTCGGGGTCCGAGCCGTTTGGCAGGCGAGCCAGCGGACTTCCGCGCCGCTGGTCGGAGTCGGTGGTGTGCGCGACCATCGCGACTGCCTGCAGTATCTGCTCGCCGGCGCTTCGCTGGTTCAGGTGGGCACCTCCACCTTCGCCGACCCGCGCACGGCGGCACGCGTCATCCGTGGGCTGGGGGGCTACGGACGCAAGCGTGGCGTCGGATCGGTCAAGGAGCTGGTCGGCGCGGTTCGGGCGCCGGCCGACCGCGTTCCACCGGGAAGGCAGGAGGTGTTTGCGAAATGAGCGGCATCATCCTTGCCTTGGACTACCCCTCGGGCGATCAGGCGCTGGAGTTCGTCGACCTGATGGCCGGTCGGGTCGGTTTCTACAAAGTCGGACTGGAACTCTTCTCGCGAGAAGGTCCCGCCGTCGTGGAACGTCTTCGGGAACGGGACAGGCAGGTATTCCTTGATCTCAAACTGCATGACATTCCGCGCACGGTCGCGGGAGCGGTGACGGTTGCCAGGGAGCTGGGCGTACGCTTCCTGACCCTGCACACGGCGGGAGGACCGCACATGATGGAAGCCGCGGCGACCTCCGCGGAGGGCAGAATCCAACTCCTTGGTGTGACGATGTTGACTTCCCTCGGGGCATCCGCGATCCCTGCGGGGCCCGGGGGCGTTCGCATGTCGCTGGAGGACCACGTCCTGCGCCTCGCCGACGGGGCGAGAACCGCTGGCCTCGATGGTGTCGTTGCTTCTCCCCTGGAAGCCGCCGCACTCAGGAGAAGATTTGGGGACGAGTTTCTTCTGGTTACCCCTGGCATTCGGCTGCCGTGCCAGGAGCGACACGACCAACGGCGCGTCGCGACCCCGCGTAGCGCCCGCGAGGCCGGAGCCGACTATCTAGTGATCGGGCGCGCGGTGACGGGTGCTCCCGATCCCTGTCGCGCGCTCGACGCCATCGAGCGCGACCTGGCCCTCGTTAATGGCTAGGAGGAGACTCCCGTTCCGCGCGGGCATATTCATGCTCCTTGGCCTGCTCTGTGTCCCCCTGCCGGAGGCGACGGCGACTCTCCCGCTCCAGCCATCGCTCGAAGGAGCGGCTGCCAACCTGGCGCGCATGTGGGCCCGCGGGTCCACCGATCTCCTCTCGGAGGTCCTGGTAGCGAGCGGAATCAGATTGCGAGTGGGGGGCGAAGACCACCTTTTCCTCTCTCGCCGCCAGGCGGTTGCCGTTCTGCGCGACTATCTGGGGACGCACCGCACCGAGTCGATGCGGTTGGAACAGGCCACCGAAGTCGGGGGATCTCCTCTGCGGGGGTTTGCCGAACTCCACTGGGTTGTCGTGCATGAAGGGGCGTCCCAGGCGTTCGAGCACAACATTTACATCGGCTTCGTGCGCGAGGACGAAGTTTGGCGTGTCTTCGAAGTCCGGGTACTGCAATGAATGATGTTCCCGTGCGCTCGCCGTTCTCCGGGGGGCCGGCATGACCCTGCGCCTTCATGACACTCTGACGCGCACTCTCCGGCCCTTCGAGCCGCTCCGGCCGGGCAGGGTGGGCATCTACGGGTGCGGCCCCACGGTGTACGGGCGCGCGCACATCGGCAACTTTCGAGCCTTCCTTGTATACGATCTGCTGCATCGCTATCTGGAGTGGCTCGGTTACGAAGTCCGCTTCGTGGTGAACCTCACCGATGTGGATGACCGCATTGTCCAGCTGGCCGCGGAGAGCGGACAGTCGATCCGGGACTACGCCGCCCCGCATGTGCAGTCGTTCCTCGCCGATGCCGGAACGCTGGGAATACGGGCCTTCGACCATCATCCCAGGGCCACGGGCTATATCCGCGAGATGACCGGGTTCGTGTCCCGGCTGATCGACCGCGGACTTGCCTACCCGACCTCGGACGGGTCCGTGTACTACAGGATCGCGGGTTTCCCGGCATACGGTCGGCTCTCGGGCATCGATCCAGATGCCTTGCGTCCCGGTGAGCGTGTGGCCGACGACAAGTATGAAAAGGACGACATCCGTGATTTCGCGCTTTGGAAAGCCGCCAAGCCGCAGGACGAGCAAGCGGACGCTGCGTGGGATTCGCCCTGGGGCCGGGGCCGGCCCGGATGGCATCTGGAATGCTCCGTGATGGGGTTGAGTGAGATCGGCGATACGCTGGACGTACATCTGGGCGGCGAAGACCTGGTCTTCCCACATCACGAGGACGAAATCGCGCAGTCCGAAGGCGCCACCGGCAAGACCTTTGCGCGCTACTGGGTTCATGTGAAGCATCTTCTGGTGGAGGGCCGCAAGATGTCGAAGTCGCTCGGCAACAGTTACACCCTCCCCGAACTGACCGAGAGATACGAGCCCGCGGCGATTCGTCACCTGCTCCTTTCTGCACAGTACCGCAGCGAACTCAACTTTACCTTCGAGGGGCTGGAAGCTTCCCGCCATGCCATTCAGCGCCTGCTGAATTTCCGGGATCGCCTGACCTGCTCGCCCATCCGCCAGGACGCCGCCCCCGCCGGGATCGAGCGGCTGGCCGGCGAGGCGCTGGCACGCTTCCGGGCGGCCATGAACGATGACCTGAACACGGCGGGAGCCCTCGCCGCCCTCTTTGTGTTCGTCAAGGAGGCCAACACCGCTCTGGACGAGTCGGGCGGCTCGATGTCCAGAGTGGACCGGGAGGCGGCCGAAGGGGCCTTGGCTTCCATCGACGACGTTCTGGGAGTGCTGAGCCTCGCGCTGGCCTGGCGCGAAGTCGACGACCCGCAGCGCGAACGCATCGACGGGCTGGTCGCCGAACGCGACGTGGCGCGAGCCCGGCGCGACTTTGCCCGGGCGGATGCCATCCGCGACCAGTTGGCGGCCGAGGGAATCATCCTGGAGGACTCCCCGGCGGGAACCCGCTGGAAGCATGGGGGCAACAGGGCGGGTGCGGCAGCCGGATCGACACCAGGGCATTGACTTCACCGGGGAAGCCGGATAGCAGTATTCGCGCGCTGGCGTAGCTCAACTGGTAGAGCAGCTGATTTGTAATCAGCAGGTTGGGGGTTCGAGTCCCTTCGCCAGCTTGTCGCCTGTTTTTCTCCATCACACCCAGTCTTTTCCAATTCGGAAATGAGCATGAAGGAGCCCGCGGGAGAGCTTGATGCGAGGGGCGAAGGTGAACGATGAGCCATGGTCGATTGTCCGATCGGCGGGGGAGGGCGCAAGCCGTCACGCAGCTGAACTCAGGCTCTTGGCAACGAGGCGGAACAGCGCCTTGCGGGCGCGCTGGATGTCCTTGGCGGCATCGAGGCCGGACACCGCGAGGGCCGCGCGGTCGAGCTCCTCGAAGGTGATGCCCGGCTTCAGGAAGCCCTGGGCGCCGGGCAGCGACGTGAGTTTGTCGTACGGGGTGGAGACCGGGTCCTGGGGGTATGTCCTGCGCCTGCGCCCGTTCGGGCCCTCGATCTCGACGGCGAAGAGGCAGGCACGGTGGTGGTTGAGGAAGGGAGAGAGCGAGTCGCGCAGAAAGGCGTTGACCCGCGGGGCGAGGCTTTCGGGGATGTGGGTGCGTCCGAGCCACCTGCGGACGACGTTGCCGTTCTTGGACTCGACCAGCGCGTTGTCGTTGGAGCGCCGGGGCCTCGACTTGGTGAACTGGCCGACGTGAAGCTTGTTCAGCAGGCCGGCGACCCTGTGGTTGACATACTCGGTCCCGTTGTCGGCGTGGAAGCCCAGAACCCGGAAGGGAAACGCGGTGACGAGGGCCCCGAGCACCGGGACCAGGAAGTGCTCGGTGATCCGGGGGACGGCCGCAAGCTGTTGGAACTGGGTCACTTCGTCGACCATGTTGATCACGAACACCCCCTTATCGCCGTCGCGGTCGCCGGTGTGGACGGTATCGACGCGCACGAAGCCGGGGCGGCCTTCCGGGCGGGGCTTGCGGCGCACTCCGATGGAGGAGGGAGCGCTGCGGGTCCCCCGGACCGTGGTCCGGACGCGGCGGTACGCCCGGCGCCCGCGCAGGTTGTAGATGTGGCCGTTGGAGATCCCGGCCAGGCGCGCGAAGCGCTCGTCTGCGAAGACCTCGTGCTGGCGCCGCAGGATCTCCTTGGTCGCCGGGCCGGAGAGCTGGCCGAAGGCCTCGTCCACCTCCGCCAGCAGCGCGGCGTCGGCGGGCGTGTAGACGGTCGGGAAGGGCCGGGCGGGCGGACGCTGCCTGCGGTCTCGGATCCCGCCCGTGCGGCGCTGGCGCGCGATGAGACGGCTCAGTTGGGCCGGCGAATATCCGGTCACCTTGGCGAGGAACCTCCTCACCACGCCCTTCCCGGCCCTGGACAGGCCGAAGTGGTACCGGAACCTGACCAAGGTGCGTTCGATGAACGCGTAGGCTTCCCGGCGGTCGTGGAGGGTGATGTCCGCCGCCTCGCTCCCTTCCAGGAAGGCGCGGATGTCGTCGAGCGTGCGAATCCGTTCGGTGCGAAGTGTCACGATCATGCTCCCATGATGTGCCCGCACCCCGCTTCATGCTCACTTCTCGCTGGAAACCCGCCGCTCGCTCATGCTCACTTCTCGTTGGACAACGCTCCGCCTACCAGAAGACGGAGAACGACACTATCTTACACGCCCTGTGGCTTTCCGTCGCGGGTTGACGGAGATGTCAGCTGGGCCTGTAGCTCAGTTGGTTAGAGCGCACGCCTGATAAGCGTGAGGTCGGTAGTTCGAATCTACCCAGGCCCATTGGACTTACGGGATTTCGGGGTCGGATTCCGTCTATTTATTCCGTCGAAATGGATCACAAACGGGCCCCTTCTGCGGTCCTCGAGGGCCTTCCTGAGCCGGTCCTGATCGGCCCGCTGGTAGCAGTGGAGCACTGTCTGGGCGGGCGTTTACCCGAACGGGCCCCGCCGAGTCGACACGACGTCCCCCCAGGGTTTGAAGAAGCCGTCGAGGGTCGGCTTCCTCCTCGCAGCGAAGATGTGGGGTTCACCTCGAAAGATCGTCTGCAGGGAAGCCCATCTGGAGCGATCGGATTGACTCGGGTCGGAGCCAGCTCGCTACAATATACTATTGAGTGCGGCAGGCTTTGGAGCCGTTACGTTCAACACTGCGTGGCCTGGCTCCTACAACGAAAGGCGATAGGGGCGCGCGCTGGACCGCTTTGAGGGATGCGTGGCATCTCTGAGGCGCGAACTGTACCCTTTGGTGTTGTCCCGTGAAGCGATTCGCGCCTTCGCTGCAATCTCCGGTCAGGAGGATCGGACCATGTCCCGTCCGGAACGCGCACTCACGCGCCCGCGCCGTCCATCCTTTCTCGTCCTCACGCTGGCCGCCGCCCTCCACTCCTGCGAGCCGGAATCGCCGCCGGGCGAGCCGACGCGCGAGACGCTTCCGAACGGGGCGGTTCTCGCCCGTTATCCAGGCCTTCCCGCCATCGACTCCGTCGGCCCTGAGGTCACCGAGGCGCATGTGGACTTGCAGTTCGGAAGCCTTGAAGGGGAAGACCCCAACTTCGCCTTCGGAGACATCCGGGGCATTCAGGCTTCCAGCGACGGTAGTGTGTATGTGTTGGACTTCCAAGCGGCGGAAGTCCGCGTTTTCGACTCCACGGGCCAGCACCTGCGGACAATCGTGCGGCGGGGCGAGGGACCGGGCGAGGTCGGAGACGCCAACGGCATCTTCCTATCAGGGGACACCCTCTTGTGGATCCCCGACCACAGACAGGGGACGATCATCGGGGTGGACCCCTACGGAGAGGAGATACGCAGGTTCAACAAGCCGGTCATGAGCTACGGCTACATCTGGAACGGAGTGTTCGACAATCTGGGCCGTTACTGGAGGGAGACCTACCATTTGGAAACCGAACCGAGCTACCCACCCCCAACGGGCATGAGTTCAGTGACTGGCCGGGGCTACTACAAGTCCTACGACCTGTCCAGTGGGGCCATCGACTCGGTCTACCTCGGTGAAATCAGTGGGCGGTTCTACGCATACACAACTGACACGGGCGGTGGGTCCCTCGACATTCCGTTCGAGGCGTTCGAGATAACCGGGGTAAACCCGTCCGGGGGATTCTGGCGCGCGCACAACGCTTCGTACCGCATTGCGCGGACGGGCGAGGGGGGGGACACGCTGGTAGTTATCGAGGCCGGGCTGGCCGTGCAACGGGTCACGGACGAGGACCGTTCGGCTTACATCGAGGGCATTGTCGAAAACAGGCCCGAACTGCGCCGAGAGGCGGAAGAGGTCGCCGCCCTGATGCCGGACAGCAAGCCCATTCTTCAAAGTCTCTTCGTGGACGACCAAGGCCGACTCTGGGTCGAGAGAGTCACGCCGGAGGACGCGCCTGACTTCTACGACCTGTACTCGGAAGACGGCGACTACAAGGGCTCCGTTCGCCTCGCCTTCGAGGCAGCAGGCCCGATCTGGGTCCAGCACGGCAACATCTACACCTGGGTTGTCGACGAGTTCGAGGTCCCGTACATCGTCAGGGCCTCAATATCGTGACAATGACGGCCGGGTTCAGGGGCGCAGCCTCCGCCCCCCGGGCAGGATCCTACCTCAAAGGCATCCCGTCGGTACTGGAGATCCGGTCCGGGCTCGGCTTCGAACGACCAACTGCTCCCGGGCCGCTCGATGCGCCTCGTCGATGGCCGCGTCCGTGTGCGGAGTGGCGGCGGCATCGGAGTTCGCGATCGAGATCCGTCCGAATCGACGCCTGCCGATCACGCACGGCCGATCGTCGGGGTCGAAGAGCGCCCACTCGATGGGATCGTTCAAGGTGTCGTAGCTGTAGGCGTAGCCGTGTGGCCAGCGATTCACAGTGATCGCCTCGATGTCGCGCGCCGGGTCGAAGCCCCCGTCCACGAGCATGCGACCGAGCTGATCCCTGATCTTGCGCTCGAAGGTCTCGAAGGTCGTGGCCAGGAGATCCGCCCTTCCGATGCGGTGCTGCTCCTTCTTCGGCTGACCGGGAGCACAGGGCGTCCGTGTCATGTGCAGGACCATCGGCTCGTCGGGCGATCGGGAGGGGCGGTAATCGCCCAGCTGCACCGACCGGCCCAGGTTGACTCCGCTGTGGTACATCCCGGGAGCGCTCGCCCGGGAGATGCCCAGGTTCGTGAAGGCGGTCCACCGGCGGATGAGCACGCTCGTGTAGACGATCGGCATTTTGACGCCGTACATGAGCGCCGTCCGCTGTGCTTCGGGCATCTCCCGCACGAGGTGCGGAATGACCCCGTTGTAGCACGCCATCACGCAGTGATCGGCCCGGACCTTCTCGGCCTTGCCCCCCCGCACGTAGGTGATCTCGACCTGGCGGGCCGAGTCGGGATCGCCCAGGTGGCGGGCGGATACGACCGTGCTGTTGAGTCGAATCCGGGCGTCGGAGCTTTCCCGGTCGATCCGGTCGTACGCGAGGCGTGACGTGATCGAGTCCTCGAGCGTGGACCCCGGAAGCGCGTCGGGGATCATGGCCCGGACCAGCAGCCGGGCTACCGTCGCATTCCCGTCCGGAAGATCGATGGTGGGTCCTCCTCCCCATGCGTTCTCCCGACCGTGTTGACCTCCTCCGATATGCGTGAGGGGCCCCACCGGGGAGAAAGGCTCGAGATTCATCCCCTGGAACCCGGGCAAGCCCTCGGCCCATGCATAAAGAGCGGGATAGGCATCGATGCCCACACAGAAGAGCCCCTTGGGGCCGTCGTCGTAGAAGGGAATGACGTCGGGGTGCACCTTCGCGATGTCGAGGAGGAAGTCGCGGTAGCTGACCCTGGCCAACCGCTCCTTCTTCTCCCAGTCCGAGAGTCCCGGCATATGGTCGGGGTTCAGGCTCTCGTCGTTGAGTCGCGCGATATCCTTGCGGGCGTCCGCAGACAGCGGGGTCTGAGCGAGCCAGTCGGCCCAGTCGATGTCCGGGTTTCGTCCAGGCCGCCCCTTCACCAGCCGATCCTCGCCGAACACCTCCTTCGCGAAGAAGGTGGCGTTGCCGAGCCCCAGGGAACGGTAGAACTCGCGGCTTCCCGCGCTCGCCGCGTTCGCCCTGTCCAGGTCCAGGCCGATCGAAGCGAGCAGCGTCCGCGAGACCGTGCTGTAGTGGTTCACGGACTCCAGGTTCGACGTCCCGCCGTTCAAAAGGAGCGTGCGGCCCCCGTAGGTGAACTCGTTCCGCTTGGCGTGGCCCCCGAAGTCGTCGTGGTTGTCGAGAAGGAGCACTCGCGCGCCGGGGCCGGCCGACGTCAGGAAGAAGTAGGCTGCGGAGAGTCCGCTCAACCCCGCGCCGACCACCACGAGGTCATAGCTCTCCCGCGTATCGACGGCGTCGGTCCAGGTGATCCCATCCCGGAGCTGGTGGGCCACCTCGAAGGAGCCTGGATGGCTCCCGCGCATCCCCGTCCGAGCGGGCGGATAGTACTCCTGTGCGTCGCCGTAGGGCCAGCCGTCGAAGGCCGATAGCCATCCCGGCGCGATGAGGGAGCCCGTGACGGCAACCCCGACGCCGTTGACGAAGTCGCGTCGGGCGATGTCCCGGTGCATGCCGAGATCGCGATCATCACTCGTGGACATAGCCTCTCCGGTTTCTCGAGTCGTGCGGCATGGGTGGGATCGCGAACTCTCCGTACCCCGTCCAGCTCGCGAGATGGCGGACCCTCGCATGCCCGATCCCAGGGGCGCGGCCTTTCCTCCCGATCGAGCCCACATGTAGATTCCATGCAAACTTCCCCGGCCCCAGACCCGTGTCAAGCCGGGCCCAGGCACGGGGCCCTAGCCACACCAGAACCCGAGGAAGCGCTCATGCCAGGTCGTCTGCGGTTGATCGGAGCGGGCTCGCTCGCATGCGTGGTGTGGCTCGGGGCTTGCGAGCTCCGTTTCGGCGGCGGGGGCGCTGACTCCGTCGATTGGGCCTACTTCGGAGGCGACAAAGCGTTCACGAGGTACTCCCCTCTCGATCAAATAACGCGCGACAATGTCGGGGACCTGAAGATCCTATGGCGACGCCCCGCCGTCGATTCCGCCTTGACGGCCTCCTTCCCGGATTTGAGGGTCTCGAGCTACCTCAGGGCGACGCCGATCCTCATCGACGGCGTGCTCTATGCTCCCAACGGTGTCGGTCTGGCCGAGGCCTTCGATCCAGCGACCGGTGAGACCGTCTGGATCCAGCAGCCGTTCCCCCGGACGATCCATGAAGCCCAGGGCCAGGCCTCACGGGGGATGGACTACTGGACCGACGGCTCCGACCGTCGCCTGATACTCGTGCGTGGCGGATATCTCTACGCCCTCGACCCGGGAACCGGCCACGCCCGTCCCGATTTCGGCGATGGTGGGAGGGTCGACCTGATCCCGGCCTCGGCCCAGCGGTTCAGCTGGAGCTCCGGTCCCATCGTCGTGAACGACGTCATCGTGGTCGCGGGCACGGTAGACGGAGCGGGCGACCGAGGGATGCGCTGGAAGGGAAGCACGCCCGAGAACCTGCGCGGATACGACGTGCGGACCGGCGAGCTGCTTTGGACCTTCAACGTCGTGCCGCAGGAGGGCGAGCTGGGCGTCGACACCTGGGGCAACGAGTCGTGGAGAGAATCGGGCGACCTCGGCGCATGGTGCTGCCTCAGCGCGGACGAGGAGCTCGGTTTCGTGTTCGTGCCCTTTTCGGCACCGACCGCCGCCTACTACGGGGGCCATCGTCCGGGTGACAACCTGTTCTCCAACAGCCTGGTGGCGCTCGACGTCGCGACCGGGGAACGGGTATGGCACTTCCAGATGGTGCATCACGACTTGTGGGAGTATGACACCGTGGGTCCGCCGACGCTGGGTGAGATCGTGGTAGACGGCCGCCGTATCGAGGCCGTCATGCAACCGAGCAAGACGGGCTTCCTGTACGTCTTCGACCGCATGACCGGCGAGCCGGTATGGCCGATCGAGGAGCGTCCCGTTCCCCAGTCCACGGTTCCGGGAGAGCGCACCGCCGCGACGCAACCGTTTCCGACCAAGCCGGCGCCGTTCGCCAGGCACGGCCTCACCCTTGACGACCTCATCGACTTCCCGGGGGTCCGTGACCGGGCGCGTGAGGTGGCTGATTCGTTCGTTATTGGCCCGATCTTCACCCCGCCCTCGCTCGTCAGCGACGAGCCGGGCGGCAAGAAGGGAACGCTGATGGTGCCTGGGTCGTGGGGGGCGGGGAACTGGAACACCGGTGCGTTCGATCCCGAAACCGGCATGTACTACGCGTTCGCCCACACGATCCCGCGCGTCTACCGTATCGTCCAAGCCACCGACCCAACATCGGAGATGGAGTACTGGAGCCCGAATCGAGACGCGCCCTACATCGACGGGTTGCCGATCACCAAGCCGCCATGGGGCCGAATCACGGCGATCGACATGAACCGGGGCGAGCACGTCTGGATGAAGGCGAACGGGGATGGCCCGAGGGATCACCCGGCTCTTCGGGGTGTGGAGGTCCCCCCCCTCGGCGTCGCCAGTCGGCCCGTGGCGCTCGTCACGAAGACGCTCCTGCTATTGGGCGAAGGAGCCCGCGGAGTATTCGGGGGCGTCCAGTCGAACATGTGGGGCAAGGGCTTCCGCGCCTACGACAAGGCCACCGGAGAGGTGGTCTGGGAGATCGAGCTGGACGCGGGTACGACAGGAGGCCCCATGTCGTACATGCACGACGGGAACCAGTACATCGTCGTGGCCATCGGCGGTAGGGAACATCCACCCGAATTCATCGCTCTCGGGCTTCCGTAAGCTCGGCAATCCTCCACTCGTCCACATGGTCGCGCGGCCGATTCGATCCCACAGCCCCTCGCAGAGCCGTTATTCGCTCACTCAATTCGTCGAGAAACTCGGATAGCGTCAGTCCGAACGCACACGCGAACTTGCTCGCCGCCTCGACCGTGAGACGTACTTCCTCCTTTTCCAATCGCCGGACGTGCCTCTCTGATAGCCCCGGGATCTCTGTCTGCTTTAGTTGCAGATCATTTCTCATGTCAAGCAGGGCCAGCGAAATCTTCTCGATCTCGTACCGGCGGATTTCCACGTCAGCCAGGTACATGGGATCTACGGCCTGCAGCAGCTGAGACGGACCAATATGCACATCCCGGTCGGGCCAGTACAAGTAGGAACCGGCTGAATCGATCTCGAAGTGGCTGAGCACTGCTCGCTCAAACCGTCCTACCTGGGGGAGCTTTCTGATCGGGAACTGCCTTGCGCTCATGTCCCCAAGGACCACCACGAGAGAGTCCTCGAGGACATATGCGTCAAGGATGCCCTCCCACGGGGCCGGTCGCTTGAGCGCGATGACCAGACGCTTCACAACCAAGGGGTCCCGGCACACTTGCAGCCGCTGATCCGGCTTATGAAGTCGAAGTGTCGAAGCGAGGCGAAGCACTGCCTGTTCCGGGACGTCCAAGACAACGAGGTAGCGTGTCTCTGTATCCACCCACTTCGGCAACCTGAGCCGGTCTGGGCCTATCAGCTCGCTTGCTCGAGCCACGACCAGGCTCGGCTCCGGTCCAGTGTGGGTGGTAGCCGATAGCTGGCTCGCCAGAGAGCGAAACTCGGCGTCCGGCAAGCAATCTTCCACTGTCCCGTAAAAGAAAATGTGGCTGAATGGTCTTGCGTCACTCATCCGTTCTGACTCCGCTCCCATTCTTCGAACAACTCCGCGCGGTGTGCGGCAGCAAGTTCCAGGATTTCCCTCACCATCCTCGCAGAAACGTGCTTCACCTCAAACTTCACTTCGTGTTCCGGGGGCGCCTGTAGAAAAAACACACGTATCTCCCACGCGTCCGCGACTCCTGCGTGGAAGTGTGGCGGTCCGTGGTCGCCGGTGTGAAACCACAAGCGACACCCGTGGAGCTGAAACGCCTGAAGCAGCCCCAAAGGCTACTTCCCGGTGAGGGCGACAGCCTCACCCCCTCGGTGGGTAGGGGTCTCGGCCATACGTATTCTTCTCCCGAATCCTCCCATCACGTCCATGGATCAACAGCTCAGACCGTTGATTCTTTGCGATCTCACGCCCCCTCTCGATAGCTTCCTGCTGCGTGTCAAACACCTTCGTTGCTTTCGGGCTACCTGCCCGCTTGACTGCCCATCCATCCTTCGTTGGGACAACGTGCTGGTTACGCTTCCTTGTCATGTGGTGTACCTCTTCTACCCGTTTTGACCGGACATGAGGACATAGTAACTTATCTGTTGTGTCCGGTCAAGGCGTTTCTGCGTTCCTCTGCTGGGTGGCAGTCCAGCCGACGCGGAGCCTGAATGCGGTTTCTCCGCTATTCGCGCGCGCGACGTCTACTACCAGAACACTGCGTAGAGGCCCACCGTCAGGATCACCACGACCGCACCCGCCCACCTCGCCGACGGCGCGAGTTCGAGGTCGACGGCATCGGACTGCGGCAGTGGCCGAGCCTCTTCCAGCGGGTGGACGCGCGACCCGACGACGAGAGCCAGGCTTGAGAGGACGAACGCTCCGGCCGCGGCGTTCAGGTACGCCTGCGAGTCGAAGAACACATCGAGGACCACCGTCAGCAGTCCGTACGCCAGCGGGGAGATCAGGAGCGCCACGGTCGCCGCCCGCGAGGGGGCCTTGGGTAGGACCATCCCCATGAGGAAGACTGCAAGGATACCCGGCCAGATGAAGTTCCAGGACTCGCTGCATGTACTCGTAGATCCCCCCGACCGGCGCGAGCTGGGGGGCCAGCAGGCAGCCGATTACGACGAAGACGCCGGTCGCGATCCTCGCGATGCGAATCGCCCTGCGAGGCCAGACTCCTCGCGGCCAGCGCTCGCTGGGAGATGAATTGGTTCAGTCCCCAGTACGCGATATTCGGGACCCAGATGCCCATCAGGTAGATCGTCCACGGGAGCGTCGGATGATCAGCCGGCAGCATCAGGTGGAGTCTGTCCTGGTTCGCGGAAAGGAAGGCGCCGAATCCGCCCACGGCGTTCATACTCAGGAAGAACAGCACCGCCCCACCCCCGAGCAGCGCAATGCCCTGCAGCATGTCGGACCAGACGACCGCCTTCAGCCCGCCGTAGATCGTGTACCCGCCCGCGAGCACGCCGATCGCCCAGACCCCGGCCGTAAGGTTGAGCCCGAAGATGCTCGTCAGTGCCAGGCTTCCCGCGTAGAGTATTCCGGCCAGGCCCACAACGACGTAGACGGTCATCAGGTATGCAGCCATGATGACGCGTGGAATCGGTCCGAATCGGTACTCGAGGCATTCGGGGAGGGTGTAGATGCCGGCCTGGAGAAACCTGGGCAGGAGCACGAGTGCCACGAAGACGAGCGCGATGGCTGCAATCCACTCGAAGGCGGCGATTGCCAGTCCCGTCTGAAACCCCTCGCCGGACATGCCGATGAAGCGCTCGGAGGAGATGTTGGAACTCGCGAACTCGATGCCCATGACCACCAGCCCGTAAAGGAATCGCGACATGTTCCTGGACTTCGCCCTGATATCCGGCCTGCTGGTTGTCGCTCATCTCCTGCGGGCGTGGGTTCGCTTGTTCCAGACCATTCTCCTGCCCACTCCGATCCTGGCGGGGCTGATCGGACTGGGCGTCGGACCCGAAGGGCTGGACCTTCTCCCGTTCGCGCGGGATGCGGCCGGCACGCCGGTCATGACGCGTTATCCGGGCGAGCTGGTCGTGCTTCTGTTCGCCACCCTTTTCATGGGCTGGCGCACGAGCCGACCCCGGTTCAAGGAGATGATTCGCGACGCCGGAGACACGTTCTTCTACAATCTGTCGACCTGGATGGGCCAGTTCGGTCTCGCGCTGCTGTTCGCGGGCGCCGTCCTCATTCCCCTGTTTCGCGATGTCGGCGGGCCCTTCGCCCTGATGCTCCCGGCCGGCTTTGCCGGGGGTCACGGCACGGTCGCCGCCGTCGGATCCATCCTCGCCGAACAGGGCCACGAGAATGCCCTTCCCGTCGGATACACCTTCGCCACCATCGGACTTCTGGCGGCCGTGCTGGGCGGCGTCGCCGCGATCAATATCGCGACCCGTTCAGGCTGGACCCGTCTCGTCTCGACCCCGCGCGAGCTTCCGGCGGACCAGCGGCGGGGGCTGATCGATCCCGATGTCGCTCGCCACGTGGGGAAGGAAACCGTCAGCCCCCTGGCACTCGACACCCTTTCCTGGCACATGGGGCTCGTCCTGCTCGCCTACGGGGCCGCCCACGCCGTGGCCTGGGCCCTGCGGTCGGCAGGCGGCTTCTTCACCGCTCTTCCCATGTTCGCGCTCGCGGTGATCTGCGGCGCCCTCATCCAGACACTGCTGGACGGGCTGGGCGTCGGCCGGCATGTGGATCGGCGGACGATCGGGCGCATCGGATCTTCCGTTTCGGACTTTCTGGTCGCGTTCGGGGTGGCGTCCATCCCTCTCACAGTCGTGGCGGAGTATGCAGCGCCCATCCTCGTGATGTCGGTGTTCGGCTTCGCCCACGCGACCCTCATGACGTTGTGGATCGCCCGCCGGACCTTTCACAACTACTGGTTCGAGCGAGGACTGTTCACCTTCGGCTACGCCACCGGGGTTGTCGCCATGGGGATCGCCCTTCTCCGCGTGGTGGACCCCAAACGGAAGTCGAATACCCTCGACGACTACGGCCTGGCGTACCTTCCCATCGCCGTGGTCGAGATCGTCGTCCTTTCCACGCTGCCGCTGTGGATCGCCCGCGGCACCGTGTGGATGCCGGGGATGCTGCTGACCGTTGCGGCCGCGGGCCTGCTGCTGGTCTCGTGGAGGACGATCGGCTTCTTTCCTTCCGATCCCGCGGCCCGGCGGACCGGAGAACCGGGATGACGGCGACCCGTCAGCTCCAGGGAAAGGCGAGTTGCTGACCGGGTGGAGCCGGCCTTCGGCATACCGGCTGTAGCGGATGGCCTGCTGCTGCGCCTTGTCGATGATCAAGATGTCGCGCCCGTCCCCACGCCCGGATGCCCTGAGTTCCAGGGTGAGGTGCCACGCTGTGGAAAGGCCGTGGATGTCGGCGCCGATGATGACGTATCTCGCCGTTATCAGGGCCGACCCGCAGGCGGCGTGAACCTCCCATCGATGGCTGTCCAGCCGCCGTCCGCGAAAAGGACAGTCCCGGTCACGTAGCTTGCGGCGTCCGAGGCGAGGAAGACCGTCGGGCCGGCCATCTCCCTGGCGCTGCCCCAACGGTTGAGGATGTTGCGCGCGGCGTAGGCACCGTACCAGTCCTGGTTGTCCTTGATCGGGATCGTGAGCGGCGTGTCGATCACGCCCGGCGCAACCGCATTGACCCTCACCCCGTGGGGCCCGAGTTCGGCCGCGGCACCGCGCACCATCTGCACGATCCCCGCCTTGGTGGCGGCGTACATGCTCTGGCCCGGCTCGACCACCACGGACCGGATCGAACTGAAGAGGATGATGGACCCCGAGCCCTGCACGATCATGATCCGTCCCGCGGCCTGGATGACGTGCGCGCCGCCCTTGAGGTTGAGGCCCAGAACGCGGTCGATCTCCTCGTCGCTGTAGTCGAGGAGGGGTTTGCGCACGTTCACTCCGGGGGTGCAGACCACGACGTCGAGGGATCCGCGAGCGGTCGTGATGTCCTCGAATGCGCTAGTGACTGCCGCGCCGTCCAGGATGTCCACGTGGGCAGAGGTGGCCTTTCCCCCGACCGCGCGGATTGTCGCTGCGGTACGGGCGGCGGCGTCCGTGTCGATGTCGAGGCAGGACACGTACGCACCCGCCTCCGCGCATCCGATCGCGACGGCTTCGCCGATGCCGGAGCCGCCTCCGACGACCGCGGCCGTGCGTCCCTCCAGGCTGAACATCGTGGTCATAAGGAGTCTTTGGCAGGGTTTCGTGTGGTAAGGAGACGGGGCACAATGTAAGGGCGACGCCCGCCGGGCAACCCGGCTCACGTGCGCCCCCAGTCCGGAGACCTGCATGCATCACGTAGACCCACCGACCAGCATTCGCCGGGAAGACCGCGTCCTCGCCGAAGTGGAGGCCGCACGCGACGAAATCGTGGCCTTCACGGCGGAGATGATCCGGATCCCCACGGTGAATCCCCCGGGAGCGTGCTACCGCGACTGCGCTGAGCTGATCGGCCGGCGGCTGAGGGCGACGGGCCTGGCAGTGGAGTACGTGGAGGCCGAGGGGCGCTCCGAGCACACCGCCGAATACCCCAGGGTGAATGTGGTGGGGCGGGGGGTAGCCGTTCCGGGACGCCCGCGGCTCCACCTGAACGGTCACTTCGACGTGGTTCCGCCGGGTGACGGCTGGACGGTCGACCCATTTTCGGGCGTGGTGCGGAGCGGGTGCATCTACGGGAGAGGTGCGTCGGACATGAAGTCGGGGATCGCCGCCGCGGTCTTCGCGGTCGAGGCGTTACGGCGGGCCGGAGTCGAGCTCAAGGGAGCCGTGGACATCAGTGCCACCGTCGACGAGGAGAGCGGCGGCTTCGCAGGCGTAGCGCACCTTTGCGAAGCCGGGATCATCTCGAGCGACCATACCAGGTACGCAATCATCCCCGAGCCGTTCGGACCCACCCGTGTGTGCCTGGGACACCGGGGCGTCTACTGGTTCGATGTAATCGCGCACGGCCACGTGGCCCACGGCAGCATGAGCCATCTCGGCCGCAGCGCCATCGAGGACATGGGCGCCCTTCTGGAAGCCTTCCGAACCAGGCTCGCCCCCGAGCTCGCAACGCGCATTTCCGCGCTGCCCATAGTACCGGAACCCTCCCGGCGCCCCTCTCTGAACGTCAACGCGATCACCGGCGGCCAGGCCGGCGAAGGGACCCAGTCGCCCTGCGTGGCCGACCGCTGTGTGGCCACCTTCGACCGCCGTTTCATTCCCGAGGAGTCCCTCGACGAGGTCCGCGCCGAAGTCGCGCGCCTGGTTATGTCGGTGGAAGGCGACGACCCGGAACGCCGTTTCACCATCGAGGAGCGCATGGTGGTCCACCCGACCTCCGCGCCGTCCGGGTCGCCGCTCGTGGCCGCCCTGTCCCGTGCGGTGGAAACGGTATGCGGCCGTCCGCCAGAGCTCGTGGCAAGTCCCGGCACCTACGATCAGAAGCACTTCGCGCGGGTCGCCGGCATCGAGCACTGCGTGGCCTACGGCCCCGGATCCCTCGAGGAGGCCCACCAGCCGGACGAGTCCTGCTCGGTGGACGACCTCGTGGCGAGCACGCAGGTGCTGGCGCTGGCGGCGCTGGATCTAGTGGGCCCCGCGTAGCTGCTGACATCGGACGAGATACGACCCGAATTCCGTCCATTGGAGACGGCCCTTTGGCGGCCTCCAAGGGCCTTCCTGAGGCGGACCTGCTGCCCTCTCGTCAGAAACGTACCCGCATCCCCACGGTAGCGACCTGCGTCTCGAGGAGGTTCTCGTAGAGCGCCGTGAACCCCTCGCCCTCGACGTCGGTGCGCACCGCGAAGTCGTTGAACACATCGGTGAAGTTGAAGACGACCTCGGCACGCTCGTCCATGAGAGGCCACGATGCGGCCAGGTCGATCGAGGAACGCGCACGCTCCCTTCCTTGAGGAACGTCGCGTGCGGCGTAGTAGATGTAGCCGAGTCGTAGCTCCCCGGCTCCGGGGAGTTGGACGTGGTTGTTGATCGTGAAATCCCAGGTGTCATCGCTGGACGCGGCAAGCGAGAAGAGCCTGGCCGTCGGGAAGAGGAGCGTGGTCTCGAAGGCATCGATGTCGACGATGAACCAGTTGACGTTTGCCGAAACCTGCCACGGCCCCACGATGTCCTGCTCGAGAATCACCTGGAGGCCGGTCTGCCTCGAGTTTCCAGCGTTTTCGTAGATCTTGTTGACGATGTTGTAGTCCGGATTCGAGCCGTCGATGGCGAAGATCCGCTTGAAGGCGTCCGTGATGTCCCGGTGGTAGGCCGCGGCGCTCGCCGATCCGCGGTTCCACGAGCGAGCCAGGCCGAGCTCGAACACGTTGGTGAGCTGGGGCCTCAGGTACGGATTGCCGACCTTGAGCAGCTCGGGGTCGTCGTACTTGGGAAAGATGCGAAGCTCTGGTTCCCCGGGCCGGTCGATGCGGCGGTTGTAGGCAGCGACCAGCCGGTAAGCGCCGCCGAGCGTGTAGGTGAGCTTCACGTTTGGAAAGAGCTCGAAGTAGTCGTACGAGTCGCTGCTGGGGTAATAGATGTTCTCGGGGGGAATCGAGTATGAGACGTTGGTCTGCTCGACGCGGAGGCCGGCCTCGATGGAGTACGAGGGCCTCTCGCGCACCAGGTTCACGTAGCCCGCAAAGAGGTCCTCCTCCCAGTCCGACTCGTCGCCGAGCCCGTCGTAGATCACGCTCTGCACGCCGCGATCGACCGCGTAGGTAATGGGGAGCCACCGCGTCTGGATCTTCCCACCAACCTCGATGCGGCCGCTCGCGAACGGTTTCGTGTAGTCGACGCTCAAAGGCAGGGTGTTCTCCACGGCCTCCAGATGCGTCATGTCCGTGCCCACCCTGACGCTCGACTCCTCGTTGAGAAAGTAGGCCTCGTCCTCCCACCCCCGAGTGTATTGGAGGTTGACGTCGAGCTCGTGGCCTGGCGCGGGAAACTCGTGCTTCCAGTTGAGCGTTGCGTTCGCGAAGCCGGTCTCCTCCTCTTCCCTCCAGAACCAATAGCGCTCGCGCTGCCCGGACGACTCCAGGATGAAGGGAACCTGCGCGCGATCGGTGTGGTTCTCGACGTCATAGATGCCGGAGAGCGTGAACGTGTTGCCGGCGCCGAAGACTAGATCCGAGCCCGCCCGGATGATGTAGTGCGACTGCTCGCGGTTCTCCGGGACCTGCGAGCGGATGACGCGGCCATCGTCATAGAAGCGGGTCGTGAACTCGTTGTTGGGCAGGTCGTCCTGAGTCAGGAACTCGCCCTGTACGAAGCTGCGCGCCCTCTCCGTATTGTAGTTCAGGGCGAGGCTGGGCGTGATCTTCTCGTTCGCAGAGAAGCTCCCGAGCTCAGTGGGCAGATCGGGCCGCTGCTTGGTGAACTGACCCATCCCCAGGGACAGTCCGAGGTCCGCGGAGAAGCCGAGAGCCCGTTCCTGTGCGTAGATGATGTTGATGACGCCGGCCATTCCAGCGGCGTCGAGGCTCGCCGACGGGTTGTTGATGATCTCGATCGCTGCGACGTTGGCGGCCGGGACGTTGTCGAGGCCGCGCTGGCTCCCGAATCCAGTGAGACTCGACTGTCGGCCGTCGATCAGCACGGCGACCTGATCGCTCCCCCGGAGAGAGACCCTGCCCTCTTCGTCGACCGTCACCCCCGGCAGGCTCCGAAGTGCGTCGAGCACGGATCCGGTCGATTGGGCCGGTCCCTCGCCGAGCCGGTAGACGTCCGTGTCGATCCCGGCCGTACGGATCGCCTCCGCCGTGACGGTGACGCCGGCCAGATCTATCACATTTCGAAGGAGAATGTCTCCGAGGTCGTAGGTGGGGTTGATCTCGGATACGAGAAGCTCGCGCTGTTCCGGGTACAAGCCCGGGAACGACGTGTGCACGATGTAACGGCCTGGCGCGAGGCCGACGACGACGAAGCGACCGTCCTCCCGCGCGAGCGCGCCGGAGAGTGTGTCGCCCGACTCGGCGCGAGCGATCACGACGGATGTCAATGGGATGGGCGCACCGTCCGCTGCGTCGAGTACCCGGCCCGAGACGGTCGCGCCCTCCTGCGCGAGGGCCGCAGCAGGCAGGAGCAGGAGACCGAGAAGCGAGAAGGTGCGCGACATTGGGAGACTCCGAGGTCAGTTGGCCACGTTCTGAAGCGCGAAGTCCACCCCCGCGCCCCCAAGGTATCGAGACTACAGGGCTTGGACCAACGCGCCAGCCTTCATGAGCCCCACGAGTGCCTCGATGGCAGGTCGGCTGGCTTTCGATATGCCCATCGCACTCTCAAGCTCCCCGCGCTCTTCTTCAGATGTCGTATACATGGCGTCTATGTATACGATGCCACGCACCTCAGCGGGGTAGAGTTCCGTGAACATCCGGATAAACGGACCGCCCAGCGAATGCCCAACCAGTACATACGGAGGTTCGGCATCGAGTGCGCCCAACAGGCGACGCAGGTTCCGCGCAATGTGCTGAGGTGTGGGCGCCACTCCGTCGGGCTCCGATCCCCCGATCCCGGCTCGATCATAGGCCACGACGGGCGCGAACTCTGCCACCTCGTGCAAGATGGAGGTCCAAGCGCTGAGCCCGTCGTACATGAAGCCCGCCTCGAACACGACGATAGGACGTGTGCTGTCGGCGTGCTCAAGGCCAGCCGTTCGTACACGGACCTGACGCCCATCGACATCGACCGTTCGTACTTCCTGGGCTCGCGTGCCAGTGGCCAGGACCGAAAGGAGTGCTAGCGGGAGCAGAGTCGTTCGTAGGACACGATCCCAACTGTTGTCACTCCGAGTCATCCATCCACCCCCACTGCACATGAGAAGCGCTGGGTCCTCTCCGATCCATCCCGCATTGCCCTCCTATGGCGCCTTCAATGTCGAGCCCTTGAACCTCTGCCGCCAGGATGTCATCGAGTACGGGAATGTGAAGTTATCGATCGAGTGCCAGCCGCGGCCACGCTTGGGTTCCAGCCCGGCCGGTGCCACAGCCTTGTTCCACCAGTCACGGACCAGCGAGCGCGTAGGGCGGCGCCACGTAGAGTCTCACGACGTCGCGGAGCTTCTCGACGAACTTCGGATCGGTCGAGCACTTGAAGTAGCGCACCCGGTTAGAGCTTTGAGCCCGTGCGCCCCTCCAGATCCGTCCCACCTGGCTATGATGCAGCCTCATGCACTCGGCCATCAGCCGGGTGCTTCAAGGCGTCCCGCGCGGCCTCCGACGAGGCCGACGGCACGGACACGGTGAGGAGGCTTGCCGCTTCGGCGACCAGCCGCGCGTCGATCGCTTTCTCCTCAAGCGTCCGGTGCACAACCTCCAGCCCTCCTTCGCCACATGAACACTCCCTCTCTCTGGGCAAAACCGGGTTGCGTGTTGAAGAAGAGCAGCCTATGCTAGCAACGCCGAGTTTGGTTGTTATCTGTGGGAGGGGTTTGGATCCCAGGGAGGTCTATATAACGTGACTGACTCCCAATAAGGACATCGAATCCTATGACGAAGTGTTTGGTTGACCTCCAAACCGTCGAGCATCGCTACCCTCGGTTCGTATTGGGGCCCATCACCCTAAGAGTTGTTTCGGGCAACATAGTAGCTGTCATGGGCCGCAATGGCGCTGGGAAGACCACTCTTCTCAGCATACTGTCCGGCCATCGATCGATTACCAAGGGAACGGCGCAACTACTGGGTCATGCAACCACAGGACGCGCCAACGTACACATCCGGGACCGGGTTGCAATTGTGAGAACTCGGCTGTCGGGACTCATCTGGATGTCAATCCGAGAGCATTTTGAGTTTCTATCAACGTTCTATTCCCAATGGCAAATGGAGAGAGCATTGGCTATGGCCGATTTCCTGGGATTGGATGTGACAAGTCGTCTGAGTGAGCTCTCTCGCGGTAACAGCTTGAAGGTCGGTCTTTGCGCGGCGTTCGGGCAGAACGCCAACCTGCTCTTACTTGATGAACCCACAGCCGGGCTTGATCCGATCGCTCGTCAAGACGTGTTGAACGAGATTACTACTTACATTCGGGCTAATCCCAATACTGCACTCATGTTGGCGACGCATATGCTGGAAGACCTGGAACAACTACCCCTGACACACCTTCTCGTGCTGCGTAACGGGAAGATCGTAGGTGATGTGGGTTGTAACGGCATGATAGCAAGTGGGGGTAGTTGAGGTGGTCCCGGTTTTTTGGACAGGTCGTTAAGGTGGATTCCAGGACGGAACAGGAGGCACCAAGATGGCCAGGAAGAGACGGAGGTTCACGGCGGAGTTCAAGGCGCGGGTGGCGCTCGAGGCGCTTCGCGAGCGCGACAGCGTGCAGGCGATCGCCGCGCGGCACGAGCTTCATCCGAACCAGGTGAGTACATGGAAGCGGCAGTTGCTCGAGGGGCTGCCGGAGGTGTTCGCCGGGGGCGCGGGCCGGAAGGCCGCCAGGGAGCATGAGGCGAAGATCCGGGATTTGCACGCGAAGATCGGGGAGCTCACGGTCGAGCGGGATTTTTTTCGGCGCGGGCTCAAGCGCTGAGCCGGGCGGAGCGTGTGCGGATGATCGGGCGGGACGGACCGCTGAGCGTGTCGAGGCAGTGCGCGCTGGTGGGCGTGAGCCGGTCGTCGCTGTACTACCGGCCGAAGGGGGAGAGCGCGGAGAACCTGGCGTTGATGCGGCGCCTGGACGAGCTGCACATGGCGTATCCGTTCTACGGCAGCCGGCAGCTGATGCGGCATCTGCGCCGCGAGGGCGTCACTGCGGGCCGACACCGTATCCGGCGGCTCATGCGCCTGATGGGGATGGAGGCAATCTACCGGCGGCCGCGCACGAGCGTGGCGAGTCCGCAGCACCGGGTCTTCCCCTATCTCCTGCGCGGCCTGCCGATCGAGCGGGCGGACCACGTGTGGTGCGCGGACATCACCTATGTCCCTGTGACGCAGGGGTTTTTCTACCTCGTGGCCGTGATGGACTGGGCGACCCGGCATGTGCTCGCCTGGCGGTTGTCGAACACGATGGACGCCTCGTTCTGCGTCGAAGCGCTGGACGACGCGCTGGGCTGGCGGGCACCGGAGATCCTGAACACCGATCAAGGCGCCCAGTTCACCAGCGAGGCCTTTGCGGACCGGGTGCTGAGTGCGGGCGTGGCGTTCTCGATGGACGGCCGGGGCCGCTTCCTCGACAACATCTTCATCGAGCGGCTGTGGCGGTCGCTGAAGTACGAGGCCGTGTATCTCCACGAACTCCGGGACGGGCTGGACGCCGAACGCATCATCGGTTCCTGGATCGACTTCTACAACGAGGTGCGTCCGCACTCGTCCCTTCGCGGGCGGACGCCGGGCGATGCCTATCGGGAAGGCACGGAGGCGGCGTGACGACGGAAGGATTCCCGGGCGCACCGGGGCATACGTTGCGGATCCGGCGGGCCGCGGGCGGGAGCCCCGGATGTCCGCGCCGCGCGCGGCTCGCAGCGCTCGCCGATGAACCCTGTCCGGCAGACGGGGGACCCGTCCGCCGCCCAGGGCCTATATTGGACCCTGCCCCTCCCGTTCCGGGACAGGATGCCGGGGTCGAGAACGCATGCCAACAGAACACTCAGCGAAAGCTACCGAGGGCTCTCAAAACCAGCAGGAGTCCACCTTAACTTTGCCCTCGGACTGTCCAACGAAGTAGGACCGCCTCAAGTAGTCCTGACGGGGAAGTTACTAGACGGTTATTATTGGGGGCATGTGAGGATGAGTGACTGTCGATGGCGCGTCGTAGCGCGGTTATGGCGCCTGTTTGCTGTGCGAACAGTGAAGCCTCTGTTGCGGATGTTGACGATGGTAGCGATCATCGTCGGCCTACAGATGCTTTTTGGTGCATGGAGGACGGAGTTCAACCTGATGCTTATTGGCGCTGCGTTGGGTGCAATCGTGGCAAGTATTCCCATGACCATGATTCAGGAAAAAACTGACGGCTCTTTGGCATTTCTTGGATCTCTTCCAGTTACGGGCTGGGAGCACGCCGTCGCGCGGGTTCTGCTTGTGGTGGTGGCGACGCTACCGATGGTGAGTTATGTAACCATATTGTTAGGTAGAGTTGAGGTAATTGACGGGACGAGGGCAATCGGCTTGGGGCTGAGTTTGGGAGGAGTTGTGATAATTCTGTCCTTGCTCGGCATAGGATGGCAATATAGGTATTCAGTTGAGCGATTCATGTCGCAGGGGATGTGGACATTCCTGGGAATCATGGCCGTTGGCTATGTCATCGAGAAGATGTCATGGTCGGGCAGTTTGCTCGTGATGATTCTTAGCCCGCGAGGGATCGTGATCTTCTCGTTGATCGGCGGAGTGGTGATGATTGGCTTGGGATGGCATGCGGTGTGGATGATCGTGACGCACGCACCGAGATATAGAGATGAGGCGACGTTCGGCACGTAGGGTGAGAACTGTGCAACTCCGTTGTTGTCTCGAAAGGGACAACTGCCGCGGCCAGGGCCTGACGAAGAGGAGGGTAGAGCAAAGATGATGGTGAAGATGGCCGGGAGCGGATTTCGTTCCGTTGCGTTGATCTTTGCTTGCGCGGTGCCGCTCGGGGTTGCGGCGCAGGACCCGGACCCGATCGATCGGAACCTCGAAGTCGTGACCGTCGACGTCGAGGTTCTCAAGGCGGAGATCCAGAAGATCCTCGACGAGAACCGGATCCCCGGCGCCTCGGTCGCGCTAGTGGACAAGGACCGGACGATCTGGGCCGGCGGCGTCGGCAAGGCGGATGTCGCCGCCGGAGTCGACGTGATGGCGGACCACCTGTTTCGGATCGCGTCCATCTCGAAGAGCTTCACGGCCTTGGCGGTGCTTCGGGCGGTCGAAAGCGGTCTCCTCGATCTCGAAACCCCGGTCCGCAAGCTGGCGCCCGAGGTCGACTTCATCAACCGCTGGGAGGGGACGCATCCGATCACCGTGGCCATGCTCATGGAGCACACGGCGGGCTTCGATGACCTCCACTTCCCTGAGTGGGTGGACGATCCCGAGATCACCCTCGCCGAAGGTCTGGCTCGTCACCCGCACTCGCAGGTCAGCCGCTGGCAGCCCGGCACCCACATGTCGTACAGCAACTCCGGCCCGTCGATCGCCGCGTATGTCGTCGAGAAGATCACCGGGAAGGATTTCGAGGACTACGTTCGCGAGCACGTCTTCGACCCGCTCGGCATGGAGAGTTCGACCTTCCACCTTCCGCGGGACGCGGCCCTGATGGCGAAGGGCTACGAGGCGGATGGAGTAAGAGAGGCGAACTACGAACACATCATCGTGAGACCTTCGGGAAGCCTGAACACGTCATCGCGGGAGATGGCCCGCTATCTGCGCATGATGATCAACCGGGGCACGCTCGACGGCGTCCGGCTGCTCGCCCCGGAGACCATCACCAGGATGGAGACGCCGACGACTACGCTTGCCGCGCGCGAGGGCTTCACCTACGGGTACGGCCTCGGCAACTACACCTCGATCGTAAACGGCCACCTCTTTCACGGCCATAACGGGAGCATCACCGGATTCCGGTCGAGGAGCGCGTATTCTTCCGATCTCGGCGTGGGCTTCTTCGTGTCGATCAACAAGCCGAGCGGCAGGATCGATGACATCGCGAGGCTCCTGGGCGAGCGCCTGACCGAAGGTTTCGACAAGCTCCAGGGAGCGCACGCGGTCGCGGCGCTCTCGGACGATGAGCTCCGAGCGATGACCGGCTATTGGCAGAACGTGACGCCAAGGCGCCAACTATTGCACGGCCTCGAACGCTTTCTGTTGACGAAGCGCGTCACCCTGGATGAGGGAAAGCTCTCTATCATGCCGCTCATCGGCGGCGGATGGGAGCTCGTTCCGGTCACCGCCACGAGCTTCCGGTACGAAGATGAGCCGGTGCCGACCGTGTTCCAGGTCGTCGACGACGAGGGGAATCCGATCCTCCAATGGAAACGGGAGGGCAGCTACAAGAGGGTCGGGGCTGGCCGGTTTTTCTTCCAGCGGGCGGTCGCGGTGACGACGCTGTTGCTGTTGATCTCTGCCCTTGTCTTCGCGCTCGTGTGGGCGCCCGCCAGGATCTTCGGCCGGATGAAGACGATCCCTCTCCGGACGGTGCTCTTCCCGCTGCTGGCCACCCTCTCGATCGTCGTCTGGTTCCTCCTGCCTGCTCAGTTCGCCCCCGCCCGAGAGACCTGGCCACCATTTCGGGGTGGTCTCTCACCTGGTTCATCGGTTCGCTGGTGTTCGTGGCTCTGACGGCGCTGAGCCTCCATACTTCGTTTCGCTCGTACTCCGTCGAGACCGGCCGGTTCGGCCGGCTGCACAGCAAGCTTGTGAGCCTGGCGTGCACCGTCGTAGTGCTCTACTCCTGGAGCATCGGATGGATCGGGCTCAGGGCGTGGGCGTATTGATGAGACAGCGCCTGACCTTCTTCGGGGAGAAAGGACATGGAAGACAGCAGCCCGGCGACCGATGAGCAGCCCGGCTCACACTCCGACTTCCGCGACCCGACCATGCTCACGAGGTGGACAAGGGTCTTTCTCTACGCAAACATCGCCCTGTCGCTCGTGTCGGTATGGGAGGTTGCCAGCGGCCTGCCGGGCGACGGAGGTGAGGGGTCGCAGGCAAACCAAACGTTCGGCGCGATCGCCTGGGGCTTAACAAACACCGGGATCATGCTCATCACGGGGATCCTCGTGCTCAACTGGATTCATCGCGCCAATCACAATGCCAGGCAGCTGGGCGCGGCCGACATGCACTTCACGCCGGGGTGGGCGGTCGGCTGGTACTTCGTACCGGTCGCGTGGTTCTGGAAACCGTATCAGGCCATGCGAGAGATCTGGCGCGCCTCGGTGAACCCTTCCAACTGGCGCGGGGCACCGGCATCACCGCTGCTGCGCTGGTGGTGGGGCCTGTGGATTGTGCCGTTCTGGGGCGCGTCGATCGTGGATTGGGCGGCGGACCGCAACCTCGACGAAGCGGGCGCAAAGACCGTGGAGGTTGCCACAGGGCTGGTGGGTTCCCTCCTGGATATTCCGCTGGTTCTCGTTCTGCTGGCCATCATTGCAGCAGTCAGCCGGATGCAGACCGCGCATTACCGGAGCCAAAGCGAGGCCTGACGCTTCAGCCGAGACTGGATCGAGACGGGGGACGGCTGAGCCGCACGTTGTGGAGCGCCGTCCCGAGCAGATGGACCACCGTCACCTGGCGCGGGTCACTATCCGACCGGCGCCTCCCGAAGGCGTCGCATCAGGATCATATACCCGGCTCCCTGGAATCCCGCCGCTGCGCCGATGCTCAAACCCAAGTCCCGATCGAAGAGATGGAGCCGATACCGGCTCCGAGGTCCGTGCCCGCGATCGTTGCACTCCGTTGTTCGGCGACCGGATGGCTCAAAGTCGGCCCCTACCGCTCCCGGATGCTGAACGGCCTGCCTGCCCTCAATACCAGTCCGTCGATCCGCCAGCGGCTCCCCGCGTCCGTGGCCGTGAAGACCGGCAGGTCAAGCTGGATGGCAAACGGATTGTTCGCGAATAACCTCAGCCCAACCGCACCCTCCGCGCTCCAGTCGCTGTCGTGACTCGCCTCGCGGTGCCAGGCACCCTTGGCGGCGAAGGCGAGCGACAGGACACCATCCAGTAGTTGCGGCCGCAACTCCAGCTGTGCCGCGCTCAGATGCCGCGCGACTGTGCGCTCGAACGCCGGCGCCACGAAGTTTGCATGCCGTCGCAGCGAAGGAAGTTCCTGGAGGGGGGCCGTCCCCCAGGTGGCGCCGTGCACCCCGTTTACGGCTATGACACCCAGCGGGGTCCGGTGGTACCGCTCCACCCGTGCCAGGGCGCTTGTGAAGCTCCAGTCCGAGCCGAGTGCCGTGCTTCCCCTGGAGAGGGCGATACTGTATGCCCCTCCCGCGACAGGATTGTAGTCGGTATAGAGATGGTTGTACGTGTAGGAAGCACTCACCTTCCGAATGGTTCCTATCTCGAACGGCATCTCTGTGTACCGCTCTTTTGCCTCCGGCCCCCACCGGTCGTGCTCCACGCCGACCCTCACTGCCTGGTATGGACCGCGGTAGAGGTGATGACCCAAGACCCAACGCGCGTCCAGCGTACCTTTCTCCCGGCCCGACCGTTGCGCGGCGCTGACGCCCCAGAACGCACGAGGGCCGAGCGACCGCAGCCGGGTGTCGTAGGCGGCGGAGAACCAGGTGCGATCCTGCTTGAAGTTGTGGCCGACGGAACCACTGACGCCGTGCTCACGCTCGATGCCCTCCGGGAAGACCGCGAGCGGGGGATAGCCTCCCCAAAGTAGCAACCCCAACTCCAGCCCGTCGTCGTACCAGATATAGGGGAGGTGCGCGATGGTGTAGGCGTCCCTGGGTACCGACAGGGGATTGAACGAACGGTGCAAACGACGCGGGTACCAGTTGTTCACCCGGTCCGTCTCGAGCAGCCGGAGGTCGGGGTCCACAACAGCGCTCCGGACTGGGGCGGGCGCGTGTATCTGCAGCTGTGTCTCGCTGGCCTCCCCGTCCCACGTGCGTTGCAGCGTGTCACCGTTCGCGAGCGTGAGCCGGAGCGTGACCGGCATGACGATGGTGCCGACGCGGCGTAGCGCGATGGTGCTCAGGAAGCCGCCGGAGTCTCTCACCACCGAGATCCCGTCGACGGCGTAGTCACACGTCTCCGTCGTGCTGAGCCACTGCTCGAAGAACCGCCCAAGCGGCGTGCCAGCGACAGATTCGGCTGCCGCAACGAAGTCCGCAGAAGTCGCCACGCCGTGCTGGAACCGTTGGCTGTAGAGGTGCAGCACCGCGTCGAACGTCCGCTCGCCGAGCTGGTACTCGAGCATGTCCAGCGCGAACGAACCCTTGTAGTAGACCGATACCACGTAGCTCTTCAGGTCGGCGAACTCAGCCGAGGGACCCTGTACGGCCTCGTCGAACCTCAGGCGGGCGGCGTTCACGTATTCGTATCGTGCCACCTGCTCCTGGGTCGGGCCGGAGAGGAATCCCAAGGCGCCCGGCAACCGGAGCATGGGTGGCTCGCCATCGCGTGTGTCGCGCCAGAAGCGCCTGGCCGAGTAAGTAGCGAACGACTCGTCAAGCCACCCTTCCGTGGTCTCGTCGTTACCCACGAGACCGTACCACCACTGGTGCGCCACCTCGTGCACGAGGGTGTTGTCGAACGTGCTGAGCACGGATGCGGAGCGGTGGAGGTCCTGGCTGATGAGTACCAGCTGAGGGAACTCGATTCCCAGACCAGTGCCGATGGCCGACGCCTCGGCGACGCGGAACGTGGCGTACGGGTAGCGCCCGAAGCGGTCGCCGAAGAATCGAAGAGCTTCGTGCGCGAGCTCGAGCCCCCGGTGCGCCGCCTTCTCGTCACGAGGGAAATAGAGGTATTCCACCGTGATGTCGTCCTGCGTGGCGCGCTCGACCCGGTAGGAAGCGTCCGCGACCCAGGCGAAATCCCGCACCGCAGGCGCATCCCAGCGCGTGGTGGTGGTGCCGTCGGCGTTGGCCAAGCTGTCCACCCGCTCACCAGTCGCACCCACCACCATCTCAGGGGCCGTGGTGATGGCCACCTGATAGTCGGCGGTTTCACTGTAGAACTCGCCGATGCCGCGCAACGGCGTCGTGTGCCAACCGTTCGCGTCGTGCACGGCCAGCTTCGGGAACCAGCCGGTGATGGCATAGTTGCCGTCGCGGTGGCCCAAGCGGTCTCGAAACTCGGGGATCCGCACGAAGAAGTCGAGGCGAAGCGTGGCTTCCGCTCCGGCTGCCAGGGGTTCGGCGAGGCCTACACGAAGGAGCGCCTCATCAATGGAGAACGACATCGCTCGGTCGTCGAGGGTGATCGCCGTCACGTCGATGGATCCGGTGCGACCGCCCGACGGAATAGCACCGGACGGATCCGAGTAGAACGGCAGCCGCCGCTGGTCGCGGGAGAAGATAGTGTGCTCGCCGCTGTATGCGTTGGCGTGCAGGTGCAGGTAGAGTTCGCTCAGAGCGGTGGGGCCGCTGTTCGTGTACTCGATCGCCACCCGGCCGGCCAGCGTGTGCCGGAGGGCGTCCAAGCTGACCTCGATCGTGTAGCGGGTGCGCTGCTCCGTCTCAGGCCGGGCGGACTGAGCCCCCGCTGGCGTGGCAGCGCCCAAGAGGGCCAAGACCACCCAGGCCGCCAAGCGCCTCGCCATGGACATCTCTCTCTACAGGCCGGGCGGCGCGATCAGGTGGTAACGGGGCCGCTGGCGTTGCCGCGCGCGCGCCGAGGAGACTCCAACAAGAGCCGCGACGATCCCGAAGTGGAATCCCGCGGTCGCAAGGTCCAGGACGTCAGCGGTCTGCGCATACGGCACGGTGCGCTGCGGGGTCGTGCGGACTCGAACCCAGCCCTCAAGCTCCCTGCGGTCCCAGGGTCGCAATCGAATCCTTCGCAGTGTAGGCATTGCATGAAAGATAGCCCCGCTTCACATCATGACCATTGCAATTAAGCGCCGCTAGCGTGACCAAGGGATAGTGGCCGATGCCGAGATTCTCACCCGAGATTCTCACCCGAGCCCCTATGCAGACGCGCTGCGCGAAGTATCTTAACAGGCGACCGTTCGCTGTCCTCGTAAACCCTCGGGTCAAGACGGACGGCTGACACGGAACCTGATACGATTCGGATTCCCGCCATTTGATGCCATTCGTCCGCTATTTCAGTACGGCGGAATCAGATATGGTCTAACGGCAAGAACGACAGATCGTGCAGTCCCAGTTGAACCTAGACGATTTCTTGCCGTGAATCACGTCATCGGCCTGCTGGTAGCACTGAAGAACTGTCTGAGCTGACTTCCAGCCCCCGAGTTCGCACAGCACCTTGAGCGGCTGATCCATGAGGTCCGAGGCGACCTTCCGCCTCAGGGAGTGCCAGCCTCTGCCACGCTTTTGCCGGAGCGCGGCCTCGAGCTCGGCCGCGCAGGCCTCCAGGGCGACGGGCGGTGTCTCGCCCCCGTAATGGCGGAGCGTCTTGGCCCGCGTCCGCCAGGGTGCCGGGCAGGATCCCGACGGCTGTGACCGAGCAAGGCGAGCGTTCGGTCAGTCATGCGCGCACTTCCGGGTTCACTCCCAGTTGCCCGTGGCGTCCCTTTCGAGTGCACGGCCGAACTCCGGATCGCCGTCGCCTCGTCGCACGACCGTTCGGCGAGATCGACGCGGCGCCCGAGGTCGGCGAGGCCGGGGAAACACCGAAGAAGCGCACGGCGCTTCCCACAACGTCGGATGGGTCTCATTCCTTGCCCGACAGCTCGTTTGTCCGCCAGATAGTGGCAATAGTGGCGGACAAACGAGGGGCGAGAGGGGGGTTGTCCAAACGCGCGGCACCGCCGCCCGTCCGCCGGTGCTCGAGGGGCTTCCTGAGTCGCTGCTACGCCTTCTCGACCTGCGCCCCTCCGCTGGGCTTCGCGGCGAACATCATGTCGCGGGTCGGTGGCCTGCCCAGGCGCGGCTCGTAGAACCGCGCGGCGAGTGCCTCCATGACCGGCGCGACGGTGGTGTCGTCGCATAGCGCGACGGCGCAGCCCCCGAAACCGGCACCGGTCAGGCGCGCTCCCGCTGCCCCCGCCTCAAGTGCCAACGTGACGACTGCGTCCAGCTCACCCGTGCTCACCTCGTAGTCGTCGCGGAGACTCTCGTGCGACCGCACCATGAGGTCACCGAAGCGAAGCATGTCACCATCGCGCATGGCCCGCTCGGCCAGCGCCACCCGGTGGCCCTCCGTCACGACGTGACGGAAGCGGCGAAACAGCACGGGGGCGAGGACACGGCGGGCGTGCCGGAGCAGCCCGTCGAGGTCGTCCACCGTGACCAGATCGCGGTAGGCGGGTGCGCGTGGTGCGCCGTCAGCGGCCCGACGCGTGACCCCATTCGACCCCGCGCGGCTGGCACGCTCCGCCACCGCGCGTTCCACCGCCGCGACACGCTCCACTATCCCCAGTGCCTCTTGGCACTGCCGTGCCCGCTCGTTGTATGCCTCGCGCGCTCCCCCCGATTTCTCGGCCCGCACCAGCGACGACGCCACCACCCACCGCCATCCCTCCGGCACGGCCACCGGCGCAACCCGCAGCGGGGTGAAATCGATACGGAGCGCGTGGCCTGCGACCCCATGAAGGCACGCCGCCTGGTCCATCCCGCCCCCTTCCAGCCCGACAAAGCGCTCGGCGCGCGCCATCAGTGCTGCGAGTTCCAGCCGGGAAAGGGCCGCTCTCTGGCCCCCGATCTCCACCCCGTTCGCCTTCAGCAACGCCAGCGCCGAGGCCACCACCAGCGCCGAAGAGGACGACAGCCCCGATGCGATGGGGACATCGCCGGTCACCGTCCCCTCGACACCTCGCTCCAGCCGCACCCCGTACTCCAGCAGCCCCCGCGCCGCCGCCCGAACGTAGTTCGACCAGTCTCCCTGGTCCGCGGCCTCGATCGGGCGGTCGAGGCGGAATTCGAAGGGCGCGAAGCGCGCCGACGGGCTGTCCAGCCGCACCACCGCCTCATCGGTGACCCGGAACGCGACACGGACGTCCCGGTCAATGGCGATGGGAAGGACCGGCAGTCCGTTGTAGTCGATATGCTCGCCGATCAGGTTGACGCGGCCGGGCGCGATCGCCACCAGGGGAGCGGCGGCATCGCCGCGCGATACCCCGCTCAATCCGAATAGCCCAACTTCGGCAACAGCCTGAAGAGCCAGACCCCCGCCGCGGCCGAGATCGCCAGCGCGGCCACCGCCGCGACCATCTGCCCGTACAGCAGATACCCGGTCCCGAAGAGCGCCGCGTAGACCAGCACGCACCCGAGGAACCAGGCGAGGAAGGCCGCGGTGATGGACTCGGCGTCGCGCGGCCCGTCGCCCACGTCGACGACCCGCTGCCATCCCTTGCCCATCGGCCGGATCTTGTCGTAGAAACGCTGTAGCGTACCCGGAGTCGGCCGGAGGCGTGACGAGCGTGACCCCCAGCCAGCCGACCGTCGTCACGGCCACACCGATGACCAGCTGCTCCCACGCCGACATCGGCGTGAACCCAAGCGCCCCGTGCACCCACGCGAAGTACATCGCGACCAGGAACGAGATCGTCATCCCGGCCAGCTCGCTCCATACGTTCACGCGGTACCAGAACCAGCGCAGCAGGAAGACGAGCCCGGTCCCGGCGCCGATCTGCAGCAGGATCTGGAATCCCTGGCCGGCCGTGTCGAGCTGTAGCGCGATCAAGGCGCCCAGCACCATCAGCCCGACCGTGGACAGCCGCCCGACCGTGACCAGCCGGCGGTCGCTCGCCTTCGGATTCACGAAGCGCCGGTAGAAGTCGCTGACCACGTACGACGAGCCCCAGTTGAGCTGCGTGCTGATCGTGGACATGTACGCCGCCGCCAGCGACGCGACCACCAGGCCCAGCAGCCCGGCCGGAAGGAACACGAGCATGGCCGGATAGGCCAGGTCATTTCCCACCAGCGAGGGGTTCAGATCCGGGAACCGCGCCTGGATGTCGGACAGCTCGGGGTACACGAGCATCGAGCACAGCGCAACGATGATCCACGGCCAGGGCCGGAGCCCGTAGTGCGCGATGTTGAACCACAGCGTGGCCTTCATCGCCTCCTTCTCATTCTTCGCGGCCAGCATGCGCTGGGCGATGTAGCCGCCGCCTCCCGGCTCGGCACCCGGATACCAGGCGCTCCACCACTGCACCGCGATCGGGATGATGAAGATCCCCGCGGCAACGCTCCAGTCGGAGAAGTCCGGGAAGAAGTTCATCGCCGACTGCAACTGCGGGTGGGAAACCAGCCCCGCGAGCCCCCCGACCTCGGGCTGCCGCAGCGCGAAGACCGCCGCCGCGACCGATCCGATCATGGCCACGACGAAGAGCACCAGGTCGGTCACGACGACCCCCCAGAGCCCCGACGTCGCGGAGTAGAGCATGGTCACCGAGCCCGCGATCAGGACCGTGGTGAGCGGGTGCAGCCCCAGGAGCACGCCGCCGATCTTGGTCGCGGCGAGCGTCACCGTGGCGATGATCATCACGTTGTAGAAGACGCCGAGGTAGATCGCCCGAAATCCCCGCAAAAACGCCGCTGCGCGCCCCGAATAGCGCAGCTCGTAGAACTCGATGTCGGTCAGCGCGCCCGACCTGCGCCACAGCCTGGCGTAGAAGAAGACCGTGCACATCCCGGTGATCAGGAACGCCCACCACGACCAGTTCTGCGCGACCCCGCCGCCGCGCACGAAGTCCGCGATCAGGTTGGGCGTGTCGGTCGAAAAGGTCGTTGCGACCATCGATGTGCCCAGCAGCCACCACGGAAGCTTCCTCCCCGACAGAAAGAATTCGTCGGCCCCGGACCCAGCGCGCCGGGCGAAGCGGAGTCCGATGGCGAGGGCGGTGATCCCGTAGAGGGCGATGACGATCCAGTCGAGTGTGGTGAGTTGCATTCGGCTTCAGTCGTGAGAGAAAGGGGGTGGCGCAGCGTCCCAAAGGCGCATCGGATAGACCCCCGAGTCTACCAGCGACCGCAGTGATTGGGCCACTCCCGCATGGTCGCCGGGGAAGGTCACGCCCAGCCACAGCTCGCGGGTTGGCAGCACGGTGCAGTGCATCCGGCCCGCCGCGATCAGGTCGTTCATGGCCTCCGAGAGGTAGAACTCGCGGTCGAGCCCCGGCCCTGAAGCGAGAAACGCGGCGAACAGGTCGCGCAGAGGCGGAAGGATCCCGGGCTGGAAGCCCCAGAGGTTGGTGCAGACAGGAGTTTGCACGGGCACGACAAGCGGCCGGCCGACCACGTCCCGGCCCACTACGCGGTCTCCTTCGCGGCGGAGTTCCAATCCCTCGGTCAACCGCTGAAGGGCGCCCGCCTCGTCGATTTCACAGAGGCCCCGGGAGACGCCTCCGCTCTCCGACAGGGTGGCTTCGAGGGGGTAGCCAACGGTAGAGGCGTGGGTGGGCGCGGGGTCGCGGGCGGCGGTATCCGCCATCGCCTCGGCAAGAGCCGCGTAGGCGCCCCGCCCGTAGAAGTCGTCGGCGTTGCAGACCCCGAAGGAACCGTCAACTCGCTCGCCCGCCGTGAGGACGGCGAAGCCGGTACCCCAGGGGCGGGTTCGTCCGGGCAGCGGGTCATCCACCAGCCCTGGATGGACCATCCGCTGGCGGGCGTAGCGGATGTCGAGGCGGGCTGCCGCATCGCGAAGGTGGGCTTCGAAATCAGGGCGAAGCGTCTCCTGGATGACGAAGAGGAAGCGGGTGAACCCGGCGAGCGCGGCATCGTAGAGGGCGTAGTCGAGGAGGGCTTCACCGCCCGGGCCGACTCGGGCGAGCTGCTTGAGGCGGCCGAATCGGGTGGAGCGCCCGGCTGCGAGGATGACGAGGGTGAGGGGTGGTTGCCCGCGCCCTCCCCTGGAAAGTATGTCCATGCTCGAGCGTCCGTTACCATCGATGCCGGTTTTGGTTACCGTATACAAACACCGAGGTCGACCACAGCGAAAGAGGAAGAATCTGGAGACGATTCCCGGCGTGAGCCGGAGGGTCCTGGTTACCGGCGGTGCCGGCTTCGTCGGGAGCCACGTAGCGGACGCCCACATCGAGCGAGGCGATCGGGTGTGGGTTATGGACGACCTCTCTTCGGGACGCTTGGCGAACGTTCCCCCCGGCGCCGAGTTCGTCGAGATGGACATCGCCGATCCCCGCGCCGCGGAGCTGATCCGCGATGTCGGCTTCGACCTGATCAACCACCACGCAGCGCAGATCGACGTTCGCGTTTCGGTAGCCGATCCGATTGCGGACGCCAGGGTGAACATCGCTGGTCTCCTCAACATCCTGGAGGCGGCGCGCGACGCGGGGACCCGGCGGGTAGTCTTTGTGTCCAGCGGGGGAGTGGTCTACGGGGAGCCGGCGGTGTATCCTACGCCCGAAAGTGCCCCCAAGGGTCCGGTGTCCCCCTACGGGGTGTCGAAGCTCGCCGGCGAATACTATCTCAACTACTATCGTGAAGTGCACGGCCTCGACTATGTGGCGCTACGATACAGCAACGTTTACGGCCCCAGGCAGGATCCCAAAGGCGAGGCGGGCGTGGTGGCCATCTTCTCCAACCGTCTGATCGCGCGCGAACCCCTGGCCATCTACGGCGACGGCGAGCAGACGAGAGACTACGTCTACGTGGAAGATGTGGCGACCGCCAACCTGATCGCCTCCGACATGCCGCTAGAGGACCGCGCCGGCATCGACGCGAGAGCCTTCAACGTGGGAACCGAGGCGGCGACGAGCGTCAACACGCTGGCGACTCTCCTGGAAGAGACCGCGGGGGCCCAGCCCGGCCGGGTCCACAAGGGCGCCCGTCCCGGCGAGCTTCGCCGCAGCGTGCTCTCGACTGCGCGGATCCGCGCGATGGGCTGGTCGCCCGCGCATACCCTGCGCGATGGGCTGGCGCGCACCTTCGACCATATCGCGTCCGGCAGGGCGGCGGCGGGCGCGGCATGAAGGCCTTGATGATGCGTGTCTCAGGCCCTCATGTCACCGCCGGCCCCGACGGCGCGGGTGTCTCTCACCGCATCACCGCGCCAGCGCGTCGGGACGAAGCTGGAACTTGAGGACCTTGCTGGTGGTTCCTGCCCCGCCTTCCATGTGGAAGGGTGCCCGGGTGCTGACGGTCGCCCAAAGTCCCCTCCCTTTCCAGCCGCCGTCAGGATCGTCGATCCGGCCGTCCAACCACTTCGTGTAGAACCCGAGCGGGTAGGGCACCCGCAGGACCACCCACTCGCCGTCGTCGAAGGCGAGGAGCCCTTCGGCCGCGTTCCCCGTGTTGATGGGCGTGTTGGCGCCCAGGCCGAGCACGTCGAACTGATCGACCCAGGTGTAGTAGCTGGCCTCGGCGCTGCCCGACCCGCTGACACCGCCGAGCTGGGGTAGCGGCTCGGTGTGGAAGGTCCAGCCTTCCGGGCAGTGCTGGCCGGTGGCCGCGGGACCGTTGAGCGGACCGGTGCACTTTCGGCGGTCGAAGCTCGCAAGGTGACCGCTCGCCAGGGCGGCCCACATCACCCCGTTCCGGTCGACGTCACCCCCCCGGGGCGAGAACCCTTCGATGGGGGTGCCGTCATCGTTCAGAGGCAGCTCGTACAACTCGGCGAGGGCCGTCTCCGGCGGGTTGGACCCGGGGTCGAGCCGCACCACCGCTCCCGGATAACCCAGTGATGTGGCCCAAACCGAGCCGTCCGGCGCCGGAGCGACGCTATAGAAGCCGGCCGCCACCCGCTTGTCCAGCGAGGGGTCGACCGGCTGGCCGGGCTCGACCCAGGCATCCTGCCTGCCATTCCCGTTCGTGTCCAGGATCAGCGGCGTCCACCCCTGGGAGACCACCTCGTCGCCGGTCTCCTCGAACATGCGCCGGTTCAGCCATCCTACGACCTGGCCTCCCCCGCTCGTCCATAGTGTGTGGTCGTCGTCCTCGGCGAACATGAGGTGATGGGTGCTGAAGCACGTGCTGATGTGCGTCAACTCGTCGGTATCCGGATCGTACATGGCCAGATGCCGGCCCGCTCTGTCTACCGGAAACAGCCTCGCCGACGGGTGATCCGAGCCCTCCCGGCAGAACGGAGGGTTGTCCGGAGGGCGCACGGCCGAGGTCAGCCATACGCGCCCCCGCTCGTCGAGCATCGGGTTGTGCACGTTGTTCCTGCTGTCCCAGAGCACTTCGTCGCCGTAGTAGGGCGAGGGCGCGGCCATGTTGGGGGAGGCCGGCTGCGTCGCCGGATCCCTGACGGTAAGAGGAACCTGGCTGGCGGCGTGGCTCATCGGATCGAGCACCGGAACGTAGTCGGCGCTCTGCTCCAGCGCCCCGTAGATGGGACCGTTGGCGTTCACGGTCGGATCCCGGCGGTCCGTGCTCACCTCGTCGTGGAGGTACGCGGTGCGATCGGCCCAATCCCACAAGGTGATCACTACGTTGCGTTCGATACCGCTGGGTCTCGCGGGCGCCGGAGGGGTTTCGCCTCCCTCGATCCTGTCGGTCCAGTCCGCGAACATCTCCAGGGACCGCCGCCGGCCCAACCGGTCGAGACCCCGCAGCATCCCGGCACCGGCCTGGCCCGATTGAACCCTTCGCTCCCAGGCCGCCGCAGTCGATTCGAAGTCGCCAAGGGACTCGGGGATCTCCCGCGTCGCTTCGTTACCCAGCTGGTGACAGGCCGTGCACGTTCCCGACTTGAGCAGCCGCAGCCACTGAGCCTGGTTGGCCATTCCAGTCGCGATGCCGTTGCCGTCTTCTCCGGTGCCCGGGAACTCCGACTCCTCCGGCACGTGCAGGAGAGACAGCCAGTGCCCGGCCGGGTAGTATCGGGCCGCGGCGCGCTGGTCGGGGGCCGCCACGGAGGTGAGATCGAGGGAGGTCCCCGGGGCAGCCGACTGCTTCTCCGAGTCCACCAACCCGTACCCACGAACCCAGATATCGTAGTCCGCGTCGGGCAGGTCCGGGAGCAGGTACCGACCCGCATCGTCCGTGACCACGATGCGGACGAACCTGGTTGGGAGGTCGGTGGTTTCGGCGATGACCCAGACGCCGGCCTCGGGGCCGTTCAGGCCTGTAACCACGCCACCGATGTCGTCACCGTCGATCTGTACGGCATCCGGGGCGGGCTGGCACGCGGTCGAACAGACAAGGGAGGCTGAGACCCACAGGGTCCGCCGGATCTCCGTCCTGAGTCTTTGGATCACGGTCGGGGACATGCTTCCTCCTTCGATGGGCCGGGCCGCCGAGCCTCCGGGGCCGGCATCCCGGGCTGCGGGGCTGGATAGCCACCGGCTGCACGGCGCGCTTCGGACTCCCTCGTCACCAGCGGGACGACGCAGAACTCGTACCGATACTGTACTCCGGCCCGAGCTGCCGCGACAGAATGGCCGACGGCCGGGCTTACTGACACGCCGTCCCTGGCCCGCGGTTCGAATCTACCCAGGCCCACTCCCCCTGACGGACCGCAGACTACACCGAGCCCTTCCACGGATCGCCCGGCAGGAGGGCGATGACGCGCTCAAGGACGGTATTCATGGCCGCGTCGATGTCCCATGCGAGCCCCGGGCGAAGCAGCGGACCCATGTCCTCGCGGAAGTCGCTCAGCTTTCGTTTTCCCAGCAGATTCGCCTCGAACTGGGCGCGGGTTGCGGAGTGGCCGCCCTCGGTCATGTAGCGACGAAAGCAGGCGAGCACCCGGGGCGGGTCGACCAGCCCCGTCTCCAACGCATGCCAAAGATCGAAGAGATCGCGTCCCTTCTTGCGCTGGTAGAGCGCCCTGAGCTTGGTTCCGAGTAGTTCGTCGAGCGTGTACGTGCTTATTTCCGCGGATCCGCTGAACCAGGGGCTGTCGACCTCGAATGGCACACTATCAAGTCCGAGCTCGGTAAAGTGCTCCCGGGTGTTGATCTCGATCTTCAAGCGGAGCTTTAGCGGAGGCTGGTCCTCGGACTCGAATCGGTACACCAGGTTGACCCTTCCCTCTTTGAGCTTCCATCGAGGCGGTCCCAACCAGGGATCGAGCACTGATCGCATCTGGTTGAGCGCATTCCCGATCGGCTCCGAGCGAACCTGAACGAGATCGATATCCTCCGAGTATCGCGGAGGCGGCGTCAGATGCAGCTTGTAGAGCGCCGTTCCACCCCGAAAGGCGAGGCCGCTGGCCAGGTCGGGAACTCCGAAGAGTTGGACGAGTGCCCGACTGATGACAAGATCCTGCTCTACCTGCGCGTCGTTCGCCCAGGGCGCGTGGACACGCCAGGCCGTGATGTAGTCCCGGGGGATCATTCGTCGGGTTCGATGTCGACATTCACGATGAGTCTCCAGGTCGCATCTCGTCCGGCCCCGGCACTGGTCGCCGCGCGGCGCAAGGGGGTGTAGCTCTGAGCGCGTGCCTTGACGAAAGGCACCAATGCCTTTGCCAAGTCTGATTCGACGAACCGCTCGAGGAGATATCCCAGGCGCTGCGACCAACCCACCGGCGAAAGACGTGCGGCCTGCACCAGCGCGTCCACTTCCATCTCTTCCGCAAGATCGCGCAGGACCGTTGCGACGTTGGATATGCCGCCAGCGTGGTTCGGATAGCCGACGAGTTCCAGAGCGGTCACCTCCGGAGTGGAGTAGCGAGCTACACCGCGCGGCGTATTGAACTCTCTCAGGAACATTCGATCGAGGTCATGACGGGCTATGAACTCGACGCGCACCCGCCCGCATTCGATGGCTCCGCGGTTCCTGCGAACCATTACCTGGACGATTTGCGGACGCTGGTGCGCGGCGCCGTATCTCTCCGCCGCGCTGAGCAGCGCGATGTAATAGGGTTCGCCGGCAAGATGCATCAGCTGTGGGATGAACTGCTCCGCAGGCAAGCAGCCGCGGCTCATATGCTCCGGCGGGACGACCACATGAAAGCTCCGCACGGGCTCGACGATCACGCCGCGGGCCTTTAGCCGCCGCAACTGCGCTCGAACGGCGCTCGGAGTGCTCCCGATGGCGCCGATGGCCTCGTCGGTCGTGAAATGATGCCGCCCGCGCGCCACCAGGTTGGCGACGTACTCCCGAGCAAACATGTCGGATACGATTCTCCGCTAATATGATGTCCAGGGCACCTTTCGGGAAGAGTTGTCTCGTCCAGAAAGACGATTCTGGCCCAACATAATGTCAGTGGGGACTTTTGCCAAGAATTGTAGTGCCTCCTTCCTACCTGCCTGCCGCAACCGGTGTAAATTACCCACGGCGTGGGTGAAAATCACCCATCGCGTGGTTGGCCTGCACCAATCAAGCCGTCAGCGACGGCATCAAAGAGAATCGTCGATGTCTCGCGATCCTGACTCTCGCCTTCAGCCACGTCTCATCGAGCCCCGTCCCGCGCATCCCCTCTCGCCTTCCTCACATTCTCCGCGTACGTCGACGACTTCTCCAGCACCGGATTCGCATTGTAGGCTTCGGATTGCCCCGGCGGAATGGTTAGATACTCCCATGCTTCTCCGCGGAACGACTTGGCCAGGTACACGATCTGCCCGACGTGATAGGCGGCGTGGGCCAGGGAGCGGAGGAGCGCTTCGTCCACTCGATGAGGAACGCGACGGATGGTCACCGTGGAGGCGAGATCGTCGTCGGTGAGTTCGCGGAGCGTGTCGAAGAGCACACCCCAGCCCCGATCCCACTTCGCTGCGACTTCGGAAGGCGACACGTCGCGGGCTTCGAATTCCGACTCCCGGTTGCGCCACGGCTTTTCGCCATCCGTGGTCAGGAAGTCGGTGAACCGCGACTCCAGGTTGCCGGCGACGTGCCAGACGATGGTCGTGATCGAGCTGGCGTGCTCGGAACCCGCGACAAGCTGATCGGCATCCAGCTGGCCGAATGCGCGCTCCCCGAGGATCTTGTAACGCTGGTATTCCGCTTCGATGAGAGCCACAGCTGTGCGATTCATATTATCGTCTCATATGATACTGGAAGATAGTCGTATATAGATATATCTATATACAGTGTATATTGTATATTTACAATATAATAGAGCAAGATGCTCGACTACCAACCCCTCCGCATCCCGCGTGCCAGCGTCCCGACCTCGGCCACGGGAAGCACGGATATCCTGTCGTCGAGAATGTACGCTTCTTCGCCCGGGTACACGACCCGGAGATGCTCCAGCCCCTGCGAGCGCCACCCGCATCGACCGGGTGGTGCCGGGGCATCTGCGAACTCCAAAATAATCCTTGAAAATCCGCAGTTCGGGTGAGGATTTTCCAAGAACTCTAGGCGTCCGGAGGCCTCCGCAGCACGCCCGCGAAGAGGATCGCGCCCGACTTCGCTGCCGCTCCCGGATGAGGTAGCCGAACGGCCGGTTCGCGATCACCGCCGGAGGAAGGCTCGTCACTCCGACCTCCACCGACGTGGCGGCAGCCGCCTCCGCGCCTTCCTCGGCCACCTCCACGAACGTCTTCTGCTTGACTTCCGAAATGTACAGCGGAGGAGAACTCGCGGATATTCCCGTGAAGTCGGCGACGTCCGGTACGAAGGCGTCCGTCATGCCGAGCGACTGCAGGACCTCCTTCAGGCTCTTGTCATACTCCACCCGAAACCGGGGAAGCACGACCCTCACCTCCCGGGTGCCCAGGCTGTCGAGCATGCCCTGCCAGCGCTCAGCATCCATCGATTCGATCTCCGCATCGATGGCGGTCTCGCCCCAGGGTACCAGGAGCGTCATCGCGAAGGCGCCGTCTCCGAAGGGCAACTCGACGATCTGGAGGTCGCCGCTGTGGCCATACGGGAACTCGGCGGTCAGGTCCATCATGGGTATCGACTGCGACTCCCCCTCGGAGATGTGGAAGGGCGCATCCCGCGTCTTCTCCGGATCGAACTCGTATTTCCAAGGGCCCTTGAAGTAGATCGCGTTGATCAGGAAGAGCATCGTCTGACTGTCGATGGGGGGCTCGATGATCTCCTCGATGCGTCCGTTGGTCTTGTCCGAGACCCATTGGTTCATGGTGCCGGCGGCCGAGGGATCCGAGAAGTCGAGCCCGGCGACCTCGGCGTCGAAGAAGGCTCGCACCTTGTCCAGGAAGTCCTGGTTGACTTCGAATCCGTTGCGGTGCCACGCGGAGTTGGCGATCTGCGTGCTGACCAGGGAGTCCGCCGCCGGAAGATCGATCATCAGGCCGCGGTAGCCGTTGTTGATCGTATCCAGCGCAAGATCCTCGAACCCGAGCGTTGCCTGCATCTGCTCGTATGTCGTTCCTCGGGCTCCGTTGAGTGCCATGCCGAGGGCCATGGAGGCGCTGAGCGGCGAGACGAGAACGTTCGCTTGGGGATCGGCCGCCATCATGGCGGGGAGGAACGTCCAGGCGAAGGCGTTGCTCTTCTCGAGGACATCCGCCTCGGCGGAGGCCGAGCGTGGGGGGATGATGATCGAGTCGGTCGGCGCCGGGTCCGGCGGTTCGGGAGTCTCCGGTATGGCCGGCTCGGCGGGGCCCGGCTCGACGGGGTCGTCGGAGCAGGCCAACGCCGTCAGCGCTACCACGATCCAGAAAGCCGCCACGATGCGGAAAACCCCCGCGACCCCGAAAACGCGCGTATTTCCCCTGCCCTCGTTCAACTCGATCCTCCTGGCCGGAGGAAAGACAACCCAATGATCGGTCGTTCACCGTCAACCGCAAACCTCCTGCCTGCAAGAACGAATGGGAAGATATCCGTGTGACGCCTCCCGCCTTTACGGGCGTTTGCCAGCCAGTCTCGGGTCCTCCGTCCATTGGCCGAAGTTGACGTCGGCCCAGTGCGAGTTGAAGTTGGGGCACAGGAAGCCAACTTCAGCAGGAGATTGACGCATGCCTAAGAAAATCAGTGGCCTGATTCTCATTCTGATCGCGGTGGCAGTCGCGGTCTACACGGTAGTGGAACCGCTCAACTACGCGGCAGGCGACTCCCGCGTGGCGTGGAGCTACTTGGACCCGTTAATGATGGTGGCGGTCCTGATGGGTTTGTTTTTTGGATACGCACGCAAGAGAAAGGTCGACCGCGAAGGTGGCAGCGCGGCGGTCACTCGCGAGTTCCTTGCGGCCAACACGGCGTTCTACGGCTTCTTGTTCGTGGGAATCCTCTTGTCCTGGAACTGGTTCAACCTTCTCAATCCCGAGTTCACCGCGATAGGCGATGATACGGTCACCCTCGTGTGGGTCCTCGTTGATAGCATACTGCCGTTGCTTTCGGTCGCAATGGGGATGTTCTTGCTGAGAGGCGACACGCGGGGGTAGGACGGCCACAGCTCGCGGACAACGCGCGGGTATTCGTGTCCATCTCGGACGCGGATCCAGCCCGGCTGGCGGAGAAATACGGAATTTCGGGGACACGGTTCTGCGGCTGAAAGAAGCGCACGGCCCATGAGGCCGAACGCAAAAGGAATCACGGAGCCTGTCCATGCGCCTCGGAGCCTTCTCCATCAGCTTGGCCGTCAAGGACTTGGAGGCCTCCAGGTCCTTCTACGAAAAACTCGGCTTCAGGCAGACCGGCGGTGACGGGACGGGATACCTGATGATGGCCAGCGGCACGACGATCATCGGCCTCTTCCACGGCATGTTCGAGGGCAACATCCTCACCTTCAATCCGGGGCTGGCCCAAGACATGTCGCGCGTTGAGGATTTCACGGACGTGAGGGAAATCCGTGCTTCACTTGTGGCGGAGGGCGTCGAGATGTCCACCGATACCGACCCGGAGGGCACCGGCCCCGCACACATCGTCGTCGTGGATCCGGACGGCAACCCCGTGCTCATCGATCAGTTCTTCCCGAAGCCGGGAAGCGAGGGGAATGAGGGGTGTCCAGACCACGATCACGGGAGAGACAGTTGAGCCGGACCGAAGTGCAGCGCACCATCGCCGCGCCCGCCGACCTCGTGTTCGCGGCGGTCGCCGATGTCGAGCATTTCGCGCGCGCCGTGGAGGACATCGAGCGCGTCGAGTTCGTGTCCGAAACCCGGGCTGGCCTGGGCACCCGCTTCCGGGAGACGCGGGTGATGCGCGGCAGGGAGGCGACGGTGGAGCTCGAGATCACCGAGTTCGCGCCGCCTGAGCGAGTCCGGTTCCTCTCGGAGTCCGGCGGCGTCCAGTGGGACACCGTATTCGAGGTTACAGCAGCCGGCGACGGGAGCACCCGCCTGTCGATGGTCATGGAGGCGACACCTCTCACGTTCATGGCCCGCCTCTTCATGCCGCTCATGAAGGGCATGGTCCGCAAGGCGATCGCCAGCGACATGGACGCGGTAGAGGCCTACTGCGAGAGGGCGGCCGGCGAGGCGTAACCCCCTCGGCGCTGAATCCCGCCTCCTCGCCGCTCCGGCCCTCGACTCATCCCTGCGGGGTTTGCATCGTTGTCCGAGCGGATTCAGGTTTCAGGGCTTAAGGTTCCGAAAACCTGTAGATTCCCGAGACTTACACCGACCCCCGATCCTCCAGAGACGCACCAACATGGCAGACCGCCGCCAGCAAGCTCTCGACTACCATACCGAAGGCCGCCCCGGCAAGATCGAGGTGGTTCCGACCAAATCGCTGTCCACGCAGCGCGACCTGGCCCTCGCCTACTCGCCTGGGGTCGCCGAACCCTGCCGCGAGATCGCGGCCAATCCCGACGACGTCTTCACGTACACTGCGCGCGGAAACCTGGTGGCGGTGGTGTCGAATGGCACCGCGGTGCTCGGGCTGGGCAACATCGGTCCGCTCGCCGCCAAGCCGGTGATGGAAGGGAAGGGGGTGCTCTTCAAGCGCTTCGCCGGCATCGACGTGTTCGACATCGAGGTGGACTCGAGCGATGCGCAGGAGATCATCCGCTTCTGCGAGATGCTCAGCCCCACGGTCGCCGGCATCAATCTGGAGGACATCGCCGCGCCCGAATGCTTCGTCATCGAGCGCGCGCTGCAGAAGTCGCTCGACATCCCCGTCTTCCACGACGACCAGCACGGCACCGCCATCATCGCGGCCGCGGCGCTCCTCAACGCCTTGGAGCTGGTCGGCAAGCGCATGGAAGACGTGCGCGTGGTCTTCAGCGGCGCGGGGGCGTCCGCGATCTCCACCGCCTGCCACCTGCACCGGCTGGGCGCCGATCCGGACAACGTCCTCCTGTGCGACTCGCGCGGCGTGATCTACAAGGGCCGCGAGGAGGGGATGAACGAGTACAAGGCGCCCTACGCGGTCGAAACCGACCTCCGCACGCTCGAGGAGGCGCTCGACGGAGCCGACATCTTCATCGGGCTCTCGGTCAAGGGGATCATGACCCCGGCCATGGTGTCTTCGATGGCTCGCGATCCCATCATCTTCGCCCTCGCCAACCCGGACCCGGAGATCCTGCCGGAAGTGGTGGAGGCGATCCGGGGCGACGCCATCATGGCCACGGGGCGTTCCGACTACCCCAACCAGGTCAACAACGTCCTCGGCTTCCCCTTCATCTTCCGGGGCGCGATCGACGTGCGCGCGCGCGGAATCAACGCGGAGATGATGCTCGCGGCGACCCGCGCCCTCGCAGAGCTGGCGCGTCTGGACGTGCCGGAGGTGGTGCGTGGGGCGTACGGCCACGAAGACATCCATTTCGGGCGCGACTACCTGATCCCCACGCCCTTCGACCATCGCGTGCTCTTCCACGTGGCGCCCGCGGTGGCGGAGGCGGCCATGCGCACCGGCATGGCGCGCCAGGAACTCGACCTGGACGAGTATCTCGACCGCCTGCAGGCGCTGCTGGGTCCGGGGCGCGCGGTGATGACCGGGATCCGGGCGCGGGCTCGCCGCAACCCGGCGCGCATCGTATTCCCCGAGGGCCACAACCAGAACGTGATCCGCGCCGCCGCCGAGCTCGCCGAGGCCGGCATCTGCCGTCCAATCCTGCTGGGCCGGCCTCCGCGGGTGGCCGAGAAGGCGGGCTCGATGGGCCTCGACATGACGGGAGTCGAGGTCGTGTACGCCGCCGAGCGTCCCGACGATCGCCATGAGTACGCCGACAGGCTGTTCCAGCGCCGCGCCCGCAAGGGCCTCACGCTGGCCGAGGCCCAGTGGAACCTCTACAAGCCGATCTACTTCGCGCTCAGCATGGTGGAGTCGGGGGAGGCGGACGCCCTCGTGGCCGGCATCGAAGCCAACTACGCCGAGATCCTGCGCCCGGCGCTGCACGTCATCGGGGCCAAAGGGGACATGCGGGTGGCGGGTCTCTACATGCTGGCCTTCCGCAGCCGCCACCTGGTGTTCCTGGCCGACACCACCGTGAACATCGATCCCAGCGCTGAAACCCTGCGCGACATCGCCCTCCAGACCGCCGCCTTCGTGCGTGACCTGGGGATCGTGCCGCGCGTGGCCATGGTGAGCTTCTCCAACTTCGGCTCGGCGCCCCACGAGGAGTCCCGGCGCGTGGCCCGCGCGGTACAGCTGGTGCGCGAAGCCGATCCCGAGCTCGAGGTGGATGGCGAAATGCAGGCCGACACGGCGGTGGATCCGGAGGCGCTGAGCGATGTCTACCCGTTCACCCACCTGACCGGCCCCGCCAACATCCTGGTCTTCTCGTGCCTCTCCGCCGCCAACGCCGCCTACAAGCTGCTGGAACACCTGGGCGGCGCGGACGCGATCGGCCCGGTTCTGCTGGGGATGGCCAAGCCCGTGCACATCCTCGAGCGGGGATGCGGGGTGCAGGATATCGTCAACCTGTCGTCGGTAGCCACCGTGGACTGGCAGGCTGGCAGCCGTCCCGAGTGACCGCAGACGCGGGCCCTTCCAATCCGTAGGCGCGGGCCTTTCCAATCCGCACACAATGAGGCTTTTCCGGAGGAGGAAACCATGATTTTCGATGCGTACGCGCGGCGTCGCCCGGGCGGCGTGCTTGTTGTGCTTGTACTGGCGTCCGGGTTCGCGGGCGGCCTGGTCGCCCAGAAGCCGGCCGGCATCCCCGAAGGTGTACCGGCGCGCGTCCATCCCCTGCCGACGCTGCGGGCGCAGGCCGCGGAGCAGCAGGAGTGGCTGGAGCTGCGCATCGGGCGGGTGCTGCCGGCGCTGATGGCGGAATACGACGTGCGCATGTGGATTCTGTCGATGCGCGAGTATGCGGAGGATCCGGTCTTCTGGTCGATCACCTCGCCCACGACCTTCGCCGCGCGCCGCCGCTCCATCTACGTCTTCGCCCGCCAGGACGACGGCATGGTCGAGCGGCTGGCGCTCGGGGGCACCGACCAGGGCGGCGTCTTCCAGGCCTATCGCTCCACCCGCCCCGCCCCCACCCAGCCCACCGCGGAGCTGGTGGGCAACGAGCAGTGGCGGCTCCTGCGCGAGCTGGTGGAGGACCGCGATCCCGAGAACATCGTCCTCAACATCGACCCGGACTGGGCGTTTTCCGACGGGCTGCACGCCGGAGAGCGAGAGGCGCTCGAAGAGGCCCTGGGCCCGGAGCTGCTCGGGCGGGTCAAGCGCGAGCCGCGCCTGGCCATGAACTACATCGCGCTGCGGCTTCCGGAGATGATGCCCCGCTACCGGAAGATCGAGGAGACCGTGCACGCGGTCATCTCGGAGGCCTTCTCGAACTCGGTGATCACCCCGGGGAAGACCACCATCGAGGACGTGGAGTGGTGGATGCGCCAGCGGGTGCGCGACCTGGGCTACACGACCTGGTTCATGACCAACGTGGACGTGCAGCGGGCGGGCGACGTGCCCTCGGAAGGCCCGGTGGTGATCGAGCGCGGCGATCTGCTCTGGACCGACTTCGGGGTGGTGGCGCAGAACTTCCACACCGACACCCAGCATCTGGGCTACGTCCTGCCCGAAGGCGAGACCGAGGTGCCGGCGGGCATCCGGCAGTGCCTCGCGAACTCGAACCGCCTGCAGGACATCCTCCTCGAGCACATGGAGCCGGGGATGACCGGCAACGCCATCCTGGCCAACACGCTCGCGCAGATGCGCGCCGAGGGGATCAACGGGACCGTCTACACGCACCCCATCGGGGACCACGGGCACGGCGCGGGGCCGCTGATCGGGCGCTGGGACGGACAGGAGGGGGTGCCGGTGCGCGGCGAAGCGGTTCTGCTGCCCTCGACCTGGCACTCGATCGAGCTGCAGGCGACGACGGCGATCCCCGAGTGGGACGGCAAGCCGGCGAGCTGCCGGCAGGAGGAGGAGGCCTACCTGGACACCGAGGGCGAGCGGCACTGGGTTTTCCGGCGCCAGAGCCGGTTCCACATCGTGTGGTAGGAGGAGTGACATGAAGACGACGCGAATGACGATGCGAAACGGAGTCCCTGGGATGTTGGTGGCTTCGGTCGCCGCAATGGCGGCGGCTCAGCCCGCGGCGGCGCAGGGCCTCGCGGTGCCTGATCCGGTGCTCGAGGGAATCTGGGCCGAGGCGATGGACAACTCGCATTTCGAGGAGATGGCGCAGGCGCTGCTCGACTCCATCGGGCCCCGGCTGACTGGCTCGCCGCAGATGGAGCGCGCCCAGGAATGGGCTGTGTCGATGCTGTCCGGCTGGGGCGTGGAAGCGCGCACCGAGCGCTACGGCACCTGGGAAGGATGGGACCGCGGCGTCAGCCACGTGGACCTGGTGTCACCCCGGGTGCGCTCGCTGGAAGGACGCATCCTGGCGTGGAGCCCGGGAACCGGGGGCGAGCCGGTGGAAGGCGGGGTGGCCGTCCTTCCGGAGATGCGCTCGCCCGCGGACTGGCAGGCCTTTCTGGGCACGGTGAGCGGCAAGTGGGTGATGTTCTCCGCCTCGGAACCCACCTGCCGTGCCGACGAACAGTGGCGCGAGTTCGCGCAGGACGGCTCGTTCGAGGCCATGGACGAGGCGCGGTCAGCGGCCAGCCGCGCCTGGAACCAGAACCTGGCGGCCACCGGATCGAGCGACGGTCGGCGGCGCGACCTGCACGCGCAGATCGAGGAGGCGGGCGCGCTCGGGATCGTGACCTCCCTCTGGCCGGGTTCCTACGGCACGACCCGCGTCTTCAACGCCTACAACCGCGAAACCCCCACCTTCGAGCTGGGCTGCGAGGACTACGGTCTCGTCTATCGTCTGGCCGCCAACGGCCAGGAGCCGATGCTGCGGCTCGCGGCAGAGGCCGAGAACCGGGGCGAGGTGCCGGTCGCCAACGTCATCGGCGCGATCCGGGGAACGGAGCTGCCGGACGAATACGTCATGCTCTCGGCTCATTTCGACTCGTGGGAAGGCGGATCGGGGGCAACCGACAACGCGTCGGGCTCCCTCCTCATGCTCGAGACCATGCGCATCCTGTCCGCGGTCTATCCGAATCCGAAGCGCAGCATCCTGATCGGGCTCTGGAACGGCGAGGAACAGGGGCTGAACGGCTCGCGCGCCTTCACGGAGGACCATCCCGAGGTGGTGGAGGGGCTGCAGGTGCTCTTCAACCAGGACAACGGCACCGGGCGGGTGGTGAACATCGCTGCCCAGGGGTTCACCGGGGCGGGCGCCTCGCTCGCGAACTGGATGTCGCGGGTGCCGGCGGAGGTCTCCCAACACATAACCCTGAGGCTCCCGGGCAATCCCGGCGGGGGCGGGTCGGACTACGCCTCCTTCGTCTGCCACGGCGCGCCCGGCATCAACCTGAGCGCGCTCTCATGGGACTACGGCTCGCACACCTGGCACACCCACCGCGACACCTTCGACAAGCTCGTCTTTGACGACCTGAAGAACAACGCGGTCCTGGCCGCCTCGCTGGTCTACCTCGCTTCGGAGGACGATGAGCGGGTGAGCCGCGAGCGGCGCGAGTCGATCATGGGGCCCGGGGGAAGGGTTGGGAGCTGGCCGGTGTGTCAGCCGGCGACGCGCAGCTCGCGGGCGAGCGAGAGGATGTAAGGAGGCCCCCGGCGGGCTACCCGCCGCCTTTCCCCGCCCAGCGGTCGACCAGCACGGACGTGGTGATCTGCCCCCACAGGTTGGTGACCGTGCGGAACATGTCGGGAACGCGGTCGATGCCGAGCAGGATGCCCAGCCCGGCGAGCGGAATCCCCACCACGTCCAGCGCGGGCGCCAGGGTGAAGATGCTGGCCGACGGCACGGGCGCGATGGTGAGCGCGACCAGGAAGACCGCCAGCACCGCCCCCCCGGCCGCGGCGAGCGGGAAGGGCACCTCGAACAGGTGGGCCAGGAAGACCACCGCGGCCCCCTGGAAGAGCGCGCTGCCGGGCCGGTAGAGCGACGCGCCCAGCGGCAGCACCAGGTCGGCGACGCTGGCCGACACCCCGAGCTTCCCGCTCGCCTCCTGGAGGGACGCCGGGAGGGCCGCCACCGTGCTGGTGCTCGCGAAGGCGATGGAGGTGGCCCCGAACACCCCGGTCACGAAGCGACCCGGGCCGATCCGGCCCACCCAGCGCAGCAGCACCAGGAACACCCCGCCGGTGAACAGAGTGAGCCCCGTGATCACGGCCGCGACGAACATCGCCAGGCTCTGCACCAGATCCCACCCGAGCTGGGCGGTCACCGGGGCGGCCAGCCCGAAGACCCCCACCGGGGCGCACCAGAGCACCCACCAGACCAGCTTGATGAGGGTCGCCGAGACCGCGTCGGCGAAGGCGAGCAGGTTCTCCTTTTGCTTGCCGCCGAGCGCCGCCGCGGCCGCCCCGAAGAGCGCCGTGAAGACGATCAACGGGAGCAGGCTGCCCGCCGCGGCCGCCGCGAAGGGGTTGCTGGGCACCAGGGTCACCAGGAAGTCGACGATCCCGGGGATCTCGGGGGCCGCCTGTTCGCCCACCGCCGGCATCGCGATCTCCGGCGTGAAGCGCAGGAAGAAGGTCATGGTGGCCATGCCCAGCACGATCGCCGGCGGGGTCGTGATCCAGTAGAAGCCCAGTGTGGTGCCGCCCAGCCGACCCAGCTTGCGCAGGTCGCCCAGTCTGGCCACACCGGTGAAGATCACCGCCATCACCAGCGGAATCACCACCATGCGGATGGCGTTCATGAAGATCGTGCCGAGCGGCGCGGACGCCAGCGCCACCGCCATGAGCGCATCCGACCCGGTTGCCGCCGCGAGAAGTCCGACGCCGAAGCCCAGCACGAGTCCTGCTGCGATGAGGATGTGCAGCATGGTGGTTACCTCCTTGGAGGGCAGTCAAGTCGGTGCCGAGGCGGCTGTTCGGGCGGCGTCCGGGGCTCCTGCCCGGAGGCCGACGCTGCATCACCGGCCGGCCGGGCCTGTCCCGATGCTACGGGCTGGCCTTCCCGCGCGGCAACCCCGCGACCTCCGCGAGGTACGCGGCGACGTGTCCGTGTCCCGCGTAGAGCGCCCAGCCCGCCGCCGTCGACTGGTGCTGCTCCTCCACTGCGCCGGGATCGCCTCCCGCCTCGACCAGCAGCTTGACGATCTGCAGGTGACCGCCCAGACACGCCTCGTGCAGGGCGGTCATGCCATGGTGGATGGTGCGGTTGGGATCCACCCCGGCAGCCGTCGCCGCGTTGTCCACCCGCGCGCCACACTCAGCCAGGGTTGCAGCCGCCTGCACGTTGCGGAACAGGAAAGCGTAGGTCATGGGCAGCCCGTCCTCGCCGCAGCCGTTCAGGTTCCCGCCGCCGCGGGCCCAGGCGCGCACCTGGGGCGCCATCAGCCCGGCCTCGCGCGGGTGGCCACTGGTCACCAGCCCGACCAGCGCCGTCGACCCCGGCCCGCCGCCCCCCATCCCGCACTGCGCGTTGATGTCGCCGCCGCGGCCGATCAAGAGGTCGGCGATCTCCACGGCGTTGGGGGGCACCATCTGCCGGTGGTCCTCCACCCCGTTGGCGGCCGCGTAGTGGAGCAGGGTGGCGCGGTGCGGCTGCCGCGGGCGGGCCCGTACCAGCTCGGGATGGCGGTCAAGGAGCGCGCTCAACCCGGCCGTGTCCCCGCCCGTCACCATGTCGGCGGCGGCTTCGAACACGGCCGGGCCGACCTCCTTCGCGCCCGGCACGGAGGAGTCCGCTGGCTTCGACGTCGCAGGCGATCCGCGCGGCTCCTCGCCCGGGACCGAGCGTCGAGACGAGGGTATCTTCCCGGAACTCAACCCGGAGACCTCCCGTGAACGATCCCTATCTCCTCGCAGTCGCCATCCTGGCCGCGCTGCTGGCCGTGACCGCGATCCTCCTCGCCCTCGTGACGCGCAAACATACCCGGCTGCGGCTACGGCTTCCGGAAATGCTGCGGGATGCCCGCAAGGACGCCGTGACACGCAGCACGGCGGTCACCCGCGGCCAGGCCTTCGAGCACCTGGCGCCCTTCATGGACGACTTCGGCTACCATCCCCGCGATGCCCGCTTTCTCGGGAGCCCCATCGATTTCGTCGTCTTCGACGGGCTCGGCGACGCCGACGTGCGCGAGATCGTCTTCGTGGAGGTCAAGACGGGGCGGTCCCGGCTGAGCGCGCGGGAGCGGGCCGTGCGGGAGGCCGTGCTCGAGGGGCGGGTGGCCTGGCGGGAGCTGCGCGCCTGACCGCAACCGGGCGCCTGGCGGGAGCCGCCCGCCCGACCACGTCGGCGCGGCGAAACAATCCGTTCAGCAGGGTACGGCACTCCAGCCGATATCCCTGGCCCGCGATCCACGACTCCATGGCCCGGGACTCCGCGCCGGGCTTCATCTCCACCAGCAGCAGCCGGGGCCGGAGACTCGCGGGCGCCTCGGCGAAGAACGGCTCCAGCACATCTCTCTCGTGGCCTTCCACATCGACCTTCAGCAAGTCGATGCGCTCGAGCCCCGCCTCCTCGACGATCGCCCGCAGCGTCCTCACCCGCACCGGGACGACGCGATCCGAGTCCTGGCCCGCGTCCCCGCCGGCGTCCTCCCGGGCCAGCCGGTTCTCTCCCGAGTTGACGGGGTTGCGGATCAGCCGACCTTCTCTCGGAGCGGCCCCCACCGCGGCCTCGACGATGCGGATGGATCTCTCCGCGCCGTTGGCGCCCACGTTGTAGCGCAGCTGGCGCACCAGCGCGGGATCGGGCTCGACCGCCACGATGCGTCCCTCGCCACCGGTCAGGGACGAGATCCAGAACGTATATCCGCCCACGTTGGCGCCCACGTCCACAAAGGTGAAGCCGGGCTTGACCCAGGGCCGCAGGCGTGCGCGCTCGACGTAGTCCCAGTGCCAGGGGAGGAAGAGGATGCGCGCCTCCGACACCGAGCGGTTGGGGAAGAGCCGGAGCTTCTGCCCCCAGACCACGGTATCCACCGGACCGTCCAGGCGAGCGCGCGCCAAGCGGCGGCTGAGCAGGGCGAACCGGCTCGGCAACCAGGAGCCCAGCACCTTGAGGGTGAAGCCGGATCCGCGCGAGAGCCGTAGCCAGAATCGGCTCCAGGGATGGGGGCGGAGTGTGCCCCATGGGCTGTCGGCGCTAAAATAATCCTCGGCCGGGGAGGTCGGCTGCGTCTCCCGTTGGGGCGTCTCGTCCTTCATCCCAACGATCTAGCGGAAACCGCGGAATGCCGGAAGTGCCGACGGCGTTCACGCTGCCGCGCCGAGTAGCACGGCGGTTTGCCTGAGGGAATGACATGACCTTCGACATCGTGTTCGTGCTGGTCGTGGCGGGGGCGGCCCTGGTGTTTTTCGCCATGGACCGCATCCGGCTGGACCAGCTGTCCATGTCGGTTCCGGTCGTGCTGTTGCTGGGCGGGATCATCGGACCGCGCGAAGCGCTTTCCGGCCTGTCCAGCGAGGCGACGGTGACCGTGGCGGCGATGCTGGTGCTCGGGCTCGGGCTTCGCAAGACGGGGCTGGTGGCGGCGATCGGCCTCTGGGCGCGTACGGCGCCGCTGGGCGGCAAGACCACGCGCATGTTCGTCCTCTGCCTGCTGGTCGCCCTCCTCTCGCCGTTCCTCAACAACACAGCGGTCGTGATCGTGTTCATCCCGGTCTTCGCGGCGCTCGCCGACCAGGCCGACGAGCCGGTCTCGCTGTACCTGATGCCCCTCTCGTTCGTGGCCATCATGGGGGGCACGGTGACCCTCATCGGCACCGCGACCAACCTGGTCGTGCACGGGGAGGCGATCGCACGCGGGTACGACGAGCTGACCATGTTCTCCATCGCGCCGGTAGGGCTGATCTGCCTGGCGGTGGGGATGCTGTATCTCTTCACCATCGGACGCCATCAAATGCCCCGCCGCGAGCAGCCGCCGGACCTGTCCAGCCGCTACGGCGTGCGCAGGTTCACCACCGAGCTGAGGGTGGGGAAGGATTCTCGCGCGGCCGGACGATCCCTGGCCGAGTTGCGCTGGGGAGAGCGCTTCGACGTCGTGATCGTGGGCATCGAGCGAGACGGACGGATCATCACCGTCCCCGCGGGCGAGCGCGTCATCGAGGCCGGAGACCGGCTCTACGCCCAGGGGGCGGCGGACAACCTCTTGCGGCTGGCCCGGCAGCAGAAGCTGGACACCCCCAAGGGGAGGATGGACGTCGAAGCGAGTGAGGCGGTCGTGGGAGGGCGGCTGGTGGAGATCATCGTGGGCCCGGGATCGGCGCTGATCGGCCACACGCTCGGGGACCTTTTCTTCGCCCAGCGCTACGACGCCACCGTGGTCGGGGTGCAGAGCCACGGCACCAACATCACCGACCGGATCGCGCAGCTGGAGTTCTCCGTGGGCGACATCCTCCTGGTGCGCGGGGAACCGGCCGCGCTGGAGCGTCTGGCCGACGAACCCGGCCTGATCCCGATGGCCGATGTGGACCAGCCGGTGGCGAGCCGTCCGCGCGCCGCCTTTGCGGCTGCCATCATGGTTGCCGTGGTGGTGGTCGTCAGCGTCGGCCTCTTCCCCATCTCCACCTCGGCCATGGCGGGCGTGGCGCTCATGGTGTTCACGGGTTGCGTGCGCGTCGACGAGATCTACGCGGAACTGGACTGGCTGGTGGTGTTCGTCATGGCCGGGCTCATACCGCTGGGGCTGGCGATGGAGAGCACGGGCGCGGCCGCCTGGATCGCCTCGGGGGTGGTGGGCGCCACCTCCGGGCTCGGCGAGACCGGCATGATCGCCGCGTTCTACCTGCTCACCGCCGCCATGACCGCGGTGGTGGCCAACACCGCCACGGCGGTCATGCTCACCCCGGTCGCCATCCTGGTGGCCGAGAACGCCGGGCTGAACCCCTACGCCCTTCTGGTGACGGTCATGTTCGGCGCCTCCGCCTCCTTCGTCACCCCGTTCGGCTACCAGACCAACGTGATGATCTACTCACCGGGCGGATACCGCTTCACCGACTTCGTGAAGGTCGGGGGGCCGCTGAACCTGCTCCTGGCCATCGTGGCCTCGATCTGCATCCCGATCTTCTGGCCCAGCTGAAGGCACGCCTTCAGACGCCTGCCTCCAGCGATGGTCGACCCCCGTTCGCCCCTCGTTTGTCCGCCATTTGAAGGCCGCAGTGGCGGACAAACGAGGTCGCCGCACCCCACGCTCTGCGGCCCCATCGCCCACCGGAAGAGGAGGCCCCGAGCAACAATGGCGACCCCGAGCAACCCTCTCGCCACCGAAAGAGTCACATTGAACCGAAGGCGTGAGGAATTCCGGTCGGCGGCGCGCCTCTTGGGGGGATATCATGGAACGCGGTCAGGCGATCCGTGAACGGCGGGACGCGGAACGGGACACGAAACGGGACACGGTCCCCGGCATATCCAATGGCCATTGACACGCGGAGCCCAATATCGCCCCTCCAAGCGAGCAGTCGAGCAGCAATTCAGGTCAGCGGTGAAGGGAGAGGGCCGCGCATCCGACCGAGGGAGCGCAAGCGGCGAACCGTGACGGCCTGGCACGAAGGCGGCGTCCGAGCGTTGCTCGTCTGTGCCTTGGGTGCCGCACTGGCCGCGGCTCCCCTGTACTCTCAAGTCGCGGGCGGGGCGAGCCATCCTCGTCCGCTTGCCCTGGCGGCCGAACGAGGGCCAGGGGTCGGCCCCGCGGGCGCAGTTCAGTCCCTGCCGGCCGACACGTTCGTAGACGCTCGTGCGCGATCCCTGTTCGAAGCGGCGCGCAGTCACTGGCTCAGCGTCGGTAGCTCCATCTTGAGCTACGATGCCATGATCAGTTCGCGCTTCGCCGTCAAGCTGCGGACAGTGCTCAAGGACCGGACGATCTTCCGTGCCGAGGAGACGTCCAGGGTGCACTGGAACGCCGATAGTACGCTGGTCGTTCAAACGCTCGCCGCACAGTCGGTCACAGCGGAAGGAGACGGACCGCCCGGTCGCCTGACCATGACGGGAGCCGTCTTCGACCCCACGAGCGATCAGTTCATATTCGGCCTCTCGACCTCCGGGGCCGGAACAGACGGCGGGGATGACGAGACGAGGCCAACCACTCGGGAGTCGGACAACAATGCCGGTGATCAGCGGAGCGGCATCCAACTCCGCTTCGCGCATCCGATCGCGCCGGGAGCCGAAGCGCACTACCGCTACCAGGCGTCCGACTCGCTCACCCTTTCGCTCCCCGACGGGCGCTCCATACGCGCGGTCAGTCTCGAGTTCATCCCGAGAGAGAGCGTCGGCCGCCTGCTCTCCGGAGTCCTGTGGATCGAGCCGGAGTCCGGAAGCCTGGTCCGCGCAGTCTATCGACTGTCCGAGACATACGACGTAGAAGAAGTCCGGATCCCCAACAGGGCCGCGAGGTGGCTGATCGGAGGGCTCCTCAATCCCGTGGAGTTCAACGTCTCACTCGTCACCGTAGAGTATTCGCTCTGGGATCTGGAGTATTGGATGCCGAGCCGTTGGCGAATCGAAGGAGTCGCGCGCGCGGGCGTCCTGCGGGCCGCCGGTACCCTCGAGCAGAGCTACCAGATTCTCGATGTCGTCGGCACGCGGGACGCGGAGACACCGCCGGATCCGGACGCAGTACTCGATCGGTGGCTCGCGGACGATACGTTCGGAAGGTTCCGGGCTGTCGAAACCCCGCGGATCGAGGGGACCCGTACGGCCTCGATGATCGCGACCCCGGTAACGGTCGGGCAGCGCAGGATGCCGCCTCCCCCGAAGGCGGGCGGACGATCCATTTGCTCGTGCCCGAGGACCCCGGCGACCTGATCTCCAGTGACCTGTTGCCACCGCCTGTCTGGGTTGAGGCTCCCGGATTCTCGACGGCCGACGAACTGGCCGTCCTCGAGCGTGACCTCGCCGACCTGTCCCTTCCCAATGGAAACCTCAATCGCTTCGACTTCGACACGGGTCCGCAACTGGGTGAGCTCACTCGGTACAATCGCGCGGAGGGCCTCGCGATCGGGGCCCGCGCAGGGTGGTCGCGTGCGACGGGGATCGGGCTCATCGGTCTGGAGGGCCGGGGATGGATCGGGATCGGATCGGGCCAGCCGGACCTGCGGCTCGAACTCGGCTGGGAGTCGACCCGGCACCGTCTAAGCCTGACGGGCCACCACCGCGTCAACGATGTAGACCCCGGGGCGGGCAATCTCGGCATCGTCAACTCGCTCACCGCGTTCTTCTTCGGTCGTGACGACGGAGACTACTTCCGGGCGAGCGGTGCGCGTCTCACGTGGCAGCCGACCGGCGTCCGGCGTCCCTGGTGGAACATCACGCTCGCGGCCGAAGAACACAGAGCCTTGCCGAACGAGGTCGACTTCAGCGTCCGCGGACTCCTCGGCGGAGAAGGCGATCCGTTCCGGCCGGCGCTGCTGGCCGATCGCGCCCGCGAGTACTCGGCTGCCCTGGGCATCACGCCCTGGTGGGGCACGGACCCCAACGGCGCCCAGGGTGGGTTGGAGGTCCTGCTCCAGGGCGCGGAGGGGGACTTCAGCTGGTTTCGGGCCCGTGCAATCGGTCGCCTGGCCTTGACGCCGGTTCCGGGATTGCGCGCGGCCTTCGAGGTCGGCGGCGGCCGGACCTGGGGGGGAGCACCGCTCCAGAGGAACTGGTTTCTCGGTGGGCCCGGGACGCTCCGAGGCTACCCCGGCGCTTCCGCCGTCGGACCCGGCTTCCTGCGCGGTCGTGCAGAACTCGCGCGAGACGGGGGGACGATCCGCTGGGCCCTCTTCTCCGACTGGGGCTGGGCCGGAGAAGACTTCTCGAACGGCTTCGACGACGGACTCATGTCGGCCGGGGCCGGCTTTTCCGTCCTCGACGGCCTCATCCGACTCGACATCGCCCGGGCCCTTCGGTCCCCAAGCGGTTGGCGCCTGGAGTTCTACTTCGACTCGATTCTCTAGAGCGTCTCACGTCAAGATGAAGGCACGCCCTCAACGCCTGCCTCCAGCGGATGAACGACACCATTCGACCCTCCGTTGTCCGCCATTTGGGGGCCGTAGTGGCGGACAACATAGGACTCACCCGTCGGGCGGCGGACCCGCGCCACTTCCCCCGCCCGTTGATGCGAGCACCGTGATAGTCGCGATGCCGATATAGTTCGCACCCGCCCGCGTCGCCTTGACGTGGATCTCTCCCGTTCCCGGCCCCAAGGCGGTGACCAGGCCATTGTCGTCCACCGTCACCACGACCGTTTGGGGCGCGGACCAGATGTAGTCGGTGTCCTCGACCTCGTTTCCGTTCTTGTCGAGGGCTACAGCGCTCAGGCGCACGGTGTCCTCGACCGCGTTGAGGGTGTCGAATGCCGGGGTCACGCGGACTTGCGACGCCAGTTGCGTGACCGTCACGCCTGCGGAATCGCGCAGTTCTCCGGAGGTCGCGAATACGTCCGTGCTGCCGGTGCCGACGGCCGTGACCAGGCCGGTCGAATCGACGGCTGCGACGGCGTCGTTTTCGGACATCCACGTGACGGTAAGGTTTGAGCCAGGGTGGCCGTTGGCGTCGACACCCGCCGCAACCAGACGAATGGTATCGCCGAGGGAGAAGAAGGTCGTCGCGGCCGGCTGCACGTCCATCCCGACGATCACCTGTGAGACCGTGACCGCAGCGGTGCCGCTGGCTCCCCCCGCTGCAGCGGTGATGTTCGCAGTGCCGTTTCCGGCCGCGGTGACCAGCCCGTTGGAATCGACGGTGGCGACGGCGTCATCTTCCGAGGACCATGTGATGGTCGCGTCCTGGACGGGGTTGCCGTTGGCGTCTAACGGCTCGGCGGTCAGCTGCAGGGAGTCGCCGACGGCGAAGAGCGTGTCGGCGGCCGGCGATACGTCGATGCTCGCAAGCCGCTGGGCGACGGTGACGGAGGCGGTCCCGGACGCGCTGCCGGATGTGGCAGAGACGGTGGCGCTCCCGTTCTGAACGGCGGTGACAAGTCCGCCGGCGTCAACAGTCGCGACCGAGTTGTCGTCAATGGCCCAGCTAACCGGCGCGCTGGCGATCGGCTGGCCGTTCTGGTCGAGGACGGTCGCGGTCAGCTGGAGCGTCTCGCCGAACGACGAGAGGTCCACGGAGGCCGGCGAAATGTTGAGGGCTGTGGCGACGGGAGGCTCGGGAGGCTCGGTCGGCCCGTCGTCATCGCCACCGCAGGCGACGATCAATGCCAGTGCCAGGACGGGCACCGCAACGATGAGGGCGGGTCCGCCCCGCCACGGCTCAGGTATCCTCATGGCCTTCTCCCCTGGTCACAAGATTGGCTGTGGTCACAGGTCGTGCCGCATAAGCATAACCCCGTAGTCGAGGTCTGTTGCACGGGTGTGTCTGCGCTACCGCCCCATCGCCCCGATCGAGCATCACGCTTACCCCGTCCCCCGCGTGTAACCGAGCCTCACACTCCCGGGTGCGTGGTCATGAATGCTCCCTCGGCGCCAGGCTGAACGGTTCGCGCGCGAACACCCGGCGCACCATCGGCTCGAAGAACTTCAGCGGCAGCGAATCGTAGTCGGGATCGAATGCGCACTGGTCCCAGCGGTGACAGGAGTCCACGGCGTCCTGATACCAGGGATGGTCGCGGTACTTGTCGCGCGCGTTGCGGTCGCGGCCCAGGTGGTGGGCGTAGTAGTAGTACTGGAACAGGCCGTGGTGCCGGACGATCCAGTACGTTCGCTCGGTCACGTAGGGGCGCAGCAGCAGCGCGGACAGCTCGCCGTGGCTGTGCGGGGCCAGCAGGTCGTCGATGTCGTGCAGGAGCGCCGCCACGACCATCTCCTCTTCCGCGCCGTCGCGATAGGCGCGGGTCGCGGTCTGCAGAGAATGCTCCAGCCGGTCGACCTGGTAGCCGGCGAGCGAACCGGACAGCTCGCGGAGCTGCACCAACACCCGGTCGGCGGTGCCGGCGGCGAATTCCTCCTCAAGGTGCGCGAGCAACTCGTAGTCCTCGCGGGTGCCGTCCGCCATGCTGGTGAAGCTCACCGTGGGACCGCTGGGCTTTGCCATATCGTCCATGCTTGTCGCTCGCGCAATGGGGGCTCCTCGCCACGCAGCGTGCGTCGAGGCGGAGAGCCATGTCAAGGGCGCGGGACGCCCGAGCGTGATCACTACATCCGGCCTGCTTCGCGCCCCGCCCGGAGTGGGCGCCCCCGCCCGGGCTCGGTGCTTGACACGCGCAGGATAAGCGCACTCTGATACTCGGTAGCAGTGGACGCCGGAACGGTCTGCCAGCTGCGCCAGCGTTCGGGTGCGCTCCGCCTGAGGCTCAACGCACGGATGCCCGAAGCCACTGCGGCAGCGCAGGCTCCGGGCCGGTCGCAACGGACCCGAGGGGATCGACCATGCATCACTCGATCGGCAGCGTCGCCCGGAATGCCGACTCCCTGTCCGCAGTCTGGAGCGGTGGCGAACGGACCGATCTTCCCTACCTCTGGCTGCGCGACAATTGCGGTTGCAGCGAGTGCTGCGTCGTGCAGACCACGGAGAAGCGGTTCCACCTCTTCCGGGTCGCCAGCGACCTGAGACCGCTGCAGGTCGGCATCGAACGCGCCGGATCCGAGGACGAGGCGATCGCCATCGCCTGGCCGGACGGGGCACCGCACCCGCTACCGGTCAAGCGAGATCCACGGCCTCCTGAGCCGGCCTCGTTTCGACCTGCGCTACTGGGATGGCGGGTTCCAGCCTCAGAAGTTCGACTATCAGCGGTTCCTGACGAGCGACCGCGCGGCGGCGGAGCTGATCGAGGAGTTTCTGCGGACCGGGGTCTGCGTGCTGGTCGACGCCCCCACCGAACCGGATTCGTCGGAGCAGCTCGCGACCCGCCTGGGCCCGATCCGCGAGGTGCTGTTCGAGCGCATCCACAACGTCATGGTCGACCCGAAGGGATACAACATCGCGCACACGGGTCTGGCAGTCGCACCGCATAACGACTTTACCAGCTACAACTGGCCGACGAGCGTGCAGGCCCTGCACATGCTGGTGAACGAGTGCGAAGGCGGCGAATCCTGCGTCGTGGACGGCTTCGGCGTGCTCAACGAGCTACGCAGCGATCACCCCGACAAGTTCGACGTGCTGTGCGCGGTGCCGGTACCGTTCCGTATCTTCAGCGAGGAATACGAGTGCTACGCGGTCAACCCCATGGTCGAGCTGGACAGCGACGGCGAGGTCAGGTTGTTGCGCTTCAACGCCGCGCAGATGCAGGTCATTCCCCTGTCGGAGCCTCGGCTGGCCGACTTCTACGCCGCCTACCACGAGTTGTCCGGGCGCATCAATGCCGCCAGCGCCCAGGCTTCCTTCCGGTTGGAGGGCGGGCAGATTCTGCTGTGCGCCGGGCACCGGGTGCTGCACGGTCGCCGCGCGCTGCGCTCGAACGGGCGGCGCCACCTGCAGGACGCCTACTTCGAGCACGACAACGTGCGCAACCACCTGAGGGTGCTGCGGCGCTCCGCGACCTGGCCCTCGGTGCCTCCGTGGAGGTCCTGGCGGGTCAGCTGCCGCCTCCCGAAGTCCTCGCCGGCCACCTCCCGCGCGGTGCCGCCGTCTATGTGCCGTTCCCGCCGAAGGGCCGGTGGCCGGACACGATCGCCGCCTGCCAACGGGTGCTGGCGGCGGGCATGAAGCCGGTGCCGCACCTGCCGGCGCGCTCGGTGCGGAGCCCGGACGAGCTCGGCGACTGGCTGGCCGCGCTGGTGGAGACAGGAGTGGATTCCCTGATGCTGGTGGCGGGAGACCGCCCCGCGCCCGCCGGCCCGTACCCCGATACGCCGGCCCTGCTCGACTCCGGGCTGCTCGCTGAGCAGGGTCTCCGGCGGCTTGGCGTCACTTCTTATCCGGAGGGGCATCCCCTCATCGGCCCGGCCGATCTGGATGAAGCACTCCGGCGCAAGACGGAATACGCCCGGGCGACGGGTGCGGAGCTCTGGGTGGTGACGCAGTTCGTGTTCTCGCCCGCCCCCGCTCTCGCCTGGCTGGCGCGGACGAGGGAGGCCGGTTGCACGCTGCCGGTCCGCATCGGGGTACCGGGGCCCGTCGCGCTACGCTCGCTGATCGAATACGCGGTCCGCTGCGGCGTCGTGGCGTCCGCACGGGCGTTGAAGCGCAGGCCCGGCGTCGCACGGTTGGCGGGCAGATGGTCGCCAACCCCCATTGCGCTGGCGCTGGCCCGGCACCTGGCCGTCCGAGAGAACGCGCTTGCCGTCGACATTCACCTGTTCACCTTCGGCGGACTCGCGGACGCCGCCGAATGGCTATCGAGTTTGCGCGACCCCTCCTAGACCGTCGCGTCCAGGCCCCGGGCGAGCGCCACCTCGCGGGCGCTGGGGTTCACGGAGGGGCGGAAGGGAACCTCGCACACCCACGCGCGCTCCGGTCGGCCCGGCTCGCTCGCGTATTCGTCGGGCAGCCACACCGCGAGCTCCGTGCCGACGGCCGACTTCCCGGCGGGCACGTGCCCGAGCGCTATGTTGCAGCCCAGCTCGGAGGCGTGCCAGGGCGACGTGAGGTAGCCGATCGGGTCGCCGCCGTCCGCGTCCGACACGAGCCAGAAGTCCGGGGCGTAGTCGTCGATGGGTTTTCCGCCCAGCGTCATCCCCACCATGACCATCGCGAACGGACAGCGACCGGCGTCGAGCTCGGCCCGCTGGCGCTCCAGCGCGGCCCGCCCGATGTAGTCTCCCGCCTTCTCGCGCGGCACCTGGTAGGCCAGGTTGCACTGGAACGGACTCGTCTCGTGGTCGATGTCCTGTCCCCACGACAGGATCCCGGCCTGGATCCGGCGCTGGTGGCCCGGCGCGATGACCATCAGCCGGTGCGCCTCCCCCGCGTCGAGCACCGCGCGCCACAGCTTCTCGGCGTGCAGGGTGGCGTCTCGAAGATAGATCTCGTACCCCTTCTCGCCCGAGAACCCGGACTGGGAGATCACCACGGAACAGCCCGCGATCTCCGCCTCCATGAGCCCGTAGTACGGGATGTCCCGGACGCCCGCGCCCACCAGGTCGGCCATGAGGTCGAGCGACTTCGGCCCCTGGATCTGCAGGGGACAGACGTCGATCTCGTCGATCTCCACCTCCATCCGGAGCCCGACGTTCACGCCCTGGAGCCAGAACAGGAGGTCGGAGTCGGCAAGCGAGAACCAGAACTCGTCCTCGGAGAGCCGCAGCAGCACCGGGTCGTTGAGGATGCCGCCCTTCTCGTTGCAGAGGATGACGTACTTCGCGTGCATCGGCTCGATGCAGGTCGCGTCCCGGGTGATCACGTAGTCGGCGAACCGTTCCGCGTCCGGTCCCCTGACCCGGATCTGCCGCTCCACCGCGACGTTCCACAGCGTGACGTCCCGGGTCAGCGCCTCGTGCGCCGCCGCCGCGCCGCCGTCCTCGGGCCGCACGTAGCCGCGGGGGTGGTAGATGCGGTTGTACACGGTGGCCCGCCAGCAGCCCGCTTCATGCGACAGATGCCAGTAGGGGGACTTCCGGACCCGGGTGGAGATGAGCAGCTCGGCCGGCGTGCGGCCGCTCTGGCGAAGGTTGATCGGGACGATCCTGTCGGACTGGTCCACGCTGGTCGGTTGATGGATCATCGCGGGTGTCTCCAGTTGCCTGGTCGGAGGCGGGTGGTCGCGAGCAAGACCGCTGGTGTCGATGCAGCATGTCGGTCGGAACGCGCGGGAGCAAGGGGCTCGGAGCAGCCGGCCTCCAGCGGATGGGCGACGCCGTTCGCCTCCTCCGGTTGCCCCCTCCGTTGTCCGCCAAAAACCGGCCAACTTGGCGGACAAACGCCGCTCAGGTGCGTGATTCCCGGAAGACCGCCCCAGGAACCTGAGCAGAGTGATGCGGGGCGGCCAGCCAGCCGACCTGACAAATTGGCACTGCCAAAAATGGCAGGAACCAGCCTCGTGCGCGGTTCTTGCAAGCGGCGACTGCTTCGAGTAGTGATGGCATTGATATGGCGTCTGTGTCCCCAACGAGGAGGCTGGATGATGCCCGAGAACCGAGTGGAATTCTGGGTGGTGGTAACAAGGACGATCGTGTCCGTCGCGATCCTGTTGGCCCTCTGGCTGCAAACCGTCGCGAACGGACGAGAGATTGAGGCCTTGCGGACGGAGCTGAGCGCGGCCCTGGAACAGATGGAAGGCGCGCCGGAGTGAGGGCAGAGGAGGGGGTCGCATCCTTCCTTGCCGGACGGATCGGGGCCAACCCGCGCCCGGAGTCCCTCACCGAGTTTACCTCGAAAGCGGCCCAGCGGCCGTCATTCAGGAGGGCTTCGGGAAAGGGCTCAACGGCAGATTCGGCACTAGGTCAACGGCAGAAATGGCGACTGTCCAGCGGCAGGAATGGCGGTGGTGCAGCGGCAGATTCGGACCAACCCTATTCGGCATCTCCCGCGCGATGTCGGGTCTGTCGCGGCGGGTCGGCCCGATAGGAGCGACTCGGCTCGGGCCTGTCGGTCAGTATTGCCGACAACGTGTCCTCGGACTGCAGCTGGACGTAACTGAGCGCCGCGCGAGCCAGCAGCCCGGACCGAGATTGTCCTTCTCGGACGGCCGCCTGATCCACGATGGCCAACACCCGCTCTGGCAGGGTGATGTTGATCCGCCTGGTCTTGCTGGAGAGCTTCGAGATATCCACGGCGACGATGGCCCATAAGCCGTCTCGGTAGTCGTCATTGGCCTGGTGTGCTTCGAGCGAGGCCGGGGCCGGGATCGGTTCACCGTCCAACAGCAGTCCCTCCATATGGCAAGCGCGGCGACCGGTGCCGACCAGAACCACGGAGCCGGTGATATCGTTATCTTCGAGGCTAGGCAGCGGTCGATCGGGATAGTCGGTCTCCCGACAGCCGCGTCAGCGATCGGGGCCCACCTTGACGGGTGGTATTCACGAGAGAGTTAGACTGAGCCGAGAGATGAGAGACCCATGAATTGGCGCGACTACATTACTGTCGATCCCGAAGTCTGCCACGGAAGGGCGTGTATCACCGGCACGAGAGTCCTTGTGACCACCATTCTCGACAACCTGGCAGCTGGACTGGATCCTGAGGCAATCAGGAGGAGCTACCCCTCGGTCACCCCCGAATCCGTCCGGGCAGCGATGTGCTACGCTGCCGAACTGGCAAAGGAACGGGTCCTTTCGTTGTCCGGCTAGGAAGCCGTCCGCATGCGATTCAAGTTGGACGAGAACCTTCCACTGAAGCTGGCTGGGCTGTTCCGTCAGTTCGGCCATGATGCGGTTACCGTTCTCGATCAGGGACTCGGCGGAGCCAAGGACCTCCAGCTCGCCTCGATCTGTGTGGATGAAACGAGGATTCGGGTGAGGGAATGAACAGAGCAGGCACACCCCTGATCGGCGCGGCCCTGGTCGCCGCGCTCACAGGCTGCGCGCCCACCGGGGACGGCGAGATGGCTGCCCGCGTCGACGCCGTCTTCGCCGACTACGCCAGCGACGCGGGACCCGGCTGCTCCCTGGGCGTGATCCGGGACGGCCGCCTGATCCACGCCACCGGCTACGGCGCCGCCAACCTCGACCACGGCATCCCCAACGGCCCCGCGACCGTTTTCCGCATCGGCTCGGTCTCCAAGCAATTCACGGCCGCCGCGATCGCCCTGCTGGCCGTCCGGGGAGAGCTGGAACTGGATGCTCCCGTCCAGCGCTACATCCCCGAATTCCCCGACTACGCCGACCCTCCCACCGTCAGACACCTGATTCACCACACCTCGGGGGTGCGCGACTACATTGTGCTCATGTCCCTGGCGGGGAACCGGAGCGAGGACTTCTACACCAACCGGGAGGTTCTCGCCGCGATCAACCGGCAGCGCGAACTCAACTTCACGCCGGGCTCCGAGTATCTGTACAGCAACGCCGGCTATTTCCTGCTCGGCGAGATCGTGGCCAGGGTTTCGGGACAGAGCCTGCGGGAGTTCGCCGATACCGAGTTTTTCGGCCCCCTGGGTATGACGCATACCCACTTCCACGACGACCACAACGAGATCGTCCCCAACCGGGCGATCGGCTATGCGCCCACCGATGACGGCTTCCGGATCAACGTGACCACGCTCGACATGGTCGGTGACGGCGGCATCTTCACCTCGGTGGAGGAGTGGGTCGCGTGGGACCGCAACCTGACCGAGGGCACGATCGGCGGGCCCGAATGGGTGGCGCTCATGCACGAGCGGGGCGTGCTCAACTCGGGCGACACCATCCCCTACGCCTTCGGAATCGCTCACGGCCGGCACCGCGGACTCGCCACGGTTGGCCACGGAGGCTCGTGGGTCGGCTACCGGGCGGCGATGTCCCGCTATCCCGACGCCGGCTATTCGTTCGTGGCGCTTTGCAACCGTTCGCGTATCGACCCCGGGACGCTCATCGCGAGTACGGCGGAGTTCTACCTGGAAGACCGGATGGAGCCGCCGGAAGAGGCCGCGGAGGGCGAGACAACCGACGAGGCCGCAGAAGAGGAGGAAGCTTCGCAGGATCCGCCCGACCACGACATTCCGAACCGCACGCGCTACGCCGGATCCTTCTACAGCCCCGAGTTGAATACCAGCTATCGGATTGTGGAGGAAGGCAACGCCGGGCTCACGCTTCACGTGGGCCGACTCGACCCGGCCGCGCTGCTGGCCGAGTCGAACGGGGTGCTCACGAGCGAGCGCGGGATGACCTTCCGCTTCTCGCAGCTCGTCGATGGCCGCTACCAGGCGATGATGGTTGACGCGGGGCGGGTCAAGAACCTGCGGTTCGCGCGGGCGGAGGGGTAGGGGGCTCGTCGCACGGGCGGCAGGAATACGGAGAGCCCTTGGGTCGCCACGATGATGATGCCGCAGTGCAAGGGGTCAATCGTGACATGCTGCCCCCCGCGCCGGGCCTGTGGTATAATTCTGCTCAAGGCGGCGACGGGGACGTAGCACCTTTCGAGAACGAAGCGAGCGGCGAATGAGCGAGATCATCTTCGAGGTTACGGAGGACGAGGTCGATGGTGGCTACTCGGCCAGCGCGATCGGATGCGGGATCCACACGCAGGGCGATTCGATGGAGGAAATCCGTCGAAACGTCCGGGAAGCTGTTGACTGCTACTTCGATGAGACGATGGAACGGCCCGGGATCATCCGTCTGCATTTTGTGCGCGATGAAGTCCTTGCTCCGTGAAGTTGCCCCGAAATGTCAGTGGACGCAGGCTGGCGGCAGCCCCGGGGCGCCTGGGATATGAAGTCGTCCGCCAGCGGGGCTCTCACGTCAGAATCACCACCCAGGTCGGTGGCGAACATCATGAAGTCATTCCAGATCACAATCCGATTCGCGTCAAGACGCTGTCCAGCATACTGAAGAGCGTCGCGCGACATCACGGAATGACTGTGGACGACCTTCTCGCTCACCTTGACCTATAGAAAGCGTGGCTACCGCAAACGAAGCACCGTGCTGGAGTACGACGCCCAGTCCGCCATCTACCGGGGCCCCGACGCGGACTACCAGGACCGCGAGATCTGCTTCGGCGCCAACGAAACCGCCCTTAGCATCGCCGCCGTGACCGACCGCGAGAACCCCGTCGCCATTGCCTGCGGCGAGTACCGCAACGTCGGCTACGCGCACCAAGGCTGGCTGACCGAGGGCCAGCGCTACTTCTTCGGGTGCGACGAGGCCGGCGAGTCCCCAGGCAGCGTCGACGGCACCCGGACACTGATCTGGGACGTGGCCGATCTGGACGATCCCATCCCGAGGATCCTGGTCGAAGTGCCGGCGAGCGAGGCCTTCAGGAGTCATATCCATGCGTATTCCAAACGCGGTCCTCTACCATTTCGCCGCCGATCCAATCGGCCCTATGCTGAACTTCGAGAGGGAAGCTGAGAGCCGACAATCTTCAATCCGTTCAGAGATCGAAGAGTTCTTGTCAAGCATTGATCCAGCGATAGTTGGGGAGACGCAACGGGATCGCAGGTTCCAATGGTTGCATTCCGGGAGGTCCAATCTCGACCGAGCAGCGAGGATCTGGGTTGCCGAGCAATCGCTGTCCAAAGGCATCGCGGCATACCGGCTGTCCGTTCTACGCCAAGACTCAGAGTCTGATCGTCCGCGCCCTTACGATCACCCCGCACTGGAAGACCTGACCCCAGACACGGAGCACCTGGTGCCGCTCCGAGAATTCGACTTCGACGGTTCGAGGTTGCTTCGGAACGGTCACGCGTTCTTGGTGCTGGGTACGCAACGCTCGCCGAACTCGACGTATTGGCTCCTTGGCGGCCTTTACTCGAACCTACGAGATCATGTACGCGTGCGTCTTGACCCGTTGCTGCACGGACCCGCTAGCAACTTCGGGCCGCTTCATCAACGGATGCTCGTCTATGGGCGATCCCTGGATTGGCACCGCATCGAGGGCATACGCGAGACCGATCATGGTCGATGGTGCCCCGACAGTCAGGAGCGCGGATCCCATTTCACAGACTACGCTTGGGAGCCGCGCGGTTCGGAGGTCACGTTCGTGTGCGAAGAAGTGCCCAAGCTGGAGGCAGCAGCATACGAGCCCGGTCGCTACCTGCATGCAATCTATCTGCCATCCAAGGCGGCCATTTTCCATCTTGATGGTGCCGTGCGCATCTACACCAACTCCGAGATCACCGAGCGACACGCCCAGCATGTCCGGAAAGCCGGGAAGATCGGGCTTCGCAAGAAAATCTTCCGGGTTGATGACTTGGTGCCGCGGGATGTCTTGAGTTCACTATGCCAAGCATTCTTCGTCTGGAACGAAGACGTCTGCCGCTACTTCGCGGCAGGATGCAAACGAGTCGCTTGAGGACACGGCGAGGTGGTGGATTGCAGAAGTCCAGTTTGGAGCGTCGATGCTCCAATCCTCTATCTCGGGTCTCTCGACCAGGGTCACCAAAACAGAGCGGGTGGGCGACCTCCGCTGGCTCGACCCTCCCACGGAGCCGGCCACTAGACCCAAAACAAGCGAGTGCAGTTGCACGGGCATGTGTCGCTCGTGCGACGCGGGGTTTTCGGGCCGGTTACCGCTTTTCGACGAATCGGGATGGGGGTTTGGGGGTGTCAGGCACCTGCTTCTGGCCGGCTGAACCGTCGTTCACAGGGCCTGTCTGGAGCCGGGGGACACCGGTCCCCGAAGCGAGTTCGACGCGACTGGCAAGGCGAGAGGGACGAGGCAGCGTCAGCCGAAGCCGGTCCGTTCGATCGTGTTCCAGGTGCTGAACAGCCGGTCGGTGGTGGGCTGCCAGCCGATGATCCGCAGCGTGGTTCGGCGCGCCCGGCGGATGACCTGGCAGGGCAGCAGGATCATCTCGCGGATGAAGCGCCTGAACTCCATGGCGATGTACTTTCGGCGGTCGGCCTTGAGGTGCATCATCAGGGCGAACCAGCTCTTCAGGTTCCACGCCAGCGCCGCCATCACCATGTAGGCCCAGTTGCTGACCAGATCGTACATCGGCACCCGCAGCGCGTTCACCCCGTTCTTGAGCTGCTCGATCACGTTCTCCTGGTCGCAGCGGGCGTTGGCCAGCCGGACGACCTCGGCCGCGCTCAGGTCCTTCCGGGTGGTGATGTAGAAGAAGTAGCGGATCTCGTCCATCAGGGTCAGGTCGCCCTTCATCCTGCTGATGTTCTTGCGCACGACCACCATCCGGCAGGTCTCCCGGCACTGGGTGGGCCGGTAGTCGAACTCGGCCACGTCCTCGTGGTTCAGCCGCTTGTTGACGTAGCCGCGCTCCCGCACGATCCGCGCTTTCACGTCCGCCCGCTTGCGCCGGGTTTTCCCCGTCCGATGCCGCGGCCGGCGCGCCAGGCGCGTCCACGCGTCCTCTCCCAGCGCCTCCGCGCGCTTCACGATCGCCGGCTGGGCGTCAAAGCCGAAGATGAAGTCCACCTCCTCGCTCCAGCGGTCGAAGTTGACGGTCAGCGAGAAGTCCGTGTCCCCGCGCACGCACACCCGCCCGGCATGGGGCGCCACGAGGCCGATCGCCCGGTCGATCCACGGCGCCGCTCCCCGGTGGCTCACCGGCGTGCGGCTGGAGGACATCAACGCGTGGAGGCGGCTCCGATGGCGTGCCCAGCCGGGCTGCCGAAGATACTCGGTGCGCGGCGATCTGCGTTCGGTGGTCCTTTAGGGTCGGCTCAAGCAACGTCGTGCTGCTTGATCCAGTCGCGCAGCGCGCGGTCGATCCGTGTCTGCCAACCGCGCCCATCGCCGCGAAAATGGTCGATGACCTCCTGGGACAACCGGATGGTGGTCGATACTTTCGGCCGCGCCTTCGGGGGACGGCCCCGACGTACGGTCGCCTTGGCGAACTTCTCCGGCCAGCCGTCCTTCGAGAGGTCGGGCGCCGTGTCGGGGTCAAAACCTCGGGCCGTAGAGCCGTCGTTCTCGTTCATTAGCCCTCCTCATGCTGATGATCCTGTATGCATCGTCGCGGGGCGTCCAGACCAGCACCACCATCGCGTCATCCAGAAAGCCGATGGTGATGTAGCGAACCTCCCCATAGTTCTGCCGGTCGTCCTCGACGGTCAGCGTCGCGCCAGCGAACACGTCCGCCGCCCGTGCCATGTCCAGTCCTCGGGCCTTGATCGTCTCGGCGCGTTTCGCCTCGTCGAATTCGATGCGCATGATTAATGTTACTACAGAAATTAGGGTGTCAAGGATAGCCCCGCCCGTCGGGTATCTCACGCGGCGGCCCTGGGACCCCGAACGAGTTCTCGAGCTAACCCGGGCTGGGGGCGATGCCCTCGCGCCAAATCTTCTCGTAACGCTCGACGGCATCGCACTTTCCTGGGGAAACGTCACTGACGACGCCTTCTGGATCACGCGACCCCGCTGCGCTCCATTCCCGGAGCCTCGTGAATCAGTGCTGCCCATCGAGGTCAAGGCCACGAGACGCCCGCGCCTCCGCGACGCAAAAAAACTGCGCGCGTTCCAGGCGGAGTACGGTCAGACATCCCGCGCCGGCCTGCTCTTGCACGGCGGAGATGCGCTGGAGTGGCTCGCTCCCGAGGTGCTCGCGGCGCCCTGGTGGAAGGTGATGTGATTCCGCGCAGCCTATCTCCCGAATGAGTACGAGAAGTTGATGAGCGGCACACAGCAACCTGTCTCGTCGCCGGTCGCGGCGCCCAGGACTCCGACCTCGGTGTTGAAACGGTCGCCGATGATGCGGATTCCTCCAGACAGGATGACACCCACCGCTTCGGGAAGGACATAGTTCTCCGTGATGAGCTTGATCCGACGACTGACCCGGGCTTCGCCGCCGAACATGAACGCCGGCTCGTTCACGACCTCGTCTCCCGAATAGAAGAAGCCGAGTCCTGCGGACAGCGCCTTGTCCGTGTCACCGAACGTGCCTACCCCGTATGCGATCCCGACCACCTCGTCATCGAAGAAGAAGGCGAGCGTTCCGAGCGCGGCCTGTGCCCTGGGGTGCCGCAGGACTTGTACTTTCGGACCGACGTAGAACGGCTCGAGCTCCCCGAAGAGAACGGGTGCCCCGGCAGCGATCGTGATACGGTCAGTGAGCCCGACCGCGGCGAACGGCAGGACGATCACGTAGGTGCCGATGTACGACTCTCCCTGGCTGAGCGAGCGCCCGGTAGCGGTGAAGAACAGCCGGGTGGCGCCCGGATCCTCGCTCCAGTACTCGCCGTTTGAGACCCGCCCACGGGCCGGACGGAGCTCGCGGATCTGGGAACGGTCGATCTCGAGCCGGGCGCCGCCCGCGGTCACGAGGACCACCCGTGCCTGATCGAGTTCCGCGATGCGCGCATAGATCACCGAGCCGTCGCCCAGCCGGATCTCATAGAGAGTGTCGCTCGGATCGGGGAAGTCCGGGGGCGTCTGGGCCTGGGCCGTGGGCGGGAGGAAAGCCGCGGCCGCCAGGACGGAAGCGGCGAAGAGAAACGTCCGAACAATCGACATGGACGACTGCTGGCGAAGTTGGTGCATCATGCCTCCACACGGTGTGAGTGTCGGGGTGCCAATGGCCGGACGACCTCTACGTCCCGGGCATCTCCACCGTTTCCCCCGTATCGGGCCTTACGCCCTCAGCATACAGCCGGGCGTTCAGCCCGGGCACGCGCGTCCGGATCAGCTCGTTCAGCTCGCCAACGGTCTCGCCCATCAGCTCCCAGGCGTGATCGACCTGCCATATCTGGTCCTCGGTCGGGAGCGTTGACGACTGCTGGATGGCGCCTGCCACGCCCGCGTTCCGGCGCGCTTCGGTCACGTCGTCCTGCACTGCCTCCAGCGCTTCGCGGATCGCCTCCAGCTCCTCCTCGATGCCCTCGGGGGGCGCGTCCGCGCCGTCGATGAGTTCCTCCGCGTCGTCCAGCTGCTCCTCCAGACGGCTGATGGCCTGGGTCGCCTCGCGGATCGGCACCGCCAGCCGGTGCAGGCTCATCAACGTCTCCTGGCGCGCCATGCGGTCGGCCATGGACATTGAGCGCCGGGGGTCGGCCTGGATTTCCATCGTGGACGAATGGGTCTGTCCGCCGGCTTCCATGCTCGCCGTGTAGACACCGGGGAGCGCGATCGGGCCCTGGGGCGTGCCGCCACCGCCAAAGCCGCCACCGCCCCCTCCACCGCCCTGCTGGCCGTCCGCCTCGTAGGGCGCGTCGAAGCGCCAGTTCCAGACCACCTCGTTGATGCCGGCCTCCGCTGGGGCCTCAAGCGTACGGACGTGATTGCCGTTCGAGTCCGTGATGGTCAGCGTGAACCCGGCGGGCTCGTCGTCGTCCTCGCCCTCATCATCGCCCTCGTCCCCATCTTCGCGCCCATCCCCGCCCTGGTTGCCATCTGCGGCTTGTCCCGTATTCGCATCCTCGCGCCCATCGCCATCCGCGCTTCCGTCCTCGTCCCCATCATCCTCCGCCATCGGCGCCTCCCACTCATCCCGCAGGTAGTACCGGATCAGCGACCCGCGCGGGGGATTGGGAGCCGAATAGGTTGCGCCGCTGAAGGGCCAGTCGCCCCGCTGCGCCCACATGATAGTGGGCCGCGCCTCCGGGAACACCCGGCCGGCCTCGGCGAGCATCGACTCGGAGAGCTGCTCCAGCGGGCTCACGTCGGCCAGGATCCAGAACGAGCGGCCGTGGGTGCCCACCAGCAGGTCATTGTCGCGCGGATGCACGAGGATGTCGTCCACCGGCACCACGGGTAGGTTGTTCTTGAGCTGGACCCAGCGGCCGCCCCGGTCCACCGACACGAACACGCCCACCTCGTTGCCGGCGAAGAGCAGGTTCGGGGTGCGGTGATGCTCGGTTACGACGTTCACCGACCATCCGTCGGGCAGACCATCGGTGATGCGGGACCAGTTCTGCCCGTAGTCCTCGCTCACGTACACGTAGGCCGCGTAGTCGCCGTTCCGGTGGCCGTCGAAACTTGCATAGACGCGCCCCTCGACATGGGCGGAAGGCTCGACCCGGCTCACGTACGTGCGCTCGGGCAGCCCGGGGATCCGGTCGGCCACGTTGGTCCACGTCGCGCCGTCGTCGCGGCTCACCTGCACGTTGCCGTCGTCGGTGCCCACGTAGAGCAGCCCGCGCGCCAGCGGGGACTCCGCGAAGCTGGTGATGTTGCCGTAGTTCGAGGTCCCGTCGTTGATCGACATCTGCGGCTCGGAGCCCGGCACGCCCATGATCTCGAGCTCCTCGCGGTCGATCTGCTTCGTGAGATCGACGCTGCCCACTTCCTCCCACGACATGCCGTGGTCCCGCGAGCGCATCAGGAAGTTTCCGCCCAGGTAGACGGTCGCCGGATCGTGGGGCGAGAGCTGGAGTGGCGAGTTCCAGTTGTAGCGGTAGGCCTTGGCGGTGTCGCCGTTCTCGCGCGGGCCGGTGATGGGCCGCATGGGAGTCTTCTCACCGGTGGTGAGGTCGTACCGGTTCATGTTTCCGCCCTGCGACTCGGCGAAGACGATGGTCGGGTCGGTGGGGTCCACGATGGCGAAGAAGCCGTCGCCGTAGGCCACCTCGTACCAGTCCTGATGGCGGATGCCGTGGAACGAGAGCGTGTTGGAGGGCCCGCACCAGGCATCGTTGTCCTGCAGCCCTCCGCACACGAAGTACGGATCGCGCATGTCGTGGCCGATGGCGTAGAACTGGCCCAGCGGCAGGTTGTCGAACATGCGCCAGTGCGCGGTGCCGTCCCAGCTCGCGGACAGGCCGCCGTCGCTTCCCAGGATGACATGGTCGGGGTCGTTGGGGTCGATCCAGAGCGCGTGGTGGTCGACGTGCACCTGCTCGGCACCGTCGCTGCGGAAGGTGCGCCCGCCGTCGTCGGACACCATCAGACCGCCCCCGAGCACGTAGATGCGGTCCACGTTCGTCGGGTCGATTCGCACCTGTGAGTAGTACATCGGCCGCGGGTTGGTGTCCGACATCTTCTCCCAGGTGTCGCCGCGGTCGAGCGAGCGGAAGATGCCGCTCCGCGACGGGCCTCCGCCGCCGCCTCCGCCGCGGCCCTGGCCCGGGCTCCGCGGCTGGGCCTCGATCAGCGCGTAGACGATGTTCCCGTCCCCGCGGAAGACGTCCACCCCGATGCGTCCCTTGTCCCCATCCGGGAGCCCCTCGCTCAACTCCGTCCAGGTGTCGCCCCCGTCCAGGGTGCGGTGGAGCCCGCTCCCCGGACCGCCTCCGTTGAAGCCCCAGCCGGTCCGCCGCCGCTGGTACATCGCCGCGAAGATGGTGTTGGGGTCGCCGGGGTCCATGGCGAGATCGATGGCGCCGGTGTCCTCGTCGATGTAGAGCACCTTCTCCCAGCTCTCGCCTCCGTCACGCGTCCGGAAGACCCCTCGCTCCTCGTTGGGCCCCCAGAGATCCCCGACCGCCGCGACATACACGACATCGGGATTGCGCGGATGGATGAGGATGCGCCCGACGTGCTTGCTCCCCTCGAGCCCCATGTGCCGCCATGTGTTTCCGCCGTCGATAGACTTGTAGACGCCGTTGCCCCAGCCGGAGGACTGCCGGTTCTGCGGTTCGCCGGTGCCGACCCAGACCAGGTTCGGGTTCGACTGGTCGAGGGTCACGTCGCCGATGGAGCTCGCCGGCTGGTCGTCGAAGACCGGCGTCCACGAGGTGCCGTGGTTCTCGGTCTTCCAGACGCCTCCCGTGCCCGTGCCGATGTAGAAGACCTGCGGCTTCGACTCCACCACGGCGAGGTCGGCGATGCGCCCGCCCATGAGCGCGGGCCCGAGTTCGCGATACTGCAGGTGCGAGAGGGCGGTCTCGAGCGCGGTCTGGGCGTGGGCATGTCCGGGTGCGAGCGCGGTTCCGACCAGCGCGACGAACACGGCCGCGGCGCGTAAGACGGTGTCGAGGGTAGCACGGAAAAACGGAGTGCGGCGGGTCTTCATGGCTGGGCTCTTGGTTCCAGGGAGACGCAGGACTCGGGCACCGATGGACGGACGACACGCAACCGGCATCGGGCTGGCTGCGTACGTGCAGCAGTGTTCGCAGCACAAGCAAACGAGCAGGCAGGATAATACGAAATGGTGCCAAGGAACGCGATTGCAAGGGCGGTCTGGGTGGCGTACATGCACATCCGACTGGTCGGGGAGTGGCTTCGAAGCGGGGTCGCGTACCGGCCACTCTCACCCGGCTTCGTCGCCGACCCCTACCCGCATTACCGTAAGCTCCGCGAACGCGACCCGATTCATCGCAGCATCTTCGCCAATCAGGTCGTGGTGTCCCGCTACGCCGACGTAGACCGCATCCTGCGAGACCACAAGAGCTTCGGCAACGACTTCAGCAGGGTGACTTCCTCGGAGGGCTCTCTGGCAACACGGAAGAAGCTCAAGCCAAGCATGCTCGCGCAGGACCCGCCCGACCACACGCGCCTGCGCAGTCTCGTCAACCGGGCGTTCACGCCCCGTCAGGTGGTAAAGATGGAGGACTACGTCCGCGCCACCGCGCACGCACTCCTCGACAAGGTCGGAGAGGCCCGGGAATTCGATCTCATGAAGGCCTTTGCGGTGCCACTTCCCACGATCGTGATCGCCAGGATGATCGGGGTCCCCGAACGCGATCTCGCACGCTTCAAAACGTGGTCGGATCGCCTGGCGCGCGCCCTCGAACCCTTCCTTTCGCCGGAGGAGGAAAAAGCGGTGTACCGGACGGACGAGCAGTTGGCCGCTTACTTAACTGGAATCATCGAGCAACGCCGCCACGAGCCCCGGGACGACCTCGTCTCGCGGCTGGTTGAAGCCGAAGAGCAGGGCGACAGGCTCACGGCCGACGAAACCAGGGTCATGCTCCGCCTTCTTCTGGTGGCCGGCAACGAGACCACCACCAACCTCATCGGGAACGGAGTTCGGGCCCTCCTGCGGCACCCCGGGCAGCTTGCTCTGCTGCGAGAGCGACCCGAACTGGTCCCTTCGGCCGTGGAAGAGCTGCTGCGCTACGATACGCCGGTCCAGTTGGACGCGCGCGTTGCGCTCCGGGACACGGAACTCGGGGGTGTGGCCGTGAAGGAAGGTTCTCTGGTCACCCTCGTGATCGGATCAGCCAACCACGACCCTGAACGGTTCTACAAACCCGAAGAGCTGGACATCACGCGGTCGGGCCAGGCGAACATCTCGTTCGGCCGGGGCATCCATCACTGCCTCGGCTCGCCCCTCGCCCGGCTCGAGGGACGGATCGCGCTCGAGGTGCTGCTGGAGCGCTTCGACGAACTCGGCTTCGGCACGCGTCCGCCGAAATACCGGCGGAGCGTCGTCCTCAGGGGCCTTGAGCACTTCGACGTCCGGGTCGGCTAGCGCGCGGCCCGCTCCGGCATCATCTTTTCTCGTTCTCACGGCACCGCGCCCCGCAACCCACCCGAACGGAGACTCCCATGCGTTCAGCCGCCGCCGCCGGCATCCTCGCTCTGGCCCTTCTCACCCTCGCCCCGCAACCCGGCCAGGCCCAGGATCTGGACGACCTCAAGGACGAGGTCCTGGGAATGGTCAAAGCCCGCTCCAAGCAGGTTCAGGAGATCGTGGACATGCTCTTCTCGTTCGGCGAGCTGGGCATGCAGGAGTTCGAGACCCAGCGTTACCTGACAGGCATTCTGGAAGAGGCCGGTTTCGAGATCGAACTGGGCGTCGCCGGCATGCCGAGCGCCTGGACCGCCCGTTGGTCGAACGGCACCGGTTCGCCGGTGATCGCCCTGGGCTCCGACGTGGACGGGATTCCGCAGTCGAACCAGAAGCCGGGCGTCGGCTACCGCGATCCGATCCTCTCGATGGCGCCCGGCCACGGCGAGGGGCACAACTCCGGCCAGGCCGTCAACATCGTGGCGGCGCTCGCCGTGAAGGAGCTCATGGAGCGCGAGAACGTCTCCGGCACGCTCCTCATGTGGCCCGGCATCGCCGAGGAGCAACTCGGATCGAAGGCCTATTTCGTGCGCGAAGGCGTCTTCGACGGCGTGGACGTGAACCTGTTCACCCACGTGAGCAACAACTTCAGCACGACATGGGGCCAGGCCGGCGGCAACGCTCTGATGTCCGTCCAATACCGCTTCACCGGCGAGACCGCGCACTCCGCCGGGTCTCCCTGGCGCGGGCGCTCGGCCCTCGACGCGATCATGCTCATGGCGCAGGCCATCGAGTTCAAGCGGGAGCACCTGCAGCCCGCGTACCGCATCCACTACATTATCGTGGACGGCGGCGATCAGCCGAACGTGGTGCCGCAGACCGCGACCATCTGGTTCTTCTTCCGGGAGCGCGACTACGAGCACGTCATGGAGATCTACCGGGCCGCGAACCTGATGGCCGAGGGCGCCGCGCTCATGACCAACACGCAGATCGACACGATCATGACCGTCGGCTCGGCGTGGAGCCGCCACTTCAACCGGCCCGTGGCCGAGGCGACCTACGCCAACATCGAGCACGTCGGCCTGCCCGAGTGGAGCGAGGACGACATCGCCCTGGCGACGGGAATCCAGCGCGAACTGGGCAGCGAGGAGGAGGGGCTCGCCACCGAGATCGGCGAACTGCGGGGCCCGGTGGACCTGAGCCGGTCCCTCGGAGGGGGCTCCGACGACATCGGTGACATCTCGTGGAACATGCCGACCATCACAATGCGCTACCCGTCCAACGTGAGCGGGACGCCGGGACACAACTGGGCCAACGGCATCGCCATGGCCACGCCCATCGCCCACAAGGGAGCGGTTGCGGGCGCCAAGGTTCAGGCGCGCACCCTCCTCGACCTGCTGCTGGACGAGGACCTGGTGGCCGAAGCGTGGACCTACTTCAACGACGTGCAGTCGGAGGAGATGACCTACACGCCCTTCATCACCCCCGAAGACCAGCCCGCGATCTTCCTGAACGAAGACATCATGCAGCGCTGGAAGCCCGAGCTGGAGAAGTTCTACTACGACCCGTCGCGCTTCGATAACTATCTGGAGCAGCTGGGGATCGAGTACCCGACGCTGCGGCCGAGGCCGGTGAGCGAGGACGCGGGCGCCAGGGAGGGGTCGGAGAAGGATCCGGGCTGAGGGCGCTCTGCGCTGTGAGCCTCGGCCACTGAAGGGGTTGCTGATGACGGGCTGACGGCTGGGACCAGGTCATATCTTATATGACTCTTGCATCATGGTTGCATGAGTCTTGTATGGTAAATGGCGCCCTGGGTCGGCAGTGCCGCGCGCTTGGACGCCCCCCTCTCGCCCCTCTTTTGTCGGCCACTATTGCCATTATTTGGCGGACAAAAGAGCTCTTGGTCGGCAGCCGAAGCAGCGCCGGGAAGGCGGTACGCCCACGGACGGCCTTGCCGGACAGGGCTAGTCACCCGCCACCTTCATCGGCAGCACGATCGCGGAGGGATAGGCCGCGTTCCGCTGGACCGACAGCGTCGGGACGCTCCCGTCCCGGGGGTAGCGCAGGAAGGTGTCGGCGTCGGCTCCCGCGATGGCCACCCGAATCCGGTGGCCTTCCCGGATCAACACTGACGTCGCCCACAGATCGAAGCTGATTTCGGCGATCTCCCCGGGCACGAGCAGCATGGCGTCGGCCCGCGCCTCGGAGCGGTGAGGGCCGTACTTCCTGTACAGCGGAGGGTCGTCGGTGACAGCGCGCATCACGGCGCGCAACTGCCCTTCGGTGATGTAGCGCACCGCGCCGTCCGGCTCGACGTCCTCCAGGTAGACGATGAAGGCGCCGTCGCTCTCGGTTGATGTCACGTTCAGCGTGACGACCGGGTGGCCGGTGATCTCGGTGTCAGCCGCCATCGGGGCGCTGGTGTAGGTGAGCAGCTTCGCGTCCTCGCCCCGCCGGTCCCCGTACACGACGTCGCCCCCGCCACCGTTGGTGTACCAGCGGTTGCGCGTGCCTGTGGTCGCCGTGAAGTCCACTGTGTAGGCGTCCTCGCCTTCCGCATCGGCGGGGGCCTGCCGGATCAGCGTTCCGTCAGCGCCGAAGTACCAGGTCATGTCGTCGAACCCGTCCGGAGGCCAGGTCCCGGTGCGCGTCCACTGATCCGCACCGAGCGTGTAGTAGTTGATTTCGGTCGGCGTCTGCCCGGCGCCACTCTCCTTCAGATGCTCGTCGAAGAAGGTCACCAGTTCCGCGAACTGCGCGGCCGCGTCTGGCGCGACCGGGGTGTCGTCCGGCCTGAACGGGTCGGCGTCGTTGCGCGCCCCGTGATCCCACGGCCCGATGAAGACGCGCTGCGCGTTGGAGATGGTGTTATAGCGGCCCAGCGTGCCGTTCACCGTGGCGGCGTCCTGCCAGCCGGCCCGGATGAACATCGCCACGCCCGACTCCTCGATCTGAGGCAGGTGGCCCGACGGGCTCCGCCGATGCCCGACGTTGGTCTCGTCGTAACGGCCGAACGGGTCGTCGCGGAACTCGTATTCGAGCGCCGCCCCGAAGGGCACCGTGTTGGCCTCGTGTTCGGCGACCGCTGCCGCGATGAGGGCGCCGTCCTGGTCGGCATCGACGGGCTTGACACCGGTGACCTGCGCGCGTAGCGCGTCGCACTCCGGGCCACTCACCCTGGAGAGGCCACAGATGTCGTTCAGATCCTGCATGCGCGTGCGGTTCGACCAGCTCTCCAGGAAGCCGACGGTGAGCACCCCGCCCGGGAAGACCAGCTGGCCGAAGTTGTCGAAGTCGTTGAAGAGCGGCGCGACCGCCTTCACGGCCGGGTGCCGGCTGACCGCGAGCATCTCCGCCGTGTTGCCGGCGTACGACACGCCGTAGGAGCCGACCCGCCCATTCGACCAGGGCTGCGCCACGATCCAGTCGACGACCTCCCCGTAGTCCTGTACTTCGTCTTCGGCGAGCTCGAAGCGCCGGATGCCGAAGGAGGCGCCGCTCCCGCGGGCGTCGACGAGCACCAGCGCGTATCCCGCCCCGTTCCAGCGCTCCGCTTCGTCGAAGTTGGACGCGCCCTCGATCGGAGCGTCGACGAATCCGCGCGCCCGCCAGTAGCGCGTCGCCCGGACCATCGCGGGGAGGCTCGTGCCGGGCTCGATTCCTTCCGGGAGCCAGACGTCGACCGCGATGCGTACCCCGTCCCGCATGGGGATGTGGAGCGCCTGGTTGCGCTCGAGGGTGCTGACCGGGCCGATGCTCCCGGCCCCGCCGCCGGGGCGTCGCCTCCGCAGGACGCGGTGAGTGCCAGGGCCAGCGCCAGCGTCAGGAAGGTCAGGCTCCCATGATCGCGATATTTCATGATGAGGACTCCGATCATCGTGAGGACTCCAGAGACACGCGTGACTTCGACCCCCCGGAGCAGCCGCTGCCGCGTCACGAGAGACCCACGTGGGACAAGAGTAATCGTTCGACCCGCTCGGGGCCCGCTCAAGAAATCGAGCGGAGGAGTGGACGCCCGGGCGGCGAGGATCACCAGCGCCGGCCGCCCGGCCGGTCGGCACGCTTCATCGCGACAGCTGGACCGCCCGCGCCCGACCCGCTACGCGGAGCCCCTCGATGCGGGCCCACACGGCAGCCTGGGCGGTGCCGCCGCCGGCCTCGGCGGTGGCGTCCTCTCCCATGTGGCGGGCGACGAACGCGGGCAGCCGGGAGCCGATGCGCAATCCGCGCCATGGACAGGCGTCGACGAACTCTTCGATGGCGCCCAGCGCGAACAGCGGCCCCCAGCTCTGGAAGCGGTGGCCCCGCCCCCGGCCGCTGCGCGCGTCGAAGTTCTCGCGGCAGAACCCCGTGCGCCGGCGGTCGGCCAGGAACATGAGCGCCCCCTTCCACGCGAGCTCGCTGGCGAGTTCGTCGAACCCGTAGCGCCGCAGTCCCTGCAGCACGAGGTAGTTCATGGGCGGCCAGATGGAACCGCGCCAGTACTGCTGGTCGTCGAACACGGGGTCGTCGCGCGAGATCGTGGGCAGCACCCATTCTCCCCAGAAGCGCGCGGGGTCGCACAGCACGCGGACCATGCGCCGCGCCCGCCGCACCGACGGCACGCCGGCAATCAAGGGAAGGAAGTTCGACGCCGCCACGCGCGGAGACCGACCCGCAGGCAGTTCGTCCAGGTAGAGCCCGGCGGCCTCGGACCACAGCACCCCGTTCATCGCCGCGACGAGGCGGCGGCGCTCGGCCTCCAGCCGTCGCGCGGCCGCCGGGTCGCCCAGGATGCGGGCAATCCGCGACAGGCACTCCAGGTCCAGGGCGCGGTAGCTGCACAGATCGACGGCGGACATGGCAAGGACTTCCTGCCGAGGATCCCATTCCGCCTCTTCCCACAGCGGCAGGTCGTCCTGGCCCGATTCCCACGCCGCGCGCTGGTGGCCGTCCGCGCCCACTTCCCACCCCGGGAGCTCCTCGCGTTCCGGAACCAGCGCCGCATCCGAGCCCCACGCCAGCAGTCCCGGCGAGAGGCCCTCCCGGCGCGGGCGTCCACGCTTGTCGGCCACCCACCAGTCGCTCCACGCGCGGAGCCCGGGCCAGGCGGCGGCCAGCGCGTCCACATCAGGGCACGTAAGATGCAGCTTCAGCGCCGCGAAGGACCCGACCGGGGGCTGGGAGCGGTCCGGCGTCCCGCCGAGCCGGCTCCTCCAGTTGGGCACGTTCCCGTTCGGGTAGCGCGACTCGAGCCCGGCGAGGAGAACGTCCCAGGCCAGGCGCCCCGACGCGGTGGCGAGCGCGAGGGCGTTGAAGAAGGAATCCCACCCAAAGACCGTCCAGTCGTCGGGAGCCGGCGCGCCCTCCCGTGCGCCCTCCCCCGGCTTCGGAAAAATCCAGCGACGGCCGGCCGGCGCGTACAGGCGTCCGGTTTCCGGTTGGAGGAGGACGGTCCACATCAGGTTGTCCGTGACGGCTTCGACCAGTCCTTCCCCGGCTCCCGACGAACTCGGACGGCGGCGGTCCCAGTCGGCGCGCGCGTCGTCGATCCAGCGGTCCAGCCCGGGGAGAAGGCGCTGGGCGCGGGCCAGGGCGGCTGCTTGCGGATCGAATGAATCACCGTGGAGTGGTCCCGTCCCGGATCGAGACGGCGCCCCCCTCGGCTCCCAGGCGACCACGGTGGCCGCGCGTTTCCCCGCCCGAGGCCCGAACGCGGCGGCGATCTCCACGCTCCCAAGCGCCGCGCGCCAGCCGCCGGAAGCTTCCTCCCACCGTGCCTTCCACCCCCACGGATCGTCGCCCACGAGCTCCACCTGGCCCGGCGCGCGCGCCACCGCCCGCAGTGCCACGGCGTCTTCGCGGCGCGACCACTCCAGAATGAGCGTGCCCTCTCCGGGGCGGGACGCGGGCGACGGCTCGGCGGCGAGGTCGAACTCCATTCGCGCGTAGCATCCGTCCGGCGCGTGGGGACCGACGCGGGAGACCATCCAGTACCAGTCCTCCAACTCGCGGCGCTGGCCGCCGGGAGTGGTGAAGACGAGGCGGAGGCCGATGCCGTCGTCGGGTCCGGCTGCGAACACGAGGCCGGCCCAGCGGCGCGCCTCGAGGGCCCCGACGCGCATCATGCCGGGCCGGGACGGGTCCTGGCGCGCGCCACGCTATCGAATCCCGTCCATCTGGATCCCCCGCACGAAATACCGCTGGGTGAACAGGAACAGGAGCGCGATGGGCAGCACTGCGGCGACGCCAGCCGCCATCTGGTAGGGCCAGTTGATTTCGTAGGTCGAATGGAAGGCGGCGATCCCCACCTCGACCACCCGCATTTCCATGGACCGGGTGACGAGGAGCGGCCACAGCAGGTTCTTCCACGCATCGACGAACGCGAACAGCGCGAGCGTGGCCACGGCGGGCTTCGCGAGCGGCAGGGCGATGCTCCAGAAGATGCGCAGGCGCCCGGCGCCGTCCACGCGCGCGGCGTCCTCCAGTTCCCGGGGCACCGTCCGAAAATACTGTCGCATGAGGAAGATGCCCCACACCGAGACAAGCTCAGTGGAGATGAGCCCCTGGTAGGTGTCGATCCAGCCGACGGCCTCGATCATGAGGAAGCGGGGGATGAGCACGACGACCGCTGGAACCATCATCGTCGACAAAAAGAGCATGAAGAGCCCATTCCGCCCCGGAAAGTCGAGGCGGGCGAAGGCGTATCCGGCGGTGGCCGAGGTCGCGACCTGGCCCACCGCCACCACGGTGGCGAACACCAGCGAGTTCAGGAAGTACCGCCCGAAGGGTTGGATCGTCAGCGCCTCGGGATAGTTCGACCACCGCGGCGCCTCCGGCAGGATGCCCCCGGGAGAGAACACTTCAAGCTGTCCCATGAGGCTCGTCAGTCCCATCCACGCAAAGGGCGCCGCCATGACCAGGCACGCCGCGGCGAGCAGCACCCCGCGCGCCGTCCGCGGCGCCATGGCGCGGTCAGGCATGGACGCGGCGCGTTTCGAGGAAGCGGAAGTGCAGCCAGGTGGCGGCGAACACGACCGCGAACAGCAGCCAGCTCATGGCGGCCGCGTTGCCGAAGCGCAGGAACTCCCACGCCTCCCGGTAAATGTGATAGACGGCGACATCGGTGGCGCCCAGCGGGCCGCCCTCGGTCATCACATAGACGAGTCCAAAGACCTGGAAGGATCCGATGACCGACGTGACGAGCACGAAGAACAGGGTGTGGCGCAGGCCGGGCAGGGTGATGTGGCGAAAGCGCTGCCACGGCCCCGCGCCGTCGACCCGGGCCGCGTCGTACCAGTCGCGCGGGATGGCGGCGAGGCCCGCTTGAAAGACCACCATCTGATAGCCCACGACCATCCAGATGCCGATCATCATCAGGCTGATGAGCGCGGTGTCGGGCGAGGTGAGCCACGGGACGGCCTCGAGCCCCGCGCGCCGCAGAACCTGGTTCACCAGTCCGTACTGGTCGCTCAACAGCCACTTCCACACCACCGCGATCGCCGCCACGCTGGTGATGGCGGGCAGGAACAGGGCGAGCCGGGCCCAGCGCAGCGCGCGGCGCGACCCTCGGGTGAGGAGCGCCAGGGCGAGGGCGACGGCCATCGCGGCGGGCACGTGCAGCGTGAACAGCGCCGTGTTCCCGATCGCCGACCACCACTCGCGGTTCGAGAGCAGCGCCGCATAGTTGTCGAGTCCGAGGAAGAGGGGCGCGGGGTCGATGAGGCGCCATTCGTGCAGCGAGATCCACAGGGAGAAGAGGAGCGGCCCAAGGGTGAACGCGAGGATGAGGACCGCCGCCGGCGCGAGGAGGCCCCACGCCGCCAGGGTCCGGCGCAAGGCGCGCGGGCGGGCCGCGAGCTGCGCGAGGTGGAGGACCAGCGCCACCAGCAGGGCGGCGAGCGCGCCCGCGGCGGCCAGCGGGACGGCGGGCGCGGCGGTGCGCTCGTATCCGAGGAAGGCGAGGTGGACGTCGGCGACGCGGGCCGCGTGGTAGGTGGCGCCGCCCGCTTCCACCGCGTACGGGGTGCCGGGGGGCGTCGCGGGGGGCGTCGCCACGCCTCGTTCGGGCGAGGCGGCGATGGCCGCCGCGACTGCGGCCGGCATGGTCCACGGCTGGTTCGCAGACTCCAGCGAGCGGTCCTCGGCCCACGGGAGGTGGGCGACCCGGGCGGCGCGGGCTGGATCCGCGCCAGTCGCCATGGCGAGCTCGACGGCGCGCGCGCCCTGCGCTACCGTGGCGGCGCTCAGCGATCGGAGTTCGCGGTTCGCCCACCGCTCGGCGGCGACCACCGTCAGGGCGATGCAGCCGACGGAGATTAGCGCTATGCCCGCCGGGTAGCGCGACCGCGTCGGCCCGCGGCGCCGGGCTGCGGCCCAGCCCGAGATGAGCGCCACGCCCACCAGCGCGATGGCGGTGGCGGTGGCGGGGAAGGTGGTCCAGGGGCCGCCCGCGCGGCGCGGCGCGACCGCGATCCAGGCGGCGGGGTCGAGCGCGCCGGCCTCGTAGGCTTGCGCCCCCGCCCCGGCGCCTCCGGCGCCCGCGCCGACGATCGTCGCCCGTTCGCCGAGCAGCCCGGCCACGGCTGGGGCGCCGCCCCCCTCCTCCTCCCACAGCGCGGCCGCCATGCGTGCCTCGGCTTCCGCCGCGGCCACCCGTGCGCCCTCCACCCGGCCCCCGGCGACGGCCAGAACCAACCCGAAGCCGGCGGAGAGGGCGAGGACGGCGAGGGCGGCAAGGGCCGGCTGCCGCACGCCGCTCACCACCCGAACTCCGCGTCGATGCGGCGGGCCACGTCCGAGGCGCTCGATGCGAGGGGCTCTCCCCGCACCAACCGGCGGTCCATGATCTCCACCGCCAGCGCCTCGATGCGGGAAAAGTCGCGCACCCGGGCGCCCCACGTCATCCGCGCCCCCTCCACCAGCGCGATGAACGCGCCCTCGACCCCGGTGCCGTCCGCCGCGGCGAACTCGGCCGCCACATCCATCCGCGAGGGAATGGCGAGTCCCGACCGCGCCCGGATGCGCTGCGCTTCGGGCGAGGCGAGGAAGCCGGCCAGGTCGATGGCCCGGCGCAGGTGCGGGGCGTTGGGCGGCACGGCCCACCCCGATGCGTACAGCACGCTGGCGGTGGCCGTCCGCGATGGATGGTGCGGAATGGGGACGATGGCCAGGTCCAGGGTGCCCGCCTCCACCAAATCGCGGAACACTGGGAGCGTCCAGTGGCCCGACAGCAGGAACGCCTGTCCGCCCGATGCGAAGCGCGCCTCCCGCGCGGGGTCTCCCTGCTGCACAAACTGCGCGCCCGGGGTGAGGCCGTCCTCCGCCAGGGCCGTGAGGAAGCGGTAGGCCTCCAGCGCTTCCGGCCCGTCCAGGTAACCCGTCGCCCCGCTGCCGCCGGGTGCCAGAATGTCGCCTCCCGCCGACCACACGAACGGAATCCACTGGTACAGGTTGCGCGGGAAGTCGAACCCGAACACGTCCGTCCGACCGTCGCCGTCGGTGTCCGCGACGACCGCCTCGGCGGCCCGCCGGAAGTCCGTCCAGGTCCAGCCGGCCGGCGGCGCGGCGAGCGAGGGCGCGGCTGGCAGAAGGTCTTCGACGCCCGCGGCGGCGAGCGCGCCCCGATTCGCGTACAGGACCATGGGAGTGAAGTCCTTCGGCAGCGCGAACATGGATTCGCCCCGGCGAAACGCGTCCGCCACCGGCCCGAACACGCTGTCCGGTCGAAAGCCGAGCGCCTCCTGGTAGGGCGCGAGGTCCAGGGCCAGCCCGCGCTCCACGAAGGTGGGGATGTCGGGCGAGTCCATGAGGTAGACGTCGGGCGGACGCCCCGCCGCGATCGAGGTCAGCAGCCGCTCCTCGTATCCGTTGGGGGCCGATTCGAGCACGACCCGCACGCCGGGGTGCAAGGCCTCGTAGCGGTCGGCCACCCGCCGCTCGATCTCGAGTTCGTGGCCTCCGGCCCAGAGGGCCACGCGCAACGCGGCGCCGGACTCGCCGGGGGCGCAGGCGACCGCCGCGAGGACGACGGTGGCGCAACCGGTGGCGGCCCGGAGAGGGCCGGCGCGCGCGCGGCCGACGGCTCGTCATCGCGAGGCCGGCTGGCCCATCGGTCGCGGCGCGGCCTCCTCGCGGCGGCCATGTGGACCGAACAGGTGACTGCGGTCCCATGCGACGGAGACGCTCACGCGGTCGCCAGGGGCGACCCGCAGGGCGGGGGATGCGCGCGCCACCCACGCCGCGTCGCCGGGGCCGTCCAGGTGCACGCGCTGCTCGCTGCCGAGCGGCTCCACGCGGAGCACGGCGGCCCGGAAGTCGCCGGTCTCGCTCGAATGGCGATCCCCACCAGGCGCGTCGCCATCTAGCTCTCTCGTCCCGGCCAACGCGAGGTCCTCCGGCCGCACCGCCAGCGTGGCGCGGTCGAGGCGCGACGGCTCCGCGAGCGCGAACGGACCGCCCGCGAGGCGCCCCCCTTCGTCGCGGGACAGGGGGATGCGGTTGATGGGCGGCGACCCCACGAAGCCCGCCACGAACAGGTTGCCCGGTCGGCGGTAGACCTCATGCGGCGTGCCCACCTGCTGGAGCCGGCCGCGATCCATGACCGCGACCCGCTGGCCCAGCGACAGCGCTTCCACCTGGTCGTGCGTCACGAAGATCATCGTCGTGCCGAGGCGCCGGTGCAGGGCGGCGATCTCGTCGCGTGTCCGCAAGCGCAGCTCCGCGTCCAGGTTCGAGAGCGGCTCGTCGAACAGGAACACGCCCGGATCGCGGACCATGGCGCGTCCCAGAGCCACCCGTTGGCGCTCTCCCCCGGACAGCTGGCCGGGCCTCCGCGACAGCAGCTCGGCGAGCCCGAGAGCGGCGGCGGACTCCGCGACGCGCCGCTCGAGCTCGGCGCGCGGCGTGCCGCGCACGCGCAGGCCGAAACCCAGATTCTGGGCCACGGTCATGTGCGGGTAGAGCGCGTAGCTCTGGAACACCATGGCGACGTCCCGGGCGCCCGGCTCGATGTCGTCCACGCGCCGTCCGCCGATCCACACCTCCCCCGAGGTGGGTTCGTCGAGCCCGGCGATGAGGCGCAACAGGGTGCTCTTGCCGCACCCCGATGGGCCCACCAGCACCATCAGCTCCCCGGGCCGGACCTCGAGGTCCACCGTCCGCAGGGCCACGACCTTGCCGTACCGCTTTTCCACGCCGCGCAGCACGACGCCCTGCGTAGCGCGACTCACGGAACCCACGGAACTCGCAAGGGCTCGCCGCGCGGCCCGTCGAGCCGCTCGCCGTCCACGGTGACGCTCACCCGCTCGGGTTCCAGGTCGACGTGCACGGTGCGACCCCGCGCGATTGCCGGTCCCAGCGACACGCGGGCGGGACCGTTCGGCAGCGGCCGCACCTCGATTCCCGACGCGTCCACATGGAGCCCGGCGAATCCGCGCGCCAGCAAATCGAGGATCCAGGAGTGCTGGTAGTCGTTGATGCCCCGGAAGTGGCACGCGCGGCCGGTGTGCGGGTTGTAGTGCTCGAAGCAGTTGGGGCGCGAGGGATCGCCGTCGGTGAACATCATGCGCGCGAGCCGGTTGAGCATGTCGGCCGCCAGCATGCCGGCCCGCTCGCTCCCGCCGCGCCAGCAGCGCAGCAACCCTTCGATCACGTGGCTCGTCGTCATCGGCCATACCCGTCCGTTCCACGGGCAGTTGCGGCGCTTCCCCCGCCAGATGCCCTCCGCCGAGAATCGCGGATCGTCCACGCTGGACGAAGGCAGGGGGAAGCGCGTGCCGAAGGTCCCGGGATCTTCGAGGTGGTCAAGCAGGGCGTCGAGGCGGGCGCCGCCCACCCGTGCGGTGAGCAGCGGGTAGAACCCCACCGCCGCCTTCACGTCGGTGCGCTCGCCGGTGCGCCCGTCCACGTCGGTGAACAGCCGGGCCTCCGCCGACCACATGCGCTCGTCGATCGCCCTCCAGCAGCGGGCCGCGAGCCCGTGCCACTCGGCTTCGTCGCCCGCCCGCTCCAGGCGGCGCGCCACCGAGCCGAGGGCGCGGAACAGCTGGTGCGCGTACACCGTGACGTCGATCCCCTTCAGGCGGAGGCGGGGACGCCACCCCGCCACGTCCGCCTCCTCGTCCACGGCCATGTAGCGCGACATGTACTCCTGTCCCGTCTCGAAATGGTTCGTGACCGTGAACATCCCCGACGCCTCGGGGTCGCGCGCCGCCGTCAGCCAGCGGGCGTAGCGCGACAGTCCCTCGTAGCAGCGGGCCAGCGCCCCCGCATCGGGGTGCATGTCGTCGACCGCGAGCAGCGCGTCGCCCCAGTTGGCGTGGTAGAAGTCGGTTCCCTCAAGGCGCTCGGGATAGAGGCGCCCGTGGAAGGAGCCGTCGGGCTTCTGGTTGTCGACGAAGTTCAAGAGTGAGCCCCACGCCTCGCGCCCGCCCCTCCGCCACCGCATTTCCATCATGTGGCACTGCGCGCTGTAGGCGATCGGCACGTGGAAGTACTCCGGGCCCTCGGCGATGGCGGGGTGCCGCACCGGGCCCCATGGACCCTCGATGCGGTTCAGGCCAAGGCCGTAGATGCGGTAGTCGAAGTAGCGGTCGAGATATGGATCGCCGCACTGGAAGTGGGGAAAACCGCCGAAGAAGGACTCCCAGGCGGAGGCTGCCGGGGTCTCGCTGGCCGGGGGCGTCGAGGACGTTGGAGCCGGGCGTCGAGCTTCGGCGCGCCGGAGGCGGAGGGTTAGATGGATGGTCAGCGGGCCGCCGCCGTCGATCCCCGCCAGCGGAAGGGCGACGGCGATCCAGATCCACCCGAAGCGGCGTGCGTCCGGGTCGGGGGCCGCGCCGGGCGCGGGGTCGGCGCCCGGCGCGGCGCTCCGCGGGGCGCTGCCGCCGTCCTCCGCGAAGGGCGAATGCCGCCATTCGGGCGCGCCGCGCCCCTCGGACGGCACGATGCGCCGCCACGCGGGCGAAACGGAGCCTGCGAGCTCCAGGCGCAGGACCAATTCCTGCCCGCGCCGGTCCGAGACGGCCCGCGTCCAGCCCACGCCGGCTGTCGTGGGTTCCACCTCGTCGGTCGCGTCGGCTGGCTGCGCGGTGAAGCCGACGAGGTAACCCTCGAGCTTGCGGGGGAGGTGCCAGGATGATTCCAGGATTCCGCCCGGCAAGACCTGGCGGCGCTCCTCGACGACGACGCCTCGCTCATCCGACCACGTGGCGACCAGCCGCCCGGGCTGCCACCTGCGTGGCGTCAGCTCGCGACCGCCTGGGCCGCAGGTCGCTCTACTGAGGGGGCTTTCCCGCCCGTCGGGGCGCACGAGAGCTACCGAGAACCCCGGGCCGACCTCGTGCTGCAGCAGGTGAACGGGATCCCAGAACCCCGGCCGGTGAAGCCACTGCGGGAACGGCGGTGCCCACACCACGCCGTCCAGCCCCCCCAGGAACCACTTGTCATTGCGAGCCAGCGCCGCGATGCGCGCCTTGGGGGAAACGGTGGGACGGGACGGGGGGTTGTTCATGGGGACACCATCGAACCGCACGGGTCGCCGGTCAACCGCCCGACGGTCAGCCGCCGCCGCGCGACGCCTCCAGGCAGCGGACCCCGTCCGCCTTGCCATCCCCGCTGCCGCGCCCCGATTATGCTCCGCGTCGCGACCCCGCAGGACGCCTATCCGGTGGACGTGCGGACCGGTGCCCCAAAACCGTGAGCGGAGCCTCCCATGCCCTCCTCCTCGAAGCGCCAGGACCTCCGCTACCAGGCCGACGAAACCCCCAGCTACGCGGTGTCCTTCGGGCTCGCGTTCCAGTACATTCTGCTCAACATCGCGGGCATCGTCATCACGGTGGCGATCGTGGTGCGGGCCGGAGGCGGCAGCGAGACCTACCTGACCTGGGCGGCGTTCGCGGCGCTGATCGTGTGCGGCATCTCGACGCTGATTCAGGCGAGACCCATCGGCAGGATCGGGGCGGGGTACATCCTGCTGATGGGCACGTCCGGGGTCTTCATCGCGGTGTCGGTTGCGGCGCTGCAACAGGGCGGGCCCGCCCTGCTGGCCAGCCTCATCGTTGCCTCGTCGCTCTTCCAGTTCCTGATCTCCTCGCGCCTCTCGCTGCTCAGGCGCGTCATCACGCCGACGGTGGCCGGCACGGTCATCATGCTGATCGCGGTCACGGTCATGCCCATCGGTTTCGACCTGCTCTTCCTGGCGCCGGAGGGGGCCGCGCCGGCCGCTGCTCCCTTCACCGCCCTGACGACGATCGTGATCACCATCGTCATCATCCTCCGGGCCAGGGGGGCGCTCCGCCTGTGGGGATCGGTGATCGGGGCCGTGGGGGGATGTCTGGTCGCGGCCGGGTTCGGGACCTACAACATGAGCATCGTGGGCGACGCGCGTTGGTTCGGCGTCCCGGCGGGGGGATGGCCCGGCTTTGACCTGAGCCTGAGCCCCGGATTCTGGGCGATGCTTCCGGCCTTCATCTTCGTCACCCTGGTCGGCGCCATCGAGACCATCGGCGACGGCATGGCCATCCAGCGGGTCTCGTGGCGCGAGCGGCGGGCCACCGACTTCCGCGCGGTGCAGGGGGCGGTCGCCGCCGACGGGGTCGGCAACCTCCTCTCCGGCATCCTGGCCACGGTGCCGAACACCACCTATTCGAACAGCGTCTCGATCGTTGACATCACCGGGATCGCCGCGCGCCGGGTGGGGATGTGCATCGGGCTGATCTTCATCGCGCTGGCGTTCTTCCCCAAGGCCACGGCGGTGCTGCTGGCCATTCCCGACCCGGTGGTGGGTGCCTACATCATCGTGCTGATCGCCATCCTCTTCGTGCTGGGCGTCGAGATGGTCGCACAGGACGGCATCGACTACCGCAAGGCCACGATCATCGGGGTCTCGTTCTGGATCGGTGCCGGCTTCCAGAGCGGCCAGATTCCGTCAGAGTACTTCGGCTGGGCGGGGTCGCTTCTCGAGAACGGAATGACCTCCGGCGGGCTGACCGCCATTCTCCTGTCGGTGTTCATGGAGCTCACCGCACCCCGGCGCAGGCACATCGAAACCAGCCTGAACGTCGAGGCGCTGCCCAGGATCCAGAACTTCCTGGAACGGTTCGCATCTCGTTCGCGACTCGGCGACGAGATGGCCAACCGGCTGGACCTCGCCGCCGAAGAGACCCTCCTGCTTCTGCTCGAGCAGGGGAAGGAAGATGACTCGCCGGGCGAGCGGCGGCTGCGCGTGACTGCCCGGGCCGAGTCCGGCGGCGCTGAACTCGAATTTCTGGCCGTCACCGGGGAAGGCAACATCGAAGACCGCCTGGCGCTGCTCGGAGTCCGTGCCGCGGAGGTTCCGCTGGAGCGCGACGTCTCGCTGAGGCTGCTGCGTCACCTCGCCACGTCGGTGCGCCACCAGAAGTACCACGACACGGATATCGTGACCGTGCGGGTGGATCCGGTGGGGGCGAAGGCCTGAGCCGGGCCGGGGGCCACCATGGAGGACTCACTCCCTCAGGAATGGTGGCAGCTGGCCATCGGGCTGGGCGCCCTGCTGATTCTTGCGGTCATCGCCGACTGGCTGAAATCGCGGGTCATCAACAAGGCCGTCGGACGGGTGGCCAGCGAAGCCGAGATCGCCTTCGACAAGAGCCTCTTCGACAAAAACGTGCTCGGTCGGCTCGCGCCCATCGTGCCCGCTCTCGTCGTCTACTACGGCATCGTTCCGGCCCTGGGCGTGACCCGCTCGGAGGTGGAAGCGGCTCTGGAGCCCGCTTATCTGATTCTCTTCTGGACCGCCGTGCGCCGCCTCACGGCTGCGTACATCGTGCTGACGCTCGCCAGGACGGTTTCGGCCTTCGTGGGAGCGTTCCACCACATCTACATGCGGGCCTATTCGGAGTCGATGGCCAAGCCGATCAAGGGCTATGTGCAGGTCACGACCCTGGTGATCTATACGGTTGCCGGAGTTCTGATGGTCGCGACGCTCCTGGGCCGTTCGCCTGTGGTTTTCCTGTCCGGGATCGGCGCGCTGGCGGCGCTACTGATGGTCGTCTTCCGGAACACGCTGGTATCGTTCGCCGCGAGCATCCAGATCACCTCCAACGACATCCTGCGGATCGGGGACTGGGTGGAGGTGCCGCAGGTGAACGCGAACGGGACGGTCGTCGACATCGATCTGCACACGGTCCGGGTGCAGAACTGGGACAAGACGATCTCGACGATTCCGACCCAGCGCTTGATCAGCGAATCGTTCAAGAACTGGCGCGGAATGTCGGAATCCGGAGGGCGACGCATCAAGCGGGCGATTCTCATCGACGTGAACTCCGTGCGGTTCCTCGGAGACGACGAGATCCGCGAGTTGTCCCGGCGCGAGCGGCTGCGGGTCTACATCGGACGCAAGCTCGATGACATGGCTCCTGCGGATTCCGAAGATATGGCTCCTGCGGGTTCCGATGACATGGCTCCCGCCGATTCCGCGGCCCCCGGCGAGGGCGGAAGCGGCGCCACCGAGGCTCCGCAACCGACCAATCTGGAGCTTTTCCGGGCATACGTGGAGGGATACCTGCGGGCGCACCCGAAGACGCACAAGGAAATGACCCTGATGGTACGGCAGCTGGCTCCCGGCCCCCACGGCGCGCCGATCGAGATCTACTGCTTCTCGAACGACACGGAATGGCTTGGCTACGAGGCCTTTCAGTCGCAGATCTTCGAACACCTCTTCGGGATCCTGCCCGAATTCGGCCTGAGGGCCTTCCAGGAGCGCTCGGGAAGCGACCTGCCGCGAAGGCGCGAGGCGCTGGCTCCGGTGGATGGGCCATTGCCAGCGGATTCCGCGTCTCGCGTGTCGAATTGAGCGTGGGTGTGCCGGACTTGCCCTTCTCCTCGCCATCGGGCCGTCACTCCATGAAAAAGCGAGGTTGCGTGCGCACGATCCGGTACATCGCCGTCATCACCATGCTTGGGATGCCTGCCCTGCTCCGCGCGCAGCAATCACCCAACGCGCAGGCGTCGGAGATCACGGCGCCCCCCGTCATCGACGGTCAGCTCCACGACGACGCCTGGTTGGGACTCGAGCCCCTCACGGGCTTCACGCAGCGCGAGCCCACTGAGGGCCAGCCGGTTTCGCAGCGGACGGAAGTCCGCATCGTCTACGACGACGCAGCTCTGTACATCGGCGCATGGCTCTTCGATGAAGACCCGGCGGGCATCGTCACAGGCCAGACGCTGCGCGATGCCTCGCTCAACGACTCGGATGCCTTCGTCGTCGTGCTCGACACCTATCTGGACCGGCAGAACGGCTTCGTCTTCGGCACGACACCGGCGGGCATCGAGTACGACGGCCAGGTCATCGGCGAGGGGGTGGGCGGCGGCCCGGGCGGTGGCCGCCAGCAGCGCGGCTCGGCGGGCGGATTCAACCTGAACTGGGACGGCTCGTGGGACGTAGCCACGACCAGAGACGATCTCGGCTGGTACGCCGAGATGCGGATTCCCTTCTCGACGCTCCGGTATGGAGCCGGGGGAGCGCAGGGCTGGGGCCTGAACTTCGAGCGCAAGATCCGGCGCAACAGCGAGCAGTCGACTTGGGCGCCCCTGCCCAGGCAGTTCGGTGTGTACCGGATCTCACTCGCCGGAACCCTCGCGGTGGAGGCCCCCTCGAAGCGCACAGTGACGATCAGCCCGTACGCGCTCGCGGACGGGCTCAAGGACTACCGAGTCGTCTCGCCGGAGGTGGCCTACGGCCGCCAGATCGGCGGTGACGCCAAGATCGGCATCAACCAGAGCCTGACGCTCGATTTCACCGTGAACACCGATTTCGCGCAGGCGGAAGTGGACGACCAGCAGGTGAACCTCACGCGGTTCAGCCTCTTCTTCCCTGAGAAGCGCGCCTTCTTCCTGGAGAATGCGGGCACCTTCGCCGTCGGCGCGTCCCGTTCTGCCGAGCTCTTCTTCAGCCGCCGCATCGGCCTCTCAGGCGGGCAGGAGGTGCCGATTCGGACGGGCGCCCGGCTGACCGGCAAAGTCGGTGACTTCCAGATCGGTCTGCTCAACATCCAGACCGGCGAGGCCTACGACATCGACGACGACACCGGCCTCCGCGATCAGATCGCACCGGCCAACAACTTCGGCGTGCTGCGAGCGTACCGGGAGTTCGGGAACAGGTCACAGCTCGGAGCCATCTTCGTGTCGCGCCTCAACACCGCCGATGCGGATGACCACAATCTCACCTACGGCATCGACGGCCAGCTTAGCATCGGGGACGCGCTGACGTTCGACGGCTGGGCGAGCCTCACCACCACGCCGGCCCCCGCCGGGGAGGAAGCACCAGGGTCAGGGTTCAACGACGGCGAGTACGGCTTCGCCGGCGGCATGCAGTACATCACGCGCGATTGGCAGATCTCGACCGGCTACCGGCAGGTCGGCGACGCCTTCAACCCGGAGGTCGGCTTCGTCAACCGGCGCGGGTACCGCCACATGAACTTCCGCTTTCTGCGCCATTTGCGCGCGGAGAGCGTGCCCTGGTTCCGCGAATTCCGGCCCCACATCTCAGGGAACGCGTTCTGGACGCTGGGCGGCTTCAACGAGTCGTATCTCGTTCACTTCGACAACCACTTCGCCTTCGAGAACGGAGCGTTCTTCCAGCTTCCCGGCTTCAACCTCACAGGCGAGGGTCTCGAGGAGCCGTTCGAGATCCGGGAGGACATCGTCATCCCGGCCGGCACGTACAACAACGTCGACTGGGAATTCAGGGCGAACACGAATCGAGGCGCCCCACTCTCGATGTCGGCCGGATGGGGACTCGGCGGGTTCTACAACGGGACACGCTTCGGCCCGAACGCCACGCTGGCGTACCGCTATAGCGACAAGCTCACCGCGAGCGTCCGTGCGAACTACTTCGACGTACGCCTCGACCAGGGCAGCTTCACGACCGCCGTCGTGCAGTTCAACGCGTCATACTCGTTCACGCCCCGCCTGTACCTGCAGACCAACGTCCAGTACAATGACGATACGAACGATCTCGGGACCAATGTTCGGGTCGGGTGGCTCGATACGGCCGGCACCGGATTGTTCGTCGTGTGGAACGACACGAATCACAACGGCTCGCTCGAGCGCACGGGAATCCTGGCGGGGCCGAAGCAGCGCCAACTCGTGGTCAAGTACAGCAGGCTGTTCGACCTGAGGCGGTAGCCTGGCAAGCAGGCCCTGTGAGAATCTTTTCATGAAGCTCGCCTATCTGGGCCCCGAGGGGACCTACAGCGAACAGGCCGCGCTCGAACACGGCGCCACCGCCCTCCTGGTCCCCTTCGGAAGCATCCCGGCCGCCGTGCGCGCGGTGGAGGAAGGGGTTGCGGACGAGGCTGTCGTCCCGATCGAGAACAGCCTGGAGGGCGTCGTCACCCAGACCGCGGACCTGCTCATCCACCACACGAGGCTGACAATCGCGAAGGAGATCGTGCTTCCGATCCACCACTGTCTGCTGCTTCAGCCCGGCGTCGCGCGCGGGGAAGTGCGCGTTGTCTACTCCCATCCCCAGGCGCTCGCCCAGTGCCGCGGCTTCCTCGCGAGCCACCTTCCCCGGGCCGAGCCGGTGGCCTCGCTGAGCACCGCCGGGGCGGTCCGCGACATGCAGACGAGCGAGCGCCCCGCCGCCGCCATATCGAGCCGGAGGGCGGCCGAGATCTTCGGCGCGGCCGTCGCGGACTACGATGTCGAAGACGAGCATACCAACAAAACCCGGTTCGTGGTGCTGGCCCCGCACGGCACACCCCGTAGCGGGCGCGACAAGACCTCGGTCTGCTTCGACTTCAACGAGGACGCGCCGGGAACGCTGCACGGAGCGCTGAGCGAGCTCGCCTCCCGCGGGATCAACATGATCAAGATCGAGTCCCGCCCCGACAGGCGCAGCCTCGGCCGCTACATCTTCCTGATCGACATCGAGGGTCACCGCGAGGACCGCATTGTCCGGGAGGCCCTGGAGGGCATCCGGGCGCGGGCTTCGATGTTCAAGGTGCTGGGGGCGTATCCGCGGGCGGGCCTCGGGGGATGACCAGCGGATTGATCGGCCTCAGGATGGGGGCGTATTGAGGCGGCGCTTCAGCAGCAGCCCCGGCCGCTCCGCGGTCATCTCTCCATCGTCGATGACCGGCACCCCGTTGACGAACAGATAGTCCACCCCCTCCGCGTAGCGCATCGCGTCGCCGAAGTCGGCCACGTCGCGCAGCTGGGCCGGGTCGAAGACCACCAGGTCGGCGGCCATCCCGCCGATTCGAGCCAGGTTCCATATGGATGGCCAGGTATGTAGCTAACATCCTGGGCCAGGCGCAGACCATTTCGACCCGGATCGACGAATCGTCGCTGTCCAACTCGGCCAACGCGCGCGTCCCGGGACACGTCGTGCAGCCGGGCCTCGTGTCGGTGATCGAGCGTGAGTCAGCCCGTAAGGGCTCTAAGCAGTTCGACGACGGGCTCCGCTGCCCCCGCGGGTTGGAGCGGGACAGCGCCGACTCCTTGCAGACGCGTGTCCACCGAAACGAAGTCCGTAACTTGTTCACCGCTTACGGTGTGGAAGCGCGTCTCGGAGCCCGGATACAAAACCCACACGGAGCGAGCTGCACCAATCGCGTCCCGATAGGTGTGCATCTTGTAGAGATCAGCGAGTTTGAAGATGCCGCGCCGCTCCTCGGACTCGCTCTCGTCGCTCTCATCCGACAATTGAGGGAGACTCCGAACGCGGAACTTGGCGTCGAACAGATGCAAACGGCGCACGTTTTGTTCACTGATTTCAAGAGCGATGTCGGGCCGCAGTCCGACGGAGTACGAGTGTCGCCCGGGTTTCTTCTTCGGACCGAAACGGGGGTTGTAGAGAAGCCTCACATCAGTGCCCCATGCCACCTCGTACTCCCAGGGGACATGCAATACGAGGTCGTCCTTCTTGAGCCGTGAGGCGGTTGAGGGCTCACCTTTGTGCCGCCGGAGGACGTCCACGAGTTGGAAATAGCACCAAAGCTCATAGAGCAAGGCGATGTCTTTGAGCTCGAGCAGGTCCCGTAGTTCATCCTGGTCTACAGGAAGCCGACTTGAGAGTCTGAGTCGCACGAAGTGCTGGAAGACCTGCTTGTAGCCCCGACGTTGTTGCAACACCGTCGAGCTCGCCGGCAGATGGGTCATCGGCCCGACATCTCGCCAAAGCGGGTGACCAATGATGGGGCGGAGCGCTTGCACGAGGTCAGCGATCTCGGCATCGATTCGCTGCCAGAAGATCGTCTTCTTTGTCTGCTGACCGGCCAGCTTTGCCATACCCGATAAAACCGCCTCTATGCTTCCCAAGAAGGTCTTGACGAACTGGTTTTCTGGGGTGTCAAAATCAATTCGAGGGCGGCTCTCCCCGACGCGCTCTGGGAGGCGGCCGCCGAACGCTTCAGCCAACGGACTCGTCAGTGAGGTCCCGACGGGGACCAAGTGCCCCGGACGCTGCAAGATTCGGATGACATCAGAGGGGTCCATGCGACGTACCTGATCGGCCGCTACCAACTCAACCCGGCGCACGAGTCGGCGGTGCGGTTCCCTCAAGATTTCCCGAAGCGCGGGTTGGAGTTGAGTCTCACGGGGCGCGTCGTTCGAGAGGACGTACCGGAGGTAAACGAACGCGTGATACAGAAGGTCGCGGGACTCTGCAATGCTTCGATCGTAGGGTAGGGAGCCAGAAGTTGCCGCCGAGAAGGGGAGGGCTGCCGCTATTTCGGTGATGTCCTGTAGCATCCGGTCGAAGTGAGCTTCATCCCACTTGCCGGATACAACTTCGATCGTTCCGAGACCGGACACGGCAAACCGTCCCACCGTATTTCCGAATTCGACCAACAGCACTTTGGGGCCGAAGCGCTCGCAGACACCTGTCAGCGACATTTCGATGGAGTCGAGAACTGACTCGGCTCCTCGTAGAATCCAGCTGCCTTCGCCGTGGAGTCTTACTCCACTCTCGAGTCGCTCTGCCATGGGGCGACCACGGCGTTCATGCAACAGGACATCGCCCAGATCGAGCTCAGCAATCATTGGATGAAGGACGTGAATCCCTGCTGACGCAGGCGCCGGATCATTCGAAGCGTCTTGAGGGCCATGAGGGGCAGTCGGGGAAGGCTTGAGGAGTCCCAGTTCGCTGACACGAGCGGACGTAGTTCGTCGCCCACGATATCCCATTGCTCCGCGATATTGCTGCCCTGCTCCGATCGAGACCCGGTGATTGCAAAGCGGAAGAGCTTTTCCAGGATTCCCTCTAGCTCTTGCTGTGTGCCATGGAACTTCGGCAGGACCTTCTCCATGAGCGCCAAGTCCAAAGCGTACCAGAGGTTTTCTTCATCGTCCCCGGCCTGCCTCGCGGCCAAGTTGGTGAAGCGGGCGATTTCGGTTGCCACCCGATAGCCGAAATGCCGGTTCTCTTCCGTCAACATCCTGTTCAATGCATCGACCACGTCAGCGAGTGTTCCACCCTGTAAGGCTTTGAACTCGTTCCAGTCAAGATTCGTCGCCCCGCGCTTCTCTCCGCGGTTGTCCTGAATCATCGGGAGTAGGTTGCGCAAGTACAGGGGCGTCTTGTCGGAAGCGGTGAGGTTGGGCTGACCGAGCTGGTTGAGATCAACCCGATTCAGTTCGATTGTGAAGGCCCGGTCGAGAACCTTCGGGCTAAAGGTATACGTCGTTTCGTCGACGTTGACGGTTCCGGTAATGAAGACGTTGTGGGGTATCGGCAACTCCGAAGGAACCATAACGCCGGGGCTCGTTTCGTCGTGGAGATTCAGTGGCATCCCAGACTCCAGACACGAGAGAAAATCGGAGAAGTAGTATTCCACCCTGGCGATGTTCATCTCATCAAGGACCAGAAAATATGGGTGGGGCGCCCGCCCTTTCGCCTGAGCGCCCTCAACTTCGGCCTGGGCCCGGAGGAGGAACTTCAGCGCAGGCGTTAGCACATACTTGCCCGTGATGGGGTTCTGCCACCCAAGCAATCCACGGTTATCGGTCCAATCGGGTCGGACCGGAACGAGACAGAGGTGGTCATCCGTGCCTCCCGACACAGCGGCGCCAAACGATCGCGCGACGTGCAGGGCGAGTCCCGTCTTCCCGGTCCCTGAGATTCCGGTCAAGATCACGAATCCCTTGGCTTGCAGTGCGAGCAGGTAGTTGGACACGGTTTCGGCCGGGAAATACAAGCCAGCTTCCCTGAAGCGCGACATCAAACCCTCGAATCCTTCGCCTTGTTCTACCGGCCAGACTCCAGACACGATCGAGTCGTATAGTTCAGGTGTGATCTTCACGATCGTCTGCCGCCAGGGAGCGCCCTGATCCGGGATGGCTCCGGCTGCCGAAGTGTCCCAGTTAACTTCAACAACGTTTCTGAAAGGGTCCCTCTCGGGCATCCATCGATAGCCAGCTTTGCCCACATCCCCGACGCCCAATACCTCTGAGGTTCCCCGATTCGCAACAATTCGATCCCCGGGTTGCAGATTGCGAAAGTCCCACAAGCGATTTGCGGTGCGCGCAATCGTGGGGGCGTGGTTCTTCATGTCGGCTCCGTAGTGCTCCTCCATCGCGGCGCGAAGCGATTCGACCGATTCGTAGCTGCGTAGGTCTCCGAGCTCATCCCAGCCCACACACATGATTCCGGCGGTGAGACACTGCTCCCAGAATTCGGCGCCCTTTCCGGGGGCGATCTTAAAGTACTCTGGCGTCGTCATCTTCCTCAAGAGTCGCTCGATTGCGTCTGACTCCTCCTTGGTCAAGGAGTAGTTGGTTCCCTGGGGTGCTCTCAAGATAGTCAAGTTCTGTAGAGTGGCATCTTCCATAAGCTCCGCTTTGGTGAGACGCTTCGAAATGGTGCCACCGACTTCGAACTGCACCGCGATGTGGGGTTGCGCGAAGCGATTCGCGTCTTCTCGGTAGAATGGACGCTCCCACTCGAAGTCTTGCCGCTTGGCAGGCGGCTCAATCACAGTGCCAGTTCCTACGATTCCGGAATCTTTCCCCGAAACCCAGAAGTAGATCCGATCTCCGCAACGAATCTTGTTCCGGTGCTGCGCGACGGTGTACGTGCCAAAGCGATGTCCAGCGCGAAGAGCTCCTTCGATGTCGTAGAACTTGGGATTGGCCTGAAAAATCCAGGAAGACGTTTGAGCTTGGAATGACAGGGTTCCAGAAACCCACAGGAAGCTCTGGACGTCGATCATATCGACGGGCTTCCAGCCCCAGTCGGCTAGCGCAGTTTTCACGCTGTGGGCAAACGTGACAGTTCTACGATATGATTCTGCATCGAGTGGCTTGCCAGTGAACAAGCCGTTCCCTGTGAGCTTCTTCGAGAGCCGATTGAAGAGGCGAGTCCGGATGAATATCTCCTCACTCGGGTTATGCAGCATCAAGAAGAGAGTCGGTAGGCTCCGGGTGATCGCTGCCCCGGGCCTCTCTCCCGCGGCTACGCGATAGAGTTCGACGAACTCGTGATTGAATTGCTCGACTCGATCCGAACTGTCCTTGGTTCCGAGCAGCAAGGTCCGGAGCATCTCCGCGAAACGCGACTCCTGTTGATCGCTAAGTTTCGCCAGGAAATCGTAGTAGCGTCAACTGATTAGGTTTTGCGGCGCGCCGGTTGAGGCGAGACGGTCCTTGAAGATGGATTGGGTCGTTCTGATGATTTCAGAGGCATTGGCACGGTCGACAGGGGCCTCGCGAATGAGTGGGACGAGTTCATTGCGGACGCGGTTGCTAGTTTCGTCCTTGTAGTCTCGCTCCCAGTAACGGTAGGGTCCTCGGGGAGGATCAAATGTTTCAAACCCCGGCGTACGGGCGAGGAACGTAGTCCGGAGGAGGTCGAGCTGATGGGGATCCAATGCGGGAGTGTCCGTCACCCCGCCCCAATGTGAGTTGCCTGGCCAGCGCTCCAAGAATTGGCTTCGAATCTGGTCCGCAAGGTCGTCGTCCAAGGGGAAAAGATATCCTTGTTTGACCGCGCCGTTCACGTCAAACGGCCCCCCCTCTGCGCTGGTGCGCATCGCGACGTCGACCTCATTGAGGTGGATGGGGTTGTCGAGGTCTGAGTATTCGATTGCTGCGAGGTATCCTTCCTTTGCCCAGGAATCTCCGGAGAGGCCTTCGGGACGCTCCCCTTCTCCACCGTCCGCTCTCACCCGTCCGAGGGCACGGATCGTTCCTTTGGCGTAGTGAAGAACAACGTCCCCTCGCGACACGAGTCCAACGTTCCGGTGGTGGGCAAAGGTGGTACCGCCACGGCTCCGCTGAGGGGCCCAGATGTAGCCTCCATCCCGCTGAGGCGTGTACGCGCGCCCCTGGTTGACCCACCAGTACTTCCTCGATGCCTCCACGGCTTCCGACCGATTCATACATGTCCCCTTTCTCTAGCACTGCTAGCCACGAGAGTGGCTCATCGACGCAAGGCACCGAAACCCGCGGCCTTCTCTCCTCACGGCCCTTCTCGCTTCAGCAACCGCCCCGGCCGCTCCGCGGTCATCTGTCCATCGTCGATGACCGGCACCCCGTTGACGAACAGGTAGTCCACCCCCTCCGCGTAGCGCATCGCGTCGCCGAAGTCGGCCACGTCGCGCAACTCGGCCGGGTCGAAGACCACCAGGTCCGCGGCCATCCCGGGCGCCACGATGCCGCGGTCGTAGAGCCCGAGCCGGTGGGTCGCCAGCGAGGTCATGCGGCGGACGGCCTCCTCCAGGGTAATCACCCCGTCTTCGCGCACGTACTTCGCGATCACCCGGGGGAAGGCGCCGAAGGCGCGCGGATGGGAGCTGGCGCTGGTGGCAGGGTGCACCGGCGAGGCATCGGTGTCGATCATCACATAGGGCGCCCCGAGCGCGGCCCACTTCTGCTCCTCGTTCATGCTCAGCGGGTTCACGCTCACGCCCCCGGCCTGCACCAGGTCGAAGAAGGCGTTCCAGGGGTCCGTCCCCAGCACCTCCGCCGCTCCGGCGACGGAGCGGTTGATGACGCGCGGATCGACTTCGTCCGAGGCCGCCACGATGAGGACGTTGTTCCAGTCCATCCCCACGTGCTGGTACCAGTTCTCCCACTCGGAATCGGTCTCGACCTCGCTCCTCAGCTGAGCGCGCAGCTCCGGGTCCGAGAGCGTGGCCAGGAAGGCTTCGGTGCCGCGCGCATAGTGCCGGGGATGCAGGAAGGACCCCAGCCCGATGCCGTTCCTGACATAGGGATAGATGTCCGCGGTCACGTCCATCCCCGCGGTGCGCACCGAGTCGATCAGCGCCAGCGCGGCGTCCATCAGCGGCCAGTTGCGCTGTCCGGCGGCCTTCAGGTGATAGATGTGCACCGGCACGCCCGCGCCCCCGCCGATGGTGATGGCCTCCCGGATGGCCTCGAGCACCGCGTGGCTTTCGTTGCGCATGTGCGTGAAGTAGACGCCGCCGTACTCCCCCGCCACGGAAGCGAGAGCGACCAGCTCTTCGGTGCTCGCGTAGATGGCGGGCGGATAGATGAGGGAAGTGGACACCCCGACGGCCCCGTCCTCCATGCCCTCGCGCACCAGCGCACGCATGTGGTCGAGCTGTTCCGGTGTCGGGGCGACGTCCTCGTCGCCCAGCACCACGCGCCGCACCTGCGTCAGTCCTACGTCGTGCACCACGTTGATGGGAATGCCGAAGCTCTCGAGGATCGCGAAATACTCCGAGTACCGCCGCCAGCGCAGCGTGTCGCCGTCGATGACGGGCGGACTCTGCTGGGTTTCGGCGCTCTGGGGAGCGGGCGAGCCGCCCTCGCCGGACTGGTGATGCCCTGGCGCAGCTTGCTCTCGGCGCTCGGAGGGTCGGTGATGAGCACCAGGCTGGCCTGGCCCATCATGTCGACGAACCCCGGGGTAACCACGCGGTCGCCCGCGTCGATGGTCCGGGCGGCCTCGCGTCCGGAGAGGCGTCCCACGGCGGCGATGCGGTCCCCGCGCACCCCCACGTCGGCGCGGAACCAGGGGTTGCCGGCTCCGTCCACGACCCGTGCGTTGACGATCAGGATGTCGAAGGGCGCTTCGTCTGCGGCGGAGGGTCCGGCGCCTTCCTGCATGCAGGAGCCCGCAGCGATGCTGAGAAGTGCGGCGGCAATGGGCAGAGCGATCGGCCGCCGATAGCCCCGGACAGGGTGTGGTCGACACTCGCCGGGAGGTCGCCTGCACCCGGCACGGGAGGCGCGGCGTCGGGCGGGCACGCCTCGGCAGCGTTTGTCCATGGGATTGTCTCCAGTTCGATTGCGTAACCCGGACATCGTACGGGACTCGGACACGGGCAGCCAGACCGGGCACGCTGTTGCCTCCGTAGCCGACACACGAGCCCTTGGACTCGTAGTAGGAACGGACGAGCGATGCGCTATTTCAAGGAAGCGGCAGGTTGCGCCACAGCCAGCCGACTCTAGCCGATCCCGGCCACTTCCGAGCACATGCTGACCACCGACACGAACCCGGCCTCCGTCCCCGCCGACGATCTGACGTCGCTGATGGCGTCGATCCGGGGCGGATCGGAGTCGGCGCTGGGCCGGTTGATGGAGCTGTGCTGGGCCGAACTGGTCCGCTACGCGGCGAGTCAGCTGAGTGACGTGGAACTCTCCCGGGACGTGGTGCAGGAGGCGTTCATTCAGGTCTGGGAGCGCCGGCGTGCCTGGAGGCCGCGTGGATCGGCCCGGGTCTACCTCTACCGCATCGTCCGGAACCTGGTGATCGACCAGAAGCGCAGGCAGGCGGTCCGGCGGCGGTGGCTGACGCGCCAGGGGCGCGAGGATGCGGTGGGGGGCGCGCACGCCGCAACCCCAGCCGAAGTGCTCGACGCGAAGATGCTCGCCGACGCGTTCCAGGCCGCTGTGGCGTCGCTGCCTGACCGCCGACGCGAGGTGTTCGAGCTAGTCTTCCAACGCGGCCTTTCCCACGCCGAAGCGGCCACCGTGATGAACGTCTCGGCACAAACCGTGGCCAACCAGATGTCCTCCGCGCTGCGCACCGTTCGGCAAGCCGTGGCGTCAGCCGGGGATTGATGAGACCGACGCAAGACGGCGACTCACGAGTCCGGATTCGTCACACCGGCGTTTTCGGTTGACAGTGTTGGCCGGTGATATCTCCGGCTTCCAGACTTCTACGGGTCGGCGTCCAGAGACTCCTCCACGGCATCCCGGGCAGCGGCTTCGATCGCCCACGGGATAGTTGAGTCGCGGTAGAGCGCGGCCCCGTTGGACAGGGTGGCGCGAGTGGCCAGCGGGACTGGGGGTAAGCTGGAAACCGCCCGCACCCCTCGTCCTGGTGTGTCCGCCCGCGCTCGCTCATTCGGAGCATCCGCCTGAACTCGCCCGTTGGGTGCATCCGGCCATCCCGGCCTCTTCGGTGCATCGGCCAGCACTCTCCCTTTGCGCGTGAAGAACAGCACCGTCCCGTCTGGGCTCGTGCCCACCTTGACCCGCCCCTCGTGAACCGTGCGGTGGTGACGACGGCAGAGCAGCACCGTATTCCTGAGGCTCGTCTCGCCCCCGTCGGCCCAGTGCTTCACATGGTGCGCCTCCGTGAAACGGCACGCGCATCCCGGAAAGCGGCATCCCCGGTCGCGCTCCTCCAGCGCCCGCCGGATGTGCGGTGGAATCGTGCGCGTCCGCCGTCCCACGTTCAGTACCGACCCGTCCTTCGCGTGCACCATGGCGACCACCGCCGCGTCGCATGCCATGCGCCGGGACGTTTCCGCGGAAACGCGGATCCCGTCCAGGTCTGAACGTCCGGGCTCTCCTTCTTCCGCCAACGTCGCGGCGTCACAGTGGACCATGACCTGGAAGCGCTCCGCCCGGGTGCCGGACTCGACACGGGGTTCGGTGCCCAGATCACTCCTCGGTTCGTCCTTCGGCGTCGCATCCGATTCGCCCCGCGACGCTGCATCTGATTCGGCAATCCGAGCACCGTCCGGTTTGGCCATGTCGCCGCCCGGGATGGCGTTCGAGCCGCCGCGGGAGTCACGAGACTCGCCACCCCCGAAGCCCGCCGCCAGCGCGCGCTCTGCCAGCAGCCCCATCGCATCCGCCCGCCGCTGCTTCGGCTTCGGGCGCGCATCGCCGGCACCGGGCTCGCGCCGGAACAGTGCATCGGACGCCGCCTCCACCGCCCGCATCAGCACCGCCCCAACCTCCGGCTCGAGCCGTCCCTTCACCAGGTACATCCCGTCGCCGTCCACGAAGACCGAGAAGGTTCGGCTGCGGTGCCGGGCCTCCTCCACTGTCAGCTCCCCGTCGCGGGACAACTTCCTCCACATCCGCACCGTCCGCTCCAGCTTCGCCGCCGAACCGGCGAGCGCGAATTCGAGCAGCTTTCCCTCGTTCCCGGGCTTCGCCACGCGGGTGAGCGCCCGCACCTTGGCGTAGGAGATGCGCCCCTCCCTGAGTGCATCAGCGGTCCGGGGCAGGTCTTCGAGCGTGCGGGCGGTCCGGACCCGCTCACGCGCAGGACCCATCTTGATGCCGATTCTCCAGGCGAGCCACTCCGCGCAGGAGGAGAAGTCGTCCTTCCAGCCGCCCCGGCGGTCGAAGTCGGCGATGAGGGTCATCATCCGGGATTCCGCGGAGTTGATGCGCGCGGCCAGCTCCGCGATGCGCTCGCCCAGGAGGAAGAGTTCGTCGTCGCCATCTTCGCCGGACCCGGCGCTGGCGGACGCAGGGGTGGCGCCGGGGGCAGCGTTGGCACTGGGAATCACGCCGTTGGCGCCGGGGGGCAGGGCGTTGGCGCCGACCGACGCCTGTCCGTCGTTGGGACTCGCCGCGGCATCGCGTTCGACAACATTCTGTTCCCGCACCATCGCAGGCCACGGGAGAGGCGCTCGGCGAGGGGCATAGCGGAAGTCTGCAGATGCGACCATCGATCCTCCTAACACAATATGACACAATGAGTTATATATAAATATAACGGCGGTGAAACCGGCCTCTCAGGATGGCCTGTAGTGGCCGAAGTCGGGCCGGGAGATCTTCGGAGGAGGAAGCGGGCCTCGAACGCTCTCCGGAGGCCCTTAGGCCCCTTTGGCGAGCAAGAGAATCCCCTGTCCCGGACTTCGCCAAACCGCCATTTCCAAACTCGTCAATGGCAGAACGGGACTTCAAATGTGAAGTTGGGCGAACAGTTCCTGTTCACTCCGGGTTCAGGAACCTCACTCGTCAATGGCAGAACGGGACTCGCAAATGTGAGGTCGGGCGACCCTCGGCAGGGAGCCCCTCGCAGTTTGGTGACAGACTTGCGCGAGGTCCGAATGGTAGCTGCGAGCGAGTCGCGCGCTTGTCCGATGTAGGGCTCCGGTTCCGGACGGGAACCACAAACAGGATCGAGAGACGGATGGACGAACTGCTTCTCAGATATTTGCGCGGCCAGACGACGGAAGAAGAGAGCCGATCGGTGGAGGCCTGGCGAAACGAGGCTCCGGAAGGGCAGCAGGCTCTGGACGACCTTCGCCAACTGGTGCAAGTCGGGCGAGCTGCCGACCGGACCGTGGAGCCCGGGGATCCCCCGTCCGCCCAGCAGGTGATATGGAGGGCCGAGGCGCGTAACACGGCCTCGGCACGTCGGGGAAGCGGCTGGCGCTCGCGAGCCCGATCCGCGCCCAGGTTCGGCTTTTTCACCGGGTGGGCCGCCGCTGCTGCGGTCGCGGGTCTGGCGTTCTGGCTTTCATCCGGCCGCCCCGAGAGCGGCATCGGAAACGATGCGCTGGCCGCACAGGAGTTCATCACCGCGCCCGGCGAGACCGCCATCGTCCGCCTGGGAGACGGCAGCGTCATCCGACTGGGGCCCGACAGCCGACTCGGCCCCCCCACGGGGGAATCCCCGCGGGCCGTGACGCTTGAGGGCGAGGCGTTCTTCTCCATCGCGCACGACGAGACCCGGCCCTTCCGTGTGACCACCGCGGCGGGCGTCGCGCGCGTTTTGGGCACCCGCTTTCATCTGACTGCCCAAAACGACGAGCTTCGCGTGGTCGTGGTTGAAGGTAGAGTCGCGCTCTCCGCCACCGATCAGGAGGTCCACGTCGGGGCAGGACAGATGACGGGCTTCCGGGAGGGACGACCCGGTCCTGTCATGGACGCGCCCCCGATCGAGGAAGTGGCGGACTGGCTGGGCGACTTCCTGATCTTTCAGGACACGCCGCTCGCCATGGCCATGGACGAGATCGGGCGGCGATACGCTGCGGCCGTGGAGGTGGACGACCCCACCCTCCTGGATCGAACGCTGACCATGTGGTTCTCCTCGAAATCCCTGGAGGAGGTCATGACCGTGGTCTGCGGCGTCATCGACGCGCGATGCAGCATCGGCGACGGCGTGGTGCGGATCCAGTCGCGCAACGACGGTGCGGGCCGATGAACTCGACGCGCAATCACATGCGGGCATCCCTCGCAGCCCTGCTGGCGTGCCTGTCTCCAGCCCTCGCTGCCCAGACCACTGAATTGACCGCGCTCAGAGGCGAGACCGGAGTAGACCCGGAACCCGGCACGCTCCTGGCAGCCACCGCCCGGCTCTCCATCGAGCAGGCGATGCTCGCGGAGGCCCTCGTCCGGCTCGCCGAGAGCTCCGAGGTGCAGATCGCCTTCAGCCCCAGCCTCCTCCCGTCCAGTCGCCGCGTGAACTGCGACTGCGCAACAGAAAACGTTGCGCGGGCGCTGGACCGGCTCCTCGCCGACACCGATCTGGGCTACGTCGAGCTGGGAACGCAGGTCATCATCGTCCCCAGGGCGCCGCGCGAAGTGCTGCCACTGGATGCGACGGTCAGCGGCCGCGTACGCTCCGAAGTCGCCGTCCCGGTGGCGGCGCGACCGCGCGCCTCCGGCTGCTGGCGGATACCACCGTCCAGAGCGTGACCGGCACCAACGCTCTCGGCTTCTTCGCCTTCCGTGACCTGATGGCCGGCCGCTACCGCCTGACCGTCGGACGCATCGGCTACGCCCTCCACGACCAGCAGGTGGAGGTGGAGCCCACGGCCGACCTCCGGCTCGAGATCGCCCTGGCCGAGCAGGCGGTCGAGCTGGATGCCGTGGTCGTGGAGGCCCGGCGAAGCCGGCAGCGGGCGCGCTTCGAGGAATCCGCGGGAGTGACGGTGCAGGAACTGAGCCTTGCTGAACTCAGGAACATTCCCGGTCTGGCGGAGCCGGATCCGGTGCGAGCCGTGGACGTTCTTCCGGGCGTGACCCGGGTGTCCGACTACCGCCGTACTCAACGATCGGGTGATCAGTCTCATCCTGATGGACGCGTACCGATCTTCCATCCCTTCCATCTCCTCGGGATCTTCTCGGTGTTCAACCCGCCGGTCCTACTTCGTTGGACGAGGGCAAAGTTAAGGTGGACAGAGCCCTCGGTAGCTTTCGCTGGTGTTCTGTTGGCATGCGTGGGCAGTCCCGGAACGGGAGGGGCCGGCCCTGGGCGGCGGACGGGTCCCCCGTCCGGACAGGGTTCGAGCGCTGCGAGCCGCGCGCGGCGCGGACATCCGGGGCTCCTGGTATGCCGGTGCGCCCGGGAATCCTTCCGTCGTCACGCCGCCTCCGTGCCTTCCCGATAGGCATCGCCCGGCGTCCGCCCGCGAAGGGACGAGTGCGGACGCACCTCGTTGTAGAAGTCGATCCCCGATGATGCGTTCGGCGTCCAGCCGTCCCGGAGTTCAGATACGGCCTCGTACTTCAGCGACGCCACAGCCGCTCGATGAAGATGTTGTCGAGGAAGCGGCCCCGGCCGTCCATCGAGAACGCCACGCCCGCAGGACCCTGTCTGGCCTCGCTGGTGAACTGGGCGCCTTGATCGGTGTTCCTCTCCGGTGCCCGCCAGCCCACGCGTCGTCCAGCGCTTCGACGCAGAACGAGGCGTCCATCGTGTTCGACAACCGCCAGGCGAGCACATGCCGGGTCGCCCAGTCCATCACGGCCACGAGGTAGAAAAACCCCTGCGTCACAGGGACATGCCCGCTCGATCGGCAGGCCGCGCAGGAGATAGGAAGACCCGGTGCTGCGGACTCGCCACGCTCGTGCGCGGCCGCCGGTAGATTGCCTCCATCCCCATCAGGCGCATGAGCCGCCGGATACGGTGTCGGCCCGCAGTGACGCCCTCGCGGCGCAGATGCCGCATCAGCTGCCGGCTGCCGTAGAACGGATACGCCATGCAGCTCGTCCAGGCGCCGCATCAACGCCAGGTTCTCCGCGCTCTCCCCCTTCGGCCGGTAGTACAGCGACGACCGGCTCACGCCCACCAGCGCGCACTGCCTCGACATCGTCCCGCCCGATCATCCGATCCGCCCGGCTCAGAGCCCGCGCCGAAAAAAATCCCGCTCGACCGTGAGCTCCCCGATCTTCGCGTGCAAATCCCGGATCTTCGCCTCATGGGCGGCCTTCCGGCCCGCGCCCCCGGCGAACACCTCCGGCAGCCCCTCGAGCAACTGCCGCTTCCATGTACTCACCTGGTTCGGATGAAGCTCGTGCCGCGCGGCGATCGCCTGCACGCTGTCGCGCTCGCGAAGCGCCTCGAGCGCCACCCGCGCCTTGAACTCCGGCGTGAACCTCCGTCTCTTCCTGGCCATCTCGGTGCCTCCTGTTCCGTCCTGGAATCCACCTTAACGACCTGTCCCCGGGACCACCTCAATGGTGCAGCGGGCCGAACTCCGTTCGGGGGGCTTCCCGGCGGAATACGGGGGCCGGGCATCGTCCGTCCTGCTGATTGAGTCCGACGTGGGAGACGGCAACCTGGGCGTCGATGCCGGCCTCGGCCTGATCTCCTCGCGCCTGGCGGTTCGAGGCAGTCTCCCGGCCGGCGTCAGGGACGGCCTGGGGCTTGGCGCCGCGCGCTGGAAGATCTCGGCGCGCCGCAGCTACTGGGACATCGTGGCCAAGCTGACCGAGCCCAGCTTCCCGTACAGCCTCACGGACTTCCAGACCGTCTTCGAGGGTTGGACGAAGGGGGGTGACCGAGTACGCATCAACGCGTATTCGGGGCGGGACCAGATCCAGCTTCGGGATCTGCAATTCCTGTTCTCGAACATGGAGTCCCCCCTCAGGGACGACTTCGATGAAGATCAGCAGGATGCGGGCTGGAACGTCCGCTGGCCCTGGGGCAACGATGCCGTCGGCGCATCCTGGACCCATCTCATGCCCGGGGGCGGGACGCTCGATATCCACGGCTCCCTCTCCCGCTTCGCCGCCCGGTTCAACTTCACGGAATACGAAGACACCCGCATGGAGACTGAAATCGGGCAGTCTTCCCTGGGGGCCGATCTGGAACTCCGTCCCACGCCGCGCACGCGATGGAAGTCGGGGCTCAACGCCAGCCGCAGAGAAACCAGCAACCTGACCAAGGGCTTTCCCCCCCACTTCCAGAACAGCGAGGGAGCCGGGTGGGAATCGAGCGCCTACACGCAGATGGCCTGGACCCCGAGCCCGCGGTGGCTGCTGGAGGGCGGTTTGCGCTGGGACCACTGGCGACCGCGGGATAGTCGGACGACGGCCGCGCTGTCGCCGCGCGTCGCCCTGAAGCGATTCCTGCGAGACGGTCGGTGGGCGGTGCGCATGGCGGGAGGACGGCATACGCAGTTCCTGCATTCCCTGCGAGACGAGCGGCTGCCGGTCAGCCTGGACGCGTGGGTGCTGGCGGGCAGGAACGTGCCGGCCCTGATCTCCGATCAGATCCAGGCGGGCGTGGAGGGTTACCTAGGCAGCGACCGGAGCTGGTTCGCGACCGCCGAGGCATACCATCGCACTTACGACGGGGTGGTCGCGCAGAACTGGGCCGACGATCCCGCGGATCCAGAGGACGATCTGCTGTCCGGCGAGGGACGGTCCTACGGGGTCGATGTCATGGTCCGAAAGGACGCAGGGAAGACCCGGGGCTGGGTGTCCGCGTCGTTTCTCAAGGCCAGTCGGACGTTCGAAGATACGGACGCCGGCCTCGTTCCGGCCCCGGTCATCGACTTTCCGCCGATCTTCGACCGGCGCCTGGAAATCGACTTGGTCGTGCAAAGCGATCTGCCCTGGGGCGTGGAGGGCGGCTTGCGCTTGAACGTGGGCACGGGACTCCCCTACACGCGCCAGCTGGTGAAGTACCCGAAATACCAGCAGAGGCTGATCGATCTGCGCCTGGACGACGCGAGTGCGAGAGCCGTGCTGCTCGGGCCCAGAAATGGAGCCCGGCTTCCGGCCTACCACAGGCTGGACGTCAGCTTTCGCAAGACGGTGCGGAAAGGCTGGGGCAGCCTGACGCCCTACCTGAATGTGATCAACGTCTACAACCGCGATAACGTGCTGTGGTACCAACGACACTACCACAGCGGGGGCCTCTCCAAATTGGAGGATCACATGCTCCCGATCCTGCCCACGATCGGCGTGGAGGTGTCGTTCTGATGGGCGCCTGGGGCCGTTGTGCGGGCACCGCAGGGTTCTTGATGCGCGCTAGTGGGCCTCACGCGGGCGCCGCGGGGCTCTTGGTGCGTGCTGCCCGGCGCCTTAAGGGCGTTGTGCTGTTTGCGGCGATGTTGGTGGGGCTTGCCGGCTGCGATCTGACCGATGTGTCGGCCGGGTCCGGCGGGAATGTGTTCGTTACCGTGGCCACGGTAGTGCTCACCGTTGACCCCGCCGAGCCGTCGCGGATGAGCACTCGTGCCGTGGTGCTGGTCAGCCGGAGCCACCAGCAGGTGTTGTTCGAAGTCCCGGGGGCTTCCGTGCGTATCACAGGCGCGTCGGGACGGTCCGTGTCGCTCGTGGAGGAAGCGGACCCGTTGGGGGCGTGCACGGCGCTGCGCAAGGAACTGTATGAGGTGGACGGGCGCCTGCAGCCCATCGGTTCCTGCCATACCGCCACCGAGGCGTCCGCTCTCTTCGCACCGGGGGAAGCGCTCACCCTTGCCGTGACGATCCCGGACGGCAGCGTGCTGGAAGGGACCAGTCGCATGCCCGACGCCTTCGTGCCGCAGGGTCTTTCGGTCGAGGACGGGCGGTGCCGGGTGGAGCCCGACACCGGCTATCGCTTCGCGTGGCCTCCCGTCAACGGCGCCTGGGCTCATGTGGGCGAGGCGGAGATCACCGGTCTCAGCTCAGAGCTGTGGTCGTCGGACGACGCCCTGTACCTGCCGGTCACGGTGCTCGGCCGGGGCCGCGAGGTGACGGAGATGGTCTTCCCTGGGGACTTCCTGCTCGAGCTGCTGTCCGATGTCGGTTACCTGGAGCTGCATCGCAACCTGCGGGGCGGACTTCCCGGAGGTGCCAGCGCCGACGTCGTCATCGCGGCGCTGGACCGCAACTGGGCCAACTGGATCCGGGAGGGACGGGCCAACATCAACGGGGTGGTTCTGATTCCCTCGGTCTTCGGCGACGGCACGGGCATGTTCGGGACGGCGGTGCGCTGGAAGGTCTCAGTGGAGTCGCGTCTGGCGGACGGCGAAGGAGATCTGCCTCTGTGCGGGCCGAAGGTGGTGGGCTGATGCGGGGCGCGGTGCTTCTCGTTGCGGCTGTGCTCGCGGCGCCGCTCCCAGGCGTCCATCCGGGGACTTTGGCCGCACAGAGCAGCCACGACATCGCCCTGCTGACCGGCGAGACCGGCATCGATCCCGAGCCGGGAACGCTGCTGGCAGCCACCGCCGGGCTCTCCATCGAGCAGGCGCCGCTCTCGGAGGCCCTCGTCCGGCTCGCGGAAAGCTCCGGGGTCCAGATCGCCTTCAGCGCCAGTCTCCTGTCCCCCGACCACCATGTGGATTGCCAGTGCGCGACGGAAAACATTGCCCGAACACTCGACCGGCTGCTTTCCGGCACGAGCCTGGGATACGTCGAGCTGGGTTCCCAGGTCGTCATCGTGCCGACCGAGCGCCAGGTCGTGCCTCCCCAGGATGCGACCCTCACCGGCCGGGTGCGCTCCGAAGCCAGGGTGCCCGTGGAGAACGCCACCGTGCAACTGGTTCTCGCGGCCGACACGGCACAGGCGAAAGTCACCGGGACCGACCGCCTCGGGTTTTTCGCCTTCCGCGATGTCCGACCGGGGGACTACCGCCTCGCCGTCGCGCGGATCGGCTATCGCCGCAACGAGCAGAGGGTCGATGTCGCGCCGGGGGCGGACGCCCAGCTCGAGATCGAGTTGGCCGAACAGGCGATCCAGCTCGAGGGCGTCGTCGTGGAAGCGCGCCGGAGCCGACAGAGGGCGCGGTTCGAGGAATCGGCGGGCATGACGGTGCATGAAATGGACAGAGCGGAACTCAGGTCGATTCCCGGGCTCGGGGAGCCGGATCCAGTCCGCAGCATTCAAGCGCTCCCAGGCGTGACCCAGGTCTCCGACCTGACCGCGACCTTCAACGTGCGCGGCGGCTCCGGAGACCAGAACCTGATCCTCCTGGACGGGGCTCCCATCTTCAACCCATTCCATCTGATGGGGCTGTTTTCCGTTTTCAACGCCGACCTGGTGCAACGGATGGAGCTGCGTGCCGGGGGATTCCCCGCGGAGTATGGAGGTCGGACATCGTCGGTGCTGGCGGTGGAGAGCGCCGTGGGCGACGGCGAACTGGGCGTGGAGGCCGGCGTCAGCCTGCTCGCGTCGAGGTTGGCGGTTGGCGGTGGGCTGCCCGGCGGAGTAACGGGGGGCCTCGGGCTGGCGAGCGCCCGCTGGAAGGTCTCGGGACGCCGCAGCTATCTGGACGTACTCAGCCGACCCTTTCTCGAGGCCCCATTCCCCTATCGCCTGCATGACTACAACGGCGTGTTCGAGGGTTGGACCAGAGGCGGTGACCGGGTAAGGGTCAGTGCCTATTCGGGGCGGGACGCGTTCAATCTCACGCATCTGGAAATCCTCCTGAACGGGGTCAGTGAGGTGGGACGGCCCCCGAATATTCTGTGGGGCTGGGGCAACGACGCGGTCGGTGCATCCTGGACCCGCCCCACGGCAGCGGGAGGGTCGCTGGATGTGCGCGGGTCGCATTCCCGCTTCAACAGCGAATTCGAGTTTACCGAGTTCGGGGGCACTCGGATCGCGACCCGGATCAGCCAATCCTCGTTCGGGGCCGATCTGGAGCGCCGTCCAACGGCGCGAACGCGGTGGAAGTCGGGGCTGTTGGTCAACCGGATGCAGTACCGGAATCTGAGCGAGGGTTTGCCGGAAGCGTTCAGGTCCGGGCTCGGGACGGGATGGGGATCGGCGGCCTACACCCAGGTCCACTGGACTCCGGGCGTTCGCTGGCTGGTGGAGGCGGGAGTGCGCGCGGATCGCTGGCAGCCCGGCGACGCTCGCGCGATGACCACCGTCGCACCTCGAATCGCCATAAAGCGCTTCCTGGCAGGTGGGACGTGGGCCGTGAGCGCGGCGGCGGGCCGCTACAGTCAGTTTCTCCATTCGTTGCGCGACGAGGCGCTGCCGATCGCCATGGATCTGTGGGTGCTCTCCGGAAGCAAGGCCCCGGCCCTGGTTTCCGACCAGTTCCAGGCGGGAGTGGAGACGTTCCTGGGCGGTACAGGGGAATGGTTCGTCTCCCTGGAGGGATACTACCGGGGCTTCGCGGGCGTGATCATCCAGAATTGGGCGGAGAACCCTGGCGATCCGTTCGACGATCTGCTCTCCGGGAATGGCCGATCCTACGGAGCGGACCTCATGATCCGAAGAGATCGCGGCGAAACCACGGGCTGGATTTCGGTCTCGTTCCTCAAGGCGAAGCGTACCTTCCTCGACACCGGTTCAGGGCTGGATCCCGCCCCGGTCATCGAGTTTCCCCCGGTCTTCGACCGCCGCCTCGAGGTGGATCTGGTCGCGCGGCGGCAACTCGGCTGGGGGGTAGAGGGCGGACTGCGCTGGAACGTCGGAACCGGACTTCCCTTTACGCGTCCCCTGTCGACATACGACACGTACCAGCAGCAGATGATCGACCTTCGAGTGGAAGACACCTACGGGGCCGGTATGCTGCTGGGTCCCCGGAACGGCGAGCGCTTTCCAGTCAACCACAGGCTGGACATCAGCTTCCGCAAGGTGCTGGAGAAAAGCTGGGGCCGGGTGACGCCGTATCTGAACGTGATCAACGTCTATAACCAGAAGAACGTCCTGTACTACAACTATCACTTCCGACCCGATCCCCCCCTTCGCGACGGTTTCTCGATGATGCCGTTCCTGCCCACGGTCGGTGTGGAGATATCGTTTTGAAGCAGACGATGAAGTCGACGCCTGTCGCGCGACTGGTCCGGGATGCCGAATCCCAACCGGATGCCGCGAGGCTCCCGGTGCGAGCGGCCCCAATCGCGCGTCTCCGGGTGTTTCTGGCGGCGGTTGCGATCGGTGTGGCGGGCTGCGACCTGACAGTCGTGGAAATCCTTCCTTCGGGGGATCTGGTCACCGCGGGGGTGACGGTTGTGGTCACCGTGGATCCCGCCGACCCGTCCCGCATCGAAACGCGCATGCTCGCGCGACTGACCCGAGGTCGCGATGTCTTCGACAACCTGGTTCCGGGTGCGTCGGTGTGGATCACCGGAGAGTCGGGACGGTCCATCGAGCTCGTGGAGGAGGCCGATCCACGGTCCGCGTGCGCAACTCCCCTCCCGAAGGCAATCGCAGAGAGACGAGGCGACGATGCCCGCCTGCCCATCGGTTCCTGCTACACGGTCACGACCTCCTCCGCCTACTTTGCGCCGGGCGAAGAGCTTTCGTTGACGATAACGATGGCGGATGGCGAGACCCTCCAGGGGGTAACGCGGATCCCCGGCGCATTCGCGCCATCGGGGCTGTCCGTGAACGGCGGCCGCTGCCGAATGGAGCCGGGCACCAACTATCGCTTCGCCTGGCCTCCCGCGGAGGGCGCCTGGGCGTACATCGGAGAAGCCGAGATCACGGGATTGAGCCCTGAGCTGTGGCCGCACGATGACGCCTTGCACCTACCCGTGACTTCGATCGGTGACCAGACCGGCATGATGTTTCCCCGTGACTTTCTGTTCGGAGTCATCGATATACGCGAGGGGAGTTTATATCGGACTCTGCACGCGGGCCTTCCAGAAGGGGCAGCCGCCGACATCGCCATCGGAGCGGTGGACAGAAACTGGACCAACTGGGTGCGCCTCGGGCGGTTCCTCCCCCAGGGGGAAGTGCGCGTCCCCTCGGTCTTCGGAGACGGCACCGGGATGTTCGGCGCGGCTGTGCGCTGGAGGGTCTCGGTGGAGTCGCGACATGCGGAAGGGGAAGGGGATCTCCCGCTGTGCGGGCCGGAGGTGGTGGAGTAGTCTCCGGCATCCTCTTGATAACATTTATCTGACAATCTGCGACGCAAAGTTTTACTGTCACAACCACAGTTAATAAAGTCATGACATTCTGTCATGTCCTGTCCGTCACTCTCATTGTGGAGGCTACTCATGTCCCGCATTCTTCCATTCGCCGTCCTGCTTTTCTCTGCCATTCCCCTTCCAGTCCTGGCGCAGGAGGCGGGTCTTCACCTGAGCGTCGCCCACACGAGCCTGTCGGACCCCACTGAGGGGGAGGACCCCGCGACAAGGCTGGGAGGAACCGGACCGCGGAATCTCCCTCGACTTTCCGCTCTCGGACAATGTGGGCTTGCTGACGGGTGTCTTCTACGCGCGCAAGGGCATCCTGTTCAGTGAGGAAATTCCGGTGACCGGAGGCGTGCGCTTCGACTACCTCGAATTGCCGGCGCTCTTCCGGCTCAACATTCCGATCGACGGCTCGACTCGTCCTTATCTGCTGCTCGGCCCAACCCTTGGGATCAACGTCGGTTGTTCGATCGAAGTCGACAGCGGGCAAGGCCCCGTTTCACAGGCCTGCGAGGATGCCGATGCGTCCATTCGCAAGCTGGGCATCGGACTGTCAGGTGGACTTGGCGTCGCCATCAGGCTGTCGGGAGGTGTGTCGATCACGCTGAACGCGCTCTACAACCTGGGCTTGCTGCCGGTGGAAGGCGGTAGTGTCACTTCGGCCTCCGACGACAAGCACCGTGCGATCACGGGCCTGGCGGGAATCGCGTTTCCGATCGGGTAGGGGAGACGGCCTGACCCGGGGGACGGCCGCTGCGGGGGGCTGGTTTGGATTCAGCCCCTCGCGGTACGCCCCCGCCACCCTATCTTGAACCCCATGCGGCTCCACCCGGAGCACATGCGGCTCTACCTGGACCCCATGTGGCTCCGCGCATGATACGGCCGCGCCCTTCTGGACCCCAAGGAGTTCTTCCCATGACGACCCGCCGCCCCGTCGCCCGCTCGCTCGCCCTCGTCTTCACCTTCGCCGCCGTCGCATGCGCCGATACCGGCGACGACGCCGTCGCGGAGGCACCCGCCGACGAATCCGAGGAAGCCATGATCGCCCGCGCCCGCGAGATCCACGAGCGCGTCATCACGCTCGACACCCACGACGACATCAACACGTCCAACTTCACCGCCGAGCGCAACTACACGATGGATCTGGAGACCCAGATCACCCTCCCCAAGATGGAGGCGGGCGGCCTGGACGTGGCCTGGTTCGTCGTCTTCACCGGGCAGGGGTCCCTCGACGACGAGGGCTACGCGGCCGCGCACGACAACGCGATGGACAAGTTCAACGCCATCCATCGCCTGGTGGAGGAGTACGCCCCGGACCGGATCGAGCTGGCGTTGACCTCCGACGACGTGCGCCGCATCGACGCTGCCGGCAAGAAGGTGGCGATGATCGGCGTCGAGAACGCCTATTCCCTCGGCCTTGATCTATCCCGCATCGAGCAGTTCCATGAATTGGGCGCCCGATACATGTCGCTGGCCCACACCGGACCGAGCCAGTTCTCCGACGCGCACTCCGGCGAGCAGGACGGCAACTGGATGCACGACGGCCTGAGCGAGCTGGGGCGTGAGGCGATCGCCGAGATGAACCGGGTCGGCATCATGATCGACATCTCGCACCCGTCGAAGCCGTCGATCATGCAGACCCTCGAGCTGACGCGGGCGCCCGTCATCGCGTCCCACTCGGCGGCCCGGGCGCTCAGCGACGTGAGCCGCAACCTGGATGACGAGCAGCTCCTGGCGGTCGCCGCAAACGGCGGCGTGGTGCAGACGGTGGGGCTCCGCCGCTTCGTCAACGCCGAGAAGGTCGACGCGATGGAGCAGGCCGAGGAGCGCGGCGGCGAGGCCGCGATGCCCCCCGACGTCAACGTCTCCGACTTCGTGGACCACATCGACTACATGGTCAACCTGATCGGCCTCGAGCACGTCGGCATCAGCTCCGACTTCGACGGGGGCGGCGGTGTGGAAGGCTGGGACGACGCCTCCGAGACCTTCAGCGTCACCCTCGAACTCGTGCGCCGTGGCTACTCCGAGGAGGAGATCGGGATGCTCTGGAGCGGCAATCTGCTGCGCGTCCTCGACGAGGTGCAGGCTATGGCGATGGAGATTCAGGCCGGAGGTTGATCGCACCTAACGCAGGCTGATCCTCGCGGGCCCCGCCGGCCGCCTGGCCAGGCTCCAGCTCGTCTGGTAGACCAGCCGCACGATCTTCTCCAGCTTCTCGTAGTTGATGCGCTCGGGCACGTCGTCCTGGCGGTGATAGTCCGGATGCAGCCCGGTGTGGTAGAAGAGCGCGGGCACGCCCATCTGCATGAATGGCCAGTGGTCGCTGCGGCGCAGCAGCTGGATGGGATGATTGTCGTAGCGGAGGCGCAGCTGGAGGCCGATGTCTCCGTTCGCCTGCTCGACCTCGGACTTCAGGTCGGCGCTGCGCGTCGTTCCCATGATGTTGATGGCGTTGGCGTTGGACTCGCCGGACTGGATGTCCAGCCCCCGGAATCGGTTGCCGCCGCCGACCACGACCTCCTCGTTTCTCCCGATCATGTCCATGTTCAGAACGGCCACAGTCTTCTCCAGGGGATGGAGCGGGTTCTCGACGTAGGCCCAGGCCCCCAGCAGTCCCTTCTCCTCGAAGTCCCACGCCGCGATCAGCACCGAGCGGCGCGGCCCCTCGCCCCGGCGCGCGGCCTCCTGATAGGCCTCCGCGATCTCGATCAGCCCCACGGTCCCGGACCCGTCGTCGTCGGCTCCGTTGTAGATGACCGCGCCGTCGGTGCCGTCGTGGTCGAAGTGGGCGCAGATGATGACCCATTCGTCCTTCAGTTCGGGGTCGGTGCCTTCGATAAGGCCGACCACGTTGCGCGCCGTGTGGGTCTCCCGGCGCACATCCGCGGAGATGTCCACCCGCACGTCGGGCAGCGCTACGGGCGCCATTCCTCCCGCCGCCTCCGCCGAGCGGGAGAGTTCCTCCAGGGAGCGGCCGGTGCCCGCCACGAGGTTCTCCGCCAGCGTGGGCGAGATGCGCACGGCGGGAATGTGGATGCGGTCGAGGCGGCTCTCGAGGGTGTAGCGCCCCCCGCGTCGCACGGTGGCGGGCCAGTAGCCGTCGGCTTGGGTGCTGAAGTTTGCGGATTCCGGGTGGTTGTGGACATCGGTGACCAGCAGGACGCCGACCGCGCCCGCCGCCTCGGCCGCGGCGAGCTTGCGGTAGGCGGCGGAGACTTCCGCGGTGACGAGCCCGTCGAAGGCGCTTTCGGGATCGGATTCGGCGGGTTCGTGGTCGAGAATGAGCACGATCCTGCCGGCCACGCCCCTGTAGTCGTCGTGCTCCAGGGCCGCCGCCGAGATGCCGAATCCGGCGAACACCACCTCGCCCCCGGCCACCCCGGTGCCGCTTTCGCGTAGCGGGTAGAAGTCCTGGCCACGCACGCGGGAAAGCGTGACCCCACGGTCGTGCGTCACCTTCAGATGGTTGTTTTCACCGACCTCCGCCTGCACGACGTTGAAGAACTGGTAGTAGGAGCCGCCGTCACCGACCGGAGTGAGCCCCATCCGTTCGAAGCGCGACTTGATGAACGCGCTCGCCACCCGGCCCTGGGGCGAACCCGCCAGGCGCCCGCCCATCTCGTCTCCGGCCAGGAAGAACAGGTCGGCCCTCAGGTCGGCCTGCCGGATCGTCTCGATGGCGGGGGCGGCCTCCTGCGCACCCAGCCCCGCGCCGGGTCCCGGAAGAACGAGAAACAGGGACGCCGCGACGGGGATGACGGCGGCGCAAAGAGGTGTGGCGGGGACCGAACGGAGCAGGGCAAGCGCGACTCGCGGGATCATGGGGTGTCCTCCGGGGATGTTGGGCCTTCGGTTGCGTGGTTGTTGCTCCGAGAGGGCCAACGCCCTGCCCGCCACGCGTCCAGCGAATACCTGCCTGGGCCGTTGGCAAAGAAGAAAAGCCAGGTGAAGCAGTAGAATATGGCCAGTTCGCCCTGGTTCATGATCGGCCAGAACCCGCGCGGAACGTGAGCGGTAAAATAGGCGACGGCCATCTCGCCGGCGAGGACGAAGGCGACCGGGCGGGTGAAGAGCCCCGCCGCCAGCAGCAGGCCTCCCCCGAACTCCAGAATGCCGGCGAAGCCGAAACGGCTCATCAGCGTCTCCACCTGGTTGCCCCCCATCGCCCCAAAGAGTTTCTGGATCCCGTGCTGCATGAACAGTAGCGCGGCCACGATCCGGAGTGCGTTCAGGGTCAGTTCATTGAGTCCGCTGCGGTTGGTCAGGTTCATTCTGCGGTTCCTCCGATGCGGGGGATGGGATGGCTACCCACCGCCCAGGAAGCGTTGGAACGCGCGCTCCAGCCGCGACTTGCCCGCGGCCAGGCGTTTCCGTTCGCGGTCCTCGAGCCTTCTTCGGCGTTTCGCTTGCCGCTTGGTCTCTCCCGGCAGCCGGAAGTCGACTTCAATCTCGCCCAGCAGGCACATGCAGTTCAGGCGTACGAGCGGGCGTCCGATGCCGGGAGTGGCGGGCCCGGGCCGCCCCGGATCGATGCTGCCCAGAATGGCCGACCCGCCGCACTCGACGTGCAGGCCCAACGGGGCGATGATCTCCACCGACCCGAGAGCCGAGCGGATGTCGAAGACGAACTCGCCCGGACCCAGGGCCGCGTCGCGCAAGTCGATTTCTACGGATCCGAGCACGGCGACAACGGTGGTCATTCTCGCCGGAACCCAGTGGCCCGTGCGCTTCGTCTCGCCCAGTACGGCTACCGCCGAGTCCTTGTAGCGCTCCAGCGCCGGATCGCGGGTTGTCCACTCGGGCTGGGGCGGGTGCCCTCCCGCAAGGGAAGAAGCCGCTCCCGGGCCTTTCGGTTGTGCGCCGACTGGATGCATTCGAAAACGGTCCACCACCGTCCCGATCTCGGCAAGGGTCCCGGCTTTTTGCAATTGGTCCACAAGCTGCTCGAATTCCTCGAGCGAGAGCAGGTCCCGGGCGAAGTGCTCGCTCAGAAGGTCGACGGCCTCACTGCGAGCGTCTTCCAGGGAGGGCAGGGTTCTGTTTGCTTCCACCACGGGGGCGACCTCCCGGCTTCGCCAATGTTTTCCGGGGCGGTCAGCCGCCCAACGGCGAGCTTCTCACCAGCACCGCCGTAAGCAGAATCACGATGTGCGCGATGACAAGTTCCAGAATCGAATTCCGGCGCAGCGGCCTCGCTCCTCCGGCGCCCCAGAGTCGCGGCGTGAGACGCCGCCAATTGATGGCTCCCAGAATCAGGACAACCGTAACCAGTCCGATCTTCGCGAGCAGCAGGCGCCCGTAACGCGATTCCACCAGAGCGTCCAGCGATTCCACCTGCACCCAGGCCGCGAAGCTCCCGGTTCCGATCAGCAGCGCGGCCCCCAGAAGAGCGACCGGTGAAAAGTGGGGCACCACCTCCGCGAGCAGGGCGTTGCCTCGGCCCGTGCGGCGCCGCTCCCTGCGCTCCGCGACGAGCACGAAGAAGAGCCCCCCGATCCAGGTTCCCGCGGCGAGGACGTGCAGGATGTCGGCGGGTATCGTGAGCCAGCGTAGACCCTCCGTGCTCGCCGCGTGTCCCGTGAAGGCGGGAAAGGCGCACATCGCCGCGGCAATAACTGTAGCCGGCACCCAGGCCGACTGGCGGATCGCCCGTCCGTAGCCCTGCGGGGACGCGAGCAGGAAAGCGCCCAACAACATGAACGCTCCGACCGTAGCCAACTTCCACCCGAGGCCCCACGGCGTGGCGAGAAGCGTCGCCGCATCCTCGGCCCAGGGCACGAAGGGATCTCGAAAGTCGCGCAGCTGGCGCCAGAGGACGAACCCCGTGGCGATCACCAGTACCGTCGACCCCGCAACGCCCACGCTCCGTGCCGCGGCGAAGAGAGTATGGCGGCGTTGGCCCAGGACGCGCGGCGCAATGAGCCACCGGCTGGAGGCCGCGCCCCACGCCGTGATCAGGCCGGCGAACAGAAACCAGCCGGTGACGGCGTCTCCGACCGTGTCGACATCGAGCCAGGTATCTATGGAACCTGCACCGAAAAGGGGATTTCTCCGCGCACTACGTGACCATCCGCCCCCATCGCCCGCCACGCGATAAGGTAGCCACCCTCGTCCAGCGTGTCCTCCACCGTCACGCTGTACACCCTGTCGTCGTCCGGGTCCACCATCGCGGGGCCGGTTTCGACCACCTCATTCCCGGCCATCAGCCGAATGCCCAGCGAGTTGTCCTGCGGCGCCTGCGTGAACCAGAACCGCAGTTCCTCGGGTGGGGCGCCGGTCGCTTCCGCCTCAGGCTCCGACTTGCTGAGCGTGAAATGGAGCGCCCGGTGATCGAGAGCGCCAGTCAGCGTCAGGGCCAGCAAAAGCAGAAACGCGCAGCCCGCCAGCGGCGCTGCAACGGTTCGCTTCAGGCTCATCCCCTAGCCCCCCAGCACGTTGAACTGGCGGGTAAACTTGACGATGACGGACCGCGCCAGGGTTCCCCTTTCGACGCGGAAGCGCCCCGCATCCTGCTTGAGCCCCTCCGGGTAATCGAAGCCCTGGACGTCATTGTACACGATGAACAGGCCGGTGCCCGCCGTATTCAGCCAGCCGAAGCGAAGGTTGGCCGACCAGCTGTCTGCCTGGTTGCTGTACTGCGCCAGCGACTGCAGGTAGATGCGCGGGGTGAAGAAATACCCGAAATTCATCCCCATCAGCACGGTCTCGAAGTTCCCTTCGGGCAGGCTCACGTCGTAGTAGTTGACGCGTGCCGAGGTGCTGAACGACGCGCTCGGACGGAAGGTGACGGAGCCGTCTCCACCCCAGCGGGTGCCGGTGAGGAAGCTTCCGAAGTTGACGCGCGAGGTCATCGACAGCCGGGCGGCCGCGTTGCTGTTGAACACCAGCTGGGATTCCCAGCCCCGGTACGTTCCCTCCGGGATGATCACGTCGGTCCCGCGAATCTGGAACGGCTGGTAGATCCCCTCGGCGATGAAGTTCGCGCCGCTGTGGATCTGCGCCCCGGACGGCCACTCCCAGTGCGAGTCGACATGCAGCCGGGCCGACTCCTGAAATCCCTTCTCGACCCCGCTCTTGCGGCTGTTGTAGGTGTAGTAGGAGACGTGCGGACGGATCTCGCGAAGCCACGAGGGACGGATCTTGTACATCACGTGGTATTGGTAATACCGGTATCCCCGGCGCGGCAGGAAGCCCACTTCCGGATTGAAGCCTTCGCCGATCTCGCGGATCTGGCTCGTCAGCGAGAAGCTCCGGGTGTTCAGGTTTCCGGAGAAGTCCCAGGCATACTCGTTGCCGACGTTTTCCGGCCCGGCGGTCCTCGAAGTGAAGGTGCCGAAGCTGAGCGCCTCTCCCACGCCCACAGCGGCGTCGACCGCATACGTCCGGTTGAAATCGCCGCCGGGTCCGCCCTTGTTGATGAAGAGGCCGCCGATCCGGGAGCGATTGGGCAGCTCCTTGGCGAGGCGGGCAACCGAGTAACCAAGAGCACCATCGACGTCGGTCGGGGCGTCGGTCTCGATGTGCAGCAGTCCTACGTTCAGTCCCGCCGCCCGGCCCGAAACCCGCGCGCCTCCCTTGATCGGCACTGGTTGCCCGTCCGAGATCCCGATCCGGCGGCTGAAGAACAGGTCGGCGCCTCCGCCGCCCACGCTGAAGAACCCGGCGTTCTCAAGGAAGAAGGGCCTCTTTTCCGGGAAGTTGAGGGAGAAGCGGGTGAGGTTGAGCTGCTGATCGTCGACCTCGACCTGGGCGAAGTCGGTGTTGTAGGTCAGGTCCAGAGTGAGCCCCTGGGTGACCTGGAACTTGACCTCGCCCCCGACATTGCCGTCCCGGCCGAAGCCGGTCTCGGTGGTGCTGGTGTAGTCGCGGGCCGTCGATCCAAGCAGGTATGGGGTCACGGTGCCCAGGCGCTGGAACGGAGGCCGCAATCCCTCCAGATCACCCGCGTAGTTGAGGCGATACAGGTTGAACTCCCGCGGAACGGGGGTCCAGAAGACTTCCTCGTTCAGCCGCCGGACGCGGCGGGCCACGTTGAAGCCCCAGGTTGTGTTGTCATTGCCGTAGCGCAGGGTGTTGAAGGGGATGCGGAATTCGGCATACCAGCCGTCGTCGTCGGTGGTGGTGGCGACTGTCCAGCTTCCGTCCCAGTTCTTGTTGAAGCCGCCGCCCGAGCCTGACTGGAAGCGCCGCCGGGAGTTGAAACCGCCGCCCTGGAAGCGGCCGCCGCCCCGGCCCTCGTTCGCCACCTGCCCGTCGTACTCGATGCCGGTCGGGGTGGTGCCGAAGACGAAGCCGTTCTGGTCGTCGTTGTAGGTGTCCAGAACGAAGACGATGGCGTCGCTCTGGTTCACCTCGTAGTCGCGGATGCGCTCGCCGAAAGTGATGTTGTCGGCCTGGCTGTCGAACGCCCACACACCGACGTAGAGGGCCTCCTCGTCAAAGACGACCCGGATCTCGGTGCGCTCGCTGGCGGGCTGGCCGTCCATGGGCTCGCGCTGGGTGAAACCGGTCATCACGGGGGCCTGCTGCCATACCGCTTCATCCAGGCGGCCGTCAATGCTGGGGTTTTCCGCGACCTCTGTCGCAGTGGCGACCATAGGCATGGCGCCCCTCGGTCCGCCGTTAGCCGGGTCGGACTGCGAGTTCTGAGCGAGCAGCGGGCTCGCGGCGAGGAGGGCCACGGTGCCGGCGAGGAGAGCGGGACGGGATTTCATGAGGTACCCTGGTGCATGGGTGACGGCGTAGGCCGATAATTTCGTTGAAACACCTGGCTTTCGCCAGATACGCGCGACAACCGGGCACGGTGAACCTGCCCGGGCCCGAGGGAGGTTATCGAGATGGAGGACGCACCATATGGACAACTGAAGGCATCAAAACGCTTACCGCAGCCAACCGACCCACGAGCGAGGCTCCGGCGGCGGCGGTGACGCCAGCCCACCCGAATGCCTGGACCATCAGAGGGAAGCCAACGGCCATGCACACCACCTCTGTGGCGGTGGCCAGGGTGACGGGGCGGGTTTGGCGGGCCTTGATGAGGATCCCGCGCTGGAGTGACAGGATCGCCGACAGGAAGGGCAGCGGGATGAAGAGGATGGTCGGCAGGATGGCGAAAGCGGCCAGCTCCGGGGCCAGCCCGGAGATGGTCTCGAACCAGACATTGGAGAACGGGGTGAGCCCGAAGACCGCGAGGCCGCCGGTGGTGACCAGCCCCAGCGACACGGAAAACCTGCGCAGCGCGGGAAGCTGGTCATTGCGGTCGTTGATCAGAGTGATGGTCACCTCCTGAAACGCGAGGCAGACGGCCCGGAAGACGAAGGTGAGCGAGCCCACAACCGGGAAGACGGCCAGCGACTCCATCGGGGCGGGAGCCCGGCCCATGAAGAAGGTGAGCAGCGGCTGCGCGGCGAACCCCAGCATCGACGTGAGCGCCAGAGGGTAGTAGAAGCGGGTGATGATCCCGTAGTTGAGCGCCTCCCGGTCACCGCCGGACACGCGCCCCAGTACGCGCGCCACCGCACCGCGCGCCATCCAGCGGCTCGCGACGGCCTCCGTGCAGACGCCGGCGGTCATCGCCGCGGCGGCCACAAGTACCCCCGGGATTCCCGACCGGGAGAGTCCCAGCGCAACCAGTGCGATCGCGGAGATGCGCGTGACCGTGCCCGCGGCCACGAGGCGGGGGTGGCCATCGCGGATCAGCAACCCCTGATAGAAGCGGCGGTAGCCGATGGCGGCCGGCCACGGCACCAACAGCCAGAGCGCGCCGCGAGTAAGGGCCGCCACTTCCTCGGGGAGCGCCAGCACCTGCAGGGCGATGAGGTCGAAGACCGGCGGCGCAAGCACCACGAACAGCACGCCGGTGGTGGCCGCGTTGAGAGCCAGGGCGTAGCGGCGCAGCTTGCGGAAGCTGTTCGAGTCCTCGGCGAGCGCCGTGGAGGCGGTCATCAGCATCACCACCGGCGACTCCACCAGCATCGCGATTGCGAAGGCGACGCCGTAGGCGGCCAGGTTGATCTTGGCGTCGGCCAGCCGGGCGATGACCGCGGCGAGGAACGGTCCCTCCACCGCCATCATCAGCCATGTGGCGGCCAGAGGGGCCCAGAAGAGCAGGATGGACCGCTGGGATAGCGGTGCGGAAGTGGTCAACGAGTTTCGAAGCGGGTGATCTCGCGTTCGTATTGCAGCGTGAGGGCGATGTCGTCGAGTCCGTCCAGCAGGCACCTGCGCCGGAAGTCGTCGATTTCGAAGCCCAGATGCCATCCGGCGGCGTCGCCGATGGTGCACGCCTCAAGGTCGACGGCCACCGAGTAACCCGGCTGTCCGGCGGCGCGGGCCAGCACCCCCGCGACCTCCTCCTCCGGCAGGATGAGCGGCAGGATGCCGTTCTGATAGCAGTTGGACTGGAAGATGTCCGCGAAGCTGGGAGCGATCACGACCCGGAAGCCGTAGTCGGCGATCGACCAGGCCGCGTGCTCGCGCGAGGAGCCGCAGCCGAAGTTCCGTCCCGCGGCGAGGACGGCCGCCCCCGCGTATCCGGGCTGGTTGAGGACGAAGTCGGCCCGGGGGGAGCCGTCCGGGTGCAAGCGCCAGTCATTGAAGAGGAATTGTCCGTAGCCCGCGCGCTCCACCCGCTTGAGGAACTGCTTGGGGATGATCTGATCGGTGTCCACGTCGGCCCGGTCGAGCGGCGCCACGATGCCCTGGACGCGGCGCAGCGGAGCGACGGCGTGGGTGGTCTCGGTCACGGCTGGCTCCTCACGTCGGTGAACCGACCGGCCACCGCGGCCGCTGCGGCCATGGCGGGGCTCACCAGGTGGGTGCGCGCCCCGCGTCCCTGCCGGCCTTCGAAGTTCCGGTTGGAGGTGGAGGCGCAGCGTTCGCCCGGCGCCGCGATGTCGTCGTTCATTCCCAGGCACATCGAGCAGCCCGATTCGCGCCACTCGAAGCCGGCGTCGCGGAAGACCCGGTCCAGCCCCTCGGCCTCCGCCATCGCCTTGACGGCGGTGGAGCCGGGGACGACCAGGGCCTGCACGCGCGGGCTCACCTTGCGTCCGCGAGCGACCCGCGCCGCCTCGCGCAGGTCTTCGATGCGGGAATTGGTGCAGGAGCCCACGAAGACGCGGTCCAGCTCGATGTCCTGTATGGGGGTGCCGGGGTTGAGACCCATGTAGGAGAGCGCCCGCTCGGCCGCGTCCCGGCTCTCCGGGTCGGGAAGACGGGCGGGGTCGGGGACCCGCCCCGAGATCGGGACCACCATGCCGGGGTTGGTCCCCCAGGTGACCTGCGGCTCCAGCCCGGCCAGGTCGATCTCGACCACCTGGTCGAAGCGGGCGCCGGGGTCGGTGGCCAGGGTGGACCAGCCCGCGACCGCCGCGTCAAAGGCCTCGTCCTGGGGCGCGCGAGGACGCCCCCGCAGGTAGGAGAAAGTGGAGTCGTCGGGCGCGACCATGCCGGCGCGCGCACCCGCCTCGATGGACATGTTGCACACGGTCATGCGGCCCTCCATGGAGAGCTCGCGGATCGCCTCGCCGCGGTACTCCAGCACATGGCCCGCTCCGCCGGCCACCCCGATGCGGCCGATGGTGAACAGGATCAGGTCCTTGGCGGTGATCCCCGGTCCCAACCGCCCGCGGAACCGGATTTCCATGCTGCGCGGGCGCTCCATGAGCAGGCACTGGGTAGCCAGCACGTGCTCGACCTGCGAGGTGCCGATACCGAACGCCAGCGCCCCGAAGGCCCCGTGGGTGGAGGTGTGGCTGTCCCCGCAGACGATGGTCATGCCGGGCTGGGTGGCGCCCAACTCCGGGCCGATGACGTGCACGATGCCCTGCCGCTCGTCGCCCATGTCGTACAGGGTGATGCCGTGCGCGGAAGCGTTCTCCCGCAGGGTGGTGATCTGGCGGGTCGCCACGGGGTCGGCGAGAGGGAGGGAGCGGCTGGTGGTGGGCACGTTGTGGTCGACGGTGGCCAGGGTGCGTTCCGGCCGGCGAACCGTGCGCCCGGCGGCGGTCAGCCCGGCGAAGGCCTGCGGCGAGGTGACCTCGTGCACCAGGTGCAGGTCGATGTAGATGAGGTCGGGGCGCCCAGCCTCACGGCGCACGACGTGCTGCTCCCAGACCTTTTCGAACAGGGTGGTGGGTCGGGTGATCATGCTCGCTCGCTGGGGAAGGGCGGTTCAGGCCCGGTTGGTTATCGCGCCCTCGGACGCGGACGAGACTAGGCGCGCGTACTTGCGCATGACGCCGGTGGCGGACCCGTTGGCGGCTCCGCCGGCCGGGCGCCAGGCGTTCGCGCGCTCCCGGATCTCCTCGTCGCTCAGCTCCACGGAGAGGGTTCTCGCGGCCACGTCGAAGGTGATGGCGTCGCCGTTACGCACGGCCGCGATCGGCCCTCCGTCCGCCGCCTCGGGCGCGACGTGGCCGGCCATCAGCCCGTGGGTGGCGCCCGAAAACCGTCCGTCGGTGAGCAGGCCCACGGAAGGGCCCAGCCCCGCTCCGGTGAGCGCGGCCGTCACCGCGAGCATTTCGCGCATGCCGGGTCCCCCCCGCGGCCCCTCTCCCCGGATTACCAGCACGTCCCCCGCGGAGATCGCGCCCTCCTGCACCGCTGCGAAGGCGTCCTCCTCGCAGTCGAAGACGCGCGCCGGACCGCGGTGGTACCCACGATCCGGCCCGGCCACCTTCAGCACGCAGCCATCGGGCGCCAGGTTGCCGTGGAGGATCATCAGGCCGCCATGGGGCTTCACCGGGTCGTCCGTGCTGGAGATGACCTCCTGCCCCGCCGCCTCGACCGCCCGGGCCGCCTCCTCCGCCACCGTACATCCGGTGACGGTGGCCGCGCCGCCGTGCAGCAGCCCCGCGCCCAGGAGGCGGGCGGCCAGCAGCCGCACCCCCCCGGCCGCGTGCAGATCGGTCGCCACGAAACGCCCCCACGGCTTCATGTCCGCGATGACGGGCGTGCGCGCGCTGATGCGGTCGAAGTCCTCCAGGTCGAGCTCCACCCCCGCCTCGCGCGCGACCGCCAGCAGGTGCAGCACCGCGTTGGTCGACCCACCGGTGGCGACCGCCAGGGTGATCCCGTTCTCCATCGCCTCGCGGGTGAGAATCTGCCGGGCGGTCACCCCACGCCGCACCAGCTCCACCGCCAGGCGGCCGCATTCGCGCGCGACCCCCGCCTTGGCCGGATCGGTCGCCGGCACTGAGCCGCTCCCCATCGGCGAGATGCCCATCGCCTCGAAGACGGTCGCCATGGTGTTGGCGGTAAACTGACCGCCACAGGAGCCCGCTCCCGGACACGCCGCGCGCTCCAGCTCGTCGAGGTCCGCCTCGCTGATGCGCCCGGCCGCGCACGCCCCGATCCCCTCGAACACGTCCTGAATGGTGACGTCGCGGCCGCGGTAGCGACCCGGCTGGATGGAGCCGCCGTACAGCATCAGGCTGGGCAGATCCAGCCTCGCCAGCGCCATGACCGTGCCCGGAATGGTTTTGTCGCACCCGGAGATGGCGATCACGCCGTCGAAGCCGTACGCGTTCCCGACCAGCTCGATCGAGTCGGCGACCAGCTCCCGGCTCACCAGCGAGGCGCGCATGCCCACCGTGCCCATGGTGATCCCGTCCGAGACCGCGATCGTGTTGATCTCGAGCGGCATCCCGCCCGCCTCGCGGATGCCTTGGCGCACCGAGTCGGCCAGGTCGCGCAGGTGGGCGTTGCACGGGGTGGTATCGGTCCAGGTGTTGGCGATCGCGATCAGCGGCTTGCGGAAGTCGTCGTCATCCATCCCGACCGCGCGCAGCATGGAGCGCGCGGCCGCCCGGTCCCGCCCGTGAACCAGCGCCTGGCTGCGGAGCGGGAGAGGCCGTGGCGTGGTCATGCGGGCCTCCGCCGGCCTAGAGCCAGGCCATGTGCGCGCGCAGCTCCTTGCCCACCGTTTCGATGGGATGCTCCGCTCCTTCCACCCGCATGCGGTCGAACTCCCTGCGCCCCTTGCGCGCCTCCTCGATCCACTGGCGCGCGAACGCCCCGGACTGCACCTCGGCCAGAATCTCCTTCATGGCCGCGCGCGATGCATCTCCCACCACCCGGGGACCACTCACGTAGTCACCGTACTCGGCGGTGTCGCTGACTTCGCGGCGCATCCCCGAGATTCCGTGGGCGTAGGCCAGATCCACGATCAGCTTGAGTTCGTGCAGGCACTCGAAGTACGCGAGCGCGGGATCGTACCCGGCTTCCACCAGGGTCTCGAAGCCGGCCTGCACCAGGGCCGTGAAGCCTCCGCACAGCACAGCCTGCTCGCCGAACAGGTCGGTCTCGGTCTCGGCGGCGAAGGTCGTCTCGAGGATGCCTGCCCGCGCACAACCCAGCCCCGCGGCGTACGCCTTGGCGAATTCGGTGGCGTTGCCGGTGGCGTCCTGATGCACGCCGTAAAGGGCGGGCACCCCGCGCCCGGCCACGAACTCCTCGCGCACGCGGTTTCCCGGCGACTTGGGCGCAATGAGGATCACGTCCGTGTTCTCGGGCGGAACGATCTCGTTGTAGTGGATGTTGAAGCCGTGCGCGAACACCAGGGTGTCCCCCGGTGCCAGATGCGCCTCGATTTCGCCTTCATAGACATCCCGCTGCACCGTGTCCGGAATCAGGATCGAGACGACGGTGGCCGCCTCGGCGGCCTCGGCGACCGAGGTCACCTCCAGTCCGGCGGCGCGGGCTCTCTCTGCGGAGGAGCTCCCTTCGTAGAGACCCACGACCACGTTGGCGCCCGAATCCCTCAGGTTCAGGGCGTGCGCGTGGCCCTGGCTTCCGTAGCCGATCACGGCCACGGCGCGCCCCTGGAGGAGCTCGGTCGAGGCTCCGTTGGTCCCCATCGTCCTCTCGCTCATATGCCGGTTCCTCTTGTCAGTTCATGGTGACGGTTGAAGAAGACTATCTGTAGACTCTGTTTCCGGACCTGCCCCGGGTTCGTGCCTCCTCCGAGGGAAGGCCTTCCTCGCCCTTGATCTCGCGGAGGATGGAGAGGAGGGCCTCGTCGGTGACATCGATCCTGCGTTCCGCCAGATCCGTGCAATGGCGCGCGGCCTGCACCATCTCGTCCTCGGTGAGCTCATGCCCGAGCTTCTGGTAGCGGTGGCGCAGCGCATGCCGGCCGGAGTGCTTGCCCAGCACCAGCTGCGTGGGCGGGGCGCCCACCGTCTCCGGCGTCATGATCTCGTACGTCGCCCGGTCGCTCAGCATGCCGTGCTGGTGGATCCCGGCGGCGTGCGCGAAGGCGTTGGCGCCCACGATGGCCTTGTTGGGCTGCGGCTCGACGCCGATGGTGTCGCTCAGCAGACGGCTGGCCGGATAAAGCTTCTCGGCGTTCACCTCGGTGAAATGCTCGTTGATGTCGGCGCGCACCCGGAGCGCCATCACGATCTCCTCAAGCGACGCGTTGCCCGCCCGCTCGCCGATGCCGTTGATGGTGCACTCGACCTGACGGGCCCCGGCGTCCAGTCCCGCCAGGCTGTTGGCCACCGCGAGCCCCAGGTCGTCGTGACAGTGCACGGAGAGGACGACCTCGTCGCCCAGGCCGGGCACCGCCTGCACCAGCTCGCGCAGGGTGTCGCGGAATTCGGCCGGGAAGGTATAGCCGACCGTGTCCGGAATATTGATGGTGGTGGCTCCCGCCTCGACGGCCGCCCCGATCACCCGGCACAGGAAGCCGAACTCGGTGCGGGTGGCGTCCTCGGCGCTGAACTCCACGTCGTCGGTGAAGCGGCAGGCGCGCTCCACGGCCGCCGCGGCCCTTTCGAGGCAATCTTCCCGCCCGATGCCCAGCTTGCGCTCAAGGTGGATGTCCGAGGTGGCGATGAAGGTGTGAATGCGGGACCGGCGCGCCCCTTCGACGGCGTGCCCGGCGCGGTCGATGTCGCCCTTCGTAGCCCGCGCCAGCGCCGCGATCACCGGTTCCCTGATCTCTCGCGCGATCGTGCGCACGGCATCGAAGTCGGTGTCCGACGCGATGGGGAATCCCGCTTCGATCACATCCACCGCCAGTTCCTCGAGCTGGTGCGCCAAGCGCAGCTTCTCGGCGGGCGTCATGGTACAGCCCGGCGACTGTTCGCCGTCTCTCAGGGTCGTATCGAAAATCGTGATCTTGGCCATTTCTGCTCCTCGTAATCAGATACTGCCGGGAGGAATGGTAACAGCTCCGCTGGCCCCGGGGGCGTGGCGACCGTGTCCTGCTGAAACGGCATCCGCCTCGGTACCCTGGCTGGCTCCAGTGCGGGAGATCAGTGCCAGTGTGTGAGAACGATCGCGACGCCCGCGCCCCAGGCCGAAGGCCGGACCAGGGCGACGTAGTGGGCGAGCACGAAGACCATAAGGAATGAGCCCAGCGCGTAGATGACCATGGCCTTGGTCATCCCGCCCTGGGCGTCTTCACTCTCCATTCCCATGTGCCGGGCCCAGGCCTTGCCGAACAACAGCCCGAACCAGAGGAACCCGAGCGGCATCGCGATCACGACACAGACCAGAATGGTCAGGTCGTTTACCGAGACGGTCGGTTCCATGCGCTGTCCTCGCTCATGCCCGCTTCGCTCGTCCCGGAATCGGCGATGCACGCCGGTCCCAGGCTCCGCATTCGATCATGTATTGATGCAAAGGTAGAACGTTGCAAGCAATCACCCTTGCTTCAACCGCGCAAGGCTCGTCACACGAAGCGGTCGTGCCAGAGCTGTCGCGCGAAGTCTTCCGCGGGCAGGATGTCGATGCCGTCCGTCGTCCGGCGCGCGCGAGGTTCCAGACAAACGATGACTCGGCGCTCGATCGAGGGGTGATCGCGAATGACGCTGCGAAATCCTCGGAGATGGCGCGATCCGATGTTCCTGCTGGCCTTCGCTTCGACCGCCAGCTGCATGTCGCCGACTACGAAATCCACCTCGGTCCCTCCCGCGAGACGCCAGTACGACAACTGACCATCGAATTCCCGGTAGCTGATCCAGGCGGACAACTCGTGGCAGACCCAGTTCTCGAAGGCCTTCCCGTACAGCTCGGAGCCGGGAACCAGCGGGCCGCGCCGGGCGAGCCGGTTCACGATGCCCACGTCCGCAAAATAGAACTTCGGCGCCTGGATGACCCGCCGCTTCGGGCGCGAGCGATAGGAGGGAACCCAGCGCGCGAGCAGCATGTCCACCAGGACCTGGAAATAGTTCTTCACCGTGTGCTGTGAGATTCCGCACTCCGCGGCGATGTTCGAGATGTTGACGACCTCTCCGTCGCTCAACGACGACGCGTCCAGAAATCGTGAGAAGGCGGGGAGTTTGCGCACCACCCCCTCGGCAGCGACCTCCTGGACGAGGTAGTCGTTGATGTAGGCATCCAGGAGACGGACGGAGCGCCGGGCCTGGTAGATGCGAGGCAGATAGCCGGCGTTGAGCAGGCGAGTGAGGTCGAAGTCGTCACCCAGTTCGACAGCGGTGATCCCGAGCAGCTCGTAGCGGACGGCTCGCCCTCCGAGGAGGTTGGCGGCGCCCCGCTTGACCTTGGTCGCGCTCGATCCGCACAGGGCGAAGCTGATGCCCCGGTTCTCCATGAGCCAGTGAACCTCGTCGAGGAGAGCAGGCACCTTCTGGATTTCATCGATCACGACGTGTCGATCCCGGGGGAACCCCTCCGCTTCGATTTCCTGGCGGAGGAATTCCGGGTTCGTGAGGTAGCGCCGGAATTCGTCGCTCTTGAGCAAGTCGATCCAGCGGCCATCCGGGTAGCACTGGCGCAGCAGGGTGCTCTTTCCCGCCTGGCGTGGCCCCCACAGGAAGAAGGTCTCGCTGCCGGCGCTGGGCAGAATCAGTGATCGTTTGAACATGCACTGCAATTTATCATGATAATTTGAGGTAGCAATACGTTTCATCAAGGATCAGATGCCATCGAAGCCAGAGCAGCCCCTTCCTCCTCGGGGTAGATCCCTGACCGTGGCCATGCGCGGCTTCGCGCACGCCGGGAGTTGCGCGAGCAGATGCGCCGCGCCGACGCGGGTTCGTGTGTCGGCCCTTGAGCGGAGCCGCGTCCCTTTGCCGATGGGCCCGAAGCGATTCTATTCGTCGCTGTCGAGAGAACAGGCCTGGTGCGAAGGAGCCTAGGCTGGGTTTTGGAAGAAGCGGGCCCCGGTTCGGGGTTTCCGTTGGTCCACTACAGGAGCATCGCAACGTGAAGGTCGGGCTGGTGGGGTTCCCGGGTTCGGGAAAGACAACCGTGTTCAATACCATGACCGGGCAGGATGTCCCGGTCGGATACGGCGGAGAGGTGCGCCGCGCGGTGGTGAACGTTCCGGACCCGCGGGTGGACCGTCTTTCGGCCATCCACCGGCCCAGGAAGACCATCTTCGCCAACATCGTCTTCTGCGACATTCCGGGGGAGCACGATTCAGATCGGCGTGGGCTCTCGACCGCGGCGCTGCAGCGGGTGCGGGACCAGGAGGCCCTCTGTCTGGTGTTGCGCGACTTCGACAATCCGGCGCTCGAGCGCGCCCCCGATCCCGCCTCTCAGCTGGAGGCGTTCCACGCCGAGTGCGTTCTCGCCGATCTGGTCTTCGTCGAACGCTGGCTGGAGCGGGCCCGCAAGGAGGCGAAGCGCGGGCCCGAAGTGGCGGCCTTCGAGTGCATGCGGGAAACGCTCGAATCGGAGCGGCCGCTTCGCCTGCTTCCGCGATCGGAGCTGGACCGCATGCTGCTGCGAGGCCATTCGCTGCTGACGGACATGCCGCTCATGGTCTTGGTGAATCGCGAGGAAGATGCGGCGGCGGAGGCGTTGCCGGGCGAGGTCGAGGCCTCGCTGGCTCCGATGGGCGCGGGCGGCATGACGCTCTCCGCCAGCCTGGAGGCGGAGATCGCGGGGCTCGAGCCCAGGGACCAGAACGAGTTTCTGCGTGAGATGGGGCTCGCCGAACCCGCGCTGGACCGGTTCATCCGGGCCGCCTACGAGCTGCTGGATCTGGTATCCTTCTTTACCGTTGGAGCGGACGAGGTCCGCGCCTGGACCGTGCGCCGGGGAACCCGGGCGCGCCGTGCCGCCGGGAAGATCCACTCCGACATGGAGCGCGGTTTCATCCGGGCGGAGGTCATCCCCTACGAGGTGTTCGCCGAGTACGGGTCGGAGCGGGCGGTGAAGGCGGCGGGCAGGCTGCAGGTGGAAGGCAAGGACTACGTCGTCCGAGACGGAGATCTGCTGCATGTATTGTTTAATGTGTAGCGCGGGCGTGGAGTGGGCGCGCGCATACGGATGCGCGGAGTTCGGGACGCTCGCTCGCGACTGTTCCACCGCGACTTGGCTGCCCGAGCGGGGACCACCCTTGCTCGCGTCTTGGACGAGGGCCGGGAAGATGAAGGATGTTTGCGACGCCCGATGGGACGGACGCGGATGTGTGGAATACGCCGAAGACGTGTAATGCGTAAAGTATGTAAGATGCGTAAATGAGGATTTGCCCAAACCGAAGGCGCGCGGGACAGGGGCCGGGTCGGGTCCGGGGGCGCTGGACGAGGATGTGCGCAGGGCTGGAGGCGGGTCGGATCAAGGTGCGCCGGACGAGGATGCAGGTCGGATGCGGGATCGCTGTCGCTCTTCTGTGGATGGCCGGGCTGGGCGTGGCAAGCACGGGTGGCGCTCAGACGCCCTCGCGGGCCGAGTTGCTCGGCATCGCGCGCGAGGTGGTTGCCGCAGCGCCTTTCGTGTCGCTGGCCACGGTGGACGAGGACGGTCATCCGGCCGTGCGCGCCATGGACCCGCTTCCGCCGGACGAGAATTGGGTGGTGTGGCTGGCCACCAATCCTGACAGCCGCAAGGTGGAGCAGCTGCGCGCGCGGCCCCAGGTGGCGCTCCACTACCTGGACGCGGACGGTGCGTCCTACGTCACGTTTGTCGGGCGGGCCCGCCTGGTGGACGATCCGGCCGTGAAGGCGCGCCACTGGAAGGAGTCGTGGACGCCGTTCTACCCGGACCGGGACGAGAGCGTGCTGCTCATCGAGGTGACACCGATCCGGCTGGAAGTGGTGTCGGCGGGGCGGGGCGCGCCCGGGGATGCAGAGACTTGGCGTGCGCACGTCATCGAGTTCGGGCCCGGGGCGGGGCGCTGACTGGAGGGCGCGACGCCAGGCAAACAGCTTGCGGAGCGATTTCTCGCAGAAGCCCCACGGCTTACTCCAGAGATTCCTCCAAGGCTTCCATGGCTGCGGCTTCGATCTCCCAGGGGACGGCGGAATCGCGATAGAGCGCGGCTCCGTTGGACAAAGTGGCGCGTTCGCCCATCGACGGGGCGCCGGGATGGGCCGTTGGGACCGGCGGCAAGCTATCGGCCGGGGTTTCGGGAGGGCCACCGTTTCTCGCCGTGCTCCTTGCGGCCATCCCCTCTCCGGCGAAACCGGATGCCGGTCGCGGCGTACCCGGGGCTTCCGCCGGGGCTCGACTGCTCGGCGCTTCCGCCATCACCCTCCGTTCTGGCGCGTCCGCCTGGACTCGCGGCTGCAGCACGTCGGCCCGCATTCGCTGCTCCGGCGCATCCGCCAGCATCCTCCCCTTGGGCGTGAAGAACAGCACCGTCCCGTCCGGGCTCGTGCCCACCTTGACCCGGCCCTCGTGGACGGAGCGGTGGTGCCGCCTGCACAGTAGCAGCGTGTTCCTGAGGCGGAACACCTGAGGCACAAATCACGGCAGGAGATCACGTAAGTTCAATCAGGACTGCACGATCTGCCCTTCTTGCCGTTAGGCCACATCTGATTCCACCGCACTGCGATAGCGGGCAAAACGGCATCCAAATGGCGGGAATCCGGGTCGTCTCAGGTACTGGGCCAACTCCCCGACTCGTGCAGAGATCGTGCCGCTGTCGGCCACCCAGAAGACGCGCCTGGCCGAACGACAGCGTTCCGGGGCCATCACCCGGGCGACGAGCGCGTCGAAGGCGACGATGGAGATCTTGCTGACGACCTCGCCGAAGAGCCGGGCCCGGCGCAGGTCCTAGGCCGCGATGAACGAGGACCGCCGCAGGGCCGGTTCGTGACCCTGACTGGCGGGAACAATTGGCGGGCACCCGACCCCGCGGATCCCGTAAGTTCAATGGGCCCAGGGCGATGCGAACTACCCGACCTCACGCTTATCAGGCGTAGTACAGATGATGTGATTCACGGCAGGAAATCGCCTAAGTTCAACTGGGACTGCACGATCTGCCCTTCTTGCCATTCGACCATATCGGGTTCCACCGTACCGAAACAGCCGGAAAACGGCCCCCAATGGACGGAATCCGAGTGATGTCACGTCCGTGTTCGAAGGAGTCGCAGAGATCCGTTATCGTGCGGACGGGAGACGAGCGTCACGGTCCGATGAGGGCTAGCAATGTACACAACCCCTCTTTGTCTTCTTCGGCCGCGGCGTCCACAAGAACCTCTGGATTCGCTCCGATCTCTAGGGTGCCCAAAAACTCAATCACACGCTGAATTCCGGTCGCACTGGCTGCCCGATTTCGTGAGGTCCACACGTTGATCACCGATCGCTCCGGCGCCCGGGTACTTACGCTGCGAAGGCGAAAGTCACCCTCGTTCCCAATCGGGCGCAGGCGCACCGTGGCGTCGTCGTTCGGGTCACTTCGGACCGCAATAGTCTGAGCGCCCAGCTGGAAGCGCACCCACTCTGGGTCGATCTCCCGGACCGGTAATTCTCGTTTCGCCGGAACTGATCGAACTCTGATCCAAAGCATCTCGGCTACCCGCCAGTGACCGAGTTCGCCGAGTCCTGCAGCATCGAGCACTTCTTGCTCAAAGCGAGGTGTCGCGTACAACACCGGGACGCTCCGTTCGATCACGCCCAGACCGCGCAGCCGTTCATGTACGAGTCGACGTTGGTCACGAGCTTCTGGGCGAAGTAACGGAGGGAAGAGACTGGTAACGACGAGTCCCCCCGGATCAACCATCCGCCCGGCGTGCGCGATCCACATCTCGAATTGGTCGATGTACCATGGTGGATCGAAGCCGAAAACCCTTGCAGAACGGCGTCTCGGGGCCCATCTTGGGATCAGGTGATCCGGTCTTTCGTCCGGGTGAGCCGGATCGCCCAGAATCGAGCCCCGCGTTGGGGCTTGGTGAATAACCCGGGAGCCTACGAAGTCCAGCCGACGGAGAACATTCCATTCTTTCCCATGATCTATCCAGGCGTGCCAGCGACGGCTCCGATCGTGGGCCGCCGGCAAGCTCAGAAGCATTCGATGCCCAAGCTCCTAGCCGCGCCGATGGAGCAGATCGGCGCTTGGAGGAGGCTCCGAGCCGACTTGCCATATTCGCTATGCCGAGCGTATGGTCACACGATGTGAAGGTGCCGCCCCACATCGATTGCACGGAGATGAATCGCGTAGGGAGAGCGGCGCGCCGACCTATCCGTCCGCCGATGCCACCTTGGAACAATCCAGGCCCCACCGGCCGACGTCTCCGCCCCGGAATCGCGTCACGGTGACGTAATTTCACCTTGAGCGCCTTGACATCGCCCCCTCCTTACAGTGCGAAGGTCGAAAGAGAGCCGATGCAACCAGTCGCTATCTACAACCCAGATCGTTACATGGCGGACCTGCGCCAAGTGTTGTCCCAAGGAGGAAAGCGGATCGGCATCTTCATCGGGGCGGGTGCGCCAACGGCAATTCGCGTCGGCGAGGCAAGAAGCCCGCTGATACCGGATGTTGAGGGTCTGACAAACGCTGTGGTCAGTATGATGAGCGAGAGAGACCGAACAATCGTCGAAACACTAAAATCCGACATTGGCGGGGTCGTGGATATCGAAGCGATATTGACGAAAGTTCGTAGGTTGTCCGAGGCAATCGGAAGCTCATTCGTCCACGGGTTGGATGGCAACGCCTACAGAGCGTTAGGACAGCGGCTCTGTACGGCGATTGGGGACCAAGTGTGTTCGTCACTGCCACGAGGTGCCAATCCATATTCCGATCTTGTTTCCTGGATATCCGGAACATACAGAGAACACGCTGTCGAGGTCTTCACGCCAAACTATGACCTTTTGATCGAGGAAGCATTCGAGAGGGCGAGGGTTCCCTTCTTCGATGGCTTCACAGGATCTCATTCACCCTTCTTCGATCCAGCGAGTGTATCTCTAGTGGATGACCTCCCGTCTCGCTGGTCACGTCTGTGGAAGTTACACGGTTCGCTCGGTTGGACGGTCTCAGATGACACCGTTGTTAGGACTGGAAAGCGAAAAGCAACAGAGCTGATTTACCCTGACCATCTCAAATACAACGAAGTGACCCGACTTCCCTATTCTGCGTTTTTTGAGAGGCTCAGTCGTTTTCTGAAGACACCGGATACCCTCCTGATGTTCTCCGGGTTCTCGTTTGCCGATGCTCATATCTGTGCAGTTTTAGATGAGGCCTTGACGGCTAACGCACACACGGCGATACTTGCATTCCAGTATCGCCTACTTGAACACGAGAAATATGCAAGCAAGTTGGCGGTTGCTCGTCCCAACATTAGTGTGTACGCAAGGGACGGCGCAATTATCAACGGAATCCCCGGACAGTGGCGGCCCAGTCAAGCTCCGAATGAGGATTGGCTTCACATTCGAAGGACCTTCTGGCGTGACTCGTCGGCCGATTCAGGAAGCGAGACAAGTGGGATGCTGCTTGGGGACTTCTTGATGCTCGCGCGGTTTCTGGCACTCACAAAGTCTCAGGAAATTATGTCCTTCACGTCAGGGAACGAGGGCGACGGAGGAGAGTCAGGGGAGCAGTCGGGTGACTCGGACGGCTCCAATGCTTAGCCGAGATCCCACGTTTCTCGGCAAGATCGCCGCTGTTTCGGGGTCGGCGATCACCGTGCATCTCTCGCAGTCTGTTGCATCGGGTCTTTCGTTCATCAATGGACAGGTCTACAAGATCGGCCAGGTCGGTAGTTTTGTCCGGGTTCCGCAGGGCTATCAGGATCTTTTTGGCGTTGTATCGGAAGTTGGCGCGGACGCGCTGTCGGATCGAGCGGCATCTGTCGATGATACTGGACGGTGGATGAGTGTGGAGCTCGTCGGTGAGGTTGTCGGGGGTTCGTTCGACCGTGGCGTAAGTCAATACCCGAACATTGGAGATGCTGTCCATCTGGCGATCGACGAGGACCTGCGGAGAATCTACGACGCTGGCGGGGAGAGACATGTCGAGATAGGAAGCCTGTCGAGCGCCGACAACATTCCTGCGAAGATCGCTCTCGACGAGCTTGTGACTCGGCATTCTGCTGTCTTGGGATCGACCGGATCGGGAAAATCTACGACGATAGCAAGTCTGCTCCGAGCAATTACCGCGAGCGATAGGGAAGGTGGGACCTACCCTAGCCCCAAAACAAGCGAGTAGGCCACACGCGGCGGTTTTCCCTTGTGCAAGTTGGCACAAGGCGGACGTGGAGGCGTCGCGGGAGGCCGTTCGCGGGGTTGCAGGAGGATGAACGGGGACTTCGGGGCGGTCTTCTCGGCGGTTTCCCGAGTGATTCCGGCCGCGGGCGACACCGGTCCCGGTGGAGGCGCGGAGCGGCGCGCGAGGGGGACGGAGGGGCTGTGCGGCGTCAGCCGAAGCCGGTCCGCTCGATCGTTCGGCACACGCTGAACAGCCGGTCGACGGAGGGCTGCCAGCCGATGATCCGCAGCGTGGTCCGCCGGGCCCGGCGGATGACCTGGCAGGGCAGCAGGATCATCTCGCGGATGAACGTCCTGAACTCCATGGCGACGTACTTCCGGCGGTCGGCCTTGAAGTGCATCATCAGGGCGAACCAGCTCTTCAGATTCCACGCCAGCGCCGCCATCACCATGTAGGACCAGTTGCTCACCAGATCGTAGACCGGCACCCGCATCGCGCCCACGCCGCTCTTCAGCTGCGCCACCACGTTCTCCTGGTCGCAGCGGGCGTTGGCCAGCCGGACGATCTCGGCCGCGCCGATGTCCCGCCGGGTGGTGATGTAGAAGAAGTAGCGGAGCTCGTCGATCAGGGCGTTCTCGCCCCTCATGCTGCTGATGTTCTTGCGTACCACGACCATCCGGTACGTCTTGCGGCACTTGCCCGGCTGGTACTCGTATTCGCCCACATGCTCGCAGTTCAGCCGCCTGTTCAGGTAGCCGCGCTCCCGCACGATCCGCCCCTTCACGTCCTCGCGTCTGCGCCGCGTCCTCCCCGTCCGGGACGTGTAGCGCAGCCGGCGCTCCAGAGGCTTCCAGTCGCCCTCCTCCAGCGCCTCGGCGCGCTTCACCATCCCCGGCTGGGCGTCGTAGCCGAAGATGAAGTCCGCCTCCTCGCTCCAGCGGTCGAAGTTGGCGGTCAGCGAGAAGTCCGTGTCGCCGCGCACGCACACCCGCTCCACGTGGGGCGCCACCAGGCCGACCGCCCGGTCGATCCACTCCGCCGCGCCCGTGTGGCTGGGAACGTTGCCCGGCCGGTTCACCAGGTAGAGCACCTCGCCCGTGTTGGCCAGCGAGACGATGAGCGGGTGGTAGCCCCACACCCCCTTGTAGGACATGTCCATGCCCTCCTTCTTCGTGCCCAGCGTGGGCGCCAGCGTCCCGTCCACGTCGATGTAGGCCACCGGCGCCAGCAGATCGCGGCCCCGGCCCGTCCACAGCCGCGGCCGCACCGCGTTGAAGCCCTCCTGCAGCTCGATCACGTCCGCCTCGTCATAGCGCCGCGTGAAGTCGCCCGCCGCCGTCGGGCTCGGGATCACCTCCGCCCCCAGGGCGTCCATGTAGGCCGCGTTGTTGCGCAGGGCGCCCAGATCCTCCAGCCGCATGCCCCCGCACAGCAGGTTGTAGGCGATGTTCAGCACGTGGTCCGACTCGTGGTACGGCAGATGCCGCTTCAGCAGCTTCAGCCGCCGGTCGATCTCGCCGGCCAGCCCCAGCTTCGACACCAGGCGCCCAATCGCGCCGATGCCCCCGAAGCTCATCGCGTTGATCCGCGCCCCGATCTCGTAGCGCACCCTGCCGGACCCGAACACCGGCTTCGGCAGGGCACCCCGCCGCCTCCCCCTCGCGTGCCGCGCCTTCACCTTCCGCCTCCGCCGGGCACTGTTCCTTCGGCTCTGTCTGTGCGATATTGTCTTCACCGGAAAGGCCTCCTGGTTGGAACCCGACGACTCTCGCCGGATTCTCCTAACTACAATCAGGATAAGCCTTTCCGGTACTCTCTAACAGACCCCGGCCACAGAACGTCCTTGTTTTGGGCCTAGCGCACGAATAGTGCTCCTAGACATTCACGGGGAATATGCAGTTCCCCTTGGCGATGTGGCGCAGGTGTTCAGCGTTGAACCCGAGGCGGACCAGGAGCGGCTGTTCATTCCATACTGGGCCCTCAAGACGCGCGAGTTGCTTGACTTTTTGGCAGGGGACCTCGAGGGCAACAGGGAGGCTGCGTTTACGGAAAAAATCTTTGCCCTTAAGTTGGCGTCCCACAAGGCGCAACAATTTCCTGGACTCGACGCGGCATCAGTCACGGTTGATACGCCAGTACCATTTAGTCTCAAGAGACTCTGGTATGATCTCTTTGATTTCGAGATTGCTACGTTTGAAGGCAAAGATCGTGATCAGCGAGCACTTGAGCGGCCGGGTGACCTTGAGACGCTTACACCACCAAAATACAAGGCGCACGCGATGGGTTCGGCTGGGCCGTTTCTCAACCAGGCAGCTTATGGAATCCAGCGCCCGTTGCATCTCCTACGATCGAGGCTCTTGGATCGTCGCTACGACTTTCTTCTCCGTCCGGGACCATGGGATCCCGACAAGGACGGGCGTGTTGCGAGTGATTTGGATGAACTTCTTCTGGGCTGGTTGGGTAGCGACAAGCCAGTGACGATTCTCGACCTGTCTGGGGTGCCGAGTGGTGTTCTCCAACGCCTAGTGGGCTCGATACTCAAGATCGTTTACGAGGCGCTGTTTTGGAGCCGGGAGAAGACGGAGGGCGGGATTCATCGACCAGTTCTCATTGTCATGGAGGAAGCGCATCGGTATCTGGCGAATGGATCGGAGGAACTGGCCTCGGCGATCGTCCAGAGGATCGCGAAGGAGGGACGGAAGTATGGCGTAGGTGCGATGGTTGTGAGTCAACGGCCTTCCGAAGTGAACGAGACGATACTGTCTCAATGCGGTACATTTTTCGCACTTCGGCTGTCGAACCCTTCAGACCGAGCGCGCGTGAGAGGAACGCTGCCAGATGCTCTCGCCGGACTCCTTGATCTCCTGCCGGTTCTTCGGACAGGAGAGACCATTGTCACCGGTGAAGCTGCGAAGTTGCCCATGCGATGTCGTATTACATTGCCCGCCAAGGAACATCGTCCACGGAGTGAAGATCCGAAGGTCAGTGCCGAGTGGAGTTTGCGGAGGCGGGATGAGGGATATGATCGTGTGGTTGCGTCGTGGAGAGCGCAAAGACCTTTAGCGGTCGTAGAGAGCTTGGAAATCGACCGAATCGTCGTCGAGGACAAAGGATCGGAGAACTAGGGGCCATGAGAAGAGATAGTGTGGCGTCAACGAATGTTGCGGCGGTAGGCTACGACCCGAGGACTCAAACTCTAGAGGTAGAGTTCTTGAGCGGGAGCGTGTATCAGTACTATGGGGTGCCTGACCACTTGCATGGGGAAATGATGCGTGCTGCCTCGCAAGGGAAATTTCTCAATGCGTACATCAAGGACAGTTATCCGTATTCGAGGGTTGGTTGACCGATGGGTTGGGGACGGACTCGTGAGACGCGTTGCCTTGTGGACGGCAAGTTAGTAATTGGTCCCGGACGACATGGACAGTGCTCACATTGGCCGAGACGGCAACCACCGCACCGATCACGAAGATGATGAGCTGGGCCTGCCGCTGATACCACCCCGAGACGTGGTTCATCCCCTCGTCGAACCAGGCAGCGACCTCACGGCGAAGGTCGGCCACCGTCTCCGCGCCCGCGTTGCTCAGGGCCCGGAGGGCCAGTCCGAGCACCGGATCGGCGCTCATCTAGTCGACTAGCTGTCGTTGCTAAGGACGTTGTTCACAGGCGACGTACAGATGATGTGATTCACGGCAAGAAACCGTCCAAGTTCAACCTGGACTGCACGATCTGCCGCACTAGCCGTTCCACGACTCGCCTCGCCCTTCGTACGCTTCACCAGGGCATTCTGCCATTCGAACTGTACCATCTTGCTGGGAAGACTGTTCTTGCTAACGAGAAAAGAAAAGGAACCCGCATTCCGCGAGCGCCTTCATTCATCTTGTCCACTATTCCGTCGCCGGGCTGTATCGACCAGCTGTCATCCCGCAGCAAATACACCAAGAGCCCGTGCGGGAGCCCGGCGTTATCTGACACACGGCGTCACCGGCTACGGAGGCCGCCTGTCACCGCGCATCCACCTTTTGGCGAATCAGTTCGGCGAGCTTGTCTGGAGATACAGCGCGGGCGTCCAGATAACCGACTGTCGACGGGACGCCCGGAATCTCGGAGTCGTCGATATGCACAGGGAGTATCCGGCCGGTCTGCCCCTTGAGGTGCCTCGCCAAGGCATGCTGCCGCTCGTGATTCGGCCACGCCTTCTCCGCATAGTGCCGTGACGAGAACATGACCACAAAGTGGGAGTCGCGGGAGTAAATATTCCCCAGGTGGACCGCGAGGTCTTCACCCCATAGTTCAGCAGTCTCGTATCGATCGTAAAACACGGTGACATCGAGGTTGACGAGGTGCTCGGCAACCTGCTCTACATATTCTCGATCCTCGCCCGCGAAGGACAGCGCCACGTCATACTCGCGCCTTGCCTCCTTCCTTTTCGTCTCCCGACGCTCAACGGGGTTGGCCGGTGGTTCAGACGAGGGGGCAGTTGGTCCTTCGGTCCCCCTTATGGGAATGCCAAGTGCCTGAAGATCCGACTGGGTCTTGGACAGCTCTGCCCGGCGAGCGATGACCGCGCTTCGTACACGATCTTCGAGTGAGGCGTTGTATTTCGCGATCTGACTGGCTTGCCAGCCTAGCCATTCCTTGATCGTTGTGAGGTCGTCGTCGAAGGACTTCTTCGTCCCCGCTACGTCACGATTCGCACTGTCGTAGGGGAAGGTTAATTCGCCTCGCCGAAGGACCGCGCGAGGTGGATTGTAGGTGGACCGATTCGGCCTGAATTTGAAGAGATCCGTGTCGCCAGAGAAGGGAAGGTTGTATGTGACCTCCAATCCATCCACGTAGTGCGGACCGGGGCCAAAGAAAGCGCGGTCGCGGTCGTAGGAAACATCCACCTTGGCGTCGCGAGGTGAGACGGAGAGCTGGTCCTCATGCAGCTCGATGGGAGCGATCACGAGCTCTGAGGCAATGGTGGCTGAAAGGAGGTCGTCGGTGCTGGTTTCGAATCGCACAGGATCGACGTCCCGCACTTTTTCTTCGACCTGGTTCAGCTGATTCTCGAGTCCGGCCCTGAGGTCGTACTCCGAGAAGAGGAGGTCCCAGTCACGCTTCATCATGTAGTGGGCATGGCCTCATATGGTGGAGACGGAGAGTGACACCTCGGCATAGGGGAACCAGAAGGTGTGTCCGATAACCGGTTCTCTTATCGGAAGCCCGCGGTCCACAGCCGCTACGTCACCGACTCGAGCCAATCTACGACTCCTCCGTAGTCGCGCCAAGCCATTTGCCGTTTGTTCGTCCCCCAGAATGATCGGCCCGTGAATCGGGTGCACGTTTGTCGTTCTTCCCCTTCCGCTGCACAGGCGTAAGCCCGATGCCGATGCGCCCTCGGTCAGGCGGCGGACGGAGGCTCCGGTGGGCGAGGCCCCCGCCGGCCACCTGAATCCTCCCGGCCCGTCGCGGGCGGGTCCTCCTGCACTTCCATAGAACGCCCGTCCCGCCTGCCGGCGGGGAGACATCGCGGCCGCGCTCCTCGCAGCCTTCGCCGCAATTCTTGCCCTGAATTGAAACTCCGGTCACCAGGGCTGCTCACGCAGCCGGTGGGAGGGGCCAGCCGCCACGAAGCTTACCAAACTACGGGTTCCTCGATGACCGACCCTTGAGTTGAGTCGGCAAGGCCAGGCAGGTCCTTACGAATCCGTAACGGCAAACCTCGCTTCCGACACGATGGTGTCGTACCGTTCGACGAACTCGGCAAACTTTCCGCGGTCCCGGTTGTACGACCGCAGCCAATTCTCGATTCCCATCGGTAGTACGGCGATCACGAACCTCGCGACATGTAGCACCTTCATGCCATCGACCGACGGTGGAACATCACGGTCAGGATGTGTGAACCGGGGCAGGAGCCTATGGGTCTTTCCCGAACGCACTTTTCGTGAGTCGAGGTTCGTCATGTGGATCAGCGAGTTCCTCAACTGCCACAGTTCATCTGACGTCACCCCAACCCTCCCGAGTTCGCAGTAGTCATCTAGCCACCGGGCAAAACAGTCATTGCGGTCCGGACCGTACTCGACGTACCCGAAGGTGTCGATCGCGGAGAATACCAGCTTCAAGCACGACAGATACTTTCCGTTGTTCCACAGCAGGTGGATCGCCTCGAAGAAGTCGTCTTGGAGGAGCTGCGGAAAATCGAATCCGCCCTCGGTCAAGTAGAGCTGCAGGTAGTCGGGCACCGCGCCACCGCTCGACTCATCACGGGTCTCGTCGACACGGATCTCACCGTTCACGATGTGTGTGACGCAGTAGACGGTCTTCTCACCGACGATACCCTTGGCGACGAGCGCGCCGACGAATGGGTTCAGACGATCCATGGCCTCGAAGTCACGCCGCGGAATCGGTTTCGCCAGATCTTCCTGTGGCGCACCCGGGTGATCGTGCTGCACCCTCGATTGCAGGAAGTTCGTCAATTCTTCGTTGCTTCCGGCCCTCTCGTACACGCGCCAACCGATGGCGTGCACGTGCGGTTCATTGCCGTACACGAAGATGTTGACGAGTGGCGCCTTCATTACTTCGAGCTTCTCCCATCTCGCGGATTGTTGAGGCCAATATGGATGGAGACTTGGGCTCTGCGCAGGGCACCGCCATCGGTCCGGTATTCGACTGTCACGCCGTCCACGAGCATTCGGAGGAACGGGTGGTTGCGGGCTTCCAGCGTGGAGCCGTCAGGCCGGGTTAGTTTACGGAACGCGTCCTCCACCGCCTCGGCGGGCAGGTCAGGGTTCATCCGGTCCAAGGCGGCGAGCAGCCGCCGCTCCAGGCTGACTTCGCCGTACTCCGTTCGCTCTGCCTCCGCCGCACCCGGGGCAATATCGGGACCGTGGACCACCTTCCAGCCGAGGCTCCCGAGCCATTCGAGCGCCGCGGCCTCGACGGTGGATTCTGTGACACCCACCGTCAAGCTCACCCGGTCGCGGCCTGCGTCATACCGCTCCCGTCGTCCAATTTCACAAGCGCACATGCCTCGGCCGAGGTACATTGCCTCGCTCCCGAGGTAGGAAGGACACTTGGTCATGCTGTTGTCCTCGGATGTCTTCCGATGGTCTGCCGCCATCGCTGCGCCCCTCGCAGCCGGTCCACCTGTCACTGCCTCCTCCAGATGGCTCGTGATGAACTTCTTCATGAGACCGCCTCCCCGGCGAGCACTCTCCATAGGCGCTTGTATCCGCCCCCAGAGAGAGCGGAGCTCTCCGGGCGGGCTCGACTCCAGTCGCCTTCGCTGAGGTTCTTCAGGAACTCGCGCGCCTGGACAACGGAGTACCGGCCATCGTCTTCGCCCACTGTCTCGCGGTACAGCTTGCCAAGATTCTCTGCGACGCTGCGAGGCGCGGCATTCATACGCATCAGAACCGCGTCTTCCGTTCGGACGCCGTGGTAGATCATGGCCGGAAGCGCATTTATGCGGCGGTGCTCGGTATCGGACAGGCCATCGAAGTCGAGACCGGAAACGCGGCTTAACGCGGCAATGCCCCAAGTTCCGCTGTTGGCAATGGTCCGGTAGATCGCGCGGCAGGCATCCGTAATTGCCCGGGTTCCATTCTCGTCGTCTTTTTCCCGGCTGAAATACTTCCGGGCGATGACGTCGATTGCCTTGCCGTTCACCCAGTCGCGGGTGATTTCGGAAATCCGTATTTGGCCGCGACCCTCGCCGCGAATCTCATCAAGCTGCCGCTTCAGTTGCGGCACGCTCAACATCACTCCGTACAAATCGGCGATCCTGCTGCCCTCGCCGAAAAGGCTCTCCGGAGCCCAATCCGAGGGCGTGAGCCTAGTCTCGAGCTGGCGCAGTTCCGTCATTGCCCCTGTTACGCCTTCCGGGGAGAAGCCCGTCGAGTCCGCAAGCTCGGCAACGCCGCGGGGCATGTCGGCGAGCTTGCGGGCGTAGACGCGCGTCGCATACAGCAACGCGTCGGCCTTCTGCCGTTGCGAAGGATCGTTTCGCAGCGACGTGTACCCGAAGGTATGGCGAAGAAGTTGTTCCGAGTCCGATAGCACGGCGTCCAAGTTCTTCTTTTGCGCCCACAGATGGGTGACATAGCATCGGAAGTCCTCCCATTGATCCTGCCACAGCACGTCGGAGAGTCTTGCCAATTCCCCTTGCGCGGCAAGCTCGTTCAATTGCGACACCAGCCGGGAGACAAGTGCGCCCGTGCTGCGGCTCACGAACTCGATGACGGATCCCGGGTCAGAACCTTCTGCAAGGCCGATTACACCCACGCTGTCGTGGCCAATCCGGCCCGCGCGACCGGCAAGATTCCAGAATTCGCGCGACGACATCTCCTGTCCGTAGGGATACTTGTGCGTTTGCAGAAAAACGGAGGAAACCGGGAAGTTGATGCCCTGCGCAACGGTGGTGGTCGCACATAGGATTCTCAGGGTTCCTGTCTCAGCGAGCCACTCCATCAGGGCTCGCGCATCGTCGGACAGGCCGGCGTGATGGACGCCGACCCCCTTCTCCAAGGTCGCGACAAGCTGGAAGGTCGAGCCGACCTCGGTGCGCAGAAAGTCCTGAACAAGCTGGATACGTGACGGCACGGGGTCGAGACGCGGCAGGCTTTGCGCGGCCTTTGCCGCCATATTCCACACAGTGGGAATGTTGTTTGCGATGGCGATACTCGTGCCACGGGGAGACATGGCCGCCGCCATTGCCGCCGTCTGAAGACCCAAGCCCTTTTGTCCGTCCTTGGTGACGACTTGACTCCTGGGAACATTGACGGGCCTCACCGCGCCAACACGGTGGGTGCCACTAAGCGCCATGGCCTTCGGAGTTGCCGTCAAGGTCTTGAAACGAAGATGCCACCCGGCGCGCTGGCTGTCGTCTGGAACAGCGCCATAGAGCCCGATTATTCGTTCGTTGGGCTTCCATGGCACGGTGCCAAGGCTGATGGCCCGGCCTGCACTGACATCCTGCGCCAACCACCGCGCAACCGATTCGGCTCCCTCGACATAGGGCATGAGAAGCAGGAAGTTGGCCAGCGGGCAATCCATCTTCACCGTGGCGAGCAACAGCTCGATGCGCAGTCCCCGGCCTTCGGTTTCAAGGTTATGGGCCTCGTCCATGACGAGGAGAGCCAGCGGGCGCTCCTCAACCTTCTTGTTGCGGATTACGAGGGACAGTTTCTCGGGCGTGGCCACGAGAATGTTGAAGGGCTGATGCGTTTCCGCCAGCAATTCTTCCTCAAAGGCATCCACTTCGACCGCCGATGTTAGCTGTTCGACGCTTAGGCCGATGGGCTCGAAATCCGTTCTTAGCCCCCGGGTGATCTGGGCGCACAGGGCGCGCGTCGGCGCCACATAGGCAACCCACCCCTTCTCGGCATCGAACTGGTTCAGCGCCTGCAGGATGCGGAACTGCGCAAGCAGCGTTTTGCCACCCGAGGTCGGCAGGTCGATCACGATCGCGGTCTTGGCCTGGTCGAGGAGTCCCTGTTCCAGAAGCGCCGCGCGCTGGGGCGGCAGAAGTTCAAACATCGGTCGATGTTCGCGGCGGGTGAGGGAGCGGACAAAGGCGGTCGTCCGTGAATTGACAGCGCGTGTTGCCCACCACAGCGAATTGGTGACCATAATCCGCGCAGCTGCATGCATCCAGCGGAGGATCAACTCGTGCTGCGCATCGCCTGACGCCGTCGCCGCCCTGATGGCGCCGTCAAAGTGCTTGTCGAGCGACCCAAACGGGTTGACTGGCTGCCCATGCAGCATGTAACGGGCCAGGATCTCCGTACCCTTTGCCCAGTGATAGAGTGCCGCGAGCCTCAGGGCGATTGCCCTGTCTTCCGCGAGCGAGCCGTTCTGGAGACGCCCTTTCTCGAAGCGCTTCTGATCCTCGCGTAGTCCGGCGATGATCTCCGTGATCCGGTCAAGATCGTCCCACCCGCGCTTGCGAAACAACCGGACCCAGCAGTCAAAGAGTCGATACAGCAGGCGGCGGTCCCACGGCGTCCCGGCCACGCTCGGAGGCTTGAGGGCCGGTTCATTCTCCTTGTACCAGCGGCGAAGGTCGGACCAGCGATCTCCGCAGTAGGCGACAGCGGAAAGCTGCAGCACAAAGGACAGGCGATCGTGCTTCTCAGCCGGAACCTGCAGCAAACGGCGGATGTCGAACGCGCAGAACGATGCGGCGGTCGCCTGGTCGCGCAGTTCGATGTCCTCCCCAGAAGGCCGACTCAGTTCCTCCAGCCCTTCGATCGCAGCCATCTCGAACGCGAGCGCAACCCGCTCCAACAAGGTGTCGTGGTTCTCGCTCCAAGAGAATGAAAAGGCGATCTGTCCGCCAACAGCCTGTTGAGCCAGACGTTCGCTCACAAGCCTCTTAGCGCGCGTCAGATCAGCTGCGCCAATCGCGTTCACGGCCCAATGATTCTGGAGCGCGTCGAGGGCCTTCTTGGACAAACTCATGACTCCGCTCCCGCCCTGGCCGAGACGGCAGCGTCGCCGATCCCTTCAAGGCGACCGACCGGTACGTACAATGCGAACAGCTCGATCCTCGTGCCATCGGGGCAGCCCTGGCCGAGACTATCGACCCGCACTCTGACATCGTCCCTGTGCGGCGAGACATCCCGGACGAGGAATCCGAACAGTCGCACATCGGACTTGTTGGCCAGATAGCGTTTCCCCGCCCGTTGGAAACGCTCCATCCAGTCAGCCCCCTTGGCGCGATGGCCGAGGTACCTGAAGAGGTCGTCCCGTATGGAGGTGCTGTCGCGAAGGTCTTCAAGCTGCTGCTTGAGACCCCCACGGCCATACATCGCTCCCGGTGGGTACCCGGCCTCTGAGGATGTCTTCACTTCGCCGAAAGCCAGACAATCGCCCAAGGCATCGGTCTGCAGACCAACTAGATCAGCTCCCGGAAGGCTGGAACCGCGCTTTCGCTCGTCGCGCCCGTCGGGCCACGGGAAGCGGCAGTCGCGGTGACCGGTCAGCCAAGTCTCGGCAATCGCCTCTCCCACCCGCCAGTCCTCGATCCGCCCCGGTTCGGCTAGGACCTGGCGCAGGCCGTCCTGCTCGAATGCGGTCTCGACGATCCCGCGCAGTATCTCTTCGATGTCGGCTTTGCCTTCGTCGTCGAACAGCACGGCGGCCACCGGGCCACCCAATGCCGCGTCGAACTCCTCGCCGGACCACTTAAGGCCAAGCCCGGTGCAGGGCGGATCGCCCGCGGAGTAAACGGCTTCTCCCAGTGCCACTGTCACGCCACAACCTCCGCCAGGTTCGATGTTTTCTGGTCGCGGAGTTCGCCCGAGATGTACTCAGCCGCATCCATCGACCAGCGGAGCGTATCGACCATCGCCCACAACCCGGCTTCGTAGCCGGTCGTGGCGGCGCTGTCGGGTTGCGTGCCTGCCATTGCTGTCGCGGTCCTCATTCTTCGTCGCTGTGGAGGAACTTGGGGGAACTGGATCGCAAGCAAAGATACGATACGGCATCTGTCCCGCCATCGTAGGCCTCGCCGAGGCAGGGTGCCCCATGCCCGGCGGAAGGGACCGCCGTGTCCGCGTTAAGGGCGGAGAGAGCCGTGGAACCTATCGGAGAAAAGGCGGAGGGGGACGATGTCAACCGATCCCAAGAACCATCACCGGCTCGGGCCATGGTCCGGTCTCGACCCCGCCGGCACGCGCCAGATCCAGCGGCCCGCGCGAACTCGTCAACATCCCCCGGGGAACAGCTATCGCATGCGTCGGCACCAAGCTCTCCAAGGCCGATCCATCCCGCCGCCAGCCGTCCGACTGCCGGGTCACCCTCCCCAGCAGAGAGCGTGTCATGCCAACCACGCTTCCATGTCGGCTGCCCCGCTCGAGTCGCTCCGCTCCCTCCGCGCGGGGCAGCGCTCGGACCCTGACATTTTCGATGCGACAACTCATTCCCTTTCTCTCGTGCCGGTAGCCCCGCCCTTTGGTGGGCCCGCCAGTCGACGTTGGCGGAAGCGCCACTGCGCCTCCACGGCCCGATGCGAGTGCTGCTCGCGCAGGCGGCGGGCATGCTCCTTGCATCGGTGTGAGGCAACCCGGCAGACCGAACGCGGATTCAGGCCGTCGGTCGCGACGGAACGCGGCGAGCTTTGCCGGGTCTCAATAAAGAGAGTGACTTGACGGGCACAGTGATTCGATATTCGCCCGGATAGACGCTATTCGACGGGAGAGGAGGCCCGAATGGGCGATGTCCTCAGCAATTCTTCGGTCCGCGTAGCTCGCGATAACTGGAATTATCGCGAGTAAAACGTCAGTTCTGCGCTTAGGGCGCCAATGCCCTACAGAATTCCACGTGATTCCGCTACACGCAACCCCCCTTTACGAATCGCCATCCAGTGAAATCCCTGGGGTTGCCTCAGAAAGCGCCGGCGGACGCCTGATGGTCTACGCCTTCGCTCGTGACAACGCTCCGTGAGCAACGGCCCGCCCCCGTTGGAGTTCAAGGCCCAAACGCCTCGACGACAACGCTATTATCAGCGCTGCTGCCGCTCGGCCAGTTGCGCCGCGCCGCTGCGCCGCGCCAGCAATCGCTCACCGTAGCGTTGGACCATGCGCGCGCTCTTCCAGCGTCCGGCCTGCAGGATCGCCGGCAACTCGATGCCGCAGGCAATCATGTCCTGAACCGGCCCCACGCGCGTACTGTGCCCGGCCAAGGCGTCCACGGTGTCGGCAGGAAGCCCGGCACCCAGGGCCATCGTCTTGTAGATGCGGGGCACTTGGCTCGGGTGGAGCTTCTCCCCCACCGTGCTGTCCTTGCGCACCGAACGCAACAACCGTCCCTCGGTGATCCCGCCGCGGTCGAGCCATATCTTGACGAGCTTCACGGTGTCGCGCGCGAGATAGAGCATCGCGCCCGTGCCCTCCGCATCGGTCTTGCTCTTCCGCACCAGCAGCGTCGCGGATCCATCGACTTCCTCCACCAAGTCAGAAACTTCCAGCGACACCAGCTCGGATCGCCGCAGCAGCGTGTCGTAGGCCACCCCTAGCAGCGCGCGGTTCCGGGCGTCTATCAGCCGGCCTCCCGCCGCCGCCAGCAGCCGGCTCCGCAGCCGCCAAGTCAGCCCCTGTACCTGAGCCTGCCGACGCCCCCTGATCCGGTGCATCCGCTGCAGAGCGAGCTTGACGACGACGCTGTCGACCGGGTTAGCCAGCCGAAGCGCCTTGTGGAGGGTGGCAAGGCTGGACACGTATCGGCGCACCGTAGCCGGGGCCTTGACGCGCTCCATGTCGTCGATGAAAGCGACCACGGTGGCGGCGCTGGCCGGCACGGTCGCCAAGACATGTTGTCGGCACCAGGACACGAACACCCGCAGGTCGGCCCTCAGCGCCCGCTCCGTGTTGCGGCTGAAGGCGCCCCTGGTTGCCTCGAAGAACGAAGCCAGTTGCTCCCCCACGTCCGCGTCGGATTCGCCGCCGACCAAGAGGGTGCAGTGGCATTTCGTCTCTGAATTCGGCATCCAGTGGCCTCCGGTTCGCCGCGCATTTTGCTCGCGATAATTCCAGTTATCGCGAGCAAAACGGGGGTCGTTCATGCGCGTACCCTGCCCAGTCCAACAACACGGAGTAAGGCAAAGCGATGGATTGCTCGAAACCAGGCTGGACATCCAACGAGAATCTCGATTCGGCATATCATATGCCGCGCACCGAGAACCGAACGTCGGCACACCGGCACAGAAGCACCGGCGCTCGCCTGATTCACCTATCAGAGAACGAGTCCCCGCCAGGCTCCCGCTGGCCCCCTGAATCCTCCCCGCCCTCCCCGGGCCGATCCTCTTCCACGTCCGACCATCGCGCGTCCCGCCGGTCGGCGGGGGCGGTGTTATCGCGCGCAGGTTCTGTAGCCTGCTACGCGGCAGGGTTCCTCGTGGCCTTCGCCGCGCTCATGGCCCTGCCGCTGCAGGCCCAGGCACAGAGTACGGTGCTGGTGACCAATCTTGGTCAAAGCAACAGCGGTGGCGGGGACTTAATTTGGTCGATCAGGCCCAGGCGTTCACCACGGGTGACAACACCGCTGGGTATACGCTGACCAGCGTTGAAATCGACATATACGGTGCAACAGACTTCGGCAGCGTCACGGTGAGCATCAACTCAGACAGCAGCGGGTCGCCGGGCGCCAGCCTGGGCACGCTGACGAACCCTACCTCGGTAGCCAGTGACAACATCCAGACGTTCATGGCATCCGGCTCAGGCATCACTCTGGCGAAGGAGACCACGTATTTCATAGTTCTGGACGTGACTGGCACCCAATCGGGCGCCCTTAGAAACACGGGTTCCAATAACGAAGACGCGAACCCGGCGGCCAACTGGAGTATTGGTGACGAGAGCCTGTATCGGAACAGGGGGGAGACCGGGGCTTGGACGTCTTGGCACGAGTCCAAGAAGATACGCATCAACGGCACCGTCGGCACCACCACCACCCTATCCACCGACGCCACCCTGAGCGATCTGGCGCTGGAGGACAACACCGGCACCGCGATCACGCTGACCCCGACGTTTGTCTCGGCTACGACGTCCTACACGGCGATGGTGGCGAACAGCGTGGACGAAATCACCATCGCCCCGACGGTGAACGAGAGTAACGCCGAGTACGAGATCCAGGACGGGACCGGCACGGAGCTCACGGACGCGGACTTGAACACGACCGGCTTCCAGGTCGCGCTCTCGGAGGGCGCGAGCACGATCAAGGTGGAGGTGACGGCGGAAGACGACAGCACCACCGAGACCTACGAGGTGGTGGTGACGCGGGCGACGGCCACGCCGCCTCTGACCCACTGTGAAACGGGCGACATCTGGTGCGCCACCATGACGGTGGCGGAGTTGACCAGTGGAGGATTGACGCTCGGGCACGGCTACAACAGCACATTAAATCAAGGGGCGTTGGCGCCCGACGAGTTCGAGTACGACGGCACGGATTACATGGTTTCGGGCCTTATTGTCACTCCGGGGTTCGACACCCCCCTTCGCATAGGGTTTGACCCGTCAGGCGAGATGGTCTTCAACACGGATAACTTCTTTCTCTACGTCGACGGGACGGCGTTCCTCTTCGACGACGCTACATTCGTTTCCGCCGATCAGTTTCAATGGGCCTCTGCCCGCTTGAGCTGGTCCACCGGCGACACGGTAGAGCTCAGGCTGGTTGAGCGGTCCGGGACCGCGGCGACGGGCAAGCCGACGATTAGGGGCACGGCGCGGGTGGGCCAGACGCTGACCGCGGACATCTCGGGCATCGCGGACGATGACGGCCTCGTTAACGTCAGCTATAGTTACCAGTGGATCCGGGTGCAGAACCTCGTGGAGGCCGAGATTTCCGGCGCGACGGCGAGCACCTACACGCCGGTCGCCGACGATGTCGGCAAGACCATCAGGGTGAAGGTGACCTTCACCGACGATGCGGACAACCCGGAGACTGCGATCAGCGACAGTTATCCGACGAGCGGGACGGTCCTGCCAGCGACGCCGACGGTGAGCATCTCGGCGGACAATACGACCGCGGTGTTCAAGGAGGACGGCATCACCTACACGCTGACGCGCACCGGCTCGACGACGGCCGCCCTGGACGTCTCGGTCTTTCTGGCGCAGACCAAGGACTTCCTGCTGGCGGCGGATCTCACCAAGACGGTGACGATCGCCGTGGGCCAGTCGACGAAGACCTTCACGGTCGCGGCCTCCAGCTTCCAGAATTTCGCGGCGGGAACCCGGGTGGAGGCCGGCACGCTGACCGCGACGGTGCAGGACGGCACCGACTACGACCTGGGGACCCAGTTCGCGGTCGATGTGGCCATCGTGATCGGCGTGATGGTCCGGCTGGATATGGCGTCCTACACCGTGGGGGAGGCAACCGGGACGCTCTCGTTCAAGCTGATCGCGCGCACAGGCCCGGGCGCGCCGCAGCCGAGTTCCGCGACGAGCTTCATAGAGGTGGTAACGGAAAATGGCACCGCCAGCAAAGACACCGACTTTGCGTTTACGAATTTGTCCAAGGTTTTTGTGGCCGCCGATTTTTCGGCGGACGGTGGGGTGTGGAAGGCGGAGGAACCGTACACCGTCTCGATCACGAACGACGATCTCGACGAGGACGCCGAGACGTTCAATCTTGCGGTACGGCACGCTACGGGCGCCGTGTCGTACTCGCTCGTGGATGCGTCGGGCAACTCCTGCGGGACCAAGTGCACGGCGCCGGTGACCATCGTCGACGACGACACGGCGGGCGTCACGGTGTCGAAGTCGGCATTGACGGTGACGGAGCAGGACGCGACCGGGGACACCTACACGGTGGTCCTCAACAGCCGGCCGACGGCGAATGTCACGATCACCATCGGCGGGCAGAGTGGCACGGACGTCACGGCGGCTCCGAGCCCGATGACCTTCACGCCGATGAATTGGAACACAGCCCAGACGGTGACGGTGACGGCCGGCAACGATACGAACACGGCGAACGAAACGGTCTCGCTGACCCACAGCGCGGCGAGCACGGACACCGACTACAGCGGGATCACGATCGCCGGCGTCACGGTGACGGTGACCGACAACGACAACACCGGCACCGCGGCGACGGGCGCACCGGCGATCACCGGCACGGCGCAGGTCGGCAAGACGCTGATGGCGTCGAAGGGGACGATCGCGGACGCCGACGGCACGACGAAGGCGGACAACGGCGATTCGGGCTACGCCTACACCTACCAGTGGGTGCGGGTGGACGGCGGCACGGAGACGGCGATTACGGGCGCGACGGCGGTGACCTACATGCTGGCCGCGGCGGACTTGGGCAAGACGATCAAGGTGCGGGCGAGCTTCAAGGACGACGGGGACACCGCGGAAGGACCGCTCACCAGCGGCGCGACGGCGGCGGTGGCGGCGCTGCCGGGCGTCACGGTGTCGAAGTCGACGCTGACGGTGGCGGAGCAGAACACGACCGGCGACAGCTACACGGTGGTGCTCAACAGCCAGCCGACGGCGACCGTCACGGTGACGGTCGCGGGGCACGCGGGCACGGACGTGACCCCGACGCCAACCACCCTGACGTTCACGAACACGACCTGGGCTATGGCCCAGACGGTGACGGTGACGGCCGGCAACGATACGAACACGGCGAACGAAACGGTCTCGCTGACCCACAGCGCGGCGAGCACGGACACCGACTACAGCGGGATCACGATCGCCGGCGTGACGGTGACGGTGATCGACAACGATGGATCCAACACCGCGCCGGTATTCACCGGCGGCACGACCCAGGCGCGCACCCTGGCGGAGACGGTGGGCGGAGCGACGGCCGGAACGGCGGCGGTTGGCGGCCCGGTCTCGGCGACGGACGCCGACAACAATACGCTGACCTACTCGCTGGGAGGCACGGACGCGGGCAAGTTCGGTTTCGTCACCTCGTCGGGCCAGATCAGGACCCGGGCCGGCGTGCGCTACGACTTCGAGGCGAAGGCGAGCTATTCGGTGACGGTGACGGTGACCGACGGCACGGTGAGCGTGACGGCCGCGGTGACGATCAACATCACGAACACGAACGAGACGCCGCTGGCGCCGGCGGCGCCGACGGTGACGGCGACCTCGGGCAGCACGAGTAGCCTGAACGTGAGCTGGGATGCGCCGAACAACACCGGCCGCCCGACGATCACGGGCTACGACCTGCGGTATCGTGCGGGGACGAGCGGCGGGTGGACGGACGGCCCGCAGGATGTGTCGGGCACGAGCGCGAGCATCGCCGGCCTGACGGCGGACACCTCCTACGAGGTGCAGGTGCGCGCGGTCAACGGCGACGGCGGCGGCGCCTGGTCGGGCGCCGGCGACGGGCGCACCTCGGCTGCGGCGCGAACGCCGGAGGTGCGTTTCGGGGCGCCGTCCTACACCGCGATCGAGGGCGCGGCCGGGGTAGTGGTGACGGTGGAGCTGAGTGCGGCGGCGGCGAGCGCCGTCACCATAACGCTGACGGAGGACCCGCAGGGCGGCGCGACCAGCGCGGACTACTCCGGCGTGCCGGGGAGCGTGACCTTTGCCGCAGGCGAGACGGAGCAGACGTTTACGGTCACGGCGGCGGACGATTCGGTCGACGATGACGGCGAGAGCGTGCGACTGGGCTTTGGCCCCCTGCCCTCCGGCGTGCAGCTCGGCAGCCCGTCGACGGCGACGGTGGCGTTGGTGCAGGACGCGGGCGTGTCGACCTGGTATGTCTGGTTCGGCGAATCCGACTATACGGTCGCCGAGGGCGGCTCGGCGCGGATAACCCTGCACCTGAACGCGCCCTGGAAGCCCGAACTGAACGAGGCGCTGACGGTGCCGCTGTTCGATCCGCAGCATGAGGGTGGCGCATCGGCGGACGATTACTCGGGCGTGCCGGAGAGCGTAACCTTCCAGCCTGGGCAGACCCGGGCGTCGTTCACGGTGCGGGCGACCGACGACAGCGACGACGACGACGGCGAGAGCGTGCTCCTGCATTTCCGCCGCCTGTTTCCGGACGACCTGGAGGCGGGCCGCTACGGCGCGCGCGTCGCCACGCTGCATATCGACGACGACGACGGCGAGACCGCGGTGACGGTGTCTTTCGAATCCGCAAACTACACGGCGGCGGAAGGCGGCGCGGCTGCGACGGTGCGCCTGCTGCTGGACGCGGCGCCGGGCCGCTCGGTGACGATTGAGCTGACGGCAACGGGCCGCGGCGGCGCCACGTCGGCAGACTATTCCGTACCGTCGAGCGTGACCTTCGGGGCATCGGAGACGGTGAAGAGCTTTATGCTCACCGCGACCGACGACGCGGCCGACGACGATCTGGAGAGCGTAGCGATCGGCTTCGGCTCGCTGCCCTCGGGGGTAGCGGCGGGCAGCCCGTCCGTGGCGGTGGTGAACCTGACCGACAACGACGGCGGCACGGAGATGCTGACGGTGAATTTCGGCTCCCGCGCCGGGACGGTGCGAGATGGCGTCGAAGAGGGTGGGGGCTACTTCCTGAACTTCAGACTGGACAGGAAGCCGGGCCGGAAATTGACGATTCCGTTGACGTATGCGTACCTGGGTGGCGCGACGGCGGCCGATTTCACCGACCTGCCGTCGGCCGTGACCTTCGGGAAGAAGAAGACGTCGTCGGGCGTGACCATACGCCCCGTGGACGACTTCGACGTGGATCCCGGGGAGAGTATCCAGGTGTCCTTCGGGACGATGCCGGCCGGCGTGCAGGTGGGCTCGTATGGCGGCCGCTCCACGATCATCCCGGTCATTGACAACGATGGTCCGCCGGGCCTGTCGGTGGCGGATGCGAGTGCGCGGGAGTGGCCGAACAAGCGGGTGTGCCTGGTTTTCGAGGTGACGCTGGACCGCGAGGTCGAACACGAGGTCAGCGTGGACTATGCGACGGCTGACGGCACGGCGGTCGCGGGGCAGGACTACAAGGCGGTCTCGGGCACGCTGGAGTTCCGGAAGGACCAGGACACAAAGCGCCTGTGTGTGGAAGTGATATACGACGGAATTGACGACAGCACCGAGGAGATGACGCTGCGCCTGTCCAACCCGGTGCGGGCCTACCTGTCCGACGCGACCGCGACCGGGTCGATCACCTCCTACGCGGCGGCGGCGGACAGGTCCTTCGACGGAGAGTCCGAGGCGGTGGCCAGGGTCGCCGGGCTGAGCGTGGAGGCGCTGGCCCAGGTGCTCTTTGGCGAGGCGGAGTTGAGCGCGGACCAGCGCGCCGCGTTCGACGACCTGGGCAACCGGAACGGAGTCCTTGACCTGGGCGATCTGCTCTCCTGGAGGGCGCGCTGCCAGCAGAACGAAGTGAGCTGTGGCGCTGCCGTCTCGGCCACCGACGCCGGATCCCTGCCGGCGTCTCCGGCAATGCCGCCAACAAAACGAAATGGCCGAACCCCGCCCCGGAGGAGGGGAGGCGCCCGTGCCGGGCGGCGCTCCGGCCGAAACATGGGCGGAAGTGTCGAATGCGTTCCACAGCGGCGCGCGATGCGCTCGGGTGTCGGACGCGGGCCCGGCAGGCGTGGTCCGGCCGTCCGCCGCGCGACCGGTTGGATCCGGGCACTGGCGCTGGGTCTTGTTGCCAGCGCCTGGGGCTGCGGCATCGGGGATAATCCCGTCCAGCCGGCCCAGCCGGATCCCGGACCGCTGCATGTGCAGCTCACGGTCCCGCCCGAGGCCCGTGACATCGGAGCCATGCTGGTCGTGGAGGGTCCCGGCATCGATTCCCTCAGCGCTCCAGGGTTCGAACTCATCCAGGCGGACGAAGCATCCTCCAACCGAAGAGAGGCGATCATTGCCGGATCCCTTTACACGGGGCCGGTATTGCAGGTGTGGGTGCCGGACAGGCGCCAACTTGCCGACTACCGCGTAGAGCTGATGCAGGTGTCGGGCGACGACTACGGGCTCGAGGATCTCACGCAGTACGGGATCGCGATCTCGCGGTAGCCCTCCGGACGCATGTGGGGGCGCTCCCTGACGCGCAGGCTGGCCGGTTCGCGTCGGGGAGCCCATGGGGAGCCAGCCGCTGGCCCTGCCAGCGTCTGTCACTCCTCGCAAGGGCGGGCTTTCGAGGGTTGATGTAAGGCGGGAGGGGTCCGCGGCGGAGGAAGGGAGTGCGGGCGGCTTCGGTTTGGCGCCAAAGGTGGATGCGCTTTGGGTGGGTACGGGTAGTGTGGCGGTGGAGGGCCCGGCGCGAAGCCTTTGGCTGCCAACCGGGGCGGCCGGTGACGAAGGATTTGTGGACCGGGCGTTCGAAGCCTCTCGCGGCTACGTCTTCGGCCATGGGATCGCGCTGCAGCTGAGCCTGGAGGTCGGGCTCAGGCGCGACAGCGTGAGGCGGGAGGAAGGGAACTCCGGAACCAGGTCCACCAACCATGCTGGTTTCCCGGAATCGGCGTATGTGGGCAAAGCATCTCGGGGATTCCTCCCAGGTACGGCCTAACTGCCTCGTAGGGGCGCGCGCGCGCAATCCGCATCCGCGAGAAGCCGCCCCTGACTGGCTGGGTCGGATCTCCGTTCCGCGCCCCTGGGCGGGCCGCCGTCGGGACTGTCTGCTTCGGGAATCGGGCGGTGCCCCTCGGCGCGACGGGCGCGGGCCGCCGGACAGTGGCTGCTGCGCACATCCTTGCCTGCTTTCTGCGGGGCGCGACGACCGCGCTCAATCCCTGCATTCGACATCGGCCACTCCTGGTGGACGATTCCTGATCGGCCGTGCCCGGGCCGACCTCCCGGTCGAGCTCCGGACCCTTGATGGGAACCTCGGGCGAGCGCTGCGGAGGGTGTCTGCCATGTCACTGGCGGCGCCACCCGGCAGCCTCCTCGCCCTAATGTCTATCTCTAGCCGCTACAGGCTTTTAGGACATTTCCTATGAGTTGACGGTCTTGACTATGTGACTTCACCGTTATGGGCATGGAGACGCTGGAGCAGCTGCTCAGGTCACGGGTGAGTGCGTTCCTGCGGCGCACGGGCATGAGCCCGACGACCTTCGGCATGAAGGCGTTGGGCGACCCGAACCTGTGGCGCCAGATCAACGGCGGACGCTCGCTGTCGCTGAGGACGGCGGACCGGATTCTGGCGTTCATGGCCGACTACGACGTGGACTCGGGCGGCGCCCGGGCTCCGCCGCGGCCCGAGCGGGGCCGCAGGTCTTCGTCACGGGCGAGGAGAACGAGGAGCAGCAGAGCGATGACTGAACAACCGATGGAACACAGAACGAACCCGCCGACCCGCTTCGTGCGGCTGCCGGAGGTGGTGTTCCGCACGGGCCTGTCGCATAGCACGCTCAAAGCGCGGATGCGCGAGGGGTGCTTCCCCCGGCCGGTCGCGCTGGGCGCGCGCGCCGTGGGCTGGATCGAGGCGGAGCTGGACGAGTGGATGCGCGAGCGGATCGCGGAAAGCCGGGGCGACGCCGAGGGCGACGCCCAACTGACCCAAAGGGAAAGGAAGAGACGATGAGGACATTGTCGAGGACGGTGCGAGCGGCTGTGTGGGCCGCGCTCTGGATACTCATGCCCAGTGTGTTGTGGGCGCAGGGCACGAGCCCGTGGGTGGAGGCGGTGAACGAGCTTCAGACGCAGTTCACCGGTCCGATCGCCCGGGGGCTGTCGCTGATCGCGATCGTGGTCGGCGGGCTGATGTTCGCGTTCGGCGAGGGCGGGAGCAAGCGCACGCTGGCCGGGATCATCTTCGGGCTCGGGATGGCGATGGGCGCGGCGAACTTCCTGGCGTGGCTCTTCTGATGCGGGGCCTCCGGCGCTGGGCGGGCTACGCCGCGCTCAACCGCCCACTTACCGTCCTGGGCGTGGAGCGGCGCCTGTTCCTGCTCGGCGCGACGCTCGGGCTCGCGGTGTGGAACGCGACGGCCTCGCTCGTCGCGGGCGGCATGATCTTCGCCGTCTGCTACGGCGCGGGCTGGCTTGCGGGCCGTAAGGACCCGGCCATGCTCGCGGTGCTCCGTGCGGGCGCGCACTACCCGGCGCGCTTCGATCCGGGCAAGTGGGCGGCCGAGCCCTGGCACCTGAGGATCCGGGCGGGCGGCAGGTGAGGGTCTCCGAGGAAGTCGGGACCCACGAGGCGGCCGGGTCGCTGGCCGAGGAGCTGCCCTACTGGGGCTGGCTCGACGACGGCCATGCCTGCCTGACCCGGTCGGGCGAGCTGATCACGGCGGGCCGGCTTCGGCCCGCCGTGGTGGACGGACGCACACCCGGGCAGATCGACCGTGTGCTGGGCCGCTGGCAGCGGCTGCTGTCGGGGCTCGGCCCGGGCACGCGCCTCTACTTCTATCTGCTCCGTCGTCCCGAGCCTACCGGTAGCACGGCGGACAAGAACGGCACCGACATCGTGGCGGTCTCGGGGCGGAAGCGCCGCGCGTTTCTGGCAGGGCGCGTGCAGCGGCTCGAGGCCTATGTCGTCTGGTCGCACGATCCCGGCCTCCGCACGGCCTCCGAGCGGCCCGGGTCGGGACCGGCCTCCCGGCTCACCCGGTGGTGGAAGCGCCGGAGGAGGGGTGCGCCGACCTACCTCGCCTCGGAGATCGAGGCCGCGGCCGGCCGTTTCCGGGCGATGGTCGACGCGGGACGTTCGCTCGTCGCCGAGCACACGCCCGTCGAGATGCTCGGAGCCCGCGAGGCGTCCCGCCTCCTCTCCGAGCTGATCAATCGGCCGGGCACGGAGTGGGACGGCGCGACGGGGAGCGGGATGAACTGGCGGCTCGCGCTCTCGGAGCTCGAGGCGGAGCGTTCGCATCTGACGCTCGATGGCGAGCCGGTGATCCTCTACTCGCTTCTTTCTCCGCCCGGCCAGGCGCACGCGAACCTGCTCCGCGATCTGTACTGCCTGGATGCGGTGATGACGGTCTCGCTCGAGTGGCGGCCGTGGACGGTGGAGGCCGCGCGTCGCCGGATCCGGGGCGCGCAGCGTCACTACTTCGCGCGCCGCTACTCGATGATGGCGCATGTGCAGGAGACCGAGGGCACGGCGGCCGCGATGGTCGATTCGGCCGCGGCCGTGGAGTCGGACCGGCTGGGTGGTGCGCTGGTCGAGCTCGAGGCCGACGGGGTGAGCTACGGCGATGCCGCGCTCACCGTGGCGCTCCACGGCGAACTCTCCGAGATCGAGCGGCTGGACGGCGATGTGCGCCGTCTCTTCGCCGCGCACGACGCGAAGGTGATCCGGGAGGGCTACGGCCAGCTTCCCGTCTGGTTCTCGCGGCTTCCGGCCCAGCCGCGGAAGCGGCAAGTGCGGAACGTGTTCGTATCGGCGGGCCTCGCGGCTTGCCTCGCCCCCGTGTTCGGGCCGCCGCGTGGGTCCGCCCGGAGCAACCATCTCGGCAGGGAGTCGCTCGCGGTCTTCGAGACCCCGTGGCGGACGGGCTACCACTACGACCTGTTCGCCGGCGACGTGGGGCATACGCTGATCCTCGGCGCCACGGGCTCGGGCAAGAGTTTCGCGCTCAACTTCCTCCTGGTCGAGGCGCTCAAGTATGGTCCGCGGGTTCTGATCCTCGACCTGGGCGGCTCCTACCGCTGGCTGACCCGGTTCCTCGGGGGGCACTACCTGGAGCTCACGCCGGGCAGCACGGAGCCCGGTCTCCGGCTTCAGCCGTTCGCGCTGCCCGCGAACGCCCGGACGTTCCAGTTCCTCGCGGGTTGGGTCATGCGCCTGCTCCGGCTCGGCGGCTTCGAGCCGACGCGGCGGGGACACGAGCGAGATCCGCGCCCGGATCGAGGATCTCTACGCGCTCGGGCCGGAGCGCCGCACGCTGAGCGTGCTGGCCGGATCCCTTCCGTCGGCGATGTGGCCGGCCCTGAGCCGGTGGACGGAGGGCGGAGCCTGGGGCGCGTATTTCGACAATGCCCCCGGCGGAACTGCGGACCTCGAGTTCCGCGACTGGCAGGTGATCGACTTGGCGGGCGCGGTCGAGCATCCGGATCTGTGCGAGGCGGCGCTCTCCTACCTGCTTGAGCGCATGCGGCTCGAGATCGAGAACCCGGCGGAGACGGCGCGGCTCAAGCTGATGGTCGTGGACGAGGCGTGGCGCTATCTGCAGGACCCCGCCGTGCTGAACTACCTGGCCGAAGCGGCGAAGACGTGGCGGAAGAAGAACGCCGCGCTGATCCTCGCGACCCAGTCCGCCGTCGACGTGACCGCGACGCCCGGCGCTGCGGCGCTCCTCGAGTCGATCCCGACGAAGCTCTTCCTCGCGAACCCCGAGCTCCCGGGCGAGGTCGGCGACCTGTTCCGGCTGAACGAGGCGGAGCTCGCCCAGATCCGGGAACTCACGCCAAAGCGCGAGCTCTATCTCCGCCGCCCGGACGAAGCCGCCGTGCTCCGCCTCGAGGTCGATCCCGAGAGCTACTGGCTCTACACCTCCTCGGCGACGGACGCCGAGAAGCGCGCCCGGGCCGTGGCGAAGCACGGCCTCGGCCGGGCGCTCGAGGTGCTCGCGGGCCGAGCGCACCCCACCCCCACAGCCTAAAGAGGACGTGACACCATGAGATCCCCAACCATACCCATCGCATTCACGCTCCTGCTGATGGCGCTCCCCGCCGGTGCCGTCGCCAACAGCAGACGGAGGACGCCGCCTTCCTCCGGGTGCCGGTCCCCGAGGAGGGCGAGGACCGGATCCACCGGCTCCGCACGCGGGTGCGCCACACGACGGTCATCGTGCTCCCGGCCGGGGAGAACATCCTCGACTTCGTGGTCGGTGACGCGGAGTACTGGCACCTGACCGGCGCGGCGAACGTCGCGTTCCTGAAACCCCTGTCCGCGGACGCGGCGACCAACATCGCGCTCGTCTGCGAGTCGGGCCGCATCTACTCGTTCCTCGTCTCGGAGCACGGCGACGAGCCCCCCCACCTGGTGGTCCGCGTCGAGTCCGGCGCGGAGGCGGCGGGCGTGTCCGGCGGCGGCGCGGGCCGGCCGGCGTTCGTCGCCTGGAGCGAGGTCGCGGCCTACCGGCAGATGGCCGCCGAAGCGGCCGATGCCGCCCGGACGGCGCGCGCGGGGGCCGAGGCCGGCATCCTCGAGGCGCGGGAGCAGGCGGAAGCGGAGAGCGAGGCGTTCCGCGCTGAGTATCCTGGACGGCTCGCGTTCGAGTACCGTCTGGACGACGATGCCTCCAAGCGGCCGTTCCTGGTCGAGGCGATGTGGCACGACGGGAAGTTCACCTATCTCCGCTCGCGCGCGCAGGAGTCCCCGGCGCTCTACGAGCTTCGGGACGGTGAGCCCGCCCTCGTCGCCTTCGACCTGACGGAGGACGGCCTGTACATCGCCCGCCATGTTCTGGGTGACGGGTGGCTCCAGATCGGCGACAAGCGGCTGCGCTGGCGGTTCACGCCCGGGGAAGGGCTCCGATGAGCCGCTGGAAGCAGTTCATCCGGCCGCCGGAGGGCGCGCTCCCGGGCGGCATCGTCACGAAGGCCGGGATTGTGCTGATCGCCGTGCTCGTCGGGGGGCTCCTCTTCTCCTGGTCGCTGACGGGTCCCGAGGATGACGCAACCGTGTCTGGAGCCCCGCCAGAGGCGCAGGCCGTAGACGACCGCGCGGGACGCGCGTTCGAGGGACGCCTCCGCGCGGAAGCGGAGCGCCATACCCAGCAAGCCGCCGCCCAGGCCCGTGCCGAACTCGCGCGACGGCAAACCGCTGCCGCCGAGGAGGAGGCGGCTCTGGCCGAGGCGGAAGCGGCGGCTGGCAGTGGAGCGGCCGGCACCGGCCGGGCCGAGTTTGAGCTTCGGGAAGCTCTCCGGCTCGAGGAGATCGAGCGGCGTACGCGCTCGCTTCGATCGCTTCCCGTCACGCAGTCGTACCGGGACCCGAATGCGGCCGCCGGGGCGACGGAACCCGACTTGTTGGAGGGAACGCTCGACGCGGCGCTTGCATCCTTCGAGCAGTCCGTCGCCGCACTCGAGGACGAGATCGAGGTCGGGCGGGCTGCCGGAGGGCTTCCGCCCGGCCTTCCGGGCACCCCGGCGCCCCGCACCGCTTCCCCTTCGCCCGGAACGGCTGAACCGGCGCGTAGCGTCCGGCCGGAAGACCCGCCGGGCTGGGAGCGCATCCACGAGGGCTCGTTCCTCGAAGCGGTGCTGCTCACGCAGCTCTCGGGCGACTTCCCCGGCCCCGTGCTCGCCATGGTCTCGGTACCGTTCCATTCGGCCGACCGCCAGCGCGTCCTGATCCCGCGCGGCGCGCGTGTGGTCGGCACCGCCCGGGCCGTCGAGGACCGGGACCAGAGCCGGCTCGCCGTCGCCTTTCACCGGCTGCTCCTCCCCGGCGGCAGCTGGATCGACCTCGAGTTCACGGGCCTGAATCAGATGGGCGAGGGCGCGCTCCGGGACGAGGTCGACCGCCACTACTTCAGCACTTTCGCGGCCGCCGGCGCGGTCGGCGTCCTGAGCGGCCTCACCCTGGCGGGGAGCTCCCCGGTCGGGGTCCGGGCCGGCATCGGCCAGGGGCTCGGCCAGAGCGCTACCTCGATCCTCGACCGGTTCCTGAACCGGATGCCCACGATCACGATCCGCGCCGGCCACCGCCTGCGCATCTGGCTCACCTCCGATGTCCTGGTGCCGAGGCGCGGGACACACCGATGACTCGATAAGGAGAACACCGTCATGCGTTACCGCTTCCCGACCGCCCCCTTGTTCGTCCCGCTCCTGATGCTCGCGAGCGCTGCGCCGGCGAGCGCGCAGTTCGACATCGGCGGCGTGATCCAGCGCGCGCAGATGATCGCGAACCAGGTGGTCCAGATCGCGAACCAGGTCGGCCAGATCCGGGCGATGGCCCGCCAGCTCACGGAGCTGGAGGACCAGCTCGACCACATGGAGCGCGCCGCGCGCGGCGAACTCGACGCGCTCATCGAGCCGTTCTCCGACCTGGCGGCCGGGCCCGTCGGGCTCGTCAGGGACGGACTCGCCTGGGGTTCCGACTTCACCGGTCCGGCCAGCGAGATGGTCGATGCCGTCCGGGACCTGGGCGGCGGCCGCTCGTTCACCCCCCTCTGGCGAAGCGCCCGGAGCGCGGCCGACCGGGTGAGCGAAGCCGACATCCTGGCGCTGTTCCAGAACCAGCCGCCCGAAGTATCGACGCGCGCGGTGGCGGACTACCGCCGCAACCGGGAGGCCGCTGGCCGGCAGCGCGTGCTCGACTACGCGACGCTCGACGCGGCGGCCGCGCTCGCGGCCACGATCCAGAGCGCTCAGGGCTCGTTCGCCGACCTGAGCGCGAACAGCAACCTGTCGAACACGGCGCTCCAGCAGACAGGGGTCGCGGCCGCGCTGAGCCAGGGCCGGATCAACGCCGCCGTCGGCCAGGTGCTCGCCCATCAGGCCGTCGAGCAGGCGAACCGTAGGCGGCAGGCCGAGCTCGCCCGCCTCGAACGGCTCGCCGAGTGGCGCGAGAGTCGGGTCCGTGCCAACGCGATGGCGGAGACGATGCGCACGACGGCGTTCCAGAACCGGGACGCGCTCCGCGAGGGGCTCCTCTTCCGGATCCCCTCGTTCTACATGGGCGGCCAGCACTAGGCCCCGGGAGCGCTTGCCATGCAACTCGTACCCCCGCAGTCCGTCGACCCGAACGTCCCCTCCCAGATCCCGGCCGACCAGCTCCAGGACTTCAAGAGCTTCCTGGACATCGTGCTCGACACGGTCGTCGGCGGCGCCGCGCCCGACGTGCACACGCTCGGGCTCCAGCTCTGGGGCGGGCTCGCCGCCGTCATGATCGCCTGGACGGGCCTCAAGATCGCGTTCAGCGGCACGTTCGAGCCGTGGGCGATCATTCGGCTCGTGCTCGGGATCGCGATCCCCCGCACGCTGCTGCACTACTACACGGTCGCGATCCCGGGCGTGGGGCTCACCTTCCCGGCCATGGTCGCGGGCGGCGGCATCTGGCTCCAGAACCTTTTCCTCTCCGACGTGGTGTCGGCCGGCTACACGGAGATGACCGCGCTCGTCCAGGCGTACGCCGCGCACCTGAGCGCCGCGTGGTCGAGCGGGAACCTGCTGTCGGTCGTGACCGCGGGCGTGAGCGTGCTGTTCTCCTCGTTCGTCACGCTGGCGATGGGCGCCTCGCTCGTGTTCAGCCTCGTCGCGCTCTTCTGCGTCACCTACGCGCAGGTGATCTGGGCGCAGGTCGCTCATCGCGATCGTGATCCTCCTGGGTCCCGTGTTCATCCCCTTCCTGCTCTTCGAGCCGCTGGCGTTCCTGTTCTGGGGATGGTTCCGGTCGCTCATGGTCTACACGCTCTACGGCGTCGTGGCCGGCGCCATCCTGCGGGTCTTCATGGGCGTCGGCATGGGATACGTCACGACCTACGCCGACGCGCTGATGGGCACCGGCTCCGCCGACCCGGCCGAACTCTGGCTCTGGGCCGTCGTCCTGCTCCCGCTCGTCGTCTCGGGCCTGATGGCCGGTCTCAAGGTCGGCGAACTCGCCTCGATGCTCGTCTCCGGCTCCGGCTCGACCGGGTCCGGGTTCATGGACCTCGCCATGCGCGCGGCAGCCCCCGTGAAGCCACCTGTCTGACCCACAAGGAGACACCGCCATGAAACGAGACAAGGACGCCGGCCGCGAGTACGCCGAGATCTGGGGCGAGGCCGTCCGGGCGAACAGGAGACTCCGGATGCTCGCGATCCTGCTTGCTTCGGGCTGCGTCCTGCTCGCCGTCGTGCTACTCCGCCTCGCGGGCGCCGAGCCGCCCCGCCCCATCGTGGTCCGGGTCGACGAGGTCGGCCGCGCCGAGGCGCTCGCCTACGAGGCCGCGACCGCCCAGGCCGACCGCTCGATCCCACGACCAAGTACTTCCTCAACCGGTTCGTCGACGACTTCCACTCGCGCCGCCGCGCGACCGTCGAGGAGCACTGGACCCGGAGCCTCCGGTTCCTCTCGACCGAACTCGCGAACGCCGCGTTCCAAAGGGACGGCGCCGAGGTCGCCGCCATGGCCGCCGGGACCGCCGACACCGAGCTCCAGGTCGAGCAGGTCGTGCTCCGCATCCACCCGGCGCCCGAGGCGCCGCACGGCGCGACGGCCGACTTCGATCTCGTGCACCGGATGGACGAACAGGAGATCCGGCGCGAGCGCTGGTCGCTCACGCTCAGGTTCGAGTTCCTCGACCGCATCCCCTCCGAGCTCGTCGTCTACAACCCGATGGGCATCCTCATCACCTACCTCCAGGCCGACCAGGCGCTGGTGACCGGGGAGGAGCGATGATCGCCCATCTCCGGGGGCGCGAGGCGGCGCTCGAGCCGTTCGGCTGGACGGGACGCCGGGCCGAGTGGATCGCGCTCGCCTGCCTCCACAGCGGCGTGTTCACCCGCGCCCAGTGGGCCCGGTTCGCGGATGCGCACCCCGAACAGGTGCGGCGCGGCGTCCACGCCCTCATCAACCGGGGCCTGGCCGCCGAAGAGACCGTGCCCGGCATCCGGGGGATCGGCCGCGTGTGCCGGATCTTCGCCCGGAGCCTCTACCGCGCGCTCGGCGCCGAGCACATCCGCCACCGCCGAGGCGCCTCGACCGAGGTGCTCATGCGCCGCCTCCTCTCGCTCGACTACGTCCTCGAGCATCCCGGTCTGCCGTGGCTGCCCACCGAGCACGAGAAGGTCGGCGCGTTCCAGGCGCTCGGGCTGGAGCGCGCCCTCCTGCCGTCGCGGCTCTACCGCGGAGCCGCCGGCGACACCCGGCGCTACTTCCCCGCTCAAGCTGCCCGTCGCGCTGGACTCGCCGCCGCGCCGTGTTCGTCTACGTGGACCCCGGCCACGAGACCGCGACCGCGCTCCGCTCCTGGGGCAGCGCGCACCGTGGGCTCTGGCACGCGCTCGAAGACCAAGGCCGGTCCGTCGAGGTCGTCGCCGTCGCCCGCACCTCGCGGGAGACGGAGCGAGCCCGGAGGGTGACGCGCGGATGGACCGAGGTCTCCGGCCCCGCCGAACCCGATGCCGAGATCCGTGAGGAGGTCGCCCGGATCGAGCGCGCGATTCTCAAGGGCGCGGTCCAGATCCTCGCGGAGTTCGGCGGCTTGCAGGCCGCCATGAAGCGCAGCGTCGCGCTCGAGAAGCAGGTGCGCCGGCAGCCCCGACCCGCGTCCATCCACCGCGCCCGCACCTGGCGGACGGTGCGTCTCGCGGGGGCTCGCTACCGATGACCGGCGCGCGACTTACGGCCGGACCGGCGTGTGAAAACGACGTGAGGGGTCGATTCACACTTTGGCCCGCCGGCGATTCACACCGGACGTTCCGTCGATCCGCTGGCGCGGTCGCGTCTTGCGCCAGAGCCGCCCGGCCGGGCGTTGCCGGACGGGCTGCTCGGGCGGTGGTGGGAGCGACCCCCCAGTCCGAGGGCCTGGTGCGGGCTCGGGGCCAGGTGTGGATTCACACCTGCCCCCCCGCCCGCCAAGGGGTCGCTCCCACGCCAGCGATCCTTCCAGGAAGGGTGTTGGACAGATGAGGTCGGCTACGCTCGCCCTCATCGGCACCGCTATCGGGGCCGCCGCCGGCCACGCGTACCGGGCACCGTTCCCCGGCATGGGCGGCAACCCGGTTCTGGACCTCATCGCCTACCACGATCCGGGCCTCCACACCGCGATCCGCGTCTGGTACTACGCGGCCCCCGGCATCGCCGTCGTCCTCGCCGGGAGCGTGTGCCTCTCGGTCTGGAGGGTGTGGCTTCAGCCGCTCGCAAGGGGCGGCGGCCGGGGCACGCTCCCCGCCTGGCCCGCCTCGCCCGAGGACGACGCACCCTCCGTCGTCGTCGGGGAACTGCACCATCCGACGGTTCCGCGAGAGAGCGAGCGGCCGTCCTGGCTCGTCATTCCCGAGAAGGGACTCTACACCGGCGTCCTCATCGTCGGGGCCGTCGGCACCGGCAAGACCACGGCCTGCATGTATCCGTTCGCCCGGCAGCTTCTCACCTGGCGGGCGGACGATCCCGGCCGCAGGGCGGGCGCGCTCGTGCTCGAGGTCAAGGGCGACTTCTGCCACCAGGTGCGCGGCATCCTCGAAGACGCCGGGCGCGGCGACGACTACCTCGAGATCGGGCTCGGCGGCTCCTTGCAGTGGAACCCGCTCGACGATCCGCTGCTCGACTCCTACTCGCTCGCCTACGGCGTCGCCTCCCTCATCAACCAGCTCTTCGGCAAGAGCCGAGAACCGTTCTGGCAGCAAGCCTATACGAATCTCGTGCGCTGGATCATCGAACTGCACCGGCTCTTGCCGGGGGGCTGGGTCACCCTCCAGGACATCTACCGCTGCACGGTGGATGCGGAACTGTTCGCCCGCAAGATCGGCGAGGCGCTGGAGCTGGCGGACCGGCTCTGTCCGGTGCGGGCCGTCATCGCCAACAAGGATGTTGCCGCGCACGCGGGGCCCCTCGGGGACTGGGCCTGGGAGCCGGTGCCCGGCACGGAGAAGGCGGCCTGCCAGCTCGACCCCGCACTCCGGGACCGGCTCAAGGAACTCAAGGTCGCGTACGAGACGGAGGAGAGCGGGGGCGGAGCGGGGAGCGAGTTCCGCGAGCAGGTCGAGGCCATCGAGCGTTGGTATCTCCACGACTGGACGGCGCTCGACGCCAAGCTCCGCACCTCGATCGTCGAGGGGATCAGCGTCTTCCTCTCGCTCTTCGACCAGCCGCAGGTCGCCGGCGTGTTCTGCCCGCCACCACCAAGCGCGGACGCGTCGCCGTCCGATCCCTCATCGGAACACATGGATGACGATGCCGTCCACTATGGAGAAGATGCGGATGTCCGGCCCGTGCCGGGGCTCCGGCGCCGGCTGCCGCCGCTCAGCGAGCTGATCGCAGACGGCAAGGTTCTCGCACTCAACATGCCCGCGGGCGCGAACCCGGCGCTTGCGCGCGCCATCGGCGTGCTGCTCAAGAACGCCTGGATGCAAGCACTCCTCCGGCGGCCCGCCGAGGCGGCGCGCCGGCCCGACCGCTACCTCCGGCCCGCCGTGTTCATCTGCGACGAGTACCAGGCGTTCGCGACCGTCGGGCAGGACGATCCGTCGGGCGACGAGAAGGCGTTCGCGCTCACTCGGCAGTGCCGCTGCATCCCGATCGTCGCCACGCAGTCGATCTCCTCGCTCCGCTCGGTGCTCCCCTCGGGCGAGGCGTGGCGCACGCTCGTCCAGGCGCTCCGCACCCGGATCTTCCTGTCGCTGTCCGACGAGGCGTCGGCCAAGATCGCGTCCGAGATGTGCGGCAGCGTCATGAAGACGCAGCCCTCCTACACGTTCACCGAGACCACCGGCAGGCCCGAGTTCTCGCTGCTGTCCGGACGCGCAGGCGGCGGACGCGGCACGATCGGCGCGAGCAAGTCGTTCCGCCAAGCGCGGGAGCCGGTGTTCACGCCGCGCGAGTTCGCGCTGCTCGCCAACTACCAGGCGATCTGCCTGCCCTATGACGGCGTCAAGTCGCTCCCGCCCCGGCGCATCTACCTGAAGCCGCACTACCTGCCGAAGGACGTGGGATACTGGCGGCACCGCGAAGAGGGACGGATATGAAGCGCGCGAGCGGCATCGGCCACCTCACGCCGTTCCTTCCGGGCCTTGAGACGCTGCTCGAGGACCCGGAGGTCTCCGAGATCATGATCAACGGACCCGGCAACGTCTGGGTCGAGCGAAGCGGCCGCCTCGAACCCCACGAGGCGCCCGGGCTCACCGCCGCCTGGCTCCACCGCGCCGCGATCCACATCGCCCGGCCGCTCGGGCTCGATCCCGCCGCGAACGCCCATCCTCGACGCCCGGCTCGGCGACGGATCGCGGGTCGCCATCTGCACCCCGCCCGCGAGCCCGGAGGTCGCGATCACCATACGCCGGTTCGGGGGGCGCGCGTTCTCGGCCGAGGACCTCGTGCGCATGGGCTCGCTGCCCGAGGAGGTGCTTCGTGCGGCCGAGGACGTGCTCCGCGCCCGCCGCAACATCCTGGTCTCCGGGGGCACCGGCTCGGGCAAGACCACGCTGCTGAACGCGCTGATCGAACTCCTGCCCGAAGACGAGCGGATCGTCGCCATCGAGGACACGCTCGAACTCAGGATCGACCGCGCGAACTGCCTTCGCTTCGAGGCCGGGGCCATCGGCACCGAGACGCCCGTCTCGATCCGCGACCTGGTGCGGCATGCGCTCCGCCACCGGCCCGATCACATCGTCGTCGGCGAGGTGCGGGGCGGCGAGGCCGCCGACCTCCTCCAGGCGCTCAACACCGGCCACGGCGGTTCGCTCACCACCGTGCACGCCAACAATGCGCGCTCCGCGCTCTCGCGGCTGGCGAGCTGCGCCATGCAGGCCGAAGGCGCGCTGCCCTGGGAGGTCACCTGCCGGGGCGTCGTGGACGGGATCGCGCTCGTGCTGCACATAACCCGCCGAGGAGGTAGGCGGTTCGTCGAGGAGGCCACCCAGGTCCGGGGCTACGACGCGGCCGCCGGCCGCTGGATCACCGAACCCGATATGGAGCGGGGCGGCGAAGCCCGGGAAGAGCAAGAACAGCACCACACACCGAAGGAGGTGAACGCATGACGCGCAACGAAAGGATCATCCGCATCGACACGCTCGACGAGTTCGACCGCGAACTCGCGCGCGACGGCGGCGAGACTCTCCAAGTCCCGGCCCACCTGGCCGAGGAGTACGGCCTCTTCCCCGAGGAGGTCGGGAGCGAGGACGAGATCCGCGACGCCGGAGGCGATCCGCACGGGGAGGAGGACGACCGATGAAACACGACGAATACCACCGCAAGTTCGCCGACGCGATCATCGAGCAGATCAAGAAGGGCACCGCCCCCTGGCAGAAGCCCTGGGCGCCGGGCGAGCGCGTGCTCCCCATGAACGTGGACACCGAACGCTCCTATCGTGGCGGCAACAGCCTGCACCTCGCCGCCATGCAGCAGGAGCAGGGCTACGGCGACGTGCGCTGGGGCACCTACCGCCAGATCCAGGCCCGGGGCGGACAGGTCAGGAAGGGCGAGCGCGGCACCCGCATCCTCTCCTTCCAGGACAAGAAGAGGATCGCCGTCACCGACGAGCGCGGTCGGCCCAAGAGGGACGCCGAGGGCAAGCGCGTCTACCGCTACGAGCGCCTCAAGGCGCCGTTCGTCCGCCAGTACAACGTATTCAACGCCGAGCAGGCCGACGGGCTGCCCGCTCGCGCGAACCCGACGCCCGAGCCGCTCTGGAAGGCCCACCAGCAGGCGGAGCAGGTCCTCGAGGACGGAGGGGTGCCCGTCCGCCATGTCCAAGGCGACCGCGCCTACTACCACATGAAGCGCGACGAGATCGTGCTGCCCGAGCGCGGTCAGTTCCCCTCGGCCAACCACTACTACCAGACCGCGCTCCACGAACTCGGCCACAGCACCGGCCACCCCGAGCGGATGAACCGCGAGACGCTCGTCCAGGGGATCAAGGAGGGATTCGGGTCGCCGGATTATGCCAAGGAGGAATTGAGGGCCGAAATCAGTGCGATGATGACGGGCGAGCGCGTCGGCGTCGGGCACGACCCGGCGCGGGGCGCCGCCTACGTCGAGGGCTGGATCCAGGCGCTCGAAGAGGACCCCCGCGAGATCCGCCGCGCCGCCGCCGACGCGCAGAGGATCTCCGACTTCGTGCTCGTTCGGCACATCGAGCGTGAGACCGCGCGCGAGCCCATGGCCGTGGCCGCGACCCGCGCGCCCGGACCTCAGCGGATCCAAGTCCCCGTGCCGCCGCTTCCGGTCCCCGAACGCAGCTTCGGGCCGCGCCGCTGACGGCTGGGGAGAACACCTGAGGAGATGTTCGACCGCACGATCGAACCGGACCCGCGGCCCGCCGCGCCACCCAGCCGCAATCGCTACCGCATGCGGGACGGCCACCGCCGAGAATACGCCGCGAGCAGGGACCGCGGGTCCACCATCTCCTTCTCCGAACGGTGCGCGCGCGGGCTCGCCGACATCGGCGTCTACGGCGCCGTCTCGTACCGCGACCTGGCCGAGACCCGCTTCGGCGGGCATCCCTACACCACCCGGCGGGCCGTGAACGCCTGGATCCGCAAAGGGCTCGTCACCGAGACCACGGCCACCGGACCCAATGGCAACCCGTTCAAGGTCCTGACGCTCACTCGGAAAGGCGTGGCCGAGGCCCGGGAAATCGCTGCCGAACGGGGGATGGATCCCGGACAGGCAATCCGGTTCGCACGCACCCGGTCTGCGCAAGCCGCGCACGACACCGCCGTCTACCGCGCCTGCATGAAGGAGAAGCAGCGCCTACTCGACCGGGGCGCCACCGTGCGGCGCATTCGGCTCGACACCGAACTCAAGAGCGCCGTCGCGCGCGGGAGCGAGGCGGCACGGCTGAAGAACGGCAAGCGGGCCGCCGATGCCGAACGGCACCGGATCGCCCGCGAGCTCGGACTCCCGACCGACGACGAAGGGCGCGTGCTGTACCCCGACGCACAGATCGAGTACACGGACGCCGACGGACGAACCGGCCGCGTCAACATCGAGGTCGCGTCCGACAACTACCGCGAGGGGGCCATCAAGGCGAAAGCGGCGGCCGGGTTCGCGCTCCACGCCAGCGGACCGGCCGCGGCGCGGCGCCTGCGCTCGCTCGGCCTGGGCGGCGGCGGCGGCGGCTCCTGGCTGCAGGGGACCCGCCGACCGCGATCCGGCCGCCGTCGAACTCTGACCACAAGGAGGACTTAGGCGATGCAGCCCTGGAAAATCAGCGCGGGTCTCACCGCCGCGATCGCCGGATCCACCTTCCTGCTCGGCGGATCCCGCCTCGAATACCTCAGCTCCTTCGGGCCGCTCATCCTCGCCCAACACGGCGTCTCGCTCGCGCTCCACCTGGCGCTCGCGCTCGCAACCGTCGCCGCGGCCATCTACGCCGTCGCGCGCGTCGCGGGACTTGCCGATCTCGGCCGCCGCGTCGGCCTCGCCGAACGGTCCGTGCGGCGCGGCGAGGGGGACCCGGGCCTCACCGAAGCACTCCGCAGGGACGCCGAAGGTGACTGGGACTGAGCGCGGACGGACGCGCATGACCGGCCGTGCATCCGTCGAGGCCTTGCCCGCGACCTGGCGGAGGCAAGCCAAGGCGCTCCGCCGGTACGGGGGAGAGACTCCGGCCGTGGCGCTCGAGAGCTGCGCGGCCGAACTCGAAGCCACGCTCAGAGAGAGGGACGAGACGACCCTCTCCCTGACGGAGGCGGCCAGGGAGAGCGGATACTCCACGGATCATCTCGGCCGCCTCGTGCGGGACGGCAAGATCCCGAACGCGGGAAGGTCCGGCGCGCCCAGGATCGCCCGCAGGCATCTTCCACGGAAGGCGCCAGCCGAGCCGCCACTGGTCAAGGAGCCTCGTCCGCGCCAAGTTTCAAACAAGCAGATCGTGCAGTCCATCATCGAGGGAGGAATCGAATGATGGCACGCACGAAACGAGGCCGGCGCAGCTACAGCGCCGGCGAATGGGGCCGGAACCGGGTACGGATCTTTCCCGATCCCAAGACCGACCTGCTCCAGATCGAGTGGCGCGAGAACGGGCGCAGGCTGAGCCGGTCGCTGAAGCACCGCGACTGGCGACGGGCGAAGAGACAGGCGGATGAGTTCGCCGCCGGGTTCGCCGGGCCGGAGCTGAACGGCACGGCGGAAGCCGAGCCCGAGCCGCTCACGCTGGAGACGCTTTTTGACATCTACGGTGAAGAGGTGACGCCCACCAAGGGCGAGCACACCCAGCGGCACGACAAGGTCGCGATGCGGATGTTCCTCGGGTTCTTCGGGCGAAACCGCAGCCCGGCGACGCTGTCGCAGCGGGACTGGGACCGGTTCATCCGGGCGCGGCGGGCGGGCAAGGTCGGCCCGAGTCGCAAGCCCGTGTCGGATCGAACCATCGAACACGACCTGAAGTTCCTGATCGCGGTATTCAACTGGGGTGCGAAATCGAGGGACGAACAGGGCCACCTGCTTCTCAAGTCGAACCCGTTTAGAGGCCTGAAGACGCCCAAGGAGAAGAACCCGACCCGGGTCGTGATGTCCGAGGAAGAGTACCAAGCGCTTCTTGGAGTGTCCTACAAGATTGATTGGCGGTTTCACGTCGCGCTTGTGCTCGCACACGAGACCGGACACCGTATCGGCGCCATCCGCCACCTCCGGTGGTCGGACATCGATCTTGTTGCCGGGATCATCCGATGGCGTGCTGACCATGAGAAGACGGGTTACGAGCACCGGACGCCCGTGACCGCAGAGGCGCTTGCCGTGTTGGAGGAGGCGGCGAGGCGGCGACCGGGAGTCGGAGACGGTCCGTTGTTGCCCACGCCTGCGGATCGCTCGAGGTGCTTGAGCCGCGCGCGGGCTTACGTTTGGTGGAGCAGAGCGCAAGAGCTGGCGGGGCTGGAGCCGAAGCCCGGCAGAGGCTGGCATTCGCTGAGGCGCAAATTCGCCTCCGACCTCATGGACCAGCCGCTTAAAGTGCTGTGCGAACTCGGAGGTTGGAAGACGGCCCAGACCGTGCTCCAGTGCTATCAGAGGGCGGACGAGGCACAACTGAGGAAGGCGCTCGACAGTCGGCGCCGAGTTCGGACCTGAGCCCATTCGGCGGGAATCAATTGGCGGGAATCCAGCCAGCAACGCTCATAAGTTCAGCATTCACAGAGGGATGAGAAACTGTGGATGCCTGTTCCTGAGGCTCGTCTCGCCCCCGTCTGCCCAGTGCTTCACGTGGTGGGCCTCGGTAAATCTGCAGGCGCACCCCGGGAAGCGGCATCCCCGGTCGCGCTCCTCCAGCGCCCGCCGGATGTGCGGCGGGATCGTGCGTGTCCTGCGGTCCACGTTCAACACGGACCCGTCCTTCGCGTGGACCATGGCGACGACCGCAGCGTCGCATGCCATGCGCCGGGACGTTTCCGCGGAAACGCGGACCCCGTCCAGATCCGAGCGCTCCGGCTCGCCTTCCGCCGCCAGAGTCGCGGCATCGCAGCGGACCACGACCTGGTAGCGCTCCGCCCGGGTGCCGGACTCGACGCGGGGCCGCGCGCACGCCGCGCCCTTCGGCGTTGCAACCGGCTCACGGCCTCCGAAGCCCGCCGCCAGCGCCCGCTCCGCGAGCAGCCCCACCGCGTCAGCCCGCCGCTGCTTCGGCTCGGCGCGCGCGTCGCTGGCATCGGGTTCCCGGCGAAACAGCGCATCGGACGCCGCCTCCACCGCCCGCATCAGCACCGCTCCGGCCTCCGGCTCGAGCCGCCCCTTGACCACGTACATCCCGTCGCCGTCTACGAAGACCGAGAACGTTCGACTGCGGTGGCGGACCTCCTCGGCCTTCAGTTCTCCCTCGCGGGACAGCGTCCGCCACATGCGCACGGTCTGCTCCAGCTTCGCCGCTGAACCGGCGCGCGCGAACTCGAGCAGCTTTGCCTCGCTCCCGGGCGTCGCCACCCGCGTTAACGCCCGCACCTTCGCGTAGGAGATGCGCCCCTCCCTGAGGGCATCCGCGGTCTGGGGAAGATTCTCCAGAGCACGGGCGGTTCGGACCCGTTCGCGGGCGGGACCGATCTTGATTCCGATCCTCCAGGCGAGCCACTCGGCGCAGGAGCTGAAATCGTCCTTCCAGCCGCCGCGGCGGTCGAAGTCGGCGATGAGGGTCATCATTTGGGACTCGGCGGCATTGATGCGGGCAGCCAGCTCCGCGATGCGCTCGCCCAGGAGGAAAAGTTCGTCGTCGTCCTCTTCAGCGCGCTCGGGACCGAAGTGCGCGGCGATGGTATCGTGGGACACGGCGGAGGCACTGGGACCGGAGAGCGCGGGGATGGCATCGGTTCGGCCACCAATCCGTTCCCGCACAATCGCGGGCCAGCGAGAAGCGGCTGGGCGAGGGGAATAGCAGAAGTCTGCAGATGCGATCATCGTCTCTCTCAACATGAGATATTGCAATAGCTTACGTATAAATATAACGACCCCGCTTCCGGCCTCTCAGGATGGCTTGTAGTGGCCCAAATCGGGTCGGGAGACCTTTGGAGGAGGATGCCGCCCGCGAACGCTGCCAGAGAGCCGGCCAACCCCTCCAGCGGGCTGCAGAATCCGGGATCCCGGACATCGCCCGGAGCGCGTGCTCCAAATCCGTCAATGGCAGCATGGGACTCGCGAATGCGAATTCGGGCGGACCTTGGCGGTACCTCGGCGATTCGGCCGGCAGCCGGCCCGTGATGAAAGCGCCGGTTGTCCTAACCCCCGGCGCGCGCCACCGCCGCGATCAGTTCTCCCAGGTGGGTGAGGTCTCGCAGGTCCAGGACCTCGCCTGGGGAGTGGCTGTAGCGCCCCGGCCACGAGAGCCCCTGGTTGGGCGCGCCCCAGAAGGTGAACTGGGTGCCGTCGGTCCCGCCCTGAGTGAGCCCGATCTGCAGGGGAACGCCCGCATTGCGGGCCGCCTGGATCACCCGCTGGCGCTCCCGGTCGGGGGACACCCCGGAGTTCTCGATGGCGCGCAATACCGGTCCGCTGCCGAGAAGGGCATTCGCGAAGTGGGGCGACTCCAGCGGGGTGTCCGAAGAGACGAAGGTGTCCACCGAGAAGATCCGGTTCGTGCTGCGCGCGAAGCGCAGGGCCATGGCGCCGGCCCCGCGCAGGCCGCCTTCCTCGTGGACCGACCAGGTGAAGATCACCTTCGAGTCGAGTTCATCGGGGTCGATGGCGTTGATGGCGAGGAGGAGGGCCGTGCTGCCGGCGCGGTCGTCGAGGGCGCGCGCCACGAAACGGTGGCGGCCCAGGCGCAGCCCCTCCTTGTACATGGTCACGGCCATGCCCTCGCGGACGCCGCGGGCTGCCAGGGCTTCGGCGTTCATGCCGAACCAGGCGCGTTCACTGATGACGTTCTTGCTGTCGGCGACGTCCCTGGTCAGGAAGACGCCCGGAATCGGCGGGGGAGCAGAGGCGGTGAGGGACTCCGCCTTCCAGCGCGGGTTGGTGTCGTCGCCGGTGCCGGTCAGGGAGCTGGGCGCGCCCGGAGGATCGAAGTGGAGGAGCGCGGTCTGGCCTTCCCACGCGGTCGCCACCGCTCCTCCCTTGCGTGTCAGGTTGACCACTCCGTTGGGGGCGATGGCTCCCACCTCGTAGCCGACTTCGTCCATGTGCGCCATGAAGACGGTGGTGTCGCGCTCCGGGCCGGCCTCCACCATCACGTTGCCCATGTTGTCGACCACGGCCCGGTCGCGGGCCCACTCCGGGAGGGACTCGAGCACCAGCCGGCGCACGGGCCACTCGTGGTCGGGCACTGCGTAGAGGTCGACCAGGCTGCGCAGGAGGTCGGCGGTGCGGTCGAGGGAGGGGTCGGCGTGGCGGGTGCGCAGCGGGGTGCGCGCGCGGGCGACCGCCCAGTCCGCCTCCGGGTCGGCGCGCATGCCGGCGGCGGCCGCCGCGGCCTCCAGCAGGGTGGCGGCGTCCTCCAGCCGCACCTGCTCCATGTGCGAGCCGGGGGAGCGCGCCGCGGGGACGATCCAGGTGACTTCTTCGACGCCCGCCGACTCGAGCACCGGGCCGAAGCGGCCAAAGGAGTCCGCGGCGCGCAGGCTGATGCCGCCTTCCGCTTCGCCGGGCGCGAGCACGACCACCTGGTCGAACGACCCGCCGCGCGCCACGAAGGAGGAGAGCCCCACCCACCCCAGCACCTCCTGGGCGCTCATCACGAAGTGGGTCTCCCCGGAGGGCGCGCGGCCGTCGCGTGCCGCGGCTGCCAGGGTGGCCACGGCGGCGCATCCCACGCGGCGACCGGCGTCCGGCCCCGCCACCCCGCCCGCCAGCGGCCACGGGGGGAGGTGGCGGGCGATCGGGTCGAGCAGCTCGATCCCCAGGGCCGCCACCTCCCCGGCCGACTCGGCCCCCACGTCCACCCACAGGTCGTCCGCCCCCACCACGGCGGTCTCGTGGCGGTGCTGGGCGGCGAAGTGGCCGTTGCTGCGCGCCACCACCCCCGCCACCGGGCCGGTGCGGGTCAGCACGCGCACGGGCTGCGCCTCAAAGGCCTGGTCCCACAGCGGGTGGCTCGACCCGCGGCCGATGCGGTGGACGCGCAGGTATCCGTCCCCGGTGATCTGGCTGGCCGCGTAGCTGGGCCGGTCGAGCGCGCACGCCACGATGCGGCGGGGACTCCCCGACCCCACGACGGCCACCAGGTTGCCCCAGCGGTCGGAACTCCAGCCGGGCATGGCCTCGGCCATCCCGGGGGTGACCCGGGTCTCGTAGCCGGTGGCGGCGTCCACCGCCACCCATGAGGCCATGGCCTCCAGCCGGGCGTCCTCCTGCGCTGCCAGGGAAGCGGGAACTGCCGCCGCAGCCGCCAGAAGTATCGCGACCAGGGATCCGTTACGTGCGCGACTCGCCATCATCCATCTCCGTGTCCGGGTTCCGGGAAACCTGTCATCATGCCGGCTGCGTGGGATCGGGGCCAGCGCCCGACCGCGGGACCAAGGGCCCAGGACCGGCTCCGCCACGCTGCACGCCGCTACTGGCGCGCGCGCCGGTGGATGCCGAATTTGCCAAGGTTGACCCTGGCACGTTTCCCTGGAGGTAACCCCATGTCACCGACTCATCGACGAAGCTTTGGGCCTGGCTGCGTCTTCGCCGTGCTGCTGGCGCTGGCGACAGCCATCCCCGCTCATGCACAGGAACGCGCCAATCCGTATGGCGAGTGGCGCTTTCAGAGCGCCGATTCCTGGGGAACCCGCTACTCGCCGGTCGACCAGATCAACGCGTCCAACTTCGGCGACGTGGAAGTGGCCTGGGTGTGGCGCGCCGACAACTTCGGTCCGGAAGTCGACTATCAGATGAAGTCGACCCCGACCTACATCGACGGCATCCTGTACACGGTGGCCGGGCAGCGCCGCACCGTGGCCGCCATCGATCCCGCGACCGGCGAGACGCTCTGGACCTACCGGGAGCCGAATACGACGCGCTGGGAGCGCTCGATGCGCCAGAACTACGGAAAGGGCGTGGCGTACGGCGAAGTCGATGGCCGTGGCGTCATCTACTACACCTCTCCAGCGTTCTTCCTGCACGCGCTGGATGCCAAGACCGGATGTCACCTGGAAGGATTCGGCCAGAGAGTCGCGGTCGACGGATTCCCGGAGACCGGCGTCGTCGATCTGCTGCTACCGCTTCTCGACGGCTGGGGACCGTGGGAGGCGCACGATGGCGAGTACGATCCCGACTACGGCATCCCGCGCGAACTCGGCTTCATCACGACCTCCTCTCCGCCCATCGTGGTGAACAATACCGTGGTGGTGGGCAACTCGGCGGAGCAGGGCTACAACCAGACCCGCATCGAGAACGTGCCCGGCGACATCCTCGCCTTCGACGCGCGCACCGGGGAGCACAAGTGGAAGTTCCACGTGATTCCGCGGCCCGGTGAGTTCGGCCACGACACCTGGGATAACGACGCCTGGAGCTACACCGGGGACGTCTCCTCGTGGGCGCCGATGTCCGCCGACCAGGAGCGCGGCATCGTCTACATCCCCACCAACCCGCCCACCATCGACTACTTCGGCGGCTTCCGTCCCGGGGACAACCTCTACGGCACCAGCGTGATCGCGCTGAACTCGGAGACCGGCGAGCGCGTCTGGCACTTCCAGACCGTGCACAACGACCAGTGGAACTACGACATCCCCAACGTGCCCATCGTCGTCGATCTGGAGGTGGACGGGGAGGCGGTTCCCGCCGTGGTCCAGACCTCGAAGACCGGGCTCATCTACGCCTTCAACCGCGAGACCGGCGAGCCCATCTGGCCCATCGAGGAGCGTGACGTGCTGCAGACCGTGGTGCCGGGCAACTGGACCGCGGACACGCAGCCTCACCCGACCATGCCGGAACCGATGGAGCCCTTCGGGCTGGCCGAGGACGAGGTGCTCGACTTCACCCCCGAGCTGCGCGCGGAGGCCCTGGAGGTCCTGAGTCGCTACCGGGTGGGCGGCCCCTTCATGCCGCGCCTCTATCCGGATCACAACGAGGACATTCTGGACAACATCCGCTGCTACGGCGGCTTGAACATCACGCACCCGGCGACGCTGGATCCGAGCACGGGCATCCTCTACGCCGCCAGCTCGCGCAGCTGCAGCGGCGGCATGGTGATGCTCGGGATGGACGCGGACGAGCCCGATAACCCCAGGACCACCGGGACGACCCTCTCGCAGTGGGTGGCGGGCCGCGGGGGCGCGCTGCCGCGGGTGCAGGGGCTGCCCATTCCGAAGCCTCCCTACAGCCGCATCTCCGCGTACGACATGAACACAGGCGAGCGTCTCTGGTGGATTCCCGTGGGCGATGCCCCCGAGGCGGTGGCGAACCACCCGGCCGCGCAGGGCGTGGACCTGTCACGGGCCGGGAGCGGAGCCACCTCGATCCAGATCGTCGCCGGGGACCTGCTGCTGGCCACCGAGGGATCGGGTGGGCCGCCGGTGCTCAACGCCTTCGACAAGCGCACCGGCGAGTCCGTGGGCGAGGTGGAGATGCCCGGCGCCGGCCAGTACGGCATGATGACGTACAGCCACGAGGGGCAGCAGCACATCGTGGTGCAGGTCGGGAGTCCCGGGCGACTGGTGGCGCTGAGGTTGCCGATGTAGGGGCACGCCGCCGGCAAGGGTTTTCTCGGAGGCCGCCGCTCGTCCGGTTGGGTTGGGGCGGCCTTCGGGCTGTCAGGGGGAGAGGCTACCTGCTGGCCGGGCACGATTCCGGGCAACGCACTGTTGCGTGGACGACCGGGCGCTTGGATGTAAGAATGGGCTTCGGTCACGGGAGCCGGCTGCCGTAGCGGGCCAGCCAGGACACGCGGCGGCCCGGCGGCGGAAGGATGGGCGGTCCCGGGATGGTCATGGTGCCGCGGCTGACGAAGGTCGCGGCGCCCCCCACGCGGATGGCGGCGGTCTTCCCGCCGGCGCGGTCGCACTCTACCTCGAGGAGGCTCGGGCGGCCGATCTCCTCGCCCTGCGCGACCCGCCAACGCAGGGTGCCGTCGTCGCGTCCGCTGGCGTCGCCCAGGTAGCCCCCCAGCACCCCGGCGGCCGAGCCGGTCGCCGGGTCCTCCGGCACGCCGGAACCGGGTGCGAACATGCGGACACGCACGTCCGCGGTCGAGTCGGAGCCCTCGCCGAGCGGCGGGGGTGCGCACCGGGATGACGTGAAAGGCAAGGCCGCAGGACACCATGGCGGGGGTGAGGGGGGCGGGGCGCTGGCGCCCAAGTCGCCAACCTCCAGCCCGACCATCGCGGCCAGCCGCTCCAGCGAATGCGGCGACTCGCGCCGCTCCGGCAGCACCGCCGTGATGAAGCGCGCGAACACCGGGCGCCCGCCCTGGTAGCGCACCAGCGCAGGCACCGGACCGACGTTCTCCTCGAGCAGCAGATTGGCGTGCCCGTCCTCCGTTCCGTGCACACCCGCCGAGCCTCGAACCGATTCCGTCGTGGCGAGGTAGATCGCGGCCCCCACCGTGGGATGCCCCGCGAACGGCACTTCCACCTCGGGCGTGAAGATGCGCACCCGGGCCGTCCCCTCGGGGGTCTCCGGAGGCCCTAGGAGTCTGCGCGCCAGAAGATTCTGCGCGATCTAACCCCCAACATGTAGGGGTCCAGTTGTCTAACTGCTACCGCATATGGTATCAGGACCGCCGAAAACCGGGGCAAAACCGTTCTGCGGCGCAGGCTCCTAGGAACACCGTCTCGGAAAGATTCATCTCCAGCGCAACCTTCTGCATCAGTTCCGAGGGCAGATGCGCCGCGTCCGGGAAGACCCCCAGCGGGTTGCCGCCGAAGGTCTCGTCCGTGAAGACATCGAGGGTCCGGAAGTCGAGTTCCATGCGAAGCCGTCCATCTGCTGAAGTTCAAGAGACCGCCAGTCTTTTCCAATTCGGAAATGAGCATGAAGGAGCCCGCGGGAGAGCTTGATGCGAGGGGCGAAGGTGAACGATGAGCCATGGTCGATTGTCCGATCGGCGGGGGAGGGCGCAAGCCGTCACGCAGCTGAACTCAGGCTCTTGGCAACGAGGCGGAACAGCGCCTTGCGGGCGCACTGGATGTCCTTGGCGGCATCGAGGCCGGACACCGCGAGGGCCGCGCGGTCGAGCTCCTCGAAGGTGATGCCCGGCTTCAGGAAGCCCTGGGCGCCGGGCAGCGACGTGAGTTTGTCGTACGGGGTGGAGACCGGGTCCTGGGGGTATGTCCTGCGCCTGCGCCCGTTCGGGCCCTCGATCTCGACGGCGAAGAGGCAGGCACGGTGGTGGTTGAGGAAGGGAGAGAGCGAGTCGCGCAGAAAGGCGTTGACCCGCGGGGCGAGGCTTTCGGGGATGTGGGTGCGTCCGAGCCACCTGCGGACGACGTTGCCGTTCTTGGACTCGACCAGCGCGTTGTCGTTGGAGCGCCGGGGCCTCGACTTGGTGAACTGGCCGACGTGAAGCTTGTTCAGCAGGCCGGCGACCCTGTGGTTGACGTACTCGGTCCCGTTGTCGGCGTGGAAGCCCAGAACCCGGAAGGGAAACGCGGTGACGAGGGCCCCGAGCACCGGGACCAGGAAGTGCTCGGTGATCCGGGGGACGGCCGCAAGCTGTTGGAACTGGGTCACTTCGTCGACCATGTTGATCACGAACACCCCCTTCTCGCCGTCGCGGTCGCCGGTGTGGACGGTATCGACGCGCACGAAGCCGGGGCGGCCTTCCGGGCGGGGCTTGCGGCGCACTCCGATGGAGGAGGGAGCGCTGCGGGTCCCCCGGACCGTGGTCCGGACGCGGCGGTACGCCCGGCGCCCGCGCAGGTTGTAGATGTGGCCGTTGGAGATCCCGGCCAGGCGCGCGAAGCGCTCGTCTGCGAAGACCTCGTGCTGGCGCCGCAGGATCTCCTTGGTCGCCGGGCCGGAGAGCTGGCCGAAGGCCTCGTCCACCTCCGCCAGCAGCGCGGCGTCGGCGGGCGTGTAGACGGTCGGGAAGGGCCGGGCGGGCGGACGCTGCCTGCGGTCTCGGATCCCGCCCGTGCGGCGCTGGCGCGCGATGAGACGGCTCAGTTGGGCCGGCGAATATCCGGTCACCTTGGCGAGGAACCTCCTCACCACGCCCTTCCCGGCCCTGGACAGGCCGAAGTGGTACCGGAACCTGACCAAGGTGCGTTCGATGAACGCGTAGGCTTCCCGGCGGTCGTGGAGGGTGATGTCCGCCGCCTCGCTCCCTTCCAGGAAGGCGCGGATGTCGTCGAGCGTGCGAATCCGTTCGGTGCGAAGTGTCACGATCATGCTCCCATGATGTGCCCGCACCCCGCTTCATGCTCACTTCTCGCTGGAAACCCGCCGCTCGCTTCATGCTCACTTCTCGTTGGACAACGCTCCGCCTTTACCTCCCGCTGTCGACTCATTACCTTTCGAGGCTTGATCGTAAAGGTCCGCCTCAGGTGCCCGAGGGCATCCTTTGTTCCGCGACCGGAGGCGCGAGGGGGCGCTCCGAACACAGGAGTTTCGAGAGAAATGCTCGGTGGGGTACCGAAGCGGTCAAACGGGGCAGACTGTAAATCTGCTGGCTCAAGCCTTCGGAGGTTCGAATCCTCCCCCCACCATTGGGCGTTTAGCCATTCAAGTTTCGATATGAGGATTCACGCGGGAGTAGCTCAGTTGGCTAGAGCATCAGCCTTCCAAGCTGAGGGTCGCGGGTTCGAGTCCCGTCTCCCGCTCTTACTGCTGACGAAGCAAGGGAAGTGCGCTCTGGTAGCTCAGGGGTAGAGCGCTTCCTTGGTAAGGAAGAGGTCCCGGGTTCAAATCCCGGCCAGAGCTTGCCAGGGCTTGCTGGCTCTGACACCACAATGACCTGAAACAAACGGAGTGAGGTAGCGGAGAATGGCAAAGGAGAAGTTCGACCGGACAAAGCCGCACGTTAACGTCGGCACCATCGGGCATGTGGACCACGGGAAGACGACGCTTACGGCGGCGATTACCTACACTCAGGCGAAGAAGTTCGGTGGTGACGCGGTTGCTTTTGACGAGATCGACAAGGCTCCCGAGGAGCGCGAGCGGGGCATCACGATCGCCACGGCGCACGTCGAGTACGAGACGGCAAACCGTCACTACGCCCATGTGGACTGTCCAGGCCACGCCGACTACGTGAAGAACATGATCACCGGAGCGGCCCAGATGGACGGGGCGATTCTGGTGGTGTCCGCCGCGGACGGCCCCATGCCTCAGACCCGCGAGCACATCCTTCTGGCTCGTCAGGTCAACGTCCCCTACATCGTCGTCTTCCTGAACAAGGTGGACATGGTCGACGACGAGGAGTTGCTCGAGCTGGTGGAGCTCGAGGTGCGCGAGCTGCTCTCCGAGTACGGTTTCCCCGGCGACGACATTCCCGTCGTGCAGGGGAGCGCGCTCAAGGCTATGGAAGCCGAGGGAGACGGACCGGATGTCGACTGCATCCAGGAACTCATGGATGCGATCGACTCCTACATCCCGCAGCCCAAGAGAGACATCGACAAGCCGTTCCTGATGCCGGTGGAGGACGTGTTCAGCATCACCGGACGAGGCACGGTCGCCACCGGTCGCATCGAGAGAGGCGTGGTGGAGATCGGGGACCAGGCGGAAATCATCGGCATGGGAAGAGACCGCAAGACGGTCGTAACCGGCGTAGAGATGTTCCGCAAGCTCCTCGACCGGGGTGAGGCGGGCGACAATGCGGGGCTGCTGCTCCGGGGTGTCGGCAAGACCGAGATCTCGCGTGGCCAGGTGCTGGCCAAGCCGGGCTCGATCACGCCGCACACCCGCTTCAAGGCCGAAGTCTACGTGCTGGGCAAGAGCGAGGGTGGCAGGCACACGCCTTTCTTCAACGGCTATCGCCCGCAGTTCTACTTCCGGACCACAGACGTTACGGGCGCGACTCAGCTTCCCGAGGGGGTCGAGATGGTCATGCCGGGTGACAACGTGCAGATGGAGGTCGACCTGATCACCCCGATCGCCATGGACAGGGAACTTCGCTTCGCGATCCGCGAGGGGGGACGCACCGTCGGAGCCGGCGTCGTCACCGAGGTCATCGAGTAGTCCGGTGGCGAGGGACCGAGTGATCCTCGCGTGCGAGGAGTGCAAGGAGCGCAACTACACGACGCAGAAGAACAAGCGCCTTCACCCGGGGCGGGTGCACTACCGCAAATACTGTCCGCGCTGTCGTACGCACACCGGGCACAAGGAAACCAAGTAGGGCGAATGCCCAACATAATCGAAAGTTCGGCCGACTTCGCGCGCGAGTCATGGACGGAGTTGCAGCGGGTCACCTGGCCCGATTCCGGTCAGCTCCGCAGCGCGACTTGGGTGGTGATCGTTTTCGTGATCGCCATCTCGCTCGTCATCTTCGCCATGGACGGGGTGGTGCGCTTTGTCGTGAGTTCCATCATGCGCATCTTCGGAGTCTGACGGACTCATGGACGAGTCCAGGTGGTACGTGGTCCAGAGCTATTCGGGGCACGAGCAGAAGGTAGCACGGTTCATCGATACCAGGATCGAGGAAGGCGGCAATCCCGAGATCCTGCGAACTCTCGTGCCAACCCAGGAAGTCATGGAGATCCGCAAAGGGAAGCGGGTTCAGGTCACGCGCCGTCTGTATCCCGGATACGTTCTGGTAAACATCAAGGTTGGCGATGATGGAGCGCTCGACTCCAGTACCGAACACGCCATCAAAAACATAAAGGGCGTCATCAAGTTCGTGGGCGGCGGCCGGAAGCCCCAGCCGCTGAGTGACGAGGAGGTGCGCAAGCTCCTCGGTATCGAGACCGAGGAAGAAAAGGAGGCTCGAGCTGAAATCCCCTTCCACATCGGACAGGTCGTGGAGGTGACTCAAGGCCCTTTCACGGATTTCTCCGGTACGGTGCAGAGCGTCGATGCGGACAAGGGAAAAGTGAAGGTGGAGGTGTCTCTCTTCGGTCGTCCGACTTCGGTGGAGCTCGACTTTGCTCAGCTCACGGGATACTGAACGCCGTTTTGCGCCGGAAGCGGGTTTCCGGCCGACAACGCGCCCGCTGCGACGCCGAGGGTGGGCGAAATCGATTTCACATCAGGTGATGTAAATGGCGAAGAAGGTCATCGGATTCATAAAGCTGCATGTGCCGGGAGGACGCGCCAATCCGGCCCCCCCGGTCGGCCCCGCGCTGGGCCAGCACGGCGTGAACATCATGGAGTTCTGCAAGCAGTTCAACGCCAGAACCCAGCAACAGCAGGGCACGACCATTCCGGTGGAGATCAAGGTGTTCGCCGACCGGTCGTTCAGCTTCATCACCAAAACCCCGCCCGCGGCAGTCTTGCTCAGGGAGGCCGCCGGGCTGGAGAAGGGATCGGCAGAACCGAACCGCACAAAGGTCGCCCGGGTAACCGCCGACCAGTTGAGGGAGATCGCGGAGACCAAGATGCCCGACCTGAATGCGAGCGACATGGACTCGGCCATGCGCATGATCGCCGGGACGGCGCGCTCGATGGGCATCGACGTAGTCTGGTAGGTCCGACGAACCACTCGCTGCGAGCCGCCACGAGTGGGAGGGCCATACGAGTCGGCTCATTCCGATTATGCCAAGACTTGGAAAGAAAATCAGCGCTGCCCGGGCCCGGGTCCCCGCAGGAGTCACCCACTCCGCCGAGGATGCCGTGGCTCTGGTGAAGAGTCTGTCCTTCGCCAGGTTCGACGAGTCCATCGAGGTGGCGGCCCGGCTGGGTGTGGATCCGCGCCGGGCTGACCAGATCGTGCGCGGCACGGTCGTGCTCCCCCACGGAACCGGAAAGCAGATGCGCGTCCTGGTGTTCGCGCAGGGCGAGAAGGAGCAGGAGGCCCGGGATGCCGGTGCCGACTACGTGGGAACCGAATATCTGGATCGCATCAAGGGTGGGTGGCTCGAATTCGATGCCGTAGTGGCGACGCCCAACATGATGGGGCGGGTCGGCCCCCTCGGTCGCATCCTCGGCCCCCGTGGCCTTATGCCGAACCCCAAGGCAGGCACGGTCACCTTCGATGTCGCGGGCGCCGTGTCACAGATCAAGGCGGGGAAGATCGAATTTCGTGTCGACCGCACGGGAAACCTGCATGCGCCGATCGGACGGATCTCGTTCGAGGAGCAGATGCTCTCGGAAAACCTTGGTGCTTTCATGGACTCGGTTTTGCGTGCGCGGCCGGCCGCCGCCAAGGGCACATACGTACGGAGCGTGACGCTCTCCAGCACCATGGGGCCGGGAGTGCCGCTCGACCCGAACCAGTTCGGGCGGAGCTAACCGATGAACAGAGCAGACAAGCATACCTTTACGGCGGAGTTCAAGAGTGAGGCAGAGAAGGCGGGAGCTCTCTACCTGACCGACTTCACGGGGTTGGATGTCAAGTCCATGACCCTGCTTCGCCGCCGGATCCGGGAGAGCGGAGGCCGCTACTGGGTCGTCAAGAACCGGCTCGCGAAGCGAGCGTTCGAGGACCTCGAACTGTCCGGCCTGACCACTTACCTCTCGGGCCCCACGGGCATCCTCCTCGGGAAGACCGATGCCGTGGAGACCGCCAGGGTGTTGGTCACCTTCGCAAAGGAAAACGACCAGCGTCCCGCATTCAAGGCGGGGGTGGTGGAGGGAAAGGTCATTGACGAGGAACAGTTCCTCAAGGTGGCCACCCTTCCGTCGCGGGACGTATTGCTGGCGCAGCTGGCAGGAGCCCTTGAGGCTCCCATGGCGGCTTTGGTGGGCGCGCTGCAGGGCAAACTGCAGGAATTCGCCGGAGTTCTGGACGCGTTAAAGGAAAGGAAGCAGGAAGATTGAGCCCGAGGGAGGCGCGCCCGTCGGTTGCGGGTGGCGCAACAGGCGCGGGCGCATAGCGAGTCGAGTCACCAACCCCCGGTGTCAGCCGGGGCCAATCAGGAGAAAGCAGCGAGATGGCGATCAATCAGCAGGAACTCCTCGGTACCATCGGCAACATGACGGTTCTTGAGCTCTCCGAGTTTGTGGATCTGTTCAAGGAGAAGTTCAACGTCACGGCCGCAGTAGCGGTTGCGCCCGCGGCGGCGGGCGCGGCGGAAGCCGAAGCGGAGGTCGAGGAGCAGACCGAGTTCGAAGTCGTCCTCGAGAGCTTCGGCGCCAAGAAGATTCAGGTCATCAAGGTGGTTCGCGAACTGACCAGTCTCGGCCTGAAGGAAGCCAAGGCACTCGTTGACGGAGTTCCCAATGCGGTGAAGGAAGCCGTGTCGAAGGACGAGGCCGAGCAAGTCCGGGCAAAGCTCGAGCAAGTGGGCGCGATGGTCACCGTCAAATAGGTGCCGTCCGTTTCAGCTCCTCGAAGGACGGGCTGCGGTCCGCGGGGTGTCGTACACCGCCACGCCGCCGCTCCCCGTCTCCCACACCTGTCTCCGCCGCCCTCTTCGGAGGCGGTGGCAGATATAGTCAGATGTTTCCCGTTCGATACGCCGTAGTCCGCCCGCCCCGGGAGGACACGGCCAAAGGGGGGAGTCTCGTTGGATAGTCGCAACGCCGCTCGGCCTATCGTCAGTTTCGACAAGCTGGATTCGGTCATGCCGATGCCGAATTTGCTGGACGTGCAGCTTCAGTCTTTCGGCAAACTGATTCACAACGACATCGTCACCGGGGAGCCCTGGGATTTCTCGCTGGACCGTGTGTTCCAGGAGATTTTTCCCATCTCCGATGTGAACGAGAACTTCAGTTTCCAATATGTCTCCTCCAAGCTCGGCGAGCCGCGGTACTCGCAGGAGGAGTGCGTCGAGCGAGACATGACCTACGCCGCGCCGCTGAAGGCGACTCTCCGGTTCGTCGTGTGGGAGGATCTGGATGACGGGGAGCGGCGCCCGCGCGACATCATCGAGAAGGAAGTCTATCTGGGCGACCTCCCTCTGCTCACGGAGCTGGGAACCTTTATCGTCAACGGCGCGGAACGCGTTGTCGTGAGTCAGCTGCACCGCTCTCCGGGTGTGGTTTTCGAGCAGAACATCCACCCCAACGGAACCAAGCTGCACAGCGCCCGAATCATTCCTTTCCGGGGTTCCTGGGTCGAGTTCACCGTTGACATCAACAACGTCTGCTACGTTCACATCGACAAGAAAAAGTTTCCGGCGACGGCGCTGCTGCGCGCCTTCGGCTTCGGCACCGACGAGGACATCTACAATCTGTTCTTCTCGACAAGAGAGGTCGCGGTCAACGAAGTCGTCTCCGAGGCGCTTCAGACACTCAGCGGCTCGGTGCTGGCGGAGGATGTGGTCGACACCGAGACCGGCGAGGTGCTTCTGGAGGCGACCACCGAACTCGAGGAAGGCGATATCGAGATACTGGTGCGCGCGGAGGCCGGCACGGTTCGGGTCTACGGTACCGAATCCGGCGGTGCCGAGAGCCCGATCGTCAAACGCACCCTGGCGAAAGATCCCACCAAGTCCGAAGAGACCGCGCTTTTTCAGATCTATTCGCTCCTGCGTCCAGGCGAGGCACCCAACGTCGAGACTGCGCGCGGCGCGCTGGAAGGCGTGTTCTTCAACCCAAGGCGCTACGACCTCGGCCGTGTGGGCCGCTACAAGATCAACCAGCGGCTCGGTGTCCAGGCGCCGGCTTCGACGACTGTCCTGACGCAGGAGGACTTCGTCGCGATCCTGCGCTATCTCGTCGAGCTGAGCGAGGGCCGGGGCTCCACCGATGACATCGACCACCTTGGCAACCGCCGGGTGCGCACCGTCGGGGAGCTCATCGCCAACCAGTTGTCCGTAGGTCTGTCGCGCATGGCACGCCTGGTCAAAGAGCGCATGTCGATCAACACCGACCCCGCCAACATCAACATCGACGACCTGGTCAATGCCAGGACCGTTTCGGCCGTGATTCAGGCCTTCTTTGGTTCATCCCAGCTGTCGCAGTTCATGGACCAGACCAATCCGCTGGCCGAAATGACGCACAAGAGGCGGCTTTCCGCGCTGGGTCCGGGCGGGCTTACGCGCGAGCGCGCCGGCTTCGAAGTGCGTGACGTGCACTACTCGCACTATGGGCGCATGTGCCCGATCGAAACGCCCGAAGGTCCCAACATCGGTCTGATCACGTCTCTGACTACCTACGCCCGCGTCAACGGGCTTGGCTTTGTGGAGACACCCTACCGCAGAGTCGTGGACGGACGCGCCACCGGCGAGATTGAATGGTTGTCCGCCAATGAAGAGGAGCGCGTGCGCATCGCGCAGGCCAATGCGCCCCTCAATCCGGACGGCACTTTTCAGAATCCGTTGGTGCTATGCCGAGAACGGGGTGATTTTCCGCTGCTGGCCCCCGTGGACATCGACTACATGGATGTGGCGCCGGCTCAGCTGGTCTCGGTGGCCGCGGCCCTGATTCCGTTCCTGGAGCACGACGACGCCAACCGGGCTCTCATGGGCTCCAACATGCAGCGGCAGGCAGTTCCGCTTCTCTACACGGATACGCCCCTGGTGGGGACTGGCCTGGAACGCAAGCTGGCTCGAGACTCCGGGGCGGTCGTGACCGCGACCCGCGGGGGCCAAGTCGCGAGCGTCACCGCCGAGAAGATCGTAATCGACACCGGAGCGGTGAAGGTAAAGGAGGCCGACCAGCCTCTCATGCGGCTCTCGCAGTTCGACAGCTACCTCCTCAAGAAATTCTGGCGCACGAACCAGGACACGGCCATCAACCAGCGGCCGCTGGTGCAGCGCGGCCAGATCGTCGAGGCGGGCCAGATCATCGCGGATGGGCCATCGACCAGCTTCGGCGAGCTGGCGCTGGGCCGGAACGTGCTGGTCGCCTTCATGCCCTGGTACGGGCACAACTTCGAGGACGCCATCGTCCTGAGCGAGAAGCTCGTCAAGGACGATGTCTTCACCTCGATCCATATCCAGGAACTGGAACTGCACGTCCGCGACACCAAGCGGGGCACGGAGGAGATCACGCGCGAGATCCCCAACGTGGCCGACGAGAGTCTGACCAATCTGGACGAGCGGGGTATCGTGCGCATCGGCGCGCAGGTGAAGAGCGGCGACATTCTGGTCGGCAAGATCACGCCCAAGGGAGAGACCGAGCTCTCGCCCGAGGAGAAGCTGCTGACCGCGATCTTCGGCGAGAAGGCGAAGGACGTGAAGGACTCGTCATTGCGCCTCTCGCCGGGAATGTCGGGTACCGTGATCGACGTGAAGATCTTCTCGCGCCGGATCGACGGCCCGCTCCTGGACAAGGAGCAGGGCCACCGGATCGGTGAACTGCGGCAGGCCGAGCGCGAGGACATCGCCCGCATCGCGGATGTGCGCGACGACGAACTCCGGGCGCTTCTTCACCTGCAGACGATTTCACTGTGCCTGAAGCGAGGGGTGATCGAGCCTCTCCTTGAGGAGGGACGCAAGGTCACCAAGGCGGTATTGGCGGATCTGAATCTCGCGGATGTCGAGTTGGAGAACCTCAAGGTCCGCAGCAAGGCGGTCAATGAGCGTATCCGCGCGGTCGTCGATGAGGCGCGCCGTCGCATCGACCAGGTACACGTCGACACGGAAGAGCAGATCGACAAGGTGTTCCAGCCCGATGAGCTGCCGCCCGGCGTAGTTCAGTTGGTCAAGGTCTACATCGCCGAAAAGCGCAAGATCGCGGTGGGCGACAAGATGGCGGGGCGCCACGGCAACAAGGGCATCATCGCGCGCATCGTGCCCGAGGAGGAGATGCCTTTCCTGCCCGACGGCACGCGGGTGGAGATTGTGCTCAACCCCCTGGGAGTTCCATCCCGCATGAACGTCGGCCAAATCCTCGAGACCCACCTGGGCTGGGCCGCATGGGTGCTCGGTTTCGGGGCCAAGACACCCGTCTTTCAGGGCGCGACCGAGGACGAGATTGGTCTGCTCCTGAAGATGGCCGGCATCAAGTGGGGAGCCCAGGCGCTCGGAGTCGTTGCCGAGCCCCCGGCCGTGACGCCCGAAGACATCGAGCAGCTTACGGACATCGGTCGGATCCTGCCTGCGCAAGAGGTGCAAAGCACGGGAAGGAACGGCCGCGGGGGTGTCCCTGACCTGGGGCGCTCCCTCGACGACTACGTCGCGTTCGATTTGCCGGCGGGGGCGCAGGCGTACTTTGACCGGTTGCGGCTTTTCCTGGTGGAGAGCGCCGCGGAGTACGCCGCCCGGCACGCGATCCCGGTTGAAGAGGCATTCCCGGCGACCCATGCGCTCGCCCGATCCGAGTCACTGGAGTCTGGCGGCATCGACGCCGCTGTGGTCGAGTTCATGGACGCGGCCGGCCTTCGCCCGGACGGCAAGGCCGTCGTAAGGGACGGCCGCAGCGGACGGCGCTTCGATTTCCCGGTGACCGTCGGCATGGTCTACATGCTCAAGCTCTCCCATCTGGTGGATGACAAGATCCACGCGCGCAGCATCGGGCCCTACTCGCTGGTCACGCAGCAACCGCTGGCCGGCAAGGCTCAGTTCGGGGGGCAGCGTTTCGGGGAGATGGAAGTTTGGGCGCTGGAGGCTTACGGTGCCGCGCACACCCTGCAGGAGATTCTCACCGTCAAGTCGGACGACGTCATGGGCCGGTCGCGCGTATACGAGGCGATCGTCAAGGGAGAGAATCTTCCGGAACCCGGCATTCCGGAGAGCTTCAACGTCCTGGTCAAGGAGCTTCAGGCGCTGGGCCTCTCTGTTACGCTCGACCGGAACGACTGAGGTCATGAGCATCCCACTGACACCCTCAACCATCGGGGTGCACGCCATATGATCGATTTTCCCAGGTTTCGCGAGACGAGCAGGACCGACTTCGACTTCATCCAGCTCAAGATCGCCTCGCCGCAGGAAATCCGGGGCTGGTCGTATGGGGAAGTGACCAAACCCGAGACCATCAACTACCGGTCCTTCAAACCCGAGCGCGATGGGCTCTTCTGCGAGCGCATCTTCGGCCCGGTGAAGGACTGGGAATGCTCTTGCGGCAGGTTCAAGCGCATTCGTTTCCGCGGGCATGTGTGCGATCGCTGCGGGGTCGAGGTCACCCTCTCGAAGGTTCGCCGCGAGCGCATGGGGCACATCGAACTGGCCGTGCCCGTGTGCCATATCTGGTTCTTCAAGACGCTGCCCAGCCAACTCGGATACCTGGTCGGCATGACTTTGCGCGACTTGGAGAAGCTGATCTACTACGCGTCCTACGTAGTGACGAACCCGGGCCGCCAGGATGTGGAGTTCCTCGATCTCCTGGATGAGGACGAGTACTACGACCTGCGCGTGAAGGCTCGCGAGGAAGGCGACGAGGACTTCGTGGCGGAGATCGGGGCGGAAGCCGTGCGCACCCTCCTGCGCAAACTGGACTCTCCGGAGACGCACATCAGCAAGTGCAACGCGGATGGCAAGGGGCTCGACCGGCTTGCAGACTGGCTCCGCATCGAGATCAACACGGAGACTTCCCAGCATCGCAAGAGAAAGAAACTCAAGCGGCTCAAGGTCGTCGATGCCCTGCGCCGCTCCGGGTTGACCCCGGACCAGCGCAACCGTCCCGAATGGATGGTCATGGAGGTCGTTCCCGTCATCCCGCCCGACCTGAGACCTTTGGTCCCGCTCGACGGGGGCCGTTTCGCGACATCCGACCTGAACGATCTGTACCGCAGAGTGATCAACCGCAACAACCGGCTGAAGAAGCTGGTCGAGATGCGGGCTCCGGAAGTCATCCTGCGCAATGAGAAACGCATGTTGCAGGAAGCGGTTGACGCGCTGTTCGACAACGGACGCCGGTCCAAGGCGATCCGCGGCCGGGGCAAGCGACCGTTGAAGTCGCTGTCCGACATGCTCAAGGGAAAGCAGGGGCGCTTCCGCCAGAACCTCCTCGGAAAGCGCGTAGACTACTCCGGCCGGTCGGTCATTGTGGTGGGGCCCGAACTCAAGTTGCACCAGTGCGGGCTGCCCAAGGCGATGGCGGTGGAGCTGTTCAAACCGTTCATCATTCACGAACTCGAAAAGCGTGGAGAGGCCGAGACGGTAAAGCGCGCGAAGAAGATCGTGGAGGCCGACGACCCCAAGGTCTACGAAGTTCTGGAAGACATCATTCGAGACCATCCGGTGTTGCTGAATCGGGCGCCCACTCTGCACCGGCTGGGCATTCAGGCGTTCGAACCGGTCCTGGTGGAGGGAAAGGCGATTCGCATCCACCCACTGGTATGCGCCGCGTTCAACGCCGATTTCGACGGCGACCAGATGGCCGTGCACGTCCCTCTGTCGTTCGAAGCGCAGCTGGAGTCCAGGGTGTTGATGCTCTCATCCAACAACATTCTGCTGCCGTCCAACGGCAGACCGGTTGCCGCGCCGAGCCAGGACATCGTCATCGGCTGTTACTACCTGACCAAGCCACCGCTCGAGATCTCCGATCTGGAGCTGGACGCGCGCAGCCGCAAGGCCCCCACTGCGATTCAGGAAGAAGCGAACCGGGAACTGAACGAGCTGTATCAGGATGCGCCCCGTTGCAGCACGTACGGGGAAGTGGAGATGGCCGTGGTCGCCGAACGCCTGCGATTCCACTCCCTGTGCTGGTTCTGGGCTCCGGGACAGAGCGGCGGCAAGCCGCCGGGCGGCCGCTGGGTGCGCACTACCGCCGGACGGGTGCTGTTCAACTCGATCATTCCCCAGGGGATGCCGTTCGAGAACCGGACTCAGGGCAAGGGTCAGCTCGGGGACCTGATATTCCGCTGCTTCAACGATGTCGGATTGCTTGCCACCACCCAGTTCCTGGACGACCTCAAGGACTTCGGCTTCCGCTACGCCACCCTGGGTGGGGTGAGCGTCGGCATCAGCGATCTGGAGATTCCCCCGCAAAAGACCGCCATCCTCGCCGAGGCCGACCGGAAGGTGGCTGGCTTCCGGGGTCACTACGACGCGGGCTTCATCTCCAAGGGGGAACGCTACAACAAGGTGATCGACACCTGGACCCACGCCAACAATGATGTGGCAGAGGAAATGGTGAAGCACCTGGAGCGCTCCCGGGACGGGTACAACCCGGTCTACATGATGATGACCTCCGGAGCCCGCGGAAACCGCGACCAGATGCGCCAGCTGGCCGGCATGCGCGGCCTCATGGCCAAACCGCAGAAGAAGTTGACGGGCGGGATCGGCGAAATCATCGAATCTCCCATCAAGTCCAATTTCCGGGAGGGGCTGAGCGTCGTAGAGTATTTCATTTCCACCCACGGCGCCCGCAAAGGACTGGCGGACACCGCCCTGAAAACGGCCGACGCCGGGTATCTCACACGGCGCCTGGTGGACGTCGCCCAGGATGTCACCATCATCGACGAAGACTGTGGCACGGACGTCGGTATCGAGATGGAGGCACTCAAGGAGGGTGAGGACATCATCGAGCCCCTCGCCGACCGCATCGCGGGCAACGTGGCCCTCGAAGACGTCTTCGACCCGATCGACGGCGAACTGCTCATCAAAGCCGGAAACCTCATCGAAGAGTCGCAGGCGAAGGCGGTCGACGATGATGCCGGGGTTCAGTCGGTCAGTATCCGTTCCGTCCTGACCTGTGCCACCAAACGCGGGATCTGCCAGACGTGCTACGGCCGCAACCTGGCCACCATGCGCATGGTGGACGTGGGCGAAGCCGTCGGCATCCTCGCCGCCCAATCCATCGGCGAGCCGGGCACTCAGCTCACCCTGCGCACCTTCCACATCGGGGGGACCGCCGCTCGGATCGCGGCTCAGACGCAGAGGAAATCGAAGATCGACGGTGTCGCGGAGCTGGATCGCGTGACGACGGTGGAGACTCCCGAGGGAAATCGCATCGTCACCTCACGCGAGGGACACATCATCCTCAAGACCCCCGCCGGAATCGTCCGCAGCAGCCTTGCGGTCCCGTACGGCGCCACCCTGGCCGTTCGCGAGGGCGATACGGTGGAAGAAGGCGGGCTGCTCTTCAGTTGGGACCCGTACTCGCAGCCGATCGTCGCCGACTGCGTGGGAACTCTGAGTTACTCCGACATCATCGAAGACCAGACCATGAGGGAGGAGCTCGACGAGTCCACCGGGCGCCGGCAGATGATCGTCATCGAGGACCGCAACAAGAAGCTCCACCCCGCCATCGAGATCCGTCAGGGCAATACGAAGGCGCGGGAATTCATCATTCCGGTGGGCGCGCAGCTGATGGCGAAGGACGGTGACCGGGTGACGCCCGGGCAGACCATCGCCAAGATCAGCAGGGAAGTCTACAAGACCCGTGACATCACCGGGGGTCTGCCCCGGGTGGCCGAACTCTTCGAGGCTCGGCGGCCCAAGGATCCCGCTGTGATCGCGGAGATCGACGGCCGCGTCAGCTTCGGAGACATCAAGCGCGGCAAACGCAAGGTCGAGGTGACGCCCGAAGACGGAGACGCGCGCGTCTACGACGTTGCCGTCGGCAAACACATGCGCGCGCACGAGGGAGACATGGTGCGCGCGGGAGACCGCCTCTCGGAGGGCCCGATCAACCCGCATGACATCTTGCGCGTGAAGGGGCCGCGTGCCGTCCAGGAATACCTTCTGAACGAGATCCAGGAGGTCTATCGGTTGCAGGGCGTCCGGATCAACGATAAGCACATTGGGGTCATCGTGCGCCAGATGCTGAAGAAGGTCCGCATCACCGACTCGGGGGAGACGGCGCTCCTCGAGGGAGAAAACGTGGATCGGACGGAGTATCAGGAAACTAACCGGCAAGCGATCGAGGATGAGCTGACCCCGGCTCGCTCCGAACCCTTGCTGCTGGGGATCACGAAGGCGAGCCTCACCACCGAGTCGTTTATTTCCGCGGCCTCCTTCCAGGAGACGACGCGGGTTCTGACTGACGCGGCGGTCAGGGGCGCGCGCGACCAGCTGAAGGGCCTCAAGGAGAACATCATCATCGGCCACCTGATTCCGGCGGGCACGGGGATTCACCGGTATCAGCATGTCGAGTTCATGGTCGAACAGCAGTTCTATGACGAGGAGATCCTGCCGCTGGCCGAGCCCGAGGGGCTGCTGGCGGGATTCTCCGCTGAAGAGATCACTCCAAAGTAGCCAGCCGGCCGAGGATCCAGTGGCGTTGACACTCAAGGGGGAAGCTCCTTATCTTGCAAAGCTGCGGAGGATATGCCTTGCAGATCCTTCCGAGAATGCTGTTCCGGTGCTGGAGCCAACGACTGCCTGCCGCGACGCGAAGCTCATTGCGACGTAGAGGGCGCGACTGCAGAGATCATCGTATGCCGACTATCAACCAACTCGTACGCAAGGGCCGCCGGTCCGTTCGCAAGAAGAACAAGGCTCCGGCGCTCCAGAAGAACCCGCAGAAGCGGGGCGTCTGCACACGCGTGTACACGACAACCCCCAAGAAGCCCAATTCGGCGTTGCGCAAGGTCGCGCGCGTACGACTGACCAACGGGTACGAGGTCACGTCGTACATCGGTGGGGAAGGGCACAACCTGCAGGAGCACTCGATCGTGCTCATTCGCGGAGGCCGGGTCAGGGATCTGCCCGGCGTGCGCTACCATGTCGTGCGTGGAACCCTGGATACTTCGGGGGTGGGCGACCGCCGCCGGGGCCGGTCGAAGTACGGGACCAAAGAGCCCAAGTAACCAACTGAATTCGATGATGACGGCGACTTACAGCGAGGAACGAGCCGTGCCGGCCTTTATTCGCGGGAGCGACAGGATCAATTCATGAGCCGCCGCACGCGTGCCGAAATAAGGGAGACCACGGGGGATCCGCGCTACGAATCCCCCGTGGCCCAGAAATTCATCAACGGCCTGATGCTGGGCGGCAAGAAGTCCACTGCGGAAGGCATTTTCTACAGCGCGCTCACCATGGTGGAAGAGCGTTCCCGCGAGCCGGGTCTGGCGGTGTTCAATCAAGCGCTGAACAACGCGAAGCCGGCGGTCGAGGTGAAGAGCCGACGGGTCGGAGGCGCCACCTACCAGGTGCCCATCGAAGTCCGTCTGGAGAGACGGCAGGCGCTGGCCATCAAATGGATGATCGGCTTTGCCCGGAAACGGGGCGAGCGTTCGATGGCGGGCCGCCTTGCTGCCGAAGTCCTGGCTGCGAGCCGAAACGAGGGAAGCACGATCAAGAAGAAGGAAGACACGCACCGGATGGCGGAAGCCAACAAGGCATTCGCTCACTATCGCTGGTAGCCGGCCCCGGAGCGCGGCGCGCAGGCTAGCGCCGAGGTAGCGGAGAGTTCTTAGCGAGCGAGCCCACCGCCACACGACGCAGATGGCTTCCAACCGATAGGCGGGTTGGCTTGCCCGATTCCGCACTCATTGCCTCGGAGTTCCCTGCGTTTTTTTTGCGCACGGACAAAGCAAACACTGAATTGAAGGAATACATGGGATGCCAAGGCACACACCGCTGGAGCATCTGCGCAACATAGGCATCATGGCGCACATCGACGCCGGCAAGACCACGACCACCGAGCGTGTTCTGTTCTATACCGGCCGGGTTCATCGCATGGGTGAGGTGCACGAGGGTGCCGCCACGATGGACTGGATGGAGCAGGAGCAGGAGCGGGGAATCACGATCACTTCCGCGGCTACCACCTGCGCCTGGGTGCGCGACGGGTCCACGTTCCGCATTAACATCATCGACACCCCCGGGCACGTTGATTTCACCGCCGAGGTGGAGCGTTCGTTGCGCGTGCTGGACGGTGCTGTCGCGGTGTTTTGCGCCGTAGGCGGCGTCGAGCCACAGTCCGAAACCGTGTGGCGCCAGGCCGACCGCTATCAGGTGCCTCGCATCGCATTCATCAACAAGATGGACCGCGTCGGGGCCGACTTCGAGCAAGTCATCGGGATGATGCGCGAACGCCTTGGAGCCAACGCCTACCCGGTTCAGTATCCACTTGGGGAGGGCGAACTCTTCACCGGGGTCGTCGACATCGTGGGTCAGAGGGCGATCATCTATGAGGACCCCCTGGGTTCTCGCTTCAGCTACGGCCCGGTGCCCGATTCCATGGCGGACACCATCGGCGCGTGGCGGCACGAGCTCATCGAAGCGGCGATCGAACACGACGACGGATTGCTGGAAAAGTATCTCTCGGGCGAAGATCCCACCGAGGCGGAACTGCGGCAGGCAATCCGCCAGGCCACGCTCAGCGGGAGCCTCTTCCCGGTCTTCTGCGGTTCGGCCTTCCGCAACAAGGGCATTCAGGCGCTTCTGGACGGTGTCATCGACTACCTGCCGTCCCCGCTCGACATTCCCCCCGTGGAAGGACGCCTCGACCAGCCCGGCCATCCCGCCGAATCGCGGGAAATTTCGGACGATGCTCCCTTTACGGCTCTCGCCTTCAAGATCGCGACCGATCCCTACGTCGGTAAACTGACCTTCTTCAGGGTGTATTCGGGGTCGCTGCCGAGCGGTACCTACGTGCTGGATGCCACCCGCAACCGGCGCGAGCGGGTCGGCCGGATCCTGCAGATGCACGCCAACAAGCGGGAGGAGCGCGACGAGGTTTTCGCGGGCGACATCGCGGCGGCGATCGGAATGAAGGGCGTGCGCACGGGCCATACGCTGTGCCATCCGAGCCACCCCATCATCCTGGAGGCGATGGAATTTCCGGAGCCGGTCATTGCGGTCGCCATCGAGCCCAAGACCCGAGCGGACCAGGACAAGCTGTCCCAGGGACTGGAAAAGCTCGCCGACGAGGATCCGACATTTCGCGTGCGTACGGATCAGGAGACGAACCAGACCATCATCAGTGGAATGGGAGAACTCCATCTCGAGATCATCGTCGACCGGCTGCGCAGGGAATTCCACGTCGGCGCCAACATCGGCCGGCCCCAGGTCGCGTATCGGGAGACGATTCTGGGGTCTGCGGCGAAGGTTGTGGGACGGTTCGTGCGCCAGACTGGCGGGCGCGGACAATACGGCCACGTGGTGATCAACGTGGAACCCGCAGACACAGGCGCGGGCTTCGTGTTCGAAGACAGAATCGTGGGCGGCAGAATCCCCAGGGAATACATCGGTGCGGTACAACAGGGCATGCGCGACGCCATGTCCAGCGGGACGGTGGCGGGCTACCCGCTCATCGACATCAAGGTCGAGCTGGTGGACGGATCGTATCACGATGTCGACTCCAGCGAGATGGCGTTCAAGATCGCTGGATCGATCGCGCTGAAGGAAGGCGTGAGACGGGCGACGCCGGTATTGCTCGAGCCGGTCATGGATGTGGAGGTCGTAACGCCCAGCGACTACATGGGCGACATCATGGGAGATCTCTCATCCCGGAGGGGACGAGTTGGCGGCATGACGGAGCGCGCGGGTGCCCGGGTGGTCGGAGCCAGCGTGCCGCTGGGAGAGATGTTCGGATACTCGACGTCCCTTCGCTCCATGAGCCAGGGGCGGGCTGTCTACACCATGCAGTTCTCGCACTACGGCCAGGTACCCCGGTCGAAGAGTGACGAGATCGTCGCAGGCAACGGAGCGGGGCATCACAGATGAATGGCCGGATTCGCATCAAGCTGAAAGCCTTCGATCATTGGATCGTCGACCAGACCGCGTCGGACATCGTGCGCACGGCGGAGAAGACCGGTGCGAGCGTATGCGGTCCGGTTCCCCTGCCAACGCGGCGCGAGCTCTGGACGGTGTTGCGCTCGCCTCATATCGACAAGAAGAGCCGGGAACAGTTCGAGTTGCGCACCCACAAGCGGCTCATTGACATCCTGGATTCCCGCCCAGCCACCATCGACGCCCTCACCAAGCTGGATCTTCCGGCCGGGGTCGCCGTCGAGATCAGGGTCGACTAGGAGGACGGGATGGCCGGATTGATCGGGCGAAAAGTCGGGATGACCCGTGTCTTCAACGACGAGGGACACGTGGTGCCGGTCACCGTGGTGAAGGCCGGGCCGTGTTCGGTGGTGAGCGTCAAATCCGACGAAACCGATGGCTACCGCGCAATCCAGATCGGCTTCGAAGCCCGCAAGGCCAAGCATGCCACGAGGGCGACGGCCGGCCATGCAGCCAAGGCCGGCCTCGAGGCGCCGCCGCGGATCCTGCGCGAGTTTCGCGTGGCGGACGCGGAGGCCTTCGTGGCGGGGGAGGAGCTTACGGTCGAGATCTTCGCGGCGAAGCAGTCCGTGAAGGTGACAGGCCGTGCAAAGGGCCGCGGGTTTCAGGGCGTGGTGAAGCGGCACGGCTTCGCGGGAGGGCCCGCATCACACGGTCACCCGATGTCCCGGACCCCCGGATCAATGGGCGCCGGCACCGACCCTTCGCGAGTCATCAAGGGCAAGAAGCTCCCCGGCCGGATGGGAGGCAACCGCAAGACACTGCGCAGCGTGGAAGTTGTCCGGGTCGACCCCGAGAGGAATTTGCTCTTCCTCAAGGGCGCCGTTCCCGGAGCGCGCAGCGGCTACGTATTCATCAGCGACTGAAGCCATGCACACGGTGCACTACTACCAAGCTGACGGCAGCCCGGGCGGAGAGCGCCTGCTGCCCACCGTCCCGTTCGACGGGGTCGTGAACGAGGGCGTCCTCCACCAGGTGATCAAGGCCCACCTGTCCAACCAGCGGCTGGGAACGGCGGCAGGCAAGAACCGCGCGGCTGTTTCCGGCGGGACGCGCAAGCCGTGGCGGCAAAAGGGAACCGGTCGCGCGCGCGCGGGCTCGATTCGGGCGGCGCAGTGGACCGGGGGCGGCCTTGCGTTCCCCCCACAGCCTCATTCCTGGCGCATTTCCGTACCGCGCAAGGTGCGGGCGCTGGCCCGGCGGTCCGCTTTGAACTCGCGCGCGGAAGATGGCCGCGTCCTGCTGGTCGACTCCCTCGACTACGAGTCACCCCGGACGTCGCGTCTGGTCGCCTACCTCGAGGCCATCGGGACGTCGGGGAAGGTCTTGCTGCTGACCGATGGAAACAGGCGCAACGTCTACCTGTCCGCCCGCAACCTGCCGGGGGTCACGGTCCGTCCCTTCGGCGAGGAGTCGGCCTACGACCTGCTGTGGGCGGCCACCATTGTCATCGAAGCCGACGCGCTGGAAGGGTTGGACACGGTAGACGAGGTGCCCGCGGCGGTCGAGAACACGGAGAATGGTGATGCGTGAGCCATGGGATGTAATCGTCCGGCCGGTCGTTACCGAGAAGACGACTCTCCAGATGGAGGCAGAGAACGTCTACTCGTTCATCGTCAGCAAGAAGGCCAACAAGATCGATATCGCCCGCGCGGTGGAAGCGCTGTGGGACGTGAAGGTCAATGACGTGCGCACCATGAGGTATGCGGGCAAGATGCGCCGCTCCTTCCTCGGGCAGATGAGCAAGAATTGGAGCCTCGGCCGCCAGCCGTCGTTCAAGAAGGCGGTCGTCAAGCTCGCGGAAGGCGATCACATCGAACTCTACGAAATGGGCTAGGGGCCAGGCCATGGCGATCAAGAAGTTCAGACCCGTGACACCCGGCTCCCGCTTCCGGTCGATCGTGAAAGACACGGTCACGACGCGAAAGGGACCGGAGAAGTCGCTGACCGAGCCACTGCACTCCAAGGGCGGGCGCAACCACCACGGTCGCATAACCGTGCGGCGCAGGGGCGGCGGCCACAAGCGCCGATATCGCCGCATCGACTTCAAACGCAACAAGATCGGCATCACCGGGCGCGTGGCCGAGATTGAGTACGATCCCAACAGGTCGGCGAACATCGCCCTTATCCACTACGATGATGGCGAGAAGCGCTACATTCTGCATGTGCGTGGCCTCGCGGTCGGCGACGAAGTGGAAGCGGGCGGGGATGCCGACATCAAGCCGGGGAACGCCCTCCCGATCGGCCGCATCCCCTTGGGCGTGATCGTCCACAATGTGGAGCTGAAGCCGGGAAAGGGCGGCCAGATGGCTCGTTCGGCGGGCGCGGGCGTGCAGATCATGGCCAAGGAGGGAGACTATGTGACGCTGCGGCTGCCCTCCACTGAAGTCCGACGGGTGCGCATGGAGTGCATGGCCACCATCGGCCAGATCGGCAACACCGACCACGAGCTGACATCGTTGGGCAAGGCCGGGGCAAACCGGTGGCGGGGGCGCCGTCCGAAGGTGCGGGGCGTCGCCATGAATCCGGTAGACCACCCTTTGGGTGGTGGTGAGGGCAAAGCCTCGGGAGGTCGGCCTCCGGTCACCCCGTGGGGAAAACCGGAGGGGAAGAAGACGCGCAACCCCAGGAAGGAATCGAACCGGCTCATCGTTCGGGGACGCAAGCGTGGCAAGGCCACGCGCTCCTAGCGCGAGAGTGGGGCGAGGCGACAGGCCAGAGGAACGGAACAGGGAGACACCATGCCGCGCAGCGTAAAGAAAGGCCCGTTCATCGACGAAAAGCTCCTGCGCAAGGTGGAGCTGATGAACTCGCGCGCCGAGAAGAGAGTGATCAAGACGTGGGCGCGTGCCTCCACCATCTCGCCGGACTTCGTCGGCCATACGGTTGCGGTGCACAACGGCAACAAGTTCATTCCGGTCTACATCACAGAAAACATGGTGGGCCACAAGCTCGGCGAGTTCGCCCCCACGCGGCTGTTCCGCGGTCACGGCGGGAAGCTGGCCGACCGGCGCTCCAAAGCCAGATAGAGTTCCACCAAGATACCCGGGCCCGAATCTTCAGATGCAAGCAAAGGCGGTCGCAAAGTACATCGGCATGAGCCCCCGCAAGGTGCGGCTGGTCGTGGACCAGATCCGGGGCCTTCCCGTGAATCAGGCCTACGCGATCCTTCGGTTCTCCCGAAAGGCCGCTTCGGTACCGGTTGGCAAGACGTTGCGCTCCGCGGTTGCCAACGCCGAATACCGGGCAGAAGACGAGGGGAGCGTGCTCGACGTGGACGAACTCGTCGTGAAACAGGCCTTCGTCGATGGCGGGCGTACCACAAAACGCTGGCGAGCTGCGGCGATGGGGCGGGCAGCCCCGATTCGCAAGCGTTCGAGCCACATCACCATCGTCGTGGAAAGCGAGGAGTAGGATGGGACAGAAGACACACCCTCACGGATTCCGGCTCGGCATCGTCAAGGACTGGCAGTCGCGCTGGTACGCGGAAAAGGAGTTTCCCCAACTGCTCCAGGAAGACGAGACCATTCGACGGTATCTGGATCGTCGCTTGGCGCACGCCGCCATCTCCCGGGTTGAGATCGACCGCAAGCCCTCGAAGATCGTGATGACCATTCACACCGCTCGTCCGGGCGTCGTGATCGGCAAGAGGGGCGCGGAAGTGGACAAGCTGCGCGACGAGTTGGGCGTGCTGACCAGTTCCGAGGTGTCCGTCAACGTCGAAGAGATCAAGCAGCCGGAGCTCGATGCACGTCTGGTGGCGGAGAACGTCAAGCACCAGCTGCGTCAGCGCATTTCCTTCCGCCGGGCCATGAAGCGCGCGGTGCAGTCCACCCGCCGGGCCGGTGCGGAAGGGATCAAGATCCAGTGTGGCGGTCGTCTCGGCGGAGCGGAAATCGCCCGGACCGAAGCCTATCACGAGGGGCGCGTCCCCTTGCATACGCTGCGGGCTAACATCGACTACGCCAGCGTCACGGCGTTCACCACCTACGGCACGATCGGGGTGAAGTGCTGGATCTTCAAGGGCGAAGTCGTGGACGAACGGCGTGGTCGAACCTACTCGACGGGATCCTGATGTCGCGTACAAACAGGAATCGGCCCGCGCGCCGCCGGGCCTCGCAAGGAAGATAGGAGATGCTGGCACCGAAGCGGGTCAAGTACCGGAAGAAGCACAAGGGCAAGATGCGCGGGAATTCGCATCGCGGAAACAGAGTGAGTTTCGGCGACTACGGGCTTCAGGCAGTCGAGTCCGCGTGGATCAGCAACCGCCAGATCGAGTCGGCCCGTGTGGCTATGACTCGGCACATCAAGAGAGGCGGTAAAGTCTGGATCCGCATCTTCCCGGACAAGCCGGTCACCTCCAAGCCCGCGGAAACCCGAATGGGCAAGGGGAAGGGAAATCCCGAAGGCTGGGTCGCGGTCGTCAAGCCCGGCCGAATGATGTTCGAGATGGAAGGGGTCGGGGAGGACGTCGCCAGGCGCGCGATGCAGCTCGCGTCCGACAAGCTCCCGATCAAGACCCGCTTTGTTGTGCGCGAACGGCAGTTGGGAACCTAGGGAGGGGCCGGGCATGGACATCGACGACATTCGCGATATGACCGACCAGCAGCTCCTGGAGCAGCTCCACGAACTGAAGGAAGAGCGGTTCCGTCTCCGATTCCGCAGCGCAACCATGGAGCTTGAGAATCCGATGCTGTTTTCACAACTGCGCCGGGACATCGCCCGGGTCCGCACCGTGCAGCGCGAGCGCGAACTCGAGGCGGCGCTGACCAGGACCGAGGAGAACGCTTCATGACGGCGACAGCAGGTGGAGAGCGCAACCGGCGCAAGACACGAACCGGAGTCGTGGTGTCGGATGCGGCGAACAAGACGGTGACCGTACTGGTCGCGCGCCAGTTCGCCCACCCCCTCTACGGAAAGCAGGTGAAGAGGACACGCAAGTACCACGCACACGACGAAGACAACCAGTATCGCAACGGCGACACGGTACGCATCGTCGAGACGCGGCCGCTCTCCCGCTCCAAGCGTTGGAGAGTCGTCGAACTGCTCAACCGCGCGGAAGGATAGCAGGGCGATGATTCAGCAGGAATCGATGGTCAGGATCGCCGACAACACGGGTGCCAAGAGAGCTCTCTGTATTCGTGTTCTGGGAGGCTCGGGCCGGCGCTATGCCAGCGTGGGCGATCTCGTCGTGCTAACGGTCAAGGACGCCATTCCCAACGCGGGAGTGAGGAAAGGCGATATCGTCCGGGCGGTCGTGGTGCGAACTTGCAAGGAAGTCCGAAGGCGGGATGGTTCCTACATCCGCTTTGACGACAACGCCGCCGTGCTTATCGATGGCAACGGCGAGCCCCGGGGAACACGCATCTTCGGCCCGGTTGGACGGGAACTGAGGGAGAAGCGCTACATGAAAATCGTTTCGCTTGCCCCGGAGGTGCTCTGATGCTGAAACGAGCCGGAACACGCCGGGACAGAGTCAAGCACCGCATTGCGAAGGGGGACCGCGTCCGCGTGATCCGCGGCAACCACCGCGAAGAGCAGGGGACCGTCCTCCGGGTGATGCGCGATCGGGATCGGGTGGTGATCGAGGGCGTGAACATGCGCAAGCGCCACCAGCGGCCGACCGCCGCCAATCCGGAGGGCGGGATCATCACGTTCGAAGCGCCGATCCATATCTCCAACGTCATGTTGATCGATCCGGCGAGCGGGGAGGCCAGCCGTATTCGCATGCGTCTCGAGGACGGGGGCGTCAAGGAACGCATCGCGGTCAAGACCGGCAACCCGATTCCGTCGCCGAGCTAACAAGGGACGAATGCAGAAGATGCAGGAGACGCTACCCCGGCTTCACCGCCACTATCTGGAGAGGGTCCAGCCGAAGCTCAAGAGGGAATTCGGCTTCACCAACGTCAATCAGATTCCGCGTGTGCTCAAGGTCGTCATCAATGTCGGCGTCGGCGAAGCGAGCAAGAACCAGAAGCTGCTCGACAGCGTAGTCGAGGAGTTGACGGTGATCTCCAGCCAGAAGCCCATCGTTACACGCGCCCGCAAGTCCATCTCCAATTTCCAGTTGAGAGCCGGCATGCCCGTGGGAGCCAGTGTGACGCTTCGCCGCCGCCGCATGTACGAGTTCCTGGACCGCCTTGTGAGCGCCACCATGCCGCGTATTCGCGATTTCCGCGGGCTGTCCACGAAGTCTTTCGACGGGCGCGGCAACTATAGCATCGGGGTTCGCGAGCAGATCATTTTTCCCGAGATTGACTACGACAGGATCAACCGCATCCACGGGTTGGACATCACCGTGGTCACGAGTACCAACAAGGACGACGAGGCTCTGGCGTTGCTGCGGAAAATGGGTTTCCCGTTCCGCGGCTCGCTCCCGGTCATCATCGGCCAAAACGGCGCTGGCTGAGGCGTCGGGAACCCACGAAGAGCGGAGCGACGAGACTCGACATGATGACGGACCCGATTGCGGACATGCTGACCCGGCTGCGAAACGCCGGCCGGGCAGGCCACCGGTGGGCGGATATGCCCGTCTCAAAGATCAAGATCGATATCGCCCGGCTGCTGAGCGAGAGCCACTTCGTCTTCGGCTACAAGGTGCTCGACGACGGTGCTCACGGGGTTCTGCGCGTGTACATCAAGTATCGCGAGGGTGGCCCGGTGATTCGGCATATCGAGCGCGTCTCGTCCCCGGGACGGCGGCGCTACGTCGGTACGGAGGATATCCCCAGGGTGAGGAACGGCCTGGGGATGGCGATTCTGTCGACGTCGAAGGGCGTGCTTACGGGCCGATCGGCGCGCAACGAAGGGGTTGGGGGCGAATTGCTGGCGATTGTCTGGTAGCACGGTTTCCACCAAACAAGACGGAAAGACCATGTCGCGCATAGGAAAATTACCGGTCGTCATCCCCGGTGGAGTGACCGTCGACTATCGAGGGTCCGTCTTGACGGTCAAGGGTCCAAGGGGCGACTTGAGTCTCGACGTGCACGCCGACATGACGCTGGAGATCAGCGAGAGCAGAATCGTCGTGACGAGACCTTCGGACGGCCGGACGCACCGGGCGCTTCACGGTCTTACGCGTGCGCTGATCGCCAACATGGTACACGGGGTGGCGAACGGGTACAGCAAGACGCTGGAAATCATAGGCGTGGGGTACCGTGCCCAGAAGGATGGGAAGAAACTGGTTTTGAGCCTGGGGTATTCACATACCATCGACTACCCCGAGCCCGACGGGATCACCTTGGAGTGTCCGCGTCCGGACGTCATCGTTGTCACCGGGATCGACAAGCAGATGGTCGGGCAGGTAGCGGCGGAACTCCGGGCGTTCCGGCCTCCCGAGCCTTACAAGGGCAAGGGAGTGCGCTACCAGGGTGAGCAGATTCGACGCAAGGTCGGAAAGACAGCTGCCTCCTAGCGCGCCGCTAAAGCGAGGAAAACGTGACCGCAAAGAGTTCGAAGCTGAGAAGGAGTCGGCGCTTGCAACGCGCCCGTCGCCACCGCCGGGTGCGCAAGCGCGTGCGCGGCTGCGCCTCACGGCCGCGGCTTGTGGTGTTCCGCTCGTTGAAACATATGGAGGGCCAGTTGGTGGACGATGATCTCGGACGCACCCTGGTCGGTCTTTCTACCAAGACCGCAGCGCTCCGCGAGTTCGTGCCCGAGTCACGCAACCCCGGTGTCGAGCGGGCCCGGGCGGCGGGCAGGATGCTCGCCGAGGCGGCGCGCGCGGAAGGTGTTCGGGCCGCCGTCTTCGATCGTGGCGGTTACCAGTATCACGGCAGGGTAAAGGCTTTCGCAGAGGGCGCGCGTGAGGGAGGGCTTAGCTTCTGATGGCAAGAACCAGGGGTAGGGACGGCGACCGCTCGCGCGAGAGCGAGCTGGTCGAGAACGTCATCCACATCAACCGCGTAGCCAAGGTCGTGAAGGGCGGGCGCCGCTTTTCGTTCACCGCGCTTGTCTCGGTGGGCGACCAAAAGGGGAACCTGGGCATTTCGCTGGCGAAGGCGAGCGACGTCGCCGAGGCGATCCGAAAGGCGTTTGAGCGGGCCCGGCGCAACATGTGCCACGTCTCGATCGTGCGCGGCACCCTGCCCCACGAGATCATTGGCAAGTGGGGCGCGGGGCGCGTGCTTCTGAGACCCGCGGCGCCCGGAACCGGCGTGATCGCCGGCGGCCCGGTGCGGGCGGTGCTGGAAGCGGCGGGTGTCACCGACGTGTTGACAAAGAGCTTGGGCTCGAACAACCCCATCAACGTGGTTCGGGCCACCTTGAATGGACTGGGACGACTGACGACGCCGGAACAGATTGCCCGCGAGCGCGGCATCAGCGTTGAAGAGCTGGGAGGTTGAACCGTGTCCGACACGCCCGCAAGAATCCGGATTACGCAGGTGCGCAGCGGCATCGGGCGGCTGACCGAGCACCGGCGGACGTTGCGCGCCCTGGGCATTCGCCGGCACCAGCAGTCGGTGGTCCACACGGACTCGGCGGCGATCCGGGGCATGATCCGTCAGGTCAGCCACCTGGTCGAAGTCACCGAAGTTCCTTAACCGACGGAGATTATGCCGATGTCAGAGCTTCACCGGCTCAGCCCCGTGCCCGGGTCGCGCAAGACGCGCAAGCGCGTCGGTCGCGGCCCCGGCTCCGGGTTGGGCAAAACGGCTGGCAGGGGACACAACGGACAGAAGTCCAGGAGCGGCGGTACCGTTCCCGCGTGGTTCGAGGGCGGTCAGATGCCCCTGCAGCGGCGAATTCCGAAACGGGGCTTCAGCAACCCCGGACGCGTGGAATACGAAGTAGTCAACGTTCGCGACCTGAATGGGCTCGAAACCGACCAGGTAACGCTTGACTCACTCGTCAAATCAGGCCTGGTGGGTAGGGGCCGCAAGCCGGTGAAGGTGCTCGGGACGGGGGAAGCAGAGAGAGCGATGCACGTCGAGGCTCATGCGTTCAGCGCCTCCGCGCGCCAAAAAATCGAAGCCGCTGGAGGCACGGTAACAGTGTCTCCGAAGCGCTGACGCCCAATCCGCAAGGATCATACGGGGTAAAGATGGCGAACCCGATTCCCAATCTGTTCCGGGTCCCGGAACTCAAAAAGAAAATTCTCTTCACCCTCTTCATCCTGCTGGTCTACAGGCTGGGGGCTCACATCACCGTGCCCGGCCTCGATGTGAACATCCTGCGGCAGCAATTCGGGCAGCTGGGCAATACGCTGTTCGGGATCTACGACATGTTCGTAGGGGGTGGTCTCAGTCGGGCTACGATTCTGGCGCTGGGCATCATGCCCTATATTTCCGCTTCGATCATGTTCCAGCTGCTCGCCGCCGTAGTTCCCACGATCGAGAAGCTGCAGAAGGAGGGAGAGCAGGGCCGCAAGAAACTGACCCAGTGGACGCGCTATACGACGGTCGTGCTGTCCCTCATCCAGGCGTACGGCTACGCGGTGTTCCTTTCCAGCATTCCGGGCGCGGTGCGCACGCCGGGTCTGCTGTTCATGTTCACCACCGTGATCGCGCTCACCGTGGGAGCCGTCTTCGTGATGTGGCTGGGAGAGCAGATCACGGAAAACGGCATCGGCAACGGCATGTCGCTGCTGATCTTCTTCTCCATCATCGAAGGATTTCCAGCCGCGATCGGCCGGACCTGGGAATCGTTCCTGGTCGGGGAGATCACCGTGGTGGGACTGGCCGCGCTGGGTGCGGTGATCGTAGGTGTCACCGGCGGCGTGGTGGCGATGACCATGGCGGCTCGCAAGATCCCGGTTCAGATACCACGCAAGGTGATGGGGCGGGGGCGGATCCGCGAAGGCCAGAAGAGTTTTGTGCCGCTGCGCGTGAATTCGGCCGGCGTCATGCCGATCATCTTCGCGCAGTCGTTCATTATCGTGCCGGGGACGGTGGCGGCGTTCAGCAGCGCCGGCTTTCTGCGCGAGATCTCGGACCTCTTCCAGCCGGGAACCTGGCTCTACTACGCGAGCTACTCCCTCCTGATCCTCTTTTTCACGTACTTCTACACCGCCATCATCTTCAATCCGGTGGATCTTGCCGAGAACCTGAAGAAGCAGGGCGCGTTCATTCCGGGGGTCAAGCCGGGCGCGCGTACCGCGGAGTACATCGACCGGGTTCTCACGCGCATCACCCTTCCGGGTTCGATTTACCTGGCTCTCATCGCGCTGCTTCCCTTCTTTATCTTTGATTGGTTCAACATCCAGACCTTCTTCTTCGGGGGAACCAGCCTGCTGATCGTGGTCGGGGTTGGCCTGGACACCGTCCAACAGGCCCAGCAACACCTGCTTCTTCGCCACTACGACGGCTTCATGAAGAAGGGGCGGGTGAAAATGCGGGGCCGTGGACGCTACGTCTGATGTGCTGGGCGTGAACGTCGTCTGAGCCTCGCACGAACCATGGTCGCCATTCTCCTGGGTCCTCCCGGCGCCGGCAAGGGTACGCAGAGCGCGATGCTCATACGGGATCTGGGTTTCCGCAAAGTCGCCACCGGGGACCTCCTTCGGGCCGCCCGTCAGGCTGGAACCGAGCTGGGTATCATGGCGCGGCGCTACATGGACGTGGGCGAGCTCGTGCCTGACGAAGTGATCGTAGCCCTGGTGGAAGAAACCCTCGCCGGGTTTCCGGCCGAAGTCCCGATTCTCTTCGACGGTTTCCCGCGGACGCTGCCCCAGGCGCGCGCGCTTGACGGGGCGCTCGCGCGCGCGAGACTGGCGGTGGACGGCGTCATCGTGCTAATGGTTTCCGAGGATGTCGTGCTGCGCAGAATCGGTGGACGCCGCATCAGCCCCAACGGGCGCGTCTACAACATCCACAACGATCCACCTCAGGTCGAGGGGGTGTGCGACGACACCGGTGAGCCTCTGATCCACCGGGAAGATGATCGCCCGCAGACGATCCTTCGCCGTCTCCGGGTATACGAAACGCAGACGGAGCCCATCGTCAACTACTACGAGCAGCGCGACCCCCCAGTGACCCGTCTCGACGGTACCCTCGGTATCGAAGCGACGTATCGCGCGGTTCGTGCGGCATTGCGAGACATGTCGCGGCCGGAATCCAAACTGAGGTCCAACGGAACAACGTGGTCCGACTGAAGAGCGAGAGCGAAATCCGCGAAATCGCCCGGGGGGGCGCCATCATCGGCGAACTCCTGGGTATCGTGGAAGAGGTCGTCCGCCCCGGCGTGACGACGGGAGAGCTCGATCGCCTGTGCGAGGACTTCATTCGTTCTCACGATGGCGCGGTTCCGGCGTTCCAGGGATTGTACGGCTTCCCGGGCGCAGTGTGCGTGTCGACGAACGCGGAAGTCGTGCATGGGATTCCCAGCGCGCGCCGCGTCCTGCAGGACGGAGACATCGTGTCTCTGGACGTGGGTGTCAAACTCAACGGGTGGTGCTCGGATTCGGCGAGCACGTTCACGGTGGGAGAGGTGGACGCGTTGACACGCCGGCTTCTGGACGTCACGAAGCAAGCACTGGACCGAGCCATCGCCGCGGCGGTGCCGGGGAACCACATCGGCGACATCGGCGCCGCCGTGGAGGGGACAGTCCACGGAACCGGCTTTGCCGTGGTGCGCGATCTGGTGGGCCACGGTGTGGGACGGGAGGTCCACGAGGCGCCTCAGGTGCCCAATTTCGGGCGTCCGGGCCGGGGTCCCCGGCTGCTCGACGGTATGGTGCTGGCGATCGAGCCGATGGTGAGTATCGGATCCGCTTCCATTCGTACTCTCGACGATGGATGGACGGTGGTGACCAGTGACGGCTCACGCGCGGCGCATTTCGAGCACACCGTAGCGATTACCTCCCCGAGCGCGCGGGTGCTCACTGCGGCCGCGCGTTCGGTTCCCACGTCCGCATGAAGCCATCACCATTGAGCCCAAGGGCAGTTACGGTTATCTTTTTTGTTCTATCCAGTGAAGCAGACGAAACCATCGTCCAGGAGGGCCCGGCATGAAAGTGCGAAGCAGCGTGAAGACGATTTGCGAGCACTGCAAGGTCATCCGCAGGCGAGGCGTGGTCCGCGTAATCTGCTCACGAAACCCCCGCCACAAGCAGCGGCAGGGGTAGGCGATCTCTCGAGTTTCGGACGCGAGCAGTGGCACGAATCGCAGGCGTCGATCTTCCGCGCAACAAACGCATCGAAGTTGCGCTGACCTACATCTACGGGGTCGGGTCCACGCGCGCCAGGGAGATTCTGGACGCGACGGGCGTAGATCCCGACAAACGCACATTCAACCTCAGCGATGAAGATGTCAGCCGGCTGCGGAGGCAGATCGAGACGGAGCTGAAGGTGGAAGGTGCCTTGCGGACCGAGGTGTCGATGAACATCAAGCGACTGATGGACATCGGCTGTTACCGCGGCCTGCGCCATCGCCGGGGGCTTCCCGTGCGAGGACAGAGGACTCATACGAATGCTCGCACCCACAAGGGTCGTCGCCGGGCAATAGCCGGCAAGAAAATGGCTCCCAGGAAGTAAGGAACGAGGAAAGACGCGCGTGGCAAAGGGAAATAAGCCGGGTGGTATACGGCGGACAAAGAAGGTTGTGGAAGCCGAAGGCGTCGCACACATCAAGGCGACCTTCAACAACACGATCATCACCATTACCGATGCGGCCGGGAACACGGTCGTCTGGTCGAGCGCCGGCAAGGCGGGGTTCAAGGGCTCCAAGAAGTCGACCCCCTTTGCCGCCACGGTGGCCGCGGAACAAGCCGGGCGTGAGGCCGTAAGCCTCGGCGTCCGGCGCGTCAACGTACGCGTTCAGGGTCCCGGGTCAGGTCGCGAGTCCGCGATCCAGGCACTGTACTCGGCAGGGTTGCACATCATGGCGATCGAAGACGTAACTCCCCTGCCGCACAACGGTTGCCGCCCACCCAAGAAGCGCCGGGTCTAGGGCGAGGGAAGAGAACGGATGGCGCGGTATACAGGACCTGTTTGCAAGCTTTGTCGCCGGGAAGGGGAGAAGCTCTTCCTGAAGGGGCTGAAGTGCTATACGGAGAAGTGTCCGATCGAGCGAAGGGCCTACCCGCCCGGCCAGCACGGTCCGGCGCAGGCTCGTCGCCGCAAGCGCTCCGACTACGCGGTCCAGTTGCGCGAGAAGCAGAAGACAAAGCGGATTTACGGGCTGCACGAGAAGCAGTTCCGCAACTTGTTCAACTCCGCGGCGCACCAGGCTGGTATGACGGGCGAGAACCTGTTGGTGGCGCTGGAACGACGCCTCGACAACGTTGTCTTCCGGCTCGGCTTCGCCGTGAGCCGCAGCCAGGCGCGCCAGTTGGTCCGTCATCGCCATGTCGAAGTCAACGGCCGCATCGTGGACATACCGAGTTACGCGGTGGAGATGGGGGACGATATCGCCATGAGGGCGAAGTCGCGTGATCTGTTGCCTGTCCAGGCCAGCTTGGCGTCGCGCATGCGTCCCGACACCGCGGAATGGCTGGCCGTGGACGAGAAGACGCGGGTAGGGCGAGTGCTCCGGCGACCGAAGCGCCAGGATGTGCCCATGGCCGTGCAGGAGCAGTTGATCGTGGAGTTGTATTCCAAGTGATGCGAATTCCGGACAGCGTCCGGGCAATGGATTCCCGACCATCAAAATGACACTGCTGCATATGCCACGGGGGGAAGCGTGGAGATCGATCTGACCGGACTGGTGCTTCCCGAGCACGTCGAAGCGACAAGTTTCAGCGACGACGGGAGCACCGCGGAGTTCGTCATCCAGCCGCTTGAGCGGGGGTATGGCTACACGCTGGGCAACTCGGTCCGACGGGCCCTGGTGTCTTCGCTGCGCGGCGCGGCCATTTGGGCGTTCCGGACTGAAGGCGTCGTGCACGAACACCAGACCATCCAGGGCGTGGTGGAAGATGTGCACCAGGTCATCCAGAACCTGAAGGCGCTGGTCCTGACGCTGGATGATGACGTGGACGAGGCCAAACTCACCGTTCATGTCAACACCGCCGGCGCGGTCACAGCGGCGAACATCAACGTTCCGCCATACGTTAAGGTGTTGGACCCCGGCCAGCCCATCCTCACCCTTGAGGAAGACCGTAGCCTGAGCATGGAGCTGTACGTCAACAAGGGGCGGGGTTTCGTGCTTTCCGACCAGCACCCCCGGCCCGAGGGCGCTCCGGTGGACCTGGTGCCGATCGATGCGATCTACAATCCCGTCCGGCGCGCCAACTTCACGGTGGAGGAGACCCGGGTCGGCGAACGCACGGATTTCGACCGCCTGTCGCTCAGAGTCGAGACGGATGGTTCCATTCGCCCCGATCAGGCGATCGCCAATGCGGCGGAACTGGTCCGACAGTACCTTGGGTACATGCTGAGCTTCGGCTCAAACGGCGCTCCCCAGCCTCACGCTCCGGGCGCGATCCCGCTGCCCCCGCGCATCCGCATGCAGCTTGCGCGCCCCATCGAAGAAGTCACGGAGATCTCGGTGCGCTCGCGCAACTCTCTGCAGAAGGAGAATCTCCGGACTCTTGGAGACCTGGTGCGATGCACGGAGAAGGAGATCCTGAACATCGACAACTTCGGCCAGAAATCCATGGACGAGCTTCTCGCCTTTCTGGAGGAGCACTCCATCGAGCTCGGGATGCCACTGACGTCCGGTCCGGACGGAGAGTGGTTCCTGGCGGAGGGGGATGCCGCTTCCGATCCGGACGGGGCATCTTGATGACTAGAGTCCTACGGCTGCCGCCGAACCACTACCGCTGAACCCCGACGCGACCCATGCGCCACCGCAAGACCGGACGCAGCCTCTCTCGAACCGCAAGCCACCGGCGGGCAGTTCTGCGCAATATGGCGACAGCCCTGTTCCGGCACGGCAGAATCGAAACCACGACCGCGAAAGCGAAGGAACTTCGCCCCTACGCGGAACGGTTGATTACGCTGGCCAAGCGAGGAGATCTCCATGCCCGCAGGCTCGTTGCGCGAAAGATCGCGGATCGAGAAGTTCAGGGAAGATTGTTTGATGAGATCGCTCCGGGCTTTGCCCTCCGTCCCGGCGGCTACACGCGCATACTCAAGTTGCGCCACCGCAGAGGCGACGCCGCCGACATGGCTCTCATCGAACTCGTGGAACGAGACTAAACTTTCAACGCAGGGGACACCGGACCATGCTCGATCTCGGATCACGCAAGGGCGCGGGTGACAGACTGGCCATTCCACTCATGGTGTTGGCCTTTGTGGGCATCGCAGGGTTTCTCTACTGGCTCAACGTGACAGCTGTCGGGACGACATCGGGGGTCGTTGCCAGCGTCGAGGAGAATCCTTTTCCCAACGCCATCGCGGTCACCGCCGACGTGCTGCAGAGCAATCCGCTCCAGTTCGAGGGGGCGCAGCTTCGTATTCCCGACGTTCCGGTGGTCAGCCGCGTAGGCGCACAGGCTTTTTGGACAGGGCTTCCCAACGGCCAGCCTTTCTTTATCAAGCTGGGGCCCGAACTGACCGGGGACTCCGTGCCCGTAGCGATTACCTCGGGCGAGACCGCCACCTACGTGGTGGGGGTTCTGCACATCATGTCGGACAGCGTACTGGATGCGTGGGAAGCTCAGGGCGCTTTCGACGACACGCCGACGGGGCGGCTTGAAGCCGAGTTCGCCGATGTGTTTCTGGAGTTGGATCATATCGAGATGAGCGCTCCGGCGCCGGCCGACGCTGCGGAGGGGACAGGAACGGAAGAGCCTCCTCCACCGGGAAACGGCTCGCTGTAGCGCAAGGCATGTCTCCCCGTTTTCGAGGGCAGAAGACAGCGCAGCAACTGTGATTGAGAGTTTCCGCTTCGGCGGTTAACAAATAGGCGAGCAGATGGCGAGAGTTTGCACCGTGTGCGGCAAAAGGCCCGCGACTGGCAACAATGTGAGTCACGCTCACAACAAGAGTCGGCGTCGGTGGCTTCCCAACCTCCAGACGGTTCGCATTCTGGACGAAGCCGGAGAACACCGCAAAGTCCGCGTCTGTACCCGCTGCATTTCGGCCGGCAAGATCAAGAAGGCGCCGCGTATCCAACTGCGCGGGGAAGCCTGACCGGGTCCGTACCCCTGGTGCGCCGTCCCGGGACCGTTGGGGCGCAAGGCAGGAACGCGGAGATGCAAGACCCAGTCCTGGAGCGTTTCCGCTCCCACGACCTCACCATGGGGGTTATCGGGCTCGGCTACGTGGGGTTGCCCCTTGCGACCGTCGTTGGTGACGCCGGGATTCGAGTTCTCGGCTTCGATATCGACGAGACCGTCGTGGAGGGCATTGACGCCGGCGAGAGCCATATTCGGGACGTTTCCTCGGATCGGGTGGCTCACCTCGTCCGCACAGGGATGCTCCAGGCTACCCGAGACATGTCGCGTCTCCCGGAATGCAATGTCATCGCGATCTGCGTACCCACACCGCTGTCCAAAACTCGCGACCCCGACATCTCCTTCATTCTGGCGGCGGCTTCCGCGGTTGCCTCGGGATTGCGCCAGGGGCAGCTGGTGGTGCTGGAATCCACCACTTATCCGGGGACAACTCGCGAAGTGGTGCTGGGCGAACTGGCCAAGAGCGGGCTGGTGGCGGGCGAAGATTTCTTCCTTTGCTTTTCTGCCGAGCGGGTGGATCCCGGCAACAAGGTCTGGAAGACCCACAATACGCCGAAGGTGATCGGTGGAGTAACGTCCCGCTGTACGGACATCGGCGCGGCATTCTACAGCCGTTTCATCGACCGCATGGTTCCCGTATCGAGCGCTGAGGTGGCCGAGCTCAGCAAGATCCTGGAGAACACCTTCCGGGCGGTGAACATCGGGCTCGTAAACGAGACCGCTCTCATCGCCGACCGGCTCGGTGTGGATATCTGGGAAGTGATCGAGGCAGCCGCCACCAAGCCATTCGGGTTCATGCGCTTCCTGCCCGGCCCGGGCCTCGGAGGCCACTGTATTCCGGTCGACCCGCACTATTTGTCATGGAAGATGCGCACGCTCGACTTCCGTACCCGATTCATCGAGCTGGCGTCCGAGATCAACGCCAGCATGCCCCGGTTCGTGGTCGAAAAGGTTCGCGATGCGCTGAACGACGAGGGCCGGGCGGTGAAGGGATCCACGGTGGTCATTCTCGGCGTGGCGTACAAGAAGGACATCAACGATGTGCGTGAATCACCCGCCCTTCACATCATCGAGCTTCTGGAGAATGCCGGCGCGCGCGTGCTCTATCATGATCCGTACGTTCCGTCTCTTGAAGACGAACGGACGGGGATGCGGGATTCCGTCGCGCTGACACCGTCGCTCTTGAGCCAGGCCGACGTGGTGTTGATCCTGACGGATCACTCCTGCTTCGACATCGGTCAGATCGTGGCGGGATCGAGAGTGTTGGTCGACGCCCGCAACGCTACGGCGGGGACGGACGTGCAACCGGTCTCCAGCCACGGGCTGGGATGGATCTGGAAGGGTGGCCTGGCATGACCGGTTCGCCGGAACAGGAGACGCCGGGATTGGGTCGGAACCTGGGAGGCGCGGGCCCGGTAAGGGACCCATGCGCGAAAGCAGGAGATGCACAGTGAAGGGGTGGTTCCGGCTGGTCTGTCTGATCGCCGCCGCGGCGGGGTCGGCCTGCGTGGCGCGTACCACGGAGGACGGCGCCACCTTGCGCGGCGACCAGGCCTGGGCACACGGAGACTACGAGGAGGCGCTCGCCGAGTACCTGTTGGCGGTGCGCCGCGGTGCAAACTCCGGCGATGCGCACCTGCGCGTGGCCCACGCCTATGCTCGCCTCGGACGCGTGGACGAAGCCAGGCAGGCGTACAGGAGAGCCATCGCGGCGGAGCCTGATGTCGCCGACCAGGCGGTCTCCGACCTTGTTCGCCTGGCCCGCACAGCGCAGCGGCGTAACGATCCCTTCGGGATGGCGTCCGCTCTCGAGGCCGCGGTGGAGTTCCAGCCGGATGTCAACTTCGCTCGCCTGGCCTTCCCCCTGGCCTCGCACTACGCGGCCAACGGCGAACACGCGCGCGCGCTTCTGTTCTTCCAGCGTGCTCTTTCCGCGGATTCCGTGCCGGAGGTTGTGTACGAAGCGGCTCTGGCCTACGAAGAGGTGGGGGCCTGCGCCCAGGCCCTGCGCTTCTTCAAGCAGTTTGTGGAGTCGGCATCGGCCTCGGAGCGCCGGGATGCCGGGTGGCACATCGGCAAGTGCTCGTACGACCTCGCGCAGGAGTACCGGCGGGACGGTGATCCGGAGGGGGCTCTGGCCCGGGTCGAGGAAACCGTCGCCATCGGCGAACCCCGGACTCACCTTGCGCGGGCCTATTACGAGATGGCGGAACTGCTGGTCTCGCTCGCCCGCTGCGACGAGGCCGTGGATGCCTTCAGAGGGGCGGCTCGTGAAGATCCGTCCGCCTCCCGGGCGCTCGCGCGACGGGCCGAGCGCTGGATTGACGCGCTGCGGTTCGGGGTTTCCCGCGGCAGTGATCGGCGTGATGCGGTGAGCCGCGAGGACGATGGCCGCAACATCGGTCCCCCGGGTTGGCCGGAAGACCTCGAGTGGTCGTGCTGATGCAGGCTCCGCTGGTCGACTTGCCGGCCCAGTACGACACCATGCGCGGGGAGATCGATCGCGCGCTGGCTGGCGTCGTCGAGAGCCAGAGGTTCGTACTGGGACCTGTGGTGGAGGCGTTCGAGAAGGCGGTGGCCGAACGGGTCGGGGTGCGTCATGCCGTTGGATGTGCCAACGGTACCGACGCGATCTATCTCGCTTTGCGCGCGTTGCGGCTGAAGCCCTTCGACGAGGTCATCGTGCCGGCCTTCACCTTCTTCGGGACCGGCGGAGCCGTATGGAACGCGGGTCTTCGTCCCGTCTTCTGCGACGTGGACCCCGAGACCTTCAACGTCACCGGGGATACCGTGCGCGCGTGCTGGAGCGACCGCAGCCGGGTCGTCCTGCCAGTGCATCTGTTCGGGCAGATGGCGCCCATGGCGGAAATCCTCGGACTCGCCCGCGAGCGGGGTGCCCGCCTGATCGAAGATGCGGCACAGGCGCTCGGCGCGTGGCAGCGAACGCCCAGCGGCGAAGTCGCGCAGGCGGGGGCCATGGGAACCGCCGGGACAGTGAGCTTCTTCCCCACGAAGAACCTGGGGGGCTTCGGCGACGGCGGATTGATCGTCACCAGCGATGACGTGCTCGTACGACGACTGCGGATGCTCAGGGCGCACGGTGGGGGGAGCGAGGGCCGCTACGAGGCAGTCGGGGTGAACAGCCGGCTGGATGCCCTCCAGGCCGCGGTGCTGCACGCGAAGCTGCCTCGGCTGACGTGCTGGACGGAAGTCCGCAGGCAAAACGCGGCAGTCTACGACGAGATGCTGGCGGATGTCGCCGCGGTTACCCGGCCGCGGGTCCTCTCCGGGAATTTCCATACGTACCACCAGTATACGATTCGCGCGCGCAGGAGAGACCAGCTCCGGGAGTACATGCGCCGCAGGGGAGTCGAGACCGGCCTGTACTACCCGCGACCGCTTCACCTGCAGCCCTGCTTCGCGGAACTCGGATACCGTCCCGGAGACCTGCCGGTGGCCGAGGCTGTGTGCCGCGAAGTCCTCAGTCTCCCGGTGTTCCCGGAACTGGGCGCGGAACGCGTGGCGCTTGTGGCCGAGGCGATTCGCAGTTTCTACCGGGAAGGATGAGTCATCGGTTCATGGACGCGCCCACCGTCTTCCGCGATTCTTCACTGAGGGGGCAAGTGTATCTCCGGAGGGCGGAGTGCTAGCGAGGAAAACCAGTCGGGTGCGAGAGAATCGGTGGGCCTTTTTGCTCTCCGTGCTGCTGGCGTGTGCGGCGTGCACTTCTGCCCCGCCATACGCCGGATTGACGGCCACGGAACTCCTTGAGTACTCCCGCGCGGCATACGAACGCGAGGAGTGGGATGAAGCCGTGGAAGCACTGGAGCGCCTGGTGCAGGGAGCGCCGGGGTTCGATCAGATGGCCGAGGCGCGCATGTTGTTGGCCCAGGCCTATCTGAACAAGGGGGACTACGTCACGGCGAACTCGGAATTCGTGCGTTTTTCAAGCACATATCCCACCCACGAACTCATGACCGAAGCCGCATTGGGACTATGTCGCTCCAACGCGCGCCTGTCTCCCATAACCGACCGGGACCAACATTTCACGGTCCAGGCGCTGACGTCCTGCCAGGCAGTGACTCTCGACTATGCGGGGACGCCGCAGGCCGCCGTAGCGGATTCGATTCAGGCCGCAATGATCGAGAAACTGGCATGGAAGGACCTGGATCGGGGCGAGTTCTACTTCAGCCGGGGCTTGTTGGATTCGGGGCTCGTCTACTTCGAGCAGGTTCTGCAGACGTACGCGGAAACCACGGCGGCACCGGCCGCTCTGCTCTTCATCTATCGCACCTACCAACGCCTCGAATACGAAGAGGAGGCCACGGATGCGCGGCAGAGGTTGCTCGACCGATACCCTGATTCCCCGGAGGCGCAGGAGGTCCTGGATGTCGGATGAGCGGGCGTCCGGAGGCATAGCGATCTTCGGGGGCACCTTCGACCCGCCGCACATCGGGCACCTGATGGTGGCGCAGGACGCCTTTGACGCCCTTCCCGTCCGGCGGGTGGTGTGGGTGCCGTGCGGACACCCGCCGCACAAGCCGTCGTGGCGTCTGACCTCCCCCGAGCTGCGTCTGGAAATGACCCGGGCGGCGGTAGCCGGAGACGAGCGTTTTGCCGTAAGTGACTTGGAAGTTCGCAGAAACGGCGTATCGTACACAGTCGACACGATACGCGAGATCGTCGCTGCCGAGCCCGGCGTGACGCCCTTCCTCCTGATCGGTCCGGATCAGGCGGCGGCCTTCCACAGTTGGCGTGAACCGGACGCGATCACGCGCTTGGCACGTGTCGTGGTCATGGCGCCGGGTGGCCCCGCCGTTGGCCGGCCCCCGTCTCCCGGGGTGGAGCACGAGGTGTTGCCGGTCACGCGAGTCGACATCTCGTCGACCGAAGTGCGAACCCGCTTCCACGACGGAAGCCGGCTTCGGTACGTGGTTCCTGCGCCGGTCAGGGCGGTCGTGGAGCGGGAGGGGCTGTATCGGCAGGCGGAACGGGACCGCATTGCCACGGCGGGCCCGGCTTTCCCGCGGACGGCTCTCGGGGCCAGCCGCCCCCATGTCATGACGCGCCAATCGCGCTGGAAGGATCGATGATCAAGGCTTTCGCCAAGAAGTTATTCGGGGATCGGCACGCCCGCGAAGCAAAGAAGCGGCGACCCCTGGTCGACGAGATCAACCAGATCTACGAGGAACTGTCGGGACTGTCGTCAGAGGAGCTTCGGGGCAAGACCGACGAGTTCCGCGGGCGCATCCAGGAGCGGTTGGGGCCCGTGCAGGACCGAATCCAGGCGCTTCGTGAGCGCAAGAGCCACTCTCAGGATCCTGGGGAAAGAGAGGCGCTCGGGCTCCAGATCGCCGAGCTGGACAAGGAGTACCTGAGTGAACTGGAGGAGGCCCTCGACGAAATCCTGCCCGAGGCTTTCGCCGTGGTCAAGGAGGCCTGCCAACGGCTCACCGGGTCTACGGTGCGGGTTACCGGGCACGACCTGGTTTGGGACATGATCCCGTACGATGTCCAGTTGATCGGGGCGATCGCTCTGCACGAGGGAAAGGCCGCCGAGATGGCCACGGGCGAGGGCAAGACCCTGGTGGCCACGATGCCGCTGTACCTCAACGCCCTTGCCGGACGAGGGGCGCACCTTGTCACGGTGAACTCCTACCTGGCGCGCCGCGATGCCCAGTGGATGGGGCACATATACGAATCGCTGGGTCTGACGACGGCCGTGATCGACGAGCACCAGCCGGGCTCGGAGGGGCGCCGGCAGGCGTACCTGGCGGACATCACCTACGGCACCAACAACGAGTTCGGGTTCGACTACCTGCGCGACAACATGGTGCACGGCCTGGCGCAGCGGGTGCAGCGCAGCCATCCCTTCGCGATCGTCGACGAGGTGGACTCGATCCTCATCGACGAAGCCAGGACGCCCCTGATCATCTCGGGCCCCGTGGGTCGCGACACATCCACTCCGTTCAAGCAGCTCGCACCGCTGGTGGGCAAGCTCTACCGAAAGCAATCGAAGATCACGGGTGAGCTCGTGGCCCGGGCGCAGCGCGAACTGGAGGCGGACAACGAATACGCTGCGGGCGAGGCCCTGCTGGCGGTCAAGCGCGGCACACCAAAGAACAAGCGCCTTCTCAAGTTCTTCGCCGATGACCCGGGGATGCAGAAGCTGGTGCAGAAGGTCGAAGGCGACTACATGCGCGAGAAGCGCCTGCACGAGGTCGACGAGTTCCTCCTGTTCGCGATGGACGAGAAGGGACACAACGTCCACCTCTCCGACAATGGGCTCGACGAATTGTCACCGGGAGATCCGGATGCCTTCGTGGTGCCCGACCTGTCCGAGGCCATGGGAACCCTGGAGGAGGACGAAGCGCTCTCGGTGGACGAGCGGCTCGAGCGCATGCAGGCACTCGAGGCCGAATACGCGGCCAAGAGCCAGAAAATCCACGTGATTCACCAGCTGCTCAAGGCGTACGCGCTCTACCAGCGGAACGAGAAGTACATCCTTGGCGACAACGGTGCGGTGGTGATCGTGGACGAATTCACCGGGCGCCAGATGCCGGGCCGGCGGTGGAGCGACGGCCTGCACCAGGCGGTCGAGGCGAAGGAAGGGGTGGAGGTGCGAGGCGAGACGCAGACCCTCGCCACCATCACCATCCAGAACTACTTCCGCATGTACGACAAGTTGGCCGGAATGACCGGAACGGCCGAGACGGAGGAAAACGAATTCCACCAGATCTACGGTCTGGATGTGATGGTGATCCCGACCAACCGGCCAGTTGTCCGCGACGACCGCGACGACCTCATCTTCCGCACCGTGCGCGAGAAGTACAACGCGCTCATGGACGAGATCCGGTATCTGAACCGGCTGGAACTGCCGGTTCTGGTCGGGACGACCAACGTCGATGTGTCGGAGACCCTGTCGCGTATGCTCAAGCGGCGCGGCATCCGCCACAACGTGCTCAACGCCAAGCAGCACCTCAGGGAGGCGGAGGTCGTCGCCGAGGCGGGACGCCCCAGGGCGGTGACCATCGCGACCAACATGGCCGGGCGCGGCACCGACATCAAACTGGGCGAGGGAGTCAGGAGCCCGCGTACCGTGGGCTGGGCGCGCGCCCACGAAGTCGATCTGGACGAGCTCTTTCCCGTGGATCCGCGCCGGGTAACGGTGGATCTGGAGAAGAAGCCAGACGACTTCGTCATCGAACCCGGCGGTCTCCACATTCTCGGTTCGTCGCGGCACGACTCGCGACGCATCGACCGGCAGCTGCGGGGGCGCGCCGGGCGCCAGGGCGACCCTGGGACTTCCCAGTTCTTCCTCTCTCTGGAAGACGATCTCATGCGCCTCTTCATGTCCGACCGGGTGGCCGGCGCCATGGAGAAGCTAGGCGCCGAAGAGGGAGAGGTGATCGCGCACCCTCTGGTAACCCGCTCGATCGGCAAGGCGCAGATGCGGGTGGAGGGGAACAACTTCGAGGCACGCAAGCGGCTTCTCGACTACGACGATGTCATGAACCAGCAGCGCGAGGTCATCTACGACCTGCGTCTGTTCGCGCTGGAGGGCGGCGAAGATCTCAAGGGCGAGATCTGGGAAATGATCGAGCACGCCCTGGTTGGCACCGTAGACGAATACACGTCCAGCGCCGGCGAGGAGTGGGATCTTGCCGGGCTGAAGCGGCGTCTCCTGCTCGACTACCTGATGTTGGTGGGCGATCTGCCCGATGAAGGGGAGTCGGACCCGGATCTGGACCGCGACGATGTGGTCGACAGCGTTACCGAGGCCGGCCGAGAAGCGTTTCGCCGGAAGCTGGAAGGCTTCGGCGAGGCTGCGGAACGCATCACCTCCTATATCATGCTGTCGGTGATCGACCAGAAGTGGAAGGATCATCTCTATGACCTCGATCACCTGAAGGCCTCCATCTCCTATCGCAGCTGGGGACAGAAAGACCCGCTCGTCGAATACAAGAAAGAGGCCTACGACATGTTCGTGGACCTCATGCGAGATCTACGCAAGACATTGTCCTCTCTGATCTTGCGGGCTCAGGTAGAGCGGCAACCGATGCCCCGCCGCCGGCCCGTGGGAGGGCAGCGCCTGACGTACACGGGTCCACAGGATACGTCCGGCGCGGGTACGGCGGGAGGCCCGGCCAGCCCGGTCTCGCGCCCGGGGCGCACCTCCGGCCAGGTCGATGCGACCGGCGTGGCCAGCCACGCGCGCGCCGCCGCGAGCCCCGCGACTGATGTGTCCACGCTCGCGACCAATCGCGGCGAAGCCCGCAAGTTGAAGCCAGCCACTGTGCAGGCGCCCCCGGGGCGAAACGCGCCCTGTCCCTGCGGCTCGGGAAGGAAATACAAGAAGTGCCACGGACGCGCCGCCTGACCGCCTCCCGCCCCATGAGCGAGTGGCCGCGCGGTGATCGCCCGCGTGAGCGACTGCGCGAAGTGGGCGTCCGCGGGCTGGCGACCCGCGAGTTACTCTCGCTCATCGTGGGCAGCGGGGGGCCGACCGTGAGCGCGATGGACGTGGCGGACGCCCTGCTCCGCCGAAGCGGAGGATCACTGGCTCGCATGGGGTCGGTGCCCGCCGGGCTCCTGGAAGGCGTCGCCGGGGTGGGAGGGGCGACCGCCGCCCGCGTCGTGGCGGCGCTGGAACTGGGTCGGCGGGCGGTAAGAGAGCGCCTGGCGACGCACGAGCCCATTCGGGGCCCGAGCGACATCTACGCGCGCATGGCCCCCCGCCTGCGCGACCTGCGCCACGAGGAGTTCCATGCCCTTCTGCTCAACACTCAGCACCGTGTTCTGCGAGAGGTGCTGATTACCCGGGGCATCCTGGACGCGTCGCTGATTCATCCGCGCGAGGTGCTGCGGGAGGCGATCGTCGAGAGCGCGGCGGCGGTGATCCTCGTGCACAATCACCCATCGGGGAACCCGTCTCCCTCCGCTGAGGACCGGGAGGTGACCCGCCAGCTGTCCGCGGCCGGCCGGACGGTGGGAATTCCCATTCTCGACCACGTCATCATCGCTGGGGGGGAGTTTCGATCGCTGGCGCAGGACGGCTTGATGTAGCAAGTTCGTCGGTCTACCCGCAGTCGGGCTCGCGTCGGCGTCCCGTTCGGCGCATCCCTGATGGTCGCTGCGGACAGCCGGGCCGACGATTACCTTTAAAGCATTGGTGCCGCCCGCTTGGGGTCCGCGCCGCTGGTCTTTTCTTCGCAGGTGTTTCCATGCCGACTTCGACGGCCACGATTGCCACGGGCACGGGTCTGGATCTGCCCCGGCAGCTGGCAGAGGCTATCGAGGTGTACGCCGATCGGGTGGATGTCCCTCAGGTCACCGAAGCCTACCAGTTGGCGGCCCAGGCGCACGCCGGCCAGCGGCGCGCGTCAGGGGCCAGCTACGTCACCCATGCAGTAGGTGTCGCAACCATTCTGGCGCAGCTTCGGCTGGATTCCGCCTCCGTCACCGCAGGTCTGATTCACGATGTGGTGGAGGACACCGCCATCGATCTCACCGATGTCGAGGCTCAGTTCGGCGCCGAGGTGGCCGCCATCGTGGATGGCGTGACCAAGATCGGGCGAGTGCGCTTCCGCTCGAGTGCGGAACGCCAGGTGGAGAACTACCGCAAGCTGCTTGTGTCGATGGCCCAGGATGCCAGGGTCATCCTCATCAAGATGGCCGACCGCCTGCACAACATGCGTACCCTCGAGCACTTGCAACCCGCCAAACAAAGGCGCATCGCGCTGGAGACCCGCAACGTCTACGCCCCCATTGCCCACCGCCTGGGACTCGCCGCCATCAAGTGGGAACTAGAGGACCTGGCCTTCAAGTTTCTCGAGCCCGACGAATACAACGAGCTGAAGAAGAAGATCCAGCAGCGCAGGCGCGAGCGGGAGCGACAGATCCTGGATATGAAGCGTCCGCTGGTGGAAGTCCTGAACAACGCCGGCATCCCCTTCGTGGATGTGATGGGCAGGCCGAAGCACCTCTGGTCCATCCACAAGAAGATCATCGCCAGCAACCAGCCCTTCGAGCAGATTCAGGATCTCCTCGCGCTGCGCGTGATTACGGATTCGGTGCAACACTGCTACGCCGCCCTGGGTGTCGTCCACAACCGATGGACACCCGTGCAGGAGCGCTTTCGAGACTACATCGCGACCCCCAAGTCCAATATGTACCAATCCCTGCACACGACCATCGTCGGCCCCGGCGGAGGCCGCTACGAGATCCAGATCCGGACCGAAGAGATGCACCGCACGGCGGAGCAGGGCATCGCCGCTCATTGGAGCTATAAGGAAGGCAGGAACGCCAAGCACGACGAGGTTGGGGAAGCTCTTTCCTGGTTCCGCCAGGTGCTTGAATGGCAAAAGGATACCAAGGAACCGGAAGAATTCATGGAGTTCCTGCGCATGGATCTCTTCCAGGGCGAAATCTTCATCTTCACTCCCAGAGGTGAAGTGAAGCAGCTTCCGGTAGGGGCGACTCCGATCGATTTCGCCTTTTCGGTCCATACCGAGATCGGCATCCACTGTGCGGGCGCGCGCGTTAACGGGCGCATCGCTCCGCTGTCGCGCAAGCTCAAGAACGGAGATACGGTCGAGATCATCAAAGACAGGAAACGGTGGCCCAACCGGGACTGGCTCGCCTTCGTGAAGACCTCGCGAGCCCGGGGTCGGATTCGCCACTGGATTCGCAAGCAGGAGTTTGAATCCGCGCTACAGCTTGGCGTGGACTTCCTGAAGCAGGAGCTGCGCAAGCGGCGGCTGCCCAAGCCGAGCGACGCAGCCAGGGCCAAAGCGGCTGCCCAGTTGGGCTATCCCGATTTCGACCAGTTGCAGGCGGCGCTGGGGCGGGGCGACATGGGCCCCGCAGCCGTCCTCAAGGCGCTCTTCCCCGACCGGGAAACCACGCCCCCCGCCCGCCCCGACTCCACGCTGCAGCGCATCGCCGCAAGGATCCGTCCTTCCAGCCGGGGTGTCCGCATCCAGGGTGTGGACAACCTGATGGTGCGCTACCCGCCATGTTGCCAGCCCGTCCCCGGCGACGACGTCATCGGCTACATCACGGTCGGGCGCGGCATCTCGATTCACCGCACCGACTGTTCGAACGTACTCAGCCTTTCCAAGGATCCCGACCGGCGAGTCGAGATCACCTGGACCGCCGAGAAGGGAGACCACGTCTTCGTAAAGATCTCCATCAGCGGGGTCGACCGCCGCGGGCTGTTGTCCGATATCGCCAAGGCGATCACCAACACGGGCACCAACATCCAGAACGCGGACGTGCGATCGGACGAGGCCGGCATGCGTGGCGAGTTCGTGGTGGAAGTGCAGGACCTCCCCCATCTCGAGAAGGTGATCAAGTCCGTCAACCAGGTTAAGGGCGTACTCGCGGTCGAACGACGCGGGAGCTTCGGCGACACGGAACCGATCGAGGCCTGACTCCGTGCCCCGGTTCGAGATCCATTCCCCCTTCGAACCCAAGGGCGATCAACCCGCGGCAATCGAAGAACTGTCGAGCGGCATCGAACGGGGGACCCGCTTCCAGACTCTGCTGGGAGCGACCGGCACCGGGAAGACACTCACGATGGCGCACGTCATCGAGCGACATGGTCGTCCCACCCTGGTCATGTCCCACAACAAGACCCTCGCGGCTCAGCTCTATGGTGAACTGAAGGCCCTGTTTCCGCTCAACGCCGTCGAGTACTTCGTCTCCTACTACGACTACTACCAGCCGGAGGCGTACGTCCCCTCCACGGACACCTACATCGAGAAGGACGCGAGCATCAACGAGGACATCGACCGGCTGCGTCTTCGCTCCACTTCCTCGCTCTTTGAGCGAGACGACGTCATCGTGGTGGCGTCGGTGTCGTGCATCTACGGTCTGGGCAACCCCTCCGACTACCGTTCCCTCATGTTGGAAGCGCGGGTGGGAGAGCTGGTGCCGCGAGACGAGCTGCTGCGGGGGCTGGTCGAAATCCAGTACGGCCGCAACGACTATGCCTTCCAACGCGGAACGTTCAGGGTCAGGGGCGACACGGTCGAGATCCTGCCGGCCTATGAGGAACAGGGTATCCGCATCGAGTTGTGGGGCGACGAGATCGAGCGCATCACCCGCTTCGACCCCCTGACCGGAGAAGCGATCGTGTCCCTGGATCGCACCGCCATCTATCCCGCCAGCCACTACGTTACGCACCGGCGCACGATCGAGGAGGCGGTTCCCTTCATCCGCGAGGAACTGGCGGAGCAGCTTCGCCTTCTTCGCAGCTGTGGCAAGCTTCTGGAGGCGCAGCGGCTTGAATCGCGAACCAACTTCGACATCGAGATGATGCTCGAAGTGGGCACCTGCCCCGGAATCGAGAACTACTCGCGCTTCATCGCCCGCCGCCAGGCGGGAGAGCGGCCATCGTGTCTCCTGGACTACTTCCCGGAGCGGTTTCTTACGATTGTCGACGAGTCGCATGTGTCGCTCCCGCAAATCCGCGGGATGTACAATGGAGACAAGGCCCGCAAGGATACCCTGGTCGAGTTCGGATTCCGCCTGCCCAGCGCGCTCGACAACCGCCCGCTCAGATACGATGAATGGGAGTCCGTTCTCGATCAGGCGGTCTTCGTCTCGGCCACCCCGGGAGACATGGAATTGACGCTGTCGCTGGGCGCCGTAGTGGAACAGATCATTCGTCCCACGGGACTGGTGGACCCCGAGGTGGACGTGCGTCCCGTGCGCGGCCAGGTGGATGACCTGCTGGCCGAGATTCATGAGCGGTCGGCCCGCAAGGAACGTGTCCTGGTCACCACCCTTACCAAACGCATGTCGGAGGATCTTTCCGAATACCTGCAATCGCTGGGCGTTCTGGTTCGGTACATGCATTCGGAGATCAACACGATCGAGCGCGTGGAAATCCTGAGGGCCTTGCGGCTGGGCAAGATCGACGTGCTGGTCGGCATCAACCTGCTGCGTGAAGGTCTGGACCTGCCGGAGGTGTCGCTGGTCGCCATCCTCGACGCGGACAAGGAAGGCTTCCTGCGCGATGCCCGGTCGCTGATCCAGACCATCGGCCGCGCCGCGCGCAACGTCCGCGGCAAAGCGATTCTCTACGCCGACAGAGTCACCGAATCGATGGCCAGATGCCTCGACGAGACGAACCGGCGTCGCGAGATTCAGCTTGCCTACAACGAGGAGCATCAGATTACTCCGGAGACCATCGTAAAGAGCGTGGAGGAGATCGAATTCAGCACGCGGGTGGCGGATGCGCGCAAAAAGCCCGCTGCCACTGTGGCGCAACCCGGACCGAGTTATTCGGATGAAGTGAACCGCGAGGAGTACGTGAAAATCCTGGAACAGGAGATGAACCGGGCATCGGATGCGCTGGAGTTCGAGCGCGCGGCGCTGCTGCGTGATCAGTTGTTCGAATTGCGCCTTTCGCTTGAGAGCGAACGCGTGGCCAGGTGAGGAAGGTGCACCCTGACACTGCGGAAGCTCCGGTGCGCGAGGGGCCGCGGCTGCTGAGCGAAGAGGAGCTGGAGCGCTGGGGCGAGAATATCGGATCCGCGGTGGATACCCCCGTCTTCCTGATGCTGCGCGGACCCGTGGGAGCCGGGAAATCAGTCCTGGCAAGGGCCGTCGCGCGCGGAGCAGGGGTGCGCGGAGCCGTGCCGTCTCCCACTTTCAATCTGGTTTTCCGCTATCCGGGCCTGGCGGGACGAACCATCGTGCATTTGGATCTGTACCGCGTGAGCGATGAGTCCGAACTTGTGGAATTGGGGTGGGACGAACTGGGGGATGAAGGGGAAATCGTGATCGTGGAGTGGCCCGAACGAGCCGGAGGGGTCCTTCCGGAAGACCGCTGGGACATATCTCTGGTCTCGCCGGTTGCCGGCGCGGCCGTGCGCGTCGTGGAGGTATTGCGGAGCGGGCGCCCGCCCGAACTGCCCGACCGATGAGCGCACGCGACCGAGCGATCCTCGCCTTTGACACATCGTCGCGACTGGGATCCGTCATCGTGACCGCGGACGGAAGGGTCCTGGCGCGCGCCTTCCTGCGGAGCCCGCGCAGCCACGCTGCTCGCTTGCTGCCCGCGATTCGCGGCGTGCTGCTGGCGTCGGGCACCCAACTGGGCGATCTGGCGGGCATCGTGGTGGGGAGCGGCCCCGGGTCCTTCACGGGCGTGCGCGTGGCGGCCGCGACCGCCAAGGGGCTGACGGAGGGGTGCGGGGTTCCGGTATGGACCTACTCCAGCCTGATGGCCGCCGCGGCTTCGTCCAACGTCTGGCTTCCCGCCGGATGGTCGGCGGCGTCCGGGTGGCGGCAGGCCAACGAGGTCGAGGCCGGCGAGGTCGCCGAACCCGACGCCCCCTGCTACGTGCTCTTCGACGCGCGCGGCGACCGGGTATACGCGGGATGCTACCGGGTGGGGCCCGCCTCCGTCGAAGTGCTGGTCCCCCCGGCGGCTGCGCGACTGGGCGATGTCCTGTCCCCGTCCGTGCCCGAGGGTGCGGTCTTCGCGGGTGATGGTGCGTTTCGACACGAATCGGCGATCAAGCGGCACGGCGGGCGGGTCGTCGCTCCTCCCGCCGGAATTCCCACCGCCGAAGGGCTTTCGCGCCTCTTCACCCTCGCGCCATCCGCGCCTATCGGGAACCCGCGGGCATGGGAGCCGGAGTACCTGCGTTCCTGGAAGGCCGGGCCGCGCTGAACCGTGATCGGGGGGTCCGCCACCCAGGATCCCCCGAGGGGGAGCGGGGGTAGTGAGTCTCGGATTTCGTGGTCGCCCGTGCCGCCCCGCCTTCTACGCCACCCTACCTGCATCATGAAGAGCCGGAGGACTCAACCTCAATGACCCCGATCGGGATCCTCTTGCTGCAGGGCCGCCCTCCTGCGTCGCTGCTGGACATGGTCATTGGAGCCAGCGCTCCCACCATGGTGGTGCTGGCCGTACTCGGCCTGTTTTCACTGGCGAGCTGGTACGTGATCGGCTGGAAATACCTCCAGTTCCGCAGAGTCCAGATTCAGGGCAACCTGTTCCTGGACGAGGTGTCCAACGCGCGCGGGCTCGAGGAAGCCTATACCGCCATCCTCTCGCTCCCCGACTCGCCCTACGGCCGTCTTTTCCGCCACGGCGTGAACTTCTTCAGCGAGCTGCGCCCGGGCGCCCTGCGCGAAGGTTCCTCCACGAACGAGGGGTTGTCGCAGGTGCAGCTGGAGGCGCTCCGGCTCGTGCTGCAGAAGGAAGAGTCCGACGAACGCGACGAACTCGCGCACGGCTTGACGTGGCTTGCGGTCATCGGCTCCATCTCGCCCCTGCTCGGGCTGATGGGGACGGTGATCGGCATTATGAACACGTTCCGCGGGATTACCGCGAGCGGCTCGGCGAACATCGCCGCGGTGGCGCCGGGGGTGGCCGAAGCCCTGGTGACCACCGTGACCGGGCTTTCCGTCGCCATCCCCGCGGTCATCGCCTACAACTACTACGTTTCCCGGCTAAACCTGGTCACGGGCGAGCTGGAGGGATTCTCCAGCGAGTTCATCGGCACGCTTGCGCGGGAGGGCCACGTTTGAGCCCCGGGCCGCGGTCGCGAGGACGCCGCGAGGACCTGCCGCTGCGCGCGGAGATCAACGTCACCTCGCTCGTGGATGTCGCCTTCACGCTGCTCGTGATCTTCATCATCACCGCCCCCATCCTGCAGGGGGGCGTTGAGGTCTCGGTGCCGCGCGCGAACGTCGCTCCCCTGAACGCGGCCGAGGAGCCCTTCATCGTTTCCGTTCGCGCAGACGGCGGCATCATGGTATCGGAGACCGTGGTGAACTACGAGGACTTCCCGAGCGTGCTCTCCCAGCTCGTGGCCGCCCGGGACGTAGGACGGATCTACATTCGCGGCGATTCCCTCGCGTATTACGGCGAGGTCTTGCGCGTCGTCGCGGCGGTTGCGAACCAGGAGGGGATCAGCTTCGCGCTGGTCGCCGAGCCCGACCCGAGCCGCTAGGACAGGGAGCCGCCGTGATCCGACGCTCGCAACGGGGAAGGGAAGGCCCGGGACGATCTCCGGTCCTGTTTTCCTTCGGTCTCCATGCGTTTCTGCTCCTGCTGGTCGTGCTGACCAACGTCCAACCCGATCCGGTTCAGCTGGTGGCGATCGAGCTGGAACTGGTCGCCATGCCCGCGCGCGAGTCCGAGGTTGATCCCGCGCCTGCTCCCGAGGAGGAGGAACTCACGGTCGACACTCCCGACCCGGCGCCGGTGCCGGAGGAAGAGCCGGAAGCCGTGCTGGAGCGCGAAGAGGAGCCCGAACCCGAGCCGCGTCCGGATGCTCCCGAGCCGGAGCCGGAAGTCCAGCCGGAGGAGGAGGAGCCCGAACCGGCTCCCATGGACGAACCGAGCACGGGCACGGACGATCTCAATGTCCGCATGAGGGGGGTGGAGAGGGACTTCCCGCAATACTACGCCAACATGCAGCGGCAGCTGCGGCGGTGTTTCCGGCCTCCCGGCAGGACCGATCTCACCGCCTCCGTGGACTTCGTGCTGGACAGGGAAGGCAAGGCGCTCGACCCCACGGTCCGGATTTCCGAGACTTCGAGAAGCGTCGTCTTCGATCTGGCCGTCATGGAGGCGATCGAGTGTGCGGGAGGAGGGCGTTTCGGTCCGCTTCCGCCGGAGATGCAGCTCGAACATGCACCGTTCCGATTCACCTTCAGTCCTTCCCGGCGTCCTCCGGCGCAGGGGGTTCCGGACCGGGGCGGATCGTCCCGCGGGAAAGCAGGAGAAGCGTCATATGATGAGTAGCGGCCGGACTGCAAGCGAAGTTTGGCGCCTGGCCCGCGGACCCGGCGCACGGGCCCGGCGATGGACCATGGTGCTCCTGGCGATTCTGCTGGCCGTGCCGGCTGGTGAGGCGGCGGCGCAGGTCGATACCATTCCGGGCACGGTCCGCCACCTGGGTCTCGTCTACGAGAGCTACCAGCCGACGTTGGCGGTCAGCCCCTTTTCCGGACGTTTCGGCGGCATGACCGTGGCGCCGCGCGTGGAGGCCGTGATCGCCCGCGATCTGCGCGACAGCGACCGCTTCAAGATGATGGACTCGATTCCTCTCTCCCCCGGTGGCGCAGGCGTGGACTACGGCCTCTGGGATCAGTTTGGTGCCGACTGGCTCCTGACAGGACAGGTAGAGGGACTCGGCAACCGTTTCGTGCTCGTCCTGGAACTCCACGACGTGGTCTTCAGCGAGATGAAGGAGAAGGTGCGCTTTTTGCTCCCGCGCCCCGAGTCGGACGATTTCCGCATGGCGGTCCACGAGATCTCCGACGATGTGGTCCGGTTGATCACGGGCGAGCCCGGGATGGCGGCCAGCCGGATCGCCTTCTCCATGGTGTCGGCTTCCGGGGGTCAGGAGCTCTACCTGGTCGATTCGGACGGCGAGAACCTGCGCCGGATCACCAGCTACAACTCCCTCACCATGTCGCCGTCCTGGTCCCCGGATGGCTCACGCATCGTGTTCCTCTCGTTTCAGGCGGGTGCGCCGGCCCTGCACGAAATGGATCTGGCCACGGGCCAAGTGAAGGCTATCGAGTTCAGCCGCACGGGCCAGCCGATGACGCCCGTCTACAGTCCGAAGGGCGATGAGATCATCTTCTCGCTGGCCGATGGCGCCGAGAGCGGTCTGTTCGCCTACCGCATCCGCGAGGATTGCTGCCTGCGGCGCATCACGGGTGGGCGCTGGAACGATCTGTCACCTACGTTTTCTCCGGACGGAGAGCGCATGGCCTTCAACTCCAACCGGCTCGGCGTCGCGATCCCGCAGATCTACGTCATGCCGTCGGAGAGCAGAGGGTCGCCGGAGCTGGTCTCCCCCTACCTCTACGGGCGGGGGGGCTACTATACCTCCCCGGACTGGGCGCCTTCCGGCGGACGGGTCGCTTTTCACGGGCGCTACCGGCGAGGCAGCTACCACATTCTCATCGCCGACGTGGCCGCGCAGGGGCAGCGCCTGCTGCAACTTACCTACGAGGGCAACAATGAGGATCCCAGCTGGGCTCCCGATGGCCGCCACCTCGTCTTCGTGGGAGAGCGGGACTGGGGGTTCGGGCTCTTCGTGGTGGATACGGTCACGGGCAGGATTCGTCCTGTCCTGACCGGTGTGAAGCCGCGCGTACCCGACTGGTCACCAAGCCTCGCTTCGGGGCAGGCTCGTGCGCCGGGAGGCTGAGCGTCCGGTCTGATCGCCGTGCGCCCGGAGGGGTTTGGCCACCCGCGCCACAGGCGTCCGGCCGCGGCTCGAGAAGCACACGTTTCAGGTAGCCCCTGGATATTGCGCGTAAGCCCCGAATCGCGTAGGTATAGGCTAGTTGTGGCTGGCGATTCTACCCCAACACCTAGATTCCAGGAGTAGCGATGTTGCACCGCGGTCTGATCATTTCCGTCGTCGCTGCCGGACTGTTCGTTGCCTCGTGCGGGCAGGAGGAGCTTCCTCCGCCTCCGCCCCCTCCAGTGGAGGAAGGTCCGAACCAGGATTCCATTGACGCGGCTGCCGCGGCGGCGGCCGCTGCTGCTGCGGCCGCCGCCGCCGAAGAGGAGCGACGCCGGGCCGAGGCGCTAGCCGCGGCGCGCGAAGCGCTCACAGCGATGGTTTTCTTCGACTACGACATGGCGGAAATTCGCGACGACGCCGCGAGCGTGCTCCAGCCCAAGGTGGATGTCCTGCGCGCAAGCCCGGCGGTGCGCCTTCGCATCGAAGGGCACGCGGACGAGCGCGGATCCTCGGAGTACAACCTGGCGCTGGGCAGCCGCCGCGCAGAGGCGGTGCGCCAGTACTTCGCGAACTTCGGACTGGATGAATCGCGCTTCGAGGTTCGTTCCTACGGCGAGGAGCAGCCGCGCCAAATGGGCAGCAGCGAGCAGTCCTGGGCCCAGAACCGGCGTGACGAGTTCGTGATTACGGCCGGTGGAAACCAGATTCAGGTACCGGGAGGCGGTCAGTAGCCGCCACCTGCGGATCAACGAAGCCGGGTTCGATGCGCCGAGTTTCCGCTTTCCCCTTGCCGCGACAGGTTGTCCTTACCGCTCTGATTGCCGCGGTGGCAGGTGCGGGTTGCGCCACCAAGGGGGACATTCGTGACCTGCGGGAAGAGGTCAGCGCGCTCGCCGATCGGCAGTCGCGCGACCTGACCGATTTGGAGACGCTCCTTCGCGCCAGCCAGGACACGCTCTCCGGCCAGTCCAGTCTTTTCCTGCAGTTGCGCGGCGATTTGCTTCAGCAGCTGGACGAAATTCGCGAGCTGCTGCTGACCCTCGGGGAAAGCCTAGGCCAGAACCAACGTGCAATGGCGGCGCTGCGCGATCGCGTCGAGATGCTGCAACGAGCACCCGTGGTCGTGCGGGATTCGAGCGAGACCGGGGTTGCGGAGGAGGTAGCCGAGGGCCCCGACGCGCTCTTCGAGTTGACCACGGTGCTCTACAACCGGGGATCAAACGTCACTGCGCGCCGCGGCTTCGACCAGTTCCTGGCCACTTACCCCAATCACGAGCTGGCGGGACACGCGACCTTCTTCCTGTCGGACCTCGACGTTCAGGAAGGACGCATCGAGGAGGCGATCGAAGGGTTCATGCGCGTTCCTCAGATGTACCCTGCTTCACCGATGGTTCCGGACGCGCTGTATCGGGCGGCCATTCTCCACGAGGAGTTGGGAGAGTCCGAAGAGGCTCGGAACCTGCTCGAACGAGTGGTGAGCGGGTTTCCCGACTCCGGCGTCGCGGAACTCGCGGAGCAGAGACTTCAGGGAATTCCCTAGAACGATCCCGAAAAGGGGGTCGCTCATGGATTGGCCGGTCGGTGAGAAACCTGCCAGGCGCGGACGCGGCTTGCTCCGCCAGGGTCGCTCCAGGAGGTGCGTAGATGCGGTGTCCTCACTGTGGCTGCCGTGAGAATTACGTGGTGGACACGCGCTCGACCGGGCGGGGGCAGGCCGTGCGCCGTCGGCGGGAGTGCAAGGAGTGCGGCGGACGCTTTACCACCTACGAGTACATTCAGGAACGGCCTCTCCGGGTGCTGAAGGGCCGGGGTGACAGCGAAGACTTCGAACGCTTGAAGCTCGTGCGCGGCATTCAGGTTGCTTGCGCCAAGCGTCCAATCTCGCCTTCCACGATCGAGGCGATCGCCGGAAACATCGAATACACGCTGACAGTGGAAGGCGGGGGCGAGGTGAAGAGTTCGCGCATCGGCGAAATGGTGATGGAGGCGCTCAAACCTCTGGACCGGGTTGCGTACGTGCGCTTCGCGTCCGTGTACAGGAACTTCCAGGACATCGGAGAGTTCCAAGAAATGATCGCGGACCTGAACCTGCGGCGTGAGCGCAGCCTCCGCGCCCGGGATCAGGTCGAACTTCCGATCTGACGCGGAAGGGCCGGCGGCGGAGGTTGCTTGCCAGTGCACGCCAGTGCTTGGCCGCAGACTCGTATTTGTCGGCGATAGTTTGACCGGGTTGTAGCCCGCGGAGTCGCATCGCATGCCCACAAAATCCTCAAACGCCGCCGGAGAGATGCCTTTTCTCGATCACCTTGAGGAGCTTCGCTGGCGGATCCTCTGGAGTCTGCTGGCGATTGCGATCGGCGCGCTGGCCGGCTTCCTGCTCGTCCACTACGCGGGCATCTCCGAAGTGCTCTACCGTCCCTATGAGGCGCAGTTCGGGGAGGAGCAGAAGCTCATCAATCTCAGGCCCACCGATGCCTTCTTCATCACCATCAAGTTGGGCATCCTGGCGGGAGTCATCCTGGTTTTTCCCATCATCATCTATCAGATCTGGTCGTTTCTGTCGCCGGCGCTCAAAAAGCGGGAGAAGCGCGTCATTGTTCCGGCCCTCTATATGGGACTGGTGCTCTTCGTCATGGGCGTGCTGATGGCGTACTACATCGGGCTGCCCGTGAGCCTGGAGTTCCTGATCGGGTTCCAGCAGGACATCATGGTGCCCGCCTGGACGGCCCAGTACTACTTCGGGTTTGCCATTCAGCTTCTGGTCGCCTTCGGCATCATCTTCGAATTGCCCGTGCTGGTGATGATCCTGAGCGTTCTGGGTCTGGTGACGCCGACATTCTTGCGACGCAAGCGAAGGCACGCGATCCTGGGCATCACGGTAGTCGCCGCTCTCCTCTCCCCCGGCGACGTCGTCTTGTTGACGGCACTCATGATGGTGCCGCTGATCATCCTGTATGAATTCTCGATCCTGCTCTCGGTCATGATCTACCGGAAGCGCGACGAGAGGATCGCCGCGGCTGCCGATCCGCCCGACGACTCGGTGCACGTGGGGTGACGCCATGACCCGGGGTCACCCGAGGCCGAGCGTCCCATTCCAACGTAGCCCGACACCTGACCGGCGGTGGCGGATGTCCTGCCGGGCGCTGGCGGGCGTGCTGCTGGCCGCTGTCGCGTGCCTTCCCCTGCCGGCTTCCGGTCAGGAGGCGCCCGACTCGGTGCCGGCGGTGGCGTTGGCCGACACGCTCTCCGCGGCGGATTCGGCGCGGGTCCAGGTCCTGCAAGTGCTTGAGCGCCTGGCCGCCCCGCCACTTCCCGATTCGCTCCGAGAATTGGTGGATTCGGCGCGGCAGGACCGCCCACAGCCCGCATCCGGTCCCGACTCAGTCCTCAACGCGCTGCTGTCGCTTCCCGGGTATCAGGCCAGCCAGTACGAGGGGACCGGGCTCGAGTTCGGCGCGGACGGGCAGGTCGTACTCTACGGAACTCCGGAGGCGCGCGCGCGCTTCTTCCGGGAGGGTGCCGAGCGGATGGATCTGGCGGCCGATTCCTCCATCACCATGAATGATTCCACCAGCCTGATCTGGACCGAGGGCAGTTCGGTGTTTACGGGGCGGGAGGGCGAGCCGCTCACCAGCACCTCCATGATCTACGATCTTTCCCGGCAGCGCGGGACCGCCTACAGCGCGCGCACCCGATTCGCCGAATCCGCTGACTGGATCGTGAACGGAGACCTGCCTTCGGTGACTCCTGACATCGTACACGGCGAGCACGTGAGCTTTACCTCGTGCGATCTGGAGCATCCTCACTACCGGTTCGACACCAGCCAGATCAAGATCGTTGCCGGCAACATTCTGGTGGCGAGATCGGTGAAACTCTACTTCGACGACGTCCCCGTCTTCTGGTTCCCCTTCATGTTCCAGAGCATCGAAGGTGGGCGCAGCAGCGGGATCCTGACGCCGCGATTCAGCGTGAACGACATCGTTCGCAGTTCAGCCGGGTACAGCCGCCGCGTCTCCAACCTGGGGTTCTATTGGGCCATCAACGACTACGCCGACGCTTCGGTGGCCATGGACTGGTGGGCCGACAACTACGTGGGCGTGACCGGCACCCTCAACTACAGCTGGGAGCGCCAGTTTCTGCGCGGTGGGTTGAACTTCCGCAACTTCTGGCAGGAGGACGGAAGCACGACGCTCGCCTTCAGCACATCCCACAACTGGGAACTCGACGAACGGACTCGCTTCCAGGCGAGGGCCAGCTACGCCTCCTCCACCGACTTCGTGCGCCAGAACTCCTTCGATCCGCGCGAGGTCACCCAGTCGATCGACTCGCAGGGCGGCATCAACCGGCGTTTCGACTGGGGAAACGCTTCGGTGAGCGCCAACCGGCGCCAGTTCCTCTCCGACGACCGGATCTCGCTTACGCTGCCATCCGCGAACCTGTCCCTGACGCCCATCACCTTCTTCTCCGCGCCGTCGTCACGGGCGAGCTGGTACAACAACGTCATCTGGACCGGGAGCGGGAACTACACCCGCACCATCGAAGACCGGCTGGATCAGGACCCGGGCAGCTTCATGCCGAGTCTGGCGGACAAGATGAACACGCGCGCGGGAATGACGTCGAGCTTCAGCCTGGGCGCGCTGTCCTGGTCGCAGAGCGTGAACTTTTCCGAAGCAGTGACCGGGGACGGGCTGGAAGTGCTCGCGCCCGCCGCGGGCCTCGCCGCCCCTGACCGGCTCGAGGCCTGGTACCGGGACGTGGTGGCTCCCACTGCCGACAGCGCTCTCCCCGAGCGCGCGGATCTCAGCAAAGCCGACGTCACCTGGTCGCAGAGCCTGAGCTATCAGCAGCGCCTGGTTGGAACCACCACTTTCACGCCCAACCTCTCGATGTCGGGCCGGGCGACACGGTCGAACGAGATTCCGGAAGCCGTCTCGATGGTTTCCGGGCCCACCCGGATCTCCTTCGGCGCCGGACTCAAGACGGACATCTACGGGCTTTGGCCTGGAGTGGGCGGCTTCTCCGCAATCCGCCACAAGATGTCGCCGGGCTTCGACTACTCCTACGCCCCGGCGGTCACGCAGACGAAACTACAGGACGCCGTCTTCGGCCCCGGCGAGATCCGCGCGAAGAACGAGATGACGATCCGGGTCAACCAGACCTTCGAAGCGAAGCAGGAACAGGAAGATGCCGCGGGCGAGGGGGACGAGGAAGCGCCCCCCGATCCAACCGGCGAACCCCGGCGAAGGGAGCGGGCGCAGATCGTTCAATTGCTGGCGCTGCAAACGAGCGCGGTCCACTACGACTTCGTGCGTGCGGACTCGCTGGGCCAGTTCTCGGACGGCTTCACGACGACACGCCTCTCCAACAGCATCAGCTCGGACTTCCTGAGAGGGCTGAAGATATCGATGGATCATCTGCTCTTCGACGAGAGCGGGGGCGAGGAAGGCGAGGGGAGGAAGTTGTCGCCCCATCTGACGGGATTGGACCTCTCGTTCGCCCTGAACGCGCAGTCGCCTCCTCTACGCTGGATCGGAGGACTGATCGGGTTGGGAGGCGAAGGCGACGCTTCCACGGAGCCGGCCGAGGAAGAGGAAGATGAGCTGATCGAGGAGGAAGATCCCTTCGCGCCGGTCAGCGGCGTGGACGAGAGCCAGATCGTGCCCGGCTTCGACGATCGTTCCCGTAACCAGGGAGCTCGGCGGGGTTCCCGGGGCGCCGGCTGGGACGCCAACGTCACCTATTCGCTGCAACGTCCCAGGCAGACCGACCTGGCCCGTCAGATGCTCCAGTTCAGCGTACGCTTCCAGCCCACCGAACTCTGGAGGGCAAGCTGGCGCACGTCCTACGACGTCGAACTCGGCTCCTTCAACGACCACATGATCTCGTTCACGCGCGAATTGCATCGTTGGGAGGCGAGCTTCGATTTTCGGCGCACCGTCACCGGCAACTGGGCATTTCGCTTCGAGGTTGCCCTGAGCGACAACCGCGATCTGAAGTTCGACTACCAGCAGTACGACCGGTCCGATCCGCTGGATCGCCGCAATCGCTGAACGGACGAATCAGCCCCGGGTGGACAGGGACGGGTCCATCGCCGTCCTCCCGTGTGGACACGGGAATGCGGCTTCTCCCCGGAAACCGCCGCTGCCGGATGCCATCAGCGTGGCACGCCTCGTGCTGGCTATTCGGGACCAGTTGTGCGGCCGTTGGAGGCACGTGGGGCGAAGCGACCAGGAGGTGCCGATGTTGGGTCACGGGTATTCAGTCGGGCGAGGTGTGCGAGGCCGGGGGGCCACCATTCTTCTTCTCCTGGCCGTAACGGCTTGTGACGAGGAAGGGCTGCTGCTGCATCTGGATGACCCGCCCGCGGCGCCCCAGGCGGTCGATGCCCACTATTTTGCCGGCGTCGTGACCGTCACATGGGAGCTGGCTCTCGATTGGGACGACGACTCTTTTCGCGTCTACTCCCGGCGAATCACGGACGCCGACTACTACCTCATCGCCGAAGTGACCAGCTGTACGGAAGGCGCCTGCCAGTACCGCGACACGAACGTGGTGGCGGGAGTGACCTACGAGTACTACGTCGCCGCAGTCGGCGTCTCCGGGCTCGAAACGCCTTCGGGTCACGCGGTCGAGGTCACGGTTCCGGTGGCGGACCCACCTCCGGCGCCGGCCACCGTGCTCGCAACTGCGCTGGACCAGTCGGTATTTCTGACCTGGAGCGACGGCGCGCGCGACGCCGCAGACTTCTCACACTACCGGGTCTATCTGCAAGGCGATGACGTCTTCCTCCTGGGCGAGACGGACTCCGAGGGGTTTCTGGACCTGAGGGCGAACAACGGCGAGACCTACCACTACTTCATCTCTGCCCTCGACGATCAGGGCCACGAGAGCGCGGGCAGTTCGGCCGCGAGCGCGACCCCGCGCCCCGACTACCACGGCGAGTTGATCTACTCCTATCTCGACGTGCCGTCTTCCTCGGGTTTTCGTTTTCCCTTCGACGAGCGGGACGATCCCATCATTCACGGCGATGCCACCGACCGCCACTTCCGGTTCGAACAGGACCAGGACGGATGGTGGCTGGTTCCGGGGCCGGGCACGGAGATCCACAACCGGGTGTTTTCCACTACCCGGCTCAAGTGCGGGCCGGGGAGTGACGCCGGCTGCACCGACGTGACGACGGCTCCGGCGCGTGACTACACGACCCGGGCGGTCGAAGCGCAGTCGCAGACGACCTACGTGCTGCGCTTCCCGGGCGATGGCGGGCGCCACTACGCCGCTGTCCGGATCACGACCCAGGGATTCGTGGACGACAGCGCGGTAATGGTCTTTGACTGGGCCCATCAGCTTCAGCCCGGCAATGCGAACCTGGATTCCGGCGTGCCGCAGGTGCGCGTTCGAAACGGGGCGTGATGACGTGACCCGGCCATCCTTGCGGATGCGCCGGGGCGCTGTGCGGTCTCGTTGAAACGTCGCCGGGTTGTCGGGCGGGCGGCCCCTGGATATTTTTCGCGGTACTATGGTGCCGGTCCTTGAAGCGGTGCCCAACTTCAGCGAAGGTCGGGACCTGTCGCTCGTCCGCGAGCTCGCCCGGACCATCTCGTCCGAGGGTGCCGAAGTGTTGGCCTGCGCTTCCGATGCAGACCACCATCGCTCAGTCATCTCCTTCGCGGGCTCTCCCCGGGTCGTCGAGAGAGCGGCCTTGTCGGCCGCGCGGCTCGCTCTTGAAGCCATCGACATGCGGCGGCACGCGGGCGTTCATCCGCGGGTGGGAGCACTCGACGTTCTTCCCTTCATCCCCGTGCGGGGCGTGAGCATGGCCGATGCGGCCGCCAGCGCCCGCAGAGTGGCGCGAGGACTGGCCGGGATCGGAATACCCGTGTACCTGTACGGGGTCGCTGCGGGAGGCAGGCCCCTTTCTTTCCTGAGGGCGGGAGGGTTCGAGGCCCTGGTGGATTGCTTCCCGGCCGGTCGTGAGCCCGACCTTCTGCCCCGGCCCTGGGAGCACCCCGGCGTCCACCCGACCGCCGGCGCCACCTGCGTTGGGGCGCGCCCGCCCCTTCTTGCATGGAACGTTTATGTTTCCGGGCTTTCGCGGGAGCAGGTGAGCGGGATCGCGCGCCGCCTGCGCGAGAGCGGGGGGGGATTTGTGGGATTGAGGGCTCTGGGGCTATATCTGCCTTCCAGGGAGGCGTTTCAGATCTCAATGAACCTGGAAGACATGGAAAGCACACCGCCCATGCGCGTGTTCGAAGCCATCGAAGCAGAAGTGAACGGCATGGGAGGCGGGATAGAGCGCACAGAGGTCATCGGTACCATCCCCGAGTCTCTGATGTTCTCGGCTGCCGCCTCCCGGCTCCAGCTTCTCGATCCCGACCCCTCCAGGTTGCGCGGGTCTTTGTTGACGGAGCACATGCTGAGGCGGATGTCTCCCGCGACATCGCCGGACAAGGAGGTCCTCCCGTGACTGCCGAAATCCCCGTACGGCCCCCCAGCGGTCCGGTAGGGGACGAGCCGGCCCGGAACCCTCGGAGCGCATCGACAGATCCGGACGCATCGACCGGCTATGTGGATCTCGGCGCGATGATCCTCGGACGAGAGGAAGCACCCGCTGCAACGCGGGTGGTCGAGGAGGACGAGCATACCGCGCCCGAGGAGGAGCTTGCGTCCGTAGTGTCGCGCTTCAGGGCCAGTTTGTCGCGCAACCTGGCGTCGCTTGACGCGCGGTCGCATCAGGACATGGGAGTGGCGTATCGAACCATGGGGCTGGGGCAGGAGGCCATCGGCGAGTTCCAACGGGCCATCCGGGAGGATCCCCGGAGTCTGGGCGCGCACGAGATGCTCGGACGGTGCTTCCTCGACGCGGGTCAGCCCGGGCTCGCCGCCGACTCTCTGGCCAAGGCGCTGGAACTGCCTCGCCGGAACGAGGACGAGTTCGTTGGCATCTACTATTACCTGGGGCGCGCACTGGAGGAGTCGGGGAACCCGGAGGCGTCGCTCGACTTCTACAGGAAAACCGCCGCCCTCGACATCGATTTCAAAGATGCCGCGGTGCGATTCCACAGCCTCGGGAGAGCGGCAGCGCCGTCGCCCGGGGAGTCGGAAGGTCACACCCGCAATGATCCGCTTCGGACAGGTTCGCTGCCTCCCGGGAGGGGTTCTTGAACCGTCCCGTGACGCAGACGCCCTCCGCGCTCGCCCGCATACAGGAGCCGGTCAGGGAGGACCTTGAGCGGGTACACGATGAACTACGCCGCATCGTGCGCGCGAACCTGGGGATGACGGACGAGGTCAACGAGTATCTGTTGCTCATGCGAGGCAAGATGTTTCGCCCGACGCTGGTGCTGTTGGCCGACCGGATCTGCGGCGGAGACGGCGATCCGACGGTGACCCTGGCGGCCGCGGTCGAGCTCGTGCATCTCGCTACTCTGGTGCACGACGACGCCGTCGACCACTCCGTCCTGCGGCGCGGCCTTCCGACGGTCAACGCCCTCTGGACGCATCAGGTGGCGATCATCATGGGGGACTACCTTTACAGCCGCTCGGTCACCGAGCTGACGCGTGTCGGCAACTTGAGGGTGCTCCGCTGTCTGGCCGTCGCCGCCAACGAGATGAGCCTGGGAGAGATGCGCCAGCTCACGTCCTACGACGCCCTCGATTTCTCCGAAGAGGACTACTACGCGTTGATCGCGGCCAAGACGGCATCTCTGATGGCAGCATCCTGCGAGATCGGCGGGCTGGTGGCAGGCTCGCACCGTCAGTGCCAGGCGCTCCGACGGTTCGGACACAATCTCGGAATGGCGTTTCAGATTGCCGATGACCTGCTGGACTATACGGGCACCGAGGCCGTGACCGGCAAACCCACGGGCCACGACTTGCGGGAGCGAAAGGTGACGTTGCCCCTGGTCGGAGCGATGAAGGCGGCCGGAAAAAGGGAAAAAGAGAGGATTCGCGGCTTCTTCATGCGCCGTGATCCGTGCGACGAAGAGATCGCCGGCCTTATCGATCTGGTAGGAGAGCTGGGCGGACTCGGATACGCGCGGGAACGGGCGGCGCGCTACGCCGATGGCGCGGCGGAGGCACTCCAGGACCTGGACGAAGGGCCGGCGAAGCGGGCGCTGATGACCTCGATCGCGTATGCGGTCGACAGGCGCCGATGAAGGGTCGCCGGAGCCGGATGGGGGCACTGGAGAAGCTCGCCCGACAAGCTCGGCAGGCTGATACCCCACAGTCGGAGGTTACCAATTGACCAAGTTGCTCGAAGGGGGCAGGCGGCAGAGCTCCCGCGCGTTGCTGATCCTGACGGTGGGCTTCATTCTGGGCGGCCTGATGACACGTCTCGCGCAGTTCATGCCCGAGAGCGCCACACGGGAGTTCCTGACAGCAGCCGTGACGGCAAGCCTGGGGCCCGTCTCGTTGGGGCTGGCCTCCGTCGCCATCACGTTGGGGCCCCTCGATTTTCACTTCAACGTGCTCACGCTGGCGGCGATAGGCATCGTGGCGCCGATCGTTCGCTCCTGGCTGTAGGAGGCGCGGTTTCCGGGCGGCCGATGTCAGCGCCGCTTCAGATGGAACCGAGGTGTCTCGCATGGTTCGGTCGGGACCCGGCGCGCGAGACGTCTGTATAAGTTAGATTGACGCGGACACTTCAAACGGCCAACAAGCTTCGCCGGTCAACAGCGGGAAGGAGCTGTCATGGGATTCAGTGGACTTGGAATGTGGGAGATCATCTTGATCTTCCTGGTGTTTTTGCTCCTGTTCGGCGCCAAGCGGCTCCCTGAAATCGGCTCAGCCCTGGGCAAGGGGATTCGCGAGTTCAAGGGTTCGGTACGCGACATCGAACGCGAACTGAAGACCCCGCAGCCTCCGAAGATGGTGGCGCCCTCCCCGGCGGAGAGTTCGAGTTCAGAAGAGAGCGGGGAGCCGCGTAAGCTCGCCAGTCCCGCGGAAGCCGGCACCGCTTGAGGAGACGCCCCCCGTCGGGGACGGATCGCGGTCGCTCCAGGTCCCGGCGGGAGGAAGACGTTCGCTAGAAGCCTAGCGGTAGCTGCGTCTGGTTCGCTGCCTCTTCCTGGGCCCGGAAGACCTCCCGGCGACGGTCCACGATGCGTGCCCGTTCACGCAGGCTGATGATCCACTGCTCCAGCCGCTGCTGACCCAGGGTTCCCGCCACCATCGCACGCTGCACGACCCTCTGCTCTTCCCAGGCGGTGCTGTCCGCGGGAATCCGGTTGACCACCTCCAGCACGAAAGTGCGTCCGTTGGCTTCGATGGCGCCGCTCAGTTGGCCGGGTTCCATCCCGAAGGCGGTTCCTATGACGCCGTTCTGTCGACCAAGTCCGGGCACGAAGTCGCTCCGCGAGAAGGGAGGTGTCTCCTCGATGTCGGCCTCCAGGCGCGCAGCGATCTGCTCCAGAGTTTCTCCTTCCTGCGCGGCCTCTCCGGCCTGCTCCATGGCGCGCGCGAGCTTCTTTTCCAACCTGAGGGTTCGTTCGATGGATGTGCGCGCCTGGTCGAGGGAAAGGATTCCTTCCGGCTCCCGGGCGACCAACTCCAGGGCGTAGAAGGCCTCGGCGTTCTCGAACACCGTGCTGACATCCCCCTCTTCCGCTTCCTCGAACGCCCAGTCCGCGCCCTCTCGCACCTGCCCGGCGCCCATGACGAACGGAAATTCCTCGGTGATATCGACAACCGACGCCTCAGTGCCCAGTTCCCGGGCCGCTTCCTGAAGTGGGAGGTTCTCCCCCAGCACCTCCAGTGAATCGGCAGTCGTAAGCAGCTCGATTTCGGAGGCGTCGGTGCGCTCCACGGGGACCAGGATGTGGCGGGCGCTTGCGGAGTCCGCCGAGCGCGAGGTGACCTCGATGAGGTGCCACCCGAATTGGGTCCTGACCGGTTCGGTCACCGTCTCCAGCGGAGCGCTGAAGGCTGCCGAATCAAACTCTGGAACCATGACGCCGCGAGTGAAGGTGCCGAGATCTCCGCCGATGGCGGCCGAGCCCTGGTCGGCGGACTCGACCTGCGCCAGCTCGGCAAAGTCCGCACCCTCGAGGATGTCCCGGCGAATCTCTTCGGCGCGCTCGCGCGCGGCTGCGGTGTCGGCGGCGCTCGGGTCCTTGTCGAGCACAGCCGCGACGACGGTGGCTCGCGCGGATACAGTGAACTCGTCCCGGTTCTCCCGGTAGTACGCGGCGATTTCCGATTCCGTGACCTCGACCTGGTCGTCACTGAAACGCGTGGCCGGATCCAGGGACAGGTAGCGGACTTCGACCTGTTCGTTCTCGTCCCGGTAGGCTGACCAGAGAGCCGCATCCGGGAGAAAGATGCCGGTGCTAAGCTGGCGCATGAGCTTGGTGCGCGGGATCACATCGCGGTAGTAGGCCTCGAGCACCAACAGGGCGCTCTCGGGAGCGGTGGCCAGGTAGGTCTGGTACTTCTGCATGTCGAAGACGCCATCGGTCTGAAAGCCCTCGAGCATCTGATACTGGGGGGGAGGGCTGAAGCGCGCCGCCTGGCGAATCTCGTCGTCACTCACCCGGATCCCGCGGCGTTCGAGTTCCAGCTGGATGAGGATTTGAGTCACGACTTCATCAAAAGCGGCGTCTTCGATTTCCAGATTCTGGTCGGACGTGATGGCCAGTTCCTGAGCCAACTGGGTCTGCTCGTAGCGACTGCGATAGGCGAACTGGTACTGGTCGTACATGACCGGCACGCCATCGACCTCCCCCAGCTCGCTCAGCCCGGCTGTGCGTCCGGTGATGTCCATTCCCCACTCGAAGACCATCAGAGCGACAAAGGCGAGCATGGTGATCAGCATGATCCACTTCGTATTGTCCCGCATGGTTCGCATCATGACGAAGCGTCTCCTGGCATGTCGGGTCCGGCGAAAGATGATTTGGCCGCGGGAGTATTCCGCAGGCGGAGAAAGCTAAGAGAATGCGGGACGGCTCTCAAGCGAGAACTTCGGCCAGCATCCGTTGACACCCTTCGCGGCGGCTCCGTATGTTTCCGGGGTAGCGCGCACAAATCTCCCTTCCGAGCACCTCGCATCGTAGAATCTTCCCTTTCCGAGAGTCTTCCTGTGGACCAGTCGCTGGAGCGGAAGATCCGCAGACTCTACTCCTGTTTCCACTCCCCGCGGGATCGGCATGGCCGCGCATTCGTTCCTCTGGCTGACGCCTATCGGCGGGCCGGGGACTTGCTGAGAGCAAAGCTCCTGCTGGAAGAAGGCCTGAGGCTGCACCCGGATTTTGCGAGTGCGCACGTGGTTGCGGTGCGCGTGTCGCGGGATGTTTCGGACTACGAAGAGGCATTGATCGCCGCGCGGCGGGTGCTCGAACTCGATCCCGGCAACGTGGAGGTGCGCCAGGCGCTCGCAGATATCGGCAGGCTGCGGGAGGACAGCGCGCCGGCGGTTGCGCCCGTCCAGGGAGAGGAAGGAGAAGCTGCCCTCCCGGAAGAGTCCTGGATGGCCGGGGACGCGGGTGTGTGGGGCGCAGGAATGGACAGCGGGCTGGCCTCGGTGGACCCGGCGGCCCTGGCCCAGGAGGACGAGCAGGCCCGCGCCCAGGCGGAAGAGGACGAGCAGGCGCGTGCTCAGGCGCACGAGCCGGGGGAGGCGCCATCCCCAGGCGAGGCGTCGGATGGGGACGAGGGACCACGTGCGGCGCAACCGGGTGCCGGCGAGGAAGCGCCGCCCGCACAGCGCCACGCCGCTGCGGACAGTTCCGGTGATACCGACATCTACACGCGCACCATGGGCCAGCTGTACGAACAACAGGGGCTCTACGCACACGCGATCGCGGTCTACGAGCGTCTTCTGGAATCCGATCCCGACGACACGGCACTGGCTGGGCGCCTGGAACGCCTGCGACAGAGGTCCGGCGAGGAACCGTATGCGCCGGTCGACCTCGGCGGCGGGACGGCCGCCACGACGGAGCCGACGGAGCCGCCTCTAGGCGAGGAGACGGGGAAAGAGCCGGCCTCCGCGCCGGACCCCGATCCAGGCCTCCCCGTCGTGCCGATCGAGATGCTGGCTCCCGACCCGCCGATGGCTGGAGCCCCCCGGGAGACGCCATGAGGATTGCGGTCATCCACGGAGCCAACCTGCGACTGCTGGGGCGGCGCGAGCCGGAGGTGTACGGCTCCGACACACTGGACGATATCAACGACCGACTTCGGGCACTGGCGAGGGAGCTGAGTGCGGAGATCGAAACCTTCCAGTCCAACTCCGAGGGGACGATTCTCGACTACCTGGAGGAGGCCGCGCCGCGGATCGATGGCGTGATCATCAACCCGGGCGCGTTTACCCATACCAGCGTCGCGCTGCGCGACGGGCTGGTGGGGATCGACCGGCCCTTCGTTGAGGTGCACCTTTCCAATCCGGCCGCGCGCGAGTCGTTCCGGCATCGGTCGTATCTCTCGGGGGTGGCCATGGGCGTGGTCGCAGGTTTTCGTTCGGAAAGCTATCTTCTGGCGTTTCGAGGACTTCTGGCACACCTGTTCCGGGACTGATCTGGGCTCTGGTTCCGGGGTTGAACACAACTGATCACAGAGGCTGCATGGCCACGACGGCGGACTTTCGCAATGGCATGATCCTGGACATCGATGGCGTCCTATGGGCGATTACCTATTTTCAGCATGTCAAGCCGGGAAAGGGCGGCGCCTTCGTGCGCACCAAACTCAAGAACGTGCTGGCGGGACAGGTTGTGGAGAAGACGTTCAGGGCGGGCGAGAAGGTGACCAGCGTGCGCCTGGAGCGTCGCCCCATGCAGTACAGCTACACCGACGGCGAGTTCTACCACTTCATGGATCTGCGCAACTACGACATGCATCCGGTCTCCGGGAGCATGATCGGAGAGGACCAGCTGAAGTATCTGAAGGAAAACATGGAGTGCGAGGGACTGGTGCACGACGGGGATACCATCAGCGTGGAGCTCCCGGTGTTCGTGGAGCTGGAGGTAACCGGGGCGGAGCCGGGTGTTCGAGGCGACACAGCCCAGGGGGGCACCAAGCCGGCCACGCTGGAGACTGGCGCGGTGGTCCAGGTACCCCTCTTCGTGGATGTGGGTGACGTGTTGCGAGTGGATCGGCGGGAAGACAAATACCTGACCCGGGTAACGTCATGATCGACGTCGAGTTCGTCGAGCGTCTCATCCGGGCCGTGGATGAGAGCGGGATCGATACCGTCGAGGTGAGGCGGGGCGGTACGCGTGTGAGAATCAGCAAGACACCGCCGCCGACCGCGAGTCGGGACGAATCCGGAGCGGGGGCCACCGCTGCCCCGGCCGCGCCTCCGTCAACCGGGGGCGATCCCGGGCCAGGGCCGGCCGCATCCGCGCCGGGGGTGATGCCAGCGACCACGCTGACCGCCATCACTTCGCCCATGGTCGGAACCTTCTACCGTGCCGGGTCTCCGGACGCGCCTCCCTTCGTAGAGACCGGACAGAGAATCTCCGAGGGCGATACGCTCTGCATCATCGAGGCGATGAAGCTGATGAACGAGTTCGAGAGCGAGATCAACGCGACCGTCGAGGAGATCCTGGTCGAGGATGGCGAGCCCGTAGAATACGGACAGGTCCTCTTCAGGGTGGCGCCGGTCTGAGCGGGCTGCGCTCTTCCGCCGGGGTTGCGCCGGGCGCGCCGCGCCGGGCCTGGGCCGGGGGCGAAGCGGGTGTTCACTAAGGTCCTGATCGCCAATCGGGGGGAGATCGCCCTCCGCATCATCCGCGCGTGCCACGAGCTCGGCGTCGAAGCGGTGGCCGTCTTCTCCGAAGCGGACCGTGACTCGCTGCATGTGCGCTTCGCGGATGAAGCCGTGTGCATCGGCCCGCCTCCGGTGTCGCAGAGCTACCTGAACATCCCCAGCATCATCGCTGCCGCAGAAATCACCGGTGCCGAAGCGATCCATCCCGGATACGGGCTGCTCGCCGAGAACGCGGAATTCTCCGAAATCTGCGATGCCTCCGGCATCACCTTCATCGGTCCCGCCCCGGCCCAGCTTCGGGCCATGGGCGACAAGGTCGTGGCCCGCGAGACGATGATGAAGATCGGGGTGCCGACCGTGCCGGGTTCGGCGAAGGCGCTCACAAGCGTGCGCGAAGCGTTGCGCCTGGCGGATGAGATCGTGTATCCGGTCATGGTCAAGGCGGCAGCCGGCGGGGGCGGAAAGGGAATGCGCGTCGCGCGCGACCCGAGCGAATTGGAGCGGGTCTTCGGTTCCACCCGGATGGAGGCTCAGGCGGCCTTCGGTGATTCCGCGGTCTACCTGGAGAAGCTCATCGAGCGTCCCCGCCACGTGGAGATACAGGTCTTCGGGGACAAGCACGGCCGCGTCGTGCACCTGGGCGAGCGGGACTGCTCCGTGCAGCGGCGCCATCAGAAGCTGATCGAAGAGGCCCCCGCCTTTGGATTGTCGCCCGAGCTGCGCGAGGAAATGGGCCGGGCGGCGGTAAGGGGAGCTGCGGGCATCGAATACACGGGTGCCGGCACGGTCGAGTTTCTCGTGGATCGGTCGGGTGCCTTCTACTTCATCGAGATGAATACCCGCATCCAGGTCGAGCATCCGGTCACGGAAGTGACCACCGGCCTGGACCTGGTCAGGGAACAGATCCTGGTCGCCTCCGGCGCGCCGCTTTCGTTTCCCCCCGAGCCCGCCATTCACCGCGGGCACGCCATCGAATTCCGCGTCAACGCCGAGGATCCCGAGCGCGGCTTCATGCCCGCGCCGGGCAAGATCAACCTCTTCCACGCGCCGGCGGGGCCCGGGATCCGGCTCGACACGCACGTCTACGCCGGCTACACGGTTCCCCGCTACTACGACTCGCTGCTGGCCAAGGTGATCGTGAGCGCGGCCACCCGCCGGGAGGCGATCGACCGCGCGCGCCACAGCCTCGACAACTTCCTGGTGGAGGGCGTTCCCACGACTCTGGGCTTTCTCTCCCGCATCCTGCGCGATCCCCGCTTCGTCAAAGGGGGGGTCGACACCAGCTTCGTGGACCGTCTGATGAGCGAGGCGAGGTAGACGGTGCCGGCGCGCAGAAAGCCAACGGAGCGAACACGCAGGAAGACAGCCTCCGCGCGGCTCGCGCCCGCAGCCGGCAGGGGAGAAGGCTCCTTTCTCTCCCGGACACAAAAATCCGCCATTCTGGCGGTGGGCCTGCTGGTTCTGGCGCTCTTCGTTCTGCTGGCGCTCGTACCCGTGTCGTTGCTGGGCGCGCGCGGAGAGGCGTGGTTCCCGTCGGGGAACGCGATCGGCCTGGTCGGAGCCCGGATTCAGGGGCTGACGGTGGCGGCCCTCGGCGTGGCCGCCTTCGCGCTCCCGATCCTGCTGATGCTGGGAGGGCTGCTCGCGGGCGGATGGATCACGATCCGGGCCTGCGTCCGGGGGGCCATGCTGACGACGGGTCTGGGGCTGATCGCCTCGTGCGCGGCGTCGCTGCTGGGGAGCGAGGGCGGCGCGGGATGGTTGGGGACGACCGTCGGCGGCGGGCTGAGGCTGGCCATCGGTTGGCTCGGGACGGGGCTGCTGCTTCTGGGCGGCTTGGTCGCGCTGACGGTGGCCGCTCTCGATTGGAACCCGTTGCGTTGGTTGGGGCGTGCCCTGAAGGCGGCGTGGTCGTGGACTGTCACGCTGCTGGCGCGAGCCGCCGCGCGAGGGCGCGCGGTAGTGGCGCGCCGGGGCCCGCGCCGCGGAAATTTGCGCGCCCGCCGGGGCGTGAGGCGGGGGATTCCCGAGGAGGTCGCGGCGGTGCTGGATGGCGTCGTGGCAGAGCCCCGGGGAGAGGGAGAGCCAGGCGGGCAGGAGCCGCCTTCCCCTCTTGGGGAAGTGTCCCCGGAGGAGGCGGACCTATCCGCCGGGGCTGCCGCGCAGGCAGGAGCGATGGCTCGGCAATGGGAGCAGCGTTCCTCCGATTCTCTCGCCGCAGATGGCGGCGACGAAGCCGTGTCTGGCGATTCGGACGAGGCGCCGGACGAGACGTTCGCCCCACGGATGGAAGAGGAGGCGCCGGGGGCTGCCCTGACGCTGCCCTCGGTCGATCTGCTGGAGGCGCGAGTGGCCGGGGACCCGTTTCGCATGGAGCTGCAGCTGTCCCGCCTGGGCGAGATTCTGGTGGAGAAGCTTCGTTCGTTCGGTGTGAAGAGCGAGATCGGCGGTCGCACGACGGGTCCGGTTGTGACCCAGTTCGAAGTCGTGCCCGCCCCTGGGGTCAAGGTGAACCGGATCGCCAATCTGGATGCCGACCTGGCGCTGGCCATGAAGGCCCGGAGCATCCGCATCGTCGCGCCGATCCCCGGAAAGGGCGCGGTCGGGGTGGAGATTCCCAACCCGGAGCCCGAAATCGTCTACCTGCGCGAGATCCTGGAGTCGTCCGCCTTCCGCTTCTCGAAGGCGGCGCTGCCGCTGGCCCTCGGCAAGGATCTGACCGGGCGCCCCTACGTCGCCGACCTGACGCGCATGCCCCATGTGCTCATCGCGGGCGCCACCGGCTCCGGAAAATCGGTCTGCCTGAACACCTTCATCACCAGTCTGGTCTATGCCCACTCGCCGGAATCGCTCCGGCTCCTTCTGGTCGATCCCAAGATGGTCGAGCTGTCCGTCTACGCCGATCTGCCGCATCTGCGCCATCCGGTGGTGACCGATCCGGCGGACGCGGCCGGCGTGCTCAAGTGGGCGGTGCTGGAGATGGAGCGTCGCTATATGCTGCTCTCGGCGAACCAGGCTCGCTCGCTCAAGGAGTTCAACCAGAGAGTGCGCGAGGGTGAGTCCCTGCTCGCGCCGCCGCGTCCGCCCGCGCCGGGTGAAGAACCCGTGGACGAGCCCTACGATGGGGGGATTCTGCCGTTCGTGGTGGTGATCGTCGACGAGCTGGCCGACCTCATGATGACGGTGCAGGGGGAAGTCGAGCGGCCCCTGACCCTGCTCGCCCAGAAAGCCCGCGCCATCGGCATCCACCTGGTGGTGGCGACCCAGCGCCCGAGCGTGAACGTGATCACCGGGCTGATCAAGGCCAACTTCCCCTGCCGTATCGCCTTCCGGGTCGCCTCCAAGACCGATTCGCGCACGATCCTCGATCAGAACGGGGCGGATGCCCTGTTGGGGAACGGCGACATGCTCTTCCTGCCCCCCGGGCAGGGCGAGCCCGTGCGCATCCAGGGCGCCTACATCCCGGGCTCCGACACAAACCGGCTCACAGGCTGGTTCCGCCAGCTGGCCGAGCAATGGAAGGAAGCCGGCGAGACGTCGCGCTTTGCCGGCGAGGATGACATTCTGGCCCTGGTTCGCACCCGGGAAGCGGAGCCCGACGACGACTCGGAAGATGGACCCGGGGAACGCGACGACCTCTTCTTCGCGGCTGCGGAGGTATGCGCGCGCCAGAACCAGGGGTCGACTTCGCTTTTGCAGCGCAAGCTGCGCATCGGATACGGACGCGCCGCTCGCGTCGTGGACCAGCTGCACGAGGCGGGCGTGCTCGGCCCGCCGGACGGGTCCAAGCCCCGCGAGCTCCTGATGGGGTTGGACGAGATCGAGTCGTTGCGGTAGAAGTCGTGTGCCGCCGGTCGTGTCCGGGAACGGGCGGCATCGGCTCCGGGTATGGCGTGCCATGACGAACGGCATCCCCGGCTTGAAGAACGTATTGTCCGGCTTCCTGTCGGTGAGTTGCGCGGTCGCCGCTCCGGGGGTGGCTTCCGCCCTTCAGGGGGCGGAGGATCCCGTGGCCTTCCTCGAACGCGCTGCCGGCGAATTCAGTGCGCTGGATGGCTTCTGCGCCGACTTTCAGCAGACCCTCACGGCACCGCTTCTGGACCAGGTCACGCGCTCCCGGGGGCGCATGTGCCAGCAGCAGCCCGACCGCTTCTCCATGCGCTTTACCGATCCGCAGGGAGATCTCATCGTGGCCGACGGGGAGTGGCTGTGGATCTATTTCCCAAGCGGCGACGCCGAACAGGTGATCCGTTCGGCGATGACGTCGGGTGGTCCGGGCCGGTTCGACTTCCACCGCGAATTCCTCTCCGATCCGGGGAGCAAGTACGATCCATCGTACATGGGCACGGAGGAGATGGACGGGCGCCGCGTCCATGTGATCCGGCTGGTTCCGCGGCAAACGTCCGCATATCGGGAAGCCCGCGTCTGGATCGACGAAGGGTTGTGGCTCATCCGGCGTGCCGAAATCGAGGAAGAGAACGGCAACCTGCGCGAGGTGCAGTTGGCTCAGCTTGAGCGAAATCCCCGGTTCGGAAGCGAGGACTTCCGCTTCACGCCTCCGCAAGGGGTTCAGATCATCACGCGATGAGGGATGACCGGCTGACGGGCGGCGCGGTCTCCGGGACGGGGATATGAGAGCATCCGCATTCGTGTTGGCGACGGCGATCCTGGCCGGTCCCGCGCTGACTGCACCCGCGGTTGCGCAGGACGTCGCGGACTTCGACTACGAGCACCTGAGCTTCCGGGGCATCGGTTTCGAGGGAGGGTATCTGCCCGCGTACGGCGTCGATGGCGTTCGCGGGGAGACCCAGACGTGGGGGCTGCGGTTCGATTTGGGATACCTGGGACCGGGGCTGCGCATTTCTCCCTCGGTGACCTACTGGTCGTCGGAATTGGAAACCGGGGAAGTGTCCCGCATCGAGACGCGCATCGAGCAGTTGATCGCTCGCGAACTGGGCCGCTACGGGTCCGATGCCGAGGTCGAGTTCGGCAGGATCGAATGGAGCGACCTGGTGGTGGGCGTCGACTCCCATGTGGTCTGGAACATCCCCTTTGGCTGGTTGAGCTTTATGGGGCTGGGCGCCTCGGTCCATATCCTCGATGGTCAGGGGGAAGCGATCAACGGCACCTTCATCGAAGATCTACTGGATACGGTTCACCCGGGGATCAACGTGCATGCGGGGCTCGAGTATCCGCTCTGGCCCTGGGCTCGGCTGTACTGGCAAGGCCGCTACGAGCTGACCGACGATCTTCGCTACTTCAACGTCAGGGGCGGGCTGCAGCTGATGTTTGGCGGCGTGGCCGCGGGAGAGATGGAGCCTCGCTGACGTCATCCCGGGCCGGCACACCCTGTCTCTGAGTGGCTGACCCCGGCCGGCATGCCCCGGGCCACGTTGGGATCGTCCCGTGGTTCGGGATGAGCGGGCGGGAATGGCGTCTGGCGTCGGCGTCGGCCGTGCTGCTCTTCGCCGCCTTTCCTCCCTTCCACATGCTGGCGCCTTCCTTCCTGGCGCTGGTTCCGCTGGCGGTGATGGCGGGGTCCGCGCGGAATCCGAACCGGGCGGCGCGCGGCGGCTTCGTGTTCGGGGTTCTGCACTACGGCCTGCTGCTGCACTGGATGGTCCCCGCGCTGCTGCGCACGACGGCCGCCGCCGTGCTGGTGTACGCCATCGCCGTGCTGCTCCTCGCGCTGTCACAGGCCCTCGTTTGCTGGGTATTGCACCGTCTCCGGCGCGGGGCGGGGATTTCGCTCTGGCTCGCGCTGCCGCTGGCCTGGACGGCCGGGGAGTGGCTGGCGGCCCACTTGCCGGGGACGCTTGCGTACCCGTGGCTGGGGCTTGGGACGTCGCTCACGGGGTATCCCGAGCTGGTCGGGGTTGCCGAACTGGTGGGCGCGCGCGGGGTGACGCTCTGGCTGGCCCTGGTGAACGGGCTGCTGGCGGAGGTGGTGGTGCGGAGGGCATGGCGGGGGCGGTGGCTGTGGGCCGCCGTGGCTGTCGCGGCCGCGACAGCGGCGTGGGGGGTGGGGCGGGCCGGCCACCTCGAGCTGCGGCCGGGGCCGGTGGTGGCCGCGGCGCGCACGACCCTGCGAGCACAGCCCGGGGACGGGATGGCCGACCTGGACGCACTGCGCGCGGTGGACTCGCTGCTGGCCGGGGTGGCGGGGAGGGGGCCTGCCCCGTCGCTCGTGGTGCTGCCGGAGGGCACCTTCCGGGACGGGCTGGATCAGCCGGACGTGGTGGCGGGGGTGAGGGCGCTCTCTCGGCGGATGGCGGCGCCCGTCCTGTTCGGGGTGGCGCGCGCGGCGGGGCGGGGGGCAGGGCGCTACAACTCGGCTGTGCTGGCCGGTCCGGACGGCCTGCTGGGCGATCCCTACGACAAGCGTCACCTGGTGCCGTGGGTCGAGCGAATGCCCCTGGAGGAGGTGTTCCCCGCGGCTGGCCAGCCGGATTCCTATCGGGCAGGCGACGAGTGGACCGTGCTGCGCGCGGGCGCACATCCGGTCGGCGTGCTCATCTGCTACGAGGCTGCGTTCGCGGGCGCCGCCCGGGCTCTCCGCCGCGCCGGGGCCAGGGTGCTGGTCAACCTGACCAACGACGCCTGGTTCGCGCGCGCCGGCGCGTTTGCGGCCGCTCAGCACGAGGCCCACCTGGTCATGCGGGCGATCGAAACCCGCACCGGGGTGGTCCGCTCCGCCAATCTGGGAGCGGCGGGTTTCATCGATCCCGCCGGGCGAAACCACACGCGCACAACCGGCCCCGGGGCGGCCATCGTGACTGCCCGGGTGGACGCGGTCCGCGAAGACACCTGGTTCGTCCGGCTCGGAGATGTGGCGGGGCCGGGGGCGGCGGCCGCCGTCCTGCTGCTGATTCTCGCGCCCGTCTTCACCCGCCGCGCGAGCCCCGAACCGGAGTCGCTTTCGCCTCCTTGACGGTAACGTCAGCCGCCCGGCGTGCCTGGCCGGACGACAGCGGCCATTGAACGCCCTTCCGGCCAAATCTATACTACGGACTCCCGGCCCCGGTCGGCTTGCGTCGTCTTCCGCGGCTCATGCCGGGACCTCCCTCACTCCGAAGCACCACCACCAGCGTCACGACGGATGCCGGACGGAACCACGTTTCTCGACAGGCCCATGGAGCGCCTCGGCCAGGTTCGCAAGCGCCTGAAGGGGGCCGAGGAGCGCCTGCGCGCGCTGGACGCGGAGTTCGCCGACCCGGACGTGGCGCGCGATCTCGAACGGCTGCGGATCCTGAGTCGAGAGCGGGCCGAGGTCGAGCCTGTCGCGCGTACGTCGCGCGAGATCGACACCGCCCTGGAAGAGCTGGACGCGGCGCGCGATCTCATGGACGACCCGGACGACCCCGAGATGCGCGAGCTGGCCGGCATGGAAGTCGAGGAGCTGCAGGACCGGCTCGAGGTTCTGGCGAAACGGGCGTGGGAGCTCGTCCTTCCCGGCGACCCGATGGACGACCGCGCCGCGGTTGTGGAGGTGCGAGCCGGCACCGGGGGCGATGAGGCGGGTCTGTTCGCAGCCGAGGTGATGCGCATGTACGAACGCCTGGCGGAGCGGCGCGGCTGGAAAGTCGAACTGCTCAACCTCTCCGAAGGCATTCCGGGCGCGATCAAAGAGGCCATTTTTCTGGTGAGCGGCCGCGGGGCCTACGGGGCGCTGCGCTACGAATCGGGGGTGCACCGGGTGCAGCGCGTGCCGGCCACCGAGAGCCAGGGCCGCATTCACACGTCCGCGGCCTCCGTGGCGGTGCTCCCGGAGGCGGAGCCGGTGGACCTCGAGATCGATCCGAACGATCTGCGCATCGATGTGTTCCGTTCCTCGGGCCCGGGGGGGCAGTCGGTCAACACCACCGACTCCGCGGTGCGCATCACCCACGAGCCTACCGGCCTCGTGGTGACCTGCCAGGACGAGAAGTCGCAACACAAGAACAAGGCCAAGGCCATGAAGGTGCTGCGCAGCCGCCTCCTCGACCGCGAGATCGCCGAGCAGACAGCCGCGCGCTCGCGGGAACGAAAGTCGCAAATCGGATCGGGAGACCGGTCGGCGAAGATCCGCACGTACAATTTTCCCCAGAACCGGGTGACCGATCATCGCATCGGGCTCACGCTCCACCGGCTGGAATCCGTGCTCCAAGGCGAGCTGGACGAGTTTGTGAGCGCCCTGCGCCTTGCCCAGCGGCGGGAAAGGCTGGAGGACGCCGACGCGTGAGCACGCTCTCGCTGGAACGTCCATCGGGCCGCGTGCCCGGAAGAGAAGAACGCTGGACCGTCCTCAACCTCATTCTCTGGAGCGCCCACTACCTGCAGGGCAAGGGAGTGCCCTGTGCCCGTCTGGACGCGGAACACCTGCTGGCTGACACCCTGAAGGTTCGACGTCTCCAGCTCTATCTGCAGCACGACCGGCCGCTGCAGGCGTCGGAATTGACGGCCTTCAAGCCCCGCCTGCTGCGCCGCGCGCGCCGGGAGCCGCTCCAGTACATTCTGGGACGCGCCCCGTTCAGAGGGATGGATCTCGCGGTGGACCGTCGGGTGCTGATTCCCCGTCCGGAAACGGAGCTCCTGGCCGGAGAGGTGCTGGCCTGGGCCGCCGGCCGCGCCACCAGCGGCCTTCGGGTACTGGATCTCGGAACCGGGAGCGGTGCTCTCGCGCTCGCCCTGGCCACCGAGGGCGACTTCGCGCGTATCGTCGCCACCGATATTTCCGGAGACGCGATCGAGGTGGCTTCCCGGAACCGCGAAGAATACCATGGCGGGGCTCCGGTGGAATTCAGAACGGGATCGCTGTACGAACCGGTCCAGCGCGGAGACGGCTTCGATGTGATCGTTTCGAATCCTCCCTACATTCCAGCCGGTGACATGGAGACCCTTCAGCCCGAAGTGCGGGACTGGGAACCGCGACAGGCTCTGGCGGCCGGGGCCGCCGGGATGCGCGTGCTGGAACCCCTGATCGCCGGCGCGGCCCGCCATCTGGCGCCGGGGGGATTGCTGGCTCTGGAGGTGGGAACGGAACAGGCGGCTCTGGCTGTCCGCCGAATCGACGAAACGGGCGCCTTTGGCGAAGTACGAATCGTCACTGACCTGTCGGGCCGCGAACGCATGGTGCTGTCGGACCGATCGCCTGAAGAAGAACCGATCACGGGAGGCTGAATGGCTGGAATCGAGGAGATGGCACGCGAACTGGGTCTCGCGCTGGGCCGGACCCCGCAGTATCAGGATCTGCGCCGCGCCGCTCGCCGGGCGGACGACGATCGTGATCTGGTCACGTTGCGCAACCAGCTCCAGCGACTGGAGGAGAGCGTGGCCCACAGCGTTCGCGCCGGAGAGGAGCCGCCGGCGGAGGTTGCCGAGGAATACGAGAAGGCGTTCGGGCGCCTGCAGGCGAGTCCGGCATACCAGGGCGTGGTTGCGGCCCAGGCCAACTTTGACCGGGTGCTCAACCGCGTAAACGAAGGCATCTCCAGGGCTATCGAAGAAGGGGCGAATTCGCGCATCATCATCACTTCCTGACCGCCGGCCGCGCGCCGCCGGGCGGGAACCGACCGCTCACGCTACAGGCATAGGACCGTTCAGTGAGGAAACCACAACAGATTCCGCCGGCCGATGGCCGGCTCGGAGTGCTGCTTCCGGGCTTTGGCGCGGTGGCCACCACCTTTGTCGCCGGAGTGGAGGCGATTCGCAGGGGCATGGCCAAGCCGATCGGCAGCCTGACCCAGCTGAACACCATCCGTCTGGGCAAACGCACCGAGGGACGCACGCCGCTCATCAAGGAGCTGGTGCCCCTGGCGCGACTGGATGATCTCGTGTTCGGCGCCTGGGACCCCATTCCCGACAATGGCTACGAAAGCGCCGTGCGCGCGGGCGTGCTTCACCGCGAGCAGCACATCGACCCCATCCGGGACTATCTCGCGGCGATCGAGCCCATGCCCGCGGTGTTCGACACCGCCTACGTCAAGAAGCTGGACGGTCCCAACAAGAAGAGCGGCGCCAGCAAGCGCGATCTCGCGGAGCAGCTGCGTGCCGACATGCGCGCCTTCAAGGCGGAGCACGGCTGCGAGCGGCTGGTCATGGTCTGGTGTGGTTCGACCGAGATCTACGTCCGGCCGGGCGAGGTGCACGCCTCGCTGGCCGCCTTCGAGAAGGGCATGGAGGAGAACCATCCCGACATCACGCCGAGCCAGCTCTACGCCTGGGCTGCCCTCATGGAGGGGGTGCCCTACGCCAACGGCGCGCCCAACCTGTCCGCCGACTTCGGCGCACTCGAGGATCTGGCGCGCGACCGCGCGATTCCCATCGCGGGCAAGGATTTCAAGACCGGCCAGACCCTCATGAAGACCATCCTGGCGCCCGGCTTCAAGGCGCGCATGATCGGGCTTTCGGGGTGGTTCAGCACGAACATCCTAGGCAACCGCGACGGAGAAGTTCTCGACGACCCGGAATCCTTCAAGACCAAGGAAGTCTCGAAGCTGGGCGTGCTCGAACACATCCTGCAGCCGAAGATTTACCCGGAACTGTACGGAGACATCTACCACAAGGTGCGCATCAACTACTATCCGCCGCGGGGCGACAACAAGGAAGGCTGGGACAACATCGATATCTTCGGCTGGCTGGGATATCCGATGCAGATCAAGATCGACTTCCTGTGCCGCGATTCCATCCTGGCCGCGCCCATTGTCCTGGACCTGGCCCTCTTCCTGGACCTGGCTTCGCGCTGCGGGCTGGGCGGCATCCAGGAATGGCTCTCCTTCTACTTCAAGAGCCCCCAGACGGCTCCGGGCCTCTACCCCGAGCACGACATCTTCATCCAGCACTGGAAGCTCAAGAACACCCTTCGCTGGCTCGCCGGCGAGGCGCAGATCACCCATCTTGGCGTTGACTACTACGAGTAGGGAGTGGGCCGGGGGCGGCAGAGGTCGGCCCGCGAGTGAGGGAAGGTCTTCCACAAGCGGTCGTGGGGGGTCCACTTCCCGTAGTGGGGTGGACGCCGGTGCACGGCTCCCGGCCGGCCTCCCTGCGGACCGCGGGTCGCAGGGGCAATGGAGGCCGCGGTGGTGAAGGGATGCTTCGTCGTGCTCGAAGGAGGAGAGGGAGCGGGCAAGTCGACGCAAGCTGCCCTGCTGGCCGCGTGGCTCGCTGAACGGGGGGTGCCGCACACCCTCGCCCGCGAGCCAGGATCCACCGGCGTGGGCGAAGCCATACGCGAAGTGGTGCTGGGACGGACCGACCTGGAGATGCCGGCCGAGTCGGAGCTCTTCCTGATCCTGGCGGCGCGGGCGGCTTTCGTGCGCGAGGTGGTGTGTCCCGCGCTCGCCCGCGGCGAAGTCGTGATCGCGGACCGTTTCGACCTGTCCACGCTGGCGTATCAGGGATATGGCCGAGGACTGGACCTCTCTCGCGTGCGGGCCGCGATGGGCATCGCGACGGGAGACCTGAAGCCGGACCTGTATCTGGTGCTCGACGTCTCGCTGGGGGAAGGCCTGGCTCGACGCCTGGCTGCGATGGAAGCGGCGGATCGCATCGAGGGCGCGGGAAGCGATTTCCTGCACAGGGTGAGACGCGCGTACCTTGAACTGGCCAGGAAGGAGGAGCGGGTGCATCTGGTGAGCGGACTGGGGACGCCCGTGCAGGTGCAGAACCGGATTCTTCGTCACCTGCAACGGCACCTGCCGGATGTCTTCGGGCCCGCGCAGGAGGGCGAATAGGAGAATCCTGACGTGTGGCGGCGACGGATGCGCGACTCGGCTTGCCGCGGGCGATGAGCGCAGAGGGCGTCGCGAACAAGGCCGACCAACGATCGGAGGGCGCATGAAGACCAATGCCAACACCCCGTGGATGCCTGCTTTGGCGGTGGCGGCGGGGCTCGCCGCCGGGTGCGCCGAGTCCGCTCCCGGACGGGCCGGAGACGCAAGCATGCGCGCGGCGCTCTTCGAAACCATTCTGGCCCGGACCGAAGCCCGCGAAGCCTTTTCGCCCCTGAAGAACGAGCGGCTGGACCTGGATCCGCTGGAAGCGATGCGGGCACTGCGCGAGCGAGTGGTGGGCGCGGACACCGAGGTCGAGCTGTTCTACGCGCTGGCGGCGCTCAGCCACGCGCGCCGCGACCGCCACCTCGACGTACTCCTCGTGCCAGGCGGTCTCGAGCTTCCGGACAGCGCGGGCCTGGAAGTGTCGGGAGGAGAGGCGCCCGAGCCCCGCCAGGCGGCGGTCAGGGTCTTCCCCGACTACGAGGCGGCGGGGCTCGCCTACTTCGTGGGGGAGGCCGCCGAGGGTGAAGAAGCGCCGCCCGTGGGCAGCCGCATCCTCGAAGTCAACGGCATGCCCGTGGAGGCGTGGCACGAGGCTGCTGCCGTCTACCTGCCACACTCCACTGAAGCCGGCCTGCGCTGGAAGCTTGCAGAGGCGATGACCCTTGCCAGCGCCGCCTTTCCGCCCGCTCTGCGAGCCGAGGAGCTGACGCTGGTGGTGGCGTCGTCCGACGGATCGCCTGCGCGCTACCGGATGCCCTATCATGACCCGGACGAACTCTCCTGGGCCGGCTCGTCCCAGCCGAACTATCCGGGCACCCGCAATGCGCTGAGCACGCCCACCTACGACTTCCTGGTGCCGGAGGCCCCGGGCGGTCACGTCGTACTGGTGTGGTACGGATTCCGCGAGACCATGGTAGCCGACGTGGACCGCCTGGTAGAGTACGCGGCGGAGCACGACCTCCTCGACCGTACTCTGGTGATGGACGTCACCCGCAGCCGGGGCGGGTCCCTGGGGCCGTACGCGATGCAGCGCCTGCAGCCGCGGCCCTTCAGGACAACCTTTGGCAATCTGCGTCTGAGCGACGTCACGCAGCCCTTCATCGACGAGAAGCGGGCCGAGGCCGCCGAGCAGGGCGCTATGGACTCGGGAGTTCCGGAGGTGATCGACGACGGCACCTGGCTCCTGGAGTGGCTGGAGACGGATGTGGAGCCCGCCCTGGCGCGCGGCGACGAATACTCCAACGCCGTCCCGTTCAAGAGCGCGCACGCGCCGCGCGACTCCGACGGAATCCTGCAGCCCGCGCCGGTCCACTTCCGCGGACCCATCGCGATTATCTCCGGGCCGAGCGGCGGGTCCCACCTGGACCAGTTCGTGTCCATCGTGTCCGACAACCAGCTCGGCCCCGTGGTGGGCATGCCGCCGGGGGGATATTCCAACACCTGGGAGTGGGAGGAGACGCTCACCTTCGAGCCCGGCGGGCAGCCCGTCATCGGCTTCATGTGGAACATCGGCCATACCCTTCGCCCCAACGGCGAGATTCTCGAGGGCAATCCCGTGGAAGTCGACGCGTGGATTCCCCTTACGGCGGCCAACGTGCGCGACTACTACGGGATTCTGCTTGAGCGGGCACTGGCGCTGGCCGGGGCGGGGAGCTGAGCAACCCAGGCGCGCGGGGTGGGTCGAGACGCGCGGCGGGGGTGAGTCCGTGAACAACGGTAATGCGCCCGGCACAGCCGGAGGCCGCCCAGGGCCCCGGATGGGACCGGGGGCCCGCATCTTCGTCGGCATGGCAGTCGGCCTGCTCCTCGGCCTGCTTCTGGGCGAGCGGGCGGCGGCGCTGCAGCCCATCGGCGACCTCTTCATCCGTCTTCTGGTGCTGGCGGCGGTTCCGCTCGTCTGCTTCAATCTGCTGGCTGGACTCGCGGCCCACTCGGACGTGGGTGCGTTCGGGCGGCTGGCTGCGAAGATCCTGGCCTATTTCGTAGTGACCGACCTGGTGGCGCTCTCGGCGGGCATGGGCGCGATGACGCTCCTCCATCCCGGGGACAGGATGGAGCTGACCGCCCCGGTCGAGGAAGCCGTGGGTGCCGTTCCCTCGCTCGCGGACATCCTGCTGGACATGGTCCCGGTCAACCTTTTTCAGGCCTTTGCCGAGGGAAACATCGTCCAGGTCGTGGTGGCTTCGCTCGCGATCGGGGTGGCCACCCTGATGCTCGGGGGCGGCGCGCGGACCCGGCTCCAGACGGCCTACCGCGACCTGGCGAACCTCTTCCGCCGGCTGGTGGATCTGATTCTGTTCCTGGCTCCGGTGGGCATCGGGGCGTTGATGGCGGTGACCGCGGGCCGCTACGGGGCCGAGCTGTTCGGGGGCCTGGCGCGTTTTCTGGCAGGCGTGTGGGGCGCGCAACTGGTTCTCTTCTGCGGATACATGGCGCTCCTGCGTTTCTTCACACCGCAGCGTCCCGGACGCTTCCTGCGCGAGACCGGGCCCCTGTGGGCGACCACCGCGGCCACCGCCTCCAGCCTGGCCTCGCTCTCGGTGGGCCTGGAGAAGGCGGAGAAGCTCCGCTTGCCTCGGGCGGTATACAGCTTCACCCTTCCTCTGGGAGCGCAGCTCAACAAGGACGGCACGGCGGTCATGCTCGGGGCGGTGCTGGTCTTCACCGCCCAGGCCGCGGGGGTGGACTTCGGGCCGGAGGCGCTGCTCGCCATGCTGCCGATCGGGCTCCTGCTGTCGCAGGGCTCGGGGGGGATCCCCGGAGGCGGGTTCGTGGTGGCTCTGATCTATGTGCAGGCCTTCAATCTTCCAATCGAGATCGCGGCCATGGTTGGCGGCATCTACCGGCTGGTGGACATGGGGAACACCACCTTGAACATCATGGGCGACATGGTCGGAACGGCGCTCGTAGCGGGCCCCGGGGCGGATCGCCCGGTGTCCGGTAGAGCGGCGGGCGTCCCGGACCCACGCGAGTTCCCGAACCCCGGAGCGGACTCATGAATCCCGGCGTGCGAGCACTATTCCCGGGCACCAGGCACCAGGCCTACTTCGATATCGCAGCGCGCTGCCTGCTGCCGGTTCCCGTGCGGGAGGCGGCCGTTGCGCATCTGGAGACGCGCATGCGCGACGGGGGCGACAAGGACGAGTTGCGAGCGGTGGTCGAAGAGGCCCGGGCCGACTTTGCCGCCCTGGTGGGAGCCGACCCGGACGAGATCGCAATCACCAAGAACGTGTCCGAGGGGCTCAACCTTTTCGCCGCCAGCCTCCCCTGGGAGGCAGGGGACAACGTGGTCTTCTGCCCGGAGCTCGAGCACCCCAACAACATCTACCTGTGGTACAACCTGCGTCGCGCCCGCGGCGTAGAGGTGCGCCCGGTGGCTCCGGTCGACGGACACGTGCCGGTGGAGGCGATGGCGGCGGCCATGGATGAGCGCACCCGCCTGGTCACGGTTCCGAGCATCTCCTTCGCGCCCGGCTTCGTCACCGATGTGGCGGCGGTTGCGTCGGCGGCACGGGAAGCGGGAGCCCTCACCCTGGTGGACGCGGCCCAGTCGGTGGGGGCAGTGGCCACGGATGTGCGCGGCCAGGGAGTCGACGCCCTGGCAGTGGCGACCCAGAAATGCCTGCTCTCGCTCTACGGGCTGGGGTTCCTCTACGTGCGGCACGGGGTGGCCGACGCCCTGATCCCGAGTCATGTGGCTCGCTATGGCATCGACCTGGCGGATGCCCACGAAACCGCCTTCTCGGCCGACGAGCTGCGCTACCGGCCTGGCGCCCTGCGCTTCGACGCGGGCAACTACAACTATCTGGGAGCGGCCGCCGCCGGCACGGCGCTCAAGTTGATCCGGGAGTGGACGGCGGAGGCCATCGAGGCCCATGTCGGCCGGCTGGCCGCCCGCCTCGCCGGGGGTTTCGCGGAGCTGGGGCTTCCCGTGGTCGGGGGCGGCGCTTCGCCCCACCGAGCGCACATCGTGACGGTGGGCACGAGCGGTGGCGGCCGCCACTATACCGCGGACGATCCGGCGATGAACGCGCTCCACGCACGGCTGCACGCCGACGGTATTCGGCTCGCCGTCAGGAGCGGGGTGTTGCGCTTCTCCGTGGGGGTCTACAACGATGACTCCGATGTGGAGCGAGCCCTTGCCAGCGCCCGCGAGTGGTGTCGAGATCGATGAAGTCCGGGAGTCGGGCACCCGGAAACCTTCCGTGCGTGTCGGTTTAGCAAGCGGCAAGCTCTTGTTTCCTCCAGATGCCCGTCACCCGCGTTCAGCCGAGTCATGACGCCTATGCGATTCCCTCGCTCCGTGCTCGCTCCGGGTCTGATCCTCGTGGCGGCCCTGCTGTGCGGTGGCTGGTTTCTTCAGCAGGGCATCGCCCAGGACCGCAACGTCTACTTCCAGGCGAGGCTCTTCGAGGAGGTTCTCAGCCGCGTTGCGGGCGACTATGTCGATCTGGTTGAGCTCGACGACCTCTACGGCACCGCCATCGATGCCGTCATCGACCAGCTCGACGACCCCAATACCGAATTCCTGAGCGCGTACGACTGGTCCAACCTCCGCATCAACACCGACGGCGAGTACGCCGGGGTGGGGCTCGAGATCGTGCGCCAGGGAGACTGGATCACGGTGGTCAGCGCCCTGCCGGGCACCCCGGGCGAGCGCGCCGGCATCCGCGCCGGCGACCGCATCATGGAAGTCGACGGGGAATCGGCCGAGGGGTGGAACCCGGATCGAGCGGTCATGGTGCTGCGCGGGAAGCCCGGCACGGAGGTCGATGTCAGGATCGGACGACCGGGAGTCGAGCAGCCGGTCCCCTTCACCCTGACGAGGGCCACGGTTCAGATCCTCTCGGTGCCGTTCACCCACCTCTTCGAAGACGGTGTCGGGTACGTTCCCCTGCGGGTGTTCAGCGAGAGCGCCTACGACGAGCTGAAGGGGGCCATCGAGGCGCTCGTGGCGGAGGGTGCCACCCGCATGATCCTCGACCTGCGGGGCAACCCCGGGGGATTGCTGGATCAGGGCGTTGCCCTGGCCGACCTGTTCCTCGAGGAGCGGCTTACGGTCGCGGAAACCCGGGGCCGCACGCGAGAACAGAACTCCATCCTGCGGACCTCGCATCCCGAGTCCTTTCCGGGTCTCCCACTGGTCGTCCTGATCGACGGGCGCAGCGCGAGCGCGTCCGAGATTCTCGCCGGTGCGCTGCAGGATCACGACCGGGCCCTCGTCTTGGGCGCGACTTCCTTCGGCAAGGGGTTGGTGCAGACCCTGTACCGGCTGAGCGGCGGCAACATGCTCAAGCTCACCACGGCGCGCTGGTATACGCCGTCCGGGCGCTCGATCCAGAAGACCGGCGACCGCTATGCTTCCGCCTTCGACGAGGGGGTTCTCACCCTGGCGGGGGGCTGGGTCCTGCGGCCGAGCGTCGAAGACCGTGAGCCATACCAATCCTTCGGCGGCAGGACGCTTCTGGGGGGCGGAGGCATCACACCGGACCTGCAGGTGCTTCCCGACACCTTGACGAACGCCGAAGAGGCGGCTGTGCTTCTCCTGTCGCCACAGCAGTCCCGGTTGAGCCGCGCAATCTTCGAGTTTGCCGTGCTCCACATCCAGGAGCAACCGGGTCCGTCTCGGGATTCTGCGATCGGAGAGGCGGAGATCGCGCGCTTCCGCGAGTACCTCGTGGAGCGCGGCGTCGAGGTGGACGCGTCGGTCATGGAGAGCGCGCAGCGCTACATCCAGTTCGCGCTGGAGCGCGAGATCGCGCTGCGGCGCGCGGGCGCGGAGGGCGAATTCCTGCGTCTGATGACCGCGGATCCGCCGCTGGAGCGAGCGGTCGGGCTGTTGACGCGCGCACGGTCGCAGCAGGAGCTGTTCGACCTGGCTCTCTCGGGAGAGGACGCCGGGACCCGTGCGGAAGCGTCCGTCAACGACATGGACGGAGGCGGCTCTTCCGGTTCGGGGTCCTTCTGAGGGCGTGCTCCCGGGCGACGAACTGTCGGTCGGCCCATCCTCCCATTCCTTCGCCCGGAGGAACCATGTTGCTTATTCCCGCGAGTCGCGGGCTGCGTCCGCGGCTCTCGTGAGCCGGGGTCCGTCGCATCCCGCGAGCAAGGGCGCTCGCGATCCGGTCGTCAGGGTAACGCGCGGTGGAGCAACCGAGTCGATACACCGGGTTCATGTTGCCGTCGTCGACGCGACCGGGCGGATCATCGGCGGCTGCGGGGATCCGGGACAGGTGGTGTTCTACCGGTCCGCGGCCAAGCCCTTCCAGGCTCTTCCGCTGGTGGAAGACCGCGTGGTGGAACGACTCGGGCTCACGGAGAGGGAGCTGGCGCTGTGTTGCGCGTCCCACAACGCCGAACCGGAACACCTGGCCCTGGCCCGGAGCATCCTGGCCAAAGCCGGGCTTGATGAGGGAGCGCTGGCTTGCGGACCACACCCTTCGCTGCATCCGGAGAGGGCTCGTGAGCTGTTGGTGGCGGGAACCGAACTTGCGGCGGTGCACAACAACTGCTCGGGAAAGCACGCGGGGATGCTGGCGCTGGCCATAACCCGGGGATGGCACCCCGGAGGATATCTCGAGCCTGACCACCCCGTGCAACGGCGCATGCTCGCGGAGATCACGCGCTGGTCGGGGGTCGCGGAGTCGGAGATCCGCACCGGAACCGACGGTTGCGGGGTGGTGACGTTCGCGCTCTCGCTGGCGCACATGGCAGGCTCCTTCGCTCGCTTCACGGCGGCTGCGGATGAGGGCCACCCCGCCAGTCGGATTGTGGCGGCGATGACGGGGCATCCGTTCGCGGTAGCCGGGACGGACCGTACATGTACGGCGGTCATGAAGCGGCTCGGTGACAGGGTCTTCGTCAAGACCGGCGCCGAGGGAGTGTATTGCGGTGGTGTGCGGGGGCGGGGTGTGGGCTTCGCTCTCAAGGTGGAGGACGGGGCCCGGCGCGCGAGCGATGTCGCGCTGATCCAGGTTCTGTCGGATGTGGGGGTGGCGGCCCCGAGCGATGTGTCCGCGCTCGCCGGCCACCGCATGACCAGGGTGCTCAATACGCTGGGGGAGCCGGTTGGACGGATCGAAAACGCGTTCCAGGTAAGGATGGAATGGTGACGAGGAAATCACTTGCGCCCGACGAGCGGTCGCTGGTCAGGGTCAGCGCGGCACTGGCTTCGGGGGACGAGGATGTCGTCCGCGGTGCGCTCGCGACCGCGGCGCTCGACGCGCGTCATGTGCAGGTGGAGGAGGCGCTCCTGCAGAGCTACCTCTTCCTGGGTTACCCGGCGGCGCTCGGCGCCTTGGCGCAATGGCGGGAAGTGCACCCGGCATCGTCCTCCGCAGCGACATCGGATGACTGGCGGGAATGGTCGCAGCGGGGGGCGGCGCTTTGCCGCCGCGTCTACTCGACGCGATACCGCGAGCTGCGCGACAACATCCGGCGTCTGCACCCGGACATGGAGAGATGGATGGTGGTGGAAGGCTACGGGAAAGTTCTGAGCCGACCCGGTTTGGCGCCGGTGACCCGGGAGTTCTGCATCGTGGCATTGCTTGCCGTGGCCGGCGCGGGTCCCCAGTTGTATTCGCATCTGCGAGGGGCCCTCAACCTGGGAGCCCCGGTCGCCGCGCTGGTCGAGACTCTGGAAACCGCGGAACCCTTCATGGACGACGCCCGTCGGGAGGCTGCCCGGGATACATGGCAGCGGGTGCTGTCCCGCACGGAGGGCGCGGGGAAGGCTGGCGCGAGCCGGTCGCTGGCGGCGGCGGGCGGTGCGTCGGACGAAGGGGTCGAGGGCACGGTAGGGCGCGCGCGCCGGGCTGGGAGGTAGCCGGTGGGCGAGGGGATCTTCGTCGACCGGGCCGTCATCGAGGTGGCAGCCGGCACGGGAGGGTCGGGGGCCGAGGCCTTCCGGCGCGAGAAGGGCATCCCGCGCGGGGGGCCGTCCGGGGGGGACGGCGGCCGCGGAGGGGACGTGGTGCTGGTCACGGATCCTCAGCTCTCCACGCTGCTCGACTTCAGCTACCGGCGTCACTATCGGGCGGATAGGGGCCAGCACGGAGGCGGCAACGACCGAACCGGTCGCAGCGGGACGGAGCTGGTGGTATCCGTCCCTCCGGGGACCATCGTGCGCGACGCCGACAGCACGCAGCTGGTAGGTGAACTCCTCACGGCCGGCGACCGCCTGGTGGTGGCGCAGGGCGGTCGGGGCGGCCGAGGCAACGCCCGCTTCGCCACGGCGCGCAACCAGGCGCCCCGACGATGGGAGCCCGGCGAAGAAGGGGAGGCTCGCCGTATCGAGCTGGAACTCAGGCTGATTGCGGATGTCGGCCTGGTGGGGGAGCCCAACGCCGGAAAGTCGACGCTGCTGGCCAGCGTTTCGGCCGCACGGCCCAAGGTGGCGGAATATCCCTTCACCACCCTCGTTCCGAGTCTGGGTGTGGTGCGACTCCCCGACTTCCGATCGTTCGTTCTGGCCGACATCCCCGGCATCATCGAGGGTGCGCACGAAGGGAAGGGACTGGGACTGCGTTTCCTGCGCCACGTCGAGCGCACGCGCACACTGGTCTACCTGGTTCCGGCCGACTCCAGCGACCCCCAGGCGGAGTACGAGCGGCTGCGCGCCGAACTCCAGGGCCATTCCAGCGCTCTGGCGGGGAGGGAGCACTGTCTGGTGGTGTCCAAGATGGACCTCGCGCAATCCGACGCTCCCGCTCCCTCCATCGAGGCGCCCGACGCGTGGGGACGCTTCTCGATCTCGGCCGTGACCCGCCGGGGGCTCGACGAACTGACCGAGGCGCTCTGGCGTCGCACCCGGGGAGCGTGACCCGCGTGTCCGCCGGATCGACCCCCCCAACCGCAGTAGCCCCATCCGGTGCGCTGGACGACGAGATCGTTGCCCGCATTCGCTGGAGCCTCCACAAGGGTCTGGGGCCGGTCACGCTGCGGCGGCTCATCGACCACTTCGGCTCGGCCCGCGCGGCGCTTGGGGCGCGCCCGGCCGACCTTCCTCCGGGGGCGCGACGCGCCCTTTGCGGCGGCGAAACGCCCCAGCGCCTCTCCGACGTGCTCGCCGTTGCAAGACGCGTCGGTGTGACCGCTACCGGGTACGGCCTCCCTGGCTTTCCGGAGAGGCTCAATCACCTGCACGACCCGCCTCCCCTCCTCTTCCTGCGGGGAGACCCGTCCCTGTTGAACAACCCGGCCGTGGCCGTGGTCGGCTCGCGCAAGGCCAGCGAGTACGGGCGCGGGATATCGCGCAGCATGGGTGAAGGGCTTGCTGCGGCGGGCGTGGCGGTGGTCAGCGGGCTGGCCCTGGGGATCGACGGGGCCGCTCACCTGGGAGCCCTGGCCGCCGGAGGAGGCACCATCGCAGTGCTGGGCTGCGGGCCCGACCGGGTACATCCTCCCTCCCATCGCCGACTCTTCCAGCGCATTCTGAAGCATGGTCTGGTGGTCTCGGAGTTTCTCCCAGGGGAGGCTCCCCTGCCGCACCATTTTCCCCGGCGCAACCGATTGATCGCGGCTCTCTCGAGGGCGGTGGTGGTTGTGGAGGCCGCGAGGAGGAGCGGGGCCCTGATCACGGTCGAGCACGCTCTCGACATCGGGCGAGACGTCTTCGCCACGCCGGGAGCGATCGGTCGTGTCCAGAGTGAAGGGGTCCACGATCTGATCCGTGAAGGAGCCGGCCTCGCGACCTGTGCACATGACGTGCTGGTCGGCACAGGCCTCGAGATACCGCTCCCGGAGACGAGCTCGAACAACCGGACGGTGCCTCCCGGGCTGGACGCCCGCCAGCGAGCGGTGTGGGATGCATTGGAATCCGACCCCGGCCACATCGATACCGTCGCCCGGCGCGCCGGCGTGGATGTTGCGACCGCGGCGGCGGCTCTCTCCGTCATGGAGGTCGGGGGGTGGGTAGCGCGCGCGCCCGGGTTGCGCTTCTCGAAATCGGTTCGCGAGCCTGCGCCTGCGCACTTCCCCGCCTGAAGGTGGATGGCGCGACATCTTCCGTCTACGTCCACGCGCCGTATTGCGCGCGGCGCTGCGTCTATTGCGACTTCGCGGTAACGGTGGATCCGCGCGGCGGACATGGACCGTGGCTGAAGGCGATCTCCGCCGAATGGGAGCAAATCCGGCGCGAAGCGTTCTTCTCCTTCCCCGAGCCGCTTGATACGCTCTATGTCGGGGGTGGCACCCCGTCGCTTCTGGGTGCCGGGGCCATGGGTGGACTGGCGTCTCTGCTGGGCTCCCGTCTTCTGAACCATCCGGGCCTGGAGTGGACCGCGGAGGCGAATCCGGAGAGCTTCACCCCCGAGATCGCACAGGCCTGGCGAGGAGCCGGCGTGAACCGCGTCAGCCTTGGCGTGCAGAGCTTCCACTTGCGTTCGCTACGCTGGATGGGCCGCTCGCACGGCTCCGCAGGGGCATCGCGAGCCATGTCCTCGGCCCGCGGAGCCGGCTTCGAGAATGTGAGCGTGGATCTCATCTTCGGCCTTCCCGGGCGACTGGAGCGGGACTGGACGGATGATCTGCGCCGCGCCATCGATCTGGGCGCCGAGCACATAAGCCTGTACGGCCTGACCGTCGAATCACGGACGCCGCTGGGAAGGGCCGTGGCCGGCGGGCGCGAGCGCGTCGCCTCCGAGGACCGATACCGCGACGAATACCTGGAAGCAGTGGAACGGCTCACCGGAGCGGGCTACCTTCATTATGAGGTCAGCAGTTTCGCCCGTCCGGGCCGGGAGTCACGCCACAACCAGGTCTACTGGTCGGGGCGCCCCTACCTGGGCATGGGCAATGGTGCGCACAGCTTTCGCAAGCCGTTGCGTCGCTGGAACCTGCGCGACTGGGCGGAATACAGTAGGTCGGTCGCGAGCGGAGGCTCCGCCACCGGCGGTCATGAGGTGTTGGACGAGACCGCCCTCCGCCTGGAAAGCATCTGGCTGGGACTGCGCACCCGCCGGGGCATTTCCCTCGCGGCGGTCCCTCCTTGCGCCGCTGCCGTGGCGGAGCGTTGGGTTCGCAGGGGATGGGCGATTCCCGAAGGCGGGAGTATCTGTCTGACCGTGGAGGGTTGGCTGCTGCTGGATGCGCTTGCCATAGAACTGGACGAGGCCGTGAAGGATCGAAAGGACGCGGAGTGAAGGCGCCAGGGGAGGGGCTGCAAGAGCGCATCGTCATCCCGGACGAGGTGACGCCCCGGGAGCGACAGGTTCTCGAGGCCGTGGTGCGGACCTACGTCGACACGGCTGAGCCCGTTGGGAGCCACTCCGTCGCACGGCGCTGGAAGCTTGGCGTGTCCGCCGCGACCATCCGCAACACCATGTCGGAACTGGAATCCAAGGGATACCTGGCCCGGCCGCACGCGTCCGCGGGGCGGGTTCCGACCGATGCCGCCTATCGTTACTTCGTCGACCGCCTCATCCGCCCCGCTCCGCTGACCAGTGCGGAGCGCGACCGCATCGAGGAGGAGCTCGACCCGGACGCGGCCTCCCCGATCGAGCGTCTCGTGCGCCGCACGACGCGCGCCCTCAGTCTCATCAGCCATGAACTCGGGCTGGGCCTGGTGCCCAGCCTGGACTCGGCGGTGCTGGAGAAGATCGAGTTGATCCGTCTCTCCTCGAGCAAGGCGCTGATGGTAGCGACTGTGCGCAACGGCCTCGTGCGGACCGTCTACGTGGATCTTCCGCTCACAATTCCGCGGGACACGCTGGTGACTCTTACCGTGATCCTGAACGAGCGCCTTGCCGGGCTCACCTTTGCGGATCTGCGCGAGTCGCTCCCGGAACGCATGCGCGATCCGGGCACCGGCGACGATGCCGCCACCGAACTGCTCAACATCTTCATGCAGTCAGCCCAGGCCCTTCTCGAATGGCCGGAGACTGGAGGGTCGCCCGTCCTCTTCGGACAGACATCCGTTCTAGCCAGCCAGCCGGAGTTCACCAGCGGCCCGCATCTCAAGAGCCTGATCGAATTGACCGAGCGCAACAGGTTGATGGCGGGCGTGCTGAGCAACCGCAACCACAGCGGCGGACTGCGCATAACCATCGGGAGAGAGCATCAGGACGAGGCGCTCGCAGGGTTCACGCTCGTGACTGCCGAGTACCACGTGGGCGGACTGAAGGGTGTGGTGGGCGTCATCGGACCCACCCGCATGCCCTATGAAAAGGTCATCACCCTGGTCGACTACACCTCTTCGCTCGTCAACGACATTCTGCGCTGAGTACAGGATCCGCATGGCAGACTACTATGAGACTCTGGGGGTAGCCCGGGGCGCCGGCCTGCAAGAGGTACGAAAGGCCTACCGGCGCCTGGCTATGAAGCACCACCCTGATCGAAACCAGGGTTCGCAGGAAGCGGAAGAGCGCTTCAAGGAGGTTACGCGCGCCTACGAGGTTCTGAGCGATCCCGAGAAGAGAGAACTCTACGACCGCTTCGGAGAGCAGGGACTCAAACGGGACCAGGGGGCGGGCGGCTTCGGCGGCTTCGACTTTTCGGACGCGATCGAGATCTTCATGCGGGACTTCGGCAGCGGCGGGTCCTTCGGCGATCTGTTTGGCCGTCGCGCATCCGGCTCCGCGCCCAGCCGCCGGGGAAAGGGCATCCGCCTGCGCCTTCCGCTCACCCTGGCCGAGGTCGCCAGCGGGGTGGACAAGCGGCTGAGGGTGAGCCTGCTGGAGCCCTGCGATGATTGCGGCGGCACCGGCGCCCGCGGCGCTGGCCCGACGTTCTGCCCGGGTTGCAACGGCACGGGGCAGGAGCGCATCGCCCAGCGCTCCCCCTTCGGGCAATTCGTGAGCGTGCAGCCGTGCCGCAGGTGCGGGGGTGAGGGACAGGTCATCGAAAACCCCTGTCCGGGGTGTCGCGGGGAAGGCCGGGTGCGCGAGGAGTCGACCATCACGGTCGAGGTGCCCGCGGGCGTCTCCTCGGAGAACTACATCACCCTGCAGGGCCAGGGCAACGCCGGGCCGCGGGGGGGACCGCGCGGAGACATCACCGTTCTCATCGCCATCGAGGACCATCCCGAGTTCAAGCGGGAGGGCAGCGATCTCATCCACGAGCTGCATGTGACTTTCGGCCAAGCCGCGCTGGGTGCCAGCGTTGAGGTGCCCACAGTCGGGGGAAGCGCGCCCATTGCAGTTCCCGCCGGTATCCAGAGCGGCGAGGTTCTGCGCATGCGCGGGCTGGGCCTGCCCGACCTCAACGGTGGGACAAGTGGAGACCAGCTCGTGCGGGTTGCGGTGTGGACACCCGAGAACCTCGACCGGCAGCAGCGGGAGGCAATGGAACGGCTGAGGCAGCTGGAGGATCCTGTTCCCGAGCACGCGGGTCAAGGCAAGCGGGGTTTCTGGGCGCGCGTAAAAGAAGCCTTCGTGCCGTAGCCTGCCTCCTTCCCCCTTCCGCAATCCCATGATCCCGGATCGCTGGCTGGCCGTCGTTGTGGCTTTGCCACACGCCCGCTCACGCGCCTTGTTGGCCGCCGAGCTCGTGCACCGGGGGGCGCGCGCGGTGGTGGAGCAGGCTGCAGGGACGCTCGTGACCCACTTCCTGCCTCCCGTCGATGTCCCCGCCTTCCTCACCTCTCTCGGGAGCGACCTGGACGCGGCGGCCGGAACATCCGTCGGCTTGCGCTGGCACTGGCAGCCGCACGAGGAATGGGCGGAGAACTGGAAGCGCGGGCTGAGGCCCATGCGCGTCAGCCGCCGCATTACCGTGGTACCGACGTGGGATGTCCCGCCTGACCCGGGGGGCGGAGTGCTCGTCACCCTCGATCCCGGTATGGCGTTCGGCACGGCCCGGCACGCCTCCACCCGGTGTGCGCTGCGGCTGATCGACACAGCCATTCGTCCCGGCGCCGACATCGCAGACGTGGGAACGGGTTCCGGGATCCTCGCCATTGCGGCGGCCAAGCTCGGTGCCGCCCGGGTAGTGGCCGCGGACAGCGACCCCTTCGCCTGCGCCGCAGCTCGGGACAACGTGGACTCGAACGCGGTCGGCGATGTGGTCGGGGTTCACGAGGCACAGGTCTCCACCGCGTGGCTTGCTCGACACCACCCTCTCGACGGCGTCGCCGCCAACATCGAGAGCGGCGTGCTGACGTCTCTGCTGCCGGGATTCGCCGCCTCCCTGGCACCCGGCGGGTGGCTGATTGTGTCAGGGCTGCGTGCGGACGAATCGGAGGACTTCGCCTACGGGGCCGCATGGCACGGGTTCCGCCTTCAGGCCGACGATGCCGAAGACGGCTGGTGGGCCGGGACTTTCAGGTTCACAGCCGCGGGTTCGACACCGTAGGAGAACCGCAGTCCAAGGGCCCGGCGACGGTCCCGCAGGCGCCGATGCTCCCGGAGCAGGCGAAACCACCGGGTGACGGCCCACGGTGACTTGTCGTCGAGGTTGCTACCGAGGCAAGCGAGAGCGCGGCGCGTCCAGTACTCGAGAGGATCAGGTCCACCGCCGTGGCGGTCCCCCGGGCCATCGAGGACGACGATCCATGGCCCGGGGGTGATATATTGTTCCCGCAGCGGCAGCCCGTATCGTCCGGGAGCCCTGCACAGGTCGCTCGCGGTCCACGCCCCGCGCATGGGATTGAGGAGCCGATAGTGGTCGGGGTATCTGAGCACAGCTTCGACAACCTCCGCAGCTCCGAGTTCAGGTGCACCGTCCGTATCGAGCGCGCGGAGAACCTCGTCAAGGCTCGCGGCAACCACCGGCCCCTCCGATATTGCCCGGTTGATTCGCTCTGCGATCTCGTTCAACACACCTCCCGCGTCACCGTGTTTGCGGAGCCGCCCCGGGGTTGCCGCGGACGATCCCTCGAAGAGTAGGAAATGCAGAAGGGCTCTCCCATGGCCGCTTGGGACGCTTTCCGAAATCGGAACGCGCGCGCCCCAAACCCGCGTTGACCCCCCCAGCGGGCCCGGATACCTTCTTCGTGCCGGCGATGACTCCGCGCCCGCGCCGTCACGGAGGGCGGCGTATGAACCTGCCATCCTGATGGATCACGCCTTCGCAGTTCTCGGGCTGCCGGAAGTGCTCGCCCGCGTCGCCGCCTGCGCCTCGAGCGATCTCGGACGTGACGCCGTGCTGGCTCTTCGGCCGGCGGTCGATTCCTCGTCCATCCAGCGGGAACTTGACCGGGTGCGCCAAGCCACCCGCCTCGCCGAGACGGCCCGCTCCCTGTCCGAGATCCCGGACGCGCGCGCGGCCATTCACCGATTGCGCGCTCCCGGAGGCGTGCTCTCGCCTTCGCAACTCCATTCGGCAGGTATTCTGCTGCGGGCCGGCCGCGAACTCGCGAACGACCTGTCCGCCACCGATCCACCATTTCCCCTTCTCGCCCCGTTGCGCGCCCGTCTGCTGGTGGATCGCGGCCTGGAGGAGCGCATCCTGCGCACGGCGGATCGCAGCGGCGAGGTGCTGGACACGGCGAGTCCGGAGTTGCCGCGCTTGCGCTCTCGGCTGGAACGCGCGCGCGGCACCATCGTCGCGCGACTGGAATCGTACATTCGCACTTTGCCAGGTGCCTGGATCATCCCCGACGCCTCCGTAACCGTGCGCGAAGGGCGATACGTGATCCCCATCCGGCGCGCGGGCCGCCGCGAAGTCAGCGGCATCGTCCACGGCGAGTCGGCCACCGGCGCCACGCTCTTCGTCGAGCCTCCGCTGGCGATTCAGCTGATGAACCGTGTGCGGGAACTGGAATCGGCGGAGGTGCGCGAGATCGAACGAGTGCTGGCCGATTGCACCCGCGCGCTCGCGCCGCTCCGGGATCTGCTGGCCGGCAGCCAGGAAGCGCTGGTCGACTTCGATTCGCTGGACGCCAGGGCACGCGCCGCACTGCGCTGGGAGGGCCGCTCGCCGGTCATGCTGCCTGAGGGAGAGCGCATCGTCCACATCGTCCAGGGGCGTCATCCGCTCCTTGTCTTGCGAGAGGATGTGGAGGTTGTCCCCTTCGATCTGGTTCTGGAGCCGGAGGAGCGCGTGCTGGTGGTGTCGGGTCCCAACACCGGTGGCAAGAGCGTCTTTCTCAAGTCCGTCGGCCTGGTCTGCGTCCTCGCGCAATGCGGCATTATCCCACCCGTCGGACCCGGAACCCGGCTTCCCGCCTTTCGCCGCTTCTTCGCCGACATCGGAGACGAACAGTCGGTCGAACACGATCTCTCCACCTTTGCCGCCCACCTCGCCAATCTGAAGGCGATTCTCGCGGGAGCGGACGAGACCGCGCTGGTGCTGATCGACGAGATGGGGACCGGGACGGACCCCGCCGAGGGGGCCGCGCTGTCGGCCGCCGTGCTGGAAGCGCTGGCCGAGCAGGGAGCCCTGACCGTGGTGACATCCCACCTCGGGCAGCTCAAGCGGCTGGATGCGCCCGGAAGCGGTATCGTCAACGGTTCCCTGCACTTCGATCCGGAGCGCACCGAACCCACCTATCTCTTCCGCAAAGGCAGACCGGGGCGAAGCTACGGGCTCGCCATTGCGCGCTCCCTGGGCTTCGCGGCGCCGCTGATCGACGGAGCGGAGGCCCGGCTTTCACAGGGCGAGACACGCATGGAGGAGTTGTTGGAGCGCCTCGAGAGCCTCGAGGCGAAAGCCGCCCGGGCCCGGGCCTCGGTTGCGGTCGGAGAAGCGGAGCTGGCACGGCGCAGCGCGGAGATCGATGCCATGCGCGCTGCGCTTGAAGTCCGGGAGCACGAGATTGCCAGGACGGAGCGGAGCGCACAGCGACGGGCACGGGAGGACGCACGTCGGATTCTGCTGGAGGCCCGCCGGGAAGTGGAGCGGGCGATCGCCGAAGTGCGCGCGAGCCACGACGGCGATCAGGAGACGGCCGCCCGCGAAGCGCGCCGCCGAGTGGAGGCCGCCGCCGAACGCCACCGCCTCCCCCCCGCCCCCGGCACCGCCTCCCACCGCGACCCCACCACCTCCGTCCCCTCCTCCCCCCGAGCCCCCACCCCCATCCGCCCCGGCGACCGGGTGCGCCTCGCGGACGGGGGCGCGACCGCCAGGGTGGTGGAGGTCGTCCGCCCCGGACGGGCGCTGGTGGAGGCCCGCGGCGGACTGCGCCTGGAGGTGCCGCTCAAAGGCCTGCAGCCTGCCCCGGACCGCGCCCGCCCGGAACCGCGCCCGGCGGGCGAGTCGTCCTTTTCCGCAGAATCCCCCCCCCTCGCCTCCGACCTGCGCGGGCTGCGCGTCGAAGAGGCCGTCGCCCGCCTGCAACAGGTTCTGGACCGCGCCGTGGTTGCGGATGTGCCGGAGCTGCGCATCATCCACGGCAAGGGAACCGGCGCCCTGCGCGCCACCGTCGCCGATCTGCTCTGCGAGGACCCGAGGGTGCGGGACTACCGTTCCGGCGGCGTCGGCGAGGGCGGCACCGGCGTGACCATCGTGAGGCTCTCGTGATCCCCGACGACCAGGTCGAGGAGGTGCGCGCCCGCTCCGACATCGTCGCCGTGATCGGAGAGTTCGTGCCCCTCAAGCGCGCGGGAAAGGACTACCGCGCGCGATGCCCCTTCCACGAGGAGAAAACGCCCAGTTTCTACGTGGTTCCCGCCAAGGGCTTCTACAACTGCTTTGGCTGCGGGGAGTCCGGTGACCTCTTCTCCTTCATCATGAAGCGCATGGGGCTCGACTTCACGGAAGCCGTCAGGTATGCGGGCCACAAGTCGGGCGTCCCGGTGCGCGAGGTGAGGGCACGCCCGGAATCCCAGGATCCCAATCGGCCCATCTACGAAGCCAATGCCTTCGCTCGCGAATACTATCGGGAGCTGCTCACCGACGAGGAGACGGGCCGGAAGGCCCGGGACTATCTGGACGGAAGAGGCATCGACGGGGAGATCGCTGATCGCTTCGGCATCGGCTTCGCTCCCGACGAATGGCGCGGTCTTCGCACCGCCGCCGCGCGCCGCGGCATCGACGCCACCACCCTTCTGGACGCCGGTCTGGTGACGACCAGCGAGCGCTCCGAGGAACCTTACGATCGTTTTCGCAGCCGCATCATCTTCCCCATCGAGGGACTGACCGGCAAGGTCATCGCTTTCGGGGGGCGGCTCTTCGGGCCAGGGAAGGGTGCCAAGTACCTGAATTCCCCGGAGACGCCGGTCTATCGGAAGGGCGAGGAGCTCTACGGACTGAGTCGGGCGCGCCACGAAATTCGAAAGGAAGGCGCGGTGCTGCTGGTCGAAGGCTACACGGACGTCGTCTCGCTCGTGGCGCACGACGTTTCCCACGTGGTCGCCGTCCTGGGGACCGCGATGACCTCTGGACAGGCTCGGCTGCTGGCCCGGTTCGCTTCCAGGGCGTTTCTCCTCTACGACAACGACATGGCCGGCCTCCGGGCCACTTTCCGCACCGCCGACGTCCTGCTGAGCGCGGGCATTCACCCCTCCGTGGTGACACTGCCACCGGGGGAGGATCCGGATTCGATCGTGCGCGCGGAGGGACGGGAGGCGTTGCTGGGCTACGTGGCTGACGCGGTCGACGTGCTCGACCGCAAGCTGCAGATCCTGGCCCGCCGCGACCGCCTGTCATCCATCGACGACATCCGCGACGCCGTCGACCGCCTGCTTCCCACGCTGCGGGCGACCAGCGACCCGGCCCTGCGCGACATCTACCTCTCGCGAGTTGCGGCGGAGACCGGCGTGCGCCCGGAGACGCTGGAGGAGGAGATCACGCGCTCACCCGTGCTTCCCGCCCCGGGTGCCCCTGCCCGCCGGCCCAGAATCCAGCGGGTGGCAAAACCGCTCATGGGCGCGGAGCGCCAGTTGCTCAAGGTGATCGTCCACGACCGGCGGCTGATCGACCGTGTCGGAGAGAGTATCGGCCCGGGGGACTTTGTCGACCCGGCCAACCGCGCCATATTCTTGGCCTTGGCAGAGAACCCGGAGCTTGAGCGGCCACCGGAGGGCATGGAGGCGGTCGCCGCCGGGCGGCTGGCGCAGCTGCTCGCGCGAAACGAGGCGGTGGACCATGAAGCCCGCGTGCTGCACGATGCCGCAAGCAGGATGCGAGGCGCCCCCCTCGCGGCCCGCGCGCGCGAGCTGAGAGAGATGATCGCCCGCGAGCTTGATCAGGAACGCAAGCGGCAACTGGTAGCCGAACTGGAAGAGTTGCAACGGAAGAGGCGCGAAATCGACGGGTCCGACTGGACCTCCGCCATTCGGCGCCGAAGGGGCCCTGGCGAGCGAACTGCATCTACTGAGGAGAAACCATAGCCGTGCCGACCTACGCATCGCTGAAGGAGCTACAGAAGATCGACGCGGAAATCGACCGCGCCAGGTCCCGAATCGAGGAATTCGACCCGCTGCTGGAGGCCCTTGACGCGACGGCACACAAGCTGGAAGCCAACATTGAGCGCGCCCGGACCCGACTGAAGGATATGCACCTCGCCGAGCGCAGGCTTGAATTGTCGGCGGACGAGAAACGAGGTCGGCTCAGGATGCTGCGAGATCGCCTCCTCACCGTGCACAACCTCCGTCAGGAAGCTGCTGTGCGAGCCGAAATCGATCTCCTGCGCCGCTCCGCGGAAGGAGACGAGCAGGAAGCTCTGTCGTATCTGGACCAGATCCGGCGGCTCGAGATGGAAGCCGACCAGCTGGAGCAGGAACTGGCGGGCGAACGCGAGAGAGCCGGACCCCGCAGGAAGGAGATCGACCGGGAGCGGGAAGGCGCGCAGAAGCTGCTGACTGCGCTCGAGCACCGGAGAGAGGAGTGCGCCGCCGGCGTGAAGGGGAAGGAACGGCGTCTCTACGAGGGTCTGCGTTCCAGCCGGAAGGGAAGCATCGTGGTCCCCATGACGACGGACGGGGCGTGCGGACGGTGCTTCTCCATGGTTCCGCTGCAGATTCAATCGGAAGTCAAAACGGGTCATACCCTGCGCCGCTGCGAGGCGTGCGGCATCATCTTCGCTCCGTACGACGGCGACTAGGGTGGGCGCGCAGGAGCTCCGGGTGCTCCCGCCACCTCCCGCGCCGCGCTGGCGCGTAGCACCCGCACCTCCCGCGCGTCAGGTCGCCGCACTTCAAGCGGAGCTTCATCTTCCCCGCGCGATGTGCGTGGTGCTGGCCGTGCGTGGCTTCGGTGAACCCGCCGCCGCCCGGGCCTACCTCCGCCCGTCGCTCGAAGAGATGCCGGACCCGGCTCTCCTGACCGACGCCGTCCGGGCGTGCCGGCGCATCCTGCTCGCAGTCGAGCGCGGCGAGACCATCCTGGTGCACGGCGACTACGATGTGGACGGCATCGCGTCCGCAGCCCTGCTCACGCGATGCCTGCGGTCGCTCGGGGGACGGGTCGTGCCCTTCGTGCCCCATCGCCTGCGCGACGGATACGACTTCGGCCGCGCGGGCCTTGAGGCCGCGCGAGCCGCGGGAGCAACGCTCCTCGTCACCGCGGACTCGGGCACGCGTGCGCACGAGGCGGTGGAGGAAGCCCGGCGAGCATCCGTGGATGTCATCGTCACCGATCACCACACGCCCGGCGACACGCTCCCGCCGGCGTTTGCGGTGGTGAATCCGCGCCGGGAGGATTGCAGCTACCCCAACCGGGATCTCTCAGGCACCGGGGTGGTGTTCGAGCTGGCACGACTGCTGGGACGTCTCACCGGATCGGCGGCCCTCGGGCCTCTTCCGCACGTGGAACTGGCGGCGCTCGCCACCATCGCCGATCTGGTCTCCCTCTCGGGCCACAACCGCGTGCTGGTGCGTCATGGCCTCGATGCCTTCCCCGATTCCCGCAATGCCGGGCTGCGCGCCCTCATGGACATCACACGGCTGCGCGGTCCGGTCACCCCGGGCCACATCGGCTTCACCCTCGCGCCGCGCATCAACGCCGCGGGACGGGTGGGAGAGGCGCGTCTGGCTCTCGAACTCCTGCTCACGGACGATCGCGACGAGGCCGCTCGCCTGGCGCGGATGCTCGAGTCGTACAACACCCAGCGCAAGGAGATGGAGGGGCGTGTCCTGAAGGAGGCCCTCGCTCAACTGGCCGCGACCTACGATCCGCTGCGCGACTACGGGATTGTGCTGGCATCGCGGGACTGGCACCCGGGCGTCATCGGAATCGTGGCGTCCCGGGTGGTGGAACGGCTTCACCGGCCGACCATTCTGCTGTCTGCCGGTGGCGACACCGCACGCGGAAGCGCGCGCTCCATTCCCGGTTTCGACATTCTGGCGGGCATCAGCCGTTGCCGGGAGCACCTTGACCGCTTTGGCGGACACCGGCAGGCCGCCGGGATGAGCCTCGATCCGCGAAGGATCGATGCCTTTCGCGAGTCCTTCAACGATGCGGCGCATCTGGCGCTGGAAGGCCGCGACCTGCGCCCGAGCCTGACGGCCGACGCCGAGATCCGGCTCGAGGAGGCGGGGGAACCGCTGGTGCGCTACCTGCGCCACATGGGCCCTCACGGCGTGGGCAATTCGCGTCCCCTCTTCCTGGCCCGGAGTGTCCGGGTCGAGGGACCGATCAGGGTGCTGAAGGGGACCCACCTCAAAGTCCGTTTGCGCGACCGGTCTGCGGCTCTCGATGCGATCGGCTTCGGCCTGGCCGGGCGCGTCCCCCCGGGGGCGCTCGACAACCAACCGGTCGACGCGGCCTTCCGGCTGAAGCTGAACGAGTACCGGGGCATGCGGCTCATCGAGGCCGAGCTCGCCGCCATCGGTCCCGCTCGACCTCTTCCCGCGACCCCGGCCCGCGCGCCGGCCGCGGCGCTGTTGTGAGAATCATCGCGGGCCGCTGGCGAGGTCGCCGGCTGCAGGCGCTGCGCGGTCGCGGCGTACGGCCGACCAGCGACCGGGTGCGCGAGGCGTGGATGTCTGCCCTGGGGGCCGGTGTGGAAGGGGCGGCGGTGGTGGATCTGTATGCGGGCTCCGGAGCGCTGGGGCTGGAGGCGTTGAGCCGGGGAGCGCGTCACGTCACCTTCGTGGACCTCTCGCGCACGTCCCTGCGCGTCCTCAAGGCCAACATCGGGCTGCTGGAAGCGGAGGCCGCCACCCACGTAGTGCGCGCGGACGCGCTCGCGTACACGAAGCGCATGGAGCCGCAAACGGTGGATTTCGCTCTTGCCGATCCTCCCTATGACCGTGGTCTGGCGGGGCGCCTCCTCAGCCGGTTTCACGAGCGCCCGTTTGCCGGCGCGCTGTGGGTCGAGCATCGTTCCGGCGAGTTGCTCCCGAACCTTGCCGGGCTTCGGCACCGGCAGCGGGCCTACGGAGATACGACCCTGACCATCGCGGAGGCGGGCGCATGAGCGCTGCCGGGCCACTGGTCGCCATCTATCCCGGATCCTTCGATCCGGTGACCCTGGGGCACGAGGACATCGTCCAGCGGACACTGTGCTTCGCCGACCGGGTCATCGTCGCGGTAGCGCACACTTCCACGCAGGCGAAGCGCCAGCTCTTCGCCGTCGAGGAGCGGGTGCGCCTCCTCGAAGAAGTGTTTGCGGATGACGAGCGCGTGGAATGCACCTCGTTCGCGGGGCTTCTGGTCGACTTCGCCCGGGCGCGCGGCGCGCGCTTCATGATTCGCGGCCTGCGGGCGGTGTCGGACTTCGAGTATGAGTTCCAGATGGCCCAGATGAACCGCCAGCTGGGGCCCACGGTCGAGACTCTCTTCCTCATGCCGGACGTCTCGTACGCGTTTCTGTCTTCTTCCCTGGTTCGAGAGGTCGCCGTGCTGGGCGGCGATGTTTCGAGATTCGTTTCCCCCCGGGTGGCCCGCCGAATACGCGCCAGACTGGGGGGGGAGTGAGGGCGCGGCAGCTGACCGTCCCGGGCGCCGGGAGCGGCCATGTCTTGCCTTCCGTGGTGACATTCCTATAACATCCCCGGCACCTCGCCGGGCCTTTCACCCGTGAGCGCACCAAACGCGGATTCCATCCGAATAGCACGGAGCCGGGCATGCCTTTTATCGTAGAAAAATCCGGTCCCATCACCATCGTCGCCGTGACCGGCCATCTGATCGTGGCGAACCGCCAGGAACTCAAGCAGGTCGTGCTCGACCGGCTGCGGGGTGGGGACAAGGAGTTCCTCATCGACTTCGCGGAGACCGGCTACATCGACTCTTCGGGGCTGGGTGTTCTGGTATCCCTGTCGAAGAAGGTCCGGGAACAAGGGGGCGATGTCCGTCTTGCCGCTCTCAACGACGACCTGCGCACCCTCTTCGAACTGACCAAGCTCAGCACGCTCTTCACCATCGTGGATTCCCGCGAGGAGGGACTCAGGGATACCTGAGTCCCCCGAGGGCTGGCTCCACGCGCGGCGGCGGCCGATGGATGCACAGCTGACCTTCCAGTTGCCGAGCGACATCCTCCGCATCGAGGGTGCCGTTGAGCGCATGGTCGCGCTCTGCGACCCCTACATCGAGCTGGAGCGCAGGGCGAGCCGCCTCCGCATGAATCTGCGGGTGGCGCTCGCGGAGGCAATCTCCAACGCGATGCTCTACGGGAACGGCGCCGACCGGTCCAAGCAGGTGCACGTGGAGCTCTCCGTCACTCGAAAGGCCATCGTCGCCAGGATCACGGATGAAGGCTCGGGCTTCGACTATCGGAGCGTGCCGGATCCGACCACGCCGGACAGCCTCCTGAAGCCTGACGGACGCGGGATCTTTCTGATGCGAGAACTTCTGGACGAGATTTCCTTCAACGAGCGGGGCAACTCCGTCACCCTGCTGCTGCTGCGCAGCCCGATGCGGCGCGAATGACCTCCCGCGAAGCCCGCGCGCAGCACCTTCCGCGGGCTGCCCGCACGATGCTGGCCGAGTTTGCCGAGGGCTTTGCCCTGGAAGTCCGTGTGCGGGATCTGGTTTCCGGCCGGCTCATGTATCCGGAGGAGGCCGACTCCCGGGGCGAAGAGCGGAACCCTGCTCTGACCCGGCGGCTGCGCACTCGCGAGGGGAGCAGTCTGGAGCTCGGGCTCCTCCCCGCGAGCCCATCGGCGGAGGCCGTCGCTGACCTGCTTTGCTCGCAGCTCGCCCGCGTCCTGGACACCGACCAGGAAATCCGCTTCCTGAGCGGTGAGCTTTCCGAGCGCTACGAAGAAATCAACCTGCTCTATTCGATCAGTGAGATCCTGGGCTCGATTCTGGAGCTGGGCGAAGCCGCGCGCATCATCCTCAACGAGTTGTGCGATGTCCTGGGCGCCCGTCGCGGCTCTCTGTGGGTCTACGACCCCCATGACGGGCTCCTGCACCAGGTGGCCTCGGAAGGAATCGCCGGCCTCGACGGGCCGCTGGATCCGGCGGGGAACATGCTCACCTCGCGCGTCTTCCGGGAGAACAAGGCCCTCATCAGCACGGGCGGACGAAGCGACCGGGCCGCCATCGCGCCCAACCTGCGCTCCAAGTCCGCGCTCTCCGTCCCCATCCACTATGCGCCTCAGTCGGGGGAAGCGCGCACGGTGGGCGTCATCAACCTGTTCGGGCGCAAGGGAAGCGGGGTCTTTTCGGCCGGCGATCGCAAGCTCCTCACCGCGATCGCCAGCCAGATCGGCGCCGCGCTGGAGAACCATCGGCTCTTTCGAGAGAGCCGCGCGCGGGACCGCATGGCGCACGAGATGGAGCTCGCCCACAATCTTCAGATGCGCCTGCTTCAGCAGGTCGATCAGCTGGGGCTGCGCCAGGCCGCGGCGCGTGTCCAACCCGCCGAGCAGGTCGGCGGCGACTTCTACCACTTCATCAAGCTCTCCGGTGGCCGCCTGGGAGTCATGATCGGCGACGTGTCGAGCCATGGTTTTCCCGCCGCGCTCATCATGGCGCTCGCCCTCTCGGCCGCGTCCATCTTTGCAGGCGAGGTGGAGAGCCCGGCCGAGGTGCTTCGCCATGTGGACGACGCCCTGCGTGACGAGCTCGAGACCACCGAGATGTACCTCACCCTCTTCTGTGGCGTGCTCGATCCCGCCGCCGGCGAGCTGATCTACTCCAACGCGGGCCACCCCCACGCGTTCATCTTCCGCCCCGGTGAGAAAGAGCAGCGGCTTGGAGCCACCGACCCTCCCGTCGGCATCGCCGGGCCGGGCTCCTATTCCGAGGAGAAGGTCCCCTGGGGCGCGGGCGAGGATCTCCTGTTCCTGTTTACGGACGGCCTCTCCGACTCCCTCGCGACCACCGGGCTGCGCAGCGGGGAAGCGGCGGTCCTTGCCGAGGCGAGAAAACAGATCGATCGCGGCCCGGCCGCCATCGTGGACTCGCTCTTCCGTCTCGCCGCCGACACCACCCGCGCGATTCCGGCGGACGACCGCACCGCCATCGCCCTGAGGCTTTGAGGCGTGCGGCCGAAGCGCTCCCTCGGCCAGAACTTCCTGGTGGACGGCAATCTGCAGCGTGCCATCGTGCGCGCTCTTCAGGTCCGGGCCGCGGACGAGGTGCTGGAAATCGGGCCTGGCACCGGCGCGCTCACCCGCCATCTGCTGGGACTGCCGCGCCGCCTCGTGCTGGTCGAGCTGGACTCGGAGCTCGCCGAGCGCCTTGCCGCCGAACTTGGCGGCCGTCCCGACGTCACCGTCGTGCAGCAGGACATTCTCAAAACCGATATCGCGCAGCTGGCGGAGAACGTCTCCGCGCTGAAGGTGGTCGGCAACATTCCCTACAACAGAACTTCCCCGATCGTCTTCCGGCTTCTCGAGCGACCCCGCCCGGCGGAGATCGTGCTGATGGTGCAAAGGGAAGTGGGGGAGCGCATTGTGGCGCCCCCGGGGTCGAGGACCTACGGCGCCCTCTCCGTCGGGGTCCAGGCGGTCGCGGAAGTGGAGCGGCTTCTGCGCGTCCGGCGCACGGCGTTTCGTCCCGTCCCGCGGGTGGACTCGGTGGTCGTGCGCATCCGCCCGTTCCACCCGCCGCCGTTGTCGCCTTCCCAGGAAGAGGCGGTGCGCGCTCTCACCCGTGTGGCGTTTCAACGCCGGCGCAAGCAGTTTCAACGCATCCTTCGCGACCATCCAGCCTATGGTCTGGATCGCCGAACGGTCGCGGAAGTGGAGACGCGCAGCGGGCTCGATCTGACCCTCCGCCCGGAAGCCCTCGCGCCCGGTGACTTCGCCCGCCTGGCGGAGGCCATCCGAGCGGTCCGCGCGCCTGGAGCAGATCCCGGGGCTTCCGCTGACTTGGAGTCGCCGTGAAATGGGAACTTCCCGGGAATCGTGGACTCAGGCCGCGGCGAGGTTGCTGAAGCAGGCACCGCTCCCTTCCGCTGAACTGGCGGAGCGGCTGACGGAACTGCACGGATTCGGCGGGGACGCCCCCGCCCTGGTCACCTCTCTTCTGGGTCCCGACCCCAGGTTTCGCCTGGATTCCCATGGCCGCTGGCACCTGAACGAAGCGCTGGCAGCCGTTAGTTCGTCGCTCGGTTTTCTCGACTACGCGGTCGTGGACGTGGAGACCACCGGGGGCGCGTACGAAGCCGGTCACCGCATCATCGAGCTGGCGATCGTGGAGTTGCGTGAAGGGGTCTTCAGGCGAGAATACCGCAGTCTGGTCAATCCGGAACGTGGCATCACGCCCTCGGTGACCCATCTGACCGGGATAACCGACGCTATGGTCGCGGGCGCCCCCCGCTTCGCCGACATCGCCGGCGAAGCGCGGAGCCGGCTCGAGCACCACGTCTTCGTGGCTCACAACGTCGACCATGACTGGGCCTTCGTTGCGGGGCAGCTGCAGGATGCCCGGGCTGAGCCGCCGCACACGGAAAGGATCTGCACGGAGCAGCTGTCGCGCCGCCTGCTGGCGTCCCAGCGGAGGCATCACCTCGACGCGCTGTGCGGCCGCTTCGGGATTCAGGTTCACGGGCGTCACCGCGCGCTGGGCGACGCGCGCGCGGCGGCGCGTGTCCTGGTTTGTCTTCTTCAAGAGGCCGAACGGAGGGGCATCCGGGATCTCCAGGGGCTCAGAAAACTTCTGGCTTAGCCGCCGAGGGACATGACCCGGTAGGTCAATTCGTCTAAATTGCAAGGCCACTTCAGCAGTGCAGCGGGCGACCACGAGTCACGCCCTGACACACCATGATGAATTTCACTCGGGAACCGACAATCGTCCGGGCCCGGATGGGACGCACGATGAAAGACGAATCCCGAATACCCGTCATCCTCGGTTCCGCCCGCACCCCCATCGGGCGTTTCCTGGGGGGCCTCTCCCCGCTTCCCGGCCCCGACCTCGGCGCCATCGCGGTGCGCGCCGCGGTGGCGCGCGCCGGCATCGACCCGTCCGCCATCGACGAAGTCGTGATGGGCAACGCCGTCTCGGCCGGGGAGGGACAGGCCCCGGCCCGCCAGGCGGCCGTGAACGCCGGCCTCCCCGCAACCATCCCTTCCGTGACCGTAAACAAGGTGTGCGGCTCCGGGCTCAAGGCGGCGATGCTGGCGGCGCAGGCGATCAAGGCGGGAGACGCGCACGTCGTAGTCGCTGGCGGCTTCGAATCGATGTCCAATGTGCCCTACTACCTGCGGGGTCATCGCGGAGGCGTGAAGTTCGGGGATCAGGAGGTGAGCGACGGCCTCATCCACGACGGGCTGTGGTGCTCGTTCGAGGGGCGCCACATGGGCGGCTACGCCGAGTACACGGCCACCCGGGCGGGCATCACCCGGGAACGGGCGGACGAGTTCGCGCTCGAGTCGCATCAGAAGGCGGTGCAGGCGATCGACGGGGGGCGCTTCCAGCCGGAAATCGTGCGAGTCGAGGTACCGGGCCGCCGGGGCGCCACCATCGTCGATACCGATGAGGGACCCCGCCGCGACACTTCGATGGCGGCGCTTGCCCGGCTGCGTCCCGCTTTTCCCAACGACGCGCCCGAGGAGGTCGAGCAACTGGTGGTCACCGCCGGCAACGCTCCGGGGCTGAACGACGGCGCCGCGGCGCTGGTGATTGCGTCGATGGAGTTTGCGCGAGCGCACGGCCTGCCGGTGGCCGCCCGCGTGACAGCCTATGCCTCGGCGGGCACCGAGCCCCGCGACCTGTTTTTTGCTCCGGTCTTCGCCGTGCGCAAAATGATGGCGTCGGAAGGGAAGGCGATCGACGACTACGACCTGGTCGAGATCAATGAAGCCTTTGCAGTGCAGGCACTTGCGGACATCGACGAGTTGGGCGTGGACGCGGCGCGAGTGAATGTAAACGGAGGCGCGGTCGCGCTCGGCCACCCGATCGGCGCCTCGGGAGCGCGCCTGCTGGTCACGCTCGTGCACGCGATGGAGGACGGGGATGCCGCGACCGGCCTCGCCACACTCTGCCTGGGCGGCGGAAACGCGGTGGCGCTGGCGGTCGAGCGTGCCTGACGGCGTCATGCCGGAAGCGCCAGCCCGGGGACCGCGCAGATCGGTCCACGCGGCAGCGAAGAGCGGCACGAAACCTGCTATGAAGACAACCAGGGGAGGATCGAATGGGGATTGCAGAGGCTAGCCTGCGAGAGGGGATCCTGGTGCGGATCGCGTCGCTCGCCACGGGCCGGCGAACTTTGGCCGGCGCGATCTTCGTCGTGCTCACCACCTTCGGGGCCCACGCGGCGGTGCCTCTGCCCTGGACGCCGGTTCCCATGACCCTGCAGCCGCTCTTCGTGCTCCTGTCGGGGCTCGTGCTGGGACCGTCGCTAGGGGCAGCCAGCATGACCGCCTATGTCCTGCTCGGGGTCAGCGGGGTACCGGTTTTCGCGGCGATTCCGGCTGGCCCTGCAGCCCTCATCGGGCCAACGGGCGGATTCATCCTCGCCTTCCCGCTCGCCGCCGGCCTGTCCGGCTGGCTGGCCGGATCGGGGGACGCGGGGGCTCTGCGCCTCCTGTCGGCGCTGGCGGGCGGACTTCTTTTGATCTACCTCGTCGGTGCGGCCCAGCTGGCTCTGCTCACCGGTGCCACTCCCACCGGGGTGTTCCGGAATGCGGTGCTGCCCTTCGCGATCGGGGACGCCATCGAGCTGGTGGTGGCGTCGGCGGTGGCGGTCCGACTGAGGCCCCGGATTCTCGGACGGCTCTAGGTCGTGCGCGCGGCGTCCGTGGCCGGGGGAAGCCCATGAAGCGTGTCGCCGTCATCGGCTCGGGGACGATGGGCAACGGCATCGCCCACGTCGCGGCGCAGGCGGGGCTGGAGGTAACGCTCTACGACATCGCCGAAGATGCGCTCGCGCGGGGGATGGCGGCCATCGCCCGCAACCTGGAACGCCAGGTCCGGGCGGGCCGCCTCGAGGAGGACCGGAGAACGGCCGCGCTCGGCCGCATCCGGACCACGACCGATCTCGCCGACGCCGCCTCCGAGACCGAGTGCGCAATCGAGGCCGCGCCGGAGCAGGCCGCGCTCAAGTATCGCCTGTTCGCGGAACTCGACCGGCTCGCGCCGCCCGAGGCGATTCTGGCTTCCAACACCTCCTCGATCTCCATCACGGCGATTGCCGCCAAAACCAACCGCCCCGACCGAGTCATCGGCATGCACTTCATGAACCCGGTGCCGGTGATGCGCCTGGTTGAAGTCGTACGTGGGCTCCGGACCAGCGACGGGACCGCGCGGGCGGTCCTGGACCTGGCGGACCGAATGCGAAAGACGCCGGTCGAGGTCAACGACTTCCCGGGCTTCGTGTCGAACCGCATCCTCATGCCCATGATCAACGAGGCGGTCTTCGCTCTCATGGAGGGAGTCGCGGAGGCCCAGGCGATCGACGCGGTCATGAGGATGGGGATGAATCATCCCATGGGGCCGCTGGCGCTGGCCGATCTGATCGGGCTCGACACCTGTCTGAGCATTCTGGAGGTGCTGCACCGCGACCTGGGTGACGACCGCTACCGCCCGTGTCCGCTGCTCCGCAAGTACGTGGCGGCCGGATGGCTGGGGCGCAAGACCCGGCGGGGATTCCATTCCTATGGGTGAGGCGTTGGCCAGCGGGGACTTCCCGGTCGCTGCCCGGTGCCCGACCTGGCGTGGAACCGCCCTCGCCGCGCGCGGGGATCCATGACCTCCGAGGAGCGCGACATCCGGGCGATGACGCGGGAGTTCGCCGATGGCGAGGTCTGCCCGCGCGCCGCGGCCTGGGACGCGAAGCGCCGCCTGGACGAGGATGTGTTCCGGAGCCTCGCCGAATTCGGCTTCCTCGGGATGCGGATACCCGAGGAGTTCGGCGGCCTCGGGTTGGACATGTGCAGCTATCTGGGGGCGCTGGAGGAACTCGCGCGGGGAGACGCCAGTCTCGCTCTCTCGGTCTCGCTGCAGAATGGACCGGTCACGGGCCTGTTGCTCGCGCATGCATCGGAGGAACTCCAGCGCGAGATTCTCCCCGGCATCGCTTCCGGCGAGCTTCTTGTCGCTTTCGCGCTGGGCGAGCGTGAAGCCGCGGGCGACCTCGACTCGATGACCGCCGTGGCGGTGCCCGCGGAGGGGGGCTGGAGACTCACCGGCCGCAAGCACTGGGTCGTGGATGGCGGGAGAGCCGGAGCCGCCGTGGTTTTCGCCCGCTCCGACCCGGAGAAGCGGGGTGGGGACGGCATCGGCGCCTTTCTCGTGGACACGTCCGCTCCCGGATACCGGGTCACGCGCCGCGAGGAGACCCTCGGCCTTTGTCCCGCGGAGATCGTGGAAATCGAGCTGCTGGACCTGCTCGTGCCCCCGGATCGCGTCATTGGAAATGTCGCGCGCGGGACCATGTACGCGAGGGAGTCGCTGCACATCTCCCGCCTGGGGGGCGCGGCGCAGGCCCTGGGCATCGCACAGGCTGCCTTCGAGCACGCCGCCGACTACGCGGCCGAGCGCGAACAGTTCGGACGCGCACTCTCCAGATTCGGAGCCATCCAGCAGAAGCTCGCGGGGATGGCGACGCGTATCGCGGCGGCGCGTGCTCTGATTCGGGAGGCGGCCCTTCGTCTGGAGGCGTCAGAATTCCGAGGAAGGGCCGGACACGCCCTCCCGGCAGACCGCCCCGACACGACGGCGACGGCGTACATGGCCAGGCTGGCCGCAAGCGATGCTGCCGTGGAGGTTACCCGTGAGGCGGTTCAGATCTTCGGCGGGTATGGCTACATGCGAGACTATCCCGTCGAGAAACTGATGCGCGACGCCGGCGGGACCGGGATCTGCGAGGCCACCGGTGAAGTCCTGCGCATGATCGCGGCACGCGACTACGCGACGCGCGACCTAACCGGGTGAACGACTCCGCCGCCGGGACGGCCGGGCTGTCCGGAGCGGCGAAGACACAATGAAGAAGCAAGAGGTGACTGAAAGGAGAAACAAATGACTATCAATATATTCGATGCGATGTCGGCCGGAGCCCACGATCAGCTCGTGTTCCGGTCAGAGCCCGCCGTGGGCTATCGCGGCATTATCGCCATCCACGACACCACCCTGGGCCCCGCTCTGGGAGGCACCCGCTTCTGGAAATACGCCAGCGAGGCGGAGGCCGTGGTCGACGTGCTGCGCCTCGCGCGCGGCATGACCTACAAGGCGTCCATCGCCGGCCTGGATCTGGGTGGGGGCAAGTCGGTCATCCTGGCCGATGGCCGCGCCCGCGACCGGGAGAGCATTTTCCGCGCCCACGGCCGCGCGGTCGAGTCGCTGGGCGGCCGCTACATCACGGCCGAGGATGTCGGCACCTCCGTTGAAGACATGGACTATGTGCGCATGGAAACCGACTCGGTGGTCGGTGTGCGCGGACGTTCCGGCGACCCCTCTCCGGCTACCGCGCACGGAGTCTACCAGGGGATCAAGGCGTGCGCGCAGGAGCGCTACGGCGATCCTTCCCTGGAAGGAAGACACGTCGCCGTGCAGGGTCTTGGCCACGTGGGGTACCACCTGTGCGAAGATCTAGCCGCCGAAGGCGTGCGTCTGACGATCACCGACATCCATGCCGACCGGGTTCGGCGCGTGGCCGAGGAGTTCGGAGCCGCCTGCGTCTCCCCTCATGAAATCTATGACGTGACCGCCGACATCTTTTCCCCCTGCGCGCTGGGCGCGGTCATCAACGACCGCACCATCGACCGCCTCCGGGTGGACATCGTGGCCGGGTCAGCCAACAACCAGCTGGCCGAGCCGCGTCACGGCGACTCCCTGCAGGAGAGGGGCATTCTGTTCGCGCCCGACTACGTGATCAACGCCGGAGGGCTCATCAACGTCTACGGCGAGCTCCATGGCTGGTCCGCTGCACGCACCAGGAAAAAGGCCGCCACGATCTACGATGTTCTCGTGCGCGTTTTCCGGCGCGCCCGCCGGGAAGGCGTGACCGCCATCGAGGCCTCGAACCGCGTGGCCTTGCAAAGGCTGGTGGATGCGCGTCAGCTTGGAGAAGCCAGACACAACCGCGGCGCGCGGCGTGTCGTGTCCCTCAGCACTTGATCCGACCGAGTCGTCTTGTCCCAGAATCATCTCCGCTGGTCCGACCCGGACATCTACAAGGCTGTCTGCGCTGAAGCGAATCGCCAGCGGACCCAGCTCGCGATGATCGCCAGCGAGAATTTCGTATCGCGGGCGGTCATGGAGGCGACGGGTTCAGCGCTCACCAACAAGTACGCGGAAGGGCTGCCCGGAAAGCGCTACTACGGGGGCTGCGAGCATGTTGACGTCGTAGAAGACCTCGCCCGTTCACGGGCCTGCACCCTCTTCCAGGCCGAGCACGCCAACGTGCAGCCGCACTCCGGGGCCCAGGCCAACATGGCGGCCTTCCTCGCCTTTCTCCACCCCGGAGACCGGTTTCTCGGGATGCGACTCAGTCACGGAGGGCACCTGACCCACGGGTCGCAGGTCAATGTGAGCGGCAAGTGGTTCCAGGTGTCGTCGTACGGCGTGCGCGAAACGGACGGGCTCATCGACTATGACCTCCTGCGCGACCAGGCGCTCTCGGAACGTCCGCGCATGATCGTCGCCGGGGCCAGCGCCTACCCGCGCATCCTCGATTTCGCCGCGTTCGGCGAGATCGCGCGGGAAGCGGACGCGCTCCTGATGGTGGATATGGCCCATATCGCCGGCCTCGTCGCCACGGGTTTGCACCCCAGCCCGATCCCGCACGCGCACGTGGTGACGACCACCACCCACAAGACCCTGCGGGGGCCGCGTGGCGGTCTCCTGCTCGCGCCGGCAGAGCACGCGCGGGCCGTCGACCGAGCCGTGTTTCCGGGCTCCCAGGGCGGACCCATGATGCATGTCATCGCCGCCAAGGCGGTTGCGTTCCGTGAGGCGCTGGAGCCGGAGTTCGCCGCTTACACACGCCGGGTCGTCGCGAACGCCCGCGCCCTGGGAGCGGAATTGATGGAACACGGGTTTCGCCTGGTGAGTGGCGGCACCGACACCCACCTGATCCTGGTCAACTTCGGCCACGACGGGATTTCCGGAGCGCTCGCCGAGGGGGCGCGCGCGCGCGTGGACATCACCGTCAACAAGAACACCGTCCCCGGGGAGCGCCGGTCGCCGCTGATGGCGTCCGGGATTCGGCTCGGGACCCCGGCTCTCACCAGCCGCGGGATGGGCATCGACGAGATGCGCCTGATCGGGGGCTGGATGGCGCGAGTCCTGCGGCAGCCGGACGACGACGAGGTGCTGGCGGGGGTGCGCGAGGAGGTGCGCGAACTGTGCGCGTCCTTCCCGGTACGGGCCGAGGCGGCTCTTGTCGGCTAGCCCCGCCCGGTCCTACACTACCTCATGCACGCTGGAAGGTGTCCGCGGATTTGGCCGCCCGTTCAGGACTGGCGCGCCATGGCGAATCACTTCAGATTTGCCGCATGAAGACTCCGCAGATTGCCGAAGATATTCTGAAACGGCTCCATGGTCGTAACCCGCGCTTCCATGGCAACGCGTACTTGTTCGTACTCTCTGCGCTGCATTCGGTCTCGGAGTCACTGGAAAAGCGGCGTCATATTTCGGGCACGGAGCTTGCAGAAGGCGTTAGGCATCTCGCTCTGGAGAGATACGGGCCCATGGCGCGCACGGTCCTGGAGTATTGGGGCGTACACGCCACCGAGGACCTGGGCGAGATCGTCTTTGACTTGGTCGACTGCGGGATCCTCCTGAAGCAGGAGGGAGACTCCCTTGAAGATTTCAGGGGGGTGTACGATTTTGAGGACGCTTTCGAGCGTAACTATCCGTGGGGCAGGGCGTAGCCCGCCCGCGTACTGGATTGTGTCAGCAGGTTTCGTTCACTCGAAACCACGCTAGAGGGGGCTTGATATGTCAGAAGAGCGCAGTTTTCCGTCGTGTCTCAAATGTCGAAAGGGGTTATTGCTTCCCCTTTCCGACTACGGACGCGAAGGCGCGCCGATTCGATACAAAGCATGGATCTGCTCCAGTCCCGACTGTGGCTTCAACATCAGAATCGACAACGGAGAGATTACGTTCGGTCGCAATATCAGTCAGAGTTACAAGTAGCCTTCGTGGCGCGCTTCGGTCGTGCCACGCATGAAGAAAAACTGGAGCGTCCGTTCCGGAAACCGTGGCGGTAGTGCCGAGATCCTCTTCGGCACCGCCGATGTTCCTGCTCCCACCGGCAAGGAAGCGGCTGCCTTCGACCGCTTCGCCATCGACTTCCTCGGCGTTCCCGGCCGAACCCTGATCGAAAACGCGGGCCGCTCCGCCGCCCTTGTGCTCGAGCGCGTTTTTCCGCGGGGACCCGTTGCCGTGTTCGCAGGCTCCGGCAACAACGGCGGTGACGGCCTGGCTCTGGCGCGCACCCTGGCTGGCTGGGGGCGCCCCGTTACGATCGTCCAGACATCGGCACGTGCGCCGGATGCCGGCTTGCTGCACGACTGGCCGCTACCCATGCTCGACGCCGCGGATCCGGGCGCGCATGAGGAAATCGCTCGCGCCACCGCGGCCGCCGCCGTCCTTGTGGATGCGGTCCTGGGGACCGGGATCTCGGGTGCCCCCCGTGCACCACAGGCGCGCGTTCTGGATGGCATCAACCGGGCCGGCAAGCCCGTTCTGTCCCTGGATGTCCCGTCTGGAGTAGACGCGGATACCGGAGCCGTCTCCGGCGTGGCCGCGCAGGCCGATGTGACCGTGGCTTTCGGCTGGCCCAAGCTCGGCACGCTGCTTCACCCCGGGCGTGCGCGGGCCGGCCGCCTGGTGGCGGTGGAGATCGGGTTCCCCCCCGTTCCGTCCGACAGGTTTCGGGCACGGGTCGCCACTCCGGGCTGGGCGCGGGAGAAGCTGCCGGTCCGTCCGCTGGAGACCCACAAGCACGAAGTCGGCTCGCTGCTGCTGGTGGCCGGCTCCCACGGGATGGCCGGTGCGGCGGTGATGGCGGCCCGTGCGGCGTTGAGGGCCGGAGCGGGCTTCGTGCGCATCGCCAGTCCGCCCGGAAACCGGGGAGTGCTCCAGAGCACCGTCCCGGAAGCGGTTTTTGTTGACGCGTCCGACCGTCCCGCGCTCGCCCGTGCGGCGTCGGCGTCGAGCGCGATCGCGGCGGGCCCCGGTCTGGGGGCCGACTCGGAGGCCGGAGCCAGCCTGAGAGCAGTGCTGGAGGCCTCCAGCCGCACCCCGGTGCTGCTCGACGCTGACGCCTTGAACCTGGCGGCCGCGGAGGCGGTGCCGTCCCTCGGCGATCTCGGACGGCATCGGCCCTTGCTGGTGACCCCCCACCGCGGGGAGATGAGGCGGCTGGTCGGCAGCGCTCCCGGTCTCCCCCATTTCGCGCACGAGCTGGCCCTTGACCGGGCGGCCGCGTGGTCGTGCACGGTATTGCTGAAAGGGAACCCATCGCTGGTGGCCAAGCCCGGAAACCGGCTTCTGGTCGGCGGGCTGGGGAGTTCCGACCTGGCTGCCGCCGGCATGGGAGATGTTCTCAGCGGCGTGGCGGGATCGTTCCTGGCTCAGGGGTGCGATCCGGCGGTGGCCGGTGGATTGGCCCTGCACGTGACCGGCGTGGCGGCGGCGCTCGGCAGGGAGGGACCCGGGCTTGTCCCCGGCGATGTGGTCGAGCGTCTTCCCCGGGCACTGCGGCGCGAACCGGACGGCGGTAGCCGCCTCGGCCTGCCGTTTGTGGTCTTCGACCAGGCGGCACCCCATTGAGCGCCCTCGGGCCGGGGGCCGAGTTCGACCTGATCCGCTCCTTTCAGGCTGTCGGCCCGGAGCCGGGCAGGGAAGTCGTGCTGAGTTCGGGCGACGACTGCGCCGTGCTCGAATCCGGGTGGGTGGTGAGTACCGACGCCTTCCTCGAGGACGTACACTTTCGCCGCCGATGGATCACTTTCGACGAAGCCGGCTACCGGGCCGTGACGGCCGCGCTCAGCGACGTCGCGGCAATGGCCGCACGGGCCACAGGGGTGCTGGTCGCTCTCAGCCTGCCTGCTTCACAGGCGGACCGGATTGTACCCGGACTTCGGGAGGGCATCCGCCGGGCCTGCGACCGCGCGGGCTGCGCGCTCCTGGGAGGTGATCTCACCCGCTCTCCCGGCCCGGTGGTGTTGAATGTGGTCGCCCTGGGCCGGGCTGCCCGTCCGGTGCTGCGCAGCGGCGCGCGGTCGGGCGACGAGGTGTGGGTGACGGGCTCGCTGGGGGGAAGCGCCGCCGCGGTGCGCCACTGGGAGAGTGGGCGCGATCCGGAACCGGAGCTGCGACAGGCGTTCGCGGCGCCGGTGGCCCGCCTCGGAGAGGCCCGCTGGCTCGCCGCTCGCCTGCCGGTCACCGCGCTCATCGACCTCTCCGATGGCCTTCTGGGAGACGCGGGCCACATCGCTGCGGCAAGCACCGCGGGGATCGTTCTGAACCTGGCCGACGTCCCGGTTGCCGCCGCCGCGACCACAGGATCCCGCCGCCGCGCGCTGGGTCTCGCGCTCGCGGGCGGAGAGGACTACGAGTTGTGCTTCACCGCGCCCGCCGGGCTGGTGGACACCGTGGCGGCCGACTTCCGGCAAGCCTTCGGCGTCGCTCTCACCCGTGTCGGCACCGTTACGGGCGGCACGGGCATCCGGCTTGAGGGAGAAGACGCCGGTTTCCTGCTGGCCGAGTGCGAGGGCTTCGATCACTTTGGTCCGGGCTCACGCCCGCCGGACTCCATGCCCTGGGGAAGAACCACCCGTCTACCGGACGCGGAGACCTCATGATTCGCACCTACTGGGTTGGCTTGGTTGCCATTGTGATGATGGCCTTCTACGCCCCGATCATACTCATGGCCTCCCCTTTCCGGCGCGCCTGTCGATGTGGGCACTGGGCGCGCGGCTGGGCCGCGACGATCCTGCGCGCGGCCGGTGTGACCGTCACTTCGACCGGGCTCGAGCGGATCGACCCGGACCACTCGCAGATCGTCGTCTGCAACCACCAGTCGTGGTTCGACGTGCTGGCCCTTTTCGCCGCTTTTCCCCTGAGCTTGCGCTTCGTGGCCAAGGGGGAACTGCGCTCGGTCCCGGTCTTTGGCAGGGCGATCCAGCAGTGTGGCCACATCGTGATCGACCGCCGCAACCGCAGAGGCGCGATCGAGTCGCTCCGCCGGGCAGCGCAGCAGCTCCGCGAACGAGCCCTTCACGTCGTCCTGTTCGCGGAAGGCACGCGCTCGCCCACGGGAGAGTTGCAGCCCTTCAAGAAAGGCGCTTTCGTACTGGCGATCGAGACGCGGACGCCGATCCTGCCGGTCTCTGTTACCGGGAGTCGCGCGGTCATGGCCAAGCACGGGTACCGGATTCGCCAGGGTGCCATTGAGGTGCGCGTGGGTGAGCCGATCGCGGTGGACGACTTCGAGATCGCGGATCGCAACACGCTTCGCGACCGTACATGGCGAGCCGTGGTCGAGTTGCTCGAATCCGGGTCGGCTTCAAGGGAGGCGCCGCCGCGCGCGGAGCCGAAGCCGGCGCCCGCCGGCCAGGCGACGGCTCCGCGTTGACGCACTACAAGGAGATGCCGTGTCGGCCATCCTGGAGGTAAAGGGGAGGGAAATACTGGATTCCCGGGGCATGCCCACCGTGGAGGCGCAGGTCGTGCTGGCGAGCGGCGCCACCGCAAGCGCGGCGGTTCCGAGCGGCGCTTCCACCGGGGAGCACGAGGCGGTGGAGCTGCGGGACGGAGACCCTGCCCGCTACCGCGGCAAGGGCGTGCGCCGCGCGGTCGCTCACGTCAACACCGAGATACGTGCCGGCGTGCGCGGCATGGAAGCCCGCGAGCAGCGTTCTCTCGATCGCGCGCTGGTGGAGTTGGACGGCACGCCCAACAAGGGCCGGCTCGGGGCGAACGCGATCCTGAGCGTCTCGCTGGCGGTGGCGCGCGCGGCCGCCCGGGAAGCGGGAGAGCCGCTCTACCGATATCTGGGCGGAGAGGCGGCCCGGGTGCTCCCCGTGCCCATGATGAACATCCTGAACGGCGGAGCGCACGCCCCCAACAACGTGGACATTCAGGAGTTCATGGTCATGCCGGTGGGTGCCGACACCTTCTCGGAGGGCCTGCGCATGGGGACCGAGGTGTTCCATGCCCTGCGGGAGGTGCTGAAGGAGGCGGGGCGCAACACGGCGGTGGGCGATGAAGGTGGTTTCGCCCCCGAACTGGGGGGAAACGAAGAAGCTCTGGAGGTGGTGCTTGAAGCCGTCGATCGCGCCGGATACCGGATCGGCGACGACATCGTCCTCGCCATCGACGCGGCTGCCAGCGAGTTTCTGGAGGACGGCGACTATGTGCTGCACGGGTCGGGCGGCGGCCGCTTGGACCGCGCTGCGATGGTGGCGTTCTGGGACGACTGGACCCGGCGCTACCCCATCGCCTCGCTGGAGGACGCGTTGGGCGAGAACGACTGGCGGGGTTGGGGGGTACTGACCCGGGCCATTGGAAACCGCGTGCAGCTCGTCGGCGACGACCTGTTCGTCACCAACAGCGAGCGGCTGCGCAGAGGAATACGCGACGGGGTGGCGAACGCCATCCTGATCAAGGTGAATCAGATCGGCACACTCACCGAAACCCTGGACGCCATTGACCTGGCTCGGGCATCCGGCTACCGATGCGTGATCTCGCATCGTTCGGGCGAGACCGAAGACACCTTCATCGCGGATCTGGCCGTGGCCCGCGCAACCGGCCAGATCAAGACTGGGAGCGCCAGCCGGAGCGACCGGGTGGCCAAGTACAACCGGCTTTTGCGCATCGAGGAGGAACTGGGGGTGGACGGATCCTACCCGGGGAGGGCGCTGTGGGAGTCGTGAGGAAGCTGGTGTTGCCGATCATCTCGGGTGCCGCCGTGTACTACGCGATCTTCGGGGGAGAACACTCGATGATCGAACTCGGCTCCACCCGTGCCCGGATCAGGGAGGAGCAGCGTGCCCTCGATTTGCTGCGGGCAGAGGTTGACTCGTTCGGGGCCCGTGCCGATTCCCTGAAGAACGACCCGCTCACGCTGGAGCGTCTTGTGCGCGAGCGTCACGGCATGATTCGCGAGGGCGAAATCCTGTACCGCTTCGCGGAGGATTTCGAGGGCGAGGAAGCGGAGGACTCTGCGGGTAGCAGGTAGTATCAGCCCGCGCCCTCCTCCCTCGCCTCGCGGCCAATGGCCGGTTCCGCCTGCTCCGTCCCCGACTCGGCGATTCGCCGGACGGCGTCAGCGAGCAGCTGTCCACTGGTCCCTTCCGGCAGGAGCGCGGGTATCCGTTCCGCCGCCGCCTGCGCGACCGCCTCGGCCTTGCCGGGTGATGCTACCGACAGGAACTCCAGCGGTATGGGGAAGACGGTCGTCGAATTGTTCTCGGCGGCGATTTCCACGGCCGTCTGCAGGTAGCGCAACTGCAGGGCCATCGGGTACTCCTGAATGATGGCAGCGGCTTCGGCGAGCTTGCGGGCCGCCTGGAACTCGCCCACGGCCGCAATGACCTTGCCCCGGCGCTCGCGCTCCGCCTCGGCCTGCTTCGCCATGGCCCGCTTCATCTCCTTGGGCAGGTCGATGTCCTTGATCTCGACGCCGGTGACGGAGATGCCCCAGGGATCCGTTCCCTCGTCGATGATGTCGCGCACGATCTTGTTGATGCGCTCCCGCTCAGCGAGCAGCTCATCCAGCTCCGATTGGCCGATCACGCTGCGGAGCGTCGTCTGGGCGAGCTGTGAAGTGGCGAAATAGTAGTCCTCGATTTCGACCATGGCCTTCGCCGGGTTGGTCACCTTGAAGTACACCACCGCGTTGACGGTGACGCTGACGTTGTCCTTGGTGATGGTGTCCTGGGGGGGGATGTCGAGCGCCACGATGCGCAGGTCCATCCTCCTCATGCGCTCCAGCCCGTAGGGCACCAGGAAGATCAGGCCGGGCCCCTTCGCCCGGGTCAGCTTGCCGAGCCGGAAGACCACGCCCCGCTCGTATTCCCAGAGGATGCGAAAACTGGTAAGGAGGCCGGCTGCAGCGGCGACGATGCCAACGATCATGGGAATGTCCATTCGGATCTCTCTCCCTTGGAACCCCCTCGCCAGCCGGCGAGCCGGAGTTCTCCCCTGATTCGAGTACTGACGGTGCGGACGGGTACCGCTTGACACGCCATCTTCTGAAAACTAGCGTTTTCGCGTTGCGCGCGCCGGAGTAGCTCAGTTGGTTAGAGCAGCGGAATCATAATCCGCGTGTCGGGGGTTCGAGTCCCTCCTCCGGCATCCCTCGCCTTCCTCCCCCGCAGGGACATTTGCCGTCCTTGCGGGGTTTCACACCTGTCCGTCCCCCGGTGCTTTGCCGCTTCCCGTGCGGGCGGGTATCTTGTCCCGGGCCATTGCCCCGTTTTGGCACCCTGGAAACCCGGAAAACGACCAGTGGGACGATGACCGATCAGATCGAGCGCGAGCTGAGCCGGCGCAAGGCGCGACTGGCCCGTGTGCTGGAGCGCCCGCTGCGGGCCCCGGACACGGATGCGGCACCCCTCTCGGCCGACCGGCGCGCCTATTTCCTGGACGAAGCCCGCGAGCTGTACTGGAACGAGCTCGAGTGGGAGAACATTACCGGGGAGGAACGTCTTGACGACGGTGCCTTGACCGAGTTGGCCTTCCCCGGGTTTCTGGCCTTTATGCGAGGATTGCTGTTGCGCGAGTCCATCGATGAACGCAGGAGGCCCGCCGATCCCCATCCCGATATCGTGGAGGAGATTCTCTGCTTCCTGGCGGGGAGGGTTGTGACGCTCCGCAATGAGCTGCGCGACCAGGAGCCCGAGTGGGACGTCGAACAGAGCACGAGCGAGCTTTCCATAACCGAACCCCTCATCGATCTGGTGCTCGCGCTGCTGTACGAGGTCACTCCGGCCGAGCGGACGCGCCTGGACAAGGCCGCGGCGGATTGACCCGCCGGGCCCGGCGCCGTCCCACGCGTGCGCCTTCCCAGGGGTTGGGCAGACTGCCGGTGCGGCGTCCCGGGCATCCCTACCTGGGCGGAGCCCCTCTTCTGATCGCCCACCGGGGAGGGGCCGCGCTGGCTCCCGAGAACACCATGGCGGCCTTTGCCAACGCCGTAGAGCGATGGGATGCGGACGTGCTGGAGATGGATGTGCGCCGCACCGCCGACGGCAAGGTGGTGGTGATTCATGACGCTGCCGTGGACCGAACCTGCGACGGGAGCGGCGCGGTGCGTGCGCTGCCCTGGAGCGAAGTGCGCGCGCTCGACGCCGGCTGCCACTTTCGTGATGTCGCGGGGCGTTGGGTCTTCCGGGGAAGAGGCGCGCGCATCCCGCTGCTGGATGAGGTCCTGGAGGCCTTTCCGGCCACACGCATGAACATCGAGGCCAAGACCCCCGGGGTCGCGCCTCTGCTGGTGGAGACCATCCGCCGCCACGGAGCTCGCCAGCGCGTACTGATGGCGGCCGAAAAGGAGGGGGCGAGAGCGTCGCGACACGGATATCGGGGCCCCCATGGCGCGTCCCGCCGCCAGATCCGGCTGTTCTATCTCCTGTACCATCGGCCGTTCGGTGTTCTCTATACGCCGCGCGCGGATGCCCTCCAGGTGCCGGATGAGTGGGAGGGCAGGCGGGTGGTGACCCCGCGTTTCGTGGAGGAGGCCCATCGCCGCAACATCCCCGTTCACGTCTGGACCATCGACGATCCGGCGGATATGCGGCGCTTGCTTTCCTGGGGCGTGGACGGCATCCAGTCCGACCGCCTCGACCTGCTGGCGCGCGTGCTGGTGGAAGACACCGGCCGCCCGCCCCCGCCCGCGCTGGCGGACGACCGGCGGGAGGTGGCGCCGGCGCAGCCCGTGGCCGGGTCGTGAGCGGCGCAGCCCGGTCGCTGGGCGACCGCTTCCGCGCGACGGTGGCCGTGGACGGGATCATCTCCGCCGGCGACCGCGTGCTGGTGGCCCTTTCCGGCGGCCTGGACTCCACCGTCCTCCTTCATCTGCTGCGCCATACCTCGGGGCTCCCGTCCCTTGAGCTCCACGCCGCACATCTCGATCACCGCATGCGCCCGGGCAGCGCCGACGACGCCCGCTGGGTCGCGGGGCTCACTCGCGCGTGGGATGTGCCGCTGGTGCGCCAGGTCGTCGACCGCGCGCCTACCAACGAGACGGAAGCCCGCGACGCCCGCTACCGCTTTCTGGAGGAGGCGCGCCGGCAAACCGGCTGCCACCGGCTCGTGACCGCCCACCACGCGGACGACCAGGCGGAAACAGTCGCCTACCGCGTCCTGCGCGGCACAGGTCTGGTCGGCCTGGCCGGCATTCCCCGCACCCGCGAACCCGGCCTGTACCGGCCCCTGCTCTCGTTCTGGAAGCAGGAGCTGGCCGACTATGCCGCAGCGTCGCGCCTCCGGTACCGCACCGACCCCACCAATCGTTCGCCGCATATCCCGCGCAACGTGGTACGGCGGGAACTCCTGCCGCTTGCCGAGGAGCGCATCGCACCCGGAGCCCGCCGCGCGCTCCACCGTCTTGCGGGCCTTGCCGATGAGGAGAACCGGCTCTGGGGTGCCGTGCTGCCGACGTTGCTCGCGGTCCTCGAAGCCGATCGGACCGAAGGGCGCGTCTCTTTCAGCCGAGACGCCCTTCTGCGCTGTGATCCGCTCGTGCGGGCCAGGCTGGTGCGCGCCCTGGCGGCGCAGACGGGGACCCGTCTTGATGCCACCGGCACCCGGTTGGCTGCGGAGTTTGCCAGCTCGGCCGCCAGCGGCCGCTCGCTGCATCTGCCCGGGGGAGCGGTGCTGTCGCGCTCCTTCGGACGTCTGGCCATCTCGCGTCCGGACAAGGAGATTGAAGCGCGGGACACCGGGGGCGGTGCGCGTTTCGTGGCGGTTGCGACTCCCGGAGAGGGCGTGGCCGCGGGGCGTTCGGGAGGCTCACCCTTCCTCGCCCGCTGGTCGAGCACGGGTTCTGTCGGGGGAGAGGAGTTGGCCGTTCACGCGCTCCGCTTCCCGATTCTCTTTCGCGGCTGGCGGCCCGGAGATCGCATTCGCCTTTCGTGTGGCACCAGGAAGCTCAAGAAGCTGTTTGCGGAGGCGCGGATCCCGCGCCCGGCGCGCGCTTGCCGTCCGGTCGTGGCGGATTCGGGCGGCCGCATCCTCTGGGTGCCCGGCGTGGCGCGCTCGATCGAGGCGCTTCCCGAGCCGAAGGCGGCAATCCTCTACGTTGGAGTGGATCTCGATGATGACATCAACTGACGACACGCGACGCACCGGTGGGCGCCGATTGCGCCGCGTCATCTTCACCAGCGAGCAGATCGCCCGCAGAGTGCGCGAGCTGGGCGAGGAGATCTCGTCCACCTACGAGCCGGGCGCGGAAGTGATGCTGCTCGGCCTGCTCAAGGGGTCGTTCATATTCGTGGCCGACCTGGCGCGTTGTATCCGCCACCCCGTGCAGATCGACTTCGTCGTGACTTCAAGCTATGGGACGGGTATGGTATCATCGGGTGACGTGCGGCTCCTCTACGACCCTGAAGTGTCGCTCGAGGGACGGCACGTGATCCTGGTGGACGACATCATCGACAGCGGCAAGACCATGGCATCCCTGGTGCCCATCATCCAGGCGCGCGGACCGGGCAGCCTCGAAGTGTGTACCTTTCTTCACAAGCGCCGAAACGGGATCGCGCTCCAGCCCAGGTGGGTTGGTTTTGACGCGCCGCCGGAGTTCGTCGTGGGCTACGGGCTCGATTACAGCGAGAATTTTCGGCATCTTCCGTACATAGCAAGCATCTGAGGGCATAGGCCGGCGCCGCCCAGGGTATCCATACATGTCCGACTCCGAACAGCAGAACCGACCCGAACCCGGGTCGAGATTTTCCAGGATGTCGCGCACCGCTTCATTCTGGATTCTCCTGATCCTCGCGCCGTTGCTCCTTCTTCAGATTTTCAATCCGCGCACCAACTCGGGCGTGGAGTTCACGTACACGGAATTCCGCGAGCAGCTTTCCTCCGGGAACATCCGCGCGGTTACGATCATCGAGGCGCGCAGCGTGGAGGGCGAGCTGCGCACCCCGGTGAACCGCGACGGCGAGGATCTCGGCCGTTTCACCACCATGCTTCCGGGGGAGATCACCGACGGGCTGATCGATGAGCTCGGGAGCGGCGGTGTGATCGTGAGCGCGCGCGCAGCGAAGACTCCGCTGATGGAGCGGGTCTTCGCGCTCCTGCCCTGGATTCTCATGGCGGGGATCTGGATCTGGTTCGTGCGCAGCCTGCAAAGCGGGGGCAACCGCGCCTTCCAGTTCGGCAAGTCCAAGGCGAGGCTCATTTCTCCCGACACGCCCCAGGTGACCTTTGAGGACGTCGCGGGAGCCGAAGAGGCGAAGGAGGAGCTTCACGAGATCATCGAGTTCCTGAAGGACCCGGAGCGCTTCGTGCGGCTGGGAGGCCGTCTTCCCAAGGGCGTGCTGCTGGTGGGCCCCCCGGGGACGGGCAAGACCCTGCTGGCGCGCGCGGTCGCGGGTGAGGCGGCGCGTCCGTTCTTTCAGATGTCGGGCTCGGATTTCGTCGAGATGTTTGTCGGTGTGGGCGCCTCGCGTGTCCGCGATCTCTTCGAGCAGGGGAAGGCCCACGCGCCCTGCATCATCTTCGTGGACGAGATCGACGCGGTGGGCCGCCACCGGGGCGCCGGGTTGGGCGGCGGGCATGACGAACGCGAGCAGACCCTGAACGCCCTGCTGGTGGAGATGGACGGCTTCGAGGGCACCGATGGCGTGATCCTGCTTGCGGCCACCAACCGGCCGGACGTGCTCGATCCCGCGCTGTTGCGCCCCGGGCGCTTCGACCGGCTGGTCATGGTCGATTCCCCGGACATCAAGGGGCGCGAGGGCATCCTGGGCGTGCACGCGCGCAAACTCCCGCTCGCGGACGATGTGGATCTGTCCGTCATTGCCCGGGGCACGCCCGGACTGTCCGGCGCGGACCTGGCCAACATCTGCAACGAGGCCGCCCTCGTCGCCGCGCGCACCGGGGCCAACCGGGTGGGCATGATTCACTTTGAACTGGCCAAGGACAAGGTCATGCTGGGCGCGGAGCGCAAGAGCCTGGTACTCACCGAGTCGGAGCGCGAGCTGACCGCCTATCACGAGGCGGGTCACGTGGTTGTCTGCCTCCGGGTTCCCGGCCTCGACCCCGTCCACAAGGTCACCATCGTGCCCCGCGGGCGCGCCCTCGGCCTCACCGCGAGCCTCCCCGAGGAGGACCGGCACTCGTACACCAAGGAGTGGCTGCAGGGGCAGCTGGTGATGCTGTTCGGAGGGCGCGTGGCGGAGGAGATGCGGTTCGGGCCGACCAAGGTGACCACAGGAGCGGGCAACGACATCGAGCGCGCCACGACCATGGCGCGTCGCATGGTGACCCGCTTCGGCATGTCCGAACGAGTGGGTCTGATGGCGGTCGGGGACTCCGATCAGGAGATCTTCCTGGGGCGCGAGCTGGTTCAGAGACGCGCGGTGTCCGAGCATACGGCGCAGCTGGTGGACAGCGAGGTGAAGAGGTTCCTGGACGATGCGCACGAATGCGCCCGGGAGCTGCTGGAGACGCACAAGGAACTGCTGGAGATTATCGCGCAGGCGCTGCTGGATCGCGAAACGCTCGGCCGTCGCGAGATCGAGCTGATCGAGAAGGGAGAACCATTGCCGCCGCTGTCGCCGAAAGAGAACGGGGACGCCGCGCCCTCGGCCAGCGAGCCGGCCGACGAGGAACAGGTCGGTGCTCCGGCGCTGACCGGGTCCGGCACCAGGCCGGATCCCCTTCGCGAGCCGGAGGATGCGGTTTCGGTCGCTTCCGCCCGCGTCGGCGGCACCCGGGCGCGCACCGGGGGCTCGACTCCGGACGATCCTTGACCGGCGAGCCACGGCGCCTCCCCGCCTGAAGTCGTGATTTCCGCCCGCGTCTGAGACGGCATGAGCATAGGGGATCTGTTCGTGCTGTTTGCCCCTGGTTGGCTGGATATCCTCGAAATCCTCATCGTGGCGGTGCTGCTGTACCGCATCCTGCTGCTCATTCAGCGCACCCGGGCCATGCAGATCCTGCTGGGCGGGCTGCTGATCGCGGGCCTCTACGCCATCGCGCGCCTGCTGGGACTCGACCTGATACGGTCGATCATGGACGCGGTCTTTCAGTACGGGGCCATCGCCGCCCTCGTGGTCTTTCAGCCCGAGTTGAGATCCACGCTCGCCCGCCTGGGCCAGACGCGCATGCTGCAGCTGTTCAGCCGGCTCGAGGAGAGCCAGGTGGTGGAAGAGATCGCGGGGGCGGTCGAACGCCTGTCGAGCATGAAGATCGGCGCGCTCATCGCGGTGGAGGGGGAGGTCGGGCTGGACGAATACGCCCAGAGCGGCAGTCGTCTGCAGGCGCGCGTCTCCCGCGAGATCCTGGGCGCCATCTTCACGCCCAATTCTCCGCTGCACGACGGGGCGGTCATCATCGCGGGGGATACCATCAAGGCGGCGGGGGCGATTCTGCCACTCAATCGCGCCCCCGTGCCGGACCGGTCGCTGGGCACCCGCCACCGCGCCGCCATCGGGCTGAGCGAAGAGACCGATGCGGTGGTGGTGGTGGTGAGCGAGGAGACGGGACGGGTCTCGGTGGCGACCGCGGGGGCCCTTCGCAAGGGCGTCGACGGGGCGGGTCTCAGGGAAGCCATTGCCGGGGTCGTGCCCCGGCCGGCGGCGGGTAAGAGAGACAGCAGGAACGGGGGCCGCGCACTGGCCCGCGCGCTTCGCCTCCAGTAGGCCGCAATCGCCGCGTTCGCCCGTCCCACTGCTCCGGGCGGGTACTCCATAGGGGCTGGATTGTGCGTGTTCGCGCGCGACCCCTTAAGATGAGTTTCGAGCCCAGCCGCACCGTTTCGATCGATGGAGGCGTGACCATGCTGAACGCCAGCATTCCCAGGTTCCTGCTCGCCGCTCTCCTCACGGCCCTGGCCACAGGGCCGCTCGCGGCGCAAAGCGACCAGGTTGCGCGAATCATCCAGACCAATTCCGCGGGGACCAACGCACACCTGATCGACCCGGAGACGCATGAGGTGCTCGCGGTGATCGAGGGAGTCATGCACGCCCACGGCGTCGCCGAGCACCCCGAGGGGCTCTACTACTATTTCTCCAACGAAAGCCACAGCACGGTCGACGTGTTCGACACGCGCACCCTCGAGATGGTCGACCAGATTCCCCTCTCGGGCCGTCCCAACAACATTTCCATGGCCAACGGGCTACGGAAGCTCTATGTGGGAATCCGGGGCGGAGGACCCTATACGGATGTCATCGACATCGACACGCACGAGGTCGTCAAGACCGTCCGCATGTTCCGGCCGGTGCACAACATCTACGTGACCGACGACGAGAAATGGGCGGTCGCCAGCCTCGCGCCCGGCCCGGAACAGCCCGAGCATCCGTCCATCGAGATCATCGACACGAGCACGGACGAAATCGCCTGGGGCATTCCGGTGAAGGGGGTTCGCACCCGGCCTCTCGCCATCGAGTCGAACCCGGACGGCTCCCCGAAACGCATCTTCGCGCAGGCGAGCGAGCATCACGGGTTCTTCGTCATCGACTGGGACACCCGTGAGATCGTGGACTTCAAGAGCCCGCCTCCCGTTCCTCTCTCGCAGGTTAACGCCGACGGGCGCCAGGACGGACCCAGCCACGGGCTGGAGGTGCTGCCGGACAACTCGGCGGTCTGGGACGTGAGCCGCATCACCAGCACCGTGTACGGCTACTCGCTGCCCGACCTGGAGTACATCGGTTCGGTCCACGTCGGCCTGGGCGGCGGCGGGGCGGACTGGGCGACGTCGTCTCCGGACGGTCGCTACCTCTTCGTCGCCGTGACGGGAGCGGGCGAGACCGTGGTGGTGGACCTGGAGACGCTTGAAGTGGTCAAGCGCATCCCCGTCGGGCACGCGCCCAAACGGGTTCACACCGCGCTCATCCCGGCGGACCGGGTGGAAATCCGGGGCGGCAGCCGATGAGCGCGCGCGGTCGGCACACGGCGGTGTGGCCGGGAGCGGGCGTGCCGGCGCTGGCCCTCCTTGTGGCCGCCGCCGCGGCCTGCGCCCCCGGCGACGACTCCTCCGCCGATGCCGTCGCCCGCGCCACCGGGCTGGATTTCGACTACTACCTGGCCAATGTGGAGCCCATCTTCACACGCTCGCGCGGGGGCTTCACCCTCGAAGGCCCGGGGGGTCCGTCGTGCGTGATGTGCCATACCTGGCAGACCAACGCCCCGCTCAAGCTGGAGCCGCTCGCCGAGGGACCGGACGGAGAGACGTCGTGGAGCGAAGAGCAGTCACGCGCCAACTTCGCTGAAGTCGCGCGGCTGGTGACTCCCGGCGATCCCGACGGCAGCCGTCTGCTCAACGTGCCCCTGGCGGTGGCGGCGGGTGGCCGGGGAGGCCACACGGGGGGCACCTTCTGGGCGTCCAGGGACGACCCCGAGTGGCAGATGGTAGCCGAGTGGGTGAGGATGGGCGAGCCGGCGCCCGAAGCGGAGAGCGCGGCCAGGCCCGCCGTGGACTTCGCGTTCTTCGAGAGCTGCGTGCAGCGAGTCTTTCTCACCACGACCCCGGGGGCGCTTCCGTGCGCGGAATGCCACGGATCGGGAGCTGCCGGGTTCGCGGGACCCATCGGCGAGGGGCGTGACTTCTGGAACGAGGAGGAGTCACGCCGCAACTTTGGGGTGGCGATGCGGCTGATCTTGCCCGGGGAGCCGACCCGGAGCCGCCTGCTGATGCACCCGCTGGCCTACGAGGGGGGAGGGGACTACGCCCACAACGGGCCCCGGCGCTGGCGGTCGATGGACGATCCCGAGTGGCGGATGCTGGCCGCGTGGGTGCGGGGCGAGCGCACGGGATCCGACTGCTCGCTCTGACCGCCGGGAGCGTCAGCCGGGCCGGCGCCCGGACACATCCGCGAGGCGGTGGCCGCAGCGACAGACTTGCTGCCGGGCGGGCGACGACCTGGTCCCGTAGCGGCTATCCCGCGAACCAGACCCGGAAGATGCGGTTCCCCGCGTCGTCGGAGACGAGCAATGCGTCGTCCTTGGCCTGAAGTACATCCACGGGGCGCCCCCACACCTGTTTTTCCTCGTCGTCGCGGACGATGAACCCCGTCAGGAAGTCTTCCGGCGGCCCGGACGGGCCGCCGTTCTCGAAGGGGATGCGCACCACCGAATAGCCCTTGAGGTCGAGGCGGTTGATGGATCCGTGAAGCGCCACGAAGGCGCTGCCCCGGTACTCCGCGGGGAATCCCTCGCCGCTGTGGAAAGCCATGCCCATGGGAGCGGCGTGGGCCGGGAGGAGCACGTCGGGCACGAGGGTGCGTTCCACGAGGTCGGGCCGCGCCCCGTTCAGGATCGGTTCCGGGTTGGGTCCGATGTACGCGTACGGCCAACCGTAGAATCCGCCGTCTTCGACCGAAGTCACGTAGTCGGGGGCCAGGTCATCGCCGAGGTGATCCCTTTCGTGCACCGCCGTCCACAGCGTGCCCGTGACCGGATGGAAGGCGAGCGCGACGGGATTGCGAAGCCCTCCCGCGAAGACGCGGTGCTCCGCGCCGTCCGCGCCGTATTCATTGATCGCGGCGCGGCGCGGGTCGGAGCCGGGCATGGCGTTGGTCGCCGAACCGACGGCCACGTACATCCTCCGGCCGTCCGGCGCGAAGATCAGATTGCGCGTCCAGTGGTTGAATCCGCGGGTGCGGCTGACATCGATGCCCAGCCGTTCGGCGGTATCGTGATCGAGGGCATCGCTGCTGACCGGCAGATCCACGACGTGCTCGGGCGGACCCTGTGCCCTCGTCTGGCCCGGCTCGTAGCGAAAGCGCACCACCGAGTCGTTGTTGCCCACGTACAGGTAGCCGTCGTGGAAGGCGAGCCCGTATGGCCTCGTCAAGCCTTCGGCGAAGGTCTCCCGTTGCTCCGCCATGCCGTCGCCGTCGGCGTCACGCAGCAGCGTGATCGCGCCGATTCGGCTCTCCGCCACCAGGACGTCACCATTGCTGGACAGCGCGAGGCGACGCGGGTTGGCGAGATCCCCGGCGAAGACGCGGACGCGAAAACCGGCCGGAACCGACAGCATCGCGCCGTCGGGGCGCTCCACGATGCTCGGGATGGCGCGGTTCCATGGCGTCTCGAAGGGTTCGGGGAGCTGCGGCATGGCCAGAAGCAGCATCAGCGGAATCGCGGACATCGCAGGCTCCGGGGCGCGGGAATGGGGAAGACGATGTGTTGACTGTCCCGTTAGAGTATAGGGGTGCGAGGGGCAGTCCGGCGATGCGCGGGGTTGATTGGGAGCGACGGGCGGGATGCCCTGTTCTGATGTCCGCGCCAACCCTTCACCGCCGCCGCGCGTCCTATGGATGACAGCCAAGTCCACAAGGAGCCTTCGCGAATGAGCCATTGCGCCATCGATCCGGTGAGACGGATCAGCCTCGTCGTCGTCCTGACTTGCCTCGCGGTACCGGGCCCGGCCCGTGCCGCCCAGGAAGACGCGGCAACGTCCGAAGCCGATTCGATCGCGCTGATCGAGGAGGCGAAAGAGGAGCAGAAGAAGTTCGAGCGCTTTCGCGAGCAGCGCCTGCCCCCCGAATGGCAGGGCTTCGGGGGCATGTGCGACGCCCTCGTGGGCCGCATGTGCCTGCGGCACGGGGACGAAGAGGCGCCGCCGGTGGCTCCGGACCCGATCGAGGTCGAGATGGCGCGCATGGAGATGTTGCGCACCCTGGGCCGCGTCGCCTCCCGCCTCCCGCGCGACAAGTGGGTGCTGGGCCAGCGCGTCTACTACCTGATGGAGCAGGGCGAGTGGCTCCGGGCCGAGGCTCTCACGGAGCGCTGCCATCCCGACGACGAGTGGTGGTGCCTCGCACTCGCAGGCTACCTGCTTCAGACGAGAGGCGAGAGCATCGAGGCGGAGACCGTCTTCCACGACGCCATCTCCGGGATGCCGGAGGAGGAACGACGGAACTGGCTGGCTCTCGACTACCTCCTGGACGAAGAAGCCCAGGAGTTCTTCGAGGACACGGATCCCGCGGGCAAGGCGACGCTCCGGGAACAGCTCTGGCTTCTCGCCGATCCCCTCTACCTGGTCGAGGGCAACGATCGTGAAGTGGAGCAGTACGCCCGCCGCACGTTGATTCGCCTCCGGGAAGCCGCGGAAAACGCCTACGACATTCCCTGGGAGGAGGATCTCGAGGAACTGGTCGCGCGCTATGGAGGCGAGATCGGATGGGAGCGCGGAAGGCCGGTGCGTCCCCCTTCGGGTCTCATGCAGGACAACCGCTTCATCATCGGCCGTCACCGACCTCACGGCCGTGAATTCCTTCCGGCGGGCGAGTTCCTGGCGGACCCGACGGGCATCCCCTTGCGCGCGTGGGAAATCGAGGACCGGGCGCCGTGGACCGGCTACGCGCCCTGGTACGCGCCCATCATCACCACCATGGATGCGCAGGTGGCCCGCTTCCGCCGGGGCGACTCGCTCCTGGTGGTGGCGGGCTACCAGCCCCCGCCGCCGTCCGAGGAACAGGGCCGGCCCTCGGTGCGCGAGATCGCTCCGAGCGACGACCCTTTCGCGGCCTTCGACGTCGCCCCGCCGCCGATGAACAATGCATCCGGCCCGGTGGAGTCAGGGATGTTCGTTCTGACGCCCGAGGGCGAGCGGCTGGTGGATCAGCGCGGTGGCGCGCGCGAGGGCGTGGTGACGGCCCGGGTCGCCAACGGGGACTACATTTTCGGTGTCGAAGTCTTCGACGATGCGGACGACCGGGCTTGGCGGGTCCGGGGTGGCGTGCGCCAGCAGGATCTTCCGTTCGGGCTCGCGGGCGTGTCGGACGTGGTTCTGCTGGACGCCGGCGGAGATCTGCCCGAGAGCCTGGACGAGGCTCTGCCCCGGGTCCTGGGTTCGACGCGCGTCACCCCGGGAGAGACCTTCGTGGCGGCCTGGGAGGTCTACGGGCTGCAGACCGGGGAGAGCGCAATCGTCGGCATCACGATGCAGGACGCCGATCCGGGGCTGCTGGCGAGAGCGACCCAGTTTCTGCGCCTCACGACCCCGGAAGCTCCCGTGGAGATGAGCTGGCAGGAGGCGGGGCCGGACCAGCTCGGGACGGTGTTCCGCGCTATCGCGCTGACGCTGCCCGAGGTGGAGCCCGGCGAGTACGACCTGATCCTCACCGTCCAGCTGTCGGGCCGGAGCCCGATCGAGGTCGGGACCCGGTTGATCGTCGAGGAGTAGCCGGGAGCCCCAAGCCGGCGGGAGCCCGTCCTCCGCTCAGTCGGCTCGCCGCACGGATGTGATCCTGACCGGCGGGTCGAGCTGCTGGGCGTCAACGGGCTGCCCCTGGATCATCCGCACCACATCCATGCCGCTGACGACCTGGCCGAACGCCGCGAATCCCTGGCCATCGGGGTTGCGGTTGCCGCCGAAGTCCAGCGACGTCTGGTCGTTGATGCAGAAGAAGAAGCTGGAGGTGGCGCTGTCGGGTTGTCCGCGGGCCATCGAGATGGCGCCGTCGACATGGCGAAGCCCGGTGACGGAGGTGCGCTCCATGGGGATCGCGTCGAAGCCCTGCTCGGCGAACTCCTCGTTCACGCTCGCCTGAATCACCTCGATCCGAACGCTGTCGTTGGGCTGATTGTCCATCGTGACCGTGCGATGGAACTGGCCCCCGTTGTAGTGGCCCGCGTCCACGTAGCGGAGGAAGTTGGCGGAGGTGCCCGGTGCGTTCTCGGTGTCGACATCCACCTCGATGTCGCCGAAGTCGGTGGAGATCACGACCCGTACCAGACCGGTCTCCTGGGCGGCCTCCTGCGCCTCCTCCGCGGTTTCCGGGGCCTCCTGGGCGGAGTCGGCGCAAGCGCCGGCCGCGAGGAGAAGTACGGCGGTCGTCGAAGCGAGTATACCTTTGCGCATGGGTCGAGCCTCCTGTGAATCGGGTTGAGCTGCAACCACGATGATACGGTTGGGAGTGCCGCCGAGCCAGCCGCCGCAGACCAGCTAGGGCGCCTGCCATCTCCCCCGGCGCAGCAGTTCGCCGCTGCCAGCCTCCGCCAGAATCTCGCCATCCTCATACACGATCTCGCCTCGGCGTAGCGTCATCACCGGCCAGCCGGTGACCTCGCGTCCGGAGTACACCGAGAAACCGGCCCCCGAGAACACGTCTTCGTCGCGGATGGTGCGGGTCTCGTCGGGATCCCAGAGGACGATATCGGCGTCGGAGCCGACCGCGACCGTACCCTTGCGAGGGTAGAGTCCGAAGAGCTTGGCGGCGTTGGTGGATGTGACGGCGACGAAGCGCTCCTCCGAGATGCGGCCCTGCACCACGCCCTCGGAGTAGAGCATCGGGCGGACCACCTGGAGGTTGTTCAGCCCGGCCCGCTGGCGGGCGATGGTCTGCGAGGGGTCCATCTTCTCTTCGCGCAGATATGCCACATGGTCCGTGCCTAGCACGTGCACCGATCCGCTGGCGATGCCGGCCCACAGGGCGTCCTGGTCGCGCTGCTCGCGCAGCGGCGGCTGTCCGACGTAGAGCCCGCGATTCGGGCCCTCGAAGCGCTCGCGGGTGAAGTGCAGATAAATGGGCCGGGTCTCGACGAACACGGGCAGGCCCCGATCCTGGGCGTCCTGGAGGACCCGCAGCGCGCCTTCGGAGGAGACGTGGACCGCGTAGATGGGCGCGCCGGTGGCCTCCGCCATGGCGACCGCGCGCTGGGTAGCGACCACCTCGCCCACCACGGGGCGGCTGTCGGGGAAGTACTCGAGCGAGGTGCGCCCGGCCGCCGTGAGCTCCGCCACCGCGCGCGCCAGGATAGGCCCGTCCTCACAGTGCACCATGGTCAGGATGCCTGAGCGCCCCGCCGCGTCCATCGTCGCCATGTATCCTCGCACGTCGGCGTCGAAGTCCGCCCGCACCATGAAGATCTTGGTGCTGGTCTGGCCGGTTTCGGCGGCGAGGGTCGGCATCTGACCCTCCTGCGACGCGGGATCGTTGATGCCGGCGTGCACGATGACGTCCGCGATCGCCTGCTCGCGGATGAGCGCCGCCTCTCGCTCGACCGCCTGGGCCAGAGTGCGCCCCTCCTCCGGGAAGGCGAAGTTCGAGATGGTCGTGATGCCCCCCGCCAGCGCCGCCTGCGAACCGGTGCGGTAGTCGTCCCTGCGGCTGCCGCCCAGGTGAACGTGCGGGTCCACCCCGCCCGGCATGACCAGCAGCCCGGAGGCGTCGATCATACGCGCGCCCGGCCCCGCGGCCAGCCCGGTTCCGAGTTCCACGATGGTCCCGTCGCGCACCCGCACGTCGGCGGCGAACCGCCCCTCCGAGGTGACCACGGTGCCGCCGCTGATGAGGATCTCCTGCGCGGCGGCCGCGGCCGGCGTGGTCGCGGCGAAGGCCGCCAGGAGCACCGCGGTCGCGGCGGCGGTGCGGAGCAGTGCGGGCGCGGCGACGATGCGGTTCATGCGGATCGAGACAACATCCAGGCGGGGCATGGCGTCCTCCGGGGCGGCGGGTCGGCGAAGAGGGACACCATAGCCCACACGACGGACGATCCGCCAACGGTCACCGAATCGAGCCGAGATGTTTGACGTGGGCGGCGTGTTCGCGCCGGACAGGGGCGTGCGGGAAGGGCAGCCGTCACGGTCGCCCGCGGACGACCTCCGCGATGCCTGTAAGAACCGCCCTGGCGGGATAGCGGTGAAACGTCTCCGCGGGCGTGGTGCCCGAAAGCACGGCCACGAACCCCATGCCCGCCGCCTGCGCGGCCCTGGCGTCCACCTCGGAGTCGCCGACGTACACGCAGTCGCGGGGCGGGACCTCCAGTGAGGCGGCCGCCTTGAGCAGCCCGTCAGGAGCGGGCTTGTAGCGCGGCACGTCGTCGCTGCCGACGATCACGTCGACGAACGCAAGCAGCCCGTCCCGTTCAAGAGCGCCCTCGACGCGGTGGCGGCTCTTCGTCGACACGATGCCGAGGGGGTAGCCTGCGGCGTGGAGCGTCTCGAGCACCCGCCGCGCGCCGGGCAGGAAGACGGTGCTGGCGACCATGACTTCGTCCGCCTTCGTCTGGAAGTGCTCGAGGAATTCCTGGCCCCGCGGCTTCCATTCCTCGCCGGCGAGCATCCCGAGCACCGTCGTGAGGTCGAATCCGATCGTCCTGTGAATGGCATCAGGCGGGGCAGGGGGAAGCCCCAGCCAGGACAGCGCGTGGTTCACGCAGACCACGACACCGCTGGAGGAGTCCGCGAGCGTGAAGTCGAAGTCGAACATCACGGCGCGCGCGTCCGCGACGGCGGGATGGATGGCTCCGCGCCGTGTTTGATCGTTGGGATCAGCCATGGGATTCCGTGTGGAAGAACCGGCGGACGGGACGGAAGATAACGCGGCGGGCCAGGCGGCTGTGCTCAGAAGGGCGCGAAAGCACGCAGGTGCACCTCCCATCCGGGTGCGTGCGGTAGATCGACACCGGCCTCGTGCCAGGCTGACAGAGGCCTGGCCAGATCCGCGCGCAGCCATCCGTTGAAAACGGACAGGCCAACCCCTGCGGACTGCAGGCTCCTGCCATCGACCGATGCCCAGTCGAGGAAGACCGAAAGGGCAACCAGGCTGACCTTGCGTTGCAGCTCGACCCGGCTCCTCCAGACCTCCCTCCCGCGCAGCACCACGCGGGGATAGCCCCGCAGCCAGTCACCGGAGCCCCCCAGCCGCCAGATCTCCCTTGGTGCCGGGTCGCCCCAGATGTACGCGCCGCCCGCCTCCAGCGCCGTCGACAAGCTGGTCGACAGGGGGATGACCAGACTGCCCATGACGGAAAGGCGTACGCTCGGGAAGTCGCCAACCAGGCCCTGCAGCGAGACGTCGGCGCCCCCGTTCACCCTCCGCCCGGTGAGACCGCCCCACCACGGCCTCCAGTACACGTCGACTCCGGCCCGCCTTCCCGCATCGCCGGTCAGGGTTGTGGTCGACTCGGCAAACAGGCGCAGTGACGTCCAGAAGCGTTCATGCCTCGCTGGAAGGAGTTGAATTGCCGCTCCCCGAGCCACGTAGTACCACGAGGAATCCGCCCCGAGTTCGAGGCGCTGTGGACGCCGCCCGGTAATGCCTCCGGTTTGGCGGAGCGTATGGTACAGCGAGAACCGAACTCTGGCGCCGGATCGGTCCTGCTCCACCGTAAGGTCGACGTTGGGTTCGGCCCGTCGGGTAGCCGTGCGCACGGTCAACGCGCCCCTTCCCCATGAGAAATCCCGAAGCAGACGCGTCCCCACCGACACGCCCTCCACCGCGTTGTAGCGAATGAGGTTTGGCGCCAGTATCGGTGGGTCGAAGGACCAGGGGCTGATCCCTTGTTCGGCGCCCGCGCCCTCCGGGTCGGCGGGCAGTCCGGCGAAGCCGACGGAGTCCAGGATTTCCGCGGCTTCGTCGAGTTCTCCAGCGTAGATTCCGCTCTCCCTTTCTTCCCAGATCGATGGCGGGAGCAGATCGCTCGCGGCGAGTGCCCGCCAGTCGCGCGGCATGATCACCACCGTTCCGGAGTCGGGTTCCGATTCGTCCTTGGTCTCGACGGTGTCCCCCTCGTCACGCCAGGCGTCGGTCAGCTCCTCGGCCGTGGGCGCCGATTCCGCCAGATCCCCGTCGCCCGCCGACACTTCCTCTATCTCGAAGTCCCAGTCGTGAAATCCTTGCACCGTGACGATCTCGGAGTACTCGGCGTCCACCTCGTCTCCTGCGACAGCGAAACTTGCGAAGCTGGCTCGTCTGGGAAGCCAGTAGCGGAAGTTCCACAGGGCGTAGTCCACAACCGCTGACGGCCAGCCGAACTCCGTTCGCGGATACAGCGCGTTGAAACCGTAGTCGAAAACCCGGCGGAGCAGACCGGGACGCGGCGGCGACGGCGCCACTTCATCGCCCAGCCCTTCACTCTGGACCAGGAATTCAATGTCCCAGGGGGAGTCACCCGTCCCGCTAAAACTCCACTCCGAGTCCATGGGCTTCGCCGGGCGATAGATGGTGCGGACCACGCCGAAGGTTTCGGGCTCGATCCACATCACTGCGAAGACCAGCCCGAGGTTGCGGAAGCGCGGGCGGGCGGTGACGCTCACCGCCTGCACCGAGCCTCCGGAGAAGCCGACCGAGATCGTGTCTCCCGAATGGAACTGGTAGAATCGCTCCGCGTCTTCGTCGAGCGGGGTCACCGAAGGGACAAACCAGGACTTGTCGGCATCGGCACCCATTCCGGAAACCACGAAGAGGCTGAAGGGATCGCGGAGTGGATCGGCGGCAAAGCGTGCGCCAACTCCTGCGGGAAGAGTGGGCTTGAAGCGCTGGCCGCCAATCCCCATCCGGGATCCCAGCACGCGCAGCACCAGCGGTCCATCCCTTGACCAACGGACTCGGGTGGCCGATTCGAAGCGGACGACCGGCCGGTCCCGGACCAGCACTGACGCTTCGAAGGACCCGCGCTCCCTTACAACGGCCGTGTAGGACTGGATGTCGGCCAGGGCGGAATCGCGCGCGGCGCGCGCGCCCTCCATCAGCCGCCGGGCCGTGTCGTCCAGATAGACCTGGACGGCAGCCGTGTCGCGCTCCTCCCCACCGGCCGACTCCTGCGCGGTCAGTGGCCGAGCGACGGTGACAGCCAGGGCGCAGACCCCGGCCAGAGCGACCAGGCCCGTGAGTGCAGGACATGTTGCGTGTCGCGCGCCAGGCAGTCGATTCACCGCGTCGGCATCCTCCACAACGAGCAGCAGACATCAAGGGGTAGGAAAAGCGAGTTCCATACACTCCCCGGGGTGCATTGGTTGCCGGGGCGAAAGCGGCGAGTAGCTTCAGAATGAGGTAGCGAGGAAAGGTGGTCCTGATCGCGGTCTCTGCCGCACACACTGGAGGACAATGCGATGAAGCACTTGGCATGGGTGGTCGCCGTCGCGGCCTTGGGACTCATCGCGTGGCGCGGGTCGGGGATGGGCGCTCCGGAGGAGGCCATGACTCCGGCCGGCGAAGGCGTCTTCGCCACCATCGCGCCCTTCAACAGCTACGGTCCGGTCCACGACGCCGACAACGTCGAGGCCATGCGGCCGCGCGTCATGGGCACGCACGGGGTGATCTCCTCAGGGCACTATCTGGCGACGATGGCCGGGTACGACGTGCTCAAGGCCGGGGGCAACGCCTTCGACGCCGGGGTGACGGCGGGGATGGCGCTCAAGGCGCTCAAGATGGACTACGCGGGATGGACCGGAGTCGCGCCGCTCATCCTCTACAGCGCAGCCGAGGACCGCGTCATCACCCGGGTCGGGGCCGGGACCTCGCCCGCGCTCGCCACCCTCGACTACTTCCTCGAACACGGCAAGTCCCCCATCAACAACGCGCTGATTCCCGCGGACGTGGATGTCTGGCTCGCCGCTCTCGACCGCTTCGGCACCCTGGGCTTCAGCGAAGCCGCGCAGCCGACGCTGCGTATCGCGGAAGAGGGATATCATCTCTACAAGATGCAGAAGTGGATGATCGAGGATCAGATGGAGGGGATCCTCGCCTTCCCCTACAACCGCGATTTCTGGTTCCCGAGAGGACTCGGCGAGCAGCAGCTGGGCGACCTCATGGTCAACGCGGACCTGGGGCGGCTCATCCGCTACATGATGGAGGCCGAGCGGCAGGCGCTGGCGGAGGGCGGGAGCCGTTCCGAGGGGATTCGCGCCGCCCGGGACGCGTTCTACAAGGGGGATCCCGCGCGCGCCGTCGACGAGTTCTTCCGGGAGCACGGGGGCATCGTCCGCTACGAGGACCTGGTGGAATACGAAAGCGAGTGGACCGAGCCGCTGGGGACGAACTTCCACGGGTACGATGTCTACACCACCGACGGCTGGAGCCAGGGACCGCGCATCGTCCTGATGCTCAACATGCTGGAGAACTACGACTTGCGCGCGCTCGGCTACAACACTCCGGAGTACATCCATCTCGTCTCCCAGGTCGTCAACCTGGCGATGGCGGATGCCCACAAGTACGTGGGGGATCCGGATTTCGCGCCGGCGCCGGACGGGCTCTACGGGAAGGCGTACGCCCGCGAGCGCATCGGGCTCATCGATGAGGACCGGGCGTTTCGGGACATGCCGCCCTGGGGCGATCCGGAGCGGATGGCGGCGGTTGCGGACGGAGCTCCGATGAGCTTCATGATGTCGCGCGGGGAAGGGAACGCCGACCCGTCCGCCCATTCCGTCGACACCTCGTCCCTCAGCGTCATGGACGCGGATGGCAACCTCTTTTCGCTCACCGAGAGCGACGGCCACACCTTCACGCCCATGATTCCGGGATGGGGATTCGGGCTGGGAAACCGCATGGGCCAGTTCAATCTGGACCCGGAGCTGGCCAACGTCATGGCTCCCGGCAAGCGGCCGCGCAACACCAACTCGCCCCTTCTGGTGATGAAGGACGGACAGCCCTTCATGGGGCTTTCCACGCCCGGCGCCGATCAGCAGCTCCAGTCGTTGCTGCAGGTCTTTCTGAACGTCGTGGTGTGGGGGATGTCCCCCGAGCAGGCCGTCGACCAGCCCCGTTTCGGCAGCTACAACTTCCCGGGCACCGGCACCGAGGTGAACCTGAACCCCGCGGTGCTCTACATGGAGGACCGCATCCCGGCGGAGACGGCCGAGGCGTTGCGCGCCATGGGCCACGACGTGCGCTCGTGGGGCTTGTGGAACTGGCGTGCGTGCGCGCCCACCGTAACCTGGCGCGACCCGGAAACAGGGTTGATGATCGCGGCGGGTGACGTGAGGCGGGAGACTTCATCGCTCGGATTCTGACTGCGGCCCACGGGGCCCGGCGGGGCCCGGCGCGCCCCGCTGTCGGATGCGCTACGGGAGCCAGCCGCGTAAGCTTCCAGTTCCGCCACTCGAGTGGGCCCTCGAGTACCGCCAGTTCAGCGACTGAACCCCTGCCGGAGCACGCCATGTGCATCTGCCGACGCCGCATCTGCCACCACGCGCTCGTCCGGCGCGCCTTGTTTGCCGTCCCGGCCTTGCTGCTGTTCGCAGCGTGCGAAGCACCCCAACCTGATCTCGCCGACTTCTCGGTCGTCGAGACCGGCATCCCGGAGCTGCAGGCGGCGATGGAGACGGGGGAGTTCACCTCGCGTCAACTCGTGGAAGCGTACCTCGTCCGCATCGCGCTCTACGAGGAGCGGCTGAACGCGGCTGTCTCCATCAACCCCAACGCTCTGGCCGAGGCGGACGAGCTGGATGCCGAGCGCGCGCGCGGCGAATTGCGGGGGCCGCTTCACGGAATTCCGGTGGCGCTCAAGGACAACATCCACACCACCCACTTGCCCACCACCGGGGGTGCCTTGGCGTTCGACGGTTTCGTGCCACCCTACGAGGCCACCCTGACCACGAACCTGCGGGAAGCCGGCGCGATCATCATCGCCAAGGCCGGGCTCACCGAGTTCGCCAACTGGATGGCGGGCCCGCCCCGCCAGATGCCGGGCAACTACAATGCCCTCACCGGCTTCGGCTACAACCCCTACGATCCCCGCCGGGACCCGCGTCCGGCCACCTTCGATGGTCGCCCGGCGCTGAGCACGGGCGGCTCCAGCTCGGGTGTGGGCACGGCGGCGAGTTTCTGGGCCGGCAACGTGGGCACCGACACCGGCGGATCTGTGATCAGCCCCTCCAACGCGAACATGCTGGTGGGCATCCGGCCGACGCTGGGGCGCGTCAGCCGCTGGGGCATCGCGCCGGTCACCCTCGACCACGACATGGCCGGCCCCATGACCCGAACGGTGGCCGACGCGGCGATCATGCTCGGAGCGATGGAGAGCGCGGCCTCTGACCCCAACGATCCCGCCACCGGCATCTGCGAGCCCCCTCCGGACCGCGACTACACGCAGTTCCTGAACGCTGACGGCCTGAGGGGCGCGCGCATCGGCATCCCGCGGGCGTTCTACTACGACCCGGTTCGGCTCGAAGGAGAGGAGGACCCCCGGGGAGGGCTCAACGAAGCGCAGGCCGCCCTCATGGAAGAGGCGATCGCCGTGCTGGAGGCCCAGGGCGCGGTGGTCGTGGATCCGGCGAACGTGCCCAGCTACGCAGACCCCGATCCCGCCTCCAACTTCGCCGCCTGGGGCTTCTGCGCCGGCGCCCATCAGGCGAAGGGATCCGACGAGAGTTGCTCGGTGAACTTCAAGTACGGTGCCAAGCGCGATTTCAACGCCTGGCTGGAGAGCCTGGGGCCGAACGCTCCCGTGAAGACGCTCACCGAGCTGCGACAATGGAACCTCGATCACATGGACGCCGGCGCGGCGAGGTACGGTCAGTCGCGCTTCGACATCTCCGACGAGATGGACGTGGAGGCCGACCGCGCCCGCAACGAGGCCGACATGGCGCGCGACGAGCTGCTCAGCCGCACCCGCGGCATCGAAGCGGTGCTGGAGGAGCACGAGCTGGACGCGATCTTCACACCGGGGAGCCGGGGTGCCGGCCTTGCCGCGCGCTCGGGCACACCGATCATCGTGGTGCCCTTCGGCTTCGTGCCCAACGACCCGGCGACGCCCTTCCCGGAGGGTTTCGACGCCCGCCCGGCCCGCTTCGGCGTGGGATTCACCGGGGCCGACTGCAGCGAACCCCGCCTGATCGAGCTTGCCTACGCGTTCGAGCAGGCGACGCGGCGCCGGGTGCCTCCGCCCGAATTTCCCTGATCCCGGTCACTATTCCCCATCGGAGATGAGACGATGAAAAAGCTGCTCCTGCTCGCCCTGGCCCTCACCTTCGCGGCGCCCGCCCTTGCCCAGAACCACGCGCCCAATCCCTATCGCACGGTGGACGGGATCTGGGGCCAACTGCCCGAGGGCCGCACCTGGGGCTCGACCAGCGCCGTCTACCCTGCCGCCGACGGAAACATCTGGGTCGCCGAGCGCTGCAGCGAGAACACCTGCGTGGGGCACGACGATCTCGATCCCATCCTCCTCTTCGACGTCGATGGCAACCTGCTCAGGAGCTTCGGCGCGGGGATGTTCGAGTGGCCCCACGGCATTCACGTCGACCCGGACGGCAACCTCTGGGTCACGGATGCTCGCGGAGGCGAGAGGCGAGGCCATCAGATCCACAAGTTTACTCCTGAGGGCGAGTTGCTCATGAGCCTGGGGCAGGCGGGGATGGCCGGCGACGGGCCCGACACCTTCGACCAGCCCTCCGACGTGCTGGTGGCCCCCAACGGCGACATCTTCGTCGCGGACGGCCACGGGGCGGGCAACAACAACCGCATCGTAAAGTTCACCAGCGGCGGCGACTTCATCATGGAGTGGGGCAGCACGGGCGCCGAGAACGGCGAGTTCCGCGATCCTCACGCCCTGGCCATGGATTCCCGCGGGCGCCTGTTCGTCGGCGACCGCAAGAACAACCGCCTGCAGATCTTCGACCAGGACGGCAACCACCTGGACACCTGGACCCAGTTCGGGCGGCCCAGCGGGCTCTTCATCGACGCCAACGACGTGCTCTACTCGGCCGACTCCGAGTCCTCCACCGGCGGCGGCATCCCCAACGCCGGCTGGGTGCGGGGAATCCGCATCGGCAGCGTGGTGGACGGACTGGTCGCCTCCTTCATCCCGGATCCCGCCTGGCACGTCTACGTGCGGGGCACCACCGGGGCTGAGGGGGTGGCGGCGGACGCCTTCGGCAACGTCTACGGGGCGGAGGTGGGGCCGCGCATGCTGCGCAAGTACGTGCGGGTGAGGTAGATCGCGCCGGACGAAGGCTAACGTTACGTCAGGGTTGGACTGGCCGTGGCCTCAATCGTCCCAATCGCCACCGACTTCAGCCTGATTGGCACGATGCAAGGGCATCCAAGAATACGGAACTCGCGGCGGCGATGTTCATCGGTTCCTCACAATGGCTATGTGGGAGCCGTCCGGGCTCACCGCGAGTCGCGAGATGTCACCCGGGCCGTCGCTGTCCAACTCTGCCACGGCGACCCATCCCGCGTCGGCCGTCCAGGCGAAGAGCGACGCGCCGTCTCCCATCAGGATCTCGCCGGTCGGCGCCCAGGCGTAGTCCTCACGGCCGGGGAGCGTCTGCGCGATGCGTTCGGTCTCGCCGGTGGCGGGGTCGAAGCGCTCGATCCACCACTCCTCTTCCGAGACCTTGCGCACGAAGGAGATATCCGCCGTACCCGGGATGCGGTGGATCGAGCGGCCGGGGTTTTCGGCCACGGTTCGCACATCGCCCGAGAGAGCGTCGCCGACCTGCAGCGTGGGGGGGTTGCCGAGGACGAACATCACGGCCGTGCGCTCGTCGGCCCATGCGTGGTATCCCACCGGTTCGACGGTGGCGAAGATGGGCCCCATGACGGAGCCGTCGGTACCGTATCGCCATAGGAACTGCAGGCCACGCTCCTCGTGGATCGCCGAGAGGGCGTCCTGGCCGGGGATTGTGGTGGGGGAGAACTCGCTGGCACCGGTCGTGTGGGTGACCTGCTCCACCGCGCCGTTCTCGACGCTGTAGCGGAAGGTCTCGGTCTGCGTCGCGTCCACGGCCGCCGTGTAGTAGACGCCCATGCCCGCTGGGTCGAACGAGGGCTGGTTGTCGTAGCCGTCCCGGTCGGTGGCGTTGACCAGGTCCCGGACCGACAGTTCGCCGGACGCGTCGCGCTCCAGCCGCCCGACCCAGATGTCGGTCGAGGGGGCGCCTGCCGCGGTGGGAGTGTAGTCTTCCGGGGCCGGGCCGATCTCGGGGGGCGGGCCATCCGCGGGGGTGGCCGCGAAGGGGTCGCCGGCGGGGGGCCCCTCGGGGGTGCAGCATCCGACGTGCATGCCAAGGCGAGCGCGAGGAACAGGGCCGCTACGGCGGAGGTGGTGGCCGCGCCCGCGCTCTTCTCGGCGGCGGGTTGCGGGGTGAGCGCCGCCGTGAGGACGCCCTCTTCCAACCCCCACTCGCCTGCAAGGACATGCGGCGGCGTGATCGCTTCGCCGCCCTCGCGCGCGGCCACGGCAGCCGCGCGAATTCGTGCATGGAAAGCGTCGTCAGCTAGGTTGATGGCCATGGAGCAATCTGTACGTATCACGGCTTTGGGTTCAAGGGCAACGGCTCCATCAAGGCTGCCACGCCTGCTGCTTTGCTTCCTGGTGCTGGCGCTCGCCGCCTGCGCTCAGGCACCCCCTCGGGAAATCACCGAACTGGTCGTCCGGGACAGTACCTACCTGGATCCCGAGACCATGCTGCCCTATTCCGGGCCGGTCTTTCGCAACTTCCCCGCTGATGAGGGTGGGACCCGGTTCGAGGCCACCCTTCGCGATGGCACCTGGCAGGGTGGTGCCAACCACGCTCGCGAACCCTCTGAGCCCCGGCATCGATTCGCACGCCATGCGGTGAGACCTGAACGCGCCGTTGGACAGCCCGACCAGGTAGACGCTGTCGGATACCGCATAGCGCAGGTTAGGTTTATGGCATGGGCGGCAGAACGCCGCCGGGTATCATAGAACGTGGAGTGGATTGCACCACATGGTTCTGTCCGGTTGGCAAAGACAGAGGGATTGGGATTGTCTGCGACGACGAGTAGTAGTTGCCGGCGAACCATAGCCAGGTGCACGGCTTGGGATATGACCCCCGAATCTTGAACACCTCACCATTGTGGAGTTGACCTCCGGGAGCTGTGCTGGCCAGGGTAGAACCAGGCAGACACGAAGGAGGTTGTCATGGCGAGGCGGAGGTACACGCCCAAGCTCAAGGCGCAAGTGGTGCTGGAGGTGCTGGAGGGGGACAAGACGCCCGGCCAGGTGGCCAAGGCGTACGGGGTGCACCCGAACTCGGTCGGGCTCTGGAAACGGCGCTTCATCGAGCGCGCGCCGGAGGTCTTTGCTGAGGAGACGACGATCAACGAGTACGAGCGCCGCATCCGGGACCTGGAGCAACTGCTGGGCAAGAAGGAGGTGGAGATCGCGCTCCTAAAAAATTTCTTGGGCCGGAGCGGCTGAGCATGGAGGCGAAGGTGGCGCTCGTCTCCGGTGCACGCGAGGCATACGGCCTGGCGCCGTCGCTGCGAGCGGTCGGGCTGGCGCGCTCGACGTGGTACTACCACACTCGAACGCGGGTGACGTACGCGCAGAAGTACGCGCACCTGGAGGCGCCGCTGAAGGCGATCGCCGAAGCACACCCGGAGTACGGATACCGGCGGGCCACCGCAGAGCTCCGGGAGACGTACGGGCACCGCGTGAACCGCAAGGTGGTGGAGCGGCTGCACCGGCTCTGGGATCTGCCGTTGCGGCGCGTCCGCCGGCCGAAGCCGAGCGCCATCCGGCGGGCGATTGACGCCGCCGGTCCGCGGGCGAACCTGTTGTCGAGACGCCGCAAGGCGGAGATCGGGCCGCTGGAAGTCATTTACACGGACTTCACGGAACTCCGCTACGCCGACGGGACCCGGAAGGCCTGGCTGATCCCCCTCCTCGATCACGCGACCAAGTACGTCCCGGGCTTCGCAGTCGGGAAACGGGCGAACTCCGAGCTGGCGCTCGCGGCATGGACCGCGGCGGAGCGAACCCTGGCCCGCTTGCGGGACTCGTTCGTGGGCGTGATCGTCCACCACGATCAGGATCCCGTGTTCACCGGCTACGCGTGGACCGGCCAGCTTCTCTCGGCAGGAGTGCGGCTCTCCTACGCCCTTCGCGGGCCCGGAGACAACCCCGAGATGGAGAGCTTCTTTGGCCGCTTCAAGGTGGAGAACCGATCCCTGATCCTCGACGCCGGATCGCTCGAGGAACTCAACGCCATCGTCCGGGATCGGATCGGATATTATAATCGGGTGCGCCGTCACTCCTCTCTCGGAGACCGGCCGCCCCTGGCTATCATCACGGACCTCTACCGCGAGGGCTGAGCAGCACAACAAACCCAGAGGTCAGGTGTCCAACTTTTGGGGGTCACTTCATTGAAGGATGAGTAGCCACAGTAAGCAGGACCGCTGGAGTTATATCGCTGGTATCGCGATCATCGTGACTCTGGCGGTCCTGCTGCTGAATCCGTCCGGCGGATGGGACAAGGGACCCTCGGGACCGGAAGCGAACCGCTCTCTTGTCCCCGGACCTTCGACATTCGACTCATCTGAGCTTCCACAGTTCGCCCACGCATTCTCGGTCATCGCCGGCGGGTTCTTCCTTCCCGACTCCGGCATCGTTCTCGTCGAACGTACCGAGGTCTACTTCCTCGACATGGCGTCCGGGGAAACCAGGGTGTTCGGCCGGGAGGGTGGCGGGCCACTCGAGTTCCGCCGTATCCGACGTGCGTTGCGTCACCCGCAGGGCATCGCGCTCCAGGACATATACCGGCTTCGCGTAGTGTTCCTCGACAACAGCGGCGAGTTCGTGGGCGACATGCGCTATAACACCGTCCCGTTCAAGGGCAGCGTCATGCTCGCACCGCCGGTGGCCGTTCATCCGGATGGTCGCATCGTCTTCGGTGACAGGGAAGGCACGAATCTCGGCAGCTACCGGGGACGTACATGGGACGCGATCGAGTACCTTGCAGTGGACAGCACAGGCGAAGTCGATGTCGTCGCCCAGGCCAAGGGCTCCGAATACTACTACGAGGCGAAGCGCAGTGGCCGCGTGACCTTCGGGCATTCCACTCTGATGGCGGCCTCCTCGGATCGCGTCGCCATCGCCGAGACCGACCAGGAAGCGATTGGGGTGTTCGGATGGGATGGAGGCGAAGTCGGCCGCATTCCCATGCCGCCAGCCGTTCGGCCGTCCAGAGACCAGTTGCGTGCGGTACACGAGTACAGGGCTGATGCACCGTCGAGAACAGCAAGGATGCTGAGCAAGGCTTGGCCCGAAGAGCGATTGGCCGACCTCCGTACGGAGCCCTTCAATATGGATAATTGGCCGGTGAACGAACTGGCACCGCCGATCGATCTGCTATTCGTCGACTTCGACGAGAGGCTTTGGGTGCGCGACTACCACTTCACCGACCAGGACACCGTGACCTGGCGGGTGTGGGACATGGAGCGGTTCACGCCATTGTTCCAGGTGAAGCTGGCGGCCGACGAAGAGCTACTGGACGCGAGAGGGGACGTCGTACTGCTGCGCCGCGAGGACGAACTGGACGTTCCGCGGGCCGTGGCCAGCAGGCTTGTCGCAACAGCGCCTTAATAGGTGATGACCTCGGCCTTGGCCACTACGTCGAAGTAGGCGCCCGTCGCGTCCTACCTCCGCCAAACCCCGACCCCGTCCTCGTAGACGATCTCGGTGCCGAAGGGCCGCGACAGCTCCGCCAGGTGCTCGATGATCCTGCGCCCCAGTTCCTCGGGGGCGATGCGCGGGGTGCCGCGCTGCGACCGGGGCGCCTTCCAGCCCAGCTCGATGGGATAGTAGCGGATCTCCACCGCTTCGCTCCCCTCGAAGGTCACCACCGGCACCACGCTCTCGTACCACTCCGACCCGGTCGGGAAACCGGTCGTGGGGTTGCCGTCCTCGTCCACCTGGAAGCGGGCGTCGTAGATCTCCGAGGCGAGCCGGTCCAGCGGGAGGCCGTAGCGGTCGCGTTGGTCCGACGGCATCGGGTCGATGGTCTCGTTGTGGAAGATGAAGTCGCCCAGCGAGTAGAAGATGGGCCTGCCGTTGTGCATCTCGACCCCGCGCAGCTGGTGCGGCCCGTGGATGATGTAGGCCGCGGCCCCCGCGTCTATGACCTCGCGCGCGAACTCGACCATCCACGGCGGCGGTGTCGTGAAGGCGTTGCCGGGCTCGTGCGAATGGCTGTTGGCGATCACGTAATCGCCCTGGTCGGTGGCGTTGCGCACCTCGTGAAGCACGCGCTCCCGGTCGACGTCGTTCAGCGTGACGATGGTGCGGTCCTCGTCGCCCGGATGCACCGTGACCCCGAACACCTGCACAAAGACCCCCCCGTCGTCGGACACGTCCATGCCCTGGGCGCGCGCTGCTTCCCGCAAGGCCTCCATGGTCGCGGGTGATCCCTCGTGGCGGGTGTTCAGCCGGAGCGCGTTCAGCCCTGGCCGCCCCTGCACGGTGGGCCCGGCCCGTCCGGCGCGCGACATGGGCGTGTGGCTCGACGCCATCCCGATCAGCGCGACGCGTCCCCCGGGCGTCTCCAGATACCCCGGCCGGCTGGCCCAGCCCAGGTTCTCCCCCGTTCCGGCATGCACAAGCCCCCACTCGTCCATGAGCCGGTTGGTCAGGCGCATCCCCTCCACCCCGTAGTCGGTGGTGTGGTTGTTGGCCCGGTTGAAGAGGTTGAACCCCATGCCGACCAGGTCCTTGAGCGTCTCGGGCGACCCCACCTCGTAGTTCCCGCCGTTCTCGGCCGCCGGCCAGCCCGTGAACTCCTGCAGGCGGAAAACCGACTGCTCCAGGTTCAGAAAGGCCGCGTCCACGCCCCGGATGATGTTGGCGAGTTCGTGGAAGCCGGGATCCCCCGGGTGGTCGAACTGCTCGAGGCGGCGGTTCATGATCACGTCGCCCCCGGCCGCCAGCGTCCAGCGGGCATCGGCGTCGATGGGGGAGCGTGACTGAGCGTTCGCGGGCAGCGGGGCCGCCAGGATCAGGGCGGCGGCCAACATCGCATGACGCATGGGAGTCCTCCGTAGGAAAGCCAGGTCAGAGAAAGCGCACATCCCAAGCTACGTCGACAACGTCCGCCACGCTCACGCGCGCGAAATCTGGATGAAGCGGGTTGAGGATCACGTTCCAGCCCCACGGCTGTGCGACGAAGGAGGGAACCTGCAGCGCGACCGACCGCCCCGACGCCACCCACTCCGCGCCGATTGCGCGCGACCGGGCTGCGCTCCGCCAGTCCGGGCAACGGGCTTCGTTGATCGCGGGGACGGCGCAGTCCTCCGGGATCACGACGCGGGAGGCGATCTGGGCGACAGGCAGTCTGCCTGTCGTCGTGTGCGCCATCTGCTCCAGCAGGGCCCCCTCGTACGCCAGTGACGCATACACCATGCGAATGCCCCGGGGATTCCAGCGTCCGCCGAAGAAGCCTGCGCCGATCCCCCCCAGCGCCGGGTATGTCCGAGGGTGGATTCTATAGACGTTCAACCGTCAGGCCGGTAGACCGAAATGCAACGAGTACAGAATGTGCTCGACCTGCCGGGCTCCAACCGCGGACAGGGCCCGGTCTATGGGACGCGCGCCTCCGAGCATGGGATGCCGGCACGTGAGCCATTCCGCAGCCCATTCGTCATTTCCCCATACATACGCGGCCAGCGCGATGACGGAGGCCACCCGAAGCACCGTCTCGCCCTCATCTTCCTTCAGACGTTCCCGTCGCTGCAACGTCGCCCGGGGCACGATCCCGTTCACGAATTCGGAAGCACGTCGCACGCCGAACCGCTTCAGCTCGGCCTGAAGCTGCTTGACCGCTTCGACCGGCAGCCCCTCCGCAACGGCCTCGCGCACCGCTTCCAGGCCGGAGCCCTCGCCGTAGACGGGGTTCGTCTCGCGCACCATGCGTCCGGCGAGATGGGTGAGGCTGAACGAGTCGCCGCAGTCGTCCTGCGGCATTGGCATCTTCCCGCTCGTTGGTTTACGTGGCATGGTTTCGCCTCCGTGAATCCATGATACGTTCATATCGACGCAATATGACGTTGAAATGAACCTATTACACACCTCTTTCCTGTCAACGGCAGCAATGGCCCTGCGAAGGCGTTTCTTGCGTGGCGGCAACGTCTGGAGGAATGTTGCCGGATGGCGGTCCTTCGCTGGATCGCCCGCCGAAATACAGGCCGCGCAAAGGGAAGATGGGCCTCGGACGACCCCGTGCCGGCGTTCACCCGGCCATCCGGAGGGCTTCAAGAATCAGGAGAACAGGCACCATGAGACACATGCCAGCCATCAGTTCGATCGTGTTCCTCGCCCTGCCGCTCTTCGCGTGCACCGATGCGGACGCCGACTCCGCGGCCTCCATCGGTTCCGGATCCCCGGCCTCCGCGGTCGCCTCCTCCGACGGCCCGCCGCTCTTCTACCTGCTCAGCGGACCCGCCAAACGGTTCTGCTCCGGCATCTGGGTGTCGGGGCGCGACCGCACCGAGGCGCTCTACGGCAGCGTGCTGCACACGGAGGAGCAGGTCCGCGACTACGAGGAAGGGCGCCTGGCCTTCGACGTGGACGAGGAGCGGCGCATCGTCACGGCCTCGGAGGACGGGGTCTCGGCCCGTGCCCGGCACTTCGGCGACCAGGGCTGCGTGATCCTCCCGGACGACACCGACGGCGTGTTCTTCACCCCACGCGAGGTCGCCAGCGCGCTGGCGGACGCCGAGTCCACGCCCTGGCCCATGGGCGACATGCTCCCGGACGAGCCCCTGCCGGAGGATGTCGACGCGGAGCTGCTCGACCAGGCCGTGCAGACCTTCTTCACCGAGGGCGACAATCGGGCCGCCTTCCTGGTCGTCCATCGCGGTCGCATCCTGGCTGAGGGCTACGGCCCGGGCATCCACCAGGACACGCAGCTTGAGAGCTGGTCGATGGCGAAGAGCATGACCGCCACCCTGATCGGCCGCCTCGTCCAGATGGGCCATCTGGAGATCTGGCAGCCCGCCCCGGTGCCCGAGTGGCAGAACTCCCCCGGCGACCCGCGCGCCCGGATCCGCATCGCCGATCTGCTGCGCATGTCGAGCGGCCTCCGCTTCAGCAACACCGACGCCACCCCCGAGCAGATGGCGGCGTCCTTCATCCCGGGACAAGTGGACCACCGCATGGGCTACGTGGCGCCCATCGACGCCTTCAAGTTCTCGGTGAGCCGGGACGCCGAGTTCCCGCCCAACACCGTCGGTCGCTACCGCAACTCCGATCCGTGGACGCTGGGCTACATCGTGAAACGCACGGTCGAGAACGCACTCGGCGAGGAATACCTCAGCTGGCCGCAGCGGGCGCTCTTCGACAAGATCGGCATCCGTCGCTTCATCATGGAGACGGACCCCTACGGCAATTTCCTGCTCACCGGCTACAACTATGGCACCGCCCGCAACTGGGCGCGGTTCGGGATGCTCTACCTGAATCGGGGAATGTGGAACGAAGAGCGCCTCCTCACCGAGGAGTTCGTGGACTTCGTCAGGTCTCCCGCGCCCGCGTGGGACGAGCCCTACTACGGCGGCCTCTTCTGGCTGAACACCGCGGATGAAGAGGGCAGGGGAGGGCGAATTCCCACCCTGCCGCCCGACGCCTACAACGCATCCGGCGCGGGCAACCAGAGCACCTACATCGTCCCGTCGCGCGACCTCGTCATCGTCGTGCAGAGCCATCGCTCCGCGGCCGCCCACGCGCCCGACCGCAGCGACCGCGAGCGCGAGGCGCTCGGCATGGTGGTGAAGGCCGTGGATCCGGAATGGAGCTGGTAGTACCGCGACTCCAGATTGGAAAATGACAATGTCGAAACCTTCGACTGCTGATCTCCCGGGTGTCACTTTGCTTCTGCTGTGGGGCATTGTCGCCTGCAGCGACGCTGACTCGGGCCTGCCCCTCGTGGTCCAACGCGACAGCGCCGGCATCGAGATCGTCGAGGCGATGCGGCCGCTCTGGGGCGATTCGAGCCTCTGGGGCATCGACCCGGATCCGGTCGTGGACCTCACGCTCACCGGCAGCGGCCTGGACCACGAGTTCTATCGGGCGGGAAGCATGAAGCAGCGGCCGGACGAGTCTCTCGTGATTGCCAACCGGGGCTCGGAGGAAGTGCGGGTGTTCTCCGCGACCGGCGAGTTCCTGGTGGCGTTCGGCGGGAGCGGCGACGGTCCCGGCGAATTCAGACGCCTGCAGCGGATCGAGAACGCCGGCGACACCCTGCTGGTCCTCGGCGACGCACGCGTCACCGTGGTCGCCCCCGACCTGGAAGTGCTCTGGACCTTCAACGTCGAAGACTACGAGTCTCTCGTGATTGCCAACCGGGGCTCGGAGGAAGTGCGGGTGTTCTCCGCGACCGGCGAGTTCCTGGTGGCGTTCGGCGGGAGCGGCGACGGTCCCGGCGGAATTCAGACGCCTGCAGCGGATCGAGAACGCCGGCGACACCCTGCTGGTCCTCGGCGACGCACGCGTCACCGTGGTCGCCCCCGACCTGGAAGTGCTCACCTTGGACCTTCAACGTCGATTTCTTCACCATTGACCTGCTCCGCTACATGAGCGGGGGCGCGATCCTGCCGGAGGTGTCCAGGGCGGTGTTGCCGATGGATGGCCTCACGGGACTGGTTCGGCGTCCGGAGCCTCTCGTCCTCGTCGATCTAGAAGGGGCGCAGATCGACAATATCGGCGAGATGCAGGGACCCGAGCTGTACGCACACGTCCGCGACGGCTCGTACGCTGGGAGCGCCGGGCTCTGGTTCGGCAAGAGATCTCACGTCGCGGCCCTGGGACAGCACGTCCTGCGGGGTTCGTCCGACATGATGCAGGTAGAGGAACTGGACATGTCCGGGATCTCGTCCGCATCCTGCGCATTCCCGACTATCCACTGGACCTGAGCGACGCCCAGATCGCCGCAGAACGGGATTTCTATCTCGACAGGTTTCCGCCTGGATCGACCTCGCCCCTACAGCCGGTGTTCGAAGCCCTTCCCGCATCAGAAACCTGACCCGCCTACGCCGACATCCTCGTCGACCCTTCAGGGGCGGTCTGGCTGGAACTCTACCGGGGAGAAAGCGAGCAGGACGAGCCGCAGGAGTGGCTCGTGTTGGACGCGGACGGGACCTGGCTCGGGACCGTAGAGATTCCAGACCGCTTTACGGTGTCGGACATCACCCTGGACGCCGTGCTCGGCGTATGGGACGACGAACTGGATGTCGAGCATCCGCAGGTGCTGCGGCTGACGCGGAACTGAGTCTCAATGGAAAAAAAAGACGATGTCGGCACCTGACTGCCATGCTCCAGCGCGTCCATTGACCGACCCCGACTCCGACCCCGACCTGGCCGTGCCTCCCCCAACTATTGTTCTCCTCATCATCAGCCTTCTGCTGTGCGGGCTGCCCGCCTGCGCCGCCGGTCAGGAATCCGGCCCGCCCCTCCTGGTCCAGCACGACAGCGCCGGCATGGAGATCGTCGAGGCGCTCCGGCCGCTCTGGGGCGATGCCAGCCTCTGGAGCATCGATCCAGAGCCGCTCGTCGACCTCACGCTCTCCGGCAGCGGCATGCCCCACGAGTTCTTCCGTGCCCGGAGCGTGAAGCAGCGGGCGGACGGCTCTCTCGTGGTTGGCGATGGGGGCTCCCGGGAAGTTCGGGTGTTTTCCACAACCGGCGAGTTCCTGGGGTCCTTCGGCGGGCGGGGAGAAGGTCCCGGGGAATTCAGAAACCTGCAGGCGATCGAGAACGCGGGCGACACCCTGCTCGCCCTCGGCAACGGACGGGTCACGGTGGCCGCTCCCGACCTGGCGGTGGTTCGCACCTTCAACCTCGCTCCCTTCACGAACAACCTGCACTACCTGGGCGGCGGCGCGATCCTGACGGAAAGCTATTCGCCGAGGCCGCAGGGGAATGCCCCCAACGAGGTGAATCGGCATGCGGAGCCTCTAATTCTCTTCGATCTGGATGGGGCGCGGATCGACAGCATCGGCGAGACGCGCGGGACCGAAAGCTATGCATACGTCCGAGAAGGAATGGTCGCGGGGGCCCCGCCCCTTTTCGGCAAGACATCTCACATCGCGGTCCTGGGACAGCGCATCTTTCGGGGTTCGTCCAACATGATGCAGGTGGAAGAACTGGATATGACCGGGAGTCTTTTGCGCATCCTGCGCATTCCCGGCTATTCTCTTGACCTGAGCGATGCCCGGGTGGTGGCCGAGCGCGATGCCCGTCTCGGGGCATTTCGGCCTGGATCGACATCGGTCTTCCGGAAGCTGGTCGAAGACCTGCCTGCTGCGACGACCCGCCCCGCCTACGCCGAGATGCTTGTCGACCCCTCGGGGGCGGTCTGGCTGGAACTCTTCCGGGGAGAAAGTGAACAGGACCGGCCTCAGGAGTGGCTTGTCCTTGACGCCGACGGGACCTGGCTCGGGACCGTCGAGGCCCCCCGCCGCTTCACGGTCATGAACATCACGATGGAGACCGTGCTCGGCGTCTGGCAAGACGAACTGGATGTCGAGCACCCGCAGGTGCTGCGGCTGACGCGGAACTGAAGCCCCCATGGACGAGAAATGACAGTGCCGTCAAATCCGACTGCCGATCTCCGGAGTGTCGCCTTGCTTCTGCTGTGCGGCTTGCCCTCCTGCGCCGGTCAGGATTCCGGCCCGCCCCTCGTGGTCCAGCGGGACAGCGCCGGGATTCAGATTGTCGAAGCATTGCGGCCGCTCTGGGGCGATTCCAGCCTCTGGAGCATCGACCCGGACCCCATCGTCGACCTCACGCTGTCAGGCAGCGGCCCGTCCCACGAGTTTTTTCGGTCGGGCAGCATGAAGCAGCGTCCGGACGGCTCGCTCGTGGTTGCCGATCGGAGTTCGCGGGAAGTCCGGTTGTTTTCCGAGACCGGCGAGTTCCAGGGATCCTTCGGTGGGAGAGGAGACGGTCCCGGGGAATTCAGAAACCTGGGACGGGTCGAGAACGCCGGCGACACTCTGCTGGCTGTCGGCTCCGGACGCGTCACCGCGGTCGCCCCCGACCTGACGGTGCTCCGGACCTTCAACGTGGATCGCTTTACGTTCGACCTGCACTATCTGGGCGGGGGCACGATTCTGCCGGAGTCGCGTTCACCGGTGTTGCCGCAGGATCGCACCAGCGGGCTGGTGCGGCTTCCAGAGCCCCTCCTCGTCTTCGATCTGGAGGGGACGCGGATCGACAGCATCGGCGAGACGCGGGGGAGCGAAAACTACGTCCACGCCCGCGATGACGAATTCGCGGGCGCCGAGCCTCTCTTCGCCAGGGAATCTCACATAGCGGCCCTGGGACGGCGCATCTTTCGGGGTTCGTCCGATATGATGCAGGTGGAGGAACTGGACATTTCCGGGGATCTCGTGCGCATCCTGCGCATTCCCCAGTATCCTCTGGACCTGAGCGAAGCCCGGATCGCGGCCGAGCGGGATGCCCGTCTCGCCAGTATTCCGGCCGTCATGCCCCCGTACATCCGAGGGATGGTCGAAGCCTTCCCCACCCCGGCAACCCGACCCGCCTACGACGACATCCTCGTCGACCCTTCAGGGGCAGTCTGGCTGGAACTCTACCGGGGAGCAAGCGAACAGGATCAGCCAAAGGAGTGGCTGGTCCTGGACGCCTACGGGACCTGGCTCGGGACCGTCGAGATTCCGGACCGCTTCACGGTGTCGGACATCACCATGGATGCCGTCCTCGGCGTCTGGCGAGACGAACTCGATGTCGACCATCCCCAGGTGCTGCGGCTGACGCGGAACTGAAGTCCAAATGGGAGCAATATGACGATGTCATCAAACCCGAATGCCATTTTCCACCGTGTCGCCGTTCTCCTCCTGTGTGGCCTGCCGGCCTGCGCAGGCCAGGACGCCGGCCGGCCGCTCGTCGTCCAGCGCGACAGCGCCGGCATCGAGATCGTCGAGGCATTGCGGCCGCTCTGGGGCGATTCCAGCCACTGGAGCATCGACCCGGATCCGCTCGTCGACCTGACGCTCACCGGCACTGACCCGTCCCACGAGTTCTTCCGCGTGCGAGGCGTAAAGCAGCGGCCGGACGGCTCGCTGGTGCTTGCCAATCGAGGCTCCCAGAAGATTCGCCTGTATTCTCCCGAAGGGGAGTTCCTGGGCGCGATGGGTGGGCCGGGGCAGGGCCCTGGAGAGTTCCGCAACCTCCAGCGTGTGGAAATCGTGGCCGACGCAGTGTTCGCGCTCGACTACGACGGACGGGTCACCGTGTTGGGTTCCGATATGGAGCTGATGCGGATCTTCGATTTGTCCCACACAGTTTCCGACATCCATTCCCTGGGCGACGGTACGCTGCTCGCGGAGTCCTACGTGGTGGCCGGACTGGACGAGATCGCGAACCAACTGATACGCCCGCCCACGGCACTCGTCCGGTTCGACCTGGAGGGCGTCTGGATCGACAGCATCGGCGTGAGGCCGGGACGCGAGTCGTACTCGTTCTCCTATGAGGACAACGCCGGTGATGGACCGGGCCCTGTTCGGCAAGGCCTCGCAAGTGGCCACGCTCGGACCACAAGCCTTCTACGGGTCCTCGTACCTGATGCAGGTGGAGGAACTGGACATGTCGGGGAAGGTTGTGCGCATCCTGCGCATTCCCGGCTATGGTCTGGGGCTGACCGACGCCCAGGTCGCTCGAGAGCGGGAGGCCCATCTCGACATCGATCTTCCTCCCGGCATGACGCTTCCCCCATCGATCCGGCGAATGGTCGAGGCGTTGCCCGCTCCCGCGACCCGACCCGCGTATGCCCAAATGCTGGTGGACCCGACGGGGGCGGTCTGGCTGGAACTCTACCGGGGAAGGAGCGAGCTGGACCGACCCCAGGAGTGGCTGGTCCTGGATGCCGATGGGACCTGGCTCGGAACCGTCGAAGTTCCGGACCGCTTCAGCGTGACGGACATCACAAGGGAGACCGTGCTCGGCGTCTGGAGGGACGAGATGGACGTCGAGCATCCGCAGGTGCTGCGCCTGAGCCGGGGCGGAGCCTGAGACCGCCTTGCATCGAGTGGAGTGCGGCGGCATCCTGAGAGTGCGATCCCAGTAGCCTCCTCGCGGTCGAGACGAGTCGTGTTTCCCAATCCGAGGCATTCGCTGACAGTCCTGGTTGCGGCGTCCGCCGCGGCTGCCTTCATGCGCCCGTGCCTGGCTGCTGGCCAGGAGACGGGCGCCGCCGTGCCTGTGTACACCCACGAGCAGGCCGAGGCCGGGGAGGCTGTGTACCGCTCCGCGTGCGCGGACTGCCATCTTGCCAATCTGAGGGGCGACTTCGAGGCGCCGGAGCTCGCCGGGCGCAGCTTCCGCAGGGCCTGGGGTAACGAGCCGATCCGGGAATTGCTGGAGAACATCCGCTCCACCATGCCCGAGGACGACCCGGAATCCCTGAGCGATGAGGAGTACGCCGCGGTGGTGGCGTACATCATCAGGGAGAACGGCGGCACGCTGGGAGGTGTGTCGCTAGCGGATGACGCCGCCGCGGGCGCCGCGATGTCGGGGCAGGAACCCGAATCGGCCCCAAGCCCGTCCCAAAGAGACACCCCCTCGCCCCCCGTCATCCCCCCCACCCCCGGCCGCCCCGGCACCGGGCACTCGCCGAACGCGCTGACCGGGCCGCCGGCGGGCGGAGTCGGCGACGTCACCGAGACCCCCACCGGCGCGACCCGCACCTACCGCCCCGCCCGCCTCACCCCCGCCTCCGACGCCGACCTGGCCGACCCCCCCGCGGGCGACTGGCTGCACTGGCGCGGCAACCCGGGGTCGTGGGGGTACAGCCCGCTCGACCAGATCGACGCCTCCAACGTGCACCGCCTGCAGCTCGCCTGGTCGTGGGGCATGGAGGACGGCCGGAGCCAGCAGGCCCCTTTGGTGCGCGATGGTGTCCTCTTCCTGAGCAACCCCGGCAACGTCGTGCAGGCGCTGGACGCGGCCGACGGCACCCCCCTGTGGGAATACCGGCGGCGCTTCGAGGGCGGGCCGCGCGGTCAGCTGCGCACCCTGGCCATCTGGCAGGACATGGTCTACGTGGCCACCGCCGACGCGCACATGGTGGCGCTGGACGCGGCCACCGGCACGGTGCGCTGGGAGACGCGCATCGCCGACCCGGAGAAGGGCTACTCGAACAGCACGGGGCCCATCGTCGCCGACGGCAAGGTCATCAACGGCATCAACGGCTGCGGCCGCTTCTACGAGGAGAGCTGCTTCATCACCGCCCACGACGCGCGCACGGGCCGCGAGCTCTGGCGCACCCACACCATCGCGCGTCCCGGCGAGCCCGGCGGCGACACCTGGGGCGACCTGCCGTTCGAACTTCGCGGGGGAGCCGATGTCTGGATGACGGGCAGCTGGGATCCCGAGCTGGGGCTCGTCTACTTCGGCACCGCCCAGGCCAAGCCCTGGGTGGCGGCGAGCCGGGGCCTCACCACCGCCGACTCCACCGCCTACGCCAACTCCACGCTCGCCCTCCGCGTCGAGGACGGGAGCATCGCCTGGTACTACACCCACGTCCCGGGCGAGTCGCTGGACATGGACGAGGCGCTCGAGCGCGTGCTGCTGGACGTGGACGGCGAGCCGACCGTCATCTCCATCGGCAAGCACGGCATCCTGTGGAAGCTGGACCGCCGGGACGGAAGTTTTCTCGGGCTCACGGAAACCGTCTATCAGAATATATTGGATATCGACTATAATACGGGCGCCGTCCAATATAGAGACGATATTGCCAACGCCAAAGTCGACGAATGGCTCTCCGTCTGCCCCTCGACCGCCGGTGGCCACAACTGGCCCGCCAGCGGATATCACCCGGAGTCGGGCCTGCTGGTCACGCCCCTCAGCCAGAGCTGCATGGAGATCGCCGGGCGCGAGACGGTGCTCGAGCCAGGTTCCGGGGGCAACCAGGGCGACCGCGCCTGGATGGAGATGCCCGGCACGGGCGGCAACTTCGGCAAGCTGGCCGCCTACGACGTGTCGACGCTGGAGGAGGTGTGGAGCGTCGAGCAGCGCTCTCCCTTCCTGACCGCCGCGCTGACCACGGCGGGAGGGCTGGTCTTTGCCGGCGACTTCGACCGCTGGATCCGCGCCTACGACGTGCGCTTCGGCGAGGTGCTCTGGAAGAGTCGGCTGGGCACCTCGGTGATGGGCTTCCCCATCTCCTACGAGGTCGGCGGCGTGCAGTACGTCGCGGTGGCGACCGCGCGCGGCGGGGGCAGCCCCTGGCGCATTCCCACCTTCCTGACCCCGGAGCTGGTGAGCCCCGAGGGCCACAACACCCTGTACGTCTTCAAGCTGAGCGAGCCCTGAGGAGATGGGAATGAGATCGATCCGCGTCCCGCAAGACGCCGCGGTTGTCGATTGCGCTCATCGCAAGCGGTGGGCGCATCGCATGGCATGGGCCCTTGCGGCAGCCTGCCTTTTGGCGACGGGGATCCTGGCGCCGCCGATCGAGGCCCAGGTGCCGCGCGCGTCGCAACAGCGCGTGGCCGGACCCGGCGGGACCCAGTTCAACCCGGATCTGCTGCGTCCCTCGGGCGGTCCCGTCATCCCGATCTTCGAGGGCTGGTACCAGAAGCCGGACGGCTCCTACGCCCTCTCCTTCGGCTACTTCAACGTGAATACCGAAGAAGTCCTCGAGATTCCGCACGGGCCCGACAACTTCATCGAGCCCGGCATCTACGACGGAGCCCAGCCGACCCACTTCCTTCCCGTTCCCGAGGGGGATCGCCGGCACTGGGGCGTTTTCACCGTCGAGGTCCCGCCGGACTTCGGAGACGGAGACGTGGTCTGGAACCTGCGCGTCGATGGGCGCACGTATTCGGTCCCGGGCCGGCTCAGGAACCCGCACTACCAGATCAACGGATGGATCTTCCCGGGGAGGGAGAGTTCTTCGCCCCTGCTGCGGCTGGAGAGCGGCGGTGCCGAAGGTCAGGGTCCCGCGGGCGTCTCTGCGGGCCCCCTGCACGCGACCACGGGAGAGCCCCTGCGGCTGACCGCGTGGATCCGGCGCGACGGCAGCTTCCCGGATGACGTGCGGCCCATCCGCGTGAAGTGGTTCAAGCATCGGGGCCCCGGCCGGGTCTCCTTCAGCGGGGGCGAGGCCGAAGTGGCTCAGGAGGTGTGGAGCGCCGACGGCGGCGCCGCGGTTTCCGCGGACGCGAGCTTCAGTGAGCCGGGCAGCTACGTCGTCCGCGTACTTGCGTACAACACCGTACCCGAGTTCGAATTCCAGTGTTGCTGGACCAACGGATACCTGAATGTGGAGGTCGGCCGATGACCGTTCGTGCCGCACATTACCCAACGATCGTCGTCGCCGGCGTTCTCGCCGCACTGGCGGGGGAAGCGCCCGTCGCCGCCCAGAATTCGACGGAGGACGCGCGCGGCCCGGCCGCCGCCGCTTCCGCCCAGGCTGACGTGCCCACCTACTCGCGCGATGTCGCGCCCATCATCCAGCGCTCGTGCCAGCAGTGCCACCGGACGGACGGCATCGGCCCCATGCCGCTCCTGACCTACGAACAGACCGTGCCGTTCGCGCCGCTCATCCGCTACCGGGTCGAGCAGCGCATCATGCCGCCCTGGCACCTGGACAAGACGGTGGGCATCCAGGACTACCAGAACGACATCTCCCTCGACGACGACGAGATCGCGACCATAGTGCGCTGGGCGGACGCGGGCGCGCCCGAGGGCGACCCCACGGACCTGCCGCCGCCCATCGAGTTTCCCCCGGCCTACGAGTGGGAGCTCGAGGCCGAGCTGGGCCCGCCCGACTTCGTGGTGCGGTCGAAGCCCTTCAACGTGGTCGCCAACGGGCAGGACCAGTGGTGGGACCACACCGTGGAGTTCGAGGGACTTCCCGAGCGCCGCTGGCTCAAGGCCGCGGAATTCAAGCCCTCATATCCGCTCGGCGTGAAGGTCGTGCACCACGGGCACGTGCGCTTCGTCCAGGAAGGGTACCGCATGGAGCTGGTCGGCATGGGCGTCGGCAAGCGCTGGGACAAGCTCCCGGACGGCGTCGGCAAGCTGCTCCATCCGGGTCCCGCGCAGATCTCCTGGGGGCTCCACTACTTTCCAATCGGCACGTCGGTGCCCGATGATGTCGTGGAAGCCGGCGTCTGGCTCTATCCGCCGGACTACGAGCCCGAACTCTCCTCCTCGGGCGAGCAGCGGCACCTTATCGACAACACCTTCACCACCGGGCCCCGCGCGCGCGACCTGATCATCCCGCCGCACGGCTACCTCACCCTGGAGCACGCGTACGTCCTGGAGTCCCCGGCGCTCCTTCAGAGCTTCCGCCCGCACATGCACATGCGGGGCACGGCGATGTCCATGGAGGCCATTTATCCCGACGGGCGGCGGGAGATGCTCAGCCGCGTGGACCAGTACAACCACAACTGGCAGATCGCCTACATCTATGACGACGATGTGCAGCCGCTGCTCCCCAAGGGCACCGTGCTCCTCTTCCACTCCCAGTTCGACAACACGGCGGGCAACCCCATCAACCCGGATCCGGATCAGTGGGTGTTGTTTGGCGCGCGCGGGGTGGACGAGATGTCGCATGCCTGGGTCGGGATCACCCATCTGAGCGAAGAGGACTATCAGCGGCTTCTGCGCGAACGCACCCGACTGACCTCCGAGGAACCATGACGACACACGACGAAACCAACCGCCGGGACTTCCTTGCCCACCTCGCCGGGCTGGGCGTCGCACTCTCCCTCCCGGGCCGCCTTGCCGGCGAAGAAGGGATCGTGGCCCGCGGAGAGTCCCCGGCTCAGGGGACCGCATCAGCTCCGCGGACTCTTCCGGCGCAGGAAGCCTTCCCGACCCGGGAGATCCCGGGCACCGGGGAGCACCTTCCCATCGTCGGCTTCGGCTCATCGAAGCCGGTGCTGGAGATTCCCGCCGAGGGCACCGGGCCTCTGGATGCGGTTCTGCGCACCCTCGTGGAGCAGGGCGGCCGGGTGGTGGACACCTCGCCCCGCACCGAGGAAATCGACCGCGAGTTCGGCCGGGTCCTGACCCAGCCGTACTTCCGGGACAGGCTCTTCCTCGCGGCCAAGATCAATACAGAGGGAGAGGAAGCGGGCATCGCCCATATACGCCAGTCCCAGCGGCTCTTCGGGCGTCCCACGCTCGACCTGCTGCAGGTCGAGAGCCTGCGCGATCTCGATGTGCACTGGCCCAACGTGCGAGCATGGAAGGACAACGGCGAGGCGCGCTACATCGGCGTGACCGTCTCCGCCTACCGCAACTTCGAGCCGCTGGAGGCCTTCATGCGTCGGGAGTCATTCGACTTTCTGCATGTGAACTACTCCGTCATGGAGCCTCTCGCCGAAGAACGCATCCTCCCCCTGGCGCAGGACCTGGGGCTGGCCGTGCTCACCAACCGCCCCTTCATGAACGGCGGCTACTTCGGGCGCGTGACCCCACACCCGTTGCCGGAATGGGCGGCCGAATTCGATTGCGAGAGCTGGGCCCAGTTCTCACTCAAGTACGTCCTGGCGCACCCGGCAGTGACCTGCGTGCTCACCGAGACCTCGAACCCGGTTCATCTCGAGGAGAACATGCACGCGGCCTTCGGGCGGTTCCCCGACGACGCGACCAAGCGCCGCATGCGGGAACTGGTGAGCAGTTTCTGAGGGGGAGCTATCGCTCGACCGCGAACCCCAGCACTTCGAACCGCGCCCCGAACAGCAGGGTGCCCGAGCCCAGAAACGCCCGAGCCGGAAACTCCTGGGTGAAGAACGTCCGGTACACCTCGTTGAAAGCGTCGTAGTCCCCGACATCAGAGGCGTAGACCTGCACCGACACCAGGTCGTCCATGGTCAGTCCGGCGGCCTCCAGCGTGTTCTGCACGTTGGTGAGGACGATGCGGGCCTCCTCCTGGGCGGTCTCGGGCACCGTCTGGTTGGGTCCCAGCCCGATAGTACCCGCAACGTAGAAGGTGTTGCCCACCATCACGCCGCCGCTGAAAGGCGGCACGTCGGGGTCTGCCGCGGAGCGTGGGCTGACGTAGCTTCGCTCCTGCTGCGGGGCCATGTCCAGAGCCACCTCCGTGCACGCGGGTAGCGCGATCAGGGCGACGAGGATGGAAAACGTACGAAAGTTCATCATGACGGTCCTCCGGAGTTTCCTCCGACGAGTCTCTGGAATTCCGCGTCTCCGCGGATGTTGTCGAAGTCGGCCTGGGACGCGGCCAGCCCCCGCCAGCGCGGGTCGATTTCGATGGCTTCCTCAAGCGTCGAGACCGCGTTGGCGGCGTCGCCCGCGCGGGCGTACAGGCGTGCGAGTCCGTAGATGAGCTGATCCTCTTCGGGCACGATCGCGATCGCTTGCTCCTGCGCCGCGACGGCTTCGTCGAAGCGGCCCTGCGCGGCCAGCTCCCGGGCGTCGCGCGAGTGAATGCGCGAGACCGACATGTTGACCAGGCGCCGCAGCTCCTTGAACGGCTCGGCGTGGTCGTCCACGCGCACATCCACCCAGCGGTCCGTGGTCCGTCCCGAGTCGCCGATGGGTCTCACGACCAGCACGCCGCCGGCCTGCTTGCCGCGAGCGTCGCCCCCGGCGGCCTGCCCCGCATCGAGGGCGTTCATCAGCCGGAGCGCCAGGGGCCCGCTGGACGACTCGAAGGCCTCTGCCATGGCCTGAACCACCGCCTCCCCGGCCAGGATGTTGCCCTGCACGGAGTAATTTTCGCCCTCGATGTGCCCCGCCCAGTCGCTGGTGGCCGATCCCGTATAAGCGCGCACCCGGCCCTGGTCATCGATCACGGCGAGCTGGCGGCGGTCGAGCCCGGGGTCCGAACCGGTCAGGTGGTCCACCACCTCGCCCGGCGACAACCCCAGCTCCAGCAGCTCCAGCCCGCGCGGACCGTACGTCTGATTGGCCGCCGCCTGGGTGGCGATCGCGCCCACGCCGGCCTTGGCGTACGAAACGATGGCCCCTGCGCGAAACGCCCGCGACTGAACCGCCACCCCCAGCTCGTCGGTGGCGGGGTCACGCGCGACGATCGAGAAGGTGGCGACGATCTCCTCGCCAGCCTGATCCAGGATCGGGCCCTGCGTCTGGGCCTCGAGCTCAAGCGACAGCGCCGGGAGCAGAACCAGCACGAGAGCAGCCGTCTTCATCCTCATGATCGATCGTCCTGTTTCGGGGAGGGCCAGGCAGTTCAGCAGGAGACTCACGCCGACTGCCTCAGCGCATCACCTCCAGGCCCTCCACCACGATGGCGGGGAGCTGGTGATTCACGCGGACGCCCCAGACTCCGTCCGTGCGACCGGCCATGCCCGAGTTCTCGGTCGTGTGCACCACCGTGCCGTTGACGACGTATTCGATCTCGTCGGCGCCGATCCGAACCTCGAGGGCGTTGGTGGACTGGCCGTCGTCGTCCGGCATGGTCACCGCGTCATGCATGGTGCGGCCCATAATGTCGTGCACCACCTCGTCGTTGGCCCGATGCTTGATGATGTAGCTTCCGTTCTGGCCCACGAGGAAGTAGAGGTAGTTCTGGGACGATTCGGAGAGGTCGCCGCCCCCGTAGACGAGGCCGTAGTAGTTCGTATGCCCGCTCGGCTCCAGCATGCGGAACGTACCCCGGATCGTGTAGGCGCCTGCGGCGGTGTTGGCCGGATTCCACATCACGACGGCGGGGCCGGTGGCTACCTGGAACCCGTTGGCAACGGACGTCACGGTCACGTCGGGCACGTCGTCCGGGTCGGACGCGCTGGTGCTGCGGTCGAGGCGCATCTGCCATCCATCGGGCGCTTGCGCGGCGAGCGGCAGGGCGATGGCCAGGGCCAGCACGGTCATCGAGATTCTGCGAATCATGGTGTACTCCTTGCGTTGAGGTTGGGCGAATATCATAGACATGTCAGTTCTCCAGAACCAGCTTCTTCCCGACCAGCTTGCCCGGATCCGCATCCGGCTTCGGCACGTACTTGTCCATCCAGCCGCCGTCCCAGCTCGCGATGTAAAGGTTGCCCTCCTGGTCAACATCGATCTGGTGCGGACGCGACAGGCCGCCCGGGAATCCGCCCCGCGTCCCGCCGTATGCGCCCACATAGTACTGGAGCTCTCCGTCCCGGTTGTACTTGAGAATCCGGTTCAGCGACGCCGAGACCACCCAGATCGCGTCGTTCTCGTCCGCGAAGACGCCAACGGGATCGGAGACGTCCGGCCACTCCTCGATGAACTCGCCGTCCTCCGTGAAGATCTGGATGCGGTTGTTCGTGCGGTCGCCCACGTAGATGCGGCGATCGCGGTCGACCGCGAGCCCGTGAATGAGGTCGAACTGTCCGGGGCCGCTCCCGAGCTCCCCCCACTCCATCAGATACTCGCCATCGGCATTGTACCGGATGATGCGCGTGTTCCAGTAGCCGTCCCCGAGCAGGAAATCTCCGTTCGGGAGGAAGGCCATCACCGCCGGGTCGCCGTATGTGAACGGACCCGGGTGCGGATTGGCCCGCGCGTCGGCCCGGGTCGTGGGGTGATCTCGGTCGACCAGCCGCATCACCAGTTCGCTTCCGTCGTTGGTGAACTTGAAGAGCTGCATGTTGACGCCCTTGCCGCCGCCGCGCTCGACGATCCAGACGTGGCGCTCGGGGTCGTAAGGGCTGATGTAGACCTGGTGGGGCTTGTTGAAAATCGAGTCCCACTGCGTCCAGTTCTCGGTGATGTTCCCGTCCCGGTCGATGGCGACGACGTAATTGGTGCTTCCCTCGCGCTCGCGTCCCTCGGCGTCCCGGTCGCCCCAGATTGCCACGATGATCCGGTCCGGCGTGTCCGCCGCGACCCCCGACACCTGTCCCCAGCCCCATGGCTCCATGTGGTCCGGCGCCGGCTTCCACCAGTTCGCGACGGCGTCGTACTCTCCGGTGCGATCGTCGCCGCCCTTGACCACCATCCCCTGCGAGGCTGACTCCATTCCGCCGTCCGCGCTCTCGGTCGCGCATGCGGGCAGCAGGGCAAGCCCGAAGACAAGGACAAAGGTCACACGCGCGCGCTCGTTCTTCATGTTGTTACCTTTCAGAAGGGCTCCGGCTGGTTACCGGTGGATGGGACGAATTCTTCATCCCGTAAGTCTTCAATGTGGGAACCGGGCGCGGTTCGCGCGAGCCGGCGCCTTGTCCTGGTGGCTACTGACCCGCGCTCATCGCCTGAGCCACATAGTCCGGCAGCGTATTCCGGCGGTCCGATCCGGGCAGCGGAGCCCAGAGCCCGCGGGCCGCAGCGGCTCCAAAAATGCTGCTGGAACCGCCATGCTGAGGCCGCATGCGGGAGTCGCCTGGGTGTTGCACCGGCGGCGGGGGGATGGCCGGCCGATCCACCTTCGACACCTCCGTGACCCACTCCCGGAACCGGCGCTTCACCTGCGCCGGCTCCCGAACCGCTTCGGCAAGAGTGCACCCCGCCAGGCCCGAGCTATGGCGCTCCAGGGTGCGGCGGCGCACCCCCGCCTCCCCGGCGATGACCTCCCACTTGGCATGGGCGCGGTGGCGCACCCCCCACATGAGCAGCGCCCAGCTGAGGAGCTGTTTGAGACCGCACTCCAGCGGGACTTCCTCCCTCCAGTAGCGGCGAAGGGCGTCGGGGGTGATGTCGACTTTGCGCGCGAGGTCTACGACCGAGCTTGGCGGCGGACTGGACGGAGAATCGTCCGAGAGCGTGCAGACCTGCTCGACCGCCTTGGCCACGGACCAATGGAGCGAACGGTCGCGGAGCAGCCGGTGGCCCAGAAGCCGGATCGGATCGTGGTGCCAGGGCTCGATCTGGTCCAGGACGGGCACCAGGCGGCCACCCAACTCCCCGGCCCAGACCACATGGAAGCGGCTGGAATCGATGCCGCGAAGCCGCTGAAGGCGGGCCAGGGACAACGGCGTCACCACGACGCAAGAGGGCTCCGCGAGTCCCGGGACGAAGACCGTCTGGAGCCAGGCGACGTCCGCAGCCGAACATCGGCGCAGGCCCGTGATCCCCACGCTCGCTTCGGCGAGGAGTGCCTGGAATTCATCGCGGCGGTCCGTCGACCGCAGTTCGCTGCCGGCCAGCAGCCTTTCGATCCTGTCCCGCAGGTCTCGGGTGTCAGAATAGAATGCGATCATGGATGAAATAGCGTTAGAGTGGAATGGTCAGGATCCTCTTCCAAGTATGGACTTAACCGCGCCCTCGCACTCCGTCAAACACGCGCCAGTCTGTAGTAAATCGTAGTGTTGTCGAGCGATCGGGCGGCGACTGGGGGCAGAGGCTCACGCCCTCTCCCTCAACGCCAGCGGCGGATCCCACCCGGTTGCCCCGGGCACCCGCCTCCCCCACGTGCTGCCGTAGGGATCGCCTCTGTCCAGCAAGAAGCGCAGGATGAGCCGGTGCAGCATGTTCATCTTGGGCAGCAGACCGTGGAACCCTGCCACCGTGGCCAGCGACCGATCCCGGATTTCCCAGTAGCCGAAGTCGCCGGGGGTGACGCAGACCAGGCGCGACTCGTCCAGAAACGGCGGGATCGCGCCTGCCAGCGGGACCGTGCCGTCCCCCGTGCTGCGCCGTTCGCCCTCCACGTCCGAGTCCCAGTCGTTGCGCCGTTCCACGGAACGCAGATCGAATCGCGGCGCATCGCCCTCGCCGCGCACGACCCGGAGCCCGACTCGCGTCTTCGAATCGACACCCACGATGGCCAGCCAGTCGTCCCTTGCAACCGTCTCCGGGGGTGGCGGCCCGTCCTCCGACAAGGCGAGCCCGGAGATGCGCTCGCGATGCGCTCTCGCCTCGTTCAGCATCGTCTCGCAGAGTTGCGCTCCGCTCACCTCCCAGCCGTCCACCTGCCTCTCGATCATCTGCACAACGTTCGGCTGCCAGGCGTCCGGGTCGAAGAAGTTCACGGCGATGTTGCCGTTCGCGCTCACCAGGCCCACCGATTCCGGCAGGAGGTGGTAGAGGGCGGGCGTCATGCGGGCCATGCGGCGCTCCCGGGTCTTTCCGGAGTCGTCGCCGAGCTCGCTGGTCCCGGTGGCCACCTTGAGAATCGCCTCGTAGGAGCCCTGGAAGGGCGTCCCGAGGGTCACGACCCTGTCGACGCGCCGGCCCGAGTAGCGTTCGACGTATCCGGCGATGATCAGTCCGCCCATCGAATGGCCGATCAGGGAGACGGTCGGGTTCTCGCAGAAGGCCTCGTCGTCCCGGTAGTGCCTCATGAGCAGCGTTCGGTCGATGACTTCCTCCACGAATGCCGCCAGCTGTTCCTCGGTGCGGTCCAGCGGCATGCGCCAGTCGTAGCCGAAGGGGAAAACGGGCACGGGCCCGGGCTGATCCTCGGAGAGGCCATCGCGCAGCTCCTCGATCAGGTCCTCGTAGATGAGCGGGAAGGGACCCCGGGGCGTGATCCGGGCCGGCTCGTGAAGCTCGTAGCGCTGGTCCTCGGGGTGGAGCGTGACGCGCTCGTAGCGGCGCTTGAGCACGGTGCTCCAGACCGCCTCGGGCGGCAGCTCGTACTCGTCGTGCAGGTCCGAGGCGGTGATGCCGGGGATGACGATGACGGGTGAGATGGGCATGGCGGGGGTCCCCCTGGGTGCTGTGGTTACACGAAACTGTTGTTGGCAAGCGGGGCAGGCTGTACGTCGATCATGTCTCTTCAACCGAGCCGGCAACGTAGCAAGGCTGGATCAGCAGCCTGTCAGAGCAGCGCGATATCCCGAATCCGCGTCAGAGGCAGTGCCGTGATGTTGTCGGTGAGCGAAAACTCGCGGTTGCCGGGATAGACCACCCAGAGATGTTCGAGCTCGAGATCCTCCATGACGACATGCATCGACTTCGTCGTGCGGGGAGTCTCGGTGCACTTGAACTCGAATCCCCACCGTCGCCCGCGGCGCAGCAACAGGAGGTCCAGCTCGGCCCCTCGCTGCGTGCCGTAGAAGTACGCGTCGCGCTCGCCATGCGCGATCAGGGTCTGCTCGAGGGCGAACCCCTCCCAGCTCGCCGCGTACGCGGGATGCACCGGCAGCTTGTCGCTCTCTTCCAGTCCGAGCAGGAAGTGCAGAATCCCGCTGTCGCGCAGATAGACCTTGGGTGACTTCACCAGTCGCTTGCCGAGGTTCGCGAACCAGGGAGACAACACGCGGATCATGAACGCGCCTTCGAGGAGGTCGCGGTAGCGGTTCACGGTTCGGGCGTCCGCGTCCATGGAACGCGCCAGTTCCGAGGCGTTCCAGGTCTGGCCGTGAGAGTGGGCCAGCATTCTCCAGAAGCGGTCGAGTGCAGCCGGCGAAGGGCACGATCCCAGCTCCGCGATGTCCCGCGCAAGGAACGTCCGCGAGAATGACTGCATCCAACGCGTCCAGGCGGCCTCCGAAGGGGCCAGGTAGGCTCGGGGAAAGCCGCCTCGCATCCACAGGAGCTCGAGTGCATGCGGGCCGGTCTCCTCCAGCGAAAGGCCCGTCGCGTCCACGAAGAGGATTCTACCGGCCAGCGACTCCGACACTCCCTTCACCAAGTCCCAGGATGCGCTGCCGAGAAGGAGGAACACCGCCCTCCGGCCCGGATCGTCACAAACCGGGCGAAGCACTTCGAAGAGCTGCGGGAGGCGCTGCACCTCGTCGATCACGACCAGGCCCTCGCTCTGTCCCAGCAGCCGCGCCGGGGTCCGCGAGAGCGCTTCCCGGTCGGTGGCGACTTCGAGGTCGAAGATGGTTGCCGGGCCTGGCCAGGATCCCGCGATTTCCCCTGCCAGCGTCGTTTTCCCGACCTGCCGGGCGCCCAGCACGGCCACCGCGGGCGCCTCAGCGAGGCTGCCTGTGATCTTCGAGAGAAGGGTGAGACGGGGGATATATTGTTGCAATATCTTCTCCGACTAGTCGTATTTACAACAACGTATCGTCGATTTCCTCAGAAAAGCGTGCATACGCTACTCCGTGTCGCGGCTCCTGACGTGTCCGATAGCGATTGGTCGATACCGTCGAGTATGCTTGAAATATGGGGCGGCACACATGGGGTTGTCTACGTCATACACGTCATATGGAGCGACGGAAGCGAATTCTACGATTTCTGGTTTGCCGCCATATGTGCCCCGTGTGCGGAAGCAGAAGCGACTGTCAGGCTCATGATGTGACTTCGGGCTCGTGGTGATATTGTCGTACTGTGACATGGTTTTGGCGTTGCGAACGGGAACTTCGGCCTGTCTATTCGTAAGGCGCTTGATACTTCCTATGCAGTACCCGGGTGCGAGGAGAAGGGAGGGAGCCCCAATGCGGCTGACGGTCACTCTCACGGAATGCCATGCCCATCACGCCGGGAACCCGGTAGTGATCTCGGACCCTCTGGCCGCCGGCGCAGACCGTCGACCCGGAGGACCGAGGTTTCAAGCCTTCAGCGTGGGGTTCGGTGAAGACTTCGATGAAGACGAAACCCAGGCGACGATGATCAGCCTGCGTTTCAGCAGCCAGAATGAAGGCAGCGGGTGCGAAGTCATGACGGCGGATTTCATTCTACAGCGTGGGAGAGAACACAATGCGTAGTACGAGAATGACCTTGGGGGGGAGTACATTCTGGGTGAATGTGTCCATAGGAAAGAAGTTTTTTGGAGTGTACTTCAGCAGTTCCTGCAAGGTTTCGGTGACAAGTGCGAAGAATGGGGGACGGCCTGTCACGGTGGACAGAATATCAGTTCATTTGGACCACGCCAACTCTAATGGCCACCATATCAGAAGAAGAGGGCGGGCTAGTAAAGCGGCCGTCGTATTTCGACGTTTTGGTGTGCCGAATTCCAGTACCAGGGTAACAGCGTGGGCATGTGTTACCCAAGGCGGGGATGAGGAATGTACGCCTCCAGAGAACGTGTAGTGTCAGCTGCGCGCCAGATCCCGGAAGCGATCACCAACACGGCGATAGTGAACGATCCGGACATCGAGGTCGCTGTCCCTCAGGCGATGGAAGCCGCGCTCCATCGCATCGACGATCCACTCAGGCCGATTCCCGAACGCGCCGCCTCCAACCGGGGTCAGGTAGACCGGCGCTGCCGGGTTGTGGTCAGCGTTCTCGGCAGCGGCCAGGAGCGTGCCCTCATACGCAGCCTCGAGGATGAGCCGGGCGAAGGACTCCCATTCCGGACTGCCGACATCGCTGTACGAAATGGGGAGAGCCGAGCAGAAGGCCTGGGACACGAGATGGCGTGATGGGGATTGGGTCACTTCAACATCCCGATGGATGCCGACGCGGAGAGCGGCCCGGAGGGTGTCGCGACCGTCCTCGTCGAGTTTGGCGAAGCGCCGGTTGAAGTGTGTCAGGGTTGACGCGGTGGGCAGCGCGTAGCCGTTGCGCATCTCCCAAAGGGGCTGTCCGTCGGGAAAAAGAATTCTGTGAACGTCCCGCAGACAGTCGATCTGCCGGTCGGCGTTCTGGCCCCTTCTTCCATCCACCTCGGCAAAGTAGTTCCGATAGACCGTGGCGGCTCCGGCGGCGATGGCGCAAGCCGGGCCCTGAGTACGGTCATAGACATAGCGGGTAACACCGTCCTCGGGAGATACATCCGGCGATACCATTTCCAGCAGATTGAACTGCGAGGCGACCTGAAAGAGTGCGCCTTCGTTACGGGAGTCGGCATGGAGCGCGGCCGCCTCGCCCACTACGTTGCGAACCCGGATGGGTCCTTTGGGAGCCTCGCCAACCCGCGTTCGGAGTTCGCCGAGCGATGGCGTCTCGAGCACTCCGATCCGGTAGCGGGCCCCGTTGATGCGGGACCGGAGCCGGGTTCCGTCAACTTCCAGGTGGGTTCGGACCTGCTCCGGGGATCGTTCCGTGAATCCGAACAGGTCCTTGAACCAGTCAGCATCCATGGTGGGCAGCGTTGGCGATGATGTGCGGTCGGGCACGCGGTTGCCCGAAGGACTTCCGCGCGTCATCACCCGTCATGCTGCAGAATCACAGATCCAATTCGTACGATCCGCGCGAAGTGGGAATCGTGCGTCAGGACGACGCTGGACGTGCGTGCCGCGCAGGCCGCGATCCAGATGTCATTCGGAGGCAAGGGACTGCCGGCCGCTCTGAGATCCACGACAAGCTGTCCGTACTGGCGCGCCACTTCATCGTCAACCGGGATGCTCTCGACCGCCGGGTGCGTCAGGAAGTCTCTCAAATGGGCTGAATCTTCCTCGCGCTGGCCGGTCAGGAAAAACCCCTGTACATCTCTCCCAAAGCAATCGCCGGGAACCCCAGCCAGCTCGCGCCATCGATCGCCGCCGTGGTTTGCGGGTCTCCACGCCGGAACTGGATGTACGCTGACGTGTCGAGACAGTAGCGACTCACTTCCACATCTCTGGATCGATGTCGTCGAACGGAGCCAGCGCACGCTCGAACTCGCACGCGCGTTCATCGCTCCATCCTCCGGCCAGACGCGCCAAGCCGTTCGAACGGGGTTCCCCGACGCCCAGACCCTGCTTGAGCAGATCGATCACGGTGCGGTTGAGCGACTGCCCGCGCCGTCGCTTCTCCCGGTTGAGCGCTGCCGCGAGGTCGGGCGGCACGTTTCGAAGTGTGATGGCTTTCATGGTGACTCCGAAATAATGCTGTCAGTACATGTCATAATGTAATGTCACTCTATCGAGGTGCATCGTGCAAGAGGAGGTCAGCTCCGCTCCAGATCCCGGAAGCGATGGCTGACGCGGCCATGCCCGAGCAGCCGCGCCGGCGTGCGAGAGAGAGCGTCCCGGTCGGTCGCGACTTCCAGATCGAAGATCGTGGCGGGACCCGGCCATGAAGCCGCGATTCGCCGCGCGAGCGTCGTCTTCCCGACCTGTCCGGCACCCAGCAGAGCCACCGCCGGGGTCTCGGCAAGGCCGGCCGTGACCTGGGCCTCCAGAGTGGGACGCAGGACTTGCAGAAGTTCGATCAGGGGGCGCATGTTGGGCAAAGCGCCCAGCGATATAGGGCATTCTACCCAATTCGGCGACTTGTTGCGAGGCGAGGCCTGAACGCTCTTCCCCATCGAATCCTGATTGCAGTTCTGGTGCTGCTCCCTGGCGTCACGTCCTGCGGCGATGATCCGGCAATCGAGCCAACCTCGGACCCGCCCTCAGCGGCCGCGCTGGTGGTGACGCCGGAGACCGTCCTGTTCACGGCGCTCGGAGACACGCTACGACTGGCGGCGGAAGTGCGAGATCAGCAGGGCCGCCCCATGTCCGGCGCCGCCGTGGCCTGGACCAGCTCGGATGCGTCGGTCGCCGTGGTTGCCCAGTCCGGAGTCGTGCGGGCGGTTGCCCCGGGAGTGGCGACGATCACGGCGACTTCGGGGACCGTCTCGGACGATGCCCGGATCACGGTGCGGCAGGACGTTGCGTCCGTCGCGGTCGAGCCTCGAACCGCATCTCTCGTAGTCGGCGACACGGTTCGCCTGTCTGCGGAGGCTCGGGATGCCAATGCCAATCCCGTTCCGGGAAGCGCATTCGTCTGGCGCACGAGCAGCGAGCAGGTGGCGGGCGTCGACTCCACGGGCCTTGTGCGAGCGCACGGCAGGGGCCAGGCGACGATTACAGCGGTGTCTGCCGGAGCGACCGGAAGCGCGGCCGTGTCCGTCGCTCCGCCCAATCTTCCTCCCAACTTCGCGGTGGACGAAGGCACTTCGCACACCCTGCAGTTCGCGGGCCTCCATGTGGCGCACCTCGACATCAGGCCTGCAGGGGCCCGTCCTCCCTCGGCCATCGCGTACGCGGACTACAATGGTGACGGCCTCATCGACATTTTCTATTCGCCGTCGGATGGATCCCGCAGCCCCGTGCCCGCGGAGATGTACATCAACGACGGAATGGGAGCGTTCACCCTCGACGCCGGGTTCTTCGGATCGAACCCGCCCGGTGGCGTGGACCCGCGCAAGGCCCTGCCGGGAGACTTCAATGGAGATGGAAGGCCGGATGTTTTCGTTCTGGGCCATGGCTACGACCACGAACCGTTTCCCGGTGAGGCCCCATACGCGATTCTGTCGTCGCCCGGCGGGTATGTGCAAGCCGTAGGACTGGACAGCATCATCGGCTTCCATCACGGCGGCGCATCGGCTGACATCGACGCCGACGGAGACTTGGATGTCTTCGTGACGGATAACTTCACGCGCCCGTTCTTTCTGGTGAATGACGGGACAGGAAACTTCGTGCCGGACGCCGCCCGGATCGAGGGGATCGGGTCCGAGGGCATATTCACGGCTGAGCTGGTGGATGTCGACCGGGACGGCTATGTGGATGTGCTTGCCGCCGGCCACGAGTACGAGGGCTTCCCGACCCAGATACTATGGGGAGACAATACTGGCGTGTTCAGTACCATGAGGGCTTTGATTCTCCCGGCGATCCCGGGTCACGGCATCGTGGTGGACATCGACGTGGCCGACACCGACGGAGACGGCGACAGGGACATCGTCCTCAATCGTACGGGGGATGACAGTGGCCCCGGCTGGTACGACGGATACTACATGCAACTGCTGGAGCAAACGGGTACACGGACTTTCTCGGACATCACACAACACCTGCTTCCGGAGAACCAGAACGCAGAAGCAGCCTGGATCACATGGCTCCGCGTTTTCGACCTGGATGAGGATGGCGATCTTGACATCTTCGCTGACGAAGCATCGCGACGCCTCCTGTGGAAGAACGATGGGTCGGGCAGATTCCTGCGCGGCGTGTTGCGGGAGGTGCCCCCGAACCATGCGGTGGATGAAGGTTCTTCCCACTCACTGCAGACCCCGCCTTTCCGCATCGACCACACGGCTGTGAGGAACGGCAGGCCGGGACGGACCGATGCGTTTGCCTACGGCGACTTCGATGGGGACGGCGATATCGATATCTACTACGCTCCCATGGACCAGCCCCCGCGTCCCCTGCCGGGGGAACTCTACGCCAACGACGGGAATGGTGGCTTCTCGCTGGACACCGAATTCATGGACGGGAATCCACCGGCATCGATCGACGCGAGCAAGGCCATTACGAGCGACTTCAACGGGGACGGCCGACCCGACATCCTGGTCACGGCAGTGGGGGCCCGCAACGATGAGTCGGCGTACGTGCTGCTGTCCTCGGGTAGCGGACACGTCGCGGAGCGCATCGAGGCTGCAGCAGGCGCCTATGGCGGGTCTTCCGCCGATGTCGACAGCGACGGCGATCTGGATGTGGTCATCACCAGTCCGCCGTCCATCCTGCTCAACGATGGAAGCGGCGCGTTCAGCCTCGGTTCGCCAACCAGCACGAGCGTTCGGATCAACGGATTCCACCAGTTTCTGATCGCCGTGGAACTGGTCGACGTTGACCGTGACGGGTACGCGGACATTCTCGCCGGCGGTTCTCGCCGGCGGCCACGAGCAGGACGAAGGAGGGCCAACGCAGGTCATCTGGGGGGACAGCAGTGGCGTATACGCGATGTCGAAGCGCACGATCCTCCCGCCGGTGGCGGGCCATGGTGTCGTCCTCGACATCGATGTCAGCGACACCGACGGGGACGGGGACAAGGACATCGTGGTTGCCCGGACCGGTGACGATACCGGAGTCGGATTCTACCAGGGGTACTATGTGCAGCTGATCGATAACGTCGGCGACCGCGAGTTCCGGGACGTGACGTCATCCCTTGTGTCCGAAAATCGAGACGACCAGGCAGGCTCGATCCGGTGGCTGCACATCTACGATGTCGACGGAGACGGCGATGTGGACCTGGTGGTTGACGACTACCAGGAAACGGAGCTGTTCTGGAGGAACGACGGTGGAGGCAGGTTCCGGCGGGAGCGCGCAGGTTCTTAGTTCCGCTGTCACGGTTGCGACGGGCAAGGCGCTGTCGCGGAGCCACAGCGAGAGAGTGTACGGGCTGGTGCGGGTCCTCGACGCCGTGGCGGGAGCGTTTCACGGGGATGTGGCGCGGATCGATGGCTTCCTCAATCGCGCGCATCCCCTGCTCGACGGCGAAGCGCCGCTCAGCTCCGTTCGGGTCGCGCTCCCCCGGCTGTCGGCGAGCGGACTCCACAGGCACCCCCAGTTGCGTCCGGAGCCCGTACACGCTCGAATGCGTGACCCGCCACGTCTCGCACACCATCGTCAGCGGGTACGTCCGATTCGTCGGCGGACTCACCCGTCCAAGTGCTTCAAGAGCTTCCGAAGCTCGTCCTCGTACCCCAATTTTTATAGAAGCTCCGCCTGCAGCTCGACCCGCATGGTCATCTCTCCCAGCTTCGCCCGGGTTCGCATCAGCTCCCCGCCCGCTCGGTTCTTCCCCTTCAGGCCCTGCTGGCCCCCGTCCAGGAACACGCGCCGCCACCGCTGCAGCTCCGGCGGCGCGACCCGAACCTCCCGGCTCACCTCGTCGATGTCCTTCCCGCGCAAGAGCCGCAACACCATCTCGACCTTCTGCTGCGCGCTCCACCGCTTCGGCGGGCCTTCCGGCCCTCCGCGGCTGCTCGCCAGGTCCTGCTCTTCCGATCTCGGAGACATTCTGTGCCTCCTGTACCCTTGCAAGCGCAGTTCGCGCCATGTCGAATGGACGTGAGCGCAGTACGGGCGACTGGGCCGGGAGTAACCAAGTGCCTCCTGTGCCGCGGAGCAACCTGGAGAGGACTCGTACCCCGGCCCGGAGCCGCGATGGATGCCCAGTGGGGAGTTTGCGCCTTCGAGCGCCAGTACAGGGATTGGCGGGCATCGCGGCGCCCACGGATCTTCACGCAGAGTGAGACCGCAACAGAGGAGGGAGTTATGGTAAGACAGCACGCCTGCTTCGCCGGGGTCGATTGGGCATCGGAGACTCATCACGTCTGCGTGGTGAGCGCGGACGGAGCCAAGAGGGAAGAGCGGACGTTCCGCCACGGCGGGGCGGGGCTGGCCGAGATGGCCGAGTGGATCGCGGCCAGAGGGGGCTGCGCAGCCGGGGAGATCGCAGTGGCGATCGAGGTTCCTCACGGCCCGGTGGTGGAGAGCCTGATGGACCGGGGCTTTCCGGTCTATTCGATCAACCCGAAGCAGCTCGATCGCTTCCGCGACCGCTTCTCGCCCGCCGGGGCGAAGGACGACAGCCTCGACGCCCGCGTCCTTGCCGACGCGCTCAGGACCGACGGCCACTGCTTTCGCAGGGTCGACCCGGTTGACCCGGTCGTTGTCGAGCTACGGGAGTGGTCGCGCATCGCCGAAGAACTCACGCGGGAACGCACGCGCTTGTCGAACCGGGTGCGCGACCAGCTCTGGCGCTACTACCCGCAGCTTCTCGAAGCTGCCGACAACGTCGCCCAGCCCTGGTTCCTTGAGCTTTGGGCGCGGGTTCCCACGCCCGCCAAGGCGCGGCGGGTCCACCGCAGGACCCTCGAGAACCTCCTCAAGCGCCATCGTATCCGGCGGATCACCGCAGACCGGCTGATGGAACTCCTGCGGGCTCCGGCGATCCCCGTTGCGCCGGGAACGACCGAAGCCGCTGTCGCTCACATACGTAGTGCCTCCGAACGCCTGGGCCTGGTGCAGCGCCAGCTTGCGGACGCCAAGCGGCAAAATCGCCCGCCTGATCGAGTCCCTGGCCAGCGGCGAGGAGTCGGACTCCGGACAGCCTGGCGAGCAACGCGACGCTACGGTCCTCTCCTCCCTGCCCGGAGTCGGCCAGACCGTACTCGCCACGCTGCTCGCCGAGGCGCCCCAACTCATCCAGAGGCGCGACTACAAGGCCCTGCGGTGCCTGTGCGGGGTCGCCCCCGTCACGCGGCAGTCTGGAAAGTACAAGATCGTCATCCGCCGCCGCGCCGCGCATCCACGCCTCCGTGATGCAGTCTACCACTGGGCTAGAGTTGCCGTCCAGCACGACCCCGTCAGCAAGGCCAAGTACGCCGCCCTGCGCGCCCGGGGCCACAGCCACGCCCGTGCATTGCGCTCAGTCGCCGACCGCTTGCTCGCCGTCGCTTGCGCGATGCTCACAACTCGGACCTGCTACGTATCCGGTCACTCAACACAACATCATGCAGCCTGATCCCCGCACACTTCGCGGGGTCACGGCCCCGCTGTCAGACCCGTTGACAAATGGTGGGGAGTCCTCTCCCTTGGACCCGGGACGTTGGCTAAACTACTGTCCAGAGAAATCGGGGGCACTATACGCATGCTACCGGCCAAACTGCCGCGGGCTTCGCCTCCTAGAACTCCTATCCGAGTTCAGGCTCTTCGGGCAGATTCAAGGGAGCGTACCCCAGCGTTTGGTTCTCCATACGCTCCCGCACGCTCTCATGGATTAGTGCACCCGGCGGGATGATTCGCGGCGCTGGCCGCCACAGCCGCCACAGGCCGGTTCTTGATTCGTGGATGGTGCCTGCGGGATCCGGTGCGAGAGCGTCGTACCAGTCCGGCCTCAGGAGCAAGCCTTGAGCCTCCGCCTTGTTCAGCATCCATTTCAATGCAATGTCGGAGAGACCGGCCTCGGTATACCAGCCGCCGACGTCAGAATGGACGCCAGCGAACCAGACCTGCTCGATCGTCTGGTCACCGGCTTGGGCGTCTTCGCGCCACAGGCTGACCGGGAATTTCCGGCGCTGTTCGTCAATGGAGACCGCCTGATAGCCGTACCTGACATCGTCGTTCAGCGTTGTATCGAAGAACTTCCGGCCCATGAACCAGCCCATCGATCCGACCGTGTCCCACACCCCGATTAGGTGCGGACGGCACTCGTAGCAATAGGTCCGCTTGAAGTCGGATGCTATGCCGTGTCGGGCGGGGTCGTTGTAGATCCTGGACACGTACGGCACCAAGTTGACGCTGCCCTTCTGGAGCAGGCCGCAACGGTGCAGCATCCCGGCCAGCGCCCGCACCGTGAACGCGCCGCGGCTAAAGCCGAACAGAAAGAGCTGGTCGCCAGACTCGTACCGGTCCATCAGATACCGGTAGGCATCCTCGATGTTCTGCTGCAGCCCGGCACCGAACGCCTTCCCCAGCGCGCGGCCCACCCGACGTCCGAGGTGCCTGCCGAGGAAGCTGAAGGTGCCGACACCGGGATCATAGAAGGCGATCTGGTTCGCGTCGCGAACGACCGCTTCGTACAGTTTCACGACGTTGGTGTTGTGTGGGCCATATTCGTTGCCGGTCCCGTCGCAGCAAACGACAATGTTCTTGGGCATGGTGTGTCACCTCGCTGATCGCCACCGTCGGGAGCAGACGCTCGCCGCTCGACGGACTGTAAGGCTGGGAGAGGAACGACGCACGATCTTAGTAGAATCGCGTCGTCCCTGCCAGGAGTAGTCTCGTCCAACGAGAGCGAGCTTGGACGGCGGACCCGTCACGCCCGCGCTTCTTTACAACGACAACCGAGCAGTCGTCTCCGTGCTCGCCGAAGCGCGCGCCCCCGCCAAACCTACCCACCACGGAACTCAAGCTGCATCTGTCGCGACGCGGCCGCGTTCAGCTCGGGGAAGGCATCGAGAAGCGCGCCTGCCGGAAGACGCCCAAGCTCGCGGGGTTCGACCTTGTAGAGACCGCCACCGTACACTCGGCCGTTTGCCTTCCAGTTCGAATCGACGATCCGTTGGAGGCAGGCCAGAACAGCTCTCGGGCCGGATTCCTGCGCCAGAGCCCGGCGCAAAGGGCTTCTGGGATACAGCATGAGATAGACGTTGGTGGCGATTGCCCGGGACTCGTTCAGGATCACCCTGAACGGCGCTCCGCCGTCGGATGATCGTCCCATGTACGTACATAGGAACGGTGCCGGATCGCGGGCTTCCAGCGAGTACCAGGGATCCCGCCGCGATGCCAGGTATCTCTTGTTTACCCCCTCCTTCTGTCCGCGGCGAATATAGTTAGCCGTCTCCGGTTCCGTCTGCTCCAGGATTGCAAGGGGATGCTGACAGCGAAAGACAAACAGGGGCCGTTCAATCTTCGGCACTCCGTCCGGGCCGGTCGCGACGATGTCGCCCTTCACATATCGGGGACTGGGCAGCACAGGCCGAAGAAAGCGTGACGGTATGGACAACGCGTTTGCCTTGCGTTCGTCCATGATGAAGAAGCTGTTGGCCCCCGTGGCTATGCCGCGCTTGATGGTGAAGAAATCCCGGAGAGTGACTCCATTCCAGGGACTCGCCGCGGCCGCCCGCGGGAATCTGGTCCATTTCAACTCTCGGCGGAGTTCGTCCCGGGGCAGTCGGCGCCGCAGTCTCGGCTGGAGCAGCGACCCGCCCAGGGTGAACTCGGGAGCCGAGGCCGGAGCCGGACGGCGGTTGCGGAACCAGACGACGGCCGAGGAGACGAGGGCGTCCTCGAACTGCACCTCGTTCGGGTCGAAGCGGTGTATGCGGATCAGGTCCACATGGTTCAGCAGATAGTCCTTGAGTGCCGAGCCATAGTTCACGTCCATGAACTCGCTGGGGATCAGCCAGATCGACAGGCTGTCCGAGGCGAGCCACTTGTGGCTCAACAGCATGAAATAGACGTACAAGCCCGCGAGTCCGGACACCCTTATTCCAAGCTGCTCCGTCGCCTCCCTTCCGAGCCGGAGCTTCATCGATCTTTCAATGTGATGATGCCGGACATACGGAGGATTGCAGACCAGAAGGTCCACGAGTTCCGCGCCGTTGCTGCCGGGGCTGCAATCGGTGAAATCCGACAGATTCAATCGCAGGCCGGTCGCTTCCCATAGCCTCGAAGCCGGCACTCCGTAGTGCGGATCGATCTCGTACCCGTACGCGTCACCGATGGATTTGCGGGAAAACACGCGCAACAGCGCCGAATAGAACGAACCGGTGCCAAACGCCGGATCCATGAACCTCAGCCCGTCCCTCCTGGCACGCGTCAGACTGTGGGCTGACTGGAGCATCTCGAGGGCCAGAGGCCCCGGGGTCGCGAACTGTCCCATCGCGTTCCTTTCCCGCTGGCTCCGCAGTGCGTCCAGCTCCGCCTGTATCCGCACCCGCTCGGCCTCCCACCGGTTCACAAGCCGAACTCCGAGAAATCGTCAATGCGGTGCTCCCAGACCCAGTCGATTCCCTCGGCCGCCTCGTAGCCCAGGTAGCCCGCATCGAAGTATCCTCCCAGAAACAGGATGAACTGGGCCCGGGAACCGTGCCGTCGCCGCAGTTGCCCAGCCTTGGCGGCTTCCTCCTTGCGCCGCTTGTTCACGTTGGTGAAGTCGCCGGCCGATTTCGCTTCCACAAAGAGCGGGAGATCGCCGGGTGCGGCCTCGAGGGGCTTGATCACGATGTCCACGGGAATCTTCACGGTCTTGACCCCGTGCTCGTCCACCCATCCCTTGACATTCATCCGGAACGAGAACGAGCCGGAGGGCACGGAGGCAGGGTCTTCGGCGTCTCCCGGAGGAACTCGGCGGTATCCGCGCTCCGAAAGCCAATTCTCGACGCTCTGGAGCTGACGGTCCTCTTGCGCGTTGCGGATCACGGGATTGGCCGCGACACCGCAAAGACGATCCGCGATCACGATTGCCGCCATCCTGCCTTCGTCCTGGACCGGGGCCCGTCCTTCGGGGATCCAAGGACAGAGATCGTGATCGACTAGGCGGGCGAGAACCTCGCCGATGCGGGACAAGTGACGGTAAAGCTCTGCGGGCGGCATCCTGGGCGGTAGCGCCCCCTGCTTCTCCATCTTCCCGACCAGATTCTTGTTGGCGCCGGCGAGGCCGATGAGGCGATCCCGGGCGAGAGGCGGACTCGTTGCCATCCTCAGCGACGGAAGGATTCCCGGATGACTCTCGAGAGTGGCGGCGCCGATCTTGGTCAGGTTGTCCGTCTTGGCCATCGCATCGCGAACCCGCACGGCCGCGACCTGCCGCTGCTCCCTGAACGCCTTGGGCGCACTGGCCAGAAACCACCGGTTGTACGCCCTCACCGATTCGGCGATGTCGGCCTTCCAGCGATGCGGCTTGTCGAGATTCACGGCCACGGGCGTTCGACCTTCGGGTCGCGGGTCAACGGTCGGCTCATCGGAAGATATGGGCCCGGACGGAAACTACAAATGGCTGCATAGGACAAGTTGCTTGCAGCGGTCGCCGAACCGGGGCTACGCGTCCCCAAACCCCGGCAATACCTGCCGTGGTGACTTGCCGATCAGCTCGATGCAGAGCGCATCCGGGCAGAGTTCGATATCTGAATTCCACGCGATCGCCCCATGTGCCGCGATGTGGACACGGTCAAGGACGCCATCCTTGTCCCACGCCTTGAACACTCCCTTCTCTGTCAGGTCGGAAAGATCGATCTTCCCGCTGACTCCGTCGGAATAGCGAAGCCAGATTCGGTGTCGGCTGCGCGATGAGGTTCTGCTCCCGAGCGCGACTCGTTGTGCGTACCTCACATGATAGCCATGTTGCTAGTCATGTGAAACACCAAAGCTCCTCATCAACGCGAGTCATCCCGAGTTGCCCCGGTTGACGCCGGGACCCGAAACCCCGGTATGGTGGGATGAGCGGCTGTTTGTGTGAGGGTCACGGCATGCGGGGGCTCCGGGTCCCACTCCGGCCAGGCGGATGTCTTCCCGGCAGCGAATCGAACCCCGCCTGGGAAAAATGGCGGTCGGCCGTCAAGGCCGTCTGAATCCGCAGCTCCTTCATGACGACAAAGCTGGTACAGTCCGTGAATGAGAAATCCTTGTCATTCCAGTCGAAGAACCAGCGCCTGGCCTTCTCTGCGCGCGACGGAGTGATCCACTCCCATCGCAGCCGCGCACTGGCATCGATCTGCTTCCACCAGCGGGCGGCAGCGCCGAGTCCCAGCCGCATGCGAATCAAGGTCAGCGTTTCGTCGATCACATAGTCGGTGGAGACGAGATTCCCCCCGCTCCGCAGCCAGGCGTCTCGCGATCCCCGGCTGGCCGCGTGCATCGGGTCCGCGGCGTCCGCCATGGCCATCCAGCCGGCCGTGTCGACAAACAGTGTGCGGTCAGGCACCCGGCTACCCGTAGAGGGTGCGATCGTGATCTTCCGCCGTCAACCCGTCGTCCGAGCTTCCAACCGCCTCGGCCCGATAGAGCGAATCGTCCTCCGCGACGCCGTGGGTGAAGGCGCCGCTCAGCGGCACGATCCGGAACGCGGGGCGGCTGCGATACAGGACGGTGAAATCTTCGCCCTTGCGGACGCGCTCGATGATGCGCCCCATCTCGTTCCGGAGCGTCTTGACGTTGATCGTGCTCGACATCGGTGGGATTCCCGGTTCATGGCAAGAGTGTCATCATAAATGATGTTAAGGTGATCTAGAGGTGACTACAAGAGCAGTGGCGATACGGTCGCTCAGCGTCGTCGCGTATCGCACCAGATAATCTCCGGCCCGGATGACCGACTACTGGCCCACCGGCCAGCCGAAACCAAGCAGGAACGTGGTGGCGCTGTTCTTGTGCTGTCCGTCGCCAAGCGCGGATATGAGAGCCATCGTGTGCAAGACATCGAAGGAGAGTCGGTAACGTCCACCGGAAATCGCTACGTCGATCCCCGTACCGAGGGATGCACCGAGGTCCGTCGGTTGAACATTCTGTTCGGCTTCATTGCAGTCTATTTCGAGACGTACTCCGTCAGCGGCGGTCAGGGTCGGAGTATGGAGTCCGACGGCTTCCCTGTCGTCCCCCCAGCCCTGTTTGCCCTCCATCCCCGCGGCGGCGAAGTTCCGACCATGCTCGATTTCAACACCGCCGGGCCCGTCCGGGCCGACCAGCACTACTGTATTCCGCCGCTCGACCGGCTCAACCTGCGCGAGCTTCTGGCGCTGATCGGCAAGGAACGGTACTTCGTCCTCCACGCTCCCCGGCAGACGGGGAAGACTTCGGCGCTCCTGGCCCTGCGCGACCTTCTGAACACCGGCGCGGAAGGCGACTACCGCTGCGTGTACGTGAACGTGGAACCGGCACAGACCGCCCGCGAGGATGTGGCGCGGGCGATGCGCAACATCCTGAACGGGATCAGCCTCCAGGCGCGGATGACGCTGGAGTGACGTGGGCGCGCGGGAGATCGCGAGATCCCTCGACGTAGCGGGCGATCCCGACGGCGCGCTGGGCGAGTTTCTGGCCCTCTGGTGTGAGGCCGATCCCAGGCCGCTGGTCCTGCTGATCGACGAGATCGATGCGCTGGTGGGCGACTCGCTCATATCGGTGCTGCGCCAGCTGCGGGCGGGCTATCCCAGCCGCCCCGAGCGGTTTCCACAAAGCGTCGTGCTGTGCGGCGTCCGAGATGTCCGGGACTACCGCATTCACGCGAGTTCGGAGAAGCAGGTCATCGCCGGGGGCAGCGCGTTCAATATCAAGGCAAAGTCGTTGCGCCTTGGAGATTTCACTGAAACCGAAGTCTATTCGCTCCTGGGACAGCACACCGAGGCGACCGGCCAGGAGTTCGCGCCGGAAGCCGTGGACGCCGTTTGGGAACAGACGCGCGGGCAGCCGTGGCTGGTCAACGCGCTGGCCAGGGAGATGTGCTTCGAACACGAAGAGGTGCGGCTGCGCGAGCGACCAATCGCCGAGGGCGAGGTCTACGACGCGCGGGAGGTGCTGATTCAGCGCCGCGAGACCCACTTGGACCAGCTGGCGGACAAGCTGCGCGAGCCCCGGGTGCGGCGGGTGATCGAGCCGCTCCTGAGCGGTGGGGACGCGAAGTATGCTCCCAGGGACTTCGAGTACGTGCGCGACCTCGGTCTGGTGGCGCCGGATCCGCCGCTACGCATCGCCAACCCGGTGTATGCGGAAGTGCTGCCGCGGGAGCTGACATGGGTGCTTGAGCACGAGATGCCGCAGCAGACGGCCTGGTACGTCAATCCTGACGGAAGCCTGAACCTCGATGAACTGCTGGCCGCCTTTCGGGACTTCTTCCGGGAGAACTCGGAGCACTGGGTGGAGAGGGCGCAGTACAGGGAGGCCGGGCCGCAGCTCGTCCTGCAGGCGTTCCTGCACCGGGTGGTGAACGGCGCCGGCCGCATCGAGCGGGAATATGCGCTGGGCAGCCGCAGGGTGGACCTCTTGATCATCTGGCCTTCCGGGACGGGCTCTGCCAGCCGCTTCGTCGTGGAATGCAAGCTGCTGAGAGACAGTCGCGCCCGGACTATCGACAAGGGGCTGGAGCAGACGGCGGCGTACATGGACCTTTCCGGGGCGGACGCGGGACATCTGGTGATCTTCGATGTGCGGCCCGGGAAGAGCTGGGGGGACAGGGTCTTCCGGGAAGAGCGAATGAGGGAGAGGACACGGATTTCGGTGTGGGGGATGTGAGGGCATAGTGCGATTGGCGAACCGCTATACTATCCACTTGCGGCCGACATGGCAGACCGCAGCGTCGGCTTTCGGGTGGCGCGGATGTTACAGTCTCGGCCCTGAGGACGCTGGAGCCGGAGGGCTTCTCCCAGACCGAAGGGCGAGTTGCCATACACCCATATATCATGTATGCTATCCCATATGAAGACGACCCTGAACATCGATGACACGGTCATGCGGCGCCTGCGGCAAGAGGCCGTCCGCCGCGAGACCACGATGTCCGCACTGGTCGAGGCGGGCCTCCGGCTCGTACTCGCGGATGACCGGTCGGCGGAGGGTCAGCCGAATCCCTTGACGCCGCTGCCCTCTTGGAACAGCGGAGGCCACTTGGCCGAAATCTGCAACCGCGAAGAGCTGTACCGCGCCATGGAGGGGGAGTGAGTGCTGGTCTTCGACACGAACGTGCTTCTGTACGCCGCGGACGAGGGCTCCGAGCATCACGAAGCCTGCCGGGATTGGATCGAGCACGCGCGTCGCGATCCGTCCCCTGCCTTCGTCACCTGGAACATCTGCTATGAGTTCCTGCGGGTGAGCACGCACAGGCGTGTCTTTCAGTCCCCGTGGACTCCGGCGGCGGCGCGAAGCTTCATCGCCGCGCTCCTGTCCTCACCGGGGATCGCCCTGCTCCTCGCAACGCGCCGTCACGCGGCCGTGCTCGAGCAGACGGTGAAGGAGCTGCCCGATGTTCGCGGGAACCAGATGCACGATCTCCAGACGGCGGTCCTCATGCGCGAGCACGGCGTGAGCCGGATCTGCACGCGGGATACCGGATTCCACCGGTTTCCCTTTCTTACCGTGGTGGATCCGCTGCGGCGGAGGGTGAAGGGATGACCGGGAAGCCCGAGCGCCTCGGGCACGAGCCGCCCGGTGCTTGACAGGAAGAAGGAGCTTCTGGAGCGGATCTTCCTCAACGAGAGCAGGCTTCTGGAGCTTGAGGAAGTGCGCTTCAGGCGAGGCGAAGTGACCGGACCTGCCGACAGCAAGCTCGCCGACGAACTGGCTGCGTTCGCCAACAGCCGGGGCGGTGTGTTGGTGCTTGGGGTGAGCGATCGGCCGCGAGAAGTCATTGGAATCCCGCTTCACCGCCTTGACAGCGTGGTGGGTTTCGTCCGGCACGTCTGTACCCAGCTGGTTGAACCGACCCTGAACCCCATAGTTGACAGGCTCTGGCTGCCGAGTACGACCGGGGAGGAATTGGCGGTCGTGAAGGTAGAGATCAGGAAGAGCCTGTTCGTGCACCGGAGCCCGTCGGGGTATCTGTATCGGCTGGCCGACGAGAAGCGAGCCATGTCCCCGGACTACCTGGCGCGACTGTTCCAGCAGCGCAGCCAGACGCGGATGATCCGGTTTGACGAGCAGATCGTTTCCGAGGCCACGCTCGAGGCGCTTTCTACGGATCTTTGGGAACGCTTTCGCACTTCACGGACGCAGGACGAGCGGGACAGCCTGCTCTCGAAGCTGCGCATGACCCGGAAGGACGATGACGGCGTGTTGAGGCCGACGGTAGCCGGGGTCCTGATGGCGGCCCCCGATCCTCGCCAGTGGCTGCCCAACGCGTTCATCCAGGCCGTGGCCTACAGAGGGACTCAGGTACAGCCGCGGGGGATGAGCGAGTCCTACCAGCTTGATGCCGCCGACATATCCGGTCCGCTGGATGTTCAAGTGGACCGGGCCTGCCGGTTCGTCGGCAGGAACATGAAGGTTGCCGCCTTCAAGCGTCTCGGGCGCGTTGACCAGCCTCAGTTCGACATGACGGCGGTGTTCGAGGCCATCGTGAAGGGGATTACAACCTTTACTTGACAACTCCCGCCGTCAGCCTCTACCATGCCGGGCCCGTTCGCCACAGGAGGCCCCCAGCATGTCCCGTTTCCCTCTCCATAGCGCATCCGTCGCCGTTCTCACCCTGATTCTCACTACAGGGTGCAGACCGGGTGATGACCCGGTGAGGATAGATGAGATACCCGTTCCATCGGTGACCCAGGAGGCTTGGCGTGGCCTGTTGGAAAGCGGGACGGCACGCAGGCGAGTGCATGCGTCGGCCAGACAGACCCTAACGCAGCAGTCTGATTCCGTGGAATACCTCCTATACCTCGTCAGGGAAGAATCGGGGAGGGCGGACGGCGTTCTCACGATCTCCAACGATACCGCGCTCGCCTACGATCCATATGAGGTGATCGTCTCGGGATTCTTTCACGAGGACCACTCATCCCTGCTCTTGGAATACGCGCGGTACGACGGCACGAGATGCCGCATGAACGGCTCGGTCGATTCCCTGGGAGTCATGGACGCAGCGGTCGGCTGCGGGGGCGTGTTCGTGGATTCGGTGACGATGCGTCCCATTCAGACGGGGTTCGTTGCTGGCACCGTGTCGAGTGACGGAGATGCCGCGGAAGGGGTAAGGGTATGGCGCTGTGTGATCGAAAACTCCCGGTTCAGCCAGTGCAGGGGCATGACGTATTCCGGCCCCGGAGGACTCTTCCGGTTCGATAGCCCCCCGGGAGAGTGGTTCGTTACCTTCTCGATCTGGGATCCCATTTTTGACGAGTGGGAGTACTGCCGTCGCACTCTCAGCTCCACCAACACTCTCGGTACAACCGTGACCGTGGAGCTGGCGCGGGTGACCTCGGTGTCCGTGGACTGCCCTTGGTTCAACTGAGATTTCTCCGGTCGCTGTTTCGCGACCATGCGAGGGGGATACAACCGGTAGGGCGCGCTGCAAGCGATCCATCTTCTACCGTCCTACCGGCGACGAAAACGCCCTCTTGCCGGCGGGCACGTTGCATAATCCTTGACTTCTGGCTACTCATGTACGTAACGGGCCGTTCGCGGGCGGACCGCGGGCGGAATCCCCATGCCGCCCGAAGGGAGACACAGCCAATGCCGAGACCCGCCCCCCCGCGCACCACCGAGGAGGAGGACCGCCGCGACCTCATCCGCAAGTGGGAAAACACGCCCTCGCCCAACCCGGAGTTCAAGGGCGTCACGCCGAAGGAGGCGGCACAAAGGCTGCTCCGGCCCCGTAGGGAAGACTCGCGCCCTCGGTGAAACTTGACAGGTTCTCGGGGGTTTTGTATTTTGTGCGCCCTTTTCCCGGTACGCTAGGGGCGAAGGAGACATGAAAAGGCATCTTTCTGCTGAAGGGAGGGGACAGAAGATGTTCAGCGAGGTATTGAAACAGACGGAGTATTTCAAGTGTCACCGCAACGAATTGGTCCGCAAACACCGTGGCAAGTACGTGGTGATCAGCAATGAAAAGGTGGTTGTCGTCAGGGCTTCGGAGGCCCATGCGTATGCTGATGCCGTGCGTCGCCACAAGCTGGAGCCTGGGCGGTTTTCAGTTCATCGTTGCGTTCCCGAAAATGAGGACCCTCCGGCGGTTTTCCATTCACGTGTGGCATAAGGGAAGCCCGTGTCCTTTAGTGACGGTGCCCATCACATCCTTCACCAGTTTCTTGTCGGGCACCCTCGGAAGATCACTTGCGAGGTCAGGGTGGGAACACCGATTCCAACACCGGAATGGGTGCAAAAATCAGAATCCACTCCAACGTCCCTGCGGTTGGCGCAGGGGGTCACGCCACCCTTCGCCCGTCACACAGGGCTGTTCGATACTGGAGCGACCAGTACGGCGGTTACGAAAAAGGTCAGAGAAGCCGCAGGGTTGCCTCTCGTCCGCATGGCGACCATTGAAACGCCTGGAGGAAAACGGGAAAGCGGGATCTACTACGCGAGCCTTTGGCTTCCGAACTACATTGCCTTCCCGTTCCTGCCGGTCATCGAAGCTGAATGCGCGGGGTGCGATGTCCTGATCGGCATGGATATCATCGGGCAAAGTTCCCTCAGCATCGCAGCTATATCCATACCTGACACTTCCTTCTCTGGTGTGGTTTTCAAGTTCTCGCCACCTATTGAACCCCAATCGCCAGGGCCATCGACTACGCCACCAGATCCCGGTACATGAGTCGTCGCCCGATCATCCCGGCGGCGACGTGGGCCATCTGATCCAGCGTGTCCAGTTCGCGGACGTTGTGCCGCGCCACGAACTCATCGACATAGCGTTGCAGGTGCTTCACCGAGAGCCGGTGGAACGTGCCCGTGTGCGCCCGCTTGAGCATGCTCCAGAACGATTCCACGCCGTTCGTGTGGATCTTATCGCCCGCCAAGTAGCGGACGTATTCCTGCGCCGAGTGCTTCACGGTCTCGTGCTCGCGGCCCGTGCCGCCGTACGCGCTCGCGTCGTCCGTGTAGAGCTTTGCGTCCCCGCTGGCGTGCTCATCCACGAAGCCCTGTAGGGTGGGCTTGTCAGTGCGTTCGATCACACGGGCGGCTACTCGGTTGCTTTCCCTGTCCTTCGCGCCTACCACGGCAACCTTGCCAACCGCTCCCCGTCCCGTGCCCTCCAGTTCCTTCCGGCGCGCGTTCGACATATTCTTGCGCTTGCCGCCGAAGTAGGTCTCGTCAACCTCCACCGGGCCATCGAACGTGTCGGGATGATCCGCCAGCGCCTCCCTGATCCGATGGAGCATGAACCACGCGGCCTTCTGACTGATCCCGAGATCGCGGTGCAGCTTCATGCTGGACACGCCCTTGAGGTTCGTGACAGCCAGGTAGATGGCGAACGCCCAGTTCTGGAGCGAGATGTGCGAGCGGGCCATCACTGTGCCCGTACGGACGCTGAAGTACTTCCGGCAATCCTTGCACCAGTACGGCATCGGCTTTGCGTTCGGCACTTCGCGAGTTTCGACGCTCCCGCACTTTGGGCAGCACCGCTCGGAGCCCCAGAAGATCCCCTCGAACCACTCTCCGGCCGCTTCGTCGGTCGGGAACATCCGCACCAGTTGCGCCAGCGTGATGCCCTTTCTGTGAGCCTTTCCCGGTCCCTTCGCAGCCATTGTAACCTCCCATCGTACCGTCTCTTACCGTACATGGAAGGTAGAGGATATTGCTCTGTCTGTCAAGTAAAGGTTATAATCCCCATCGTGAACGCCGTTGCACATCGCGACTACTCGATCTACGGCTCGAAGATACGGCTCCGGCTGTTCGCGGACCGCCTGGAGATCTATTCGCCCGGGGAGATTCCCAACACTCTGGAGCCCGAAAACCTTCTCCATATCCAGTCTTCACGAAACGAAGTCGTGAGCAGCCTCCTCGCCAAGTGTCCCGTACCAACCGACGTTCCGTGGTTGGCCACTGACCGCAAGACGCTGATGGACAAGCGCGGAGAGGGGATGCGCATCATTGTGGAGAACAGTCTTGAGGTTTCCGGCCGACGGCCTGAGTACGGGATGATCGGAGCTTCCGAGTTCCTGGTTACAATGTATGGCCCTTTGGAAGGGGCCGATAATTCGGGGTCTCCTCCTTGAATACGCGCGGTGTCCAGACGGGCTCTAGCCGCCGACCCGCCTGCCATTGTTGAAGGTTATCGTGCCTGGCTCACGCCCGTTTTCGTCGAAGTAGGTCCAGACGCCGTGGCGCTCGCCGTCGACGTAGGAGCCTTCCGACCGGCTGCCTTCCAGCTCGTTCCGTACCCGACCGCGAAACTCTGATACCGTAGATCCTCCGGGTCGATGGTCAGAGCTTGGATGCTTGCAGCGGTCCGATCCGGGGCATAGAATGGGCAAATCGTACATCGTCATAGGGCATTCTGCGCGATTCGTCGATTCGCTGGGAGAGGGAGCAACCTCCGATGGCGCACGGTGGTTGCTGGAGAAGCCGGGAGAAAGAGCGAGATGACGCAGTTGAATGAGACGACCGCCGGCCTGTTGCTGATTCTGCTGGCCGTCGCCGGGGCAGGCTGGGCAAGCTCCCTGGTGGCGCAGGGGCCGGGGAGGATAATCCGGGACTGCGACGTGTGTCCGGAGATGGTGGTGGTTCCGCCGGGGAGCTTCATGATGGGGTCGCCGGACTCTGAGGCGGGTCGGGACAGCGACGAGGGGCCGCAGCACCGGGTGACGATCGACTACGCGTTCGCGGTGGGGGTGTACGAGGTGACGTTCGAGGAATGGGACGCGTGCGTGCGCGCGGGCGACTGCGGCGGGTATGAGCCGGACGACTATGGATATGGCCGGGGGCGGCACCCCGTGACCAACGTGAGCTGGGATAATGCATGGAGGTATGCGGACTGGTTGACAGCGCAGACTGGGGAGGAGTACCGGCTGTTGAGCGAGGCGGAGTGGGAGTACGTGGCGCGAGCGCGGACGGAGACGGCGCGGTACTGGGGAGACAGCGAGTCTGAGCAATGTCGGTACGCGAACGGAGATGACGACGATTTGTCCTGCTCGGACGGATATTTTGAGAAGACGGCACCGGTGGGCTCGTTTCAGCCGAACGGCTTCAGGCTGTATGACGTGCTGGGAAACGTATGGGAGTGGGTGGATGACTGCTGGAACGAGGATTACGAGGGTGCTCCGTTCGACGGGAGCACGTGGTACAGGGGTGATTGTTCCCAACGTGTGTTGCGCGGCGGCTCCTGGAACTACGATCCGGACTACCTCCGCTCGGCGCTCCGCAGCTGGCTCCAGGCCGGGTACCGGAACGACCTCAACGGGTTCCGTTTGGCCCGGACCATCAATTGAACCGTGCCTCCTTACCTCGTTACCTCCTTCACGGGGGTCCAGGGGGCAGCGTCCCCTGGTCGCGGTGAGGCGCATGTGGGTTGGTGACAATCGGGTCGGCCGCGTCCGCCATGGCCCATCCAGCCGGCCGCGTCAACGAACTGGTGTGCGGTCAGGCACGCGGATGCCCGTAGGGGCGCGATCGTGATCTTCCACCGTCAACTCGTCGCCCGATCGTCCAACCGATCGTGCTCGACATCGGTCGGCTCGTTGAAGCTGGCGACGTTCTGATCTGGGGCGTATATTTAACGAATTGCTTCTTCAAAGCTAGGCATTTTACGCAACGACTTGCTGCGAGAGGAGGGAGTTCCGCCGTGAGGATCTTGGTCAATTTCGAAGATGTCCCCGCGACGCCATGAAGTCCGCCTCGCGGAGGTCCGTGGCCGCGTTCCGTCGTCCGACCGGAGTGGGCCGTCGGTGGAGCGCGATGGCGCTGTTGGCCATCTCATTGTTCCCGGCACCCGTCGCCGCGCAGAACTGCGGTATTGGCGAGGACGACTGGGACGACATCCAGTTGTTTCGTCGATGCATACAGGAGCAAGGGCTGGATGCTTGGACATCGCGGATCCTGCATCAGGCCGCGGCTCTCACCGGCAATCCGACCATTGTCCAGCTCCTCTTGGAGGCTGGTGCGGATCCCAACACCCGAGACGACCGTGGGCTGACGCCACTTCACGAGGGCGCGACGAACAGCAATCCGGTTGTCACCGCGCATCTTCTGGCCGCCGGCGCAGATCCAAACGGCTTGGACAACGATGGTTACACGCCGCTGCACTACGCTGCCGCACGGAGCGGAAATGGGCGCGTGGTCACACGGCTCTTGGGCGCGCGGGCGGATCCGCTAGTGGAGAGTAACGATGGGCGAACCCCTCTTCAATCCGCTCTACGCTACGCCGCCGAGCGCGGCGTTGTCTCAGAGCTCGTTGAGGCGGGTGCCGACGAGAACCTGACGCCGCTTCAGCTCTCGGCGCTCCAAGGCGATTTGGCGGCGGTAACTTCCTTGCTGGCTGAGGGCGCGGATCCGAACGAGTCGGATGCCTACGGCTGGGGTTCGTTGCACTTCGCGGTGCCGCTTGCTGGCTCGGGAATCGTGTCCGCGCTTTTGGAAGCGGGCGTCGATCCGAACACAAGGGCCGTGGGCGGCGCGACTCCCCTCCACTTGGCGGCGAGGCAAGCCACGCTGCCAGCGGTGGCTGATCTCCTTGGCGCGGGCGCCGATCCGAATGCGAGAGACGGCGATTTGGAGGAGGCTCGGACACCGCTCCACCACGCAGCTCTGTCGAACGATGATCCTTCAGTGGTTGTTGCCCTTGTGGAGGCGGGTGCGGATCCGTCGGTGAGGGACGCCGGAGGGCAACGTCCAGTGGATTTCGCCAGAGAGAACGATGCCATAACAGGAAGCGACGCGTACCGCCGACTCCTGGTGAGTCAGCCCAGTGCCTTGTTGGCAGGCCGGTCAGCCACGGGAGACCTCGAGCCAACGGATGGAGTCCGTTGGGGCGGCCAGTATTACGACGAGTATTCCTACTCTGTAGTGGCTGGCCAGCGCGTCGTGGTCACCATGGAATCCGAAGAGGTCGACGCGTACCTGCTGGTGCTGCGGGATGACGGAACCGAAGCTGCCAGCGATGACGATGGCGGTACCGAACTCAACGCTAGGGTGGATTTTCGGGCTCCAGGAACCGGGCAGTACACGATTCTTGCGACGAGTGCCATCGCCGAGCAGACAGGCCGGTACACGATCCGTGTGGAGCGTCCTGCGGGCGGCGAAGGGGCAAGCCGCCCCAGCCCGTCTCCTCCGGGGCTAGCGGACAACGCACTCCCGTTGCGGAAGGGACGGTAGCACTCTCGAATCCGACGATGATTCAGGGTCGGGAACAAACGCACGGGCAGAGTTCGAGGCTCCGTATACAGGCGACTACTTCGTCATCGCCACGAGCTATGGGTCCGGCGCCACAGGGTCGTGTAGAGTTCGGTTAGATGCGAGGTGAGGAAGCACCATGAGAGTGACGCGACACACCACCCCAATCGGCAATCTGCTGGCCGCTGCGCTTGTACTTGGCGCCAGTTACCTGCCCGCCGCCGCGCAGTCAGGTTCGGAAGCGGTCGTCTGCGTCGGGGGCGAAACCCGGACCCTCCAGACCAACCCGATCCGAAGGGTCTACACGGAAGACATGGAGATCGTGTACCGCATCGGCGTGGACATCGGCCAGCGCGACCAGATGGAGCGCACGCTCAGCTCGGAACTCGGCTCCTATCCGGAGGTGTGGTGCGCGTGGTCCGATCCTGGGGACGATCATGCCGTGATCATCAGCTACACGGGCGTCATCCGCCAGGATCTGACTGTGGACCCGGAGGACCCGAGGTTCCAAGCCTTCAGCGTGGGGTTCGGTGAAGACTTCGACGAGGCCGAAACCCGGGCGACGACGATCAGCCAGCGCTTCAGAAGCCAGAACGACGGCAGCGGACACGAAGTGTTGTTGCGGGAGACGTGGAGTGTAGCGGAGGAGATCGCGGCGGAGGTCAGTGCACCGGAGCCCAACCTGCCGGAAGGACGAATCTGTACGGGAAGCGCGTCTCCCGAGGGCTGTTGGATGGAAGTCTCCGACCACCTTGGGTGCTACTTGTGGAACGAGGCTCCCCAAGACAATACGACGGTGACGTGGAGCGGAGGGTGTTCAAACGGTTTCGCCCAGGGGAACGGACGGGAAAGCTGGTTTCAGAACGGTGGACTCATTCAGGCGGCGGAGGGCACCTACATAGACGGCCAGCCCCATGGTCCGTGGACCATCTACTTCGAGAACGGCCATCGAGAGGTAGGCCCCTACGTGAACGGCGAGCGTCACGGCACGTGGACCGGATACGATGCATCCGGCGATGTAGTGGGGACCCTACGATACGACAACGGCAGACGCGTGGGCGGGTCCGATGATCCGGTTGCGCTCTACCAGTCCTCCGCCAGTCGCCCCTTGGCGGGACATGGGCACGAAGCCGCCTCCGCTCCACACGATGGAGGTCCGCCGTGAGGTTGCTGATCGCTTCGGGGACGGATACCTGTGACGTCAAGAGATCGGCAACGCGGAGATCGGGGAACGCGTCGCATCGACTGACTGGACTGCGCCGAGTGTGGATCGCAATGGCGCTCCTGGCGATCTCGCTGGTCGCCACGCCAGCCGCCGCCCAGGGAGACTGCGACTACCCGGACGACTGGGACAACAGCGGGTGGTTTCGTCGCTGCATCCAGGAGCTCACGGGTTGGATGCTTGGTCACCGTTCATGTTGCACACTGCCGCCGGCCTGACCGGCAACCCGGCGATCGTCCAACTCCTGCTTGGCGCCGGCGCGGACCCAAACGCCGTGAACGATTTCGGAGGGACGCCGCTCCACAGTGGAGCAGTGAACAGCAACCCGGTCGTCACCTCGCATCTTGTGGCTGCTGGAGCGAATCCGAATGCCCTGGACAATGAGGGCGAGACGCCGCTGCACCGCTCTGCGCACTACAACGAGAACGAGAGGGTGGTCGCGCGACTCCTGGCCGCCGGCGCGGATCCGCTGGTAGAAAGGAACGACGGGCGAACCCCTCTTCATTCCGCTCTGCGCTACGATGCTGTTCGCGGAGTGATCTCGGTGCTCGTCCAAGCCAGCGCCGCCGAGAACTTGACGCCGCTTCAACTGGCGGCTCTCCAGGATGACGCCGGGGCTGTGACTTCGTTGCTGGCGGAAGGAGCCGATCCGAATGTGGTGGACGCCTATGGCTGGAGGTCCCTGCACTTCGCGGTTCCGCTCTCGGGCTCGGGAGTCGTTTCGGCTCTTCTCGAAGCAGGAGCCGATCCGAACATACGGACCGTCGACGGCGTGACCGCTCTTCACTTGGCGGCAAGACAGGGCACGTCAGCGGTGGTTTCCGATCTCCTCGGCGCCAGCGCCGACCCCAACGCAGCGGCTGGCGAGGAAGAGGCGGCCGGGACATCGCTTCACTTCGCGGCTAGGTGGAACGATGACTCTTCGGTCGTTCCAGCCCTCTTGGACGGAGGTGCAGACGCGGCGGCAAGGGACGAGAATGGGCGGCGTCCCGTGGACTTCGCAAGGGGCAGCGACGCGATGATCGGCAGTGCCGCCTATCCACGGCTCCTGGTGACTCGACCTACCGCATTGGTAGCGGGGCGTGCGGCCACGGGAAATCTACAGCCCAGCGACGGAGTCGGGCAGTACCTCGGCTACTATGATGAGTGGACCTATTCCGCCGTGACCGGCCAGCGCGTCGTGATCACCATGGACTCGGAAGACGTGGACGCCTACCTGGTGGTCTTGCAGGACGACGGAACCGAAGTCGCGAGCGACGACGACGGAGGAACCGACTATAACGCTCGCGTGGAATTCCGGGCACGCGCGACTGAACAGTATACAATACTTGCAGCGAGCTTCTTCTCCGAAACGACGGGGCGGTATGTGATTCGGGTGGAGCGGGGTCAGTGAACAGAGGAGGCGGAGAACATCGCCCCGCGGTTTCGCATCGTCGCCACGGGCGGTACCATCCTCGCGGGCGACGATGAGGAGAGGTGAGCGATGGTGGGCGAAGCGGTGCCGCCGCCGTGCGGATCCCGGTTGGATCAGGGGTCCGTGCCGGTGATGCAGGGGTAATCAGCGCTCCGTATAGGAATCCGCTTGGAGCCATGCTGTTGGCGCGCCAAACCCGCCCGATCCAGAGACTGTTAACCGTTGCGAAAAACCCGTACTCGATGCATTCTAGACCGCCACGCCTTGAGCGAGAAAGTGTTTGGGTGTGCGGACAACCCTTCAGCGCAAGGAGGACCTCGCCATGGTACGCTCACACTTGAGCATGCGACGTTGGATTGGGACTCTCGGAGTCTTGCTTCCTGTGGTGCTTCTATTATCGAGCGACTGGGTCCCGAAAGCCACCATCAGCCATTACTACGCATCATCCGTGTTCTGGATACCTGGGTATTTCGTGGGCTCCCTTTGTGCGTTCGGGGTGTTTCTCTATTGTTACCGGGGGCATACGATCAACGGTACCCGCCCGACCCGCCCGTTACGCTGGTTGTCGGACGACTGGGCGACAACCGTGGCCGGGTTGTCGGCGATTGCTACGGCTATCGTCCCACGGGATAGTGGTGCTTATTAGTCTAACGTCCACTATGGCGCGGCGGTCGTCTTCTTTTTGATGACGGTCATCATGTGCTTCCTGCGGTTTCCTCTGGCCGACCGAACGTTGTGCGACGGTGATAATTGTCCGCGTTGTCGAACCAAGCGACGGTGCAACGCTTGCTACATGGTATGTGGCGGGGTGATCCTTGCTAGCCTACTGGCTATCGCCATAGTCTCCAAGGCATGCTCGGAATCCTGCCGAGCGAGCGGTACCGTATTCTGGTTGGAGTCTACCGCCGTATGGGCCTTCGGTGTGGCGTGGCTCGCAAAAGGTCGTACGTTGCGCATGCGTTTGTGGGGTGACGATGAAGCACCGCCCGACCAGATCTGCCAGGCAAGGTGAGACACCTACCCTCTCGTTTTTCCGTTCACGCATTGATCGACAGGTCGGGTTGTCGATCATGCTCGATCGGATATGACCCCCGAATCCTGGACATGCCACGTTTGTGAAGTTGACCTCTGGAAGGGTGCTGCGCAGGGTAGACTTGGCAGACCGGAAGGAGGTTGTCATGGCGAGACGGAGGTACACGCCGAAGCTGAAGGCGCAGGTGGTGCTGGAGGTGTGGCGGGCGACAAGACGCCCGGCCAGGTGGCGAAGGCGTACGGGGTGCACCCGAATTCGGTCGGGCCCTGGAAGCGACGGTTCGTCGAGCGGGCTCCGGAGATCTTCGCGGATGAGACGACGGTCAACGAGTACGAGCGACGCATCCGGGATATCGAGCAACTGCTGGGCAGGAAGGAGGTCGAGATCGTGCTCCTAATAAATTTCTTGGGCGGGAGCGGCTGAGCGTGAAGGCGAGGGTGGCGCTCGTCTCGGAAGCGAGACGGGCACACGGTCGGACGGCGGCGCTGCGGGCGGCCGCGGCGCCACCCCGCTGACCGTCACCATGCTGCCCGAGGGCTGGCGCGCTCGACGTGGTACTACCGCACCCGGATCCGAGTGACGTACGCCGAGAAGTACGCGCACCTGGAGGCACCGCTGAAGGCGATCGCCGCGGCGCACCCGGAGTACGGGTGCCGGCGGGCCCACTGCAGAGTTCAGGGAGACGTATGGACACCGCGTGAACCGCAAGGTGGTGGAGCGGCTGCACCGGCTGTGGGATCTGCCGTTGCGGCGCGTCTCGCGGCCGAAGCCGAGTGCGATCCGGCGGGCGATCGACACCGCAGGTCTGCGTGCAAACCTGTTGTCGAGACGCAAGAAGGCGGAGATCGGACCGTTCGAGGTCTTCTACACGGACTTCACTGAACTCCGCTTCGCTGGCGGGGTCCGGAAGGCATGGCTGATCCCCCTCCTCGATCACAGGACGAAGTACGTTGCCGGCTTCGCGGTCGGGCAACGGGCGAACTCCGAACTGGCGCTCACGGCCTGGAATGCGGCACAGAAGGCTCTCATCCGCTTCCGCGACTCGCTCGGAGGCATGATCGTCCACCAGGACCAGGATCCCGTGTTCACCGGCTACGCGTGGACGGGCCAGCTTCTCTCGGCGGGCGTGCGGCTCTCCTACGCCCTCCGCGGGCCCGGAGACAACCCCGAGATGGAGAGCTTCTTCGGCCGCTTCAAAGTGGAGAACCGATCCCTGATCCTCGACGCCGAATCACTCGAGGAACTCAAGGCAGTCGTCCGGGATCGGATCAGGTATTACAATCGGGTGCGCCGTCACTCCTCCCTCGGAGACCGGCCGCCCCTGGCTATCATTCAGGACTTCTATCGCGAGGGCTGAACAGCACAATAGACCCAGAGGTCAGGTGTCCAACTTTTGGGGGTCACTTCCCGCTCCAGCTTCCGCACCTTCATCGCCTCACGCTTCCCGCCCGATGGCCTCGGTCCGCGCCTCTTCGCCAGCCCCCGCAGCGACCCCTCCCGCGCCGCCTTCCGCCACGACGACAGGTGCGAACTGTACAGCCCCTCGCGCCGCAGCAGCTCTCCGATCTCGCCCGGCGTCTCGCAGGCGTCCGCCTTCTCCACGATCGAAAACTTGTACGCCGCAGTGAAGCGCCGCCTCGTCGCCTTCGCCGCAACCTCCGGATCCGGCCCGGCTGCCGCGCTTCGCTTGCCCTCCCCCGAAGAGAGGGGCGTTCCGTTCACCTTCATTCCTTTTCCTCGTCCCATCGTTCAACTCTCTGCTTCGCCCTACTCTAATCTCTTTCTCCTTTCGTGTCTCGCGGGTGTTGGCAGAAAGGGCTTCGCTTGCCCTCCCCCGAAGGGAGGGGCGTTCCGTTCAACTTCATTCCTTCTCCTCGTTCCATCCTTCATCTCCCTGCCTCGCCCTACTCTAATCTTTTTCTCCTCTCGTGTCTCGCTAGTGTTGGCAGAGAGGGTCGGCAACGTAACGCGCACCCGCAAACCCTCAGCCAGAAAGGAGGTCAAAGCCGCAGCGTAGGGCCTGACCACGGTGAGGTCGGGTGTCAGGTGATTACCGTACTTGTACATCATGAAAAGAGTTGTCTAAGGATCCCCGCTGTAAAGCCTGTTAGCAAAGGAGCAGCAGTCATCGTTGTCAAGACGACAGTGTGTAATTCTATTATTTTGAAGGCATGTAGAAGAATCATCACTCCAGCAAAAACGGTGCATATCGAGACGCTCCCTACCAACCACCATATTAGGATGTTTCTCCACTGGCTATCACGCCGAAAGAGCTGTCTAAGGATCCCGGCGGCAACGCTTGCGAGCAAAGGAGCGGCAGCCATCGTGGTCAATACTGCAGTGGGCAGCTCCGCCTTCGTGAAGGCATGTAGAAGGATCATCACCCCAGCAAAAACAGTACTGATGGAGACGCTGCATATCAACCACAGTACTAACTTTTTCTTCGTCGTTTCGATATCCATTGGTGTCCTCTGCTCCGCTCTCGGGACTGAATCGCTAGCGGTGCGTCCTGGAGTCACTCTCGCCGGAACCTGTCAACGAATTTGAGACACGTTGCTGATTCAGTGTAGTGAGCCCTCCTTTCCGTCGTCACCCTCACCATCCGCTGTCCGATCTTCACCGTCAACTGCGCTGACGGGGAGTGGGGGGTTGATCCAGACCTGCGCGGGGAGTTCCGAGGCCCGGGGCGGGCCGGCCACAAAGCGCTCCGGACGGGCGGCGTAGGCGGCGGCGAGAACGTCCTGCCTCTGGCGGATCACCTCGGGGGCATCGCCGAAGTGGACCTGGGCGGGGGTGAGCAGGCCGATGCCGCCATGCCGGTGCTCGGTGTTGTACCACGGGAAGAACGACCGGCAGAACTCCTTCGCCTCCTCGATGTTGGAGAACCGGCCGGGGAAGCCGGGGTGGTACTTGACGGTCTTGAACTGCGCCTCCGAGTAGGGGTTGTCGTTCGAGACCCGGGGACGGCTCAGCGATTGCGTGATGCCCAGGTCGGCCAGCAGTTGCGCCGTGCACTTGGCCGTCATGGGAGATCCCCGATCCGAATGAAGGGTAAGCACTTGGGGCCGGACGCCGTGCTTAAGGCAGCTTGCCTCGATCAGGCGTCCGGCCAGGCCTGCGGTTTCGCGCTCCGCCACCATCCATCCGGTGACGTAGCGGCTGAAGATGTCCAGGATCACGTAGAGGTGGAAGTACTGCCCCTTCCGCGGTCCAAGAAGCCGGGTGACGTCCCAGGACCACGCCTCGTTGGGCCCGCGGGCCACGACCTCGGGCTTCGGATGGTTCGGGTGGCTGCGCTGGGCGCGGCGCTCACGGACCGCCCGGTTCTCGGCCAGAATCCGGTACATCGTGCGCTCGGAGCACAGGTAGACGCCTTCGTCCAGCAGCGTCGCGTACACTTCCGCGGGAGCGCGGTCCGCGAAGCGCGACGAGCACAGCACCTCGAACACCTCCGTCCGCTCCGCTTCGCTCAAGGCCCGGGCAGGCGTCGGCCGGGGCTGCCGCTGCCCGGTCTTCTTCGGCCTCCCCTCTCTGCCAACGCAGCATGAGACACGAGAGGAGCAAACGCTTAGAGTAGGGCGAGGTGGAGAGTTGGAGGATGGGACGAGGAGAAGGAATGAAATCGAACGGAGTCCCCCCTGCTGCGGGGGAGAGGAAGCGAGGCGCGGCGGTCCCGCCGGACCCGGAGGTTTCGGCGAAGGCGAAGCGGCGGCGCTTCACGGCGGGGTACAAGCTGTCGATCATCGAGCAGGCCGACCAGTGCGGGACACCGGGCGAGATCGGTCGTCTGCTGCGGCGCGAGGGGCTGTACAGCTCGCATCTGTCGGCGTGGCGGAAGGCGGCGCGGGAAGGGTCGCTGCGGGAGCTGGCCAGGAAGCGCGGCCCGAAGCCTTCGGCCGGGAAGCGGGATTTGAAGAACCTGCGAAGGCTCGAGCGTGAGAACGCGCGCCTGCGTGAGGAGCTCCGCAAGGCGCGGATCGTCATCGAGGTGCAGGGAAAAGTATCGGGGCTGCTGGGGTTGAGCCTCGGGGACGGGAAGTCCTCTTGAGCGCGGCCGGAGAGCTTGCCGGGCATGTGGGCGTGAGAGCCGCGTGCAAGGCGCTGCGGGTTGCGCACTCGACGTACTACCGTCGCCGGAGGCCGAAGAAGACCGGGCAGCGGCAGCCCCGGCCGACGCCTGCCCGGGCCTTGAGCGAAGCGGAGCGGACGGAGGTGTTCGAGGTGCTGTGCTCGTCGCGCTTCGCGGACCGCGCTCCCGCGGAAGTGTACGCGACGCTGCTGGACGAAGGCGTCTACCTGTGCTCCGAGCGCACGATGTACCGGATTCTGGCCGAGAACCGGGCGGTCCGTGAGCGCCGCGCCCAGCGCAGCCACCCGAACCATCCGAAGCCCGAGGTCGTGGCCCGCGGGCCCAACGAGGCGTGGTCCTGGGACGTCACCCGGCTTCTTGGACCGCGGAAGGGGCAGTACTTCCACCTCTACGTGATCCTGGACATCTTCAGCCGCTACGTCACCGGATGGATGGTGGCGGAGCGCGAAACCGCAGGCCTGGCCGGACGCCTGATCGAGGCAAGCTGCCTTAAGCACGGCGTCCGGCCCCAAGTGCTTACCCTTCATTCGGATCGGGGATCTCCCATGACGGCCAAGTGCACGGCGCAACTGCTGGCCGACCTGGGCGTCACGCAATCGCTGAGCCGTCCCCGGGTCTCGAACGACAACCCCTACTCGGAGGCGCAGTTCAAGACCGTCAAGTACCACCCCGGCTTCCCCGGCCGGTTCTCCAACATCGAGGAGGCGAAGGAGTTCTGCCGGTCGTTCTTCCCGTGGTACAACACCGAGCACCGGCATGGCGGCATCGGCCTGCTCACCCCCGCCCAGGTCCACTTCGGCGATGCCCCCGAGGTGATCCGCCAGAGGCAGGACGTTCTCGCCGCCGCCTACGCCGCCCGTCCGGAGCGCTTTGTGGCCGGCCCGCCCCGGGCCTCGGAACTCCCCGCGCAGGTCTGGATCAACCCCCCACTCCCCGTCAGCGCAGTTGACGGTGAAGATCGGACAGCGGATGGTGAGGGTGACGACGGAAAGGAGGGCTCACTACACTGAATCAGCAACGTGTCTCAAATTCGTTGACAGGTTCCGCTCCGGCGACGGTAGTACGTCGAGTGCGCAACCCGCAGCGCCTTGCACGCGGCTCTCACGCCCACATGCCCGGCAAGCTCTCCGGCCGCGCTCAAGAGGACTTCCCGTCCCCGAGGCTCAACCCCAGCAGCCCCGATACTTTTCCCTGCACCTCGATGACGATCCGCGCCTTGCGGAGCTCCTCACGCAGGCGCGCGTTCTCACGCTCGAGCCTTCGCAGGTTCTTCAAATCCCGCTTCCCGGCCGAAGGCTTCGGGCCGCGCTTCCTGGCCAGCTCCCGCAGCGACCCTTCCCGCGCCGCCTTCCGCCACGCCGACAGATGCGAGCTGTACAGCCCCTCGCGCCGCAGCAGACGACCGATCTCGCCCGGTGTCCCGCACTGGTCGGCCTGCTCGATGATCGACAGCTTGTACCCCGCCGTGAAGCGCCGCCGCTTCGCCTTCGCCGAAACCTCCGGGTCCGGCGGGACCGCCGCGCCTCGCTTCCTCTCCCCCGCAGCAGGGGGGACTCCGTTCGATTTCATTCCTTCTCCTCGTCCCATCCTCCAACTCTCCACCTCGCCCTACTCTAAGCGTTTGCTCCTCTCGTGTCTCATGCTGCGTTGGCAGAGAGGGCGCCTCGGGGTCCTTGTGTTGCTGTCAATATTCTCGCAATAGACACTGCGTTTCACTCCCCCATCCAAACATCCTCCAGCACGGTGACCAGCTCGGTAAACTCCTCCCCATCCACCGTCAACGTCACCCGATACACGCCCGGCTCCGCCACCGGCGCCTGAGGCCCGCCAAACCCGCCCCCGCCGCCGGTCGGCGCGTCCTCAGGCTCATTCCCCTCCAGATCCCACTGCACGCGGTTGATACCTTCGTGCCCGGTGGCCTCCAGGTCGCGGAACACCTCGTCGGTCGCCACCTCGGTTACCGTCAGGCTCACATCGTCAGCGTCCATCTCATCCGACAAGTAGTAGTGGATCGCCGTGCCCGGCTGGGCGTTGTCCCCGCGCAGCACCTTGTCGCCCGTCACTGAGCGCGAACGCATCCGGTTCTCCTTCCAGCTCACCGCCTCCCGGGGCTCGAACAGGAACGCGTCCTGCTCCATCACCTCGGGGGTCAGCTGCTGCAGCGGCGTGATGTCGTCCATGACCATCACGCTCCGGCCGTGGGTGGCCAGCACCAGGTCGTTGTCGCGCGGATGCACCAGCACGTCGTCGATGCGCACCACCGGGAGCCCGGTCATGAAGCGGTACCAGCTCCCGCCCTCGTCGAGCGAGAGGAAGAACTCGAACTCGGTTCCCGCATACAGCAGGTTCCGGTTGCGCGGATCCTGGCGCACCGTATTTACGTTGCCATATTCCGGCAGATCTGACGAGATACTCTCCCAGTTGGCGCCATAGTCGCGCGTGACATAGACGTAGGGCCGCAGATCGTCGCTCTTGTGGCCGTCCACGGAGGCGTAGGCCGTGCCCGCGTCGAAATACGAGGCCTCGACCCTTGAGACGTAGTGGCTCCGGGTCCCTCCGGGGATGTTCTCTCCAACCTCTCTCCAGCTGGCGCCGCCGTCCTGGCTCACCTGGATGTTGCCGTCGTCGGTTCCGACCCACAGGAGCCCCGGCACCAGCGGCGACTCGGTCAGCGACACGACCGCGCTCCAGGCGCTCACGCCGTCGTTGCGCGAGAGGATGCACTCCTGGCCGCGGTCCATCTGGTTGCAGCGGGGCAGGGCGTTCGACCGGCCCATGATCTCCACCAGATCCCGGTCGACGTTCTTCGACAGGTCCGGGCTCATCGTCCAGGTCTCGCCCCGGTCCATCGACCTGAACAGCCGGTTGCCTCCCGCGTACACCACGTCGGGATTGTGGGGCGAGAGGATGAAGGGTGTGTTCCAGTTCCAGCGGATCTCGGTGTCCCCGTCCGGCATGGGAACGATGTTCGACGAGGGATTGTTCTCGCTCGGCACCCTCGGCCGGATGCTGACCTGCTCGCCGGTGCGAGGCTCAGGCGCCGGATGTTGCCGTTCTGGGACTCGGAATAGACGACGGTGTGGTCTGTGGCATCGACGGCGGTGTAGAAGCCATCGTAGCTGACGTCAACCGCGCCGTCGTTGCCGATCATCAGGTGGTCGCCGTCCGCGGGGTTGATCCAGAACGCGTGCTGGTCCACGTGCCCGAAGCCGTCCAGCTCCTCGAAGGTGCGCGCCCCGTCCATCGACTTGTGCACCTGCTGGTCGACCACGTAGACGATGTCCGGGTTCGTCGGGTCGACCCGGATCTGGCTGAAGTACATCGGACGCCCGTTCTCGTTCGAGCGGAACTCCCAGCTCATGCCCTTGTCGTTCGAGCGCCAGATGCCGTTGTACTGGGGGTCGGGAGGACGGCGCCGAGCCCCAGCCGCATGCGCATCAGGGTCAGTGTCTCATCGATCAAGGGACCGGGGCTCTCGGAGGGGCGGCACCCGCGTGTAACAGGTCGGAGAGTACAGAGTCCGATGGCTTCCCTGTCGTCCCACCGAGCCCTGTTTGCCCTCCATCCCTGGGACGGCGAAGTTCCGACCATGCTCGACTTCAACACCGCCGGGCCCGTCCGGGCCGACCAGCACTACTGCATTCCGCCGCTCGACCGGCTCAACCTGCGCGAGCTTCTGGCGCTAATCCGCAAGGAACGGTACTTCGTCCTTCACGCTCCCCGGCAGACGGGCAAGACGTCGGCGCTTCTGGCGCTGCGCGACCTACTGAACACCGGCGCGGAAGGCGACTACCGCTGCGTGTACGTGAACGTGGAGCCGGCGCAGACCGCCCGCGAGGACGTGGCGCGGGCGATGCGCAACATCCTGAACGGCATCAGCCGCCAGGCACGTATGACTGTTGGCGACGCGGCCGCGGGGGAGATCGCGAGATCCCTCGACGTAGTGGGCGATCCCGACGGTGCGCTGGGCGAGTTTCTGGCTCTTTGGTGTGAGGCCGATCCCAAGCCACTGGTCCTGCTGATCGACGAGATTGATGCGCTGGTGGGCGACTCGCTCATCTCGGTGTTGCGCCAGCTGCGGGCGGGCTATCCCCACCGCCCCGAGCGGTTTCCACAGACCGTCGTGCTGTGCGGCGTGCGCGATGTGCGAGACTACCGCATACACGCAAGCTCGGAGAAGCAGGTCATCGCGGGGGGCAGCGCTTTCAATATCAAGGCAAAGTCGCTACGACTGGGAGATTTCACCGAAACCGAGGTCCGCTCGCTCCTGGGACAGCACACCGAGGCAACCGGCCAGGAATTCGCGCCGGAAGCCGTGGACGCCGTCTGGGAGCAGACGCGCGGCCAGCCGTGGCTGGTCAACGCGCTGGCCAGGGAGATGTGCTTCGAGCACGAAGAACTGCGGCTGCGCGACCACCCCGTCTCCGAGAGCGAAGTCTACGATGCCCGCGAGGCCCTGATCCTCCGGCGCGAGACCCATCTCGACCAGTTGACGGACAAGCTGCGCGAGCCCCGGGTGCGGCGGGTGATCGAGCCGCTCTTGAGTGGTGGGCGTGCGAAGTACACCCCCAGGGACTTCGAGTATGTGCGCGACCTCGGTCTGGTGGCGCCGGATCCACCGCTGCGCATCGCCAATCCGATCTATGGCGAGGTGCTGCCCCGGGAGCTGACGTGGGTGCTGGAGCACGAGATGCAGCCGCAGACGGCCTGGTACGTCAATCCGGACGGAAGCCTGAACCTCGAGAAACTGCTGGCCGCCTTTCAGGAGTTCTTCAGGGAGAACTCGGAGCACTGGGTGGAGCGGGCGCAGTACAAGGAGGCCGGGCCGCAGCTGGTACTGCAGGCGTTCCTGCACCGCGTGGTGAACGGTGCCGGCCGCATCGAGCGGGAATACGCGCTGGGCAGCCGCCGGGTGGACCTGCTGATCATCTGGCCCTCCAGGACGGGATCGGCCAGCCGGTTCGTCGTGGAATGCAAGCTGCTGAGAGACAGTCGCGCCCGGACTATCGAGAAGGGGCTGGGGCAGACGGCGGCGTACATGGACCTCTCCGGGGCGGACGCCGGACATCTGGTGGTCTTCGATGTGCGATCCGGGCAGAGCTGGGCGGACAGGGTCTTCCGGGAAGAGCGGATGAGGCAGGGAAGGCGGATCACGGTGTGGGGGATGTGAGGGTCAGCTTGACGAAATGACGCCGGCCCGTTTCGCTTCCGAAGGATGTTTCAGAAGGTCAGCCGTGTTCCAGATCCCGGAAGCGATCGCTGACGCCGCGATAGTGGACGATCCGCACGTCGAGGCCGCTGTCCGCCGCGCGTAGCCGGTGCGCATCTCCCACAGGGGCGAGCATGCCGAGCGCCAGCCATACTTGGCGGCTCACACCCGCGCTCTCAGCGCGATATTCCGGATGCGCGCCAAAGGCAATGCCGTGATAGTGTCGGAGAGCGGAAAATCACGGTTGCCGGGATAGACAACCCAAAGATGTTCGAGCTCAAGATCCTTCATGACGACACGCATTGATTTTGTCATGCGAGGAGTTTCGGTGCACTTGAACTCGAACTCCCACCGTCGTCCGCGGCGCAGCAGCAGGAGGTCCAGTTCGGCCCCTCGCTGTGTCCCGTAGAAGTAAGCGTTGCGCTGGCCATGCGCGATCAGGGTCTGCTCCAGAGCGAACCCCTCCCAGCTTGCGCTGTACGCGGGGTGCACGGCCAGTTCGTGGCTCTCTTCCAGACCGAGCAGAAAGTGCAGAACCCCGCTGTCGCGCAGATAGACCTTGGGTGATTTCACCAGCCGTTTGCCCAGGTTCGCGAACCAAGGGGAGAGGACGCGGATCATGAACGCGCCCTCCAGCAGATCGCGGTATCGGCTCACGGTTCTCGCGTCCGCGTCCATGGAGCGTGCCAGTTGCGAAGCATTCCAGGTTTGACCGTGATAGTGGGCCAGCATTCTCCAGAAGCGGCCAAGCGCAGCCGGAGAGACGCCGGGTCCCAGTCCCGCGATGTCCCGCTCGAGGAAGGTCCGCGAGAACGACTGCATCCAGCGCGTCCAGGCAGACTCCGAAGGGGCCAGGCAGGCCCGGGGGAAGCCGCCCCGCATCCAGGAGGCGGTCGACCGCCTGCGGGCTCACCTCTCCCAGCGAAAAGTCGCTCGCGTCCACGAAGAGGATTCTTCCGGCCAGTGACTCGGACACTCCCTGGACCAGATCCCAGAAGGCGCTTCCCAGGAGCAGGAAAACCGCGCTCCGGTCTGGATCGTCGCACACCGGCCTGAGTGCCTCGAAGAGCTGCGGGAGCCGCTGCACCTCGTCGATCACGACCAGTCCCTCGCTATGCCCGAGCAGCCGCGCCCAGGTGCGGGAGAGCGCCTCCCTGTCGGTGGCGACTTCAGGTCGAAGATCGTGGCGGGACCTGGCCATGAAGCCGCGATTCGCCGCGCGAGCGACGTTTTCCCGACTTGTCGGGCACCCAGCAGAGCCACCACCGGAGCCTCGGCGAGGCCGGCCGTGACCTGGGCCTCTAGATTGGGACGCGGGATAGATTGTTGCAAATGCTACTTCATGTAGCAGGATATGCAACAAACGAGGACATCAGTCGGCCACTTGCAAACTGGAGGAGCGATCGCGCGTGGTATTGCCGATCTGTCGGGCGCCGAGCAGGGCGACGGGCAGGGACTCTGCGAGGCCGCAGGTGATCTGGGGCGGCGAGGGGCAAATCTTTCCTTCTTGCTGCGAACATGCCATGTAGCTACACTATGGCTACAACAAGGAGGAGATCCAGGATGAGCACCGACACCGTTGTGCGCGCCCGAATCGACAATGACACCAAAGCACGCGCCACCGAGGCGCTCAAGGCCATGGGCTTGACCGTGTCCGACGCGATCCGTCTGCTTCTGCTGCGCGTAGCGGACGAGAAGCGACTGCCTTTCACCGTCCAGGTGCCGAACCCGACCACCGTTGAGGCCATGAAGGAACTGGACGAGGGCAAGGGCCAGCGGTTCGGCAGCGTTGAGGAGCTGTTCCGGGATCTCGACATATGACATGCTGATCCCGGTTCGCTCCTCACAATTCAAGCGCGACGTCGGAAAGGCCAGGCGCGAGGTAGAGACATGGGCAAGCTGCGGGCGTTCCTGGCATCGCGGGTCGAGCAGGAGCCATTGTCCGCGCGCCATCGCGACCATCCGCTGCGGGGCATTTGGAAGGGATACCGGGAGGCGCATCTCGAACCGGACTGGCTCTTGATCTACCGTGTCGACGGTGACGAGTTGCGCCTGGTCCGTACCGGTACCCATTCCGACTTGTTCAAGGAATAGGCGCCGGGGCTCCATCACTCCAGAGGCTCTTCCCCGACCAAGGGCAGGATTTGGCGATTTCCGGACCGCTGGCGACCGCGGTCAGGGCATACGCGGACTTCGGGTCCCGCCCCGGCCAGGCGGATATCTTCCCGGTAGATCCACTCCCACCGCAGCCGGGAACTGGCATCGATCTGTTTCCACCAGCGGGCGGCAGCGCGCAGCCCGAGCCGCATGCGAATCAGGGTCAGCGTCTCGTCGATCACATAGTCGGTGGAGATCAGATTTCCCCCGCTCCGCAACCAAAGCACGCGCCACCGAGGCCCGCTCAAGGCCATGGGCTTGTCCACCTAGCGGCGGCCCGATCCGGCGCTGATGCTGGCAGCCGGAATCGGCGGACCGTCGTTGGCGGCCCAAGGGCTGCCACCCGCCATCGAAGCGGACCGTCTTCTGCTGCAGGTTGAGCAGCAGATGCAGGATGAGGATTTCGGCGCGGCCCTGGAGACTCTGGACCGCATCATCGCACTGCAAACGGAGCACAACCTGGAGCTGCCGCCAGCCTTCTGGTTCAGCCATGCGCGTGTCGCCATGGGGGCGGGGCTTTCAGAAGAGGCAAGGGCATCGGCGATCAGATACCTGCAGGTCACGGGACAGGGGGGCGAACACTACGTGGAGGCACTCGAGTTGCTCAATCAGGCTGAGCGACTGGTGGCTCAGGGCATCTTCCGGGACTGCCTGGGGTGTCCTGCAATGGTGGAAATCCCGCCAGGGAGCTTCCAGATGGGTTCACCGGCGACGGAGCGAGGCCGGCAGGATATGGAAGGGCCGCGCCACCGCGTAACGATCGCTTCCCCGTTTGCGGTGGGGGTCTACGAGGTAACGTTTGCGGAGTGGGACGCCTGCGTGGCGGGGGGCGGATGTCAGGATTTCGGAGATGAAGGCTGGGGGCGAGGAACCCGTCCCGTGTTCGATGTGTCGTGGGAGGACGCGCAGGGGTATGTGCGGTGGCTATCGCGAGAGACGGGGCAGCGGTACCGGTTGTTGACCGAGGCGGAGTGGGAATATGTGGTCCGGGCCGGGGCGGAAACCTCGCGATACTGGGGAGAGAGCACATCTGCTCAATGCCGCTACGGGAATGGTTCAGATGAAAGCCGTGCGCAGGCAATCCGGGAGAGTCTGTTGCTACGGGGGAACTCAACTCGTATTGATGCCGATGTGCGGTGCGCGGATGGATTCCACGTCACTGCCCCGGTTGGCTCGTATGAGCCAAATGCGTTCGGGCTGTATGATGTCCTGGGGAACGTGTCGGAATGGACGGAGGATTGCTGGAACGAGAACATACGCGGGGGCGCCAACCGACGGGCGAGCGTGGCGGTCGGGCGATTGTTCCTATCGTGTGTTGCGCGGCGGCTCCTGGAGCAGCAAACCGGACTACCTCCGCTCGGCGTTCCGCAGCGGGTTCCTGGCCGGGACCGGGGGCCTCAGCGTCGGGTTCCGTGTGGCCCGGACCATAAACTGAGCCCTGCCTCCTTACCTCGTTACCTTCTGCCCGGGAGTCCAGGGGGGCACTGCCCCTTGGTCGCGGCGAGGCGCATCGGGGGAAGTCCGTGGACCGTGCAGGCACGGGACTTGTGATCAGGTCGGCGCACCAGGCTCTGGCTGAGGATTCTGCTGGGGAGGCACCATGGGAGTGATCGGAGTGACCCGAAACAGCCGCCCGATCGGGAGCCTGCTGGTGCTTGCCCTGGTTCTCGTCGCCGGTTACTTGCCCGCCGCCGCCCAGTCCGGCTCGGAAGCAGTCGTCTGTGTCGGGAGCGAAACCAGAACCCTCCAGACGAACCCGATCCGAAGGGTCTACACGGAAGACATGGAGATCGTATACCGAATCAGCGTGGACATCGGCCAGCGCGACCAGATGGAGCGGACTCTTGGTTCGGAGCTCGGCTCCTACCCGGAGGTGTGGTGCGCGTGGTCCGATCCCGGGGACGATCATGCCGTGATCATCAGCTACACGGGCGTCATTCGCCAGGATCTGACCGTGGACCCGGAGGACCCGAGGTTCCAGGCCTTCAGCGTGGGGTTCGGTGATGACTTCAATGAGGCCGAAACCCAGGCGACGACGATCAGCCAGCGCTTCAGCAGCCAGAACGACGGCAGCGGATACGAAGTCCTGCTGAGGGAGACCTGGAGCGTTGCGGAGGGAGTCGTAGCGGAGGACAGTGAGCCGGAGTTCGACCTGCCGGAAGGGCCGATCTGCACGGGAGATTACTCTCCCGACTCGTGCTGGATGGAGCTGGTTGACCGCCCCGGATGCTACTTGTGGAATCCTGCCCCCCAGGACAATGAGACGGTGACGTGGAGCGGAGGGTGTTCGAATGGCCTCGCTCAGGGGAATGGACGGGTCAGCTGGTTTCAAAACGATGAGCCGAGTCAGATCGTGGAGGGACGTCTGCAGGACGGAAGACGCCACGGCACTTGGACCGAATACGATGAATCCGGCAATGAGTTGGGGACGATACGATACGAAAACGGTAGGCGCGTGGGCGGATTCGACGATGCGGTTGCGCTGGGGCAGTCCTGCGACAGTCGCCCCCTGGCGGGACATGGGCACGAAGCTGCCTCTGCTCCACACAATGGAGGTCCGCCGTGAAGTTGCTGATCGGTTCGAGGACGGATACCTGTGACGTCAAGAGATCGGCAACGCGGAGATCGGGGAACGCGTCGCATCGACTGACTGGACTGCGCCGAGTGTGGATCGCGTTGGCGCTGTTGGCGATCTCGCTGGTCGCCACGCCGGCCGCCGCCCAGGGAGACTGCGACTACCCGGACGACTGGGACGACAGCGGGTGGTTTCGTCGCTGCATCCAGGAGCACGGGTTGGATGCTTGGTCACCGTTCATGTTGCACTCTGCCGCTCTCCTAACCGGCAACCCGGCGATCGTCCAACTCCTGCTTGGCGCCGGCGCGGACCCAAACGCCGTGAACGATTTCGGACGGACGCCGCTCCACACTGGAGCAGAGAACAGCAACCCGGTCGTCATCTCGCATCTTGTGGCTGCTGGAGCGGATCCGAATGCCCTGGACAATGAGGGCGAGACGCCGCTGCACCTCTCTGCGCGCTACAACGAGAACGAGAGGGTGGTCGCGCGACTCCTGGCCGCCGGCGCGGATCCGCTGGTAGAGAGGAACGACGGGCGAACCCCTCTTCATTCCGCTCTGCGCTACGATGCTGTTCACGGAGTGATCTCGGTGCTCGTCCAGGCCGGCGCCGCCGAGAACTTGACGCCGCTTCAACTGGCAGCTCTCCAGGATGACGCCGGGGCTGTGACTTCGTTGCTGGCGGAAGGAGCCGATCCGAATGTGGTGGACGCCTATGGCTGGACTTCCCTGCACTTCGCGGTGCCGCTCTCGGGCTCGGGAGTCGTTTCGGCTCTTCTCGAAGCAGGAGCCGATCCGAACATGCGGACCGTCGACGGCGTGACCGCTCTTCACTTGGCGGCAAGACAGGGCACGTCAGCGGTGGTTTCCGATCTCCTCGGCGCCAGCGCCGACCCCGACGCAGCGGCTGGCGAGGAAGAGGCGGCCGGGACATCGCTTCACTTCGCGGCTAGGTGGAACGATGATTCTTCGGTCGTTCCAGCCCTCTTGGACGGAGGTGCGGACGCGGCGGCAAGGGACGAGAACGGGCGGCGTCCCGTGGACTTCGCAAGGGGCAACGACGCGATGATCGGCAGTGCCGCCTATCCACGGCTCCTGGTGACTCGACCTACCGCATTGGTAGCCGGGCGTGCAGCCACGGGGAATCTGCAGTCCAGCGACGGAGTCGGTTGGGCCTTCGGCTACTACGACGAGTGGATGTATTCCGCCGTGGCCGGCCAGCGCGTCGTGATCACCATGGACTCGGAAGACGTGGACGCCTACCTGGTGGTCTTGCAGGACGACGGAACCGAAGTCGCGAGCGACGACGACGGAGGAACCGACTATAACGCTCGCGTGGAATTCCGGGCACGCGCGACTGAACAGTATACAATACTTGCAGCGAGCCTCTACTTCGAGACGACGGGCCGGTATGTGATTCGGGTGGAGCGGGCAGGGGGCGGCGAGGGGAGAAGCGCCCGCGCCGGCTCCTCCGCGGCTGGCGAGCGAAGTGTTCCAGCTTCCGAAGGGACGCTGGTCTCCAGACGCACCTTTTCCGGCAGCCTGCCGGTGGAGGAAGGGCAGCGACTCGTCGTCGTGGAGGGCCCGCAACGGTATGTGACGATTGAGTTCCCGTTCGCGGTCGGAGTATACGAGGTGACGTTCGACGAATGGGACGCCTGTGCTCGCGCGGGTGGTTGTGGAGGCGTGATTCCAGACCACGAAGGCTGGGGCCGCGGACGCCGGCCGGTCATCAACGTCAACTGGGACGAGGCGCAAGCCTATGTACGCTGGCTCTCGCAGGAGACGGGGCAAGAATACCGGTTGCCAAGCGAAGCGGAGTGGGAGTACGTTGCGAGAGCAGGCACGGAGACCGCTCGGTATTGGGGCGAGACTCCAGCGAACCAGTGCCGGTTTGGGAACGGGGCCGATGCCCTCGCTTTGGCCAACAATCCGGAATGGAGGACGGTGGAATGCTCTGACGGGTATGCGGAAACGGCGCCCGTGGGTTCCTACGAACCGAACGCATTTGGACTGCACGACGTGCTGGGCAACGTGTGGGAGTGGACGCAGGATTGTTGGAATGAGCGATATTCGGGTGGCCCGGTTGACGGGAGCGCTTGGGAGTTAGGTGATTGCTCCACGCGAGTGATGCGTGGCGGCGCCTGGGTCAACGCCTCGGAACAACTGCGCTCAGCGAATCGTAGCCGGGTGCCCGTCGAGGACAGGTATAGCACTGGCGGGCTGCGGGTTGCGCGGAGCATCGGTTGAGGAGCCATTGTTGACGGCTCTTGTTCTTTCGCATGGCTGGACGGAGTGCTCCGAAGTTCGGCGATCGACATACCAACGCGCCCGGCAATGGCGACGGCGAGCGACGACCGCTCAGCCCTTCCATATCGACCTCGAACACGCACACAACTCGAACACGCACACAAATGGAGGAGACAAGGATGAAGCTGTTTCTCAGCTGGTCAGGAAATGAGAGTGAGGCGTTGGCGACCCTCCTCCACGAGTGGCTTAAGACGGTCCTGCCCTTCGCCGATCCTTGGATGTCCTCGGAGGACATCGCCGCCGGAAGCCAATGGACTGCCGAAATGAAGGATCAATTGCAGAAATCATCTTTCTGCATCGTCTGTGTGACCCCTGGTGTGCAAAGCAGTCCTTGGGTCAATTTCGAAGCTGGCGCCATCTCGAAGTCCTTCGGAGAGCCTCACGTGAGCCCCCTGTTGCTGGGCGTCTCCCCAAGGGACCTGAATGGTTTCCCATTGTCCATGTTCCAGTGCGTGTCGGTCGAAAGGGAAGAGATCCAAAAGCTCCTTGAGTCAGTCAACAACGCCGCTGAATCAAAAATCTCGAATGACGAACTCGCCGCGAAGCTAAACCATACGTGGCCATGGTTTAACAATAAGATCAATTGCATCCACGACGGCATCGTCGCCTATAGGACGATCCTCAAGTCGATTGAGGCAGGCGGCGACCAAGGGCTATTGAGTACCGAAGTGGCGCTCCGTATCAAAAAGGCTGCTGGCCGAGTAAAGGATTGGTTGGTCAAGTTACAACAGGATGGGTTAGTAGTCGTTGTTGGCGCTTCCACTAAGGGTACGCATCAACGTTATAGTCTCAGTAAAGAAGGACAGGCGTACTTGGGCAAGTCATAACGCGTGCAAAGCCGTCGCCGTCAAGTCAGGCATGCAATCGCGCTCGTTACCCGTTAGCTGACAGGTCCCGGCTTGCCGCCGCCACGTTGATGGTCATCCTGCACCGCGAGAGTTGCCGTGTTCCACACGGTATTCTGTCGTGATATCAGCGCCTCGGCTCGCTCAACAAACAGCCGATCTGGAGATGCGCTTGTCGCATAGTCCCCACAACGGAATTGGTGATAGTATTCTTCCTTCTTCAAGTCCTCGGCGGTTGTTCGGTATTCCACCCAATTCTCGCGGAACCGAAGTGTCCTTTGCAGGCCCGCCAATACGGCAACGGCGGCGGAAGCCGTCAATGACACTACTTGCCAGAAGATGTGGTCTCGGTCGTGCATGCCGATGCCAACTGCGATAGTGATAACTGCGGACAAGATCGCGATCGACGTATGATAGATTTGGTACGCCTTCTTGTTGGCGCTTGCTTTGCCACTGTACCACTGCACTTGGGCCTGATAACGCTTCTTTATGTACTGCTGCTCAAATTCAGATGTTGTCATATCCGTCAGATTGCCCTTTGCCTGATGGCGCGCACGATTGAGTCAGTCCGCCAACCGACCATCTCGTCGACGGAGTCCTGGACCACTACGGGAGTCCGCTGTTGTCCCCAGGGACGGACGCCAATCATCGGCTTGTTGATGGTGGCGGCGAAATCGATTTCGAATTGAATCCAGTCGCTATACGCCACATACATGCCTGCTAGTATGATGACGACGTTGACAGGTCGAATCTGGTTTCTGAGCTGCCCTTCGAGATTCCTCGCGGATGACGGCCCAAGAGGATCGTGCTCGGGAACGGAGTAGTTCCTCCATCGAAACCGTGGCGCGTCGTTCAGGAATCGTTGCATTCGATAGTAATCAGCATGATACGACCAAGCGTGGCTGATGAAGATGTCGTACGTCTTGAGTGCGGGCATGTCTACCGGCCTAATGGGGGGTGTGGGTGCGTTACGAAGACGTCGCGCGGCCCCTCGAGCACGCCTTGACGATGCGTTTGCAGCATCTCGATGTTGGCTTGGACCCTTGGGGGCAGCAGAGAGTGTACAATACAGCTCGGATTCCGGCAACAGCCGACGAGATGGTCGTTGGGAGACTGCAGTCGGGAGTGGCGACAGTCAGCGCTACCCCCCCATCCACACATCCTCCAGCACAGTAACCAGCCGGGAAAACTCCTCCCCATCCACCGTCAACGTCACCCGGTACACCCCCGGCCCCGCCACCGGCGCCTGCGCCTGCGGCCCACCGAACCCGCCACCACCACCTTGGCCCTCCTCCGGCTCATTCCCCTCCAGATCCCACTGCACGCGGTTGATACCCTCGTGTCCGGTGGCCTCTAGGTCGCGAAACACCTCGCCGGTAGCCACGTCGGTAACCGTCAAGCTCACGTCGCCCGCATCCGTCTCATCCGACAGGTAGTAATGGATCGCCGTGCCCGGCAGGGCGTTATCCCCCCGCAGCACCTTGTCGCCCGTCACTGAGCGCGAACGCATCCGGTTCTGCTTCCAGGCCACCGCCTCCCGGGGCTCGAACAGGAACGCGTCCTGCTCCATCACCTCGGGGGTGAGCTGCTGGAGCGGCGTGATGTCGTCCATGACCATCACGCTCCGGCCGTGCGTGGCCAGCACCAGGTCGTTGTCGCGGGGATGCACCAGCACGTCGTCGATGCGCACCACCGGGAGCCCGGTCATGAAGCGGTGCCAGCTCCCGCCCTCGTCGAGCGAGACGAAGAACACGAACTCGGTCCCGGCATACAGCAGGTTCCGGTTGCGCGGGTCCTGGCGCACCGTGTTCACGTTGCCATATTCCGGCAGGTTCGACGAGATGCTCTCCCAGCTGGCGCCATAGTCGCGCGTGACGTAGACGTAGGGCCGCAGATCGTCGCTCTTGTGGCCGTCCACGGAGGCGTAGGCCGTGCCCGCGTCGAAGTACGAGGCCTCGACCCTTGAGACGTAGTGGCTCCGGGTCCCTCCGGGGATGTTCTCCCCCACCTCGGTCCAGCTGGCGCCGCCGTCGCGGCTTACCTGGATGTTGCCGTCGTCGGTTCCCACCCACAGGAGCCCCGGCACCAGCGGCGACTCGGTCAGCGACACGGCCGCGCTCCAGGCGCTCACGCCGTCGTTGCGCGAGAGGATGCACTCCTGGCCGCGGTCCATCTGGTTGCAGCGGGGCAGGGCGTTCGACCGGCCCATGATCTCCACCAGATCGCGGTCGACGTTCTTCGACAGGTCCGGGCTCATCGTCCAGGTCTCGCCCCGGTCCATCGACCGGAAGAGCCGGTTGCCTCCCGCGTACACCACGTCGGGATTGTGGGGCGAGAGGATGAAGGCCGTGTTCCAGTTCCAGCGGATCTCCGTGTCCTGGTCGGGCATGGGCACGATGTTCGACGAGGGATTGTTCTCGCTCGGCACCCTCGGCCGGATGCTGACCTGCTCGCCGGTCGCGAGGCTCAGGCGCCGGATGTTGCCGTTCTGGGACTCGGAATAGACGACGGTGTGGTCGGTGGGATCGACGGCGGTGTAGAAGCCGTCCCCGCCCCCGACCCGGTACCAGTCCTCGCTCAGGATCTCCCCGGTCCGGACCGCGCTCGGGCCGCACCAGCTGCCGTTGTCCTGGAGCCCGGTGCACACGAAGTACGGGCGCCGCATGTCCACGCTCGCGTGATACGGCTGGCCCACGGCCCAGCGTCGGAGCGCCTCCCAGGTCTCCCCCTGGTCGTAGCTGACGTCCACCGAGCCGTCGTTGCCGATCATCAGGTGGTCGCCGTCCGCGGGGTTGATCCAGAACGCATGCTGGTCCACGTGCCCGAAGCCGGCCAGCTCCTCGAAGGTGCGCGCCCCGTCCATCGACTTGTGCACCCGCTGGTCGACCACATAGACGATATCGGGGTTCGTCGGGTCGACCCGGATCTGGCTGAAGTACATCGGGCGCCCGTTCTCGTTGCTGCGGAACTCCCAGCTCATGCCCTTGTCGTTCGAGCGCCAGATGCCGTTGTACTGGGGATCGGGAGGGAGAGGCTCGTCCTCGTCGTCCAGGCGCTCCCACTCGGCCCTTTCTTCATCCGAGAGAGGCTCCTCGTGGTCCGCCGCAACCTCGATCTGGGCGTAGACGACGTCCGGATCGGCCGCGGTCATCGCCAGCGCGACGCGCCCCATGGTGCCGCCCGGCAGGCCGTTCCCGCTCAGGCGGCTCCAGCTCTCGCCGCCGTCGTCGGAGCGCCAGATGCCGCTTCCGGGACCTCCGCCCACGAAGCAGCACGCCGTCCGGCGCCGCTGATAGGTGGCCGCGAAGAGCGTGTTGGGGTTCGACGGATCGATGACCATGTCAGTGGCCCCGGTGTCCTCGTCCACGCTGAGGACGTTGTTCCAGGACCGGCCGCCGTCGCTGGTCTTGAAGACGCCGCGCTCCGGGTTCGGGCCGAACAGCCGGCCGCTGGCCGCGACCCAGGCCACGTCCGCGTTATCGGGATGCGCGATGATGCGCGCAACGGATTGTGTCTCGCGCAACCCCATGTGGGTGAAGGTCTCGCCGCCGTCGACGGACTTGTAGACGCCCTCCCCGAACGAGGAGCTCTGCCGGTTGTTGGCCTCGCCGGTGCCGACCCAGACGACGTCCGGGTTCGAGGGTGCGATCGCGAGGGCGCCGATGGAGTGCGTTCCGTAGCTGTCGAAGACGGGCTCGAACGTGGTGCCGTTGTTGGTGGTCCTCCACAGGCCACCCGTCGCGAAGCCCACGAAGTAGGTGTGCGGGTCGTCGGGATGCGCGGCCAAGTCGTCGACACGTCCGCCCTGCCCGAACGGCCCGATCGACCGCCACGAGAAGGGGCGCAGCAGCGGGTGATCGGACGCGTTGACGGTGGCCGCGGCGTCCTGGGCCAGCCCGTTACCGGGAAGCAGGGCCAGGGAAGCGAGCAGTGCGACGCAGACGACCAGTGAGCGTACGGAAAAGAGCCGGGTGCCGGACATGACGACCTCTCGGGATAGGGGCAAAGCAGCGGGTACGAGGCGTCTTGATAGAGTAGGGAGATCGGGCTCATCCGGCCATTTCTCGCATCGCATCCCGGGGAAACAGATGGTATCTTCGCCGCAGAACGTAGGACTCCTTGGGAGCCCACCTTAAACGAGCCCGCGCCTTGTCCCTCCGCACCCCCCTCATGGTCCTCGCGCTTGTTGCGCTGGCCGTCCTCGTTGCCCGGATGCCGTCCTCGGACGAGTCGCCGGGCTATCCGGACGCGACTCGCGAAATCCGCCACGTGATCCCGTGGCGGGCCGGCGGGGGCACGGACACCGCCATGCGCGGCTTCATGAGGTGGTTCGAGCAGGAGATCGGGGTCCAGGTGGTCACGGAGAACGTGCCGGGAGGGCTCAGCTCGGTCGGCCTGACCGTGGTGCAGAACGCGCCCGCGGACGGCTACACCCTCGGGACCATGACCTACGACGCGCTCACCGTCCAGCTCCTCGGCCTCGCGCCGGTGGACTGGAGGTTGCTCGAGCCGGTCTGCATGGTCACCGAACATCCCAGCGCCCTCATCGTTCCCGCGGAAAGGTGGCCGGACCTGGCTGCCTTCCGGGCCGATGCGCGGGCCAGCCCCGCTACCATCGCCGTCGGCAACGTGGGCCAGAAGGGTGTGTGGCATCAGCACGCCGCAGCCATGGAGCAGGCGATGGGCATCCGCTTGCGGCACATCCCGTACGAGGGCGGCTCCGGTCCGCAGATCGGCGCCATCCTCGGTGAAGAAGTCGACGCCATCGTCTCCAGCCTCCCTGGAGCGATGTCCTACGTGCGCAGCGGCGCGCTGCGGGTGCTCGCGCTGATGGCGCCGGAGCGCAGCCCGCTGGTGCCGGATGTGCCCACGTTCCGTGAACTCGGCTACGACCTGGAGTACGGAAGTTTCCGCATGCTCATTGCTCCGCCCGGCACGCCCGACGACCGGCTCGCGGCCCTGGAGAGCGCGTGCCAAACCGCAGCCGAATCGCCCGAGTTCAAGGAGTGGGCCCGCGCGGGGGCAGTGGGAGCGATCTGGCGCGGCCGAGACGCCGTTCGCGGGTATCTCGACGACCTCGCGCCGCGGGTCGAGGGTCTTCTGGCTGCCTTGGAAGGGGCGTGACCATGGTCGTGACCATGATCGCAACTTCCCTATGGTGCCGCGAAGGAAATCACAAGTCTTCCAGTTCTTCCCGAGGAGCATGAATGAACCGGACTGACAGCTGTTTGCCGCCCCTGGAAGGGCCGTGAACGGCGGCCAGGCCCTGGTGGGCGTCCTCGAGCAACTCGGCGTCATCACCATCTTCGGCCTGTGCGGCGACACGTCGCTTCCGTGGTATGAAGCGCTGGCCGCCTCCCGCCAGATCCGCCACGTCCTCACCCGCGACGAGCGCAGCGCGGCCTTCATGGCCGACGCCTACGCCCGGCTTAGTGGCAGGGTAGGGGTGTGCGAGGGTCCGAGCGGCGGCGGGGCCACGTACATCCTGCCCGGGGTCGCCGAAGCCAACGAGTCCTCGGTGCCGATGGTGTGCCTGACCTCGGACATCGCCACCACCGAACGGGGCAAGGGCACCCTGACCGATCTCGACCAGGCCGCCCTGTTTGCGCCCGTCACCAAACGCGTCTTCTCCCCCCGCACCCCCGAAGACCTGCCCCGCATGACGCGCGCGGCCTTTCGGGCAGCCTCCAGCGGCAGCCTGGGCGCCTGCCAGATCGCCCTCCCCCTCGACACCCAGGCAGGTTCGGTCCCCGTCTCCGCCGTACACGGCGATGCGGGCTACAGCCGCTACCCCGCCACGCGCATCGCCCCCCGCCCGCACGAGGTCCGCGCGGTCGCGCGCGAACTGGCCGGCAGCCGGCGTCCGCTGATCGTCGCAGGGGCCGGCGTCGTGCGCTCGGGCGCCTGGAACGAGCTGGGACAACTCGCGCGCACCCTGGGCGCCTTCGTGGCCACCTCCATCTCCGGCAAGGGGAGCATCGCCGAGACCGACCCCCTCTCCCTCGGGGTCATCGGAAGCAACGGCGGGCTGCCCTGGCGCCATGATCTGGTGCGCAAGGCCGACGTCGTCTTCTACGTGGGATGCGGCACCGGGTCCGTGACCACCGAAAAATGGACCCTCCCCCCACCGGACCACGCGCGCATCCTGCAGCTCGACACCAATCGCGATGTCATCGGGCGCAGTTATCCGCTCGCCGCCGGCATGCGCGCCGATGCGCTCGAGGGTCTCGCCGCCCTAACCTCGGTAGTCTACGCCCTGAGAGCGGGCGGCCCGCGGCTCGACCCCGCCGAGATCGAAGCGGGCCGCCGTGCCCACGAAGCCCAGGTGGCAGAGCTGTTCGCATCGGACGAGCGTCCCATCCGGCCCGAACGATTGCTGGCGGAGCTGCTGCCGCGCCTGCCAAAGCGCGCCATCATCCTCGCCGACCCCGGCACCCCGTGTCCGTACTTCTCCGCCTACTGGCGCCTTCCCCGCGCCGGCCGCTGGTTCGCCAGCCCGCGCGCCTTCGGGGCCCTGGGATACGCGCTCCCCGCAGTGGTCGGCGCCTACTACGCCCGCCCCGACGCGGGCCGCGTGATCGGCGTCATGGGCGACGGCAGCTTCGGAATCTCGGCCGGGGAACTCGAAACCCTGGTGCGCCTCGACCTGCCGGTCACCCTCATCGTCTGCAACAACGCCGGCTACGGCTGGATCAAGGCGGGACAGAAGAGCCGCGGCAGCGACTACTTCTCCGTGGACTTCCGCGACTCGGATCATGCCGCCATCGCCCGGGCCTACGGCCTGCGTGCCCGCCGGGTCGAGGATCCCGGCGAGCTGGGCGCCGGCATCGAGGAGGCTCTCACCGCCCCCGGGCCGTTCCTGCTCGACATCGTCACGCAGCCACTCGAGGAAGCCAACGCCCCGGTCTCCAAATGGATCGCGTGAACCAGTGGATTGCGTAAACCAGTGGATCGCGTGAAGCAGTGGATCGCGTGAACGAAGAAGGGGCCGGGTCCGACAGGGAAGGGCGCGCATCTCCGCGCACCGACCTGATCTCCGGCGGCTCCCGAAGGCTCTCTTGTCCGCCAAATAATGGCAATAGTGGCGGACAACATAGACATGTGGAATCCACTGTCTTCCATGGCGTTCCAGTTCGGTTCGTAACATCCCGTAATTACAGGGGTTTAGGTAGGATATCCCACACCTCACCCCGCCAGCACCGCCCCTTGCAATCCAGCTCCATCCCAGCTATGATTGGGGGATGGATAATGTAACACATACGCCCGCCGCGCGCCGGAAAACCAAGCCCAAGGGCCGCCATCCCCACAAGCGGCTGTCGGCCGCCTTCGTTCGTTCGGCCCCACCCGGCAGACACTGCGACGGCAACGGCTTGTACCTCTACGTCCAGCGAACGGGAACGCGGAGCTGGATCCAGCGGCTCGTCATCCGGGGCCGCAAGCGCGAGCTGGGGCTCGGGAGCGTCGCCCTGGTCTCGCTGGTCGAGGCCCGCGAGCAGGCGCTGGCCAACCGCAAGCTTGCCCGCGCAGGCGACGACCCGCTGGCAGAGAAGCGCCGCTCGGTGGGCATCCCCACCTTCGCGGAAGCTGCCAAGCGCGTGGTAGAGCAGAAGCGGGCCGGGTGGCGGAGTTCGGCTCACGCGAGGACCTGGCTTCGCAGTCTGGAACTGTACGCTTTCCCGCGCATCGGGAAGCTGCCGGTCTCGGAGGTCACGAGCGCCGACGTGCTGGAGGTCCTCACGCCCATCTGGCACACGAAGGCGCCGACGGCGCGGTACGTGCACCACCGCATCCGCGCGGTGCTGGAATGGGCCATCGCCATGGATTGGAGAACCGACAGCCCGTGTGACCGGCTCCTGCCGGTGCTCGGCCCCCAGCATGATGTCGTTCAACACCAGAAGGCTTTGCGCCATCGGGACGTGGCGGCTGCCATTGAGAAGGTGCGGGTGGCGAATTCGGCCAAGGTGGACACGCTGGCGTTCGAGTTCCTGGTGCTGACGGCGGCCCGTAGCGGCGAAGTCCGTGGGGCGGTGTGGAGCGAGATCGATCGGGAGAAGGGTGTCTGGACGGTTCCCGCGAGCCGGATGAAGACCGCGCGCGAGCACCGGGTGCCGCTGTGTGGCCGGGCGCTGGAGATTCTCGATGCGGCGCGGAAGCTGGGCGAGGGCGAGAGTCCGATCGTGTTCGTCAGCGAGCGCGGGAAGGCGATGGACGCCACGCGGATGAGCCGGCTGCTCAGGAGGCACCGGATCGCGGCGGTGCCGCATGGGTTCCGGTCGTCGTTCCGGGACTGGGCGGCCGAAGAGACCGATCATCCCCGGGAGGTCGTCGAGGCGGCGCTGGCGCATGTGGTCCAGAACAAGGTCGAAGCGGCGTACCGGAGAACGGACCTGTTCGAGCGGAGGCGGCGGCTCATGAACGACTGGGCGGCCTATCTGGCGGGCACGAGAGCGGAGCACCGAAACCTGACCTGACCCCGCGACCGGGCTGAGAGGCAATTCCGGGCGATCCCGGGGGCATTTCGGCGAACCTACGGCCCGTAGGATCGCCCAGGATCGACGAGCGCCGGTCCCCGAGGGGTACGGGGGGTAGGGCGGAACGCGGCGGCGCGGCAGAGAGCGCCGCCGTCGCCAAGGAGTGAAGGGCGCCGGCCGCCCTCGTCGCCCGCGAGGCTGGCGATCACGAGGCCGAGGGGCTTGCCCGCGACGGCCTAAGTGGGCGCTGTTCCGGGCGGTGCCCCGAGAGGCGCTTCGGAAGCGTCCGCAGGGCTGGCTTGAGCCACTCTTAGGTGGCTAAGCCAGCCTACCCTTTGGGGCCACGCTTCGCGGGTCCCCGGCAGGGGCTGGCGGGGGGCTGTGCCCCCTCTGACCCTGTACCCTTCCTGGACGCTTCGCGTTAGATCGAAAGAATCCAAAAGCAGCGGCAGGCGACCAGGCCGGGAGTGACCTACTCTGACCCAGTGCCACCGAGCACCCATGGGGGACTTGTGCCCCGGCCCGGAGCCGCGATGGATGCCCAGTGGGGAGTTTGCGCCATCGAGCGCCAGTACAGGGACCGGCGGGCATCGCGGCGACCACGGACCTACGCCTGTCCAGTGACACCTTCACACGGGAGGGAGCATGACCAGACCTGAAGCCCGGTTCGCCGGCGTGGACTGGGCATCGGAAGCGCACCACGTCTGCGTAGTCGGCGGCGACGGCTCGAAGCGGGGGGAACGCATCTTCCGCCACGGAGGCGCGGGGCTGGCCGAGATGGGCGAGTGGATCGCCGCCAAGTGCGAAGGAGCCGCCCCGGAGGACATTCCGGTGGCGATCGAAGTCCCGCACGGGCCGGTCGTCGAGAGCCTCATGGACCACGGGTTCGCGGTCTACGCGATCAACCCGAAGCAGCTCGACCGGTTCCGCGACCGCTTCTCGCCCGCCGGCGCCAAGGACGACAGCCTCGACGCCCGCGTCCTCGCCGACGCGCTGAGGACCGATCTTCACCACTTCCGGAGGATCGACCCCGTCGACCCGACCGTCATCGAACTCAGGGCATGGTCCCGGATCGCCGAGGAACTCACGCGGGACCGCACGCGCCTGTCGAACCGCGTGCGGGAGCAGCTGTGGCGCTACTATCCGCAGATCCTCGATGCGGTCGGAAGCGTCGCCGAGCCCTGGTTCCTCGACCTCTGGGCCAAGGTTCCGACGCCCGCGAAGGCCCGGCGGGTCCAGCGCCGGACCCTCGAGAGCCTTCTCAAGCGCCGCAGAATCCGGCGGATCACCGCAGACCAGCTCGTCGAAGTCCTCCGCGCCCCGGCCATTGCCGTCGCACCCGGAACCACCGAGGCCGCGGTGGCCCACATCCAAAGCGCCTCCGAACGCCTCCGCCTCGTGCACCGCCAACTCGCCAACGCCAAACGGGAGGTCGCCCGCCTGATCGACGCACTGGCCAGCCGCGAGGACTCCGGCTCCGGCCAACCCGGCGGGCAGCGCGACGTGACGGTCCTCTCCTCCATGCCCGGAGTCGGCCAGACCGTCCTCGCCACGCTGCTCGCCGAGGCCCCCCAAGCGCTGGCGCGCCGGAACTACAAGGCGTTGCGGTGCCTCACGGGCGTCGCGCCCGTCACACGGCGATCCGGCAAGTACAAGCTCGTCGTGCGCCGCATGGCCGCACACGCCCGCCTTCGCGACGCAGTCTACCACTGGGCACGGGTCGCGGTCCAGCTCGACGCCGTCAGCAAGGCCAAATACGCTGCCCTTCGCGGTCGCGGCCACGGTCATGCCCGCGCTCTCCGTTCGGTCGCAGACCGCCTGCTCGCGGTCGCTTGCGCGATGCTCAGAACCCAGACCTGCTACCAGCCAAGCCACCCGGCAGAGAATCATGCGGCCTGATCTCTTCCCTCGACGCGGGGTTACAGCCCCGCCTCAAGAAGCGTTGACAAATGGTGGGGAGTCCCTCAACGGCAACGGCGCATGAGGGGCGCTGGACGCGACGTGTGGGTGAAGATCCGCGCCAGCGAGGCGGAGCGTGCCGAGTGGCACGCGAAGGCGCGCTCCGTGGGGTTAACGCTCACGTTCCCCCGCCGCCGCCGGGGCGGTCCACATCCGCGTGCGCGCCATGGCCTGCCAGTCGGCCAGTTCGGTCGGCGATACGCGGGCGGCGATCAGCCGCTAATCATGTAAATACATGATATAGCTTATGTTGCATATTTTCCGACACGTTGGCCGTCACCCCTGTGATCACCCTTTGCGCACGGGGTAGGGGAATCCCATACGCCAGCGCCGTTAGCCCCGTTGGTCCGGTTGTCTCGTGTGGAGACTCGTATCATTCCATATCGTCTCATGAGGATTCAAGCTCCTGGGCAATGGCTTGGAACGCTTCCAACGCAGCGCACAGGTCCTCCACGATCTCGGCAGCCAGACCGGCTCGGGCAAGTTCTCGCTGCCTCCAAGGACTTCGGGCACGAATAACCTCGCCGCTACTCCACCCCAAACACATACACGACCCCCGGCCTCTTGACCCTTATGTCGAATTCAACCTTCGCCAGCGCCACTCCCTGCCGTTCGGTGGACGCGGAGAACGGATGTGGCACCTGCTGCGCCGCTCGCACGAAGCCAAATCCATGATCCAGGTGACAGCGCCACATCCTGCCGTCATCCCACACGACCCGGCATTCCCGTGCGTGCGGCGCTCGCGATATATTACGAAGAGTAATGTCGATAGACATCGACTTCCCGGAAAAGAGCCGTTCAATCACCTTTTTCGCCTCCTGGCCGGTGGCCCAGTCGTCCTGCACCCACCGCCTACTTAGGGCCGGCCTGTCCGGGGGTGTCGTGACGATCCGCAGTTGCGTTCCTGACGTGGCGTGACCTGCGATGGCGACGAGCCCGGAGAACATCTCGGACACAAGTCGAGCAACCAGAGGTGACCGAACATACCTGTCCTGATAGACTACTTCCCGGATCGGTTGTCCTCTGCCGATCCGCTCAGCTAGACCCGGTGCCGCAGCTTCCATCTCGTCCCAGAACACCGAGCCGAAAGCACCGATCGAGCCCCGCATGCGATTGCTCAGGACAACGCGGTCCACCTTGCCGGCGGGCGGCCCGCGCAGGTCGGCAAGGTCGACTCGAGGTAGCGCGACGGGTACTGTTGCCAAAGTCCCTCGAACCACATGCTCACTCTCTCCCGAGGCGCCCCAGCTTTCTCCCGGAGTCAGTGCGTCCACAGACTGCACGGCGAACGCCAGCGTCCGTCCACCACCGAAGAGCTCGGCAAGGACCGGCGTACCCCGCTTGGAACGGCGACCACTCAGGAGATGGACCCCCAGCGTGCTCCCCCACATCGCCAAGTGAGCACGCTCTTCCCGCGGAATTGAGTCGAGGTCTCGGGGCAGAACCAGCTCCACAACCCGCCCCTCGTTTCTCCAACGCACGATATCGCGTCCGAGGGCCCAGTCCTGCAGAGACCACCCATCGGGGTCCCCACCCAAGTGCAGCCTGATGGTATCGGTCGCCTTTAGTTCCCTCTGGAGGTTTAGTTCCCTCTGGAGGGCCAGGGCGATCTGTTCGAACTCCATCTGCGTCTGCGGTCCGAACAACCGATCTTCGGTCGGGAGGTCGAGCCCCGCGAGGAACTGGTCACTCAGAATCTCCAGTGCCTGGCGACGATCCAGCCGATCCGCGTAACGGTGGGTGTCATAGGAGAGAAGACAAGCGTGGCAAGCCTTGTCACACCTCCGGGGGCAATCGAGCAATTCGCGCGTCTGTCGAAGCAACTCCGGCAGGTGTTCACCGGCCTGTGCGACAAAGCCCGCCCCTCCGGTGGCATGGTCGTGCAGCAGGATCGACGTCCCGTCGCCGGTCCCGTCCATCCTGGCTGCACCAATCGACCAGCCGATCTCGCGATCCTCTACGCCGATCTTGTCGGCGAGCGCCTGTCGCAGGGCGACGGCAATCGAAGAAGCGGCCGCAGCGTTCAGGGGCTGCCCATTCTCTACCGATCGCAGTTGCAGCTCGAACACATCGGTCTCCTTTGACACTCCGAGCCACTCGTTGCGCCGGATCGTGTAGGTCCCGTCATTGCCGTAGCAGAGTCCGTCCGGGCCCGTAGCCGAACCGCCCCGCAGCGGCTTGTGGTTCTGCATCATTGACGGCAACTCCCCTTCCTTTTCGGGCTCCGCCACCGCACGCCCACACTGCAGGCACACGGCGAACCCATGGCCGTGCTCCCCGTCCGTGTAGTGGAACACCTGGCCGCCGGCACTGTAGCGGAAGCGGCCCATCGCGGGTCTTGCGAGACTCTGCCACTGCTCTCCCCCCACCGATATCCACGGATGCCGTACGGGGAGGTATGAGAAACGGCTGAGGTCGTTGTTCAGGGAGTCACGGAAATCGACTGCGAAGCCGGCCGGTTCCATATAGCTCTGGACTCTCAGGCGCGACTCGTGCCCCGCACAGTAGTCGGACTCGCAGAATTCGGGCTTGCGATACGACATGCCGATCGCCCCGCAATGTCGGCACTTCCACGCGTGACGAAGCGCCTGGATCTCGCTAAGCCCTTCGTCGCTCGCGGGAACTTTCCAGTTCAGGGTAAGGCCGGAAGACGTCAGGACTCTGCCGTCAATGACCACATCCGATCCCGGAGCGTACTCCCGGAGTGCGGCAGAGAGATCACGTGTGGGGTAGTTGCGCGCTCGCGATAGGTTGTCCACTCGAGCTTCATCGGGATCGGTCCGAGGGGGCGGACGGCGCAGATCGTCCATTGTCGTGGTTACCAACGGGACGACCTGTGTCGGGAACCCGTATCCTGGCAGGAAGTTCCTCAAAGCGAGTTCCCGTAACAGATACTCCTCACTCACACGCCGCAGTTGCATCTCGATCGCGCGGCGAACCGGGTCGTTCGTTGGCTGGCCAACGAGACTGTCTCGCTCTCGGGCCAAGGGGGCATGCTCTTCGGTCCACCCCGTCGCCGCTGCCTCGATCCCATCGTCAACCATTGACATCAGGCGCTCGGTGTCGACCCCATCGAGGAAGGAACCCCGCAAGAGACGGTTGACGCCTGTCGTGATCCACGTGTCACGAGGAGCCTCGTCGCTTAGCCACCGCCGGAAGTGCTCGCATACGGATGACTCGTCGTCCGTACCTTCGAAGAACCACCCCGCGGTCAGTCGGTGGAGTTCCTGTCCACTGTGCCGGTCAGCAAAGAAGCGGGTGAGAGTAAGGGCGTTGACATGCCGCTGGACGATGCGCTCGCTCTGGAGGCTCACCTGGGTCACATGCAGTTTGGTTTGGAACGGCCACAACGGGTTCCGAAAGACCCATTCTCCGTGCGGCGAGGTGTTGCACAGGGTCAAGCCGATTGCTCGGGACTCCCGCCGGCGTCCGGATCGGCCGGCTCGTTGAAGGTAGTTGGCAGGGCTCGGAGGAGCGTTGTTCATGGCCACCGCCGACAGTCCTCCGATGTCCACTCCCATCTCCATGGTCGTGGAGCAGCTCAGCACGTTGACTCGTCCCTTGCGGAATCGGCCCTCGATTTCACGAAGACGTCCGGCACCGATCTGGGCCGAATGTTCGGCCACTTGGAAGTACTCGACCCGGGAGAAGATGCGGCGACTCCACCCCTGCCATACCCCGACCCGTTCCAGTTCAGCAATGTCAGGGTCGGATCGAATAACCTCATCGATTTCCTCCCGGCTATACGGTTTATCTGTGGGTGTCCTCCAGAAAGGAGCCTCCAAGCGCGGCATCCGAATGGGCTCGGCCGTCAGCATCTCGCGGGTGAGGCGCGGTGCGACATAGGGGGTGAGGCCCAACAATGTGGTGTCCAGAACGCGACGGGTCATGGGACAGAGCCAGGCCTCACGTGTTTCCCGCAGCACAACCCGCTTGCGCAGGTTCAGTCGCCGTCCCTCGCCGGTGGTGTCCAGTATCGGTCGGAGCTGGCGCCACGCTTTGAGGAGGCAGGAGTTGATTTCGGATTCTCCTTCTCGATCCGTTGATGGGTCTACCTCCAAAGCAAGGGCGAGAAGCTGCACCAGGCGGGATTGCCGGGTTTGCGGCGTAGAGAGGGGCCACGGGACAGATCCCTTGAAACGATCGGCTTCGGGACCGACCAGGAAGGTGGACCTGTGGGGGACCCCCAGCCAGGGAATGAAGTCCCCTCGCACCTGGATCGAGCGCCGACCTCGAACCAAATGGTCCAGCGCGATCTTGAGGAAGTTCCTCCATTCAGCGGCGTTCAGGCCCCGGCTCTTCCAGGGATCGGGAGCATCGGGGTACTCGGGGAGACCAAGGTAGTCCACCGCAACGAAGCCGAGCGTCTCCAGCGAATTCTGACGCTTCGGCCGCCGGGCGAACTCCCTGAGGAGAGCAATCTCGGCAAGATCGGCTGGCGACAAGTCGGACAGCGGGAGGTGGCGCCAGTGCTGTCGTAGCCACACCGAGATCTCGGTCTCCTGGGACAGCTTGTCGACCGCTTCCTCCCAGGTAAGGCGACCCGGTTTCGGGGTCGTTGTCGCCGCCAATTGTCGCTGTAACCTGGCCAAAGATCTCTGCACTGCGGGAACCCTAAGAGCCAACGGCGTGAGGTCCTTGATTTCCTGCTCCAGGCTCGCGATCTCCTCGGCGTCGGCCTCACGATCCACCCGGGCCGCAGCAACCAGGTGGTAGACGACGCTCCGAGTGTAGTTGCGCTCTGAGTCGAGCTGCGCGTCCAGCGCGAACCGCGCTGTGCCCTGACGGCTGTCCGTAAAGGTGAGCAGGCGTCGGCCGCTGGAAGGCAACCGTTCGTCACTCCCCGTCAGCGGGGGCGTGTAGTCAAGGACAACCGGGATCGTGTTGCGAAGGATGAGGGAAGCCCCACCCCGAAAGGGCCTCAACAACCAGTCAGGCCTGCGGCTACTTCGGCATTCGGGGCACCTCGGCCGCCCGGATCGCGTCTGGCCCACCTCGCCAAGAGGCACCGCATCATCATCGCTCTCCGGCCCCACCAAACGGCCCGTCGTTCGGTGCACATGGATCTCGGTCAGTTCGGGTGTAGCAGGGTGCGCCAAATAGCGATCCAGGGTATTCCCCGCCCCGTCCCCTTCCTCGTCATCGTCGTACTCTTCGGCTCCGAGATCGACGAGCTCCGGAAAGTCCTCGCTCTGATCCAGAACCCCGACGGCACGAGGCACGATAGCTTGACCCTCGTCGCCGGTCAGCTTTCCGGTCAGGTACTCCTTGCCGCACTCGGTGCATAACACCATGGGCAACACCATGGAATCGCATTCCTTCTCGTCGCAGCGCTCCCGGCGCTCGAAGAAGAGCTTGCCAAAGGCCCACTCGAAGTCGTCCAGCGGCGTACCCTTGCGGCCTGGGCACCGGTTCGAGATGCACGCCCACACGCCCCCCTGCGTCCGATGAAAGAAGTGTCCGCGAACACGCAGGAACGGCTCGTCCGTCACCGTGGGGTCTGTCGCGAGGTCGATCAGCTCAAGCGTTTTCTGGCGTTCAACCGGCGAGTCGGCGCCCCTCTCGGAACCCAGTCGTGCTTGGGTAAGCTGAGTCAGGGTGCGGGCCCCGTCGGAGTGCAGTAGCGCCTGCCGAACCCTTCGGGCCGCCCGTGAGGATGCCAGTGCAGTTCTACGCTCGTCGGGCGTCATGCGGCGCAGCTCGTCGGCGGCAGGGAGCGGCTCGTTACATGGCTCAGAGAATTCCCCCGGCAACTGGGGGAGGCTCCGCTCACCTCTCACCACGTGAACGCGCTCGCTCGGCACTCCGCCCAAGTCGGCAAGGAATCGCTGTAGCCTGGCTTCGCTCTCCGAGCTCTCGTCGCCGATCGTTGCGGAGGTGGCGACGAAACGGACCTGGGAAGGCTCGACGCCAAAAGCGTAGAGAACACGCCTGAGCAGCAGCGCGATCTCGGCCGATCGCGAACCCTGGTACGTGTGCGCTTCGTCCAGGACGATCCAGCGAAGCATGCCCTGCGACTGGTCGATGATCGGCTTGTCCTCGGCCCGGATGAGCATGTACTCCAGCATCGTCGCGTTTGTCACGAGAATCGGCGGCGGGTCTTCCCGCAGCGTCGCCCGGTTGCCGACCAATTCCGGTCCCAGCCTTTTCTTCTTTGCCGCCGACATGCTCCGCGGAGTGTCGCCCTTGTAGAGACAGAAACGGATGTCACCGTTGAAGGGACGCGACCAGGCGCTCAGGCGGTCCCTCTGGCTGTTGATCAACGCGTTCAGCGGGTAGAGGAACAACGCTCTGACCCCGCCAAGCCGGCCGCTTTCGGCACACTGTCGCGACAGGTCATCCAGGATCGGCACCAGGAATCCCTCGGTCTTCCCGGATCCTGTACCGCTGGTGATCAATACTGACTGCGGCTCCTCACGCTTGAGCTGCTTCCAGGCGGCGTACTGGTGGGTATACGGGTGCCGGTCCATCGGGAACCGGTATTCCGCAAGACGCTCATCGTCAGCTTTGGTATCCATTGCCTCGACCAGTGCCTCGGTGAGGAAGCCTTGCTGGGCAAGGTCGTACATGGTGGCCTTCACCTGCCGCCAGTCGAAAATCGCCTCAAAGGCCGGATCTGCCAGAAAGCTGTCCGGATGCCCCGCCGGTCTCCGAAGGACCTGCGAGAGAAATGTGCGCAGCGGATCGGTCCGCGGCCCGTAGATCCCGAGGAGTGAACTCGCCGACCTCTCGACTAGATCGCGGGTCAGGGACTCGAAGAAGCGTGATGGTGGGGACTGTGACATCCTAGGACACGCTCCTCAACTGTCTTGCAATCTTGTCGGCCTCCCGGCTACCAAAGGCGATGAATTGAGCGAGCCTCAGAGCCTTGCCGAACCAGCTTCGGTGGTTGGCGTGGAGTTCCCGGATCCTGTGGCCGAGTTCGCCGGGTATTTCGAGATCCGCCACCACCATAGCGGCCGTCAAGGCAGGGGCATCGGCGAAGTCCGCGCACCTCGGAGCCTCAAAGAGCCCGGTTCTTTTGACGAAAAGGGATGCGGACCAAGGATGGTCGGCGGTGACCCTCGTGACCTCTGACCGGACGCCCGGAAGGTCCGGGAGGGAGTGCGGCGCCATCTTCAGCGCCGGGCAGGAACCTCGGTGCTCGTCATACTCCTTCTGCAACTGTTCCAACCGGTCCCGCGTCACGATTTTCGATCCCTTGTCCGATATCGTACGGCACGCAACACGGTCGCTCAGGAAGTGAAACGCGGCACGCAGAGCTTCAAGCCGACCTCCCACGCGATCGATGCTGCGGTCCGTTTCATCTTCGAGCAGCTTCCACGCGAGCTGCGTGTCCTCCACCTCCTCCAGCTTTTCATCCCAGTGCGCTCCGTAGGCGACGAAGGCTTCCTCCCAACTGCACAACGGGATCTGCCACCAGGCGAAGGGGAACAGCTCCATCCGCTCCCAAAGGAGTTCGAAATCCGCAGCGCTTGAATGCGCCGCAGCCATTGCGCAGGCAACGGGGTTTCGAACCAGGGCACGAAGCAGCGGGAAGGTCGCTACTGGAAGGGACGCTTGTCTCAGGTAGCCGAACACCAATGGCCAGTCCGGATGGCCTGGATCGCGGGCCAGCTGGCCGACTACGGGCCTAAACGGTTCGTCGCTGGAGCGATCGGTCCGCTGGGATGCCATGAAGTAGGCTTGCGCCACCGTGGCAATCGCGGACGTGTCGCCATCCTCGGAGTGCCCCGGCTGTGCGAAATACCAGGGCATCGGCTGGACACGGTGCCAGTCCCCTTGTCGACCCAGAACCAAATGGGGACCGGGCTCCAGACTTTCCCGCGAGATGCGCCAGGTGTCGCGGTCGCATCGCTCGAGCGGGATCGGCTCATGGTCGGGCTCAAGGAGCGGCAGGATCCCCACTGCCAGAAGATCCAAGTCCGACGGTGAGATCCGTCGCCCGCGGGCATCCAGCCCTACCAACGTCGATCCATCACCGCGGAGTTCGAACCCGAGGTCGAACCGGCTGACGGAAACACTGGCGGGTTGAAGTGAGTCCCGAGGCCGATCGCTAGCAATCGTCAAGCGGACTGCCGCGTCCGGACTGTCGCTCAGAGCGAGCCGTTCCGTGATGCCATGGTCCAGCTCGGCCAAGTCCAGCACATGATGGCCAAAACTCACTGCCGGTATCTCACGAACGAGCATCCCGAAACGACCCCTGACGGCCGCCGCATCGCTGCCGGAATACTGACCCTGAATCTCGAAGCGCGCGGTGTCCGGCACGATGACTTCTGCCCGGGCACCCGCCAGAGATCCCTGGGCCAGGCGAGCCCCCAGCGGAATGGTGGCGCCGTCCGCCCCAACAAAGGCAGCCCGTCTCGCTGGAAACGGCAACGTGAACTCCGCCCTCCCCTGTCCGTTCCAGTCCACGACGACGCCGACTTCACGCGGCACATCGCCACGGGCACTCACTGCCAAGCGATACCCGTTGGGTTCTGCACGGCCCTTGGACGTCAGGCCCGGAGTATTCGGTGCGATGGCCACGACATTACCGAAGCCGACCAGCCGAACCTCTCCGTGTGCCGGGTCGGACGAAGGCAGGATTTCGATATCGGCACCCTGTGGCAATATGCAGAGCGATATGGAATGGCGTATTTCATCGTCTTTGATATATCGAAGCCAGCCCGATCCTCGAATCGAGCCGGAATCCACCGCGGTGGAAGAGAACGTCTGCCACCGTCCGCCCGGGGCGTTGGGCTTCCATCGGAGATCCCGCTCAGCAATGCGCGCGATGAACTCCCCGTCGCGTCGCTTGTGCATCGAGAGACCACCCATAAACGCTGACATGGTGCCGACGCCGAACCGCTTCCGAGGCCCAATCAGATGATACTCGACGTTGGCCGCATCGGACGCCGCCTCCGTCTCGACAACGGTCCGAGATCCGTCCTCCGCCCGGAAGACCACCCTTCCCTTCACCCGGTACACTACACGCTGCCCCTCATTCCGAACCGACCCGACCGCCTTGGCCTCTCCCTCTCCCTCGCCGCTGTCGGGAACCACTCCGGCGTCCACCGCAACGAGAGCGTCCGTCTCCTTCACCTGCACCGTTCCCTGGCCGACCAGACGACAGGTGGGACGCGCCGCGCCGTCTGACTCCCCGGGAACAAAGACCCAAGCGGCATCGCCAAGACCCGCCGACCCCTGATACCGATCCGTTGGACACCTCTCGTTATGGGTCCGGGCCAGCAAACGGCGTGAACCCATCAGGCCGGTGGTCTCGGCTCTGCTGGCGGCAGAAAAAGGCTCCAACCCGAAGCTCCGCCCATTGTCGTCGGTTCGCCTTTCTGTACCCAGTGCCAGAGCACGAAAACGTCCTGTGGAAGTCTGAACCCCAAGGGTGAAGCGTCGGGGGGTCTCGCCTTGCGGCCAGCAATCAAAAAGGCGATTGAGCGCTTCCTCGCTGATCGTGGCCGGAAGGTGGAACGAGCCCCTGACTTCCCAGTCCCCGTCGGCGACCGGCACCAAGTCCACATTCCAACGGACATTGATGCGGGCACGCCTTACCACCTGAACGGCTTCGATGAGGAGGTCGTTGAGCAGTGTCTTTGCGACCTGGTCGCTGATCCGGACGGGGAGTTCCTCACGCCAACCCGGGAGTTTGCGGTCAAGATCCTGAACTGGAGTATCGGTCTCCCCCAGTTCGTGTTGGAGCATCCAGACGGCTTCGACCAACTCGCCCGAGAGCTCGTACACGGCTTCGCGGCGCCACGCTCTTGGAAGGCGGTCGCGCAGCCGTTCGGCCAGGTCGCGGGCAGGAGTTTCGGTCGCGCCAAAATGCTTGAACTCTTCGAGCACTCCCTTCAGGTAATGGCGGAGGTGGGTTTCCTCGCGGAGGATGAGCTTCAGCGGAAGCCCGCCCTCGCATGCAAGCGTGACCAGATAGCCCCTGGATGGCCCCACTCTGTAGACGGAGCGGCCCCATGCACGGAGTCCCCGAGCTACGAGGCCCTGAAGCTCGCTGTAGCGGCTCCCACCTGGGGCAAGTTCAGGCGCCCCGAGCGCGGTGACCAGGGGCATCCACTTCCACGCTCCCGCCTCGTAGTTCCGATGCCACCATTCCGAAGCCCAGAGACAGAACCCCATAGCCCCTTTGGGTCCAAGCCGTCGTTGGTCAAACGCCGGTACTCGGAGTTCCCGCACGAGAACCGCTTCCAGCTCGTCGAACTCCTCGGGTCGGATGCGGTAGCGGTACAGGGGCTGGCCATTCGGTTCGGAAAGATGCCTTTCAGCGAGGAAATCTCTTAGGAAGGTCTCGGCGGTTTTCAATTCGAGCGTGGTTGTGAGGCGTGAGGATGAGATGATTCAGTTGGTCCGGTTTCTTGGACAGGTCGCTTAAGGAAGAGACCACGGTTCACGGCGGAGTTCAAGGCGCGCCTAGCTGTCGTTGCTAAGGACGTTGTTCACAGGCACTCCTGGAGCCGGCTGAGTGGCGGTTGGTCTCCGATCGCGGTGTGATGACGTCGTTCATTGTAACGCTGCTGGAAGGACGTGAGGGCGGCCGTGCGCTGGGCGGAGGTGTGATATGGCCTCCGCTGTTACCGGCCATGCAAAATTGCGCAGAAGTGGCCGTCGAAAATGTCAGATGTGGGCAGGGTGACGGAGCGATGGCTGCGACGCGGGGTCCGGGTGTCCATGAGGGTTCCCGGCGGGTTCCATACGATGGCGTCTCCACCGAACGGAGGAGACGCGATGATCGGGAGAGAGACGCGGGTGCTGCTGCGGCACTATCTGGAGCAGGGGATGAGTAAGGCCGCGATCGCGCGGCAGGTCGGGATCAATCCGCGGACGGTGTACCGCTGGATCGCGGCGGGACAACTGGACCGGGAGCTGGACGACGGGGCAGTCAGGTACGGACCGAGGCGTTCGCGGCCCTCGAAGCTCGATCCGTACAGGGGGATCATCGACGCCCGTTTGGCCGAGTATCCGGAGCTCAGCGCCGTTCGCCTGTTCAACGAAGTCCAGGCGGCGGGCTATCCGGGCGGGCCAGGTGAAGCGCTACGTGCGCGAGGTCCGGCCCCGGCCCCCGGAGGAGCCGGTGCAGCGGTTCGAAACCCCTCCGGGCCACCAGGCCCAGGTGGACTTCGCGGAGTTCCGGCTGCCGTGGGGCAAGCGGTACGCGCTGATCGTGGTGCTGGGCTACTCGCGGCTGATGTGGGTTCAGTACTACGAGCGCCAGACGATGGCGGTGGTGATGCGGGGGCTGGAGTCGGCGTTCCGCCACTTCCGCGGCGTGCCCTCGGAACTCCTGTTAGACCAGATGAAGGCGGTCATCATCGAGGACGGCCGCGGGAAGGGCGGGCGTCTGGTGGAGAACCGGGAGTTCCTGCGCTTCAGCGTCCACTGGGGCTTCCGCATCCGGGCGTGCCGCCCCTACCGGGCCCAGACGAAGGGCAAGGTCGAGCGGCTGGTCAGCTATATCCGGAAGAACTTCTTCTACGGCCGGGTCTTCGGGTCGGACGATGACCTCAACGCGCAGGTGCTGCTGTGGCTCGACACCGAAGCCAACGTCCGGATCCACGGGACGCTGAAGGAGCGTCCGGCCGACCGGTTCGAGGCGGAGCGGCCTCACCTGATGCCTTTGCCCCCTTGGCCTTACCGGTCGGTGGCTCCCCGGCCCGCGGAGCCAGCGCCAGAGCGGGCTGAGGGGGCGGCGTTCCCTCCGCTCGTCGAGGTCGAGCGCCGCCCGCTGGCCGAGTACGCCCGGATCGCCGGAGGAGCACCGTGAGGCCGCCATCGCGCAGGGAGCGCATCGCGGCCCAGCTCGCCGACCTCAAGATGCCCGGCGCGCTGGAAGCTCTGGACGAAGTGCTCGCCGGGGTCGACGGCGGCGCGACGACCGGCGGCGAGGCGATCGAGCGCCTGCTGGCCGCCCAGATCGCGCTTCGCAACAGCCGGCGCCTCGAGGCGGCCATGCGCTCCAGCCGACTGCCGTACGTCAGGACGCTGACGGACTTCGACTTCGCCTTCCAGCCCTCGATCAAGCGCGAGCAGATCGACGCGCTCCACGAACTCGGCTTCCTGGAGCGCAAGGAGAACGTGGTCTTCCTCGGTCCCCCCGGCGTCGGCAAGACGCATCTGGCGATCAGCCTCGCGATCACGGCTGCCGAAAGCGGGCGCAAGATCTACTTCGGGTCCCTGACCGACCTGGTCGACTCCCTCGAGGAGGCCAAGGCCGCCGGCCGGCTCGACCGCCGCCTCAAGACCCTCACCTACCCGGCACTCCTGGTCGTTGACGAGATCGGCTACCTGCCCGTGACCCAGAGCGGCGCGGTCCTCTTCTTCCAGCTCGTCAACCGCCGCTACGGACGGGCCTCGACGGTGCTGACCTCGAACAAGGGCTTCGAGGAGTGGGGCCGCATCCTCGGCGACGAGGTCATGGCCGCCGCGCTGCTGGACAGGGTGCTGCACCGCTGCCACATCGTCAACATCCTGGGCAACAGCTACCGGATGCGCCGCCACGCCGAGCTCTCGAGGGCGATCCATCCGAGCGTAAACCGAAGACATACTGAACATCCTGCTTCCCGAGAGCCGGCCTCATGAGGGTCACCAGGCTCTCGGCGGGCTGCCCCGCTCCGGTCGCTCCGCTCCCTCCGCAGGTCAGCCCGCGAAGTGCGACATTTTCAATGGCCAGAAGTGTGACATTTTCAATGGCCATTGACAGTTGTCGCCCGACACCTGCATCAGCGTCACCCGGTAGTCGGCAAGTTGGCGCCTGTCCGGCACCCACACCTGCAGTACCGGCCCCGTGGAAAGGGATCCGGCCATGATCGCCTCCCTTCGGTTGGAGGATGCTTCGTCCGCCTGGATGAGTTCGAACCCTGGAGCGCTGAGGGAATCGATGCCGGGACCCTCGACGACCAGCATGGCTCCGATGTCACGGGCCTCGGGCGGGACGCCATTCAAGTCCGGTTTTCCCGCTTTCGCGGCACGGTCCAACAGGATCCCGTACAACGGCAGGAAACGCAGATCGTGCAGTCCTGTATGACTTTAGACGATTTCCTGCCGTGATTCAGGCCACCGACAGTCCGCTGCCGATGCGCGCGACCTGCTGGGTGCGCTCGCGCTCCACCTCAGCCGCCGGGGCGGTCCACGTCCGCGTGCGTGCCATGGCCTGCCGCAGCAGCGCCGATAGCGGAACGCCGGCGGCCGCGGCCTTGGCCCGCCAGTCGGCGAACTCGGCCGCCGACACGCGGGCGGTGACGGTGGCGGTGCAGCGATCAGCCATGAGCGCACCGGCGACGGGGTTCGGGGGGCGGCGCCCCCCGCCCGCCCACTGCCCCTGCGGCGGCGCGGAAAGCCGGGGGTTCGAAGGGGGGCGCAGCATCCCCTCGCCAGAGCGCAATGTTCAACATCGCGTGGGCTGGCTCCCGGCCACTAACAGCCCGAGAGCCAGCTCCCGGGCAAGGGGACCGACCTGGGTCCGAGCACCCTCTCGCGCTCCACTGTGCGAGGCTCGGCCAACGACCCGACCCGACACCCGGCGAAACACCGCCCAGGCGGTCCGCATCTCCGACGCGGGGTTACAGCCCCGCCTTCAAAAGCATGGACGAAAGGTGGGGAGTCCCCCTTGGAGATCGTCGCCGCCGCGGCAGGCCGTGGCGCACACGCTGATGCAGACCCGCGCCGTTGGCCCGCGCTGGGAAAGGAGATCTGCCCGCATGATCCTCCGCCGGGCGTGGAGGCCGGTAGCAGGTCTGGGTTCGGAGCATGGCGCAGGCGACGGCGGGCAGGCGGTCCGCGACGGAACGCAGGGCGCGGGCGCGAACGGCGACGTACTTGGCCTTGCTGACGACGTCGAGCTGGACCGCGACCTTTGCCCAGTGGTAGACTGCGTCACGAAGACGCCGTGGGCGGCCATGCGGCGCACGACGAGCTTGTACTTGCCGGATCGCCGTGTAACGGACGCGACCCCGCACATGCACCGCAACGCCTTGTAGTCCCGGCGCGCCAGCGCTTGCGGGGCCTCGGTGGTTCCGGGTGCGACGGCGATGGCCGGCTCTCGAGGGGTCCGGCGATGGACCCGTCGGGCCTTCGAGGGCGTCGGAACCTTGGCCCAGAGGTCGAGGACCCAGGGCTCGACGACGCTTCCGACGGCATCGCGCGTCGAGGACGCGGGCGTCGAGGCTGTCGTCCTTGGCGCCGACGGGCGAGAAGTGGTCGCGGAACCGGTCGAACTGCTTCGGGTTGATCGAGTAGACCGCGAACCCGTGGTCCATGAGACTCTCGACGACCGGCCCGTGCGGGATCTCGATCGCCACCGGAATGTCCTCCGGGGCGGCTCTTCCGCACTTGGCGCCGATCCAATCGGCCATCTCGGCGAGCCCCGCGCCTCCACGCTGGAAGATGCGATCCACCCGCTCGCGAGCCGAATAGACGCCGAATTACCTGCGGCGGAAGACAGTCCCTCATGACGACCGCGCTCCCGGCCCGCTACCCCGCTCCGGTTGCTTACCCCCTCCGCGAAGCAGCCGCCAAACCGGGACATTTTCCGTGCCGGTTGACAGTCCTCCATGGCCTCCTATCCTCTTCGTGGTAGATTGCACCCGCCAAGTCGGGCTGCAGGAGGCTGTCGGATGCACGAAGCCACCGCAACGTCCCACAAGAGGAGCTGCCTGAGACCATGGACGCGATCATCTTGGCAACTTGGCTTGCCGTCCCGTTGGCCGTGGGCTTCGGCGTTTGGCTATCTTGGCGCAAGGTGAAGAAACAGCAGAGGCTCCGGCGGGAGGTGCGCTGGGCCCAAGCCAAGGCGGTCGATGCCCGTGTGGCCCGAATCGAGGAACTGCTCAAGCTGAAGGGCCGACCCACTCCGTTGCATTTCGTCACGTACGACGCTCAAGTCGTTCGGCTGTTGCTAGCGGGCCACTTCTCCCTCGGCCTGCTGAGGCGATGGCAGGGCGAGGATCCGAATGCTCGGGACGAACACGGCCGGACCCCATTGCACAGGGCGGCCGGTGGGCTCGGCAATTGCTACGAAACGGTGCAATTGCTGCTCGAAGCCGGTGCGAAGCCCAACGCTCGAACCCAAAGCGGCGAGACTCCGTTGCACCACGCGAGCGCGACATACTCATCGGGTCGTACATCCAGACTGGCGCGCACGCTCAAGGATGCAGCCTGGCCTGAGAATTTCATGGTGATACGACTACTCCTCGAAGTAGGCGGCGATCCAAACGCGCAGGACGAAAAAAGTCGAACGCCCCTGCATCGCGCAATCGAATTCGGTAATGGGGACGCGGGACGCTTGTTGACCGAAGGCGGGACCGACATCCACATGCGGGATGAGGAAGGTGCCACTCCGCTGCATCTGGCTGCGGAGTTCGGTAGAGCCGACTACGCACAGCTGCTGCTCGAGCGCGGGGCCGATGTCAACGCGAAGGATCGAGAGGGTGCGACCCCGCTTTACTGGGCGGTGGCAGGCAAGGGCGCATCGCGGGACTTCGATGCTCGTGCTGGTAGCGAAAAGCGGCGAAACAGAGCGGCAGTGATGAAGTTGCTGCTCGAGGCGGGCGCGGATCCGGACGTTCAGACCGGCGCTGGCGACACCCCACGAGAGGCCGCAGTCCCAGTGGCGGCAGCCTTGCTCGCTAGGCCGGCCAAGCGAGGCTAAACAGTGAGCCGTTCGTTACTTCCATGCCACGCTCGCGCGAGCCGGTTTCTCGCCACCGGGCGCATTGTGCGCGGCCGGTGGGGCAACGGTCAGATCCCGAACCGTTGCATCGCCACGAAGCGAGGTCAACCACGCCCAAGGAACCGCGTCGCTACCGGTGGCTGAAATGGGTCAGCAACAGAATGCTTGCGTGGATGTCGCAATCGAATCAGCCAAGGCTGGCGAGGGGCGAGACATACCGGCACACCTCGTCCTGAGGCATCTGCTGACCGACGGCTTTTTTCCTGGGGAGATCCCGCAGTGCTTCCTGACCAGATCCTACGGTGCAGCGCTGACTAGTAGCGATGACGCAGATTTCCCCAGCGAGCTGAAACAACTACGAGCACGCAAACGTCCGCTGGCGCGTCACAATCTCGCGCGAGTTGGTCAACTGCGGCGTCCGCTGGCCGTACCCCACCCCGCTCGCTACTTCGCGTTGTGCCGAGAGATCGCGAGCAACTGGGAGCGCCTGACAAACCTCATGAAGCGTAGCCAGCTCTCTGTGTCGCGACCTACGCTGAGCTCGGACGAGAACGCTGATCGGGTGATGAATCGCGAGTTCAGGCTGTCAGATCGCCCGAAGCTGAGGGCCCGCCACCGCCGGAACGCCGGGTATCTGGTGTGCGCGGATGTTCAGCGATTCTACCCATCGGTCTACACGCACTCGATCGCATGGGCTGTGGAAGGCAAAGAGACGGTAAAGGATAATCTGGAGAAGCCCCGTCGGGACCGAGAGGATTTCCTTGGTGACCGGCTGGATGCCCTCTCCATGAGGATGGAGGATGCCCAGTCTGTGGGCATCCCTATCGGCCCGGATACCTCACATGTACTGGCTGAGGTTGTCTTGAGTGCTGTGGACTTCCGGTTCCAGGAGACCATGAAGGAGAGGATAAAGGAACCACTTCGAGGCTTCCGTGCGGTGGATGACTACGAGCTTGCATTTGCGTCTCGTTCCGATGCGGAGAGGGCATTGGCCGAGCTTCAATCCACACTCATCAGGTACGAGCTTCAGCTGAACGAGAGCAAGACGCGCGTTGTCAAGCTTCCGGATGCGCTCCAAGACTCGTGGACGAGTGCGCTCAGGAATGTTCGAACAAGTGACCTGCTGACGTTGTTTAGCCGCGCATTCGAACTCGTGCACGAGCACCCCGACAAGAGCGTCCTTCGTTACGCGATCTCCATCGCCCACGGAGCTGACATCAAGAAAGACTCGTGGCCGGTCTACCAGGACATTCTCCTGCAGTGCGCAGCATCCGAACCCGGAACGTTGCGGTACGTGACAGCCGAGCTCGTAAGAGCCCGCGACGACGATCTCGGCATTGATGAGGCGGGCGTGCGAGAACTGTGCTGCTACCTCATAAGGATGCACGCTCCCTTAGGACACGGAAGTGAAGTGGCGTGGGCGCTGTGGCTGGCGATCGTGCTGAAAGTCTCGCTTCCCGCAACGGTGGTCAACGTCGTGAAGCAGATGGTCGATCCGTTCGTACCATTGCTGGCCCTGTGGGCGGAGGAGTGCGGTCTGATCGTTGATGGTCCGTTGGACAAGGCCCGCTGGGAGAAAATCGCGGCGGGCGAAGGGCTTGAACGCAGCCACTGGCTCCTCGCCTACGAGGGTGCTACTCGTGGCTGGCTGGGAGGAGACGCCGAGCGGAGGGTCGCCGAACATGAGGTGTTCGGATGGCTAAGCGCGAAGGATGTTAACTTCTTCGATGGCGCCGCATCCGTCCTCGATCTCAATCGATGGAGCGAAATATCGCCATACGGGGAGCCACCGGACACTGGAATTGAACCTGACAGTAGGAGTCCCAGCGTTCCCTTCTGATCGAAGCCGGCCACCGATCAGGACGCCCGCAGCTTGGCCGCTGCCTGTCTGGGATCCGGTCTTGGAAGGCCAGCAGGTCTCCTCACCGTCGCCGTGGGAGAACCAAGATAATGGCACGGATTGCCTTGCCAAGAGGCTGCTGGCGGGTGAATGCGCGCTTCGGCGGGATGCCGACATGACGATTCCGTGCCTCTCCGAGAAGCGTGCGCGATCCCGCACGAAGCCGCGTTCTTGTCCCGACGTGTACTCTCGCCATTTGCGGCGAGTTTCCCACCTTCTTTTTACGGTGATGCCAGATGAGATCAAACAGCAAGAACGGCAGATCGTGCAGCCCTGGTTGAACTTAGGTGTGTTCTTGCTGTGATTTGCGCCCCTGGGCGTCTGCCAAAATGGCAGCAGTCTCCCTCAGAACGCCCTTTAGATACGTCAGTTTCACCACCTCCGTGCGCTCGCTGCCAGCGGGGCGTCGAGCAGGTCTCCGGTCAGGCAGGCCGGTGTCGATGACCACGAAGAAGTCGCTGCCGGGGGTGTGGATCCAGTCGATGCGGACGTTGGCCTGCAGTTCGCGAGAGTGGTTGTCCCACTGCACCAAGGCGTTGACGAAGAATCTTGCGGCTGACTGCTTTCCGAATGTCCAGGCTCATTTGAGTGATGTCGGCGTGATCGACCGTTAGGTTTCCGGGTCGGGCGGAGCCGGCGGCTGTAGCATCGAACGAAGCCTGCATCACCGTGGAGGAAACCGAGGCACCACCCGCGTCCTTTGCAGCTGCTCTGTCTCACGTTGTTGCTTGCCTGCGGCGACGCGGCTCCGCCGACCGAACCGCCGTCGGGCCGGCGATCAACCCGCCAGCAGCGCGATTCCCGCAACCGTGAAGTCAATTGGGGGGACTCGATCCCGGCTGGTGACCCCAACACCGTGGGCCGCGTCTCTGGTCTTCGCCCATCGACCGTGGAGATGCCAGAGCGACTGGTCGTCGAGCAGCTCGTCCGCCATTGTGCGCGCACACCGCAAGCCAGCGCAGGAGGTCGAGGCCACGGCGTGGCCAAACGCTTAGGTCCGCGAAGGTCCGCTAAGGTCGCGCGCAGTCCCGTTCAGGAAACGGGATACAAAAGGGGGATGATGGACACAGTGAGCGATTGAGATATATGTATAACAACAACTTACAACATCGCGCTTCTAGTGGCGGACAAAAGAGGGGCGAGAGGGAGGGATCCAAGTGCGCTAGTCATGGCTTCGAAATAACCCTCTTCGTCCTCGCGCTGGTCTACGGCTTCGGAGCGCGCGGGCTCACGGGCTCCGGGGATCCGGGCGTTGCGCTCGTGCCCACCGGCCTCGCCGCCGCCCTGGCCCTGCTGTCGGCCGGCATCGCGCTCTCCGGATGGAGGAAGCAACGCCGAGGGCGTGGTTCGGACACCAGCGATAGCGAAGCCGATTCGTCACCGGCGGCAGAGCCGGATCCGGCGGAATCGGCTGCCGCCACGGCCCAACAACCCGATCGCGGCAGCGAAGCCAAGGCTGGCCCCGTTGAAGTCCATTTTTTCCGGCGCCCCGGCGCCAGCCGCGCCTGGTCCGTCGTCGGGCTCACCATCCTCTACGCCGCCCTCTTCCAGACCCTCGGCTATGTCCTGGCCACCCTGCTCTACACCGCGGCGATCGCGGAACGCTTCGGAGCCAAAAGGCGCACGATCCTCGTCCTGACCCCCTGCGTGACCCTGCTCACCTTCGTCCTCTTCCGGGTCATTCTGGGTGCGCGACTCCCGGCAGGCCTGCTCGGATGAGGGGCGGGCAGATGGGCCCGAACGTCCGGGCGAGGCGAGGCCCTCCATGAGCCTCGAAGTCTTCCTCGACCCGACCCTCCTCCTGTCCCTGGTGGCGGGCACGCTGCTGGGGATCGCCATCGGCGCCATTCCCGGCCTCACCGCCACCCTGGCCATCGCGCTGCTGCTGCCGCTCACCTACCAGCTCTCCGCCGCGAGCGCGATCGTGATGATGATCGGCATCTTCACCGGCGGCCTCTACGGCGGCTCGATCGCGGCGATCGCGCTCGGCATCCCCGGGGCCCCAGCGAGCGCGATGACGATGCTCGACGGTCACGCGATGGCGCTGCAGGGCCGCACCGGCACCGCCATCGGCATCGCCACCTTCAGCTCCGTCGTGGGCGGCTTGGCCGGCGGCGTGGTTCTTGTGCTCTTCAGCCCGCAGCTCGCCCGCATGGCGCTCCGCTTCCAGTCCCCGGAGATGTTCGCCCTGGTGGTGCTGGCGCTGGTCGCGGTCGCGACCGTCTCGCGCGAGTCGCTCACCAAGGGGATGGCCGCCACCGTCATCGGCCTGATGCTCTCCACCATCGGCATCGACCCCCTGGTGCCCGTCCCGCGCTACACCCTGGGCTCGGTGAACCTGCTGGTCGGCCTCCCGTTGATCCCCGTGGTGATCGGCATCTTCGCCCTCACCGAGCTGTTTCATCAGGCCGGCCAGCCCCCGTCACAGGCCCACGAACACCCCTCCGACAGCTCGGACGGCGCCTTCGACTGGTGGCGCGAGGTGCGGCGCGTCGGATGGAAGCCGTTCGTAAAGAACTCTCTGATCGGCACCTCGGTCGGGGCCCTGCCCGGAGCCGGCGCGGCCATGGCCGCCTTCCTGGCCTACAGCGAGGCCCGCCGCAGCTCGCCGCATCCCGAGCGATTCGGAAAAGGCGCGCCCGAGGGCATCGTCGCCCCCGAGGTGGCCAACAACGCGGTGACCGGAGGCGCGCTGATTCCGCTGCTGGCGCTCGGCATCCCCGGCGACGCGGTGACGGCCGTCATCCTGGGCGGTCTCGTCATCCACGGCATCACCCCCGGCCCCCAGCTCTTCACCGAGGCCGCCGACCTCATCGCCCCGCTATTCACCGCGTATTTCGCCAGCTACCTGCTGATTCTGATCTTCGGCCTGACGTTGCTTCCGTTCTACGCGCGCATCACCCGCGTCTCGAAGAGCGTGCTCTTCCCGGCCATAGCGCCGCTGGCGGTGGTCGCCGCGTTCACGTCCGAGCGAACCACCTTCGCGATCTACGTGGCCGTGGGGATCGGCATCCTGGGCTACGTCCTGCGGCGCCTCGGATACCCGGTCATCCCGGTGCTACTTGGCATCATCCTGGGCCCGATGCTCGAGTCCAACTTCCGCCGGGCCCTCATCCTCTCCGAGGGAGATCCCCTCATCTTCATCTCATCGCCCATCAGCGCCGGGCTGCTCCTGGCCGCAGCGGGTTTCCTTCTCTATGTCGTGCGGGGAAAACGCAAGACGCATCAATAGTTCGAGCGAAGCGCAAGACGCGCAGCCGGTCTCCACGCCGGACTCACCCCGACCCTGACTACCCCGACGGATCCGACGCCCGCTCCCGGTGGAAATCCGTGACCGCCTGATACGCGGCGATGACCGCCAGCAGCCGCTCTTCGCCGAACGGCGGCGCCGCGAGCGTGGCTCCGCGCGGCACCCGCGCCCCGGTGGTCTCGTCGGTGTCGAATCCGATGGGCGTGCAGGCGAGAGGCAGCCCGACCCCGTCGAACGCCCCGGTCCCGCCCGTGACGACGACGTCGCACTGGTTGAAGAGCTGCGTGACCATGCGGTGGCGCAGGAGGTTTCGCGCCTGCTGGACCTTCACGAAGGTGTCGGCGCTCTGAAGCATGCCGTTGAGGAAGCGCGGCAGGCGGTCGGCGAAGTTTCGCACATCCTTACGCAGATGCTCGATGAAGAACGCGGTGGGGTCGCCGTGGGAGCCGCCCAGGGGCGGTGATGTCAGAGCCTCCCAGTCGTCCGGGAGGGTCACATCCGGCACGATGCTCACTGCCGCGTTTCCCTCGAGCACGGCGAGGAAGTTGCGCCTGAGCTCATTCACGCGCTCGTTGTCGTCCTCGAGGTACCCGGGCCAGACGCCGATCCGGGTGGGCCAGCGCACGCGCGGCCGGTCGCCTCCGAACGGTGTTGCCGCCAGGGCGTAGTTGGGCGGTGCGGGAAGGCCCAGCGTTCGAGGATCGTTCGGATCGGGCTGGGCGCACACCTGAAGCAGGATGGCGGCGTCCATGGCGTCGCGCGCCATCACGCCGACATGGTCGCGCGTGTAGCTCAGCGGAATGATGCCGTGCAGGGAAATGCGCCCGAACGTGGGCTTGATCGCGGTCAATCCCTGTGAGTTGGAAGGTCCGATGACCGAACCCCCCGTCTGTGTTCCCAGGCCCGCGACCGCGAGACGGGCCGCCACCGCCGTGCCCGTGCCGGACGAGGATCCCGACGGGCTGTAGCGCACGTCGTCCGGCGTCCAGGCGTTTCGCGTCGTCGGCGTGGTGGTTCCGTATACGCGCGCCCTGCCCCCGGCGAGGTTGCCCATCTGCGCCTTGCCCACGACGAGACCGCCCGCCGCGCGCATCAGGGAGACTGCGGTGGCGTCGTAGTCCGGCTGGAATCCCTCGAAAACCAGCGATCCGCCCTCGGTCAGCAGATCCGCGGTGTAGTAATTGTCCTTGGGCGCGAGGCACATGCCCCTCAGCGGAGCGCGCCGCTCGTCGTCGGGCGTCCGGGCCAGCTGCGCGAGAAGCGTTTCGCGTGACGGCCGGTCGGCGTACGCCTGATATGTGCCGTCAAAGGCCTCGATGCGGTCGACATGAGCATCGACCAGATCCGCCGGTGCGAGGCCGCCGGCGCGGATCAGGGTCATCGACTCCGACATCGTGAGCCGGGTGAGGTCGTCAACCTCCTGAAGCCGGATGTCCGCCTGGAACGCCTCCGGAGTCACTGCCGGACCGCGCGGGCTGGCGCCGGCCGGCGTCCGCGCCAGCAGGGTGCCGGCCGCGGCCGCCGAAGACACCCACGCCATGCGCTCGAGGAACCAGCGGCGCGAAACCCGCTCGTCCTGGGGCGCGGGGAGCCCGGAGCCGCCCCCGCTCGCGGTGCCTGCGCCCCCGCCTGCCGTCTTGCCGCCCGCGCTCACGATCCTTCCTCCCCGGTCCACGCGACGAAGGGCGCCGGAAAGGCGACCGGGAGATGGAACTGGGGATCGATCTGGAAGTTGGCGGCTTCGACATCCTGACGGAGAATCGACCGGCTATTGGCGAGGAGCCGCTCCTGGTCCATCGGCGCGTCCTCGTCCGATTCCGGAAGCACGGAGATATCGATCCCGAGGAGCTTGTAGCGCGTCAGGATATATGTATTGAGCTCTTCGTCCGTGGGTTCGGGCGGTGTCTGGGGTCGAGGGCGCATGGTTCGGCTCTCCCGTTTCAGAGGCAAGGGCGAGGAGGCAATGTACGCCGCGGACCCCCTGGCGCTCCAGAGGGTCTTCCCCTACCACCCGATCACATAATCGCTCTTCGCCGGACTCACCCCTCCGTACATCACCCCGGTCTCCGGGTCGATCATCACCATCTTCACCGCGCCGGCCCCGGACGCCGCCTGCCGGTAGGGCTGCTGCAGCGGGCTCACCTCCACGCGGTGGCCGAGCGCCGCCAGCGCCTCGCCCGCGCCCTGGTACAAGACCTCGGGCATCGTCAGCATGCCCCGCATGCGCCCCGGATACATCGACGCCCGGAAGGCCGTGCTGGTGACTGTGGGTGACTCCACCGCCTGCTGCACGTTCATGCCGAAGTGCACGACCGCCAGGAACGCCTGCAGCATCGCCTGCGGCTGGTTGTCGCCGCCGGGCGTATTCCACGCCAGGTAGGGCCTGCCGTCCTTCAGCGCCAGCGCCGGATTGATGGTGTGGCGGGTGCGCTTCCCCGGCTCGAGCACGTTCACGTCGTCGGGATCGAGCCCGTAGTAGGGCATGCGGTTGTTCAGGAAATAGCCGCCGCCCTCGACCGCCATCCCGCTGCCGAAGCTCGAGTTCACGCTGTGGGTCACCGAGACCAGGTTCCCGAAGCGATCCGCGATGGAGAACGACGAGGTCTCGCCGTCTTCCCGGTAGAGGACTTCCGGCCGCGAGACGCCGTGGGGCCCACTCTCGTATTCCGCGGCCTGGCCCTCCGCCACCGCCGCCATCCGCCGGGGATCCCCCGCGGGCGCAACACTCATCGCCCGGTCCATGCGAATGAGTCCGCGCCGCTCGGCCGCGTACTCCTTCGAAAGCAGCTCTTCAGTGGGCACGTCGCTGAAGCGCGGGTCGGTCACGTAGCGGTTGCGGTCTGCGAAGCCGAGCTTCATCGCCTCCGTCACCACGTGCACGTATTCGGCGGAGTTGTGCCCCATCGCCTCCAGGTCGAAGCCTTCCAGGATGTTCAACGCCATGAGCATGACGATGCCCTGCGAGTTGGGCGCGCTCTGGTAGACGTCGAGGCCCGCGTACGTTACTTGGATCGGATCCGCCTCCTCCGCTTCGTAGGCCGCGAGGTCCTCGTAGCGCAGCAGCCCCTCCTGCGCCTCGTAGAAGTCGGCGCTGAGACGGGCCAGCCGCCCCCGGTAGAAGGCGTCGGCGCCATCGCGCGCGATCTCCTCCAGAGAGCGGGCCAGGTCTTCCTGCACGTACAGGTCGCCCACGCCCAGCGGCCGTCCTTCCGGCATCAGCAGCGCGCGCGAGGCAGGGTAGGGCAAGATCTTCTCCACCGAGCCCGCGTGATGTCCGGCGACCCAGAAGTCGAGCGGATGCCCCTGGCGCGCGGCCCGGATCGCCGGTGCCAGGACCTGTTCCCTGGGCAGGCTCCCGTAGCGCGAGTGGGCCAGCTCGAAGGCCCCCACGGCACCCGGCACATCCGTGGACAGGGGACCGGCACCCGGAATCCCGCCGAGTTCCTCGTAGAACTCCCGCGTCGCCAGCGCGGGCGCATGGCCCGTCCCATTAACGAACAGGACGCGATCCTCGGCGGCCAGATACGCCACCATGAAGGCGTCGCCCCCGATCCCGGCCTGGTGCTGCTCGACGACACTGGTCATGTAAAACACCGCCGAAGCGGCGTCGAAGGCGTTTCCGCCCGCTCTCAGCACCTCCTCGGCGGCCAGCGCCTCCAGCGGATGCTCGGCCGCGATCATGGCCTCGGTTCCGAGGACCACCGGGCGCCAGACTGGCCGGTCGGACGCCTGTTGGGCCGCCGCTCCCGGCGCACCTGCGACCGCGACCAGAAAGAACGAGCGCGAGCGGGGGAACTGTGCGGATGGCGTGCCGGCGGGCAAGGCGGGCGGTAGCGTTCATGGCGGCGTCTCCGGATCCGTTTTGGCGTTGACAGGTGGGCGGATGGGTCGGTAGCTTGCGCCCTTGCTGAACTAGCGCGCGTCGCCCGCGCTGGCTAGAGTTCCGTCTGCCCGGGTGTGAACGATCCCGGTCCAATCACGAAACAAGGAAGGCTTCGGTGGCCAACGACCAATTCGGACTGCTGACCCTGTTTGCCGATGGCGGGTTGATGATGTATCCGCTGGTCCTGTGCTCGCTCATCGCCCTCGGCGTGATGATTGCCAAGTTCTGGACCCTCTGGGTGGCCCACAAGGGCACCGCGGCGGTTCTGGCCGAGGTGAGCGAGCTGGCTTGTTCCGGGGACATCAACGGCGCGATGGCGGTGGCGAGTTCGCAACGGGGACCCGCGGCCGCCATCCTCATGGCCGGCTTGCGGCGCATCCGCGGGCGGGAAGTCGGCGAGGGCGAGATCGAACAGGCCATCGGCACCGTCGGCACCATCGAGCTCGGTTTTCTGGAGCGGGGGCTGGTCGTGCTCGCGACCATTGCCAACGTGGCTCCTCTCATGGGCTTCCTGGGAACGGTGGCGGGAATGATCCTGGCGTTTGCCTCGATCGAAGCCGCGGGCAGCGTCGACCCCACGCTGGTGGCGGGCGGGATCAAGGTGGCGCTCCTCACCACCGCGGCCGGACTCGCGATTGCGATTCCCGTCAACATCGGATACAACTATTTCGTTACCCGCATCGATCAGTTGATCGTGGACATGGAGCAGGGCACGCAGGCGATCCTCAACGTCTCCTGGGATCTGGAAAGCTCCGGTCTTCTCAGGGTTGTCGACCGGGATCCGATCACCGCGCTCTCCCCGCCCGCGCCCACCCTGTCCTGATCGGTAGTCGACGGGAACGAAGCGACAGCGGGACATGTAGAAAAGGTTTACGGGTCAGCCACGCGCACTCCTGCGGAGACTGAAGATGGCCGTACTTCAGAACAAGAAATCCAAAGTCAGCGACGAGGTGCCCACCTCCTCGATGGCGGACATCGCCTTCCTCCTGCTCATCTTCTTTCTGGTAACCACGACCTTCCCGAAGGACAGCGGGCTGGCGGTGGTGCTCCCCGAGCCGGGGGAGGAAGCCCAGGTCAGCCAGCGCAACATCCTCCACCTGTCGATTCTCCCCAGCGGTCTGGTGGACGTAAAGCGGGGGGAGAGCACGCAGATTCAGCAGGTGCGCCCGAACGACGTGGAAGCCATCTGGCGCCAGGGGGTCACCGAGAACCCCAATCTGATCGCCGCCGTGAAAACCCACCCGAACGCGCCGTACAAGTTCATGGTGGATGTGCTGGACGCCTTGCAGACCGCCGGGGCGGAACGTATCTCGTTGCAGATCCTGGAGGGCTGACCGAATGGGCATCAAACGCGGTGGGTTCGAGCGCAAATCGAAGGCCTCCGATGAGATTCCTTCCTCGTCGCTGGCCGACATCGCCTTCCTGCTTCTCATCTTCTTCATGGTCACGACGGTGTTCCGCGCCAGCAAGGACCGGCCCATCGAGTGGGCGGCGGCGGAAGCCAGCGAGAAGATCGACGAGAAGAGAGAGGACATTCTCCACGTGTGGGTCGAGCGCAACGGAGAAATCTGGGTGAACGATCGCGTCATCACCATGACCACCCTGTCCAACATCGTGGCGCCGCTTTACGCCGCGTCGGACCGGCGCCTGGTGATTTCGCTGCGCGCGGACACGGACGTGCCCTATCAGTACGTCGACCAGGTACAGAAGGAGTTGCAGGAAGCGAACGTGATCAGGGTCGTATTCGCGACCGTGTTGGAACGCCGTATGACGAGGGAGAGACGGTGAGCGACAGCGACCTGCAGCAGGTGTTCGATGCCCCCATCCTCGAGACCGCCAACGACCGGTTCAAGAAATCGTTCAACACCTGGTTCTGGGGATCGGTTGTCGCCGCGACCGTGGTTCACTTCGTGTTGTTCGCGTTCTGGCCGAACATGACCGCGGAAGATGTCTCCTTCGAATCCGCGGAAATCGAGGCGCTCAACATCCCGCCCGAGATCGAGATTCCGCCGCCGCCCCAGTCGATCAGCCGGCCCGCAACTCCGGTGATCGCCGCGGCCGACATCAGCGAGGACATCACGATCGCGCCGACCACCTTCGAGGACAATCCGGTCGAGCAGCTTCCTCCCCCGCCGGACGAAGGGGCCGTCGACATCTCGGCCGCGCCCACGTTCACGCCGTTCACCGTCCGTCCTTCTCTGCTCAACGAGCGCGTGGTGCAGCGGGCGCTCGAGCGCGAGTACCCCCCGATCCTGCGCGACGCGGGCATCGGCGGGACCGTGAGCGTGCAGTTCTTCATCAACGAGGAAGGCGAGGTGCAGAGGACGCTGGTGGCGCAGACCTCGGGACACGCCTCGCTCGACGAAGCCGCCCTGCGGGTGGCCAACGTCTTCCAGTTCAGCCCCGCGCTGAACTTGGATAAGGTCGTGCCGGTGTGGATCGCGATTCCGATTACCTTCCAGACGCGTTAGTTCGACGCTTCGGACGGTCCGAGCCGGACAGGAACCCCGCCGGAGCTTCCGGCGGGGTTCCTTGTTTCAGGCGACGGGATGAATCGATGTATCTCGAACGGCTCACGGAGACGCTGCCCGAAGTCCGCCATCAGGTGGACGAAGCCGCGCGCCGAAGCGGGCGAACCGGTGCCGACATCACCCTGGTGGCGGTGACCAAGACCCACCCCCTGGCGGCGGTGGAGGCCGCGCTCGAGGCCGGCATCGAGGACATCGGCGAGAACCGGGTCGAGGAGCTGGCCGCCAAGGTGGAGGAGCTGGCGGCGAGAGCGAAGGCCTTGCCGGACCGTCCGGCGCCGCGCTGGCACATGATCGGCCATCTGCAGCACCGCAAGGCCCCCGGGGTGGTCGGAATCTGCGATCTGCTGCACTCCATGGACACGGTTCGCCTGGCAGAGCGCCTCAACCGCTCCATCCCCCCCGACGCGTCCCCGCTTCCGGTGCTGGTACAGATCAACACCTCCGGGGAGGCCACCAAGAGCGGTTTTCCCCCGGACGTGGCCCGCGAGGCGGTCCACCGGATCGCTGAGTTGCCGGGACTGGTGGTACAGGGGCTCATGACCATGGCGCCCTTCACTGATCGCGAGAGCGTTCTGCGATCGGCCTTCCGCGCGCTGCGCCGGCTTCACGAGGATCTGCACTCGGTCGCAGGCTACCGGGGAAAGCACCTGTCGATGGGAATGACCAACGACTACCGCATTGCCATTGAGGAGGGGAGCACGATGATTCGGATCGGCACGGCGCTGTTGGGGCCGCGCCCTCAAGCGCCGGCGCGGCGGGCGCCCGCGACCCCATGACGCCCGCGCCCGATCTCCTCGCCCGCATCGAGGAAGCCGCCGCGGCGGCGCGTGCCCGTTGCGCGCTTCGCCCGCGGGCCGGCATCGTGCTGGGCACCGGCCTGGGCGGCCTTGCCCGGGAGATCGCCGTGGAGGCCGCCATCGACTACCCGGAGCTGCCGCACTTCCCGGTGTCGACGGTGGAGAGCCACAAGGGCCGTCTGCTGCTGGGCACGCTCGACGGCGTCCCCGTTGCCGCCATGCAGGGCCGCTTCCACCGCTACGAGGGCTACACCCTCCAGCAGGTGACCTTCCCCATCCGGGTCATGGCGGCCCTGGGCGCGGACACGCTGGTCGTGTCGGGCGCGTGCGGCGGGATGGACCCGCTCTGGTCGCCGGGGCAGCTGGTGGTGCTGGACGACCACATCAACCTGATGGGCGACAACCCCCTGGTGGGCCCCAACGAGGACGCGCTGGGTCTGCGCTTCCCGGACATGTCCGAGCCCTATGACCGGAAGCTGCAGCAGGTGGCGATGGATGCCGCGCTCGCGCAGGGCATTCCGCTGGCCCGGGCGGTGTACGTCGCGGTCACGGGGCCCTGCCTGGAGACGCGCGCGGAATACCGCATGCTGCGCGCCATGGGCGCGGATGTGGTGGGCATGTCCACCGTGCCCGAGGTGATCGTCGCGCGCCACATGGGCATGCGCGTGGCCGGTCTGTGCATCGTCACCGACATCTGCCTCCCCGATGCGCTCGAAGAGGCGGACGTTGCGACCATCATCCGCGTCGCCATGGAGGCGGAGCCCGGACTCACCGCCGTGGCCCGCGCGGTCATCGCCTCGCTGGCATAGAGGCGTTCGTCCATGCGCTATCCGGAACTGCCCGCCACGCTGCTCGAACTGGAGCAGCAGACCCTGGAGCGCTGGCGCGAAGAGGACCTCTTCCGCCGCAGCATGGAGGCCGCCGAGGGGCGAGAGCCCTTCATCTTCTACGAGGGACCCCCGACCTCCAACGCCCCCCCCGGACTGCACCACGTGCTGGGGCGAACCCTCAAGGATCTCGCGTGCCGCTACCAGGCCCTCCGGGGACGCCGGGTCACCCGCATCGCCGGGTGGGACACCCACGGGCTGCCGGTCGAAATCGAGGCCGAGAAGACGCTCGGGATCTCGGGCAAGCCGGAGATCGAGGCGGTGGGCATCGAGCGCTTCAACCGCACCTGCCGGGATTCCGTCTTCACCTACAAGGCCGACTGGGAAGCCCTCTCCGAGCGCATCGGCTACTGGCTCGACTACGACAACCCGTACGTCACCTGCCACACCAGCTATGTCGAGTCGGTCTGGTGGATTCTGAGCCAGCTGGCGCGCAAGGGGCTCCTCTACCGCGGTCACAAGAGCGTGCCCTACTGCCCGCGCTGCGGCACCGCGCTCAGTTCGCACGAAGTGGCCCAGGGCTACCGCGAGGTGGAGGACCCCTCGCTGTTCTTCCTGGCTCCGCTCCTGACCGGGGAGGGGGAGCCCGATCCGGAAGGGCGCGCCTTCCTGGCCTGGACCACCACGCCCTGGACCGTGCCCTCCAACGTGGCGCTGGCGCTCAACCCCGCCCTCACCTACGCGGAGGTGGAGACGGGCGGCCGCCGCGTCATCGTGGCGAAGGACCTGGTCGAGCGCGTCCTCGGGGAGGATGCCCGCATCGTCCGCGAGCACGACGCCCGCTCGCTCGAGGGCAGCCGCTACGCGCGGCCGCTGGAAGTGGTGCCGGTGCCCGCCGGCTCCGAGGCGGCGTGGCGCATCATTCTGGAGGACTTCGTCACCGCCGACGACGGCACCGGCATCGTCCACATCGCGCCCGCCTTCGGCGCGGACGACTACGCCGCCGGCCAGCGCCACGGCCTGCCCCTGATGCGCTCCATCGACGAGGCGGGGTGCTTCCACGAAGGCCTGCCCGGGGTTGGCGGGATGTTCGTGAAGGACGCCGATCCCCTGCTGGTGGAGGAGCTCGATCGCCGCGGGGGCCTCTTCCGCATCGGCCGGGTGACGCACTCCTATCCCCATTGCTGGCGCTGTCAGTCCCCGCTGCTGTACGTCGCGCGCGAATCCTGGTTCGCCGCCACCTCCACGATCAAGGAGGAGATGCTCGCCATCAACCGGGAGACGGCCTGGTATCCGCCCGAGATCGGCGAGGGACGCATGGGCGAGTGGCTGGCCGGCAACGTGGACTGGGCCCTGTCGCGCGACCGCTACTGGGGCACGCCGCTGCCGGTCTGGGTCTGCGACCGCGATCCCGAGACGACCGAGTGGATCGGCAGCCTGGCCGAGCTGGAGGAGCGGGTCGGCCCCCTGGGCGAGGACTTCGACCCGCACCGGCCCTTCATCGACGAGATCACCTGGCCTTGCCGCGAGTGCGGCGGCACCATGCGCCGCGCCTCCCCGGTCATCGACGTCTGGTTCGATTCGGGGTCGATGCCTTTCGCGCAGTGGCACTATCCCTTCGACAATCAGGAAGCCTTCGAGGGGCACTTTCCCGCCGACTTCATCTGCGAGGGGCTCGACCAGACGCGCGGCTGGTTCTACTCCCTGATGGCGATCTCGGCCATGCTCGGGCGGGGCATGGCTTTCCGCAACGTGCTCGTGAACGATCTGGTGCTCGACGCCGAGGGCCAGAAGATGTCGAAGTCGCGCGGCAACGCGGTGGATCCGTGGGAGGCGGTGGGAGGGTACGGCGCCGATCCGCTGCGCTGGTACTTCGTCACCGTCAGCAACCCCTGGGTGCCCAAGCGCTACGATCCCCAGGGCATCGGCGAGGTGAAGCGCAAGTTCTTCGACACCCTCTGCAACACCTATCGCTTCTTCGCCCTCTACGCCAACGTCGAAGGATGGCGGCCCGCGGAAGAGGAGCAGCCAGGCGACGCATCCCTGCTCGACCGCTGGCTGCTCTGCCGCCTGCATGGCCTGGTGGGGCGGGTGCGTGCGGATCTGGACGGCTATCAGTTCACTCCGGCCTACCGCCGGGTTGCCCAGTTCGTCGACGAGGACCTGTCCAACTGGTACGTGCGCCGCAGCCGGCCCCGCTACTGGGGTAAGACTGGCGCCGCGGACGCCGAAGCCGCCTTCCACACCCTTCACCTCGCCCTGCGCACGGTAAGCCTCCTCATGGCTCCGGTGGCGCCCTTCTGCGCCGATTGGCTGCACCGGGCCCTGACCGGGGGTGAGAGCGTCCACCTGGCGCTCCTGCCGGAAGCGGATGAGCGCTGGCTGGACCCGGAGCTCGAGACGGCGATGGACGCCGTGCGGCAGCTGGTCACGCTGGGACGCGCGGCGCGCGAACAGGCGGGGCTGCGGGTTCGCCAGCCGCTTCGAACCCTCTACGCCGTCGTGCCCGGGGACACCCCGATCCGGGAAGAGGTGCTGGCGGTCCTGCGCGAGGAGCTGAATGTGAAACAGGTTTCCTTCGTGCGCGAAGCCAGCGATCTGGTGCGCTTCGAGCCCCGGCCCAACTTCCGCGCCCTCGGCCCGCGCTTCCAGAGGCACAGCAACGCCGCGGCCGCCGCCATCCGGGCCCTGGGTCAGGCGCAGCTGCGCGCCTGGAGCCGCGGCGAGGAGGTCTCGATCGTGGTGAACGGGGCGGACCATCCGCTCGGTACGGACGACCTCGAGGTGGCGGAGGTGGCGCGAGGCGACCTGGTGCTGCGAGCCGCCAGCGGCTTTACCGCCGCCATCGATCCCGCCCTGGATGACGAACTGCGCGCCGAGGGGTTGGCGCGCGAGCTGGTGAACCGGGTTCAGCGACTGCGCAAGGAGTCGGGTCTCGACGTCACCGACCGCATCCGGCTTGCCATCTCCGGCCCGGAAGGCGTGCGCGCGGCCGCTTCCCGCCACGAGGCCTTTATCGCGGGCGAGACCCTGGCGGTCGAGGTCGCGGTGGCGGGGGAAGATGACGGCGCGTCCGCGGGGTATACGAACCACAGGGAAGTGGCATTCGACGATACGCGCGCCTCGATCGCGCTGGCGCGCGCGGCTGGCTAGCCGGCGCGCGGGATGAGCGCCGCCCCCGGACGGCGGGAAACGCTCACCGTCGGGAGTGGCGCGTCCGCGCGTCTGGACGTCTGGCTGGCCCGTCGCCTCGACCTCTCCCGCACCCAGGCGGCCCGCCTGGTGGAGCGGGGCCTGGTGCTCGTCGAGGGGCGGCCCGCCAGGAAGTCTGCCAGCGTCGAGGCGGGCCAGCGCATCGAAGTGGAGATCCCGCCCCCCGATCCGGTGACGATGGAGCCCGAGGACATCCCCCTCGCGGTGGTCTACGAGGACGACGCGCTCCTGGTCGTCGACAAGCCCGCCGGCCTGGTCGTGCACCCCGCCCCGGGGCACCCCCGCGGCACCCTGGTGAACGCGCTTCTCCACCATGTCTCGGACCTGGCCGGCATCGGGGGCCGGTTGCGCCCGGGGATCGTGCACCGCCTCGACCGCGACACCTCCGGACTCATGGTGGTGGCCAAGCACGACGTGGCGCACCAGGCGCTCTCCCGCCAGTTGGCGGAGCGCAAAGTGCGGCGGACCTACACGGCCGCCACATGGGGGCACCTGCGCGACAGCCACGCCACCGTGGACGCGCCCATCGGCAGGGATCCCCGGGCCCGCCAGCGCATGGCGGTGGTGGAGGGGGGGCGCCGGGCGGTCACGCATTTGGGGGTGCGCGAACGCTGGTCGGCGGCGGAGTTGCTGGAGGTGCGCCTGGAGACGGGGCGCACCCACCAGATCCGGGTGCACCTGGCGCACATCGGGCACCCGGTCGTCGGCGACGGGGTGTACGGGAGGGGATGGGAGCGCGGCATGTCCGGGCCCGCCCGGCGCTGGGCGGGGGAGTTGGCGCGCCGGACCGGGCGGCAGTTCCTGCACGCCGCCGCGCTGGCCTTCACACACCCGGTCCAGGGGACGGCCATGAGCTTCCGTTCGCCGCTCCCCCTCGATCTGGCCGAAGTCGCCACGTGGGCGCGCGCACCGGCCTGAGGGCCCGCATGAAGACCTGGAGCGGGGCATGAGCCTCCCGGGAGTCCTGCTGATGTGCCTGTCGGCGCTGGCGCCGTGTCAGGGTCAGGATGCACCCGCATTCTCTGTCCTCCAGCGGGCCGGCGTGACCGTGCACTATTCCTCCGGCGACTCGCTTCGCGCCGAGAGAGTCCTGGGTCTGCTGGAAGGCTTCGCCGGTCTGCCGGGAATCCCGCCTGGCCTCCCCAGCGAGGCCCGCGTCTACCTGGCGCCGTCCGAGGCCGCCTTCGAGGCGCTGGCGGGTGGGGTCGTCCCCGAGTGGGGCGCGGGGGTCGCCCTTCCCTCTGCCCGCACCATCGTCCTGCCCCTTTTCGCGGGCGACCGCACCCGTGGCGGGAGCGAGGCGCGCGTGATACGGCACGAGTGGGCCCACCTCGGCCTGCACGAATACCTGGAGGGCCTGCGCGTGCCCAGATGGTTCTCGGAGGGGTATGCCGAGTGGGCCTCGGGGGGCTGGAACGCGGCCGAAGGATGGCGCCTCCGCCTTGCCATGGCCGGGGGCCGGACCCCCCCGCTGGACTCTCTCGCCCTGGATTGGCCCGCCGACCGGGCATCGGCGGAGATCGCCTACATGCTCTCCGCAACCGCCGTCGAGTACCTGGTGACGGGGAGCGGCGAGCGGGGCATGGCGCTGTTCCTCGCCCGCTGGCGCGAGGGCAAGTCCTTCGAGGGAGCCCTGCGCGGCACCTTCGGCGTGACCAGCGGGCAACTCGAGGGCGACTGGAACAAGTACGTCCGCCGACGCTACGGATGGCTCCTGGTTCTTTCCCAGTCACTCGTCTTCTGGGCTTTTCTGGGGATCGTGCTCGCCGGCATGGTCGTCGTCAGACGCCGCCGCGGCCGGCTTCGCATGGCCCGGCTGCGCGCCACCGAGCCCCCTGACGATCCGGCCTTTTGGCTGATGCACGGCGAGCGGCGGCAGGGCGCGCGGGTTGACCCGGCCCACGACCCGCGGGATCTTGGATACCATGGCAAGGAAACGACCGAACCCCCGGACAGCTCGTAGGCAGGGGAAGGCCTCACGTCAGCGGAGCGCCGACTCGCTGCGCTTCTCGCGCAAGAACGGCATCCTGGGCCTCGCAGGGCTGGGGGTGATCGTCCTCGGGTACACCCTGCTCGCCCAGGGATCCATCACCGCGGCTCCCTTGCTTCTGGTTCTCGGCTATCTGGTGCTCCTGCCGCTCGCGCTGGTCCTCTAGCGCGCACCGCCTTTCCCGGCAGCCCGATGCCTTCTTTCCACTGGCCTGACCTCGTGCCCTGGCGTACGATGTACCAGGTTGATCCGATGAAGCCGAACCCGTCGGCGAGGAGGATGATCATGTCCCACGTTCGAGCCCAATCCCCGTTCGCTGGTTGCCGCGCTTCCGCGCGCCTGGCGATCTGTATCCCGTTCCTCCTTCTCGGCTTTGCTGACGCGCGCGAAGCGCTGGCCCAGGCGGAAGTCGTGGAGGGGCACGCGCCGACGCGTCGCATCCAGACCATCCGTCCCCGCAGCGGCCCTCCCGGGACTCGCGTAAGCATCGAGACCGGCGGCCTGCCCGCCATCACCCCGACCCGCATCGGACTCGGCGCCGCCCAGTTCGGATTCGAGGAGATCGGCCAGGAATTGACCACCCAACGCGGCCGACTCGACATGACCGTGGAGGTGCCGGAGTGGGCGCATCGCGACCAGCCCACGGTGTTCATCGTGTTCGATTTCTACTTCCGGCCCCTGGCGCTCTCGAACTACTTCCACGCCACTGACAACGACGGAATGCTCCTCCGCCGGGGCAAGATCATCCACATCGGAGAGCCGTGCTCGCTGTTGCTCGGGCGGTATGGCGATGTATATGCGCTGGAAAACGAGACTGGTGACTGGGAAGTGGGAGACGAAGTCGTCGTCGAGGGCTCGCTGACCCAGAGTTCGCCCTGCCTGCAGGAGACGACCATCACGGTTCGCAGCATTCGGGCAGCCGGCGGCGGTTCATAAAGGAGAATCCGATGAGACGACTGGTTCTGACCCTCGCGTTCCTTCTCCTCATTCCCTCCACCGCACTCGCCACATGGTCGATCATCGCCATCGATCTCAACACGGGGCGGGTCGTGATCGCATCCGCCACCTGCGCGGCCACCGGACCCGACCAGCTCAAGCTGCTGCAGGCCGTCGTGGTGCCGGGCGTGGCGGTAGCCGCCGCCCAGGCGGGCGTGGACCGCACCCACGAGAACCAGAAGCTCATCTTCCGTGAGCTGCAGAACGGGACGGAGCCGACCGAGATCATAAGCATGCTCGAGGAGGATCCCGACATCGAGCGCAGGCAGTTCGGCATCATAGACATGCAGGGTCGCTTCGCTGGCCGTTCGGGCGCCGGCAACCGCGACGTCGCCCTGGACATTCAGGGGCGCAGTTCGGACAACATCCTCTACTCCGTTCAGGGCAACATCATCGCCACCACGGAAGCCCTCACCGAGTCCGCCCGCATCATGCAGGAGGGGCGCGACGGGGTCATCGACCGTGTGATGCGCGCCATGGAGAAGGCGGACGAACTGGGCGGGGACAGCCGCTGCACGTGTGAGACGGAGCCTCTGCCCGAGGCCTACGCGGATTGCAACGGCAAGACCTCGCACGTTGCCTACATTCTCGCCGCGGATCCAGAGAACACCCTGGGCGAATTTGCCGACAACCATCCCGAGGATCTGCGCGCGCCCTACAACGACGGCGGGTACTACCTCTATATTTCCGCCATTCCCACGAATATCCTCCCGCACGAGGACGCCAACCCGGTGCGAACGCTGCGCATGCGCTACGACGCCTGGGCGGCCTCCCGGGAGGGAGGGGACTGAAGGGTCCGGGCGAAATCGGGAGCGCCATCTGCTGCCGGGCACGCGACCGTGCGTGCGTTGCTGGCGGTATCCCGCGCCGGGGCGCTTAGCTCAGTTGGTTCAGAGCGCCTGCCTTACAAGCAGGAGGTCGGCGGTTCGAATCCGTCAGCGCCCATGCCGGGGGGTGAAGATGACTCGAGACCGGCAGCGGGGCACGCTTTCAGGCACAACCAGCGGCCCCGCATTTGCACGTCGAGGTTCCACAAAGGGTCCATTCCGCTTATCCTGTCCTGTTGCCCGTCGGACTCGGCCAGCCGGGCAGTTCGGCGGACCTACACCATCCCCATTCAGGAGACGAGATGAACAAGAAGGAAATGGCAACGGCCCTGGCGCAGCAGGCCAACCTGTCCCAGGCGAAGGCTGCCGACGTGATCAACTGCATTTTCGACACGGGTTCCGGGTCGGGCATCATCGCGGGCGAACTCGATGCCGGCGGCAAGGTTACCGTCCCCGGATTCGGAACCTTCGGCGTCAAGTCGCGCGCCGCGCGGACCGGCACCAATCCGGCCACCGGCGAGAAAATCACCATCGCGGCGAAGCGCTACGCGTACTTCAAGCCCGGCAAGACCCTGCGCGACCAAGTGGCCGGCTGACGCATCGTCTCGAGACATCTCTTGCGGAGAATTCTTTCGGCACGTCCGGCCATGGCCGGGTAGTGGCACGGCACGGCCCGGTCGACGTTGGTTTGACGCCGACCCGGCCCGCCGGACGTGCCGGGAGGCTCTCTCCTCCCCGCACATGCGAAAACCATTGGGCGACCGAATCATGAACTCTTCTTTCCCACCGCCGGTCGATTCCCTCCACGATTATCCGGGGAACGGCGCGACGCCGAACCGGACCCCCCGCTGGGCCAAAGTCATCGATCAAACCAGGTGCATCGGCTGCCACGCCTGCACCACCGCATGCAAGTCCGAAAACGAAGTGCCCCTGGGTGTCACCCGCACGTATGTCAAGTACGTTGACGCCGGCGAGTTCCCGCGCACCCAGCGCGCCTTTCAGGTCACGCGCTGCAACCAGTGCGAGGAGGCGCCCTGCGCGACCGCCTGTCCCACATCCGCCATGTTCCGCAGGTCCGACGGCATCGTGGATTTCGACAAGGAGGCGTGCATCGGCTGCAAGGCGTGCATCGCCGCCTGTCCCTACGACGCCATCTTCATCAACCCCGAGGACCACTCCGCCGAGAAGTGCAACTTCTGCGCTCACAGGCTGGACATGGGTCTGGAGCCGGCGTGCGTGGTCGTCTGCCCGACGGAAGCGATTCTGGTAGGCGATCTGAACGACCCGCTCGCCAAGGTGACCGAGATGGTGCACCAGGACGCCCTCACCGTCCGTCGTCCGGAGAAGGAGACGCGTCCGAAGCTCTTCTACAAGGGTGCGCGTCAGGTGACGCTGGATCCGCTGGCGGCGGCGCGCCCGGAGGGCGGGTTGTTCATGTGGAGCGAGCAGGGGAACGGTGCCAACCAGGTCACGTCGGGCCACCCGGGATGGGGAAACTCCTCCGCGGGCGCGATTCTCAGCTACGACGTGCCCCATCACGCTCCCTGGGATGCACGCGTGAGCCTCTACACCTGGACCAAGTCGATCGCGGCAGGGGCGTACCTGGTGCCGCTGCTGCTCATCCTGTCCGGCGCACTCTCCTGGACGGACCCGCTCTGGCTCTTCGGCGCGCCGCTGCTGGCCATGGTCTTCCTCGTGCTCACCACGGTCCTGCTCATCTGGGATCTGGAACATCCCTGGCGCTTCCACTACATCCTGCTGCGCCCGCAGTGGCGAAGCTGGCTGGTACGCGGAGGTGTCGTGCTGGCCGGTTTCGGGGCGGTGCTGGCGGCCCACCTGGGCGCGGGACTCGCGGGGGCCTCCGGAGCCGCGCGCCTCCTCGCGCTGGCCGGGGCGCCGCTGGCCGCGATGACGGCCGTGTACACGGCCTACCTCTTCGCGCAGGCCAAGGCCCGCGATCTGTGGCAGAATCCGCTGCTTCCGCCCCACTTCCTGGTGCAGGCGTTGCTCGCTGGCGCGGCCGCGGCATACCCGCTGACGCCGCCGGAAGCGCGCCCCCTGCTGGCCGCCGGCTTCGCCGCCCTCACCGCCGCCCACCTTCTCCTGGTGTTGGGCGAAGTCACCATCACGCACGGCACCGCCCACGCGCACCTCGCCGTCCATGAGCTGACCCGGGGACGCTTCGCCCGCTATTTCCGGGCGGGAATGCTCCTGAGCGCGGTCGGGCTCGCCGCCCCCTGGATCGGCCTGCCGGCCCTCGTCGCCGGTCTCGCGGGACTTCTAGCGTACGAGCACGCCTATGTGCAGGCGGGGCAGGCCGTCCCGCTTTCGTGAGGATCACAGCATGAACAACGGCCGCTCCATGGATCTGAAGCGCCTGCAGAAGCGCGTGTCCGCCGCCCGCAAGGAAGTCGAGAGCCGGGGAGAGAGCTTCTACCCGGGACCGAGCCGGGTGCACCTGGCCTCGTTCCCTCCCAGGGAGCGCTGGAACGACTGGGTCGAACTCGATTCGCGCGCCTGGCCCAGGCGGGTCGAGAAGCGCTACATGCTCGTTCCCACCACCTGCTTCAACTGCGAATCCGCGTGCGGGCTGCTGGCTTACGTGGACCGCGACACGCTGGAAGTCCGCAAGTTCGAGGGGAACCCCGAGCACCCGGGCTCGCGGGGCCGCAACTGCGCCAAGGGCCCGGCAACCGCGAACCAGATCACCGACCCGGACCGGATCCTGTATCCCTTGAAGCGCGCCGGCGCGCGCGGCTCGGGCCAGTGGACCCGCGTCAGTTGGGACGAGGCCCTCGACGACATCGCCGGCCGGATTCGCCGGGCGCTCGAGGAAGGGCGGCAGAAGGAGATCATGTATCACGTGGGCCGGCCCGGAGAAGACGGCTTCACCGAGCGCATGCTGGCGGCCTGGGGAGTGGACGGCCACAACTCCCATACCAACATCTGCTCCGCGGGAGCGAGGGCCGGCTACCACCTCTGGATGGGGATGGACCGTCCCAGCCCCGACCACGCCAACGCGCGCGTCATTCTGCTCGTGTCGAGCCACCTCGAGACCGGGCACTACTTCAACCCGCACGCGCAGCGCATCATGGACGCGAAGGCCAACGGGGCAAAGCTCGTCGTCCTCGACACCCGCCTTTCCAACACCGCGACCCACGCCGACCACTGGCTCTCGCCCTACCCGGGCTCGGAAGCGGCCATCTTCCTCGCGATCGCCCGCTGGCTGGTCGCCAACCGGCTCCACAACCGCGAGTTCGTGCGCCGTTGGTGGAACTGGGAGGAATACATGGCCGAAGCGCACCCGGAGCTCCCGCCCGAATTCGAGCGCTTCGAAGAGCAGCTCGAGGAGATGTACGCCGACTACACCTTCGAGTACGCGGCGGCGGAGTCGGGCGTGGACGCGGCCACCATCGAAGCGGTGGCGCGACTGGTGGCCCAGGCCGGCACCCGGTTCTCCACCCACAACTGGCGCAGCGCGGCCGCCGGCAACCTCGGGGGCTGGCAGGTAGCGCGCACCCTCTTCCTGCTCAACGCGCTGACGGGAGCCATCGCCACCGAGGGCGGCACGCATCCCAACTCGTGGAACAAGTTCGTGCCGCGCCCCATCCATCTGCCACGCCACCCCGAGCACTGGAACGACCTCACCTGGCCGGGCGAGTACCCCCTGGCGCTGAATGAGATGTCCTTTCTCCTGCCCCATCTCCTGAAGCGCAGCGGCGACTTTCTGGATGTGTATTTCACCCGGGTGTACAATCCGGTGTGGACCAACCCCGACGGTTTCTCCTGGATCGAGATGCTGACCGATCCCGAGCGTGTCGGCCTGCACGTCGCCCTCACCCCGACCTGGAACGAGACGGCGCACTTCGCCGACTACGTGCTGCCCATGGGGCTCGCCTCCGAACGCCACGACGTGCACTCCTACGAGCAGTACGCGGGCCAGTGGATCGGATTCCGGCAGCCGGTCCTGCGGGCCGCGCGCGAACGCCTGGGGGAGAGCATCGCCGACACGCGCGAGGCCAACCCGGGCGAGGTGTGGGAGGAGAACGAGTTCTGGATCGATCTGACCTGGCGCATCGACCCCGACGGCGCACTCGGCCTTCGCTCCTTCTTCGAGTCGCGCAAGGAGCCCGGGACGAAGCTCGGCGTCGACGAGTACTACGGATGGATGTTCGAGAATTCCGTTCCCGGGCTTCCCCGCGCCGCCGCTGAACAGGGCATCAGCCCCCTGGAGTACATGCGCAGGTACGGCGCCTTCGAAGTGGCCTCCAAGGTGGGCGCCCTGTATGAAGAGGCGATCCCCGCCGAAGAGCTCGAGGATGTCCGCGTCGATGCGATGGGACGCGCCTTCACCCGCGCGCCCAAACCGGACTCCCCCAACGTGGTGCCGCTCCCGCTGCTCGACGGAGATCCGGAAGGACGCAGGCGGGTCGGCGTCGAGACCGACGGCCGCATCCTGAGGGGTTTTCCCACCCCGTCCGGCCGGCTGGAGTTCTGGTCGCGCACCCTGGCGGAGTGGGGATGGCCGGAACTGGCCACGCCGGGGTACGTGCGCAGCCACATCCACCGGCAGAACCTCGAAGCCGACCAGATGGTGCTCATCTCCACCTTCCGCGTGCCGATCCAGATCCACACGCGCAGCGCCAACGCCAAGTGGCTGGACGAGATCGCCCACACCAACCCGCTCTGGATCCACACCCGCGACGCGGCGCGCATGGGCGTGGGCACCGGCGACGTGGTGCGCGTGGAGACCGAGATCGGCCACTTCGTGGTGCGTGCCTGGGTGACCGAGGGAATCCGCCCTGGAGTCGTGGCCTGCAGTCACCACATGGGCCGCTGGAAGGTCACCGACCACGGCCAGAACCAGGCCATGGCGACGGTGGATCTGGAGCACGGCGAGGACGGCTGGTCGCTGCGCCGGCGCAAGGGGGGAGGCCCGTACAAGTCGGCGGACGCGGACACGAGCCGCATCTGGTGGACCGACGTGGGCGTCCACCAGAACCTGACCTTCCCGGTGCACCCCGATCCCATCTCCGGATCCCATTGCTGGCACCAGGCGGTGCGCGTGGGCGCGGCGCGGCCGGGAGACGCATACGGCGACATCTCCGTCCATGCCGGGATGTCCGGGCAGGTGTTCCGCAAGTGGCTTGGGTACACGCGCGCGGCCGGACGCGTTTCTCCGGACGGTACGCGGCGTCCGTACTGGTTGCTCAGGCCGGTGCGTCCCTCACGCGAGGCGTACCAGCTTCCTTCGGACGACCCGGCGGGGGGCTAGTGGCGGCGGGAGAGCTCATTCGCGCGCTGGCGACGCTGGCCGAGCCTCCGACGCCCGCGCACGCGCCCATCGCACGCGCCCTCGATCTGCCCGAACTTCCCCCGCCTTCCTCGCATACCGAGCTCTTCCTCTTCCAGCTCTACCCGTTCGCCTCCTTCTACCTGGGCGCCGAGGGGATGCTGGGCGGAGAGGCGGCGGACCGGGTCGCGGGCTTCTGGCGTGCTCTGGGGGAGGACGTCCCGCGGGAGCCGGACCACTTGAGCGCCCTGCTGGGCCTCTATGCCGGGTTGTGCGACGCGGAGGAGAGAGAACCCGCGGGAGCGGGCCGCGTCCTGCGCCGCCAGAGTCGCAAGGCCCTCCTCTGGGAGCACCTGCTCTCCTGGATGCTGCCGTATCTGCAAGCCGTGTCCGAGATCGCCCCCCTCTTCTACCGGCGCTGGGCTGAGCTCCTGCGCGCGGCGATCGTGTCGGAAGCCCGCGAATTGGGAGCCCCCGACCGCCTCCTCCTGCACCTGCGCGAAGCGCCTGCGCTGTCGGATCCGCGCATCCACGGCGGCGAGCGCTTCCTGCGTGAGCTGACCGCACCTGTGCGCACCGGGATTCTCCTCACCCGCACCAGCCTGGCGCGCTGCGCGCATGACCTCGGGCTTGGACGGCGTGCGGGCGAACGCCGCTTCATTCTGGAGTCGATGCTCTCCGCAAGCCCCGCGGCCGCCCTGGGCTGGCTGAGCGGCGAGGCCGACCGCTGGAGCGCGCTGCACGCAGGCTACCGCAACGACGCGGAGGTCGTGTCGCGCTTCTGGGCTTCCAGGGCGGACGCCGCCAGCCGCCTCCTCGCAGAGCTTGCACACGAGGCGGCGACCCTCGACGAGGCTGTGGTCGCGACGGCACCCGGCGAGCACGCCGCCGGTCGCGCGGCGGGGACGGCGGCGTCCGGGTGAAGGGCAGGGGAGAGGAGACACGTGCCCAGCGCATGCGGCACGACCTGGTCGCGGGCACCAGCGTCGCGCTCATCCTCATTCCCCAGTCGATGGCGTACGCGGAGCTGGCCGGGCTTCCGGCTCACTACGGTCTCTATGCCGCCGCCATACCGCCGATCGGCGCCGCACTCTTCGCATCCTCGCCCTATCTCCACACCGGCCCGGTGGCGCTCAGCGCGCTGCTGACCTTCGGCGCCCTCATCCCCCTGGCGCCCCGTGGCAGCGTCGAGTACGTGGGGCTCGCGGCCATGCTGGCGCTGGTGGTGGGTGTGGTGCGCCTGGCCATCGGCCTGCTCCGCGCGGGCGGCGTCGCCTACCTGATGTCGCAGCCGGTGATCCAGGGCTTCACCTCGGCGGCGGCCATCCTGATCGTCCTCTCCCAGGTGCCGACCGCCCTGGGCGTGGCCGGGCCCGGGGAGGGGGTCGTGGGCCAGGCGCTCTGGGCGGTTACCCATCCCGGGTTGTGGCAGCCCGGGAGCCTTGCCTTCGCGGCGATGGCCATGGTCATCATCACCGGAGCGCGCAGACTCAGCCCCAGCTTGCCGGGCGTGCTCTTCGCGACCTCCCTGGCGCTGATCATTTCGGTGTCGATCCAATACGAAGGGTCGGTTCTCGGGCCCATCCCCAGCGAGGGAATCCCCGGAGCCCAGGGACTGCCCTGGCTCCGGCTGCCCTCCCTGCTCATCCCGGGGCTGGTCATCGCCGTCGTGGGCTTCGCCGAGACGACCTCCATCGCTCAGACCTTCGCGGCCCAGGACCGCAAGCTCTGGGATCCGAGCCGGGAATTCGTCGGCCAGGGAGTCGCCAACATCATCTCCGGGCTTTCCGGCGGATTCCCCGTGGAGGGTTCGTTCAGCCGCTCCAGCCTCAATCGCTCCGCCGGCGCCCGCACGCGCTGGAGCGGGGCGGTGAGCGGGGTCGCGGTGCTGCTCTTCCTGCCGTTCGCCTCGCTGCTCGCGCCTCTTCCGCGCCCCGTGCTCGCCGCCATCGTCATTACCGCCGTGGCCACGCTGGTCCGGGTGGGAGACCTGGTCCGCATCTGGAGGTTCTCGCGGCCGCAGGCGATGGTGGGCTGGGCGACCTTCGTGATGACGCTTCTGCTGGTGCCCCGGGTCGAGGAGGCGATCCTTATGGGCGTGGTCCTCTCGCTGGCCGTCCATCTCTGGCGCGAACGCAAGATGAAGCTGTCCATGTGGACGGCGGACGGCGCGCTGCACCTGGCGCCCCGGGGTGTCCTCTGGTTCGGGTCCGCTCCGATCCTGGAAAAGGCGGTTGCTCGTGCCTTCGTGGAGGTGGGGGACCTGCGCGAGGTCGTCTTTCATCTGAACGGCGTGGGTCGCCTGGACTTCACCGGCGCCCTCCTCATCGAGCGCATCATGCAGCAGGCGCTCGACGCGGGTCTGGACACTCGCTTCGAAGGGATCCCGCCCCACGCCGAGAAGCTCATGAAGCGCATCTTCGCCTGGACGCCCCCGCGCGCCGGGGAGCTGATGCTGGCGGACGAATAGCTCTTCCTCCCGTCCAGGGAGAACTTCCCCGCAACTCATTCGTACGGCCCCGATCGGCGGAGACTCGCAACCGTCCGGCGCGCCGGGCGAGGTCGGGCCGGCTCGTGAGCTTCCGCCTCGTTTGCCGACACTCTGGAACGGGACTGACCGACACTGCGGAGGATATCGATGAAGCGAGCGGCCACGCACACGAAGCAGACGCGCCGCCTCTGGCACGGGAGCGCGGTCCTGGGGTTTGGACTCGCCTTGTCGCCGATGACGGCGGCTTCCATGCAGGCGGCGCTCCAGGAGTACCGGATGGACGGCGACCATGTCGCTGTCTACAACCTGGCGGGAACGGTCACCATTCTGCCGGGAGCGGGCACCGACGTAGTCGTGAACGTCGAGCGGCAAGGCGCCGACGCAGAGCGGCTGAGCGTCGAGTCGGGCGAGATCCGTGGAAGACAGACGCTGCGCGTGCTGTACGCGGATGACCGTATCGTCTACAGGGACGCCAACCGGAGATATCGGGTGCGCATGCGCGTACGTTCCGACGGAACCTTCGGAGGCGGCGCGTTCTGGCGCGGCGAGACGGTGACCATCCAGGACTCGGGGCGCGGATTGGAGGCCTGGGCGGATCTGACCATCGCCGTCCCCCCCGGCCAGCGGTTTTCCCTGTATCTGGGGGTGGGCGCGACAGATGTCCGGAACGTCGATGGGGATCTGGAAATCGACACCGGCTCCGGTTCCGTCGAGACGGCCGGCACTTCCGGGCCCCTCAGCGTCGACATCGGTTCCGGATCGGTACGCATAGCGAGCGCGAGCGGCAGCCTCGACGTGGATACGGGGTCGGGAAACGTGACCGTGGAAGAGGTGTCGGGGGAGCGGGTGCTGCTCGACACCGGCTCGGGTCGCGTGCACGTCTCCGGCATCAGGGCGGAGTCCGTGGAGGTGGACACCGGCTCCGGCGGCATTACCTTGCTGGCCGTGGACGCGCCCGACATCGTGGTGGACACCGGCAGCGGCAGTGTGGAGCTGGAGCTGGCCGCCGACGTCGAGCGGTTGGAGGTGGACACCGGCTCGGGTGGCGTGACTCTGCGCGTTCCCGATGATCTCGGCGCGGAGATCGAGGTGGACACGGGCAGCGGCGGGATCGATGTGGAGATAGCGATCGATGAACGAACCAGGCGGCGCTCCTACCTGCGCGGCACGATCGGCGATGGTCGCGGCAGCATCAGCGTCGACACGGGTTCCGGCTCGATTCGCATTCTGGGACGCTGACTCACCGGCGAGACCTCCGGCGCGACCGGTGCGCGCGCCGGGGGTCCTGGCGCACTGCCGCGCACCGGGGGTCTTCGCCCATCGCCGCTCGTCGAGCCGCTGAAACGGTGTTCCGTTTCCACCACTCCGTCCAGGTGCGCTTTCAGGACATCGATGTGGGCGGCCACGCCCATCACTCCAAGGCCCTCTGCTACTTCGAAGAAGCGCGCGCCGCCTACTGGCGGGAGGTCGCCGGACGAGGGACGCCGGAGGACGTCGACTACATTCTCGCCGAGGCGCGGGTGCGCTACCACGCGCGGGTTCTGTACCCGGGCCGCCTGTCCGTGGGGACGCGCGTCTCCGTCCTGAGCAAGAAGCATTTCGTCATGGAGTACGAGGTGCGATCCAGCGAGGGCGAGCTGCTCGTTTCCGGGAGCACGGTGCAGGTGATGTACGACTACGCCGCGGGCGCCAGCCAACGCGTTCCGCCCGAACTCGCGGAGCGCATCCGCGCCCTTGAGGGGCCGCTGCCCACGCGCCGGGGATCCTAGCCCCCTGCCGTGGGTTACAGAATCAAATCCACGTTTTCCCGGGCCTCGCCCATTAAGGCAACCCCGCTTCGCTCTTGACGCACTGCGGGTCACGTCCCCCTTTATATTCCGGGGTCGGTTGACCCTGTCCCCTGCAGGGATATAGGTTGCATAGCTTTTCCAGGTCACTTTTGGCGGAGTAGGGAGCGATGGTCTTCAGGTTGGCATTCCCCGGACTGGGGGTTGCGTCGCTTGCGGCGTTCCTGTTCCTGCCGGCGCTCGCGTCGGCGCAGCAGGAGGTTCAGGGTCGCTTCAGGGTCATGATCCCCGACCTGTTTCCCGGAGAGGAAACTGACCGGGGATTCGGCGAGGACATCGCCGAAGAGCTTCGCGACCTAATCAACAGGCTACCCACCCACGAGCCGGTCGAGCGCAACGAAATCCGCGACGCCCTGCGCCAGTTCGACATCGATCGCGAAGACCTGAACTGCATTCGCGCGCGCCAGCTGGCGACCCAGATCGAGTCCGAGCTCGTCATGTGCGGGTATTACACCGAGGGACGGGACGAGTGGACCGTGCGCGCCGAATTCGTGAGCGTCCAGTCCGGCGAGAGCTTCACCGTGGAGGAGTTCACCGTCCCGGATCAAGACGGTGACATGCTCGCCGCGCAACACATCTTCGGAGTATTCGACGGCTACATCGAGCAGTTGCGTTTCGCCGCCATCTGCCAGGAATACTTCGGCAGCCAGCAGTGGGAAAACGCCCTTCAGAACTGCAACCTGGCGCTTGAGGGGAACCCCGATTCCGAATCTTCCCGCTATGCCCGCGCCCGCTCAATCATGGAGCTCGGCGAGCGCCGCGAGGCCCTCGATGAGTTCGAGAGGGTGCTCGATCTCAATCCCTTCCACGAGAATGCGCTCCAGTATGCGGGCATGCTCTCCGCCGAATTCGGCATGGACGAGGAATCCCTGGCCCACTACATCGCCTACCTCGAGCTCAATCCGTCCAGCGCGCCCGTGCGCATGAGGGTGGCGTACGACCTTGCCACTGCCGGAAACCCGCGGGGAGCGATGGTCCTCATCGAGGAAGGCATCGCGATGGATTCCACCAACAACGACCTGTGGCAGCAGATGGGCGGGTTCGCCTTCACCGCGGCCGGCCAGGCGATGGAGGGTCAGGCGGAGCCGACCGCGGAAGTGGAGGGGCTTTACCGCAGCGCCATCGACGCGTATACGCGCGTCTTCGACGCCCGGGGCGCGGAGACCACGCCCGCCCAGCTCGCCAACGTCATCGCCGCCTACATGCAGCTGCAGGATCCCGCTGGCATCGACTTCGCCCAGCGTGCGGTGGAGGTGCATCCCGGGGAGGCCTCGCTCTGGTCGCGCTTGGCGGACGCGCTGCAGCGCAACGACCAAATCGACGGGGCGATCGCGGCGCTCCAGAGTGTCAGGGAAGTCGAACCCGACTATCCGAACCTGTCCGCCCGGCATGGAAGCTGGCTTCTGGAAGCGGGGGAGGTCGACGAGGCCATCGTGTTCCTGAAGGAGGCGGTGGAGCGACGTGAGCAGAGCGCGGACATGATGGCGACCCTGCTCTTTGGCAAGGCTTACAACGACGGGGTTCAGGCCCAGCAGTACACCTACGCCATCTCCATTCTGGAGAAGGCCAAGAGCGAGTTCGAGGTTTCCGAGACCATGGGCTCGCAGCTCAACTTCTGGCACGGATACTCGCTCTATAACCACGGTATGGCGCTCCAGGAGGCCAGCACTCTTGATTCCGCGCGCCTGTCGCTCCCGGTCTTCCAGGAAGCCCTCCGGCTCTTCGAGGCGGGCCGCGCGTATGCCGCCACCCTGGAATCCATCAATCTGACCGAGTTTCTCACCGCAACCCAGCAATACGTCGAGATCCAGGACGCCATCATCAGGCGCGGGGGCGGCGAATAGCGTCAGACCCCCCCCTCGTTAGCCCAGGCGCCGCGGATTCGTCCGCGGCGCTTTTTTTGTCTCGCACTCAGGGCTCCCGGGCCTTCCGGAACCACATATTTCCCGGGGCCAGCCCTAGACTCCTCCCCCCGTCGCCTTTGCGCACCAGCTGCTGCGCGCTCCTGCCTTGGCGCACTCCTGCCCTTGCGCGCTCCCCATTGCCTCCTATAATTTTCCCACTAGTATCCACAAGCATCCACTTTAACCCACAATCGGCCACACAATGAGTGGTTTTCTGGGGCGCTACGAGAAACGTCTCGACAACAAGGGTCGCCTGAGCCTGCCGGTGCCTTTCCGGCGCGAGGCATCGGATGGCCCGCTCGTGCTGCTCCAATACCAGGCCCCGGCGCTGACCTTGTTTCCCGAAGAAGCGTGGAAGCCGATTCGCGACCGTCTTGCGGACTTCAGGCGCTCGCATCCCGGCGCTGCGGCGTCGGTGCGCCGGATCACTTCCTTCGCGGTGGAGGTCACACCGGACAAACTGGGCCGCATCCTGATCCCGGTGTGGCTGAAGAAAGCGGCTTCGCTCGACGACGAAGTTCTGGTCGTGGGTTCACTGGACCGGATCGAGATCTGGAACGCAGGGCTCTTCGACTCGCACCTGGAGGGTGATGCCATGGATACCTCCGAGTTCATACACAAGATCTTCGGATGAGCGGCGAGTGCGAAGGCGAGCAAACGATGACTTCGGCGAGCACAGCTACCATACGCCGGTGCTGGCACGAGAGGTGCTGTCGTTCCTTGCGCCCGAGCGCGGCGGTCTCTTCGTGGACGGCACCGTGGGAGGCGGGGGTCACGCGCGCGCCCTCCTCGAACGGGCTCCAGGGCTTCAGCTGGTCGCGGTCGATCGCGACCCACGCGCCCTCGCGCAGTCCGAGCGGACGCTGGCTTCCTTCGGTGGCCGGGTTCGCTTCCTGCACGGCAACTTCAGAGACGCCGCGCGCGATCCGGCCGTGGCGGCGGGTCCCGTGAACGGCGTGCTGCTGGATCTGGGCGTGAGTTCGCGCCAGCTGGATCGCGACCGGCGCGGTTTCACTTTCCGTCGCGGAGTGCCGCTGGACATGCGCATGGACGGCAGCGACGCGTCCACGCCGCGCGCGGCCGAGGTGCTCAACACGTACGGCGAAGAGCGACTTGCCCGCGTCTTCTTCGAACTGGGCGAGCACCGGGGCGCGCGCAGGCTGGCGCGGGGGATCGTGCGCAGGCGGGCGCCGCGGCCCTTCGCAACCAGCGATGACCTGGTCGGCGTGCTGCGCGCGACGATGGGAAGATCGCCGTCACCGCGCGACAAGGCACGCGTCTTCCAGGCCTTGCGCATGGAGGTGAACGACGAAATGGGAGCGCTTCGGGAAGGCCTCGACACCCTGCGCGACGTCCTTGCCGCCGATGGAAGGATGGCGGTGATCTCCTACCACTCGATCGAGGATCGCGTGGTCAAGAATCGTTTTCGCACCTGGAGCCAGAGCTGCACCTGTCCGCCTGCCCTGCCGATGTGCGTCTGCGCCGGCCAGGCCGCCGGAAAGACGCTGGTGCGCCGTCCGGTGAGGCCGGACCCGGGCGAGGTCGCGGCGAATCCCCGCGCCCGGAGTGCGCGCCTGCGCGCCTGGAGGAAGGCATCGTGAGGCGGCTGAGCGACTCGAAGCGGGTGGCGATCGCGGTTGGGGCCCTGTTGACTTCCCTCAGCGTGGTCACCTGGCGGCAGATGCGCGCCCTGGAGGGGCTGGCGGAACTGCACGGCCTGCGTCAGGAAATCGAAGCGGTTGCGGCGGTCAGAAAGAATCTGGTGGGCGAGATCCAGTATCTGGAGAGCCGGGGGCGCGTCGTGCCCGAGGCACGTGAGCGGCTGGGCATGCACAACCCCGCGGCTGATGAAATCGTATACTTGTCGGGAGTGAACCAATGAGACTTGCGGAGAGACCGCGCTGGCCGCGGCGGCTGCTTCTGTTGGTCTGGCTGGCTTCGGCCGGCACCGTGGTCGGGCGGGCGGCCGTGCTGCAGGTGAAGCACAGTTCGGAGTGGAGGGAACTCTCCGCCAGCCAGCATGAGATGTCCCGCCCCGTGCCGTCGATCCGGGGCTCCATCCGGGACCGGAACGGCGTCCTGCTCGCGCAGAGCCGGGAGGTGGTGGAAGTAGCCCTGGCTCCCGGCGAGCTGAGACGCGACTCCGACGGCTTCGCGGCGGAAGCGGTGGCCGCGCTGCAATCCGTCCTCGGTTTGTCCGCTGCCGAAGCCCGGCGGCGCACCGATTCCGACGATTTGTGGGTCGTGCTTCCGGGTCGTTTTCCCACGACAGTGCGAGCCGGGCTGGAAGACATCCGCGGGGTGCATCTGGGGCGGGAATATGAGCGCTTTCGACCCCACGGCGACCTCGTGGCGGGCGCCCTGGGCACCGTTCTGGAGGGGAAGGGCGCCGGGGGCATCGAGGAATACTACGAAGGGTTGCTGAGCGGCCGGCCGGGCGAAGAGATCACGGTCCGGGACGCGCGCGGCGTCGAGCTCCCCGGCCGCGCGGCGCTGGTGAAGCCACCCGTGCCCGGCGGCGACGTTTCGATGACCATCGACGTCGTCTTGCAGGAAATCGCGCGTGAAGCTCTGCAGGGAGCCGTGGAGAAGACCCAGGCCAAGGCCGGTGACCTGCTGATCACCCGCCCCGGCACGGGTGAGATCCTGGCCGTGGTATCGATCCGGGATGGCGATGCCGCCGGCCTGGCCGCGATCAATACGGCCAGCGAACCCGGGTCGACCCTCAAACCCTTCACGGTCGCGGCGATTCTCTCCAACGAGGTGGGCACGCTGGCGGACTCGGTGCACATCGGCAACGGACGCTGGCACGTCGCCGGGCGCACACTGAACGACGTGCACCCCAAGGCAAGCACGCTGACGCTGGCGGACGCACTGCGGGTGTCCTCCAACGTGGGCGTTGCCAGAATGGCCAGCAGGCTGTCCAGCCGGCAGCAGTACGAGATGTTGCGCGACTTCGGCTTCGGCATGCCCACCGGGCTCCGGATTCCGGGCGAGACATCGGGCACGCTGCGCAAGCCGGATGACTGGTCCCGACAGTCGCCGGTTTCCCTGGCCATCGGGTACGAGATCTCCGTGAGCCCGCTACAGCTTTCGATGGCGTACGGGGCACTGGCCAACGGCGGTCTGCTGATGGCCCCCAGCCTGATCAGCGAAGTGCGTGCCGCCGATGGGTCGCTGGTCGAGCGTTCCGAACCGCGCGTGATTCGCCGGGTCATCGACGGCCAGGTCGCGCACGACATCAGCCGGGTGCTGGTCGATGTCACCGAGTCGGGCACCGGCACGCGCGCCCGCCTCACCTCCTTCGCGGTTGCGGGCAAGAGCGGCACAAGCCGGGCGTACCGGACGGGCGACGGCTATGCCGAGGGAGAGTATTTCGCCACCTTCGTCAGCTTCTTTCCGGCAGAGGATCCGCAGCTTCTGGTGTACGTCAAGCTGGAGAGCCCCGAGGGCGTGTACTACGGTGGGGCCGCGGCCGCCCCGGTCACGCGCGCGACCATGGAGGCCATTCTGGCCGCCCAGCGACCGCCCGTTGACCGGCGGGTGCTCGCCCGCGCCGCGCGCCGTCCCGCCCAGAAGAACCCGGTGGTGCGCTTCGCTTCGCTGGAAGCCCCCGGCGCAGAACCCGCGGTCTGGGAGACCGGGGAAGGCACCGAGGTGGCGGTGCCGGAAGTTCAAGGGTTGTCGGCCCGCGCCGCGGTGCGGAGGCTGCACACCGCCGGGTTGCGGGTTGTGTGGCACGAGCCCGGGCCGGTCCTCGGCACATGGCCGGCCGCGGGCACAGTGCTGACGCAGGGCGATACCGTCGCCATCGATGTCGGGAGAACCGAACGTGAGCAGAGCCGGTAGCCTTCCACTGGCGCGCATCGTCGAGCGGATATCGGCCGGCGGCGTTCTCGCTCCCGGAGCCCATGTGCCGGGGGAGGTGGAGCTGTGGGGGGTGAGCCAGGATTCGCGCGCGGTCAAGGAGGGCGACCTCTTCCTCGCGTGGCAGGGAACGGAGCGCGACGGTCACGACTTCATCGGAGAGGCGGTGAAGCGGGGGGCGGCGGCGGCACTGGTGGAGCGTCCACTGCCCGAAGTGTCCGTGCCGCAGGTCGTGGTGCGGGACGGCCGCCTGGCTGGCGCGCTCGCTGCCGACGAGATCTTCGGCAGCCCGTGCCGAAACATGTTCGTCTACGCGGTCACCGGCACGAACGGAAAGACCACCACCACTCTGCTGGCCCGCCACCTGCTCCGCGCGGGCGGGCCCTCGGCCGCGATCGGCACCCTGGGGCTGGTCGACGTGGACGGGGAGGCGCGCCCGAGCACGGCCAGCCTCACCACGCCGGGCCCCGTTCAGCTCTCCGGGTGGATGCGCTCCCTGGCCGACGCAGGCGTGCGCCACCTCGGGTTGGAAGCGTCGTCGCACTCCCTCGACCAGCGTCGCCTCGACGGCGTGCGCTTCGATGCCGTGGCCTTCACCAACCTGTCGCGCGACCATCTCGACTATCACCCCGACATGGCGAGCTACTACGCCGCCAAGGCGCGCGCCATCGATCTGGCGGTTCCCGGCGGCACCGTCGTGGTGAACGCGGACGACTCGGCCTGGGTGCGGCTCGATACGGGGCCCCGGCGACGCCTCTCCTATGGCGTGGAGGCGGATGCGGCGCTGACCGCAACCTCACTCGAGCTGGGGCCCGAGGGAACCCGCTTCGAACTGACCTATGAGGGCCGCGCGCTTCCGGTGTCAATGCCGCTGCTGGGCCGTTTCAACGTGGAGAACGCGCTGGCCGCGGCGGGGATCGCCCTGGCGGCCGGCCGCCGCGTGGACGAGGTCGCGAACGGGCTGGCCAGCGCCCCCTCCGTCCCCGGCCGCATGGAACTCGTCACCGACCGGCCGTGCCCGGTCGTCATCGATTTCGCGCATACCCCGGATGCGCTGGTGTGCCTTCTGGACACCCTGCGTCCGCTCGCCAGCGGCCGGCTGATCGTGCTCTTCGGCGCGGGCGGGGACCGCGATCGCTCCAAGCGGCCCCGGATGGGGCGCGCCGTGGCGGAGAGAGCCGACCTCGCGATCGTCACCTCCGACAACCCTCGCACCGAGGATCCCGACGCGATCCTGGACGATGTGGTGGCCGGGATGGCCGGGGCCGACTTCGAGCGCCTGCCGGACCGCCGGGCCGCCATCGGCCGGGCGCTCGACCTGGCTTCGCCTGAGGATCTGGTGGTGCTGGCGGGGAAGGGGCATGAGACCTGCCAGGTGATCGGCCGCGAGAAGATCCCCTTCGACGAGCGCGAGATCGTGCTGGCGCATCCGGCCACCGGCGGGAGGGCCGCATGACCGCCTTCCCGTGGACCCACGAACGCGTGCAGGAGGCGCTCTCGCTGCGGGACGTGCGCGCGCCTGCCGGGACCATGTTCGAAGCCGTCTCCACCGACACCCGCACCCTGGCCCGGGGCGACCTCTTCGTGGCCATCGCGGGAGAACGCTTCGACGGCCACGACTTCGTCTCCGACGCGCTTAGCCTGGGCGCGGCGGGGGTGGTCGTCTCTCACGCGTCCGGGGCCGAGCCCCCCGTCCCCGTCTACCCGGTGGCGGACACCCTGGTCGCGCTGGGAGATCTCGCCCGCCATCGGCGCCGCGAGCACAGGGGCCAGGTGGTGGCCATCACCGGGTCGTCGGGGAAGACGACGACCAAGGAACTGCTCCGCGGGGCCCTCAATCGGAGCTACCGCGTGCACGCCAGCCCCAGCAGCCTCAACAACCGCATCGGCCTTCCTCTGACGCTCCTGGGGACCCCGGACGAAGCCGAAGTGGTGGTGCTGGAGATGGGCACCAACGAACCCGGGGAAATCGAGGTTCTCACCGCGATCGCGGAGCCCGATATCGGGGCCGTGACAACCGTCTCCGACGGCCATCTGGAGAAGCTGGGGTCCCTGGAGGGAGTATTCCGGGAAAAGCTGGCGCTGATCGCCGGGCTCGAAGGGCGCGGCGCGGCGGTGGTGGGCGACCAGCCGCCGATCCTGGCAGCGCGCGCGCGGGCGCTGCACCCCAACGTGCGCGTCGCCGGGTGGTCCAGCCTGGCGGACGCCAGCCTGCGGCCCGAAAACGCACAGCCGGACCCGCGGGGGCGCTACTTCTTCGACTGGCGCAACCAGCGAGTTCATCTCCAGATGCCGGGACGGCACGCGGTGTACGACGCCCTCATCGCGCTTGCCGTCTCCGATCTGCTGGAAACGCCCCATGGGTCGGCTGTGCGCGGGCTCGAGGAATACGTGCCGCGGGGCATGCGAGGCGAACAGCTGCACGCAGGCGACCTGACTCTGCTGCTCGACTGCTACAACGCCAATCCTGAGAGCGTGCGCGCCGCCCTCGACCTGCTCGCCCTCATTCCGGCCGGCGGACGCCGGGTCGCCGTCCTGGGAAGCATGCTGGAACTCGGCAACCGCAGCGACGCGTTGCACGACCAGCTTCTGGACGAAGCCCTGTCACAAGCCGTGGACGTCGTGTTGGCCCTGGGCGAGTTCGCCGCCGCCGCCGAACGCCTGCGCGACGCCGGACGGACGGGGATGGAAACGGAGCTTCTCGCCTGCCCGGATCCGGCGGAGGGATACGCGCTGCTGCGGGAACACCTGGAGGGGAACGAACTGATCCTGCTCAAGGGATCCCGCGGTGTCGCCCTGGAGCGTCTCGTGCCGCTCATCGAAGCGGATTTCGGAACGGCCACGCGCAACGGGTCGAGGTGAAGCATGCTCTATCACCTTCTGCCCCGCTTCACCGATGTGCACATCGGCTTCAATCTGTTCACGTACATCACCTTCCGCACCGCCGGCGCCGTCGTTACCTCGCTCGTGCTGACCTTCCTGCTCGGCCCCGCGATGATCCGCTGGCTGACCCGGCTGCGCTTCGGCCAGGTGATCCGCGAGACCGGGCCGGAGACGCATCTCAAGAAGGCCGGCACGCCCACCATGGGCGGGACCCTGATCGTCACGTCGGCCACCGTGTCCACGCTGCTGTGGGCCGAGCTCACCAACGTGGCGATCCTCATCGTCCTGGTGACTTTCCTGTGGACGGGGGCGATCGGTTTTCTCGACGACTATCTGAAGGTGGTCAAGAAGACGAGCGCGGGGCTGGCCGCGCGCTACAAGATGATCGGCCAATGGGTCTTCGGACTGGGATTGGGAGTGTTTCTCCTCTACTACCCCGTATGGCCGATCCCCGCCAACTGGACCGGGGTCCCGTTCTTCGCCGAGATCATCGCCGTGTTTCTTCCGCCGGTCTACGTGCTGTTCGTCGCCACCGTGGTGTCGGGCACGTCGAACGCCGTGAACCTGACCGACGGACTCGACGGCCTGGCCGCGGGGTTGTGCGGGATCGCGGTGGCCACCTTCGGCATCTTCGCCTATCTGATCGGGCGCGTGGACACCTCCGCCTATCTGGGTTTCATCTACCTCCCCGGCGTCGGAGAACTGACGGTGTTCAGCGGTGCCGTGGCCGGTGCGGCGATCGGATTCCTCTGGTTCAACGCGCACCCCGCCCAAGTGGTCATGGGCGACACCGGATCTCTCTCGCTGGGCGGCGCCATCGGCGTCATGGCCATCCTGCTCAAGTCCGAGTTCCTGCTGATCATCGTCGGCGGCGTCTTCGTCGCGGAGGCGCTCTCGGTGATCCTGCAGGTCGGATACTTCAAGTTCACCGCACGGCGCTACGGCGCAGGGAGGAGGATCTTCCTGATGGCCCCCATCCATCACCACTTCGAGAAGCTGGGATGGCCAGAGAGCAAGGTCGTCACGCGCTTCTGGATCGTGGGCGTGCTGTGCGCGATGCTCGCCCTCAGCACCCTCAAGATCCGATAGACCCCGATGAGCACCCCGGCGGAGCAGGCCCGTGGCGGCACTGAGCGGACGAAGCATCGCGATCGTCGGCCTGGGGGCGAGCGGCCTGGCGGCGGCCCGGCTTGCCCTCCGGTACGGGGGAGAGGTGCACGTCTCCGACAGCGGCCACACCTCCACGTTGCGTGCGCGCGCCGCGGAGTTGGAGGCCCTGGGCGCGCGGGTCCGCCTCGGCGGTCACGATCCGGACCGGATCGTGACCTCGCACCTGGTGGTGGCCAGCCCGGGGATCCCGCCCGGGACGCCGGTGCTGTCCTCCCTCAGCCGGGCGGGGAAACGCTGGCTTTCGGAGCCCGAGTTCGCATTTCGCTTCTTCCGCAGCCCCCTCATCGCGGTGACCGGGACCAACGGCAAGACCACCACCTCGGCGCTGGCGGCGCGCATGCTGGAGGAGGCCGGGATTTCGGTCGGCCTGGGAGGCAACATCGGCGGTGGCTTCGGCCCGCCCGCCTCCGAGCTGGCGCTTTGCGATCCACCTCCGAGCTGGCTGGTGGTTGAGATGAGCTCGTATCAGCTGGGCGCCATCTCGCGTTTCCGCCCCGATATCGGCGTGGTCACCAACCTTGCGCCGGACCACCTCGACCGTTATCCGCACCGGGCCGCCTACTACGCCGACAAGGCCCGGCTCTTTGCCAACGCGGGGCCGGACAGCCGCTGGGTGCTCGAGTGCGACGTGCCGGCCACGCTGCCGCTGGACGATGAGGTTCCGGGCGGGCGCTACCTCTTCGACGCGGCCGACCCCCCGCAGGGCCTGGCTGGGGGCCGGGCCGCGCCGCGCGCCGCCTACACGCGGGACGGCTGGCTGGTGCTCGCCCCCGACGGCCGCGAGGAGCCCGTCATGCCGGTCGCGCATCTCTCCCTGGCCGGCCGCGCCGGTCTTGCCAACACCATGGCGGCGGGGCTTGCCGCCCGTCTGGCGGGCGCCGGGACGGACGCGATCGCCTCCGCGGCGCGCGCCTTCCGCCCGTTGCCGCATCGGCTCGAGCAGGTCGCCGACCGGCACGGCATCCTGTGGGTGAACGACTCCAAGGCGACCAACGTGGCCGCCGCCGCGGGCGCAGTCCGCAGCTTCGAACGGCCCATCGTGCTCCTGGCGGGCGGCCTCGACAAGGGAGAGGATCTCGCTCCTCTCGCGGACGCCATCCGCGGCCGGGTTCGCCGCGTGATCGCCTACGGAGACGCCCGCGCGCGCTTCCAGGAGGCGGTCCGCGGGGCGGCGCCCGTGACTCGCGTGGACGGCGGCTTCGAGGCGGCGGTGGGTGCTGCCGCGGAAGCTGCCCGGACGGGCGACATCATCCTGCTGGCTCCCGCCTGCGCGAGCTTCGACATGTTCGCCAACTACGAAGAACGGGGCCGCCGCTTCGCCGAACTCGCGAGAAGGGAGGCGTGAATGCCGGCCGCCGCTGCCCACCGCTATCCCGCCTCCCGCCCCGGCAACGCCGGGCCCATTACGGGGCCGCGGTTCGGCAGTGGATGGGAAATCCCGACGGTCATGACGCTGACGCTGCTCCTGCTCTCCTTCGGGCTGGTCACGCTCTACAGCGCCAGCTCGTTTCTGGCTCAGCGCCAGGGGCTCCCCGACTACTACTTCGTGTTCCGGCAGGCGGCGGGAGCCGGCGCGGGCCTGATCTGCCTCCTGGTCTTCTCCCGGATTCCGTACAGGATGTGGAACTCGCTGGCCTGGCCCATGATGCTGATGGCCTGGCTGGCGCTGGTCTTCATCATTCTGCCGGGCACCGAATCCTTCGCCCCGATGCGAAACGGGGCCAGGCGCTGGCTGCAGGTGGGGCCGGTGAGCTTCCAGCCTTCGGAAGCCGCCAAACTGGCGGTCCTCGTGTGGACGACCGTCATGGCGGTGAAGAAGCGGGACCGGTTCCGCAGCCTGACGCTGGGGCTTGGCCCCTTCCTCCTGATATGGGGTGCGATCCTCTTCCCCGTCCTTCTGGAACCCGACTTGTCCACCGCGGTGCTGATCGGGATGCTCGGGTGCATCATCGTCTTCGCGGCGGGCGCGCGACTGGGACACTTCATCTTCCTCGGCCTGCTCGCCACGCCTGTGGTTCTGCACCAGTTCGCGGCTGATTTTCGCGAAATGCGCATCTCCGCCTTCTTCAACCCGGAAGCTCACACGTCCGGGGCCGGCTATCAGGTACATCAGTCCCTGATCGCGATCGGTTCGGGGGGGATCGGGGGCGTGGGGTTCGGCGAGGGGCAGCAGAAGTACGGGTTCCTGCCGGAGGCGCACAACGACTTCATCTTCGCCCTGATCGGCGAGGAGTGGGGACTGGTCGGGGTGGTCGTGCTGGTGGTCGCCTACGTCGGACTGATCCTGGTCGGCTTCCGCATCGCCCAGCGCGCGCCCGATCTCCTGGGAGAACTGCTGGCGGTCGGCTGCACCAGCCTCATTGCGCTGCACGCCTTTCTTCACATGGGCGTCAATCTGGGGCTGCTGCCGGCGACCGGGCTCCCCCTGCCGCTGGTCTCGGACGGACGCTCCAATCTGGTGATCACGCTGGCCGCGATCGGGATCCTGCTCGCGGTGGCCCGGGAGATCCCCGACAAGCCGCGGCAGAGTCATGGCTAGCCGCGCGCGCACAGTCGTCATCTTCTCCGGCGGCGGCACCGGGGGGCATTTCTACCCCGCGCTCGCGCTCGCCCGGGAACTCGCGGCACTGCGTCCCGACGTGCGTCCGTTCTTCGTGGGCTCGCGGCGCGGCGTGGAAGCGCGCGTGCTTCCGGACTGCGATTTCGACTACTCGCTGGTGGAGGTCGCCGGACTGGACCGCCGGCATCTGTGGAACAACGCGGCGGTGATGCAGTCGCTTCTCGGCAGCTTCCTCGAAGTATTCGAGATCTTCCGCCGCCTGCGCCCCGGAATGGCCGTCGTCACCGGCGGATATGCCTGCGCGCCCTCCGGACTGGTCTCCGCCTGCATGGGGATTCCCCTGGCACTGCAGGAGCAGAACAGTCTGCCGGGCGTCACGACCCGGCTGCTCAGCCGCTACGCAACCCAGATCCACCTTGCCTATCCGGAAGCGGAGCATGCGCTTCCCAGCCGGGCACGCGCCAGGGTCGCGGTGAGCGGAAACCCGGTGCGCCCCCCGGAGGCGATCCCGAGAGGCGAGGCGCGCCGCCGCTTCGGTCTGGCGGGGAAGGGGCGGGTGACGCTGGTGGTGGGCGGCAGCCAGGGCTCGGCCGCACTCAACCGCGTCGTTGCGTCCGGCGTGACCGGGGCGGCGCTCGGTGCACTGGAGCGCCCGGATGACTTCCAGCTGCTCTGGGCGAGCGGCCCCTCCCACTTCGCCGAGGTGTCGCAGGAGCTTTCCCGCGCAGGTTCCCCGGAGTGGGTGCGCCTGGTTCCCTACATCCACGACATGCCGACCGCGCTTGCCGCCGCGGATGTCGCGGTGAGTCGCGCGGGGGCGATGGCCACCTCCGAGTTCCTGGTGCACGGCCTGCCGGCGATCCTCGTGCCTCTGCCGAGCGCGGCCGAGGATCATCAGACCCGCAACGCGACGGCCCTCTCCGAGGCGGGGGTGGCGTTGCATCTGACGGAGTCCGAACTGGACGCGCGCGCCCTCTGGCGCACCATGGTTGATCTCGCGAGCGACGACCACCGCATCGCCTCCATGTCGCGCGCGGCTCGCGATCGGGCCGAACCCGCGGCCGCCGTCAAGATCGCCACCGCGCTGACCGAGCTGCTGCCGCCCGCGCCGCCGTCGGCGAACGTCTCCGGGGAGGCCGCATGAGCGCGCCGGGGCTGCGCGAGCGGGCGCGCGAGGGCACCGTCCACTTCATGGGCATCGGCGGCGCCGGCATGTGCGCGCTCGCCGAGCTCTTCCACCGCTCGGGCTACCGGGTCGCCGGGTGCGACCTGCGGCGCGACCTGAGCGCCCGGTCCCTCGAAGCGCTCGGCATTCCGATCGAAACCGGTCACGACCCCGGCCACCTGGACGGCGTGTCCGTGCTGGTGGTCTCCTCGGCCGTCAGCCCGGACAATCCCGAAGTGCGCGCCGCCCGCGAGCGTGGCATTCCGGTGGTCAAGCGCGCGGAGGCACTCGGCCAGTGGGTCAACCCCGGCACGGTGGTGGCGGTGGCGGGCACCCACGGAAAGACCACCACCACCGCGCTCGCCACCGAGATCCTGGCGGCGGCCGGCCGGGACCCCACCGGGCTGGTGGGAGGCCGGGTCGCGGGGTGGAAGGGCAACCTGCGCTTCGGCCGCGGCGACCTCTTCGTGGTCGAGGCCGACGAATACGACCGCTCCTTCCACCAGATCACGCCCGACATGGCCGTGGTCACCAGCCTGGAGGCGGATCACCTCGACATCTACGGCAGCCTGGCGCACGTGCGCCAGGCCTTCCGCACCTTCGTGGACACGATGCCGGCCGAAGGCACCGTGTGTGCCTGCGCCGACGACCCGGGCGCCGCGCGGCTGCTCGCCGGCGTGGGAGCCCGCACCGTCACCTACGGCTTCAGCGCGGGCGCTCAGTTGCGAGCGACATCGGTGCGCACCGGTGTCCGCGGCACCGAGGCGCGCGTCTTCGAGCATGGCCGGGACCGGGGCGAACTATCGATCCCGCTTCCGGGCACTCACAACCTGCTCAACGCACTGGGCGCGGCCGCGGCCGCGCGGCAGCTGGGTGTCGAGTGGACCGACATCCGCCGGTCGCTGTCCGGCTTCTCCGGTGTGTGCCGTCGCTTCGAACGGCTCGGCTCGGAGCGGGGCATCATCGTGGTGGACGACTACGCCCACCACCCCACCGAGGTCACGGCGGCGCTCTCCGCCGCGCGCGACAGCTATCCGGGGGCTCGCCTGGTGGCCGTTTTCCAGCCCCATCTGTTCTCGCGCACCCGCGACTTCGCGGACGAGCTCGGCGCGGCCCTCGCCGCGGCCGACCAGATCTGGGTTACTGGGATCTATCCCGCTCGCGAAGCTCCCATTCCCGGCGTCACCGGAGAACTGGTCCTCCGGGCCGTGACCGCCGCCGGCGGACGGGACGCACGCTACCACTCCGAGCTGGCCTCGCTTCCCGCGGCTCTGGCGGACACCCTCCGCGGCGGGGACGTGTGCCTGACGCTGGGCGCCGGATCGATCGAAACCGCCGGCCCCGCACTTCTTCGTTGTCTGGGAGGATCCGATGCGTAAGCTGTCTGCGTTGATTGTGCCCCTCATGCTTGCCGCGGGTACGCTGGCCGCCTTCGGCGATGCGCCGGACATCCTCGCCCGCTTCGCCAGGTTCCGCGTGTCCTCCGTCAACGTGCAGGGCACTCGCTACATCGATCCCGAGGAAGTCCACCAATGGGTTCCCGCCTACCAGGACGAGCGGGGCGGGGCACGGGCGCTCGAGCGGCGCCTCCGTACCCACATCCTGGTCGAAGACGCCACGGTTCGCAGTCTTCCGGGCGATATCGTGGAGATCGTGATCGAGGAGCGACAGCCGGTCGCCCTGGTGGCCACACCCGCCCTCGAACCCGTTGACGGCAGCGGTGAATACCTGCCCATCGATCCGGCTGTGCACCGGCTCGACCTACCCATCCTCAGACCCACGGAGGGTCCGGCCAGCACCCTGGCGCTCTCGCAACACCAGCAGATTCAGATCATGGCCGGGGAGCTGCGCCGGCTGGGGGAACGGAATCCGGACTTCACCCGCTCCGTCTCGGAACTCATCTGGGCGTCCCGCGAGTCCATAACCGCCCGCTTTTCCGAGTTCCAGGCCGAGCTGAGATTCGAATCGCCTCTCGACGATCGCCGACTGCGGCAGGGTCTCGCAGCGCTCACCGACGCTGTGTCGAGAGCTCCCGCACGCGTGCTCACCGTTGCCGATCTCCGCTTCGAGGATCAAGTGGTCGTGAAGCACACGCCGCTGCGTGGGTCCCGCTACGGAGGGCGATGAAGATGCGCTCCCACCTCGTCGCGGGCCTGGACATCGGGGCGACTCGCACCACCGCCCTCATCGCCGAAGTGGACGGCCAGTATCCGGCGCACTGGATCGAAGTCCTGGGCGTTGGCCAAGTCAACACCAACGGCGTGCAGCGTGAGGTCGTGAGAGATGTCGAGGAAATGGCGGAGCGCGTCGGCAAGGCCGTGCGGGAGGCCGAACTCATGGCGGGGTGCACAGTCAACAGCGTCTACGTCGGCATCAGCGGCGACCAGGTCGAGACCTTCGCCTCGCATGGCGTGGTCGCCATCTCCGACAACGAGGTTTCGGCCGACGACCTGGCCCGGCTCCACGCGGTCGCGCGCGCCGTGGCGCTGCCTCACGATCGCGAACTCCTGCACACGGTCCCCCAGAGTTACACGGTCGACCGCACTTCGGGCATCCTGCACCCCGTCGGCATGCCGGGCACCCGCCTGGAATCCGATGTCTATCTGGTCACCGGCGCCTCGGCGATCGCCAACAACATCCGTAGCGCCGTCTCCCGGGCGGGCTACCGGGTCGAGAAGCTCATCCTGGAGCCGCTCGCCGCCGCGCGCGCAGCCCTGCGAGAGGACGAGAAGGAAATCGGCGTCGCGCTGCTGGATCTGGGCGGCACCACAACCCAGATGGCCGTCTTCGTCGATGGCAGGGTGTATCACACCAACATGCTGCCGACCGGCGGGGTCGCGCTCACCTGGGATCTGGTTCAGCACCTGCATCTCCCGTACGAGGAGGCCAGGCGAGTGCTGGAAAGCCACGGGTGCGTGCTGCCCGAGTTCGTGGATCCCAAAGACACGGTCGAGATCCCCGGCCCCACTCCATCGAGGCCTCGCCGCATCGGCCGGGCCACGATCGCCAACGCCCTGCAAGGCCGCATGGAGGCGATCTTCGCCTGGTATCAGCGGGAGCTGGAGGAGCGACAGCTGATCGCTCCCCTGGGGACGGGGGTCGTCCTCACGGGCGGAGCGGCCGCGCTGGACGGGGTCGCGGAGTTCGCCCAGCGCGTTCTGGGAACGCCGGTTCGCATCGGAGCTCCCGGAGAGGGCGTGACCGGACTGTCCGACTCCATAAACCGGTCTCGCCTCTCGACGGCGGTCGGCGTGGCCCAGTACGGGGCCGACCGCTTTGCCAAGACCGGACAGGGGGCGCTCGTCCTCACGTCCGGAGTCGTCGGAAAGGTTGGAGCCTGGCTCAAGGAATTCTTCTGAGTGCGTAACGGAGCTTGGGTGACGGAGCGGGAAACTTCGCACCTGGCCTGGATCGGGGATGAAGTGCGAGACAACATTCATCAAGCGAGGGTAAATCAATGACGATCTTCGACTACGACGAAAGCGCAGCTCCGAGCGCCTGCATGAAGGTAGTGGGCTGCGGCGGCGCGGGCGGCAACGCGGTCAACCGCATGGCTGACGAGAGCCTCCAGGGCGTGGAGCTCATCGTCGCCAACACGGACGCCCAGGCCCTGCGGGGCTCCAAGGCGGCAATCAGCATCCAGATCGGGAAGAAGCTCACCCGCGGCCTGGGGGCCGGTGCCCGTCCCGAGATCGGCCGGCAGGCCATCCACGAGAACGCCGAAGAGGTGACAAAGGCGATTCAGGGAGCCGACCTCGTCTTCATAACCGCCGGGATGGGGGGCGGGACCGGAACCGGGGCCGCGCCCATCATCGGCCGGCTCGCCAGGGAGATGGGCGCGCTCACCATCGGCATCGTGACCCGACCCTTCTCCTTCGAGGGCAAGAAGCGCCTGCGGCATGCGGAGCAAGGGCTCGCGGAGCTGCGCAAGACGGTGGATACGGTGATCGTCGTACCCAACGACCGGATCATGGCGGTGGTCGGAAAGGGAACCAGCTTTCAGGAAGCCCTGAAGAAGGCCGACGAGATCCTGCTGCACGCCACTCAGGGCATCAGCGACCTGATCCGGGTCGCGGGCGAGGTCAACGTCGACTTCGCGGACGTGCGCACGGTGATGTCGTGCGGCGGCGGTGCCCTCATGGGTTCGGGCTTCGGCGATGGTGACCACCAGGCCGAGGAAGCCGCCCGCAAGGCCATTTCCTCCCCGCTCCTGGGCGATGTCTCCATCAAGGGTGCCCATGGCGTCCTGATCAACATCACCGGCGGGATGGATCTTGCCATTGACGATGTGACAAAAATATCTAGTATCATTCAGGAAGAGGCCGGGGACGAGGCGGAGATCATCTTTGGCGCGGTCCACGACCCCAAGATCAAGGAAGGTGTCCGGGTCACGGTCATCGCGACCGGGTTCGGGAACGAAGCCGAGAAACCCAGCGTCCTGCGTCGGGAGTTCGGGAGCAACGGCTCGACGAAAACATTCGATCCGCGACGATCGCCCGTGCCGTCCCCGCGGCCGCAGCGAAACGTGGCACGGCAGGCGGCTATGGCCGGAGGAAGAAGTCCAGTGAGCGCGAGCAAACCCTCCAGCAGGCCGTCCGTGCAACAGGCCCGGCAGCAGGCTTCCCGGCAGCAGCGAGTCGTTGCCCGGGGCCCCGTTGAAGCACTCGACATGCCGACGTTCATCACGCTCGCGCGTTGAGACGGTTTTGCGAACTCCGGCGAACTGGGTTCGCGTCTTTGTTGAACGCGGCGTTGGCCGCCCTGCGCGAGCGCTGGGCGGAGGTGCTGCGTGCGCCAGGCGGTCGCAGGATCGTGGTGTCTGCGGCGGCCGCCCTCTGCTTCGCGGCGTTGGGCGTTACCGCATGGCTCGGTTCGGACCGGTCCGTGACGTACGACGCGGGCACCCTCGCGCCGGTAGCCGCCGCTCCCGCCGAGGAGGCCGAACGCGTCAGTCTGCGGCGGGGCCAGACGCTGGGGGCGCTTCTCGCTGACGGGCCCATCAGCGTCGCCCAACAGGTTTCCCTACTGGCCGCCTTCCGGGAACGGGCCAATCCGCGCCGGCTGGCCGCAGGCACTCCGGTGACGTACTGGAGAGACCGCCGCGACGGTGCCCTGCGCGCCATCGAAATCGGGCTGAGCCCGGATTCGGCGGTGTATCTGGAAGGGACGGCGCACGGCTGGAGTTCGCTGCTGGTGCGGACTCCGGTCCAGACCGACACCGTCTTCATCACCGGCCAGATCCGCTCCAATCTGTGGCTGGCCGTAGTCGGGAGCCCGGATCTGCAATACATGCCCTCGGGTGACCGGGCCAAGCTCCTGCACGGCCTCGACGGGATCTTCCAATGGGAAGTGGATTTCCACCGGCAGGTTCAGCCGGGCGATTCCTACCGCGTGGTTCTGGAGCGCCAAGTCAGGCCCGATGGTTCGATGAGGGGGAACGGGCGCATTGTGGCCGCCGAGTTCGTGAACCAGGGCACCCCCTTTCGCGCTTTCTGGTTCGATGCCTCCCAGGGCGGCGAGGGAGCCTACTACGATACCGACGGCAGATCGGTCCAGCGGCAGTTCCTGCTGAAGCCGCTCGAGTACCGCCGCATCTCCTCGCGCGTTCAGAGCGCCCGCTTCCACCCCGTGCTGCGGAGATGGCGCGCCCACGACGGCGTGGACTACGCCGCCAACACGGGGGTTCCGGTCATGGCGACCGCCGACGGAGTGGTCACCCATCGTGGCTGGAGCGGGTCGTACGGCAACCTCGTGGAGATTCGGCACACCAAGGGTTTCGTGACCCGCTACGCCCACCTCACCGGCTTCGCTTCGAGGGTCGTGGCGGGCGGACGGGTCCGGCAGGGGGAGACCATCGGGTTCGTGGGCATGACCGGGCTCGCCACCGGCCCCCATCTGCACTACGAGCTGCGCCAGAACGGCCGGATCAAGGATCCTCTGGACATCCGCCTCCCTCCCGGAGAGTCGATTCCCGAGCCTGCCTGGTCCCGCTGGCAGGCCCTGCTCGCCGATGGACACGCGCTTCTCGCCAGCGCCAGGTTTGCTCCGCGGCGGACCTTGGTGGGCGGTCCCGTGATGGCGGAGGCGAGCGAAGGCGAGGCCGGGTCTCAGGGCGACCAGTGATTCCATCCGGCGCTTCCGCCGGGCCACAAGCGTGAGTGTGTTCTCCTGGATCGCGCTGCTCCTGCTGTTGGCGGCAGGGTGCGGCTTCGCCTTCTGGGTGTACAACCGGCGGGAGCTTCCGGTGGCCGGGCGCCGCCTCCTGGCTCTCTTGAGGGCCCTGGCGATCTCCCTGGTGCTCCTGCTCATCTGGAATCCGCGGCTGCCCGCGGGGGCGGGTGCCGGCACCGGCGGCGATGCCACCGTTCTGCTGGACGGTTCCCTGAGCATGGCGGCGCGCTCGCCCAGCGGTGAGAGCGCATGGTCGCGGGCGGTTCGGGAAGCCGCCGGCATCGCGGGCGCCGACGGCTCCGTGCTGGTGTTTGGCGGCGCCGTGACGGCGAGCACCCCCGGCCAGCTCGACGACCGCCCCCCCGCCGCCCCCACCTCCCGCCTCCTCCCCGCCCTGCGCGCCGCGGCCGAGTCGGGCGCGCGCGCGGTCACGGTGGTGAGCGACGGCCGCCTGACCGACGCGGACTTCGGCGCCCTGCCCGGTGTCCCCGGCGTCCAGGCCCGGCTGGAGCTGGTGGACGTGGGGGCGGCCAACGCGGGCATCGCCGACCTTGCCCTGCCCGCGCGCGCGGAGCGGGGGGCGGCCCTCGCAGCCGAGGTGACGGTGTTCGGCGAGGTGCCGGCCGGTGGCGCCTCCGCCCGGATCGAGGTGCGGGAGGAGGGCCGCCTGGTCGCCTCCGCCCCGGTGGACATCCCTTCGCCCGGAGAGGTGGCGCGCACCCCCGTCGACCTCCCCGCCCCCGCCACCGAGGGGCTGGTGCGCTACACCGCCACGGTCCTCCTCGACGGGGACGGTTTTCCCGACGACGACCAGCGCGTGCGCTATGTGCGCGTCGCCCCCCCGCCGGCCGGGCTGGTTCTGCTCTCGCTGCGCCCGGACTGGGAGCCCCGCTACCTGCTGCCCGTGCTGGAAGACGTGACCGGGCTGCCGGCGCGCGGCTACCTGCGCGTCGCCGGGCCGCGCTACCTGCCGCTGGGGCGGGGTGAGGAGGTCTCCGACGAGGTCACCGAGGCCGACGTGCGCGCCCTGCTCGCGGGGGCCGAGGTGGTCGTGCTGCACGGGGTGGACGCGCGCGCCCCCACCTGGGTGCCCCAGGCGGCCCGCGACGCCCCCCGTCTTCTGATCTTCCCGGCCGACCGGGCCGGCGCGTCACTGGGCGGGGTGGAGGTGGCGGGGGGCGTCCAGGGGGAGTGGTACGTCGTGAGCGACCTGCCCGCCTCCCCGCTGGCGGGAGAGTTCGCCGGCATCGACCTGGACGCCCTGCCTCCCCTCACCGCCATCCACCCGGTCACCGAGTCGTCCGGGGCGGTCGCGCTGCAGGTGCAGCTCGGGGGGCGCGGGCCGGGAGAGGCGGCGCTGGTCCTCACCACCGAAGAAGGCCGCCGCCGGGGGGTCGCGCTGGCCGCGGGCTACTGGCGCTGGGCCGCCCGCGACGGAGCGCCGCGCCGCGCCTACCGTGCCCTGTGGGCGGGGGTGGCCAACTGGCTGTTCGCGGGGGAGCGGCTGGCCGGGGCCGGCCCGCCCGGTCCCGCCGAGCTGGTGGTCCCCCGCGCCCGCCCGGTGGCCTGGGAGGCACCCGGGCTGGGGGGCCAGGTCGTCGGCCTGCGCCTCACCCGCGACGGCGAAGTCGTCTTCGATTCCGCCGTGGCGGTGGACTCCACCGAGACCTTCGTCACGCCCCCGCTGCATCCCGGCACCTACGACTTCGCGATCTCCCCGGCCGCCGGCGGGGAGGCGGGCGGGCGCTTCGACGTCGAAAGCTACACCGCCGACCTGCGCCTGCCCGCCATCGACGACCTCTCCAGCGGCGACCTGGCCGCGGCCGGCGAGCGGCCGGGGGCCACCCGCCCGCTGCGCACTCACCCGGCGCCCTTCCTCGTCATTCTGGCAGTCCTGTGCGGGGAGTGGATCGGCCGCCGGCGCCAGGGCCTCCGGTAGCGTCCGTGACGCCCATGGGCCGGCTGACCCGCGACAGGACCCGGAAGGGCAGGTCGCTGTGGCGAAAGGTCGTGGACTTCGCCCTCACCGACATCCGGGTCGCGGCGCGTGGACTCGACCAGGAGACGCTGGAGGATCTGGAGGACCGCCTGCTGGCCGCCGACTTCGGCGTGGACGCCACCCTGCGGCTGGTGGACCGGATCGAAGCGCTCGAGCGCCGCGGCCGGATCCGTGGCCCGGAGCAATTGCGCGCCTCCCTGCGCGACGAGGTGGCGAAGATCCTGGTCCGGCCGGCCTCCGCCACCGCCCTCCACGAGCCCGCCGAGGGGCTGGCCGTCTACCTGGTCGTCGGCGTCAACGGGGTGGGGAAGACCACCTCCGCCGGAAAGCTCGCGCACGGCCTCCGAGCCCGTGGCAAGCGCGTCCTGCTGGCCGGAGCCGACACCTACCGGGCGGGCGCGGTCTCCCAGCTGCGCGTCTGGGCGGAACGCACCGGGGCCGAGTTCGTGGCCGGACAGCCCGGCGGCGACCCCGCCGCGGTCGCCTTCGACGCCATTGACGCCGCCCGGGCACGGGGTGTGGACGTGGCCATTGTCGACACCGCGGGACGCCTCCACACCCGGACCGAGCTGATGGACGAGCTGCGCAAGGTGAGGCGGGTCATCGCCCGCAAGCTTCCGGGCGCGCCCCACGAAACCCTGATCGTCCTCGACGCCACGGTCGGGCAGAACGCGCTCGCCCAGGTGCGGGCCTTCCGGGACGCCGCGGACCCCAGCGGGATCCTGCTCGCGAAAATGGACTCCAGCGCGCGCGGCGGAATCGTCGTCGCCCTGCAGCAGGAGTTCGGGTTGCCCGTCAAGCTGGTCGGGGTGGGCGAGCGCCCCGAAGACCTTGAGTCCTTTGACGCGCACGCGTTTCTGGAGGGCGTCTTCGGACCCGCCACATGACCTTCTCCAGGCTTGACTCGCCGGTCCAGTTCCTCAAGGGCGTCGGACCGAGGCGGGCCGAGAGCCTGGCCCGCCTGGGCATCCTCAAGGCGCGCGACCTGCTCTACCACGTGCCCCGGCGCTACGAAGACGCCTCGAGCGTCCAGCCCGTGGCCGACTTGCAGGTGGGGGATGCGGCCGTCGTCGTGGGGCGCGTGCGCAGCTCCGGCGTCATCCCCACGCGCAAGGGCCTGCGCATCTTTCAGGCCGTCATCGAAGACCGCACCGGCCACATCACGTGCGCCTGGCCGGGCCAGCCGTGGCTGGACCGCAAGATTCACAAAGGCGACATCCTGCTCGCTTCGGGGACCGTGCGTTTCTTTCACGGCCGCCAGATCCAGCCCCGCGAATTCGCCATTCTGGAGTCCGGCCGCGCGCGCCGCGCCGCCGCCTCCGAGGGCGAAGTCGCCCCCGACCAGGGAACCATCTTCGTCGTCTATCCCGCGTCCGAAGCCGTGCCCCAGTGGGTGCTGCGCCAGCTGATCGAGCGCAACCTGGCCACGCTCCTGCGGCAGGTGGCCGAGGAAGAGCACATGTCCCCGGAGGAGCGCCGGGAGATTGGCGTGCCGGGGCTCGCCAAGGCGCTTTCGAGCATGCACGAGCCCCGGAGTCTCGCCCAGATGGAGCGGGGCCGGCGGCGCCTCGCCTACGACGAGCTCTACTTCCTGCAGCTCATGCACGCCCTCACCCGGTACCGGAGCACCACCTCCGTCGCCGGCATCCGGTTTCGCCGCACCAACCAGCTCATCCGGCCCCTTCACGAATCGCTGGGATTCCGCCTCACCGGGGCGCAGACCCGGGTGCTTCGCGAGATCTATGCGGACATGACCGCGGACCGCCGCATGAACCGCATGCTGCAGGGGGACGTGGGGGCGGGGAAGACCATCGTCGCCGTCTTCGCCATGCTGCTCGCGGTGGAAGGGGGCCACCAGGCCGCCCTCATGGCCCCCACCGAGTTGCTCGCCGAACAGCACGCGCGCAGCCTGCAGCGTCTGCTCGGCCCGCTCGGCGTCGAGACCCTGCTGCTCACCGGGCGTTCCGATGCGCTCGAGCGGGCCCGCGTGCTCGCCGCCCTCGCCGACGGCTCCGGACTCGTGGTGACGGGCACCCACGCCCTCATCCAGGACACGGTGCAGTTCGCCCGCCTCGGGCTTGTGGTGGTCGACGAGCAACACCGTTTCGGGGTGCGCCAGCGCATGGTCCTCAGCCAGCGCGAGCCCAGACCGGACACCATGATCATGTCGGCCACCCCGATCCCGCGCACCCTGGCGCTCGCCCTCTACGGCGATCTCGACCTGAGCGTGCTGGACGAGCTTCCCCCGGGGCGCAAGCCGGTCGAAACCCGCTGGCTGCCTCCGTCCCGGCGCTCCGAAGCCCACGACCGGATCCAACGCGAGCTGGAGAACGGGCGCCAGGCGTACATCGTCTACCCGCTGGTGGGCGAGTCCGACAAGCTCGAGTTACGGTCGGCCACCGAGGAATGGGCGCGGCTGCGCGAAGGGGAGTTCTCCGGATACCACGTCGGTCTCCTGCACGGCCAGCTTCCCGGCGAGGAAAAGGACGCCGTGATGCGCGCCTTCCTGGCCGGCGAGCTCCACCTTCTGGTGGCCACCTCGGTCGTGGAGGTGGGCATCGACGTCTCCAACGCCACCGTCATGCTCATCGAGCACGCCGAACGCTTCGGGCTCTCCCAGCTGCACCAGCTGCGCGGGAGGGTCGGGCGCGGCGCCGACCGGAGCTACTGCCTGGTGATCGCCGACGCGGAGGAGTCCGCCGCCGAGCGCCTGAAGGTCTTCGAGAGCACGCATGACGGGTTCGCCATCGCCCGGGCCGATCTCGGCATGCGCGGCGAAGGCGACTTCTTCGGCTCCCAGCAGCACGGCCATCCCGCTCTGCGCTTCGCCGATCTCACCCGCGACGACGATCTCATGCGAACCGCCCGCGAGCGAGCCCGCGCAACCATCGACCGCGACCCCGATCTGGTTGCCCCCGAAAACGCCGCCCGGCGTCATCTTCTGGCCAGCCGCTTCGGAGAACGGCTGCGCCTGAGGGACGTGGGGTAAGGTTGGACTTGACGCCCTCCCGGTGAGAAACTAGCTACCGACTGTCCGCAAAAGGCGGACCCGCAGCTGTCTGCAGATGCGCACTCGCAGCCGTGCGCCACGCGCACCCGCGGCAAGCGCGCTACGCGCACCCGCAGCAGCAACCAGATTCCACCTCAGGAGACCGCCATGGCATCCCCCGAAGCCATCGTACGCGAACTCGGCGCAAACACTGGCCGGAGCGTCACGATCCGAGGCTGGGTGGAGCACGTGCGCGTCCACGGAAGGGTCGGCTTCGTGGTCGTGCGTGACGGCACCGGGCTGGTGCAGTGCGTCATGCTGCGCAAGCAGCTCTCGCCCGAGGCCTGGGAACTCGGCTGCGCCCTCGCCCAGGAGTCGTGCGTGGCCGTGACCGGGACGGTTCAGGAGGAGGCCCGTTCCCCCGGCGGATACGAGCTTCTGGTCGAGGACGTCCAGTTGCTGGGCGCGTCCCAGGGCTTTCCCATCCAGCCCAAGGAGCACGGCGTCGAATTCCTCCTCGACTATCGTCATCTCTGGCTGCGCTCCTCGGCCCAGCGCGCCGGCCTGAGCGTCCGCTCCGAGATCGAGAAGGGCATCCACGACTTCTTCTACGAGCGCGACTTCATTCGCATCGACACGCCCATCCTCACCGGGGCGATCGGCGAATCCGCGGGCACTCTCTTCGAGACCGACTACTTCGGGGACCGCGCCTTCCTCGCGCAGACCGGCCAGCTCTACGTGGAGGCGGCCTGCCCCGCCTTCCGCAAGGTGTATTGCTTCGGTCCCACCTTCCGCGCCGAGAAGTCCAAGACCCGGCGCCACCTGACCGAGTTCTGGATGCTCGAGCCCGAGGTGGCCTTCGCCGACTCCGACGACAACATGCGCCTGCAGGAGGAACTGGTCGTCTACCTGATCGGCCGGACGCTGGACCGGTGCTCGGGAGAGCTGGAGGTGCTCGGACGCGATCTCTCCGCCCTGGAGCGCATCACGCCGCCCTTCCCGCGCGTCAGCTACACGGAGGCGCTGGAGATCGTGCGCGAGGCGGGCAGCGACACCCAATGGGGCGCGGACCTGGGCGGCGCCGATGAAACCCGCATTGCCGAGCACTTCGAGCGGCCCGTCTTCGTCTACAACTACCCCAAGGGCGCGAAGGCCTTCTACATGAAGGAGAATCCGGCGGATCCCCGAACCGTGCTGTGCAACGACCTGATCGCCCCCGAAGGCTACGGCGAGATCATCGGCGGAAGCCAGCGCGAGGACGATCTGGAGCGACTGGCCGCGCGCATCGAGGAGGAGGAGCTCCCGGCCGAGGCCTACGGCTGGTATCTGGATCTGCGCCGCTACGGCACCTTCCCGCACTCGGGCTTCGGGCTGGGAATCGAGCGCTTCACCGCCTGGATGACCGGCCGCTCCCACATCCGCGAGCTCATTCCGTTTCCGCGCCTGATGAACCGGCTGACGCCCTGACGGGTCGGCCGGGATCGCGGGCCTCCTCCGCTTTCACCACTTCCCACAGCGCGTCCAACTCCTCCAGCGACATGTCCGCCACCCGCTTGCCGTCCGCGCGCGCGAGCTGCTCGATGCGACGGAAGCGGGCTTCCACTTTCCGGTTCGCGCGGGCGAGCGCGTTGCTGGCGTGCACACCGGCGAGGCGCGCCAGATTGACGGCAGTGAAGAGCAGATCCCCCGCCTCCTCCATGACCTCGCGCGCGTCTGCGCCAGCGAGCGCCACCCGCATCTCCTCCAGTTCCTCGGCCACTTTCTGCCGCGCCCCTTCCGCATCCTCCCAATCGAAGCCCACGCCGCTCATCTTTTCCTGGATGCGATGCGCCCGCATCAGCGGATCCAGCCCGGCAGGCAGCCCCGAGAGGATACTCTCGTCCCGCGCGAGCTCCTTCGCCTTCAGCGCCTCCCAGTCCTCCCTCTCCCCGTCGCCGAAGAGATGGGGATGCCGCCGCCGCATCTTCTCGTCCAGGCGGTCCACCAGCGAACGCCGGTCGAAGGCCCGGGCCTCCTCCGCGAGCACGATCTGGAAGGCCACGTTGAGCAGCAGGTCCCCGAGCTCCCCCTCGAGTTCCCCGGAATCCCCGGCACGAATGGCGTCAACCACTTCCTGACTCTCCTCAACGAGATACGGAATCAGCGACTCCGCCGTCTGCTTACGATCCCAGGGACAGTTCGCGCGCAGAAACTCCACCAGCACGAGCGCCCGGTCGAGCGTGCCTCCAGGCCCGGACTTGTCGCCTGTATGTTCGTTTCTGTCGCTCACGGCTGCTCGTCCCGGTGTTAGCCGTTTCCGGCTTCTTGTTCGCGGTTCGGCTTCTTTCCTTTCGCTCGCCGCTGTTCGCGGCCGCTTCTTCCTGTCGCGCGCCGCTTCTTTCCTGTCGTTCGTGGCGGCTTCTTCCCGGTCCCGATCACGGTTTTCCACCCGGGAATGGGGCCTTCCACAGCGCGCCGATAATACACCTCCGACGGCGGTCGGGGGAAGCATTCTGCAGACGGAACCTCGCCATCGGGCCCATTGCCGCTCGCCCTTGCCATCGGCTCGACGAACGATGCCCATGTGCGGTCGGTCGGGTGCCAATAGCTGTGCCAGTAGTTGTCGAGTCGATACTCGTTGTGAGGCTGTCCCAAATTCACATTCCGTCGTCCCATTCAGCCATTGACGGATCTGGGACGCACGTTCCATCGACGTCCTGGACCCATGCCAGAATGGCCACCGGGCGCAACAGCTCGCCGTCCGCGAGCGTTTATCGGCGTTCTCCTTTCAAAATAGTCTTCGCCCCAGTCCTTGTGGCTCTGAGGCCATTAGAGAAGGTGAAATATATCGTCGTTATATTTAGACGTCGATTCGACGGCCAATTCGTGGTCTGATTCAGTGCCCGGATCATTCAGTTCCCGGCCCTCATTCAGTTCCCGGAACCAATCCAGTTCCCGGGCTTGGCTCAGCCGCTGGTCCGGTACCGTCGTACAGCCCCCGACCTGGTTCAGCACAAAAGGTTCCCGCACCGAATTCCTTTCCGAGAGGAGAAGAACAATGATCGTGGCCGCACCAACTCCTGAAGAAGGCCGGCAAGGCGCGTCATCGCGAGGCGTTGGCAGCGGAGTGGGCGAGGGCAGCCGTGGGCTCGATGGCTCGGGGCCTGGCCGCAGGCTCTCCCGGACCCTGCTCGCCCGGACTCTGCTCTCCCGTACCCTGCTTGCACGAACCTTCCTCGCCCGAACCCTGCTCTCCCGTACCCTGCTCGCACGAGGCGTCCTCATCCGGCGAAGACGACGAGCTCTTCCTTGTCGGCGAGCGGATCGCGGACCTGGCCGCCGGCATCAACGCCGCCGAGGGCAAAATGATGACCCTGCTCGCCGACTTCGATCGCCGCGGCGGCTGGAAGGACGGATTCTCTTCCTGCGCCGAGTGGCTCGCCTGGAGGACGGGCACGAAGATCGGGCCGGCCCGGGAGCGGGTTCGCGCGGCGCGAGCGCTGGAGAACCTTCCGCAGACCGCGGCCGCGCTTCAGGCCGGGCGGCTCTCCTATACGAAGGTGCGGGCGATCACGCGTGTGGCGAAGCCGGAGAGCGAGGCGGCGCTGCTCGAGTTCGCCCGAGCTGGATCCGCCGCGAGGCTGGAACAGATGGTGCGCCTGTGGAAGCAGTTGTCGCGGGAAGGGGAGCTGACGGCTGAGCAGGCGCGCCACCGCAGCCGGGCATTCTCGGTGTTCGTGGACGGCGACGGGATGTATGTCGTGAAGGGACGGCTCGAGCCCGAAGTTGGCGCGATGTTGATGCGAGCCGTGGAGGCTGCGGCCGACGCGCTCTATCGGCGCGAGAAGGATGCGGAAGAGAAGAGCGCAGGAGAGAAAGTGGGCGAGGACTCGCCGAAGCCGAAGCAGCGCCGGGCGGACGCGGTCGGGCTCGTGGCCGAGCGAGCGCTCGCGGCGGGGTTTGGCGAGGAAGCTTCGGAGGAAGGCGCTCCCGGCGAGTCGGGCACCCGTGCGGAGCGCTACCAGGTCATCGTCCATGCTGACGCGGCGACGCTGACGGAAGAAGGCGAGCCCGGCCGCTCGGATCTGGACGGGATTCGCGTTTCCGCGGAAACGTCCCGGCGCATGGCGTGCGACGCGGCCACGGTCCCGATGTTTCACGGCGAGGGCGGGTCAGGGGCGAGCAGGTCGATGCCGAGCGGATCGGTGCTCAGCGTCGGTCGCAAGACGCGCACGATTCCACCGCACTCCGTAGGTTCAGCAAGGTATCGTGTTGTCTCGTAGCCTTGGGTAATCTGCTGTTAGTGCTTATGTTATCTGTATCTTGACCGCTCAGGCCGTTTCGTGTAGTCTTGTTCCGATAGTGATAACCTATGGTGATAATCCAAATCCACCAGGAGCACGGCATGACACGACCCAAACGGCTGAGCGCCGCGTTCGTTCGGACCGTCAAACGGCCGGGCCGGTACGGGGAGAGGCGCGGCGGATACGGGCTCTCGCTGCTGGTCAAGCCGACGGCCTCGGGACGGCTGTCGAAGACATGGGCGCAGCGGATGCGGATCAACGGCAAGCCGTTCAACGTCGGTTTGGGTCCCTATCCGGTCGTGACGCTGGCCGAAGCGCGGGCCAAGGCGCTGGAGAACCGGCGCGCCATCGAGAAGGGCATGGATCCCCGCAGCGGTGGCATGCCGACGTTCGAGCGGGCGGCCGAGACCGTGATCGCGCTCCACGCCAAGAACTGGAAGGGAGACCACAGCGAGAAGCAGTGGCGGCAGTGTTTTCGGGACTACGCGTTTCCGCAGCTGGGGCGCAAGCGTGTGGGCGAGATCACGACCGCCGACGTGCTGGCCTGCCTGGTGCCGATCTGGAGCGAGAAGCGGCCCACGGCGTCCCGGGTGCGGCGGCGCATCGGGGCGGTGATGAAGTGGGCGGTGGCCAAGGGCTACCGCGAGGACAACCCCGCGGGCGACGCCATCGCGGCGGCGCTGCCTCGGGGCAACCGGCACCGGACGCATTTCCGCGCGCTGCCGCATGCCGAAGTCGCGGCGGCGCTCGAGGCGGCACGGGCATCCGACGCGTGGGTGGGCATTCGGCTGTGTCTGGAGTTCGTGGCCCTGACGGCGACGCGCAGCGGCGAGGCTCGAAGGGCACGTTGGGGGGAGATCGACTGGGACCGCGCGACATGGACGGTGCCTGCGGAGCGCATGAAGGCCGGGCGCGAGCACCGGGTGCCGTTGTCGTCGGGTGCGCGGGCGGTGCTGGACCAAGCCCGGGAGATCGAGAACGGGTCGGGGTTGATCTTTCCCAGCTTCAAGGGACTGGAGCTGCGGAGCCCGCCGGTGGCGGGCGTGTTTCGGGACTTGGGCATCCCAAGCACGGTGCACGGGCTGCGCAGCTCGTTCCGCGACTGGGCCGCGGAGACCGGCGTCGACCGCACGGTCGCCGAGGCGGCGCTGGCCCACACGGTCGGCGGGGTCGAGGGTGCGTACTTCCGGAGCGACCTGTTCGAGCGCCGACGCCAAGTCATGCAGGACTGGGCGGCGTATCTCGCGGGCGGGAGAGCGGGCACCGAGACCTGATCTGGACCCGCGACCGGGCCAAGAGCCGACTTCCGGGCGTTCCGGGGGCATTTCGGGTAACCTACGGGCCGTAGGATCGCCTGAGAGCGACGATTGCCGGTCCCCGAGGGGTACGGGTAGGGTGGAAACGCGACCGGGCGGCAGGAGCGCCGGGGTACGTCTTCGCCGTCCCTGAGGCTGGCGACCAAGAGGTCGGGGGGCTTGCCTGCGACGGCCCGGTGGACGCTGTTCCGGAGGGTGCCCTGAGAGGCGGTTTCGGCGGCTCCGCCGGGGGCTGGCTCACGCTCTTAAGGTGCGTAAGCCAGCCTACGCAATGTAAAACATTCGCGCTCTGGCGAGGGGTGCTCCGCCCCCCTTCGAACCCCCCAAAAACCCCTCCGCCCCAGCGGAGTTCGCGAGCGGGTGGCTCGCCTCCCATCATCCTTGGCGGTGCGCCTGGCTGATGGCCCTACCGCCGCCAAGCAGCGGTTTAGATACGGCCCTTTCTCGGTCTGGACATGGAGGGGGGGGCCGGAGTTCGCGGACCAGGAGAGTTCCGCTGGCACCGGGTTTCCGGGTTTTGCCTCGGCGCTGCGCGCGCGCCGCAACTACATGGAGACCGTCGCGGTGGTCCTTCCGCGACAGCTTGACGGTTGTGTCAACGCCGTAGCCGGGCGCCGAACACGACCGCGTTCTACACGGGTGAAACCGCCGACTACGGGTGATCCAGGCGGTACATGTGAACGGTCGGTGTCCTGAGTTCGGTTTCGCTGAGCAACAGGACGTAGTCGGCGCCGAATTCCCGCACGGCGCCGGGCGGTTGAGCCATGTGGCAGAAGAACTGACCGTCGGAGCCGAAGGCCAGCCATCCACGGTCTTCCCGGGGCCGGTCGTACTGGCGCACCCAGATGCGACCGTCGCGCCCGATCATCACGGCGGAGATGGCCGGAAAGAGGTCGGCCGCGGGACGCTCCCCGCTGATCGTCGCGTCGTCAAACTCCGACCAGTCCCGAGAGGCCCGTTGGCTGCGGCTCTCGACGTAGTCCTCGCGCCAGGCGCGCACGTCAGCAGGGGTAACCTCGCGATCCGGTTCGTACCAGCGGATGATTGTCCGCAGGTTGAATTCGTCGTCCAGAACACGGATCTCGGTGTCCCTTCCGTGTGCCAGCACGACGGTGGAGCCCCGTGCGTCAACCTCCGGAAACGACTGGAAGAGGGGGAACAGCCCCAGATTCGGAGCCTCGCTGACGGATCCTCGAAGTCGCCCGGGCATCCGGTCGATGGTGCCGACCAGCCGCCCGCCGGGGTCGTTGACCTCCACGATCAGGGTGTCCGGATCCGTGAAGTCGGCACGATTCGCCCGCTTTGATCTCGGATTCACCGAGTATCCGTCGTCGAGCACCCCCCCGCCGTCGGGGTTGTTCACAAAGCGCGATGTGAGGTTCACCTGCCGCACGAAATCACCGTCGGCCGTGAAGAGGTTATAGCGCCACGGGAAGTAGTCGCCCACCCACAGCGTGTCGCCAGCGGTGATCCACAGGATGAAGGGATTCGAGAACTCGCCGGGCCCTTCGCCGTACCGGCCCATCGACCGCAGGTGCCTGCCGGTCTCGTCATAGATGCGGACTTCGGCCGACGACCGGTCAATGGCGACGACCGAGCCGTCGGACAGCCGACCCATGCCCCGGATGGAGGAAAACCACTGGTCTTCGTCCTCCTCGTCCGCGCCGATGACCAGGACGGGTTCCTCGCTGATGGAACAGGTCGCATCCCAGCCCGCAGGATCGCTGGTGACGATCCGCACGCCTGCGCTGTCAGCGACGATGGTGGATTCCGGCGACGATTCCGGAACGCAGGCCGGAAATGTCGCGATGACCGGCACCGCAGCGACCAGGGTTCGAAGCGAACACGGATGGGCCGACATCGTTGCACTCCATGGTTTGAGCCAGGCACCGTTGGATCGGAGCGCCTCTACGCGCGGATCTTAACGCTACGTCCAGAGACCACGCCCCCGCCAGTCCGCGGCGGCCGCTCGCTGCTGCTGGCGAAAGCGCCGGAAGTTGGGGGGTTCAAAGGGGGGCAACGCCCCCCTTTGGCAGCCCGCAACGTTCAACGTTGCGTCGGCTGGCTTAGCCACCGCAAGGTGCTCTGAGCAAGGTGCTCTGAGCCAGCTCAGCAAGGGTCGTTGGGCCGCAGGAGACCGCAAGGCGAACTTCGATACGGATCACCTTCCGGGCCCGAGCGGCGGTTGCGTGAACGCACGGCTACCTCCACATGATCGCGGGCGAATCGAGCCGCCGACGCAAGGGGAATCGAGCTACAAGGCGCAGCAGGTCTTCGACGAGCCTCGTCGGGAATGGAATGCTTAGTCTCGTCGAACGAACCTACACGCTTCGTGGCGCGCAGCGGACTGCCAAGTTCTTGTCCGCGGTTTCCGCAAATCGTAGGTTGGAGTGGGAAGCAGGAGCGCTTTGACTTGACACAGGTGACCATCGGAAACGTGCGGGAAGTCTGGTTGGTGCTGGACGAAAACGGGTCGGTCGCGGGCGCCATGGCCGACCGGGATCTTGCGTTGCAACTTCTCGAGGCGATCAATGGCGGACGGATACAGCGGCTCGGTGATCGATCTCTCCGAGACATCCTCTTGGGGATGACGAGAACGATCAAGGACGCCAAGCGAACCCGGTCGCAAGACAGGGGGTGGCCCAACGAATATGACTGTTGGCGTTGCGCACGGGAAATCCGCAGCCATGAGTATCACTACAAATTACCCGGCACCATGCGGTTGTGTGAGTCCTGCTACTACCACTTCAAGGAGCAGTAGCGCTTGGCCGCGCAGCTTCCCGTCCAAACCCTCTACCCTACCCGTCAAGCGAGTCGCGCCCGGGTGCCCTCACGTTCGCTCCAACGGTGACCCCTAAGCCGGTAGTGTGTCCAATGGAAGACAACGCGGCGAAGGAGAGATTTCGTTCTTGGTTCAGTCGGGTCGCCATGTTGGCTTGGCTCGTCTTCCCCGCTGGCGCGGCCGGGCAATCACAGCCGCCGGGCTTCGATCATTTCCAATTGTTCACCAGATGTGCCCCGATCAGCGTGGAGTTCTTGATTGAAGGAAACCACCCAATCCCGGGTCTTGCGCAGGGAGCTGTTGAACGGGCAGTAACTAGTCGGCTGAGATCGGCCCGAATCTTCACGACTGTCGTCGAATCTCCAGGCTTCTTGCGGGTTCGGGTCACTGTTATCCAATCTGCGGCGCTAGTAGGTGTGCAATTCGAAAAAATGCTTCACGACGAGTTCACAGGTGCGACTGGGTCCGCAACGACATGGAAGTCGCTGTCAATCGGCACGCACGGGAACAGTGCGCAACACGTTCGCGGAGTCCTAGCCGAGCACATGGATGCGTTTGTCGACGAGTACCTTCGGGTGAACGGAGAGTGGTGCCGTAACTAGACCGGGCCGGGGGCTCGCCCACGCATCGGAGCAACATGTCGCTGAAGACTAGTCCCAAAGCAAGCACGATTTGTGCGGCGTTGCTAGCAATGAGTACCGGAAAGGCTTATCCTGATTGTACTTAGCACATTCCGGCGCGAGTCGTCGGATGTCAACCAGGAGGCCTTTCCGGTGAAGAGAATAGCGCACAAACAAAGCCGTGGGAACAGTGCCCGGCGCAGGCGGAAGGTGCAGGCGCGGCACGCGAGGGCGCGGCGGCGGGGGTCGCGGGCACAGCCGGTGTTCGGTTCGGGCAAGGTCCGCTACGAGATCGGGGCGCGGATCAACGCGATGAGCTACGGAGGAATCGGAGTGGTCCGGCGGCTGGTGTCGAAGCTGGGGCTGGACGGCGAGATCAACCGGCGGCTGAAACTGCTGAAGAGGCACCTGCCGTACCACGAATCGGACCACGTGCTGAACATCGCCTACAACCTGCTGTGCGGGGGCGCGCGGCTGGAGGATCTCAACGCCCTGCGCAACGACGCGGCCTACATGGACGCCCTGGGAGCGGAGCTGATTCCGAGCCCGACGGCGGCGGGCGACTTCACGCGGCGCTACGACGAGGCGGACGTGATCGAGCTGATGGAGAGCGTCAACGCGGTGCGGCCGCGGTTGTGGCGGGGCCGGGGCCGGGACCTGCTGGCGCCGGTGGCCCACATCGACGTGGACGGGACGCTGGCGCCCACCCTGGGAAAGAAGAAGGAGGGCATGGACATGTCCTACAAGGGGGTGTGGGGCTACCACCCGCTCATCGTCTCGCTGGCCAACACGGGCGAGGTGCTGTACCTGGTGAACCGGCCGGGCAACGCGGTGAGCCACCAGGGCGCGGCGGAGTGGATCGACAAGGCCATCGCACTCGTCTCACCGCATGTCCCCAGGGTGTGCGTGCGCGGGGACACGGACTTCTCGCTCACCGTCAACTTCGACCGCTGGAGCGAGGAGGCGGACTTGGTCTTCGGCTATGACGCCCAGCCGGCGATCGTGAAGCGGGCCGAAGCGCTGGAAGAGGGCGACTGGAAGCGCTTGGAGCGCAGGCCGCGGTACACATCCCGGACGGGGAGGACAAGGAGCAAGCGCGCGGACGAGAAGGGGCGCATCGTGCGGGAGCGCGGCTATGTCAACAAACGGCTGAACCACGAGGACGTGGCCGAATACGAGTACCGGCCGACGAAGTGCCGCAAGACCTACCGGATGGTGGTGGTGCGCAAGAACATCAGCAAGATGAAGGGCGAACTGAGCCTGATGGACGAGATCTGCTACTTCTTCTACATCACTACCCGGCGGGACCTGAGCGCGGCCGAGGTCGTCCGGCTGGCCAACGCCCGCTGCAACCAGGAGAACGTGGTCGCCCAGTTGAAGAGCGGTGTGAATGCACTGCGGGTGCCGGTCTACGACTTGGTGAGCAACTGGGCCTACATGGTCATGGCGGCGCTGGCGTGGAACCTCAAGAGCTGGCTCGCGATGATGATGCACCTGAAGGCCGACCGCCGGAAGTACATCGCCATGGAGTTCAAGCGGTTCATCCGCGAGATGATCCTGCTGCCCTGCCAGGTCATCCGCCGGGCCCGGCGCACCACGCTGCGCATCATCGGCTGGCAGCCGACGACCGACCGCCTGTTCAGCACCTGGAACACGATCGAACGGACCGGGTTCGGCTGACGCCGCCTCGCTCCACCCGCCTTGCCGACCGTGTGGAACCATTGCGGGGACCGGTGTCCCCTGGCGCCGGACCATCTCTCCCGACGATGCCCCAACCGCCCGGAAACGGGTACCCGGCGCCATGAAACCCGCCATCCGGACGGCTCCGCAAGCGGTCTCCGAGGCAAAGCCCCTCGCCCCACCACCGACACCTGCCTCAGGAACGCCACTCGCTTATTTTGGGACTAGTGTAGTGTCCGCAATATAATACGCCTATGCTGAGGCGGCTGCGAGTGCCTTGCGGGCCCGGTCCACCTTCTCGATGATCTGGGCGGCCGACTTCGTCCACAGGAACGGTCGGGGGTTCTCGTTGTAGGTCTCGATGTACTGCTTCAGGCACGATTCGAGGTGGGGGACGGAATGGAAGACGCCGCGGCGGATCCGCTTCTGCGTCAGCGTGCTGAAGAAGCGCTCGACCAGGTTCAGCCACGAGGAGCTCGTCGGGACGAAGTGGAACCGGACGCGCCCCGTGCCCGCCGCCCAGTCCCGGACCCGCCGGTGCCTGTGGGTCGAGTAGTTGTCCAGGATGATGTGGATCTCCCGGCCCTTCGGCACCTCCTTCTCCACCTTGCGGAAGAACCGGAGAACCTCCTGGTGCCGGTGCCGGCCGTAGGTTTCGCCGACCACCTCGCCCGACGCCACGTCCATTGCGACGAAGAGCGACGTGGTCCCGTGGCGCTTGTAGTCGTGCGTCATCGTCCCGCAGCGGCCCTGCTTCAGCGGCAGCCCCGGCTGCGTCCGGTCAAGCGCCTGGACCGAACTCTTCTCGTCGAAGCTGAACACGACCGCGTTGTCCGGCGGGTCAAGGTACAGCCCCACAACGTCTTGCAGCTTCTCCTCGAAGCGCGGGTCGGTGCTCACCTTGAAGGTCCGCCACAGATGCGGCTTCAACCCCGCCGCCCGCCACACGGTGTTCACGAAGCTGTGCGTCGTGCCGACCGCCCTCGCCATCGACCGGCACGACCAGTGCGTCGCGTCCGGCGGCCTCTCCTGCGTCGTACGCCGGATGATCTCCGTCCTCAGCGCCGCCTGAGCCTTCGGGCACCAGCCCCCGTGGTTGCCCCCGCGGGGACGCTCCTTCTCGATCCCCTTCAGCCCCTCGTCCGCATAGCGCCGCCGCCAGCGGCCCACTTTGTCCGTGTTCGTCCCGAGCTCCCGGGCGATCGCCGTGTTCGTCATCCCCCCGGCCGCCATCAGCACGATCCTCGACCGCTCCCGCAGCCGCACCGTCGCGCTCCTCGACCGCGACCAACGCTCCAGAACCTCCCGGTCCCCGTCCGCAAGCTCGATCCCGACCGCCTTCCGCATGGCTCCTCCCTGTCGACGCCTCTCGATCCCGCCCGAAGAGAAACCATAACCCTTACCACCATCGTAACAAGGTTATATTGCGGACACTACACTAGAGGGGGTAAAGCGTGGTCTGTGCGATCCTGTACTACACCGTTGCCGTAGTCGAACTCTTAGGCGTAGTCCTCGGTGCTTACGGCGTTCTCCGAGAGAGCTTCGCTGACTTAGCTGTAGTACGACCGTATGGCGAAGGACGTTATGGCGAAGGCACCTATGGAGGACAGCCGTCGCCCTCCAATCAGGGGTGGGTCAGGATGGCCGTATCGTTACGGCTGCTTCCTCGTGATGGTGATCTGACCATTACGGATCGACGAAGGAACGCTGCCGTGGCAATCACGGGCGTTTCGATCCTTGTTGTCGCCATGCTCACGGATATCGCCGTCATTGGGCCCGTGTGCAAGTGAACGAACTCGTAGCGGTGCGGGGTTTTCCGCACTCGACCAATCGCGTCCCAACAACATCTTGGCGGCGCGCGGCAATCCGCTATCGGGATAGCCCGCCTCGCTCGGCGAAACCCGACACTGGTGGCGGCAGACCGGGGTCGAGGGCGGGCGGCGATTAAGTCGGTTCAGTTTCCGCCTCGAGCCCGCCACCTATCCTACGGATCCCTCAGCCGCTCGGACCGGCGGCCCTCGGTTGATCTGCTCGAACTCGTCCCGCGACCTCCCTTGCGGTCCAATAGATTCCGCTCACAAAGAGGGATACCAATAGGGATAACAGCTCCTGTGGATTCGCTGCAACATGTTGTCATCATGCGAGTTATATCTCATCTACTGTCGAACGATTCCGCCGCACATCCGCAGAGCGCTGGAGGAGCGGGACCGCGGTTGCCGCTTCCCGGGGTGCGCGAGCCGCTTCACCGAGGCTCATCACGTGAAGCACTGGGCCGACGGGGGCAAGACGAGCCTGAGGAATCTGCTGCTGCTGTGCCGGCGGCATCACCGGGCGGTGCACGAAGAGCGGGTCAAGGTGGGCACCAACCGGGATGGAACTGTGTTGTTCTTCACGCGCACGGGGCGGATCCTGGTCGATGTGCCGGAGAGGTCACGTCCGATGCCCGGCTCCAACCGGGACGCCAGTCGGTGGCCGGTTCCGGCGGAGGGCCTACGTCCTCTTGCGACAGAGGACCCGACCCTGGCTCATCCGGGAGACAGCAATCCGCCTCCGGCTCCGTCGATGGATCCGGGGCTGCTCTCGAACGGGGCCGCGCTCTACTCGGATTCGGCCATCCCGTGGGCCATCGAGGCCGTCGCGAGGGAAGCCGTGGAGGAGTCGCTCCAGGGAACTGCCAGCGAGATTGGGCGAAAGCAGGTGGAGGCTGCATGTAACCCGCTGCCCGGAGGCGCCTGACCCCGGAGACTCGCGGAAGCATTGTCTCGACGCAGTTTGCCGCCATCTTCCAACGCATGTCGATGGATCTCCGTTCGCGGGCCTGGATCGAGGCCGACCCGGTGGCGTTGCGCGCGAACCTGGCCCGTATTCGCGAAGCCGCGGGTAGCTCCGCCGCCGTTCTTCCGATGGTCAAGGCGAACGCCTATGGCCTGGGGGTGCAGGGCGCCGTTGCGGCTCTGGAAGCCGCCGGGCCCTCCGCATACGGGGTGGCGACGGTGGAGGAAGGCCTGGAGCTTCGGGCGCTGGGGATCGCGCGCCCGGTGTTCGTGATGACCCCGCCCCCCATCCCCGCCCTCCCGGCGGCCCTGGACGGCGGCCTCACCCTGTGCCTCTCCGACCTGGAGAGCTTGCGCGCCCTGGCCGCCGAGGCCCGCCGCCACGGTCGCCGCGCCACCTTCCACATCGAGGTGGACACGGGGATGGGAAGGGCCGGCCTCCATTGGCGGTCGGCGGGAGCATGGGGCAGGGAAGTGACCGCGCTGGCCACTCCCCCCCTCCGCTGGGGCGGGTGCTACACCCACTTCCACTCGGCCGACGAGGGTGCCGCCGCCATCGACCGCCAGTGGGCGCGCTTCCAGGAGGCCGCCGACCGGCTGACCCTGCCCGCGGGCGCGTGGCTCCACGCCTGCAACTCCGCCGCCGTCCTGCGCCGGCCGGAGTACGCCGCGTGCGCGGTGCGCCCCGGCCTTTTTCTGTATGGCGGCGCTTCCGCCCCCGACCTCCCCCGTCCCCGCCCGGTCGCCGCCGTGCGTGCCCGCATCACCCTCGTGCGCAGCGTGCCCGCCGGCAGCTCCGTCGGCTACGGGGCCACCCACCGCGCGCACGGTCCCGAACGGTGGGCCACGGTGGCGATCGGATACGGCGACGGCCTGCCGCGCGCGCTCGGCAACCGCGGGCACGCCCTGGTGCGCGGCCGGCGCGTACCCGTGGTCGGAAGGATCTCCATGGACGTGACGGTGGTAGACATCTCGCGCGCACCCGGCGCGCTCCCCGGTGACATCGTTACATTTATCGGTTGTGACGGAGAGCAGGAGATCACGGTCGAAGAGGTGGCCGAACAGGCCCGCACGATCAACTACGAGATCCTGACCGGATTCACCAGCCGACTTCCCCGGATCTGGCGAGCATGACAGACGCCTTCGAGCGACTTCTGAAACAAGCACGCGCCGTGCGCGACAGGGCGTACGCCCCCTATTCCCGCTTCCGGGTGGGCGCCGCGCTGGAGGCGAGCGACGGTAGCGTGTTCGCCGGATGCAACGTGGAGAACGCCTCGTACGGGCTCGCCCTGTGCGCGGAGCGTTCGGCGCTGGCTGCGGCCGTGGCCGCCGGCCACCGCTCGTTCGCCCGCATCGCGGTCAGCACCTCGGCCGGGCCGCCCGCATCCCCCTGCGGCCTTTGCCGCCAGGCCCTGGCGGAGTTCGCGCCCGGGCTGCCCGTCCGCTCCGAGTCTCCGCAGGGGACGGCCGAGTGGAGCCTCGCGGCTCTGCTGCCCGAACCCTTCCGTCTCGCCGCCGCCGCGGTTCCCGGAGGCGCATCATGACGCCCGCCCCGCGAACCACCGCGCGCCCCCGCACCCCCGCCCCGGGCCCCCTCACCCTCGCGGCCCTCACCGCCATGGCCGCCGTCCTCGCCGCCTGCGGCAACCAGACGCCCACCACGGTGGACGACGCGGTCTTCCCGGTCACGGTGGTCACTTCGGAGATCCGCCTCTCCCACGACGAGTTCGCCAGCGCCGTCCAGGTGCTTGGCGGCTTCGGCCGCGCGTCGGGCGTGGCCCGTCCGCTGATCGCCAGCGAGTTCGGCGAGGATAGCCTGGAGGCGCACACCCTGGTGCGCTTCGGCCCCATCCCCAGCTCCGTCAGCGTGCGCGACTCCGCGGGCACCACCGTCACCGACCCGTCGCTGACGCTGGTCAGCGCCCGCGCAGTTCTGCGCTTCGACACCCTTGCCGCGCCCCCCGGCCCGGTGACCCTTTCCGCCTCCCTCATCCTCGAGCGTTGGGACCCCGCCTCGGCCACCTACGCCCACGCCGTGGACACCATCGGCGAGCAGGTCCCGTGGGGCAGCAGCGGGGGGGGCGCCACCACTCCCATCTCCACGGCGGTGTGGGACCCGGCCGAATCCGACTCGGTGTTCTTCCCCATCGACACCCTCGCCATCCAGAACTGGGACGACACCGACAACCAGGCGCGGGGGATGCTCTTGCGGATGGTCACGCCGGGCGCCCGCGTGAAGGTGCGCGCGGCCAACCTGGTGCTGGACGTCATCCCGTCGATTCGGCCCGACACCATCGTCACCACCGACACCTATTCGGAATACGTGACGTTCATCTATGACCCGGTCGCCTCGCTTCCCCGCGGCGTGCTCCAGGTGGGCGGCGCGCCGGCGTGGCGCACGATCTTCGAGATCGACCTGCCGGACTCGATCCCGGCCCGCGGCGAGATCTGCCCGACCGGCCGGTGCAACCTTCCGCTCACCGCCGACGGGATCACCCTGGCGGCGCTGGTTCTCACCGCGGGTTCCACGGACACATCGCTGCGCCCGACGGACACCCTCTTCGTCGACGCCCGCCCCGTCTATTCGCCGCAACACCTGCCCCGCGCGCCGCTGGGCCAGTCGATCCAGATTCCTTTCGTCGAGGTTCCCCCGGAAATCTTCGCGAGCGGCGACGGGGCCACGCTGGAGATTCCCATCACGAGGTTCGTAAAGGATCTGCTGCGCGGCGTGACCCAGGACAGCCTCCCGGCGCCCAACACACTGGCGCTGTTGGCCGGCATCGAGCCGCAGAGCTTCGAGCTGATGCGCTTCCTGGGGCTCGACTCCCAGTCGCCTCCGGTGCTCCGCATCCTCGTCAGCCAGCTGGCCGGGATGAACGTCCGATGAGCGCGCTGGCTCGCCCCATCGTCGCGGCCTGCCTCGCCCTTCTCGCCATCGCGGCGCCCCCGGCGCTCGCGGGACAGTCCCTCCTCGGCACCCAGGGCCTGGGCATTCCCCTGGAGCCGCTCGACGGGCGCGCGCGCGCGATGGGCTCGGTCGGCATCGGCCTCTTCGGAGGCGGAGTGCTTCCCACCGACCCGGCTCGCGCCATCGACCTCACCGTCCCCACCGTCTCGATCACCATCCAGCCGACCTCCGGCACGGCGACCGTGGGAGACCAGACCATCCCCATCGAGGGCACCCGTTTCCCGCTGCTGGCCGCCTCCTATCCCGTGGCCGGCTACGGCGTCGTGACGGTGTCGTACGGAGGCCTGCTGGAGCAGAGCTGGAGATCGGAGCGAACCGTCCGCCTCGCCCAGGAGCAGGATTCCATTGACGTCGCCGACACCTACGAATCAGATGGGAGCGTGGGCTCCGCCCGCCTCAGCTTCGCGCGCGCCCTCCCGGGAGGCCTGGCGGTGGCGGCCACCATCGGCATGCACACCGGCAGCCAGGTGCGTTCCTTCTCCCGCACCATCGGCTTCATCGAAGACGCGGAAGAAGCCGTGGAGCCCAGCGACCGGTTCCAGCAGCGCGGGCGCTGGCAGATGACCGGCACCACCTTCGGACTGGGCGGGAAGTGGGACTACCGGGACTTCGTGCGTGTCGCCGCGAGCTTCACCTGGTCCGGCGATCTGCATGCGGCTCCCGTGGGCGCGACCGAGGGGGGCGAAGCCAGCTTCGACCTCCCGACCGAATTGCGCTTCGGGGCGAGTGCCATGCTCACCCCGGTCGTGGCCGTCTCCGCCGGCCTCTCGCGCTCGAACTGGACCCCGTCCGAGTCGGGCATGGGCGCGGCCGCGCGCGGTTCCGTCACCTCCCTCGGGGGAGGGGCGGAGTGGTCGGGCATGGACCTGTTCGGCCGCGGCTTTCCCGTCCGCGTCGGCTACCGCACCACCGAGCTGCCCTATTCGATCGACGCCTCGACGCCGGTCGAGAGCGGTTTCTCCGCCGGCTTCGGATGGAACCTCATCGCGACCGAGACCCTCATCATCACCGCCATCGACTTCGCGTTCGAGCGCGGCACCCGCACGACCGACTCGGCTTCCGAGTCCTTCTCGCGCTACACCGTCTCCTTCCGCGCCTCAAGCTTCTGATGAGCGCCGAAACCGCGACCTTGCCGGCCTCCGCCCGATCCGCCATCAGGCTGCCCGTCGCGCCCTCGGCGCCGCAGCCCAGGCGCGTCTACATCGAGACCTACGGCTGCCAGATGAACATCAGCGATGCGGAGCTGATGGCGGGCATCCTCGAAAAACAGGGATACGCGCTGGCCGACACCCCGGGCCAGGCGGATGTCGTCCTGGTCAACACGTGCGCGATCCGCGAGCACGCGGAACAGCGCGTCCTCGGCCGCGTCTCGCAGCTGAACGGGCTGAAGCGCGAGAATCCGGATCTCGTCATCGGCGTCACCGGCTGCATGGCCCAGCGCATGGGCGAGACGCTCCTCGAGCGGGCCCCCTATGTCGATCTGGTGATGGGCCCGGACGGCTACCGCGAGCTCCCCGAACGCCTGGACGCCCTCTCCGAGCCCGGCCAGCGGCTCTCGGTCCTCTCCCTGGACCCCGCCGAGAACTACGAGGGCCTCGAGCAGCGCCGCACCTCGCGCATCTCGGCCTGGGTCCCCGTCCAGCGGGGCTGCGATCACCGCTGCACCTTCTGCATCGTCCCCTATGTGCGCGGCCCGGAGAAGAATCGCCGCCCCGAGGAGGTTCTCGCGGAGATCCGGGCCATCGCCGACAGCGGCGTCACCGAGGTGACCCTGCTGGGTCAGACGGTGAACTCCTACTCCCGGGGCGACTGGGACTTCGCCCGCCTGCTCATGGCCGTGGCGCGCGTGCCCGGCATCCGGCGCGTGCGCTTCACCTCGCCGCACCCGAGCGACGTCACGCCCGAGCTGGTGGAGGTGATGGCCGGCGAGCCCGCGGTGTGCGAGCAACTGCATCTGCCCGTCCAGTCCGGGAACGACCGCACGCTGAAGCGCATGCTGCGCCGCTATACGGTGGAGAGCTTCCTCGATCGCGTGGCCATGGTGCGCGCGGCGATCCCCGACATCGCCCTCTCCACCGACGTCATCGTGGCCTTCCCGGGCGAGACACGGAGCGAGTTCGAGGACACTCTCGATCTCCTGCGCACCGTGCGTTTCGACGACGCCTACACCTACCGCTACTCGCCGCGCGAGGGCACCCCCGCGACGCGCATGCCGGCGCACTGGTTCGTCCCGGATGACGAAGCAGCAGCCCGCCTGCGCGAGCTGATCGACGTCAGCCGCGGCATCCAGACCGGGATCAACCGCTCCGAGGTCGGTCGCGTGGATGAGGTTCTGGTCGAGAGGGAGGCGCGCGGCGCGGGGCAGATGCTGGGCCGCACCCGCCGCGGCAAGGTGGTCGCATTCCCCGCGCCCGTGAGCCTCGTCGGCGCCTACACGGACGTGGAACTCTCCGGAACGACCGGAGCCACTTTCGTCGGACGGCGGCTCGAGGACGCTTACCGGGCGAAGATGTCGATTTGAGCAGATGGCTCGCCCTGGCCGGGGTCGCGGCCTTCGTCGCACTCGTGATCTGGTTCACGGTGCTCAACGGTGACCAGCGCATCACGCTGGATCTCGGATTCACCCGGTTCTACCGCTTTCCGGTCACGATGGTGGCCTTCTTCGGGCTTCTGGTGGGGATGCTGGTGATGCTGCTCGCCGGTCTCCACACCGATCTGCGCGTGCGCAGGATTCTGCGCGATCGGCTCATCGAAGAAGCGCGCGCGGAAGGGGCCACGGATCTGACCCAGCGCGATTTCTTCAATGGTGAGAAGGAAGAGTGAGGTGAGAAGTAAGACTGATCCTGCAGGAAGACTGATCTGAACCCATCCGGCCACGGGGCCGAGGAGGGCTGCGCAACACTTGGATTCCGCCCGTAGCCTGGCTGGCCCTGGGCTTCGGCCTGGGGGCGGCTCTGGTTCACCTGCCGGCGTGGCTCACGCCGGTGGTGCTGGGCGGATCGCTGGTCGCGGCGCTCATTTTCACATTTGATCGCCCCGGCAGCGCGTTCGCACGCTCCAGCAGCGCGACCACACACCCCGGCAGCCCGACCACACGCCCTGCCAGCGCGTTCACGCGCCCCGGCGGGAAGAGCCTTCTCCCCGCCGGCCTCTTCCTCGCGGTTGCCGCCGGCCTTCTGCACGCCACCGCCTCGGACGCCGTCCTGCGCCGAAGCTGCCTCCTGGCCATCCCGGACGGCGCCACCCTGGAGCTCCACGGCTACTTCGAGGGCGTGCCCGGAGAGGGCGCGGCCCCCTTCCTCGCCCGCTCCGGACTCCCGGGAGGCTGCCGCGCCCGGGTGCGCGCGGTGGTGCGCGACGACGTCCCCGTCCCGCCCGCCGCCGCCTCGCTGGTGGCCCGCGGCCGGTGGCTCGGGCGCGCCCTTCGCCCGGGCATGCCCCCCGAGTACGCGGGCACCCTGGTGGTGCGCTCGCTCGAGCTCGACGCCGGCGCCCCTCCCACCCCGCTGCCGGTCCGTCTGCGCGCGGTCGTGCGCGGCCGCATCGACGCCCTCTACCCCGAGCGCGCCGGCCTGGGCGAGGCGCTCATCCTGGCCCGCCGCGAGAGACTCTCCCGCGACCTGCGCGAGCGGTGGGCGCGCGCCGGCCTCGCCCACCTGCTCGCCATCTCCGGCTTCCACGTCGGGGTGATCGCCGCGCTTCTCTACCTGCTCGCCCGCCGCGTGGGGTTCGGTCCCGCCCGGGCCCCGCTGGCCGCAGCCGCCGGCAGCTGGGCCTACGTGCTCGCCATCGGCTCCCCGGTGGCCGCCACCCGCGCGGCCTTCATCCTGGCGGCGCTCGCCGCGGGCCGCCTCCTCGGCCGCCGCGTCTCCCCGCTGGGCGCGCTCGCCACCGCCTTCGTCGCCGTGCTCGCGGCCCGCCCCCACGCGATCACCTCGGTCGCGTTCCAGCTCTCCTTCGCGGGCGCGGCGGGTCTGGTCCTGCTCGCGCCCCCGGTGAGCCGGGCCCTGCGCACCCGCCCGCTCGCGCGCCTGCCCGCGTCGCTGCGCACCGGCCTCGCCTCGGGGATCGCCGCCACTGCCGCCACCCTCCCGCTGGTCGCCTGGCACTTCGGCTACTTCGCCGCCGCGGGCATCCCGGCCACCCTCCTCGCCGGGCCGCTGGTCGCCGCCGCCATCCCGGGGATGCTCCTCTCCATACTCCTCTCCTTCATCGCGCCGCCCCTGGCCGCCGTCTTCGCGGGGGGCACCGACCTCTGCCTCCAGCTCGCCGATGCCATCGTGTCCGCGGTCGCAGTCATCCCCGGCGCCTCCGTCTGGACCCCGCGCTGGTGGATCGCCGCGGCCACCGCCGGCTTCGCCGCCTACGGCCTCATCGCCCGCGGCTTCGCGCTCAGGCTGCGTCCCCGGGTGCGCGCCGCCGTCCTGCTCTGCTGCCTCGCGGCCGCCGGGGTCGCCTGGCCCATCCCCGCGCTCACCGGCCGGGGCGGGGCGATGGAGCTCGTCTTCCTCGACGTGGGCCAGGGCGACGCGGTGGCCATCCGCACTCCCGGACGCCGCTGGATCCTGGTCGACACCGGCCCGCGCTCGCCCGGCTTCGATTCCGGCGAGCGCATCGTGCTGCCCTATCTGAGAAGGCGTGGCGCCTCCCGCCTGGACGCCCTCGTGCTCACCCACCCGGACCTCGACCACATCGGCGGCGCCAACGCGGTGCTCTCCGGCCTCGACGTGCTCCGCGTCCTTGACCCCGGCGCGCCGGCCGCCCGTCCCGCCTACGTGGTCGCCCTGGAGCGGGCGCGGGCCCGGGGCGCCACCTGGTACGCCGCGCGCGCCGGCGACCGCGTCTCCGTGGACGGCGTCACCCTCGAGGTGCTGCATCCGGGAGGGGCCGCCGACTCAGCCGCCAGCGAGGACGCCAACGACCAGTCGGTGGTCCTGCTGCTGCGCTACGGCGACTTCAGCGCGCTCCTCCCCGGCGACGCTCCCGCCGCGGTCGAGGAGGCGCTGCTGGCCGCGGGCCTCATCCCGCCCCTCGACATCCTCAAGGCCGGACACCACGGCAGCCGCACCTCGACGTCGTGGAGGCTGCTCGAGTCCGCCCGGCCCGAGCTGTCCGTCGTCTCGGCCGGCGCGCGCAACCGCTACGGCCACCCGCACCCCGTCGTCCTGAACCGCCTCGAGCGCGCCGGATCCGGGGTCGCGCGCACCGACCTCCAGGGCATCGTCCGCGTCCGCGCCTTCCCCGGCGGCGACTTCACGGTCTCGGTGGAACGCTGCCCGGTCCTCCCGGCGTGCTGAGGGCTCGACCCTCGACCTCCCTCCACGCTCCCGCGCGGCCCCTGTCCATCGCCCCGCCTTCGTGCGACATTCCGAGCCCGTCGGTGAGCCCCGTCCCCGTTCCGTCCGCCCCCGCCCCTTCTCCATGCCCTCTCGCCCGCCCGCGATGACCCTTGGCCGGTTCCTTGCCCGGGAGGAAGCCGGTCATCCCTCGGGGGCACACGGTTGGATCCCGGTTCTCGCCGGCCTCGCGCGCGCCGGCAAGCGCATCGCCCGCGAAGTGGCGCACACCGGCCTCGTCGGCACCCTGTCCCCGGCGGGCGGCCGCAACGTCCACGGTGAGGCCGCCACCCGCATCGACCACTTCGCCCACGACGCCGTGGTGGAAGAGATGCCCGCGGGCGACATGCTGTGCTGCATCATCTCGGAGGAAGCGGAGCACCACCTGCCCCTCCCGACGCGCGCTCCGGGCGGCGGCTGCATCCTCGCGGTGGACCCGCTCGACGGCTCCTCCAACCTGGGCGTGAACGTCCCGGTTGGGACGATCTTCTCCCTCCTGCCGCGCTCGGCGCCCCGCGAGGAGGCCCATTCCGGCCCCGGCCTCACGCTCCCGGGCATCCTCCAGCCCGGGCGTCGCCAGCTCGCCGCCGGCTACATCCTCTACGGGGCCGCCACCGTGCTCGTCTACACGAGCGGGCACGGCGTGCACGGCTTCATCCTCGATCCCTCGAGCGGCGAATTCCTGCTGACCCGGCGAGACATCCGCATACCCTCGCCCTCCGCCCTCCACTACTCGGTCAACGAGGCCTACACCCGCCGCTGGGACGCGCGCCAGCGCGATCTGGTGCGCCACTTCAAGAAGCCTCCGCCCAGGGGTGCGAAGGGCTTCTCCGCACGCTACATCGGGTCGCTGGCGGCCGACATCCACCGGACCCTCCTGGTGGGCGGGCTCTTCATGTATCCCGCCTTCCGCAACAAGCCGGAGGGGAAGCTTCGCCTGATGTACGAAGCCGCTCCGGTGGCCCTGGTCGTCGAGCAGGCCGGAGGCAGGGCGACCGACGGCGCCCGTGACATACTGGACATACGCCCGCGCGGCATTCACCAGCGCACCCCGCTCTTCGCCGGGGCGCGCGAGCTGATGGATCTCGCGGGGTCGTTTCTCGGGAATGAGGCGCCGGGCCCGGTCCCCGAAACGTGAAAACGTGGACGTTACCGACCGGTCATTGAACTACGGGTGTGGCTACAGCGCCCCGGCTACCCGCAGTTCGACGTCACCGTGGCGCGCTTCGCCTCCAGCAGCGCGATGTCCTCGCAGGAGACGGCCGTTCGCTCCAGCTGCACGGTGTCGTCCCTGCCGACGCCGGGATTGTCGATCAGCGGCTGGATGTCGCTCAGCTCCCGGTTGTCGTCGAGGACCAGGGTGGTCAGGAAGATCATCTCGATGAGTGGGGCGAGGTCGGTGACCGTTGTCCGTTCGAGGCCGACGATCAGGAGATTGTCGAGTTCGCTCAAGGCGGACAGATCGGGGACGGTGTTTCGGCCGAGGTCCAGCGTCTGCAGCGTCCACTTGTCGGCGAGCGTGGTAAGGTCGGTGATGTCGTTGTTGTAGAGTTCCAGCCGCAACAGCCCGTCGATCCCCGCGAGCGGCGCAAGGTCGGTAATCCGGTTGTGAGACGCACCGAGCTGTTCGAGCGCGCTCATGTTGCGGACGGGCGAGAGGTCGGAGACCTGATTGTAGCCGAGGCTGAGGGCGAGCATGCTGGTCAGGCCGGAGAGCGGGCTCAAGTCTGTGATCGAATTCTCGCGCACGTCGAGGTACTCGAGGCCGGTCAGGCCGGAGAGCGGGCCCAGGTCCTCGATCGCATTCTGGGCCAGCAGGAGTTCGGTGAGCCCGGTCAGGTTCTCGGCTCCGGACAGGTCCCGGATGCCTGCGGCGTTGGCGCCCAGCGACTCGAGCGAGCCGGCGCGCCCGCAGGTGAGCGATTCCGCGGGGTCGAGTTCGAGCGCCTCGCGTACCTTGGCCTCGAGTCCCGGATCCGCGAAGGAGGCTACGGCGTTGTCGTCCGATCCACAGCGCTCGCCGGGGCTCAGCGTGGGCCCGGTCGCGTCCCCGCACGCGAACAGGGCGAGCAGGGCTCCCGCCGCCCAGGCATGCCCCCTGCCCGGCGCCGGAGCGCGCTCGGGTCGTATCATCCGGGCATACGTCGATTCCGTCACGGAAACACCCTCCACATGAGCGTGAGACCGGGCGCGAGCTTCGGTACCGGCCCTTCGGGAATCTCCCCTCCCCCGCCTCCGCTGCCCGCGGTGCGCGCCCAGATGATCGAGACCGCCAGGAAGCCAGCCCCCAGGACGGCCGTCTTGAGCGGGTCGAACTGTGGGACCTCGAGTCCTTCTACGTCCGCCGCGCGCACGCCCGGTCTGGGGGGCGCGAACGGCCCGGCCGCAACCGGAGCAGACGCCGACACGATCGAGTCGTTCACCACGATCGGGCGCCTGATCGTCACCTGAGCGCCGGTCGCGGCCGTCAGGCGCACCTCCGGGGGGCTCTCCCGGGCGATCCAGCTCTCCGGACCCTCCATGACCGGCTGCCAGCTCTTGCATCCCGAAAGCAGCGCGAGGGCGAGGACGAGCGCGGTCGCGATTGCGCGTCCCCGGGAACCACCGGTGTTCATGGCTGGCGTACCTCCCTGATCATGGCTGGGCTTACCTGTTTCGTCATGGCTCGGACCTCTTTCTGGCGGGTTCGATCCCTCTGCATAGTCTAGAACATATCCCGGGCGGTCGTGTACCTCCAGCTTACACCAAGCCGCTTCTGCGTTGCCCCGGGGTAATCATGACCTTCCCGACCTCAATGCGGCCCGGGCGCGCCGCCCGATCTCCCATCTTCGGGGCGTCCCGCGCCGTTTCCGGCCCGAAGACGGCCCCTGTGGCGGCCTGCCGCACCCTGCTTGTGCTCCTGGTCGCGGCCTGCGGCGGGGGCGCCGGGAGTGCTCCGGCGGTCTCCCCGGACTCGCCCGCCGACGCGGAGCAGGAAGTCCGCTCCTACCCCCCCAACGAGATCTCGCGCGACGAGATCATGGAGCGGGGGACCAACTCGCACACCGGGATGCAGCTGATCCGCCGCCTGCGTCCCGCGTGGCTACGGTCACGCGGCTCCAACTCCTTTACCGCCCCCGGCGCGATGTACCCGGTGGTGTATGTCGACAATATCCGCCGGCCGGGTGGACTGAGCGCGTTGTTCTCGATTCCCTCCACCGAGATCCGGGTGATGGAGTTCATCGGTCCCGCCGACGCGACGACGCGCTGGGGAACGGGACACCAAGCCGGGGTGATCCGGGTCATGACTGGGCGCTGAGGCGGTTCTCCGGCTCGGGAGCGTGGGCCGGGTTTCACGCCCGATCCTTCTTTCCGCCCAGCTTGGTGGGCGGCCAGGAAAAACCGGAGGCAAGGCCATGTCGGCCCGCCGCCGGTTCCTCTTCCGGGGGAGTCGGATCCCGTGGATCGTCCTCCCGGTCCGGAAAGCCGCTGGTCACATGCGGATCATCAGCCGCCCGTGATGGTGGTGTTGTTCTGAAACTCCGTGGCCGGCAGGTCGAAGCACAGCTGGTTGCCGTACACGGCGCCGAAGCCGTCGTCCTGTCCCACCGGCGGATAGGCTCGCTGCCCGAAGCGCCTCAGGTCCCACAGGTGCTGTCCCTCCAGGAACAGCTCCGCGGAGCGCTCATAGTAGAGCTGCTCCATCATTCCGGCCATGTCCATGGGGCCCATATAGGGAGACACGCCGGCGTTGGCGCGCAGCGTGTTGAAGATCGACTCCGCCTGACCGTAGTTGCCCGCTTCGATGGCGGCCTCGGCGACGATCAGCTGCGCCTCTTCCCAGCTGGCCAGCTGCACGGGCGAACCCGCGCTCTCATACTTCTCGGCGAACCAGAGGGCGATTCCCGTGTTGGTGTGGCCCTCCATCTGGTCGGTCACCTCGACGCGCGGATCGAGTTCGGCCGTGCACTCCATCGACATGTCGGGCCAGGGGAAGTTGCAGGGGAATTCCCGGTAGGGCTCCGCTATCGTGGCGGTATTGGTGTCGACGTTGAACTGCCACTGCTTGTTCTTGGTGACGTTTTGGGCGGCGGAGTATTGCAGGAGCCACTCGAAGCCCTCCGGTACCGCGCTCGCGGTGGCCGCCGCCGCCGACGTCTGCCCCAGATTGAGCTGCGCCCGGGCCTTGCCGACCCGCACGGCGTTGAGCACGTCGCCCGAGGCTCCGGCCGCCGCCGACTGGTCGAAGCGCTCGATCGCCGTGCCGAAGGCGCCGGCGGGGGTGACGACGGGCCCGTTGTCGAACGCCATCTCGCACATCGCCTCGGCGAACAGCGTGTAGGTGTAGCCGGCGTACATCGCCACTTCGGCGATCAGTTCGGACCTGCCGGGGACCTCGTCGTCCGTCCACTCGCCAAGCAGCCCGAGCACATAGTCGGCCATCCAGCGCGTCCTGGAGAGCGGCCGGTAGAGGGCCGGCTGTCCGCTCCCGCAGTCGGCGCTCGCGTACTGGGAGCCGTAGCCGCTGGTGTCGTGGACGCGGGCGTCCCAGATGTTCATGACGGTGTTGTTGGAAGCGTCCCGCCACTCGTTTCCGGTGATGGCGCTCGCAGCCGCGTGATAGGTATGGGTGCAGCGGAATTCGTTGGCCACGCTGGCGGCCAGAAGCTGGGCCGACTTGGGGTCCTCCAGGTCGCTCGCCACGACCTGGGACGGGGCCTCCACGCTCAACAGCTCGTCGAGCGCGTCACACGATGCCAGCAACAGGATGGGCGTGATGGCGAACACGGAAGCCTTGATGATCTGCTTTGTCATGACAAGCCTCCTTTACATGCCCAGGCGGACGGTGATGTTGATCGAGGTGAGCGGCGGAACCGCGGAGTCCTCCTGCGGCTCGCGGTTGCCCGAGAAGGTGTTGCTCGGGTCCACGACTTCGGGATCGTGATGTGGCCACTCCGTCCAGTTGGTCCAGAGCATGGCCAGGTTGCGGGCCGAGAGGCTGAGGCTCCCTCTGGTCGACCTCACCAGCCCGAGCCATTCATCCGGCATCTGGTAGGTGAGCGAGAGCTCGCGGAAGCGCACGAACGACGCCTCGTTGACCCACAGGTCGTACTCGCCCGTCGAACCGAACTGCGCTTCGGCGACGTGGCGGATGTCGTGGTCACGCGGGTAGGCGTTGAGTTCGCTCTGCTGGATGGCGCCGTACCTCCACCAGCCCTGCAGGTCGTACTTGGTCTGGCCGATCTTGCCCTGAACCAGGGCGTCGACGGTCAGCCGCTCGCCGATCGTGAACGACGACCCCACGGAAATCTCCAGGTTCGGGTCCGGATGGCCCTGGTAGATCCACGCCTCCTCGTTGCACGGGATGAACGGGGCGTTGTCGTCCTCGTCGACTGAATGGCAGAGGAGGGTCTCGCGGTTGATCTGGTCGGAGCCTGGGAGGAACTCGGCGAACGCGACGCTCGGCGCGAAGAGCGACCCCACCGGGTAGCCTTCGTGGTGGCGGGTGGTCCAGCCCAGCTGAAGGAAGCAGGTATCCCTCAACTCCGGCTTTCCGCTGCACGGCAGGCCCAGATCCACGATCCGGTTGCGGTTGGTGCTGGCGTTGACGAAGAAGTCCCAGTCCAGCGCTTCGGACTCGAGGATGCGCGCGTTCAGCCCAAGCTCGATGCCCCGGTTGTTGATCTCGCCGATGTTGACGAAACGCGCCGATGTGAACCCGGTCGAGGGCGGGACGTTGCGCGCGACGATGGCGTCCTTGGTGGTCTGGTCGTAGTACGTGAAGTCGATGGAGACGCGGCCGTCGAAGAAGGTCGCATCGAAACCGGCCTCGACTTCCACGCCGCGCTCGGGACCCAGCTCCGAGTTGCCGGGGGAGCCCGGCCTCACGGTCGCCGTCCCCGTGGAAGACGGGCGCGTGGAGAAGCTCCTCAGCGCGGCGAAGGCGTCGGGCTGCTGGCCCGACTCGCCGTAGGCGGCGCGCAGGCGGAAGGAGTTGACGAAGCCCGAGCCGCCTTCGGCGACCACCCAGGAGCCGCTCACCTTCGGGTAGACGATCAGGTCGAAGTCTTCACCGAACGCGCTGTTGTCGTCGGCGCGCACCGCACCGGTCAGGAAAAACCGGTCCCGCCATCCGAACTGCTGCTGCAGGTAGACGCCCACGGTGTTGTTCTCGACGAAGCCGTCGGAGCCTTGGCGTTCGGCAGTGGCGTTCACGCTCGAGAGGCCCAGCGCCGGGAAGCGGTCGCCGTCCGCGGTCACGTCCTCGATGGACCTGGTGTACACCTGGAACCCGACCGACGTCGTGCCGAGAAGGTCTTCGGTCAGGTCGCGGGTGGCGGAAGCGGCGTAGTCGAAGGTGGTGTAGACGACCGACTCCCGATTGGCCCTGCGGCTTCCCGCCGCCGCGTTGGCCGACCAGAACTGCGCCGATTCCGGGGTCAGGAAGGGGCGCAATTGGTCTTCGATCTGGTCGGTCAAGTCCAGCCCGAAGGTGAATCTTTGGGTGAGCCAGGTGAAGGGCGTGTGCGTGGCCGTGAGGCCCGCCGTCATGCGGTTCGCGTCGTTGTAGTAGTTATTTCTCTCGTACATCGCCTCGGGCGTGTAGCGTCGATAGCCTCTGCGCGGAGTGCCGAGGGTCGTCGGGGTGGCGCGAATCGCCTCCTCGTAGGGCTGGTCGCCCCCCAGCCGGATGCGGATGAGGCCGATGCCGGCGTTGGCCGAGATCGTGAGGTCCTCGTTGGGCTGCGCCCGGACGTTCACCCGGCCGTTGTACTTCTTCGCCCAGCTGTCCTCGGTCACGCCCTGGTCCGACGAAGCGGATCCGGCCACGAAGTACTGGAAGACGTCGGTGCCTCCGGAGAGGTCGATGCCGTAGTACTGGACGTGCCCGGTGTTGAACATGAGGTCCTGCTCTTCCGGGTAGTCCCGGAACATGTTGATCTCTTCGATCTCGCCCGTGATGTTGCTCACGCCGTAGTTGGTGGGCGTGCGGCCGGCCGGATCCCGGAACCACTGTGCGCCCTGCCGGAAGGTGAAGTTCCACTGGGCGTCGCCGATGGCTCCCATCTTGGTTCTGATGTTGATGACCCCGTTGGCCGCCTCGGTGCCGTAGAGCGTCGCCGCCGCCGGTCCCTTGATGACTTCGATGCTCTCGATCATCGCGGGGTCGAGGTCGTCGATGCGGGAGACGTCGCGCGAGCCACTCTCCATGCGGTTGCTCACCCGCACCCCGTCGATGTAGACGAGCGGGCCGTCGTTGACCTCGCGCATGGTCGAGCTGCCGCGGATCTTGATGGTGGAGGCGCCGCCCGCGTCTCCCGAGCCCTGCTGCACCACGACCCCGGCGATGCGGCCGCGCAGCAGGTCGGAGACGTTGGCGATCGGCTGGATTTCCGCGACCTGCGCGTCAAGCACGGCCACCGAGTTGCCGATCTCGCGCACGCGGCTTGCCGCCGCCGTGCCGGTCACCACCAGCTCGTCCAGTTGCAGCGCCTGGGAGGCGAGGAAGAAGTTCTGGACGGTCGAGCCGTCGGCCGCCACGGTCACCTCGACCGACTCCGACCGGTAGCCGATGGACTGCACGGTGAGGGTGTGCGTCCCGGCCGGCACGTTGATGATGAGGTACTGGCCGTTGGCCTGGGAAAGCGTGCCGATGTCGAGGCCTTCGACGAAGACCTGGGCCGCATTGACCGGATTTCCGGTGGCCTGGTCTCGCACGGTCCCCGTGACCGTCTGTGCGTCCAGCAGGCTTGGTGCTGCCATCGCCAGGGCGATGAAGGCGAACAAGGTGTTGCGTCTCACTGGGTACCCCCTTTTCTGAGTCGCGATGTGGTACTCTGCCATCTTGCGATAATAGGCGAACGGGCACGGGAGCGACAAGAGCGCAGCGGGGGCTACGGCTCCAGCCGGCGCCGGCGCCGCTCTTCGCCCTCCTCGTACCGGCGGCGATCTTCGGGATCCGTCAGGTCGAGCGGGGGAACGCGCGTCGGGCGGCGGGCCTCGTCGATCGCCACGAAAGTGAGGAGACACACGTTGGTGTGCCGCTTCTCTCCGGTGAGGGGGTTTTCGGCATCGACGCGCACGCCGATCTCCATGGACGTGGTGCCCACGTAGTTGATGCGCGCCGAACAGGTCACGACTTCGCCGGACCGGATCGGTTCCTTGAATTCGACGCGATCGATGGAGACGGTCACGCACGCCCGTCCGGCGTGGCGCATGGCGGCGACGCCGGCCGCGCGATCGACCATGGAGAGGATCTGCCCGCCGAAGACGTGCCCCAGGCTGTTCACCTGGTTCGGCATCATCAGCTCGGTGATGATCGAGGCGGAGTCGGCGGGCCTTCCGGGTCGGAAATCGATGTCGCTCATGATGGCAGCAGGGTGTGCGTGGATCCACTCCTCGCTGAACACGGCGGCATGTTGCAGCCGCCGCGCGCGTGGCATAATTATTCCATGTCACTATCGTGCAGCAAGCCCTTGTCGGGTTGCACGTCGCCGCCGCGCGGGGTGCTGGACAGTCGATGGCCGGCCTTGCTGGCTGGAGAAGGCAACATGAACCGACGGTTGTTCACCCGCCTGGGCGCAGTCGCCTTGGGCGGGCTCGCGTTTCCCGGCCGGCCGGCCGCGGGGGCGTGGCGGCCCGCTTCGAACATCCAGCCAGACGTCCGGGGACATCCCGGCCAGGAGCTTCGGGTCGACGCGGACCGCCTCATCGAGCGCATGCGGGCGCTCGCCGCTTTCGGGCGCAACGACGCCGGCGGGATCGACCGCGTGGCCTTCAGCGACGCGAACATCGAAGCCCTCGACTGGGTGGCAGGCCACTTGGGCGCGGGCGGGTTCGACACCGGCATCGACCTGGCGGGCAACCTGATCGCCCGCAAGGCGGGCCGTGATCCGGCCCTGCCGCCGCTCATGTTCGGCTCGCACATCGATTCCGTGCCCGGGGGCGGCAACTTCGACGGGCAGGTGGGGTCGATGGGCGCTCTGGAGGTCGCGACCCGGCTCGCCGAGGCCGGTCACCAGACCCGCCACCCCCTCGAAGTGGCCGTCTTCTCCAACGAGGAGGGCGGCAAGACCGGCAGCCGCGCGCTCGCGGGAGAGGTGGAGCCCGCCGAACTCGACATCGAGACCGCGTCCGGCTACACCATCGGGGAAGGGCTGCGCCGCCTGGGCGGCGATCCGACGAGGCTGGCGGAGGTCCGCCGCGAGGCCGGCTCCCTGGCCGGTTTCCTCGAGCTCCACATCGAGCAGGGCGCGGTAATGGACACCGACGGCATCGACATCGGGGTCGTCGAGGGCATCGTGGGCATCATGCGCTGGAACGTCACCGTCGAGGGCATGACCAACCACGCCGGCACCACCCCCATGGACCGCCGCCGCGACGCGATGGTCGGGGCGGCCCGCTTCGTCGACATGGTGTATCGCACCGCCCGCGAGATGCCGGGCAGGCAGGTGGCCACGGTCGGGCGCCTGGCGGCCGAGCCCGGCGTGCCCAACGTCATCCCCGGGCGCGTGAGCCTCTCGCTCGAGATCCGCGATCTGTCGATGGAGGGCATCGAGGGGGTCTTCGAAGCGGTACGCGAGGGCGGCGGCCCGATCGCGGGCGAGACCGGCGTGACCTTCGGCTACGAGCGCTTCTACACCAGCCGGGCCGCCCCCACCGACCCGCGCATCCGCGATCTGGTGGAGGCTTCGGCCGGCGATCTTGGCCTGGTCTCCCGGCGCATGCCCTCGGGGGCCGGGCACGACGCCCAGAGCATCGCCCTGCTCGCCCCGGTGGGGATGATCTTCGTGCCCTCCATCGCGGGCATCAGCCACGCGCCCGGGGAGCGCACCGACGACGCGGACATCGTCAACGGCGCCGACGTGCTGCTGCAGACGCTGCTCGCCCTCGATCGCGGGGGGCTGGACCGGCGCTGAAGAAAGCCTGGACTGGGGCTGAAGACAGCCCGCGCAGGATATGGGGTGCGCGGCCGGGGAGTAGCGGGAAGGCACGCGGGCGCGTACTAGTAAAGAGAGTGTAGAGCGGGAGCCTCCCGCGCTTTTCCGGGCTGTCAACGTGCTTCCACGAAGCGACCCAGCGCCATGAATCGACTCCTGAGGATGGCAGCGCTCCTGCTCCTCGGCGCGGCCCCGTGTCTCCCCGGCGCCCTCGCCGCACAGGAGCCCGAGACCGCCGATGATGTCCGTGTGAGGATCATGGGTGTCGTCTACGACGTGGTCACCGGGACCGCCATTTCGGCGGCCGCGGTCTCTCTCGAAAACGGCCAGCAGGGCGTTCTCACCGATCTGGAGGGCATCTTCCGGTTGGAAGAAGTCGAAGCCGGACCCCAGCTCCTCGTGGTTACACAGTTCGGATACCAGCGGAGAGTGCTTGCGACCACCATCACCCCCGAGTCGAGCGGAATGATGGAGGTGGCGCTGACGCCCCGGCCCATCATGCTCCCGGGTGTCACGGCGACCGTCGAGAACATCACGGAAATGGAGAAGCGACTGCGCTTTCGCCGCAGGGGCGCCGCACTCTCGACGTGGGCCTACGACCGGCGCGAGCTGTTTCGCGCGATGACGGGAACCCCGCTGGATTTCCTGAATCGGCGCACGATGGTCCGGGTGGTTCCTTGCCCCCCCGGTTCGATAAGCACCCGGTGCGTCTACCGCAGAGGGCGCGCCGTCGAACCGTGGGTCTACGTGGACGAGGCGGTCGCCTTCGGGGGACTCGACGAACTGGACAGCTATGCGGTCTCGGACATCTACCTGATGGAGGTCTATTCCCGGGGTAGCGAGATCCGGGTCTATACCAATCGGTTCATGGAGCGGATGGCCCGCAAGCCGGTCATGCTGATCCCGCTCAACCTTTGGACCCGTCCGATGCGGTGACGAATGAAAACCCAATCCAGATGTGAGGTTCGTATGTACGGAGTCAGAAATCAGACGCGTGTGGCGGCGATCCTGTCCGCCGTTTTGTCACTGGGCCTGGTGTTGTCCGCGTGCGCCGACGCGTCCGACGCGCCGGACGCCGGCAGTTCCGACGCGGTCGTCTTCGAAGGGGCCCGCGTGATCGTCGGGGACGGGAGCGTGATCGAGGACGCCGTGCTCGTCGTGGAGGATGGCCGCTTCACCCAGGTGGGCGCGGCGGACGAAGTGGAGGCGCCTTCCGGGGCCGCCCACATGGATCTCAGCGGCAAGACGGTCATGCCCGGGATCGTGAACGCCCACATCCACCTGGCGTCCGACCGCGACGGCCGGGTCGACCAGCTGCAGCACATGGCCTACTACGGGGCGTCCATGGTGGTGAGCCTGGGGCTGGACGAGGGTGAGTTCCCCCTCGAGATGCGCGGCGAGATGGTGCCCGACGGCGCCCGCTCGCAGAGCGCGGGACGGGGCATCACCGCCCCCGAGCCCGGCCGCAGCGAGGTGCCGCACTGGGTGACCACCGAGGAGGAGGCGCGCGCGGCGGTGCAGGAGCTCGCGGCGCAGCAGGTCGACTTCGTGAAGATCTGGGTGGACGACCGGGGCGGCCAGTACGAGCGGCTCTCCCCCGAACTGTACGGCGCCGTGATCGACGAGGCGCACGCCAACGGCCTGCGCGTGACCGCGCACGTCTTCCGTCTCGAGGACGCGAAGGGCCTGCTGAGAGCCGGGATCGACGCCTTCGCCCACGGCATTCGCGACATGGACATCGACGACGAGCTGGTCGCGCTCTGGCAGGAGCGCCCCAACGTGGTGCTGGTCCCCAACCTGCCCGGCCCCGGGGTGGCGGAAGACCTGAGCTGGCTGTCGGGATCGGTGCCCGCCGAGCAGGTCGAGCAGATGCAGGCCAACTCCACGGACCGGCCCGCGGCCCAGGAGTCCTTCGGCATCCAGGCGCGCAACCTCGACCGTCTCAGCCGGGAGGGCGTCACCATCGCCTTCGGGACCGACGGCAGCTCGCCGTGGGCCGTGCACCAGGAGCTGGCCGACATGGTGCGCACGGGCATGAGCCCGGCGGACGTCATCGCGGCCGCCACCGGCAACTCCGCCGCGTTCGTGGGAGCCGACGACCTGGGCATGGTCGCGGCGGGCCGTAGCGCGGACTTCGTGGTGCTGGACGCGAATCCCCTCGACGACATCACCAACACGCGCATGATCAACGCGGTGTATCTGCGCGGTGTGGCGGCGGACCGCGAAGGACTGGGGGCGCGCTTCCGGGGGGCGGGTCAGTAGCCTCCGATTTCGGGGGAGCGTGTTCGCTCCTCGCCAGGACCCTCTCCGGCGGGAGCCGGCGCGAAATCCTTCGTGCCTGCTCCCCGGAGGGCGGTGCGCAAGGGCTCCAGCGGCTTCGGGGCGCGATGCGCTCGCACATCTTCCGGGGACGCTTCGCGCCGCTGGTCCTTGACGGGTTCGTGCGCGATTTCGACCTGCGCACCCGCGAGGACGGGTTCCATGTGCTCCATTCCTGGAACCACGTGGAGCATCAATTCACCCGGGAAAACACGCCGGTGCTCATGCTGGACCGCTTCAAGGACGAGTGGCCGGCGGGGCAGGCCACGCCGCGCGTCCAGGCGCTCCTGCTGGATCACTACTTCTTCTATGTGCTCGGCCTGATGGCCATGAGGGCGTGGGACGAGGGCGATCCCAACGAGAATCTGGACCGGGTGACGGGGCTGCTTCGCCACCTGCAGGGTTCCGCCGGGAGCGGGCACCAGTTCGTGGAGCGGGCGGAGACCCTGCTGCTCATGGCCATCTCCCACTTTCACCCGGACGAGACCGCCTATCCGCGGCTTCTCGAGAAGATCCGGACCCTGGACCGCGCGCACCGGGTGCATTTCGCGCTGGCCGAGGCCACGATCCTGGGGAGCCACCTCCGCTGGGGGTTCTCGGTGCTCTACCGGAGAGATCTGGGGCGCATGCGAGGCGACAACATGGGCGACTACCCGTGGCTGCTCTTCTCGCTCGCGACGCTCATGGAGGAGTACGTGCGGCTGCGGGACGGGGACGCGCACGAGGACAACGCCGGGGACGCTCCCGGCGGGGCAGGGGACAGCCGGGATGCGGACGACCGGCTCGATCGGCGCCAGCGCGTGCTCGAGGGCATCATCGACGGCCTGACCCCCGACCCGTGGGCTTTCGTGGACGCGCCCCCCGAGTCGCTGCGTCCCTATGCGAAGGAGCACGCGGGCTTGCGCGAGGCCCTGGCGGAGTACCGGGACGATCTGTTCGGGGAGTTTGAGCGGCTGCGCCCCACCCGTGAAGCGTATTCGCCGCTCTCGTTCCACTGCAACTTCCCGCACAACGCGATCATGGCGAAGGTCTCCATCCAGCTCGCCGACGAGCACGCGCCCAACCTGCCGATGGACGTGATGTTCACGCGCGGCGGGAAGTGGCAGGCCTCCGAGTCCGGCCCCGCGTCCGAGTCCGGGTCGGCGTCCACATCGAACCATCCCGAAGGCCTCGCGCGGGCGCTGATGGCGTACTCCGGGGAACGCCCCGAGCGCCTGGGCCGGCGCGGCGCCCGTCTCATCATCTACGACCCCAATGTGGGGCTTCGCTACTACAAGATGGCGCTGCAGTCGATGCGCAAAGCGAGTTGAACCCACGACCTGTCGTGGTATGGCCGCATCATGCCACGACCGGTCGTCGACAGCCCTGGAGGTGAACATGCTGAGTCGGTCCCGCCTGGCCCGAGAAGCCTGGGTCGTCGTGCTGGCGACCACCTCCATGGCCGGCTGCGCCACCATGCCCGGCGTCGACTCCGATCCGCCCGCCGCCGACCCCACCCGCGGAAACGACTCCGACGACCAGGTGCGCGTCGGTTACGGTACGCAGGATCGGGACGAGCTGACCGGGGCGGTGTCCTCCGTCGAGTCCGAAGACGTCGGCCGGGAAGTCACGAGCATCGTGGACCTCATCGAGGGTCGCCTGCCGGGGGTGTACGTCCAGCGCCTGGGAAACGGCGGCGTCTCGATCCGGATTCGCGGAGCTTCGTCGTTCATGGGCGGCGGGGAGCCGCTCTTCGTGATCGACGGCCGGACCATCATGCCACCGGTGAGCTCGGCGCTGTTGGCCATCAACCCGAAGGACATCCTGCGCATCGACGTCCTCAAGGATGCCGGATCCACGGCGATCTACGGAAGCCGCGGCTCCAACGGCGTGATCCTGATTACGACGAAGCGGGCGCCCTGAAGGTCCCGGGGCTCCTGCCCCCCGGGCGAGACGCCTCCTTCGGCGGGGTGCCCGGTGCCGCGCCGGGCGTCCGGTGATGGATGCCGTGCTGCGCGTCCGGTGATAGATTAGAAGACTGTTGGTCCAGCCCGGGGGCGTGAGTAGCTCCCTGCCTCATGGAGGAAATATGCGAATGAGGGTACGAATCTTGATCGGTCTGCTCGTCGGGGTGGTTGCGACCGCGCTCCCGCTGCAAGGTCAGGTCACCGGCACCGTCACCTCTGCGGAAGCAGGAGAGCCGCTCGCCACCGTGCAGGTGTCCATCGAAGGGACGGGAATCGGGGGCCTCACGGACGAGCAGGGCCGGTACTTGCTGATCAACGTGCCCGCCGGCCCGCAGGTCGTCCTCTACCAGTATCTCGGTTTCGCGACCGAGCGCCGGGAGATCACGGTCACGGCCGAACAGGCGGTGGTGCTGGACGTGGTTCTCACCGGGACCGTGCTCGGTCTGGACGAGCTGGTCGTCGTCGGGTACGGAACGCAGCTGCGAAGGGAAGTGACGGGAGCCGTGGCGTCGGTCCCGGGCATTGACATCGCTCGGGCTTCCGTGACACCCAACCTGCAGACCGCGCTCCAAGGGCGGCTGGCGGGGGTCAACGTGGCCGAGTCGTCCGGAGAGCCGGGAGCGGCCCCGCAGGTTCTGATCCGCGGCAGGGGCTCGATTTCCGCGGGCACCGAGCCCCTCTACGTCATCGACGGCGTGCCGTACTCGATGAACCTCGACATCGAGGGCGAGGTGAGCCAGCAGAGGGCCAGTTTCGGCGTGACGCGCGCCAACCCGCTGGCCAACCTCAACCCCAACGATATTGAAACCATCGAGGTCCTGAAGGACGCCGCGGCCGCGGCCATCTACGGCTCGCGCGGTTCCAACGGCGTCATCCTGATCACGACCAAGCGGGGAGAACGCGGCGCGCCGCCGCAAGTGAGCTTCCGGGCCTACGGAGGCCTGCAGACCGCGTTCAATCGACCCCGTCTGATGAATGCCGCGGAGAACATCCAGTACGTGAAGGATGCCCGCAACAACTCCTACCTCCTGGGGCGGGATCCCCAGAATTCGTCGAGTCCCTACTACAACCCGTCATATAATCCGGACAACAACGCCGGCCGCGCCGAGAACGGGGCGAGCGGATCCCAGCTGATCCCGGAGGCCTACGTGAACTGGGACGGGACCGACACCGACTGGGTGGACGCCGTCATGGAGGAAGCGGTACTGCAGAACTACGACGCGTCGGTAAGGGGAGGCTCGGAGAACCTCGCCTATTTCGTTTCCGGCTCCTACATGGACCAGTCGGGCGTCATCGGGGGCTCCAACTTCCAGCGCCTCGCCCTTCGCGCCAATCTGACCCTGGATCCGATCGACCGGCTCCAGCTAAACGTGGACATCAACTCCGCCTACGCCGACCACGACCGCAAGGCGGCGCACGCGCCCTATTTCGGCAGGCCGCCGGGCATCATCTACTCGTCGATGGTGTCCTCTCCCGTCGCCCGCATCTATGACAGCGAGGGCAACTACCTGCAGCGGGGCGAGAACAGCATCAACGCCCTGGGCAACGGGATGACCAGCACCAATCACGCCCTGGCCGTCCGGGACTACATCGACGACAATCTGCAGACGGGACGCGTGTTCGGAAGCGTGTCGGCCGACCTCGACCTGCGGGAGGACCTGCGTTACCGGGCGCTCTTCGGCTACGACTACGACACCAGCAACCGGCACTTCTACCAGGGCACGCGCCTGCAGTACCGGGGACGGAACGTTCCTGACCCGTACGCCCAGGCCTTCTCGGGCCAGAGCCGCAACTGGCTCCTCGAGAACACCCTGAACTACAACACGTCGTCCGGCCCGCACAGCTTCAACGTGCTGGGGGGGTACACCGCCGAGCGGCAGTTCGACGAGACCCAGAACGTGATCGCCCGCAACTTCCCGGACGACCAGGTCACGACCATCAACGGCGGCGAGATCACGGGGGGAGACCAGGAGCAGTCGGAGTGGTCCCTGGTTTCGGCGCTCGGTCGGGTCAACTACACCCTGCTGAACCGGTATCTGGCTACCGCGACCTTCCGGTCGGACCGCTCGTCGCGCTTCGGATGGGGCAATCAGACCGGCTACTTCCCGTCGCTGTCGCTCGGATGGCAGGTGACCGAGGAGCCGTTCATGCGCGGGAGCACCCTCTTCAGCCAGCTGAAGCCGCGCGTCAGCTACGGCGTCACCGGGAACTTCCTGATCCCCAACTACGGCTCCATCGGCCTGGTCGGGCGCCAGCCCTACGTCTTGGGCGACGCCGTGGTCGCCGGAGCCACTCCGCGGACGCTGGGCAACCGCGAGCTAACGTGGGAGACCACGAGACAGCTCAACGTGGGTGTGGACTTCGGCATCATGGCCGACCGGTTCTACGGTGCCCTGGACTACTACGTTAGCAACACCGAAGACCTGCTCCTGAACGTGAACGTGCCGTCCTCCACGGGGTTCGCAACCGTCCTGACGAACATCGGCGAGGTCCGCAACACGGGCTTCGAGGCGCAGATCACCTCGCGGAACCTGGTCGGAGCCTTCCAGTGGACCACGGATGTGAGCCTGGGCACGAACTCCAACGAAGTGGTGAGGCTCGGCCCGGAGGGGGACCCGATCCTCGCCGCGGGCGTCGCGGGCGTCCGCCACATCACCCAGGTCGGGGGCGAGATCGGCGCCTACTACGGCTACGTGCACGACGGCATCTACCAGAGCGAAGCGGACATCGCCGCGAGCCCGGTCGACGCGAGGAACGTCACCCCCGGGGACATCCGCTGGAAGGACGTCAACGGCGATGGGCGCATCACCGCCGACGACCGCACGGAGCTCGGCAGCTACAACCCCGATATGACGTGGGGTCTGTTCAACCGCTTCGCCTGGGGAAACCTGGAGATGAGCGTCTTCTTCCAGGGGGTCGTCGGCCGCGAGGTCCTGAACCTCACCCGCCGGCACCTGACCGCGCAGGGCAACTTCAACGGGTACGGCAACCTGGTCGGCAACTACTGGAGGTCGCCGGAGGAACCGGGCAACGGCTGGGACCCCAAGCCGTCCCGCCAGGATCACGGCGGAAACACGCGGGCCTCCAACTACCAGATGGAAGACGGTTCGTACACGAGCTTCAAGAGCATCACGCTCTCGTGGAACGTGCCGCCCGATCTGGTTGGCGGGCTCTTTGGCCGGGCGCCTGGCAGCGTGCGGGTCTTCGGCGCCGTGAACAACGTGCACATATGGACGGACTACTGGGGCTGGAACCCCGAAGCGAGCGTCCAGTCGAGCGGGCTGACCCCGGGGCAGGACTACGGAGCGTATCCGCTGATGCGGGCGTTCCAGTTCGGCGCCGAGATCGGTTTCTAGCCAAAGGAGATCAAGATGAAGCTGAGAATACGAGCCATACTGACTCTCCCGGTGGTCTTCCTCCTCGCATCCTGCGGCGAGGACTTCACGCTGCTGAGTCCGATCTCCGAGCGGAACGTGGAGGCCTTCTACCAGACGCCCACAGACTTCGACGTGGCCATCAACGGGGCCTACGCCACCCTGGCGAGCAACGGTGCCTACAACCGGTCCTACGTCCTCCTCCACGAGATGCGCTCGGACAACACGATGAGCGGGGGCGGCGCGACAGGTCTCGCGGAGGTCTACCATCGAATCGCCCACTTCTCGGAGCTGTCGACCCAGGAGGAGCTGTCCATTCCCTGGACGACGGCGTATCAGGGCATCGCCCGGACGAACCTCATCCTCGATCGGGTGGACAACCTTGAGGACCAGTCCGTGGCCAGCCGCATCCAGGGTGAAGCCCTCTTCATCCGTTCGCTCTTCTACTACCACCTCGCCGTTCTCTGGGGGAACGTGCCCCTGCAGATCGAGGCTGTGACGTCACCGAACGTCGAGGTGAACCAGGTCGGCGCGGACGTGATCTACGCCCAGATCGCCGGGGACCTCGAGACCGCACAGGGGCTGCTGCCGGCCTCCTACAGCGGGGCGGACGAGGGGCGTGCCACCAGCGGCGCCGCCAACACCCTTCTGGGCCTGGTCTATCTGACCGCGGGCCAGTCCGGGCAGGCAGCAGATGCCCTGCGGCGGGTGGTGAGCTCCGGGCAGTACTCGCTGGTGCCGAACTACGCCGACCTCTGGGGCGTGGCGAACGAGAACAACGCCGAGTCCGTCTTCGAGCTGCAGTACAAGGCGGGCGGCACCGGGACGGGAAGCCAGTTCACCGACTACTACACGCCGTTCGGCGGATCCGGCGGCGTGGGCGCAGGCAACGCGCCCCAGGTCCTCTCGCCGGGCATCGACGAGATCCACTCGATGCAGTACATGATGGCGGAGGAGGACGCGCGTGGCATGGGCGGGACCTTTGCCTTGTCGGACGAAGGCAACGTCTACGTCAAAAAGTGGGAGAGCATCCCCTTCGGGCCGGCCGACGCGGACAATAACTTCCCCGTCTTCCGCTATGCGGACGTGCTGCTCCTGCTGGCCGAGGCGCTCGGCGAGGGCGGAGAGGCATATGCGCTGATTAACCAGGTGCGCGCGCGTGCCGGAGCATCGGCGATCGACGGAAGTACGCCGGGGACGTTCCAGGACAAGCTCCTGTTCGAGCGGAAGCTCGAGTTCATCACGGAAGGCAAGCGCTGGGCCGACCTGCTGCGCTTCGGGGTCGCGGCGCAAGTGATGTCGAGCTTCGAGCCCCTGTCGGCCGCCGGCCTCTCGGCGGGGAACATCCGGCTGGTCTATCCGATTCCGCAGCGGGAAATCGACGTGTCGCCGGGAGAGATGGTCCAGAACCCCGGCTGAGGCGAGCGCGAGGACCGGCGAGCAGCGCGTCTTCTCGAGGAGAAGAGAAGCGCGAGTTCATGAGCATGTCCGAGCAACCGTCAGTATGCGAATGACGCCTCGTGCGGTCGTGCTCATCTCGGCGACCCTCGCCTCCGGGCTGTGGAGCGGGGCGGGAGCGGCCCAGGATGCGGCCGTCGTCCGGAGCCCGCGGGGAGTCGAGGAGGGCCGTGAAAGCCCTCCCCCGCGGCAGACGATCCTGATCGACACGCCGCTCCCGGCACCGGCCTGGGCGCTCGCCCAGCGCGCCCTGCTCGAGATGAACGCAGCGGGGGTCCGCCTCTATGCGGACGCGTTCCTGGACGAGCGGGGCTTCCTGCCGGTGACTCCGAGGTGGGGGGTCGGCAACGGTCCCGACGATCTGATGGAGAACATCCGCAACTGGCCGCTGGCCCACGCCCTGGGCGGACCCGACTCCATCATCGAGAGCTGGGAGAGGGTGTGGGAGGGACACCTGCAGCAAGTCGGCCAGACGCGCGTCCCGCAGCTGGAGATGGCCAGGGACGGCATCTATCAGCGGGAGTTCATGACGTCGTACGACTGGGAGCACAACAGCGAGGGGCTCGGTCCCTTCTACTTCTACGGCCTGAGTCGGCCGAACGACCCCCTCTACGAGGAGCGGCTCCGGCGCTTCGCCGGCTTCTATCTGAACGAGGACCCGGCGGCGCCCAACTACGACCCCGACCGGAGGATCATCCGCAGCCTGTTCAACGGGAGCCTGGGTCCGAAGATGACGCCGGCCACGGTGGACGACTGGGACGGTCCGGTCGGCGCCGATGTCGATCCCGACTCTCCGAGGCGGACACGGTTTCTCGAGTCTGGAAACATCGCGGGGGACCATCCCCTGAACCTCAACGTGACGATGCTCCACTTGCACGCCTACATGGTCACGGGCGAAGCCAAGTACCGGGACTGGGTGCTCGAGTACGTCGACGCGTGGCGTGAACGGATCGATGCCGCGGGGGGCAACATTCCCTCGAACGTCGGCCTGGACGGGACGATCGGAGGCGAGTGGGACGGAAAATGGTACAGCGGGGTCTTCGGCTGGAACTCCCCCGACGGTGGCGAACGCAACTACACGCTTCGGGGACCTCCCGAAGCCTTCGGCGGCGCGCTCCTGCTCACGGGCGATCAGAGCTATGCGGACGTTCTCCGGCGCCAGTTCGACAACCTCTTCGCCGCCAGCCGCGTCGAGAACGGCCGCGTCATGCTCCCGCGCTACCACGGTGACGGCGGATGGTACGGGTACGCGCCCATCGGGTCCCCGCCGTCCGGCGCCCTGGGCAACCACGTCAACGTGCTGCTCGACATCTACATGTGGTCCGGGAGGCCGGAAGATCGCGAGCGCCTCCCCGCCCCGGAAGAGGCGCAGATGCGCCATCACCCCGATCTCCGATGGATCGACTTCCTGGAGGGCGAGGATCCCGGCTATCCGCTGACCGCTCTCCGGGACGGCATCGAGGACATCCGGCAGGCCGCCCGGCGGCTGCGCACGAGTGGCAACCTCGGGGCGAATCCGGTCTCCACCTCCGCCCTGATCAACCTGACCATGGGGGCGAACGACCCGGGCGGATCCACGCACGGGCCCCTCCCCCTGCATGCGCAGGTCCGGCATTTCGACCCGGAGCGAAAGCGGGCGGGCCTCCCGGAAGACGTGGCCGCGCTGGTGGAACGCATCGAGCCGGGCAGCGTGACCCTGTCCCTCGTCAACGTCGATCCGCTCGAGGCACGGACGGTGACGGTTCAGATGGGGGCGTACGGCGAGCACCACGCGACCCGCGTGACCCTCGGGGCTCGAGCGATCCCCATCGATGCTCCCGCCTTCGACGTGCTCCTGGAGCCGGGTGCCGGCGCCACGCTGACGATCCAGGTGCAGCACTACGTCAACCAGCCGACGCTGAAGTTCCCCTGGGACGGCTCGTGACGCCCTCCCGGAAGATCCTGGTCGCGTTGAGCGCGGTGGGGCCGGGGCTCTTTTTGATCGGGTACAACATCGGAACGGGCAGCATCACGACCATGGGAATGGCGGGCGCCCAGTACGGCATGAATCTGCTCTGGGCTCTCCTGCTCTCGGGCATCTTCACCTACATGCTGATGGTCGGGTTCGGGCGCCTGACGCTCGTCACCGGCCAGACCGCGCTCCAGAACTTCAGGACCGGCATCCCCCGGGTCGGCAAGTACCTGGCGCTGTACGTGCTGATCGCGCTCATTCTGGGCGAGCTGGTCGCGCTGATCGGGGTGATGGGAATCGTGTCGGAGCTGATCCAGGAAGGGGTTCGGCTCGGCTCGCCGGCGCGGGCCCTCGTGATCCCGACCGGCTGGATCGTCCTGGCGGTCAGCAGCGGAATCTTCCTGATGCTGTGGTTCGGCCACTACAAGCTCTTCGAGAGGGTTCTGACCGCCTTCGTCATCCTGATGGTCTTCTGCTTCGTCGCGGTCTTCTTCATGGTCACTCCGAGCTACTCGGCGGTGGTGGCCGGAGTGGTCCCCTCCATCCCCGACACGCCGAACGCCAGTCGCCTGGTGGCCGCGATGGCCGGCACGACGTGTTCGGCGGCGGTCTTCATCGTCCGGAGCACCGTGGTGGCCGAGAAGGGTTGGACCGTCAAGGACCTCGACCGGGAGAAGCGGGACGCGTTCGTGTCGGCGTCGGTCATGGTCTTCCTGAGCGCGATGGTCATGGCCGTGGCGGCCGGAACCCTGTTCGTGCGGGGAATGACCATGGAGTCGACGCTGGATATGATCGGGCTTCTCGAGCCGATCGGAGGCGACCTCGCGGCTTTCCTGCTGATCGTGGGCATCTCCGGGGCAGGGCTGTCCACGGTCTTTCCGCTGGTGCTGATCGCGCCCTGGCTGGTCGCCGACTATGCGGGGTGGAAGCGGGATCTGCGCTCGCGGTCGTCCAGACTGCTGATCGGGGTGGGTCTCCTCTTCTCCTTCGGCTCGGTGTTCCTGGATCAGACTCCGCCGGTCCTCATGGTGATCGCCATGGCGCTGCAGGCCGCCATCCTTCCCGCCGTGGCCATCCCCGCGTTCTATCTGCTCAACAGGAAGGAGCTGATGGGAGAGGAGCACCTGGCTTCGCGGAGGTGGAACGCGGGCCTGATCGCCGTGATCCTGTTCTCGCTGGTCACGACCTGGTTTGCCGTCACGGGGCTCCTCGGATGACGGCGCCTCCCGCGCGCCCGATGACGGCCCAGCCCGTCCGGTCGTTCCGCAGGGACGAGCTCCGTGTCGAGATGTACGGCACGCCCGGGGATCTGGGGGAGGCCGCCGCCGAGCGGGTCGAGGGGCACCTGGCGTCCGCGATCGCGAGAAGGGGAAGGGCCAACCTGGTCCTGGCCTCGGCAATGTCGCAGCTGTCGTTCCTGCAGGCCCTCCAGGGCAAGGCGATCGAGTGGGCCAGGGTCGCCGTCTTCCACCTGGACGAGTACACGGAGCTCCCGGAGGATCATCCGGCGAGCTTCCGCAGGTTTCTGAGGGAGCGGATCCTGGATGCCGTCCGGCCGGGCCGCGTCCATCTGATCCGTGGAGACGCGGATGACCTGGAAACGGAGATCGAGCGCTACGAGTCCCTCCTCCGGTCGCACCCGATTGACGTGGCCTGCATCGGCATCGGCGAGAACGGCCACATCGCCTTCAACGACCCGCCCGTGGCCGACTTCGCCGACGCGCGCCTGGTGAAGGAGGTCGAACTCGACGACGCCTGCCGCAGACAACAGGTCAACGAAGGGTGGTTCCCGTCGTTCGAGGCGACCCCGCGACGCGCCATCACCCTCACCGTCCCGGCCATCATGAGCAGCGGGGTCATCAGCTGCGTCGTACCGGGCGAGCGAAAGGCGGACGCCGTTCACGACGCGCTGAACGGGCCCGTCGCGACCGCGTGTCCCGCGTCGATCCTGCGCCGTCACGACAACGCCACGCTCTTTCTGGACCCCGCCTCGGCGGCACGCGTCTGATACCCGACAGGAGAAGGCAGGGCTGCCATATGCCATATACCATATACGCTCGACCGATGGCGCTGGCTCTCGCGAGCGCGCTCTTCCTCGTTCCCGCTCCGGCGCTGGCGCAGATCCCGATCACGGTCGAGGGGGAGCGCCCCGGGACCCCGGTCACCTTCGGGATTCCGTTCCCGCAGGGAGAGCTGGCTTCCACCGGGAACGTGCGCGTGCTGAACGGCTCGCGCGCGGAGATCGCGTCGCAGATCACCCCGGTGACCCGGTGGCGCGCGGACGAGAGCATCAAGTGGATCTGGGTCGACTTCTTCACCGACGGGTCCGGCCGGTACCTGCTGGAGTACGGCCCCGAGGTGCAGCGCGCCGTAGACGTCGAGGCGCCGATCCGGTTCGTGAATAATCAGCGCGAGCGCGGTTTCGCGGAGATCGACACCGGCCCGCTCCGCTTTCGCGTGGACAAGGTTGGAAGCGGGTTCATCGACCGGGTCGAGTTCAACCCCGCCGGCGAAGGCTTCGGCCCCGAGCACCTGATCGCCGAAGGCATCGGCTCACGTGGGTCGTTTCTGGACCTCGTGGACGCGGACGGCATCGACGCCTCGTCGGCCGTGATCCATCAAACCTTCATCGAGAGGGGGTCCGGACCGATGCACGCCATCCTCCGGGTCGAGGGCGAGTACCGGTACCAGCGGCCCGAACACCCCGCTTCGCCCTTCGTCACCTACATCCATGCGTACGCCGGAAAGGCGTACCTGAAGGTCCTCCACACGATCACCTACACGGGGAAGCCGGACCGGAGCGCTCCGCTGGAGGGCCGCCAGCACCGGGACATCGCGACCCAGGGTGAACTGATCGTTGACGAGAACGAGCGGAGCAGCGACCCCGGGATCACCGAGCCCGACGACATGATCGCCTCCGCCGGGCTCGGGCTCGCCTGGCGCATGGACGGGGAGCCGATGTTCAGGACCGCCTTGCGCGGCGGAAGATGGTGGGAGAGCGGCGAGGCGACTCTTCTGGAGGAGGAGACGGCCGGAGCGTCCCGCTTCTCTGTGCTCCAGACCGGCCCGGACGCGGACGGGATCCCCCCGGTCTCCGAGTCCGGCCCCGACGAACGCATCGGCGGGTTCGCGGCAACGGTCGCGTCCGACCACGTTCTCGCCGAAGCCGAGCGCGCGGAGGGATGGATCGACCTGTCCGTTGGCGCGAGGGGCATCGGCATCGGCATCCGGAACATGCTGGAGGAATACCCGAATCAGCTCGCCGTGGAGCTGGAGGAGGGTCGGATCCACGCGTACAGCTGGCCGCCGGACGGAGCGCCGAAGAGCTTCCAGCGAGCGAGCCGCCAAGGCGACGGGGGCATGGTCGGCAACTTCGCGACGGGCATCACCAAGACGACCGAGCTGGTGCTGAACTTCCATGACGGAAGTGGCGATGTCGCGGCGGCCAGGGAGGCCGTGCACGCGGTCCTCGATCCGGCCGTCGCCCATGCTCCGCCGGAGTGGTACCGGGATTCGGGGGTCTACGGGACCTTCGCGAGCGCCGACAACCAGGTCCCGGCGCTGGAACGGGGTCTCCAGTACAAGTTCCGGTACATGCGCTTCAGCCAGGCCTGGGCGCCGTGGTACGGCATGTTCGACTACGGGGACCTGAAGGCCTACTATCGCGGCGGCGGCTGGGTGCAGTGGGGAAACAACGAGCCGGCGCAGGACTTCCAGTGGTGGTTCAACTTCATGAGGACCGGCAACCGGGACGACTACCTCGCGGCCGAGGCCATGAGCCGCCACACCATGGATGTGGACAACCAGCACTGGCCGACCGGCCCGGTCTACCGGGGCGACTCGAATGCCGCGCTGGACTACTGGAGGACGCTCGAGGAGCCCGGCGGAAGTCCGTATCTGGGGATGGGCTCCCGCCACTCGAATCAGCAGGCGGTCGCGAAGTACTCCGCCCACGTCTGGATTCCCGGCTGGATCGCCAGCTACTACCTGAGCGGGTATCATCGGGGGCTCGAGGTGGCCCGGCTGACGGGCGACTACTACCTGAGGAGGGTCTTCGGGGAGCACGGGCTCACCGGGCGCAGACTGTACCTGTCGGTGTGGAACCTGGCCGAGCTCTACGACGCGACCAGGGAAGACGCCTATCTCGAGGAGCTCCAGGATCGCGTGGATCGGGTGCTCGAGCTGCAGAAGAGGCAGGGAGGCCGCATGGTCATCGACCGCTTCGGCTATTCTCAGCACTACCTCTCCCACGGACTCGGCAAGTACCTCCAGCTGTTCGACGACCGGGAGGTGGAGCTCGGTCAGATCGACCACGCCCGCAGCCTGCTCAACACCCCTCCCCTGGACCACGAGATGGAGTCCTATCTCGCGAGCATCCACGCGCTCGTGGTCGGGTACGACCTGACCGGAAGCGCGGAGTTCCTGTCGGAGGCGTGCCGGCGGGCGGCGTACCTGCGAACCGACGAGATGCCGCGGCCGTTCGGAAGCTACACGACGCAGCGCGAGCTCGTATCGCAGATGGAGGCCGTGAGTCATCTGCCCGGGCGGGACGAGAGCGACGCCTTCTCCGGCGGGCGAATGCCGAACTGGGCATTCTCGGGCGGCTTGCGCGTTTTCGGCTGGACCCACGCATACGGGGTTCCGTACCTGATCGACCGCCTGCAGTCGTCCGGGCGGCGGCTGGACGGTCTGCCGTGCGCGTGAAGCGGTCGCCGGTACCCACTACCGGTAGTGGTGATACCCCTGCCTGTCGTAGGTACGGCTCGCCGAAGGGGTGGGGGCGTTTGCGGCATGGGCGCGGCGACGTCCATACTTTTTGGGTGAAACAGGCACCCAACCACGCGAGGAGCCAGCATTGATTCGCAACAGAAAGGTGTGGCTCCTCTTGGCCGTCGTGGCCGGCGGGGGAGCATGGATCGCGGGGACGCAGCAGGAGAGCTCAGGAGGCTACCCGGACCAGGAGGTCCTGCTGGACCCTTCGCCCGGGGAGTGGCTGAACTACGGCCGCGACCACGCCGGCACGCACCACAGCCCCCTCGACCGCATCAACGCCGGCAACGTGGACCGACTCGGCCTGGCGTGGACCTACGACACGGGCTCGCATCCGGGCCAGCTGGAGGGGAGTCCGATCGTCGCGGACGGGACGATGTACGGGACGCTCACGTGGAGCGTCGTCTTTGCCATCGACGCCCGCACGGGCGAGGAGAAGTGGCGCTGGGACCCGAAGATTCCGCAGACGCAGTACGTCACGGACTCGCGCGGCATCCGGCACCGGCGGGGCCCGAGCCTCTGCTGCGGTCCCGTCAACCGCGGCGTGGCCCTCTACGATGGGAAGGTCTACGTGGGGCTTCTGAACGGAAGCCTGGTCGCGCTGGACGCCGGCACGGGCGAGGAGATGTGGCGGGTGCAGGTCCGGAGTCCGGTCGACGACTACAGCATCACCGGCGCCCCCCGCGTCATCGGCGGCCTGGTGATCACGGGCATCAGCGGCGCCGAATTCGGCGTGCGTGGCTTCGTCTCGGCGTACGACGCGCAGACAGGCGAGCTGGCCTGGCGCTTCTACACGGTTCCGGGCGATCCGACCGAGCCGTTCGAGAGCGAGGCCCTTGAGAGGGCGGCCGAGACCTGGACCGGCGCCTGGTGGCGATACGGAGGCGGGGGCACGGTGTGGGACGGCATGGCCTGGGACCCGGAGCTGGATCTCCTGTACTTCGGGGTCGGGAACGGAGGCCCCTGGCCGCGCGACATCCGCAGCCCCGGCGGCGGCGACAACCTGTACCTCACTTCCATCATGGCCGTGCGTCCCGCCACGGGCGAGTACGTCTGGCACTACCAGACCACGCCCGGCGACGACTGGGACTACGCCGCGACGCAGCCGCTCATCCTGGCGGATCTCGTCATCGACGGACGGGAGCGGAAGGTCATCATGCAGGCGCCCAAGAACGGCTTCTTCTACGTGATCGATCGCGTCACCGGGGAGTTCATCTCGGCGGAGGCGTTCGCGAGGGTGACGTGGGCGACCGGCTACGACCCGGAGACCGGGCGACCGATCGAGACCGACTTCGCCCGCTACGGCATCGAGGGCGCGCTGATTTCCCCCGGCTCGGACGGGGCCCACAACTGGCACGCCACCTCGTGGAATCCGGCCACGGGCCTGGTCTACCTGCCGGGGCAGGAGACTTCGCGGTGGTACTCCGTGGATCCGGACTTCGCGATCGAGCCCGGGCAGCCCGGCTTCGGCATGGGACGGCGACGGCCGGCGGAAGGGCCCGTGAGAGGCGCCGACGCTGGGGCCGGGGAGGTTCCGGCCGCATCGGAGCGCCCAACGGCATTGCCGCAAGCAGGGCCCCGGGACCGGGAGATCGACCCCATGGTGGTCGGAATCGGCGGCTCCGGAGCGTTCCTGGTCGCGTGGGATCCCGTCGCCCGGGAGGAGCGCTGGCGGCACCGCTTCGAGCAGCGGGGAATCAGCGGGGGGACGCTCACGACCGCCGGGAACCTGGTTTTCCACGGCAACGGCAGCGGGTCCTTCAACGCCTATCGCGCGGACGGCGGCGAGATGCTGTGGGAGTTCCCGCTCGCGCCCGGCTTCGCCAATCCCGTCACATACATGCTGGACGGCCGGCAGTACGTGTCCGTCGTGACCGGTCGCGGGGGCAGCTACGCGCCGGGCCGGGTCTACACCTTCGCCCTGGACGCGGAGCTCTCCCCGCCGTCGATGGCGAGCCATGCGCCGCCACCGCCGCCACCGGTCGAGCCGCCTCCCGACGGATTCATGGGAGGGATGGCCGGAGCGGAGCTGCCCGATTTCCCTGGAAGGGACCTCGCCCGGCAGACCTGCACCCAATGCCACTCGGCCGACCGGATTCTCAACACCCGCCGGAGCGAGGAGGAGTGGCGACTGTTCGTGGGTGACAAGTACACCCGCGGCTTCATCAACTCGACCACGCCGGAGCAGCGCGCGGCGATCGTCGACTACCTGGCACGCGCCCTCCCGAGAGGTTAGAGGGGGGTCGGCGGCGCGGGCACCCCTGGAAGCGATGTCACTCGTCCGGCATCGGTGCTTCGGCGCCGGTCCCCGAAACAGGAGGTATGACTCATGCGTCGTTCGTTCTCAGCTTCAGCCCTTTTCGCCGCAGGACTCGTCGTCCTTCTCTCGAGCCACGCTGTAGAAGCCCAGGAGGGGGCCCGCGTGATCCGCGCCCGTGACGGCACCCTCGTTCCCGTGATCCCGCGGGCGCCCGAAGGAATGGCCGAGGGCGCCGTCTGGATTCCGCCGATGCCGCCCCTGGAGGCGACTCTCGCCGACGAGGGCTGGGAGCCGATCGGGCATGAGCAGCCGCCCATGCCCTACATCCTCCTCAGGCTTCCGAGAACGAACATCACGCGGGCCAGATTCCCGGCGATCGACTTCCACGTGCACGCCGGGGAGCTCACGACGCCCGAGGCGTACGAGAGCCTGATCGCCCTCATGGACTCCATCGGGATGGGCGTGATCATCAACCTGAACGGCAGGACCGGGGAGCACCTCGACTCCACCCTGGCGGCCGGGGAGCCGTACCGGGACCGGGTCGTGAACTTCGTCACCCTGAACCTCGACGGCATCAACGAGCCGGGCTGGTCCGAGTGGATGGCCGGCGAGATGGAACGGGGGTTCCTCGCCGGCGCGAGGGGGCTGAAGGTCTCCAAGTCGCTGGGCCAGGGGGCGCGCAACCCCGATGGCACGTTCATACAGGCCGACGATCCACGCGTCGACGCCGTCTGGGCGATGGCCGCAAAGCACGATATGCCGGTCATGATCCACACCAGCGACTCCGTCGGCCGCTTCTACCCCATCGGCCCGCTGAACGAGCGCTACGAGGCCGGCCTGTGGCGTCACCCGGGGGACACGAGCGGCAACCTCTACGAGTCGGGGCCGCCCCGCGAGGTGATCGAGGAGGCCCGCGAGAACATGCTCGCGAAGCACCCGAATACGCGGTTCGTGCTCGGCCACATGGCGATGCTGTACTATGACCCGGGAAGGCTCGGGACGCTTCTGGACACCTATCCGAACGCCGACCTCGAGATCTCCGCGGCGGTTCAGGATCTGGGCCGTGCGCCTCGTCTCTGGCGGGAGTTCTTCCTGAAATATCAGGACCGGATCCTCTTCGGGACGGACGGCAATCGGCGTCGCACGATCGACGACTTCTGGACGCCCCACTGGCGCTTTCTGGAGACCTTCGACGAACACTTCTATCATCCGGCGCAGGTCCGCACCCCGGGCGGTTCGCCGGGCCACGGCCGCTACAACATCTACGGCATCGGGCTCCCGGACGAAGTGCTTCGCAAGATCTACTACGAGAACGCGTTGCGGCATCTCCCCGACAGGCGCGATTCCATCGAGCGCCAGCTGGCAGAGCGAGGCAGGTGATTTCGCAGGTCGAGAGATCCGATCCGTTCGATCTGACCGGAAGGGTGGCGGTGGTGTGCGGCGGCTACGGGGTCCTGGGCGGCGCGATCGCCGGGGAGCTGGGGCGCGCGGGGGCGCGGGTCGCGGTCCTGGGCCGCAGTCGCGCGGCGGCGGAGGAGAAGGCGGAGGAGATCGGTGACGCCATGGCGCTGGAGGCGGACGTGCTGGACGAAGAGGCGCTCCGCGGGGCTCGCAACGAGCTTCTGGATCGCTGGGGGAGCGCGGACATCCTGGTCAACGCCGCGGGCGGCAATGTGGAAGGCGCCCGAAACGACGGCAGGAGCATCTTCGAGGTGCCGATGAGCGCGTTCGACGAGGCCGTCCGGCTGAACCTCCACGGCTCGGTGCTGCCGTCCATGGTCTTCGGCGAGGCGATGGCGGCCCGGGGCGCCGGCTGCATCGTGAACATCTCTTCGATGGCGGCGCTCCGGGTCCTCAGCGGCGTCATGGCCTACTCGGCCGCCAAGGCCGCCATCGAGAACTTCACGCGCTGGATGGCGGTCGAGCTGGCCCGCAGGTACGGCCACGGTCTCCGGGTCAACGCCGTCGCGCCCGGCTTCTTCCTCGCGAAGCAGAACCGGGCCGCGCTGCTGAATCCGGACGGGAGCTACACCGACCGCGCGAAGCGCATCATTGAACAAACCCCGATGGGCCGGCTCGGCAGCCCCGACGAGGTGGCGGGCACGGTGCGGTGGCTCGCGAGCGACGCGGCGGCGTTCGTGACCGGCGCCGTGATCCCCGTCGACGGCGGCTTCAGCGTCTTCAGCGGCGTTTGACCCGTGTTGATGAGCTTCCGCTGGTTCGGTCCCGGGGATCCGGTGAGCCTCCCCCGGATCCGGCAGATCCCCGGTGTGGAGGGGGTCGTCAGCGCTCTGTACGACGTCCCCGCGGGTGAGGTGTGGCCGCGGGACGAGCTGAACCGGCTGGGCGAGAGGATCGAGGGCGCGGGGCTGCGCTTCGCGGTGGTCGAGAGCATTCCCGTCCACGACGACATCAAGCTCGGCCTCCCCTCGAGGGACCGGCTCATCGAGCGCTACTGCGAGAGCGTCCGGAATGTGGGCGAGATCGGCGTTGGAGTCCTCTGCTACAACTTCATGCCCGTGCTCGACTGGACCCGCACGAGCACCGACATGCGGCTTGCAGACGGCTCGACCACGCTTGCGTACGACCCGGAGGACGTGGCCGCTCTCGACCCCGTCCGGGGCCCGGCGGCGCTTCCGGCCTGGTCTCCGCCCGAGCCTGAGAGGCTCCCTGAACTTCTCGCCGCATTCCGGCGGATGGACGAGGAGCAGCTCTGGGAGAACCTCGCCTGTTTCCTCGAGGCCGTGGTGCCGGTGGCGGAGGAGTCCGGAGTTCTGATGGCGATCCATCCGGACGACCCGCCGTGGCCCGTCTTCGGGCTCCCGCGCATCATTACGGACGGCCCGGCGCTCGAGCGGCTGCTGGGGCTGGTGGATCGGCTGGCCAACGGCGTCACGTTCTGCACCGGATCCCTGGGCGCCGGCCCTGACAACGACCTGCCCGGGATCATCCGCCGCCTCGGCTCCAGGATTCACTTCGCCCACTGCCGGAACGTCCGCATCACCGGCGACCGGAGGTTCTACGAGAGCCCCCACCTCTCGCGTCTGGGGGACGTGGACCTGCTCGCGGTCGTGCGCGCCCTGCATGAGGTGGGGTTCACCGGTCCGGTGCGTCCCGATCACGGACGGATGATCTGGGGCGAGACGGGGCAGCCCGGTTACGGCCTGTACGATCGAGCCCTCGGCGCGATGTACCTTCAGGGGCTGTGGGAGGCGTTGGGGAAGATGGCGGACACGCCGTCCGGGACGCCCGCCTGCGTCGGCGACGGCAGGCCGTCCCCGTGACGCCCTTCGACGAAGTGCTGGGACGCCTGGGCGTCGTGCCCGTGGTCGTTATCCATGACCCGCTGCGCGCGGCTCCGCTGGCGCGGGCCCTGGCCGATGGCGGCCTACCGTGCGCGGAGATCACCTTTCGAACCTCCGGGGCCGCGGATGCGATGCGGCGGATCGCGGCGGAGGTTCCCGAGGTCCTGCTGGGTGCCGGTACCGTGCTCACCCCCGGGCAGGCGGCGGCCGCGAAGGAGGCGGGGGCGCAATTCGTGGTCTCGCCGGGCTTCAACCCCCGGGTGGTCGACTACTGTCGGGCGCACGCGCTTCCGGTATATCCGGGCGTGTGTACTCCCACCGAGATTCAGAACGCGCTCGAGAAGGGACTCGACGTGTTGAAGTTCTTTCCCGCGGAGCCGTTGGGAGGAGCACCCTTCCTGAAGTCGATCTCGGCGCCTTTTCCCGGCCTCAAGTTCATCCCCACCGGGGGAATCAAGCGCGAGCACCTTCCCGGCTACCTGAAGCTCGATCAGGTGCTGGCCTGCGGCGGCTCCTGGATCACGCCGGCGAGCTGGATCGACGCAGGTGCCTTCGAACGGATCCGTGACGAGGCCGCGAGGACCGTGGCCGCCGTCCGTGGAGAGACCCCATGACCGCGCCGATGCGGATCGTGACGTTCGGTGAGCTCATGCTGCGGCTCAGGGCGCCGGGTCGCGAACGGCTCCTCCAGAGCCCAGGTCTCGAGGCGACGTTCGGGGGTGCCGAGAGCAACGTGGCGGTATCGCTCGCCAACTACGGCCTGGACGCCGCCTTCTGCACGGTCCTGCCCGCCAACCCGATCGGCGACGCGGCCATCGGTGAGCTGCGCCGCTTCGGCGTCGATACCCGGCTCATCCAGCGAGGAGGTGAGCGCCTGGGCATCTACTTCCTGGAGACCGGAGCGAATCAGCGGCCGAGCCGAGTGGTCTACGACCGGGCCAACTCTTCCATCGCCACCGCGGCCCCCGGCGCCTTCGATTGGGATGCCGTCTTCGCGGGCGCCGGCTGGTTCCACATCACCGGCATCACGCCGGCCCTCAGCGCCTCGGCCGCGGAGCTCTCGCTGGAGGCGGTCCGGCGGGCCAGGGAGCGGGGAGTGACGGTGTCGTGCGACTACAACTACCGGGGGAAGCTCTGGAAATACGGGAAATCCGCCCCGGAGGTGATGCGCGAGCTGGTGGCGCACGTGCAGATCGGCATCGCGAACGAGGAGGACTGCCAGCGTTCGCTCGGGATCGAGTCGAGCGTGGACGTCGAGGCGGGCGCTCTCGACCGTGAGCGCTACCGGATCCTGGCCGAGCGCGTACTCGCCGCCTTTCCGAACCTCGAGAAGCAGGTCATCACCCTGCGTGAGAGCCGGAGTGCCGACGACAACACCTGGGGCGCCTGCCTGCACGACGGGCGGGAATTCACGGTCAGCCGGAGGTACGAGGTTCCCGACATCGTCGACCGTGTCGGGACGGGCGACGCGTTCGCCGCGGGGTTCATCTACGGCCTCGCGGCCTATGCGGACGACAGGAGGGCCCTGGAATTCGCCACGGCGGCCGGCTGCCTGAAGCATTCGATCCCCGGCGACTTCCATCGGGTCGGCGTAGCCGAGGTCGAAGGGCTGATGGAAGGGGGCGGAAGCGGACGCGTGCAGAGGTGAGGGGCGGGCAAACCCACTACCGGTCGTAGGTACCCTCCCACCCGTCGTGGTGTCGCTTGGCTGTTGCCCCCTACCTCCAGCTGTCGATCACGTCCTCCGCGATGCGGCCCAGCGTCGACTCCAGCTCCGTGAAGTCGCCCGTGTTCTGGTTGGTGAAGACGGCGATCACGGTCGGTCCGCCTTCGTAGTACAGGATCCCCGCGTCGTTGCCGGCGTAGGGCGGCCAGTCGCCGGTCTTGTGCGCCACCGAGGCGCGGAAACGGACGTAGCGGGGCAGGCGCGAGCTGTAGAACTGGCGCTCTAGGATGCGGATCATCTCGTCGCTGGACTCGCGTGACGCGACCTCCCCGTTGTGGATGCGCTCGAGCAGACCGGCGATCTCGCGGGCAGTGATGCTCCCGAGCCATTCCTCGGGATCGCCCTCGAAGCGGAACGTGCGAGCGGATGCCTCCGCGTCGGAGGGGAAACCCCGCTCGAAGACTTCGCGATGGGAGAGCGCGGCGTTGGCGGGATCGGCCATCACCCAGACGCGCCGGAAGAGATCGCCGGTGGTGGCGCGCAGGCGGGTCTGCTCGTAGCCGAGCTCGGACAGCAGTTCGTTGACCCGGTCCTGGCCGACGCGCGCGATCATGATGTCGGTCGCCGTATTGTCGCTGGTGATGATCATCTGGGTCACCAGGTCGCGATAGGTCGGCTCCAGTCCGGGTGCGAAGGTCTGGAGCAGACCGCTGCCCCGCCGCAGATCCTCCGGGCGGATCGGGTAGCGTTCGTCCAGGTCGAGCGTCCCGGCCTCCGCGTCCCGATAGGCGAGCACCATGACCGGGATCTTGATGACGCTCAGCGCGTTCATGGGCTCATCGGCACGAACGGCGATCTCACGCCCGCTGGGAAGGTGCCTGGCGTAGAGCGAGGTGCGCGCCGGCAGCGCGTCCAGCCGGGCCGCCACCCGGGAGGCGAGGCCGGAAGCGTCCCCAGCCGTCGCCGTGCCGGATGATTCGACGGGAGCTGACGCCGAGGCCGCCGGTCCGCCCGCGGAAGACAGCCCGGGGGCGGATCCCCCGGGCTCTGAAGCCCTGGGTGCAGGGCCGTCGTCGCAGCCGCTCGAGAGGGCCAGCAGCCCCGCGAACGCCATTGCCGACAGTCGCATCTGCGCGCCCCCGCGTTCGCACCTTCGCGTCCGCCTTAGCATCTGCGCGCCCCCCTCGGGCGGGCTCTTCATTCCGCCTCGAACCCGATGCGCTTGTGGCTGCCGTCGCAGAACGGCTTGTTCTCGGATGCCCCGCAGCGGCACAGGGAAATCCCCTTTCCGGGCCGCTTTTCCATGGGATTGCGCTGGTCGTCCTGGAGTTCGATGTCTCCTTCGACTCGGTAGGGTCCGTTCCTGATGACCCGGATTGTCACTTCCGACATCTGTTTCCTCTCTGGGTTCGGGTTTCTCACGCCGGGATCACCGTCCCGGCCGATGGGCTCTGCCATGCCTGTTTGCGCACGGCCAACATGCTAGATTTGTCGTTAGTGAGCGCGAAGACAACCCGTGGTGATGGAAGCGCGATGAGTAACGTGAAGCGCAGGCCCTCGACGGCCGTGAATGTGGGAGGCGTGAGGGTCGGGGGCGACAACCCGGTCGTTGTGCAGTCGATGACCAACACCGACACCGCCGACGCCGAGTCCACCGCCTCCCAGGTCGCCGCCCTCGCCGCCGCCGGCAGCGAGCTGGTGCGGGTCACCGTGAACCATCACGCTGCCGCCCGCGCCCTCCCGGAGATCGTCGAGCGCCTGCACGACCAGGGCGTCGAAGTGCCCATCGTGGGCGACTTCCACTACAACGGGCACATCCTGCTGTCCGAGCATTCGCAGTGCGCCCGCGCCCTCGCCAAGTATCGCATCAACCCGGGCAACGTCGGCGCCAAGCGACGGGACGAGAACTTCAGCCAGATCGTCCGGCTGGCCATCGAATACGACAAGCCGGTGCGGATCGGCGTCAACTGGGGCTCGCTGGACCGGAGGCTGCTCACCGAACTCATGAACGCGAACGCGCAGCGCGCCCGGCCTCTCGACGCCGGCGAAGTGTTGCTGGACACGATCGTGGAGAGCGGCATGCGCTCCGCCGTCCTCGCCGAGGAAGTCGGGTTGGGCCACGATCGCATCATCATCAGCGCGAAGGTCTCGAAGGTACAGGAGCTGGTGACCGTTTATCGCAAGCTCGCGCCCCTCAGCGACTACCCTCTTCACCTGGGATTGACGGAAGCGGGGATGGGGGTTCCGGGCATCGTCTCCAGCGCCGCCGGGCTGGCCCCGCTGCTCCTGGAGGGGATCGGCGACACCATCCGCGTCTCCCTCACGCCCCGTCCGGGCGGGGACCGGACCGAGGAGGTGCAGGTCGCCAGGCAGATCCTGCAGTCGCTCGAGATCCGCAGCTTCGAACCCCAGGTCACGTCCTGCCCGGGATGCGGACGCACCACGAGCAGCTTCTTCCAGGAGCTGGCGGAGGAAATCCAGAGCTACCTGCGCACGCAGATGCCCGTGTGGAAGTCGATGCATCCCGGGGTCGAAGAGATGCGGGTCGCGGTCATGGGTTGCGTCGTGAACGGGCCCGGGGAGTCGAAGCATGCCGATATCGGCATCTCGCTGCCCGGCACCTTCGAGGAACCCAAGGCCCCCGTGTACGTGGACGGAGCGCACTACCGGACGCTGAAGGGCGAAGGGCTGATCGAGGAATTCAAGGTAATCCTGAACGACTACGTCGAGCGCCGGTACGGAATCGAAGAGCCGACGCCAGCGGGGGTCTGAGAAGGGAGGGCAGCCGAGGCTACCCGCGCATCCCGTCCAAGCCCCGCGTTACCCCGGCTGGAGCGACTCCTCCACAGCCCCTCCCTGGCGCGGCCTCGACAGCCCACGGGACGGCCGAGTCCCGGTAGAGCGCGGCCCCGTTGGAAAGCGAACCGAGCTCCGCCGTCGGAATCGGCGGCAGGCTCGGGTTCTCCGCCGGAACCGGCGCGAGGCCGGCGTCTCGACTGGAACCGGGCATCGGACGCGACCTTTCAGGGACATCCACCAGGATTCGCCCCGTGCGCGTGAAGAACAACACGGCGCCATCCCGGTTGGTGCCCACTTTGACCCGCCCCTCGTGCACGGGCGCGGTGATGCCGCCGGCACAGCGGAATGGCGGTCGCGTGAATCACGGCAAGAAATCGTCTAAATTCAACGGGGACTGCACGATCTGCCCTTCTTGCCGTTCGATCATGTCTGGATCCGCCGTATTGAAATAGCCGGGAAACGGCATCAAATGGACGGAATTTGGACTGACCGGCACCCGGTCAGGAGTGCAGGTTCAGTAGCGCGCCAATCTGATAGCGAAGCCTCCGTTCATCCCGCCGGGTCGGATGCCCGGGTGCGCGTTGCTGCAATACAACAGGATAGAGGGTCAGCTAGCCGACCCTTATCATTTTCATACCCGTTTGCCGAAAGAATTTTTCTAGCTCCTGCCGATAACTTCCCCCGGCCCTTACGTCCACGACTTTGGCTAATTCTCTACCTGTCCATGTCAACGCGACTCCAGATAGCCTAATAAGCCTCCGTTCAACACTCGGGGGCGAGAGCTCCAAATCCCACCGAGAGCCTTGGAACACGAAAGGACATGAGACTTCCTGTCCGTCGCTGTTGACGGCATTGTCTCTCGTTACAACGTATTCCATCCACGAGTTATAATCTGATATTACTAAACCATGCTCATTGAGGCGGTTGAGCGTTCCGAAGTCCAGACCATAATCTGCAAGACAGTTTTGGGCAGCATTGCCGCCGAGCGAGCACACCCTTGCATCGTCTGCTATCCTACTGTCTGGTATATAAAAGAACAAGCAGAGTGAACACAGCGTTCTAAAATGATCTGCTGTAGCCTGATCGAGGTTTTTCAGAATCCCCAACGTACGGAGTGTTGTGCTTCCCCGTCGTCTTACCTCACCGGCGAGAACTCGTGCCCACAGCAATTGCATCTGCTCCGATGACACATCCTGAACATCGTTGAAGAAACGAGCTGTCCAATCATGATCTGGTTCGCTATCTTTGACGAGCGCATCGCCAAGCTCATCTGCCGCTTGGGCGACCACTGATTGGACGTTGAGCAGTCTTTTCCGTTCTTGAAACTGGATCCTCTGCGTAACCGCTTCGGCTATCTCCAGCTCTCTGAGGTGGTCCCGGTTTTTTGGACAGGTCGTTAAGGTGGATTCCAGGACGGAAGAGGAGGCACCAAGATGGCCAGGAAGAGACGGAGGTTCACGGCGGAGTTCAAGGCGCGGGTGGCGCTCGAGGCGCTTCGCGAGCGCGACAGCGTGCAGGCGATCGCCGCGCGGCACGAGCTTCATCCGAACCAGGTGAGTACATGGAAGCGGCAGTTGCTCGAGGGGCTGCCGGAGGTGTTCGCCGGGGGCGCGGGCCGGAAGGCCGCCAGGGAGCATGAGGCGAAGATCCGGGATTTGCACGCGAAGATCGGGGAGCTCACGGTCGAGCGGGATTTTTTTCGGCGCGGGCTCAAGCGCTGAGCCGGGCGGAGCGTGTGCGGATGATCGGGCGGGACGGACCGCTGAGCGTGTCGAGGCAGTGCGCGCTGGTGGGCGTGAGCCGGTCGTCGCTGTACTACCGGCCGAAGGGGGAGAGCGCGGAGAACCTGGCGTTGATGCGGCGCCTGGACGAGCTGCACATGGCGTATCCGTTCTACGGCAGCCGGCAGCTGATGCGGCATCTGCGCCGCGAGGGCGTCACTGCGGGCCGACACCGTATCCGGCGGCTCATGCGCCTGATGGGGATGGAGGCAATCTACCGGCGGCCGCGCACGAGCGTGGCGAGTCCGCAGCACCGGGTCTTCCCCTATCTCCTGCGCGGCCTGCCGATCGAGCGGGCGGACCACGTGTGGTGCGCGGACATCACCTATGTCCCTGTGACGCAGGGGTTTTTCTACCTCGTGGCCGTGATGGACTGGGCGACCCGGCATGTGCTCGCCTGGCGGTTGTCGAACACGATGGACGCCTCGTTCTGCGTCGAAGCGCTGGACGACGCGCTGGGCTGGCGGGCACCGGAGATCCTGAACACCGATCAAGGCGCCCAGTTCACCAGCGAGGCCTTTGCGGACAGGGTGCTGAGTGCGGGCGTGGCGTTCTCGATGGACGGCCGGGGCCGCTTCCTCGACAACATCTTCATCGAGCGGCTGTGGCGGTCGCTGAAGTACGAGGCCGTGTATCTCCACGAACTCCGGGACGGGCTGGACGCCGAACGCATCATCGGTTCCTGGATCGACTTCTACAACGAGGTGCGTCCGCACTCGTCCCTTCGCGGGCGGACGCCGGGCGATGCCTATCGGGAAGGCACGGAGGCGGCGTGACGACGGAAGGATTCCCGGGCGCACCGGGGCATACGTTGCGGATCCGGCGGGCCGCGGGCGGGAGCCCCGGATGTCCGCGCCGCGCGCGGCTCGCAGCGCTCGCCGATGAACCCTGTCCGGCAGACGGGGGACCCGTCCGCCGCCCAGGGCCTATATTGGACCCTGCCCCTCCCGTTCCGGGACAGGATGCCGGGGTCGAGAACGCATGCCAACAGAACACTCAGCGAAAGCTACCGAGGGCTCTCAAAACCAGCAGGAGTCCACCTTAACTTTGCCCTCGGACTGTCCAACGAAGTAGGACCGCCTCACTCCTGTGACATCGGCATCTTCGCTAATGAGCATCTTTTGCGCTGTAGCTTGAGCGTCGGCCTGAATCAACAACGTACGTGCCTGACCCTCCGCAGCTATGGCGTCTGCCTGGGCTTGCTGCTTAGCCTGCCATGGGCTTAAGAATGGCGTAAGGATCGAATGTGCTACGCTGCCTATCCCGCTAGCGGTATAGTCAATCAGCTTTTCCAGTGGGGGGACACTTACCGTCACATTCACATCCACTGCTCTTCAACTCCTTCTAGGATCTCGGTCAGAAGCGCACACTGGCGAGGATGCCGGATTGGCGAATCGTATTTCTGGCCGGACAAGCAAAACGGGCCTTGATGGCCGCACACCAGACACCCCAGTTGTGGCCCAGAGCTCAAATTTCATCCGGGGGAATGCCGTTCCCTGGACCTGCCCCGCTTTCGCGGACAGTTAGTTTCTGTGGTTGACTGTATCTGGTTTTGCTTCTTCTCGCTCCCGAGAGGGGAGAGAGGCATCGCTTGCTGCCGAAGCGGCGAGCACGAGCATTTCCGACTCCTTTGAGTAGAAGCTATCTCAAAATTCCCCATGACCTTTCGCTGACTGTGGATGCACTATAGATTTCCTTATGACTAAGCTGACCGACGACCAATGGAGGCGGATCCGCCACCACTTTCCCGAGGAGCGAAGGGGAAAGAGGCGTGGGCGGCCGCCGGTGCCGGCCCGGAGGGTTTTCGAGGCCGTTTTGTGGATCCTGAAGACCGGTGCCCAGTGGCACATGATGCCGCAATGCCATCCGAATTACAAGACCGTGCACCGGCGGTTCCAGAAGTGGTGCCGGACGGGGGTGCTGGATCGAGCGCTGAGGGATCTGGCCGGCGAACTCCGGGACTCCGGGAGGATCGACGGGTCGGAAGCCTTCATCGACGCCTCCTTCGCGCGGGCGAAGGGCGGAGGGCCGGGCGTCGGGCTCACGAAAGTCGGCAAGGGCGTGAAAATCATGGCGATAGCGGACCGGAGCGGGCTACCGCTTTCGGTCAGCGTTCACGCGGCCAACCATCACGAGACGAAGCTCGCGCAGCTGAGCCTCGACCTCTGCCTCTGCGGGGAGCCCGCGAACCTGATCGGCGACAAGGCGTACGACAGCGATCCCCTGGACGCGGAACTGCGCGAACGGGGGGTGGAGATGATCGCGCCGCACCGGCGCAACCGGACGCGGCCCAAGACGCAGGACGGGCGCCGGCTGCGGCGGTACAAGCGCCGCTGGATCGTGGAACGGTTCTTCGCGTGGCTTCAGTGGAGCCGCCGGGTCCTGGTCCGCTGGGAATATCATATGGAGAACTTTCTCGGCTTCGTCCAGACCGCGGCTCTATGTATGTTGCTAAAACATTTTTGAGATAGGTTCTAGGGTGATGGGCTCACGCAGCCTATTGGCACGTGCGGAGCTACGCAAGCTCGGACCCTTCGCCGTGGTCGTCGTGTCCTGTGGGAGGAGCTCGACGATCTGTGCACCGGCATCGGTATCGGACTGAATCCCGGCCCTGCGGCGGTGCCTAGACAAGGCAACGTGATCGAAAACGTTGCCTCTGCGGACGCAGCGCCGAACGGGCTGCGTGACGCGGTGGAGGCACGCCTCGATCGAGGGCGCGCGAACCGACTGTGAGCCACCGCAGCCTCCAACTGCGTTGGGAGCCACGGCCACCCTACGCGCGCCTTACAACCGACCCAGAGGGGACGTGATTCGCGGCAAGAAATCGTCTAAGTTCAACTAGGACTATTAGCGGTGATCGTAACTGGTGGCTATGACACGGGTTATGGCCACTCATAACGAGTCGTGTACCACTTCCGATATGCAAAAATGAGCCGGATTTCATCAGATCGAATGGGATGGCCGCGGACGAAGTTGCGGGCCGTGGACGGAAGAGAAGCACGGTCGGACCCGGCGATCTTCCAGCTCCCCAAGGGCGGTTTCGTCGGCCCAACCTCACCCCCGCCGACGGCACCCTCGGCTTGTTCGAGCGCCGTTCGCGTTGCCGTCTCCGGCTTGTCGGGCGGTTAGCCGTTCTTTCCCAGGAGGCGCTCGACGAGTCGCCGCAAGGGCGCCGCTGTCGTTCGTCTTCAGAGCCGGTTTGAGGGCGTCCGCCGGGCTGGCTTGAGCCACGCTAAGGTGGCTAAGCCAGCATACCCCGCACACTCACACAGATTTACATCTTCCTGTGTTCTTTGAGTTTACGGGATTCGGTGGCCCGATTCCCTCCGAATGACTCCCTCCGATTGGGATCTCAGGTGCGAACCCTCGGGCGGCTCTCCAAGGCCGTCCGAAGCTGTCCCGCGTCGGCCTGCTGATAGCAGCGGAGCACCGTCTGAGGGCTCTTCCATCCACCAAGCTCGCAGAGCACCTTTAGCGGCAGATCCATCAGGTCCGTTGCGAACTTCCGCCGCAGCGAGTGCCAACCCCGGCCCCGCTTCGGCTCCAGTCCCGCGAGGGTCTGCGCCTTCTGCCACCACAGATAGGCGGAAAGGCGGCTCATGCACTTCGTGGCATCCCTCGACGACCACAGCACCGGGCCATTCCCGGTCCCCCGGCTCATCCTTCGCGCGTCCTCCAAGGCGGCGAGCGCCTCGGCGGTCAGCGGCGTGATGTGTTCGTAGCCTGTCTTCTCGTGCTCCGCGCGCCACCGGATGGTCTTGCCGTCGAAGTCGATATCCGACCACCGGAGCTTGCGGATGGCACCGATCCGGTGCCCGGTCTCGTGCGCGAGCACGACGGCGACATGGAACCGCCACCCGACCCGGCGGGAAACCCCGAGCAGCGCCCGGTACTCGTCCTCCGTGAGGACGACCCGGTTGGGGTTCTTCTCCCTGGGCTTCTTGAGACCCTTCAGCGGGTTCGAGTCGAGGAGGAGCTTCCCCTGCTCGTCCCTGGACCTCGCGGCCCAGTTGAGCACCGTCATCAGAAACGTCAGGTCCCATGCGATGGTCCGGTTGCCGACGGGCTTGCCCGAGCGACCGGCCCTGCCCGCGCGTCGCGCCTGAATGAAACGGTCCCAGTCGCGCTGCGAGAGGGTGGCGGGGTTTCGGTCCCTGCCGAAGAAGTCGAGGAACATCGCGGACGCGACCCTGTCGCGCCGCCGGGTCCGCTCGCCCTTGGTGGGCGTCACCTCCTCACCGTAGATGTCAAAAAGCCTTCCCAACGTAAGCGGCTCGGGCTCGGCCTCCGCCTTGCCGTTGGGCTGATGCACCGCGAAACCCGCGGCGGCTTTGTCCGCCTGCCGTTTCGCCCGAGCCCAGTCGCGGTGCTTCAGCGACCGGCTCAGCCTGCGCCCGTTCTCCCGCCACTCGATCTGGAGCAGGTCGGTTTTGGGATCGGGGAAGACCCTCACCCGGTTCCGGCCCCATTCGCCGGCGCTGTAACTCCGCTGGCCACGTTTCGTGCGTGCCATCATTCGATTCCTCCGATGATGGACTGCACGACCTGCCTGATCGAAAGCTCGCTTGGGCGGCGCTCGTCCGCCAGTCGCGGCTCGGCTAGCGCCCTCGCCTTCCGTGGAAAGTCCCATCGGCCGATCCGTGGATCCGTCGCGGCCGACTCGTCGAAGACGGCTTCCGTACAGCCGGGAACCATTAACGGCTCGGACCATGATCGCGATCCGGTCCCCGGCGGCGCGTCAGATCCAGCGGCCGCGCGGTCTCGCGGCGGCGGATGTCCCGTAATACTCGGCCAAGCGTGTCACTTGCCCGTCGAGCCGCTCGATTTGCCGCCGCAAGGCTTCGTTCTCCGCGCTCAGCCGCTCGACACGCCGCCGCAAGGCTTCGACCTGCTCGGATTGCCGCCGCCGTTCCATCCCGCACTGCGCGGACAACCTCTTCAAGGCCGCCGTCAACTGCTCCTCCAAACCCGGTCATACAACTCCCTCACTCTCTCGACAGCTTCACGGCAGGCCGCTCGCGCACCTTGTAGGATGGATGGGCCAGCGAGCCGGTCGGCAGCACCACGAACCGCTCGCCCTCGATCTCCCGGAGCACGATCCCCCAAGTGTCTACTTCCAGTTGGGCCAGGGTCTGCCGGGCCTCCTCGATGTCGTAGTCGAATTCGACGGCCTTCTCGATCCGGACCTCGATGCGCGTCCACAACCACCGCATCGTCGCCCAGCTTCCGGCGCAGATACCTATCCAGAGGCTCAGGCCGACCACCAGCGGCCGGAGCCACGCCCTCAGCAGCATCGCGCGCATCCGTCCGGTCGCCTCGTCCGTGTCGCGCTCGATGGTACGCAGCGCGTTGCTCGCGACGCGCCGCGAGTTCTCGCCGAGCCGCTCGAGCTCGCTCGCGGTCAACTCCTCGATCTCCCTGCGTTCGGTCTCCAGCCGTCTCAGCAGCCGTTCGGTCAAGTCGTTCGCGTTGGAAGTCAAGTGCGTACAGTCCTCCTTTCAGCCGCCACCGGTCCCCGCTCTCGGGGTCCAGCGCGGTGATGTATTCCTTGCCTTGGCGCGGCACTTCGAGGCCCGCCTCCCGGAGGGCCGCGACGACCTCTTCGCGATTCCGCACCGTGCCGTGCTCGACACGCTGGAGCAGGTAGTCCCGGATCAGGTCGCGCGGGGAGGATTCGAGCCGGAGGCCGGCCCGCAGCCGTGCCGCCTCGATGTAGGCGCGGTGGCCGGGCTGGTGCACCTTGGCCCGCGCCGGGTCGTCTGGCCGACTCCAGCCGTGTTCGTGGTTGAAGGCGTCCCGGAGCGGATCGAACGTCCTCTGCCATCCCGGCGGCGCGATGTTGAGGCTCCGGCCGGTCTCGAGGTCGCACCGCGCGGCGAGGACATGGACGTGAGCGCCTCCGCCGCGCTCGCGGTGCAGCACCGCCGCCCACGCGTAGCGGTCGGGTTCGAGCCCCGCCCAAGCCGTCTCCTCGAAGGCGTCCAGCACCGCGCCGATACGCTCGTCGGTCGGCTCGTCCTCCGGCGCCTAGGCGATCACGCCGGAGGTGTACCTGTGCTCGAACGCCAGCGTGTCGGCCACGGAGGCCACTTGGTGCGGATCACCCCGAAGGACCTCGACACCCTCGCGCGGCTTCCCGGCCGCGTCACGCGCCCCGAGCAGGTAGTCGGCCGCGTCCCGCGCCGAGCCGGTTCCGCGCGCGAGGAACTTAATGTGCATCGGGATCCGGGCATCGGGCGGGGTCCAGCGCCCGGAGCGCCCGCTCTATGGCGATAAGGTGGCCGATCACCTCGACGGCCTCGATGGCCGTCTTGTGGGTATTGGCCCAGCGAGCGATCTGGTTGAGGTTGTTGCCGAGGCGCGCCAACTCGCGGGTGCGGTCGCGCTCCACCTCGGCGTGCGCCACGGTCCAAGTGTGCACCCGGCCAACCGACCGGCGCACGAGATCCGACAGCGTCAGGCCTGCGGAGCGCGCCTTGGCGTGCCACGCGGCACGCTCCGCCTCGCTGGCGCGGATCTTCACCCAGACGCCGCGTCCAGCGCTCATGACGCGCCGTTGCGGTTGGGGACTCCCCACCATTTGTCAACGCTTCTTGAGGCGGGGCTGTAACCCCGCGTCGAGGGAAGAGATCAGGCCGCATGATTCTCTGCCGGGTGGCTTGGCTGGTAGCAGGTCTGGGTTCTGAGCATCGCGCAAGCGACCGCGAGCAGGCGGTCTGCGACCGAACGGAGAGCGCGGGCATGACCGTGGCCGCGACCGCGAAGGGCAGCGTATTTGGCCTTGCTGACGGCGTCGAGCTGGACCGCGACCCGTGCCCAGTGGTAGACTGCGTCGCGAAGGCGGGCGTGTGCGGCCATGCGGCGCACGACGAGCTTGTACTTGCCGGATCGCCGTGTGACGGGCGCGACGCCCGTGAGGCACCGCAACGCCTTGTAGTTCCGGCGCGCCAGCGCTTGGGGGGCCTCGGCGAGCAGCGTGGCGAGGACGGTCTGGCCGACTCCGGGCATGGAGGAGAGGACCGTCACGTCGCGCTGCCCGCCGGGTTGGCCGGAGCCGGAGTCCTCGCGGCTGGCCAGTGCGTCGATCAGGCGGGCGACCTCCCGTTTGGCGTTGGCGAGTTGGCGGTGCACGAGGCGGAGGCGTTCGGAGGCGCTTTGGATGTGGGCCACCGCGGCCTCGGTGGTTCCGGGTGCGACGGCAATGGCCGGGGCGCGGAGGACTTCGACGAGCTGGTCTGCGGTGATCCGCCGGATTCTGCGGCGCTTGAGAAGGCTCTCGAGGGTCCGGCGCTGGACCCGCCGGGCCTTCGCGGGCGTCGGAACCTTGGCCCAGAGGTCGAGGAACCAAGGCTCGGCGACGCTTCCGACCGCATCGAGGATCTGCGGATAGTAGCGCCACAGCTGCTCCCGCACGCGGTTCGACAGGCGCGTGCGGTCCCGCGTGAGTTCCTCGGCGATCCGGGACCATGCCCTGAGTTCGATGACGGTCGGGTCGACGGGGTCGATCCTCCGGAAGTGGTGAAGATCGGTCCTCAGCGCGTCGGCGAGGACGCGGGCGTCGAGGCTGTCGTCCTTGGCGCCGGCGGGCGAGAAGCGGTCGCGGAACCGGTCGAGCTGCTTCGGGTTGATCGCGTAGACCGCGAACCCGTGGTCCATGAGGCTCTCGACGACCGGCCCGTGCGGGACTTCGATCGCCACCGGAATGTCCTCCGGGGCGGCTCCTTCGCACTTGGCGGCGATCCACTCGCCCATCTCGGCCAGCCCCGCGCCTCCGTGGCGGAAGATGCGTTCCCCCCGCTTCGAGCCGTCGCCGCCGACTACGCAGACGTGGTGCGCTTCCGATGCCCAGTCCACGCCGGCGAACCGGGCTTCAGGTCTGGTCATGCTCCCTCCCGTGTGAAGGTGTCACTGGACAGGCGTAGGTCCGTGGTCGCCGCGATGCCCGCCGGTCCCTGTACTGGCGCTCGATGGCGCAAACTCCCCACTGGGCATCCATCGCGGCTCCGGGCCGGGGCACAAGTCCCCCATGGGTGCTCGGTGGCACTGGGTCAGAGTAGGTCACTCCCGGCCTGGTCGCCTGCCGCTGCTTTTGGATTCTTTCGATCTAACGCGAAGCGTCCAGGAAGGGTACAGGGTCAGAGGGGGCACGGCCCCCCGCCAGCCCCTGCCGGGGACGCGCGAAGCGTGGCCCCACAGGGTAGGCTGGCTCTCCCGCCTTAGCGGCGGAGTCAAGGGGACCCGAATCACGGCAAGGAATCACGTAAGTTGAACTAGGACTGCATGATCTGCCATTCTTGCCGTTGGGCCGAATCTGAATCCGCCGCATGGAAATGGCCGGAACGCAGTACCGAACGGCGGGAATACCGACGGATCAGGTCGAAGCGGTTTGGGCCGCCGAGCAAACTCCTCTGAGCACACTAGGCCGCGCGCTCCAGCGGTCCGTTCTGCAACCAACCACCTGCTTGGATTCACGCGAACGCGCCGCCACGGTATTGGGGTCCCTACGATGGGATCGGCTCGGCGCGCGTCCGGCATTTCCAAGGAGTTGTGAGCGATCACCGGCGGCACCCCGGCCCGAACGCCCGAAGAGTGTGTAGATTCGTCGCGAACCGAACCCTGCTCATGCGGTGAGCGCACCCGCAGACCTTGGGATACCATGCCCGCGGCAGATACCTTTCGCGTGGACCTACAGCCTGGACGACTCCGACGGCTTTCCCGTGCGCACCGAGACGCAATCCACGCCCAGCAACGGCACCGTGTCGTTCACCTGCCCGGACGCCGATCACTACGTATCGGGCAACGCGACCCTGCCGGCCAACGATTTGCGGGACGGAGCCGGCTTTCTGGTCTACTGGGAAGCGACCCATGACGATTGCGGTGAGACGATCCAGGAGACGGGCACGGGCATCACGTACCTGCCATGGAAGCACCTGGCCGAAGTCATCCCTGAGATCAACGGGCATTTCGGCTACAGCCTCAACCATCGGGTACACTGGATCGCGAGGACCAATGTCGGCACCCACTATGACGCCTCGCGTGATCGCATTCGTTTCGGTAATGACTATAACCACATCTGGATCGCAGCCCACGAGTACGCCCATGCGCTGCACGAGAATAAGCTGGGCGGGCTCTGGTTGGCCACCAACTGCACCAGCGCGCGCCGGGGGCAGGTGGGGTTCTGGGGCGCAACATCCTACAATTGTGCGCTCCAGGAAGGCATAGCCAATTACGGCGGCAACATCGGGACCGACAACTGGCGACACGGCGAGTTTGAGGACAACCCGGACCACGACCCGCACCCCGCGTCAGAGGGCTCCGCAGCCGCCTTGTTCCACGATCTGATAGATGGCATCAACGAGGGGGGCGATGCCACCACCCTGAATGCGCGAAGCGTGATGACGGTCTTCAAGACCTGCCAGGACAGCAACCGTGATAGGGAGCACATCTCCGATTTCGTGTGGTGCCTGGAGGCGCGCGTCAACGAGGATGTGCACGATGAGAACTTCCCGGATGTGGACGCGCCCGGCCACCCGAACTCCGTCCGGCCATCCAGTTGGGACGCCGACGACATCCGCAGCACTTGGCTGCACAACCTCGCGGGATAAACCTGATGCGCGTTCTTCCTAGGGAGCTCACCCTGCTGGCGGTGCTGCTGGCGGCGGCCGATCTGGAGGCCCAAACCGTCACAGTTCACTTGGGGCTAGCGTCTGCTTCCATCCTGGACAGAGGAGATCACCCCGTATTTGGTGAGCGAAACTCTTATCTCACCGGGGGCGCCAACCTGATCATTCCGGTTGCCGGCATGATAGCCTTCCGCACAGGAGCGATCTATTCGCCTCGGTCAGCCCGGTGGTCGGGCACGGTTACAGAGATGGATTTGGAGATCGAGTGGTCGCCCGGGTACATCGAAGTGCCCGCCATGATTCAGGTGGGATCATCCCGGCTCCATGGCCTCGTGGGCGCGACCATTGGAGTGAAGGCACATTGCTATTCCACGAGTCTGGAGCGCGGTGCGCACAAGTCCAGTGCGCACTCAGGCGACTGCCCGCTTGAGGATTTCTGGTTCTTTACGGTGGGGGTGTCAGCCGGGGCGAGCCTGGCCCTGGGCCGCGTCTCCCTGGAAGCCATTTACAACCAGGGGCTAACTGAGATTGCCCACGATTTCGGCAGTAGCAATGTCTGGTGGCTTACCGTGGGAATCCCGGTGTGGACATGGTAGCTGGCCACCTGATGCGCGCGCCCGTCATCGCTCTGGCGTTGGCGGGCGCGTTGGGATCATGCAGCACCCCGGACGAAGTGCCACCGCGCGACACCCCGCCGTCCAGCCTGGTGGGCACATGGACCAGCGGCTGCTGAGGCAGCGAGGGACTCCCCCCGGCGCGCACGGACTGGCGCCGGGAGGAGTGTTAGCAGGCCGCGAGCAGCAGGACGAAGAAGCCCAGCACCACCACTGCCGCCATCTGCATCAGGCACCCCGGGCCAGCATCGTCCTCTCCGAACCGCCGATCCATCTTCCGCATCATCTTCAGGTGGTCGATCAGCTCGCTGGCCTCCTCGCGAGTCTTCGCCCTGGAGGGCCGGCCGCTGAGCTTCCGGATCAAGTTCAGTTGCTTCTCCGTGGGCGGCTCATTCGCGCTCGCTCGCCCGGTCCAGTAGCTGCCGGGCGCGTTCTTCACCTGGGCGCGCGTCAGGCCCGCGAGCATCCCCGCGAGTGTTGTCGCGGTGGCCAGCGCATCGGTGAGCGGATCGTGCAGCCCCTCGGTGAACTCCTCCTGGCCCATGCGAAGCACGGCATTCCCGAGCGACGGGCGGTAGCCCCACGGGCCGTGCAGCGTGTTCTGGACGCAGTGGCTGCGCTTCCGGTGGAACGTCTTGAAGCCGTGCCGCTTGAGCTCCGCGTTGAGGATCTGCTTGTCAAAGCTGACGTTGAACCCGACCAGCGGGCGATCACCGATGAAGTCTATGAGCGCCTGGGCGGTCTCCCCGAAGCTGTCCAGGCCCGCCACGTCGGCGGAGTATTTAAGGCCTGCATCACGGCAAGGAATCACGTAAGTTCAATCAGGACTAGCCGTGAAGACCGTAAGCTGTTGTGATATCACATGTTATGGTTGAGAAGAACGGTTCGTATATCACTTCTGATATGCAAACACGAGCGGGATTCTGTCGGACCGAGTGGGATGGCCACGGACGAGGTTGCGGACGAGGAAGACGTCAGGCCAAGTCGTCAACCGGATGATCTCCCACCCCGTAAGAGTAGCTTCTTCGGCCCAACCCCATCCGACCCGCCGCGCCATGCCCGTGCTTTCGCAGGTTGGCGCGGACGTTTTCGCGACGCGGCCAGTCGGCCCCAGCGACTAGCTCGCGGGCGATCTCGCGCAGCGTCTCGTCGCCGAGGACCTGGGCGAGCGCTGTCGTTCGTTTCCACCGCCTCTTCGGAGGACTTTCGCAGGGCTGGCTCGGAGCACAGTGAGGTGCCCAAGTGCTTACCCCAGGTCATACATCGGAGGCTGGCGAGGGGCTCTGCCCCTTCGATCCGCCACGTAGGGTCCGCACTTCCGCTGCGGCGTACGTAGTCCCCCAACGGCGGGCGGGTCCCGATCATTGCCGATCGCGTGTCGCCGAGACGGATCTGCCCACCGCCGCAGTTCCTCGCAGCACCCCCGGCCGTCCCCACATGACCTGCTCCAACCACTCCGTGGCCGTCGTCTCGTCGGGAACAACTCCGCGAGTTCGAGGACCGTGATACTGCTGTCCTTCGCCATCCAAGTACCACCCTCCAAAAAGGGTTGGTACCGCCCTGACCTGCCAAACCCCTACAACAAGCCCCCGCCAAGCTCTGACACTTGGCGAGGGCGATCTTTCAGGCTTAACTTGCGGGGAACTTCCTCGCAGATGGAGGCGCTTCCCCATGTTCCCACGACTACTTCTCGTGCTCGCGTTCTCCATCGCGAGCGCTGGATGCGACAGCATCCTCGACTTCCTGGGCATCTCCCCGAACGAGACCCTTGAACTGCCGCACCCCATCTCCCTGAATGACAACCCCTACCACCGCAACTCCCTGGAGGACCATCAGGGTCTCGCCGGTCTCGAAATCGAACTCACCGGAGCCATTGAGCGCACCTTCACGGCGGAAGACCTCCCGGTCAAACCCTTCTCCGTGGCAAGCAGGGGCTGGGTCCACGCCGAAGTGTACCTGAGCGTCAACCAGACGCTGATTGCGCAGGGCATGGCGTCGTGGGCACTGGAATCGAACATCAGGTGGAAGCTCCAGTTCTCCCGAGGAGAATCAAACCCGGCCCCCTACATCCCTCCGGCCCCCGATGAACCGGCCAAGCCTTGCGATTGGCCGGGATGCCGAGATTATTGGCGCTTCGAGATCAGCGACGATTACGGCAACTACGACGATGATGCGCTTTGGGTGGTGCTGTACGGGTACGAGCCCTGTCCCAAGGGTCATCTCTGCAACTAGAGACGAGGGCTCGGCGTGCATGGTCCTGGCGGGGCCAACTTCTTTACCCCCCAAGGTAGCAGGTCGCTGGAGTTTTGGCCGCTCCCCCGCGAGTGGACGCACTGCGGGCTCCCCGAGGACACCCCCGAGGAGCCCCGCAACCCGGTTCTACCCGCTGGTCAGATTCTGAATCCAAGTATCTCGGATGTCGTTGGCGTTCCAGCCGCTTCCCCGCGTCGCGTTCTGATCGGACGGAGCCGTGATGCCGGGGAAGTGTTCGTTGTGCATACTCGTCACGATCCGGTTTTCCAAGCACCACACGAAGTCCGACACTTCGTTTCTGTCGTACCAAGTGCCGCCGTGCTTGACCTCACAGGTCTTGAACGCCCTGGCCACCGACGGTGCCGAGTAGTTGGTCGCGTCGTCGCCGTCGGTCGTCGAGTCGATCAGGTCCTGGAACAATGCCGCGACCCATCCCTCTTTTCTCGGGCTCGGCGTGCCGGCACTATTCGGAGGGGTGTCAAAATACGACATGCTCCGATTGGCTCCGTACTGCGCTGCGTAGTCGGCGAAGCCTTCCTGAAAGGCGCATCCGTAGCCGAAGTCACCCCAAAGCGTATGCTGTTGGCACGATGCTTCGGTGGACCAAAGGCCACCCAGCGCCTTCGCGTGGGCCGCGTGCCCGACCTCGTGCGCGGCCGTCCGCTTCGCGGTGTAGGTGGCACCACCGAAGTTGATGAGGTGCTGGGAGGCGCTGTAGGACGACCTCCCTTGGTCGAGATTCGTGACGAAATCAATCGCCGCGAACGTGATGTCGAAGTGGCTTTTCACTCTAGCCGTGACGTATTTCAGGTTGTCCCATGGGATGTACAGGGTGCGCGCGCCTTGCTCCGACTGCGTATTGCCGCAGTCGCTCGGGTGCGCATCCCAATAGCCGATGAAGACCTTTTCGACGACATCGGAGTTGCCCGGAAGGCGTATCGCGCCCGACAGCCATTGGCCGCTGGCCGGGCAGGGGAACGTGACGATGCCGCTGGAGCCAACGGTAGCCGTGTAGGAGCCCACTTGGTCAACGTCAGGACCGTTTCCCTCCCAAAGCGTAGCGTTCACATACGCGCCCGCCGCCGCCGTCACCGTCCAGTTGGTGCCCAAGTATGTGACGCTCAGCCTTACATCGTCGTCGCTGTCCATCCCGACATCGGCCGACGCCGCTTGGCCCGTGCTGCGATGGCCCACCTTGTTGCGGAACGGACCCGGGACCGGCGCGATGCCGTCAGCAAACACCGAATCGTCAAACCCCAGCGTCAGGCGCCCGCCGGTGTCCTTCACGAGCATCCAACGCTCGAAGTAGAGGTCCGTGTCCACCACATAGAAGTCGCGCCCGCCCGCAGGTGCGTTCGTGTCGACCGCGACCGCTAGGTGGTAGTACCCCTCATCGGGCAGCGTCACGGAGAACGACTGCTGCCATGTGTCGCCAGCCGCCATTCCTCGAAGCGTCCAGCTGTGCACGACCGGCAAGCTCTGGCCCGCCGGGTAGTACGGTCGCTTGTCCGTGTCGGCATACGTCATGGCCGCCATCGTGGGGAGTATGACGGTGACCGTGCCTCCGGTCAGGGCTTCGACGGCCTCGCCCGCAAGCGTCATCGTGACGGTCGTGTTGGGCGTCATCGCGCCAGTAACAGAGAAATCGACCTTGAACCGGGGTCGGGTGTTGTCGACGATCTCGATGGCGATGGAGCCGCCTGAGGACGCCGCCGTCTCCATCGGTACTTCTTCAAACGGGGAAGGCTGCTCAGACTCGCTGAGCGCCACGGGATCATCATAGCAAGCGGCACTCAGCAGAAAGCCAGCCGCCGTGATCGAGACTCGGGAAATCGCATGCGCGTTCATGTTCTCCTCCTGGCCAAACCCCTGACTGTGTCGTGTCCGAGCGCGAGAGCGCGCGAACGGGAACCACGCGAACAAACGGTTACAACGCCTATGATGCACCTTCCTTGTTCGAGGGATTGCCTCTGGAGTCCTTCAACTCGTCTGGCTGTTCCTCGTTCTTCCGTCTTCTGGACCATTCAATCAGTCGCTTCGGCGGTCCGACCCCGCACTCCAAATGTCGCCAACGCATGCCACCCGCCGATACAGGGAAAACCCTGCACTTTTGTAAGGGAAATCCCCCAAAGTCCTGCCGGGAAATTCCCCACACGACCGGATTCCGAACGCGCGACTCTCACGAGCGTCTACATCGGCCAACCGAAAGGTCGTGTCGCACGACGGTCGGGAGCGCGGCAAGTCGCCCGTCCAAAGTTGGCGCGGCCGGATGGGGAGCTGCGGCGTTTCCGTGCAGGGGGACGGAGAGCCCTAGCGCTCGCCATCGGTCCGTAGGAGGCCGGCCTCCAGAGCGAAGCGCACGATGTCGCGCCGCCTGTGCAGCCCCAGCTTCGTCTTGGCGCGGGCGAGGTAGCTCTCCACGGTCTTGGGACTGAGGAACATCTCCTCGCCCGTCTCCCTGGCCGAAAAGCCGCTTGCGTACAGCTCGATCGCGGTGAGCTCGCGCGACGAGAGCACCTCGGGTCCGGGCTTGTGGTTCGAGTTGCCTTGCGCCCGTCTCCGCGCGAGCAGGGCAGCCGCCTGCTGGGGCAGGTAGGAGTGCCCGTGTGCGAGGGCTTCCACGGCTCCGACGAGATCGGTGTCCGCGACGGACTTGTTCAGAAAGCCCGCCGCGCCGGCGTTTAGGGCCGGTACAAGAAACTCGTCCTCGTCGTGGATCGTGAGAACCAGGACCTTCGCTCCGAGTCCGAGTTCGGTGATGCGCCGGGTCGCCTGGATTCCGCCCATCCCGGGCATCGCCAGGTCCATGATGACGATGTCCGGCTCCAGGGTCCGGGCGCTCTCCAGCGCTTCCTCCCCAGACGATGCTTCGCCCACGACCTCCACTCGCTCGGTCGCCTCAAGAAGCGCCTTGAGACCGGCGCGCACTACCGCATGGTCGTCGACCAAGAGTACCCTCACCACCGTTCCACCTCCCCCTTGTCTTCCGGACCTACGATCGGGACGACGGCCCGTACCAATGTCCCCTTTCCGGGGGAGGCATCGACAGTCACGTCGCCCCCGACTAGGGCGGCTCGCTCACGCATCGCGACGAGGCCGACATGGATCGGGTCTGGTTCCGGGCCGGAAGCCGGCAACTCGAACCCGCAGCCCTCGTCGCGGATCTCCGCGACGACCACGTCGCCCGCCGATCTGAGCGTCACGGTCGCTTCGTCCACTCGTGCGTGCTTCATTGCGTTGGTCACGGCCTCCTGAACGATCCGATAAAGCGCCAGAGCAGCGGGGGCATCCACCTCGTCGTCCACCGGATCGAGGCTGGCGCGGACCGTGAACCCGTACACCTCCCGGAGATCGCGAAACATGGAGCCGAGAGCGGCGGAAAGACCCTGATGGTCGAGTGCCGGGGGAAGCAACTCTCGAATCACGCGCTTCACCCCTCGGATCGTGTCATGGATCTGCTCGGCGATCAGCTCCCGCATCCGCTCTCGGTCCTCTGCCGTCGTGCCGTCCGCCAGAAGCTTCACCCGGATCTTGAGCGCCACGAGGGACTGGAGGAATCCGTCGTGCAGTTCGCGAGACACACGCTTCCGCTCATTCTCGGCCGCCGCCACCATCACCTTGGAGAGGTGGCGCATCCGCTTCCAACCCGTGATGTCGCGGACCGTGCAGATCACGTGCTCCTCCCCCGATGCCAGTTTCCCGGGGCTCAGACTGATCTCGACCGGGATCGTCGTGCCGTTTCGGCGCAAGGCCGACAACTCGAGTCCCTGTCCCATGGGACGCGCCCGCGGCCGCCTCACCGTAACGCCGGCGGTGCTGCTCGTGCCGACTGCGGCTGGCGGAGGGAATCAGCCGTTCCACGCGAGAGCTCTCCATCTCCTCACGGCTCCAGCCGAACATCGCGAGAGCCTGCGGGTTGACGTCCCGGATCACCCCATCCGAATCCACGATCAGCATCGCGTCCGGCGAAGCCTCGAAAACGGCTCTGTAGTCCCGGTCGGAGAGCACGGCAATCCCGTTCAGCGCGTGGCGGTCAGAAGGCAAACCGGTAGACTTGTAGGGCTTCGGCTCCGGGGGCGCAAGTTGTTCCTCCCATGGCCATCTCCTAGGCGCTCATTTTCTTGAGCAATTAGCGGGACGAAGCTCTCGCAATTCCTAGGTGGAGCCAGTTGCAGGCGGTTGCAGGACCCGGCGTTGACGCACCCGTCAACCTGTCCGCGACTACGAGATGGCCAGGACTAAGGTGCAGCGACGCCGGGTCTTCCATGGCCACTGGACCTCCGGAGGAAGTCGCCACATCGTAGCGCCGCCCCGAGCCATCAGCGGCTCGGACCATGATCGGGCTCCCGCCCACGCTGGCGCGTCAGATCCAGCGGCCGCCCGACCTCGCGGCGAGCGTACTGTAGTACTCACCCCCCTCTGGCACACCAAGGGTCCCACGGCCCGGCTCGTTCACATGCGGGTCCGTGCGGTGCTGGAATGGGGCCATCGCCATGGAATGGCGGACGGACAACCCCTGCGACCGGCTCCTCCACTTGCTGGGTCCCCAGCACGATGTTGTCCGGCATCATCAGGCCCTGCCTCACGGGGAGGTCGCGGCGGCCATCGAGAGGGTGCGGGCGGCGGATCCGGGAAAGGTGGACACGCTCGCGTTCGAGTTCCTCGTCCTGACGGCGGCGCGGGGTGGAGAGGTGCGCGGGGCGGTGTGGAGCGAAATCGACCGGGGGCAGGCCGTATGGACGGTTCCCGGAAGCCGGATGAGGCGGGGCGCCGGCACCGGGTCCCGCTGTGCGATCGCGCGCTTGAGATTCTCGATGACGCGCGGAAGCTGGCCGGGGGCGCGAGTCCGATCGTGTTCGCCATGGAGCGCGGCCAGGCGCTGCGTCCCGAGAGGATCGGACGGCTGCTGAAGCGGCACGGGATCGCGGCGGTGCCGCACGGGTTCCGCTCGTCGTTCCGGGACTGGGCGGCCGAGAAGACGGACCATCCCCGGGAGGTCATCGAGGCGGCGCTCGCGCATGTGGTTCGGAACAAGGTCGAGGCCGCGTACCGGCGCACGGATCTGTTCGAGCGGCGTCGCCGGCTCATGAACGACTGGGAAGCCTACCTCGCGGGCCGGAGAGCGGGCGTCGAAATCTGACCTTGACCTGCACGACGGGCTCAGAGGCCACTCCTGGGCTTGACGGAGGCGTTTCGGGTAACCTACGGGTCGTAGGATCGCCTGAGAGCGACGATCGCCGGTCTCCGAGGGGTACGGGTAGTACGGGTAGGGCGGAAAGCGGGCGGCGCGGGGAGAGCGCCGCCGTCGCCAAGGAGTGACGGGTCGGCCTGTTCGCCCTCGCCGTCTGTGAGGCTGGCGACCAAGAGGTCGAGGAGCTTGCCCGCGACGGCCCGGCCACCGCCGTTTCGGGCGGCGCGCGGGGGGTTTCGCGGGAGGGTTTCGCGGTTTCCACTGCGGGTGCGCCCCCGGAGGGGCTGGCGGGGGGCTGTGCCCCCTGTGACCCCCCTCAACCGCAACGGCCGCCAGGGTTTCGGGCGTTCGGGGCGCTCCGCGTCCCGCAGCCCGCTTCGGGGAGGCCTCGCGCACCTGCCGCTCGATCCGCCGGGCGCTGTCGGCATGCGCCTTGCCCAGCGCGGCCCGCTCGCTCTTTCTGGTGCCGGTCGAGATCCTCGCGCCAGCCCTCGACCAAATGTCGGGCGGCCTCCTTGCGCACGGCTGGCGTGCGGGGGTTCGGGGGATCCCCCCGGCGAGATCCTCGCGCCAGCCCTCGACCAAATGTCGGGCGGCCTCCTTGCGCACGGCTGGCGTGCGGGGGTTCGGGGGATCCCCCCGGCGAGATCCTCGCGCCAGCCCTCGACCAAATGTCGGGCGGCCTCCTTGCGCACGGCTGGCGTGCGGGGGTTCGGGGGATCCCCCCGGCCAGATGTGTTATCGTGACACGATAACACATCTGGCTCCCCGGAAACCCCGCAAACGCGGGGACCCTACGCGAACCACGCCAAACCAGCGAGCGGCGATCAGCCGCTCACCCCCCAGGGCAGCTACGGCGGCTGCCCCGGGGGCCATGATCGCGCCCTCAGCGCGGGAGCGGTCGAGGTCCTGCGGACCGCCCCGGATTGCGCGTACGCACCTGCCCGGGAAGGCACCGGCCAAGCCGCGAGTGGCGGCGAAGCCTTCTCTCCGCGATACTTCCTTCGCGCAGATCGTGCAGTCCATCATCAACTGCCACGCCAGCTTCCAACACGATCCATAGCCGTCCGCCAGTAGTCCAGTAAAATCCTGTAGTACATTGGTTTATCGGTGTTCTCAGTAACCCTCATGTCCCTTGCGGTCTACCGCCATCCGGTGTATTCTTCCCCGTGTAGTGTTGCAATAGATGATACACATTACAGAAAGGAACCCATGACGAAGCGACCCAGGACGCTCACCGCCGCCTTCGTGCGGACGATCAACCGACCCGGCGTCTACGGGGACGGGCGCGGGGGGCGGGGCTTGAGTTTGCGGGTCCACCGGACGAAGGCCGGCCGCATCAGCAAGACATGGCGCCAGCGCCTTCGGATCGACGGGCGGCTGACTTCGGTCGGGCTCGGGCCGTATCCGGAAATCACGCTCGCCGAGGCGCGCCGGAAGGCGCTGGACAACAGCCGGGCGGTCCGCCACGGCGGCGATCCGCGCGGGCACGGGGTCCCCACGTTCGCCGAGGCGGTCGAGAGCACCATCGAGCTGAACTGCGACGGCTGGAAGGCCGGGAGCACGGTGGCCGAGCAATGGGCCGCGACGTTCCGCCTCCACGCCGTGCCCCTGCTTGACAAGCCGGTGGACCGGATCACGAGCGCGGACGTGCTGGCGTGCCTTGCGCCGATCTGGACATCGAAGCCCGCCGCCGCCCGGAAGGCCAAGCGCCGGATCTCCGCGGTCTTTCGCTGGTGCATTGCCAAGAACCTCCGCCCGGACAACCCGGTGGACCGGGCGGCGGTGGCGCTGCCGAGGGCGAACGGCTACGCGCCCACCCATTACCGCGCGCTGCCGCACCGGGAGGTTGCGGCGGCGCTCCGGGCGATCCGCGGGGTCAGGTACATCCACCCGTCGGCGATGCCGTGCGTCGAGATGATCGCGTTGACGGCGGTGCGGGCCGGAGAGGCGCGCGGGGCGCGGTGGGACGAGATCGACCTGGAGGCGGGCGTGTGGACGATTCCGGCGTCGAGGATGAAGGCCGGTCGCGAGTTCTCCGTTCCGTTGAGCACGGGCGCGCTGGGCGTCCTGGAACGGGCGCGGGCGTTGGCTCCGGACTCCTCGCTGGTGTTTCCGTCGAGAACCGGCGCGGTGTTGCCGAGGAACGCGCCGGGACGCGTGCTTCGGCGAGCGGGGGTCGCCTCGACGGTTCACGGGTTCCGGTCGAGCGCCCGGTCGTGGATGGCCGAGACCGGGGTCCCGGCGGAGGTCGCGGAGGCCTGCCTCGCCCACGTCCCGAGAAGCCGGGTCGTTCAGGCGTATCAGCGCTCCGACCTGCTGGAGCGCCGCGCCGAGGTCATGCAGGCGTGGAGCGAGTACGTCACGCAGCGATAGGCGGCCGCCGGGAGCTGATTTGACCCCGCGACCGGGCTCGGAGGCCGTTTCGGGGCGTTTCAGAGGCATTTCGGGGTAGATACGGGCCGTGGAATGGCCCCAGATCGACGATCGCCGGTCCCCGAGGGGTACAGGTAGGGTGGAACCGAGCCGCTCGGCAGGGAGCGCCGGGGTTACATCTTCGTCGTCCTTGAGGCGGGCGGCCAAGAGGCCGGGGAGCTTGCCGGCGACGGCCCGGTGGACGCTGTTCCGGGCGGCGGCCTGAGAGGCGGTTTTGGCGGCTCCGCCGAGGGCTGGCTCACGCTCTTAAGGTGCGTAAGCCAGCCTACGCGATGTAAAACATTCGCGCTCTGGCGAGGGGTGCTCCGCCCCCCTTCGATCCCCCCGGAAAACCCCCGCTCCGGCAGCGTTCGCGGTTAGGGGGTTCGCCCACTTCCGCGGGGTCCGCTCGTCCCCCAGGCGGCCAGTCGCCGGATGTTCTCCCGCCGACCACCGATCACCGCCGGTCGAGGCCGTCGGTTTCGCGGGTGAGTCCGCGTCGTGACCGGCGGGCGGCGTGGTCGGCGTTGCCACCGCTTCGGCGCCGGTCCCCCCGGCCTCCGGGACGGACTCCGCCCGTCCCTCCCGCCGGGGTCGAGTCCCCTTCCCAACCCCCGGACGGAAGGAGAGCCGACCCAACGGCTTGAGCACCTGACGCTGCTTCGAGCCAGCGCCCACGCTGTCGCGACGGCGGCCCGGACCCCACGGCTCGCTCGAATCGCGCGAAAACCGTCCGGCGGGTAACTGTTCGGTCAGGCCGTGATGGCTTGGACCCGGACGAGGTTGGAGGTGCCTGCAATCACACGCGATCCGCCGGTTCTGCTCGCCGCTCCTCCCCCGGCGGCGGATGGACGCCACAGCCTGCCCGAATGCTCACTGGCGGACCACGTTCGACCGCCCGATTGCCATCTTCGAGGACTACGTACCCTCCCGCTGGAGCCGAAGATCCTGCGTGTGCTGCGCGTGTAGTGCTCGCTCACCGTCCAAGCCTCGATAGACGACGATGGACTGTTCGTACGCGGCATCGTTCGCTGAATCGGACGCGCTGGTCCAACTCTCAATGCGCTCTTGGATTGGCCGGAAGTCCTCGCGGATCGTCTCCACCTTCCGTACTTTGGCGCGCAGTCCCCCTCCGAACCACCGCTGCAATAGCCTTCGAGGATAGAGGACCTCGGCCATTTCTCGCCGCAGCTCGTGGTGGAAGCCTTGGATGGGATCCTCTTCGAGCAGTGTCTTGAGCCTGCTGTTGGTCTGCTCGAACTTCGCACGCAGCGCCGCTTGCCGCTGCCCCGTGTATCCTGGATCGTCTTGGAGGGTCAGAAACAGGCGGAGCACGTCGGCGCGGATGTCCATGAGACTAGACAGGAAGAACAGGTTGATGTCCGCCACCGCCGTTTTGGCGTCGTTCACCGAGCCGATCTTCCGGCTGGTTAGGTGTCCGGATTGGTGATGGAGGCGGTTTATGTCGCGCCTAGCCTGCACGAGTTCCGCCTTCATGCCATCTGTGAATCGCTGGCTGTGCTCGAACTGCGACCAGATTTCGTCAAGCTGCTTCGTTGCGCTTTGGAACTTGGCGTACGTCTCGGCCTCCATGACTTGCCGCACACGGGCCAAGACCTCGGAAAGTGTGCCGAGATCCCGCTGCATCCGGTCCAGGCGCGCGCCGGTGATGAGTGACGAGACAGTCATGAAGAGCATTACAGGGGCCACGACAGGCAGGATAGCGCTACCGGCGGCGATGAACGGAGCGTGCTCGATGATGCGGCCCCCACCACCTATGACAGCCGTCGAGACTCCATCGCGAATGACCATCAGCGTCTCGGGATTGGCAGTCGCAAGAAAGACGTTGCCCGCGGCCAGGGATGAGGCGGCCGTGCTGCCGGCGGCGAAGAGCGGTTGCAGCCAAACGCTGTCGATCACGCCGCCGGACTCGAAACGGTGACCGTCGTCCCACGAGGCGCGAAGGGCGTTGCTGATGTCTCGGCCCAGATCTACGACGGCGATCGAGGGGTGTCCGTCGGACGCAAGCACCTGCCCGACCGGTTGGCGGGGCGGCGCTTGTGGCACAGCGACAATCTCGGTCTTTGCCTCCGTCGAACCCCGCAGGGGCTCTTCCCCCGGACCGATGGCCTCCAGGGTCTCCTCGTCTGGAAAAAACCGCCGCAGCAACACTCCGAGCCAATGAATGAGCCCGGCCAAAAGGGATCGGATCCTGTTCCTCTTGTCACTCATCGACGCTGCCGTCTCTCTCTCGGCTGGTGGCTCGGCCTGATGGGCTCCGGTGAACCCCTTCAATCTACTCCAGACAGGACACTAAGTACTACCCGCATGTTCAGTCAAACGGGAGGAGCCAGCCCACGGCCTGACCGAATGGTTACGTCCGGCGACTTCCGATGCAGTCGCATGGATTCCAGCGCAGAATCGGGTATCTGAAGTGATACAGCACTCAGTGCGATGTACGCTAACCTGTTGTGTCACTGAAGGTTGTGGTTTCTTCCGATCAGTCCATCATCGAAAGGAATCGAATGATGGCACGCACGAAACGAAGCCGGCGCTCCTACGGCGCCGGCGAATGGGGCCGGAACCGGGTGAGGGTGTTCCCCGACCCGAAAACCGGCCTGTACCAGATTGAGTGGCGCGAGAACGGGCGCAGGCTCACCCGGTCGCTGGGTCACCGCGACTGGGCAAGGGCGAAGCGGCAGGCGGACGAATTCGCCGCCGGGTTCGTCGGCCCGGACCTGAACGGCAAGGCGGAAGCCGAGCCCGAGCCGCTCACCCTGGAGAGGCTTTTTGACATCTACGGTGAGGAGGTGACGCCCAGCAAGGGCGAAAAATCGCGGGAGCACGATCGGGTCGCGATGCGGATGTTCCTCGACTTCCTCGGGCCGAACCGAAGACCCGAGACGCTGTCGAAGCGGGACTGGGACCGGTTCATCCGGGAACGCCGCGCGGGCAGAATCGGCCCGAGCGGCAGGCCGGTCTCGGACCGGACCATCCAATACAACCTGAAGTTCCTGATCGCGGTCTTCAACTGGGCCGCGAAATCGAGGGACGAGCACGGTTGCTTGCTGCTCGAATCGAACCCGCTGAGGGGCCTGAAGACGCCCGCCGAGAAGAACCCGACCCGGATCGTTCTTTCCGACGAGGAATACGAGGCGCTGCTGCGGGTGTCCCGCCGGGTGGACTGGCGGTTCCATGTCGCGCTCGTGCTCGCGCACGAGACCGGTCACCGGATCGGTGCCATCCGCCACCTGCGGTGGTCGGATATCGACTTCGAGGACAGAACCATTCTGTGGCGCGCGGAGCACGAGAAGACCGGATACGAGCACCGTACGCCGGTGACCGCCGAGGCGCTCGCCGCCTTGGAAGAGGCGCGAGGGATGCACGCCGGGACCGGGGACGGTCCGGTGCTGCCCGTGCCGACGGCTGGCTCGCGGTGCGTGAGCAGGTCGCTTGCGGGGTTCTGGTGGAAGAAGGCCCAGAAGCTCGCGGGACTGGAACCGAAACACGGCCGCGGTTGGCACTCGCTGAGGCGGAAATTCGCGTCCGACCTCATGGACCTTCCGCTCAAGGTGCTTTGCGAACTCGGCGGCTGGAAGGAGGCCCAGACCGTGCTGCGCTGCTACCAGCAGGCCGACACGGTACAACTCAGGAAGGCTCTGGAAAGCCGTCCGAGGGTCCGCGCCTGATTCCAGTCGCTTTGGCGGGAATCAAACAGCGGGAATACGCCCACCGAATACCGTAAGCTCAACGGCCACAGTAAGATGTGAATCCGATAGCTCATGCCTTAGCGGCCAAATCCGCCCGCTGACGCGCGCAACCCCAGGTCGTCAGAGTCGCCATACCCTACAGTCAGCGGACCGATTCGGGCGGTGTCAACAACGGGCGAAATGGCGATTTCCCAAGGATTCCAGCGTCGTCCCGGAAGCAGATCGGCTTCCGCCAACGGACGCTCGAGCTGGCTCCTGGAGAACCGCTTGCACCAACGAGAGGCCTCGGCCGCGATCGGCCGCATCCCGTGCCGCCATCGCATTTTGCTCTGACTGCTAGGGGCGCCGACGTAACCCTACCCGATCACGGCGTCGGGGAGCTCTTCGACATTGCCAGCACTTTTCGCTCCGCTCCCATACCCGCAGCAATGCCGACTTCGGGTAGACGACCCTCCAGAGTCCCCCAAATGGGGGATGTCGGCTCGCCATTTCCCTGCGTACGCGTCATCCGACCGGCTCAACGAAGCGAGGTGGTAAGGATGGCGGTCTATTGCCTGCGGACGCGATATTGCAACGACTTGGCCGTGGCTGTGGTCGCGTCTCCGTATCAGGCAATGCGTGGGGAGGAGCGGATCGCGCTTGGCTTCTCGCGCTGGGTCATCGTGAGCACCTTCTCAGCGAGAGGCAGAAATGAGCCGTCAGCGACACTTCATCGTCTTGTCAGCAGCGATGGCAACAGTCGCTTGGGCAGCCGCCTGCGGCGACGGCGCCACGGAGCCGCCGGCGCTTCCTCCCGATCCCCCCCGGCCTACGACGGTCACGGTCACCCCGGCGACCGCAGAACTCGCGTCGCTGGGGGAAACCGTGCAGCTCCGAGCCGAGGTGCGCGACCAGAACGGGCAGGTAATGGCGGGGGCAGCCGTGACTTGGGCGAGCAGCAGCGCCGCAGTGGCCACGGTGAGTGCGGCCGGTCTGGTCACGGCGGCCGGCAACGGGACGGCCACGATCACGGCGACGGCCGGCTCGGCGTCGGGGATCGCGACCGTGACGGTGTCGGTGGGGTCTAGCGTGACACTGGACAGCGGTGCAGGGTCGGCGCCAGAGGGCGGTGTGGTCACGCTGGGACTTACGGTAGATCCGGTGCCGGAGTCGGCGATCAGCGTGCGCTACACGCTCGGGACGGATGGCGATCCGGGGACCTCGGACGCGGACGGGTCCGACTACACCGACGGCGGAGGGGGTGCCGTCGAAATCGCGGCAGGAGCAAGTGGCGCGGCGATCGAAATCGCCATCAATGACGATGACGAGATCGAGTCGGTGCGCGAGGTGTTCACGGTGACGCTGGACACGCCGGGGGATGATGCTGGATACGGACTCGGCGTGGTTGCCGCGGCATCGGTGACGATCGAGGAGGGGGTGTGCGACCGCACGCCGCAGGTCGGGAACGAGATCGTCCAGCAGGCCGCGGTCGGCGACTGTGCACAGATCGAGGACCGGCATTTGGCGTCGATCCAGGAATTGAACCTGTGTTTTCCGAAGTATGAGTGGATGTGGTTAGAGTGCGAACGCAATGACCCCATCACTGCTTTACGAGCAGGAGATTTCCTGAGCCTCTCTGGGCTAGAAGAGCTGGTTTTGGCCGGAAACGACTTGACCGCGTTGCCCCAAGGGGTGTTCTCGGACCTATCCCGCTTAGCATCGCTGGACTTGCACGTCAACGAACTCACCGCGTTGCCCGAAGGAGTGTTTTCCGGCCTCTCAAACCTGGAGGAACTGCACTTATTTGGGAATCGACTCACGGAGTTGCCCGCGGGGGTGTTCTCCAGCCTCCCAGACCTGTCGTATATCGGTCTGGATGTTAACAGACTCACGGAGTTGCCTGCGGGCATCTTCGGTGGCCTATCCCGACTGGGAGGGCTGGATTTGTCCAGCAACGCCTTGACGGCGTTGCCCGAAGGGGTGTTTTCCGACCTCGTCAGCCTGGGATTTCTGGGTTTGTCCAGCAACGCCTTGACGGCGTTGCCCGAGGGGGTGTTCTTCGGCCTGTCCCGCCTGGGTTTGCTGGATCTGAAGGACAACCCTGGCTCTCCGTTTACGCTAACGGCGGAGGTGGCCCGAACCGACAGCGACGACCCGATGTCGCCGGGCCCAGCGACACTGGAGTTCAGAGTCGCCGAGGGTGCCCCATTCGCGATGACGATCCCGCTATCCGTGCGGGGAGGTACGCTGTCGACCCCCAGTGCGTCGTTTGCGGCAGGTGCCACAGTGAGCACGAGGGCCACCTTGACACCCGATGGTTCCGGCGCGGTCTCGGTCGCCTTCGGCCCAGTACCGACGGTGTGTGAGGCCCTTGAATCGAATACCGAAGGACCGAAATGCTCGGGATTGGAGATCGTCGCAGGCGGACCGCTGGTAGTGGCCAACCCTGAGACTGTTGCACTATCCGTTCCGGCAGCCTACTTGACCCAGGCTACCCAGGACCTGAACGGCGGCGTTCCGCTCATCGCGGGCCGTCAGGCACTGCTCCGCGTGTTCGGAACCGCTGACGAATACTACACCCTCGGACAGGAGGGCCAGGCCACCTTCTTTGTCCGTGGCCAAGAGGTGCACAGCGCCTCCTTGGAGCCTCCCGCCTCGGGCATTCCCATCGATGTTGAGGAAGGCCGCCTTGGCCATTCCTTCAACGCGAGGATTCCGGGACACGCCCTGCAACCCGGTCTCGAGATGGTCGTGGAGTTGGATCCCGACGGGGTCCTGCCCTTGAAGCCGGGAAGCAGTAGCCGGTTCCCGGCGTCGGGCCGACTCGCCTTGGACGTGCGAGTAGTCCCGCCCATGAATCTGACGATCGTGCCCGTGCTATACCATGCGGAAGCCCGCCGAGAGACCAACCGAGTGGTTGAGGACGTCACGCGTGACATGGCCGGTAACGACTCCTACGGGGCAATTGGCTCCCCCGAGGGATGCTGCCGATCAGCGATCTGAACGTGAGGCTCCGGGAGCCCTATTACACGTTCGCCGACACAATGACGATGAACGGAGAGCGGCATCTCCTTGCCGAGATCGACATGCTGAGGCATCTGGAAGCTGTCGGGGACGAATACTACCATGGAGTTTTCTATTTCCCCCACGGCACACGCTGGATAGGCCTTGGCCGTGCCCGACTACCCGGATACACCGCCATTTCAGGGATATGGGACAATCCAAGCGGACTCTATGGTGTCGTTGCCCACGAACTTGGCCACAACCTGAGCCTGGCGCACGCCCTGTGTGGCACCACTCCTGTTCACCCGGCCTACTTCCCCTACGCCGGTGGCTCCATCGGAGTATGGGGACACAGGTTCATGGACGGCGACGGCACGGGATTCGGGCAGTTGCTTGATCCCGAGGAGCACACTGACCTGATGGGGGAAGACAACTGTCCCGACTGGAGATTCGGTCAGGAGGCTTGGATCAGCGACCACAACTTCACCAAGGCTCTCAACCATCGGCTGGATCTTGCGTCGGCCCCGGCTCTCTTCGCCCAGCGTGCGGCGACGCAAGAGACCCTACTACTGTGGGGAGGCGTGCAAGAAGGGGAACTACGGCTGGAACCTGCATTCGCGCATGACGCGCGGCCAAAACTCCCGGAGACGTCCGGTCCTTACCAGCTCGAGGGTCTCGATGCGGAAGGACGGCGTTTGTTCTCGCTCAGCTTCACGCCGGACGAACTCGACCACGGAGGAAGCAGCTTTCTGTTCGCCATCTCCTTCGAGCCCGAATGGACCGAGGACCTGGACCGCATCACGCTGACGGGCCCCGAGGGCTCGACGGCCCTGGACCGGGACACCGGCGGGCGGGCGGCGTTGATCCTCGACCGTGCGTCGGGCCGAGTACGGACCATCGCGCGTGACTGGTCTGTCGGAGACGCAGCGCTTCCGGCGGCCATGGCGGCGGACGCGCAAGTCGAGGTCATCCGGGGACTGCCGAGAAGGTGAGCATTGATCTCTCGCGCTTGGAAGTGGGCATGTTATGGGTCTTTGGGTTGCTCTTGGGAGGGTCGTCGAGTCCGCGCCGGGCGGGACCACCATACCATAGGCAGTTCCCGATCGCACCGGACACTGAGCGGCCCTTGGGCTTGATCCCGCGACCGGTTCCCTACGCCATGGATGGACAGTCGCTCGTCCAGCCACTGCTCGTAACCCGAGGCTGTGTACGGCACGCTTCGATAGCTTTGGAGCGCCAAGCGGTGGCGAACCCAGGAAGTAGTGCGTCGGGCGGTACTCACCGCCGCCTTTTCCACCACCGCTCGGATCAGCTACGTTTGGGGTGTTCCCTTGGCCACAGTCGGCTTCGATCATGCGCTGTCCGGGCGAGCCAGAGTCCCGCCATTTGACCCGATTTCCCCGCTATTCTGGCCCGGCAGACCCAGACAAGGCCCGACGGCAAGAATGGCAGATCGTGCAGTCCCAGTTGAACTCCATCATCGTCTTCCAAGGTGGTCCATAGAAGTCCGCTAGTTGTCCGATAACATCCTGTATAACAACCAGTTATAGGTTGCTATGGGAACCTCCCGTTCCCTTGCGGTCCACCGCCATCCCGTGTATTCTTTCCTGTGTAGTGCTGCAATAAGTGATACACCACTGAGGAAGGAACGCATGACGAAGCGACCGAGAACCCTTTCCGCCGCGTTCGTGCGGACGATCAGCCGACCCGGCGTGTACGGGGACGGGCGCGGGGGGCGCGGCCTGAGCCTCCGGGTGCACCGGACGGCCACGGGCCGGATTACGAAGACATGGCGTCAGCGCGTCAGAATCGAGGGGCGGCTGACTTCGATCGGGCTCGGGCCGTATCCCGAGATCACGCTTGCGGAGGCACGGCAGAAGGCGCTGGACAACAGCCGGGCGGTCCGCCACGGCGGAGACCCGCGTGGGCGCGGCGTCCCCACGTTCGCCGAGGCTGCCGAACGGACGATCGAGCTTCACCGGGACGGGTGGAAGGCCGGGAGCCCGTTGCCTGAGCAGTGGGAGTCTACATTCCGTCTCCACGCCGCTCCGCTCCTGGACATGCCGGTGGACCGGATCACGAGTGCGGATGTGCTCGGGTGCCTCGCGCCGATCTGGAACTCGAAGCCGGGCGCGGCCCGCAAGGCCCGGCACCGAACCTCTGCGGTCTTCCGCTGGTGTATCGGCCGCAACCACCGCGCGGACAACCCGGTGGACCGGGCGGTCGTGGCGCTGCCGAGGGCGAACGGCAACGCGGCGAGGCACTATCGCGCGCTTCCGCACCGGGAGGTTGCGGCGGCGCTCGGGGCGATCCGCCGGGTGAAGTACATACACCCGTCGGCGGTGTTGTGCGTCGAGATGATCGCGTTGACGGCGGCCCGGGCCGGAGAGACGCGCGGGGCGCGTTGGGACGAGATCGACATGGAGGCGGCGCGGTGGACGATCCCGGCGCCGAGGATGAAGGCCGGGCGCGAGTTCTCCGTCCCGTTGAGTACGGGCGCGCTCGATGTGCTTGAGCGGGCGCGGACGCTGTCCCCCGAGTCGTCGTTGGTGTTCCCCTCGAGAACCAGCGGACTGTTGCCGCGGAATGCGCCGGGGCGCGTGCTTCGACGGGCCGGGGTGGCCTCGACGGTGCACGGCTTCCGTTCGAGCGCCCGGTCGTGGATGGCCGAGTCCAGAGTCTCTGCGGAGGTCGCGGAGGCCTGCCTCGCTCACGTGCCGCGCAGCCAGGTCGTTCAGGCGTATCAGCGGTCCGATCTGCTGGAGCGCCGCGCACAGGTTCTCCAGGCGTGGAGCGATTACATCACATAGCTTAGGCCGCCGGGCGGACTAAGTCATAGCTTCCGCAGCCGGAGATCAGGAATCGTGAACAGAAACGCTGTTGGAGCGATTCTGGGCTTGCCCGGACCGGGCACTAGCACCAGCCATGTGCGCTTGATCCAGCCCGACGACCTACCGGAGAACGATGCGATCGCGCGCCCGTTTCACCTTTCCCCCATCCTATAGTCCGTCGGCGGCTCAGCCCCTAGCAGGTGCCTCACGAAATAGTCCCACCTCCTCCGCGTCATGTAGTTGTAGGCATCGCCAAACAACCCGTGCCGAGCGTTCGGGAAGAGGATTAGGTCGAAGTCCTTGTTCGCGGCGATCAGGGCGTCCACCAGCAGCAGCGTTCCGTAGGGCGGGACGTTGTTGTCCAGCATGCCGTGCGTGATCAGCAGTTTGCCCTTGAGGTTCCCGGCCAGTAACTGGTTCGCCTGGTTGTCGTAGTTCGTCGTGCCGTCCGGGTACTCCGCCAGCAGCCCCTGCCATTTCTCGCCCCAGTCGTCCTCGTAGTTGCGGTTGTCGTGATTGCCCGATTGGGCCACCGCGACCTTGAAGAAGTCCGGATACCGAAGGATGGCGTCGGCCGCGGCGTATCCTCCACCGGAACCTCCGTATATGCCTACTCGGTCGATGTCGATCCACGGGTGTCGTTCCGCCAACTGCTTCATCCCAGAAATGTGATCGGGGAGCCCGTTGTCTCCCATGTTCCCGTAGTACGCCTCGTGAAAGGACTTGGAGCGCTTCGGCGTCCCCATGGCATCCAGTGCCACCACGATGAAACCCAGTTCCGCGAGTGCCCGCTCGGACTTTTGCGGCCAGAATTGCCGAGTTCCCACACTCCCCGTTGATGGTCCCGGGTAGATGTGGTTGATGATGGGATACTTCTTCGACGGATCGAAGTGGCTCGGCCGCCACATCAGTCCGTAAAGATCCGTCTTGCCGTCCCGGGCCTTGACCGAGAACGGGACCGGGGGATGCCACCCGATCTCCAGGATCCGGGATATGTCGGCTTCTTCAAGCGGCATCATCAGGTCGCCTTCCATGTCCCGCACGACCGTACGGGTAGGTAGCACCGGGGTCTCGATCCGGTCGATGAAGTAGTTGCCGCCGGGAGAGAGGGTGACGGTATGATTGGCGCTGTCGGGGGTCAGTAGCTTGACCCCTGAACCGTCCAGTCCCACACGGTAGAGGTGCTCGAAGTATGGGTCGCCCGGTTCACGCCCGTTGCCCACGAAGTAGACGACCCGTTCGTCCTCGTCCACGCGCAACACGTCGAGGACGTTCCACTCCCCACCGGTGACCCGATTCTTCAGGCTGCCGGTTTCGAGATCGTAGAGATACAGATGTCCCCAGTCGTCCCGCTGGGAGTACCAGAGGATCTCGCTGCTCGCCGGGAGGAGGCGCCAGTTGGCTTGCCGGACTCCCGTATTGACGAAAGTCTCGGCTCGTTCGACGAAAAGGTCCCTCACTTCTCCAGATTCGGGGTCGACGACGCGGACGGTGGCTTCCTTGTGGTCGCGCGAGGTGGAGACGAAGAAAAGCTGCGATCCATCGGCGCTCCACTCGACATCGGCAAAGCCCCCGCCGCAGAAGATGTGGTCGCACACCGAGGAGCGGTGAGGGTCGGGGGGCATCTGCAGGCGCACGACGCGGCTCCCGTCGGGAGCGTCCACGTCGATCACGACCCGCTCAATGCGGAAGATGACACTGTCCCCAGGAAGAGGATACCGCCACGCTTCCAGTTCCGGATGCCCGACATTCGTGGGCACCAGATACATCATCCCGACACCTCGCGCGTCGTGCTGGAAGGTGGCGATCCTGCGAGAATCGGGCGACCAGCTGAGGACCGGCCGGGGGCTGCGCGCCCAGCCGGCGTTGTTGGTGGCGTAACCGAAGTCCTCGATGCCATCGGAGGTGAGTCGGGTCTCGTCGCCCGTCTCCAAGTTGCGGACCCAGAGGTTGTGATCGCGGATGAAGGCGGCCAGGCGGCCGTCAGGTGAGGTCACTTCGGGGCCTCGGGGGGATGGGGCTGCCGCCGTGGGGTCGGTCCCTTCCCGACACTGGTAGGCTCGGAGGTCGCAGCGGTAGGACCCTTCCCGTAGTTGCAGGTGGACTGAATCCGAATCGCGCTCCAAATGGATACTCCGAACGGGAAGGGCAAAGGGATCGGGGGCAGTGCCGGAGGCTTCTCGCAGTGCCTCTGCCAGCCGCGCGTGATCGAAAGCGACACGGCGGATCCCGGCGGACGGGTCCGCCAGCATGTACTCGCCGCCGTCCCGGGTGGAGATCCGGTACCAGAACCTGTCGCCGTCCAGCCAGTTCGGAGTTACCCACCAACGCATCATCATCGGGGCCGTGTAGAGGAGCCGCTCCGCACGAGCGTAGTCCTCGGCTGTGAGAGCTTCCTGGGCCTGGGTGGTGAAGGGTGGGGCAACAAGGTTCACGCCGAGGAGGACTGCCATGGTTCGAATCATTGAGGGCCTCTCCTTACTTCGTGCTCTTGTAGGTGCTCACGCCTCAGCTTCTCCTCGGCGTTGAACTCCCCGCCCCGGATCTCCACTGGTACGTTTGGCACCCTTGCCGCGAAGGGCTCCCTCAGGCGCTTCGCGCCAATGGCATCGGACGGATGTTCACCCTCAAGCTAGTGCCTCATCCCGCGGTCGCGCAGGTTACCAGACAGTCGTTCGACAGCCCATCGCCATATCGGGACGGGGGGCGAGCGCGGGGCACGACCTGCTGCCCGGTGTTATAGGCCGATTCGATGTCGCGCAAGTAGAGAACCGCAAGGGGCTACTTCTTGGCGAGCACCGTTCCGGTCCATGTGGATGAGGACACCCGGGAGTATTCGGTAGCACCAAGACTGCCCCTGATCGACCGCAGTTGGACGGGAAACGACTGAAGCTCATGGGGGAGGCGTTGGAGGTGGCGTTGGCGGAGGCCGACCCGACTCCGGGACGGCGCTGGAACCCTTGGGAAATCGCCTCGATTCGGGCTGTTGACACTGCGCTGGCCAGCCCTCTCCGTGTACGGTATGGAGACTGCGACGGCCCAGGATTCCCGCCGACGACGACCGTCCCGCGCGCTTGCCGGCGGTCTGTCTGGCACCCTTAAGGTGTCCAAGCCAGCCTACGCAGTGTTGAACACTGCGGACTGGCAAAGGGGACGCTGCGCCCCCCTTGAACCCCCAGCTTTCCGCGCCGCTGACGGATCAGCGGACGGGCGCGGGAGACCGCGCCCCGAACCCCGTAGCCGGTGCGCCCGTGGCTGAGCGCCGCACCGTGATGGTCGCCGCCCGCGTCACGCCCGCGGAGCACACCGCCTGGCAGGAGAAGGCGGCTGCTGCGGGCGTGTCCCCCTCCGCGTTGCTGCGGGAGGCGATGGCGCGGACGCGGACGTGGACCGCTCCCGCCCTGGCCGTCGAGAGCGAGCGCATCCGCCAGATCGCGCGGATCGGCAACAACCTGAACCAGCTCGCGCGCTGGGCGAACACCCACAAGACTGCAACCGAGGCCGTCTCGGTGCTCGCCCACCTCGTGTCGTTCGAGCGGTCGCTGCTCGCCGTGGCCCGCTTCGACGAGGACGGCGGCGATGCACCTTAAGTTCCTGCCCCACGGCAAGGGCTCGGCCCGGGTGGCGGTCGACTATCTCGTCGGCGAGCGTGACGCCGGAGGGCAGAGGCGTGAGGGCGTCGAAGTGGTGCGCGGGAATCCGGACATGGTGGCCGCCGTGGCTGACTCACTCGCTTTCGAGCGCAGGTACACGTCGGCCGTCATCGCGTGGGCACCGGAGGACCGCCCGACCGACGAGCAGATCGAAGCCGTCCTCGACGAGTTCGAGAAGACGGCGTGGGCGGGACTGGAGCCGGACCGCTACGCGTGGACGGCGGTCCTGCACCGCGAGCGTGGCGGCGGCGTCCACGCGCATGTCCTCGCCGCGCGGTGCGACCTGGAGACGGGCCGCAGCCTGAACATCGCGCCCCCCGGCTGGCAGCGGACCTTCGACCCGCTGCGCGACGCCTTCAACCACCAGCACGGCTGGAGCCGCCCGGACGACCCGGAGCGGGCCAGGGCGCAGCAGCCGGGCCACTTGGCCTACATCGAGGCGTCGAAGCTGCGGGCCGGGCTCGAACACGAAGCCGACCCGCGCGACCTGATCCGCGACTACCTGGTGCAGCGCGTGGAGCACGGCGCGGTGCAGAGCCGCGCCGACGTCGTCTCGGCTCTGGAGAATGTCGGCCTCGAAGTGCCTCGCCAGGGCAAGAACTATCTGACCGCCCGCGATCCAGACAGCGGAAAGCGGTGGCGGCTGAAGGGAGAGCTGTATGAGCACGACTTCCAACCCGAACGACTTGAACTCCCGGCTGCGCCAACGGCTGGACACCGATCGCCGGCAGATCGAGGAGACGGCGGCGCGCGAGCTACAGCGGCTTGGCGAGAGCTTGAGCGCCGTCGCGAGCGGCGCGCTGCGTTCCATCGAGGCCGATACGGCGGAGGCGACCGGGCGGATGCGCGGGCTGCTGCTGAGGGCGTGGCTACGCCCCCTGGTGGTCGGCCTGAGCCTTTTTATCGGTATCAGCGGCGGCAGCTGGGCGACGATGCACTGGTTGTCGAGGAGCATCGAGGTCCGGATCGAGGCACTCGCGAGGCTGAACCGGCAGGTCGAGGAGACCCGCTGGACGTTGGACGAGATCGAGGAGACGACCTGGGGCGTGACTCTGCGGGAGATCGACGGGGATCGGTTCGTGGTGCTGCCGTTCGGCACACTGGACAATCCGCCTTGGACCGTGCGCGATCAGCCTGCCGTGAAGCTATCGAGAGAGTGAGGAACTTGTATGACCGATTTGGAACGCCAGTTGACGGCGGCATTGGAGAGGTTGTCCGCGCAGTACGAGACGGAACGGCGGCGGCAATCCGAGCAGGTCGAAGCCTTGCAGCAGCAAGTCGAGCGGCTCAGCGAGCAGGTGACGCACTTGACCGAATACTACGGGACGTTCGGCGCAGCGTCGCGCGGCCGCTGGAGGTGACGCGGCGCCGCGGGCCAGAGCGGGATCATGGTCCCAGCCGGTGATCGAACTCCCGAATGGACACACCGGCCCCGCTCGACGGTTTCATGCGCTCGCCCTCGGTTGGAGGCCGTCGAGGAATGCCCACCCGATGCACTGCTCAACGTCCCCCAGCCATTCCATAGCGTCCGGATGGACGGCCAGCGCCGGCAGCAGGGCCGCAATCACCCACGGGCCGTCCGGAGGGTTGCGGAAGTCGCCGGGGTCGCATCCGTCGATGAACCAAGGGGCCGTCGCCACGGTCTCGCGCCATGCGCGCCGCGGGCCAGCCCCACCGCCTTCCGCCACCGCCAGCACCGCCACGGGCTGCCCGTCCGGGGCAAGGATGCGCGCTTGCAAGACGCGCGGGCCGTGCGGATGCGTAAGCACCTCCAGCCGCCACGGATCGTCCGGCCCCCGCAATGGCGCGGGTGTTGCGAACGCACCCGCCGCCGCGATCAGCCGTCCGTACGCGTGCGTCACGTGGTCGGCCACCTCGAAGCGATCCGAATGGCGGTAGTGCCCCATGTTCGCGGTCCAGTGTTCGAGCCTCACGGGTCGATTCCCACAGAGTAGTTTGAAGGGCCGGCTCTCTGCCTGCCATCGTCACGGTCAGTCTGGGTTCGACCTCCGACCGGAGCACCATCAACAGTAAGGCATTTCACACCGCCCGCGAGTGAAGAGAGTTCCACAGCTGGTGTGGGCAACTGATTCTGGGTACTGAAACCGGTGCGCGGGCTCTTTACAAGGCCCGCCCCCCTCCTGGACCGTGCTTATGACCGAGTTGGAACGGCATTTGACGGCGGCCTTGAAGAGGTTGTCCGCGCAGTACGAGACGGAACAGCGGCGGCAATCCGAGCAGGTCGAAGCCTTGCAGCGGCAGGTTGAGCGGCTCAGCGGGCAAGTAACGCGCGTGACCCAGGACTACGGGACGCTCGCCGCGACGCTACGCAGCCGCTGGATCTGAGGCGCCAGCGCGGGCCGGGGCGAGATCAAGGGCCGCGCCGGTAAAGGTAGGCTGGGTAAACGGACCGAACCTGCGAGAATCGGCGGAGGCCCGCTGCCGGCTGGGCCGGGGCCGCCCGTCGCGTCGGACGAATCAACGGGAGTCAGGCGCCCTTGGATGCCTTTCTCGGCAGCGTGGCCCGAAGCCAGATCCCATTGGCCTCAAGGTGCCCGACATGTGCGGTAACGGTCGAGACACTCGCGGCCTTACAGGTCACGCACCGGAGGCCGATCTGGGCCATTGTTCCATCCCCGTCCTTCTTGCCGAATCCCACGAGGTCTACGCCAGTGATCTGAATACCCTCGGTGTACGTCCTACATACAGGACAGCACATCAGGTGGTCATGTTCTTCGGCCATCTCAGTGAGAAAGAGCGGAAGAGACGGACACGGAGGACCCGGGGAAACTTCACGCATATCGCTGGGGCTTATGCTGGCCTTTTGACGCATTTGCTCATTAGGTGCCCTCTTCAAGATGTGGGAAGGTAGAATCTACGAAACCAGCTCCCGACACTCTAGTGGATCGGTTCGATGATCCGGGGCGGGGCGCCGCAGGAGACGCAGCTCAGCGCCGCTGCGCGCGCTGCTGCTGAGGGCTTGGCTGTACCCCTTGGTTGGCCGGCGGGCCTTTTCCTCGGCACCAGCGGCGGGAGTTGGGCGACGACGCGCCGGTTGTGGAGGAGTATCGGACGCCGGATCGGGACCTTGGCAGTGTTGAAGGTGAGGATCGAGCACGCGCGCAAGACCTTGGCGGAGATGGAAGAGACGACCTGGGACGTGACGCTGCGGGAGATCGACCGGCATCGGTTCGTGGTGATGCCGGCACAACTGGAAAATACGCCGTGGACCGTGCGCGATCAGCCTGCCGTGAACGTTGCGCGGGTGCTGGAGGTGCTCCCGCGACGATGGCCAGAGCGCGATCATTGGTAAAGTCGGTGATGAGTCCCGACAGCAGGGTGCGCCGCCCGGTCGTCTCAGAGCGGACTGCCCTGCCCCATGGCTCTCCACCGAGGGCAAGCGACCGCGGAACTCCTCGCAGCCCATTTGGACCGCCGCTTCGACGACCTCACGCGGGCGGTTAGATTCCTGGGTGCCCCGTCCCGGACGACTGCTTGGAAACCGTCACCGGCCCCACTATCGCGTCCTGATTCCGTGGAGCCAACGCAGGTTATTTCGGTGCGACTACGGAGGACAGCCGAACTCCGGTTACTACGGCGTCGGTAACGACAGGCGGCACGATCAGTGCCAGGGACCAGCACCGTGCCCGAGGACGAGCTTGCCTCCGAAGCGCTGCGGGGTCCAGGTGTCGGGAACCCAGCCACTGGAGCAGCTATGGATACAGCAGCCAGGTATGTCGCTCCGAGGACAGTTAGGGTGGTCGACGAAAGCGACCAAAACCGGCGGGCAGAGTCTTCGAGGCCGCTTGGCAAGTTCGCGGACGCCACGGCGTACGTGCTGATCGCCGAGCCGGGTGCTGGGAAGACAACGGCATTCAAGTCCGAGGCAGCGAGCCCCGGGTGTGAGTACGAAACGGTTACCGACTTTCGGTGGTTGGACGACAAGCCAGAGTGGCATGACAAGACGCTTTATCTGGATGGTCTCGACGAATCACGGGCCGGAGCACTGGATGGCCGGACCCCGCTCCACGAGATCCGGAGGAAGCTTCACCGTCTGGGTTGCCCGCGCTTTCGGCTGTCGTGCCGGTGGGCCGATTGGATGGCCGCGACCGACAGGAACCGGCTAAAGGGCGTATCTCCAGATGGCGAGGTCATCGTGCTCCGCCTCGATCCGCTCTCGGAACGGAACGTCAAGGACATTCTCGCGAACAACTACGGCGTTGAGGACACCGACGGCTTCATCAAGACTGCGCGGGAGCGCGGGGTCAAGCCGTTGCTGAAGAACCCGCAGACGCTCGAGTTGCTGGCGGAGTCGGTGCTACGAGGGGAATGGCCGGACTCCCGCAAGGAGATGTTTCAGGAGGCTTGTCGCTGGCTCGTCCGCGAGCGAAACCCCGAGCATCTGGCAGCGGACCCGTCGAACGCAGATATCGGCCCGTTGATCGAGGCTGCGGGACGGCTGTGCGCCGTGCAACTGCTCTCAGGCACGGCAGGCTACACGCTGCCCGACCGGGCCGAACCCGATGACACGTATCCCTCGCTTACGGAAGTCGACGGTGAGGCGCGGGGCCGAATGAGGCAGGTACTGGGGACGCGTTTGTTCGTCGGAACGTCGGAGGGGAAGTTGGCGCCGACGCACCGGCAAATCGCCGAGTTTCTGGCGGCGCAGTATGTCTCCGGGCTTCTTGATGGCGGTCTCCCGCTACAACGCATTCTCGCCTTGATCACCGGCTTTGACGGCGAGTTGTTGCCATCATTCAGGAATTTCATCTCGTGGCTGGCGGTGCACAACAAGGCATCCCGGAAAAGGCTCATCCGGCTGAATCCCAGTGGGCTGATATACGCGGGCGACCGACAGACCTATTCGTCCGACGAGAAGCGGGAGATCGTGCTGAACCTGCGCCGGGAATCCTATTGGAATGCGTGGTGTAGCCGCGGAATTTCGAGGTCGCCCGGCATCGGCGTTATCGTCTCGCCGCAACTTGAGGACACGTTTCGGGAGATCCTCTCGGAGGCGAAGCGGGACCATGAACACCAGTCCTACGTGATGCATCTGTTGCAGATACTGGCAGACGGCGAGCCGTTGCCCGCACTCTCGGAGGCGTTGGAGCGGATCGTGCGGGATCCGACCTGGTATCCGAGCGTCCGATGTGCGGCGCTCGATGTATTGGGGGCCTACCACGATTGCGGTCTTCTCGAAACCGACCCGCTCACGAGGATGGTGGCAGAGGTCGAGGACGGCTCGCTCGACGACCCGCAGGACGAACTGTTTGGCATCTTGCTGAAGGCGCTCTACCCGAAGGAGTTATCCGCAGCTGGGTTGCAAGTGTACTTGAGAGAACCGAGGATGCCGGTTGCGCACGGCGAGTACGCGAGCTTCTGGACGCGACATGTTCCCAGCGAGTCCACGTTGGAACAGCTTGCCGACATTCTGGATGGCATTGCAGCTAACTTCGGCGATCACAGGCCGTTCCTCATTGGCCGGGCCGGGGTGAACATGGGACTAGGCAAACTGCCTGTGGATCTGTTGACGCGAATCCTAGGGGAGACTCGCTGGCAGAACCCGGACAGCGGCATCGCCACTGCCCGTCTGTACGACTGGCTGGGTGTGGCCTCGGATCCAGACCTCAGGGTGCCGGACGGGGAGCAGGCCAGCATCAGGATTGATCTGCAATGGGATTCGGACGCTCTGAAGGCCCTCATCACCCATGGTGTCGAGGCGTGCCTGCGAAGGGGCGAGGAGTGCGGCGATCTGATAGATCGGCGACTGTTCGGGGCACGACCGTGGTTCGGATACGGGTCGTGGTGCCTGAACCAAGCGCTTGGCGCTGAAGAAGGGGAGGCGGCGTCCTTCTATCTCCGGGAGCTCTTCGACCGTGTGACGGATGGATCCCGCGCGGGTGGGTTCACCGTGGAAGAAGTTCGCATGGGGTTGGCGGCGGATAAAGTGTTGCTGGACGAGTTCGACGACATGGTGGACCGTCGGGCACTCGGCGAGACGCAGGCGGACGACCGGACCCCGCCGGAGTTGCCGGCGAACAGGGCGTCGCCCGCGGACACGGCGGAACAACAAGCTTGGCAGGCGCGCATCGCGACGCAAGCGACCGCGCTACGCGTGGGGCGCGGGGCTCCACAGCTACTGCGCCAGACAGCCAAAACATACCTTGGGGTCCAGGACAGATCCGCCGGTGGGTCGCCCCGGCAGCGTCTAGAGGATCTCGTGGGCAGCCGCCACGATCTGATTGACCTCCTCTTGGCCGGCTTGGAAGGCTCTGTCGCGCGCGAGGATCTACCCAGATGCGAGAATGTGGTGCGCCTTTTCGACCGGCGTCGAGTCAATTGGTTGGTCCTTCCCTTCGTCGCCGGACTGCACAGCCTAGAGCGGTCGGGCCGGCTCTCGGGCGGGGATTTGAACGAAAGACCAGGACGCTTAGCGGTGACGCTACTGTACATGCTTCCGCGAGAGTTGGTGGATCCGGATGGCGGCGGCGGAAGGGACGTGCCACGACCGGCGTGGTTTAGCACCCTGTTGCGCGACAATCCGGAGCTAGTGGCAGACACGCTCCGCCGCAGCGCGGCGTGCAAGCTCGCGACCGGAGTGCAGCCAACGATAGAGCTGCGCGAACTGGCGGAGGCCCAAGATCACCGGGCAGTGGCCGAGATCGTGTCCGTGTCCGTTCTAGAGCGGTTCCCGAGTGCGGAAGCGGAAGCGACCCTCATGGCGCTTTGCTGGTCGCTGAAGGCGGCACTGAGCAATTGCGACTGGTCGTCGGTCGGCCGTGTGATCGAGCAACGGCTAGCGAGAGACGGCCTGGCCGCTGGAGAACGGGGCTGCTGGCTGGCGGCCGGGTACCTCGTGACACCGGAACGATTCCGGGACGATCTGTTGGAGTTGACGCACGACGTAGACGGGCTGAAGTGGCTGGCGAGGTTTGTCGCGGCCGGAAGATTCCCGAAGGACTTGACCCGGCGTTTCGCCGCTGGCGACTTCGAGCCACTCGTCGCCGCGCTGGGCGCTATCCTGAGGATTGACGGTTTGTCAGAAAGAGCGTACCGGGCGACATCGCAGGTGATCACCGCGCTCGCTGACGACGCGAGTGCTGCCGCGACGGATGCGTTGGAGGCGCTCCGAACAATGCCCGACGCCGAGCCCTGGCGGCCCGCGATCACGGATGCAACCGAGCGTCAAGCGAGGAAGCGTCGCGAGTGCGAGTACCGGCATCACGACATCGGACAGCTGGTCAAGACGCTCGACAATGGCCCTCCAGCCAACCCATTAGATCTTGCGGCGCTCGTATTCGACGAGCTGACGGACCTCGCGTTCAAGATCCGCGACGGAAACACGTCGGCCTGGCGACAGCACTGGAACACCGATCGTCACAAACACCCGACGCATCCGAAGCATGAGGACCTATGCCGGGACGCACTGCTGGACGATTTGCAAGAACGGCTTGAACGGCTGGGAATCGACGCCGCAGCGGAGGGCGTCTACGCCAACGACAGGAGGTCGGACATACGCGTCAGCTTCGCCGGATTCAACGTCCCGGTGGAGATCAAGCGAAGCTGCCACAATGATCTGTGGACGGCGGTCCACGATCAACTGATCGCGAAGTACACCCGGGATCCCGGTGCGGCAGGATACGGGATCTACCTGGTGTTCTGGTTCGGCAACACGGAGAAATGCCCTCCAACGAAGTGCTCGGGCTGGACTCCGGAGACGGCTGAGGATGTCAAGCGGAGTATCCTGGAATCGCTGAACGATCGGGAACGGAGCTTGATTTCAGTGAGCGTGGTGGATGTCTCGGAGCCGCAATAAGCAGCGGGAGGGTCTTCCCTCGACCGACAGACACAGGAGATATCGGTACCCATGACCGAACACCACGACGCCATTGCTTTGGTCGAAGAGTATTTGGATTTCTTGTGTGACTACGCGGGAGTTGGCCACGACGCGATCACGGACCAAGACATCGGGACAGCAGTTCTCGACCCACACTTCGGGTCTCAGTTGATCGCGATTCGCAGTGTCCTGGAACGCAACCAGGAGGCCGAAGAGAAGGTATCGGTGGAGATCGAGAGAATCGAGGCCGAAATCCGGGCGCGCGGCGGCAGCTCATGGATGGAAGATCAACGGATCAACCACCTGCACAGTTCCACCTTCCTTGATGCCGCGCACAGCATGGCGGCCGTGGGTTTGATCGCCCCGCTCATCGAGTCCTTGTTTGATCGGGCTTTCGGCTACTTCAAGGATGCGATAGGGGAGTCGTATTCGCTGGGAAGCGGCCACGAGCGATGGCGACTCGACGATCGATGGGATCATCGGTACTTGTGGAAGCGCGGCCGTCGTCAATCTGGCAACATCGCCAAAGGAATCGTCCAGCTTGCTGAAGCAATCGACTTGAAAAAGCACCTTCCTGGGGATCTGGAGAGAACCCTGTCGGTTGTCTTCGCCTATCGGGACAAGATGTTCCATTGCGGCCTCGAATGGCCGGACAAGGACGTGAAGGATTTCGCCAACTTGATCGCCTCGAACGGGTGGACGGATTGCTTTACCACAGCCGACTCAGGCGGCGATCCTTGGATCTTCTATATGTCAAGGGAGTTCACGGACCACTGCCTGGAGACGGTTGATGGGATCATCGAGGGCATCGGCGCGCGCGCACGTCGGGTGCTTTGGACAGGCGAGCCCGCAGATCTGTGATGGGGACCGCTTGGGCAGTCTCTCAGGGGAATACCGTTCGGACACACTCCGGGTCCGGACATTCTCCGGCCAGATAGGCTGCCCAGTCCTCTATGAACCGACGGCGCGGCTCGAACAGGTCCGTGGGCCGGTAGAGGCCGCCTCGAGTCAGGTTGCGGACCCGACGCGCTCCATGCTCCTCGGGCTCCCTTGATCTTCGTGTTATATTCGGTCCCGTAACGGATCAGGATCATTCCACGGAGGAGAGCCCATGCCCAAGCGAATCAAGGTCACCGGAGAATCCGACAGCGGTCGGAACCAACGATTTCATGACAACTTCACCGGCGCCACCATGACGAGGCCGCAGTTAGTTCGCGAGATCGAGCGGGGCAACTACCCGAACTATCATGTGCGCGAAATCAACGGAGTGAAGACGCCCGTTTCGAACCCGGACGGAAGCTCTCGCAACAACCTCGGATAGGGCCGGCAGATAAGTGAGCGCTATCTGGGAGGGTGTGTTCGGGGAGTGGGCCAAGGCCCCTCCTGAAGCCGAGCAGCAACCAGTGAGTACGCGATCCGGGAGATCAAGCAGGCGGTCGCGAGCAACCCCAAGCTGTCCAAGCGTCGGATCAAGACGGTCGGATCGATGGCGCTCGACAACCGCGTGGAGCTGCGTCACAGCCGGTTCAAGGATGCCGATCGAGCATTCTCCGCGACCGTAAGCGGGTGACATAGCCGTCCCAGCATTCCAAAATCTGGGTGTGCTCGTCCCACGAAATCCTAGTCGTGTCCCGTGCCGACGCCGTGCGAGCCGCCGGAGCGCCAAGTGATAGGAATAGTGATAACGTGAAGTATGATCGTATACCTATCGCGTTGTGTTGCAACGCTTTAGAGTTATGGCTCTACTCCAACATGCAGGTCCGGTACATTGCCTCTTAGATGGTGGGGATCTTGCAAGATGGCCGAATCGCGGAACCCCAGCCACCTCCGACAAGCAGGTCAAGGCGACGCGCACCGTGCTCGAACAAGCTGCGGTGCCGTCGGCGGGGCGGGCGGGATGACGTTGGGCCGACGAAACCGCTTGCGGGGAGTGGGAGATAGGCCGGTGCGACATTTGCCTAGGCCAGAGCGGCAAACACGACAAGCAACTGCGGGCTCGCTTAGTCTTCTAGCCTCACCGCAGTCCCGTAGGCCAGCAATTCGGCTCTCGACGGGGATCCCCGGATCAACGCATCCCCTCCGGCAGACGCTTGACCGCCACATAGGGCACGTCCAAGTCATCCCTCTCCACGAAGGCGACGAGGCCGTTCGGGCCGAAGGCGGAAGGCATTGCGGTGGAGCCGGGCGGGAAGGTGCCCAAGTAGCGTCCGTCCGACGAAATGAGGTCGATCCGGTTGCCTTCCGTCCCTTCGTCACCTCGGTGAAGGACCCAGATCGTGCCTTCCCAACTGGTTTTCAGACCGACGACTACGGGGATCTCGTGGAAGAACTCCATCGCCTCGATCTGGCCGCGGCGGAATGCGATCATTCGCTGCGCCAGGGGGGTTTCGCCGCGGCCGTCTCCGAGGTCCGCGAGGCGCCGCTCGATCTCGTCGGCCCTGATGCGGCCCGTCACGGGGCGGGGTTGGAACGGACGGGTCAGGACCCGGGTCACGCGCCCGTCCGGCCCGGCAGACTTGATCGCATACGAAGAAGAGTCGGTGTACACGACCGTCCCATTGGGCAGCACGCCCGCCCTGAGCAGCGGCCTGAATCCCTCCGGATCACCAGACGGCCCCCATCCCGCGGCAACCGAGTCGATGCGGACCTGGTCTCCGCTCAGATCGTAGCTCAGGACATGCCGGAACGAGGGTTGCGACGCCTCGTCGTCAGGACCGGGCTGGGTCGTCCCCAAGTAGCTGACCTCGTTTGTGGAGAGAACCCGATCGACTCCCGGGAAAGTCTGAATGCCACCGATCATCGCGAAGTTCGTCTGGGCACCTGGAAAGCGGACGGTGCGTTCGAATTCGCCGTCGGCGCCGAAGACGGCGAACCCCCTTCGCCCCGCGTCGTAGACAAACACCCGCCCATCCCGCATGACGGCGATCTTCAGCGCCCCCGCGGTGTCGCCTCCGAACTCACCGGGACCTTGCCCTTCGCCGATGAACTGGCGCACCAGGTTGGCTTGCAGGTCAACGACATTGATCCGCACCGCCTGTGTGTCGAGGATGTAGAGGTTGCCGGCACCGTCGAAGCCGACCCCGGAGACGCTGCCGAAGGTGTCCCAGCCATCCCCATCCAGCGACCCCACCCGGTAGATTACCTCGAAGTCGGCGTCGAGCGGCCGGTCTTCGGCCGGCAGTTCGATCACGTTCTGAGCGGCCAGCGGTCCGGTCAGCACCGCGAGTACCGCGATGGACAGAGTCACTACTGCGATAGTCGTCGCACGCCCCGTCCGCTCCTCCGTTGTCTTCTCACCCACCGTTCGTCTCCCAAGGCATCTTAACTCCTCGCCCCAGTCAGCCACCCATACGACAGGGCGTTCGCCGCGACATCGCGCGACCGCTGGATCTGACGCGTCAGCGTGGTCCAGAGCGGGATCATGGACCCACCCGGCAACTGTTCAGCTTATGCCGGAGGCTGCGACGAAGCAACCCTGTCTTTGCTCGACCTATCCGAGCCCCAATTGGCCCTGACCGGTTGTGGTCCCCGGCTACCGCAAAGGACCAGGAACTACCATTCGATCGAGAGGACCGCGATGACTGTCGGAGCAGCCGCATCAGATATCTCCTCTACATAGATTGTATCGTGGTACGGTGCATCTACGATCCTGCCAAGTCCTTCAACCGTTCCGCACTCCTGCACGCGGTCACCGTCCAGAACGCACGTGAAGACGTGATAGTTGAGGTGGTCCCGGTTTTTTGGACAGGTCGTTAAGGTGGATTCCAAGACGGAACAGGAGGCACCGAGATGGCCAGGAAGAGACGGAGGTTCACGGCGGAGTTCAAGGCACGGGTAGCGCTCGAGGCGCTGCGCGAGCGGGACAGCGTGCAGGCGATCGCCACCCGGCACGAGCTTCATCCGAACCAGGTGAGTACATGGAAGCGGCAGCTGATCGAGGGGCTGCCGGAGGTGTTCGCCGGTGGCGCCGGCCGCAAGCTCGCGAAGGAGCACGAAGCGAAGATCCGGGATCTGCACGCCAAGATCGGGGAGCTGACGGTCGAGCGGGATTTTTTTCGGCGCGGGCTCAAGCGCTGAACCGGGCGGAGCGTGTGCGGATGATCGAGCGGGGCGGACCGCTGAGTCTTTCGAGGCAGTGTGCGCTGCTGGGGGTGAGCCGGTCGTCGCAGTACTACCGGCCGAAGGGGGAGCGCGCGGAGAACCTGGTGCTCATGCGGCGCCTCGACGAACTGCACATGGCGTATCCGTTCTATGGCAGCCGGCAGCTGATGCGGCATCTGCGCCGCGAGGGCGTCACCGCGGGCCGGCACCGGATCCGGCGGCTCATGCGCCTGATGGGGATGGAGGCGACCTACCGGCGGCCGCGCACGAGCGTGGCGAGTCCAGAGCACCGGGTCTTCCCGTACCTGCTGCGCGGCCTGACGATCTCACGGGCGGACCACGTGTGGTGCGCGGACATCACCTATGTCCCTGTGACGCAGGGCTTTTTCTACCTCGTGGCCGTGATGGACTGGGCGACCCGGCACATGCTCGCGTGGCGGCTGTCGAACACGATGGACGCCTCGTTCTGCGTCGAAGCGCTGGACGACGCGCTGGGCTGGCGGGCTCCGGAGATCCTGAATACCGACCAAGGCGCCCAGTTCACCAGCGAGGCGTTCGCGGACCGGGTGCTGACGGCGGGCGTGACGTTCTCGATGGACGGCCGGGGCCGCTTCCTCGACAACATCTTCATCGAGCGGCTGTGGCGGTCGCTGAAGTACGAGGCGGTGTACCTCTACGAGCTCCGGGACGGGCTCGACGCCGAACGCATCATTGGTTCCTGGATCGACTTCTACAACGAGGTGCGCCCGCATTCGTCCCTTCGCGGACGGACGCCGGGCGAAGCCTATCGCGAAGCCGCGGAGGTGCGGTGAGGACGATCCGGCGCGACGCCATTCATGAAGCGCAACCGGCGCAACGACGCCTGCGAGCGTGGCGGGATTGCCGCGCGCCGGTTCCCTCCGTCTTCCCGTCGGCAGCCAGTCCCGACGGGAAGACGGAGGTTATGTTCAAACCGGGGTCGGGGGAGAGCGTCCGGACCGGCCGGCTCGGGACCCCGGCGGTCCCCGGCCAGACGCGCTCGGCCCGGGCTCAAGCGAGATCACCGAGGGCTTTGGAGACCATAGGAATCCACCTTAACATCGCCCTCGGACTGTCCAACGAAGTAGGACCGCCTCAAGTCGACCGTGGCCAACTCCTCATCATGGCTTGTGTAGACCGATAGGAATCGGTCGCGCCATACATACGCCTCTCCGTGACTCGTCCAACTCGATAGAAAGGCGAACATCCCAGACTGCGAAATACCCGCGAGCGACCGATCCTCGGGTGCTCTGTAGAACGGCGGTGCGTAGCTGAGACCAGGCACCTCACCCTCGATCACCTGAAAGGTAGGCGAGATCGGCTGGGTGCAGTTGATGGCGTCCGTCGTTGCAGTCAGAAAGGAGTACTGCATCCGAGCGAGCACACCGCCCTCCGCCTCGCTGATTGCAAAGCGGCCGTCTCTGGAGCACGAACTCGACAGCCACTCACCCCCGTGGGTGAGCCGATGAGCGATATGCCACTGGCCGGACTTCTGCTCTGGCAGGAAAGGCGTGCTGACCACAAGCCCCTCCGCATCTGCGATGATGTCTGTCGGACTGCCCGACACCTCCAGGTCTCGAAGCTCGATGAACGTCCCGTCGTGCTTGAACACTGAGACTCGTTGCCCAAGCGTCGGGTCCACTACGTAGATGGTATCATCGAAGACAGCCAGCGCCATCGGATCGCCGAACTCCCCCGGTCCACGACCCTGTCCCCCGAAGCTGCGCACGAACGCTCCGTTTGACTCTTGGTAGACCCCTATGGTCCGCGCCATTCCATCGAGCACGAACAGCAGGGAGTCCGATCGCGCTACGTCCGTTATCGCATTCACGAATCCGGCGCTATCCTGGCCCAGGTCGATCGTCCGTGCGCGGCGGACCTGAAGCTCCCGCACCACAACGCCGGGGGGCAGGTCACTCTGGGGCAATGCGGCCATGGAGGGTGCCGAGTTCTCGGTACCGCAGCCACCCAGGGCAATCACGAGACAGATCGTAGGCCACACCGCCTTCGCTGTGCCACAGCGCGTTGACATGTTGTGCTGGCTCCTCCGCGAAGGCTACTCACCCAGATGAGTACCGTTGTTCTCTTACAGGAGTGGGATCTCGACTCCTCACGGCTTCGGATGTCAATGGCCACCGAAAAGTGCACACTTCTGGCCATTGAAAAATGCACACTTTTCGGGAGCCGCCACGGAGGGAGCGGAGCGACCGGAGCGGGGGCTCCCGATGGAGTCCGGACACCCATCATGACGCTGCTTCCCGGTTCCCGGCGTGCTCCGCGGAGACGGCGCGGGAGGCTGTTGGGTGGATGGCCTTGGAGAGTTCCATGTGGCGTCGCATCCGGTAGCTGTTGCCCCGGATGTTGACGATGTGGCAGCGGTGGAGCAGCCGGTCCAGCAGCGCGGCGGCCATGACCTCGTCGTGCAGGATCTCGCCCCACTGCTCGAAGCCCTTGTTCGAGGTGACCACGGTCGAGGCGTGCTCGTAGCGGCGGTTGACGAGCTGGAAGAAGAGGATGGCGCCGCTGCGGGTGACCGGGAGGTAGCCGATTTCGTCCACGACCAGGAGCGCGGGGTGGGTGAGGGTCTTGAGGCGGTGGTTGAGCCGGCCGGCTGCCTCGGCCTCTTCGAGGGAGTCGATGAGGTCGGTCAGAGTTCCGTAGTAGACCCGGCGCCCGCTCTCTGCCGCGGTGATGGCCAGACTGATCGCGAGGTGCGTCTTGCCGACGCCGGGCGGGCCGAGGAAGACGACGTTCTCCTTCCGCTCCAGGAACCCGAGTTCGTGAAGCGAGTCGATCTGCTCCCGCTTGATCGAGGGTTGGAAGCTGAAGTCGAAGTCCTCCAGCGTCTTGATGGCCGGAAGACGGCTCGATCGCATGGCCGTGGCGAGGCGCCGGCTGTTGCGCAGCGTGATCTGGGCGGCCAGCAGCCGCTCGATGGCTTCGGCCGCGGTGGTTCCGCCGCCGTCCACGCCAGCGAGTACGTCATCGAGCGCTTCCAGGGCGCCAGGCATCTTCAGATCGGCCAGTTGGGCCGCGATGCGCGCGCTCCTTGACCGGGACTTCACGAGAGCGCTCCCGTGATCCCGGCGTACTCGGACAGCGGACGACGTTCAACCTCCACGACCTGGGGTGTCGAGGGTGCCTCGGTCTGTCTCGTCCAGGGCTCGGGCCGCGGCACCACGGGACGGTAAGGCCAGGGAGCCATGGGACGTAAGTATGGCCTCTCCCGGTCGAACCGGTCCGCCACGCGCTCCCTCAACGTACCGTGGATCCGAACGTTCGCCACGCCATCGAGCCACAGCAGGATCCGCGCGTTGAGGTCGTCGTCGGACACGAACTCCTGGCCGTAGAAGAAGTTGTCCCGGATATAGCGGATCGGCCGCTCGACCTTGCCCTTCGTCTGGGCCCGGTACGGACGGCACGACCGGATCCGGAAGCGCCAGTGCCGGCTGAAGCGCAGAAACTCCGGGTTCTCGATCAGCCGCCCGCCCTCATCCCGCTTGTCGCCGATGATGACGGCCTTCATCTGGTCGAACAGCAGCTCCGACGGCACGCCGCCGAAGTAGGCGAACGACGCCTCCAGCCCCCGCATCACGACCGGCATCGTCTGGCGCTCGTAGAACCTCAGCCACATCCGCCGCGAATAGCCCAGCACCACAATCAGCGCGTGCCGCTTGCCCCACGGCAGCCGGAAGTCGGCGAAGTCCACCTGGCCCTGGTGGCCCGGCGGGGTCTCGAACCTCCGGACCGGCTCCACAGGCTCCCGTGGCCGGACCTCGCGCACGTAGCGCTTCACCTGGCCGTAGCCGCCCCCATAGCCCGCCGCCTGCACCTCGTTGAACAGCCGCACGGCGCTCAGCTTCGGATACTCGGCCAGGCGCGCGTCGATGATGCCCTTGTAGGGGTCGAGCTTCGACGGCCGCCGTGGCCTGGGTCCGTACCTCACCGCCTTGCTGTCCGCGCCTCGGTCCAGCTCCCCCGCTTCGATCCAGTTGTACACGGTCCGCCTGCTGATCTCCAGATGCCGCGCGATCTCGGCCTTCGGCATCCCCTGCTCGAGATAATGTCGCAAGAGCACCCGCTTCTCTCTCCCGATCACTGCGCCTCCTCCGTTCAATGGAGACGCAAGATTGCCGAGCCAGTCCCGGAACACCCGCCAACCTCGGGTCCAACCCCCTACCTCCTCCGCCCCTCGGACCCGGAAGGGTGCAGATTTGGACGGCCACATCTGTGAAGTTTTGCATGGCCGGTAACATCGGACTCGGGAAGTGGCCGGATCGTTGCCCAGCGCGCATGGGCCGCGACCGGTCGGGCGACGCCAAGATCGGCCCAGCGGCGGAGCGACGTCGTGGTGCGGACGCTTCGGCCGAGGTTCGTTTAGTCCCATTAGCGGGCCGCCCGATCTCTGTCGATCCCTCGAAGCTCGTCCGCCGCCATCCCATTCGGTCCAACGAATTCTCCCTCATGTTTGCATATCAGAAGTGATACGGAGACCACTGGTATGCGTGACAAGATGTTGTATAACAACAGGTTACAGTCTTGACGTGGCAGTCCCAGTTGAACTTAGACGATTTCTCGCCGTGATTTAGGCCTTAAGGTATTCCGCATACCCCTTGTATGAACAATGGGGCTGGCGAGGGGTGGCTCACGCCCCCCCTTCGATCCCCCCCGGAAAGGCCCCGTGCTCCGGTGGTCGGCTCGGCATCAGCCTTCATGGTCAGCGCTGCACCCCCGGGTACCGCCGACCTGCCGGACTCGACGAATGCGCGCCCGGCAGGGCAAGTACCGAAGCGCCACCGGCACACGGGGAGGAGAGCACCCTCCCGCGCCGAGTCGTTGGCGAGTCGGTGCCGACCTGATCAGCGTCCCGCGTCCCGTTTTGGCCAATGCCCTCAGGCCACGACCCGGTGGATTCGGCGCCCGGGATCGCCCGAGAGAACGGCGATCACTTCCGGGACGAGGGGGCGCAACTCCTGCAATCGGGTACGAGGCGCGATCATGATGACGACCGGGACCGGAAGATCTCGGACGCTCTGCTGATACGCGAAGCCTTGGTCCACCGTGACGACGACATCGAACCCGTGGTCAGCCGCGAGGCGCAGCAATTCTCCGTTCGAGCACCCAGCCCAACCCATCTGTTGCACCGTGCGCGTTCCAAACGATTCAGGAAACTCCGCCGCGAGCCGCCTTGGAACGGATTCGTCCAACAACACCTTCATCGGGCATCGCCCACCAGTTGCGCCGTCACCTGTTCGAGCAGCCCAACGGCCTGCTCCCTCTTTACCGTGGGGTAGTCGTCCAGAAAGTCGTCGAGGCGGTCGCCGGCCTCGAGGTGCTCCATCAGGATTCGCACGGGAACCCTGGTCCCTGAGAACACGGGAGTACCGCCCAAGACGTCAGGATTCCTGTCGATGAGCTTTTCGGTCATTGTGGCCTCCTATCGGGTCCGTCGGATATCGCCAGCAGTAACGCGCCAATTCGCCGTGCGGTGTCGGTGAAGTGCTGAACTTCCTCGGCACGCAGCCTCCTGCCCAGAACCTCGTGCTCCCGGTAAGACAACCACTTCTTGAGCACTTGGTAGCCGCCCAGCCGGTAGTCCCAGACGGCGGCGGGGAGGTTGCGCCAGAAGGCTTCCTCGTTCAGGTATACATCGAAGGTGGTCTCGCCAAGAGCGGCAACGTGTTCCGCCGCCGCCTTGAGCTCCTCCGGTCGAAAGGCACGTTCGACGATGCGGCCCCTACCGGGCATCACGGCGTCGCCCACTCCGAAGTGACCCCAGCCCGCGGTTACGGCGAAATCCTCGCCCGCCATGTAGCGTCCCGCGACCGTGCTCGGCACGGCGATCTCGGGGCGAAAGGGCGTCCCGGCCCCGCTTGCCTCAGGCCGTTCCGAATCGAGCAGCGCGGCCAGCGAGCGCCCGTGCGCTGCCGACCGGGCGAGCGCTTGGGCCGCTCCTTCGGCCTCGCCATCCGGCCAGCCCGGCAGTGGGATGCGCGGCCATTCCATGCACAGAGCCCCTGCGTTGGCCTCTCGATACGCCGGATCGTGCAGGGTGGCCAGCACGTGGTGGAACAGGTCTTCGACGCCGAGGACAAGGCGGGCGAGATACCGTTGCGCCGTGGCCGAAAGATTGGCACGGCGTTCGGTGCCACCAACCGCGTCCAAGCCTTCCTCGCGAAGCCAAGCCGGGAACACTAGCGCTGTGCGCTCGATCAAGTGTAGTGATGCCAGTTCCTCCACCACACAAGCTTGGGGCTGCCCCGCATCCTTCCGCAGATGCTGGGCGGCGGACAGCCACACGTTCCCCTCGAACACATGGGGCCTGTAGTCGGCCCTCTTCTCGTCGAGCAGCTTGGTATCCTTCTCCCAGTAGAGCCAGCGGTTGTCGAATGGCCGGTAAGCGAAGCGGACGAACCCGGATTCGTCCGGCCCGCCGCGCCTTAGCAGCGCATCACGCACGGCACCCGCATCGAACCGTGCCGTTGACTTCATGACCTTGGGATAGCGCCGTGCGATTTCCTCATGGCTCAGGGCCGGGTCGAAGTATTCGCCAACCCGCGCCCTGAGGCGGTCAAGGTCGGTGTCCACAAGAAACCCGTCGCGGCTCGTCTTGACGCCGGGGAACGACACGGGGAACAGGTCGGGCAGCGCGGGCCAGTCGAACCAGTCGGCGCTCACCGCCGTTTGCACGAAGGGAAGGCCAAGCGGCAGCACGGGTTCGATCTCGGAGTACAGCGCATCCGGTTCCGCCTCGGCCGTGGCGATCAACTCCGCAGGCTTCTTCTGTCCCCAGAGGTGCCGGAACGCGACGGATTCGACGGGTTCGTGCTCCGCCTTGCGCACCAGCGTCGTGATGGCGGTTCCCACCTGGATGCCAACGGGATTCCCTTCCGTGGAAAAGATGCTCGGGTCGGGCGAGCCGTCCGGCGCGACCTTGCCCGTCTTGTACTTGTCGCCGTTCAGGCAGTCGATCCGGATCGCGTCGAACGCTTCGAGGTACCGCTCCCGCATCCCGGTGAAGGACATTCCGTCGAGCCAAGAGTAGTTGGAGATGAAACAGACCACGCCTTGGCCGGTCTTCTCCGCGATGCGCCGCTCCGCCATGCGGAAGAACCGCACGTAGAGGTCGTTCAGGCCCTGGTCTTCGGGCCGGCGCACGCGCTTCGTCGTGCGATAGGCCTCCGAGAGCTCGCGTTCCTCGTCCACTGCCATGCCCGCGAAGCCGTTGTAGGGCGGGTTCCCGAGGATCACCAGAATCGGGGTCTTCTGCTTCACCTGATCCGCCCGGTCGCGTTCCTCCTCGAGCTCTGGGAAGGGGAGCGGCTTGTTCATGTGCGGCTCCCATCCGGTCAGCGCGTTGGTGAGGAACACTCCCGCGCGCTCGCGTCCGTCGTCCGCCAGCGGCGCGTCCAGATTCTGCATGGTCAGGCCGACCTGCAAATGCGCGACGACGAACGGCGCGGGCATGATCTCGAATCCAAACACCCGTTCGGTTGCCGCCTTCCTCACCGCCGCGCCCGCGAGCGCGCCGAGGCCCTGTTCCCCGAGATTGCGAGCGATGCGGCGGAGCACTTCCGCCAGATATGCCCCGGTGCCGCAGCACGGGTCCAGCACATAGACGTTGTCCGCCGCGAGCCCGTCCGCGAGGCCGAGATCGTCCTTCAGCGCCTTGTCCACGCGGGCCACCATGTAGCGGACCACATCGGTAGGCGTGTACCAGACGCCCAACTGCTTGCGGAGGGCGGGATCGAAGGCTTCGAGGAACGGCTCGTAGAAGTACGGCACCGCCTCGCCCTCGTTGAACCGCGAGAAGAAGGCGGCCCGGTCCACGCGGTCGAGCGCCGCCTCCGTCCAGTCCAGAACCTCGACGAGACCGAGCGGCTTCAACCGGCCCGGGTCGGACAGTTGGTGGAACAAGGCTCGCAGCACCGGCGCGCGCAGGTGCCAGCCCGCGTTGTGCCACCTGAACCGCTCCGGATTATAGTCGCCCTCGAACAGCGGACCGTCGCTGTTCTTTGCGTTACGCGACCACAGCACCCATGCGGAGAAGACGCCGTAGAACAGCGTCTGGATCAGGGTCGAACGGAAGAAGCGCTCCCCGCGCTCGCCCTCGAAGCGAATCCCGAGCGCCTCCTCCATCGCCGACCGAACGGCCAGAAGCGATGGAACGTTTCCCGCCGCCTCGACGCGGGCCAACCCGTCACGGGCGTAGGAAGCCAGCAGCCACGCCAAGTCCTTCGGCTCGGCTAGCGCGGCCCGGTGCGAAAGCGCCCGGGCGAGATACTCGCCGAGGCCCGCTCCGACCTCGCGGGCGAAGGCGCGAGGCGTCTCTACCTTGCGCCAGAAGTCGTCCGCATCCTCGGCCAAGTGGAAGGTTTCGAGCTTGGCGGGGCCTCCCGCGTCGTTCGCGCCCACCAAGATGAATCCGCGTAGGTTCGTGACCAGCACCAGCCGGTAGCGGTCCCAGTAGCGGGTCACCTGATCGGATTCCGCCGTCAACCAAGCATTGTCGCCAACGCCCTTGACCTCGACGACGCCACGCTCGGGAACCTGCCCCCGTCTCGGGCGGCCCTTCTGAACCTGCCTCGCCGTGTACAGGGCACCGTCGGGATGGCCGGCTCCCTGATCCGCCAGTTCCAGTACGCAGAACACCTTGGGCTTCAGCGTAGCTCCGACCGCGCGCAGCAAGCCCGCCAGCGCCGGATAGTACGAGCGCTCCCCCGTCGCGCCGCCCGATGCGCGTACGCGCCGGAGATCGGCGAAGTACGCCTCCACTGCGGCGACCAGCTGCCTGTTCGGTCCGGCCATCGTGTCTTCCCAGCGATTCGGACGCGGCACAGCACCAGCGCTATCCGCTACTCAAGCAAGATACTACGACGCGCGGGTTCACGGCGGTCTCAGTCTTGTCCAAGCGGCAAATGAGGCCGAACGGGGCAAGCCGTTCCCCCGGCGAAGCCCGCCGCCGCCTTCTCTTGCCGAGCGGCGTGCCCCACAGGCGTGACGCGGGTGGCGGTCATCACGGTGCGCCGCCCGGCAATGAAGTATGTCATAACACCATGTAATACACTGCGTTACGGTTGTTATGAACTTCAATCGACCACCCCTGCGATCACCCTTTACGCTTGGGGTGGCGGAATCACATGGTCCAGCCCCGTTCCCCGTTCGGTCGTTCGGGGGAACTGTTCGGTCGTTCGGTTCCTCCAAAAGCCCCCAACTCCAACCCTCCAACCAAGTTTCCCGGTGATCGGCGCGTTCCGGAGGGACACCATGGTAGGGGTCGTACCTCCAGGCACCCGGCTCAGACCGCCCAACCCAGCCGACATCACGACGAGCTTCTTCAGGTACCAACGGCTCAACGGTCGGCGCTGGGAGATGTGGATGTCGGCGTGCGATCCCGGCTTCATTCGACCGGATGAGCCCGCGCTGGTCACTTCGGCCCAGGGGGGGGCTACTCCATGTCACCGACATGCTGTTTCGCAATTGGTCCGGTTGCCGCTGGTATTCCCACGGCCGTCGCGCCCTGCGTTCGTGCGGTGGGCCAAGACAGACTCGGACTTACCCCGCTAATTCGGACTGGATAGGTTCTACTCTACCTATCCGTAATCCACTTGGGTGAGACCATTCGATGCGACGACCGACACTTGATCCCCCCACTCTGGAACTCCACGGACGGTTCCACATTCCGGACAGCGTATGGGACCGCCTTCCAAGTGGCACCGCTGCTGCCCGCACTGATCCTGTCCCAGGCGAACTGACCTTCAACGACGATGGCGGTGGGAGCTTGAAGGTCCGCGGCCATTTGTCGCGCCAAATTCCGCCGCCGCTGTCTGGAGAGGTCATCGATACAATCCATGGAGACAGCGGGCCGAAGTTCGTCGCACTCTATGGGTGCCGCAGGACGTTCATAGACTTTGGGGATCCGCAGCACGGCCTAGTACACTACTCGCCCAGAGAGATTCTGGTCGTTGAGGCCGTCCGTGAGTGCGACCGGGGCTGGGGTCCGGGGTTCTTTGACGACACTGGCTCCTTGCGATGTACCGGTTTCACCATCAGGTCGAAGCTCCACCTTCAACATTGGATTGGCTGCGGCTACATCGAGCCGTGGCCCGCCGACGACACCGGAATCGACCTCGAACTGCCTCCTGCTTCCTCCGTCGCCGAGGCGGGAACCAACGCGGAGCTCTCGTTCCACCACGATAAGGACTGTGTAAACGATCCATTCGGTTGCGTTGTCGAACAGGCCGCATTGCTGCGGATTTCCTTTGACGAGCCGAGGCGCTTGTACGGCAAGACGGGCATCTATCACATCATCAGACTGGTCCACGGACTCGTCGCGATCGCTGCGCACAAGAGCGTCGCGGTTGAGAACATCACCCTGGAGTTCACCCGCGATGGTTTGCCGCCGCTTCATGCACGCCTGTACCGACGGTGGGCCGAGAACGAGTCCGCCTCTGCGGACCCCGCATCATGGCAAAGACCCGTGTCATTTGAATTGATCGGCGGGCTCCGGGGGATCGTGAAGTGGATCAACGCTGCGGACCGGTACTGGTTGCCGATGATCCGCGTAGGTAGTCGCTGGCTTTCGCCGACGGCTTATCTGGAGAGCAAGTTCAGCGACGTGTACGTCGCCTTGGAGGCGATCGCGCGGATCAAGCTTGAAATCACCTCGGGCAGCAATGATCTGAAGAAGCAGGTTGGCGGTATGGACAAGGTGCTTCAGAAGCTGGCCACGGGATGGGGTGTTGGCGACGACTTGCTGACACGCGGTGTGCGAGAAGATGGCTTCGAGCGATTCGCCCAGCTGGTTGGCAATGTAGAGCGCTGGGCCAGTGCGATGGTCAGGGAACGGAGCACGTTGGTCATTCATCCCGGCCTTGATTGCTATAGCCGGTCAGGTGAGCTGGAATTGCGTCCGCTGTTCGAGAAGGGCTATGTCCTGGCCGTCATGTGCTTGCTGCACGAGGTCGGCATCGCATCCGACGCAGGGCGGGCGATGTGTGAAACCCTCGCGAGATCACCCAGTGCCGAGCCCCTTGCAGGTGCGTGGTAGGGTGCCGACGGGCCATCACTCGATTGCCCGGCTGCGAGCCCCGTCAGTCCCGTTTGTCCGGTTGTCCAGTGGGGGCTCGCTTCATGCCATAACCATGCCCCGTCGACTCAAGCTCATCCGCAATGGCTTGAAAGGCGTCCAGCGCGGCGCTCAGTCACGCACGCACGGAAGCCGGGGGCCCGGGGGGCGGCGCACCCCGCCTGCGGCCCGATGCTCCGAAATCGGCGCGGGAAGCTGGGGGTCAAAGGGGGCGCAGCGCCCCTTGCCAGACCGCGATGTTCAACGTCGCGTGGGCTGGCTTACGTACCTTAAGTGCGCCAGACAGCCCCCGGCGCGGGGAACCTTGGGTCGTCGGAGTCTCCATGCCCGTATACGGAGAAGCCCCGTTCGGGCGGTGTCAACGGCGTGAATCGAGGCGGTTTCCCAAGGGTTCCAGCACCGTCCCGGATGCGGACCAGCCTCCGCCAGCGGTACCTCCATCGGATTCCGAGGAGCTGCGATTCAGCCCGCACGGGGGCCTACGCTATGTGACGTAGTCGCTCCACGCCTGGAGAACCTTGGCGCGGCGCTCCAGCAGGTCGGATCGCTGATACGCCTGAACGACCTTGCTTCGCGGGATATGGGCAAGGCAGGCCTCCGCGACCTCCGCCGGAATCCCGGACTCGGCCATCCACGACCGCGCGCTCGAACGGAACCCGTGTAGCGTCGAGGCCACTCCGGCGCGCTGAAGCACCCGCCCCGGCGCGTTCACGGCCAAAGGTCCGCCGGTCCTCGACGGGAACACGAGGGGCGATTCGCCGGACAACGCACGTGCCCGCTTGAGCACCTCGAGTGCGCCCGTGTTCAACGGGACGGCAAACTCTCGGCCCGCCTTCATCCTCGAAGCCGGGATCGTCCACCTCGCCGCCTCCAGGTCGATCTCGTCCCAACGCGCGCCGCGCGCCTCGCCGCCCCGAACGGCGGTCAACGCGATCAGTTCCACGCACAACGCAGCCGGACTCGCGTCCGCCATCCGGCGGATCGCCCGTAGCGCCGCCCGGACCCCTTGGGGCGGAAGCGCGCGATAGTGCTCCGTGCCGCTGCCGTTCACCCTCGGCAGCGCCGCCACCGCCCGGTCCACCGGGTTGTCCGGGCGGTGGTTCCGGCCGATGCACCAGCGGAAGACCGCCGCGATCCGGTTCCGGGCCTTCCGCCCGGCGGCGGGCTTCGAGATCCAGATCGGCGAGAGGCACCGGAGCACGTCCGCGCTTGTGATCCGGTCCACGGGCTTGTCCATCAGCGGCGCGGGGTGCAGATGGAACGTGGACGCCCATTGGCCGGCAAGCGGGCTCCCGGCCTTCCATGCGTCGCGGTGAAGCTCGATCGTCCGTTCGGCGGCCTCGGCGAACGTTGGGACGCCACGCCCGCGCGGGTGGCATCATCCGGCCGGGCGGGGTGCTCGCGCGATTCCGCTTCTTCATCAACGACTTCGCGACCCGGACGGACGGGATCGACGTGGTGGGCGCGTATGATATCGAGGGAGCGAGTGGTTCCACCACAACCTTCAGCAGCGCGTGGAACTGGACCCAGACCACGGTGACGGACTTCAATTCCAACACCCTCACCGCGCACCGCATCCGGATCCTCGAGGAAGGACTCCCCGGCGTGCGCGGCAACCTCACGATGAATCACGTCTTCGCCGGTGGAACCCGCTTCCTGGTGCGCAGCAGCTACTGGGGCGGCTACTTCGACGGCGAGCAGCCCTACTACGAGTCTGACCCCGGAAACACCATCGACTACCCGTCCCGCATCCTGTTCGATATGGAAGCGGCCCACACGTTCGCCGACCGTTGGACGCTCACGATCGGTGGCCAAAACGTGCTCAACACCTACCCGGAGGAGTATCCGGGCGCGGCGGCCGGCGTCGGCAACCGCTTCGGCCAATTTACGCCGTTCGGATTCAACGGCGGATACTACTACACGCGGGTCGGCTACAGCTGGTAGCCTGATTGCGCGGGCTGCCCAATCGCCTGCGGCGGGCAGGATTTGCCCCCATGCCTATGCGTATCGGGTAGGCAGCAACGGCAACGGCAGAATCTGGGCGGTGCCAGACGATGCCCCACCGGTTGCCCGGGGAGAAGGTCCCGGGCCTGAAGACAGTTGGCTTGGAGGCCGGGAAGTCGACCCGAGTTCCGCGAAGGGACGCCGACCGGCGGCTGGATCTGGTCCTGTGGTTCTAGTCCTGTCCCGGAGGCAGCGCCCACGGCCCGTCATTGGCCGCGTCCAGCCTGGTGCGCACCGCTTGCCACCCCATCTGTTCGTCCGGCACCATGAGGATGTCCCAGACTTCGCGGCGGATCTCTCCGTTGGTCCCGGCCCCGTCGATGAGGCGGACTACGCGCATCGAGAGCCGTCCGCCGGTAATGGGCTCGGGCAACACGAGTTGGTAGAGCACGCCTCCGTCCCGGATGCGGCAGCCGGCGGGGGAGGGGAAGTCGGGACAGAGCACCGCGTCCTCGACCGCCGTGACTTCCAGGTAACCGAGCTGCTCGAGGGCGTTCCGGGTCTCGTCGTCCAGCAGCGCTCGGCCGGTGGCGCCGGGCGGGCGCCCGATCTCTTGGGCGAAGAAGATCGGCTGTTCACCCGGGGGAAGCGCGTCGAAAATGACCTCGACGGCTCTTCGGTTGGCCCGCTGCGCCGACGCGGACGGGGGCGCGAAGGCGGCCGCAGCCAGCAGCCCGGCCCCGGCCAGGGTCAGGAGCGCAGCCCGGTTCACGCTCGCACCTCCCGCTCCTGCAGCGCGGCAACCGCTCTCCCGATGCGGTCGAGGGAGAGGTCCCTGCCGACGTAGTAGAGCACGTCGAAGATCCCGGGGCTCACGGTCTGGCCGGTTAGCGCCACGCGCAGCGGGTGGATCAGGCGTCCGGCCCCGACCCCCATATCCTGCGCGACGTCCCGAAGCGTGCGCTCCAACGCATCGGGCTCCCATTCGCAGCCCTCCAGCCGTTCGCGCAGGGCGTCCAGATACTCGCGGACCTGGGCCGGGCGCTTCCAGTGCTTGCGCACCGCCGCGGGATCGTAGCGGATCTCGCTCTGCAGATAGAGCAACACGTTGCGGGCCAGGCCGTCAACGCTGCGCGCGCGCGTTCGCAGCATGTCGATGAGGCTGGAATACCAATCCATCCGGTCCTGCACCGCCGCCTCCACCGCTTGCTGGAGTTCGGCCAGGCGCGCGCTCACGAGCGGCTCCAGCCGGCCGAGGTCCATCTGCGACAGATGCCTGCCGTTCAGCCAGCCCAGCTTCTCGGCATCGAACACCGAGCCCTTCCTGAGGATGCGCCGGAGCGAGAACCGCTTCACGATCTCGTTCAGGTCCATGACTTCGCGGTCGTCGCCCGGAGACCACCCGAGCAGAGCCAGGAAATTGACCATCGCCTCCGGCAGCACTTCGCTTCGGTATTCGGCGACGTCGGTCGCGCCGTGCCGCTTGGAGAGGCGCTTGCCATCCGGTCCCAGGATGAGCGGAACGTGGCCGAAGCGGGGGACCGGCAGGCCCATCGCGCGCGCGAGCAGGATCTGCTTGGGGGTGTTGGACAGGTGGTCGTCTCCGCGCAGCACCATGTCGATGCGCATGGCGGCGTCATCGCTCACGACCGCGAGGTTGTAGGTCGGGCTGCCGTCCGCGCGCAGGATGACCAGGTCGTCGATGTCCTGGTTGCGGAAGCGCATCCGGCCGTGGACGGCGTCTTCCCACTCGGTGGAGCCCTCGGGGATGAGAAAGCGCAGCACATGGGGTTTGCCCGCCTCCGCGCGTTCCGCGGCCTCCCCGGGCGCCATCGATTCCGCTCGCCGCCGTGCCGCCCGCGTGGCCTCGCCTGCCATGGCCGCGATGTTGCGGCGGTCGCGGGCGAGCTCCTCGGGAGTCGAGAAGTCGCGGTAGGCGAGCCCCGCGGCCAGCAGCCCCCGGCCCGCGGCGGTGTGCTCGCCGACACGGGCGCTCTGAAAGTAGGGGCCCTCGTCCCAGTCGATGCCGAGCCACTCCAGCCCGCGCAGGATCGCGTCGGTCATCGCCTGGCTGGAGCGCGAGCGGTCCGTGTCCTCGATGCGCAGGACGAGGGTGCCGCCGCTCTGGCGCGCGAGGAGCCAGTTGAAGAGCGCCGTGCGGGCGCCTCCCACGTGCAGAAACCCGGTCGGGGACGGGGCGAAGCGAAGGCGCATGGATCAGGCGGTCGGAATCCGTGCCGCCGCCCGTCCGGGTCGCGCGGCACCGCCTTCGATGAGCAGGTAGATGGCCGGGGTCGTGGCCAGCACGAAGATGGTGGACGACAGCAGCCCGCCGATGAGCGCGTAGGCGAGCGCGTTCCAGATGGTGGAATCCGCCGTCTCGGAGAAGAGCACCAGCGGGAGCAGCCCGAGCACCGTGGTGGCGGTGGTCATCAGGATCGGCCGCACCCGTTCCAGCGTGCCGTTCAGGATGGCGGCGTGGAGGTTGCCCCCGGACTCCCGCCGAACGCGATTGATGTTGTCCACCAGCAGGATCGCGTTGTTGACCACGATGCCCCCCATCATGATGACTCCCACGTAGGCCTCCCGCGTGAAGGACGCTCCGGTGTAGAAGAACATCAGAAAGACACCGATGAGCGCCATCGGCACCGTGAGCAACACGCACAGCGGCAAGCGGACCGACTCGAAGAGCGCGGCGGTCACCATGTATATCAGGAGGATCGACACTGCAAGCACCGCGTAAATCTGCCTGCTGTCGTCCACGCTCCACCGAAATCCCTCTTCTTCCTCGACCGCGTATCCCACCGGGACTTCCGTGGCCTCGATGATCCCGTCGTAGTACTGGTCGCCCAGCCGGCGGGGGCCCGCGAACTCGTACGCGACGGTGCGCTCGTACTGCTGGTCCTCGCGGCGAATCCATGCGAGCACGTCCCGGGGTGCGATCGAGACCACGTCGCCGAGGCGGATCCCGGTACCGCTGGCCGTGCCGATGATGGTCTCCTGAAGCTCCTGCACGTCGGTTTCGCGATACCCTTCGAGCTTGACCTCGTAGCGCACCTCGTCGCCGCCGATCTTGAGCTGCGCCTGGCTGGTCTGGCCGGCGACGGCGGCGTTCATGCGCTGGACCAGCTCCGCCACGGAGAGGTCGTAGCGCGCCAGATCGTCGCGGTTGACATCGACGACGAATTCGGTCGCGCGGTCGCGGGAGAAGTACCGTCCGGCGGAGTTGGTATCGATGGAGCGCACGCGGGGAACGCGTTGCAGGCGGGAACCCAGGTCCTCGGCGATCTCGCGCACCTTCTCGTAGTTGTACCCCAGCACCTTCATGCGATAGTTGGGGCTGGCGCCCCCACCCCCTCCGTAGAACCCGAGACCCACTCCGATGACGCGCACCTCCACCCCGGTAAAGCCGAGGCTGTAGCTGAACATCTGTTCCTTGATGGCCATCGGAACGCCGGTGTTCTCGAGGGAGTCCGGGAAGGTGACGGTGATTCTCCCGTAGGTGCCGGTCACGGTCGAGGAGAAGCGGTCCACCTCCGGAATCGCGGCCAGCCGCTCCTCGAACGAGCGCACAAGATTGTCCGTCCGCTCAAGGTCGGAGCCGCGTGGCAACCGGATGTCGATGAAGACATATGTGTCCGAGCCCATTCGCCCGCCGCCCCACAGCACGCCGCGGGTCACGTGGTTCTGGAACAGATACAACGAGCCCCCGAAGGCCAGCGCTGCCACCGTCACAGCCAGCCAGGCATGGCGAAGGGTGAAGCCGATGACGGTGGAATAGAGCCGCGTGTAGAGGGGTGCCGCTCGCTGGCCTGGCATCATCTCCCCGCTCCGTACCCGCGGCAGGACCCGCGCGGCCAGAGACGGAATAAAGGTGAACGCCACCAGCAGCGATGCCCCGAGAGTCAGCGCCACCACGATCGCCAGCGGCACGTAGAAGACGCGCAGCTCGCCCTGCAGATACACGAAGGGCACGAAGACAATGAGCGTGGTGGCGGTGGAGGTGAGGATCGGCAGTACCACCTGGCGGGTGCCCTCGATGGCGGCCCGCACCGGATCCCGGCCCGCCTGCCAGCGTCGAAAGACGCTCTCCAGGACGACGATGGCGTTGTCCACGACGAGACCGAACCCCATCGCCAGCCCCATCAGCGTGAGCAGGTTGAGGGTCATCCCGCCGAAGTAGATCAGGTTCAGCGAGATCAGCACCGAGAACGCGATCGTCATGAAGACGACGCCGGCGGAGCGGAACGAGCGCAGGAAGAGCAGGAGGACCACGAAGATGATGAGGGCGGAGATCAGCGCCCTCGAGCGCAGATCGGTCAGCTGTTCCTTGATCTCGTCGCTCTCGTCGTAGGTCAGGATCATGCTCGTCCCGGCGAGGCTCGCGCGCTCCAGTTGAACCAGCCGCGCCTTGACCGCGTCCGCGGCGCGCACCGTGTTCGCGCCGATCTCGCGGATCACCGAGAACGAGACCGCGGGCCGGCCGTCGATGCGGTTGTAGCTGCGGGGCTCCTCGTAACTGTCTCGCACGTCCGCCACATCCGAGACGCGGACCAGGCTGCCCCGGTTCTCGAGCAGAACCGTGTTGCGGATCTCCGCCGCGCTCGCGAGCCGGTTCTGGATGGTGACCGACCATTCCTGGTCTCCGGTGCGAATCGCGCCCGCCTCCCGCACCAGATCGAGGTCGTTGATCCGCATGCCGACTGCGAAAGCCGAGAGGCCGAGAGAGCTGACGCGGTCCTCGTTCAACTCGATCTCGATGAGGCGCTCGCGCCCCCCGTACGCCTGCACGAACGCCACGCCTTGGATCTGCGAGAGGTCCGGCATCACCCGGTCGTCCAGGTCGGCTCTGAGTGCCTCCAGCGTGTAGGGGCCGGTGTAGGTGTAGCGCAGGAACCCGCCCTGGCTGCGGGATTCGAATTCGGGCGGGACGTAGGGCTGGACCAGAACCCGGTCCACGGCCGGCGGCAACTCCTCCTCTAGCACCGAAAGACGCTCGGACAGGTCCAGCCGCACGAAGTCCATGTCAGTGTCGCGACTGAAGTGCACCTCGATCCGGGAGGTCCCCGTTCCCTGTTCCTCGCTCGACATGGAGATGACCTTCTCCACCCCCTTCACCTGCTGCACCGCCGCTTCGATGGGGGAGGTCAGGAAGGCCTCGATCGTCTCCGGAGACGCGCCTCGCCAGCGAGCCTCGACGGTGAGCCTGGGCAGGCGGGTATCGGGCAGCAGCTCGATGGGGATGTTGCGCCAGGCGCTGGCCCCCAGAAGCGCGACCGCGAGGCAGCCCATCGCCACCGCCACCGGGCGCTTGATGCTCCCGCTGATCACGGGAGAGCCTCCGCCGGCGGGGCACGACGCGAGACCCGGACCGTCTTCCGAGTGCCGGCGCGACCGCTCTCCACCACCGAATACACGACCGGCACCACGATGAGGGTCAGCGCGGTGGCCACCACCAGCCCCCCGATCACCGCGATGGCGAGCGGCGCGCGCAGATCCGCCCCGCGCCCGAGCCCCAGCGCCAGCGGCGTGAGGCCGCAGACGGTAGTCACTGTGGTCATGATGATCGGTCGCAAGCGCACCCTCCCGGCTTCCAGAATCGCTTCCCGCAGCGCGACCCCGCGGGCGCGCGCCTGATTGATGAACTCTACCTTGACGATGGCGTCGTTGACCACAATGCCGACGAGGATCACGATGCCGATCAGGCTCATGGTATTCAGACCCTGGCCGGTGAGCACGAGTGCCAGGACCGCGCCCGACAACGCCAGCGGCACCGACATCAGGATGATCAGCGGATGCGTGAACGACTCGAACTGCGCCGCCAGAATCATGTAGACGAGCACCAGCGCGAGGCCGAAAGCGAACGCCAGGTCGCGGAAGGAGCGACGCATCTCTTCATTCTCTCCGCCCACATCGACACGCAAGTCGAAGGGCGGAGGCATCGTGGCCAGTTCACCCTCCACGGTGGCGATGGCACGGTCCAACCCTCCTGAAATCACGTCGGCGTAGACGGTGACCACGCGCCCCTGGTCTTCCCGGTGGATCTCGGCCGGGCCCACCGCCTCGCGCACGTTCACCAGCTCGCGCAACGGCACCCCGCGGATCCGCAGAGTCTCCAGCGTCTCCGCGGAGAAGCGCATGGCGTCGGGCAGCCGCACCACCACGTCGATCTTGCGGTCGAAGTCGACGAACTCCGTCGCCAGGTCGCCGCGCATGGCGCGCTCGATCTCCTCGGCGATGAGGCGCGGATCGATGTTGTGACGGGCGGCCACATCGCGCAGGATCTCGACCTGCACCTGGGGCTGCCCGCGGCCCGTGCCCACGCGCACGTTGCCGATCTCCTCCAGCGTGGAGAGTCTCTCGCGCACGGCCTCGGCGTAGGCGTAGCTCTCCACCAGATCCTCGCCGCGGATGTGCACCGCGATGTCCGCGTCCCCGCCGCCCAGAACCTGGCCCAGCGCGGTGGCCTGCCCGGCCTCGAAGACCACCGCGCCCGCCGGAAAACGGTCCTCGACCTCGCGCACCCGCTCAAGCACGGCGTCCGTCGCGATCCCGCGATGCAGGCGCACCTCGAGCGCGCCCGTGTGCGCGCCCGACGACTCCTCGCTCTCCATGTAGGAACGCACGTCCTCGCCCACGCGCGAGAAGACCGTTTCCACGCCGGGATCGCCCCGAAGCGAGCCTTCGATCTCCTCCACCACGAGCGCGGTGGCCTCCAGCCCGGTTCCTTCCGACAGCTCCAGGCGAACCCGGAACCCGCCCTGGTCGACGTCAGGCAGCAGATCGCGGTCCAGGGCCAGCGCCAGCACGAGGGTGGCCGCCAGCGCCACTCCGGAGACCGCCAGCACGCGCCCGCGGTGATCGAGCGAGACCTCGAGGAGCTGGTGATATCGGTCGGCGAAGCGCTTGAAGATCCGGTCGAAGGCCGTCAGCATCGGTCCGAAGACGCGATCACTTACGCCCGCCAGCCCCTCCCACCAGAAGACCGCCAGCGCGCAACCCAGCGAGAAGGCCGCCGCGATCAGCCGGAACGGCAGCACGACCACCCACAGGAGGGCGCGGCCGATCTTCGCCAGCAGCCCCCGCCGCGGCGGACGGCTCACGCGGCCCGGCGCTGCGCGAGGCGTCATGCCCCTGCCCGCGAAGCGAGCCGCCATTGCCGGCAACAGCGTCAGCGCCACGAGCAGGCTTGCCAGCAGGGAGAAGGCCACCGCCAGCGACAGGTCGCCGAAGAGCTCCCCCGCCACCCCCTCGATGTAGATGATCGGGCCGAAGACCGAGATGGTCGTGAGGGTTGAAGCGGTGATCGCTCCCTGGACCTCCTCCCCCCCGAGCGCCGACGCCTCGACCGAGGGCACGCCCTGCTCGCGGTGTCGGAAGATGTTCTCCAGCACGATGATGGAGTTGTCGACCAGCATACCCACGCCGAGCGCCATCCCGCCCAGGCTCATGATATTGAGCGAGACCCCGAACGCATCCATGAGCGCAAAGGCGCCTACCACTGAAATCGGAATGGCGAGCGCGATGGCGAAGGGGTATCGGGGATCGCGCAGGAAGAAGAAGAGCACCAGGAAAGCCAGCATTCCACCGAACACGAGGGCCTGTACGACGTTGCTGATGGAATCGGAGATGAACCCCGCCTGGGAGTAGGCCACGTCCACGGTGATCTCGGGGAACTCCTGCGCCAGTATGCCGAGCGCCTCCTCGATCTGATCGGCCACCGCCACCGTGTTGGCCCCGGATTCCTTGTAGACCAGCAGGCCGACGGCTTCGGCGCCGTTGTAGCGGGCGATGGACTCGCGGTCGGCAAAGCCGTCCACCACGCGCGCCACGTCGCTGAGGCGCACCAGCCGGTAGCTGCCCTCGCCCTGGTCCGCCGCGGCTGTCTCCGCGGCTGTCTCCGTCCGCTGGCGTCCCACGACCACCTGCGCGATCTGCTCGACGGTCTGGAACTCGCCCAGCGTGCGCAGCGGATAGCGGTAGCGGCCGCGCAAGATGGATCCCCCCGGGGCGGAGTAGTTCGCCCGATCGAGCGCGACCGCCACCTCCTCCATTTCGAGCCCGTACGAAGCGAGAAGGTCCGGCGCCACCTCCACCTGGATCTCCCGGTCCAGCCCGCCCGTGACCGCCGCCTGCGCCACACCGTCGAGCTGCTCGAGCCTGCGCCGGAAGACCGTCTCCACGAAGTCCTTGGTCGCCCACAGATCGGTGCCCCCCGCGACCGAGAGCACCATGATGGGCTCCGACTCGGGGTCGATGCGCAGAATGCGCGGCCGCTCCGAGGTTTCCGGCAGCACTTCCCGGATGTTGTCGACGCGTTCGCGCACGTTGAGCATGGCGAAGTCCATATCCGTGCCCCACGCGAAGCGCAGCGTCACAAGGCTGACCCCGTTCCGCGAAACCGAGGTGACGTTTTCGACTCCCGGAACCGCGGCCCCCTGGGCCTCGATGCGCTCGGTGATGAGCCGCTCCACCTCCGCCGGCGCCACGTCGGCGTAGGTCGTATAGACCACCAGCCGTGGATAGCTCACGTCCGGAAGGAGGTCGATCGGCAGCCGCAGGAAGGAGATGACACCCAGCAGCGAGATGGCCAGAAAGAGCATGGCCACGGCCACCGGCCGCCGCGTCGAAATACGGGGGATCGACATCGGTCAGGGAAGCGGAGATTCGCCGTCGAGCGGCCCGCCGATGACCTGTTCCAGGGCGATGCGGGCGGCGACGAAGTCGTACAGGGCGTTGATGGCGGCGCGCCGCTCCCCGGACGCGTCCTCGATCGCGCTCTGCAGTTCGGAGAAAGTGCGCGACGTGAGGCGATACTCCTCGCGCGCGAGCCTGAGGCGCTCCTCGGCGATCACGCTCGACCGTTCCGCCAGGCGGTAGCTTTCGTAGGCTCCGCGCAGGTCGATCAGGCGCGACCGCACATCCCGCTCGATTTCCATGCGCGACTGGCGCACTCGTTCCTCCGCGTTGGCCAGCTGGACCTGGGCCTCGGCGATGTTGCGCTCGGTGGAAAAGCCGGTGAACACCGGAATCGACAGGCTCAGACTGGCGTTGGCTTGCCGGGATTCGTTCGAGAAGGGTTGGAAGGCCGCGCCGTATTCCTGGCCATACGCGCTCTGATAGAAGTTGGTGTTCAGCTGGAGCGACGGCCATCGCGCGCTCCGGACCGCGCTCAGCGATGCGCGGCCCACGTCCACCTCCGCCAGATTCTGCTGGATGCGTGGGCTCTGTTCCAGCGCCCGGCGGATGAGCCCGGCGTCGTCCAGCGCAACCGGGTCGAAGGGCTCCGGCGGACTCCCGCGGGTCGTGAAATCACCCATTTCCGACACCGCGATCTCCGCGCGCAGGTCAAGCAGGGCCTTGGCGTGCTCGTTCTCCGCCTGGCGAACCATCCGCTCCTGCTGTTGCACCTCCAGCTCGGCCGCCAGCACGTCGACCGGCGTGCCGATGGCGAGCTCGAAGAGCCTCCGCGTGCTCTCCAGGTCCAGCCGCTTGCCCTCCAGGCTCGCCAACTCCAACTCGAGCAGGTCCGACTGCAGGATGGTCTGGTAGAAGCTGCCCGCGACGCGCGCGTAGGTCTCGGTCAACTCCAGCTCGACCCGCCGTTCGCGGGCGATGCCGCGGGCGCGTTCGGCTCCACGCTGATGGAAGCGGCCGCCCCCCTCGAACAGATTGACGCGGGCGGACAAGGCCTGGTTCGACGAAGAAGCGGTGACCCACTCCACGTTTGGATTGTCGATTGGATTGCCGAAGAAGTCCTCCGCCTGCAGCCGCCGATTGAGGTTCATGTTGGTGCTGAGACTCAGGGTGAGGTTGGGGAGGAAGGCGCCCCAGGCCGCCCGCATGCCCGCCGGGGTAAGCTCCAGGTCGTTGATGGCCTGCCGCAGGACGGGGTTGTTCAGCCTCGCCAGCTCGAGCGCTTCTTCCAGCGTCAGTTCGCGCGGCGCCTGGGCCTGCAGCGGCCCCGCCGCGAACAGGACGGCCAGACAACACCCCGCGCGCGCGACCCGGCGAGGCCCCGAACACACACGCCCCGCACCCGGCTGGCCGCCCTCAGGGCACCGACGCGGAGCCAACCGTGCCAGCGCGCGCCTCATCGCCCCGGCTCGGCGGAGGTCTCTCTCTCGGCTACGGGGAGATCTCCCTCGGCGAGCTGAATGGCGGCGTCGTGCCCGAGAAAATGGTGGCCGTCGACGAGCACGATTTCCCCGGGATCCACCATCGACGTTTCCGGGTTCTCCACGATCTCGACCAGCTGATCGTTCTCCAGCCCCGTGGTGACGTAGCGCCACTCGGTGCGGCCGATGTCCCCCTCCTCCTCGTTGAACACAAACAGCATGGTGCGCCTGTCCCGCTCGAGCACCGCCGAGCGCGGAACCAGCACGCGGTCGGTGAAGTGCTGCGCGTCGAGCGACACGCGCGCGTACATCCCGGGTTTGATCCTGCCCTCCGGATTCGGCAGCACGACCGTCACCCGGGCCGTGCGCGTCTGGGGGTCGACAACCGGGTTGATGGTCTCCACGCGGCCGGTAAACGTCTCGTCCGGGAACGCTGCAAGCGTCATGTTGGCGAGCCGCCCCTGTTCCAGCAGCCCGATCTCGGCCTCGAGCACCTGTACTTCCACCTTGATGGGGTCCAGTTCCACGACCGTGACCAGCTCGTCGCCCTGGGTCACGTACTGCCCGGGTACGACCCGCAGATCCGCAACCCGCCCGCTGAAGGGGGCGTTGATGCGCGTCCATGAGAGTGCCAGTTCCGCCTCGCGCACGCCCACCATGGCTTCCTCCAGCCCGCTACGCGCGCGGGCCACGCGCGCCCTCTCCGCCCGCACCCGCGCATCCGCGATTTCGTCGTCGAAGAGCACGATCTGTTCGTAGTCCGCCTGGGCGCGGGTGAGGTTGCTGCTGGCCCTCGCCAGGGCGAGCGCGTACTCGGTGGTGTCGATCTGGATGAGGAGCGCGTCGGAGCCGACCGGATCGTTTTCGCGCACCCTCACGTCGCGCACCTGGCCCGATACGCGAGCCGAGAGGGTGGCCCTGCGGAAGGCGGCCGCCTCGCCCGCGGCGGCGATCTTGATCCACAGGGTATCGCGCAGGACCCGCGCTCCCGTGACCGGCTGCGCACGCCGGGCGAAGCTGGCCAGCGAGGCTTCGGGCACTTCGAGCTGAGTCGCCTCGGTGGATGGCGCGGCCTCCTCCTCCGCGGGATCCGGGCGCAGCCTCACGTAGACCCCGCCTGCGAGGAGAGCCACGATGATCACGACCGTCGTCACCCCAAGAGTCGTCTTCGAGAAGCTCATATGCCGCATCCGTTCAAGTCGCTGGCGCAGATGGAGGAGACGCCGGGTCGGCATCGGATCGCCGGTGAGAGGCTGGCGGACTGTATCCTCATGGTACACTTGGGCGATGGTACACTTGGACGAGCCAACCGTTCGAAAAGGTTGCCAGTCGGCGACTGCAACAAGGTTTCCAATCGGTGACTGCAACATAAGGTCGGGAGGCAGGACGTGCCCGGCCATGGCAATCCGGGACGCGCGTTTCGCATGGCCGGCCAGCGCCGGGTCGGCGCCTTGCTCTCCGGCCCTGCCGGTTCTAGTATTTTTCCCTTATCCAGGTCGTCCGCGCAGCCCGTCGGCGGAGCGGCCCGCACGACCGACGGGCCTCCGGGACTCTCGATGCTCCCACCTCCCACCGAGATTGAGCGCAGGATTCTGGACTACATCGAATCCTATCTGCGCCGCAACACCTACCAGCCCTCGGTTCGGGAGATCGGCGCCAGGTTCGGCATCAAGAGCACCAAGACCGTCTCCGAGCACCTCAAGGCTCTGGCCGCCAAGGGGTATCTGGAACGCGACCCCTCCCGTTCGCGCGGCGCGCGCATCGTGGGCCTCGACCTGAACGCCGAAACCCTCTCCGTGCCTTGCTATTCGCGCATTCCGAATCACCCGGGAGAGGGTCAGGAGGAAGGCTCGCTGGGCTCCTACTCCGTCGACCGCCGGCTGGCGGGATCGGCGGGATCGTTCTTCGTCAGAGTCTCGGGCGACGGCGTGCGCGAGCTGGGATACCAGGACGGCGATCACCTGCTGGTTCAGCCTGTCCTTGCCCACGAAGTCCGCGATGGGGACGTCGTGGCGGTGCATGTGCCGGGTGGCGCCGGATTCTACCGGTACGCCAAGGGCGATGGCGTCCTGCGGCCGGGGTCGGCGGACGCCGGCGAGCTCCCCGCGATCCGGCTCCAGGATCTCGCCCTGGCTGGCAAAGTGGCGGCGTTCTTCCGGTATCTGGGAGATGCACCACAGCCGGAAGCCGACGCGGGTGCGGGCCGACGCTGGCGCCGGGGCGCGACGCGCTTCACCGATGCCCGGGAAGGACGCGGGAGGCGTGACCGGCAGCACCGCTAGCCCCCGTTCGCGGGGGGCGGCCGTTCCTCTCCAGCCCGGTGACCGCAGCTTCATGGCGCGTGCCCTTGAGATGGCGCGGCTGGCGGAAGCCCGTTCCGAAGTTCCGGTGGGCGCGGTGCTGGTGCTGGACGGCCGCATCGTGGCCGAGGGGCACAACCGCACGCGCACCGATTCCGACCCAACCGCGCACGCCGAAGTCGTCGTCCTGCGAGCCGCCGCCCGCAGCCTCGGCCTCAAGGTGCTCCCCGACGCCACACTCTTCGTCACCCTCGAGCCTTGTGCGCAGTGCGCCGGGGCGATCGTGCTGGCACGGGTTCGCCGCCTGGTCTTCGGAGCCGGCGACCCCAAGGCCGGGATGGCGGGCAGCCTGGAGAACCTGGTCCAGGATCCCCGCCTGAATCACTCGGTCGAGTTGACGGCGGGCGTGCTGGCGGAGCCGTCCGGCGAACTGCTGCGCTCGTTCTTCAGGGCGCGGCGCTAGCGGGCCTGGCCGCGTGCCCGTCGCGTCCGGGAGGTGGCAGGCCTTTTCTACCCCGTCGCCTCCGCCTCGGTCGACGTTCCCCAGATGCGCAGCACCCCCCAGAGCACGCCCGCCCCGAGCACGAGCGCCAGCCACGGGGACAGGCCGTACGCGGTGCCGACGCTGCCGACCACCATGCCGACGAAGGCGACCAGCAGGGCGTAGGGCAGCTGGGTGCGCACATGATCGACGTGGTCGCAGCCGGACGCGGTCGACGACAGGACCGTGGTGTCTGAAATCGGGGAGCAGTGGTCTCCGAAGATGGCGCCCGCCAGCACCGATGCGATCGCGCCCAGCAGAATCGCCTGGCCCGCGCCTCCGTCCAGGCCTATGCCGCCTCCCAGCGAGACGATGAGGGGGATGACCAGCGGAATCAGGATGGCCATGGTGGCCCAGGATGTCCCTGTCGCGAAGGCCATCGCCGCCGCCGTGACGAACACCAGCAGCGGCAAGAGTTCGAGGGGGATGGCGTCCCCGAGGATCTGTGTGAGGAAGGCGGCGGTCCCGATTTCCCCGGTGATCGCCCCGAGCGACCAGGCCATGACGAGCACCAGCATGGCGATCATCATCGCCTTCATGCCCGCGACCAGAGCGGAGAGGGCCTCCTGCAGCGTGAGGATGCGCTGCGCCAGCGCGAGCGCGAGCGCAACAATGCACCCGGCGAGCGAGCCCCACAGAAGAGTGGCATACGGGTCGGCCTCGCCCAGCACGTCCATCAGGGATGCGCCCGGGCCAGTCACTGCCCTGCCCGACACATACAGCCCGATCAGCACCGTAAGCACGACGGTGGCCACCGGAAGGGCCGCATTCCACCAGCGCCTCGGCGCCCCCTCGGCTGGCTCCAGCAGCGAATCGGTGGTGTCGGTGACCGGCATCGATCCGGGCCGGGTGAGTCCCTCTCCCCGGGCGGCGCGGCGCTCCGCGACGGCCATCTCGCCCAGGTCGCGGTTGGTGTAGCACACGAGCCCCACGAAGACAAGCGCGAGCAGAGGATAGAAGAGATAGGGGATGGTGGTAAGGAACACGGTGAAGGCGCTCGAGGAGGCGAGCGATGCGGCCAACTCCGGGTTTGTGGCCGCGTTCTGCTCGGCCGCGAGCTGCAACCCCTGGTCGATGAGCGAGATCTCGTAGCCCACCCAGGTGGAAACGGGCACGATCGCGGCCACCGGGGCCGCGGTGGAGTCGACCAGGTACGCCAGCTTCTCGCGGGAGATGCGCAGGCGGTCGGTGATGGGCCTCATGGTCGTGCCCACGATCAGCGTATTGGCGTAGTCGTCGAAGAAGATGCAGAGGCCGGCGAGCCAGGTGGCCAGCTTCCCGCGGCGCGGCGTGGTGGCGACCGGCGACACCGCCTCGACGATCCCCAGCGTGCCCCCGTTGCGGGCGATGATCCCCACCATCCCCCCGATCAGCAGCGAGAACACCACGATCTGGGTCTGCCCCGAGTTGTCGGCGAGCGCCGGCACCACGAAGGTGTCCACCGTGCGCCAGGTGGCGGCCAGCGGGTTGAACCCCGCCACCGCCAGCGCCCCCAGCCACACCCCGGCGAAGAGCGCCGCCAGCACCTCGCGGAAGACCAGCGCCAGCAGGATCGCCACCAGCGGCGGCACGATGGAGTACCACGCCGGCGCGTAATGTGCGTCGACGGACTCGGTGGCATCCCCGACGCGCACCTCGAGCGGCAGTCCCGCACTCGATTCCACCACCAGATCCGGCACCACCAGCGACTCGTTGGCGTCGATGGTGCCCGAGCGCAGCAGCGTGCCGTCGGCGCTCCGCACCTCGAACCAGCTCGACTCGCCGGGCGCGCCCTCCAGCGTGAGGGAGAAGGACAACCCTCCCATGACCACGGCCGGATGGTCCTCGACGCCCTGCCCCGCGAGGGGGCCGGACAGAAGCACCAAGGCGGTCGAGACGAGCAGAAGAGCGTGCGATGTGCGCCGCATCGGAAGTCCTCGCATGGGGTTCGAGATCAGGAAACGGGGCGTCCCGGGAGCGGGCGCCGATGAGAGATCATGCGCCGCCGGGACTTGTTCTGTAAAGGATGCGGCGTCTAACTTCCGGCGCCCTGGTTTCAAGGACGGGTGCGCGCGCTCGCGCCACCGCTTGCGCGGGAACCCACACTGACCGCAGGTGGCCATGCCCGACCAGTTCCGCATCCCGATCATGCGAGAAGATGCCGTGGGGCGAGCGATTGCCCGCATGGCGCGCGAGATTGTGGAACGCAACGAAGGCACCGATCGTCTCGCGCTCATGGGGATCCACCGCCGGGGAGTCCAGATCGCCCGCCTCCTTCAGGCCGAGATCGAGCGCGCGGCGAGCGTCCGCGTTCCCTGCGGTTCCATCGACATCACCCTCTACCGCGACGACCTCATGGTGATCGGCCCCCGCCCGGTGATCGGCGAGACGAAGCTTCCCGCCGGGGGAATCGACAACCGGGCCGTGGTCATCGTGGACGACGTCATCTTCAGCGGACGCACCGCCCGCGCGGCCATGAACGAGTTGATGGACTGGGGACGCGCCTCCCGCATCTACTACTGCGTGCTGGTGGACCGGGCCGGGCGCGAGCTCCCGATCCAGCCCGACATCGTGGGCCGGGCGGTGACGGTTCTCCCGCAGCAGAGGGTCGATGTCCTGGTGCCCGAGATCGACGGAGTGCTGGGAGTGGCCATCGTGACGACTTCACCGGAGGCTGCGTGAGCCAATCCGCCGCTGACGCGCCGGGGCTCGGCAAGGACCTCGTCGGCATCGAACATCTCAGCGCCCGCCAGATCCACAACATCCTCGACACCGCGGAGCCCTTCAAGGAGATCTCCGAGCGGCGCATCAAGAAGGTCCCCACGCTGCGCGGCAAGACCATCGTCAACCTCTTCTTCGAAGCGTCGACGCGAACGCGCATCTCCTTCGAGTTTGCCGAGAAGCGACTTTCGGCGGATACCGTGAACATCGACGCGAGCCGTTCGTCGGTGTCCAAGGGCGAGACGCTGGTGGACACCGCCCGCAATCTGGAAGCGATGAAGATCGACATGGTGGTGATGCGCCACTGGGCATCCGGCGCCGCCCAGTTTCTCGCCGAGCGCATTCCCTCGAATGTGATCAACGCGGGTGACGGCGCCCATGAGCACCCCACCCAGGCGCTGCTGGACATGCTCACCCTGCGGGACCACCTGGGCGCGATCGCCGGCAAGCGGGTGTGCATCGTGGGGGATGTCCGCCACTCGCGGGTGGCCCGCTCCAACATCTTCGGGCTCCTCAAGCTGGGTGCCGAGGTCGCCGTGTGCGGCCCGCCCACCCTCATTCCCCTCCATGTGAGCGAACTCGGGGTGCGCGTCTTCCACCGCGTCGAAGAGGCGATCGAGTGGGCCCACGCCCTGAATGTGCTGCGCCTTCAGCTCGAGCGCATGGAAGCCGGCTTCGTGCCCAGCCTGCGCGAATACAACCGGATCTACGGGGTTTCGCGGGCGCGCCTGGCCGCGTCGCCGGAGCCGCTCCTCATCCTCCACCCAGGCCCCATGAACCGGGGGGTGGAGATCGACAGCGACGTGGCTGACGGGCCCCACTCGGTGATCCTGCAGCAGGTCACAAACGGGGTGGCGGTGCGCATGGCCGTGCTCTACCTGCTTTCGGGCGGCCGGCCCGAGAAGGCGGAGGCGGCCAAGGTGGAGGAGGTGACATGAGCGCGCGCCCGCTCTGGATTCGCGGCGGCAGGATCATCGACCCGGCCTGCGGGCTCGACGCCACTGGAGACCTGCTGCTGACCGGCGGGCGGGTGGCCGAGTGCGGCGGGCGGGTAGCCGCCCCGGAGGAGGCGCAGGTGGTGGAGGCGCGCGGGCTGGTGGTCACGCCCGGCCTCATCGACGTGCATGTGCACCTGCGCGAGCCGGGCGGCGAGCACAAGGAGACCATCGCCACGGGGGCCCGGGCCGCCGCGGCCGGCGGGTTCACCTCGGTGTGCGCCATGCCCAACACCAGCCCGCCCATCGACGATCCCGCCTCGGTGGGCTTTGTGGTGGCGGAAGGGAGGCGGGCGGGGGGCGCCCGGGTCTACCCGCTGGGGGCCATCTCCGAGGGGCTTGCAGGTCGCAAGCTGGCGGAAATCGGGGAGATGGTGGCGGCGGGAGCGGTCGGCATCACCGACGACGGCCACCCGGTCATGGACTCCGGCCTGATGCGCCTCGCCCTCGAGTACTCGCTGCCGTTCGGCATCCCCGTCGCGGACCACCCCGAGGACCTGGGGCTCTCGCGCGACGGCAGCATGAACGAGGGGCTGGTGTCCGCGCGCCTGGGTCTGGTCGGCAAGCCCAACGCCTCCGAAGACATCCACATCGTGCGCGACCTCCTCCTGGCCGAGCTCACCGGCGGCCGCATCCATCTCCAGCACGTCTCGACGGCCTGGGGCGTGGAGGCGATCCGGCAGGCGAAGGCGCGCGGGGTGCGTGCCACCGCGGAGGCGTCTCCTCACCATCTCATCCTCACCGAGGCGGCTGTGGAGGGGTACCGCACCGACGCCAAGATGAACCCGCCGCTACGCACCGCCGCGGACGTGGCCGCTGTGCGCGAGGGCCTCGCCGACGGCACCCTGGACGTGATCGCGACCGACCACGCGCCCCACCACTACGACGAGAAGGAGTCCGCCTTCGACGACGCGCCCTTCGGAATCGTGGGGGTGGAGACCGCGGTCGGCCTCGTTCTGACCCACATGGTCGGCGAAGGGGTCATCGATCTCCCCACCGCGATTGAGCGCATGAGCACCGCCCCCGCGCGCGCCTTCGACCTTCCGGGCGGCACCCTGGCCCCGGGGAGCGCGGCCGACGTAACCCTGATCGACCCGGTGCGCGCCTGGACCGTGGATCCCGCGCGCTTCCACTCGAAAAGCCGCAACACGCCCTTCGCTGGGTACGAACTGGTCGGAAAGGCGGTGATGACGATCGTGGGCGGGAAGATCGTCTGGAGCGAGAAGGACTGAGGGGCGATCTCGGACCGCCCGGCGAGCTGGCCCGGCCGGCCGGGTTCAGCCCAGAGAGTTCACGCGGCGCGCGAGGGCACTCTTCAGGCGAGCGACGGCGTTGGGGTGCAGCAGGCGGGACCCGCCCGCGCGGTCCAGCAGCAACTGAGCTTTGCGAAAACTGGCCTGGGCGGTCTCCACGTCGGTTGCCTCGCGCACGCTCTTGAGTGCGGTGCGCAGCCGGGAACGCTTCGCGCGGTTGCGAACGTTCTCCTCCCGGCTCTTGTTCATTCGTTTGATCGCGCTCTTGATGTTCGGCATCCTCCTCCTCGGTAGATCGTCCAGCCCATCTCGTTCAAGCTGCGGAGGATACCCAAATCCGCCACGGGAATCAACCGGGGGCGGAGCACCTGCCGGCCCCTGGGTGGCGAACGGCCACGGGCGCGGATAGCTTCCGTGCCAATGGACATTCTCCTCCTGATTGCAGTTCTACTCTTCTCGATCATCGTCCACGAGGTCGCGCACGCCTGGGTCGCGCTACGCGAGGGCGACGACACCGCGTACAGCCTCGGGCGCATCACGCTCAACCCGCTGCCGCACATCGATCCCATCGGTTCGGTGCTGGTTCCGCTCGCCCTCCACTTCATGAACGCGGGGTTCCTCTTCGGCTGGGCGAAGCCGGTGCCCGTCAATCCACGCAAGTATCGCGACTACCGGGGCGGCGACATCCGTGTGTCGCTGGCCGGCATCGTCGCCAACCTGATCCTGGCGGTGGGGTTCACCCTGCTCGCGGCCGTCCTCGTCAAGATCGGCCAGCTGACCGGGGGCGCTCTCGCCGGGCCGATGGATGTCGCGGTGCGCACCGCCGAGCTGGGCATTCTCATCAACCTGGTTCTCGCCTTCTTCAACCTGGTGCCCGTGCCGCCGCTCGATGGTTCACACGTCGTCTACCACCTGCTGCCGCCCCGGCTGGGCGTGGCCTATCGGCGGGTGGGCCGATACGGCATGCTGGTTCTCATGGCGTTCTTCATTTTTCTACCCGGCCCCTTCTTCGGCATCGTCCTGGGGCCGGTCCGCTTTCTCATGGGAGCGGCTCAAGGCTTCATCGATCTGTGGCCATGAACCCTTCCGAGGCCGGCTCCGGAGAGGGCCAGGAGCTGTTCCTGGTTGCCCTGGACCGCTTTCAGGGACCGCTCGACCTTCTGCTCCATCTCATCCGGCAGCAGGACATCGACATCTTCGACATCCCCATCTCCACCATCACCGACCAGTTTCTGAAAGCCATCGGCGGAATCGGGGCCGAAGACCTGGAAGGCGCCGGGGAGTTCGTCGAGATGGCTGCGATCCTGATCGGCATCAAGGCGCGCATGCTGCTGCCGCATCGGAAGGAGGAGGAGGACCGGGATCCGCGTGCGGAGCTGGTCCGTCGCCTGCTCGAGTACGAACAGGTGCGCGAGATCTCGTCCCTGCTCGCGGTCATGGAGGCTCGCAGAATGCGCCGTTGGGCGAAGGGCTACATTCCGCCGCGTCCGCGCGCGCGGCCACAGGAAACGCCGCTGACCACGACCTGGGACGAGGTCTGCGAGGCCGCCCTGGCGGTCGAACTCCCCCGGCCGCATGCGCCGCGCCGCGTTCGCACCCGCCTCGTCTCGATCGAGGACAAGATCGCCCTGATCCGGGATCGGCTGGCCGCCGTTACCCGCGTCGAGTTCTCCCGGCTCATCAGCTCCTGGGAGGAACGCACGCACGGGGTCATGACGCTGCTGGCCGGGCTCGAGCTCGCCCGCCGCCGTCAAATCTCCCTGCGCCAGACACGGCCCTTCGCCGAGCTCTGGCTGTACCGGCGCGCCCCGTCCGTCGTGGAATCGGAGGACGTCGGCGAGGAAGCCGCATGAATCCGGCGCAGGTCGTGGAAGCCATCCTCTTCTCCAGCGATGCCCCGCTCACCGCGGAGGAGATCGTGCGCGCGGACGAGAGCCTCGACGAGGACGTGGTCGCGGGCGCCATCGCCGCGCTCAAGGATGAGTACGATACCGGCGGGCGCGCCTTCCAGCTGGTGGAAATCGCCGGCGGGCACCAGCTGCTGACCCGGCCCGAATTCGCCCCCTATCTGGAGCGCTTCGACACCGTTCCCCGGCCGACGCGGCTCTCTCGGCCCGCGCTCGAGACGCTGGCCATCATCGCTTATCGGCAGCCCGTGGGACGCATCGAGATGGAGTACATCCGCGGCGTCAACTGCGCAGGCGTCATCCGCACCCTTCTCGATCGCGATCTGATCGAGGTCACCGGCCGCGGGGAAGGCATCGGAAGGCCGCTCCTGTACGGGACGACCCGGTACTTCCTCGAGCACTTCGGCTTCCGCTCGCTCGACGATCTGCCGCGTCCGGCGGAGCTGCCGGTCGTGTTGCGGGAACCGGTGCCTCTCGGCGTCGAGCCGTCGGCCGGCGGATGAGCAGGGACCCGGGAACCTCCGGCGTGCCCGATGCGGGCGAGCGGCTGCAGAAGTTCATCGCGCATGCAGGCATCGCCTCCCGCCGCCGCGCCGAGAAACTGATCGTTGCCGGGCGGGTGCGGGTGAACGGCCGGACGGCCACCGTGCTGGGAACGCGCATCCATCCCGGGCGCGACGAGGTGCTCGTGGACGGCGTCCGCGTGCGGCCGGGCGCGACGAGGTGGGTGATGCTCAACAAGCCCGCGGGCGTCCTCACCACCCGACAGGACGACCGGGGTCGCAAGACCGTCTACGATCTGCTTCCGGGGTCTCTGCGCGGGCTCGCCTATGTGGGCCGGCTGGACTGGTCCACCGAGGGGCTGCTGCTCTTCACCAACGACGGCGAAGGGGCTCATGCCCTGACGCACCCGAGCCGCCGGGTCGAGCGCGAGTACCGGGCGTGGGTGACCGGCAGACCCCCCCGCCGCCTGCTCAAGCGCCTGGTGTCCGGGGTGGAGCTGGAAGACGGCCCTGCACGGGCCGTGCGGGTGCGCATTCTGGACCACACCCCGCCCCTGACCGAGCTGCAGATCGTGTTGGCGGAAGGCCGCAAACGGGAGGTGCGCCGCCTCTGCCGGGTCATCGGCCATCCGGTGCGCCGGCTGGAGCGGGTGCGCTTCGGTCCGGTCCGCCTGGCCGGCCTCCCCCGGGGAGCGTGGCGTGAGCTGACCGAGGACGAAGTGGCCTCCCTCGGCGAGAAACCAGGAGTCGGCCAATCTCGCGGACCGCTCGCCCGCGGCCGCTAGCGCAGCTCCCGGCTCGCCGGGGCCGCTGGCCCTCCGCCCCCCGTAAGTCGCGCGCCAACTTTCGGGAGCACACCCCCGGCTCGCCCCCGGCGTCCCTCCGTTCCGTCCCTGAACCGGCCCTACCAGCCCTCCGCTCCCAGCAGGGGCACGAACTGACAGGCCACCAGCCTCTCCGTGGCAACCTCGGCCCCGGTGCGGCGGAGGCGCACCAGATCCTGGGTCCGGCGCGACCCGACCGGTATGACCATGCGTCCGCCGTCCACAGAGAGCTGCTCCCGCAGAGAGGGCGGGACTTCCGGAGCCCCCGCAGTCACCAGAATGGCGTCGAAAGGGGCCTCCTCGGGCCACCCCACGGTGCCGTCGTCCACGCGCAGGCGGATGTTTGCGCACCCGGCCTCCCGCAGCAGCCTGCGCGCGCGGGCTGCCAGTCCCGGAAGGCGCTCGACGGTAAAGACCTCTCCCGCGAGTCGCGAAAGGATCGCGGTCTGGTAGCCGCTGCCGGTGCCGATCTCGAGGACGCGGTCTCCGGCTGACAGGCCCAGGGCCTCGGTCATCGCGGCCACCATGTAGGGCTGCGACATGGTCTGTCCGTCCGGCAACGGCAGAGCGCGGTCCCGGTAGGCCAGCGCGCGGCACGCCCGGGGCAGGAAGTGCTCGCGCGCAACCTCGCCCATGGCAGTGAGCACGGCTTCGTCGCATATGTGCCTGCGACGCAGCTGGCGCGACACCATCTTCGCGCGTTCGGCGGCAAGCCGCTTCGGGCCGGAACCCCTGAAGAACATGACCACCGATCCTGTTCGGGTCTCCGCCGCGGTTGTCTCGGCTACCGCGACAGCCAGTAGCTCAGCTTAACCATGAAGATGTTGTCGGGCACCACGCCGAAGAGGTCGCCCAGGCTCTGACCGAAGTCGAACTGCCCCGTGTCCGCGCTGTGGTTGCGGCCCTGGGACCAGACCAGGAACAGCACCGAGCCGGGCAGGTATTCCCACCTCAACACCGTGTTGGAACGGAACTGCTTGAAGCTGAAGTCCGGGTTTCCGAAGGACACCCGGCTGCCGTCCAGCTCGGCCAGGTAGAGCTCGCCCTCCGGGCGCACGCCGACAGCCTCGAAACGGTCGGCATAGCGCACCGCGCGCGGTGCGGCCACCCGCTTGAACGCCCCGTAGCTGCCCGCGCCGACGAAAGGCTGGGCGTACACCTGCAGCGACAACTCCGGCGTGAAGGCATAGTCCATTCGGGCGGTCAGCCCCACCGTGGTCTGCTCGATGCGCGCGAACAGGTAGTTGGTCGCGTCCGTGTCCATGCGACGCACCCACTGGCGGTCGTCGACCCTGTGGTTCAGCATGGCGCCCACGCTGAAGGTGGCTCTTCCCGATGGCCGCACTCGCAGCGTCGGCGAGAAACCGGCCGACCAGGAGTCGCTCTCGGGGCGAAGGTTGCCCCACGAGGTGACGTGCACCCAAACCGGCTTGCGCGAGTCGGTACCGAAGCCGCCCCAGAAGCTGGTCTGTGCCTCCGTCCTGAAGAGAGGCCCGCCCCGCAGCAATCCGCCCGAATACGCTGGCAACTCGTGATTCACGCCGGCATAGCCGAACCAGAAGTTCTGGAACTGGGCGTTGCCGTTGATGCCGGCGCCGGAGCCGGTGCGGTCGCGGTCGTAGTTCCAGGCGTTCCAGGCGTTGAGGCTGGCGGACCAGCTGCGAAGCGGCCCTTGCGGCGCCGTCCTGTCGTACCCGGCCCATATCCAGTTCACCAGATAGTCGGCGTCGCGCTGGTAGCCCAGGTCGTTCGCCTCGAAGCCGGGCGTTCGGGTGTGGACCCCGGTGCCGACCCGCCACGGGCTGCCGGCGAACTTGGTCACGCCGAGGTTGGCCGCGCCCCCGCCCAGGCTGGTGCGCTGCGGGTCGTAGCTGACGTGCCCCGCGTCGGGCCGCTGGTAGTACCGCGCCGGCGAGCGCTGCGTTCTCGCGATGGCGTCGGCCGAGCCCCCCACGTACGAGCCCAGCGCGTACCCCTCGACTTGCCACGCATCTCCGCCGAAGCGGTGTCGGAAGTCGATGCCGCCCGTGTACGCCTCGGAATGCAGCCCCAGGTCCTCGGCGATTTCACCATTCCGGTTCACCGTGGTGCCGATCAGGCCGATGGCCGACCGGCCCTCGGCGAAGTCCCTCTGAAGTCGCAGGACGCCGTAGTTGGCCAGGGGCTCGATGGGCTCCTGCAACCGCCCGCCGCCCGCGGGGGCCACGTCAGCCGTCTCCTCCGAGGTGACGGCGTGCATCGCCCCGATCGACCAGCCGCCGGCCGTCTTCCCGGACAGCTTCCAGGCCCCCAGGATGGTGGTCCGGTCGTGGAAATCGACGTATCCGCCCTGTGGGTCGGCCCGGCCCTGGGGCGCGCGTCCCACGCGACGGGAGTAGAACAGTGACTCATTGGCTTCATCCCCGTCCCCCAGCGCGATGCCGAAGTTGAAGATGCCGGCTCCCTCCAGGAAGAACGGCCTCCGTTCCGGTAAGAAAGTCTCGAAGGCGGTCAGGTTCACCTGGGCCGGATCGGCTTCGACTTGTCCGAAGTCCGGGTTCAGGGTCACGTCCAGGGTAATGTCGGAAGTCACCCCGTACTTGATATCGGCGCCGACCGTTCCCAGGGCGTCGCTGCGCCGGTAGAAGGGGTTGGCCGCGTCCCCGGGGGCACGCTGCAGCTGGGCCAGCGAATAGGGCAGAACCTCGAGCCGGCGGGGCGGATCGAGGTTGCGCAGCCCGCGCAGCTCCCCGAAGCGCGACACGATGCCCCCGTCGGCGCGGGTCGTGGGCGCCCACGCCGAGAGTTCCTCGCGGCGGGCCAGGTGGCGCATGAAGTTGATGCCCCAGGTCTGTTCGTCCCGGTGCCGGAAACGCAACTGGGAATAGGGGATGCGGAATTCGGCGCTCCAACCCTGGTCGTCGCGCGCGGTCGCGACATCCCACACCGCGTCCCACCCCGTGTCCTCGTCGGTGTCGTCGAAACGGTAGGCGTCCAGCTTGACGCCGGCGGGGTTTACCGAGAACTGGAAGGCGGTGCGCCTGTCGAAGTAGGAATCGATGACCACGCCCACCAGGTCCGAATACGACTGCTGGTCGCGCCGCGTCAGCTGGCCCGCGATCTCGCCGGGGCTGGAGTCGAATGCCCGGATGTACACGTAGAGAGCCGCGTCGCCGTACAGCACGCGCGCCTCGGTCCGCTGTGTGGCGGATTCGCCCTCGTCAGGCTCGAACTGGGTGAAACGCGTGGCCGCGGGGGCAGCATGCCATGCCGCCTCCCGCATGGCGCCGTCAAGCTCGATGTCCGCGTCGGCGACCTTCGTCGCCGGGAGGATCGGCACCTCGTCGCTCTCACAGCATCCCGGCACCACAAGGGCGCCGCCGGCCGGCCTGTCCGGGCCCTGTTCCTGGCCCTGAATCTCGGTGTCCCAGCCCGCCAGAACGAGAATCAGTGCAAGCCCGATTCTCCTCCAACCCGACTTCATCGTCATCCTGTCTCCCTGCCCGATGTCCGGTTCTCGGACGTCACCGGGCTGTCTCCTCTGGTCATCATGTGCTCATCATCTGCTCAGGGGGCTCGCCGGCTTCGGAGGGACGAATCGGCTCTTCGGCCGGCGAACCGATGCCATGTACGCGGGTCCGGGAAGCTCGGTTTCGCGAGCTGCCATCCCTATTGGTACCTGTTGCCGCGCGAAATGCGGCTCTAACTTGGCCGGTGGTTGCCTGTTGAAGTCGAAAAGGGGGTTGGCATGACGAAGAGAACCACGCACAGGAATGCCGGGCGCGGACGATCCGCCCCGCCCACAGGCCTTCGGAAGGCCCCTCGGCCCTCGATCGCCGCCGTGCTGACCATCGCACTGCTCGTGTCCGGCCTACCTGGATCCGCGGCTGGAGTACTCGCCCAGGAGCCGGCAGTTCCCGCTCCCGGCCAGCAGGTCGCGCTGGTCACCGGCTCGACTTCGGGACTCGGGCGGGAACTGGCGCTGCGGCTCGGTGCGCGCGGCGATCACGTCATCGTCCACGGGCGCAACCAGGAGCGGGGCGCGGAAGTGGTGGATGCGATCAACGCGCAGGGCCCCGGAAGCGCACGCTTCTTCCAGGCCGATCTGGCGTCGCTGGGCGCAGTCCGGGAGTTCGCCGAGACGCTGCTGGCAGACTACGATCGCCTGGACCTCCTCATCAACAACGCCGGTTTCGGGTCGGCGCCGGACGAAAGGCTGGTTACCGAGGACGGCCACGAGTACCGCTTCCAGGTCAACTACCTGTCCACCTTCCTGCTCACCCACATGATGATGCCGCGGGTCCTGGACAGCGCGCCGTCACGCATCGTCAACGTTTCCTCGGGGGCCCAGACGCCGATCGACTTCGACGACGTCATGATCGAAAAGGACTTCAGCGGACGCCGCGCCTACGCCCAGAGCAAGCTGGCCCAGGTCATGTTCACCCACGATCTGGCCGAGGAGCTGGAAGGGACCGGCGTCGTGGTCGGTTCACTCCATCCGGCCACCTATATGCCCACCGGAATGGTGATGCGGGCGGGCGCGACCCCGCGCTCGACCATCGCCGAGGGTGCCGACGCGGTGATGCAGTTGGTGGACTCCGACGACTACGAGAGCGGGCAGTACTTCAGCGGGCTCGAACCAACCCGGGCCAACGACCAGGCCTACGACGCCGAGGCGCGCGCCCGGCTCAAGCGACTGAGTCAGGAGCTCACCGGGATTCGCTGCCGGATGGGCCGATGCCGGTTCGTCGGCGGCTCATAGCAGCGAATCGAGGTAGAACGAGATCCAGAACTGCCGGCCCGGTCCGTTGAGGCCGTAGGACAGGTCGGCGCGGATGAGCCCGTCGAGTACGCTGCCTCCCACCCCGACGCTGAGGAGAAGATCGTCGTTCTCCAGCAGCGGGGTGGGTGCGAGACCGTCGCCGGTGCTGCCCGGGTCCATCCCGGCGAGATGATCCCCGGCGCGGTAGTGGCCGCCGATGTAGTCGGCCCAGCCGGCGTCGGTGAAGACGCTCAGCGTGCCCACGTCGTAGGTGCGGGCGACCTCCACCCGGCCGCGCCCGAACGACGGCCCCCAGAGCACCGACGGCGCGTGTCCGCGCAGGGTGCGGGTGCCGCCCAGAAACCAGGATCTCTGCGCGGTCGCTTCGCCGAACGTGGTGCCGCCCGCGAGTTCGAGCCCCAGCCGCCACCTCCGCGGAACCAGCGGCACTGCCGCCCGCAGCGTTGCGCTGGCGCGCCCGTAGCTGACCGGATCACCTTCCTCCACCGGCCACTGCCTGGCCGCCTGTCCGTAGAGATCGAGCCCGATCTGCACCAGGTAGGGGTCTCCCCCCCACCAGGGTGACAGCCGCACTTCGGCTCCCGCTTCCCTGACTTCGTCCGCGCCCACGTTGGGCCTGAAGTCCCAGTCGTCGCTGAGCATGTGGAAGAAGGCGAAACCCGCCTCGCGCTGTAGCGAGGCCTGGCGCTCGGCGTAGGCTCTGACCTCGAACGTCTGGCGGGCAACGGGCGCGGGACGCCAGACCAGGTCCGCGCCCGTTGCCTGGTAGTACTCGCCTTCGTCGCGTCCCAGAAAGAAGGCGCTCAGGGAATTGCCGTACCCGAGGTGCCCCGAGCGAGGACTCGTCGAGGCCAGTTCCCGGTACACCCCTAGCTTCAACCTCCGCCGGATTGTCTCCCGCTCGATCTCGAAGCGCACTTTCGGCTCGAGATCGGAGAGCCCCAGGAATGCGCTCGTGTGCAGGGTGTACGGTCCAGTGAGAGCGGTCTCGAAGTTCAGCCCGCCGGCCAGCCCCTCGATCCGGTTGTAGCGGACCAGTCCCGGACGCCCCCATCCCCAGTCGAGTGACCAGGGTATGCCGGGTACATCGGGCGCGGGCAGCTCGGCAAGGGTCTCGAAGTACTCGCCGATCCGTTCGTCCGAGGGGAAGCCGGTGGCATCCTCCCAGATGGGTGGCGGAAGGTGGGGACTCGTCGCCACCAGACTCCGCTCCCGGGGCGCGATGATGTACGCGTCCCTTTCCGCTGCGAAATCGTCCTCCTCGGCGCTCTCGTATTCGACTCCGCCCTCCTGCGACAGCAGCTCGGCGACGAACGCCATCGCCTCGTCGCGCGTCTCGAAGTGCCTTTCCACGAGTTCCGGCGCCGGGTCCGGCTGCGGCCTGGCGACGGCTTCCCGGGCCGCCTCCATCCGGTCCACGTCGAACTGCGTCGTCACCGATTCCATCTGGTACGAGACGTCCATCGTGATCGGGAACTTGACGATGCCGGCGCGGCCCAGCCCCTCGAGCCGCATGTACGACGGAAGCCAGACCTCGAAATTCCAGAGGCTGTAGTCGATGGCGATCATGGACAGGTCGAAGGTCCATGGCTTGAGTATGCCCGGCACATACCTGAAACTGCCGTCCTCCTCTTCCTCCTGAAGGTCCTCCAGGTCGCGAATGGCGTCGAACTGCCGGCTCAGCCGATAGACCGCCCGTACCAGCGCGCCGGACTCTGGCTCGATCCAGAGCGTGCCCGTGATGCGATGGACGTCGGCCTCCCGGGGAAGCACGTGCAGCTCCACGGCGCGAAGCCGGCGTCCATCGGCGAAGGAGACGGTCAGGGTGTCGCCGCTTGCGTACCGATACAGGGCCTCGGCGCCCGCCGCGAGGGGATGTTCGACCCAGTAGTCGTCCTCGGGTTGGCGTTCAGAATCGGAATCTCCCAGCAGGAGGCGGTCGGCACCGGGGTCGATGGGCTGGTCGAAGGCGAGATCGTCGAGCCACTCCATATCCCCTTCGCTCCGTGCCGTGGACCGACCGGGATATTGCGACTTCGCCCCCAGCACCTGAACCACTGCGTCGTACTCGTGGTCCCAGAAGGCGCGCACCGTGGTCTCGTCCCGATAGATGACGCGGTCCTTGAGCGGGGCGCGAATGGCCGCTGCGATCCTCTGCTGGATCACCGCCTGATATCGCAGCACGGACTCCTCTATCGACTCCCAGTCGGCCCGCGCGGCTTCGAACAGGGTGCGCGCCGCCGGATCTTCGAATGTGTCCACCGCAAGCTGCGCCGGATTGTCATCGACCAGCTGTGCCAAACTGTCCACCGCCTGCTGTGCCGAGGCCGGAGACGGAAGCGCCGGGAGCGCACAAAGGACGCAGGCGCCCCGGAGAGCGAGGATCGCGAACCCCTTCATCGTCGCTCCCCCTGACGGCTGGGCGTCCGCCGACCCGGGTGGAAACGAACTTCGCGGATGTCCTCCCATTGGATCAGCCGCCAGCCGGGATCATCACCTGAGCCGGAGCCCTGCCCGTCGGACGCCACCATGAGCCCTCTGTTGTCCGGGCTGACGTCACGGGAACCCTCCAGCTCCAGCGTCCGTCCATCCGCCAGCGTGACCGTGGCCCCATCCTCCTCGCCAGGCACGATTCGGCGGATGAACCCGAATTCGATGTGGTAGTCGATGTCCTGCGCTTCTCCGTTCAGGATCTCCCAGCTGCCGGCTTCGTCCGCGTCCCAGCGCAGTTCGCCCTCGATCTCATCGCCCTGGCGGGTGACGACGGTGCCGGCCAGCAGGCGTCCGCCGTCGAGCCTGGCGTCATCCACCGCTGTCACGCCGGCCTCGTGGAAGCGCACGGCCTGCAGTTGTTCCCACGGAACCACGACCACGCCGAGTCCCGGATCGGCGATCTGCACGCCGCGGTTGCCCCGGTCGACATCGTTCGAACCCCGCAGGTCCAGCGTGCCGCCGCCAACGTACTCGACCCGCGTGCCCCCCGGGATGCGCGTGAGCGAGCGGATACGGTGGAAGGGGATCTCGTGGTCGTTCCTGCGGCGCATCTCTTCGCCGTTGAGCAGGTCGGACTCGAGAACTTCATCCCGGTCCCAGGCGAGTGATCCCGTGAACCGGTTGCCGCTCCGGTCCTCGACGGTGCCGTACAGCCGGCGAGCCGCGGGCACTGCGCCGGGCTCGGGCGCGGAGAACACCACCCGCTCCAGCTCATCCCATTCCAGTTCGACCTCTGCCTCCCCCGGCACATCGACCACCACCTCGCGCAGAGAGGCTCCCAGGTTGCTCCCCCGGGCCTCGAGTTCGAAACGCCGTCCGGATCGCAGCGTCAGCTCCGCGCGGTCGGCGCTGAGCGCCACCAGCGAATCCAGATGGCCGAAACGCACACCGGACAGAACTTCCATGGGAAAATCGGGGTCGATTTCGTTCCAGCTGATGCGATAGCCGCGCAGCTCGAGAGTTCGGGTCGCGCGCTCCCGGTCGTTGGCTCGGAGCCACGTGAAGTAGTTCTCCTCGGGAAGCTCCTTGGCCGCGTCGAGGATGTCGCCCCAGCTGGCCTCGGTGCGGTCCCAGCGGATGAAGCCGGTGTGGACCTCCCCGCCGGTCGTGTGGACCCGGCCCCAGATGCGGCCCGTGTCCTGAGCATGCGCGGGAGTCCCGAGGCACGTCAGAAGGGCGAGTGTCCAGCCGAGAGCGGTCCGGTCTTCTGCTTTCCGACGCATCGCTGACCTGGGAGGGTGTTCGGGGGATGGATAACACCCGTCTGATACGAATGGCGGGGACGATGGTTTCCCACTTCGGGCGCGGGCGGGGGCGGCTGCGTAGATTATGCCCGGAAGGCTGCGACGGATCGCGCCGCAGGCCAAGCGAACCAGAGGAGCACCAAACATGGACAACGCACATCGAGCGGGCTGGATCCTTACGGTCATTCTTGCGGGGTCTGCGGTCCTGGTTGGCGGGACGCTACGTGCCCAGACCACCTCCCCCAATCCCTACCGGGCCACGCTGGGGTGGGAGAAACTCCCCGAGGGCCGCACCCTCGGCATCATCAGCGGTGTCATCCCGGATCCCGACGGCGAGCACCTCTGGATCCTCGATCGCTGCGGGGCCAACCAGTGCGCGGGCACCGACCTGGACCCGATCATGAAGTTCGACCTGGACGGGAATCTGGTGGAGAGCTTCGGGGCCGGGATGTTCGCCTTTCCCCACGGCTTCGCGCTCGACCGCGAGGGGTTCCTCTGGGTGACGGAGGGAGGGGCGCACGGGGACGCGCGGGCCGAGCTGGGCGAGAGCATGGGGATGGGCCACCAGATCTTCAAGCTCACCCGCCAGGGCGAGGTGGTGATGCGGATCGGTGAAGCAGGGGTGTGGGGAGCGGACGAGTCGCACTTCAACGGTCCGTCGGGGGTCGCCATCTCTCCAGGGGGAGACATCTGGGTGGCGGACGGGCACCGGGGCGGAAACAACCGCATCGTCAAGCTGGCGGGCGACGGCACCCATCTGCTCTCCGTGGGCGGCGGCGTCGGGTCGGAGAGTCGCGAGCCGGCCCGCTTCAGCGATCCCCACGACATCAAGATCGATTCGCAGGGGCGCGTCTTCGTCGCCGACCGGGGCAACAGCCGCATCCAGGTGTTCGACGACGACGGCAATCTGCTCTACATCTGGACCCACTACGGCAAGCCCAGCGGACTCTTCATCGACCGAAACGACATTCTCTATGCGGGCGACGGACTCTCGGGGGATCTGCGTACCGGGCCGCCGGATCCCTGGCGCAGCAACTTCGGCTGGGAGAAGGGCATCCGCATCGGCGACCTCAAGACCGAACAGGCGTGGGTCACGTACTTCATTCCCCAGCACGACGTGAACGTGGGGCCGGGAATCGAGTTTCTGGGCGTCGATTTCGATGGCAACATCTACGCGGGGGAGATCAACCGCATGCGCCTGGTACGCTATGTGCCATCGCGTCCCCTGCGGATCGGCGGGCCGTAACAGGGACGTGCGGAATCGCGCCGGGGAAAGCGGGCCCGGGCTGACCGATGAGGTGTTCTGAAGCTCCGGTCCGCTCTAATCCAGCCCGAACACCAGCATCACGCCGCCGGCAGAAGTCACGATGCGCTGCTGGCCGTCTATTTCGTAGGACATGGGGCCCGTGCGCACGGCCGCGCCCGCCTGGAAGTCCCACAGGGGTTCGCCGGTTTCGGCGTCCAGCGCGAAGATGTTGCCCTCGTTGTCCCCGCTGAAGACGAGGCCGCCGGCGGTCGCCATCGCCCCCGCCCACGGCGGGGAGAGAAGCGGGAACTCCCACTGCAACTCCCCGGTCAGTGCGTCCAGCGCCTTGACGGCTCCGCTGGCCTCTTCACCCCGGAGCGCCTGTTCTCCTCCGCCCAGGAACGGCTGGCCGGGCTCGTACTCGACGTCCGCCTTGTAGTAGACGGCGCCCATAATGCGCGTGGGCTGGTAGAAGAGCCCCGTTTGCGGGCTGTAGCTCGGGCTGAACCAGTTGGCTGATCCCTGCAGGCTGGGCCACACCAGATTGCCCTCCTCGGTGGGGTCGGTTCCCGGAATCACGATCGGGCGCCCGTTCTCGTCCAGGCCCTCGGCCCACGTCTGCTTCGAATACTCCGCTCCGTGGAGGAACTCTCCGGTCTCCCGGTCGAGGACGTAGTAGAAGGCGTTCCGGTTGGCGGTCACCACCAGCTTGCGCGGCTCGCCTTCCCAGTCGGCGTCCACCAGCACCTGGATCTCGGTCGCGTCCCAGTCGTGCGTGTCGTGCGGCGTGTACTGGAAGTACCACTGCATCTCGCCCGTGTCCGGGTCGAGGGCGAGCAGGCAGTTGGTGTACAGGTTGTCGCCGGGGCGAACGTCTCCGTTCCAGTCGGGCGCGGGGTTGCCGGTGGGCCAGTAGAGCAGGTCGAGCTCGGGATCGTAGGATCCCGTGAGCCACGTCGATCCGCCGCCCGTCTCCCAGCTGTTGCCTCCCCAGGTCTCGCTGCCGGGCTCGCCGGGCTCGGGGACCGTGTAGGTCCGCCACGCCAGCTCGCCGGTTTCGGCGTCGTAGGCGTCGATGTAGCCGCGCACGCCGGCCTCGGCCCCGGACACGCCGACGATCACCTTGTCCTTGACGGCCAGCGGAGCCAGCGTGAGCGAGAAGCCGATGGCGTTGTCGCCGACTTCGACGTCCCAGCGCACCGCGCCCGAGCGGGCGTCCAGCGCCACCAGATGTGCGTTCAACGTTCCCACGAAGACCATCGAATCGAGGACCGCGACCCCCCGGTTCACGCGCGGGAAGCCGATGTTCAACACGTCGACGCCCATCTCGGGTGACCAGGTCCAGATGCGCCGGCCGGAGCGCGCGTCCAAGGCGCTCACGGTGCTGGGCGGCTCGGTCACGTAGAGAATTCCGTCCACCGCGACCGGCGTGGTCTCGATGAGCCCGCCGTCCATCTGATAGGCCCAGAGCACCTTGAGGTCGCCTACGTTGGAGCGGTCGATCTGGTCGAGGGCCGAGTAGCGGTGTGACGCGTAGTTCCCCGAGTACGTCAGCCAGTTGTAGGGCTCGGCGTCGGCGTTGACGAGGCGTTCGAACGGGACATGGGTCTGGCCGGAGGTGCCTTCCGGGGTCTGGTCGGCGGTACCCTCCGGGGCTGCGCGGCACCCCAGGCAGAGGATCACGCAGGCAAGGTTGAGTGATGCGAACCGGATCATGCTCATCCTCCGAGGCTGGCCAGGTATGCGATGAGGTTGTCGATGTCTTCGCTGGAGAGACTCGCCATCGCCGGCATGAGGGAGTGTCCGAAGCGCTTCTCCAGCTCGACCAGGTCGGCTTTGCGCAGCGACACCAAGGACCCCGTGCCGGTGATGATGAGCTGGACTGTGAAGGCGTCTTCGTTGGCGCGCGTGCCCTCGTAGACCACGCCCTCCCGGGTCACGGCCCTCAGGGGCAGGTACTGCGCGAACCCGCTGCGGGCTCCGGAGCGGGCGATGGGCAGATCCGCCGCGGGATCGACCAGGGCGGCGCGCAGGTAGTCGGGTCCCCGTCGCAGCCCGATGCCGGTGAGCTCGGGCCCGACGCCGACGCCGCGCCCGTCGACGATGTGGCAGGTCCGGCACGCCCCCGTGCTCTCGAAGACCTGGCGCCCGCGGACGGGATCACCGGGTATCTCGACGGATTCCGTCTGCCTGAGCGAGACCACATGAGCGGCAAGCAGGCCGGCTTCCTCGTCAGGGAGGATGGTGGAGCGCAGGCCAGGCATGCCGGTGCCGGGTATGCCGCGCCGGATCACCTCCACGACCGACGCGTGGTCGGGCGCCCGGGGCAATCGGCGCACTGCCAGCCTCGGTCCCTCGCCCCCCAGTCCCAGGACGCCATGGCAGCGCCCGCAGTGGGCCTGGTAGAGCTGCTGGCCCCGGCTCTGCTCCTCGGCCGAGAGGACGCCCGCCTCCTGGGCCGCCAGCGGTCCCGGGGCGAGCAGCATGGCGCCGGTGAACGCGGCCAGGCCTCGACCGGAACTCAGAAGTGGGGAAAGCGCCCGCATCGAGCAGCCTCCCGCGGTTCGTGCCCGCCTCCGGGCCGCGCTGACCAATCTGCTTGCTGTGTACCGCATGATCGCCTCCCGGCAAGGGCGCCACACGGCCGCGGGAACGCCAGCCGCCGGCGCGTGCTTCGTTCCGGTCTTCCATTGTAGGACGCCGGACCGGGATGCGCACACGGCGGTCCCGGAGGCGGGTTTGTGAGCTTGCGAGGGACTGCTCGTCAGCCGGTGGCCTGGAAGCCGGCGACGCGCCGGAGGGTTCCGTCGTAGTCGGCGCGCACATGGTTGAACCCTTCCTGCGGGCTCTCTCCCTGACCCGAGGAGCGCCATCCCACCAGCGCCTCGCCCCGGCAGATGCGTACGTCGCCCGTCGGTCCGATCGTCCAGCCGGGCATGAAGCGGTGGCAGTTGGCGATGTGCAGGCTGAGTCGCCCGATGCCGCGCACCGCCGCCCACTGGTCGAGGAACTCGATATCCGGGGAGCAGCTGGCGCGCAGCGCCTGCAGCCGCGCGGTCTCGTCCGGTTCGTTCCATGCCGTCCACCACGCGGGCAGCGTGCGCGCCAGCCCCGCCGCCAGATCGGTCCGGTTGGCGGACAGCGCGAGGCGGCCCAGGTGGAAGCGCCAGCCGTCGTCGTGTTCGTGGGCCGTCCGCTCGCTCAGGAAGCCACTGTGGCGCAGCTCCACCTGCGCGCCGCCCTGGCCGTCGGCGACGTGGAATTCGACGCGAGACGACCCGGCCGGCATGGTCTCCGCCTGCGGCCCGGACTCGATCCCCCAGGTCAGAACGAAGCGCCGCCGCCGATCGTCGAACTCGAGCACTTCCCCGGCCAGCACCGTGTGGTATTGGGCGAACACAGCCCGATAGGGGCTCCCGGCCCGTGTCTCGAAGGTGACCTGGCCGCCCATCCAGGCCGAGTAACGCTCCGGCGTGGAAAGAATGCCCCACACGGTATCGGGGCTGGCCTCGATGTGGACGGAAAGCTCGACTGTGCGGGAGGCGGTGTCACCTTCCCGGATTGCATCCTTGCTGGGCTCGCTCATCGTTCTCTCTTGGGCCGACGGAGTTCAGAGCCCCCGGCGTGGCGGATGCCGGGCAACTCGCGGGCCCGTATTGTAGATTCACCGCCCGGGCCAACCAACCCGGGAGACCCGGCGCGGCCGACCCCAGGAGACCCGGCGCCGACCCCAAGAGACCCGCCATGAGGAGTCGAATCACATTCCCGGGAGCGCTTCTCCTCGTCCTTGCCCTGCCGCCCGCTTGTGCGGGGCCGGGAGACGATGGCGAGGCCGACGCGCTCGCGCTCAACTGGGAGAACATCTTCACCCGCGACCGCGTGCCGAGCGTGGCGACTCCCCTCCTCATCATGCACGGAGAGGAGGATGTACGCGCGCCGTTCCGCCAGTACCAGCTGGCCGTGGAGATTCTGGAACGGGAAGGGAAAGTCTACGAGAGCCACTCCTATCCCGGGGAACCGCACGGCTTCCGCAATCCGATGAACCGGGTCGACATGTACCAGCGGCTGGAGGCGTGGTTCGACCGGTGGCTGAAATAGCAGTGGCCGTGGAGCCGTCTTCCGCGGAAGACGTTGGCCTGGTGGCCACCTATCGTCTGTGGTGCCGAAACGAGCGAGAAGCCGTGTCCCTCGCCAGCGCCGTCGCGCGGGAGCAGACGGTGGAAGCGCCTCCCGGCGTGGGCGGGGACGAGCTTCAGGCGCGGATGCTGGGACAGATCGAGCGCATCGAGCCGGTGGCCGGGGGTGGATGGATCGCGAGCATCGCCTATCCGCTCGCAGCGACCACGACCGAACTGACCCAGGTCATGAACGTCGCGTACGGCAATGTTTCGCTCATGGACGGCGTGCGGCTCGTGGGTCTCACGTTGTCGTCCGCCATCCTCGAGTCGCTGCCCGGGCCGCGCTTCGGCATCGGCGGTCTCCGTGCGCTGGCCGGGGCCGAGCGGCGGCCGCTGGTGAGCGCGGCAATCAAGCCGATCGGGCTGTCCTCCCGGGGACTCGCCCGGCTCGCGGCCGCCGTCACCCGGGCGGGCGTGGATGTGGTCAAGGACGACCATGGGCTGGCCGGCCAGCGCGCCGCCCCTTTCCACGAACGGACCGCGGTGATCGCCGACGCGGTCGCGGAAGCCAACGCGGCCTCTGGAGGGCGCACGGCCTACTTTCCCAACGTCACCGGCCCGCTGGATTCCCTCGAGGAGCGCCTGGAACGGGTCACGGCGCTGGAGCTCCCGGGCGTCGTGCTGTGCCCGAGCCTCATGGGGCTGGACGCGTTGCGATGGGTCGCCGCCGGGCCTTTCGAACTCGCCGTCATGGCCCACCCGTCCCATGCGCAGACGGCTCCGGGACGCGCCGAAGGGATGGCGCCGGAAGTCCTGCTCGGGACTCTCTACAGGGTTGCGGGCGCCGACATCGTGGTGTACGTCAACGCGGGGGGACGCTTTTCGTGGCCCGAGGAGACCTGCCACGCCATCAATGATCGCCTGCGGCAGCCCCTGGGATCGCTCCCCCCCGCGCTTCCCTCGCCAGCCGGGGGTGTGAATGCCGCGGATGCCGGCCACTGGTTCACGCGCTACGGGCCCGACACCATGTTGTTGATCGGCGGGAGCTTGCTCGTGCAGCGGGACCTGGAAGGCGCGGCCCGCCGTCTGGTGGAAGCGGCGGCGCGGGCGGGGGAGGCCCGCGACGCGGGGACTGGCACAGGAGGCCCATGACGATGTCACACGCGCGGCCAGGCCAGGTGACGCGATCGAGAGCACGAGGAATCAGATGACGAAGTCGCGCGTCATCCGCGGAGTCGCCGGCAACTGGGCGGACATCGAGCCCAGGCGCTACAGGAACGACGAGGGCGAGGCTGCCCGTTTCCTGGACGTGACCCGCTACCCCCTGCTCGGAGCCGATCCCGACGGTGCCGGCTCCGGTCTCAACTTCGAGGTGCGCTACTTCGAGGTCGCTCCCGGAGGCTATTCTTCCCTCGAACGCCACGCCCATCCGCACGCGGTCGTGATCGTGAAGGGAAGGGGCACGGTGCGTCTGGGCGAGACCGCGGTGCCCGTCTCGGCGCTCGACGTGGTGTATGTGGCCCCGCACGACGAGCATCGCTTCTCCGCCGACGCCGGGGAGGCGCTCGGCTTCGTTTGCGTGGTCGACCGGGACCGCGACCGCCCGGTCGCCGTCAGTGAAAACGACGATGAGGGGGTCGGGTGAAGGTCGGTGGGGTTCCGTATCGCACCATCTTCACAGAGGACGAGCGGGGGGACGTCCAGGTCATCGATCAGACCCTCCTGCCGCATCGCTTCCAGACCCTTCGCCTCGGCTGCACCGCCGACGCCGCGCGCGCCATCCGCACCATGGTGGTGCGAGGGGCCCCGCTCATCGGGGCGACCGCGGCGTACGGGGTTGCGCTGGCGATGCGCGCCGATCCCTCGGACACGTCGCTGCGGGAGGCGCTGGCTCTGCTCGCGGAGACCCGTCCGACGGCCGTCAATCTGCGTTGGGCGCTGGAAATGGCCGAGGCAAGGCTCGGGGTGCTGCTCCCTTCGGAGCGCGTCGACGCTGCCTATCGCTTCGCCGCGGAGCTGTGCGAGCAGGATGTGCGCATCAACCGGAGCATCGGCGAGGTTGGACTGAGGCTCTTCCGGGAGATCGCGGAACGAGTTGCGGGAGGAGCACGCCAGCTGGGCCGTGACCTCAACGTCCTCACCCACTGCAACGCCGGCTGGCTCGCGACCGTCGACTGGGGAACAGCGACCGCCCCCGTCTACCGTGCCCACGACGAAGGGCTCGGCGTGCACGTCTGGGTACGCGAAACGCGCCCCCGTTTTCAGGGCGCCGGCCTCACCGCCTGGGAACTTGGCCAGCATGGGGTTCCGCACACCCTCGTCTCCGACAGCGCCGCAGGATATCTGATGAGCCGGGGCAAGGTCGACCTGGTGATCGTGGGAACGGATCGCGCGGCCGCTTCGGGCGACATCGCCAACAAGGTGGGCACCTATCCGCTTGCTCTGACCGCCCAGGACAACGGGGTCCCCTTCTATGTGGCCGTGCCCTCGCCCAGCATCGACTGGGAGACCGAGGACGGCTCGAGCATCCCGATCGAGGAGCGGGATCCGGAGGAGGTGACGCTCGTGCGCGGACTCGACGAGGCCGGCGTGGAACGGACCGTGCGAATCACACCCGAAGGCACCAGAGCCGCCAACTACGCCTTCGATGTGACGCCGCGGCGGCTGGTTACCGGGCTGGTTACCGAGCGCGGGCTGTGCGACGCGGAGCCTGGGGCGCTGAGGCGGATGTTCGGGAAGGACGCGGGGGAGACGCGGGACCGCTGACGTTTGCGGATCAGCGCGTATGGAGGAACCGATTATGAGGCTCGCAGTCCGTCGCGTTGTCTCAAGTGCGCCAGGCAGAATATGACCATGAATATGGTAGGACAAGCAAACTACATATACTCATGCACCAAGGTAAGGTCGCGACTCGCTTGGCCCGTGCCCCTGCCGGGACCGCTGCGGGGCTACATGCGCGTAAAAGACGCAAGCCGCGCCGGTCATGTCGCAAGCGGAGCGGAAGCCGAACCTGGGTGCCGGATCATCCGCCGAACGATGGGGATGTCCGACGATGTCAGCGGGCAACGCGACAGTCTACGCCGAATCCGGGCCGCGTTGCCGTACCGTATAGAGCCATGCCCTGGCCGACGCTCGGACCTGGTCGAGGCGCGCCTCGCGGTTCCGATAGGCTCGGGCGCACTCTGCCCCGCAGGTTTGGCTCCTGCGCCGGGCCAGGACCGGCTTGCGACATACCGCGCACGGAATGTCGGACTCGAACGCGGCGCCGTCCATGCGACTGCGCCGATCGTTCATCCGAAAGTATGCAAATACATATGACAACGCATCCGGGCCATCATCCAGCCTCGGGTTCAGAAAATCTCAAGACGCACCACACAAGCCGCCCCTGCCTGGGGGTGGATTGCGCCTGCATTGTCTCACTCCAAGTATAATAGACTATTGGCCGCGCGGAAACGCCCTCCGGCGAGCCTGGCGGGTCGCCCCCGGCTCGGTTGCCGCCAGGCGGACACCGGGCCGGACGATCCCTCCGCCCTCAACCATTCCCGGGAGGTTGCATGAACCGACACGTCTTCAGATCGCTGTGGGTGCTGGTGCTCTTCCTTGTCGCCGCGACACCCGTGTCGCGCGCTCACCAGCGACCACGCGCCGGAATCGACATCGAGGGATATCGTTTCGAGCTTACGCTCCGGGACGACACCGAAGAGATCGACGGGCGGGCGACGGTTACGCTGCGCTTCACGGCTGACGGCATCGCGGAACTGCCGCTCGATCTGATCGGGCTCCGCCCAGGCGGCCAGGGGATGGAGGTGGTCGGCGTCACTTCGGCGGGAGGTCCCCTCGAGTATCGGCACGAGAACGACCTCCTCACGGTGCGGTTTCCGGAGGCCGGCCGGGCCGGCGCCAGGGACTCGGTGACGGTGAGCTACCGGGGCACCCCCGCGGCGGGCCTCCGTATCGGGCCCAACAAGTACGGCGAACGCACCTTCTTCAGCGACAACTGGCCCAACCGGGCCCGCAACTGGCTTCCGACGGTGGACCATGTGGCGGAGAAGGCGGCGTGCGAATTCGTCATCACCGCGCCCGCGCACTACCAGGTGGTCTCCAACGGCATCCTGACCGAGGAGACCGACCTCTCCGACGGCATGCGGCGCACGCGCTGGACGCAGTCGGTCCCCATCTCACCCTGGCTGTTCGTGGTGGGCGTGGCCCGCTTCGCGGTCCAGCACGTCGGCGAATTCAAGGGCAGACCGGTACAGACCTGGGTGTACGCGCGCGACCGCGACGCCGGTTTCTACGACTTCGCGGTGCCGACCATGCAGGTGCTTGAGTTCTTCGACACGCATGTCGGTCCGTTCGCCTACGAGAAACTGGCCAACATCACCTCTCCGGCCACCGGCGGGGGCATGGAGGCCGCGACCGCCATCATGTACCACGAGAACTCGGTAACCGGCGACCGGTCGGTGCGCTGGCGCAACGTCGTCATCCACGAGATCGCGCACCAATGGTTCGGCAACGCCGTGACCGAGTCGGAATGGGACGACGTGTGGTTGAGCGAGGGTTTTGCGACCTATTTCACCCTGCTCTTTCGCGAGCATGCCCATGGCCGGGACGACTTCGTGGCCGGGCTGAGGCAGGCGGCGGAGCGCGTCCGCGCCTGGTACGAGCAGAACCCCGACTACCGAATCGTTCACGACGGTCTGGACGACATGTCGCGCGTGACCAGCGCGGCGACGTACCAGAAGGGCGCGTGGGTGCTGCACATGCTCAGGAAGCGGTTGGGCGACGAGGCGTTCTGGCGGGGGATTCAGGCCTACTACGCGCGCCACCTGAACGGCACCGCCTCCACCGACGACTTCATGAGGGCGATGGAGGAGAACTCCGGGACGGACCTGCAGGCGTTCTTCGACCAGTGGCTGCGTCACGGCGGCAACCCCGTGTTCGAGGGGTCATGGGCCTTCGATGCGAGCGCCGGAGCGGTCCGCGTCGAACTCCGTCAGGTGCAGGAAACGGGGGTGTTCGAGATGCCGCTGGAGATCGGCGTCTACATGGGACAGGATCCTCAGCCGGCTCAGGTGGTAACGGTCGAGTTCGACGCGGCTTCCCACAGCTTCGCCATACCGGTCGAGGGCGAGCCCACGGATGTCCGGCTGGATCCGGATACCTGGGCCCTTTTTGCGGCGGAGTTCGGGAGAGCGCCGACGGGAGGTTGAGGCAGGGAGCCCGGGTCAGGCCGTGGAATACTCCCCCGCGGCCGAGAACTCTCCGGGGGCCGGGAAGTCGTCCGCGCCGCCGCCATGCGCGGCGGCAGATCCTCTCGCCGTTGCCCGGTGCTGTATCATCGCCAGCGCCGGCACGACCATCATCAGCACCGCGGTCGCGAACAGGATCCCGAACCCCAGCGAGGCTGCCATGGGGATCAGGAATTGCGCCTGCAAGCTCGTTTCGAAGACCAGAGGGGCGACCCCGAGGAAGGTGGTCACCGAAGTGAGGAAGATGGGGCGGAAGCGCACCTTGGCCCCCTTGATGATCGCCTGCCGGACGGGCATGCCCTGACGCTGAAGCTCGTCGATGAAGTCGATCATGACGAGGGAATCGTTCACGACCACGCCGCTCAGGCCGATGACGCCCAGCATCGACGGCATGCTCATGTTGATGCCCAGGAGGATGTGGCCCAGTACCGCGCCAACGATCCCGAAGGGAATTGCCGCCATGACGATCAGGGGCTTGGTATAGGACCCGAAGGGGATTGCGAGGAGCGCGTATATCGCCAGCAGGGCGAGGGCGAAGCCGCCCCCAAGGGCGCCGAACGCTTCCACCTGCTCCTGCTGTTCGCCGCCCATGGAGTACCCCAGGCCCGGGTATCGGGCGGCGAGTTCGGGGAGGATCGAGGCGTTCAGGGCCGCCGTCACTTCGGAGCCCGTAACCACGGCGGTGTTGACATCCGCGGTCACGGTCAGAACGCGCACCCCGTCCTCGCGTCGTATGGTCGTGGGCGAGCTGCCGAAGCGCACCGAAGCGGCTCGCCCCAGGGGCACCTCCGCCCCGGCAGGCGTGCGGACCAGGTATCCCTCCACGTCGGCGATTGCGTCGCGCTCGTCTTCGGGAAGGCGCACGTACACACGCATGTCCTCCTTGCCCCGCTGGACGCGCAGCGCCTCGTCGCCGAAGAAGGCCGACCGGACCTGGCGGGCCATGCCGTCCAGCGTCAGGCCGAGAGTACGCGCTTCGGGGCGAAGGTCGAGCTGAATCTCGCGCAGCCCTTGATCCTGGTCCGCCTGGACATCGAAGACACCGGCGAAATCGCGCAGTCTCTCCATCACGGTGTCGCCGATGGAGCGCAACCGTTCCGGATCGGGGTGGGAGAGCTCCACGTGCACCGGCTGTCCGAAGTTGATGATCTCGCTCGAGATGGTGAGGCTCCTGGCCTCGGGCAAGGGGCCGAGTTCCGCGCGCCACTCCTGCTGAAAGGCGGTCGTGGACACGGCGCGCTGGTCGGCGCGGACCAGCTTGAACTCTACGGTGGCAACACTGGCTCGAAGGTCCGCGGCGACCCCGGCGCCCTCGGGACCGAACGCCCGCCCCGCCTGGCCGATCGCGACATTGACTCCGACGAGAAGGGGTTCGGCGTCGGAGTCTTCGCCGCCCGCAAGCCGGCCGATCGCCTGGTAGCCCGCCGATTCCAGCCGCTGCGCCACCTCTGATGTACGCCCCACGGGAGTGCCCTCGGGCATTTCCAGGTTCGCCGTGACCATATCCGCCTCCACCGCGGGCATGAACTCCGTCCTGATGATCCCGGCGGGAATCATGGCGACGCAGAGGATGATCATTGCGACACCCGAGGCGATCACCAGGGCCGGCTGGCCTGTCGCCAGGCGGAGCGATCGATCGAGGGGTCCCTCGATGAAGCGCCGGAGCGCCCGATCAATCGCGGACTGGATTCGGGAGATGAAGTTGTGGCCGGATCCCGTCGAAGGCACACCCGGGCGGGGGAGGTGGGACAGGTGGTGCGGGAGCACCAGCAGCGATTCGACCAGGGAGAACAGAAGGACCGATATCACGATGAGCGGAACCACGCCCATCATCTTCCCGATGGAGCTGGGGATGAAAAAAAGCGGGCAGAAGGCGGCGACCGTCGTGAGGACAGCGAAAACCACCGGCCTCGTGATGCGTCGCGTCCCGCGAATCGACGCGGTGAGTCCGTCGCTACCCTTCTCGCGCTCCGAGTAGATGTTCTCGCCCACCACGATGGCGTCGTCCACGACGATTCCCACGGCCAGAATGAAGCCGAACAGCGAGATGACGTTGATGGATACTCCCGCAACGCCCATGACCGCGAAGGTGCCCACGAAGGATACGGCGATTCCCACAGCGACCCAGAAGGCCAGGCGAATCTGCAGGATGAGTGTCAGGGCGATCAGGACCAGCGCCAGCCCGATCAACCCGTTCTTGACCAGCAGCCCCAGGCGGTCCTCGAAGATCTCGGCGTCGTTGTTCCAGATCTCTACCGAGACGCCTGCCGGGAGCGAAGGGACGAGCTCGTTTTCCAGGTACTCCTCCACCGCCGCCACGATGTCCAGAACCTTCTCGTCGGAGGTCCGGAAGACTTCGACGTACGCCGCGCGACTTCCCCCGAAGAGGCTGACCAGGTCCACGTCGCGGAAGCCGTCGCGTACCTCGGCGATGTCCCCCAGCCGCACCACCGTTCCGTCCGCCCGGCTTAGTACGATGATCTCTTCGAAGTCCTGCTGCGTGTAGTTCTGTCCCGTCGTGCGAATCCGCACCTCTTCGTTCCGGGTGTCGATGCTCCCGGCCGACAGATCCAGCGAACCTCCGCGCACTGCATTGGAAATGTCGCTCAGGGTCAGCCCGAGAGCGCGCAGCTGGCTCAGCGGCACCTCGATCGAGATCTCGTAGTCGCGAACGCCCGTCGTCTCGACGAACGAGACCACGGGCAGTGCGGATAGTGCGTCCTCGGTCTCGTAGGCCAGTTCCTTGAGAGCCCGCTCGGACACGTCGCCGTAGAGGACCAGGCGAATGACGCTCTGGCGATTGGTCAGTTCGGCGACCTCGGGACGCTCGGCCCCGGCGGGGAAGGTCTGGATCCTGTCGATGCGGGCCTTGATGTCGTCCAGGGCCCGGCTGACGTCTTCGCCGAGGTTGAGTTCTGCGACGACGGATGCGCGCCCTTCCGCGGCCGTGGAGGTTACGCGCCTCAGGCCGTCAACGGTCTCGATCTGCTCCTCGATCTTGAGGAGGATGGACTCCTCTACCTCTTCCGGCGTCGCGCCGGGGTAGGGTACCGAGATGGTGATCAGGTTGAGGGAAACCTCGGGGAAAACCTCCTGCACCAGCCTGGTCATGGAGAAGAACCCGGCCGCGAGGATGAAGAACATCAGGAGATTGGCCGCAACTCCGTTGCGGGCCATGTAGGCGATGGGGCCGCGAGCCTCCGAAGGAGGTGCGGTGCCCGGGCTCATTCGGATTCGTCGGAGCCGGTCCTTACCTCCATGCCCTCGGTGGCGATCTGGATTCCGCCCAGCACCACGGGCTGGCCGGCTTCCAGGTCACCGGTCACGTACACGACCTCGTTGGCGCGCTGCAGGACGCGCACCGGGACGATCGTGACCCGCGTGTCCTGGCGCAGGGCCCAGATTTCGTTTCCTGTCCTCAGCGCGGTGCGGGGAACGGTGAAGTATCGGTCGGGCGCCAAACCGTCGATGCGCGCCTCAACGAACTGCCCGACCAGGAGGGGCGGCCCGTCCGTGGAGCTATCGCCGCCGTTCACGAGCGTGCCCCCTGCAAAGGGATCCGGGACGCGGATGATCACGTCGATGGTGCGCGTCTGTTCGTCCAGGGCGGCCCCGGCCCGGTCCACATATCCCGGCCACGCGTACATGCCGTCACCGTACTCCGCGGTGACGGTCGCGCCAACCCGGGCATCCCCGTCGCCGGCGCTCAGCTCCCAGAGGCTGGGAATCAGGGCTGCGTCAGCGTCCGAGAGCGAAACGACCACTTCGACGGCATCGTCGGCGTAGAACCGGCCTACACTCTGGCCGGGTGAGACCAACCGTCCGACATCCACCGACTCAGACCGCACGATGCCGCTGAAGGGCGCGCGTACCTCCGTGCGCGACAGCGCCAGCTCGGCGTCCGCCAGCGCCGCGCTGTCCCGGGCCAGCGCGGCCCTGGCGGCGGCGAGCTGGGGTTCCCTGAGCGTGAGCGGGCTTGCGTCACCCGGGGGAGCGCCCGGCGCGCGCCGGCGCAGGAATCCTTCGTACTCGGCGCGGGCGATGCGGGCCTCTTCCCCGGCCTGCAGCAGGGCGACCTGCTGTGCGGCGACATTGGCGCGGGCCTGCTGCACTCGGTTCTGGTAGTCGGCGTCATCGATGCGGAAGAGGACATCACCCTCGTCCAGACGGCCGCCGCTCTGGAAAGCCGGCGCCACCCACGCCACTTTTCCGTTGACCTGCGCGGCCACATCGATCTCGGCTCTCGGACGGACCGTCCCGGCGGTGAACACCGGGATAGCACCCTCCAGGCTCGTGACCGGGGAGGTGGTGACGAACGGCACCCGGGAAGCCGGCTCCCGGAGGGGCGGGTCAGGGCGCAAGGCGATCATTACGGCGGCCAGTGCGACAGCGCCCCCGAGGATCCCGGCAACGGTCAGAATACTCCGACGGCGACTCATCTATCTGTCTCTCTGGGTTCGGGTCTGCGCCTGCTCCTCCGGAAGGTTGGCGGGCACCATGCGAACTTCCTCAGGCTCTTCCGGGGGAGGGGCCCACTCCCCGCCCAGCGACCGGTGCACGGCGAGGCGTGCGAGGGCGAGGTCGCGACGGGCGCCTGTGAGCGTCGATTCCACGTTAAGCAGGGCGCGTACGGCATCAAGGTAGTCCGTATAGCCTCCCACTCCGGCGGCATAGCGCCGCGACTGCAGGTCGACCGAAGCCAGGGCCTCCTCCCTCTGCGACGCGAGGAAGTCGTGGCGGCGCCCTTCATTGGCCAGGGTGGCCAGCGCGGCCTCCACCTCGTGGACCGCGGTCACCACGGTGCGTCCGTAGGCGGCGGCCACTTGCCGGAACCGTGCGTGGGCGAGGGCGATATTGTTCCTGATGCGGCCTCCCATGAAGAGTGGCGCGGTCAGGTTTCCCAGCAGGTTGCGGAACCACTGGTCCACGTTGAAGAGGCCGTCGACCTCCGCGGACTGCACGCCGATGGTGCCCGAGAACGACAGGGAAGGGAGGAGTTCCGCCCGGCGCGCCCCGATCGTGTAGCGGGCCGCGTCGAGCCGCTGGCCCGCCGCGCGCACGTCGGGCCGCTGAACCAGCAGATCGGCCGGCACGCCTGTGGACACCGGGTCGCTGGACGGCATCGGCGCCAGGGAGTCGGGCAGAATCGCGTCGAGCTTGACGCGGAAGCCACCAAGCAGGACGGCGAGGCGCCCTTCCGCATTCACCAGCTGGCTTTCCAGTTGAGGCAGCGCGGCCTGCGTGTTCCGGAGCTCCTGGCGTACCTGATAGAGCTCGAAGGAGGTGACCAGCCCGCGGTCGTAGCGGGTTTCCGCCAGCTCTTCGCGCTCCAGAAGGACATCCACGGTCTCGCGGGCGAGCGCGGTGCGCCGGCGCAGATCGACGATCTCGAAGTACGTCGTGATGGTTGTGGCCAGGACCCCGATGCGCGCCGCGAAGTAGTCCGACTCGGAAGCCAGGTATTCCTGTCCCGCCGCCCTCGAATCGTTGCGGGCCCGGCCCCAGAAATCGAGTTCGTAGGCGAAATCGACACCCAGCGAGTAGGTCGTGATGCCGAGCCGCTCCGGAAACTCGAAGCCCGGGATACCGCCGCCCGTGATTTCCTGGAACTGCTGGCCGAATCCGGCGTTGGCGGGGGTATCCGTGTCGGTGGCGGAAGCGCTCGCCTGGATGGAGGGGAGGAGGGCGCCCCGCGCGATCCCGGCCTGCGCCCTGGCCTGCTGAACCCTCGCCACGGCTTCGGCAAGGTCGAAATTGGAGGCCAGCACGGAATCGACCACCGTGTTGAGCACCGGATCCTGAAAGGAGGTCCACCACTCTCCCGCCTCGTAGGCGCCCGTACCGTCGCTCGCGCTGAAGCGGTCGGGAAGCTCCGCGACCGGTTCCGGCACCGACGGGGCCGGCGCGAGGGAACAAGCCGCCAAAAGGAGTAGGGAGGAGAGCGCCCCAAGGGGCGTGAGCGTCTGCCGAACGTTCATGATCGCCATCACCTGCCTGTGGGCACGGAAGTTCCTGGCGTGATGCTCAAAGCTGGTTCGGTGACGGGAGTCCGCGCAAGCAGGGAAGCGCTCCGCGTTGTGAACGCCTCGCCGGGCTCATCCGTGCATCATCCAACGCGAACGTGTTGAACGACTACCCCCAGGGCAGGAGCCCTTGCGAGTCGGCCATCGGCAGTCAATATGGGGAGATCACAAGCACGGGCAGCAGCGACATTGGCATGAACACAAGACAGCGTGGCTACGACTGTTGGGCACGCTCAACAGCGCAATTTGCAGCTCGTTCTCACCGCGCGACTTCGAACGGCACCGTGGCCACCTGGTCATCCCACCAGATCGTGAACACGCCGCCTTCCTGGGTCATTTCCGTGAACGTGATGATCAGCTGGTCGGCGGACATGCCGATCGTCGAGACGTCCATCGTCGTACGCAGCACGTCACGATCCGGCGTGTACTCGTAGGCGCCCCACAGCGCGTCGGGATTCTCCTCCCGGAAGTCGTTCTTCACGCCCCAATTGGCGAAGATGAGCGTCCACTCGTCCTCGGAGAGTTCCGCGAAGATGCTGTATTCTCCCGCGGGCAAACGCTCGCCGCCGAAGACGAGGTCGGTCTCGGTCATGAAGCGGGTCGACTGGTCGGCTCCGACGCGCCAGACCGGAGCGCCGCGCAGAAACGCCTGTCCGTACTCGTCGCCCGAGCCGAAGAGGTCCCGTCCGCGCAGGATGGGACGCCCGTACGTCACGACGACCCACGAGCCGTTCTCAAAGCTGCCTTCCGCGTTGAATGAACCTCCAACATGGGTCGCGGCCTCGCCGCGCGGGCTCATCGGCCGCTCCTGGGCATGGGTGGCGGTGGCGAAGACCAAGGCGAGCGCGAGGTAGCACAGGGAACGAGCCATCTTCATCGAATCCTCCGGAGTCAGGGGTAGGAAAACGCGCTCAATCCTACAAGAGCCGTCTCCGTGGAGGAAGGGGAATCGCCTGCGAGGAGACAGCGGTCCGGTCAGGCATGGCCTCCCGGGCGGGAAGGCCCGTCATCCACTACCTTCTCAGCAGTGTCGGGCCGGGCCACGGAGCCCGCGACCGATTCGCCCACCACGCCGGAGGAACCATGACCCGCTCTCTCCCGCGGTTGTCCGCCGCTCTCGCGCTCCTGGTCCTTTTCGCGGCCTGCTCGCAATCCGAAAGCCCCGACGCAGCCCCGGTCGCCTCCGGGGACGGCCCGCCGTCCTTTCAGGTCGACCCCACGTGGCCCCGCGAGCTGCCCAATAACTGGATCCTGGGGTCGATCACCTCGGTCTTCGTCGACGCGCAGGACCATGTCTGGATCACCCACCTGCCGGAGACGCTGACCCCCGAGGAGACCGCCGCCGTCCAGGATCCTCCCATCGGCGAATGCTGCGTCCCCGCTCCGGTAGTGCTCGAGATCGACCCGCAGGGCAACGTGGTTCAGGGGTGGGGCGACCCCGCCAGCCAGGACGTATCGGAGTTCCCGCGAAACGCCCACGGCCTCTTCATCGACCACAACGAGAATGTGTGGATCGGCAGCTACCGGCATCATCGCGTCATGAAGTTCACGCGTGACGGCCAGCATCTCATGACGCTGGGCGAGTACGACGTGAACGGGGGAAGCGGCGACACGGCGCTCCTGGGGGGGCCGGCCGGGATCTGGGTCGATTCGGAGACCAACGAGGTCTTCATTGCCGACGGGTACCGGAACCGGCGCGTCATCGTGTTCGACGGCGAAACGGGCGCGTACCTGCGGCACTGGGGCGCCTACGGCGAGTCTCCCGACGACGAGGCGGAGTACGCCTACGGCGCGCGCACCGCGGACAGCTCGCCCCCGCCCGAGTTCTCCACCGTGCACGGGCTGGTCGGCTCCGCCGACGGTCTGCTCTATGTGGCGGACCGTCGCGGCAACCGTGTACAGGTCTTCCGGCGGGACGGCGCCTTCGTGACCGAGAAGACCGTCGCGCCGCTCACCCGCGCGTCCGGCTCGGCGTTCGTGGTGTCCCTCTCCCCCGATGCCGACCAGCGCTGGCTGTACCTGGCCGACGGCACCAACCACAAGGTGTGGATCCTGCGTCGGTCCGACCTGGAGGTCGTGGGCGACTTCGGGCGCGGCGGGCGTCAGGTCGGGCAGTTCCTCCGGCCGCACGGAATGGACGTGGACTCCCGGGGCAACATCTACGTGGGCGAGGCCTCGACGGGCAGACGGGTCCAGAAGTTCGCGATCGGAGGCTAGCGAGAAGGGCCTCAGCCCCCCGTGCCCGCCGGCTTCCGGTAGTCGAGCGGCGGATCACGGTCGCCCAGCAGCGGCTCGTAGACCCAGCCATCGGGGATGCGTTCCGTGTGCTCCACCTTTGCGGCTTCCACCAGATCGGGCCGGGTGAAGATGTCGATCGCCATCATGGCCAGGGTCTTCGCGGCCACGACCATGCCCTTTTCACCGATCGGCGTGCCCCCGGCGGCGATCGCGTGCCAGGAATGCGCGGAGGTGCCGGGGACCCATGTGGCCGTGCTCAACCCACCCGTAGGCACCATCCAGCTTACGTCGGCGACGTCCGTGGAGCCGCCCGTGCCCGCCTCGGTGACGAAGAAGGGCTCGACCGTCGCGGCCGCTTCGATCGGGGGCGCGTCTTCGGGCAGATGCTTGCGCAGGGCTTCCGCGAAACGCCGGTCCTCCTCCGAGTACTTCACGCCGCCGACCCGTTCCAGGTTGGCGTGCATGGCTTCCTGCAACGTGACGTTGATGAGGATGTTGTACAGGCCGTGGATGACCTCGTACGCCATCTCGGTGCCGGTGCCCTGTGCGGCGCCCTCCGCCGCCTGCACGACCCGCTCGAAGATGGCGTGCACGTTGGCGGGGTCGGGGTGGCGCACGTAGTAGAAGACCTCGGCGAAGTCGGGGACGACGTTGGGCGCGGCCCCGCCGTAGGTGATGACATAGTGGATGCGTGTCTCCTGCGGAACGTGCTCCCGCAGAAGATTGACCATGTGGTTCATGGCTTCGACACCGTCCAGCGCCGACCGCCCGCGCTCGGGCGCGCCGGCCGCGTGCGCCGACACGCCGGAGAAGCGGAACTTGGCGGACTTGTTGGACAGGCTGCTCGACGCGCCCGCGGAGTTGCTGTCTCCGGGATGCCAGTGCAGCACGATGTCCACATCATCGAAAAGTCCTTCGCGCACCATGTAGACCTTGCCCGCGCCTCCCTCTTCCGCGGGTGTGCCATAGACCCGCACCTCGCCGGTCTGACCGCTGGCCATCATCCATTCGCGCACGGCGATGCCCGCGGCCGCCGAGCCCGTGCCGAACAGGTGGTGCCCGCAGGCGTGTCCCTGCGGTTTGCCGGGGATGGGCGTGCGCTCGGGGCTGCGGTCCTGGGTGATGCCGGGAAGCGCATCGAACTCGGCCAGGATTCCCACCACCGGACCTTCACCATTGCGGTAGCTGGCCACGAAGGCCGTCGGAATGCCCGCTACCCCCATCGTCACCTCGAAGCCGGCATCCTCCAGCGTGCGCGCGAGCAGCGCGGAGCTCTCCGTCTCGAGGTAGCCCAGCTCGGCAAGATCCCAGATCTGCTGGGCGATGCCGGCGTAGGAGGTCGCGTGCTGGTCGACGAAGGCGGCGACCATGTCCTTGCCGTCCTGCGCCCGGACCGGTACAGCCAGCAGCGCGGTGGTGACTGCGGCGGCGGCGATGATGAAGGTGCGAACGTTCATGTCTGCATTCCTGCCCTGGGGAGTAGAGTGTTCCTGAGCGGAAGGACGGCAGCCGCTCTCCGCTGCATGCACTATGGTAGCACACGGGAGCGCTCCCGGCACAGCAGCCGCGCGTCCCTGCCGGAAGCAGCGCGGGCCGGTCCCTTGCGAGGCCCGCTCCGGTACCGCCCGCGCTATCGGGGCCGCCGCCGGTCTCGCAGGTTCAGCACCACCGAGAGCACCAGAGCCGCGAGCGCCGAGCCGATGACTACGGCGTCCACGAACGCCGGACTCCAGTCGATGCCGGTGGCCGCGTCGAGATGGTACTTGATCCAGGACGCGGGCAGGGACGTCTCCCCCAGAGCCCGCTTCACCTGCCAGTGCCAGTCCGTCAGGGGACAGTATCCCCATCCGTAGACCACCCCGGCGCCGAACCAGAACGCGAGAGTCGCCCCGATGGTGAACAAATGAAGCCGCCGCGTCCGCCGCCACGCCCATCCGAACAGGTTGAAGCCCACCAGCACGGTATGAAAGGCGACGAGCGCCACATCGAGCAGGCGGTAGAGAGCCAGGTCGTTCATGGGAGGAGACGCGAGGGATATCTCTCCGGGCAGAGGTCTCCGCGAAGGGCGGGCAACCCCATACTATCTCCCGCCGGAGCACCCGGCGACACCTCCGTGTGCGGTTTGCGTAGGCACAGGCGAGCATCGCCTTCCCGGGGCATCCTTCAGGAGCGCCGGGCCTCGCAGGGGTGGACCGGAGGCGGGAATCGCGAGAAATTGCATTCCGGCCGGGAGACCGACACTCTGGGAAGGCCCCATGTCCGGGAGTCTCCATGGCCCCCCTTGCAATTTGATCCACAAGAACGGAAAGAAGCTGATGGAACAGGACCCGAAGGAGGGTAGGCGAGACCCGAGAGACATCTCGGTGAACGTCAACCTCAGCCTTCCGGACGTGCCGGCCTACGAACCGGTGTACAAGGACCTGTTGGGCTACGGCCTGTGGTGCCTGTGTCTGGCCGGAATCTGCGGCGCTCATCGCATCTACATGGGAAAGTGGGGAACCGGGATCCTGTGGCTGTGCACCTTCGGTCTTCTGGGCATCGGCCAGCTGGTGGACCTGGTCCGCATGAAGGCGCTGATTCGCGACTCCAACGTGCGCAGCGGCTACATGCCGCATCCCCGGCTGGCGGCCCGGCCCGGCGCCGACGCCATGGGGTCCGCCCCGAAGGCTTTGCCCAGGTCCGCCGACTTGAGGCTGGTGCTGCTCCGGGCCGCGGAAAAGAACGGCGGCGTGCTCACGGTGACGCAGGGCGTCATGGCGTCCGCGAAGTCCTTTGACGAAGTCGAGAAGTGCTTGCGCAACATGGTCACCAAGGGCTACGTGGATGTGGACAATGCTCCCGGAAGCGGCGTCATTCTGTATCGCTTTCCGGAGTTGTCGGGGGACTGATTCATCCGGAGGGGCCATGCACGACCTTCCCAACCTGACGGTTGTCGGGCACCCGCTGGTTCAGCACAAGGTCACCCGGCTACGCAACCGCCGGACCGGGCACCGCGATTTCAGGGATCTGATCCGGGAGATCGGCGCGCTGATGGCGTACGAGGTCCTGCGCGATCTGCCGACCGAAGAGGTTGAAGTCGAGACTCCGCTGGAGACCACCACCGGCGCGTGGGTGCGGGAGGAGGACGTGGTGCTCGTGCCCGTCCTGCGCGCCGGGCTCGGGATGCTGGACGGTTTCACCACGGTCCTCCCGGGTGCCCGCATCGGACACGTGGGGCTCTATCGCGACGAGGAGACGCTCCAACCGGTCCAGTACTACTTCAACGTCCCCGGATCAGCCGGCCGCCACTTCATCGTGGTCGACCCGATGCTCGGCACGGGCGGCTCCTCCGCGGCGACGATCACGCTGTTGAAGGAACACGGCGCGCGCACCATCCGTCTCGCGGTCCTGGTGGCCGGCCCGGAGGGGGTGGAGGCCCTTCAGCGAGCCCATCCGGACGTGCCCGTCTTTGCCGCGGCGCTGGACCGACGCCTGAACGAGCACGGCTACATCCTGCCCGGGCTGGGCGACGCAGGCGACAGAATCTTCGGTTCGGACTGAGGGGAGGGAAGCTGGGAGGTGGGGCGTGTCCCAATCTGAAGACAAGTTGTCTTCCCGGTCGGACCAGACCGGAGAGAGATTATCTCTACCCCTCCTGAGCCTGCGCCGCAAGGCGAACCAGATCAACCTGGCGTTGCTGGTGGTTCTCATCCTCGGGATTGTTGGCGTCACCGACAGCTATCGGGCCTTCAGCAGCATTGAAGGGGCGCTGACGGCCGACCTCGCCGAAAGAGCCCGATCCGAGGGAGTCGCCCCGCTCCCGCCGGATGAAGCGCTGCCAGGGACATCGCAGGCCGTTTCAACGAGCCGAGCCCGGTTCCGCATCCTGACCATCAGCAGCCTTGTCCTCCTGCTCTTCCTGACATACCGGCTCGTGACGGTAGGGATACGCTCCGTCGCCATGGAAGTCTGGATACGCCGCATGGGCGCGGGCGACCTGGACTACACGGTCGAGATGAAGGGCAACGACGAGATCAACAGACTTGCCGAGGCTCTCGAGGAGTTGAGGCAGCGTTCCATCGAAGCCTTGCAGCTGGACCTGGTGCGGCGGCTTTCCGACGGGCTGATGGAGAAGAACGCCGAGCTCGAGCGCGTGCTTGCCGAACTGAAGGAGATGCAGAGTCAGATCATCGTGCGCCGCAAGCTGGTTGAACTCGGGGAGCTGACGGCCGGGGTCGCCCATGAGATCAGGAATCCGCTGAACTTCATGAACAACTTCGCGTAGTCTTCCAGGGAGTTGGTCGAGGAACTGGGGGAGCTGCTGAACGAGAACGCGGACCGGCTGGCCGACGAAGACGCGGAGGCGATCGTCGAGATATCCAGGGATCTGTCCACCAATATGGAACGCATTGGCTCGCACGGTGCTCGCGTTGACCGTATCGTGCGCGACATGGTGGCGCTCGGGAGCGGAGGCGGACTGGCCGAAACGGTGGAGCTAGGCAAGATGCTTGCCGACAGCGCCAAGCTCGCACACCACAGCGCACAGGCCAGCGATCCGGACTACCGTCTGGACATCATCAGCGACTTCGATCCCGCCGCCGACGAGCTTCCCGTGGTGCCCGAGGACATGGCCCGCGTCTTCCGCAACGTGCTGGGCAACGCTTGCTACGCGACGGTTGTCGACGCGACGCCGAGAGGACGCGATCGAGGTCCGTATCCGCGACAATGGGAACGGCATCCCTCTGGATGTCATCGACAGAATCTTCAACCCGTTCTTCACCACCAAGGCGACCGACACCGCGACCGGACTGGGCCTGAGCCTGTCACACGACATCGTCCGCCAGCACGGGGGCTCGATGATGCCCGTATCCGAGGTCGGAGAATACACGGAGATGATTATCTCGCTCCCGGTGGAAGGCAGCCTGGCGGTCGCGAGCGTCTGAGGCGGCCGCCATCGGGCCAGCCGGGGCCGGGGGGAGTTTGAGCCGAAGCCGGAGGAGTTCGAGCCTGGGATCCCCTACGGCCGTTCCACCCTCACCGGGCACACCTTCAGCTCCGCCGTGTCGGTGATTGGATCGTACCCCCCGCCCGTGAGAATATTCACCGGAGCGTCGTTGAAGCTGAACGAGGTGAAAACCGTTCCCCGAGGCGAGCGGGTGTTGGCTTCGACCCTGACCATTATGCATCCGCGCGCGCTGGTCATCTTTGCCCAGCTGCCGTCCTCCATCCCCCATTTGGCCAGGTCATCCGGGTGCGCTTCCAGTCGTTCCCCCGGCGCCAGGTAGTCGATTCCGGCGGCCCGCCCGGTCTGCGTGCGGGTGTGGTAGTTGGGAAGCCGGCGTCCGGTAGTCAGCCAGGTCGGGAAGTCATCGCTGATGACCTCGGCGGGGTCCCGGTAGCGGATCAGCTTGAAGATGCCGCGTCCGTTCTCGAAGACACCCTGGTGCAGAATGGGGGTGCCGGGGTGATCCTTCTCCGGCACCGGCCACTGATACTGGCCGGCGTCGATGCGGTCCCAGTCCAGCCCCGCGTAGATGGGTGACAGCCCGCACAGCTCGTTGAAGACGTCCTTGGCGCTCTCGTAGTCGAAACCGGGCGTGCCCATGCGGCGGGCGATCTGCGACACGATCCACCAGTCCGGCCTGGCCTCGCCAGGCGGATCCACCGCTTTGCGCAGCCGCTGCACGCGTCGCTCGGTATTGGCCTGGACGCCATCGGTCTCGCCCCAGGCGGTGGCTGGGAATACGATATCCGCCAGCTCGGCGGTCTCGGTGAGGAAGATGTCGATGACCACCAGGAGGTCGAGACTCTTCAGCGCCTCCTCGCAGTGGTGGCGCTCGGGATCCGACACGACCGTGTTTTCGCCGTTGATGATCATCGCGTGGATGCCATCGCCGCACGCCTCCAGCGCGCGCGGCTTGGTGGGGCCGATCTCCAGGTCCACCTTGCGTCCGTACGCCCTGGCGAATTTCTCCTGGCAGTCCGGGTCGAGGACGGACTGGAAGCCCGCGTAGTTGTTGGGCAGCGCGCCGCAGTCTCCGGCGCCCTGGATGTTGTTCTGCCCGCGCATCGGGTTCACGCCGGTTCCCTCGCGCCCGATGTTGCCGGTCATCAATGCCAGGTTGCACAGGCTCTGGACGTTGTCGACGCCGCAGATGTGCTCGGTGATGCCCAGGGTGTAGTAGATGGCCCCGCGCTCCGCCTTCCCGTACAGGATGGCCGCCTGTTCGATGTCGGCCGCGGGCACCTCGGTGATGGTCTCGGCCCACTCCGGGGTGAATTCCTCGATGTGCTCGAGGAACGCCTCCGCCTCGGCGGTGCGCCCGGCGACGAAGCCCTCGTCGGTCAGGCCCTCGCGATGGATGACGTGGGCCATCGCCAGCAGGAGCGACACGTCCGACCCGACGCGGAGCGGCAGGTAGACATCGGCCAGCTCCGCCAGGGCGATGCGGCGCGGATCCGCCGTGATGAGGCGGGCCCCGTTGGCGATGGCCCGCTTGAGGCGGGTTGCGGCCACGGGGTGGCACTCGGTCATGTTGGTCCCGATGCAGAAGATCACATCGGGTTTTTCCATGTCCTCCAACGGGTTCGACATGGCGCCGCGCCCGATCGTTGCCGCCAGACCGGCGACTGTGGGAGCGTGTCAGGCACGGCTGCAGTTGTCGATGTAATTCGTTCCGAATCCCGCCCGGATGAATTTCTGCATGGTGTAGGCGGCTTCGTGCGGGGCCCGCCCGGAGGCCACCCCGTACACGCTGTGACGGCCGTAGCGCTCTCTCGCGCGAAGGAAGCCGTCCGCCGCCCGGTCCAGCGCTTCGTCCCAGCCGGTCGGGTGCAGCTCGCCGTCCTCGCCCCGCACCAGCGGGTAGGCCAGCCGGTCGGGGTGCTGGACGAAGTCGAACGCGAACTGCCCCTTCACACACAGCGCGCCCAGGTTGGCGGGGCCGTCCATGGCGGGCTGCACGCCGATGAGCTGGTTGCCGCGGGTGAGGAGGTCCACCGAGCAGCCGACCCCGCAGTAGGGGCAGATCGTGCGAGTCTTCCGGGTCTCGCCGGGAACCTCGCGGTAGGCCAGCGCCTTGAGGTCGCCCAGAGCGCCCGTGGGACAGGTCTGCACGCACTGCCCGCAGAACGTGCAGGCGGACTCCTTGAGGTGGCCATCGAACTCGACCGTGATCTGGGTGTCGAAGCCGCGTCCCTTCACCGAGATGGCGTAGTCGCCCTCCTGCTCGGCGCACACGCGCACGCACCGGTAGCAGGAGATGCAGTTGTCGTAGTCGCGCATGATGAAGGGATTGGGGTCGTCGGGGCGGCTGGCCCCGGACTGCCTGCCCTGAAATCGTCCGGTGCGCGCTTCGTAGCGGTCCACCAGCTCGGTCATCTCCTGGGAGGCGAGGCTGGTGAGCTCATCCACGTCCACTTCGCGGTTCTCGGAAGCCAGCAACTCCATCAGCGTGCGCCGGTGCACTTCGACGCGGGCGCTGCTGGTGAGCACCTCCATTCCCGACTGGCAGCGGGTGGTGCAGGACGCGACCGGGCTGCGGGCGCCCTCCACCTCCACCACGCACAGTCGGCAGCCGCCGAACGGTTCCAGCCGGGGGTCGTAGCAAAGGGTCGGAATATCCTTGCCGTGCCGCTCGGCGACCTCGTAGACGGTCTCTCCCGGGGTGAAGGCGACCCTTTCCCCGTCGAGGACGATGGTGGGTCGAGTCCCGTTCGTGCTCATCGGTGTAGTCCTGGGTTCGGTGACCTGGTTCGTGCTGTGTGCCGGCGCGGCGCGCCTATCCCTCGCGGGCCCCGGAGCCTGTCCCGTTCCCGGTGACGTGGCGCGCAACCGTTTCGGGAAAATAGCGCACAAGGCTCTCGGTGATGAGCGGGGCGGCGGTTCCCAGCCCGCAAGCGCTCACTTCCTTCATCGTATGTCCAATGTCCGCAACTTCGTCCGCCCACGCCACCAGCGTCTCGGGCCCGGCCTCTCCAGCGAGCCTCTCGGTGAGCCGCTGGGTACCGATGCGGCAGGGAAAGCACTTCCCGCAAGATTCGTGCGCGAAGAACTCCATCGCCCCGTGGGCGACCTCGACCATGTTGCGGGAATCGTCGAAGACCATGATCCCGCCCGCGCCCAGAAACGACTTGCGCGCGCGAATGGCGGGCTCGTCCAACGTAACGAAGAGGTCCTCGCCGGCCAGGAATCCCCCGGAAAGGCCCGCCATGGTGACAGCCTGGATGGTGCGACCCTCGAAAGGCCCCCCGGCCCGGTCGTAGAGGAGCCTCTCAAGCGGAAAGCCCATGGGGACTTCGTAGTTTCCGGGGCGGAGGATGTCCCCCGAGAGGGAGATCACCTTGGTGCCGGCGTGCCCGTTCATGCCGAGCCCGGCATACCAGTCCGCCCCGAGCGCGAGGATGTGCGGAATGGAGGCGAGCGTCTCGACGTTGTTCACCACCGTGGGCAGGTTCTCGAACCCGTGGGTGACGGGGTAGGGCGGGCGGTTGCGCGGAAACGGATGCTTCCCCTCCATGGAGTTCAGCAGCGATGTCTCTTCCCCGCAGATATAGGCGCCGGCGCCGCGGCGGATGTGCAAGTCGAACGGGAAGCCGCTGTCCATCACCGAAGCGCCCAGGATGCCCGCATCTTCCGCTTCCCGGATGGCCTCCGCCAAAACGTCTTCGGTCTCGGGATACTCGTAGCGCAAGTAGATGAACCCGCGGTGCGCGCCGGTCGCGTAGCCCGCGGCGATCATGCCCTCGATGACCGCGTGCGGGTCGTAGTCCATGAGCGCGCGGTCCTTGAAGCACCCCGGCTCCCCCTCGTCCGCGTTGCAGACGATCGACTTGGGGGTTCCGCCGGCGTCGGCCACCGCCTGCCACTTGCGGCCGGTGGGGAAGCCGGCACCCCCGCGTCCCGCCAGACCGCTCCGGCCGACGGTGTCCACCACCTGCGCGGGGGTCCTTTCGCGCACCGCCCGCGCGAGGCCCTCGTAGCCGCCGTGGCGACGGTATCCCGACAGTGTGGCGTTCCCCGTTTTACGGATGTTACGGAAAACGCACTCCGCGGCACCCTCGGGAGCGGGCGGGGGAAGGGGAGCCGGCCGGGCGACGAGGTCGGCGGCGGAGAGTCCCGCCAGCGTCAGGTGGCCGCGCAGGACCGGCACGGGGTCGTCGCAGCGCCCGGAGCAGGGCATCCCGGTCGCCCCCTCCGCGGCCAGATCACCGAGGATGTCGAGGGCGCCGTTCTGCACGCACACCGGTCCGGTACACACCCGGGGGGTGGCGAGCCCGCCGGGGATGCGCGCGAAGTGGTGGTAGAAGGTGATGGTGCCGTACAGGTCGGCGAGCGGGATGCGCAGTCCCTTCGACACCGCCCGGATGGCGTCTTCCGAGAGGTAGCCGTCGCGCGCGTGGAAGGCGTGCAGCACCGGGAGGAGGGAGGCGGGTTCCTCCTTCCACCGGGCCAGGATGTCTTGGTCGGTCATCCGGGTCTCTGGCTGTTCATCCGGGATCTCCAATCGGGCATGCGGGGGAGACAAGGTGCGCACGAGACCACGCAAATGGAATCCCCGGTCGTCCACAACGCCGTAAACATATGCTTTCGACGGAGGTCTCGCTCGGATGCCGTCCGGAGGCTTCGCTTGCATACCGGAGGTATCCGCTCATGTCGTCGGGGACTTCGCTTGTATGCCGGGGTTTCGTTTGCATACCTTGGGGTTGCGGGGAGCGCGGACGGGCGAGCGGTTTCAGGACGGGCCCATAGCTCAGTTGGTTAGAGCAGCGGACTCATAATCCGACGGTCGCAGGTTCGAGTCCTGCTGGGCCCATCGCCCGTCCGGCTTCCCTCCAAGACTTCGGCCCCGCCAGCTTCCACTGGCGGGGCCGTTTCTGGATCCGGCCGTGGCTCGGAACTGCTTTCCGGCCCGGTCGTGTCCCGGAGTCGCGACCGTCGCCTCTAGAACGTGACCTGGAACCCGAGGTTCAGGTTGCGCGGGATTCCCAGGAATACCTCGGCCGAGTCGGCGTCGTGGCGGTCGCCGTCGTCGTGGTAGCCGTTGAAGCGGGACGCGTCCCTGGCATCCTGGATGTACACCGCGTCGAGAAGGTTGAACACGTTGGCGAACAACCGCAGATCGCCGCCGCTGGCCACCGGCAGAACGTTCGCCAGCGAGTACGAGGCGAACAGGTCGAAGACGGAGTAGCCCGGGGGCTGCCAGGACTGGATTCTCGATTCCTCCGGGTTGGTGCGGCTGAAGGGGTCGAACCCCGCGTGGTGCGCGCCGTAGAACCTGCCCACCAGGGAAAGGTACACGCCGTCGGCCGGGAAGATCGAAGTGCTGAGGGCGAGCTGCCTCTGTGGTGCGTCGGCGACCTTCAGACCCTGGATGTAGAAGTCGTAGGATTCCGTCTCGCCGGACCGGTCGTCGGGCCGGTAGGTGCCGGACACGTCGTCGAGATACGTCCAGTTTCCGATCGAAGCCGCCGCCTCGAAGCGCAGAACGTTACTCGGCTGGAACACCGCTTCGGCCTCGATGCCCATGTGGCGCGCGTTGACTCCCAACAGGTTGATCAACCCGTCCACCCCCTCGGGGTTGGCGACGTTCTGGACTGAAACCCTGCGCGTGCGGTCCTTCCACATCGTGTGGTAGAGGTTGAAGTCGAACGAGACCCTCCGGTCGTTCGAGCGGAACTGCGCGCCCGCCTCGACGGATTCGAACTTCTCGTTCTTCGGATCGGCGTTGAGCGACCCGTTGTTGTCGTCGATGACACCGTCGAAGATCGGCACCTTGGAAACGTAGCCGGCGTTGCCGAAGACCGACCACTCGCTGGTCAGGTTGCGTACCGCCCCGCCCTTGACCTGGTAACCGGCGATGTTGCCGCTCTCGACTGTCTTGAAGCCACCGGTTGATTGGTCGTGGCGGAAGTGGTCCACGAAGCCGTAGGCGTTCTGGGCCCACCCGACCATGCCGTAGAGAGATCCCTCCGCCGACGTCCTCTCGGCCTGCGCATACCCGCCCAGCCAGTCGACCGTGTTCACGTTGTGGTAGGCGAGCTTGTCGCCGAGGACGCGCCGCCCATCCGCCTCGGTCCAGAAGTCCGAGCTGCAGCCGCGGGCGCAGTCGTCGAAGTAGGCGCCGCCGAGCAGGTCCCGGACTTCGCGGTAGTGTGCGATTTCAGAGGCTCGCCAGTCGACGCCGACCTCTGCGGTCCACCCGGCGTTGAAGATCTTGCGCAGCTTGGAGATCGCGCCCCATGTGTCCTGGTAGTTGACCGAGTTGCGCAGGATCCCCCGGGATCCGTTGTCGTTCGCCCGGTTGCGCTCGATGGTGGCGTCCCAGTCCGCGAAGCGCTGTCCGTAGTCGTAGTTCCACCTCAGCGATCCCATGGGTCCGGCGCCTCCGCCCCTGCCGCCGGAGTAGTAGCCCACGGTGGTGAGGCTGAGACCGTCCCCGAAGTAGGAGTACCAGTTCAGGTTGAGCTGCGGCTTGTAGTAGAAGTTCTCCCGCTCGTTGAGATAACTACTGTTGAACCGGCTCCTGTGTCCGGCATCCGGACCCACGCCGTTGTACTGGCCCCCCGTGTAGCTGGGGCTGACCGGAGCCACGGTCGGGCTCCGCCCCCGGCCGAGCTCGGGGAACTTGTCAAGTGCGCCCTGGTCGAAGTTGTCCAGCGAGCGCGCGAAATCCGCGTCGAGGGTGGCGACATTCAGCCTGTACCCGTTCGAGCCGTGGCGCTGCGGCGCGCCGACCGCGTAGGCCTCGAGCCGGTTGCTGGGGCTCAGCTGGTACGCAGTGGCCACGTAAAACGCCCAGAGGTCGGTCCACGTCGCTTCCCCGCCAGCGAAGCCCGTGTACATCCCGCCTCCGGTCTGGCGCGCCACGGAAGCGGACGCGGCGAAGTCGCCCAGCTGGCCGGTGTTCACCACCAGGGTTTCCTTCAGCAGGTTCGAGGCCACCGCCCAGCCGCCCGTATCGTCGAGGCCTCCCACCCCGAACTCCTGCTTGTATGAGAAGCCGGCGCTCCGGGCCGAGGGATCGGTGATGACGTTGATCGTGCCTCCGATCGAGGGCGCGGCCAGGTTGACCGCCGAGAGGCCGCGCTGAAGCTGGATGCTGGTCGCGGCATCGCCAAGGCCGCTCCAGTTGGACCAGTACACCCAGCCGTTTTCCATGTCGTTGGCGGGCACGCCGTTGATCATGAAGGCCGTGTGGCGCTGGCTGAAGCCGCGCACGTTGATGCGGGCGTCGCCCGCGCCTCCGCCTTGGGCGGTGGAGTACACGCTGGGCGTGACGTTGAGGATGAGCGGCAGATCCCTGGAGCCCAACTGGTTCTGGAGCTGAGTCTTGCTGACGTTGCTGAACGCCACCGGGGTCTGCCGGGCCTGCGCCCGGGTGGCGAAGACCTCCAGGGCGTCGAAGGCGATTGCCTCCTGGCTGATGCTGAAGTCGAGGGTCACCGTCTGACCGGCATCGAGCGTGACGCCCGTCGCCGACTGGCGGCCATAGCCGATCATGACGACCTCAACGGTGTACGGTCCGCCGGCGCGAACCCCTTCCACGCGGTAGGTGCCGTCGCTTCCCGCCAGCGCGCCGGTCTGTGCCCCCGTGGCTTCGTGCGAAATCACGACCTGTGCGCTGGCGACGCCGGCGCCTCCCTCCCCGGTCACCCTGCCAGTGACGGTTGCGGTCTGTTGCGCCGCCAGATCGGTGGCGCAAACGGCGAAGAGCATTGCGCAAAGCGCGTTCAGACTAGCTCTAGGTGACATGGGCTATCCTCCATTTTGAGGTGTGTGGACTTCGGACCTCTTGAAACGTGTGACCTTCGGAATCCCGCTGCGTTGAGAACGCGGTCCGTCGCGGCGGCGGCGGATGGTGCCGGCGGACCGGGCGGCGTCAACCCCGCCATCCTGCTGGGTGTCGGTGGGGCGGGGCGACTCCGACTCTCTAATAGTACGAAAGTAAGTCTGCAAGGGCCATCAGCCTGCGGCGGTCACAGCGCAGTAACGGAGGGGATGGCCGCGCAAGAGTGCCCCGCGCCGAGAGCGGTCGCGGGGCGCCGGTGGGGGTCCAGGCCACTCTGCCGTGGATCAGGCAGGAAGCCGGCTCGCGGGCGGGCTTCGGCTATCGGCTACCCTCGGGAAGCAGGCCTCGCGATGACGTAGTGGCCGAATATCCATGCTGCGGTGAGCAGGGCGAGCCCGGCGATCGCCATGAGTCCCAGTGTGCGGTTCACCACCTCGGATGCCTCCGCGTTGATCTGGCCCTCCGGACGGCCGATCGCGATGTATCCCTCCGGGGTGTTTCCTTCCCCCGTCAGCGGTGCTACGGCGAAAACCGACATGCCTCCGTCCAGGTCGGTGCCATGTACGATCCCCGACTCGGTGACGGCTTCGGGAAACCCTTCTGCCCTCATTGCGCCGACGGTGTCCCCTTCGCTCTGCGCGGCAGGATGGCGGACCAGAACGCGGCCTTCCCGGTCGAGCACCGTGAAGGTGGCGGATTGCGGCAACTGCATGCTCTGCGCGGTCTCGCTGAGAGCCCGCAGATCGATGCTCGCGATCAATACGCCCACGGGCATCCCGTCATCGCCACGAATCGGGATGGCCGACGCGACGCCGGGCCGCCCTGTGACGCGCCCGATCTGGTAGTTGCCGATGACGTGGCGGTTCTCGTTCATGGCGCGCATGTAGTAGGTGCGATTCCCCAGATAGAGCAGTCCGTCCGGCTGTACCGAGCCGCACCCGACATACCCGTCGAGTCCGATGGACCAGATCCCGTTGAGGTCGTTGGCCTGGTCGAAGACACGCCCCAGAATATCGGTGCAGTCCGGCTGCTGCATCGCGTTGACCTGGGGGAACTCCGCGAGAGTGGCCAGGAGCACGCGGCTCTCTTCCAGCAGCCGGTTGTACTCCACCGCCGTCTCTCGTGTCGCGCGCAGGAGCTCCTGCTCCTGATTGGACAACTGGAGGGAGCGGATCTCGTTGGTGGCGAACCAGTAGATCCCCGCCGCCGGAAGGAACGCGATCAGGACGAGCAACAGGACACGACCAGTGAATCCCGGGTTCGATGGTGAAGTCATGCGATTGGCTCTCCTCTTTGGATGCGATGTGGTCTCTTGAGAATGTAGCATATCGCTCGGCACTTCGCTTTGCCCGGCCATGAGGTGTCCCCGGCTTCCCCCAGGCGCTAGTATTTCGGCAGTTGCGCTACGGGATACGGGACAGAGAACTCCCCGCACACGGAGGTCGGACGATGCATTCCACGATGGATTCCCAGCAAGTCTCACGCCGCCGGTTCATGGGTGGTGCCGCATTGGCGGTGGGCTACCTGGGGCTGGGCCCCAACGGTCTCCTCGCCGGAGGCGGGGCCGGGCGCTCGCTGGGCCGATATCCGCAACAGGCGTACGACTACGAGTCCTTCGCCAAGATTTCCTTCAACGAGAATCCCTGGGGACCGTCACCCTCGGTGCTCGAGGCGATGAACGGCGCGTGGCAATACGCCAACCGCTACGGCTATCCGGACGACGACATTCAACAGGCCATCGCCGACAGCCACGGGGTTCGGCCGGAGAATGTCCTGATGGGCGCCGGCTCGGAGGAACTCCTCCGGGTGGTCGGCCTGACCTACCTGCGCGAGCGCACCAGAGTGGTGGGAGTCGAGCCTTCCTACGGCTACGTGTACGAGTACGCGACCGGCATCAAGGCGGATCCGGTGCTGATTCCCCTGCGCGGGGACTACCGCCAGGACATCCCGGCCATCATCCGGTCCACCCGGCAGAACTACCGGGACGTGGGGTTCGTGTATCTCTGCAACCCCAACAACCCGACCGGCATCACGGTCACGGCCGACGATGTGCGCCGCCTGCTCGACGGCATCCCCGAGGACACCCCGGTGCTGATCGACGAGGCCTACCACCATTTCGTGGAGGATCCGGCGTACGCCACGTCCGTGCCCTACGTCGTGGAGGGTCGCAAGGTCATCGTCGCGCGCACCTTCTCGAAGATCTACGGGATGGCGGGGCTGCGACTGGGATATGCGGTGGCGCCCCCGGAGATGGTGCGCGAGATGAGCGCCTACATGACCGGGTCGATCAATGCTCTGGTCAAGTGGGGCGGGGCGCAGGCGCTGCGTGACCGGGCGGCTGAACGGGAAGTGCGCGGCAAGGTCATCGAGCTGAAGCGCGACGTCATCGCCCAGGTGAACGACCATGGCTACGACGTGCTGCCCTCGCACACCAACTTCTTCATGATGCACACGGGCCGGCCGGTCAACGAGGTGGGCCGCGACTTCCGGGCGAGAGGCGTGCTGGTCGGGCGCCCCTTCCCGCCGATGCTCGACCATCTGCGGGTGTCGATCGGAACGCGCGAGGAGATGGACCGCTTCCTCGGCGCCTTCCACGAGATCTTCCCCGCCAGGACATCGGCCGCGAGTTCACGCGGCTGAGATCGAATCCGGGGGCGGCCCTTCCAGGGGGTCGCCCCTCCCCTCCCCTCGCCGGACTGGAGCATGAGCCTCGAAGCCCTCGGGAATCTCGCGGAGATCGTCGGCGTTCTGATCGTGATCGCCGGTTTCATCTTTGGTTTCCTGCAGCTTCAGCAGTATCGCATCCAGCGCAACGCGACGGCCGCCCTCGAACTCGCGCGTTCTCTCCAGAATCCACTCATGGCGCGCGCCTTGCGCCTTCTGCTGAGTCTCCCGCCGGGGCTCGACGCCGAGGAAATCCGCGCGCGCGGCACCAAGTATGAGGACGCGGCCATGTTCGTCTCGCTCACCTTCGAATCCGTCGCGCTGATGGTCCATCGCCGCATGCTCTCCCTCGAACTGGTGTGGGAGTTCATGGGCGGGGCCCTGCTGGGTTCGTGGGAACGGCTGGAAGACTGGACTCAGCAGATCCGGGACGAGAGCGGAACCGAGAAGTTCAATGAGTGGATGCAGTGGCTGGCGGAGCAGTGCTACCGCCGGTACGGCAGTGCAGAACCGGCGTACCAGCAGTATGCGAACTGGCTCCCGAAGGGGCAGGACCGCGTCGCCTAGGGGGAGGCCGCAGGCACGGCCTCCCGATGTGACAACCTCTCGGTCAGTTGGCCATCACATCCTCGTTGATGGGGATGCCCCAGCGCTCGTTCACCGAGTTGACGTGGATGGTCCAGTTCCTCCGCTTGGAGTACTCGCCGGAGCGGCTGTGCGCCGCGGCGGTGCCAGAGCCGCGGCGCTCCCGCGCAAACCTTGTCGCTACACCGTGGAAACGTTCTCCGCTGCGGGGCCCTTCTGACCCTGGACGACATCGAACTCCACGCGGTCACCTTCGTTAAGGGACTTGAACCCGGAGCCCAGTATCCCCGAGTGATGAACGAAACAATCGCCCTGACCATCGTCGCGGGCGATGAAACCATAGCCCTTTTCCGCGTTGAACCACTTTACCGTGCCGTTGGCGCGCATTCTACGAGACTCCTGATTGACGGTGGGAGCCCGGGCACGGACTTCCCCGCACGACAGACTTCCCAACTTCCTGGCCCTGGCCGCGCGCGACTCGCCCGGCAGAGCAGCTTCGGATAGGATGATGCGCGCCCGGCGTCCGGTCAAGCCCACGCCATGCGATTTGGCGGCATTCTGGATACATCCGGCGGTTCGCCTGCGGAGGCCGTCCCTCAGGGGCGGATGCGGTCGCGCCCCCGGTCGCGTGTCGGGCCCGACGCCGCCTTGCCGCCAGAGGAGGGACCATGAAGGCCGTATTGATGGACGGTTTCGGGGGATCCGAGGTTCTGCGGTGGGGAGACGCGCCGGTGCCCGCGCCCGGACGGGGCCAAGTCCTCATCGAGGTGGTGGCGACCTCCGTCAACCGGGCGGACATCAGCCAGCGGGAAGGGAAGTACCCCCCGCCCCCGGGCGAGTCCGAAATCCTGGGGCTCGAGGTGGCGGGTGTGGTGCGCGAGACCGGCCCCGGGGTCGAGAGCTTCCGCCCCGGCGACCGGGTCATGACGCTCGTGGCCGGCGGGGGGTACGCGGAGTTCGCGTGTGCCCGCGAGAGCCACCTGGTCCGGGTCCCCGAGACGCTTACCTGGGTGGAGGCGGCGTGTGTGTGCGAGACCTACGTGACCGCGTACCTGAACCTGTTCATGCTCGGCGGTCTCGGGGACGGGCAATCGGTGCTGCTGCACGGGGGCGGGGGAGGGGTGAACACGGCGGCCATCCACCTGTGCCGCGCGCTCGTTCCCGATGTGCGCATGGTCGTGACCTGCTCGCCGGGCAAGGTGGAGCGCGTGCGGGCGATGGGGGTGCACCACGTGGTGAACTATACGGCCGAGGAGTTCGCCCCGGCCGTGCGCGCGTTCACGGGGGGGCGGGGGGCGGATGTGGTGCTGGACCACATCGGCGCGGCCTACCTGAAGGGCAACCTGAAGGCCCTCGCGCCGGGGGGCCGGCTGGTGGTGATCGGCCTGATGGGCGGGCTGAAGGCCGAACTCAACCTTGCCCTGCTGATGGTGAAGCGGCACACCATCATCGGCTCGGTGCTGCGCTCGCGCCCGGTGGCGGAAAAGGCCGGGATCATGGCCGAGTTCGAGCGGGTGGTGATGCCGCACTTCGCCTCGCGGCGCATCGTGCCGCTCGTCCACGCCGTGTATCCGCTGGAGGATGCGGCCAGAGCGCATCGGGAAATGGAAGCCAGCGCCCACTTCGGGAAGCTGGTGCTGAGGGTGCGGGAGGAGTAGGGCGCCCAGGTTCGGACTATCCTTCGCCTGTGCAACGTCGTCCCGAAGCGGGAAGCGAGCCGTCTCGGCTAGGCGCCTGGGTTGGGGGTGCCGGACTCATCCGTCTTCAGGATCCTGGAATCGTAGCGGTAGTCCGTGATCGCACCCGGCTCGAGTCCCGGCAAATCCGGATGGCCGGGATTGACGATGTAGTTGACCTCACCGATGACTACCGCGCTCGGCACGGCGAGAACCGCGGATTCGAGCGAATCGAGCCATCCATCCCCGATCCCCTGGGTGACGGGGTGAAGGCCGGCCCGCGCCCAACCGGCGGGCAGATCCCGCGGGTTCAGGACCTTGACGAGATCCTCCGGGACGCCAACGGGGAGCTTCCGGTACGCTTGCAGGACATCGGAGACCCTGAGGTGAACGAGCAGTTCCAGGCTTGCCAGCGCCAGGCTGCCTCCCAGATAGACCGCCCTGCGTCCCGGGCTGTTCCAGCGCCCGCCATACCGCAGGGCCCCCTCTCCGGAGAGCATGTCTTCGATGGTGCGGGAATGCTCGGGCGAAGCCAGACGCCACCCTTGGATCGGTCCGGCCACCCTCCTAGCTGAAGATCCCGTGGCGAAGGCGTCCGATGAGCTGTTCCACCTCTCTGCCCCCCACCTCCGTGGAAGCTCGTTCGAGCGGCGACTCGCCCTCGAGCAACTCGTGCGGTTTTCCGAGCCATTGGCGGGCAGCGTCGCCATCGCCCCGCATCATGTCGTGGGCCATCGCGACCAGACGGGCCACGCGCACGAGTCGATCAGACTCCTCCGGCGTGAGCCGGCCCGCCTTGCGCCTCCGGGCCAGAGTGGTGGAGGCCAGACCCATCACGCGGGCGACAGCGAGGCGCCCGACTCCGGCGGCGGCCGCCACCTCATCCAGCGTAGCGAACGGCAGACCGCGCTCAACCAGGGCTACCGCTCCCTCGCGGACGAGAAGGGGGGCGAGAGCCGGTCCGATTCCCGGCGTCGTGTACTTCATTCCAGTTGCCCATATGGTAAATGTGGACATTCCAATTGGGCGTCATCGTAACGCCAATCGTCCGCGCCGGGCAAGGGCCAGACCATGCGGGGGGCGGCCAGGGAAGTGGCGGTCCGGGCCGTGTTCGTGGCCTCCTATCGGTGGGGTGGGGGCCTTCGGGGCACGAGTGACGGCGATACCGGCCGTCAACGCACCGTGGCCTTCCTTGGCAGGCTGCGGGCGGCTCCCTAGCTTTCCTGCGGACTTGCGGGAGGGCCCGCCTGACTCCAATCGAAAGCCCCTTGAGGAGGATCTGTTCATGACCAGCGCGACCGCAATGAAATCCAGGACCGCCGAGGATACCCTCGCGCGCAAGAGCCGGGACGAGAGCGTCATTTCGGGCGGGCATCTGGCCGCCCGGGCGCTGGCCAACGAAGGTGTCGACACCGTCTTCACGCTGTGCGGCGGGCACATCATCGACACCTACGACGGGTGCATCGACGAGGGGATCCGCATCATCGACGTGCGCCACGAGCAGGTGGCCGCCCACGCCGCCGACGGCTACGCGCGCCAGACCGGCGGGCTGGGATGCGTCATCACGACCGCCGGCCCGGGCTTCACCAACGCGCTCACCGGCATCGCCACCGCGTTCCGCTCGGAGAGCCCGGTGCTGCACATCGGCGGGCAGGGCGCGCTCACCCAGCACAAGATGGGCTCGCTGCAGGACCTGCCCCACGTCAACATCGCCCGGCCCATCACCAAGTTCGCCGCGGGGGTTCGCTCCACGGAGCGCATCGCGGACATGGTGTCGATGGCCGCGCGCGAGTGCTTCGCCGGCACGCCGGGGCCCAGCTATCTGGAAATCCCGCGCGACGTGCTCGACCGCGAGGTCCCGCTGAGCAGCGCGACCATCCCCGAGCCGGGCCGGTACCGCGCTTCCACCCGCTCGGTGGGCGACCCGCGCGACATCGAGCGGCTGGCGGATCTGCTGGTCAAGTCCGAGCGGCCCGCCATCCTCTTCGGCCAGCAGGTGTGGGCCTGCCGCGCCCACCAGGAGGCCTGGGATCTGGTGCGCACGCTGAACATCCCGACCTTCACCAACGGCGCCTCGCGCGGGCTGCTTGGGCCCGACGACCCCCACTACTTTCACCGCACGCGCGGCGCCGCCTTCGGCAACGCCGACGTGATCGTGATCGTCGGCACGCCCTTCGACTTCCGCATGGGGTACGGCAAGCGCCTGCCCGCCGGGGCGAAAGTGGTGCAGATCGACCTCGACTACCGTACCGTGGGCAAGAACCGGGACGTCGACCTCGGGCTGGTGGGCCATCCCGGCGCCATCCTGGAGGCGGTCCTGGCCGCCGCCAGCGCCAATCTCGGCGATGGCCCCACCCGCCGCCTGAGCTGGATGAAGCAGCTGCGCGTCATCGAAGAGCAGAAGTCCGAGAAGCTGATGCCGCTCTTCCTCTCCGACGCCAACCCCATCCACCCCTACCGGGTGGCGTGGGAACTCAACGAGTTCCTCACCGAGGACACCGTCTACATCGGCGACGGCGGCGACGTCGTGACCATCAGCGCGCAGGCGGTGCGGCCGCGCGCCCCCGGCAACTGGATGGACCCCGGAGCCCTGGGAGGGCTGGGCGTGGGCACCGGCTTCGCCATGGCGGCCAAGCTCGCTCATCCCCATAAGGAAGTGCTCTGCTACTACGGCGACGGCTCCTTTGGCATGACAGCCTTCGACATGGAGACCTGCAACCGCTTCGGGGCTCCCTACATCGCGGTCATCGGCAACAACTCCGCGATGAACCAGATCCGCTACGGGCAGCTCGCCAAATACGGCGAGGAGCGCGGCAACGTCGGCAACCTGCTGGGCGACGTGCCCTTCTCCAAGTTCGGCGAGATGCTGGGCGGGTACGGCGAGGAGGTGCGCGACCCCGGGCAGATCCAGCCGGCCCTGCAGCGGGCGCGCGAGTCGGTGAAGAGCAGCGGGAAGTCGGCCGTGATCAACATCTGGGTGGATCCCGGCGAATGGGCACCGGGCACCAAGCGTCAAACCATGTACAAGTGACCGGGACCAGCCAGCCAACCATCGAACCTGCACGAGCGACCGGAGCAACCCTTCAATGAGCAAAGCACTCAACGGCATCCGCATCCTGGACATGACCCACGTCCAGGCGGGCCCCACCTCCAGCCAGCTGCTGGGGTTCATGGGAGCGGACGTGATCAAGGTGGAGTCACCGTTCGGCGACGCCACCCGCAAGCAGCTGCGTGATATCCCGGACGCCGACAGTCTCTACTTCACCATGCTCAACTGCAACAAGCGCTCGATCACGGTGAACGTCAAGAACGAGCGCGGAAAGCAGGTCTTCACCCGGCTGGTGCAGGAGTGCGACGTCCTCATGGAGAACTTCGGCCCGGGGGTGCTGGAGCGGCTCGGCTTCGGGTGGGAGCGGGTGCATGAGATCAACCCGCGGATGGTGATGGCATCCATCAAGGGCTTTGGCACGGAGGGTCCTTATGCCGCCTTCAAGGCCTACGAGAACATCGCCCAGGCGATGGGCGGCTCGATGAGCACCACCGGCATGTTCGACGGCCCCCCGGTCGTGACCGGCGCCCAGATCGGCGACTCGGGCACGGGCGTCCATCTGGCGCTCGGTATTCTCGCGGCGTTGCTGCATCGCGAGCAGACCGGCAAGGGCCAGTACGTCGAGTGCGCCATGATGGACTGCGTGATGAACCTGGTGCGCGTGAAGTGGCGCGACCACCAGCGCATCGAGCGCGGGCCGCTCCCCGAATTCTCGATTCAGGAGTTCGAGGACTTCGCTCCGCGCGCCGGCAACGACTCCGGAGGCGGACAGCTGGGCAACTGCATCCGCTGCAAGCCGGGCGGCATCAACGACTATCTCTACATCGTGGTGCAGGAGCACCTCTGGGAGGCGCTCGCGACCCGGGTGGGGGGCGAGGAACTGGTCAACGACCCGCGCTTCCGCGACATCGGGGTGCGCCGCAAGAAGCAGGGCGACATGTGGGAGATCCTGAACGACTTCGCCAGTCGCTACACCAAGCGCGAGCTGATGGCGATCCTGAACGAGCTCAACGTCCCCTGCGGCCCGGTGATGAGCACTGCGGACCTGGCGGACGACGAGCATGTGCGCGGGCGCGAGATGTACCTCGAGCTGGACCACCCCGAGCGTGGTTCGTACTGGAACCTCGGCTGCCCGATCAAGCTCTCCGACTCGCCGGCGGTGATCACGCGATCGCCCCTTCTGGGGGAACACACCAACGAGATCCTGGAGGATGTGCTCGGGTTCGAGGCCGGTGAGATCGCGGAAATGAAGCAGGCGGGGGCCTTCACCTTCAAGCGCTGAGTTTTCTGCGAGCGCCGAGTTTCTCAATAGCGAGGAGTCCAGGACATTGAACGACGCCACGACGCGATCCGCCTCCCCGTCCGCAGGCTCCGGCCACAAGACCTGGTTCGGACACCCGAGCGGGCTCTCCACCCTCTTCTTCACCGAGATGTGGGAGCGCTTCTCGTACTACGGGATGCGCGCCCTGCTCGCGCTCTACATGACCACGGCCACCACCAATGTGATCATGCGCGACGACGGGACGGCCGTCGCCAACGGGGGCATGGGGCTCGATATCGGGACCGCCGCCGCGATCTACGGATTGTACACGAGCCTCGTCTACATCCTGGCGCTCCCCGGCGGCTGGGTCGCCGACAACCTGTGGGGGCAGCGCAAGGCGGTGTGGGTGGGGGGCTGGATCATCGCCCTGGGCCACTTCACGATGGCGGTGCCGTCAACCTTCACGTTCTTCCTTGGGCTCGCTCTCATCGTCTGCGGGACCGGGCTGCTCAAGCCCAACGTCAGCACCATCGTGGGCGAACTCTACCCCGAAGGGGGCGCGAGGCGGGACGCCGGCTTCTCCGTCTTCTACATGGGGATCAACCTGGGGGCCCTGCTCGGACCTCTGGTGACGAGCTTTCTCGCAGAGGGCTACAACTGGCACTGGGGCTTCGGGGCGGCTGGCGTGGGCATGGTGTTGGGGCTCATTCAATACCGGAACCGCGCCCGTCTCCTGGGTGATGCGGGCCTGCTGAGGAGCGGAGACAGCGCCGCGCAACTGGCGGCGAGGTCGCGCAGGTTCTTCGGAACGTTTTTCGCCGTGATCGCGGGCGTGGTGGCGTTCGGCTACCTGGTGTCGAGCGGGGTCATTCCGGTCAGCCTGACCCAGATCGCGACGGTCCTGGGATACAGCGTGCTGGTGATCATCGCCGGCTACTTCGTCTATCTGTGGACCCTGGGAGGCCACACGAGGGAGGAGAACCGGAGCCTCGGGGTGATCTTCTGGCTCTTCCTGCTGATCGCGGTGTTCTGGTCCGGCTTCGAGCAGGCCGGATCCTCCCTGAACCTCTTCGGGCGCGACTACACCGACCGCAACATCCTCGGCTGGCTGATGCCGGCGGGCTTCCTTCAGTCCGTGAACTCCTTCTTCATCATCCTGCTCGCACCCGTCTTCGGTTCGGCGTGGGTCTGGCTGGAGCGGCGCAAGCGAAACCCGTCGATCCCCATGAAGGCGGGGATGGGGCTCATCGGCCTCGCGGTCGGATTCCTGGTGCTCGCCTGGGGCGCCGCCAACGCCTCGCCCGACAATCTGGTGAGCCCGTCGTGGCTGGTGGTCACGTACTTCTTCCACACCGTGGGAGAGCTCTGCATCTCACCGATCGGCCTGTCGGCCATCACCAAGCTGTCACCCCCCAACCGGGTCGGTCAGATGATGGGGGTGTGGTTCGTGGGCGCGGCGCTGGGCAACCTCTTTGCGGGCCTGATCGCCGGGCGCCTCGAGAGCCTCGCGCCCGCGCCGCTCTTCCACAACGTGGCGGTCATGGTGGGCGTCGTCGGCATCGTGGGGCTGGTGGCTGCGCCGTGGGTGCGGCGGCTCATCGGCCGGGAGGGCTAGCGAGAAGGCGGTCTCAGCCAGTTGTCGTTGTTGATCCAGAACGGCCCGTTGGTCGCATTGTAGAGTGCGGCCAGCACCTCCCGTTCGCCTGGGAAATCGACTAGCAGTCCCGCCGTTCCGGTTTTGTCAGGTCGTGATCAAGCCCCGAACAGCGGGATGCTGAAGACCCTCGCGAGGATCAGCACCACGCTCATCGCGGTGAAGACGATCAGGCTGAACCAGCCGAACCAGCGCGCGAAGGTCGAGGGGTAGAAGGCGCGGTCTTCCTTCGGGATCACGACCAGGCAGTAGTAGAAGTTCAGGAAGAAGATGACCGGGGCGATGAAGAAGGCCAGGGCGGAGGCCACGAGCACCAGGAGGACCGGCCGCGGCACCCCCGCGATCACGGCCACCGAGCCTACCAGGGAGTAGATCATGGTGGCCCGGTAGAGGTTGTACTCGGAGTACCAGCCCTTGTGCTTGTTGTCGATGCCCGACGTCCGCGCCGTGCTCCGGAAGAGGTTGCGGCAGCACGCCCCCACGATGCGCGGCCAGCCGTCGAAGTAGTTGAAGGCGGTCGAGAAGGTGGCCGCGAAGGCGCCGAACATGAACAGCCCCATCATGCTCGGACCCACGGAGTTGGTGAAGATGCCCGCGATCTCCCCCATCACCGCCTGTCCCTCGACCGCGCTGGGATAGAGCCACACTGCGGCCAGCAGCATGAACACCGCGGCCATCACGAACGAAACCACATGGCCCAGGCGGAAGTCCCAGAGGCCGATCTGGAACCAGCGACGGCAGTACTCCTGCGCGTGGGCGGGCAGGCGGTTCGTATGTACGCTGAGATCGGTGACGGAGGGCCGGAAGGCGTTGAAGGGACGTGCGATGCCCAGCTCTTCCATGCGGTCGCGGATCTTGCTCATCCCGACCTTCTTCGCCTTTCCCCACTCGGAGGCCTGCAGCGATACGTCCATGCCGGTGGGCAGGAGCCCCAGGAAGGCGGCGATAACCAGCCAGGAGCCGTCCGGGATCTCGACCAGGAAGAAGGCGCCCATCTCGGCGAGGGGCGCCGGACTCACGAAATATACCGCCAGGGTGGACACCACCATGATGGCCGCGAGGATCTTGGCCGAATTCTCCACGGCCTTGTAGCGCCCCAGGAGCAGGATGACCACCGACACCACCCCCAGCGCCACCGCCGCGCCGGTGAGCGAAACAGGCCACCCGAGCACCTCGGAGGTCAGGTAGTAGACGACCGCCGCGGCCGCCACCAGGCGCCCCGCCTGTCCGATCGCGCACTGGATCAGCGTGATGATCAGCACGTACCAGAGCGGCCACTTTCCCCGCGCCGTCGCGTACGCCTCGATCAGGCTCTTCCCGGTGGCGTTGGTGAAGCGGAAGGCCATCTCGAAGCCGTAGTACTTGAAGATGTAGGCCACCGGAAGGCACCAGAGCAGCGCGTAGCCGAAGCGACCCCCCGCAGTGGGCGCAGTGACGAGGTGGCTGGTGCCGATTCCGGTCATCATCAGGATGATCCCGGGTCCGAAGTGCCGCAACAGCCCTCGCACCGAGCGGTCGGGGAGCTCGAGCTGGTCGAATTCGGAGTATTCCGCCTGGGTGTGGCCGGGGTTCTGGGCCATGGGATTCTCCGTTGGAGTTCGGGGCACGCTCGCCGGGCATTATGGGAAGCGCGGTGCTGAACAGAAAGGCCGGAGGACGCCGCGGAAGTGCGGGCCAGGCCAACGGAGGCGGGAATCCTCCGTCGCAATTGCGATGGTCCGGCATCGGCAACGGCTTTCCCGGTCTCCGCCGCAAGGGTTAAACTTCAGCGCTGGACCACCGGGGGCGCCGTGATGCTATTCTGGGAAGCGCGGGACTGCGCCATCGGCGAGCGTTGCGCGACGAACCGACTCCGACGCGCGACGAATCCGACTCCAACCACGATTCGAACTGTCATGGCTGAACGCCCCCTGTTGATGATCCCCGGACCGGTGGAAGTTTCCCCGCAAGTCCTTCGCGCATTCTCGACCCCCCCACCGGGGCACGGTCAGCCGTTCCTGGTAAGGGCGCTGGGCGCGACGCTGAGTCAGATGCGCAAGGTGTGGAAGTCCGGCGAGGGTGCCCAACCCTTCCTGATCGCCGGCAGCGGCACCATGACGATGGACATCGCGGCGGTGAATCTGCTGGAGCCGGGAGACGAAGCTCTGCTCGTCGACACCGGCTACTTCGCCGACCGCATGCGGCTGGTGCTGGAGCGCCGGGGCGTGAAGGTCCGCGTCGTCGCCAGTGCGCCGGGCGAGCGACCGGAGCTGGAAGAGGTGGAAGCCGCCCTCGACGCGTCCCGGGCGAAGGCCTTGTTCGCCACCCATGTGGACACCTCCACGGGAGTGGTCGTCGACCCGGCCGGCCTGGCCGCCCTCGCACGTTCCCGGGGCGTGCTGTCCGTCTTTGACGGCGTGTGCGCGATCGGGGCGGAGGCCTTCGAGATGTCCGGATGGGACGCCGACCTCTGTTTCACCGCTTCCCAGAAGGCCATGGGCCTGCCCCCGGGGCTCGCGCTCTTCGTGGCCGGACCGCGGGCGATGGAGGCGAGTCGCGGACGCCGGACGCCTTGCCCCATGTACCTCGATTGGAACACCTGGCTCCCGATCATGGAGAGCCATGAGGCGGGCCGCATGAGCTACTTCGCCACTCCGGCGACCAACCTGGTCGTGGCGGCCGATGTGGCGCTGGGAGAAATCCTTGCGGACCAGCTGGACGGGCTTGCGGGGGTGGATGCCCGCGTCGAGCGTCATGCGCGCACGGGAAGGGCGATGCGCGCCGCCTGGGCCCATATGGGACTTGGCATGGTGCCCGCCGGCGACTCTCACTGCGCCAATACCCTGAGCGCGGTGCGCTATCCCGACGGGGTGGACGCCTCGCTGGTGGGACGCATCGTCGAACGGGGCGTGATCGTGGCGACGGGGCTGCATCCGGGGATCTCCGACCAGTACTTCCGCGTGGGCCACATGGGGTATGTCACGACCCGGCCGGAGCTGCTGCGCCGCACCATCCAGGCGATCGGCGGTGCCCTCGGGGCGAGCGGATGCCAGGTTGATACCGTCGGCGCCGTCGACGCCGCCATGGACGTACTGGGGTGCCGCGCTGTCGCGTAGCTTCCCCCGCCCGCCCCCAAGACAAAGGAGACAACGTCGTGGTCTACACCTCCAGAGTGCGCATCGAACGCAAAGCCGGTCCGTTGCGCCACGCCTACCTGCCGGCCACCCCCGACGCGGTCCTGTTCGGGGTGCACAGCGAGATCGCGAGCCACTACGGCGTCGAGCCCGAGACACCGGTGGCCACCACCCTCGACTACATTGTGGCGGCGGCCGGCGGCTGACTGGCGGGAACCCTTGGGGGCGCGCTGGAGGCGCGCGGGATACCGGCAGGGCAGGATCGTCTGATCGCTGAAGTCGAGGGAGGCATTGACAAGGACGGCGGGGTGCTCGTCATACGCACCATCCATGTGCGCTACCACCTGCGCATGGAGGCGGGAAAGGAAGAGCAGGCACGGCGGGCGCACGAGGTCCATCATCCGCACTGTCCCGTCTACCGCACCCTCGTCGGATGCGTCGGCTTCTCGACCGAACTCCACATCGAGATCGTCTCGTGAGTGGCGGGCGCGAGGCTGGGGACTCCGCTCGGGGCGTCGACATGTCGATTCTGGAAGGCGGCGCGAAGGAATCGACCCCGATGGCGGGAGGTTCGCTCTCCCGCCGCCGGTTTGCGGCGTTCCTGGCCGCGGGCGGTGCTTCCGCATTGCTGCCAGGCTGTGATTCCGCATCGGGCCCCGTTCCCGCCGAACTCGAGACGGCCTGGTTCAAGGATCCCGAGCCGTTCATCCGGCACGCCACCAACCTGGAGACCCGTCTGGAGCTGCTCGACGGGCTGATCACGCCGAACGACCTCTTTTTTGTGCGAAACCACGCGCCGACTCCGATGATCAGCGCCGAAGACTACCGGCTGCGCGTCACGGGCGACGGCGTCGAGCGCAGTATCGAGTTCAGTCTCGACGATCTGCGCGCCCTGCCGAGCCAGTCGGTGGTGGCGTATCTGGAGTGCGCGGGCAATTGGCGGAGCTTCTTCGCATCCGTTCTTGGCCGGGCGGCCGAGGGCGGCCAGTGGCGCACGGGAGCGGTCGGATGCGCCGAGTGGGGGGGACCGTCGCTCTCCGCCGTGCTGGAAGCCGCCGGGCTTCGTCCGGAGGCCGTGGCGGTGAACCTGGTGGGCCTCGACGACGGCGGCTTCAGCAGGCCCATGGCGGTCCCCAAGGCGATGGACCCGGATACCCTGCTTGCCGTGTCGATGAACGGTGAGCCGCTGCCCCCCGACCACGGCTTCCCGGTGCTCGGGCTGGTCCCCGGCTGGGCGGGGAGCAACAGCATCAAGTGGGTGGGCGAGATCCAGGTTTCCACCGAGGAGATCTGGGTGCGCGCCAACACCAGCTCGTACGTTCTGGTCGGACCGGACTGGCCCGCCGAGCAGTACGCGCCCGCGGAGGGCGCCCCCGTTACGACGCTGCCGGTCAAGAGCGCGCTGGCCCTCCCCTGGCCGGCCACTGTGCCCGCGGGGAGGTCCCGTATTCGGGGTTTCGCCTACTCGAACGACGGCCCGATCGAGTCGGTCGAATGGAGCGCCGACGACAGGGCCAGCTGGGGCTCCGCGCGCCTCCTCGGTCCGCGCCTGCGCTACGCCTGGACCCGTTTCGAGATCGGAGTGGGAGGCCGCGCCGGGCTCCTACACGCTCCGAACCCGCGCGACCGATGCGGCGGGCAACACCCAACCCGACGAAATGGCATGGAACCAGAAGGGCTATCTGCTCAACCTGGTGCTTCCCCACCCGGTGGAGGTGACCTGAGTGGGAGGTGGTAGTGGCGCGGAATCGACCCCGGGCAGCCCGGCAACGAAGCGAAGCAGCGCGACGGCGACCCGGAGCCGCATCTGTGCCGGGCCGAGAGTGACCCGGAGATGACGGGCCGCGCACGCATGGCCGCCGCGCTCACCCTGGTTGCGGGGGGGCTCGGCACGACCGCGCTCGTGGTCGAGCGAAAGGGCGGCGAAACAGTCGACGGCGCCTTGGTCTACTCCCGCCGCTGCGCCTTCTGCCACGATGCGGAGGGCTCGATCGGGGCCGAGATCACGGCTGCCACGCTGGCGTCCCGCGGTGACGAGGAGACCCTCTACCGCTACCTGCGTCTGACGATGCCCTACGAGGCCCCCGGCAGCATGAGCGACGCGGAGTACCGGGCGACCGCGCGGCACTTGCTGGAAACGCGCGGCCTGGTCCACGAGTCCGGCGTCAGCCGGGCGGCGGGAGATGGCAACAACAGCGGAGATGGGCGATGAACCGTATCGTGCGGCGTACCCTGTTCGGGTTTGTGGCGGGCGCGGCTGCCTTCGGCCTGGCGAGCGCCTATCAGGCGATCAGCTCGGGGGTGGGGCTGGGCTCCACCCTTGGCCCGCTCGGCTTCATGATGCTCCTGGGCGGAACCATCGGCGGGCTGGCAGGCCCGCTGATCGGGGAGGGGGTGGCGCGCTCGCGGCAGCGGCGCGCACAGAGGAGGGACGCCCCCTGAGGGCGGAGTCCCGGGCCTGTGAAGAAGGGGGCCATCCAAGTGCCTGAGCACAGCGACGACTTGCGCCTGTCATCCTTCGAAGTTCTCACCTTCGACTGCTACGGGACGCTCATCGATTGGGAAAGCGGGATTCTGGAGGCGCTCGGGCGCGTACTGACCGCCCATGGCCGGGAGCTTCCGGCTCCCCGGATTCTGGAGAGCTTCGCGCGCTTCGAGTCGACCCTCCAGGCCGGACTCTACCGCACGTACCGGGATATGCTGTCCCGTGTGGTGGACGAATTCGGGCACGAGCTGGGCTTCATCCCCAGCCCCCGGGAACGGGCTTCGCTTCCCGAGTCGATCGCGCGCTGGGCGCCCTTCGACGACACCATCCACGCCCTCCGCATCCTGAAGTCGCGCTACCGGCTGGCCGTGGTCTCCAATGTGGACGACGATCTGTTTGCCGCGTCCGAGCGCCGGCTCGGGATCGAGTTTGATGAGGTCGTCACCGCGCAGCAGGCAGGCGGCTACAAGCCCGCTCCTCGCAACTTCGAGCTGGCTCTGGAGCGGCTGAACGTGCCCATCAGCGCCGTCCTGCATGTCGCTCAGAGCCTCTTCCACGACATTCAGCCCGCTAACCGGCTGGGGATGACCACGGTGCACGTGAACCGGGTGTCCCGGCATGGAGGGTCGGGCGCCACGGTCCCGGTGAGTGCGCGCCCGGATCTGGAGGTGCCGGATCTCCAGACCCTGGCGGAGATGGTGGTTGCTGAAGAGTGACGACGCCCGGGAGTGCTCGCACGCGCGGCGACGCGCTGGCCCAACTGCCGCCGGGGTGCCGGCCCGTTTGGAGTTCGGGCCCCTTGGGCCGGACGGTTGGCGAAATGATCAGGGAGATGACCGATGAGTGAGGCTCCAGGCCGTCTTGAGCGATGCGTGCATGCGAGCTCGTCAGCCCGCGCGACCCTGGCACTCGTGGTTGCCGCCGGAGCGTGTTCTCCGCCCTCCAACCCCATGGAGGCCGACGACAACGGCCCGCTCGCCGTCGTGCTCGGGCAACTCGATGCCTTCAATCGACACAACGCCGAGGACCTGCTTGCCTGGGTCGCGCCTGACGTGGCGTGGATGAACGTCCAGGAGGACTCCGTGTTAATCGAGGTGAGAGGCAGGGAGATGCTCCGCTCCTTCTTGCTGACGTATTTCGAAGCCGTGCCCACGGTGCGCTCTGAACTGGAGGACGCGCTCGTGAGCGGGGACTTCGTCGCGGTGCGTGAGCGGGCGACGTGGACCGGGGCCGAAGGAGAGCGCTCCCAGGCATCCCTCGCGGTCTTCGAAGTGCGCGACGGGTTGATTCAGCGCGTGTGGTACTATCCGGTCACACCATGACGGGTCGCGCGGGCCACCCTATTTCAGCTTCCCCTTCTGGTCCAGAATCGATCCCATCACCATGCTGACCACCGAGATGATGATGCCGCCCAGGAAGGCGGACGTGAAATCGGCAACCAGAAGGGCTTGGGCGAAGCGGTCGGCGAGCATGAGCATGCCCGCGTTGATCACGAGGGTAAAGAGCCCGAGGGTGATGAGGATGACAGGGAAGGCGAAGAATTTTATGACGGGTTTGATGAAGATGTTGACCAGTCCGAAGATCGTGGCCACGACGAAGACTTCGGCGAGCTGCTCGCTGAGCTGGATGCCGTCGACCAGGGCGGCCGCTGCCCACAGGGCCGCCGCGTTGATGCCGATAGCGAGGATGAGTCTGCGCAGCATGGGTCCGCTTCCGGGTTGCGGGATGACGGAGGACGCGGCCGCTTCGGCAGGTCCGTTCATCGATACGCTCCTACCCGCAGGAGGATTCGTGCGTTCACCCGGGGCACCGGCGGCCCGCGTGCTCGGCGGTCCTCCCGCCACGCCGCGCGTGGGGGATTCGTGAGCGCGCCGGTCGCCATCGTGACCGCCGCGGGGCGCGGGATGGGCGCGGCGTGCGCCCGGGTGCTGGCGGAGCGGGGCTACCGGGTGGCCCTCATGTCACGGTCAGCCGAGGCCACCGAGCTGGCCGGGGAGCTGGGGGGCTGGGGGATGCGGGGCTCCGTCACCGAGCCCGACGACCTGGCCCGCCTGGTGGACGGCGCGCTCGACCGCTTCGGTCGCCTGGACGGGGTGGTCAGCAACACCGGGCACGCGGCACGCGGCGACCTGCTCGCCCTCGACGACCAGGCGTGGCACGACGGGCTGGACCTGCTCTTCCTGAACGTGGTGCGCATGAGCCGGCTGGTCACGCCCGTGATGCAAGCGGGGGGCGGTGGCTCCATCGTGAACATCTCGACCTTCGGGGCGCGCCACCCCGATGCCGGCTTCCCCATCTCGTCGGCGATCCGGGCGGGGCTGAGGGCGTTCACCCGCATGTACGCGGCGCGCTACGCGGCCGAAGGCATCCGCATGAACGACGTGCTGCCCGGCTACGTCGACAGCTACCCGGTCGATGAGGCCACGCGCGCCACCATCCCGGCGGGCCGGCCCGCCCGCACCCGCGAGGTGGCCGAGGCGGTCGCCTTCCTGATCTCCGACGCGTCGTCCTACATCACCGGGGAGAGCCTGCTGGTGGATGGGGGCCTGGCGGGGGGACCGCCGCCCGCGCCCGCGCCTCTCTAGCTCGGCATCGAACACCAGACCGCTCGCACCGCTGCCCAGGTTCACCTTGTGTCCGTGCTGAACCCGGCGTCCGCCCTTGCGGATGATGTCGGTGTGGGGCTCGAACAGGCTCACCACCTTTTCCTCCGCGGGCACCTTCTCGCCCCGGAGCACCCGGCGTACCGTCTGGCGGACGACCGCCCCGGCCAGGTCCCGGTAGTGTGCGACCTGCGTGCGCCAGTCATCCAGCCACGGCTCTTCGCGGCCCTCGACCGCCGCCAGGGCACCATCGGCATACCGAAGCGTCCGACGCACAACCGCCAGCAACTCGCGATACAGCTTGATCTTACGCTTCATCCGCGCCTTGGGGATCTTCCACTTCTTCCGCTTCGCCGCCCGGCGGTGGTCGTGGAAGGGGAAGACATCGGGTCCCAACTTCTCCCGGCCCCGGGCCAGCAGCCGGGAGAGCACGCGCACCGCGTCGTACAGCAACTGGCTGTCGCTCGGCTCCAGGATGTGCGTCTCCGTCACGGTGCTGTCGATGCGCACTTTGCGGCCCGCCTCGATCTTGTCGTCGCGGGCCCTGCCCAGCAGGACACGGTTGATCCGCTCCCACACCTCGGCCCGGACGGCCCCGATGCAGCGCTGCAGCGCAGAGCGCTTCGGGGACCGCAGCGGATCGACGCGTGTGAAGCGCCTCGCCGAGACGGAGTCGACCAGCGCGAACTCCAGTTCCCGGTAGTCCGACTGCCACAGATGCTTCAGGATCCCGCAGCGCAAGATCACCTCGCAGGGCAAGCCGCATCGGCCAACGGACGACGCGCCCTCCCGGTCCACGTCCGCCGCGATCCACTCCAGGAACTCCGCGTGTTCGTCCAGAAGCCGCGACATCAGGGCTAGCGCCCGCCCCATGTCGTGATCAGGATATCCGGCATCGAAAAGACTCCGCTGCGGTGCCCGTTTTGCACGCATCGGCAACTCCCCTGGCGTCGGCACAACCCTTATCGTATGGCTAAAGATAACCGCTTGCCCGACCCCATTCCACCCGATTCCCCGTCTCTTCATCTCTGTTTCTCGAATAATGACAACGACTTAGGAGTTTACGGACGGGAACTAGCTAATCCGCCACGCGCTCGAAGATCAGATTGCGCACCCGCGCGCCGGTGACCGTGAAGGCGGTCACTCGTCCGCTCGCGTCCCGCCGGAAGCGCACCTCCGGGAACCGCCGCGGGCTGCCCGTGAAGGTGTCGTCCCCCGCGGGAGACAGGGCCGACGGGGCGAAGCGCCAGTGTCGGACGATCAGCCCGTTCGCATCGGCCACGACTTCATAGGTCATGTCGAGTTCAGGGCTGCGGTAGTGGCCGGCGTACTCGCGCAGCCGAGATTCCGGCAGGGCAGGGGGAGGGGCCTCGGCGCTGGCGTCGGCCTCTGGTGCCTCGTCCGGCGCGTCCATCAGCGCTCCGATGTACACCTCCGCGACACGCAGCGCGCGCCCGGCGGGATCGCAGTCGGAGACGTTGCAGAAGACGGCAATGGAGAGATCCTGCTCGGGGAAGCGCACGAGGTTGGTGCGGTATCCGGCCCACGAACCTCCGTGGCCGAAGTTGGAAAGTCCCCGGTACGCGCCCACCGTGAGTCCGTGGGCGTAGGCGAGGGTGTCGCCGCTGGTCAGCACACCCCGTGCGAGCATCGTGCGCACGATGTCCTCGCCCCCGACCTCGCCCGTCTGGTAGTTGCTCATCCAGCGGATGAAATCGTCGATGGTGGTGTTCAGGGAGCTGGACGCCAGGGCGGTCAGCTGGTTGGGCTGGCGCTGGAAGCCCGCACCCTCGGCGACCGGCGAATACGACTCCGCGCGTCCCGGAACGACTTCCAGATGGTCGTCCGAGAAGTGCGTGTGGCTCATGCCCAGCGGCTCGAAGATCCGCTGCTTCGTGAACTCGCGGAAGGTCATGCCGGACCCGGCCTCGATCACCCTGGCGAGCAGGTTGTAACCCGTGTTGGAGTATGCGTGCTCGGAGCCGGGAGGGAAGTTGACCGCCCGCTGCTCGAAGAGCATGCGCAGGATCTTCTCGAAGGAGATCACGTCGCTCCTCTCCACCCCGCTCAGGTCCATGACGTGCACCCAGTCGCGGATGCCGCTGGTGTGATGAATCAGATGACGCGGGGTGATGCGGACCCCGAAGTCGGGGAGCTCGGGGACATAGGCGCGAACGTCCTCGTCCAGATCCAGCTTGCCCTCGGCTTCGAGGAGGAGCGCGGACATGGCGCCGAACTGCTTGGAGATGGAGGCGATGTCGAACACCGTCTCCGGCGTGATCGGGACGCCGTGGTCGAGGTGAGCGATGCCGTATCCCGCGCGGTGCACCACCTCTCCGTTCAGAAGCACGCCCACGGCGGCACCGGGTCCGTTCCGGTCGAGATCGGCGAAGACCGCGTCGACATCGGGATTCGAGGGTCCGCGGGACGCAGTCCGGGGCGTGTCGTCGGATACGGGGCCACACGCCGGGAAGAACAGGATTGAAAGCGCGGCCAGGGCGGCCGGCGGAATACGGCGGGACCGATACATCATCCAGCTCCTGTCTGAGCGTTCAGAAGGAGGATGGACTCGGGAGACGGCTGGACAACAGGAAGCGCGCCGATGGAAGTCCAGGAAGAAGGGAAAAAGGAGAGCGGCGGCCGCGTCCCGCAGATTGTGCTGTCGGCCCCTCGGGACGCGGCCGCCGTCATCCTAAGGAGCGGGGGTTTTAGCCAGAGCCAGCTTCCCTGCCAGCGAGAACGCCCAACACTGCACCGACGATGCCCGTTACGACCAGCGCAACGACGGCGGCCATGATGGCACCGCCCATGTCGCCGCTCATGCCGCCCAAGCTCATCAGGGCACCCACAAGGGCTCCTGCCTTGAAGCCGTCCTGAGCGTTGGAAGTGCCCTTCCAGCCAAGTACAAGAGTGAGGAATGCTCCGCTGAAGAGGAGGCCCAGAATCCCATTCAGGTCAAGGTTTGCCGCTTCTCCGACACCCGCCATGCCCTGCACGTAGCCTAACACGAGTAGCGCAACGGCGGCCGCGACGGTTCCGGTTACGAAGTTCTTGTCCACATTACCTCCTTCCTGTAGTGAATCGGCTGGAAAAGCACGCTTCCTCCGAGGTAGCTCATGCACGCCAACCCAGGCGTGCGCTTCCCCGGCGGGGCCGCTGACGGTTTCGGTATCGGATGCGGCGTGGGCAAGTTCTCCAGTGGTAGGGCGGATGGTACGAAACGTGCGATTCGATCATCGTAACGGCTGCTCCCGCCATTGCGGGAGGGGAGCCCCGCAAAACCGGACGGCAGGGACAGATGGAACAACAATGTCAGAATGGGATGCCACCGGCGGGTGCGCAAGTAGTCCGTCTCTCCAGCCCAGTACGTGAGCCTTGGTGTGAGACAGGTCTCTCGGCGCAGGCTGAGCCCCCAAAAGCCGGCTGCGCCGGACGAGGGTTCGGGGATTCGGGATCGTTGCTGCGCGTGCGCCGCTGATTAAGTTGCCGCGCAGGCCCACGACCGAAACGGATGACGCGGTCAGGCAGCTGTGTCGGCAGACAACCTGCAGCGATCTCATCCAGCCATGCGCTTTCCCACGTCGTCCCGCTACAAGCAGGTGCCTGATCCCATGAAGAGGACAGCGTACTGGCTCCTTTGCCTTCTGGCGCTCCTCCTGTGGCCCGCGGGGGGGCTGCTTGCCCAAGGCGCGATCGAGGGTCATGTGCGCGACGCCGCGACCGGGCAGTCCCTGGCCGGCGTCCAGATCTTTCTGCCGGAGCTGGGCACGGGCGGCATCACCGACTCGGAGGGCCACTGAGCTCGCGGGCATCCCGGCCGGCGCCCGGGGGGTGGAGATCCGCCTCATCGGCTACCACGCCGAGCGCCGTGAGGTCGTCATCAGCGATGGCCAGACCACGCACCTCGACATGGTCCTGGGCCAGGAGGTCATCGCCCTCGAGGGCGTGGTCGCGATCGGCAGCCGGGCCCGGCCGCGCACCGTCACCGAGTCGATGGTGCCGATCGACGCCATTCCGCCGGCCGACATCGTCGACCAGGGCGACACCGATGTGGCCGACCTGCTCAGGACCGTCGTGCCCTCCTTCAACATCAACCCGCAGGCCACCGGCGACGCGGCCAAGATCATTCGCCCCGCCAACCTGCGGGGGCTCGCGCCCGACCATACGCTCGTGCTGGTGAACGGCAAGCGTCGCCACCGCGCGGCGGCCATTCTTTGGATCGGCAACGGCACCTCCGACGGCGCCCAGGGCCCGGATCTGTCCAGCATCCCCGCCATCGCACTGCGCCAGATCGAGGTGTTGCGCGACGGCGCGTCGGCCCAGTACGGCTCCGACGCCATCGCCGGGGTCATGAACTTCCAGCTCAGGAACGACCGTTCCGGCGGCGCTGTCGAGGCGCGCGGCGGGGGGTTTGCCGATGGCGGGGGCGAGGCCTGGACGCTGGCGGGGAACGTCGGCCTTCCGCTGGGCGGCTTCGGCTTCGCCAACCTGAGCGCGGAATACGGCAACTCGGCTTCCACCAGCCGCACCGTGCAGCGCTCCGACGCCGCCCTGCTGACCTCGGCGGGCAACCCGCACGTGAGGAACCCGGCCCAGATCTGGGGTTCTCCCAAAGTCGAGGACGACTTCAAGCTGTGGGGGAACTTCGGCTACCTGCTGCATGGCGGCACGCAGTTCTATGGGCACGCCAACTACGCCAGCAAGCGGGTGACCGGCGGCTTCTTCTTCCGCAACCCCAACACCCGCGCCGCCGTCTTCAGCAACGACAGCGGCGAGACCCTTCTCATCGGTGACGCGCTCGACGCCCGGGACGGGGTGGCGGACGGCTCCGCCGGATGTCCGACCGTAAGGGTGAACAACGGTCGGCCCGACCAGGCGGCTCTGGCGCAGGTCTTCGCCGACCCGAACTGCTTCACCTATCATGAGATGTTCCCGGGCGGCTTCACGCCCCAGTTCGGGGCCGACGTGACCGATGCCTCCCTCGTCGCCGGGGTGAAGGGCCAGACCGCGGGCGGGCTGCTCTGGGACGCCAGCGCGAGCTACGGATCCAACGAGGTGGACTTCTTCATCTTCAACACCGTCAACGCCTCGCTGGGCCCGGCGACGCCCGACGAGTTCGATCCCGGTCTCTACCGCCAGCGCGAAGTCAACGTCAACGTCGATCTCAGCTATGCCGCCAGCGACATGGTGAACCTGGCCGGCGGGGCCGAGTGGCGGGACGAGCACTTCACGATCGGCCTGGGCCAGGAGGAGTCGTGGATCATCGGCCCCTACGCCGGGCAGGGGTTCAGCGCGGGCTCCAACGGCTTTCCCGGCTTCAGCCCCATCGCCGCGGGCGACTGGAGTCGCGCCAACTACGCGCTCTACGCCGACGCGGAACTGCTCGACCCGCGGGAGGGACGCTGGAATGTAGGCGGAGCGCTGCGCTTCGAGGACTTCGAGGACTTCGGGGCCGCCCTGAACGGGAAGCTGGCGGCGCGCTTCGCGCTGGCGGAAGGGTTCGCGCTGCGGGGCAGCCTGAGCACCGGTTTCCGAGCCCCGACGCCGGGCCAGCAAAACGCGTTCAACGTGTCCACCCAGTTCGACCGGCAGCTCCGCGACCTGGTCAACAACGGCACCATCCCCTCGACCTCGAGGGTGGCCGCTCTGCGGGGCGGCGAGCCCCTGGGCGCGGAGAAGTCGCGCAACATGGCGCTGGGCGTGGTGATCGGCGCGGGACCGCTCCAGCTCACGGCGGACTACTACCACATTCGCGTCTCGGACCGCCTGGCCCTGACCCAGAACTTCGAGCTCACCCCGGCGGAGAAGGCCCAGCTGGTCGCGGAAGGCATATCGAGCGCGACCAACCTGCAGAACTTCCGCTTCTTCACGAACAACTTCCAGACCCGGACGCAGGGCATCGACGTCGTTGCCACCTACACCCCTCCCGCCTCCAGCGGCACCGAGATCAGCTTCGCGTTCAATCGCACCGGCACCCGCGTCAGCGCCTTCGATCCCGAGGTGGTGAACGACACCCGCATTCTGCAGTTGGAGGATGGGCTTCCCGGATACCGCTGGCTGGTGACCGCAAAACACCCGCTCGGGGATGTGCGCCTGCTTGCCCGGATCAGCTACTACGACGGCTGGTTCGATTCACGCGACGACCTCTTCTACAATGGCGACTATCTCGTGGACCTGGAGGCGTCATATTCGCTGGGAGAGGCGGCGACTGTGACTATCGGGGGGCAGAATGCCTTGAATAACTATCCAGAAGAGAATCCCAACGCGGTGTTCTCGGGGAATCCAGCCCCAGGTACAGTCCCAGCGGACTCGCCATTCGGATCGAACGGGGGATTCTTCTACCTGAGACTGGGGTACAGATTGGACTAGTTGCCAAGGAGGCACATGAGAGCCGTCCGGTCCGCGCCGCTCCTGCTGGCGTTCGCCCTTGTCGTGGCTTGCGACGGCGAGCCGACCCCCGTGTCGCCGTCCAATGCCGCTCCGGTATACGAAGGCGAGATGCCCTGGATTCAGGTGCGGGCCGGAGGAGAGGCGAGCTGGTTCAGCGTTTCTGAGTATTTCAGCGACCCGGACGGGAACTCTCTGACCTTCGCGGCCGTCCCCGGGAATCCCGCGGTCGCATCCGTCGCCGTCGAGAGCGGTCGGATTACGGTCACGCCGATGCAGGCGGGGCGCACAACGGTCACCGTAACCGCAAGCGATCCAACGGGATCCAGCGTGCAGGGATCGCTCGTCGTGACCGTGCGCAGGCCCGCTCGGGGATCGTTCAACATCGACCTCATCCTGGCGGGGGATCCGGTCACGCAGACGCAGGCAGCGGCGTTCGAGCGGGCGGTCGACTACTGGATGGCGATCCTGGCGGACTCGGAACTGGAGGACGTTGCTCTGGGGGAGACCGCTCGCCTGGGGTGCGGGGTCGACACGGCCGAACAGCGCATACCCACCGCTGATGATCTGGTGATCGTGGCCAACGTCCGCCAGACCAACCGCCGCGGTCTCGCGTTCGGGGGACCGTGCAGCGTCCGTAACGGATCGGGCCTGCCGTTCACGGGACGGATCATCGTGAGCACGGAGGCTCTGGATGGGCTGGAGGACCAGGCGGATCTGGTGGGGGCGTCCGGATTGGAGCTGTTGGAGAATCTCATTCTCCACGAGATTGGCCACGTCCTCGGGATCGGGACGCTGTGGGACGATCTCATAGGAGGGTCCGCGTCGGACGATCCCCACTTCACGGGTGCTCTGGCCATCGCGGCGTTCGACGCGGCGGGCGGCGACGGCTACACCGACGGCGCGAAGGTGCCCGTCGAGAAGCTTGTCGAGGCCCACTGGCGGCAGGACGTTTTCGAAGGCGCCGGCCAGGCGGAGGTCATGACGCCGATCTTCACGCTGGGCGCCTCGTTGAGCGCGGTCACGATCCAGTCGCTGGCGGATCTGGGATACACGGTTGATGTGAGCCTGGCCCAGCCCTATCGCCTGCCCGTTCCGGGTCTGGTGACGGCGGGCGCCGGCCGGGTCCGGGCCGCCCGCGCCTCCGCCTACAGGTTCGGAGACGATGTCATGCGGGGGCCGATCGTGGTGGCCGAAGCCGATGGCACGGTGGTGCGGGTGATTCCCGGGCGCTGACGCGGGTACGGCGCGAGGCCGTGGCGGCCCCCCCGATGGAGTCTGGGCCGAGGCGATCCCCCGGCAATAGCCCGGAGACCGCTACGGCCGGCGCGGTCGCGATGGCTCCGCGATGGGTTCAGTCACGGTAGCCCTACCAAATCAAGGACGATGTCACGATAATGGGTTCGGGTTTTGCCGTGAATCGATGTGCCCGACGCGGCTGGCGGGCGCGGTGCGGCTGCTGCGAGCACACCCGTACCAGCTCGCCGCGGCCCACCCGGGAAACTGAACGGAAGGCTGGCGTTGATGAACGATCTGATCGACCTTGCGGGCAGAAACGCCCTGGTCACCGGTGCCTCGCGCGGCGTCGGAAGGGCGGTCGCGCTGCACTTGGCGCGCGCCGGCGCCTCGGTGGGCATCGGGTACCGAAGCCGCCGTGACGAAGCCGAGGCGGTGGCGGACGAGGTGCGGGGCCACGGCGTGCGGGCTTGGACCGAGGGCGGCGACCTGTCCAGCCCGGAAGCCGTAGACGCCCTGTTCGGGCGGGCGGCGCGCGAGTTCTACGGCCTGGACATCTTCGTTGGTAACCACGGCGTCTGGCCACCCGCCGACACACCCGTGTCTGACATTTCGGACGAGCGCTGGCACGGGACGCTGGCGGCGGACCTGCACTCGGTTTTCTACACGTGCCGAAGCGCGGCGCGCACGCTGCGGCGTGACGGGCGGCTGGTGCTCATTGGCAGCACGGCCGGTCAGCGGGGCGAGGCGTACCACGCCGACTACGCGGCGGCCAAGGGCGCGATGGGGTCGTTCGTGAAGAGCTTCTGCATCGAGCTCGCGCCTCGCGGGATCACCGTCAACTGCGTCGCGCCAGGCTGGGTGGACACGGAGATGTCGGCCAAGGCCTACCAGAACGGTGGGCGGGAGCGCATCGCCGCCTCGATCCCGATCGGGCGCATCGCGACGGCTGACGATGTGGCGGGCCCGGTGGTCTTCCTGTGCTCGGAGTTGGGCCGGCACGTGACCGGCGAGATCCTGAACGTCAACGGCGGGTCGGTGCTGGCGGGGTGAGGCTGAGCGCGCGCGAGGGGTTGGCCTGCTGCAAGCGCGGGCTCGCAACCCTTGCGCTCGCCGCGCTGCTGGTTTCATGTGGCGACGGTGGACCGGCGGGGCCGCCGCCCGGAGTTCCGTCCTCGCTGTCGGTTGTGCCCGCAAGCGTGACCCTTACCGCCATCGGTCGGGCCCGGCAGTTGCAGGCGGAGGTGCGCGACGCCTACGGCGACGTTGTGACGGGACTCAGCGTAACGTGGACGACCAGCCGGCCCGGCACGGTCGCGGTCGACGGAAGCGGGTTGATCACGGCCATCGCGGCGGGGACAGCCACGGTCACCGCCACCTCCGGTACGCTGAGCGCGCGGGCTCAGGTCACGGTGGCGCAGGAGCCGCGTGCGATCGAGAAGCTTTCGGGGGACCGTCAGGCCGGCTTTATCGGCGAGGTTCTGCCGATTCCGGCCGCCGTGCGAGTGCTGGACGTCAACGGCCACCCCGCGGGGCTGGTACGGGTACAGTTCGAAGTTGCCTCCGGCGGAGGCTCGGTGTCTCCCGCCTCTTCGCTAACGGACGCAGCCGGCCTCGCCCGGGCGACCTGGACGCTGGGAACGGCCGCCGAGCAGACCCTGGTCGCCACCTCGGGAAGCGTCACCGCCGAGTTCCAGGCCACCGCGGAGAGGCTTCCGTTGTCCATCGCAACGGACTCACTTGCCCGGGCACGGCTGACACTCCCCTACCTCGCCCGCCTGGAGGCCAAGGGCGGAACCACCCAGGGCTACCTGTGGAGCCTTGCAGAGGGGAGCCGTTTGCCCGCGGGGCTCGCCTTCGATTCCACCGGGATCATCCAGGGGGTTCCCGCGGACACGGGCGCCGTCGAGTTCGAGGCTCGAGTCGTCGACTCGGAGGGGGGGGAGGCGGTCGGCGCTTTCGCCCTGCGCGTCTGCGAGGGCCCGCTGGGGTTGGCCCTTGGGGACGTGCGCGTCATGGAGCTGGGCGCGATCCGGGGGTGCGGCTTCTACCTGCGGGCGCCCGAGGCGGGGGCGTACTACCGGGTGACGCTGGCTGGAATGGACGGCCGTGTCTATGACGAGGAGGATGACTCCGGTGTCGTCCCGGTGGCTCTGCACGTCGAAGCCGACACGGCCGCCGGCCGGGCCGCGACCGCCGCGGCGATGCAGCCGTCCGGACGTCCGGTCTCGGCCGCGCAAGCAGTCCGCCTAGTGGCCTCAGCCGGCGAAATCCAGGAGATGCTGGAAATCGGCCGCGCCAACGCCGCCCTCCACCGGGAGATCCGCCGGCAGGAGCGCGAGCTCTTCGCGCGTCTTGCCGCGGAAGGCCGTCTGGAGACCCTCGCGGACCGCTCGAATGCCGGAACCGGAGTGGCCGGCGATGCCGAACCCAGTCCGCCGCTGCGCGCCTTCCGCCTGTATGACCGCAACGCCGAGCAAGGGCGGCGCTGCAGCACAATTCGAACGACCGTGAACGCTCGCCTGGTTACGGAGAACGACTACATTGCCGTCTACGAAGACACCCTTGCGACCACGAACATCTCAGAGGCGAACGCGGACCGGATCCTGGCCTTCTACGCGGACTACGGGGCGCCGGTGATTGAGCGCTACTTCGGCGGCGTGAGCGATGTCAACGGAGACGGCCGCGTGATCGTGCTGGTGGACCCGACGCTCAGCGGCGTGAGGGCCTTCGTGTGGGCCGGCGACCACACTCTCCCACGAGAGACGTGCGAGGCCTCCAACGAGATGGAGCTGGTGCACATCAGCGAGGGGGCCTTCGCCCAGCTCGACACCGATCGCTACTGGGTTCTCGGCGGGCTCGTGCACGAGGTCAAACACGTCAGCTCGCAGTACATGCGGGCGCGCCACTCTCTCGGCGTGATGGGTGGGACCAACGTCGACTTCCATCCCCCCTGGATTGAGGAGGGAACGGCCGAAGTCGCCAAGGAAATGAGTTCGCGGCTGGCCTGGGAAGCCACGGGCGGACCGGCGGTCCATACGCGCGTGACCGGGGAGCTGCTGGAGGCGGGGATCGAGGAAGCGTTGCCCGAGTCGTACGGTGTGCGAAGCCTCATTTCGCGCGCCGCGGAAGCCTTCACTCCAGACCCCAACGCGATCACCTTCGAGCCCCGGAAGCGGGGCAACTACTACGGGAGCAGCTGGCACCTTCATCGCTTCCTGCGCGACTGGTTCGGAGGCGGCGGAACTTCGCTCGCCGATGACGAAGCATTCGTCAGAACGCTCAACGACTCACTCACCGCGCCCGGCATCCGCGGCATCGAGAGCGTGACGGGCGAGACGTTCGAGGACCTCCTGGCACAGCACGCCATCGCCATGTCCGTGGCTGGGGCCGAGGACAACCTGGTGGAGGGCGTGCCGCGGTTCTCGTCCTATGATTTCCCGGAAGTTGGCGAGCTCATCGCGTTCCCCGATCCTCCGGGGCACTATCCGTGGCCCGTGACGACTACGGGCGGATTCGACGATGTGGCCGTGCTGTGGGCCGACCTCGCGGCGAGTCGCCCCTTCCGCGGGGAACTCGGTGCCAGCGGCGTGCGCTTCCACGACTTCCGGGCCGCGGAGGCCGGCGCCAGCGCGACCATCCTGGTGGAATTGGAGGAAGAGCGCTTCGGGGTCCGAGTCATCGTCGCGCGCATCCCGGATCCCGCGGGGTCGTGAGGCAGGTCGGCTGAAGGCCCGCCAGCCGAGGGCATTGCGCGTGCCTCGCTCTCGATGGGATCACGGCATCTCCCACAGGCCTGGAGCCACGCGCCGCTACCGGCGGCCGGCTGGCAGTAACCGGACGATCCTGGTGGGCGGGCCGTCGATGTCGCGGGTGGCGCCGTCGATGGCCAGGTAGATCAGACCGCCGGGGCCTTGGCGTACATCGCGGATGCGACCGGTGTCCTGAAGCAGTGTTTCTTCCCGGGCGACCCGTTGCCCGTCGAGGCGTAGCCGGACCAGGCGCTGGCCGCGCAGTCCGCCGACCAGCAGATCCCCGTGCCATTCGGGGAACGCTTCGCCCGTGTAGAAAAGCATCCCCGATACCCCGATCGAGGGTACCCAGACGTGAACCGGCGCCTGCATGCCCTCGCGCTGCGTGCCCGCGTGGATCTGGAGGCCGGTTCGGTAGTTGACGCCGTAGCCGACGACGGGCCAGCCGTAGTTGCGACCGGGCTGGATCAGGTTGAGTTCGTCTCCACCCTGCGGGCCGTGCTCGTTCTGCCACAAATCGCCGGTATCGGGGTCAAAGGCCATCCCCTGGGCGTTCCGGTGGCCGTGGGTCCAGATCTCAGGGCGCGCGCCCTGCAGGTCTACGAAAGGGTTGTCGGCGGGAATCCGGCCGTCGTCGTGAATCCGGATTGTGGTGCCGTTGTGATTCGAGAGATCCTGGGCGGGGTGCGCCGTCAAGTCGCCCGCGGAAGGCCATTGCCGATCTCCCAGCGTCATGAACAAGTAACCGTCGTGGTCGAACGCGAGTCGCCCTCCCCACATTGAGCTTCGATCGGTTCCGTTCCCTGCTGCATCCGCGTGAAACAACTCCTCAACCTCCGTCAGCCGGTCGTCAGCAAACCGGCCGCGTACGATCGCGATGTTTCCCAGCGAGTCGGGGCCGGGCTTGGTGTAGCTGAGGTAAAGGAGGCGGTTCGAGGCGAAGTCCGGATGGAGGATGACGTCTCGCAGGCCGGCTTGCTCGAGGCCGTCCATGGATCGCGCCCCGCGTCCAAGTGCGCGTATCTCGGGCAATCCGTCCACGGAGTCGGGCAGCAGTTTTCCATTTCGGACAATGCGGAGTCGACCCGGACGTTCCGTTACCAGCAGATCACCCTCTGGCGTGAAGGCCATGGAAAAGGGGCGGACCAGACCGTCGGCCACCTCCTCGATACGGAAGTCGTGGGAGGCGGTCTGCACGATGATCTGGTCGGCGGTGGACGGCGCTTCCGATGACGGAGCGCAAGCGGCCAGCACCCAAAGGAGGATGACTGCTGTGGCGGGACGAACCCGTCGATCGGAATCGTTTCTCATGGGATGCATGGCTCGCGCAAGCATTGGTTTCTTCCGGGGTTGTCGAGAATGCGCGCTCAATCCTACTTCGACGGTCCCGGTTGGGTAGGACAGCCCGGGCCGGCGGCCGGTGGCATGGCTACCGACTCCCACCGACTTCCCGTATCCACCGGCGGATCGCGGTCTCCCGGCAGCGGCTCGCAGACCCAGCCTTCCGGAGTGCGCCCGACGGGCTCATGACGCATACTTTGTGGGAGGTGCCGCGGGTTCGGAGGGCCATGGCGCCGCCATGGAAGCAGTGGGAGCCCGAGCCCCGCTTCGCCGGATCGGCGCTGGCCCCCACGACCGCGATCGAAGCGGGCTCGAAGATGCGCCGAAGCGTCATTTCATGGTCCGGGAGTCAGGTCCGGGGGTCATGGTCGAGGAGGATGAGGGTCCATTTGGGACGGCCGCCGATGCGCGACTAACGGCCCCGATAGTCTGGAGCCCGTCCGTCCCTGAACGCTCTGACTCCTTCCGCCCAGTCCGCTGTGCGGAAGATCTCTTCGAGCGCAACCCGCTCCCGCTCCAGCGCCTCCTCACGCGACAGGGTCCCGGCCGGTCCGATCAGCCCCTTGGCCGCGGCCAGGGGAATCGGAGCGCGGCGCGCGAGACGATCGGCCAGCTCGCGGGCCGTGGGCACCACCTCCTCCACCGGCAGGGCCCGGTTGACGACCCCCATCCCGGCCGCGTCGGCTCCCGTGAAGAAGTCGCCCAGAAAGATGATCTCGCGCGCCCTGAGCACCCCGACCCGTTCGGCCAGCGTGTACACCACGCCCCCTCCCAGAAAGGTGCCCAGCGCCACTTCGGGAAGGCGCAGCTTCGCGTCTTCCGCAACGAGGGCGAAGTCCGCCGAGAGGGCCAGCTCCAGGCCGGCGCCGATGGCGTGTCCGTTGACGGCCGCCACCACCGGCGTGCCCATCGTCTGAATGAGATGGTTCGCGTGCTGGGCCGTTCGCATGTAACGATCCCGTGCCTCCTCCGACATCGGGCTCTCGGCGTGCGCCTTCAGGTCGGCGCCGGCGCAGAACGCGCGCCCGCTCCCGGTCAGGATGACGCAGCGGACGGCGCGATCGGCTTCCGCCCTCTCCAGCCCGGCGACCAGCTTTTCGTAGAGCGGGAGATTCACCGCGTTCAACCGGTGCGGCCGGTTGAGGGTGAGCGTTATCAGCGCGCCGTCACGCGATGTCAGCACCTCGGTCCCCTCTCGCGCCTCCGTCATGGATCCGCCGCTTCGAAGGGAGCCCCGCCACGGACCAGCGCCTTCCCCGCCAGAGCCATCGTGGCCTCGCCGTCGCGGATGGCGAAAATGCCGTTCACAAGCACATGCACGGCGCCCTCCGAGTACTGGTGCGGGTCTTCGTACGTGGCCATGTCCCGCACCGCGTCAAGCTCCAGCACGGTAATGTCTGCGAAGTAGCCCTCGCGCAGGTAGCCCCGGTCGGGCCATTCCAGAAAGTCGACCGCCAGTCCCGTCATCGAGCGCACCGCGTGCGGCAGCGTGATCACGCCTTCGTCGAGCACCAGCTGCCGGATCTTCCTCGAGAACGATCCAAAGGCGCGCGGGTGGGTGATTGGCCGAGATGGTCCCGGATCACGCCCGTCGGTGCAGGTCATCATCCAGTCGAGCTGCGCCAGATAGCGCACGTTCTCGATGTCGTAGAGACCCAGGTTCATCACCGCGGCGTTGCCCTGGCGCAGGATGTGGCGGGCCGCGGCCGACGGCGCCATGCCCAGCTCGTCGGCCACCTGCTGCAGCGTCCGGCCGTTCAGCTCCGGCCGGCGGTCGGCGAAGAGAAGGCGGTCGGCGCCGCCTCGGATGGCGAGCATCTCGCGCGTCTGGCGATCGATCACCTCCACCGTGTCGGGATCATCGAAGCGCCGCAGCATCGCCGTGTCGCCGCCCGCCACGAACCAGCTCGGGATCGTGTAGGAGCGCAGGTTGGACTGGGTCGCGGTGTAGGAGTGATGCGCGCCCGCAACCTCCACCCCGCGCTCCCGCGCCGCCTCGATCAGCGCGGCTCCCTCGGGCGCCCGGCCGTAGTTGTGCGCCCCCTGGGCGTTGAAATGGCTGAAGATGACCTTCGTGCCCGCCTCCTCGCCGATGCGGATGCCCTCTTCGATCGACTTCAGGTAGCCGAAGGGTGGATAGGCTGCTCCCAGGTCGCGGTCGTGGGTGTCGTAGATGGCGCCCGCGTACTCGGCGGCGACGCGGTTCAGTTCGATGACCTCCTCGGTCCCGGCGTAGTTGCCGGGCAGGTAGAACAGCCCCGACGAGAGGCCGTGGGCGCCCTCATCCATCCCCTGGCGCACCCAGGCTCGCATCTCGTCGAGTTCGCCGGGGGAGGGCGCCCGGTCGGCCATGCCCAGCACCTGTCGCCGCACCCAGTTATGGCCCACGGACAGGAAGCCGTTCACCCCGATGCCGTCCGCGGTCCACCCGGCGAGCCGGTCCGCCACGTGGGCCGACCCGCCCCCGTCCAGGCCGAGCGCTACGGTGGTGATGCCCTGGAAGAGGAAGGCGCGCGCATCCCGCCCGTGATCGGTGTCGAGCTCCGCGTGGGAGTGCATGTCGATGAAGCCCGGCGTCACCACCCGCCCGCGGGCGTCGACGGTGTCGCGCGCCGTGATTCCCGCGCCCGCCGCGTCGCCCACGAAGTGGATGCGCGCGCCGGAGACCGCGACATCGGCGACCGCCGCCTCACTCCCGGAGCCGTCCAGAACCGAGCCGCCCAGGATGAGGATGTCGGCGGGGCCGTCGCCGGCCGTGCAGGCCGCGAGTTGAACCACCAGCAGCCACGAGGCGAACTTGAGCGCGCGCGACATCATCGGCATGATCTCCCGGGGAAACCCCGCTTGGCCGGTGCCCCGCCCGGGCGCTGCCGCTTAACTTGCGGGCGTGCAATCGAGAACGGGATTCGACGGTTCGGTTGATATACGAGCGGGCCAACGATTAGGCTAGGCCTACCCGGTGGCCGATCATCATTCGCACCCATACCAGAGCGAGGCGGGCTTGCAATTCCTCGGAATCGACTTCGAGTTCTACAACATCGGCGACCTGTGGCGGGCTGCCGTCGCTTTTTCCGCCCCGCGCTGGATTCCCAGCCTGGCTACGGTCCTGCTGGCATCCGTCGTCTACTTCATCGTCCGGGCGATTCTCGGCCGCGCGAAGAAGCGATGGGTAACGCGCACCGACACCCGGCTCGACGATTACCTCGTGGACTTCCTGCTGAGCGCGGGGCTGTTCTCGATCGTCGCCTGGGCTGCCTGGCGTCTCATCCACATCTGGTCCATCCCTGGCGAGGCTGGCGACGCGCCGGTGGCCGCGAACTGGGTTCTGGCGATCTGGGTCGGACTACTCTTTCTTCCGCTCAGCCGCTTCATCGGCGACATCCTCGATCTCGTCGAGTCCAGAGTCGTCCTCAGAGGCGACACGACGCTCGACGAGACCGCGTTTCCGCTCATCAACCGCACCGTTCGCTTCATCGTGGTGGCTCTTGGGATCGTGCTGGCCCTGGATCTGCTGGGGCTCAACATCGCCCCTCTGCTGGCCGGCGCCGGAGTCATGGGACTGGCGCTGTCGCTGGCGGCAAAGGACACGCTGTCCAACCTGATCGCCGGCGTCCTGCTGGTCATGGACCGTCCCTTCAAGGTCGGGGACCGCATCGAGCTGTGGACGGCGCCCAACGAGACCGGTACCTGGGGCGACGTGATCGAGATCGGCTTGCGCGCCACCAAGATCCGCAACCCCGACAACCTCGTGATTGTCGTGCCCAACAGCCAGATCATGGTGCGCGACATCGTCAACTACACCATGTCCGGCGAGGACATTCGCCTGCGCATCCCCTTCTCGGTGGCCTATGAGTCGGACATCGACCGCGCCAAGGTGCTGCTCATCGAGGCCGCCAGGCAGGTGGAGGGCGTGAAGCCGTCACCCGAGCCCCTTGTCATCGTGCGCGGCTTCGGACCGTCCGACGTCCAGCTCCAGCTGCGCGTCTGGATCCTCGAGGCCCGGGATCGCCGCCGCATCGCCGACGAAATCACCGGCAAGGTATTGAGCGCCTTCGCCGATGCGGGCGTGGAAATCCCGTATCCGAAGCGGGAGCTGATCATCCACGGGGAGTCCCGGTCGGGTCCGCCCAGGCACTGATCCGAAATACGGGGCTGCGCGCGATCGTACGCAATCGACTCAGCAAAGGGAGCATTCCATGAGACATCCACGGACCCCCATCGCCGGGATCGCCGCTTTCGCCCTGGCCGGACTCGTCGTGCTTGCCGCCGAGCCCGCGGCCGCCCAGGAGCGGCTCTCGCTCACGCACTATCTGGACATGGAGAGCGCGTCCGACCCGCGCATTTCTCCGGACGGAGAGCGCGTCGTCTATACGCGGGGCTGGATCGACAAGCAGGCCGACCAGCGGGAATCGTCGCTGTGGATCATGAACGCCGACGGCTCGCGCAGCCGGCACCTGATCGACGGCAGCGGGGCGGCCTGGTCGTCCGACGGCAGCCGCATCCTCTTCACCGGCGAACCCGACGGATCCCAGCTCTTCGTCCGCTGGATGGATGCCGAGGGCGCCGTCAGCCAGATCACGCGGCTGGAGAACGGCCCCTCGGGGGCCCGCTGGTCGCCCGACGGAGAGTGGATCGCCTTCACCAGCCGGGTGGCGGACCGCGCCGACTTCGCGGGCGTGCAGCTGCCGACCCGCCCAGAGGGCGCCGAGTGGGTTCGCGAGCCCAAGGTGGTGGAACGGGCCGGCTACAAGCGCGACCGGGCCGGCTACGTGGATACGGGCTGGACACACGTCTTCGTGGTCCCCGCGGAGGGTGGCACCGCGCGCCAGCTCACCAACGGGGACTGGAATCACTCCGGGGTGCAGTGGAGCCCCGACGGTAGCGAGATCTACTTCACCTCCTATCGGGAGGAGGACTGGGACCGACCCGAGCACTGGCAGGAGTCGGAGATCTACGCGGTGTCGGTGGCGAGCGGCGACATCCGACGCCTGACCCGGAGGCGGGGCCCCGACGGCAGTCCGGTTCCTTCCCCGGACGGCTCGCTCATCGCCTACTCGGGGATCGACGCGCACCGCGATACCTACCGCAACCAGAAGATCCACCTGATGAACCGGGACGGATCGGGCTCACGCGTCATCTCCGCGGACTACGACCGGCAGATCGGACCCATGACCTGGGCGCGCGACGGCAGCGGGCTCTTCTTCAACGTCGGCCGCGAGGGCTACCGGCAGCTCCACTTCGTGTCCGTCGACGGCGGGGTGACGCAACTCACTTCGGGTGAACATCTCTTCTCCATGACGTCCTTCTCGGACAGCGGGGTAGGAGTCGGGGTGATCTCGAGCGCCCACGAGCCGGGCGACGTGTATCGCTTCGACCTCGACAGCCCCGCCGACGTCCGCCGTCTCACCGAGGTCAATGCGGACGTGCTGGGCTACGTCGAACTCGGCGAAGTCGAAGAAGTCTGGTACGACTCCGAGGGTGGCTTCCGCATCCATGGGTGGATCGTGAAGCCCCCGGACTTCGATCCGTCCAACCGGTATCCCATGATGCTCGCCATTCACGGTGGCCCCCACGGCATGTATAATGGGGGCTTCAACTTCGCCTTCCAGGAGCACGCGGCGAACGACTACGTCGTGCTCTACACCAACCCGCGCGGGAGCACCGGCTACGGCACCGACTTCGCCAATGCCATCAACCACGACTATCCCGGGGCCGACTTCCCGGATCTGATGAAGGGCGTGGACGAGATGCTCGAGCGTGGCTACGTCGACGAGGACAACCTGTTCGTCTACGGCTGCTCCGGCGGGGGCATCCTGACCAGCTACATCGTTGGCAACACCGACCGCTTCACGGCCGCGTCGGCCAACTGCCCCATCGTGAACTGGATGTCGGCGATGGGCACCTCCGACGCCATCAGCTACACGCGCACCTTCGAGAAGCCCTTCTGGGAGGATCCGGCGGAGTGGATCGACCGCTCCTCCATCTTCTACGTCGGCAACGCGACCACGCCGACCATGCTCATGACCGGGGAGATGGACCTGCGTACCCCCATGGGCCAGACCGAGGAGTTCTATCAGGCCCTGCGGTACCTGGGCGTGCCCACGGTGATGGTGCGCTTCCAGGAGGAGTGGCACGGGACCAGCTCGCGGCCCTCGAACTTCCTCCGCACCCAGCTATATCTGCGCAAGTGGTTCGAGAAGTGGGGGACGCACAAGGCGCCTATGACGCAGGAGGAGGGGTAGGGGAAGACGACGGCTCCTGAGGTTCCGCGGGCTGCTGGGGCTCCTCCAGATCGAGCTCCTCCACATACTCCTTCGTAAAGATGTGGATGACGCCTCCCGCAGCGCGGTCGCCGACCAGGCCGACCGCGGTCGCTCTCTTGATCACCTCGATTCGGCCGATGTCGTCGGGGTCCAGAGACCTATAGAGGGCGCCGTCCTCATTCGTCACCTCGACGCCGTCGACAAAGATCAGCGGCTGGGGTCCGTCTCGCAGCGTGCCCATGATCTCCACGGCCTTTGAAACCAGGTTGCCGGATCCGTCTCCATCCGCGGCTGTCTCTGGGCTCGCCAGCACGTCGAGGAGTGCGTCGTCGATGGCGGTGGGGGCTTCGGTATCACAGGCGATAATTAGAGCCGCCACGGTGGGGCCGGCCAGCGCCGCCGCGCGGAGCGGGCTCCACTTCATCTTCTTTGCGGCCATGACCTTCAGCCTCCGTTGGAGGGAAGGTTTGAGGCCTGGTCGAATCCCTCTTGTGTTCCCGGATCGTTCCGGGCTGGCTCCGCAGGTTCCGACGGCTGGGGCAACTTTGTAAAGATCTGTATGACGCCCTCCGTGGCGCGGTCGCCGAACAAGGCGGCTGCGGCTGCTCCCTTGATGACCTCGATCCGCTCGATGTCGTCGGGGTTCAGCCAGTCAAGCGAGTGTGCTGACCCGTCCGAACTCGTAACCTCGACGCCGTCCACGAAAATCAGCGGCAGGGGTCCGTCTCCGAGAGTGCTGCTCCTGATTTGCAGTGCTTCTGAAACCGGGTTGCCGGATCCGTCTGCGTCGGTTGCCGCTTCCGGGTTCGCCAGCACGTCGAGGAGCGCGTCATCAATGCCCGTGGGTGCGTCGGTGTCGCAGGCGATGAACACGGTTGCCAGGGAGAGACCCGCCAGCGTCGCCGCCCGCAGTGGGTTCAGCTTCATCTTCTTCGCAGCCATGACCTTCAGCCTCCGTTCGAGAGAGTGTCTGGATTCGACGAGAGCGGGCGCGAACACCCATCGCCTGTGCTGTCCCACCCCGATGGCGAGCAGCAGCTTTCCGTAGTCGCCGGCCGGAATTCCGGAGGCGATGACGCGCCGGTCGCAGTCGATCTCGACCGCGCCCCTGAGGTTGCGGACCATCCACCAGACCGCCGGATTCCAGGGGAAGAGCGCGACGACAAGTGCGCCGTACAGGAGAGCAAGGTGGTCTCCGGCGCGGGCGTGCTCGCGCTCGTGCAGAATCGCGACGCTTCCCGCCCGCGCGCTTGCACAGAACAGCCATTCCGGAATGACTACGGAGGGACGCGCCACGCCGATCAGCGCCGGGCCGAAGCCCGCCGAGACGTAGACTTCCTCGCCATCGACCGAACGCCGGGGCCAGCGGCGGCGCGACCGGGCCATGACGCCCAGAACGGCGCCGAAGATGAGGAGCGTGGCCAAGGAAGAGGCGCCCCAGACGACGAGTGCGGCCCTGTCGAGCCCTGGGCCAGGTGACGCCGAAGCCGACTCCGTCACGACTTCGGCGACCGCTGTGACAGCGGGCAGTGAAGCTGCGGGTCCCTCCGGCGCGGGCGTCGGGCCTCGCGCGAAGAGCGGAATCGCGACCGCCAGGGCGAGGGCAACCATCCAGGGGAAGCGCCGCGGCCACCCCATGGTCTCGCAGAGCCGTTCCGAGGCCCAGCCGCCCGCCGCGAGCAGGACACCGATTCCAGCCGCGTACAGCATCCAGAAGATCATCTGTCGTCCTCCTTCTCCTGGGCGCGATCCAGGATCGAACGCATGCGCGCGATCTCATCGTCGCTGAATTCCCGGTTCTCTACCAGCGTCGCAAGGAGCAGCTCCGCGGAGCCGTGGAAGATCTTGTTCATGACGCGCCGGAGAGCGCTGCCGCCGGCAACCGCGGACTCGACCAGGGGGAAGTAGCGATGGGCACGGCCTTCCTTCTCGTAGCGCACGGCGTGCTTGCTCTCCAGGATCTGGAGCATCTTCAGGACGGTGGTATAGCCGACATCGTCCCCCAGGACATCACGGACCTCGGCCACGGTGCCCGATCCCGCGCGCCAGAGCACGCTCATGATGTCCAGCTCGCGGTCCGTGAACTGGTCCGGCTTGCGTGCTGTGCGTTCTGGCTTCCCTGCTGTCCCGCCTTCGTTCATTTGAACAACCTGGTTCGTTGGTATCAACGCTTTCTGATCCCCCCGGGATCGGGGTTGTGATCACGAAGGTCTTCGTAAATGTACGCTAGCGGCAGATTCTACGGATGTCAACGAGAGTCTTCGTAGTTCACCGTAATACGCGACTCACAGCTTGTCAACGAGAACGTTCGTAGTTCGAGTCGACGGACACGAGGTCGCCGTGGGTGCCGGCACGCGCCGGGGCGGCGACCCGGCAGGCCGCCAGCGCCCTCTCCAGATCTGCGACCAGGTCGTCTGCGGATTCGATGCCCACGGACATGCGCAGCAAGCCCGCACCGATTCCTGCCCGGGCCTGGGCCGCCTCGTCCATGGCGGCATGGGTCATGGTCGCCGGATGGCAGATGAGGCTTTCCACCCCCCCGAGCGATTCCGCCAGCAAGAAGAGCTCGAGCCGCGACAGGAACCTCTCCGCCGCGGGACGTCCGCCCTTCAACTCGAAGCTGAGCAGGCTGCCGTAGCCCGACTGCTGGCGTTGGGCGATCTCATGGCCGGGGTGGGACGTCAGTCCCGGATGATACACCTTCGCGATCGCGGGATGGGACGACAGCAGGGAGACGACCGCGCGCGTGTTCTCCTCGTGGACACGGGTGCGGGCGAACAGCGTGCGCACGCCGCGCAGCGCCAGATAGCTGTCGAAGGGGCTCTGGGCCACGCCGGTGGCGTTGGTCCACCAGGCGATCTCCTCGAAGAGATCGTCGTTGGCCGCGATCACCGCCCCGCCCACCACGTCACTGTGGCCGTTGATGAACTTGGTGGTCGAGTGCACCACCAGATCGAAGCCGAAGTCGATGGGCCGTTGCAGCGCCGGCGAGAGGAAAGTGTTGTCGGCGACCGAGATGGCCCCGGCGAGCCGGGCCGCGCGCGCCACATTGGCCAGGTCGGTGATGCGGAGAAGCGGATTGCTGGGTGTCTCGACCCAGATCATGCGCGGCTTCTGCTCGAGACCGGCCGCGAGCGACCGGGGGTCGGTGAAGTCCACGAATCGCACGCGCAGCCGTCCCGTCCGCTGCAACCCGACGAGCAGCCGATGCGTTCCGCCGTAGCAGTCGTGCGGCGCCAGCACCAGGTCGTTGGCGTGGACCAGGTTGAGGACGACCCCCACCGCGGACATCCCCGAGGAAGTCGCGACCGCGCCGGCTCCGCCCTCCAGCTGCGCCAGTGCGTCCGTGAGATGGGACCGCGTGGGGTTGCCGGACCGCGTGTAGTCGTACTCCGGAGCGTGTCCCAGGGCGGGGAAGCGGAAGTTGCTCGACAGGTAGAGTGGAGGCATCACCGCGCCAAAGGCGGGGTCAGCGGCCAGCCCGGCCTGAACGGCGTGCGTCTCTCTGGCGCGGAACCCTTTCTTCCTTCCGGTGCGGTGTGTGATCGGGGGGTGATTCGTGTGTTGGCTCATGGTTCACACCTCCAGTTCAGCGCGGATGCCGAGACTCTCCCGCAGGGCGGCGGAGTATTCGGGCGCGGCGAGCAGAAAGGCGTCGTGTCCGGCGTCCGAGCACAGGATGCGGAGATGAGCGCGAGTCCTTACCCGGCAATGCATCTCGTCCACCAGCCAGGGCGGGACCAGTACGTCCTCCCGCCAGGCGATCGACCAGCAGGGCACCCCCAACTCTTCGGGACGAAGGTCGCAGAGGTCGATCGACGCGGAGAGCGTCAGGTAGCTTCTGGCATCGAAGCGCCCGGCGAATTCGCGTCCGCGCTTCCACAGATAGCCGTCGACGGCGTGAATCGGGTGGCCGGTCGAGAGGTCGGCGGCAAAGGGGAAGCGCGCGTCCAGCCCCGCAGCCGTCTTGTAGGTGGTGAAGGCCAGCGCCCTCGCCATGGCCACGCCGTCGGCCTCCCGGCCGTGGTCGCGCCCGAACTCCACGATCGCGCGCTGCACGGTGCGCACACCCGTCGCCTGCGGGTGTGGGCGATGGGCGGCCGCGACCAGTACCACGCCGTCGGTGCGTTCGGGATGGCGGATCCCGAAGGCCAGCGCCGCGTTGCCCCCGTACGAGGCACCGACGGCCCTGTGGACCCTCTCCTCTCCGAGGTGGTCCAGAACGGCCGCCAGCGCGTCCGCCTGGTCCCCCGGGGTGATGTGGAAGCACGCGCGCGATGCGTCGTCGCCGCCGGGCTCGATGGTGCCCGGCGCGCCCAGGAATTCGATGCCCAGGATGCGCCAGTTGGCCGGGTCCATGGCGAGCCCCGGGCCCACGATCCTGCGCCACCATCCTTTGGATGGATCCGTGGCATTCCTGCACACATGGCGGCTCGCCGAAATCCCGCCCATGGCCACGACCAGGGGCGCGTCCTTGGGTCCCACAACCTCAAAGGGAATCCTGAAGCGCGCCTTCAGCCCGGCTTCCAGCTCAGGCCTCCACTCGGGACGCATGTAGACGGTCCCGCGACGAGCAGCGGGCAGGGACCGGGTGCGCGGACGTTCCCGAAGGTCCGGGACGTTCCCGTTTCGGGCGGGAGGATACGGGAGCGGGTAGGCTTGGGGTTGGGTGGCTGCCTTCATCCTGGCTCTCCATGGCTGGTCGAAATGCCAACCCCTGAAGCGCCAACCGGCAACCGCCGACACGGCACTCATCTCTCGGATTCTCTTGCTGGAATCCGCGGGAGTTGGCACCGCTGACCGTTTCTCCAGAAAGAAACGATCCGGTTGCCCCGGCTTCACAGGGCCAGTCCCTCAGCCGGTCTCGATGAGTTGGGTGAGAATGTCGCCCGGCGCCCCGCCATGTCAAGGGGCCGGCGAGGATGAATCGTCAAGAGGAGGCGATGTATCCCCGGATGCCTGCGCAGAAGAGGAGGCTGGGGGAGCCGTTACCGCCGGGGATCGACCTCCGCATAGACTTCGACGTCGCCCTTGTCGTCCCAGGAGAGCACCTGATAGGGCCGCGCGCCCAAGCCCTCCATTCCCGGGGATCCGGTCGGCATGCCCGGCACCACGATGCCGATGATGTCCGGCCGCTCGGCCAGGAGGCGCTTGACGTGCTCCGCCGGGATGTGGCCCTCGACCACGTAGCCGTCGATCAGCGCGGTGTGGCAGGACGACATGCGGGGAGGCACCCCCGCGTCGATCTTCACCGGGATGATGTCGTCCACGTTACGCGCGTCCACCTGGAAACCGGCTTCCCGCAGGTGATCCACCCACAGGTTGCAGCACCCGCAGCTCGGGGTCTTGTAGACGAGAGCGGTGGGAAGGGCGCCGGCGTCCGGATGGGCCACAGCGGCCGTCGCGCTGGAGGCCGGCTCGGCGGACGTCCCCATGGCGAGCGCGTGATCCGTGTGCTCGGCATCGGAGGTACGATCCTCATCCGCCGCGCACGCGGCGACGAGCAGCAGGAGGAGGATGGGGGTTGCGATGCGAAGCTGAGTCATGGGAGCCTCGGGGTCGGAGATCAGGAGCGCGGAGAGTCGCCGAGCAGATCCGCTCTTACATCGCTCCAATCTAGCACCAAATCGCTGGAGTCGCCGGTTCGCCCCGCGCAGGCGCGCGCATTCGGGCGTCTACCCCTCGATCGCCAGATTCACGATCTTGCGGAAGCGCGCGAGCGGGTTCGGGCCGCCGGGGGTCTGGGTGAACACAAGCACGATCAGGTTCCTCGACGGGTCCACGAAGGCGTCCGTGCCGTCCGAGCCTCCGTGCGAGTAGACGCCGTCTTCCGAGACGGACCAGCCGTATCCATAGTACTGGGCCGGTCCCTCCGACCCGGGATTCGTGCGGACTTTGGGCGAGGTCATGAGGGCCACGGTTTCTTCCGAAATGATCCGCTTCCCGTCGTAGACGCCGCCGTTCAGAAACATCTGACAGAAGATCACATAGTCGTCAGCGGTCGAGATCATGCCTCCGGAAGCCCGCACGAAGGGGACCTGGGGCGGATCCCCGGGTGTCCATCCCGGCATCCAGCCACCCTCACCGTCGCGCTCGTAGTACACGACCGACATCCGGTCCAGCTTCCCGTCCATCTTCTCCGACACTTCGTGGTGGTAGCTGTCGCGCATGCCCAGCGGCGTGTACAGCTCCTGGTCCAGGTACTCGTCGAGGGGCGTGCCCGAGGCGATCTCCACCAGCGCGCCCAGGGTGTTGTAGCCGGGGTTGTTGTAGCTGTAGGTGGTGCCCGGGATCGCCTCCGCCCCGACGGCGCCGAAACGGGCGGCCTCCAGCTGGAGCGTCGGCGCTTCCGGATGCTCGGTGCTCGGTTCCATGTACGGCTGCAGGAAGAGGGTCGGAATCCGCAGCCCGCTCGAGTGCGACAACAGGTGCCCGATGTTGATGAACCCGGCCCGGTAGTTGTCCCAGGGCGGCATGTGTTCGCGCACCAGATCCTCGTAGGCCAGCTTCCCGTCCTCCACCAGCATCGCGATGGCCGTGGCCACCGGCGGTTTGGTGTTGGAGGCCATGCGGAACATGGTGTTGCGCTCCATGGGGATGCCGCGCGCCTTGTCCCGCCACCCCAGCGCCTCGTGCAGCACGACCTTCCCGTCCTTCGCGACCAGGAGCACAGCCCCCACCAGGTCGCCCCGCTCGATGGCCTCGTCGTAGAGCGCGACTCCTCCAGCCAGCACGCCTTCGGACATGCCGGCGTCCGCCGGAGCGGCGCGCGTGACGACGATGCCTTGGGCCGCAAGGGGAAGTGTGGTGGCCGCGGCCGCCACGAGGGCCAGACTCGCGATGAACCAGCCGCGTGATGGGGGTGCGTATCTCATGGCGACGGGCCTCCTGTCGTGAGAACGAGGTACTTGAGGGCGAACGTGCCGATCCAGTGAGACCCGGCGTAGTCCGCGTCGAACATCGTATCGAAGCCGGTCTGGGCGTGTCGCGCCGCCAGCGCGCGCAGCCGCGGGGCTCTGGGATCGCCCCCTGGCAGTGCCGCCGCGATGCGCAACATGGCGTCCGCGCGGGTAAAGGCGAGCCCGATGAGGTGCGAGCGGGTTCCCAGCGCGGCTCTCAGGGAGTCGTTGGTAACCACGGCGCCGCCCTCCGGGGGCGCTTCGTCCGCTTCGCCCGCCGGGTTGGTCTCACGGAGCGGCCCGAACTCTTCGGAGTCCGGGGGCGGAAGGAAGCCGCCGAGCCACTCCGCGTAGGCCTCCTGCTCCAGAACCATCCCCATGAGAGCCGCCTCTTCGAGACAGGGCGAGACGAAATCGGAGCGTCCAGGCTCGTAAGCGACCGGGCAATTGCGGTCGTCCCCGAAGAGGCGCGCGGCGGAGGCGCGAAGGGCTTCCTCCAGTTCGGGGCGTTCGGCCATCTGCCCGGCGTGCAGGCTCGTCGCGATGCCGAAGGCGGTATTGGGGTGGACGCCGGTGCGAACCGGTCTCTCAAGCTCTTCCAGATAGGTGGCGAGACGCTCGCTCAGGTGGGCGACCACGGGTTCCAGTCGCTCGGCCCAGTTCGCTGCGTCGGGGTCATCCCACGACGCCAGCTCCCCGTGCAACAGGAGCAGCCACGCCCACCCGTAGGGGCGCTCGAAGGAAGGGTTCTCGGAGAGATACTCGAGTTCGCCCTCGAGGGCGGCTTCGGAGAGATGATCCCTCAGTTTCTCGCGAATCAGAGGGGCTACCGGCAGGTCGGGCATCTCCTTCATCAGCCGAACCATGGCCCACGTCGAGTTCACGGCCGAGTGCCAGTCCCAGCAACCGTAGAAGGCACGGTTCTGGTCGAAGTCGCGCCGCCGGCTGTAGGAGATGTCGTCGAGGTATCCGGCCCGGTCCGGGCGCAGGGCGTGGGGCCGGTCCACGCAGGAGAGGGGCATGGCGGCGAGGGCCAGGGCCGTCTCGAGATCCAGAGCGGGGCCGGACTCCGGGCCCGCCTCCCCTGGCTCGGATGCGGCAGCTGCGACCCCGGGACTCCCGGATGACTCCGCGGGCGCCTCCGCCGTGCACGCCCCGGCGATGATGGCTGCCGCCATGGCGATGGCGAACAGCTCCCCGCGGCGGAACCTCAGGGCTCCATGGGACCGTCCCGTCTCATTCTGCGCGTCGCTCATTCTCGTATCTTTACGCTCGGGATCGGACATGGAAAGGGGATGAAGTGCTCGCCAGCGGTGACGCGGATCTGTCGGCTCCCGCGCCCGCCTTCCAGATTGCAGGGAACTCCCTCATTCCCGGAGGATGTCATGATTCCGCGAAACGGCGCCGTTCCGCATCGTTCCGCCCCTGCTGCCGCCCTGTTCGTAGCCGCCTTCGGCCTTGCCGGTATCCACCCGGCCGCGCCCGGACTGGCCGCCCAGGAGACCCGGCTCGTCGAACTCGAGGACTACTATCGGTTGCAGGATGCCGGCAGCCCCGCGATCTCGCCCGATGGGTCGCGGGTCGCGTTCGTGGTCACTTCGGTCCTCGAAGAGGAGAACCGGAGCCACAGCGAAATCTGGCTCGCGGACGCCGCAGGCACGGAAGATCCGGTGCGCCTGACCAGCCCGAGCTTCAGCGCATCGGCTCCGCGCTGGTCGCCCGACGGGCGCCTGCTCGCCTTTACATCCGCGCGCCCCGGTCCCGATGGCGAGAGCGCCGGGAGCACCTGGTTCCTGCGCATGGACCGGCCCGCGGGCGAGGCTTTCCAGATCGAGGGCCTGGGCGGGTCGCCGGTCTTCAGTCCGGACGGCGCATGGATCGCGTTCACGCGGCCCACCCCGCCGGGGCCCGCTCCGGAGCCCTCCTACGCTTCGGACTTTGAACGCCGCACGGCGGACCGCTTCGACGGCCGCACCTACGACTGGATGAACTACCGCTTCGACCGGCGAGGCTACCTGTCCGATCCGCGTGATCCGGCAGCCACACCGCCCCGCGAGATCTACGTGCTTCCCGAGGCCGGTGGAGAGCCGCGCCGCCTCACCGAGCTGGGAGTGGACGCGGAGGGGCTGGCGTGGAGCCCGGACGGGCGCCGCATCGCCTTCGCGGCCGACGCCCACGAACGTGACGAGCACAGCTACGAGCGTGGGGACCTGTGGACGGTCGACCTGGACGGCACCGTCACCCGCCTCACCGACGACGAGTACAGCTACTCCTCTCCGGCATGGTCCGCGGACGGCGGGCAGATCGTGGCGCGCGGCAACGAGGGGCTGGACGTCATCATCCGCGAGGAAAGGGACCGGGGCGCCGCGTCCGACCTCTTCGCCTTCGAGGCCGCGGGCGGCGGCAGGACCAACCTCACCGCCGAGTGGGACCTTATCCCGGGAGGCCCCACTCCCTCGGCGGACGGTGGCCACATCTACTTCTCGGCGGGCATCGGGGGCAACACCCACCTCTTCCGCGTGCCGGCGCACGGTGGCGCAGTCGAGCAGGTCACCCACGGCGACCGGCGCCTGGGGGGCTTCTCCTTCTCGGCGGACTTCTCCCGCATCGGCTACCGCGCCACCACGCCCACCCAGCCCGGTGACATCTTCGTCGCGCCCATGTCCGGGGCGGCCGAGACCCGCTTGAGCGAGGTGAACGGCGCGCTGCTGGCGCAGCTGGAACTCGTGCAACCCGAACGCCTCCTCTTCCAGAGTCCCGATGGCACCCAGGTCGAGGGCTGGATGCTCCCGGCGCGCGGGTACGAACAGGGAAGCGGCGACTTCCCCATGATCCTCCAGATGCACGGAGGACCCCACGGCGCGTACGGCAACGACTTCTCCTTCGACCGCCAGCTGACGGCCGCCCAGGGGTACATGGTGCTCTACACGAACCCGCGCGCCTCCACCGGCTACGGGGAGGACTTCCGCTGGGGCACCTGGGGCGGGTGGGGTTTCAACGACTACGACGACCTCATGGCCGGGGTCGACCACGCCGTCGCCAGCTACCGCATCGACACCGGCCGCATGGGCGTCACCGGATACTCCTACGGCGGCTACCTGACCAACTGGGTCATCACCCAGACCGACCGCTTCGCCGCCGCAGTCGCCGGGGCCTCCATCTCCAACTGGGTGAGCGACTACGGTGTCGCCGACATCCCGCGCACCAAGGAGAGCGAGTTCTTCGGCCCCCCGTGGGAGGAGCGCGGACTGGAAAACCTCCTGAGATCGTCGCCGATCATCCACGCCAAGGGCGTGACCACGCCGACGCTCTTCGTGCACGGGGAGTTCGACCACCGGGTTCCGATCGAGGAGGCCGAACAGATGTACGTCGCCCTCCGCAAACAGCAGGTTCCGGCGAAGTTCGTGCGCTATCCCGAGTCCTATCACGGCGGCTGGACCCACTGGCGCACGGTCCACCGCATGTGGGTCCAGCTCGATTGGTGGCAGCAGTGGCTGGACCGGCCGGCGATGTAGCCGCTGGAAATGGATTTTGCGGCTGGCGCTTGAGTCGGTAGATTCCCCGGCCCCGGCGTTCCACGCGCAAGAAGGGTCGGTTCATGCTCGCAGCGTACATTTTCTGTCTGGTCGTCGGCGGGGTTCTCCTGGCCCTGTCCGTCTTCGGCGATTTTCTAGCTAACGCGGATGTGGACATGGGCGGGGACCTCGATGTCGGGCAAGCCGGCGATCTCGGGAAGCTCTTCTCTCTGCGCACGCTCGTCTACGCTCTTTTCGGCTTCGGGGCCACGGGAACGATTCTGCATCTGGTGTGGGGGGGCGCCCGGCCCGAATTGACCGCCGTTTTGGCGGGAATCACGGGGCTGACCACCGGAGCGCTGATCGGCGCGGCGTTCGGATTCCTCAAGCGAGGCAGCTCGGGGGCCATGCTGGGAGAGCAGTCCTTCGTCGGTCTGACAGGAGAGGTGTCAATCGAAATCGCATCCGAAGGCTTCGGTACGGTGAGGGTGCTGCGCGGCGACCGGCGGCACAGCATTCGGGCCCGCATGGACGCGAGTTGTGCGCCGGGGCAGGTGCTCGGCCCGGGGCAGGCGGTTGTGGTGGTCGGCATGGAATCGGGCATCGCCACCGTGGTTCCGGTGGAGATGAAACTGATCGACGACTGATTCCCGGCTCGTCCGGTTGCTGGTTTCGGGGGCGGGCCACATACAAGTCCGGGTTGTTTGGGCAAATTGAGCTAAGTGGAGGAATTAATGGAATTTCTGGCCGCACCCCTTACGATGGCCCTTGTTGTATTGGTGGCCGTGATCGTGTTCGTCATAACGCTCAAGAGTCTGATCGTCATCGTGCCGCCCAACCGCGCCGCCGTCCTGACAGGCCGCAACCGGGCACTCGCCGACGGGCAGAAGGTGGGCTATCGCTCCATCTCAGGAGGCCGCACGCTGCGGGTGCCCATCATCGAGACGGTGCAGCACATGAACCTCGAAACCATCCCCATCGAGGTATCGGTCAGCAACGCCTTCTCCAAGGGAAACATTCCCCTCAACGTTGAGGCCATTGCCAACGTGAAGATCGCTTCCCAGCCCGAATGGGTCTTCAACAACGCGGTCGAGCGTCTGCTGGGGAAGTCGGAGGATGAAGTGCACGACCTGGCCCAGGACACCCTCACAGGCAACCTGCGCGGCGTCCTCGCAACCCTCACTCCCGAGGCCGTCAACGAAGACCGCCTGGGCTTCGCCAAAGCCTTGGCGGACGATGCGGGGGAGGACCTGGCTTCGCTGGGGTTCCATCTGGACGTCCTGAAGATCCAGAATGTGAGCGACGAACGCGGCTATCTGGAAGCCATCGGGCGCGAGAAGTCGGCCGAGGCCATTCGCCAGGCCGAGATCGCCGAAGCGCAAGCCGAAGCGGATACCCGCGAGGCCCGCGCCGAGGCCCGCCGCCGCGCCCAGGTGCGCGAAGCGGCTACCTCCATCAAGGTGGCCGAGGCCCAGAACGAGTTGCGCGTGCGCAAGGCGGAGCTGGACCGCCAGGGCGAGACGGCCGAGAAGATCGCGCGCGTCAAGGCGCGGGAGGCCGAGGTCGAGGCCGAGAAGATCCTGGAGATGAAGCGCGTCGAGCTCGAGGAACACCGCCTGCGGGCGGATGTGGTGGAGCCCGCCAAGGCCGCGCGGACGGCGGCCTTCGCCCGCGCGCAAGCGGAAGCGGCGCCGATTCTGGAGCGAGGGAAGGCTCAGGTGGAGGTGCTCAGGCTGCTTTACGCGGAGGTCGGGGGCGGCGGAGACGCGGCGTTCGCGGTCTTCATGGCCGAGAAACTGCCGGAGCTTCTGGAGATCGCGGTGGGCGCCGTGCGGGGGGTCAATATCGACCGCTTGGTGGTCATGGACGGCGGCGAGGGCGAAGGCGTATCCAACGCGCTGAACCAGCGTGTCCGTGGCGCCTACGGAACTCTGGAGGGGTTGGCGTCGGTGCTCGGGCTCGACATTCAGCAGGTGCTGCGGCGAGCGGCGGGCTCGGCTGCCGCCGACGACGCTCCCCGGGAACTTCCGTCGGGAGGTGCATAGCAGCCGCAATCGGCCTGGTTGACGCGGTGCGGCCCGAAACGGCGGGCCGGCCCCTGTCGTAGTCAGCCGTATTCGAGTAGCGTCCCCGAGTCCATGCAGGGAGCCCGCATCATGATTTGGAAGCTGATCACGAAGAAGGGAGGCGTCTTCGACAAGCCGCGCGTCCAGCACCCCGGTAAGCCGAAGCCGCCCACCGCCGAGAAATCCGACGACCCATTCCGTCTTCCGAAGCCGCCCGCCCCTCCGGGGTTCGAATGGCGGCGCCGAAAAGGCCGCTAGCACCTGCCCTTGAAGAGGATCCTCCTTCTCCGTCACGCCAAGTCCGACTGGAAGGACTATACGCTGGCGGACTTCGACCGTCCCCTCTCTCCCCGCGGGCGCAAGGCCGCACCGTCCATCGCGGCCTGGATGCGGCGCCACGACCTGCTTCCCGACAGGGTGCTGTGTTCCGCGGCGCGACGCACAACGGAGACCTGGGAGCGCATGGCGCCGGTGCTGGAAAAGGTCCCGGTGGTGCATCGGCGGGCGCTCTACCATGCGTCCACCGACGCGATTCTCAAGCAACTGGTCGAACAGGACGACGCGACGAACACGGTCCTGGTAGTCGGGCACAACCCGGGCATCGCGGAGTTCGCCTACCGCTATTCCGTCTTCGGGGACGAGAAGATGATCGCGCGCATTCGGCGGAAGTATCCCACCGGCGCGCTGGCGGTCATTTCCTTCCAGATATCCAGCTGGGCCGATCTTCCGGGGGCCAGCGGAACCCTGGAGCACTTCGTGCGGCCGAAAGCGCTTCGGTAAGTTCCAGGAGGCCGAGGGCGACTACGGAGCCGCGGCCGACAGCTACAGAAGTGCCATGGACCTGGACCCGGCGCTGGATTTTCGTTGGCGTCTCGGCCGGGTATTGAGGATGGCGGGCCGGCTGGACGAAGCCGAGGCCGAGCTGGAGCAGGCGCTCGGTCTAAGGCCCTCCGCCCCGCATCTGCACCTGCAGACGGCCTACGTGCGGGAGTCGCGGGGGGATTTCGCGGGTGCGGTCGAGCACCTGCGCCGCGCGCTGGCGGCGTGGGAGAATGCGGATGAGGCGTTCGAGCCCGCGCGCGAGGCCCGGGAGAAGCTGGCGGAGCTGGGGGGGGTAGGATCGCAGCGACGCTGCGCGCCGAAGCCGTCAGCGCAGTTCGTACACCTCCACGCGCTCGACGCCAAGATCGTCGGTGGATATGACGGTCAGCCTCCCGTCGGCGATGTGCTGGATGCGAAGGCTGGCAGGGATCGTGACCTGGCCCAGGAAGCTGCCGTCGGCGCCGAAGACGTCTCGGGGGACCGTCTCGGCACCTCGAATCGCGAAGCGCCGCGCCCAGATCTCGCCGCTGTCGGCGATGAGCAGCGAGTTCCAGGCGGGGAGCCGATCGGGCATGGGCATCTCTTCGTAGCGGCGCAGGGCGGCCTCCACCTGGGCGTCGTCCATGGGCTCGCGGTCGCCGGTGGAGCCGCGAACCCAGGCTTCGAGGTGCGCGTCGGTGCGGACGGGCCGCTCTTCGGCGAGGCGCACGATGCGCTCAAGGGTTCCAAAGGGGTCGTAGAGGGAGAATTCGTAGGACCGGCCCGTGGTCACGGCAATGCGCCCCTCCGGGGAGGCGGTGGCAGCGGGGGCGGGCGAGAAGGGCACCAGCATGATCTGGATCGACATGTTGGTGCCGCTACCCTGGCCCGAAGTCACGGAGCCCTGAGCGGGAACTGTCGCGACGGTGTCGATCAGGGCGCCCGCCAGGTCGTGCCGGACCAGGTACTCGGATCTGCTTCCGAGAGGGTCCGAAATCGATTCGAAGGCGTCTTCCAAGCTCAAGGCGCCCTGCCGCGAGGGGAGGTTCAGGGATAGTGCCCGGCTGAGGAAGGTGCCCGGCCCGGCCACAGGCCGCCGATGCCGTCGATCTCGGCGTCCAGCTCGGGGCTGTCCTCGAAGCCGGGGGGCTGCTGCCGGATCCCCTCCCCGTAGGCGGGGGGGAGAGAGGGAGGGAGAGTAGGGGGTAAGGCCTCAGACGCGCCTCAGAGGCGCTCAGGCGCCTTCCTGCCCATCCAGAGAGCGGGCAAGAACCCGGAGTCTGCGGGAACGACAAGAGAGCCTGAGTATGCGATGGACATGTACCACAACCAGTTCGCAAAGCACCCACTGGGACCTATGAGCTCCATCTTCTCTGGCAGAGCGCCCGGCAACATACCTCAGAATTGCATCGACCTGACCGAGGCCGAGGTCATCACCTACTAAGGCGCTGTTGCGACAGCCTGCTGGCCACGGCCCGCGGAACGTCCAGTTCGTCCTCGCGGCGCAGCAGTACGACGTCCCCTCTCGCGTCCAGTAGCTCTTCGTCGGCCGCCAGCTTCACCTGGAACAATGGCGTGAACCGCTCCATGTCCCACACCCGCCAGGTCACGCTGTCCTGGTCGGTGAAGTGGTAGTCGCGCACCCAAAGCCTCTCGTCGAAGTCGACGAATAGCTGATCGATCGGCGGCGCCAGTTCGTTCACCGGCCAGTTATCGTAATCGAGACGTAAGTTACGGGGGTCGGCGAAATGCTCTCGCAGTTGGGCCGGCACTTCGGCCGAGGTCCTGCTCATTATCCTCGCTACTCTCGACGGCCAATCAGCCTCGTACTCGCGTACTGCACGTACCTGGTCTCTGGACGGCCGAACGGCCGGCGGCATGGGAATGCGGCCGACTTCGCCTCCATCCCACCCGAACACCTGGATCGCTTCCCGGTCGGTCTCGGCGATGGCGACGCGATCCGAGGAGGCCGCCATCAGAGTGGAATGCCCGAAGATCACGCTGCCACTGCGCCGCGCCTCGTAGTAGTACTCGGAGCCCTTGGCCTGGGCGACGACTTCGACTTCGCCTGCGCTGTCTACGGCAAGGTACTCGATCGCGTCCCATGTACGTCCCCGGTAGCTGCCGAAATCCTTGCCTTCCCTGTCACCGAAGACGATGCGACCATCCGGATGAACGGCTACCGGCGGTGTGTTCATGACGCTGCCCTTGAACGGGACAGTGTTATAGCGCAGGTCGCCCACGAACTCGCCGCTGTTGTGGAGGAACACTACGCGAAGCCGGTAGTTGTCGTGGAGCGCGATGCCCTGCGGGCTACGCAAGGCACGTTGGATGCGGCGGAACTCGAGTGGCCCGCCACCCTCCCGGCCGAACACCCTGGTTTCCCCGGACGCCATGTCGACGAAGTAGACCTCGGTACGTTCGACCAGAACGATTCCGGAGTCGGGAAGGAAGAACCCGCCGGCGATGACCGACAATGCGTGGGTGAGCTGTGGAAGCTCCGATGAGTCGAATGTCGAAGGTCCGGGGACAAGGGAGCGGTTCGCTTCCGGTTCCGAGGGTCTGGCAGCGTTTTGGTCGCAGGCACCTGCGAGGAAGACTAGGAGAAACGGCAGGGTACGATATAGGGAAACCATGGGGAGCCCTCCAGGGGTGCCGGGCCGTTGCCAACACCACAAGGAGTAACCCGACATGGGCTCCTGAATGGTGCTGACAAGTGCAACTTAGGCGTCGGGGAAGCGCTACACTGATATGGAAGGGCCTCTGTCATGAAGTGACCCCCAAAAGTTGGACACCTGACCTCTGGGTTTGTTGTGCTGCTCAGCCCTCGCGGTAGAGGTCCGTGATGATAGCCAGGGGCGGCCGGTCTCCGAGAGAGGAGTGACGGCGCACCCGATTGTAATATCCGATCCGATCCCGGACGATGGCGTTGAGTTCCTCGAGCGATCCGGCGTCGAGGATCAGGGATCGGTTCTCCACCTTGAAGCGGCCGAAGAAGCTCTCCATCTCGGGGTTGTCTCCGGGCCCGCGAAGGGCGTAGGAGAGCCGCACTCCTGCCGAGAGAAGCTGGCCGGTCCACGCGTAGCCGGTGAACACGGGATCCTGATCGTGGTGGACGATCACGCCCACGAACGAGTCCCGCAAGCGGGCCAGGGTTCGCTCCGCCGCGGTCCATGCCGCGAGCGCCAGCTCGGAGTTCGCCCGTTTCCCGACTGCGAAGCCCGGGACGTACTTGGTCGCGTGATCGAGGAGGGGGATCAGCCAGGCCTTCCGGGTCCCGTCGGCGTAGCGGAGTTCCGTGAAGTCCGTGTAAATGACTTCCAGCGGCCCGATCTCCGCCTTGCGGCGTCTCGACAACAGGTTCGCCCGCGGACCGGCGGCGTCAATCGCCCGCCGGATGGCGCTCGGCTTCGGCCGGCGGACGCGCCGCAACGGCAGATCCCAGAGCCGGTGCAGCCGCTCCACCACCTTGCGGTTCACGCGGTGCCCGTACGTCTCCCGGAGCTCTGCGGTGGCCCGCCGGTATCCGTACTCCGGGTGTGCTTCGGCGATCGCCTTCAGCGGCGCCTCCAGGTGCGCGTACTTCTGCGCGTACGTCACCCGCGTTCGAGTGTGGTAGTACCACGTCGAGCGCGCCAGCCCGACCGCTCGCAGCGACGGCGCCAGGCCGTATGCCTCGCGTGCACCGGAGACGAGCGCCACCTTCGCCTCCATGCTCAGCCGCTCCGGCCCAAGAAATTTTTTAGGAGCGCGATCTCCACCTCCTTCTTGCCCAGCAGTTGCTCCAGGTCCCGGATGCGGCGCTCGTACTCGTTGATCGTCGTCTCCTCAGCAAAGACCTCCGGCGCGCGCTCGATGAAGCGCCGTTTCCAGAGCCCGACCGAGTTCGGGTGCACCCCGTACGCCTTGGCCACCTGGCCGGGCGTCTTGTCCCCCTCCAGCACCTCCAGCACCACTTGCGCCTTGAGCTTGGGCGTGTACCTCCGCCTCGCCATGACAACCTCCTTCGTGTCTGCCTGGTTCTACCCTGGCCAGCACAGCTCCCGGAGGTCAACTCCACAATGGTGAGGTGTTCAAGATTCGGGGGTCATATCCTCAAGTTGGGGTTCTCGTTGGTTCGTATGAGCCGAGGGAGAAAGTCGCCCGAGGTTCGCTTCGACGGTGAATCCTACTGATATACGCCGGTTGGCCGAGAGCCAGAGCGGCAAGAATTCGGATTCGTCTGGAGCTGGCTCGATCTAGCAAGCGTGGGTCTCGGGTCCGTTGCCGGTCCTGGCCACATAGTGTAGCTCGGGCGTTCTCCTGCCGTGCCTCGAACGACCTCCTCTCCTCAGCATCCTGCGATGCAGTCCTCGTCCATGGTTGTCAGGCGGCTGCCCGCCCCGTTTCGATGTCGGCCGGAGTGTCCTGCATGAGGGCCCACACGAAGCCGGCCAGCTCCCGTGCCACCGCCACCGCCGCGATCCGGCTGTTCTTCCGGAACGCCAGGTTGCTGAACACCTTGTGAAGCCGGTGCTGAGCCTTCCAGCTGTGCGCGACGGCCTCCGGCGGCTGACCCTGCTGGCGGCGCTTCAGCACCGCCCCTCGCCGAGGCGGGAAGCGGTAGCTCCACGCCGCTTGCACCAGGACGTGCCGGACGCGGCTGTTGCCCGCCTTCGTGATCGAACCCTGCCGCCTCGTGCCCCCACTCGAATGCTCGCTCGGCACCAGCCCCACATAGGCCATCAGCTTGCCCGGATGCTCGAAGCGCCGGAAGTCCCCGATCTCGGTCACCAGCACCATCGCCGCCTGGGTCGAGATCCCCTTGAGGCAGCACAGGCGGCCGACCGCCTCCCTGTAGGACGGCTCCAGCGCCAACGCCTCGATCCGGCGGTCCAGTTCGTCGCGGCGGTCCACCTTGTAGTCCAGCAACGCCAGATACTCGCCGAAGACCACCTGGTCCTCGGTCTCCAGGACCGCGTCACGCTGGATCGCCCGCAGCCACATCATGTGCCTGCCCGTCCAGTTCTTGCCCTCCCGGTACACCAGACCGCGGCGTGCCAGGAACTTGAGGATGTAGTGGCGCGACTTCAGGATCTCGCGCTGAAACACCCCCCGGCAGCGCACCACGTCGCGCACCCGCTCCTCCCGCTCCGTCGGCACCCGGATCGTCACCAGCTCCCCCGCCCGGTACAGCCGCGCCAGCTCCTCGGCGTCCTTGCGGTCGTGCTTGCGCTGTTCTCCCGGACGCCGCGGAATCAGCGACGGCGCCACGATCTCGCACGCATGGCCCCAGCCCCGAATCATCCGCTCCAGCACGTAGCCCGCGCCGCTCGCCTCGTAGCAGGCGCGAACCTCATGCCGGCGGGCCAGACGGTCCAGCAATCGCCTCAGTCCCCGCGGATCGTGCGACAACCGCTTCACCACCGTTGGTCCTCGTACGCCCTCCGGCAGCACCGCCACCATCACGCTGTCCTTGTGGACATCCATCCCGACGTACACCTTGGTCTCGTTCTTCATAGGGCCGGTCTCCTGTTCCGGTTGCGACCTCAAGCGTCGCATGTGGCTCTGGCACCTCCGCTCACCGCAGGCGCTAACCCACGGTAAGCCGGCAGGGGCCGGCCCTTCCATATTTTCTAGCGGTATCCTTCAAGGCCGCAGCGGGCGCGCGATCCTGCAACTAGGAGGAAGCCCCGACATGGCAAAGCGGAAGGGCAGAAGGCCGTTCGACGTGAAGGCCGTGAACCCCGACTACCGTGGCGCGATGATGAGCAACGTGGCCCGGGCGCACATGCGGCCGCGCAATCCGAAGGTTCGGGAGGCGTTAGAGCGGGGTCAAGGTGTTCCCCAGGTAACGGCCGGACAAATAGCCAGGTTGAGATCCCCAAAGGGCTGCAGCAGTAGGGCTGGGGCTCAAGTCCGACGGGCCTGCTCACCCGAAGAGAGCTGCCTGGCTCGCAAAGACGCGGCTGATCGTACCCTACGGCAGATTTCCGAACGAAGACAGGCAACGCCCACAAAGGCGGAACCACGGGTGCAATTCCGGCACCGATAGCACACGACCAACTCCGCTCGGTGGACCGGTCTCAGTCTTGCCCGATGGTCCCCTCGGACGCTCGGTCCTTCGCTCGGCGGCATCACGGGGCCAATCCACCAACGCCTCTTACTGATCGCCGGAGTCCCCACGTTCCCTTGCTTGATCGTACCTTCGGACGGCCACTCACGACTCTTGCAAGAGTATCCTCGACGCGGGGGGACCCCCGGTAGCAGCGTTGCCGGCGTCCCAGATTCCCGCCTACCCCCCTCTGTCGACTCGAAAAAAGCGAGACCGGCGGTAGGACTCGGTTGGCAGGCACGAGCCCGGCGCCCAGGCCTGTTGCTGCCAAGTCGTGGCGGCGGCCACACCTGGAACCGACCAAGTGGCACGGCGAGTTCCGGGACTTGGTCTGGGGGGCGCTGCTGGGCTCACGCGAGCAAGTGCAGGGTAGACCGTAGATGGCGAGTTCCTTACCCCCCCTGACCTCCTGGCCTCTCACGCAAGGGCGGTTACCGAGCCAAGCTCAGGCAACGGCTATCGCTCTCCCCGGAGTTCACTGCACACACCAATAGTGATACGCTCGGAAGCGTGATATTTGCAAACCATTGGCATTACTTGGTTTACGAACTACACGTGCGTCAGCCAGCCGTGGGGATCCTCCGCCCTCTGCTTGACGATGTCCATGAAGCGTCGCTGGATCCGCAGGGTGACTTCGCCCGCCTTCCCGGACCCCACGGGAATGCGGTCCACGCTCGTGATGGGCGTTACCTCGGACGCGGTGCCGGAGAAGAAGAGTTCGTCGCAGGTGTAGAGGGTCTCGCGGGCCACCAGCTGCTCGCGGCACGGGATTCCCATCTCCGCGGCCAGCTTGATCACCGTGTCGCGGGTGATGCCCTGGAGCGATGTGCCGTCCAGGACGGGCGTGATGAGCTCGCCGTCCACGACCAGGAAAAGGTTCTGCCCGCTGCCCTCGCTGACCAGCCCGCTGGGGCCGAGCGCGATGGCGTCCGCGTAGCCGTCGGTGTACGCTTCCATCTTCATGAGCATGGCTGCGTTGTAGTGGCCGGCCGCCTTGGCGCGCATCGGAAACGTGTTGGGCTCGGCGCGCTGCCAGGAGGAGACCCGCACCGAGACGCCCTTTTCGAGAGCCCCCGCGCCCAGGTAGGTATCCAGCGGCCACGCCGCCACGTACGACTCGATCGGACTGGGCCGGGGATCCAGGGCCGCGGCGCCGTAGCCGCGCATCACCATGGGGCGGATGTAGCAGCTTCCGAGCCCGTTCTTCGCCACTACGTCGACGCAGGCCTGCGTGTACGCCTCCTGCGAATGCTCCGGCACCATGCGGTAGACGATGCACGAGTTGTAGAGCCTGCGAATGTGGGCGCCGAGACGGAAGATGGCGCGGCCCGCATCCGAGTCGTAGCAGCGGATGCCCTCGAAGACGGAGGCGCCGAACTGCACGGCCAGCGAGAGGAGGTGCACCTGGGCGTCCTGCCAGGCGATGAACTCTCCATCCTTCCAGATAAATTCGGATTCCTGCAGCTCAAGGGCCATCCGGGTTCTCGGTCTCGGGGTTCAGGTTGGAATGGTCAGGCCTCATAGCAGGGCGCGGATCCATCCGCCGTCGACGGGGATGGAGGTCCCGGTGATGTAGCTGGCGCGCTCCGAAGCGAGAAAGGTAACCAACGCGGCAAACTCGTGGGGACTGCCCACGCGTCCGGCGGGGATCTCGCTGGCCCAGCGGTCGAACACCGCTTCCGGCGCGATTTCCTCGCGCCCGGCGATCTGGCCGGCGAGCCAGTCCAGCCGGGCGGTGCGGGTGTAGCCGGGCATCACGTTGTTCACGGTGACGCCGTCGCGCGCCACCTCGTTGGCCAGGGTGCGGGCGAACCCGGTCACCGCGGCGCGCACGCTGTTGGAAAGAATGAGCCCGTCCACGGGCTGCTTCACCGCGATCGAGGTGACGTTGATGATGCGGCCCCAGCCTCGCTCGCGCATGCCCGGGAGGACGGCGCGAGTAAGGTTGAGCACGCTCTCAAGATTCTGGGCCACGGCGGTGCGCCACGCGTCCGGGGTATGTGCCTCGAAGGGGCCCGAGGGAGGGCCGCCGGTGTTGGTGACCAGAATGTCGACGTGCCCGAAGGCTTCGGCGGCCGCGTCGGTAACCTGCTGCACCGCTGCGGGGTCGGTGAGGTCGGCCGCCACCGCGACGGGTTCCGAGCCGGTGGCGCGGGCGATCCGGTCGCGGGCTCGATGCAGGTCGCCCGCGCCCCGGGCGCACATCACCAGCCGGGCCCCCTCGCGCGCGAACTCCTCGGCCACCGCACGGCCCAGCCCGCGGCTGGAGGCGGCCACCAAGGCGACTTTTTCCGTCAGTCCGAGGTCCACGTCACCGCAAGTAGGCGTCGGTGCCGTCGAGCCAGTCCTGGCGAGGCGGGCAGAAGACATCCACGTCCAGCGTGTCCTCGAGCGCGAGCGCCTTGTGTGGCAGCCAGGAGGGAATGTGCAGGACCTCGCCTGCGCGGACGACGATTTCCTCGCTCTCGTCCTCGCCGAACCAGAAGTGTAGCGCCCCCTCCAGCACGTAGGTGAGCTGCTCGTTGTCGTGCGAGTGCAGGGGGACGACTGCGCCCTTGTCCAGATAGATGTGCGCGAGCATCATGCGGTCGCCGGTTACCAGGCGTCTTCCCAGACCTTCCTTGACCGGTTCGATGGGCATGTCGTCCCAGCGAAAGTGTCGCACGCGCGGCTCGGAACTCATTGGCTGTCCTCTGTGATGGGCTGAAAAAGGCCGGCAAGTGGGCCGGGCGAACCCTCTCAATACTGGAACCGGGTGTCTCCGGCAAGTGGCCGAAGCCCGCAGCAGGAGGCGGCCACCAGCGCGGCTTTTCGCTTCAGTCCGAGGTCCACGTCACCGCAGGTAGCTGTCGGTGCCGTCCAGCCAGTCCTGGCGGGGCGGGCAGAAGACATCCAGCGCGAACGTGTCCTCGAGCGCGAGCGACTTGTGCGGCAGCCCGGAGGGAATGTGCAGGACCTCGCCGGAGCGCACGATGACCACCTCGTTCTCGCCTTCCCCGAGCGAGAGCTTGAGCGCGCCATCCAGCACATAGGCGATCTGCTCGTTGTCGTGCGAGTGCAGCGGGACGACGCAGCCCTTCTTCATGGACCAGTGCGCGAGCATCATGCGTTCGCCGGTCACCACGCGTCTTCCCAGACCTTCCTTGATCTGTTCGATTGGCATATCGTCCCAGCGGAAGTGTCGCACGCGCTGTTCGGGGCTCATCGGCTCTCCTGTGTGATGGGCCGAAAAAAGGCCGGCAAGTGTGCCGGACGAACCCTGTCAATACCGTAACCGGGCGTCTCCGGCAAGTGGCGCGGATATTGCCGGATATTCGCGTGGAGAGGGGCGGAGACCGACGATCGGCGCAGCGGAGACGCGACACGCGGGAGCAGGGAGAAACGAGGGATCGCGCGCCGGTGGGCGCGTCCTGACCAGGGGAGGAGAGAACGTGTCCGAGTCGAATTCCGAAGCCACCGGAGGGCGGGGCCGGCGGACCTGGGTGTGGGCGCTTGTGGCGGTGGCCGTGATCGTGCTGCTGGTGGTCGCGGGAAGGTCGCTGGCCGGGGCCATCCCCGCGCTCGCAGAGCGCATCGAGGGGCTCGGGGTGTGGGGTCCGGTGGTGTTTGTGTGCGCGTATGCGGCCGCGACGGTGGCGTTCGCGCCGGGCTCCATTCTCACGCTGGCCGCCGGGGCCATCTTCGGCATCGGGCGCGGGACGGTGATCGTGTTCGTGGGAGCCACCACCGGGGCTGCTCTGGCCTTTCTGGTGGCGCGCTACCTGGCCCGATCCGCCATCGAGAGCAAGGTGGCCAGCTATCCGCGCTTCGCCGCCATCGACCGGGCCATCGGCCAGCAGGGCCGCAAGATCGTCTTCCTGCTGCGGCTGTCGCCGGTCTTTCCCTTCAATCTGCTCAACTATGCGCTCGGCCTGACCAAGGTCCGCTTCGTGGACTACGTGATCGCCTCGCTGGGAATGATTCCCGGGACGCTGCTGTACGTGTACTACGGCCAGGTCATCGGCGATGTGGCCGCACTGGCGAGCGGGGTGGAGGTGGAGCGTGGAGCGGGCTACTACACGGTGCTCGCGGTCGGGTTGGCGGCTACCATCGTGGTCACGACCCTGGTCACGCGCATCGCGCGCCGGGCTCTTAAGGAGATCACGGGGGACTGAAGGCGGAAATCAGGGGGTAGCGGCGCATCGCGGGGCGCGAGGATGTGAGGATCGCCGCCGGCGGGCAAATCGCTGAACCAATGAGACCAACAACACAGAGGCAGGCCGTGTCGGCAGACAGAATCGTGCTCCTTCCGGACGACGTCCACAACCGCGAACTGGTGGGCCACGTGCACCCGCCGGACTGGCACAACCCCGAACCGCGCGACCGCTACCACCTGGTCGTGGTCGGGGCGGGGACGGGTGGGTTGGTGAGCGCCGCCATCGCCGCCGGGCTGGGCGGCCGGGTGGCGCTGGTGGAGCGCCACCTCATGGGCGGCGACTGCCTCAATTTCGGGTGCGTCCCCTCCAAGGCGGTCATCAGCTCCGCCCGCAGGGTGCACGCGGCGCGCGCCGGGGCCACCAACGGCCGTCCGGGGATGGGGGCCGGGGGGGCGGGGGCGGTGACCGGCAACGGGGCCGGGAGCGACTTCACCGCCGCCATGGAGCGCATGCGCCGGCTGCGCGCCGGCATCAGCCCGGTGGACGGTGCGCCGCGTTTCGCCGGCCTGGGGGTGGACGTCTTCCTCGGCCACGGCGAGTTTACGGCCCCCGACCGACTGCGGGTGGATGGGCGGGAACTGCACTTCCGTCGGGCGATCATCGCAACCGGCGCCCGGGCGGCGCTGATCCCGGTGCCGGGGCTGGACGGCCCGAACGTCTACACCAACGAGACCATCTTCTCGCTCACCGAGCTGCCGCCGCGCGTCATCGTGATCGGCGCCGGCCCCATCGGGGTGGAGCTCTCCCAGACCTTCGCGCGCTTCGGCAGCCAGGTGACGGTGGTGCACGCCGACCCCCATCCGCTGCCACGCGAGGACCAGGACGCGGCGGCCATAGTTACCCGGGCGATCGAGAGCGACGGCGTGCGCGTGCTGAATGCGGCGGCGGTGCGCGCTGCCCGCCGCGAGGACGGCGCCACCGTGCTGGAGGTCGAGCACGCCGGGAAGAAGAAGGAACTGGCGGCCGATGTGGTGCTGGTGGCGGCCGGCCGCGCCCCCAACGTGGCGGGGATGGGGCTCGAAGCCGCCGGGGTGGCATACGACCGCACCGGCATCCAGGTGGACGACCGCCTGCGCACCACCGCGAAGGGGATCTACGCCGTGGGCGACGTGGCCTCCCGGTACCAGTTCACCCACGCCGCCGACCACCAGGCCCGCATCGCCGTGCAGAACGCGCTCTTCTTCGGGCGCGGCCGCGCCAGCCGCCTGGTGATTCCGTGGGCCACCTACACCGAACCGGAAATCGCCCACGTCGGCCTGTACCGCGACGAGGCAATCGCGGCCGGCCACGAGGTCGAAACCATCACCATCCCCTTCGACGACATCGACCGGGCCATCCTGGAGGGCGAGATGGAAGGGTTCTTCCGCGTCCATCTCAAGAAGGGCAGCGACCGCATCCTGGGGGCGACGCTGGTGTCGGCGCACGCGGGCGACATGATCGGCGAGATCACGCTGGCGATGACGGCGGGCATCGGCCTGGGCAAGCTCGGGGGCACGATCCATCCCTATCCCACGCGCAGCGACATCTTCGCCCGCGCGGCCAACGCCTGGCGCAAACAGAAGCTGACGCCGACGGTCGAGAAGGCATTCCGCACCTTCTTCCGGGTGTTCAAATAGGGCGATGATGGCCGCAGCAGGGAGACGAGCGAGCCAGAGGGCCACCGTGCGCGTCTCCGCCCCGGCGACAGTCGGCAACATCGCGTGCGGGTTCGACGTCTTCGGCATGGCCATCGAGAGCCCGTGCGATGTGGTGACGGCGCGCGCCTCCCGGGAGCCGGGGGTGACGATCGACGGCATCTCCGGCGGCGTGGGACCCATACCGGCCGATCCCTCCCGCAACAGCGCCGGCGCGGCGGCGGAGGCCGTCCTCGAACTGGCCGGCTCCGGCTCCGGGGGCGTGTCGCTCGAGCTTCACAAGGGCATTCCACTCGCCGGAGGCATGGGTGGCAGCGCCTCCAGCGCGGTCGCGGGGGCGGTGGCGGCCGATCTGGTTCTCGGCGCCGGCCTGTCGCGCACACAGCTCCTGTCGTGCGCGATTGCGGGCGAAATGGCGGGCTCCGGCTCGCCCGCGGCCGACAACGTGGCTCCCGCCCTGTACGGCGGCATCGTGCTCGTCCTGCCCGGAAAGCGCCCCCGTGTCTTCCAGTTGCCCGTCCCGGATGAGCTGTGGACCGTCGTGGTCCGCCCGCATCTGCAAACCCGCACCGAGGACGCTCGTCGAATGCTGGGCGAGCAGGTGCCCCTCCAGGCCGCGGTCATGCAGTGGGCCAATACGGCGGCGTTCACGGCGGGGCTCTACACCACCGACTGGGACCTCATCTCCCGCTCGCTCAAGGACGTCATCGCGGAGCCGCTGCGTGCCGGACGCGTCCCGGGCTTTGCCCGAGCGAAGGAGGTGGCAATGGGCCGCGGCGCCCTGGGCTTCTCCCTCTCCGGCTCCGGGCCGTCGGTCTTCGCGCTGTGCCGCGGGCGCGAGACGGCCGAAGAGGTGGCTGCCGGTATTCGCTGGGCCTTCTGCGAGACAGCCGCCCTCGAGTGCGACGCCTACGTGTCGCTCGTGAACCGGGAAGGGGTTCGGGTCGAGGAAGCCGGCTCTCGCGAGACTTCACGATGACACGTCCGCTCCGGCTGCATGAGGGTCCATCCGTCCGGCTGCATCCCGGATCGGAGGGCTCTTGAAGCTCGTCAGCACCTCCGGCCAGACATCCCCGGTCTCCTTCGGCGAGGCTCTGTTCCAGGGCCTCGCCCCCGATGGCGGGCTCTTCATGCCCGAGACGCTGCCGCTCTTTTCTTCCCAGGAGATCGAGGCGCTGAGGGGCGCCGACGCCATAAGCTGCGGCCTTGCCGTCGCCCGTCATCTCCTTGGCGAGGAACTGGAGGACGAGGTTTTGCAGTCGGCGGTGCGGGACGCGCTGAGCTTCCCGCTGCCGCTGGTTCCGCTGGGCCCGCGCATCCATGTCCTGGAGCTCTTCCACGGACCCACGCTCGCCTTCAAGGATGTGGGCGCGCGCTTCATGGGCTCTCTGATGTCGAGACTACACCGCTCGGGGCCTCCGCTGACGGTCATGGTGGCGACCTCGGGCGACACCGGCGGGGCGGTCGCGCACGCCTTTCTGGGCCTGCCGCGCACTGGCGTGGTCGTAGTGTTCCCCGAAGGGCAGGTGAGCGAGCGTCAGCAGAGGCAGTTCACGACGCTGGGAGATCAGGTGCTCGCGGTGGCCGTCGCCGGGGCCTTCGATGACTGCCAGCGCCTGGTCAAAGCAATGTTCCGCGATTCCGCGGCGAGGAAGGCGCTCGCCCTGACCTCCGCCAATTCGATCAACATCGGGCGCCTGCTGCCGCAGATCTTCTACTATTTCCATGCGTGGGCGCAGCTGAACGCCCGCGACCCGCTGATCTTCTCGGTGCCGTCCGGGAACTTCGGCAACCTGGCGGCCGGCCTCATGGCCCGGGAACTCGGGCTGCCCGCCGCCGGGTTCGTGGTGGCCACCAACGCCAACGATGTCGTGCCGGAGTACCTGAGCACGGGTCGCTATCGGCCGCGGGCGTCAGTTCGGACGCTCTCCAGCGCGATGGATGTCGGGGAGCCCTCCAACCTGGCCCGCATTCTGGCGCTATACGATGGCGATCTGGGGCGTCTGCGGGGCCGCCTGACACCATCTTCCTGGAGTGACGGCGAGACGCGCGAGGCCATGAAGCGGGTCTTCGGCAGGCATGGCTACATTCTGGATCCGCACACCGCCGTCGGATGGCTGGCGCTGGAGCAGGCGCTGTGCGAGAGGCCGGATGCCCACGGCGTGGTGCTGGCCACGGCCCATCCTGCCAAGTTCGGCGACATCGTGGAGGAAGCCATCGCGTGTCGGGTGCCGGTTCTGGAGCAGCTGGCGGCGGGGGACGAGCGGCCCTCCCGATTCACGCGCATCGCTCCCGATCTGGCGGAGCTGCGGCGGGTGGTCATGAGATGGGCGGGCCGGTAAGTTGCACGGGGGATCGAATATCCCAGGATTGTCCCCGGATATTCGGGAAGTCGCCGCGCCCCGCCCATGTCGCCCTGGCGTCGCAGGAGTCCATCATTAAAAAAAGAACCATGATCGCGTGCGCAATAGCGCTCTACCTCTTTGTGGGTCTTAGCGGGTTGTTCCGATTTCCGGCGGCCTTCGGATACAGCAGAACGGTTACGACGTTTTACGATCCAGGCGAACTACGCGTGCCTACGGAGATGATCCGATGCCGAGGGCTCCCGTTCCTGTTCAGCTACTGAGAAGGTACGGTGGAGGCGCCGCGTCCCTCGACGACGTAGAAGAACCGGCCCCGGCTACGATGCGAGCGGGCGGCGGCGCAGTATCGCATACAGGATCCACGCCGGGACGCTGAGCACGGCGGCGTAGATCGCGATCGCGATCGGACCGAGCAGGCCTGCGAACAGAGATGCGACCGCTGTCAGTGACGCGAGTATCGCGAAGGACATCCAGGCGGCGGCGTGGGAACCTGTCTGCCAAATCCTCCGACATGCGAGGGCGAGCGGCAGCCCGCATGGAGCGGTAACAGCCAGGCCAAGCAGCATCTGCGGAAGCATGAACAAGGTTTCCGGCCCAATCGGGAACGGCAGGCCTTCCGAGCGAGACATGGCGCCGAATCGAACCAGCGACACGAGAAGGATGCCTGCGGGCAGCCATGCCAGGGCCGGTATCCAAAACCTTGGACCGTGACCGGATTGCGGGTTGCTGATGATGGCCTCCCGCAGGGGGGCTATGCGGTGCCTAGTCGTCCCAGGACGTCCACGGCTGCTCGGACCTCAGCACCCGGATGCCGTGGTCGACCACCGTCTGCGCGAAAACGACTCGCCCGGAGGAGTCGACCAGCAGGGCAGGGAAGCCGCTGGCGCGTGCGTTGGAAGAAGTGGCGACGCGCCGCGTCGGACCCGGGGTCCCGTCCGAGGTGACGCCGCGCACGAACAGCTGGTCATCTTCCAGCCAGGTGACCAGCGCCGACCCGGGATCCGGCATGACCACGCCGACCCGGCCCACCGGGTTGCCCAGATCGATGGTGGACGGCTCGCCAAAGGTCGTTCCTGCGTCGTCGGAGAAGGCCACCTTCACCCGCGGCGTGTTGTCCGCGCCGGTGAACCACGCGACCGCGACCTCGCTCCCGAGGGCCGCGACCGACGGCCCGTTCACCGGGCAGCCCGGAATCACCCAGCCGTCCTGGTGCACGGGGACGCCGCCGCTCCACTTCCCGTCCACGAAGCGGCCGATGGAGATGTCGCGCACCTCGCCGGGCGTGCGGTCGCGGTACACCACCACCGGCCCCTCGGGCGTCATCGCCGCGTCGGTCTGGCAGCAGTCGCAGATGCGGTCGTCGAGTTCGACCTCGTGGCCGCGGGTACCATCCGCGCCGACCGTGCGGTAGCGAAGGGTCATTCGCGGTTCGGGCGCACGCGTGCCGTCGGCCTGGAAGAAGCGCCGTCCGTCCAGCCACACCATGCCCGCGCCCCCGTTGTCGAGGCCGAACACGGACACGAACCCGTGCTCGGAGGGAGTGTCGTCTTCGTGGGGCGTCCACGGCTCGCTCCAGGAGCGCCCGCCGTCATCGGAGAAGGCGACGCGAACCCCGTAGTCGTAGGTGGTGGCGCCGCCCCTCTCCAGCCAGTGCGCGGCCAGCCGGCCGCCAGCCACCGGCCACACCGCCGCGAAATCCGCCCAGTTCACGAAGAACGAGGTGCCGCCGCCGGAACGGGTCACCTCGAAGGGCTCGCCCAAGGTGCCGTCACGGTACACAGCCCCCTTCAGTGCCCAAACTTCATCGCCCTCCTCGACGTGAGGCTCAAGCCAGCTCAGCGCAACCACCTCGCCGTGGCGTTCAAGCGACGGAAACCGGGCTCCGGCAGCGGCCCCAACGGCCAGTTCCTCCAGGGGAAGGTCGGTGACCTCGGATTCGGGCGCTGCGCACGCCGCGACACCGGCTACCCAGACGACGCCCGCGAACCGGAGGAATCGGCGCTCCAAGCGGCGATGAGAAGGAGGAATTGGCTGATTCAAGGTCATCTCCTTGGAGGAGGTCCGTCGAATGTCACGTCGCCGGGAAAGATGCCGCGAGCGACCGGATGCCGAAAGGGAGTTGTCTTTCGCGGAGACAAAGGAGAGCGAACCGAAAGGGCGTGTCGTAGCGTTCCCGGTGGCTCCCAATTACCGTGCTCCGCTCCGCCGCCGGCGCTTGGCGCCTGTAAGCACGAGAAGCGACGACGCGAGCCGAAGATCCACCGCATTCTTGTCAAACGACTCTCTCATGCTGTATTATTTTGCCAGATCCACGAAAACACGTCGTGATGAGGCTATGATTCACAGATTTTCGGTATCCAACTACGGATCCATACGTGATGAAGTGACGCTAGATCTGCGCGTCCCCGGCACGGCGCCAGACCTGCCGTGCTTCCGCCGCAGCGTAGCCAAGCCCGACGTCCGGCTGCCCGCTGTCGCGGTGATCATGGGGCCCAACGGATCAGGGAAAACCACGCTGCTGCGGGCTCTCGTTGGCGTCATCCGATTCGCTTCAATCCTCCATCAACCCTCGCTTCGACTTCTGCCATTCTTCTCGCAAGAGACCGAGGCGGATCCGACGCGGTTTCGCTTGGAGGGCGAGTGGGATGCGCTAGCTCCGGGCGAAAATCCGGGTTTGTTCAGGTACGAACTGGCTGTCAGGCCTGTCCAGACAAAGGGATTGGTCTCTAGTCAAGTAATCTGCCATGAGGCTCTCTTTCACTTCCCGAAGGGACGTCCCCGGAGGCTATTCGAACGCGGCGATCCGGGAACACCGATCTACGTTGCGCGCGAATTCGGGATCACGCCGAGTGACGACCGGCTTAGCGCCGTCCGAGCCGATGCCTCGGTCCTGGCCACGCTCGACCTTCTCAATGTAGGGTTGGCGAATGAGATCGTCGAAAGGCTCCAGGGTTGGCTGGGAGGTACGAATATTGTTGGGCACGCCACACACTCGGTGGGCACTTCGACGACGATCAGCTTGTTGGAGGAAAGTCCCGCTGTGCACGACTGGGTCGCCGAACAAATCAAGTGCAGCGACCTGGGAATCGGCGGTCTACGCATTTTGCCAGTCGCGGGCAGCAAGCAAGTCATGTTCGACCACAGCGGGCTGGATAGACCTGTCCATCTGGATTTCGAGTCCAGCGGCACGCAGCGCTTGTTTCATCTTCTGCCTCAGTTGAAGTTCGCGCTCGACCAGACCGGTCTGGCCATCCATGACGAGATCGACGGTTACCTCCATGTGGACATCGTCAGCGAGATCCTCGGCTGGTTCCGGTCCCGCAAGAGCAATCCCAACAAAGCCCAGCTGCTTGTTACTTCGCACCACGTTGGCCTTCTCGACGATCTGGAGAAAGAGGAGGTCTTCATCGTCGAAAAGGACGACACCGGTGCTACGCGGGTCCATGGTGCCCAGGACGTAACGGGACTCCGGCGTGACGCTCGCCTCTATCCCAAGTATCGGGCAGGTGTGCTGGGTGGTCTTCCGAGGATCGGCTAACGGGTCGTGCGCCGCCGTCCCCATATCAAACCCAGGCGAGTCATCTTCATCGGTGTCGAAGGGAAGAGCGATCGAGCCTTCGTCCAGTTTCTACGACGCTGTTGTGACGAGAGGGGGCTTCACGTTCATCTCGACGTCAAGCCGGGGAATGGTGGTGATTCGGTGGGTGTCGTCGAAACAGCCGGGCGCCGCTTGAAGCACCATCCCGGCCGGCGCGAGATAAGGCAACGGATGGTGTTGCTGGACTCGGACCGCATCCGGCAGGATCGACAGGCAGGGCGCGACGCATTCGAGAGAGCCAACAAGTGGGGCTTGGAGATTGTTTTCCAGAAGCCCAATCTCGAGGGGCTTCTGCTTCGGTTGCACGAAGGGCATGAGCAGCGGAGTATTAGATCAGAGGTTGCCGCGAGAGAGCTGCGGAAGCAGTGGCCGGAGTACGCGAAGGCGTCGCTCACCGCTGACCAAGTGAAACAACGGTTCAGCCTGATCGATCTCCAGCGGGCGGCAAAGTACGATGAACAGCTTCACAAGCTTCTGGAGGTTCTGGGCCTGTGAGGCTTGGCAGCTCGTCGTGCGCCGTCGCTAACGGCTCCTCTCGCAAACGGCACTCTAGAGGTTCCCCCCGGTGGAGGATGACCGCATGACCCGTCCGATCCGATCCCTGCCTTCCATTCGCCCCCTGTTGCCGATGATGGCTGTCTTCGCGCTGATGCTCGGCGCCTGCACCGAGGGGGCCGAAGAGGCCGTCGAGACCGACTCCCCGACAAGCCAAGTCGCCGACGGCGTCTTCTGGTTCAACGCAGGCACGCACAACGCGTTCTTCGTCGACACCGACGACGGCGTGGTGGCCTTCGACCCCATCTCGACGGAAGCGGCGGCGGAACTCGCGGCCGCCATCCGCGGCGCGGCCCCGGGGCAACCGCTCGCGGCCATCGTCTACAGCCACAGCGACGCCGACCACGCGACGGGGGCGCCTGTGTTGCAGAGCGAGTTCGGCGGCGACGTCCCGATCATCGCCCAGGAGAACGCCCTCCCAATCCTGATGGAGGGTGGCGACGCGGACCTGCCGCCCCCGGATCTGACCTTCTCCGACCAGATGACGCTCCGCTTCGGCGGACGCGCCATCGAGCTGCGCTACCTGGGGCCCAGCCACAGCGACAACATGCTGGTGGCGTTTCTTCCCGAGGAGCAGGTCGTTTTCGCCGTGGACTTTGTCAGCAACGACCGGGTCGGCTTCCAGGGCCTTCCCGGCTGGCACTTCGACGACTTCTACGTGGCGCTGGACCGGCTGATGGAGATCCCCTTCGAGACCGTGGTCTTCGGCCACGGGGACGTGGGAGACCGGGCGACGATCGAGCGCCAGCTCGCCTACTACGCGGATCTGCGGGACGCCGTCCAGGCAGCGCTGGACGAGGGTCTGTCCGAGGAAGAGGCCATGGAGCAGGTCCGCCTGGACGACTACGCGGACTGGGGCCAGTACGAGGCGTGGTTCCCCCTCAATGTGGGCGCGATCCATCGCTGGCTGGCTGACGGCTGAGGGAAGCCCGGCGGGTTCAGCCTGCAAACAACTCCAGGAGGCGGACGCTCAGCCGGAACCTGCGCTCGATGATGCCCTGCCATCCTTCCGGACGGGCGTCGAAGAGGTTGTCGACGCCCGCGAGCAGCTCGAGGTTGCCCGCGACCGGCAGGGTCGTCTGCAGGTCGACCGCCGTAAATCGCTCCTGAGTGCCGAGCGGGACCGCGGTTCCGTCCGCCTGGATCAGGATGATCGGAGCACTGCCCGTGAAGTGCGCGGTGGCATCCAGCCGCAGCCCGAAATGCTCATCCGCGGTCCACGTCGCCCTGGCGCGCGCGGAGTGCCTGGCGCGCCGGTCAAGCGAGCGACTCGAGCCACCGGCGTGAGCGTCCAGATACGCGTAGCCGATGGAGAACTCTCCGGCACCCCACAACGTGTGCAGGGAGAGCTCGAAGCCCTGGGTGACCGCGTCCGCCACGTTGCGCGGGGAATAGATGAGCAGGCCGCTGGGCGCGTTTCCGATGAACCCGAGTTCGACGAGGTTCTCGATGCGATTGGAGTACACTTCGGCGTCAAGTAGCAGGCTCTCTGCTGGCCGCCACTCCGCGCCCCCGGACACGCTCCAGGAGCGCTCTGGCTGCAGGTCGGGATGGCCCTGGACCGTGACTCCGGCGGCCAGGTTCACGTATCTCCAGCCGAGTTCCTTGAAGGAAGGGGCTCTGAAGCCCTGGGCCACGGCGGCCCGCAAATGCAGGTTGTCGCCGACTGAACGCGTTAGCCCGAGAGACGGCGCCAGATTCGATCCCCAGCGGCTGTTGCGGGTGAGCCGCGCTCCACCGCTAACGACCGTGGCTCCCAGCCGCCAGGCGTCCTGCACGAAGAAGGCGAGCTGATCGTCCGACGCCCGCTCCTCGACCAGCTTGTCCGGCGAGCGGATCGCGCGCGCCGCGCCCTCTACGCCGACGTCGAAATCATGGCGGCCCGCCGTAGCCGAGTAACCGAACGTCCCTTTCAGCAGCTGCTCCCACTGGGCGTTGTCGCGGTCGCCGGCGATCGGCGCGTCGCCGCGTGCGCTGCGGTAAAGGTGCTCGTAGTCTTGCGCGAAGACGGTCACGCTCAATTCACCGGCCCCGGCTCGCCGCCGCGTCTCGAGCCAGCCCGAGAGGCCGCTGTTGTCGTTGAAACCGGAGAACCCGCCCCCGGCGGGCCACCGTTGGCGCTCGCGCAGGTACGTGAGCCCGGCCCGCACCTCCCAGTCGTCGGTCACGGCGACGCGAAAGCGCGAGCGCAGGTCCCGGACGCGCGCGAAGGCGTCCTGGCCGCCGCTGATGAGCCCGGAAACCTGGTTCTCCTGTCGCCAGCCCCCTGTAACGCTGTACTGCAGGCGGCCGCCGCCGCTCGCGGTGGCCTCCGCTTCCTGGCGGCCCGCGCCGCCCGACAGCGCCCGGGCGTCGATGCGGAAACCCGAGGAGGGCAGCCGGGTGATGACGTTGACCACGCCTCCCAGCGCGTCGGAGCCGTAGAGGGAGGAGAGGGGACCCTTCACGATCTCGACCCGCTCGCTGCCGGCGAGCGACATGCGGCTCAGGTCGCGGTTCTCGATGAGCGTTCCGGTGACCGGCTGCCCATCCAGAAGCACCAGCACGCGCGCGCCGCCGATGCCGCGGATCAGGAGGTTCGAGCCGGTCGGCGCGTTCCCGGTGACCTGCACCCCCGGCAGTTCTGCAAGCAGGCGGTCCGCGGACGCCGCCCCGGCCGCGGCGATCTCGGCCGCCTCGATGCTCACCACCGCGACCGCGATCTCCGACCGGCGCCGCGCCCGCACGCTGGCGGTGACCACGAGTTCGTCCAGTGCGAGCGGATCGCGCACGAGTTCCACGCGCCAGTCCGCCGCCGCGGCTTCCTCCCAGGTCAGGGTGCGGCCGACGAACCCGAGGGCCGAAACCTCGACCGTGCCCCCCGGACCCCAGGAGTAGCGAAGCTGGAAGGCGCCGCGCGAATCGGTAAACACAGGGTCCCCGCCCCGGTTCTCTTCTCGGGGAGTGCCCGACGCGCCTGGCGGCGTCCATGCCACGCTTGCCTCGGGGATGGCCGTTCCCGACTCCTGGTCCGATACGCGTCCCGCCGGCTGCGCGCGGGGGTCATCCTGCAGTTGCGCCGCCCGGGCAGGGGCTGACACCCCGCTGACGATCCCAAGGGCCGCGATCAGCCCAGCGCGGACGAGCGACTTCATCGGAGTCGCTGGAACCTCACCGACGGAAATCCCGACGACCCGGTGGCGTTGTAGTAGTCGCGGACCTGCACCTTGTAGATGTCCTCATCCGCCCGGACCAGGAACACGTTGTAGGTCGGCCACATGCGGTTGTTGTTCTGGATGCCGTACCAGAACATCCCGCTGGCGTCGCTCACGCTTGCCGGAAAGGCGCCCGAGATGACGGCCAGGAAGTCGGCGTATTCGGGCGCGTCGTCCGCCCGCGTCTGCGCGTTGAAGTCCTGGGCCGCGTCGAGCGGGAAGGTTCCCGCTCCGCAGTCACCGTTCACCAGCACGCCGAACTCCGGAGAGACTCCGATGTCCCAGTCGCAGCCTGTGGCCTGTGGCCGCTCGGCTCCCGCGAAGCCCACGTACGCCGGTCCGCGGGTAAGGTCGGCACCCGTAGTGAGGGCGGGGCCAAGGCTGCCGTCCGGATCGTGGCGCCGGTACTCGAACGTGAGCCCCACCGGCCGCTGTCCCTCCATCCGCAACTCCACCACGCGAAAGAGCACATATCCTCTTCCCGAACTCTCCCGCAACTTCCAGGCCACGCGCGGATCCGCGACCAGCGTTCCCGCCTGTGGGTCGAAACGGAACCAGCTAGAGCCGGGATCGGGCGCCAGACCGTCTTCGACGAAGGAAGACAGGGCCGGAATATCGCCCTCGGTTACCGCCTGAAACGCGGCCTCCCCGTCGTCAGGGGTCAATGCCACGACCTGCTCCACGGACGCGCCGGAGTTGTTCCCGAGGTTGTAGCCTGCCACGGAACCCGGGCCCGAGACGCCGCTGTTCAAGCGGACTGAGAAGCGCCGGAACGCCATGTGCCATTCAGTTGAGGTTGCGGGGTCGGCGGGAGTCGATGGGCCCCCGTTTGCGAGATTCAGATAGACGAAGTCTGTCGGAGATGAGGCATCGAAAGAGATTTCGCCCTCTCTGTACGTCTCGTCGGGAGCAACAACCTCGGACTCGCATGCGGCGAGGGTGGTGAGAAGAATCGCGAAAAGCGGGATCATGCATATGCGCGGCGTCGTGCGGGAAGCCGCTCGAAGAAAGGACGGCAGGTGCATCGGGTATCGGTCCGGGATCACTGGAACAGGCGGTCGAGTCATGTGACGAACACCATGGAACATGCCGTACCACGGCGCGCATGGGCGCACAGCATCTGGTGCGGGGCTCGGAGGGACGTCGGGTGAATCAGCCGATGTCGCTCTCGGCGCGCTCGAACGCCGCGTCGAAAGCCGCCTTCGACGGCGGGAAGTCCAGGGAGCGCACGAAGGCACAGGCTTCCTCCGCGCCGTGTTCCCGGTCCATTCCCATGTCCTCCCACTCGATGGAGAGCGGTCCGTCGTAGCCGATCCGGGAGAGGGCGCGCCCGATGTCCTCGAACGGCACCCTGCCGCGCCCGGGCGAGCGGAAGTCCCACGCCCGATCCCGGTGGCCGAAGGGCAGGTGCCCTCCAAAGACCCCCGAGGGCATTGGACGATCCGCCCACCAGACATCCTTTACGTGCACGTGGTAGATGCGGTCGGAGAAACGGTGGATGAACTCGACCACGTTGATGTCCTGATAGGCCAGGTGGCTGGGATCGTAGTTGAAGCCGAAAGACGCCCGCCGCCCGATGGTTTCCAACGCTCGCTCAGCGCTCGCGATGTCGAAGGCGATCTCCGTGGGGTGCACCTCGAGCGCGAAGCGCACGCCCGCCTCGTCGAACGCGTCCAGGATCGGGTGCCATCGCTCCGCGAAGTCGGCGAATCCCGCTTCAATGGCGCTCTCGGGCACGGGCGGGAAAGGGTAGAGGAGGTGCCAGATGGAGCTGCCGGTGAAGCCGTTCACCACGCCGACCCCCAGGTTGGCGGCGGCTCGGGCGGTGGCCTTCATCTCCTCGGCGGCCCGATTGCGAACCCCCTCGGCGGAACCATCGCCCCAGACGTGCGCCGGGACGATGGCGCGGTGGCGCTCGTCGACCCGGTCGCACACCGCCTGGCCCACCAGGTGGTTGCTGATGGCCCAAACGCCGAGCCCGTGGTCCCGCAGGAGCGCGCGCCGCTCGGCGCAGTAGCCGGGATCGTCTGCCGCGCGGACCACGTCGAAGTGGTCTCCCCAGCAGGCCAGCTCGAGGCCGTCGTAGCCCCAACCACTCGCCTTGGTCGCCAGCTCGGCCAGCGGCATGTCGGCCCACTGGCCGGTGAAAAGGGTGATGGGCCGGGTCAAGTGCTCGCCACTCCTCTCGAAGAGGCGTCTGTGTCGGTCCGGGTCGCCATTGATTCTCTCCGTTGGTCGAGCTTGACGCTCAGGCTCGTCGCTGGTCCAGAGTCTCCGCCCCGAACCGTTCGATGGCCTCGATCGTTCCCCGTACGTCATCCCAGGTGGTGGTGTGGTTGACGATGCACATCCTGAGCGAAAACGTGCCCTTGAGGTTCGTGGAAGATATGAAAGCCCGGTCTTCCCAAAAGAGGCGTCCGAGCACCTTCCTGTTGATCCTGTCCACGGACGTCTCGTCCAGGCCGGCGTCCGGCGTGTATACCCGAAAACACACGATTCCCAGTGAAGCGGGATTCAGGATCTCCAGAACCCGACTCTTGCGGATGTAGTCCTCGGCCCGGCGGGCCAGCTCCAATCCCAGCGAGACTGCGCGCCGGAACGCGGACATCCCGAAGGTCTGAACCGACATCCAGATCTTCAGCGCCTTGAAGGAACGACTGTGTTGCAGGCCCCGATCCGAGAAGTTGGGGTGATTCGCGCCCCAGATCGTGTCTTGCAGCATGTCGTGCGGAACCGCGAACGCGTCTTCGAGCGTCCCCGCATCCTTCACCAGAAGACAGCCCGCCTCGTAGGGCTGGAAGAACCACTTGTGCGCGTCCAGCCCGATCGAATCGGCCCGCTCGATACCGCGCAGTTCGAGCACCTCCTCCGCGGGTCTGCCTTGCTCGGGCGGTTCCGGCGGCAGCTGCTGCTCGAGTCCCTGCTTGAACTCACCGTCCCACGCCCCTGAGGCGGCAAGGTTCTCCGTGCGCTCCACCAGAAGCTCCGCCGTCCTGCGCGCCAGGTCGAGCATCTCGTCCGGCGCCATCTGGAGAGCGTCGCACGCTTCGCGGGCAGTCTGTCCGTGTTCGGATGTTGTCACGATCGCTGCGGATCGTAGGTCCCGTCGAGCCACGAGTCCGATCGATGGCTCTGGATCGCGGCGTCGATGAAGTGGATACCGCGGGCACCGTCCCGTACCGTGGGGAAGTCGGGCTCCGGATCGTCCGACCCGGTTCCCCCGCGCACGGCCCGCGCCACTTCCCGGTAGATGTTCGCGAACGCTTCCACGAAACCTTCCGGGTGGCCGCCGGGGAGGCGGGTGGCTGCGGCTGCGGCCGGGGAGTGGGCTCCCGCGGCGCGGTGCAGCACCTCCACCGAGCCGTCGACGCGCAGGAGGCGCAGGCGGTTCGGCTCCTCCTGGTTCCAGTCGAGCCCGCCCTCGCTGCCGTAGACGCGCAGGCGCAGGTGGTTGCGCTCTCCGGTGGCGATCTGCGAGGCCATCAGCACGCCCCTCGCCCCACCCTCCAGCTTGAGCAGGACGACAGCGTCGTCGTGGGCGGAACGCCCCTCCACCACGGTGCCCAGGTCCGCGAACAGTCGCCGCACCTCCAGGCCGGTCACATAGCGCAGCAGGTGGTGGGCGTGGGAGCCGATGTCCCCCAGGACGGCGGAGGGCCCCCCGCGTGCAGGATCGGCCCTCCACTCCGCCTGCTTGTGCCCTTCCGCCTCCAGCAGCTCCGCCAGCCACCCCTGCGAGTATTCCACCACCACCTTGCGGACGCGGCCGATGCCGCCGCTATGCACCCGCGCGCGCGCTTCCTTCACCAGCGGATAGCCGGAATAGTTGTAGGTGACCGCGAAGAGCAAGCCGGTGGCATCTGCAAGGCGGCACAGGTCCTCGGCCTCCGCCACCGTCACCGCCAGCGGCTTGTCGCACACGACGTGGAAGCCGCGCTCCAGAAAGGCGCGCGCAACAGGATGATGCAGGTGATTGGGCGTGACGACCACCGCCGCGTGGATGCGGTCGGCCTCGGGAAGAGCGGCCTCGGCCTGTGCCATCTGCCGGTAGGACCGGTACACGCGCTCCGGCACGAGCCCGAGCCGGCCACCGGTCTCGCGCGACCTGGCTGCATCCGCCGAGAATGCTCCCGCCGCGAGCCGCCATTCACCGTCGAGGGCGGCGGCCATGCGATGCACCGGACCGATGAACGACCCCGGGCCGCCCCCGACCATGCCGTAGCGGAGGGTCACGCCGATGCTCGCCGGCTCAAGCCGCCTCAGCGATCCGCCGCGCCCGGTACCCGCCCTGCTTGCGGGCTCGAGCCTGCAACACGCCGAAGATCACCACGAGGATGCCGCACAACGGCACCAGATAGCGGAAGGAGATGCGCCCCCCGAAGTTGTCGGCCGGTCCCAGGATGGCTCCCGCTTCCCCCGTGAGCGCCTCGCCTGCCCCGGAGTCGATGATCTGGCGCAGCGCGTTGGCGGTCGCCGGAGAGGGCAGGGCGCCCGCGGACTGGTAGTCGCGGACCACAGCGGCGGCGGCGGCCAGGGCGGCGCTCGCATCCGGCCCCGGCACCCCTTCGAGCTCTGCTTCGGCGCGCTCGAAGATGGTCACGACCTCCGCGACCGGGAGCTGGTCGTGCGCGTACACGTCGGCTATGCGGCCCATCTGGGGCGCGGTCACCAGTCCGGTGACCGCCATCCCCACTGCCCCCATCAGCCCGAGGCCCAGCGCGCCGCTTTTGGGCACCCGCTCCGACACCACGCCCAGCATGGTGGGCCAGATGTAGCAGATGCCGACCGCGTAGACCGTCGCGGTGAGGAAGACGGCCGCCGTCCCGGACGCGTAACTGAAGGCGAGAAGCCCGACCCCCGTCACGACCGCGGAGAGCAGCAGCACACCGGGCGGCGAGAGCCGATGGACGACGGCTCCGGCCCGATAGCGCAGAATCGCCATGAGCCCGTTGATCCACACCAGCACCAGGATGCCCGGAATGCCGCCCGCCTCCAGCACGGCTGGCACCCAGCGGGTGGGCCCGATCTCGATGGACGCGGTCATCGTCATCGCGATCAGCATGAGCAGCATGAACGGGGTCGTGAGCGCGGCGCGGAACATCTCGCCCACCGACACGCCCGCCTGCACGCCCTCCGTGGGTGGGAACTGCTCGCGCAGGAGCATGTGGCCGTAGACCAGCGTCGGAATGATGATGAGCGCGATCTTCACCCGCCATTCGCCCAGGGCCTCCAGCCCGGCCGACCCGGCCGCCAGCTGGTCGAGCCCGTACGTGGCCAGTCCCCCGAGCACGATCCCGCCCGGGAACCAGACGTGGAAGTTGTTGAGCTTGACGGTCTTGTTGCCCGGGGAAAGCGCTGCCACCAGGGGGTTGCACGCCGCTTCCACCAGCCCGTTCCCCATGGAGATGATCAGCGCCCCGGCGAAGAGGTAGCCGAAGCTGGCCCCGAGCATCAGCGTGATGGTTCCGACCAGGTGCGCGACGAACGCCGTGCGCAGCAGCGCCCGGAAGCCCAGCGAGTCGGCCAGCGGCGCAAAGACCACCTGCGAGAGCGCGAAGCCCCACAGAGCCGCGCCGCCGATCCAGCCTACCTGCTCGTTGGTGAGCACGAAGTCGTTCTTGAGGTCGAGCATGACCGCGCCCACCGTCGCGAAGGCGACTGAGGTGGCGACGAGCGCGACACAGCTGCCCCGGAAGAGGCGCGCGGCGTTGGCGGGAGCGGGGGTGTCTGATAGGGCCATGGCGTGGTCCTGGATGGAAGGGCCAGTCATCCCAGCCCGATGTGGTGGAGCACGTGTAAGCGATTACTCGTCAAGGAGATAAGCGTAGTGTCTCGGCAGGTGGATCACGAAGGATGCACCGGGTGACCACAGTGGCCTTCGTGGACTGGAGCGGTTGCTCATCCAACGTTCGCGGTTACGTTGGGCTTCGGCAACCTGGCATATGGCGGCTACCATCTTTCTCGGACGACGTCAGTTATTGCGGTCGAATAGTGTGCTGCCAGGTTCACTTCCATCCCTGCTCACGCCTGGACCATATCTGCCATGCTGAAACGCGCGCTTGCTGTCCTCGTTCTGGTCATCGGTCTCTCCGGCTGCTCTCTGGTCCTTGTTGAGGGCCCTCCACAAGTACGTCCTGGAGCAACCGTGCCTGCTACGGCCAGCTGCACGACCGACATGGCTCTGCCGATCGTTGATCTCGTCTTCGGTGCCCTGAGTGGGATCAGCAGCTTGACTCTAGGCGAAGACAAAATCACTCTGGCAACCTCGACGGCCGCATGGGGAGCTGCTCTCCTGTATTCCGGATACACCGGCCGCAAGCGGGTAAATGCGTGCCGCGCTTTCCTGTCTACTCCAGTCGAATCGCCCTCACCAAAGCCGGTTCGATTGCTGCCCGATACGGAGGGCGCGATGTGGTCTCCGCAGGCGGGATGGCGTCGTTAGAACCAGGTTTTCCCTCGCGTAGGCACACACGTCCGCCGGAGGGGCGGACACGGGCCGGTCAAGCCAGCCCGATGTGACGGAGCACTTCGGGTGGCGGCGGATCCCATCGGGTGAGGGGCGTGTTGCCGATATAGTGGAGATCGTCCATGCCTTCGGCGGTGGTCCAGAAGGCGGTCAGCGTCAGGTAGCGCACCCTGTCGAAGAAGAGGGCAGGGGCTTCGAATCGTCCTCCTTCTGCCCGCTCGGGGTCGCAGATGTCGTCGCAGATGGCGCGCTGCTGTGCTTCGCCGAGGTCGCGGAAGCGCGCGCTGGACGGCACGCCGCTACCGAAACGCGTGTGCGCCTCGCGGTCCAGCCACACCAAGCCGCCCCGGATCAGTACGCCGCCCTGCTGGTTGCCCTCATAGGGGGCGCTCAGCCATTCGTCGATGAAGTCGTGCGCGCCCACTTCGCTCGCAGAGGGGGAACGCTCGTCGGCGGGGAGGATTACGTCACAGAGGGCGGCCAGCGACTCGAGTTCGTCCGGGTCCAGTTGTCGCTCCCAGGGGATGACCGGGGAGAGAAGGTCGGGATCCCAGAGGTCGCCGCGCGCGTTGGGATTGGAGATCTGGCCGGGGGCGCCGCCGCTCGAGCCGCCGGCCGCCGTAGCGGATGCGTTCGTGGCGCGGTCGCCCTCGCCGGGGCCGGGGCTGCACGATGCAAGGCCGGGTGCGGCCGCCGCCAGCGCCATAATCTTGAGGGCGTGGCGTCGGTCCATCCCGCCCGCGCTGGATGCCGCGCGGTAACCGGTCTCATTCTCAGGCGTCGCGGTGGGCGAGGATGTCGGATTGGAGACGTGATCATCCACCGATCCGCCGGCGTCGGAGGACGTGCTTGCGCGCACCTCTCCGGCCATCGGCAACGCCTGCTTGCGCCGATCGTCCGCGGCAGTTCGCTCGTCGCTCATCACAGGCTCCGTGTGCGCAGTTGCTCCACGATGTAGTCCGATGCCCGCCATGCCAGCGCCAGGATCGAAAGGGTCGGGTTCTTGTCCGCGTTGGAGACGAAGCCGCCCCCGTCGGTCACGAAGAGATTGTCGACCTCCCAGGACTGGCAGAACTGGTTGAGCACCGAGGTGCGCGGGTCGTCGCCCATCATCACGCCGCCCACTTCGTGGATGATGACCCCGGGGGCCGCGATGGCGCGGGCGCCGTCGTCGTGCACGTCGCTCGTGACCCGGCCGCCCATCGCCTGGATGATGTCGGCGAAGGTGTGCTGCATGTGGCGGGCCTGATTCAGCTCGTGCGAGGACCACTTCCAGTTGAATCTGAGGGTCGGAATCCCCCAGCGGTCCACGCCCTCGGGGTCGATCTCGCAGTAGGAGTCCTCGTTGGGGATCATCTCTCCCCGTCCGTCGAACCAGAGGAACGATCCGTAATAGCGGCGGCACTCCTCCTTCAGCCGCTGGCCGTAGCTGCCCCCGGTGAGTTCCGCCAGCCCGCCCATGAAGCCGAAGCCGGGCATGCGCCGGCCTCCGCCGAACTCGATGTGGTAGCCGCGGGCGAAGTCGAGCTGGCCGCGGGCCTGCTCCTGATACAGCCACCAGGGCATGTACAGATGCATCGCCGAGGCGCCGTCCGCGTTGTGCGGGGGCATGTTCTCCAGCGCGGGGATCTGGCCGCCGACGCCTGCCCCCACCGTATCCATGACGTACTTGCCGACCCGCCCGCTGCCGTTCCCAAGCCCGTCCGGGTGGAGGGAGCTCTGCGAGTTGAGCAGGATGCGCGCCGATTCGCAGGCGCTCGCCGCCAGCACCACCACGCGGGCGCTGGCGTGCTCGTCCAGGCGCGTGTTCTTGTCGATGTAGTGCACCCCCGTGGCCCGTCCGCGGGCGTCGATGGTGACCTCGCGCACCATGGCGTCGGTGATGATGTGCAGGTTGCCGGTGGCCAGGGCGGGGGGGAGGAGCACGGTCGGGGTCTGGAAATTGGCCTTGATGGAGCAGCCGCGGCCGCAGGGAGTGGCGTAGAAGCAGGCCGCGCGCGCCGCCATCGCCTCCTCGGTGACCCGCTGTGCGAGTGCATTTCCGGGCCACAGGTTGCGCGCGATGCGGGCGGCGTCGAGACGCTGGGTGAGAATCGCGAGGTGGGCGGGGATGACGGGGATGCCCAGGTCGCGGCAGTGGTGCTGGGTCAGCAGCTCCTCGGCGCGGGGAGCCGGGGGCGGGAGGAGCACGTCCGGGGAAGAGTTCGGGGTGTTCTCCAGCCCTTCGTTGGAGCCGTAGACGCCGATCAGCGCCTCGGTCTTGTCGTAGTAAGGCGCGAGATCGTCGTATGAGAGGGGCCAGTCGAAGCCCAGCCCGTCCCGGGAGCGCGGGTTGAAGTCGTACTCGCCCATGCGCAGGGAGATGCGGCCCCAGTGGTTGGTGCGCCCACCCAGCATGCGCGACCGCCACCAGCGGAAGTTGGTGCCCTCCGCACTGGAATAGGGCTCGCCGGGAACCTCCCAGCCGCCGTCCACGGTGGCGTCGTAGAAGCCGAAGGGCTTGTGGCGGGTGCCGGCGCCGCGCAGGGGCGCGTCGCGGGGGAGGTTGAACATCGGGGTCTCGGCGACCGGGTCGTAGTCCCGGCCCGCCTCCAGCATCAGCACCCGGAGGCCCGAGCAGGCGAGGACGTAGGCGGTCATGCCGCCGCCCGCCCCGGAGCCCACCACGATGGCGTCGTAGGTGTCCTGGGTGCGTGGGCTCACGCTGCCCCGCCGCCCGCGCCCGCGGGCACCATGGCCGCGAGCGCCCGGTAGCTGGCGCGCACGCTCGCGATCGGGTCGCTGGGCTGGTCGTGCTCCACGAACTGGTGCAGGAGGCCGAACTCGCCGGTGCGCGCCAGGAAGGCCCGGAAGTCGATCACCCCCGCGCCCACGTCGACCATCTCGCCCGCGGCCGTACGATCCTTCACGTGGACGCTGGTCACGCGGCCCGCCCGCGCGTCCAATTGGGCCATCGGGTCGGTGCCGCCGTGCACCGTCCAGAAGATGTCCATCTGCCAGTCGACCAGCCCCGGGTCGGTGCGGTCGAGCAGCAGGTCCATGGGGCGCATCCCGTCGGCTCCCGGGCGCATCTCCCAGTCGTGGTTGTGATAGCCGAAACGGAGGCCGGCGGCGCGGGCGGCCTCACCCGCCCGGTTGAAGTCGTCCGCCACCCGCGCGAGCGCATTCCCTTCGCGCTCGGCGACCGGGATGGAGGGCACTACGATCAGGGTCTGGCCGAGCGCGACGGCGGCCTCCAGGGTCGCCTCCCAGCTCCCCCGCACCTCCTCCACGGACTGGTGGCTCGACGCGGCCCTGAGCCCCGCGGCGTCCAGCATCGCCTTCATCCCACCCGCGGACATTCCGTACAACCCCGCGAGCTCGACCTCCTCATAGCCGATCTCGGCCAGGGCGGCGAGCGTCCCGTCCGGGTCGCTTGCCATCACGGAGCGCAGCGTGTACAGCTGCACCCCAATCGCGCTGGGCGCCTGCGCGCGGACGCCTGCCTCAGGCCGCCAGTGGGTGCCGGCCCCCGCTCCCCGCCTGCATCGCCGTCAACGGGTCGGCCTGCTGTCCCAAACTTCCATCCTTCCGCCCCAGGCGTCTCCCGACCCAGCTCCGACAGCCCGCCGGCCACGATGGCCGCCCCGGGAAGCACGCCCAGAAAGCGCCGGCGGTCGATCTCCCTCACGAGACCCCCCTCGGCATCGTCAGCAGCGCGGCGTAGAGATCGATCGCGTACCACAGGTTGGCGATGCGCAGGTTCTCGTCCGGAGCGTGCTGGTTGTTGTCGTGATTGGCGATCGGGACGTTGATGGCCGGCTTGCCGGCGACATCGGTGAACAGATAGAGGGGCAGCGTCCCGCCCATCCCGGGCGCGAGCACCAGCGACCCGGGTCCGAAGGCGAGGTCGGCGGCCGCCGAAGCCGCCGCGATGATCTCCTGCACGAAGGGGTTGGCCATCTCGGTGCGCGCCGCCGACGAACCGGTGCCCCCGGTCACCTTTGCGATGCGCGGATAGCGCAGGCGCGTTTCCATGTCCGGATCCTCGGATACGACGTGGAAGCCCTGCTTCTCGATGTGGTCCACGATGAGCTGGCGCAGGTGGGCGCCATCGTTGCCCTTCACCAGGCGGATCCCGAGCGCCGCCACGGCCGTGTTGGGGATGATGTTGCGGGCCAGTGCCCCGGTGTTGCCGCTGGTGATGCCGCGCACGTTCAGCGCCGGCACGAGGAGCCGCTCCGGCAGCGTCTGGGGCTGTCCCTCGGTCCACACCAGCCCCAGCTCCTCCTTCAGGGCCGCATCGACGTCGGGCATGCCCTCCAGAGCCGCGCGCTCCTCGGGTCCGATGGGGTCGGTGGTGTCGTACCATCCCTCCACCAGCACGTGTCCATCCTCGTCCTTCATCGAAGCCAGCAGGCGCGCGAGGATGTTGCCGGTGTCCGGGGTCCAGTTGCCGTAGTGCCCGGAGTGCAGGTTGCGGGTGGCGCCGTAGACCGTGACCTCCATCCCCATCGAACCGCGCACCCCGAAGGTGAGCTGGGGGCGCCCGCTCTGATGCGCCGGGCCGTCGAAGAAGAGCCAGATGTCCACCTCGTCGAAGCTCTCGGCGCGCATCTCCATGTACCGGCCCAGATTGCGCGAGCCGGCCTCTTCCTCGCCGTCGAAGAGGAAGACGAGGTTGGAGGTGGGCGTCAGCCCCGCTTCCGCGAAGGCGTGCAGGACCGGCAGCACCGCGGCGATGGGCGCCTTGTCGTCTCCCGCTGAGCGGGCGTAGAGGCGCCATTCCGGGTCTACGGCCTCGCCCGGGGCGGGAAACGGGATGGGCTCGCCGCCGGCCTCCATCGAGGCCGAATACAGCGTCGGTTCGAAGGGCGGGCGGGTCCAGTTGGACGGATCGACCGGCTGGCCGTCGTAGTGCACGTAGATGCCGAGGGTGCGCGTCGCACCCGGGATGATCAGCTCCCCGTACACGGCGGGCGCCACCCCGTCGATCGAGAGCAGCTCCGAGGTGGCTCCGGCCTCCCGCAGGCGGTCGCGGATGTAGGTGGCCGCGCGGGTGATGTCTTCGATGTCCCGGGCGCGGTTGCGGTAGGTGAGCAGCTCGCGGAAGTCGTCCAGCAGCTCGGCCTCGTGGGTCTGCCGGTAGGCGCGCGCTACGTCACTTCCGGACTGGGATGCCAGCGGTCCGGACACGACCGCCGTGGCGAGCATCAGGGCAGCGGCTCTCGCAAGGTGCCGGGTCGACGCGCCTGTCCCGGGCGCCACGATCGTCCCCCTCATCATCGAATCTCCCGCAGCTTGATGTTGCGGAACCACACCCGGTCCCCGTGGTCCTGGAGGCCCACATGCCCCCGCGGCGCCTGCCCGTAGGCGGGCCACTGGGCGAACTTGCTGGCCGCCACCTTCTTCCGCCAGTCGGCGCTGCCCAGCTCGTACTCCACCACTTTCACGCCGTTCAGCCAATGCTCGACGCGGTTCCCCCGCACCACGATCCTGGTCTGATTCCACTGCTCTGCGGGACGCACGACGCCCGGCGCCACCCCGTCCAGACCGTAGTTGGAGCCGGCGCTGGTGAGGGGGCTGCGGCCGTCGGCGTGGGCCGCGTCGTCCAGAGCCTGCAGCTCCGGGGCGCTGTGAAAGATCTCCTCCTCTCCCGGCGCCGCGCGGTAGAAGATACCCGAGTTCCCGCCGGGCCCCACCTTCCACTCCAGACTCAACTCGAAGTCCTCGAAGACGTCATCCGTGATGATGGATCGCCCGCTGCGCACATGCGCGAGCGCCCCGTCATCCACGACCCAGCCCCCGGTCATGGGCTCGCCGTCGTAGCGCCGCCAGCCGTCCAGCGACTGCCCGTCAAAGAGCAGGCGCCAGCCCGCCTCCCTTTCGGCGGCGGTGAGGGTGTTGTGTTCCTGGGCCGCGGCGGACACCGGGGAGCCGGCCAGCGCGAGCAGAAGGGCGCAGGAAAGAAGCGACAGGAGCGTGGCAGGGCGCATCATATCGTCCATCCTTTCCGGTACTCGCGCACCAGGTACTCGTTGGCCTTCTCGTGGTTGGTGACGCGCATGTTTGCGGCATCGTATTCGATGCGCACGCCCTGGCCCGCGCGCAGGGCGACCAGCCCCAGCAGCATGGTTTCGGTGAGCGGCACCGCGTATGAGAACGGAGAGCTCGCCTCCCCGATGCCCTTGCAGGCGTTGGCCCAGTTCATCTCGTGTGTGTCCTCGATGCGCGGGTACGCCGGAGGGACCGCGTCCGCCTCGTCCTGCAGCTCCGCCGGGAAGACCCTCGGGTTGCGCCCGTAGGTCTCGTGCAGCAGAAGGCCTCGCTCACCCACGAAGAGCACGCCGCCGCCACGGTCGAGCGGCACATCGTCCGGGAGCTGGGGGTACCGCCGCGGCATCAGTCCGCCGTCGTACCAGTGCATGTCCACCGGGGGCATGAGGCCGCGCCGCCCGAACTCGTAGTGCACCTTGGTCGCAATCGGATAGGAGACCGGGTCGTCGGCGGGGCCGCCCCAGGGCGTGGAGGTGGCCTCGATCGCCTCGGGCAACCCGAGGTTCAGCGCCCAGAAGGGATGGTCGATCAGGTGGGCGCCCATGTCACCCAGCGCCCCCACCCCGAAGTCCACCCAGCCGCGCCAGTGGAAGGGGTGGTAGATGGGGTGGTAGGGCACCTCGCGCGCCACCGGTCCGAGATACAGATCCCAGTCGATCTGCTCCGGGACCTTGAAGTCGGCCCACATCCCCGCCGCCTGCGCCTCCTGCACCGAACCGGGCCACCAGGAGCGATTCGGGTCGGTGAGGCTGGCGTCGTCGGGGAAGGGAGCTGGGCGCGGCAGCCCCTGCATCCAGATCGGGCGGTTGGTCCACACGTGCACCTCGCGCACGCCCCCGATCACGCCGGCCTGCACCCACTCGTTGATCAGGCGCGCCTCATCGCTCGAGTGCCCCTGGTTGCCCATCTGGGTGACCACCCCGGTCGACTCGGCGAGGCGCGCGAGCTCACGCCCCTCGTGCACCGACCACGTGAGCGGCTTCTGCACGTACACGTGCTTGCCCGCGCGCATGGCCGCCCCGGCGATGACGGCATGGGTATGGTCGGGGGTCGCGATCAGCACGGCATCGACTTCGTCCTCCTGCTCCAGCATGACCCGGAAATCGGTGTACTTGCGCGCCGTCGCGTACTGCTCCTTCCAGCGCACACCCGGTTCACGCAGCTTGCCATCCCGATCGGTCGAGCGCTCTTCGGCCTTGCCGGCCACCAGCTCGTGATCGACATCGCACACCGCGACGATACGCTCGCTCCCCAGTTCCTGGGCGTTCTCTGCTCCCATTCCTCCAGCACCCACAATGGCGATTGCCAGAGTGTCGCTGGGGGCCTGCTGCCCGGGTCCCCCCAGGACGTGGCGCGGAACCACCGTCGCGCCCATCGCCAGAGCCGCACTCCCGGAAACGAAGTCTCTGCGAGTGATGCTGGCCATCGGGCTGGCTCCCGTGCTCAAGGTCATCGTGACATACTCCCGGTGAGGAACGCGTTCACGTCCGCCCGGGGCAATCTGGCAGTCGTTGTGCGAACCTGAACTTGTGCCAACTCGAGCCGCGCCGCCAATGGAGCCCGGCTTGCCAATCGGCGTCCGCGTCCCAAGGATTCGCGGCATCCCGCCAAGGAGCCCGACATGAATGCACAGCCATCCGCAGCAGACTATCAGCGCATCGCCGGAGAAATCGCCAGCGACGCAAGCCCGGTCGGAATCGACGCCAAGAAGACGCACGTGATGATCCTCTTCAAGCTGGAAGAGATCGAGCGACGCCTCGCGGCGCTGGAGGCGCGTGCCAAGTGAGTCCTCAGCGCAAGGCCTTCACCCTCGCCGAAGCCAACGCTCTCCTTCCCGCGCTGGAAGCGGTTCTCGGCGGCATCGCGAGTTCGCGAGAGGATCTGGAGCGCCACGCCGAGCAACTCCAGATCCTCGACGCCCTCTGGGGACGCCTGGTCATGGCCCCGACCAACCCGGATCACGCGGAGTTCCTCAAGCATCGAGAGGGCGCAGGACTTGCAGGAGCCCGCATTCGGCGCTCGATCGAAAGGGAGATCCTGGGAAAGGGCATCCGCTTCCCGATGGGGGGGCTCGAGCACGGACTCCTCGACTTCCCGACCACCTTCGAGGGACGGTGGGTGTACCTGTGCTGGCGCCGCGGCGAGGGCCGGATCTCGCAATGGCACGAGATCGATGCCGGATTCGCCGGCCGGCGTCCGATCCGCCCCCACGAAGCGGCACGCATGGGCCTCGACGATCCCGGCGCGGTCGACGACTCGCTGCTGGACTTCTGAGGCGTCACCCGGATCACGTCCATGGATCTCGTTCCACGCCGCGCCGATCTGGGCCGCATGGTGCGCCTGGCGCTTCCCATCGTGGCGGTGCAGGTGGGGATGATGCTGATGGGCGTCGTGGACACCATCATGGTCGGCCGGCTGTCCGCGGCCGATCTCGCCGCCGTCGCCCTGGGCAACGTCTATTTCTTCGGGATCGCGGTCTTCGGGGTGGGCATGCTGATGGCGCTCGACCCGATCGTCGCCCAGGCCTGGGGCGCGGCCGACACCGAGGCCGTCGCCCGAGGCATCCAGCGGGGCTTCGTCCTCACCTTCTTCCTGGCTGCCCTCGTCGCGCTGCTCTTTCTGCCCTCGCGCGCCGTATTCGTCCTGCTGAGGCAGCCCGCGGACGTCGTTCCGGTCTCGACGGGCTACATCTTCGGCTCCATCCCGGGAATGTGGCCCCTCTACGCCTTCGTCGTGCTGCGCCAGAGCCTGCAGGCCATGGGGCGCGTGGCGCCGATCGTGTGGACCATCGCGTCGGCCAACCTCCTCAACGTGTTTCTCAACTGGATCCTCATCTTTGGCAACCTCGGCTTCCCGCAGATGGGCGCGGTGGGTTCGGCCTGGGGTTCGAGCGTGGCCCGCTGGTTCATGGCGGCGTTGCTGCTCGCCCTCTCCTGGCCCGTTCTGAGGCCCTACCTCGTGCGGATTCGACGGGAAGCCTTCGACGTGTTCGCGCTCGGGCGCATGGTGCGGCTGGGAACGCCGGTCGGATTCCAGCAGCAGCTGGAGTACGGCGCCTTCTCCCTCATCGGCATCATGATGGGGTGGCTGGGCACCATCACCATGGCCGGTCACCAGGTCGCCCTGAACCTGGCGGCGCTCACCTTCATGGTCCCGCTGGGGATCGCGGGCGCCTCAGCCGTGCTGGTGGGCCGCGCGGTCGGCCGGGAAGACATGGCGGAGGCGCGGCGGGCCGCCGGGGCGGGGATCCTGCTGGGAGGATCCTTCATGCTGGTAACGGCGAGCGCATTCCTGGCCGTGCCGGGGTTTCTGGCCTCGGTCTACACGTCGGACGCAGGGGTGCTCGCGGTGGCGGTGACCCTCCTGCCCATCGCGGGCATCTTCCAGGTCGCCGACGGCCTGCAGGCGGTGGCGGCGGGGGTGCTGCGCGGGGCGGGCGATACGCGCTCCCCGTTCCTCTTCAACGCCCTGGGCTTCTGGGTGCTGGGGGTGCCGGTCAGCGTGGTGCTCGCCTTCCCGCTGGGGATGGGGGCGGAGGGCCTCTGGTGGGGTCTGGCCGCGGGTCTGGGGGGGGTGGCGGTCCTCCTCTTCGTGCGCGTGCGCCGTCTTCTGGCTCGCGGCGTGCGGCGAGTGGAAATCGACGATCCCGGTGTTTCCGCGGCGGCTCGGCCCAAGCGCGTGGCATGAAACGCCTGCCCCTCTTCCCGCTCGATGTCGTGCTCTTTCCCGGGAACCTCATCCCGCTCCACATCTTCGAGCCCCGCTACCAGCGGATGGTGGCGCGCTGCATGGAGCGCGACCGCCGCTTCGGGCTCATCTATCACGATTCCGACCGCTTCGGCCCATTTCTGATGGAGGAAGGGCGCGTGGGTACCCTGGCCGAGGTCGAACGACACCAGGGACTGAAGGACGGTCGGTCTCTCATCCTGGCCAAGGGTGAAGGGCGATTCGCCATCCACGACGGGCTGGAGTCCGGAGAGCCGTACTACGAAGCCGTGGTCGCGGAGCTCAGGGATGATCCCGGAGCGGGGCCCGACCTGCTGCAGCGGCGCCAGGCTTCCGTCACTCTCTTCAAAGCCGCTCTCGCCGCGCTCCAGCGACCCCCCTCCACGACCCTCGAGCTGGATCCCGCGGGCGAGGTATCGTTTCTGCTGGCCGCGGTCGTGCAGACCGACCCGATGTGGCAGCAGGCGCTTCTGGAGATGCGCGACGAAGAGTCTCGTCTCGACCGGCTCGACGCGGTCTTCGAGCAGATCATCGCGCGTCGCTCGCCCGCGCCAGAGGAGTGATGGAGAGGGAATTCGTCTTGCGCATTCGCGATCGTTCGCCCAGGCGTCTTGCGTTGCCGCTATCGTTCGCCTCTACGTCTTGCGGTATTGCGTTCGTCCACATCCGCGTCTTGCGAAGATGAACGAGCATCCTCTGTCCGCGCACCACATCCAGGTTGCGCGCACGGCCCGTTACTACACGCTCGGAGGCCAGGGAGAGACCGTCGGGGAGGCATGGTTCGCCCTCCACGGATACCGGCAGACGGCCCGCCGTTTCGCGCGCCGCTTCACGGCGGTGGATGAGCCGGAGCGCATCGTCGTGGTCCCGGAGGCGCTCTCGCGCTTCTACGTGGACCCGAGCCCGGGGAGGCACGGGCCGGAGCACCGGGTCGGGGCCAGCTGGATGACCCGAGAGGACCGTGACAACGAGATCGCGGACTACGTCGCGTACCTGGACGCGGTTGCGGACGAGGTGGCCCGCACGGCCGCGCAGGCCGCCCGGAGACGGGTCGTGCTCGGGTTTTCCCAGGGGTCGCACACGGCCTCACGGTGGGTGGTGCTGGGCCGGGCTGACGTGCAGGAGCTGGTGCTCTGGGGAGGTGGCCTGGCCACCGACCTGGGCTTGGACGCCCTTGCGGTGGGTCTCGCCGGCGTGCGCGTCACTTTCGTGCGAGGCGCACGCGACCGGTACCGCGACCCCCGCGAGGAAGCGGCCCAGATCGGGCTCCTGGAAGAGCTGGGCGTGTCATTCAGCGTGCTGATCTTCCCCGGCGGCCACGAGATCGCTCCCGGGCCGCTCTTCGACATCGCTTCCCGGATCGCAACGAACGCTCCGCGTCCGCCGCGGAGGTCGCGCAGCCCGTAGCCGACGGACATCGTGCGCGCGGGTGCGGGAGGATTATGGGCGCGCCGCTCGTCGCCCCGTCCTCCGGCGACCGTTACGTTCTGCTGGCAGCCGGAGATCAGCGCAGCAGGACACGGAGGCTTCCATGCGGACGAGTCGACCCAGGGGCACCAAGGGAAACGTTCATCGCAACCGGAGGGCCGCCTGCCTCGTCCTGGCCGCCTCCGCGTGGGCTGCCGCATGCGCGGACGGCGGCCCCGGGGAAGCCCCCGATAGCGTTGCTCCACCCAGTGCCGAGTGGACGTACTACGGGGGGCAGAACGACTTCAACCGGTATTCGCCGCTCACCCAGATCAACCGGGAGAACGTGGCGTCGGTCGAGGTGCTGTGGCGTCGGCCGGCCATCGACCCGAAGCTTGCGGAGGAGTTCCCGGATCTCGGCTTCACGAACTATCTGCGCGGGACGCCGATTCTCGTCGACGGGACGCTGTACGCGCCCAACGCCGTGGGGCTCGTCGAAGCCTTCGATCCCGGGACCGGCGAGACCCGCTGGGTCCAGCAGGCCGCTTCGCTGGAAGACGCGCGCGGACGGAGCTTCCGCGGCGTCGCCTACTGGAGCGGGGATGGCGGCGACGACCTGAGCGCGGACAACGGGCGTGCCCACGGGCGCGTGATCTCGGCGCGGGGGTCCTGGCTGCACGCCCTCGACGCGGAGACCGGAAAGCCCGTGGCATCGTTCGGCGACGGCGGCCGGGTGAACCTCGTGCCGAAGGGCCGCGACCGGTTCAACTGGAGCTCGGGGCCGATCGTGGTCGGCGATATCATCGTCGTCGCGGGCACCGTCGACGGCGCCGGGGACTCGGGGACGGAGTGGCGCGAGAGCGCGCCGGAGGATGTGCGCGGCTTCGACGCCCGTACCGGCGAGCTGGCCTGGACCTTCCACGTCATCCCCCGGGACGGCGAGTTCGGCGCGGATACCTGGGGCGACGGGTCGCGCGAGCTGTCCGGCGACGTGGGCTCGTGGTGCTGCCTCAGCGCCGACGACGAACTGGGCATCGTCTACGTGCCTCTGGGAGCGCCGACCTCGGCCTACTACGGGGGACATCGCCCCGGCGACAACCTGTTCGCGAACAGCCTCGTGGCGCTCGATGCGGCGACGGGCGAGCGCATCTGGCACTTCCAGATGGTGCATCACGACATCTGGGAATACGACACCCTCGGCCCACCCGTGCTAGGACGCATCCATGTGGACGGCCGCGCGATCGACGCGGTGATGCAGGCGAGCAAGACGGGCTTCCTGTTCACCTTCGACCGCAGGACGGGGGAACCCGTGTGGCCCATCGAAGAGATGGAAGTGCCGCAGTCGAAGGTGCCCGGCGAGCGTACCTCTCCGACGCAGCCGTTCCCGAGCAAGCCGCCGCCGTTCGACCGGCAGGGGGTCTCGGCCAAGGATCTCATCGACTTCACGCCCGAGATCCACAAGCGGGCTCTCGCGCTGGCGGACTCGCTGGTCATGGGGCCGCTGTTCACGCCCCCGATGCAGGCGGGCTCGATCGAAGGGAAGATCGGGACCTACGTGGTCCCGGGGGCCTGGGGCGCCGGCAACTGGCACACCGGCGCGTTCGACCCGGAGACGGGCGTCTACTACGCCGTGTCCCTCACGCTGCCGAACGTCTGGCGCCTCTCCGAGACCTCGGGCCCGGATGAGATGGAGTTCGGGACGCAGGGAGGATGGCCGCGCGCGGAGATCGACGGCCTGCCCATCGTCAAGCCGCCCTGGGGACGGATCACCGCGATCGACATGAGCCGCGGCGAGCATCTCTGGATGGCGCCCAACGGTGACGCCCCCAACGACCATCCGCTCCTCGAGGGCCTGGACCTGCCGCCGCTCGGGAACGCGAACCGTCCGGCGCCGCTGCTCACGGCGACGCTGCTCTTCATCGGAGAAGGGAGCGACGTGGTCATCGGCACCCCGGACACGCACTGGGGAACGGAGTTCCGGGCCTACGACAAGGCGACGGGCAAGGTGGTGTGGGAGACGGACCTTCCGGCGGGCACGACCGGCGGGCCCATGACGTACATGCATGAGGGGAAGCAGTACATCGTGGTCGCGGTCGGGGGCAGCGAGCAGCCCGCGGAGTACGTCGCGCTGGGGCTGCCGTAGTCCGGCTCAGAACTCTCCCACGAAGACGATCTCCGGGGTCAGCTCGTAGCCCATTTCGCGAGCCACCGTCTCCTGAGACAGGTCGATGAGCGCCCGGACTTCGGCGGACGTCGCCCCTCCCAGGTTGACGATGATGTTCGCGTGCCGGTGGAAGATCTGGGCGTTGCCGTGGCAGTGTCCCTTGAGGCCGCATTCATCGATGAGACGGCCCGCCCCGATGCCCTTGATCTTCTGAAAAATCGAACCCGCGCACGGGTACAGCCGCAGGTCGGGATGGCGGTCGCTCCGCCAGCGCAGGTTCTCGCGGACGACCCGCCGGAGCTCCTCCGCGGGGGTCGGCTCCAGGCGGAAAGTCGTGGTCAGGACGATGTCGTCGCGCTCGTGCAGGATGCTGTAGTCGTAGCCGAACTGGAAGTAGTCCAGATCGACGCATCTGCGCTCTCCCTCCTCGGTGAGAATCTCCGCAGATTCGACGACTTCTTCGAGGAAGACGGTGCGGTCGCGTTGCGGGGCGAGGAAGTGCAGGTTCTGCCACATGGCCCCGCCGATCGTGCTGGGGATACCGACGAAGTGGTGGAGTCCTCCCAGCCCCCGGCGCACCGTGGCATGGATGAGGTCGGGGAAGCTGTCCACGCCCGCACCTGCGCGCACTCGCACTTCGTCCAGAAAGTCGATGCCGCCGGCCTGGGAGTGGATCACCAGCCCGCGGAATCCGCCGTCCCCGACCAGAATGTTCGCGCCCCGCCCCAGCAGGAAATGCGGAATCCCGAGTTCACGCGCGGCCAGGATGGCGTCGGCCAGCTCGTCGGGCGTGCGCGCCCGGACGAACAGATCTGCGGGCCCGCCGATCTTGAACGTGGTCATCGGACCAAGAGGCACGTCGCGCTCCACCCGACCGGGCCCGAGGCGCCGTTCCAGCTCGCGGCGGAATCCCGTCGTGTCCACGCTTCTCCCTGGCGGCGAGGGCGATACTCTCCGGCGCAAAGGTAGCGAATCGGGGCTGGCGGTTGCTGTTGCTGTCACGGTTTACCCGGTTGCGGTACGTTTCTGGGAGTTGTACCCGCAACCCCGATGCATATGATCCCGCGCACGTCCGCCACCTACACCGTCATCTACGACGGCGACTGCTCCGTCTGCCTGCGCTTCATCGACTACCTGCGCCGCCGCGATCCGGAAGGGACGATCGAGATCGTCGCGTATCAGGAAGACGGCGTGCAGGCGCGCTTTCCCTGGATCGATCCGGCGCGCTTCGAGGAGGCGTTGCAACTGGTGGGGCCGGGTCCGAACGACCGCGATTCAGGGAATTCGCGCAGTATCGGCAGTCGGGCTCATGCCTCCGGAATCCGGCTGGAGGCATCCGGTAGCCACGCTCCGGGATGCTGTGACGCCGGGCCTGGCGCAGCACCTCGTGAGACCTGGGAAGGCGCTCGGGCCGTCGAACAAGTCGTGCGCGTACTCCCACGCGGTCCACGGCTGGGCTGGGTCTTTCGCCTCCCCTTCGCGCGTCCCCTCTTCGCCTGGGGTTACAGGAACTTCGCCCGCAACCGCCGCCGCTTCGGGTGCGGGGACCACTGTTCCATGGAAGCTGCCGGCGACTGAGCCGGGTTCGAGACCCGGGACAAGCGAACCCGTCGCGACGTACGGCGACATGTCGAGGCCCTGTTCCTCGAAATAGGCGAGCCGGTTCGGTATTGCTGTCCGGATCGCCCACTGGTCCTCGCGGCTCAGGCGTTTCGGGCGATACCGCACCGCGAAGTACATGAGAGCACTCTCGGCGACGTCTTCAAGCCTGTGATGATCTCGGGCGTATTCCGAGATGAACACGCCGTCCGCTTCCTGCGCAGCGAGCCAGCCAGGAGAACCCTTGTGTGCCGCATCCAGAGAGACATGGGCCGCTTCGTGCATGAAGAGTTCCTCCACAGAGCCTTCGCGAATGGCTGTCCGGGTGACAGGGTCGTGGGCGTGGATCAGGATGCTTCTGTCATGTCGACTGCCCCCCCAGAGCCCCTCACCTGCATTGATGGCCACCGCACCAACATTTGACAGGAACACCGCCGGCAGCCGTCCAAGGGCGGGGGCAAACTTGTCGACTTCCGCTCTCGCGGCCTCTACGTCGGCGAACTCCGGATTGACCCGGAATTCCACTTCCCGTTCACCAAGCTGAACGGCGGGATGCCCGTGTGTTCCAGCTCGAAGTCCAGCGTCAGATCCGCAACGGCGTTCACTTCAACGGTCTGGCCTACGTAGCTGAACGCAGCCTCTGCCGTCACTGCCCCCGCCCCCCCGACGTTCGGAAAGTGATACCGTCCATCCGGACCGGTGGTCGTGAACGTCCGCCCCCAACTCTGTAGCCACACGACCACGCCGGGCAACACCATCCCCGGTCTCCGGCTGTCGCTCACCGTGCCGGACAGGGTGAACGACGGTGCGTCGACCGCGATCGCCACCGAGTCCGAAACTCCGCGCGTTTCCGCGACGACCATCGTCATGCCGTTGCCGACCGCCCTCACCAGCCCCGCCGAGTTCATTGCCGCAATCGCGGAGTCCCTGGAGCGCCAGGTCACGATAACGCCCATCACCTGCCCGTTCTGGTCGCGTACCTCCGCGGCGAGCTGGGCGGTCTCCCCGAGGATCGTGAACGTCAGTGTGTCGGGCGCTATCGCCACCGCGGCCGGGCGGGGAGGATCGGGGGGCGGGGGTTCGGTACCCCCCCTCGCCGCAGGCGTAGGTCCCAATGGCTGCCGCCAGCGCCGCCGCCACGCGGATCCGCATTCCACAGCTGTGCAGGTTGCCCATGCTCCAAGATTCCGGGTTGTGGAGGTGCTGGCAACGTTCGCCGTGCCAGGCCTACATTCCCCGCCCGCACTCGCTGGTCCACATCTGTGACCGGCGTCACGGGCTCTGCTGTCGCCGGCGACAGCAACGCAGTAGTTTGAGGGACGGTTTACAGGGAGCCGGAAGAACTCGATGCTGTACCAGGCGACCGCCGTCCGCACCGTCATCCGATGGTGACAGCGCCACCCACCGGCGCTTTGAAGACTCTCTGCGGTCTCGCGCCCGCGCAGAAGGCTGCCGACACGCACGATCTTCGCCACGCGGGGCGGGCCTCCCAGCCCGGATTCCCATCTTCCGTTCCTGCGGCCGCTTGCGGCTCCCGCTCCCGCTTCACGGTTGCTGGAGACCCGAGTTCTGATTCCCTAGCAGGCCGTGGATAAAGTCCGTTCTGCGAGACCTTTGTGAATGAGTTAAATTAGGAGTACACAAGGACCTCAGCGAGAGGTGACGGCGATGGCGATAGGCAGGATGCCCGGGGCGCGGCAGGAGGAGCTGTTCATCGCGGCCAGTGCGGTCAGGGCGCTGGACAACCCGTTCTACGCGGCTCTGGACAAGCTCCTGCGCGAGAGCGGCTTTGACGAGTTCGCGGAGGAGACGTGCCGGGAGTTCTACGCGGAGCGGATGGGCCGGCCGGGCCTTCCTCCGGGCGTGTACTTCCGGATGCTGATGGCGGGATACCTGGAGGGGATCGGCTCCGAGCGGGGCATCGCGTGGCGGTGCAGGGACTCGATCTCGCTGCGGGAGTTTCTGGGCTACGGTCTGGCGAAGACGCCGCCGGAGCATTCCACGCTGTCGAAGACGCGCAAGCGGCTGAGCCTGGAGGCCCACGGGTCGGTGTTCGGCTGGGTGCTGGAACGGCTGCGGGAGTCGGGATTGCTGCGAGGCAAGACCGTGGGGGTGGATTCGACGACGCTGGAGGCGAACGCGGCGATGCGCGCGATCGTGCGGAGGGACGACGGGACGGAGTACGACGCGTGGCTCGAGCAGCTGGCGCGGGCATCGGGGATCGAGACGCCGACGCGGCAGGACCTTGCGAAGCTGGACCGCAAGCGCCCGAAGAAGGGGTCCAACAAGGACTGGAAGCATCCGCACGACCCGGAGGCGCGGATCACGAAGATGAAGGACGGCCGCACGCGCCTGGCGCACAAGCTCGAGGTGGGGGTGGACATGGAGACCGGCGCGGTGGCCGGGGTGACGGTGCAGACGATGGACGGCGGCGACACCGCCTCGCTGCCGGTGACGCTGGACGAGACGGAGCGGCAGCTGGCGAAGGTGGGAGCGGAGCCGAAGGAAGTGGTGGGCGACAAGGGCTACCACTCGAACGCGACCATGACGGGGGTGAAGGACCGCGGGCTGCGCAGCTACGTGAGCGAGCCGAACCGGGGCCGCCGGAAGTGGAAAGGCAAGCGGGACGCACAGAAGGCGGTCTACGGCAATCGCCGGCGGATCCGGGGCAACCGGGGGAAGCGGCTGCTGCGGCGGAGGGGCGAGAAGCTGGAGCGGACGTTCGCGCACCTGCTCGTGAGCGGAGGGTTGCGCCGCGTCCACGTTCGCGGGCAGAAGGAGATCCGCAAACGCTTGCTCCTTCACGCCGCCGCCTTCAACCTCGGGCTGATGATGCGCGCGCGCTTCGGCTTCGGCACCCCGCGCGGCCTGCAGGGCCTCGCGGCAGCGGCAGCGGCCCTCGCCGACGCCTCCGCACGCCACTTTGCGACCGTTGTCGGCCAAATCGGGCGCATTTTCGGCCTCCTAAGCCCCAACACCGGCTCCTTCCGCCCTTCAGGCCGCCTCTTGCACAACAAGACCGCGCTCACTCGCCTCCCGCCGTTCGTACAATCGGCGCGCTGGCAGACCACTTCTTCCACGGCCTGCTAGGCAGATGTCTGCGCGTGAGGCAGACAAGGAGGTGCGTTGCAATGAAAGCGAACAGACTCGTGGGGGTCGCCCTTGCCATGCTGTTCCTGGCAGCAAGCTCCGCGGAGGCCCAGCTGAGGACGATCACCGGCACGGTGACCCAGGTGGCGACCGGTGAGCCGGTCGCCAGCGCGCAGGTGTCGGTGGTCGGGACCAACACCGGGGGGCTGACGAACGGAGACGGGCTCTTCAGCATACAGGCACCGTCGGCCGAGGTGCGGATCCGCATCGAATACATCGGATTCCGGCGAGTCGAGCTTGTCGTCGGACCCGATCAGCAGATTGTGCAGGTTGCGCTGCAGGAGGATGCCCTGCTCCTCGATGAGATCGTCGTGACGGGCCAGGCCACGGGCGTTGCCAAACGCAACCTGGCCAACGCCGTAGGTACCGTGGGCAGCGAGGAGTTCAACAGGGCCCCCGCCTCCAGCATCGAGCAGATGCTCGCCGGGAAGCTCGCCGGCGTGAACATCCAGCAGAACTCCGGAGCACCTGGAGGCGGAAGCCGCGTCCGGCTTCGGGGGATCACGTCGATCATCGGACCAGGCGAGCCCCTCTACGTCGTGGACGGCGTCATCGTTAGCGATGCGCGTCTCGACGGAGGCATCAACGCCGTCTCCCTGGCTCAGGGCCGCCGCCAGGGCCAGATCGCCTCGAGCGAGCAGATGAATCCCAGGAATCGGATTACCGACCTGAACCCGGATATCATCGAGCGAGTGGAGGTCCTCAAAGGGGCGTCAGCCGCGGCGATCTACGGATCCAAGGCATCCAACGGTGTGATTCTCATCACGACGAAGCGGGGCCAGACCGGTGCGCCCCAGTTCACTGCCCGGCAGGGATTTGGGACCGCCACCAGAGCCTTCACGTTCGACTCCCGCTATTTCCAGAACGAGGCGGACGCGGTGCAGGCCTTCGGTCCCCAGGCGGCCACTCACTTCACCCCCGGTTACGAGCCCGTCAGCCTGGAAGATCAGCTGTCGGGACGCCAGCCGTTCCAGTGGGAGACCTCGGGGACGATGAGCGGGGGAACCGACAACACTCGCTACTTCGCTTCCGCGCTGGTCCGGCACGAGCCGGGAATCGTGATCAACACGTTCTCGGACAAGGCGTCTCTGAGGATCAACCTTGACCAGAACCTGGGTTCCCGCCTCAGCCTGCAGACCGGTGCCGAGGTGATTCGCACCAAGTCGGACCGGGGAATGTTCGGCAACGACAACTCGGGCACCAGCTACTACTTCGTGGTGCCCCACCACCCCAACTTCTTCGATCTTCGGCCCACATGTCCGGACGGCCAGAAGCGGGTCCGTTGCGAGGACGGGACGGGGGTCTATCCCGTGAACCCCTATGTGGCCAGCAACCCGCTCCAGACCGCGGCCCTCATGCGTAGAGACGAGTCGGTGTGGCGCATCATCAGCAGCGGCCGCATCAACTTCGAGGCGTTCGCGTCGTCCAGCCACAATCTTCGCCTGAGCCTCAACGGGGGCGTGGACAACTTCACGCAGAAGTTCGACCTGTTCTCGCCGCCCGAACTCCACTTCGAAGATGACGATGGCCTCCCGGGGAGCCGTGTGCTTTCCTACGCCCACGGGATCAACTCCAACGTCAACCTCAACGCAGTCCACACATTCAACTCCACCGGCGGGATGATCCAGTCGATCGCGTCGGCAGGGCTCCAGTTCGAACGGGAGGAGCTGAACGTGAGCCGGACCGCCGCCAAGGGCCTGATCGGTGGAACGCCGAACCTCGGGGCTGCGGTGTCCGTGAGCGTAGGCGACGTAACCAGCATCATCCAGGACCTGGGCTTCTTCGCCCAGGAGGAGTTGCTCATCAACGACCGGCTCCTGCTCACTGTGGGCGGCCGGGCCGACCGGAGCAGCGCAAACGCCGACACCGACAAGATCTACTTCTATCCGAAGGCGTCGGCGTCGTACCGGATCCCGCTGGAGAACGACATCCTGAACGAGATCAAGTTCAGGGCCGCCTTCGGGCAGACCGGGAACCGACCCGGCTTCGGTCAGAAGTACAGCAATCTGAAGACCACGAACGTGGCCGGCGTCGGAGGTCTGGTGATCGACGAGAACGCGGGCAACGTGGATGCCAGGCCAGAGCGGCAGACCGAGTTGGAGGGAGGTGCCGACGCCCAGCTCTTCGGCGGCAAGATGCTCTTCGAGGGGACGGTCTTCCAGAAGAACATTCAGGATCTTCTCCTTCAGAGGACGCTGGCTCCCAGCACCGGCTTCGAGACCGAGATCTTCAACGGCGGCGAGCTCAGCGTCTGGGGCCTGGAGACGACCCTGAGCATCGTCCCGATCCAGCAGGAGAACACGACGTGGACAGCGACCATGCACTGGTCGATGAACCGGAGCAAGGTAACCGATCTGCCCGTTCCCGCCTTCCTGGCCCGGGGCTCACTGACCCAAGGCGCCATCCGCATCGAGGAGGGCATGTCCGCGACCCAGTGGGTGGCCAATGACACGGTCCCCGGGACCGGGCTTTCCGACAATCCCCAGGTGGTTGTTCGGGCTCAGGGCGACGGTGAGCCCAGATGGCTCGCCGGAATCACGTCGACCGTGCAGCATCGGGCCTTCACCTTCGCCGCCACGCTGGATGCCCAGAAGGGCGGCATGATCAACCTCGGCACCTGGCGTCACTGGGATGGCCAGCGGAACGCGTATGACCACGACGAGATAGACCCCGCCACCGGGATCAGGAAGGGCGTTCTCCGGCGACAGCTAAGTCGGGTCTTTCCCAGAACGTACACGCGAGACGCCTCGTACCTGAAACTTCGCGAGGTCCAGGTCTCCGTGGATGTTCCGAGCAACCTGACGGACAGGTTCTGGGGCGAGATCACGTCCGCGAGGATCAGCTTTTCCGCCCGCAATCTCTTCACCGATCAGAGCCTGCTCGGTGGTGACTTCTACCAGGGCTCCGACCCCGAGGTCGCCAACTACAACAGCGGGACTCAGCTCGCCAACAACGTGCAGTGGACCCGTGAGTTCGCCGGGTATCCGTCGAGCACATCGTTCTGGCTCAACTTCGACCTGACCTTCTGAGCGCGCTCATCGAGCGAGGAGATTGAACTATGAAGATTGCCGGATCTCTCGCCGTGCTCATCGGGTCTGTGACCATCCTGAGCACGTGCACCGACGAAAGCCTGATCCAACCCTTCGACATCCCGAACCCGAACCAGCCGAGCCTCAATACTCTGCTCGACAACCCCACCCCCTCGGTCATCCAGGCGGCAGCCCAGGGCCTGCTGGAAGGCCTGCGCCAGGGAACCGACGACCGCATCCAGACGGTGGGGCACTATGGGCGCGAGGGCTACTACCTGGCCGTCGCGCGAACCGTGCTGGACGAATTCGATGAGCCCCTGCTTCCCGCTGGCGGAGGCGGCTGGGGCACGACGTATACCTTCATCCAGACCTCGAACGCCATCCTGAATGCGGTAGGTGCGGTGGAGGGCATGCCGGCCCAGGACCAGGAAGCCGTGCGGGGATGGGCCAAGACCGTCGAGGCCTTCCTGCTCCATGGTCAGATCCGCCAGCAGGACGACTTCGGAATCGTGATCGATACCGATCGCCCCCGCGGCGGCGAACTGGCTCCGATCGTCAGCAAGGCGGAGGCGTTCTCCTATATCGCCCAGCGCTACGACGAGGCGGCAGCGCATCTCTCGGCTGGCGGATCGTCTTTCCCCTTCGAGCTCTCCGAGGGGCTCGAGGACTTCAACACCCCGGCCTCGATGAGACAGGTGGCCATAGGCCTCAAGGCCAGGGCTCTGGCGGAGATCGGAGATTATCCCGGGGTCATCGCCGCACTGAACCAGTCGTTCCTCGACATCGACGGGGACCTGGCCGACGGAGCCTGGAACAGCTACAGCACCCAGACCGGGGACCAGACCACTCCATTCTTCGACCCCTCGGGTTTCCAATACCTTCTGGACACCATGCTGGTGGTGGACGCCCAGATCCAGCCGGACGGCAGCCCGGACCAGCGGCTCCTGGATAAGACGTTCGAGACGAGCTACATCACGCACACCGGCGTGACGTCGAATCTGGGAAACGGCGTCTATCCGACGAATACGTCTCCGATTCCCCTCATCAAGAATGAGGAACTCATCCTCCTGCGGGCGGAGGCTCGCATGTTTACCGGCAATCGCTCCGGGGCGATCGAGGATCTGAACGTGATCCGCACCCGGTCAGGCGGGCTCGCGCCTCTCACCGGGGACCCCGGAGATCCAGGCCTCCTCGACGAGCTTCTGTACAACCGCAGATATTCGCTCCTCTGGGAGTTCGGCCATCGATGGGTGGACATGCGGCGGTTCAATCGTCTGGATCAGTTCGTCGGACCAAGAGGGCCCGGCGACCGCATCTTCAGTCACGTGCCGATCGCCGAGGACGAATGCCAGCAGCGAGACTTCGAGCCCACGGGATGTCAGCAGGTGGACGGTATTCGCACGACCCGCTGATCCTCATGCGCCTGAGCGGGCGGGAGGCTGGCCTGCTCAGGCGCATGACTCGGGCCATGGGGGCAGCCCGGCCTCTAGTACACCCAGAGACTCGAGTGGTGGGGGTTTTCTTCGATCGTCCAGAAAATGTCCTGTCCCGGACGCAAAAAAACGCTCTCGCTCCAGTAGTCGTCCACCGCGCCCGTGAAGTCGGCCAGCAGCCGGAGCCTGATTCCGTTCTTCACCAGGCTGGCGGGGATCTCCGCGGTCACCGTCCGGTTCGTGCTCGCGCGGACGATGGATGTGCGGCCACCCCCGACCGAGATGTAGACCACTACGTCCAGCCAGTTGTTGTTCACCACCGTGAGCGTCGATGCTCTGCCCTCCGGAGATCCGGGGAACGGGGCCTCGGCGGCGGCGCCCCCCGATGTGCGGAAACAGCCTGCGCCAGCCACGATCAGGGCTGCCGCGAGAGCGATGCGCAGAGGGCCCATGGTGTTCATCCTTCCGATGCCCCGCGCCGGGCACGTCATGTCGGGGTGCTGGAGGCGCTGGCAACTGCCCCCGTGACCGACCTATGTTCCCCGCCCGCACTCGCTGGTCCACATGGCCAGAAGGTCCGCGAGCAGGAAGTACAATCTGCCTTTCCGGAGTAGTGCCATGCAACAACGCGCCCTGAGGTTGCTCAGAATTATCCCGATCATGCTCTGCATGGCTCTGACATCTTCGACCCGGCTGGCGCCTTCCCCGGCCCAGAGTTCGCCCGGGCCGCTCCCGGTGGAGATTCTCCTGTCGCTCTCCTCGTCGGTGGGTGGCGAGACCCCACGCTGGGCCCCTGGAGGCGAGTGGATCCTCCTGGGAGGCTCGAACCTGCGGCTGGTCCGTCCCGAGGGGGGAGCGATCAGCGAGCTTCCGGTCTCGACGGGGGGCAGCGGTCACTTCCTCGCGTCGGCCGAACCGCGCTGGTCGCCGGACGGGCAGTGGATCTCCTACGTGTCGGACAAGAGCGGCACACCGGAGATCTGGCTCTGGTCCCCGAGAGACGGCGAAGAAACCCGGATCACCGGCAACGGAGGGCGGCTGATCAAGGGCTACTCCTGGTCGCCGGACGGGAGCCGCATCGCCTTCTCCGGGAATCGTCACGGCCAATACGATGTGTGGACGGTCGAGGTCCCATCCGGGAAGGCCCGCCGACTGACCCACGGGGCGGCGCTCGAGGTATATCCTTCGTGGAGCCCCGATTCCCAGTCCGTCCTGTACGTGAGAATCGATGACGCGTGGATGGACCACACCATAGTGGAGGTCCCTGCCGACGGGGGCGAAGAGCGGGTGATCGTGCAGGACAAGGATTTCTTCGACTACGGGGAAGGAGGCACGTTCGGCTATCCGCTGGTCTCCCCGGACGGCTCCACGGTGGTATTCCCTTCATACCGCACCGGGTGGATCAACTACTGGAGCGTGCCCCGGTCTGGAGGCGAGCCGAGGCCGTTGGCGCCGGCTCAGGCCGACCAGACGGACGGCGTGTGGTCGCCCGACGGCGATGGGTTCGCCTGGGTCGAAAACCACGGGGGCACCTACCAGCTCCGCATCGCGCCGGCGCACGGCGGAGAGCCTCGCGTCGTGTCCCATCCGGAATCCGGAATCATCGGAGCCTCTCAGTGGTCTCCGGACGGCAGCCGCATCTCCTACACCTTCGAGACGCCGACTCGCCCAGGGGAGTTGATCGTCCACTCGCTCGACTCGGGGGAGGCGTCCAGGTTGACCGATTCGATGCCGATCGAGGGCGTCGAGAACCGCCTGGTCACGCCCGTGAAGGTGGAGTTCCGCAGCGGAGACGGCTTGACGATCCCTTCCTATCTCTACCGGCCGCCCGAAGGCTCGGGCGACGAAGAGGGCCGCCATCCGGCGATCGTGTGGACCCACGGCGGACCCACTTCGCAGTGGGAGGATAGCTTCGAACGGGCGATCCAGTTCTTTGCGCAGCGTGGCTACGTGGTCCTGCTGCCCAACGTGCGGGGCAGCTCGGGGTATGGACGGGACTTTGAGGAGGCCAACGACGGTTGCTGGGGAAAATGTGACTTTGCAGACGCTTTGGCGGCCGCCGAGTATCTCAGGACTCTCCCCTACGTCCACCCGCAGCGCATCGGAACCACCGGGACCAGCTACGGGGGCTTCATGTCGTGCGCGGCGGTAAGCTTCGGCGGCGAGACGTTCCAGGCCGTAGTCGCGGCGTCGGGCTACTGTGACCGGGTCACATTCTTCGAAGACGGCGAATTCCGCCATCTGCAGCAGCTGCGCAAGGAGATGGGGCGGCTCGAGGAGTACAGAGACCGCTATCTCGCGAACTCCCCCTATTATCACATCGCCGATGCCCAGGTACCCGTCTTCGTGCTCCACGGCGAAGGCCGCTATCCGGGCTCACCCCAGATGACCGAGTTCTTCCGGGAACTCCAGCGCCTCTACAAACCCGCCCGCTACAAGGCCTATCCGGGCGAGAACTTCTATGTCCGTGGTTTCGAGAACACGAAGGAGATGCTGAACGACATGCAGGCCTTCTTCGACTTCTATCTTCTGGGAAAGGGCACCGAACTGCCCGGCGTCGGCTATCTGGAGGAACTGGAGGGCGTGAGCTACTGAGGGGAGCCTGGACGCACTCAGGCATGGCCGGAAGAGGGTTCGCTGGGCACACGCGTGCCACCCCGATAGTGGCGTACCGGTTCGCCAAGCATGAGTTATCCCACTCTCGCGTTGCCGTCTCAAGCGTGTGAGAGCTGAGAGCCAGGCTGCGCGAGCAGGGCACACAAACGACGATGCGTAACCGCAGTGACGACGTTAAGGTAGGTGCCGATCTAAGAGGCGTGCGCCGACCAGCATGACGCTGTCACTGCGGTGCTCGGGGGCGGCGCGCGCCGTAGCAAGAGGCCTAGACTCGACGGGTTGATGTGGGGAGGAAACGCATGAAAGTAGCCGACGCGATCAAGCAGATGTCGAAGCTTCCGTTGCAACGCATCGTGGACAGCTTCACAAAGGATTTCCCGAAGCCGGATGAGGACCAGGCTCGGGACATTATTCTGCGGAATGCCGGGGAACTCACCAACCCGGCACGGATTGCGACCGCCCTCCAGTTCGATGGTTCGTTCTCGGACCAGATCCGACAGACCTGTACTCTGGAGGCGTTCGTCAACCGGCCTGACTGGTCGGCTTCGGATCAGGATATCGTAGACAGCCTGAACCGCCTGGAGCAGGACGTGCTTGATGCCGCAGCCTCGGAGGACAGCCTGCGCTACGAGAACATGGAGCGCGTCGAGATCCTGAGAGACGTGCTCGAAGCGGCGCTGAATGACGACAAGATCACGTTTCGAGAGCTGAACCTGTTGCATACGCTTCGCGACAGCCTGGGGCTGTCCGAGCCGGTTTTCCGGATCGTGCTCGCGCAGTTGGAACACTTCCCTCGATCTGGCAACGTGCTGCATACACCAACCGAGTGTCGAGACGCGCTCATCAAGCTGCAGCGGTGCGGAATCATCTTCCACTGCAACAAGGCCGATGGCGCGCCTTATGTGATTCCCGATGAGATCGGGCGTTCTGTCATGGACGCGCTCGGGCTTGAGCTGGGGCTTCATGCCTGGGGTAAGCTCCTGGATACTCTGACGGTTCTTCAGTTGAAAGGCGCGCTTGCCGGGAAGCGACTCCCCTATTCGGGCACGAAGCAGGAACTCAAGGAGCGGATCATATCGTCCGGTCTCAGTCCGAGCCGAGTGTTGGGGGGCCTGTCCGCCCAAGACCTCTACAAGCTCTGCTCATTGCTTCCGGGCGTTAAGGTCACAGGCAACAAGAAAGAGCGAACTACCCGAATCATCGGCTACTTCGCCAATCTGATTACGAGGGAAGTGTCGGAGGAGGCATCGCCCGGGGAACGATTCTACAGCTACTTGCCGGAACTCGCCCGGCGCGATCGTGAGAACCTGCTGGCGAATCAGGTCATCACAAAGGACCGCGATATCGAAGGCGCGTTCGAGACAGGAACTCGATTTCTGTTCGAGTCAAAGCTAGGGATCAAGCTGGTAGAGATGGCCGGTAGCGAGCATCCCGATGGCTGTATCCGGTTCGGTGGTCGCCGGAAGCGAAGCGGGGATCTCCTGATGTGGGACAACAAGAGTACCGAGGACGCCTACACGTTTCCGCCTTCCCATCTGAGGCAGTTCAAGCGGTATATCCGCGATTCGAAAAACCCCGTTGCCTGCTTTCTGGTCGTAGTGGCCGCGGCCGACGACTCGGCGCTCAGCAACGCTTGGCGACTTGAAGCAGATTGTGGCGGTACGAACGTTGCCCTGATCGGAGCTGAAGATCTGGTCTGGCTGGCGGAGGAGTGGTGGTCACGCAGTCCTGACGACAAGTTCAATCTCGAAGTCCTGAACGCGACGGGCATCCTTCGCCGTCCGATCCTCGAGCAGAGGATGAAGCTCTTCCTGTAGGACGTTGACGGCGTCGAGAGGACCGACTAGCATCTGAGCGCGGTTGGGAGGGCTGCCCCGGCGGTCCCGTTGAGCCCATTGGCTCGCCCGGCTGCATTTCTTTTTGGTGCTACCCCTCTCTTCGTCGCCGCGATGCACCTCCTCTACCTCGACGCCGGCTCCCCCGGCAACGCCAACGAAAACACCTCGGGTGGTAGCCAACTGCCTTGAGAGCCTTCTCAGCGCTTTGTTGGGCGATGAAGCACGCCTGGTGGAAGAACTTCTCGCGCAACGCCATGCGGGCGAACTCCAGATCGTTTTCCGCCTGCAGCCACCACCGCTTCGCCTCAGCTGAGCTATCCCACATGACTGGGCCTCGCCGATTCCATTGCATGCGAGAGGAACGGACGTTTCTCGGCCCGCATTTGCTCGAATTCCGCCGGGGTGATGTACACGAAGAGTTCGACACCTGTCCCGGCTTCAAGGATGGCCGGCAGATAGTCTCGGAAGCGTTCCACGGGTAGCCGATCCGTCGGGGCGACGACGATCACGTCGATGTCACTTTCGGGCGTGGCCGTCCCGCGGGCGTGAGAGCCAAAGAGCCAGGCTGAACGAGCGGAATGCTGGTCAGTGCTTCCCCGGCTCGTGGTTCCGGCTAGTGTACCCGCCCGTTGTCCGTGTGAAGTGACCGCCGGGAATCCGGCAATCCTCGCTACGGGCTCTGCTGTCGCCGGTGGCCGCGCCGCAGTAGTTTGGATGGACGTTTTGTATCAGGAAGGACTTGATGCTGTACCAGGCAACCCCCGTCTGCACCGTCATGAATGGCGGTGACCGCGCCGCGAGGCCGGCGCTTCAGGCCGGGCCTCCCACCTCCTCTTCCCGTGGCGCGCTGGCGGTTTGCGGTTCCCGCGACATCGTCCGCGACCGCTCTCGCGTGGCCGGAGCCACGACCACCTCGCCCTCTCTCTCCACTTCACCCAAAGCCGTTAGCGGCTCGCCCTCGATGGCCCTCGCCTCAACCGCGGCCGTCACCCTCCACTAACCATCCCGACCCACCCCAAGGAGCGCACTAACAGCCCCGTCGTCGATCAGGCCAGGGGCAACCCGGCCTGCGTTCCCCACCTCAGCCGTTCTCTTCTCCGTCTTCTCTCCAAGGGGGGTCCATGACGAAACGATGGTCCACTGACCCGAACACCCGTCCTTCCCGCGGACAGCGATGCTGTGCCGCCACTCTCTTCACTCTTTTACTCGCGACCGGGCTGCTCGCCGCCGCCCCAGTCGCGGCCCAGGAGCCCGGTCGCATCACCGGCCAGGTCACGGACGCCACTGCGGGCACCCCGCTCGGCGAGGTCCAGGTCTACCTGGTCGGCGCCGGCCTCGGCACCCTGACCCGCCAGGACGGGCGCTACCTGCTCGTCAACGTACCGGCGGGCGACTACGAGATGCGCGCCGAACGCATCGGCATGAGCACCGTAGGCGCGCAGGTCACAGTGACCGCGGGCGAAACCGTGGTGCAGAACTTCACCCTCTCAACCGAGGCCCTCGGGCTCGACGAGATCATTGTCACGGGCACCGCCGGTGGCCAGCAGCGCCGGGCGGTCGCCAACGTCGTGGGCACCCTCGACGTCGGCGCCCAGATCGAGGAGATCGCCCCCGCCAGCTTCCAGCAGCTGCTGGCCGGCCAAGTGGCCGGCGTCGGCGTGCAGATCGGAGGCGGCAACGTCGGCACCGGCGGCAACATCCTCATCCGCGGCATCGGCACGCTCACCCAGGGATCCAGCACGAGAGCGGCGAACACGGGTCCCCTCGTCTACGTCGACGGGGTCCGCATCAACGCCGACAACCGGGCCGGCCCCTCGAGCGGCGCAGGCACGTCCCGGCTGAACGACATCAACCCCGAAGAGATCGAGCGCATCGAGGTCATCAAGGGCCCCGCCGCGGCGACTCTGTACGGTACCGAGGCGTCCAACGGCGTCATCCAGATCATCACCCGCAAGGGCCAGACCGGACGGCCCGTGGTCAACCTGACCGTCCGCCAGGGCGGCAACTGGTTCAACGACCCGGACGGACGCATCCCGACCAACTACGGTCTGGTCGGCGGCCAGATCGTCAGCCAGGACCTGTACGCCGAGGAGATTGCGGCCGGCCGGCAGATGTTCCGCACCGGCCACATCCAGAACTACGACCTGAGCGTCTCGGGCGGCACCAACGACCTGACCTACTTCCTGTCGGTGGGCCACGACAACGAGCAGGGCTACATGCTCAACAACCAAATCGAGAAGACGTCGATCCGCACCAACCTGGGGCTCGCGGTCTCCGAGAACTTCGACATTGCCGCGGATCTGGGGCTCATCAGCAGCGACGGAAGGTTCGCGCCGGACGGACAGGGCGGGCTCTACGGGATGTTCGCGATGTTCCTGTGGGGCACCCCGGCATCGCGCGAGACCGGATCCCGCGGCTTCATGGTCGGTCCGCCCGAGGCCCAGAACGACATCGACTTTGCCGAGGAGCTGAACCGCGGCACCGCGTCCATCACCGCGACCCACCGTCCGTTCGGCTGGCTGACCCACAGGCTTGTGGCCGGCCTGGACTTCACCGATGCGAAGGTGTCGCGCTTCTGGCCCCGCGTGCCCTCGGGAGGGTTTCCCGCGTACGCCGGCCTCAGCCAGGGACGAAAGGACGTCGTATATGACCGGGGACTTCAGTCCACATTCGACTACAATGTCACGGCAAATTTCGATCTCACTCCGGAGATTACATCGGCCACGTCCTTCGGGGCCCAGTACTTCACAAAGGAGAGTCTCACGGTCCTGTCTCGCGGAGACGAGCTTCCCAACTCCGCGGTTTCCACGGTCGGCGCGGCCGCCCGGACCCGGGGCGACGAGGACTTCGTCGAGACCAAGAGTGCGGGCCTTTTCGTCCAGGAGACAATCGGCTGGCGGGACCAGCTGTACGTGACCGCGGCGCTGCGCGGCGACGCCCACAGCGCCTTCGGCGAGACCTTCAACGCCGTCTACTACCCCAAGCTGAGCGCCTCGTGGGTGCTGAGCGACTCGGACTTCTGGAATGTAGGCTTCGCCGAGAGCTTTCGCGTGCGCGTGGCCTGGGGCAAGTCCGGCCTCCAGCCCGACGCCTTCGCGGCGGTACGCACCTACTCGCCGACCACCGGCCCGGGCGACGAGCCCGCCCTGCTTCCCGGCAACCTGGGCAACCCCGACCTCAAGGCGGAGGTCGGGACCGAACTCGAACTGGGGTTTGACGCGGCCCTCTTCTCCGACCGCCTGGGCATCGAGTTCACCTACTACAACCAGACCACGCGCGACGCGATCCTGGCCGACCTGATCGCGCCCTCGCTCGGTTTCCCCGGCTCCCGCTTCATCAACGTCGGGGAAGTCAACAACAAGGGCATCGAACTCACCCTGAACTCCCAGGTGGTGCGCACCCCGAACATGAGCTTCGACCTGGGCGCGACCGCCGCATACAACGACAACCTGCTGGTTTCCCTGGGCGAGGACCGCGAGCGCATCCAGGCCGACACCCGGGGCCGGTTCCAGCATCGCACCGGCTACCCGCTCGGTGGATACTGGAGCAAGTACATCGCCTCCGCCCGCTGGGATCCGAGCAATCCGACCCGCCTGATCGAGGTCATGTGCGAGGGACCGGAGCCCGCGCGCACGCCCACCCCGTGCTCCGACTCGCCCTTCCACTTTCTCGGGCCGCCCGGGCCGGTCTGGCAGGGGGCGTTCACCCAGTCCCTCGCGCTTCCGAACCTAGGGCTCACGCTGTACGCGCTCTGGAACTACACCTGGGAGAGCCGCCGCTTCAGCACGACCACCTGGCAGCGCGACCGCAACACCCGCAACACCGAGCGGGCGCAGCTGTACCTCCTGGGCACCCTGGATCCGGTCCAGGCCGCGGAGATCCAGACCTTCGACATCGAGCACCCCTGGATGGAGAGGGACGACCATGTCCGCCTGCGCGAGATTTCCCTTACCTACGAGCTTCCCGGCGACTTCGTCGAAGGATATGGCGTTTCCCGGGCCGCGGTCACCCTGAGCGGGCGAAACATCTGGACCCCTTGGGTCCACGAGAGCTTCAGCCAGCCGGGGCTCGACCCCGAAACGCGCCGCAGGCGCGACAATCCCTGGGGCTGGCAGCAGACCCAGGCTCCGCTGCCGCACAGCTTCCTCCTGTCCTTCAGGGTCAGGTTCTGAGGCCCGTGTCTCGTGCGATGCCCAATGCTCAATATACAAGGGAGGAAATACATGTCAGGCATATTCGATAATCTAAAGAAGATGAAGGGGGGATTCTCCTTCCTTCTGCTCGCTCAGTTGCTCGTGACGGGAGCGTGCGACCTTTCGGTGACGCTCCCGGGCGAAACTCCCGCGGACGCGCTGGATGATCCGTCGGCGGCTCCGCTGTTGACGGTGAGCGCGCAGGGCGCCTTCGAGTGCGCCTACACGCAGTACGCGCTGCTCTCCGGACTGGTCTCCGGTGAGTTCATGGGTTCACAGACCTTCCTGGGCCAGGTCCCCTATCAGCGCAGGGACGTACGGCCTCTGGACGCGTCATTCGCCACCGGCGGGTGTGGAAGCTCGACCTCTCTGCACTCGCCCCTGGCTCAGGCCCGATTCATCGCGGATGACGCCATCGTTCGCATCAACGGATTCTCGGACGGCGACGTTCCCAACCGGTCGGCTCTCCTCGCCAGGAACGCCCTCTATGCGGGCTACAGCTATACGACGTTTGGAGAGGGATGGTGCAGCGCGGCTTTCGACCTTGGGCCCGAGCTGCAACCCGCGGAAGTGTTCGAGCTCGCGAAGGAACGCTTCAGCATGGCCCTGGAGTCGTCGGATGCCAATGTCCGCAACGCGGCCTACGTGGGACGGGCGCGGGCTCAGATGAGCCTGGGACAGTCCGCGGGGGCGCTCGCGGACGCCGGCGCAGTGCCCGCAGGGTTCGAGTTCTTCATCACCCGCTCCACCGCCGCGGATGTCCGGGAGAACAAGATCTTCAACCGGAACCATGTCGAGCAGGCGGTTTCGGTGGATCCCGCCTTCTGGAATCTCGAGTGGGCGGGCATGCCCGATCCGCGGGTCGAGGTTTCGGACGAAGGCATTCTTGGGCAGGACGGGCTCACGCCCATGTGGTTCCAGCAGAAGCATACCAGCCGGGGCGCGGAAATCCGGCTCGCCAGCCACACCGAAGCACGTCTGATCATCGCCGAGGTGGAGGGGGGAGCGACCGCGGTCGGGATCATCAACGAGCTGCTCGAGGAGGCGGGGCTGCCCGGCAACTTCGCGAGCACCGACGCGCAGGAGATCCAGGAGCAGGTACAGGAGCAGCGGCGCCGCGAGCTCTTCGTGGAGGGACACCGGATGGGCGTGCTGCGCCGGCTGGGAACCATCACCGAGTTCACCAGCGGCAACCACCCCTACGTGGGTGACGCGTACGGCGGCATGGCGTGCTTCCCGCTGCCCGACACCGAACGGAACGGCAACCCCAACATCGGCTGACCTCAACCACCGGGCAGGCCGGCAGCCGCGGGGCGGTACAGTCCCGGGGCTGCCGGCGCGCCCGGCGTGCCCGCGCCACGGCCGGAGACTCCCCCCCTCCCCGCGTCAGATTGACACGGGTTTGACGGTCTGCGACGTTACAAAGCTATCCAACCCGCTCGCGGGAAGGAGCCTGCGGGCAAACAGGAGAGCCCCGGGCGGCACGCGAGCCGGACAACACCCGCCAATCCTCCCGGAGCCAGCGGCGGTATCATGCTGAAGTCTCTTCGTGGCCGGATCATTCTCATCGCCGCGATCCTCGTGATCTGCGGCGTCAACATCTATCGAGACGGCCTCAAGCTGGGACTCGATCTTCAGGGCGGCATGCACCTGGTGGTCGAGATCGACGACCCGGACGGCACGCTCACGGACGAGGCCCGCGCCGACGCCATCGACCGGGCAGAAACCGTCCTGCGCACGCGCATCGACGAACTCGGGGTCGAGGAGCCGCTCATCCAGAAGGTGGGCAGCGACCGCATCATCGTAGAGTTGGCGGGCATCAGCGACGAAAACCAGGCCAAGGACGTCATCCGCCGCGCCGCCTTCCTCGAGTTCAAGCTGGTGCGCCCGTGGGTCGACCTGGCCCCGGACCTGCCCCGCATCGACCGTGTGCTGGTCGCCACGCTGGGGGCCGATTCGCTGCGCAACCTGGGGCGGGATGTGGAGGCGCCCACCTCCTCCATCGAGGAGCTTCTCTTCAGCGCCGACACAACGACGCAGGCCGATTCCGCGGAGGTGGCCGAGGGCGATGCCGAGGTGGCCGAAGCGGATGCCGCCGCTGCGGATGAGGCAGATGCCGCCGAAGCCGAGGCGCAAGAGCCGGAATCCACCACCCTGAGCCCCTTTACGGCGCTCCTGAACCAGGGGAGCGCGGACGGCGTCTACCTGGTCACCGAGGAAGACGAGGAGGCCGCGCGCCTTTTCCTGAGCATTCCGGAGGTCCAGAGCGCGATGCCGCGCGATGTCGTGCTCCAATGGGGCATGGAACCCATCGCCCTCTCCGGCAGGATCTACCGTGAACTGTACGTCCTCCAGGAGGACGCCTTCATCACGGGGCAGATGCTCGAAAACGCGGTCTCCGGGCGCGATCCCCAGTTCAACACGCCGCAGGTGCAGTTCGAGCTGTCCCGGCGAGGAGGCCGCCGCTTCGCCGAGGTGACCGGGCAGAACGTCGGCGAATTCCTGGCGATCGTGCTCGACGGCGAGGTGGTGAGCGCGCCGGTGATCCGCGACCGCATCGGTGCCCGCGGCCAGATCGACCTCGGTGGCTCGACGCTGCAGGAGGCCAGCGATCTCGCGCTGGTGCTTCGCGCCGGCGCCCTGCCCGCACCGCTGCGCATCATGGAGGAGCGTACGGTTGGCCCCTCGCTGGGGCAGGACTCGGTGGACCAGGGACGCATCGCCGGGATCATCGGCATCGTGCTGGTGATCCTGATCATGTCCGCCTACTACCGCGTCGCAGGCATGCTGTCGGTGTGCGCCCTCGGCGTATACGTGGTCCTGGTGCTGGGCGGCCTGGCCAGTTTCGGGGCGACGCTGACCGTGCCGGGGATCGCGGGGCTGATCCTCTCCGTAGGCATGGCCGTGGACGCCAACGTGCTCATCTTCGAACGCATCCGGGAGGAACTGGATGCGGGAAGAGCCGTTCGCACAGCCGTGGACGACGGCTTCGGCAACGCCCTGTCGGCGATCGTCGACGCCAACATCACCACCCTGATCACGGCGTTGATCCTCTTCCAGTTCGGCACCGGACCGGTGCGCGGCTTCGCCGTCACCCTCTCGATCGGGATTATGGCATCCTTCTTCACGGCACTCTACGTCACGCGCAGCTTCTTCGTCATCTACCTGTCGCGGAAGAAGGCCACCGACCCCATCAGCATCTGAATCATGAGACTTTTTGCAAACGCGGGATATCGCTTCATCGAGGCGCGCAGGAAGGCCTACATCGCCTCGGCCGCAGCGCTCGCCATCGCGCTGGTGGCGATGGCGGCGAATGTGGCGCTCACGGGCAGCTGGCAGAACTACGGTGTGGACTTTACCGGCGGCTCCTTGGTCCAGGTTCGGTTCGAGGAGCCTTTGGAAGCGTCGGAACTGAGGACTGCGCTGGGCGGAGCAGACTCACCCCCCATCACCACCATCGGCAGCGAGGACAACGAATTCGTCATCCGCGCCCCGCTGGCCGAGGATCGCGGTGTGGAGGCGGTCTCCATCGAGATGCGGGAGCAGATTCAGGGCGCCTTTCCGGGCCGAGTCTTCGAGGTCGTGCGCACCGAGCTGGTCGGCCCCAAGATCGGGGCCGAGCTCCAGCAGAAGGCCGCGCTCGCGATCCTGTTTTCGTTCGTACTGACGCTCCTCTATCTGGCCATCCGCTTCGAGTTTCGTTTCGGCGTGGCGGCCGTCATCGCGACGGTGCACGACAGCCTCATCACGCTGGGATTCCTGGCAGTCTTCCGGGTTGAGATCGCCCTGCCCACGGTGGCGGCCATCCTGACCATCATCGGCTACTCGCTGAACGACACCATTGTCGTGTTCGACCGCGTGCGGGAGAACCTGAACAAGAAGGGCGGCCGCCGGGAGGATCCGGTCGCGCTGGTGAACCGGTCGATCAACGAGACGCTGCCGAGGACGGTGTTGACATCCGGGACGACGCTGGTCGTGCTGATGGCGCTGATCATCTTCGGCGGCGCCGTGATCCGCGACTTCACCACCGTGTTGATCCTGGGGGTCGTGGTGGGGACCTACTCCTCCATCTTCGTCGCCTCGCCGGCCTTGCTGGAAATCCAGAAGAAGTGGGGTACGAAGGACTTGGTGGAGGCCGGAGGCGGAGGTCGCGGGGGGGGTCCGGTAAGCAAGACGTCGCCGGAGAGGCGGCCGGCGAGCAAGAAGAAGCACCGGGGTCCCAGGAAAGGCCGGAGAGCCGCGGGCGTCCGCGCCTGATCTTTCGGTGTCCGGGACTCCGGATGATTCCCGCCAGGTATTGTTCGCGGCCAGGTCCGATTCCCAGCCACGTCTGACCCCCCATCCAGGTCCGCTTGGCGTACGACCGTCATGCTCTTCGAATCCCACTGCCACCTGACCGACAGGCGCTTCGACGCGGACCGGGCCGAGACCGTGGAACGGGCGGGCGCGGCCGGGGTGGGCGCGCTCGTCACAATCGCTTCGTCGGCGGCGGATGCGGAGCAGGTGGCCGCTCTCACCCGGGCCCACCGGGGGGTGTGGGGCACGGCGGGCATCCATCCCCACGAGGCGGGGGAAGCGGACTTGGACGACGTGCACCGGGTGCGGGAGCTGCTGGAGGCGGAGCCGCGCCTGGTCGCAGTCGGAGAGACCGGCCTTGACTACCACTACGACTTCTGTCCGCGTGACCGCCAGCGCGAGCTGTTCCGCGCCCACGCCCGCCTGGCCGCCGAGACGGGCTGCCCGCTGGTCGTCCACTCCCGCTCCGCGGACGACGACACGCGCGCAGCCATCTCGGAATTCAGAGGCTCGGCCCGAGGGGTGCTGCACTGCTTCACCGGGGGGATGACGCTGCTCGAGGAGGCGCTCGAGGCCGGCTGGCACATCTCCTTTACGGGGCTCGTGACCTTCAGGAACTTCCGCGGGCACGAAGCTCTGCGGGCGGTGCCGCGCGACCGGCTCATGATCGAGACCGACTCCCCCTACCTGGCGCCGGTGCCCCATCGCGGCAAGCGCAACGAACCCGCCTTCGTGGCCCGTGTCAGGGATGGCGTGGCCGCCGTTCGCGGCGAGAGCCCGGAGGAGGTGGAGAGCTACACGACCCGCAACGCCGTGCGCTTCTTCGGTGTTTCCCCGGCCCCGCCTCCGTCCGCACAGTGACCCGCCCCGCCCGGCGCGTCCGCGTACTGCCGGACTCGGTGGCGAACCAGATCGCCGCCGGGGAGGTGGTGGAGCGGCCCGCATCGGTGGTCAAGGAGCTGGTCGAGAACGCCCTGGACGCCGGCGCCGCGCACATCCGGGTCGAGGTGGAGCAGGGCGGCAAACAGCGTATCCGGGTGATCGACGACGGCGTCGGCATGGGGCGCGAAGATGCGATTCTGTCCCTCGAGCGCCACGCCACCAGCAAGATCACCAGCGCCCGTGAACTGCGCGCAGTGGCCAGCTTCGGCTTCCGCGGGGAGGCGCTGCCCTCGATCGCAGCGGTCTCGCGGCTCACCCTCGAGACCAGCGACGGCTTCGGCGCGGGCACCCGCATCCGCGCGACCGGCGGGCGCATCACCCGGGTCGAGGATCACGCGCGCGCCCGCGGCACCACCCTCGAGGCGGCAAACCTCTTCTTCAACGCCCCCGCCAGGCGCAGGTTTCTCAAGACCACATCCGCCGAAACCCGGGCCGTCGCCGCAGAGCTTACCTCTCTCGCGCTGGCCCATCCGTCGGTCGCCTTCACCCTGACCTCCGGCGACCACGTCCTGCTGGAACTGCCCCGCGACCCCGGTCCGGCCCGGCGCTTCGACCGCGTGTGGGGCGATGACGCCGGCGCTTCGATGTTCTCCCTTGCCGGCGAGAGCGACGTCGGGCAGGTGAGCGGCCTCCTCCAGCGTCCTGACCAGGCTCGTCCGGGGTCACGCAGGGCGTTCCTGTTCCTGGGCGGACGGCCGTTTCGGGACAAGGGCCTCAACGACGCCGTGCAGCGGGCGTACCGCACCACCATTCGCGAAGCGGTTCGCCCGTGGTTCCTTCTCTACATCGACGTGCCCCCCGGGCAGGTGGATGTAAACGTGCACCCCGCCAAGCTGGAGGTCCGGTTCCGCAACCGGGCGGCCGTCGAGGGCTTCATCGAGGAAGAGGTGCGGCGCGCGCTCGCGGGAGAGGAGAGCGCGGCCACCGTGGACAGCGTTCCCCCCGCCAGGGTGCGCGAATCCCGCGAGTACTCGCCCGGGGACGAGGTGTCTCCCGGGAAGCGGGCCCCGGAGCCTCCCGGGAAGCGGGTCCCCGAGCCCGACGAATCGCAGATGGCGCTTTTCGCCAGTGGCGCCGATCCGGCTCCCGGCTTCGCCGCGCCCGAGGAAGTACCGGTGGAGTCGGACCGTCTCTGGCAGCTGCACAGCACCTACATCCTCGTCGAGATCCGCGGCGGGATGCTCATGATCGACCAGCACTCGGCCCACGAGCGCATCCTCTTCCAGGAGCTGATGGAGGCCTTCGCGAAGGGAGGGCTGACCGGCCAGCGCCTCCTCTTTCCGATCACCCTGACCCTTCCGCCGGCGGAGTACCGCCACGTGGAGTCGCTCTTCGGGATCCTCAACCGCGCCGGCTTCGAGGTGGAGGGATTCGGCGCGGACTCGGTCATCGTCCACGCGGTCCCCAACCCGCATCCCTACTTTGACGCCGAACGCTGCCTGCGGGAGATGATCGACGAGCTCACCCACGGCTCCGAACTGGTGCGCGCCGCGCACAATCAGCACGAACGCATCGCCATGACGTTCGCCTGCAAGGGCGCCATCAAGGCCGGCCAGCGGCTTTCGCAGCAAGAGATGCAGGAGCTGATCGACCGCCTGTTCGCCACCAACCTCCCGCACCACGACGTGCACGGCCGCCCGACCGCGGTGCGCCTGTCCCTGTCGGAGCTGGAGCGCCGCTTTGGCCGCTCCTGAGTTCCTCGCCATCACGGGCGCCACCGCCACCGGCAAGACCGCGCTCTCCCTCGCCGTCGCCGAGGTGCTCGGCGGCGAGATCATCTCCATGGACTCGCGCCAGATCTATCGCGGCATGGATGTGGGCACCGACAAGGTGGTCGCCCACATGCGCGCGCGCGTTACCCATCACGGCATCGATATCCGGGACCCGAACGAGTCGTACAGCGCCGGGGAGTTCGCCCGCGACGCCGGCCGCTGGATGCGCGAGATTCGCGCGCGCGGCAGGATTCCTGTACTGGCCGGCGGGACGGGCTTCTTCCTCAAGGCGCTGATGGAGCCGCTCTTCGAGGAGCCCCGGCTGAACCCGGGACGAGTGGCGCGCCTGCGCGCGTTTCTGCGGGAACGCGGCATGGAGGAGTTGGAGCGCTGGGTCCAGGTCCTGGATCCGGAGCGGGCCCGGCTCGCCAACGCGGGAGGGATGCAGCGCATCGAGCGCACGCTGGAGATCGCGCTGCTGACCGGCCGCCCGCTGTCGTGGTGGCACCGGGCGGGGCAGGGAGGGGCGCCCGCCGAGGGCATGGTCGCGGTGCTCGAGGTGCCGCGCGAGGAACTCTACAGCCGCATCAACCAACGAGTGCGGACAATGACGGAGCAGGGTATGGTCGAGGAGGTGCGCGCGCTGGCCGCTCGCGGCTACGGGTCGGATGATCCCGGGATTTCGGGGACGGGCTACCGCGAGATTCTCGGATATTTGGAAGGGCGCTGGAGTCTTGAGGAGGCACTGGACGCGACCCAGCGCGCGACCCGGGGATACGCCCGCCGGCAGCTCACGTGGTTTCGCAACCAGCTGCCCGCGGACGCGCTCAGGATCGACGGCATGCAGCCGCTGGAGGTCCAGTGCGCGGAGGTGGTTGAGGCCTGGCGGGCGCGATGTGAGGAGCGGCCGGCCCCATGAGCAACTGGGAAGCGATCCTTTTGGGCATAGTCCAGGGACTCACCGAGTTCCTCCCGGTGTCGAGTTCGGGCCATCTGGTGGTCGGCCAGACCCTGCTTGGTATCGAGCTTCCCGGGGTGGGATTCGAGGTCGCCGTGCACTTCGCGACGCTCGTATCGGTGCTGGTGGCGTACCGGAGGCGCGTGGGCGCTCTGATGCGGGGAGCGGCCCGGATAGATCCCGCGGCTTGGCGCTACCTTGGCCTCATCGTGCTTGCCAACATCCCGGCGGCGGCCGTCTACTTCCTCCTGGGAGATGTCGTGGAGACGGCCTTCGAGACCCCGGCGGCCGCGGGCGCGGCGTTTCTGGTGACGGGCGGGGTGCTGTGGAGCGCGCGCGGGGCATTGCGGCGTGGGGCGCTACGGCGCAGGGGCGCCGGGATGCAGGATCGGGACGTGGGCGATCTGACCAGCGAACTCCCGCGCGGCCCGCAGCCGGGTGAGCAACTTGACCTCCTCGATCCTCCGCGGCCGGACGAGCCGGGGCCGTTCTCAGGGGCTGCAGGGCCGGGCGCTGTGATGCTCATTGGGGTCGCCCAGGCGTTCGCGCTGTTCCCGGGCATCTCGCGCTCGGGATCGACGGTGGTGGCCGCGCTCTGGCTCGGGGTGGAGTCCGACGACGCGGCCGAGTTCTCGTTCCTGATGTCGGTGCCCGCCATCTTCGGGGCGACCTTGTTGCAGCTGCTGGACGCCGGGGAAGCCGTGTCGGCGCTGGGAGCCGCGCCGCTCGTGCTCGGGGCGGTGGCGGCCGCGTTGACCGGCCTGCTCGCGATCAGGATCTTCCTGGCCGTGCTGCGCGCCCGCTCGTTCCACCGCTTCGCCCCGTATCCGTGGATTCTGGGGCTGCTCTTCCTCGGGTATCTGTGGATCGGGTAGCCGACCGGGCAGGCCCGATGACCGGCGGTCCGGCATCGCGCACAGGCGACCGCGGCTCACCCGTCTGGGAGGGCGTACCGGTCGGTCGGTGGGCGGAGCGCTGGGGCGTCCCGCTGGTCGAGGCGCACGCCCGGCTGGGCTCCACCAACGACCGCGCCCGCCGGATCGCCCGCGCCGGCGGCGCCCCGTCCTTCTCGGTGGTCATCGCCGACGAGCAGACCCGCGGCCGGGGAAGGGGAGGGCGGCGCTGGCTGTCTCCCCCCGGCGCCGGGCTCTGGATGACCGTCGTGCTCGCCGCGCGCCCATCCGAGCATCCCACGGTCCCGCTTCTGGTCGGCATCGCGGCCGCTCGGGCGATGGAAGAGGTGAGCCCGGACTTGCGGGCGGAGATCGAGTGGCCGAACGATCTTGTCATCGCTGGCCGCAAGGTCGGCGGTATCCTGTGCGAATCCTGGGACAACGGAGCCGGAAGCCGGGGCATGGCGATCGGGACAGGCATCAACATCTCGCAGCGGCCGACGGACTTCCCTCCGGAACTCCGCGAGCGCGCCTCGTCGCTGCGTGCGCTGGGCGCGACCTCCGTGTCGAAACCGGCCTTGGCGGGAGCACTGGTCGGCCATATGCGCGCGCTTCTCTCGCCGGAGCCGGCTCCGCTGAAAGGCGCGCTGCACCGGGAACTCGCCCGGCGCGACGCCCTCGCCGGCCGCCCCGTGGTGCTCGGAAGCGGCGAGACCGGCACCGCGCGCGGCATCAGCTCCGGCGGCGCGCTCCTCTTCGAAGAGCCCGGCGGAGATGTGCGCGAGGTCCGATCGGGCAGCGCCCGCCCCGCGGCCATATCTTCCGGGGTAACCACCGGCCCAGCCGAGACATAGCCGAGGAAACCGCGACCATGCATCTGGTACTGGATGTAGGCAACACCGAGACCGTGCTCACCCTGTTCGCCCCCGGCCGGGAAGGGGTCGAAGGACGCTGGCGGGTGAGCACCCACGTGCCTCGCACGCCCGACGAGTACGTGTTGCTCCTGGGCGCACTGCTTCGCTCGTCCGGGCACGACCCCGACGCCCTCACCCGCGTGGTGCTGGGCTCGGTCGTTCCCTCCGCCACCGATGTCCTGCGGGAGGCCGCCGCCCGGCTGGGCTCCGCGGAGTTGGTGGTGATCGACGCCGCGACCCCCCTGCCGATCGTCCTCGACGTGGAGGAGCCGCGCACCGTGGGCGCCGACCGCATCGCCAACACCCTGGCCGCCTCCCGCCTCTTCGGACGCAACTGCATCGTGGTCGACCTGGGCACCGCCACCACCTACGACTGCATCACCGCCGACGGCCGATTCCAGGGCGGCGTCATCGCCCCAGGGCTCCTGTCCGGCAAGGAATGGCTCGCGGCCCGGACCGCCAAGCTCCCTCCCGTCGAGTTCATCCCCCCGCGTCAGGTCATCGGCAGACGAACCGAGACCTGCATCCACTCCGGCATCTTCTTCACCGCAATGGATGCGATCGCGGGGATGGTCGAGCGCGTGCGCGCGGAATGGGACGCCCCCGACCCCATGGTGGTGGGCACCGGCGGCTTCTCTCCCCTGGTGGCGAAGCACGTTCCCGTCTTCGACCGCGTGGAGCCGCTGCTGACCCTGATCGGGCTCGAGTTGGCGGGGGAGTATGTGGCTGGGAATACGCGTTGAAGAGACCGGACTAGGGGGGGTAGGTAGGCCGCTGCATCCCGCAGTCGCCGCTGATGGTCGAGCTGAAGCACGCCATGGGGCGGCAGTGCCGCGTGTTTGGATATAATCCCCTCTCGCCCCTCGTTTGTCCGCCACTAGAAGCGCGATGTTGTAAGTTGTTGTTATACATATATCTCAATCGCTCACTGTGTCCATCATCCCCCTTTTGTATCCCGTTTCCTGAACGGGACTGCGCGCGACCTTAGCGGACCTTCGCGGACCTAAGCGTTTGGCCACGCCGTGGCCTCGACCTCCTGCGCTGGCTTGCGGTGTGCGCGCACAATGGCGGACGAGCTGCTCGACGACCAGTCGCTCTGGCATCTCCACGGTCGATGGGCGAAGACCAGAGACGCGGCCCACGGTGTTGGGGTCACCAGCCGGGATCGAGTCCCCCCAATTGACTTCACGGTTGCGGGAATCGCGCTGCTGGCGGGTTGATCGCCGGCCCGACGGCGGTTCGGTCGGCGGAGCCGCGTCGCCGCAGGCAAGCAACAACGTGAGACAGAGCAGCTGCAAAGGACGCGGGTGGTGCCTCGGTTTCCTCCACGGTGATGCAGGCTTCGTTCGATGCTACAGCCGCCGGCTCCGCCCGACCCGGAAACCTAACGGTCGATCACGCCGACATCACTCAAATGAGCCTGGACATTCGGAAAGCAGTCAGCCGCAAGATTCTTCGTCAACGCCTTGGTGCAGTGGGACAACCACTCTCGCGAACTGCAGGCCAACGTCCGCATCGACTGGATCCACACCCCCGGCAGCGACTTCTTCGTGGTCATCGACACCGGCCTGCCTGACCGGAGACCTGCTCGACGCCCCGCTGGCAGCGAGCGCACGGAGGTGGTGAAACTGACGTATCTAAAGGGCGTTCTGAGGGAGACTGCTGCCATTTTGGCAGACGCCCAGGGGCGCAAATCACAGCAAGAACACACCTAAGTTCAACCAGGGCTGCACGATCTGCCGTTCTTGCTGTTTGATCTCATCTGGCATCACCGTAAAAAGAAGGTGGGAAACTCGCCGCAAATGGCGAGAGTACACGTCGGGACAAGAACGCGGCTTCGTGCGGGATCGCGCACGCTTCTCGGAGAGGCACGGAATCGTCATGTCGGCATCCCGCCGAAGCGCGCATTCACCCGCCAGCAGCCTCTTGGCAAGGCAATCCGTGCCATTATCTTGGTTCTCCCACGGCGACGGTGAGGAGACCTGCTGGCCTTCCAAGACCGGATCCCAGACAGGCAGCGGCCAAGCTGCGGGCGTCCTGATCGGTGGCCGGCTTCGATCAGAAGGGAACGCTGGGACTCCTACTGTCAGGTTCAATTCCAGTGTCCGGTGGCTCCCCGTATGGCGATATTTCGCTCCATCGATTGAGATCGAGGACGGATGCGGCGCCATCGAAGAAGTTAACATCCTTCGCGCTTAGCCATCCGAACACCTCATGTTCGGCGACCCTCCGCTCGGCGTCTCCTCCCAGCCAGCCACGAGTAGCACCCTCGTAGGCGAGGAGCCAGTGGCTGCGTTCAAGCCCTTCGCCCGCCGCGATTTTCTCCCAGCGGGCCTTGTCCAACGGACCATCAACGATCAGACCGCACTCCTCCGCCCACAGGGCCAGCAATGGTACGAACGGATCGACCATCTGCTTCACGACGTTGACCACCGTTGCGGGAAGCGAGACTTTCAGCACGATCGCCAGCCACAGCGCCCACGCCACTTCACTTCCGTGTCCTAAGGGAGCGTGCATCCTTATGAGGTAGCAGCACAGTTCTCGCACGCCCGCCTCATCAATGCCGAGATCGTCGTCGCGGGCTCTTACGAGCTCGGCTGTCACGTACCGCAACGTTCCGGGTTCGGATGCTGCGCACTGCAGGAGAATGTCCTGGTAGACCGGCCACGAGTCTTTCTTGATGTCAGCTCCGTGGGCGATGGAGATCGCGTAACGAAGGACGCTCTTGTCGGGGTGCTCGTGCACGAGTTCGAATGCGCGGCTAAACAACGTCAGCAGGTCACTTGTTCGAACATTCCTGAGCGCACTCGTCCACGAGTCTTGGAGCGCATCCGGAAGCTTGACAACGCGCGTCTTGCTCTCGTTCAGCTGAAGCTCGTACCTGATGAGTGTGGATTGAAGCTCGGCCAATGCCCTCTCCGCATCGGAACGAGACGCAAATGCAAGCTCGTAGTCATCCACCGCACGGAAGCCTCGAAGTGGTTCCTTTATCCTCTCCTTCATGGTCTCCTGGAACCGGAAGTCCACAGCACTCAAGACAACCTCAGCCAGTACATGTGAGGTATCCGGGCCGATAGGGATGCCCACAGACTGGGCATCCTCCATCCTCATGGAGAGGGCATCCAGCCGGTCACCAAGGAAATCCTCTCGGTCCCGACGGGGCTTCTCCAGATTATCCTTTACCGTCTCTTTGCCTTCCACAGCCCATGCGATCGAGTGCGTGTAGACCGATGGGTAGAATCGCTGAACATCCGCGCACACCAGATACCCGGCGTTCCGGCGGTGGCGGGCCCTCAGCTTCGGGCGATCTGACAGCCTGAACTCGCGATTCATCACCCGATCAGCGTTCTCGTCCGAGCTCAGCGTAGGTCGCGACACAGAGAGCTGGCTACGCTTCATGAGGTTTGTCAGGCGCTCCCAGTTGCTCGCGATCTCTCGGCACAACGCGAAGTAGCGAGCGGGGTGGGGTACGGCCAGCGGACGCCGCAGTTGACCAACTCGCGCGAGATTGTGACGCGCCAGCGGACGTTTGCGTGCTCGTAGTTGTTTCAGCTCGCTGGGGAAATCTGCGTCATCGCTACTAGTCAGCGCTGCACCGTAGGATCTGGTCAGGAAGCACTGCGGGATCTCCCCAGGAAAAAAGCCGTCGGTCAGCAGATGCCTCAGGACGAGGTGTGCCGGTATGTCTCGCCCCTCGCCAGCCTTGGCTGATTCGATTGCGACATCCACGCAAGCATTCTGTTGCTGACCCATTTCAGCCACCGGTAGCGACGCGGTTCCTTGGGCGTGGTTGACCTCGCTTCGTGGCGATGCAACGGTTCGGGATCTGACCGTTGCCCCACCGGCCGCGCACAATGCGCCCGGTGGCGAGAAACCGGCTCGCGCGAGCGTGGCATGGAAGTAACGAACGGCTCACTGTTTAGCCTCGCTTGGCCGGCCTAGCGAGCAAGGCTGCCGCCACTGGGACTGCGGCCTCTCGTGGGGTGTCGCCAGCGCCGGTCTGAACGTCCGGATCCGCGCCCGCCTCGAGCAGCAACTTCATCACTGCCGCTCTGTTTCGCCGCTTTTCGCTACCAGCACGAGCATCGAAGTCCCGCGATGCGCCCTTGCCTGCCACCGCCCAGTAAAGCGGGGTCGCACCCTCTCGATCCTTCGCGTTGACATCGGCCCCGCGCTCGAGCAGCAGCTGTGCGTAGTCGGCTCTACCGAACTCCGCAGCCAGATGCAGCGGAGTGGCACCTTCCTCATCCCGCATGTGGATGTCGGTCCCGCCTTCGGTCAACAAGCGTCCCGCGTCCCCATTACCGAATTCGATTGCGCGATGCAGGGGCGTTCGACTTTTTTCGTCCTGCGCGTTTGGATCGCCGCCTACTTCGAGGAGTAGTCGTATCACCATGAAATTCTCAGGCCAGGCTGCATCCTTGAGCGTGCGCGCCAGTCTGGATGTACGACCCGATGAGTATGTCGCGCTCGCGTGGTGCAACGGAGTCTCGCCGCTTTGGGTTCGAGCGTTGGGCTTCGCACCGGCTTCGAGCAGCAATTGCACCGTTTCGTAGCAATTGCCGAGCCCACCGGCCGCCCTGTGCAATGGGGTCCGGCCGTGTTCGTCCCGAGCATTCGGATCCTCGCCCTGCCATCGCCTCAGCAGGCCGAGGGAGAAGTGGCCCGCTAGCAACAGCCGAACGACTTGAGCGTCGTACGTGACGAAATGCAACGGAGTGGGTCGGCCCTTCAGCTTGAGCAGTTCCTCGATTCGGGCCACACGGGCATCGACCGCCTTGGCTTGGGCCCAGCGCACCTCCCGCCGGAGCCTCTGCTGTTTCTTCACCTTGCGCCAAGATAGCCAAACGCCGAAGCCCACGGCCAACGGGACGGCAAGCCAAGTTGCCAAGATGATCGCGTCCATGGTCTCAGGCAGCTCCTCTTGTGGGACGTTGCGGTGGCTTCGTGCATCCGACAGCCTCCTGCAGCCCGACTTGGCGGGTGCAATCTACCACGAAGAGGATAGGAGGCCATGGAGGACTGTCAACCGGCACGGAAAATGTCCCGGTTTGGCGGCTGCTTCGCGGAGGGGGTAAGCAACCGGAGCGGGGTAGCGGGCCGGGAGCGCGGTCGTCATGAGGGACTGTCTTCCGCCGCAGGTAATTCGGTGTCTATTCGGCTCGCGAGCGGGTGGATCGCATCTTCCAGCGTGGAGGCGCGGGGCTCGCCGAGATGGCCGATTGGATCGGCGCCAAGTGCGGAAGAGCCGCCCCGGAGGACATTCCGGTGGCGATCGAGATCCCGCACGGGCCGGTCGTCGAGAGTCTCATGGACCACGGGTTCGCGGTCTACTCGATCAACCCGAAGCAGTTCGACCGGTTCCGCGACCACTTCTCGCCCGTCGGCGCCAAGGACGACAGCCTCGACGCCCGCGTCCTCGACGCGCGATGCCGTCGGAAGCGTCGTCGAGCCCTGGGTCCTCGACCTCTGGGCCAAGGTTCCGACGCCCTCGAAGGCCCGACGGGTCCATCGCCGGACCCCTCGAGAGCCGGCCATCGCCGTCGCACCCGGAACCACCGAGGCCCCGCAAGCGCTGGCGCGCCGGGACTACAAGGCGTTGCGGTGCATGTGCGGGGTCGCGTCCGTTACACGGCGATCCGGCAAGTACAAGCTCGTCGTGCGCCGCATGGCCGCCCACGGCGTCTTCGTGACGCAGTCTACCACTGGGCAAAGGTCGCGGTCCAGCTCGACGTCGTCAGCAAGGCCAAGTACGTCGCCGTTCGCGCCCGCGCCCTGCGTTCCGTCGCGGACCGCCTGCCCGCCGTCGCCTGCGCCATGCTCCGAACCCAGACCTGCTACCGGCCTCCACGCCCGGCGGAGGATCATGCGGGCAGATCTCCTTTCCCAGCGCGGGCCAACGGCGCGGGTCTGCATCAGCGTGTGCGCCACGGCCTGCCGCGGCGGCGACGATCTCCAAGGGGGACTCCCCACCTTTCGTCCATGCTTTTGAAGGCGGGGCTGTAACCCCGCGTCGGAGATGCGGACCGCCTGGGCGGTGTTTCGCCGGGTGTCGGGTCGGGTCGTTGGCCGAGCCTCGCACAGTGGAGCGCGAGAGGGTGCTCGGACCCAGGTCGGTCCCCTTGCCCGGGAGCTGGCTCTCGGGCTGTTAGTGGCCGGGAGCCAGCCCACGCGATGTTGAACATTGCGCTCTGGCGAGGGGATGCTGCGCCCCCCCTTCGAACCCCCGGCTTTCCGCGCCGCCGCAGGGGCAGTGGGCGGGCGGGGGGCGCCGCCCCCCGAACCCCGTCGCCGGTGCGCTCATGGCTGATCGCTGCACCGCCACCGTCACCGCCCGCGTGTCGGCGGCCGAGTTCGCCGACTGGCGGGCCAAGGCCGCGGCCGCCGGCGTTCCGCTATCGGCGCTGCTGCGGCAGGCCATGGCACGCACGCGGACGTGGACCGCCCCGGCGGCTGAGGTGGAGCGCGAGCGCACCCAGCAGGTCGCGCGCATCGGCAGCGGACTGTCGGTGGCCTGAATCACGGCAGGAAATCGTCTAAAGTCATACAGGACTGCACGATCTGCGTTTCCTGCCGTTGTACGGGATCCTGTTGGACCGTGCCGCGAAAGCGGGAAAACCGGACTTGAATGGCGTCCCGCCCGAGGCCCGTGACATCGGAGCCATGCTGGTCGTCGAGGGTCCCGGCATCGATTCCCTCAGCGCTCCAGGGTTCGAACTCATCCAGGCGGACGAAGCATCCTCCAACCGAAGGGAGGCGATCATGGCCGGATCCCTTTCCACGGGGCCGGTACTGCAGGTGTGGGTGCCGGACAGGCGCCAACTTGCCGACTACCGGGTGACGCTGATGCAGGTGTCGGGCGACAACTGTCAATGGCCATTGAAAATGTCACACTTCTGGCCATTGAAAATGTCGCACTTCGCGGGCTGACCTGCGGAGGGAGCGGAGCGACCGGAGCGGGGCAGCCCGCCGAGAGCCTGGTGACCCTCATGAGACCGGCTCCCCGGAGGCGAGGTGTTCAGTATGTCTTCGGTTTACGCTCGGATGGATCGCCCTCGAGAGCTCGGCGTGGCGGCGCATCCGGTAGCTGTTGCCCCGGATGTTGACGATGTGGCAGCGGTGCAGCACCCTGTCCAGCAGCGCGGCGGCCATGACCTCGTCGCCGAGGATGCGGCCCCACTCCTCGAAGCCCTTGTTCGAGGTCAGCACCGTCGAGGCCCGTCCGTAGCGGCGGTTGACGAGCTGGAAGAAGAGGACCGCGCCGCTCTGGGTCACGGGCAGGTAGCCGATCTCGTCAACGACCAGGAGTGCCGGGTAGGTGAGAGTCTTGAGGCGGCGGTCGAGCCGGCCGGCGGCCTTGGCCTCCTCGAGGGAGTCGACCAGGTCGGTCAGGGACCCGAAGTAGATCTTGCGCCCGCTTTCGGCAGCCGTGATCGCGAGGCTGATCGCCAGATGCGTCTTGCCGACGCCGGGGGGACCGAGGAAGACCACGTTCTCCTTGCGCTCCAGGAAGCCGAGTTCGTGGAGCGCGTCGATCTGCTCGCGCTTGATCGAGGGCTGGAAGGCGAAGTCGAAGTCCGTCAGCGTCCTGACGTACGGCAGTCGGCTGGAGCGCATGGCCGCCTCGAGGCGCCGGCTGTTGCGAAGCGCGATCTGGGCGGCCAGCAGGCGCTCGATCGCCTCGCCGCCGGTCGTCGCGCCGCCGCCGACCCCGGCGAGCACTTCGTCCAGAGCTTCCAGCGCGCCGGGCATCTTGAGGTCGGCGAGCTGGGCCGCGATGCGCTCCCTGCGCGATGGCGGCCTCACGGTGCTCCTCCGGCGATCCGGGCGTACTCGGCCAGCGGGCGGCGCTCGACCTCGACGAGCGGAGGGAACGCCGCCCCCTCAGCCCGCTCTGGCGCTGGCTCCACGGGCCGGGGAGCCACCGACCGGTAAGGCCAAGGGGGCAAAGGCATCAGGTGAGGCCGCTCCGCCTCGACCCGGTCGGCCGGGCGCTCCTTCAACGTCCCGTGGATCCGGACGTTGGCTTCGGTGTCGAGCCACAGCAGCACCTGCGCGTTGAGGTCATCGTCCGACCCGAAGACCCGGCCGTAGAAGAAGTTCTTCCGGATATAGCTGACCAGCCGCTCGACCTTGCCCTTCGTCTGGGCCCGGTAGGGGCGGCACGCCCGGATGCGGAAGCCCCAGTGGACGCTGAAGCGCAGGAACTCCCGGTTCTCCACCAGACGCCCGCCCTTCCCGCGGCCGTCCTCGATGATGACCGCCTTCATCTGGTCTAACAGGAGTTCCGAGGGCACGCCGCGGAAGTGGCGGAACGCCGACTCCAGCCCCCGCATCACCACCGCCATCGTCTGGCGCTCGTAGTACTGAACCCACATCAGCCGCGAGTAGCCCAGCACCACGATCAGCGCGTACCGCTTGCCCCACGGCAGCCGGAACTCCGCGAAGTCCACCTGGGCCTGGTGGCCCGGAGGGGTTTCGAACCGCTGCACCGGCTCCTCCGGGGGCCGGGGCCGGACCTCGCGCACGTAGCGCTTCACCTGGCCCGCCCGGATAGCCCGCCGCCTGGACTTCGTTGAACAGGCGAACGGCGCTGAGCTCCGGATACTCGGCCAAACGGGCGTCGATGATCCCCCTGTACGGATCGAGCTTCGAGGGCCGCGAACGCCTCGGTCCGTACCTGACTGCCCCGTCGTCCAGCTCCCGGTCCAGTTGTCCCGCCGCGATCCAGCGGTACACCGTCCGCGGATTGATCCCGACCTGCCGCGCGATCGCGGCCTTACTCATCCCCTGCTCCAGATAGTGCCGCAGCAGCACCCGCGTCTCTCTCCCGATCATCGCGTCTCCTCCGTTCGGTGGAGACGCCATCGTATGGAACCCGCCGGGAACCCTCATGGACACCCGGACCCCGCGTCGCAGCCATCGCTCCGTCACCCTGCCCACATCTGACATTTTCGACGGCCACTTCTGCGCAATTTTGCATGGCCGGTAACAGCGGAGGCCATATCACACCTCCGCCCAGCGCACGGCCGCCCTCACGTCCTTCCAGCAGCGTTACAATGAACGACGTCATCACACCGCGATCGGAGACCAACCGCCACTCAGCCGGCTCCAGGAGTGCCTGTGAACAACGTCCTTAGCAACGACAGCTAGGCGCGCCTTGAACTCCGCCGTGAACCGTGGTCTCTTCCTTAAGCGACCTGTCCAAGAAACCGGACCAACTGAATCATCTCATCCTCACGCCTCACAACCACGCTCGAATTGAAAACCGCCGAGACCTTCCTAAGAGATTTCCTCGCTGAAAGGCATCTTTCCGAACCGAATGGCCAGCCCCTGTACCGCTACCGCATCCGACCCGAGGAGTTCGACGAGCTGGAAGCGGTTCTCGTGCGGGAACTCCGAGTACCGGCGTTTGACCAACGACGGCTTGGACCCAAAGGGGCTATGGGGTTCTGTCTCTGGGCTTCGGAATGGTGGCATCGGAACTACGAGGCGGGAGCGTGGAAGTGGATGCCCCTGGTCACCGCGCTCGGGGCGCCTGAACTTGCCCCAGGTGGGAGCCGCTACAGCGAGCTTCAGGGCCTCGTAGCTCGGGGACTCCGTGCATGGGGCCGCTCCGTCTACAGAGTGGGGCCATCCAGGGGCTATCTGGTCACGCTTGCATGCGAGGGCGGGCTTCCGCTGAAGCTCATCCTCCGCGAGGAAACCCACCTCCGCCATTACCTGAAGGGAGTGCTCGAAGAGTTCAAGCATTTTGGCGCGACCGAAACTCCTGCCCGCGACCTGGCCGAACGGCTGCGCGACCGCCTTCCAAGAGCGTGGCGCCGCGAAGCCGTGTACGAGCTCTCGGGCGAGTTGGTCGAAGCCGTCTGGATGCTCCAACACGAACTGGGGGAGACCGATACTCCAGTTCAGGATCTTGACCGCAAACTCCCGGGTTGGCGTGAGGAACTCCCCGTCCGGATCAGCGACCAGGTCGCAAAGACACTGCTCAACGACCTCCTCATCGAAGCCGTTCAGGTGGTAAGGCGTGCCCGCATCAATGTCCGTTGGAATGTGGACTTGGTGCCGGTCGCCGACGGGGACTGGGAAGTCAGGGGCTCGTTCCACCTTCCGGCCACGATCAGCGAGGAAGCGCTCAATCGCCTTTTTGATTGCTGGCCGCAAGGCGAGACCCCCCGACGCTTCACCCTTGGGGTTCAGACTTCCACAGGACGTTTTCGTGCTCTGGCACTGGGTACAGAAAGGCGAACCGACGACAATGGGCGGAGCTTCGGGTTGGAGCCTTTTTCTGCCGCCAGCAGAGCCGAGACCACCGGCCTGATGGGTTCACGCCGTTTGCTGGCCCGGACCCATAACGAGAGGTGTCCAACGGATCGGTATCAGGGGTCGGCGGGTCTTGGCGATGCCGCTTGGGTCTTTGTTCCCGGGGAGTCAGACGGCGCGGCGCGTCCCACCTGTCGTCTGGTCGGCCAGGGAACGGTGCAGGTGAAGGAGACGGACGCTCTCGTTGCGGTGGACGCCGGAGTGGTTCCCGACAGCGGCGAGGGAGAGGGAGAGGCCAAGGCGGTCGGGTCGGTTCGGAATGAGGGGCAGCGTGTAGTGTACCGGGTGAAGGGAAGGGTGGTCTTCCGGGCGGAGGACGGATCTCGGACCGTTGTCGAGACGGAGGCGGCGTCCGATGCGGCCAACGTCGAGTATCATCTGATTGGGCCTCGGAAGCGGTTCGGCGTCGGCACCATGTCAGCGTTTATGGGTGGTCTCTCGATGCACAAGCGACGCGACGGGGAGTTCATCGCGCGCATTGCTGAGCGGGATCTCCGATGGAAGCCCAACGCCCCGGGCGGACGGTGGCAGACGTTCTCTTCCACCGCGGTGGATTCCGGCTCGATTCGAGGATCGGGCTGGCTTCGATATATCAAAGACGATGAAATACGCCATTCCATATCGCTCTGCATATTGCCACAGGGTGCCGATATCGAAATCCTGCCTTCGTCCGACCCGGCACACGGAGAGGTTCGGCTGGTCGGCTTCGGTAATGTCGTGGCCATCGCACCGAATACTCCGGGCCTGACGTCCAAGGGCCGTGCAGAACCCAACGGGTATCGCTTGGCAGTGAGTGCCCGTGGCGATGTGCCGCGTGAAGTCGGCGTCGTCGTGGACTGGAACGGACAGGGGAGGGCGGAGTTCACGTTGCCGTTTCCAGCGAGACGGGCTGCCTTTGTTGGGGCGGACGGCGCCACCATTCCGCTGGGGGCTCGCCTGGCCCAGGGATCTCTGGCGGGTGCCCGGGCAGAAGTCATCGTGCCGGACACCGCGCGCTTCGAGATTCAGGGTCAGTATTCCGGCAGCGATGCGGCGGCCGTCAGGGGTCGTTTCGGGATGCTCGTTCGTGAGATACCGGCAGTGAGTTTTGGCCATCATGTGCTGGACTTGGCCGAGCTGGACCATGGCATCACGGAACGGCTCGCTCTGAGCGACAGTCCGGACGCGGCAGTCCGCTTGACGATTGCTAGCGATCGGCCTCGGGACTCACTTCAACCCGCCAGTGTTTCCGTCAGCCGGTTCGACCTCGGGTTCGAACTCCGCGGTGATGGATCGACGTTGGTAGGGCTGGATGCCCGCGGGCGACGGATCTCACCGTCGGACTTGGATCTTCTGGCAGTGGGGATCCTGCCGCTCCTTGAGCCCGACCATGAGCCGATCCCGCTCGAGCGATGCGACCGCGACACCTGGCGCATCTCGCGGGAAAGTCTGGAGCCCGGTCCCCATTTGGTTCTGGGTCGACAAGGGGACTGGCACCGTGTCCAGCCGATGCCCTGGTATTTCGCACAGCCGGGGCACTCCGAGGATGGCGACACGTCCGCGATTGCCACGGTGGCGCAAGCCTACTTCATGGCATCCCAGCGGACCGATCGCTCCAGCGACGAACCGTTTAGGCCCGTAGTCGGCCAGCTGGCCCGCGATCCAGGCCATCCGGACTGGCCATTGGTGTTCGGCTACCTGAGACAAGCGTCCCTTCCAGTAGCGACCTTCCCGCTGCTTCGTGCCCTGGTTCGAAACCCCGTTGCCTGCGCAATGGCTGCGGCGCATTCAAGCGCTGCGGATTTCGAACTCCTTTGGGAGCGGATGGAGCTGTTCCCCTTCGCCTGGTGGCAGATCCCGTTGTGCAGTTGGGAGGAAGCCTTCGTCGCCTACGGAGCGCACTGGGATGAAAAGCTGGAGGAGGTGGAGGACACGCAGCTCGCGTGGAAGCTGCTCGAAGATGAAACGGACCGCAGCATCGATCGCGTGGGAGGTCGGCTTGAAGCTCTGCGTGCCGCGTTTCACTTCCTGAGCGACCGTGTTGCGTGCCGTACGATATCGGACAAGGGATCGAAAATCGTGACGCGGGACCGGTTGGAACAGTTGCAGAAGGAGTATGACGAGCACCGAGGTTCCTGCCCGGCGCTGAAGATGGCGCCGCACTCCCTCCCGGACCTTCCGGGCGTCCGGTCAGAGGTCACGAGGGTCACCGCCGACCATCCTTGGTCCGCATCCCTTTTCGTCAAAAGAACCGGGCTCTTTGAGGCTCCGAGGTGCGCGGACTTCGCCGATGCCCCTGCCTTGACGGCCGCTATGGTGGTGGCGGATCTCGAAATACCCGGCGAACTCGGCCACAGGATCCGGGAACTCCACGCCAACCACCGAAGCTGGTTCGGCAAGGCTCTGAGGCTCGCTCAATTCATCGCCTTTGGTAGCCGGGAGGCCGACAAGATTGCAAGACAGTTGAGGAGCGTGTCCTAGGATGTCACAGTCCCCACCATCACGCTTCTTCGAGTCCCTGACCCGCGATCTAGTCGAGAGGTCGGCGAGTTCACTCCTCGGGATCTACGGGCCGCGGACCGATCCGCTGCGCACATTTCTCTCGCAGGTCCTTCGGAGACCGGCGGGGCATCCGGACAGCTTTCTGGCAGATCCGGCCTTTGAGGCGATTTTCGACTGGCGGCAGGTGAAGGCCACCATGTACGACCTTGCCCAGCAAGGCTTCCTCACCGAGGCACTGGTCGAGGCAATGGATACCAAAGCTGACGATGAGCGTCTTGCGGAATACCGGTTCCCGATGGACCGGCACCCGTATACCCACCAGTACGCCGCCTGGAAGCAGCTCAAGCGTGAGGAGCCGCAGTCAGTATTGATCACCAGCGGTACAGGATCCGGGAAGACCGAGGGATTCCTGGTGCCGATCCTGGATGACCTGTCGCGACAGTGTGCCGAAAGCGGCCGGCTTGGCGGGGTCAGAGCGTTGTTCCTCTACCCGCTGAACGCGTTGATCAACAGCCAGAGGGACCGCCTGAGCGCCTGGTCGCGTCCCTTCAACGGTGACATCCGTTTCTGTCTCTACAAGGGCGACACTCCGCGGAGCATGTCGGCGGCAAAGAAGAAAAGGCTGGGACCGGAATTGGTCGGCAACCGGGCGACGCTGCGGGAAGACCCGCCGCCGATTCTCGTGACAAACGCGACGATGCTGGAGTACATGCTCATCCGGGCCGAGGACAAGCCGATCATCGACCAGTCGCAGGGCATGCTTCGCTGGATCGTCCTGGACGAAGCGCACACGTACCAGGGTTCGCGATCGGCCGAGATCGCGCTGCTGCTCAGGCGTGTTCTCTACGCTTTTGGCGTCGAGCCTTCCCAGGTCCGTTTCGTCGCCACCTCCGCAACGATCGGCGACGAGAGCTCGGAGAGCGAAGCCAGGCTACAGCGATTCCTTGCCGACTTGGGCGGAGTGCCGAGCGAGCGCGTTCACGTGGTGAGAGGTGAGCGGAGCCTCCCCCAGTTGCCGGGGGAATTCTCTGAGCCATGTAACGAGCCGCTCCCTGCCGCCGACGAGCTGCGCCGCATGACGCCCGACGAGCGTAGAACTGCACTGGCATCCTCACGGGCGGCCCGAAGGGTTCGGCAGGCGCTACTGCACTCCGACGGGGCCCGCACCCTGACTCAGCTTACCCAAGCACGACTGGGTTCCGAGAGGGGCGCCGACTCGCCGGTTGAACGCCAGAAAACGCTTGAGCTGATCGACCTCGCGACAGACCCCACGGTGACGGACGAGCCGTTCCTGCGTGTTCGCGGACACTTCTTTCATCGGACGCAGGGGGGCGTGTGGGCGTGCATCTCGAACCGGTGCCCAGGCCGCAAGGGTACGCCGCTGGACGACTTCGAGTGGGCCTTTGGCAAGCTCTTCTTCGAGCGCCGGGAGCGCTGCGACGAGAAGGAATGCGATTCCATGGTGTTGCCCATGGTGTTATGCACCGAGTGCGGCAAGGAGTACCTGACCGGAAAGCTGACCGGCGACGAGGGTCAAGCTATCGTGCCTCGTGCCGTCGGGGTTCTGGATCAGAGCGAGGACTTTCCGGAGCTCGTCGATCTCGGAGCCGAAGAGTACGACGATGACGAGGAAGGGGACGGGGCGGGGAATACCCTGGATCGCTATTTGGCGCACCCTGCTACACCCGAACTGACCGAGATCCATGTGCACCGAACGACGGGCCGTTTGGTGGGGCCGGAGAGCGATGATGATGCGGTGCCTCTTGGCGAGGTGGGCCAGACGCGATCCGGGCGGCCGAGGTGCCCCGAATGCCGAAGTAGCCGCAGGCCTGACTGGTTGTTGAGGCCCTTTCGGGGTGGGGCTTCCCTCATCCTTCGCAACACGATCCCGGTTGTCCTTGACTACACGCCCCCGCTGACGGGGAGTGACGAACGGTTGCCTTCCAGCGGCCGACGCCTGCTCACCTTTACGGACAGCCGTCAGGGCACAGCGCGGTTCGCGCTGGACGCGCAGCTCGACTCAGAGCGCAACTACACTCGGAGCGTCGTCTACCACCTGGTTGCTGCGGCCCGGGTGGATCGTGAGGCCGACGCCGAGGAGATCGCGAGCCTGGAGCAGGAAATCAAGGACCTCACGCCGTTGGCTCTTAGGGTTCCCGCAGTGCAGAGATCTTTGGCCAGGTTACAGCGACAATTGGCGGCGACAACGACCCCGAAACCGGGTCGCCTTACCTGGGAGGAAGCGGTCGACAAGCTGTCCCAGGAGACCGAGATCTCGGTGTGGCTACGACAGCACTGGCGCCACCTCCCGCTGTCCGACTTGTCGCCAGCCGATCTTGCCGAGATTGCTCTCCTCAGGGAGTTCGCCCGGCGGCCGAAGCGTCAGAATTCGCTGGAGACGCTCGGCTTCGTTGCGGTGGACTACCTTGGTCTCCCCGAGTACCCCGATGCTCCCGATCCCTGGAAGAGCCGGGGCCTGAACGCCGCTGAATGGAGGAACTTCCTCAAGATCGCGCTGGACCATTTGGTTCGAGGTCGGCGCTCGATCCAGGTGCGAGGGGACTTCATTCCCTGGCTGGGGGTCCCCCACAGGTCCACCTTCCTGGTCGGTCCCGAAGCCGATCGTTTCAAGGGATCTGTCCCGTGGCCCCTCTCTACGCCGCAAACCCGGCAATCCCGCCTGGTGCAGCTTCTCGCCCTTGCTTTGGAGGTAGACCCATCAACGGATCGAGAAGGAGAATCCGAAATCAACTCCTGCCTCCTCAAAGCGTGGCGCCAGCTCCGACCGATACTGGACACCACCGGCGAGGGACGGCGACTGAACCTGCGCAAGCGGGTTGTGCTGCGGGAAACACGTGAGGCCTGGCTCTGTCCCATGACCCGTCGCGTTCTGGACACCACATTGTTGGGCCTCACCCCCTATGTCGCACCGCGCCTCACCCGCGAGATGCTGACGGCCGAGCCCATTCGGATGCCGCGCTTGGAGGCTCCTTTCTGGAGGACACCCACAGATAAACCGTATAGCCGGGAGGAAATCGATGAGGTTATTCGATCCGACCCTGACATTGCTGAACTGGAACGGGTCGGGGTATGGCAGGGGTGGAGTCGCCGCATCTTCTCCCGGGTCGAGTACTTCCAAGTGGCCGAACATTCGGCCCAGATCGGTGCCGGACGTCTTCGTGAAATCGAGGGCCGATTCCGCAAGGGACGAGTCAACGTGCTGAGCTGCTCCACGACCATGGAGATGGGAGTGGACATCGGAGGACTGTCGGCGGTGGCCATGAACAACGCTCCTCCGAGCCCTGCCAACTACCTTCAACGAGCCGGCCGATCCGGACGCCGGCGGGAGTCCCGAGCAATCGGCTTGACCCTGTGCAACACCTCGCCGCACGGAGAATGGGTCTTTCGGAACCCGTTGTGGCCGTTCCAAACCAAACTGCATGTGACCCAGGTGAGCCTCCAGAGCGAGCGCATCGTCCAGCGGCATGTCAACGCCCTTACTCTCACCCGCTTCTTTGCTGACCGGCACAGTGGACAGGAACTCCACCGACTGACCGCGGGGTGGTTCTTCGAAGGTACGGACGACGAGTCATCCGTATGCGAGCACTTCCGGCGGTGGCTAAGCGACGAGGCTCCTCGTGACACGTGGATCACGACAGGCGTCAACCGTCTCTTGCGGGGTTCCTTCCTCGATGGGGTCGACACCGAGCGCCTGATGTCAATGGTTGACGATGGGATCGAGGCAGCGGCGACGGGGTGGACCGAAGAGCATGCCCCCTTGGCCCGAGAGCGAGACAGTCTCGTTGGCCAGCCAACGAACGACCCGGTTCGCCGCGCGATCGAGATGCAACTGCGGCGTGTGAGTGAGGAGTATCTGTTACGGGAACTCGCTTTGAGGAACTTCCTGCCAGGATACGGGTTCCCGACACAGGTCGTCCCGTTGGTAACCACGACAATGGACGATCTGCGCCGTCCGCCCCCTCGGACCGATCCCGATGAAGCTCGAGTGGACAACCTATCGCGAGCGCGCAACTACCCCACACGTGATCTCTCTGCCGCACTCCGGGAGTACGCTCCGGGATCGGATGTGGTCATTGACGGCAGAGTCCTGACGTCTTCCGGCCTTACCCTGAACTGGAAAGTTCCCGCGAGCGACGAAGGGCTTAGCGAGATCCAGGCGCTTCGTCACGCGTGGAAGTGCCGACATTGCGGGGCGATCGGCATGTCGTATCGCAAGCCCGAATTCTGCGAGTCCGACTACTGTGCGGGGCACGAGTCGCGCCTGAGAGTCCAGAGCTATATGGAACCGGCCGGCTTCGCAGTCGATTTCCGTGACTCCCTGAACAACGACCTCAGCCGTTTCTCATACCTCCCCGTACGGCATCCGTGGATATCGGTGGGGGGAGAGCAGTGGCAGAGTCTCGCAAGACCCGCGATGGGCCGCTTCCGCTACAGTGCCGGCGGCCAGGTGTTCCACTACACGGACGGGGAGCACGGCCATGGGTTCGCCGTGTGCCTGCAGTGTGGGCGTGCGGTGGCGGAGCCCGAAAAGGAAGGGGAGTTGCCGTCAATGATGCAGAACCACAAGCCGCTGCGGGGCGGTTCGGCTACGGGCCCGGACGGACTCTGCTACGGCAATGACGGGACCTACACGATCCGGCGCAACGAGTGGCTCGGAGTGTCAAAGGAGACCGATGTGTTCGAGCTGCAACTGCGATCGGTAGAGAATGGGCAGCCCCTGAACGCTGCGGCCGCTTCTTCGATTGCCGTCGCCCTGCGACAGGCGCTCGCCGACAAGATCGGCGTAGAGGATCGCGAGATCGGCTGGTCGATTGGTGCAGCCAGGATGGACGGGACCGGCGACGGGACGTCGATCCTGCTGCACGACCATGCCACCGGAGGGGCGGGCTTTGTCGCACAGGCCGGTGAACACCTGCCGGAGTTGCTTCGACAGACGCGCGAATTGCTCGATTGCCCCCGGAGGTGTGACAAGGCTTGCCACGCTTGTCTTCTCTCCTATGACACCCACCGTTACGCGGATCGGCTGGATCGTCGCCAGGCACTGGAGATTCTGAGTGACCAGTTCCTCGCGGGGCTCGACCTCCCGACCGAAGATCGGTTGTTCGGACCGCAGACGCAGATGGAGTTCGAACAGATCGCCCTGGCCCTCCAGAGGGAACTAAACCTCCAGAGGGAACTAAAGGCGACCGATACCATCAGGCTGCACTTGGGTGGGGACCCCGATGGGTGGTCTCTGCAGGACTGGGCCCTCGGACGCGATATCGTGCGTTGGAGAAACGAGGGGCGGGTTGTGGAGCTGGTTCTGCCCCGAGACCTCGACTCAATTCCGCGGGAAGAGCGTGCTCACTTGGCGATGTGGGGGAGCACGCTGGGGGTCCATCTCCTGAGTGGTCGCCGTTCCAAGCGGGGTACGCCGGTCCTTGCCGAGCTCTTCGGTGGTGGACGGACGCTGGCGTTCGCCGTGCAGTCTGTGGACGCACTGACTCCGGGAGAAAGCTGGGGCGCCTCGGGAGAGAGTGCGCATGTGGTTCGAGGGACTTTGGCAACAGTACCCGTCGCGCTACCTCGAGTCGACCTTGCCGACCTGCGCGGGCCGCCCGCCGGCAAGGTGGACCGCGTTGTCCTGAGCAATCGCATGCGGGGCTCGATCGGTGCTTTCGGCTCGGTGTTCTGGGACGAGATGGAAGCTGCGGCACCGGGTCTAGCTGAGCGGATCGGCAGAGGACAACCGATCCGGGAAGTAGTCTATCAGGACAGGTATGTTCGGTCACCTCTGGTTGCTCGACTTGTGTCCGAGATGTTCTCCGGGCTCGTCGCCATCGCAGGTCACGCCACGTCAGGAACGCAACTGCGGATCGTCACGACACCCCCGGACAGGCCGGCCCTAAGTAGGCGGTGGGTGCAGGACGACTGGGCCACCGGCCAGGAGGCGAAAAAGGTGATTGAACGGCTCTTTTCCGGGAAGTCGATGTCTATCGACATTACTCTTCGTAATATATCGCGAGCGCCGCACGCACGGGAATGCCGGGTCGTGTGGGATGACGGCAGGATGTGGCGCTGTCACCTGGATCATGGATTTGGCTTCGTGCGAGCGGCGCAGCAGGTGCCACATCCGTTCTCCGCGTCCACCGAACGGCAGGGAGTGGCGCTGGCGAAGGTTGAATTCGACATAAGGGTCAAGAGGCCGGGGGTCGTGTATGTGTTTGGGGTGGAGTAGCGGCGAGGTTATTCGTGCCCGAAGTCCTTGGAGGCAGCGAGAACTTGCCCGAGCCGGTCTGGCTGCCGAGATCGTGGAGGACCTGTGCGCTGCGTTGGAAGCGTTCCAAGCCATTGCCCAGGAGCTTGAATCCTCATGAGACGATATGGAATGATACGAGTCTCCACACGAGACAACCGGACCAACGGGGCTAACGGCGCTGGCGTATGGGATTCCCCTACCCCGTGCGCAAAGGGTGATCACAGGGGTGACGGCCAACGTGTCGGAAAATATGCAACATAAGCTATATCATGTATTTACATGATTAGCGGCTGATCGCCGCCCGCGTATCGCCGACCGAACTGGCCGACTGGCAGGCCATGGCGCGCACGCGGATGTGGACCGCCCCGGCGGCGGCGGGGGAACGTGAGCGTTAACCCCACGGAGCGCGCCTTCGCGTGCCACTCGGCACGCTCCGCCTCGCTGGCGCGGATCTTCACCCACACGTCGCGTCCAGCGCCCCTCATGCGCCGTTGCCGTTGAGGGACTCCCCACCATTTGTCAACGCTTCTTGAGGCGGGGCTGTAACCCCGCGTCGAGGGAAGAGATCAGGCCGCATGATTCTCTGCCGGGTGGCTTGGCTGGTAGCAGGTCTGGGTTCTGAGCATCGCGCAAGCGACCGCGAGCAGGCGGTCTGCGACCGAACGGAGAGCGCGGGCATGACCGTGGCCGCGACCGCGAAGGGCAGCGTATTTGGCCTTGCTGACGGCGTCGAGCTGGACCGCGACCCGTGCCCAGTGGTAGACTGCGTCGCGAAGGCGGGCGTGTGCGGCCATGCGGCGCACGACGAGCTTGTACTTGCCGGATCGCCGTGTGACGGGCGCGACGCCCGTGAGGCACCGCAACGCCTTGTAGTTCCGGCGCGCCAGCGCTTGGGGGGCCTCGGCGAGCAGCGTGGCGAGGACGGTCTGGCCGACTCCGGGCATGGAGGAGAGGACCGTCACGTCGCGCTGCCCGCCGGGTTGGCCGGAGCCGGAGTCCTCGCGGCTGGCCAGTGCGTCGATCAGGCGGGCGACCTCCCGTTTGGCGTTGGCGAGTTGGCGGTGCACGAGGCGGAGGCGTTCGGAGGCGCTTTGGATGTGGGCCACCGCGGCCTCGGTGGTTCCGGGTGCGACGGCAATGGCCGGGGCGCGGAGGACTTCGACGAGCTGGTCTGCGGTGATCCGCCGGATTCTGCGGCGCTTGAGAAGGCTCTCGAGGGTCCGGCGCTGGACCCGCCGGGCCTTCGCGGGCGTCGGAACCTTGGCCCAGAGGTCGAGGAACCAAGGCTCGGCGACGCTTCCGACCGCATCGAGGATCTGCGGATAGTAGCGCCACAGCTGCTCCCGCACGCGGTTCGACAGGCGCGTGCGGTCCCGCGTGAGTTCCTCGGCGATCCGGGACCATGCCCTGAGTTCGATGACGGTCGGGTCGACGGGGTCGATCCTCCGGAAGTGGTGAAGATCGGTCCTCAGCGCGTCGGCGAGGACGCGGGCGTCGAGGCTGTCGTCCTTGGCGCCGGCGGGCGAGAAGCGGTCGCGGAACCGGTCGAGCTGCTTCGGGTTGATCGCGTAGACCGCGAACCCGTGGTCCATGAGGCTCTCGACGACCGGCCCGTGCGGGACTTCGATCGCCACCGGAATGTCCTCCGGGGCGGCTCCTTCGCACTTGGCGGCGATCCACTCGCCCATCTCGGCCAGCCCCGCGCCTCCGTGGCGGAAGATGCGTTCCCCCCGCTTCGAGCCGTCGCCGCCGACTACGCAGACGTGGTGCGCTTCCGATGCCCAGTCCACGCCGGCGAACCGGGCTTCAGGTCTGGTCATGCTCCCTCCCGTGTGAAGGTGTCACTGGACAGGCGTAGGTCCGTGGTCGCCGCGATGCCCGCCGGTCCCTGTACTGGCGCTCGATGGCGCAAACTCCCCACTGGGCATCCCATCGCGGCTCCGGGCCGGGGCACAAGTCCCCCATGGGTGCTCGGTGGCACTGGGTCAGAGTAGGTCACTCCCGGCCTGGTCGCCTGCCGCTGCTTTTGGATTCTTTCGATCTAACGCGAAGCGTCCAGGAAGGGTACAGGGTCAGAGGGGGCACAGCCCCCCGCCAGCCCCTGCCGGGGACCCGCGAAGCGTGGCCCCAAAGGGTAGGCTGGCTTAGCCACCTAAGAGTGGCTCAAGCCAGCCCTGCGGACGCTTCCGAAGCGCCTCTCGGGGCACCGCCCGGAACAGCGCCCACTTAGGCCGTCGCGGGCAAGCCCCTCGGCCTCGTGATCGCCAGCCTCGCGGGCGACGAGGGCGGCCGGCGCCCTTCACTCCTTGGCGACGGCGGCGCTCTCTGCCGCGCCGCCGCGTTCCGCCCTACCCCCCCGTACCCCTCGGGGACCGGCGCTCGTCGATCCTGGGCGATCCTACGGGCCGTAGGTTCGCCGAAATGCCCCCGGGATCGCCCGGAATTGCCTCTCAGCCCGGTCGCGGGGTCAGGTCAGGTTTCGGTGCTCCGCTCTCGTGCCCGCCAGATAGGCCGCCCAGTCGTTCATGAGCCGCCGCCTCCGCTCGAACAGGTCCGTTCTCCGGTACGCCGCTTCGACCTTGTTCTGGACCACATGCGCCAGCGCCGCCTCGACGACCTCCCGGGGATGATCGGTCTCTTCGGCCGCCCAGTCCCGGAACGACGACCGGAACCCATGCGGCACCGCCGCGATCCGGTGCCTCCTGAGCAGCCGGCTCATCCGCGTGGCGTCCATCGCCTTCCCGCGCTCGCTGACGAACACGATCGGACTCTCGCCCTCGCCCAGCTTCCGCGCCGCATCGAGAATCTCCAGCGCCCGGCCACACAGCGGCACCCGGTGCTCGCGCGCGGTCTTCATCCGGCTCGCGGGAACCGTCCAGACACCCTTCTCCCGATCGATCTCGCTCCACACCGCCCCACGGACTTCGCCGCTACGGGCCGCCGTCAGCACCAGGAACTCGAACGCCAGCGTGTCCACCTTGGCCGAATTCGCCACCCGCACCTTCTCAATGGCA
>CBDEGN010000001.1:0-178157 GCA_965237885.1 Longimicrobiales bacterium | reverse complement strand
AGTGATCCTCGCCAATGCCCTCGTCCGGCAGGACCGGCTCCGGGTCAGAACGCCTGAGACCCGAACTCCAGAGCGCCGATGTCATACCAGTCGATTCCGCGGTCCGGGAAGCCATCGGGATCATCAGGTCCGACCGGGCGGTCAACCAGCATCGCGAGCGTCGAGCCGAGCACGTCGAAGCCCACGGCACGGTGGCGCACGCGAACCGATCCTGCGAACTCCGGACCGATGAAGATGTCCAAATAGGAGAACGCCTCGCGATCCCGGTTGGTGAGGACCCAGAGGCGGTCCTGGTCATCAATCCAGTAGTGTACGCTGTAGTTCTTGGGCGTACTGCGGAATCTCTCGGGTTCGCACGGTAGTCCAAGGAACCTGGAAGCCGGAGATCTACAGCGTTCCAGGTATCGCTCCCCGTCTTCGTGAGTGGGGTATTCGGCAACGTACAACGGGGCTTGGATCAGTGTCCCGTTATCGTCGTGTCGATCGCCCAGAAAGAGCATTTGCCCCCGGCAAAGGAGGAAGACCACGCCTCCGGAACGGAACCTGCGGGTACTGGCCAAGCCCGTCGGCGGCTCGACTCCCTCCGGTAGTGACGGACCCGGACAGCGGGCCCCAGCAGCCATGGTCTTCGGATAGACCCTTTCCCAGAGGACTCTTCCGCTTCCGACATCCACGTCAAGATGCCGATATTCCATGTCGTACGGTGGCCGATAGTTCAACTGGAGGTTGTCGCCCGAAAGGATGGAGTCGAACGGTGCCGATGGTATGAGGCGTTCCGGCAGACTGATGTCAGAAATCAGGGTCCCTGACGCTTCGAAGATTGACATGCGACCCGCCGTGACGACGCCGACCGTCGCGTCAGGCCCCCGGACGATCCTGCCGCTCGCGTCGGGGAATTCTCCCGGGCCCTCGCCTCGCTGTCCGAAGAGCGCAGGGTGTCCGTCGTCGCGATGGATACAGTGAACCCGAGATTCGTAGTCGTCGATGACGCACGCGGTCATCTCAGTCGCGAGAGCGATGTGCCTGTTGCGGCTCAGTGGTGCTTCGGAAGATGCGACCGGAGCCAAGGGAACTGCCATCTCCTTCGGCTCCGTCGCATCGTCCACGTCATCGCAGGCGATCGCGATGAGAACTACTGACGCCAGCAGCAGGATACTCGGGAATGTTCCGTCCGACCACATCGTTCGCACCTACTCCAGCGTACCAGAGCAACAACGGTCAATACTCACCAGGCACCGGTCTGTGTCAAGCCGAGTCTCATGAACAGCTGTCATCGACGCATTGGTTGTACGTGCCCCACGCATTCGCGCCTGCCTCCTCGTCGCTCACATCGGGGTTGTCACTGTCCACGAAATACTGAACCATGGCGACGGCGTGGCAGGACATTGAGCAGTCGTGGGCGTCTCCGACATCTTGCGCGACGAGCCCCCCGGTGGCTACTAGTGTAGTGTTCGCAATATAACCTTGTTACGATGGTGGTAAGGGTTATGGTTTCTCTTCGGGCGGGATCGAGAGGCGTCGACAGGGAGGAGCCATGCGGAAGGCGGTCGGGATCGAGCTTGCGGACGGGGACCGGGAGGTTCTGGAGCGTTGGTCGCGGTCGAGGAGCGCGACGGTGCGGCTGCGGGAGCGGTCGAGGATCGTGCTGATGGCGGCCGGGGGGATGACGAACACGGCGATCGCCCGGGAGCTCGGGACGAACACGGACAAAGTGGGCCGCTGGCGGCGGCGCTATGCGGACGAGGGGCTGAAGGGGATCGAGAAGGAGCGTCCCCGCGGGGGCAACCACGGGGGCTGGTGCCCGAAGGCTCAGGCGGCGCTGAGGACGGAGATCATCCGGCGTACGACGCAGGAGAGGCCGCCGGACGCGACGCACTGGTCGTGCCGGTCGATGGCGGGGGCGGTCGGCACGACGCACAGCTTCGTGAACACCGTGTGGCGGGCGGCGGGGTTGAAGCCGCATCTGTGGCGGACCTTCAAGGTGAGCACCGACCCACGCTTCGAGGAGAAGCTGCAAGACGTTGTGGGGCTGTACCTTGACCCGCCGGACAACGCGGTCGTGTTCAGCTTCGACGAGAAGAGTTCGGTCCAGGCGCTTGACCGGACGCAGCCGGGGCTGCCGCTGAAGAGGGGCCGCTGCGGGACGATGACGCACGACTACAAGCGCCACGGGACCACGTCGCTCTTCGTCGCGATGGACGTGGCGTCGGGCGAGGTGGTCGGCGAAACCTACGGCCGGCACCGGCACCAGGAGGTTCTCCGGTTCTTCCGCAAGGTGGAGAAGGAGGTGCCGAAGGGCCGGGAGATCCACATCATCCTGGACAACTACTCGACCCACAGGCACCGGCGGGTCCGGGACTGGGCGGCGGGCACGGGGCGCGTCCGGTTCCACTTTGTCCCGACGAGCTCCTCGTGGCTGAACCTGGTCGAGCGCTTCTTCAGCACGCTGACGCAGAAGCGGATCCGCCGCGGCGTCTTCCATTCCGTCCCCCACCTCGAATCGTGCCTGAAGCAGTACATCGAGACCTACAACGAGAACCCCCGGCCGTTCGTGTGGACGAAGTCGGCCGCGCAGATCATCGAGAAGGTGGACCGGGCCCGCAAGGCACTCGCAGCAGCCTCAGCATAGGCGTATTATGTTTCGGACACTACACTAGTGTACTGTCGCTAAAGTGGCATTAGCACGAGTGACCTTTGCCAGGATGTCCTTGACGGTGGCGGTCCAGACGAAGGGTTTCGGGGCACGGTTTCGGTCGTCGATGTATGCCGTGATCGCGTGCACGAGCTGGCCGACGCTGTGGACTGCGAGGCGCTTGAGCTGGCGCTGCGTGAGTTCGGAGAAGAAGCGCTCGACGAGGTTCAGCCACGAAGACGAGGTGGGCACGAAGTGGAAGTGCACCCGGGGGTGCCTGTCCAGCCAGGCCTTCACCTTGGCATGCTTGTGCGTGGCGTAGTTGTCGAGGATGAAGTGCAGCTCGAGTTCCGGGTCGGACTGTTTCTCGACGGTGCGCAGGAAGCGGAGGAACTCCTGGTGCCGGTGGCGGGGCAGACACTGATGGATCACCTCTCCGGTGGCGACATCCAGCGCCGCGAACAGCGTCGTGGTCCCGTGCCGCTTGTAGTCGTGCGTCATGGTGCCCGCCCGCCCCTTCTTGAGCGGAAGTCCCGGCTGGGTCCGGTCCAGCGCCTGGATCTGGCTCTTCTCGTCGAAGGAGAAGACGATTGCCCGCTCCGGCGGTGCCACGTAGAGTCCCACGACGTCGCGGAGCTTCTCGACGAAGCGGGGATCGGTGGAGAGCTTGAAGTAGCGCACCCGGTGGGGCTTCAGCCCGTGCGCCTTCCAGATCCGCCCCACCTGGCTGTGATGCAGCCCCATGCACTCGGCCATCAGGCGCGTGCTCCAGTGCGTTCCGCGCGGGGGTTTCTCCTCGAGCGTTCGGCGCACGATCTCGGCCTCGAGCTCGGGCGTGATCCTGCTTCGCGGCCGGCCGGGGCGGGGTCGGTCCTCAAGTCCCGCGAGACCCTCGTCGTCGTAGCGGTCCAGCCAGCGCTGCACGGTCGGCAGCGAAATGCCGATCCTGCGCGCCAGGGCCCGGCCTTCTCCCTGCCCCGACGAACCGCCGGCCGAACCCAGGACGATCCGGGCGCGCTCCACGCGCCGCTGCGGGGTTGTGCGAGCTCGAACCCAGCCCTCGAGCTCCTTGCGGTCCCCGGGTCGCAATCGAATCCGGACCCATTCGTAACATAGCCATGCACTAAAGATAGTGCCCGCTTCACGTCCTGACCATCGTACTTAAGCGCCGGTACACTAGATGGCCTGCGCGATCAACTTCCCACTAGCAGGCCGTGGATAAAGTCCGTTCTGCGAGGCCTTTGTGAATGAGTTAAATTAGGAGTACACAAGGACCTCAGCGAGAGGTGACGGCGATGGCGATAGGCAAGATGCCCGGGGCGCGGCAGGAGGAGCTGTTCGTCGCGGCCAGTGCGGTCAGGGCGCTGGACAACCCGTTCTACGCGGCTTTGGACAGGTTCCTGCGCGAGAGCGGCTTCGACGAGTTCGCGGAGGAGACGTGCCGGGAGTTCTACGCGGAGCGGATGGGTCGGCCGGGCCTTCCTCCGGGCGTGTACTTCCGGATGCTGATGGTGGGGTACCTGGAGGGGATCGGGTCGGAACGGGGCATCGCGTGGCGGTGCCGGGACTCGATCTCGCTGCGGGAGTTTCTGGGCTACGGTCTGGCAAAGACGCCGCCGGAGCATTCCACGCTGTCGAAGACGCGCAAGCGGCTGAGCCTGGAGGCCCACGGCGCGGTGTTCGGCTGGGTGCTGGAGCGGCTGAAGGAGTCGGGGCTGCTGCGAGGCAAGACCGTTGGGGTGGATTCGACGACACTGGAGGCGAACGCGGCGATGCGCGCGATCGTGCGGCGTGACGACGGGACGGAGTACGACGCGTGGCTCGAGGAACTGGCGCGGGAGTCGGGGATCGAGACGCCGACGCGGGCCGACCTTGCGAAGCTGGACCGCAAGCGCCCGAAGAAGGGGTCCAACAAGGACTGGAAGCATCCGCACGACCCGGAGGCGCGGATCACGAAGATGAAGGACGGCCGCACCCGCCTGGCGCACAAGCTCGAGGTGGGGGTGGACATGGAGACCGGCGCAGTGGCAGGCGTGACGGTGCAGACGATGGACGGCGGCGACACCGCCTCGCTGGCGGTGACGCTGGGTGAGACGGAACGCCGGCTGGCGGAGGTGGGGGCGGAGGCGAAGGAAGTGGTGGCCGACAAGGGCTACCATTCGAATGCGACCATGACGGGCGTGAAGGACCGCGGGCTGCGGAGCTACGTGAGCGAGCCGAACCGGGGCCGCCGGAAGTGGAAGGGCAAGCGGGAGGCGCAGAAGGCCGTGTACGGCAACCGCCGCCGGATCCGGGGCAAGCGGGGAAAGCGGCTGCTGCGCCGGAGGGGGGAGAGGCTGGAACGGCTCTTCGCCCACCTCCTTGTGAGCGGAGGGTTGCGCCGCGTCCAGGTGCGCGGACAGAAGGAGATCCGAAAACGCCTGCTGGTTCACGCCGCGGCCTTCAACCTCGGGCTGGTGATGCGCAGCCGCTTCGGCTTCGGCACCCCGCGTGCCCTGCAGGGCCTGGCAACAGCGGCCGCGGCCCTCGCGGACGCCTCCGTACGCGGCTTTGCCGCCATCTTTGGCCAAATCGGGCGCATTCTCGGCCTCCTGAGCCTGCACACCGGCTCCCTCCGCCCCTCAGGCCGCCTCTGGTACAATAATACCGTAATTACGCCGCTCTTTCCGCTCGTACAATCGGCTCCCCGGCGGGCCACTTCTTCCACGGCCTGCTAGTGTACGGGCTACGGACAGACGCGGCATCAGGGCGAGGTCGATCGTCACGGACCTCTAGACGCGTGAATCGATCGACTCAACGGTGGTTCTCATTTGTGGCTTCCTGCGCGGAGAGCGGGTCTCAAGGTCGCCAATGGGGTCTCCGATCCGCGGCGAGCACATTGACCAGCTCGTGGATGATCTCCTCTGTGCGCCGCGCCGGCGCGGCGCAATCCCCGTAGCCGGCCGGGAAAGCTCCGATCCGCGGCGTTTACCTATTCGTTTCGCATGCTTTGTCGCCATTGCGAGCCCCTACCGCCACGAATGCCCCCGGCCAGGTAGACATCTTCGATGGCAACCCGGACCCAGAATTCCATCGGCGCCCTGGGAAGTTGGCTTGGGCTCTTGCCGATCAGCGCCTTCGCAAAACGGCTCCAGCCGGACTCATCGCTGAATCCAAGCGCCCGTACCTTTGCCAGCGTCGGGATATCGGTGTCTCGCAGGGCCAGCCCGTGGCAGAATCGCACCCATCGTAAAGCCTTTGAGTAAGAGTAGCCTCGTCGCAAGGCGGCGTCCGAAAGATAGCGGGGGCGGCAGTTCAATTCTCTGGCGACATCTACTAACCCTCTCTGCCAACGCAGCATGAGACACGAGAGGAGCAAACGCTTAGAGTAGGGCGAGGTGGAGAGTTGGAGGATGGGACGAGGAGAAGGAATGAAATCGAACGGAGTCCCCCCTGCTGCGGGGGAGAGGAAGCGAGGCGCGGCGGTCCCGCCGGACCCGGAGGTTTCGGCGAAGGCGAAGCGGCGGCGCTTCACGGCGGGGTACAAGCTGTCGATCATCGAGCAGGCCGACCAGTGCGGGACACCGGGCGAGATCGGTCGTCTGCTGCGGCGCGAGGGGCTGTACAGCTCGCATCTGTCGGCGTGGCGGAAGGCGGCGCGGGAAGGGTCGCTGCGGGAGCTGGCCAGGAAGCGCGGCCCGAAGCCTTCGGCCGGGAAGCGGGATTTGAAGAACCTGCGAAGGCTCGAGCGTGAGAACGCGCGCCTGCGTGAGGAGCTCCGCAAGGCGCGGATCGTCATCGAGGTGCAGGGAAAAGTATCGGGGCTGCTGGGGTTGAGCCTCGGGGACGGGAAGTCCTCTTGAGCGCGGCCGGAGAGCTTGCCGGGCATGTGGGCGTGAGAGCCGCGTGCAAGGCGCTGCGGGTTGCGCACTCGACGTACTACCGTCGCCGGAGGCCGAAGAAGACCGGGCAGCGGCAGCCCCGGCCGACGCCTGCCCGGGCCTTGAGCGAAGCGGAGCGGACGGAGGTGTTCGAGGTGCTGTGCTCGTCGCGCTTCGCGGACCGCGCTCCCGCGGAAGTGTACGCGACGCTGCTGGACGAAGGCGTCTACCTGTGCTCCGAGCGCACGATGTACCGGATTCTGGCCGAGAACCGGGCGGTCCGTGAGCGCCGCGCCCAGCGCAGCCACCCGAACCATCCGAAGCCCGAGGTCGTGGCCCGCGGGCCCAACGAGGCGTGGTCCTGGGACGTCACCCGGCTTCTTGGACCGCGGAAGGGGCAGTACTTCCACCTCTACGTGATCCTGGACATCTTCAGCCGCTACGTCACCGGATGGATGGTGGCGGAGCGCGAAACCGCAGGCCTGGCCGGACGCCTGATCGAGGCAAGCTGCCTTAAGCACGGCGTCCGGCCCCAAGTGCTTACCCTTCATTCGGATCGGGGATCTCCCATGACGGCCAAGTGCACGGCGCAACTGCTGGCCGACCTGGGCGTCACGCAATCGCTGAGCCGTCCCCGGGTCTCGAACGACAACCCCTACTCGGAGGCGCAGTTCAAGACCGTCAAGTACCACCCCGGCTTCCCCGGCCGGTTCTCCAACATCGAGGAGGCGAAGGAGTTCTGCCGGTCGTTCTTCCCGTGGTACAACACCGAGCACCGGCATGGCGGCATCGGCCTGCTCACCCCCGCCCAGGTCCACTTCGGCGATGCCCCCGAGGTGATCCGCCAGAGGCAGGACGTTCTCGCCGCCGCCTACGCCGCCCGTCCGGAGCGCTTTGTGGCCGGCCCGCCCCGGGCCTCGGAACTCCCCGCGCAGGTCTGGATCAACCCCCCACTCCCCGTCAGCGCAGTTGACGGTGAAGATCGGACAGCGGATGGTGAGGGTGACGACGGAAAGGAGGGCTCACTACACTGAATCAGCAACGTGTCTCAAATTCGTTGACAGGTTCCGTAAGGATCGCAGGTAGGGCGGGCGCGAGCGCGATTCCTGGTCGATCCTGCCGTCGACACCGGCGACTAGCTCAAGGCCAGGAATTCCCGTGATGCGCTGGAGCGCGACCAAGCGAAGACCGTGCTCCAGCACGGCGGGTCCCGGGCAGGCACACAGGTAGGGCTCGACGGCCTCCTGAAAGGTTACACGGTCCGGGAGGAAGGGTTGTGTGTTCAGGCTCATAAATTGCGCACATACGTAGCCGGGATGTCAGATCAACAGCAAATCAGTGGCGGCGCCCCGAACCGGCACGATGGACTGTTTCGCGCTCAAGTACGGTACATTCTCGGACAACGCGCGCGCAAGTTCCTTGGCTATAGGCTCATATATAACTACCGGTGCAAACATCGACAGTGGTGCGACGAGTGGGAGGCTGCCGAAGTTTCAACGGCGCTTCCTTGGAAGATGCTGTTGCGTCATCCAGGAAATGGCGGTCAGCGGTTGAACTTGCCGGTGGGTCGTCCTCTCCAACCCCGGCAAAAGCAGCGCTCCCTCACGTGGGAACAGCGTGAACCCGACCGCCTCCAGCCGCTGGTGGAAGCGCGCCGCGTCGCCTTGGAACACCGCGTTCACGTCGTCCAGAATGGTGTCCAGCGCCGCCAAGGCGTTGTTCATCGCCGCGCTCGCTGGCGGTGGGGGCGTCCCAGGAGGTAGTCAGCGGGCCGGCGGCAACCTGCACCTGGCGCACCGTCACCTGACCCCCGCAGCCACCTTGGCACTCGGGACCGGTGAAGTGTATCTCCAGCAGCCCGCGGACAACCTCCGACACGGTGCGGCCCTCGTCGCTCAGGGGGTCGTCGTCCGCCAGGGTTGGCCAGCACCGCCTGGGACGGCGGGCAAACAGTTCGATCAGGGCATCGTCCCGGCACTCGCGGGACTGGCGGGACTCGTAGTAGTACGTGTTGCCCTCAACCCTGTCCGCGCAGGCGTCGATGGTCTCATGGTGAGCGGTCACGCACTCCTGGGTGCCGCAGAAGTCCCATGCCGAATAGACCGGCGGATGCCCCCTGACGAACCTGAGCTTCGCGCTCCTGGCGCATGCGGACAGTTCCGGCACCATAGCGCAGATTTCATCAGTATGGTATCCACGGTTGTAGAGGATGTCCTGCATGGTGTGCTCGTTCAGTTGCCCGGCCTCGTCCATGCCTATCAGCGCATCCATGCCCTGTGCGCCCACGTTGGCCAGGAGCCAGATCGCCTTCAACGACTCCACGTCTTCCTCCTCGCCCTGCATTTCCGCGATTGGCGACAAGGCTGCCAGCGCCTGTGCGGGCGGCAGGTCGCCGAACGAGTAGATCATCACCTTGGCCTTGTCGTCGGCCCCGTTCCGGAGCAGCCCGTCGTAGATGCGGAACAGGGCCGCTCCAGCACCCCTGTATCCGTTCACGCCCGCCTGCTCCAGATCCAGCGTCAGGTAGCACGCGGTCTACCACAACAAACTCGTGGGCGGGGACCGGAGCGCAATCGAACTCGCCCCGCTCCCCGCCCATCACAGTTCGCGCCTCGCCCACCGGACTAACCGGTGGCCCGTCCCTCCTACCGCGGCAACAGCAGCGGCCCCTCCGGCGGGAAGAGCGTAAATCCAACCGACTCCAACTGCTGGCGGAAGCGCGCGACGTCGCCCTGGAAGACGGCGTTGACGTCGTCTAGGATGGTGGCAAGCGCCGTCGCCGCGTTGTTCATGGCGCTGAGTTCGTTGGCCGTCGGGGCGTCCCAGGAGCTGGCCAGCGGGCCGGCGGCAGCCTGCACCTGGCGCACCGTCGCCTGACCGCCGCAGCCGCCCTGGCACTCGGGGCCGGTGTAGTGCATCTCCAGCAGCCCGCGGACGACCTCCGACACCGTGCGGCCTTCCTCGCTCAGGGCGTCGTCGTCCGCCAGGGTGGCGAGCACCACGTCCAGCCCGTCGAGGGCGCGTTCCAGTCGGTCGCGCGCTTCCCCAGCGGTGGTGATCCAGCCCGCAACCTCCTTGCGCGCCGCGATCTTGGCTGCGCGCGCCTCCGGGTCGTTCGGGTAGCGGTGATCGGGGAGCACCTCCAGCGGCTGGGCTCCGGAGGCCGGGCCAACGTTCACCCGCACCGAGTAGCTACCGGGCATCACCTCGATGCCGCCGCCATCGGTTTCGTCGCGCAAATCCCACACAACCCGGTTGAGGCCCGGATCGGTGGTGCCCGCGAGCGTCCGCACCAGATCGCCGCCCTGGTCGGCGATCTGCACGACGGCGCCCGCCACCATCTCGCCAGGCGCCAGCCAGTAGTGGACCAGGGCGCCGTACGGCCGCCTGGGTCCGATGAACATCGTGTGCCCGACCGAGCGGTACCCGGTGTACCCCATCCCCTCCGCCTGGGTGTACTGGCGCACTGGCGCGACCGGCATGACCTCCACCGCGCCCGCCGCCAGCGCCGGATCGGCCGCCAGCGCGCGCAACGGTCTCACATCGTCAACCACCAGAGCCGCCCGCCCGTGCGTGCCCAGCGCCAGGTCGCCGTCGCGCGGGTGCACCACGATGTCGCGCACCGGGGTGGGGGGCACGCCGGGGTGCTTCCACCATCCGGCCCCACGGTTCAGGCTCACGTAGAGCCCGAACTCCGTCCCGAGGAAGAGCAGGTTGGGCTCGACCGGGTCCTCCTCGATCACATGCACGAAGCCGTAGATGTCGTCGCTCGCGATAGACTGCCAGCTCTGGCCGTAGTCCTCCGTCCGGTAGGCGTAGGGCGTCCAGTTCCCCCGGCGATGGTCGTCGTAGACCAGGTAGGCCGTGGCAGGATCGTGCTTGCCGGGCTCGATGTGCGGGATCCAGGTCGCCTCGGGCACCCCCGGCACGTTCGCTTCGACGCTGGTCCACGAGCCGCCGCCGTCGCGGGTCACATGCACGCGCCCGTCGTCGCTGCCCACCCACATCAACCCCTCCTGCAGCGCGCTGGGCGCGATGGTCAGGATCGTGGTGTGGTCCTCGGCGCCGGAGGCATCGATGGTTAGCCCGCCGCTCAAGTGGGCCACCTGCTTGGAGGGGTCGTTGGTGGTCAGGTCGGGGGAGATGATCTCCCAGGTCGAGCCCTGGTCGCGGCTCCGGTGCACGTACTGGCTGCCGGCGTAGATCGTGGTCGAGTCGATGGGGTCCCGGGCGAAAGCCGCGTTCCAGTGGAAGCGAAGCCTCTCGCCGTCCGGATGCGCGGGGCGGATGGCCTTGCGCTGGCCGGTGACCTTGTCGAAGCGCTGGAAGTTGCCGCGCTGCGACGACGAGTAGCCGTAGCGCGGATCGCGCAGATCGGGCATGGCGATGAAACCGTCGCCGCTCACCACCCGGTGCCAGTGCGCGTTCATGACCCCGCGCCCACCCCAGGCATCCGAAGGCCCCCACCAGGAGCCGTTGTCCTGGAGCCCGCCGTAGACGTTGAACGGTACCTCGTTGTCCACCTCGATGTGGTAGAACTGGGCCAGCGGAAGATTCTCCACAAAGCGCCAGCGCCTTCCCCGGTCGGAGGTGAAGGCGATCCCGCCGTCGTTGCCCAGGATCATCCTGCTCGGGTCGTCGGGATCGATCCAGAGCTCGTGGATGTCCCCGTGGATGATGTCGCTCGAGACCACGGTGGTGAAGGTGCGGCCCGCGTCCTCGGACACCTGCACCGATCCGTGCAGCGAGTAGATGCGGTTCTCGTTGGACGGATGGGCGCGGATGTCCGCGTAGTAGAAGGGCCGGGGCGCGACGCCGGGCGCATCGGAGATGGTCCTCCAGCTGCGGCCGCCATCGTCCGAGCGCAGCAACTCGCTCCGCTCCGCCTCCACCAGCGCGTACACGACGGAGGGATGCTCCGTCGGGATCGCCAGCCCCATGCGGCCGAGATCCCCGGGCGGCAGCCCGTCCTCCTCGGTGAACTGCGTCCACTCGGCCCCGCCGTCGCGGGTCACGTATAGCCCGCTCCCCGGCCCCCCCGACTCGAAGATCCACGGCCAGCGCTGATGCTCCCAGAGCGCCGCAAAGAGCTTGTCCGGGTTCGCCGGATCCATGATCAGCTCGCCCGCGCCGCTGCGATCGTTCGACTGCAGGACCGCTGTCCAGGTCTCGCCGCCGTCCCGCGTGCGGTAGACGCCGCGCTCTCCCCCGGTCCGCCAGGTGGGCCCCATCGCCGCGACGTAGACGATGTCCGGATCCGACGGATGCACGACGACGCGATGGATCTTCCCCGAGTCCTCGAGCCCCATGTGAGTCCAGCTCTCGCCCCCGTCCAGGCTCTTGTAGATGCCGTTGCCGACGCCCGCGCTGTTGCGCGGATTCCCCTCCCCGGTGCCCGCCCAGACGACGTCCGGATTGGGCTGGAAGACGGCGATGGCGCCGATGCTGCCCACGGGCTGGTCGTCAAAGACGGGCCGCCAGGCGAGCCCGCCGTCATCGGACTTCCACACACCTCCGCTCGCGGAACCGACGAAGATGACGTTGCGATTCGAGAGCACCACCTCGACGTCGGACACGCGCCCGCTCATCCCCGCGGGCCCGATGGAACGGGCCTGCATGACGGAGAAGTGCTCAGGGGCGACGTTCTGGCCAGCCACCGGCGTAGCAACTGACAATATACTGACAACTACTGATAACTGCGTCCATCTCATGCCGTGCATCGGTATACCTCTGGGTAGTTCTTCAGTCGAAGTTGGTCACAGGGCGTGTCTTCTCGTCTTCCTCCGGACGCTCGGGCGCCTCCCAGTCCGCGTTGCCGCGCACGAAGCGCTCCAGCCAGCGGAGTTCCTCCACCAGCCGCGTGCGGTGGTGCCGGGGCTCGGATATCCCGTGACCCTCGCGCGGGAAGAGGAGAAAGCGGCTCTCGACGCCCAGGTGCGTCAGGCCGGCGAAGAAGTTCATCGACTGGGCCATGGTGTCGGTCCGGTCCCGCTCCCCGTGGAAGAGGATGGTCGGAGTGGTCACCTGGTCGAGGTGGGAATAGGCGGAGCGCTCGAGCCAGTGATCCCGGTTCGACCACGGGTCGCCCCCCAGATACCAGCGCGCCACATCGAAGTTGAATCCCGTGCCGAACTCGCTCTGCCAGTCCGACACCATCGCCCCCAGGCTCGCGGCCTTGAAACGGTCGGTCTGCGTGATCGTCCAGCCCCCCAGGATGCCGCCGTAGCTCCATCCCTTCACCGCCAGCGAGTCGGGATCGGCGATACCGGCGTCCAGCGCGTAGTCGACCCCGGTCATGACGTCGTCGAAGTCGCCGCCGCCGATGTCCTCCATGTTGCCGCGCAGCAGCTCGTCGCCGTAGCCGGAGGAGCCGCGCACGTTGGGCTGGATGATGGAGTATCCGGCCGCCACCAGAATCTGCGCGTCGGCATCAAAGCCGCGCGTGAAGACCCCCGCCGGCCCGCCGTGGATCTCGAGCACCAGCGAGCGCGCCCCGGGCTGCTGGCTGCGGTACAGGATCCCCTCGATAGGGAGCCCGTCGCGGCTCGTCCACTGGACGACTTCGGGCTCGGCCAGCGCGCGGTCCTCCATCCATTCGTTGGCCACGGTCAGGCGCGTGGGCTCACCCCCGTCCGTTCCCGCGACAAAGATGTCACCCGGAGACGTGGGGTTGGATTCCGTGAAGGCGTAGCGCGTGAAGTCGGCGGAGAAGCTGGGCGCCGACAGGATGCCGTCGCCCGATGAGACGGCCTCCAGCTCTCCCGAGCCGGCGCTCATCCGGTATAGGCGCGCGACGGTGCGGTCCAGGCCGGCGAAGTAGAAGGCGTCGCCGGAGGGATGCCACTGGGGCGTTCCCCGCATGTCCACCCGCATGCCCGGCGCCACCTCGCGAATGTCGCCGCTCTCCATGTCCATGACGTAGAGGTTGCCCTGGTCGAGCTCCCAGGTCTCGAGATCGGGCGCGACAAAGGAGAGCTGCGTTCCGTCGGGCGACCAGGCCAGCGAGTTCTCGGGAGCGCCGTTTTCCGTCAGGTCCCGGGCCTCGCCCGTGGCTACGTCCAGCACCGCGATCTCGGAGAGGTTGCCGTCGTTGCGCCGGTTCTCGCTGCGGTGGGTGTAGGCGACGCGTTCCGCGCCCGGAGCAACCGCGAACTGGCCGATGCGCAGCTTGCCGGTGGTGAGCCTCTTCGCCTCCGAGTCCTCCGAGTCCAGCCCGATGCGCCAGAGGCTCGACCACTCGCTCCGGGTCTGCCCGTTCGGCGCCTCATCGACGAAGATGGCGTCGTATCCGTCCTCGCGCCGCTCCTCCTCATCCTCGGGAAGCGAGTCGTTGGCGAGATAGAAGATCGAGTTCGCGTCTCCCCACTGGAACGAGCGCACTGCGGTGGGATGCTCGGTCAGCGCGCGGGCCTCTCCCCCGTCCGTGCGCATGATGAAGACCTGCCGGGTGCGATCCTCTCCCCCGGTCGAGCGCAGGAACGCCACCCAGCGTCCGTCTGGAGACCAGCGCGCGCCCGAGTCACCGTCCTCCGAGGTGAAGCGACGGGCGTCCGACCCGTCCGCGTTCACCACCCAGAGCGCCGTGATGCGCTCGTTCTCCTCCCAGTCCAGCTCGGAGCGCGAGAACAGAACTCGCTCCCCGTCCGGAGAAATGCGCGGATTCGACACCCGCGTGAGGTTGATGGCGTCGTCGATGCCGAAGGGCGTCTGCTGCGCCGCAGCCGGCGCGCCCGTGAGGGAGAGAGCGATGACGAAGAGCGCGAGAGCGGCGACCCGAAGCCCGCCATCCTGAGCTTGAATGACCCGTAGACCGTACATATTCCCGACCTGCCGAAGGGTGACCGGGTCCGGCTCGCGGACCCGCTGCCGCGCGGGCGCGGAGAGCCTCTCTCGACACTCCCGGGCGGTGCTGGCAATATGCCCGGAGCGGGATCAGGGCTGCAAGCGCGTGCAGGCGATTCAATGCCCCCCGCGGGGACAGCGAAATCTCTCCGTGGGCTTGACCACCGCCTCTCCACGACGCCCCGCACCGGACTCGGTCACGCCCGTCTTCGCCTCCGACCTCGACGAACCGGGCGCCACCGCCGCCACCCGGGCCCGCACCGCGTCGACTTCGGACCGGGGTTTCTCGGTCACCCTGCCCTCTGGACTTGGTGCCGAGGGGTCGGAGTCATGGGTCGCCTTCACCGGGAAGTCTAGCATAGATCGTGAGAAGCAGCTCCCGGTCCGCCAGAAGTTGGTAACGCGGGCGCTTGCCCGACAGACGTTCGCTCTTTTCGTAGATGATGCGCACACCCTCGCCGCGTTTATCCATCAGGGTCGTGCGATCGGTGCTCAGCCAAGGAATATCGGTCGGAACCGGGCACTTCGCGAGTAGACTCGTGACGACTTCGTATCGGGCCGACTGCAAGTATGGGAGACTTTCTATCGTCATCCCGTTGGGGAGCGCGCCCGGTGAAAATATTTCGAGGCGGTTCGCGAACATCCGCAGGCGAATCTTCGAGCCATGAATCGAATAGTCGCGGTGAGCCACCGCGTTTGCCAGCGCCTCGAAGACGGACGTCATGTCGAATTGGGGCAGGTCCCGGCGACCGCGGTCCTTGAAAGCGATCGTCTTCATGTTGCGCCCGACGAACCGGCAGGCACGGTCCACCTGAATGTCAAGCGGTCCCGATATGTCCGCCGCGTCCAACTGATAAGGATGGCCGGATTCTCCCGGACGGATATCGTCTCCGCGATAGTGAACGGCTTGAATGAAGGCATTCGGAAACCAGCGGCGCGGATCGCTGGTCGCCATGAGTACCCCGGCGACGGTCGGTCTCACCACACCGTCGTCGCCCGCCCGGCTCATGCCCAGCTTGGTAAGGAAGGCATCTCGCTCGTCCCGACTCCGAGGCGTTCGGAACCTCTCCCAGTACTCCGGGACCAAATCGGCGAAGGAGGCATCGCGTACGGTCTGCTCGTCGAACCGAACGATTCCCGTTTGGCTTCGCTGCTGGATGAGTCGCGCCACCTCGTCTCGCGTCATTCGACGCTTCGAACTGCCGATTCGGTGCATGAAACCGCCCGGGCTCTGATGAGGCGCGAACAGACTTGGAGATATGTCGATCTTGATTACAGCGGCTTCCTCGCCCGTCATCGTCGGCAGAGTCATGCACTCGATACCGGGTGCGATGGGAGGATCGACGTTGTCGGCACAGATACGGTGAAGCCATGCCTCCACAACCCCGACGCGGTCCGCGGGTATCCCCACTACCTCGCGCGTTTTGTCGTCCACTCCGACGAGGCACACACCGCCCCTGCCGTTGGCAAAGGCGGCCAGTTCGTTGGCCATGGCATCCCAATGGGGCGAACTCACCTTTTCTCCCTTGAACCGCACATCCTTCAACTCGAAGAACGTGTCCTCGGGCAAACGGAGGCGGTCGAGGAGCGCCTTCTTGCTATCAAACATCGAGCGCTTTCGATCTGAGTCGCCGATAGCGGCTGTCAAGGGCTTCTCGCCCACCTTCCATCACGTTACAAACCTCCTCGCGGACGGCACGCTCCTGCAACGATCCCTTCTGCGCCACGCGGCACTGGCCATTTTGGAAATCAAGCACATACAGCATCTCCGCGTCTCCGTTCACGACGATGTTGGGATTGTGCGTGACCACGATGATCTGCCGCCTGAGTTTGTTCTCGCGAATCTGTCTGACCACGAGGTCGTAGATCAGATGATTGTCCAGATCATCTTCTGGTTGATCCAATACCAGCGGTTGCTCGCCATATGCGAGAAGAAAGGCAAGCATGGCGGCGGCCCGCTGACCCGCCGACGCCTGAGTGATGGATCGAAAGTCGGTGCCGTCTCCGGATCTGCTGTACTCAACATGAAGCCCATCGTCCGGAAACCAGGCCAGCAACCTGTCGGGCAACTCGGGAGATCGGCCGGTCTCCCGTTCGAGGTATCTGTTGAAGAATCCCCCAAAGACGTCCGATCCCGCGCACGCCGCCTTCACACCGTTCTTCAGCTGATTGAGGCGAGATTCCAATTCAACGCGGCGCTCTCGAGAGCCGTTCGGAACACCCTTCAAGAGGTCTGCCACGATGCCCTTCTCCGGGCCGTTACCGTCCATGACCAGAATATCGTCTTTGAAGCGATCATCCGTGACTCCCAACACCTCCCGCAACGAACGTTCGATGGCTCGCGGACGATCACCGTAAGGACGACTCTCGATTCGCACGAAGCGATTGTCCGACAACGTCGTCAGCAGGAAGCGTTCGCGGGCGTCGCTCAGTGCTCGCCGAGCCTCTCCGACTTGCTGCAGCAGACTCATCGACTTCACCGACTCCCGGTCGCGCGTCTCCTTCAGGGAATCGAGTTCGGCAATGTCGTTGGCGAGCCTGCGCCGCTCTTGCATCAGCCGCCCGTACTCGCTCGGGTCGCTGACTCCCTCCGCCCGGAGGTTCTCGACGAAGCCCTCGTACCGGGACTCGGCCTCCTGACGGGCGGCGTGCCAGGGGCTTGCGGCCCAATCCGTCGCACTCGCACCCACGGCGCTCTCCAGTCGCCGTGCGATCCTTGTGAGGTCGGCAGCGGCGAGAGTGGTAGCTTCCGCCAGACGATTCATGATCGCCGCGGCGTGCATGCTTTCGTTGGAACCGTCGGCGAAAAGGCCATCTGGCACATCTTCGGGCTGAGTGCCGGCCGCCAAGGCCTTGATTTCTTCTAACGTCGATCTGGCGTTCTCGAACTGGCGATCCGCTTCCACCTGCTCTCGCCGCATGCGTCGGTAGCTGTTCAATACAGCTCGGTGTTGTGCATCCTGGAAGCGTTGCAGCTTACGCTCCACATCTGCATGGTCGCCAACCAGCTCGTCCCGCCGGCTCAGTCGGCCGTCGAACCGTCGAACCTTGGCTCGGGACTCAAAAAACTTCATGCGAGCCGCGTCCAGTGCTCTTTTGAGATCGTCTAGGTCAGCCGCCTCGTCGATCAACTTCAACAAAGCCCGCTGGCGCTCACCCGCCAGAGCGGCGATGTGGCCTTGGCTGAAAATCCGGATCGGAAAACGGCGGTGTGAGACGGTTTCCACAGGTGCCGCGACCCAAGCACCGTCTCCATCGTCTTCCTCGATCCTGGTTCGACCATCTTTGGGCGGCCAGTGCACGCGACTTCGCACTCCGTCGCGCACGTACGTCCACACGATCCGTGTGTTGGCTCTCAAGCCACCGTCATCTGTCCGGCTCTTTGGAACCCGGTTGAAGCGCTCGAAAGTGACACGGGGATCGTTGGTCTCGCTTAACGCCTTCAGTTCGGCATCGCGTTGAGACGCCAGCCTCAAAGCGTGCACGACCGTGGATTTTCCCGTGCCGCGCCCGCCCACGAGCGAGTTAAGCCAGGGACTGAACCGAAGCTGGGCAGGGGTGCCCAGACCCATGTAGCGCGCATCGGCGATCTCCACCGACTCAACGAACTGCCGAGGCGTCCCGAACGGGTCGAAGGGCCGGGAATCGTCATGGCGACGCACCGAGAAGCCGCCACCGTCCAGCAACGCGAGACGCACACCGTCCAGCTTGGGCTCTGCCATCTTCACCCATGTGAAATCTGAGCCGGGGAAGCGTTCTCCGGGCTCACCTTCAGGATGATGGGCGTCCGACCCGACGATCTCGGCCCATCCCAGTCGCCGCTGCCTGTAGAGTTCCGGGTGGCTGTTGTCGGGATCCCGAACTTCAACCGCAAACAGACCATCGACATCGAGGAGCGGAGCCAAGGCGTTTCCAGACAGCGACCATGCGCCCTTGCGTGCGTCCACATGCGCGAGAATCGGAATACCACCGGCTTGGACGATGGATTCCGCAACGCCCGTCGGGCCGGCCGTGGCCTCGGCATCGCTCGATCCCCACTCGCCGCGGTAGCCGACCGCGCCGAGCAACGCAGCCACATCGGCGGATGTCCGTCGCGCATCCATCACCGCAAGGATGTGGATGCCTCCCGTCGAGATTTCTACGCCCGGAAAAAGGTGCAGCGGACGATAGCCAGCCGGACGATCTTCCCGGAGCTTGCCCAGTTCGTACTTCAAGCGGTCGATCCATTCTCCCGAGTTGTGATCGGTGACCGCCACGCAGTCGATTTCGGCCCGCATGAAGCCAAGCAGCCAGTCACGGGGCGCGATCCGCCTCAGGTGCGCTTGATCGGGGCCTCTGCCGTAGTCCACGGACGCGGGCGTGTGTGTGTGGAAGTCGCACTTCCACCACCGTGCTCCCGGGTACGGCCAAGCCTTGCCACTGACGGTCTTCAACCAGCGATCTCCATGATCCGGTCCGTGTCCGAGACCGGGATGCCCGAGACATCCACAGATAAACAGCCTTCCACCGCTTCCAGAATGTTGTCCAGCGGATCATCGAGCGACTCGCCCTGAGAGACGCATCCGGTTATCGCCGGCACCTCCGCCCAGTAACCGCCTTCCTCTGGCTCATGGACGACCAGTGTCAGTGTCATGACGAGTTTCCGCTTGGTGTGATGAGGGAGTTCTTGGACGAACGGGTACGCTGTGGATCCAGAGGTGTCGTCCGCGATCGTCGCCAGCCGCTTTCGCGGTACGGAAAACCTAGTACCGGAGAGACCCAAGGCTCAACCTGCACGTTACAACAACCTCCTCTTCCAAGATCTGGACCAGCCCATCCATCCCTCTCCCCACTTGCCCATCGGCCCCTCTCCACAGAGCTTGCAGCGTCGCCGCATGGAGGCCCACGCCGACGTGCGCACGGGGGCGCCCGCCAGGCCCGGAGCGGGCGGCTCACGGGACCCGGATCCGGCATACGCCAGAGAGCACGACAAACCATGACCCAGAAGCCACGCACGGCGCGCAGGACGCGCCTGTTCACCGAGTCCGTCATCCGCGAGATGACGCGCGTCGCGCGCGAGTACGGGGCGCTGAACCTGGCCCAGGGATTCCCGGACTTTCCCGCCCCTCAGGTCATCAAGGACGCCGCCTGCCGGGCCATCCAGAAGGACATTAACCAGTACGCGATCACCTGGGGATCGCCGCGCTACCGCGACGCCCTGGTGCGCAAGTACCGCGAGTGGTACGGAATGGAGGTGAACGGCGAGCGCGAGATCACCGTCACCTGCGGGGCCACCGAGGCGATGGCGTCCATCATGCTTGCGGTCATCAACCCGGGCGACGAAGTGATCGTGCTGGAGCCCTTCTACGAGAACTACGGGCCGGACGCGATCCTGTGCGAGGCGAAGCCGGTGTTCCATCGGCTCGAGCCGCCCGAGTTCCGCCTGGACGCTGCGCGGCTCGAAGCCGACGTCACGCCGCGCACCCGCGCCATCATCCTCAACACGCCCAACAACCCGACCGGCCGTGTCTTCGACCGCGAGGAGCTGGAGGGGGTCGCCGACATCTGCCGTCGGCACGACATCCTCGCCTTCACCGACGAGATCTACGAGCACATCTACTACGAGGGCGAGCACATCCCGCTGGCCACCCTCCCGGACATGCGCGAGCGCACCGTCACCGTCTCCGGCGCGTCCAAGACCTACAGCGTCACCGGCTGGCGGCTGGGCACCATCGTGGCCCCGGCCGACCTTACGGACGAGATCCGCAAGGTGCACGACTTCCTCACCGTGGGCGCGCCCGCTCCGCTGCAGGAGGGGGTCGCGGCGGCGATGAACGCGCTGGGGCCCGAGTTCTACCAGGACCTCAAGGAGAGCTATCGCGCGAAGCGGGAAGTCCTGTACGAGGGTCTGCTCGAAGGTGGCTTCCGCTGCTCGGCTCCCGAGGGCGCCTACTACATCATGGCCGACTTCTCGGACCTCTCCGACGAGGACGACGACACCTTCTCGCGCTCGCTGGCGCGCGACGCGGGGGTGATTCCGGTGCCGGGATCGAGCTTCTTCAACGTGAAGGCCGGCGACAGCACCTACGTGCGCTTCGTCTTCTGCAAGCGCATCGACAGCCTGGAGACGGCGAGCGAGCGGCTGAGGGCGTACGCCCGGGCGGGAGCGTAGCGGCTAAAAGGCAGCAGGAGCTCTGTTTGCGCTCGGTGAGCACTCTCCCAAGCATCGGTTTGCGTCGATAGCTGGCTCATAGCTCGTGCGAATTGTCATTCTGATTGACAATCTGCAAGGTGTTGGCCCAGATTGACGGCGTTGGTCCCCGGAATGTCTCCTCGAAGCGGAGGGCCCCGGTGTCCTTGATCGAGCGTGATCTGGCTGCCCCCCTGGGTCAGCGACTGCGGCACTACCCCATCGTCACCGTGACCGGCCCAAGGCAGTCGGGCAAGACCACGCTCTGCCGGACTCTGCTTTCGGATCGGCCGTACGTCTCGCTCGAGGGCATGGACATGCGCGCCTATGCCCGGGAGGATCCGCGCGGCTTCTTCCGGGAGTACCGCGAGGGCGCGGTCATCGACGAAGTGCAGCGGGCTCCCGACCTGACGTCATACTTGCAGGAGGAAGTCGACCGGAACCCGACAGCGGGCCGTTTCGTCCTGACCGGCTCCCAACACTTCGGCTTGAGCGAAGCCGTGAGCCAGTCGCTCGCCGGACGGGTCGGCGTGCTCTACCTGCTGGCTCCCGGATTCAACGAACTGGCCCGCTTCGGGGCACCTGCGCCGAGTCTGCTGGACTGCCTCTGGACCGGCGCCTACCCACGGATCCACGACCGACGCATTCCCCCCGACATTTGGCTGCGCGACTATTTTGCCACCTACATCGAGCGGGATGTCAGGTCGCTGCGCAACGTCACCGACCTCGAGGCGTTTTCCGCGTTCGTGCGCATGGCGGCCGGCCGGACCGCCACCGAAGTAAACCTCTCTGCGCTGGCGGGCGACGCGGGCGTCCGCCACAACACCGCGCGAGCCTGGCTGTCGGTTCTGGAAGCGAGCTTCCTCATGATTGAGGCTTCCGCCTACCGGCGCAATGTGCGAAAGCGCCAGATCAAGGCTTCCAAACTCCACTTCCTGGACTCCGGGCTCGTCTGCTACCTGCTGGGCATACGATCCGCGGAGGAGCTGCGTCATCACCCTCTGCGCGGTCAGATCTTCGAGAGCTGGGTCGCTTCCGAGGTCTTCAAGGCGACGACGCACCGGGGCGAGGACCCTCGGCTGAGACACTATCGGGCTGCTGGCACCGAGGTCGACCTGGTCGTCGACCTGGGGTTGCGGCTCATCTTTGCCGAGGCCAAGTCGGGGGGCACCATCGTCCCGCGCTTCTTCTCCAGCCTTGGCAGACTCGCTGCGTCGCTCGAAGAAATCGGGCTCAATGTTGAGCGAAGATTGATCTACGGCGGCGACTCGCGGTACCGGCGCGGCGGGACCGAGGTGGTGCCGTGGTCCCGGATGCTGGAAGAGACCTGGGAATGAACTCCCGCTACTCCGCTACCTCCCGCAGCGTCGCCAGCGGTTTGCGGCGCAGGACGCCGCGGCTGTTGGCCAGTCCGGTGACCACGGTGAGCGCGATCACGCTCAGCCAGATGCCGGCGACACGCCACAGCGACAGGTGGAAGTCGAGCCCGAAGAAGAATTCGACCAGCGCCCAGGCCGCGCACACCCCCAACAGCGCCCCCACCAGCCCCGCCAGCGTCCCCAGGCTCGCGTACTCGGCGAGCAGGACCTGGCGCACCAGCGACCGGCGCGCGCCCAGCGTCTTGAGGAGCGCGCTCTCGCGCATCCTCTGGTAGCGCGAGGTGGAGATGGCGCCCGCCAGCACGATCAGGCCGGCGAAGGCGATGAAAAAGGCGAGGAAGCGGACGGCGCTGCCGACGCGGCCGAGAATGGTGTCCAGCGCTTCCTGGACGAGCGCCAGATCCAGCACCGAGACGTTGGGGAGGCTGAGCACCAGATTGCGCTGCATGCGGGCGCGCGCTTCAGGCCCTGCGACGCGCGCGAGCCCCAGGTAGCTGCGCGGGGCCTGGTCGAAGACGCCGGGCTCGGCAACCACCAGGAAGTTGATGTCGAAGCGTTCCCAGTCCACGCGGCGGAGGTTCTCCACCGTGGTGGTAACGGGAACGCCCTGGACATCCCAGGTGATGCGGTCCCCCACCCCGACCCGCAGGTCGTCGGCCAGGTCGGCGTCCAGGGAGATTCCGTCGGGAGCGCCGTTGTCGCCGTCGCCGGCCCCCCCATTCCCCCACCACCGTCCCGCCACCAGCTCCTCGGAGTCGGAGAGTTCGGTGCGGTAGGTGTTGCGGTAGAGCCGCCGCACCGCCCAGCGCGCGGGCCCGCCGTCGGCCGTATCGCGCAGGATCTCCGCGGCAGGACGACCGTTCAGGCTCGAGAGGCGGGCGGGCACCACCGCGGTCAGGTCGACCGCGCCCCCGCCGGCCTCCGCCACCAGTTCGGCCACCCGGTCCCGCTGGTCGGGCTGTACGTCAAAGAACAGCAGGTTGGGCCGATTCTCGTCCGGATCCGCGGACAGCACGCGGCCCAGGCTGTTCTGCACCAGGAGCACGCTGGTGATCAGGAAGGTCCCGAACCCCAGCGCGAGGATGACCGCTCTGGTCTGGTTGCGGGGCCGGAAGAGGTTCGCCACCCCCTGTCGCACCGCATAGGAAGCTCGTCGCGGAAACCAGCGGCGGGCGAGGCGGGTGAGCGCGGTCGCCGATCCCCAGAGCAGGACCAACGTGGCGCTCAGGGCACCCGCGAAAGCGTAGCCGTGCTCGGGCTCCGGGGCCTGCCACACGCTCAGCAGCAGCACCCCGCCGGCGAGCCCGCCGAGTACCAGGACGCGATCGAAGCGCGCCGTCGTCGTCGCCTCCGGCTCGAAGTCGGCGCGCAGCGCCCGCAGCGGGGCGATACCGCGAATGCGCAGCAGGGGGATGAGCGCGAACAGGACCGATGCCACCACCCCGGTCACCAGCCCCGCGGCCACCGCTGTCCCATCCACCCGCGCCTCGACCGTCACGGGCAGCACATCCGCGATCAGGAGGGGAAGCAAGCGCTGCAGCCCGATCCCCCCCGCCACCCCCGCGACCGACCCGATCAGCCCGAGCGCGACCGCCTGGAAGAGGTAGGCGTTGAACACGCTCGCCTCGCGCGCGCCGATGCAGCGCAGCACCGCGACCGTCGTGGTCTTCTCCTTTACGTACACGTGGATCGCGCTGGCCGCGCCGATGCCCCCGAGCAGCAGCGCCGTGAGCCCCACGATCCGCAGGAACCAGGCGAGGTGACGCGTGCCTCGTGTAAGGTTGCGGGCCTGGTCCTCGGCGGTCACCGAAGTCACCGCCTGGTTGCGGAAGAAGCGCCAGTAGCGTCCTTCGAGGTCCTCCGGGTCTTCCTGGCCGGGCATGCGCAGGTAGATGTGATGGCGGGCGACGGTGCCGACATCCAGCAGCCCGCTGGCCCCGAGTTCGCTCCGGGCGACGAACACGCGCGGGCCGATCGAGCTCTGGAAACCGATGTCGGTGGGCAGGCCGCGCACCGTGCCGAGGATGGCGAAAGAGGCTGTCCCGATTTGCAGGGTGTCGCCCGCTCGCACGCCCAGCTGGATCGGCACCGCCTCGTCCACGATCGCGACGCCGGGCTCGCCGAGCCGGGACCAGATCCCCGGCGGCGTGGTCTCCACCTCCCCGTAGAGCGGAAAGACGCCCTCCACTCCCCTCACCTGGGTCAGCCGGGTGGCCTCGCTCGAAGGGGCGTAAACCATGGAGACCAGGCCGGTGACGCGGGACAGCCGCCCCCCCTCGGCGACCACCGAATCGGCGATGGCGCTCACGCTGTCGGAGATGGGCGCGTTGGAGGAAAGGCGCAGGTCGGCGCCCAACAGCAGCTGCGACTCCTCGCGGATGGAGCGGATCACGTCGCCGCTGAAGGAGTGCACCGCCACCAGCGCGGCGACCCCGAGCGCCACCGAGGCGGCGTAGGCCCCGATGCGGCGCGTGCCCGCGCGGCCCTCTCGCCAGGCGAGCCGCAGCGAGAAGGGGATCACCCGAGCCCGTGGCCGTTCAGGTGATCGGCGTCGATGCGGCCGTCGCGGAGGGTGACCACCCGCCGCGCGCGTGCCGAGAGCTCCAGGTCGTGGGTGGCGAGCACGATGGTCGTGCGGGACTCGCGGTTGAGCTCCTCCATGAGCTCGACCACCATCGCGCCGGCCGCCGAGTCCAGGTTGCCGGTGGGCTCGTCCGCGAAGAGCACCAGCGGCCGGTTGGCGAAGGCGCGGGCGAGCGCCACCCGCTGCTGCTCGCCCCCGGAGAGCTGCGCCGGATAGTGATGCATGCGCTCCGCGAGACCCACCCGCTCGAGCAGCTCGCGGGCCCGCACGCGCGGCTTGACCCGCGGCGCGCCCCCGCGGGACATCCCCCTGCGAGGCGCCAGTTCCAGCGGCACCATGACGTTCTCCAGCGCCGTGAGCGTGGGCAGGAGGTGGAAGGTCTGGAAAACAAAGCCTACCTTTTCCGCCCGGAACGTGGCCCGCTCGTCGGCGGTAAGCGCCGAGAGCTCCTCGCCGCCCAGGCTGATGGTGCCGGTTGTGGGGGCGTCGAGCCCCGCCAGCAGTCCCAGCAGGGTGGTCTTGCCGCTTCCCGAGGGACCCACCAAGGCGATAAAGTCTTCTTCGGGCACGTTCAGATCGATATCGCGCAGCACGACCAGCAAGCGGCTGCCGCGCCCGTACGCTTTGCTCACACCTTCGGCGACGATCATCATGTGGAGAAGACTTGCGGCAATCGGCCTGCTCGCTGCCGTGCCGGCGTGCGGGGGAGCAGAAGACCCCGAAGCGTTACGCTCCGGGGATCGGGAAGTTCCGGCGCCGGATGCCGCCTCCCCTGCCCCGGTCACAGCAGGGTACGGCCCGGCCGGCGAAGAAGCCGCTCCGGTCAGCGAACCCGAGGTCGTCCTCTTCCTGGGCACGAGCCTCACCGAGGGCTACGGGCTGCAGAACCCGGACGGACATGCCTTTCCCGCCAGGGTTCAGGAGCACATCGACGAAGCCGGGCTGCCCTTCCGGGTGGTGAACGCGGGCGTCGGGGGGGACACGAGCGCGGGAGGCCTGCGGCGCCTGGAATGGCTGCTGCGCATGCCGATTCGCGTCCTGGTGCTCGAGCTGGGGGCCAACGACGGGTTGCGGGGCCAGGACGTCGATGCCCTGCGAGCCAACCTGCTGGCCATCATTCGCGGCACCCGGGCTCGCTATCCGGAGGCCGAAGTCCTGCTGGCCGGCATGCAAGCCCCTCCCAACCTGGGGCAGCGCTACAGCGAGAGCTTCCGGGCCGTCTTCCCGGACGTGGCGGGCACGGCGGGCGTCACCCTGATCCCCTTCCTGCTCGAGGGTGTGGGCGGCATACCCGAACTCAACCAGGCCGACGGCATCCACCCCTCGGTGGAAGGCCACGAGATCATCGCGGCGACGGTCTGGTCCAGCCTCGAACCGGTGCTGCGACGCATCGATGTCCGATAGGCGGCTACCCCGCGCACGACGGAGAAACGGCTCATGGCGGTGAAGTTCTTCAGCTTTCTGACAGTGGTGTTCGTCTCCCTGCTCCTCATCGGTCTGGTCCTGCCCGGAACCTGGGAAGTGGAGCGCTCGCTCGACATGCCCGCGGCGCCGGAAGATGTCTTCGCCTACGTGAACGACGTCTCACTGTGGGAAACGTGGACCCATTGGCCCGACGCCGACGCCGAACGCTTCGGTCCTCCGAGCGGGGTCGGCGCGGGGCGCAGCTGGAACGATCCGGAGTTCGGCAACGGGGCCTTCACCATCATGGAGAGCGTCGCCGGCGAGCGGGTTCGCTACCGCGTCGAGGTCGAAGACGGGTCGATGATCACCGAAGGGACCATCGCCCTCGACCGGCTGGACGCGGGAACCCGTGTGACGTGGCGCGAGACCGGCGACTTCGGGTGGAATCCGATCCTCGGATACGTGGCCCGCGCCATGGAGCGCCTTCAGGGAAGAGAGCTGGAGGTCGGCCTGGAGCGCCTGCGCGAGGTGAGCTCGCCCTGACGCGACCTAGTTCAGCTGCCGGGCTATCTCGTAGAGCTCGGCGTTGTTCCGGGTCCGGTTCATGAGGGCCAGGATCTCGTTCATCGCATCCGCCGGGGGCTTGTGCGACAGCTGGCGGCGGAACGCGCGCGACAGCGTGAGAGCCTCGGGTCCCAGCAGAAGTTCCTCGCGCCGGGTGGCGGAAGCGACCAGGTCGATCGCGGGGAAGATGCGCCGGTCGGCGAGCTCGCGAGAGAGCAGCAACTCGCTGTTCCCCGTGCCCTTGAACTCCTCGAAGATGACCTGGTCCATGCGCGACCCGGTGTCCACAAGCGCGGTGGCCACGATCGTCAGCGACCCTCCGCCCTGGGCATCGCCGATGCTGCGCGCGCTTCCCAGGAAACGCTTGGGCTTCTCCATCAGGCTCGCGTCCATCCCGCCCGAGAGCGTGCGTCCGCTTCCCTCTTCGACGTTGTTGTGGGCTCGCGCCAGCCGCGTAATCGAATCCAGGATCACGACCACATCCTGACCCATCTCGACCCGCCGGCGGGCTCGCTCCATGGTGATCTCGGCGACCGCCACATGGCGTTCGGCCGGGTAGTCGAAACTGGAGGCGATCACCTCGCCGTACCCGCACATCTCCATCTCGGTGATCTCCTCGGGCCGCTCGTCGACCAGCAGGATGTAGAGATGACAGTCGGGATGGTTGGTGACGATGCCCTCGGCCACGTGTTGCAGGACGGTGGTCTTCCCCGCCTTCGACGGGGCCACGATCATCGCCCGCTGGCCCTTGCCGAAGGGGCAGAAGAGGTCGATCACGCGGTTGGTGAAATCGGGCCTTCCCAAGTGAATGGTTCCGCACTCCAGCTTCAGCTGCTCCTTGGGGTGGAGCGCGCTCAGACGGGTGAAGTCGGGCCGGTCGTGCAACGATTCCGGAGGCTCTCCGTTGACCGAGATGACGCGGGTGAGCGGCGGCGCCTTGCCGTTGCGCGGGCGGTTGCCGATGTCCCCGACGATCTCGTCTCCAGTGCGCAGACCGAAGCGCCGAATGACCTTCGGGCCGACGTACACGTCCTGTTTGGAAGCGATGTAGCCGAATTTGCGCAGACGGATGAAGCCTGATCCGCTGCCGAGGACCTGAAGGATGCCTAAGGGTTCTCTTTCGGACACGAGCAGGTGGGGTTGCCGGGTGTGATGGGAATTCACGGCCCCGGAAGTGCGGCCGCGAACGAAAAGACTTGCAGAATGCACCTAAAGATTGGACCAGCAGCCCCGCGCGCACAAGTGCAACCGGCGCCGAACGCTTTCGCGCCCGGCGCCGGATCCCGACCCCGCCACCCGTCCCGTTGCCGCGCTCCCCTACCGGCGCACGCTCCGCCAGGGCTGCCTGCCGCGGTTGGTCGCGCGCCGGACCGCCACGCGCCCGGGACCTCTGCGTGCGCTCGTGATTCTTCTGCCCGCCGGGCCGAAGGGCGCTCCGCGCACGACGCCGCGCCGGGCGCGTGCCTGGTCCTCGACCGAACCGCTGACCTCGCGCTCGGATCGGTCCCGCATGATCCTGAGCGTCACCGCCTCCCCCTCCTCGTAGGAGCGCAGGATGCGGCGCATGTCGCCGGCCGAGTCGATGGTGCGCCCGTCGATGGCGAGGATCACGTCACCCGCCTCGAGCCCCAGCGGGTTGTCCTCGTCGGCCTCCGTGACCAGGGCGCCGCTTTCCGCGTTGAAGTAGCGGCCCAGCTCAGCGTTCAGCGTCACCAGGCTGATGCCGTGCGAGGCCCGCAGCCCCATCACCGCGATCGCCGAGCCTGCCTCCGGGAACCACGCGTAGTCGTCCCACTGCTCGCGCATCTCTTCGGTCAGCTCCCGGGCCTGCTCTCGCATTTCCGCCGCACGGTCGCGGGTTTCCTGGGTGCGCTCGCGGACCTGCTCCATCACCTCCTCCATCTCGTCCGCGTCGAACCCCAGTATGGCCCAGCCCCGGTTTGCGCGAGCCTCGAGCGTGCCCGACGCCTCCTCGCCGTCGCGCAGGTAGGCCACCACGACCTCTTCTCCCGGCTCCAGCTCGCGCGCCATCAGCAGCAACCGCTGACTGGGCACGGAACGGTCTGGATCGACGCGCTCCTCCAGGTCGGAGTCGGCCAGGGGTTCAAGCAGGCTATTGCCACCAAGCGCCGTGATGATGTCGCCTTCCTGGAGGCCCGCCTCGTCGGCCGGGCCGTTGTTGGTGACGCCACGCACCTCGGCGCCCTGTGCGTCCGCGTCCGCCGGACGCGTGCTCAGCTGGATCCCGAGCATCGCCCGCGACGCCAGAGTGCCCCGAAAACGCATCAGCGCGCCATCCGGGCCACCCCGGAACCGGCTACGGTCGCGCTCCTGCGCCTCCAGCACCGACGGCGCCGTGATCGCCACCAGCAGCGCAACCAGCCAGAAGGTCGCGCCGATCTTTCTCGTTCGCCCGCTCCCCGTCTCCCGCTTCTTCCTCAACATGCGATCCTCCTTCGCTCCAGCCCGTGTCGTCTTCGATGCCTGGCGAGCGCCTGGGGAAGGCTCCACGAGCTCCCGGCGCGCCATTAGCCCATCAGACGCGAGAGCGCAGGGGAAGGTTGCACCGGAATGGATACCGGAGGATCGCCTGCGCTGGTGCCCACGAGGGACCCCTACTCGGGAAGCGCCAGCGCGATCAGCTCGGCCGGGTGGCCGCGGTCGCCCACCGCCACCACGATGAACTGGCGCCCGTCGGCCAGGTAGGTCATCGGCACGCCGGTCTGGTTCGCGGGCAGCTCAAACTCGTGCACCACCTCGCCGGTGGCCTTGTCGTGGGCGCGCAGCTTGTTGCCGCCCGATCCGAAGGCCGCGAACATGCCGCCCCCTTCCCCGGCGAAGAGCAGCGTCCGGGTCACCATGGTGCCGCCGCGGTCGGGCTTGCCCGTCGGCGGAATCTCCACGCCGGCCAGCGCGGGATGCTCGCGCACGTAGTCGGGCGTGTCGCCGTTGGGCCTCATCCAGACATGGTCGCCGGTGTTGAGGTCGATGGCGGTGATGCGCCCCCACGGCGGCTTGATGAGCGGCAGACCCTGCGGGCCGCCACCCTGCACCCGGCGGAAGGCGCGCCCGGACACGAAGTCCATGCTGGAGATCTCGGGGTCGTTCACCAGCCCGTGGACGGACGGAGAGGTCACCGAAGTGACGTAGAGGATTCCCGTTTCCGCATCGACCGAGGCTCCAGGCCAGTTGGCCCCTCCGAGCGATCCCGGCAGAACCAGGGTGCCCAGCGTTCCCTCCGGATCGATGACCGTGGGCGGTGTGAAGAGCGGCCCGATGACCAGGCGGGACACCATCTCCAGCGCCTCCGCGCGCAGCTCGGGTGTGAAGTCGATGAGGTCGTCCACGGACACGCCCTGGCGGTCGAAGGGGGCCGGGCGGGTGGGATACGGCTGGGTGGGGGCGGTCCATTCGCCGGGGACGTCGCTGGGCGCGACCGGCCGCTCCTCGATGGGCCACACCGGCTCCCCGGTGTAGCGGTCGAAAACGTAGGTGAACGCCTGCTTCGTGACCTGCGCAACCGCGGGAATGGTGCGGCCGTCCACGTTGACGTCCAGGAGGATGGGAGGAGTGGGCGGATCGTAGTCCCAGATGCCGTGATGAACCATCTGGAAGTGCCAGACGCGCTCGCCGGTGCGTGCGTCGAGGCATACCAGGCTCTGAGAGAAGAGGTTGTCGCCGGGCCGGTGCCCTCCATAGTAGTCGCCGGTCCCCGCCTCGATTGGCAGGTAGACGTAGCCCCGCTCCAGGTCCGCCGAGAACGGCGGCCACACGGCCGCGTTCCCGGTGTAGCGCCAGGAATCGTCTTCCCAGGTCTCGTTGCCGTACTCCCCTTCCTGGGGAATGGTGTGGAAGATCCACAGGCGCTCCCCGGTGCGCACGTCGTAGCCGCGCACGTGTCCGGGCGGCATGTCCGGCTTCGGGGGCGAGCTCCCTGACGGCAGCGCCGTACCCACCACCGCCACGTCGCCCACGATCACCGGCGGGGAACTCGAGCCCAGCGGGTCGTTGTCGATGTGGACCTCGCGGGGGCCGATGTTCCTGCGCAGGTCGACCACGCCGTCGTCGCCAAAGGCCGGGTCGGGCCGCCCCGTCCTGGCATCCAGCGACACCATGTGGTAGGCCGGGGTGATGACGAGGATGCGCTCCGCCTCGCCGTCGGTCCAGTAGGCAACCCCGCGACCCGAGTTGGCGCGGGGAGCGGTCTCGCCGCGCGCGCCCTCGTCCATGCGGTACATCCACAGGGTCTCGCCGGAGGCCCCGTCGATGGCCACCACGGCGCGCCGGTAGCCTGCCGTGACGTACAGGACGCCGTCCACCGCCAGCGGGGTCGCCCGGTAGTTGAACTCGGGCCGGTCGCCGAAGTTGTGCGTCTGCCAGCGCCACGCGACCTCCAGGTCGTCCACGTTGTCCGCGTCGATCTGGTCGAGGGGCGAGTATTTCGTGCTCCCCGCGTCCCCGCCGTAGTAGAGCCAGTTGCCGCCGCTCGCCCCCTGCTGCGCAACCAGTTCCGGCGCGAGGGCCGGTCCCCCGAGCGCCGTGGTCGCGCAGACCGCAGCGACGAGCACGAGGGCGCGGTAGGGAAGGCTTCGGCGGGGGGCGAACCGAACGCGATTCAAGGCGTCGAGCATCGGGACTCCTGGCTACGGGTACACGCGCGCGGCGCGCATCTGCGCACAGCAGCGAATGTCGTGCACGGCGGGTGCCCTGACAACGCCGGCGCGTGTGGACGCACGCATGGCGCCGCATGCCCACGTTGCGCGAAAGGTATGACCCGACTAGGACTCAACGCGACCTTCGTCGCGACGCAAGCTGCGGGGAGCGGAACCAGCATGATCACCTGTGGACAGCCAGCCGGCAAACGTCCCCCGGAACCTCCGGGACCGAAGGGTCGGGGTCTCCGCAACCTGCTGGCGAGGGTGCGCAGCACGACAGACTTCATGGAGGGTCTGCATCGGCAGCACGGCCCTGTCGCCGGCTACCGGATTGGCGCCAAGCGCTTTTGCCTGATCTCCGACCCGGCTCTGATGGAGGAGATTCTGGTCACCAGCCGCGACCAGTTCCACAAAGGGACAGAACAGAAGGCGGCGATGGAAAACGCCTGCATCATCACGGCGGACGGCAGCGATCATCAGCGGCGGCGCGAGCTGATCCAGCCGTCCTTTACGCCGAAGGCGATCACGAAGTACGCGGAACAAATGGTCAGCGAGGCTTTTCGCCGACAGAACGGGTGGCGCGACGGTCAAACGATCGACTTTGATGAACAGGCACGTGAAGCATCTCTGGCCATCGCGGCCCATACATTCTTCGGCGATGACATCGTCGTGGACACCCGACTCATCAAGGGCTCCCTGGCCGGATACCGATGGCTTGTCGTGGTTGGCCTGCTGCCCTTCGGCAAACGCCTGAGGGCTCTGCCGCTGCCGGGCGTCAGGAGCGCCCGGCGCGCGATAGCGCGACTGGACGAAGCCATCTACGAGGCCATTCGAAGGGCCCGCGACGATAGTCATCGCACGGACTTGATTTCGCACCTCACCGGAGCCAGGGATGAGGACGGCGTGCATGCTCCCTACAGCGAGGCCGAGCTCAAGGACGAAGCCTTCGCGATCCTTGTCGCGGGTCACGAAACGACCGCGGCCACGCTTACATGGTGCATCTACCACATCTGCCGGAATCCCGGCGCGCGCGACCGACTGGAGCAGGAGATCGACGCGGTGCTCGGCGACCGCTTGCCGACATTCCATGACTATGATGACCTCGTCTATACGAAGGCCATAGTCGACGAGGCGCTGCGACTCACGCCTCCGGCCCCGTATCTCGGGCGCACGGCCGTGCAGGATGTCGTGATCGGTGGTTATCATATCGCTAAAGGCACGATTGTTCAGCCCTATATTCGCATGCCGATGCGACAGGAGAAATACTTTACGGACGCCCATCGGTTCATGCCGGAACGCTGGCTACAGGTGCCGCAGCCCGGCCGCCCCCGATTCGCCTATGCGCCTTTCGGAGGGGGGGCGCGATATTGCAGCGGCTTCAGGTTCGCCTGGATGGAACTCGTCCTCTCCCTGGCCGTTTTTTGCAGGCGCTGGCGGCTCGACCTGGTTTCCCGACAGTTTCCGGCTGTATTGGACTTGATTATCTACAAATGCAAACATGGACTGCCGGTCACATTGACGCGGCGTCAGCCGGACGCTAGCGTCCCGGCCGACCCCCCGGGTCACCAGGGGGAGGCCTTCTCCACCTGCAACCGGTCCGGCATCCGGTAGCTGAGGTCGTCCAGCACGGCCGCTTCGAGCAGAAACGCGAAGGGCACCTCCCGCCACACACCCGCGACGCCCGGCACGAGGTGCTGAATGATGCGATGGACCAGGCGCCCGCTTCGCATCATGGCCAGGAGCCCCACCGTGTGTAGCCGTGGTATGCGGAGTTGGTCGGAAAGCTCGTTTCCCAGCAGCGCGCGCGTCACCCGGTGCGCATGCCTCACCAGGGCCCGCGCCTCGGCCGGATCGATCTTTCCCGCAACGTTGGGCAAGGCTTCGAAGAGGGCCTGGGCGATGGTCGCTGATTCGTAGCCCGGAGGTGGTTCGCAGACCCTGGCGATGAGGAACAGCTGGCGGGTCTTCGCCTCATCGCCTCCGAAGAGCAGTTCCTCCGGAGTCCCGATCAGCCACGATGAATAGCGCCAGATCTGCATGAAGCTGGCACGAGCAGCGGAATCCAGCCGGGCACCCAGCTTCTGGGCCAGCGCCAGCATCGTCGCCGAGAAGCTGGCAGACGCCAGCGCCATCTGCGCGGCACTCAAGGGAACGCCGTAGACCGCTTCGTCCCAGTCCCCCTCCGTGCGAATCATACGCCTGACCTGCGCATGTACGAGGCGGATGCGGACCGAAAGCTTCCATCCGTCACCGTGGCGATCGAGTCCTCCGGGAAGCATGATTTCGATCAAATGCCGAGTATTCTGCCGGATTCTCCGGGGACCGAACCGGGAATGGACCCGGCCCGTCACGTAGAATGACCTGGCGATCAGAGTGGCGGCGTTTTGTACGGTGGCGACGAAGAACGCGGGGACAAACCTGTCGGAGTGTTCGAAGAAGGCCTTGCACCCGAGGCGGCTTGCCTCGGGATCCCACCAGGAAGGCGGGGTTTCGATTTCTTCGAAGAACTCGCGCAGCGGGGGCGGCGCTTTCGCCAGGACGCTGGTGTCGTGATCCATGCCGGCGCGGATGAGCCGGTTTGTCTCGGGGATCCCGAGAGGGGCGAGGGCCTCGATCAGGGCATCCGCGGGCGGATCATCGATGACCGTGTAGCGGATGTATTCCGCGGCCAGCTCGGGATCGAGCCCGGAGGCTTTCTCGTACCCGGCCTCATAGATCGCGGGGATGGCCATCGGCGCGGCGACACGTGCAAAGGAGGAGGCAATAAGCGCCAACAAGGTGCGGGCGCGTCATTTGGATGTCAACGAGCGCCGGCGGGAAGATCAGGTTTGTACCCCGGGAGGCGATGTTTGGCCAGCACGCGGTTGTCCGGGGCCCCGGGAGGGGCATAGACTTCGCCCCGCCACCGGCTACCCCAACCGAACATCATGACGATTCGAACCCTTTGCGCCACCGGCGCGGCGCCGGTCACCGGAGGGACTCGCGGTCCACGGAGACGTACCCATGGCGCCTGAACCAACCGCCGCCTCCCGGCCGCCGTTGCCCCCGGGGCCCGGGGGCCGGCGCTTCCGGAACATGCTGGCCCGCCTGCGCGACTTCCCGGCGCTGCTGGAGGGGCTGCACGAGGAGTATGGGGAGGTGGTCTCGTACAACCTCCTGAACCGGCGATTCTGCGCAGTCTGCGATCCGGCCCTCATCCGGGAGGTCCTGCTGACCAGACAGCAGTCCTTCCACAAGACCGCCGGCTACAAGGACCTGCGGCCCATGGTCAACCCCACCATCCTGACGGCCGACGGAGACGGCCACCGGCGGCGACGAAAGCTGTTCCAGCCTTCGTTCGGGAAAAAGGGTATGGCGGCCTATGCGGAGATCATGGTGGAGAAGGCGCGCGTCATGCAGGAGCGGTGGCGGGACGGCCAGGTGATCGACGGCGCCGCCGAAATGCACGACCTGGCAATGGACGTGGCCGTGACCGCCTTCTTCGGGCGCGACATGGAGGTCGACCCGCGCATCGGCAAGGAAGCTCTGGACGGCATCCTCTGGGACTTCACGCTCGGCGTCCTGCCGTTCACGCGACTGCTCCGATCCCTGCCCCTGCCACGGACCCTGCGCGCCCGGCGGGCCTGGCGGGCGATGGACGAGGTCGTGTACGACGTGATCGCCAGAGCGCGCGACGATTCCCAGGACCGCACCGACCTGGTCTCCCTGCTCGTCCGGGCCGAGGACGACGAGGGAATCGAACCGGCCTTCTCGGACGAGGAGGTCCGGGACGAGGCGTTCGTGCTGCTCATGGCAGGCCACGAGACATCTTCGAGCGCGATGACCTGGTGCCTCGACTACGTCATGCGCAATCCGCCGGTGCGCGACCGGATCGAGCGCGAAGTCGACGAAGTGGCGGGGCGCCGCCCGATCGAGCCGGCGGACTACGGGAGGATGCCCTACACGCGCGCCGTCTTCAACGAGGTGCTGCGACAGTCGCCACCGATCTACTTTCTCGGCCGGGAGGCCATCGAGGACTGCGTGATCGGCGGCTACTTCATCCCCAGGGGAACGATCGTGCAACCCTTCTTCCGGGTGCCACACCGCCACCCGGGACACTTTGTGCAACCGGACGAGTTCAGCCCGGAACGGTGGATGGATCACTCGGCTGTGCACCGAATGAAGCAGTCCTATTTTCCGTTCGGCTACGGAGCCCGGATGTGCATCGCATGGGGCTTCGCCACGATGGAAGCCGTGTTCGCGCTGGCAAGCATCGCGCAGCGGTGGCGGATCGAAGCCGTTTCCAGCCAGCCAGCCGGGGTGAGTTCAACGGGCGTCTACCGGGTCAAGGGAGGGCTTCCGGTGAGGGTGAGGGAGAGAAGGCGCAATGAGCGATAGCGGGAAGCTGGCGGCACCCGTGTTCATCGTGAGCACGGGGAGGTGCGGGTCCACCATGCTGTCGAACATGGTGAACCTCCACCCGCGCATGCTCAGCGTTTCCGAGTTCTTCTCCTCGCTGGCCGACGGTGCCTTCCAGGGCGGCAGGATGGGCGGCGAAGCGCTCTACCACCGCCTCAGCACGCTGCGGCCGGTGGGCAGGGCGCTGCTGAAGAACGATCTGATCGTCAGCGAGTATCTTTATCCGCTCGGGCCGGGCTCTCGCTTCGGCCCCGATGACGTGCCGCCGATCATGGGCGCGACCCTGCCGCACCTCACCGACGACCCCGAGGGGCTTTGGGACCAACTGGCTCCCGCCGTCAGGGCGCGCGGAGTGGACACGCTGGCGGCCCAGTACCGGTTCGTCTTCGAATGGCTGGCCCGCCGCTTCGAGCGGGACATCTGGATTGAACGGTCGGGAGCCTCGCTGTTCTTCGTCCCTGCCATGGCGCAGATGTTTCCTGACGCGCGCTTCGTGCACATCTACCGGGACGGACGGGACACCGCGATGTCCATGCAGGGACACTACGTCTTTCGCCTGTACGCACAGTGCGCGAAGATTCTTCGATCCGCCGGTCTCGATCCGTTCCGGTCGTCCAATTGGCCGGGCACGAGTCCCTGGATGCCGCTCTTCGCGCGCCTCCGATTCCGGTTCTTCTCCGGAGCGAGCTTCCGAGCCAGACAGATGGATCTGCCTCTCTTCGGATGGCTCTGGAGCAACATGATCGAACGGGGCACGCGGTATCTCGCTGCGCTGCCCGGCGAGCGGGTGCTGGACATGCGGTTCGAGTCGGTGCTCGAGTCCCCGAAAGAGGAGATGAGCCGCTTCATCGACTTCGTCGGGCCCGAGTTCGCCGATTTGCGGTGGCTGGATGAAATCCGCGCGCTGCCTCGGGCGAAACCGCCCAGCTGGACCCGCCTGGCCCCGGCCGAACACGCCCGGCTCGCCGGAGCGTGCGCGCCCGGCCAGAAGATTCTGGGCTACGACAACCATGTGCCGGCGTCATAGGCCAACGAACACGAGACCATGGCCACACCCAGCAACGGCCCGACCGGGATCGAGAGCCGAAAGGGAGCGGAACGGACCCCGTGGCTCTCAGCCCTCGAATCCGAGGCCATCGAGATCCTCCGCGAGGGGATCGCAACGGCGGCCCGGCCCGTCATGCTCTATTCGATGGGCAAGGACTCCTCGGTCCTGCTCCACCTGGCCCGCAAGGCATTCTGGCCCGCGACGCCTCCACTTCCCCTGCTTCACATCGACACCACCTGGCAGTTCCGGGAGATGATCGCCTTCCGCGACCGGGTCGTGGCCGACGCCGGCGTCAAGCTGGTCGTTCACGTCAACCAGGAGGGGCTGAGGGCCGGCGTGACCCCGTTCGCACACGGGTCGGAGCGCTACACCGATGTCATGACCACCGAGGCGCTCCGCCAGGCCCTCGACGCCGGGAAGTACGACATGGTTTTCGTGGGCGGTCGCCGGGACGAGGAGAAGTCACGGGCGAAGGAGCGGGTGTTCTCCTTTCGCAATGCGGCTCACCAATGGGATCCCAAGGCACAGCGGCCGGAGCTCTGGAACCTGTACAATACGCACGTCCGCCCAGGCGAATCGCTCCGCGTGTCTCCCCTCTCCAACTGGACCGAAGCCGACATCTGGCGCTACATCGCCGCTGAAGAGATCCCGGTCGTGCCGCTGTACTTCGCGAGGGAACGCCCGGTCGTCGAGCGTGAAGGCCAGTGGATCATGGTCGACGATGAACGCATGCCGCTCGGGTCCGGCGAGGAGCCCCGGCGACGACGCGTCCGCTTCCGTACCCTCGGATGCTACCCGCTCACCGCCGCAGTCGAGAGCGACGCGGATACGCTTGATGCGATCCTCGCCGAGACGCTGGCGACCCACGCCTCCGAGCGCCAGGGCCGACTGATCGACCATGACGGCGATGCATCCATGGAACGCAAGAAAAAGGAGGGCTACTTCTGAGTGTTTGCATAACTGCATGACAATAAAGGGTTTGCTGTCAATTATTTGGAACTATATCCACTATTCCATCCCACAACTGGTCCCTTCCACATCTTCTCGAGTCTCGAGTTGGACAGCGGCGCTCGCCGAATGGGGCGGGACACCGCGGAGGACGGCGACCAATACGTCGGGGAGAACGTCTTCTGGGCGCGAGTTCTGCACCCGTCCGCGTCGTCAGGCAGCCGATCGAGATGCTGGAGCCCCGGCGATGGCGAGTAGTGAGCCTTGGGCATCATCTGTTAGTATTCCCTGATCAACACAACGACAACTTCCCAGTTCGGACCATGAAGAATCGACCGCTCGAAAATCTCGCGCTTGGTCTCCACCGCCCTGGTCTATTGGAAGATGACCGATGAAGGGCCCGCCGCCGAGAACCAACGGAGAGGGGCGCGGCGTGCTGCTGTGCCCGACCTGTGGGGACTGTTGCACTCATCATTGGCGCGTCACCGCGCACGTCCGGCCGACAGAGGATGGCCCGGTGCATCAAGTGGTCACGGTGTTCCCGGATGCCCTGTTCTGGCCCCGAGATCATCACGGGACCGACCTGCCGCCTCCGCCTGAATGCCCGTCGAATCGGCGTTCAGCTGTTAGCATCGACTTGTGCTGTGAGTCTTGCGGCAACCTCTTCTTGGTTCATTTCGCCCAGCACAAGGGTGAGACGCTTTCTGGAACCGAGATTATCCAGAAAGGGAGGGCGATCGCCGACGACGTAGGGACCGTGGGGCAATAGGGGAAAAACACGCAAATGCTCACGATGCTCACCAAGCGCCACAAACCACGCGGCAGGTGCTGGGCGGGGCAAACGCCGTTCCGACCGAGGGACTGGAGGGGATACGCCGGGGGTATCAGGGGTGGCCCTTGTCAATGGCCACCGAAAAGTGCACACTTGTGGCCATTGAAAAATGCACACTTTTCGGGAGCCGCCACGGAGGGAGCGGAGCGACCGGAGCGGGGGCTCCCGATGGAGTCCGGACACCCATCATGACGCTGCTTCCCGGTTCCCGGCGTGCTCCGCGGAGACGGCGCGGGAGGCTGTTGGGTGGATGGCCTTGGAGAGTTCCATGTGGCGTCGCATCCGGTAGCTGTTGCCCCGGATGTTGACGATGTGGCAGCGGTGGAGCAGCCGGTCCAGCAGCGCGGCGGCCATGACCTCGTCGTGCAGGATCTCGCCCCACTGCTCGAAGCCCTTGTTCGAGGTGACCACGGTCGAGGCGTGCTCGTAGCGGCGGTTGACGAGCTGGAAGAAGAGGATGGCGCCGCTGCGGGTGACCGGGAGGTAGCCGATTTCGTCCACGACCAGGAGCGCGGGGTGGGTGAGGGTCTTGAGGCGGTGGTTGAGCCGGCCGGCTGCCTCGGCCTCTTCGAGGGAGTCGATGAGGTCGGTCAGAGTTCCGTAGTAGACCCGGCGCCCGCTCTCGGCCGTGGTGATGGCCAAGCTGATCGCGAGGTGCGTCTTGCCGACGCCGGGCGGGCCGAGGAAGACGACGTTCTCCTTCCGCTCCAGGAACCCGAGTTCGTGAAGCGAGTCGATCTGCTCCCGCTTGATCGAGGGTTGGAAGCTGAAGTCGAAGTCCTCCAGCGTCTTGATGGCCGGAAGACGGCTCGATCGCATGGCCGTGGCGAGGCGCCGGCTGTTGCGCAGCGTGATCTGGGCGGCCAGCAGCCGCTCGATGGCTTCGGCCGCGGTGGTTCCGCCGCCGTCCACGCCAGCGAGTACGTCATCGAGCGCTTCCAGGGCGCCAGGCATCTTCAGATCGGCCAGTTGGGCCGCGATGCGCACGCTCCTTGACCGGGACTTCACGAGAGCGCTCCCGTGATCCCGGCGTACTCGGACAGCGGACGACGTTCAACCTCCACGACCTGGGGTGTCGAGGGTGCCTCGGTCTGTCTCGTCCAGGGCTCGGGCCGCGGCACCACGGGACGGTAAGGCCAAGGAGCCATGGGACGTAAGTATGGCCTCTCCCGGTCGAACCGGTCCGCCACGCGCTCCCTCAACGTACCGTGGATCCGAACGTTCGCCACGCCATCGAGCCACAGCAGGATCCGCGCGTTGAGGTCGTCGTCGGACACGAACTCCTGGCCGTAGAAGAAGTTGTCCCGGATATAGCGGATCGGCCGCTCGACCTTGCCCTTCGTCTGGGCCCGGTACGGACGGCACGACCGGATCCGGAAGCGCCAGTGCCGACTGAAGCGCAGAAACTCCGGGTTCTCGATCAGCCGCCCGCCCTCATCCCGCTTGTCGCCGATGATGACGGCCTTCATCTGGTCGAACAGCAGCTCCGACGGCACGCCGCCGAAGTAGGCGAACGACGCCTCCAGCCCCCGCATCACGACCGGCATCGTCTGGCGCTCGTAGAACCTCAGCCACATCCGCCGCGAATAGCCCAGCACCACAATCAGCGCGTGCCGCTTGCCCCACGGCAGCCGGAAGTCGGCGAAGTCCACCTGGCCCTGGTGGCCCGGCGGGGTCTCGAACCTCCGGACCGGCTCCACAGGCTCCCGTGGCCGGACCTCGCGCACGTAGCGCTTCACCTGGCCGTAGCCGCCCCCATAGCCCGCCGCCTGCACCTCGTTGAACAGCCGCACGGCGCTCAGCTTCGGATACTCGGCCAGGCGCGCGTCGATGATGCCCTTGTAGGGGTCGAGCTTCGACGGCCGCCGTGGCCTGGGTCCGTACCTCACCGCCTTGCTGTCCGCACCTCGGTCCAGCTGCCCCGCTTCGATCCAGTTGTACACAGTCCGCCTGCTGATCTTCAGATGCCGCGCGATCTCGGCCTTCGGCATCCCCTGCTCGAGATAATGTCGCAAGAGCACCCGCTTCTCTTTCCCGATCACTGCGCCTCCTCCGTTCAATGGAGACGCAAGATTGCCGAGCCAGTCCCGGAACACCCGCCAACCTCGGGTCCAACCCCCTACCGCCTCCGCTCCTCGGACCCGGAAGTGTGCAGATTTGGACGGCCACATCTGTGAAGTTTTGCATGGCCGGTAACAGCCCTGCGAGTTCGCCGACTTTCTCCCGACTGGTCCTGGCGGGCACGTTTGTTCTCGCGCTGGCACTCCCGTCGCTCGCGGTCGGGCAAACGCCAACGCGGGCCGATGTTCTCTCCTTTGGCCTCTACAACAATTGTCGACCCATGGGCGTTGAGGTGCGCACTTGGGGAGACGGTTCCCTTCCTCCCGGGCTAACGCTGGAGCTGATGCAGGCGTCCGCAGAAATAATGTTGCGCAGGCATGGTCTCTACACCGCCGAGGAGCCGTCCCTGGGCTCCGCCGGGGTGGTGTTGGAGGTGGGCGTTATTGGTGACGATGCGTTTAGGGCAGTGGTCATCGGTATGTCGTACTGGCAGCCGTTCCGCAATGAACGGGGGCAACGGGGCGCGGCATCGGCGTACTATCGCCCCGCGATGTCGACACATCCGACCGGCGACTCGATCCGGTCGCTTCTGGAGAGTCTGCTAACCCTGTTCGTGGCGGACTACCTGCGGGTAAACGAGGCAACGTGCCCACGGGAGCAGTAGCGGTTGGCTCGCGTACCCGGATCGGGTCGACCGATGCTGATTCGCGAGTGCCCATCAGACATCGGGGTGCTTGTGCACGAAAAAGCCTTGCCGAAGGGCACGCCGCCGGTACCATATGTTGCTGTCCGCCTTGCGCTTGCGCCACAGCCGCCGGAGCGCCGATGCCGATCCGGGCCTTGAGGCCGTTGACGGGAGCGACCCACGCCTTCGGAATGCTTGGATCAGCATCGGGGAAGGTCGGCATGTGCGCGCCCATGCCACCCTCCCCCAGTGGGTCGCTCCCAGTCCATCAGTCCTTTGCAGGAAGGGCCGGCGGGCATTCGCGACAACCGCATCCCGAGCTTGGCGGCGCGGGCCGCGGCCCGCGCGATCGCGGCCCAGGACGGCTCGGCGAAGTTCGACAACCAATGGGCGAGCGGTCAGCGAGCGCTTGATCCGCCGCCTCGGGAGCGGCGCTGGACCTCCCCGCCGCGCCCGTTGGATTCGCCGGGCGAGCGTTTTGTGCCGCCACGATCCTAACGTTTACCCGCTCACAGGGGCTTGAAGTGACCCCCAAAAGTTGGACACCTGACCTCTGGGTTTGTTGTGCTGCTCAGCCCTCGCGGTAGAGGTCCGTGATGATAGCCAGGGGCGGCCGGTCTCCGAGAGAGGAGTGACGGCGCACCCGATTGTAATATCCGATCCGATCCCGGACGATGGCGTTGAGTTCCTCGAGCGATCCGGCGTCGAGGATCAGGGATCGGTTCTCCACCTTGAAGCGGCCGAAGAAGCTCTCCATCTCGGGGTTGTCTCCGGGCCCGCGAAGGGCGTAGGAGAGCCGCACTCCTGCCGAGAGAAGCTGGCCGGTCCACGCGTAGCCGGTGAACACGGGATCCTGATCGTGGTGGACGATCACGCCCACGAACGAGTCCCGCAAGCGGGCCAGGGTTCGCTCCGCCGCGGTCCATGCCGCGAGCGCCAGCTCGGAGTTCGCCCGTTTCCCGACTGCGAAGCCCGGGACGTACTTGGTCGCGTGATCGAGGAGGGGGATCAGCCAGGCCTTCCGGGTCCCGTCGGCGTAGCGGAGTTCCGTGAAGTCCGTGTAAATGACTTCCAGCGGCCCGATCTCCGCCTTGCGGCGTCTCGACAACAGGTTCGCCCGCGGACCGGCGGCGTCAATCGCCCGCCGGATGGCGCTCGGCTTCGGCCGGCGGACGCGCCGCAACGGCAGATCCCAGAGCCGGTGCAGCCGCTCCACCACCTTGCGGTTCACGCGGTGCCCGTACGTCTCCCGGAGCTCTGCGGTGGCCCGCCGGTATCCGTACTCCGGGTGTGCTTCGGCGATCGCCTTCAGCGGCGCCTCCAGGTGCGCGTACTTCTGCGCGTACGTCACCCGCGTTCGAGTGTGGTAGTACCACGTCGAGCGCGCCAGCCCGACCGCTCGCAGCGACGGCGCCAGGCCGTATGCCTCGCGTGCACCGGAGACGAGCGCCACCTTCGCCTCCATGCTCAGCCGCTCCGGCCCAAGAAATTTTTTAGGAGCGCGATCTCCACCTCCTTCTTGCCCAGCAGTTGCTCCAGGTCCCGGATGCGGCGCTCGTACTCGTTGATCGTCGTCTCCTCAGCAAAGACCTCCGGCGCGCGCTCGATGAAGCGCCGTTTCCAGAGCCCGACCGAGTTCGGGTGCACCCCGTACGCCTTGGCCACCTGGCCGGGCGTCTTGTCCCCCTCCAGCACCTCCAGCACCACTTGCGCCTTGAGCTTGGGCGTGTACCTCCGCCTCGCCATGACAACCTCCTTCGTGTCTGCCTGGTTCTACCCTGGCCAGCACAGCTCCCGGAGGTCAACTCCACAATGGTGAGGTGTTCAAGATTCGGGGGTCATATCCGCTTCACTACGATTCCCAGATGCTTGAGACCCTTCGCAACAAGTTCCCCGACGCGGATCCGGTTCACATGGCCGTGCTCGCCGACGTTTGGTCGGTCGAGGTATCGAAGATCGTCGACCGGATGCTCAGGATCACGAAGGACCGCGGAGTCAGGAGCCTTCCTGCGCAGGTACGCCCGGAAGCCATCTTCCAACTCGCCAATCTCGTCCTCTGGCTGGAAGGACAGATCATCAAGGCAAAGACCGCCCAAGCGCCAATCCAGGCGATCGATGTGGAAGCCGAACGCGATGCTCTGAAGTCTCCACTCATCCAAGATCGGATCGAGAATACAGCCTCAATTCTCGCGGAGCACGTGTGGCTACGGCTGTGTGAGTTGTGGTGGGAACGCTTCCCCGCGATCCCGCAGGAGCGTTCCAAATCGGTGAAGTGCTTTGCTCCGCACCCGAAGCCTGGCGGCACCCGCCGGATGCATTACAGCCCCGCATTCAGCAACAAGCACTGGGCTCCTGCGGGCAAACTGCGCGTTTACGCGCTCGGTGTAGATGGAACTGTTCGCTCGAACGACGTTCCAGCCAGGAGTTGGGGACGTGAGTCGTTTCTTTATTCCCAGGAACTCGAACATTGGTTCAGCCTGGTCGAGGGGGATGCTGGAGAACCCTACAGCAAGCTCCTCCAGATGGTCCCGCTCAACGAGGACGAGACGAAGCGGTGGGTGGCCTACTTGGCCGTTCAGTGTATGCGCACGCCTGCCTTCATCCTTCGTCTTCTGCGGAGGGTGAGCAGTTTCGTCACCGAGCAGGATCTCGATTTTCCGACAGACACTGGAAGTTTGCGGAGAGCCTACGAGACGCTGTTCTCGAACGACAGAATGTACGCGGAGATGCACCAACGCCTCGTCGGCCGGCGCTGGGAGATGTGGAGGACGGCGCCCGATCCGGGCTTCATCCGGCCGGATGAAGCCGCGCTGGTCACTTCGGCAGGTGGAGGAGGCTGGCGCCTCATTTATCCCTTGACTCCGACGTACTGCTTCGTAGCCGGACCGGCTGCCGCTGAAATGCCGAGGCCCGTCGTGCCTTACGTTCGCCCGATGGACAAACATCGGCTCTCGCAACTGAACCTCCAGTTGGCGGCCTCGTCACGCCGCACAGTTATCGCGAAGCCTCAGACCGACGACTCCGACCTTCGTGACTTGCTCGCCTCCGGAATGCGTCGGCGATCATTCGAACCCTCTGGATCGTTTTCGGGCGAGTTCTGGGGACCGATCGGCGGCTAGCCCACGAGAGCGCGACGATGAGGCTCGGCGCCATCTGATCGGAATTCTCGACACGTTTGTCCGCGCGGGGAGCGAGAGCGCGCGGAGGCTGGGCTACGGACTGGGCGGGATTTCTCGCTAGCCTAGTCCTCGCGTATAGGCCAAATGGGCCCGACCGGAACAGAATCCCCCGCTTTACGCCGGGTGGCCGGTGGCAACTGACGCACGCGAAAGCGTACTCCGCCGCTCTAGCAGCGGCGACAGTGGTCTTCCCGCGAGGGATTGATGGAGGGGAGTATCCATGTCAAGTGGATGCCCGTACTCGCGGCATAGACGTGCCTCGCGGCGTTCCTCGCGACGCCTCCGTTGCGATGTCCGCTCTTCCCCGGCTCGATCATCCGTGACCGCTCCCCGCGTGGCGGGGCGTCGGGAAGACGGAGCTGGAGCATTCTCTGGGCGCATGCGCCGTCCAGATGCGGTCCTGCTGCACCAGCGTGTTGGCGAGAACGAGCTTCCGCATCACCGCCGTCAGGGCGACTTTCGGCGGTTTCCCCTTGGCCACGAGCGCCTCGTACTTCCGCTTGAGGTCGGGATTGTACTGGACCGCGACCAGCGCGGGCATGTAGAGCAGCCGGCGCAACCGGTGCCTGCCGCCCTGGATGAAGCCGCGTCCCTTCCAGTATCTGGACTCCCGGGTGATCGGGGCGAGTCCGGCGAGGCTGGCGGCACGGGCGCCGGTGAGCGTGCCCAGCTCCGGCATGTGGATGATCAGTCCCGCGGCGGTGATGTCCGAGATGCCCGGGATGGAGGTCAGGATCTCGGCCCGGCGCTCCAGGGCCTCCTCCGCCTCGAGCCGTTGCCGGATCTCGGCGTCGATGACTTTCAGCTGGCGCTTGATCTGCTTCAGCCTCTGCCTGGTGAGCCGCTTGCCCACGGGAGTGCGCAAGTGCTTGCCGCGGTTGGTGGTGGCGACTCGGTCCTTCAGCAGCGCGTCGCGGATCTGTTGGAGTTCGGCGAGATCGCGCTGTCCCTCCGATCTCGCTTGAGCCGGGCGCAGATCCTCGATGGCCGCCGCCATGGTGGCCAGCATGCGGGCGCCCACGGCATCGGTCTTGGCGCGCCGGCCGAGGGAGCGGGCGAAGGAACGGACCTGGAAGGGGTTGATCGCGTACAGGGGGAGTCCGGCCTTCAGGAGGGTATCCTCGAAGTCGCGGTGGAAGGGTCCGGTGGGTTCGTACGCGATCCGGTCGACCTCGGAGCCGATCCAGGCGATCAGCTTGCGGAAGCCGGCCGCATCGTTCGAAAACCGGGATGCTCTCCCCTCGGGCGAGGCGAAGGCGTCGAGCCAGTCCTTGGAGATGTCGATCCCGATGGTGCGACGGATGCTGCTCCGGAACCTGTCAACGAATTTGAGACACGTTGCTGATTCAGTGTAGTGAGCCCTCCTTTCCGTCGTCACCCTCACCATCCGCTGTCCGATCTTCACCGTCAACTGCGCTGACGGGGAGTGGGGGGTTGATCCAGACCTGCGCGGGGAGTTCCGAGGCCCGGGGCGGGCCGGCCACAAAGCGCTCCGGACGGGCGGCGTAGGCGGCGGCGAGAACGTCCTGCCTCTGGCGGATCACCTCGGGGGCATCGCCGAAGTGGACCTGGGCGGGGGTGAGCAGGCCGATGCCGCCATGCCGGTGCTCGGTGTTGTACCACGGGAAGAACGACCGGCAGAACTCCTTCGCCTCCTCGATGTTGGAGAACCGGCCGGGGAAGCCGGGGTGGTACTTGACGGTCTTGAACTGCGCCTCCGAGTAGGGGTTGTCGTTCGAGACCCGGGGACGGCTCAGCGATTGCGTGACGCCCAGGTCGGCCAGCAGTTGCGCCGTGCACTTGGCCGTCATGGGAGATCCCCGATCCGAATGAAGGGTAAGCACTTGGGGCCGGACGCCGTGCTTAAGGCAGCTTGCCTCGATCAGGCGTCCGGCCAGGCCTGCGGTTTCGCGCTCCGCCACCATCCATCCGGTGACGTAGCGGCTGAAGATGTCCAGGATCACGTAGAGGTGGAAGTACTGCCCCTTCCGCGGTCCAAGAAGCCGGGTGACGTCCCAGGACCACGCCTCGTTGGGCCCGCGGGCCACGACCTCGGGCTTCGGATGGTTCGGGTGGCTGCGCTGGGCGCGGCGCTCACGGACCGCCCGGTTCTCGGCCAGAATCCGGTACATCGTGCGCTCGGAGCACAGGTAGACGCCTTCGTCCAGCAGCGTCGCGTACACTTCCGCGGGAGCGCGGTCCGCGAAGCGCGACGAGCACAGCACCTCGAACACCTCCGTCCGCTCCGCTTCGCTCAAGGCCCGGGCAGGCGTCGGCCGGGGCTGCCGCTGCCCGGTCTTCTTCGGCCTCCGGCGACGGTAGTACGTCGAGTGCGCAACCCGCAGCGCCTTGCACGCGGCTCTCACGCCCACATGCCCGGCAAGCTCTCCGGCCGCGCTCAAGAGGACTTCCCGTCCCCGAGGCTCAACCCCAGCAGCCCCGATACTTTTCCCTGCACCTCGATGACGATCCGCGCCTTGCGGAGCTCCTCACGCAGGCGCGCGTTCTCACGCTCGAGCCTTCGCAGGTTCTTCAAATCCCGCTTCCCGGCCGAAGGCTTCGGGCCGCGCTTCCTGGCCAGCTCCCGCAGCGACCCTTCCCGCGCCGCCTTCCGCCACGCCGACAGATGCGAGCTGTACAGCCCCTCGCGCCGCAGCAGACGACCCATCTCGCCCGGTGTCCCGCACTGGTCGGCCTGCTCGATGATCGACAGCTTGTACCCCGCCGTGAAGCGCCGCCGCTTCGCCTTCGCCGAAACCTCCGGGTCCGGCGGGACCGCCGCGCCTCGCTTCCTCTCCCCCGCAGCAGGGGGGACTCCGTTCGATTTCATTCCTTCTCCTCGTCCCATCCTCCAACTCTCCACCTCGCCCTACTCTAAGCGTTTGCTCCTCTCGTGTCTCATGCTGCGTTGGCAGAGAGGGGTGCGCTGCGACGGGAGCTGACAGCGTGCCTTCGGACGGGACGCGCGCTACGGGTGCCTCGAGCTCGCACCCGCAGACGGGGAAAGACGTTCGTTCACCCCGAGATCATGCTCAGCGAGCGACCGGCCGAGGCAGACGACCGCGCCGTCCCCGGGCACTGGGAAGGCGACCTGATCCTGGGGCTGGGCAGTTCGGCGATCGGAACGCTGGTCGAGCGGACCTCCAGGTTCACGATGCTGCTCTACCTCCCCCGCCTTGACAAACACGGCGAGCCCAGGACCAAGAACGGTCCAGCGTTGGCTGGACACGGTGCCGAAGCCGTCCGGGACGCGATCGCTTCGTCGATCACGACCCTGCCCGAGCAACTCCGCCGGTCTCTGACATGGGACCAGGGAGCAGAGATGGCTCAGCACGCACGGCTTCGCATCGATACTGGCCTGGCCGTCTACTTCTGCGACCCGCAGAGCCCGTGGCAGCGCGGCACGAACGAGAACACCAACGGCCTGTTGAGGCAGTACTTCCCCAAAGGCACGGATCTCAGCAGACATACCGCTGACGATCTCTCCGCCGTCGCAACCGCTCTCAACAGCCGCCCCCGCAAGACCCTCGGTTGGAGAACTCCGGCGGAAACCCTGGAAGATCTCTTACAATCACTGAACCGGACCTCCACGTTGCGCTAAGTGCTCCACCGCTCTCGCTCGCCAGTCTGGTGTCCAGTAAAATCGAGGGCCCAGGAAAACCCTTCAATACCGTACTGTTGCGACGACCCCTTGAACCTGGACAGTACACCTCGCTGGCCTTCGGGAAGCGCTGCCGCGAGGCGGGCATCGTGCAGTCGATGGGCTCGGTGGGCGACGCCTACGACAACGCGATGTGCGAGAGCTTCTTCGCGACGCTGGAGTGCGAACTCCTCGACCGAAGCCGCTTTCCGACGCCCGCAGACGCGCGGCGTGAAGTCTTCGGCTTCATCGAGGGCTTCTACAACACCCGCAGGATCCACTCGGCGCTCGGCTACAAGTCGCCGGCGAACTTCGAGAGACTCAACTATGCGGCCTGAAGCGAAGGTGCAGCGCCGGGGCGACCGAAGCGCTCCGGACTTCTCCTGGCTGTTCGCATCGTCGGCGATGTACGTTGCCTCTCTCACTGGAATGACGAGGGAGAAAAGGAACCACATCAGACACCATCAACCCCAGAAACCAACCGTCCGTGAAAGCGGGGTAGCTCCAATTCGACTTCTCCAAGATCCTCCGATGATGGCCGGCCAGCGAAAAGCTGACCCCTTTTGTCCTACAGTGTGGGCACGTCCCACGTAGGAACGTCTTGTCAGATGTGGCGTCGCCGCCCCCCAATGCTATGTCCTTCCGAGCCATGATTGCCGTTGGCCTCCGCCTGCTTGTTCATTCCCCCGTTTGGAGCGCCCGAATCGTAGCGGAAGCGGAATCCTTGCACCATCCCGCGAGGGTTGGCCTTCAGCATGGCCGTAGCTGCGCAAGGAACCGCCCCTGGGCGTCCGTAGGTCACTCCATGGCCGGTTGCAGCAAGGTCTTTAGGCGCGTTCTGGGGCGATTCTGGCGGCGTGGTCGTGGTGTGGATTGCTGGCTCCGCAAAGGCGGGACGCCGGTCGGTGGCCGCGTCAGCGGACCGCCACCGCACCGCGTCCCGCCCTACTCCTCCGTAGGGTCGGAGTCGGTGTCGGGCGACGAATATATTCGGTTCTATCGTGCTGTTTTGCCTCGAAGTGCACGCCAAAGCACGCCATTTGCACGCCTAAGCACGCCGGTGCGCGCAGGCCTGTCGGCGTTGTCAAGTGTTGCCGTTGGCCGCTGATTGCGGCGGCCAGCCTGTCCACTCGGGCCCGGGTCGGACGCGTTCGTTGTCGCCGTCCGGTACGAGTTCGGCGAACCCGACTCCGGCAAGGTACTGGAGCGCGGCGCGCGGCGCGGCCAAGGCGCGGCACGTCCACGGGAAATGACCACCTTCCAGATCGGGGTGAGCGCCGCGAGCACGTCGGCGGTGGCGATCTTGTCAATTCGCCTCGCGCCGAAGTACGGGAACGCGTACCGCTTGAACTCGCCAAGCCCTTCCCGCTCGCTCCGATCGCCGTCCTTGCTGTTCTCTTGGGCACGCGCGCGCGCGTGCCCAGCGTCAGATCGTCAGGGAACGCCCCGAGAGCGATGTTCGTGGTGCGCCACGCGATGCTGACACGCTGAATCCATCTTCGCGTCACGTGGCCGCCCTTCGTGACATGCACGCGAAGCTGGAGCCCGCGCGAGCCGTGTCCGCCGTCGCCGTAGTAGCCCGGCCGCTGCACGGTCCGACAGAACGCCGCCGTTAGTCGCTTTGGTGTCCTTGTTTTGCGCATCTTCCGCTCCGTGTGGCAGTGCATGTGTCACTTCTGCACTTAAGATATATGGAACGGAAGGGAATTACGGGTTTGCGCGTAAACGGCGGTATGTCAACAGGTTATGCGAACCGCTGGGAACTCTATGAATCCACGCTGCTCGTGTACAGGAAGTTCGTGAAGCCTTCGTCATAGTCCGAAAGTCCGTTCTGGCCGGTGAGTTTCATGCGCTCGTCGTAGAGGCGGCGCATCAGATTCGCCATCGTTCCCTGGGCTGGGCCATCCTCGGAGTGCAGGGCCAGGAAGTCGTCCCGCAGCTCCTCGCGCAGGCCTCCCTCCTCGACCATCGTACGATACCGCACGGGATCGCGATCCGCCAGCACCCAGAGATTGCGGTGGAGCCGCTCGCAACGGGCCGACTGCACCAGCACGGGCTCGTCCGACCCGATCATGGCCAGGTACCCCAACGCCTGCGCGTGCAGCTCCTTCAGATACCCCTTCCGGTGACAGAATTCATGCGCGATGATGTGCGGCTCGAAGATCCCGGCATCCCTGAGGATCGAGACGTCTCCGGAGAAGATGTCACAGGTGCCGAGGGCGAAGGGAAAGACGAGCCCCGCGAGGCTAAACTGCCGCACCTCCGAACTGGTCTCCACACGTTGCCCGGTAATCCCGGCGATGTAGTCGGTCAGGTGCCGGTTGACGAGGCGCGCGCTACGGGAGCGAGGGATGCGCTCGGGGGTATACTCGTCGCTCACAAGTTCGATGAGGTGGCGGGCCTCGCGGTCGCGCTCCGGCACCGGCATCGGCGTGAGCTGCTGCACGTCCGCCCCAAAGGTGTCCAGGAAGTCGATGACGCGCACGCCCCGCCGGGAGATCCAGTCGATCGCCACGCTGCCGGCGTAGGCGCCCAGCGCCACAGCCTGGAGTGCGCGCCCGGGGGGAGTCGCCCCGAGCAGGATGCGCGACGCGAGAGGCGCCGCGACCATCAGGTCGGTCAGCGAGATGGGCGAGTAGGTCGCCTGATTGGGGATGCGGACGGTTTCCATGATCTTCCCCGGGTAACGGCCCCGGGACGAGAAAGTTCCTGAGGGACCGGACGCGCGTTCCATTAGTATACTGACGCCATGACCGTCCTCGCACCTGCCCCGGGAGCCAGCCCCTCCGCTCGCGTTCAGCGCGCGACCGCGCTGGAGCATGCCCTGCGGCGCCGCATCCTGGTGCTCGACGGAGCGATGGGCACCATGATCCAGGGCTACCGGCTGGGGGAGGACGATTTTCGCGGGGACCGCTTCGCCGGCCACGGGCGGCCGCTCCGGGGCGCGAACGATGTGCTCTCGCTGACCCGGCCCGAGGTCATTCGCGAGATCCACGAGGGATACCTGGCCGCCGGCGCCGACATCGTCGAGACCAACACCTTCAACGCGACCTCGATCTCGATGGCCGACTACGGCCTGGAGTCCTCCGCCTACGAGATGAACCTGGCGTCGGCGCGCATCGCCCGCGCCGCGGCGGACGGTTTCACCGCTCTCGACCCGTCCAGGCCGCGCTTCGTAGCGGGCATCCTGGGGCCGACGAACCGCACCGCCTCCCTCTCCCCCGACGTGAACGACCCGGGGTTCCGCAACATCACCTTCGACGCCCTCGCAGAGGCGTACGACGAGCAGGCGCGCGGCCTCCTCGATGGCGATGTCGACCTCCTCATGGTCGAGACGGTCTTCGACACCCTGAACGCCAAGGCCGCCCTGTTTTCGATCCGCTCGCTCCTCGACCGGTGCGGGCTGGACATGCCGGTCATGGTCTCGGGCACCGTGGTGGACGCCAGCGGACGCACACTCTCCGGGCAGACGGTTGAGGCGTTCCTGAACTCGGTGCGCCACGGCGACCTTCTGGCCATCGGCCTCAACTGTGCGCTCGGCGCCGCCGCCCTGCGCCCGCACGTGGAGGAACTCGCGACCCGCGCCGACATCCTGGTCAGCTGCCACCCCAACGCCGGGCTGCCCAACGAACTGGGACTGTACGACGAGACCCCCGAGTCCATGGCCGACCAGCTCGGAGAGTTCGCGCGCGCCGGCTTCCTGAACATCGTGGGCGGATGCTGTGGCACCACTCCGGCACACATCCAGGCCATCGCCGACGCCGTGGCCGGGGTTGAGCCGCGCCGGATCCCGAACATCGAACGCCGCACCCGGCTCTCCGGGCTCGAGCCGCTCAACCTGGGCCCCGACTCGCTCTTCGCCAACATCGGCGAGCGCACCAACGTCACCGGCTCGGCCCACTTCCGCAGGCTCATCAACGAGGACGACTACGAGGCCGCACTCCAGTTGGCGCGGCAGCAGGTCGAGAACGGCGCGCAGCTCATCGACGTGAACATGGACGAGGGGCTGCTGGATTCGGAGGCGGCGATGGTGCGCTTCCTCTCGCTCATCGCCTCCGAGCCGGACATCTCGCGCGTGCCGATCGTCGTCGACTCCTCGAAGTGGAGCATCCTCGAAGCCGGGCTCAAGTGCGTGCAGGGCAAGGGCATCGTCAACTCCATCTCCCTGAAGGAGGGCGAGGAGGTCTTTCGCGAACAGGCGCGCATTGTGCGCCGCTACGGGGCCGCCGTGATCGTGATGGCCTTCGACGAAGCGGGGCAGGCCGACACCCTTGAGCGCAAGGTGGAGGTCTGCCGGCGGGCCTACCGCATCCTCACCGAAGAAGTGGGCTTCCCACCCGAGGACGTCATCTTCGACCCGAACATCTTCGCCGTGGCGACGGGCATCGAGGAGCACGATGGCTACGCGGTCGCCTTCATCGAGGCGTGCCGCGTCATCAAGCGGGAGCTCCCCGGCTGCAAGGTGAGCGGAGGGGTGAGCAACCTCTCCTTCTCCTTCCGGGGTTCGGGAGCCCTGCGCGACGCCATGCACTCGGTCTTCCTGTACCACGCCATCCAGGCGGGGATGGACATGGGGATCGTCAACGCGGGGGCGCTCCCGGTCTACGACCAGATCCCCGCCGAGCTGCTGGAGCCGGTGGAGAATGTGATCCTGGCGCGCGATCCCGGGGGCACCGAGCGCCTGGTCGCCCTGGCCGATAAGTATCGGGGCAGCTCGCAGCCGGCCAGCGCCGCGGACGACGGGTGGCGCGAGGCTCCGGTCGAACAGCGGCTGGCGTACGCGCTGGTGAAGGGCATCGCGGATCACATCGTCGAGGACACCGAGGAAGCGCGGCAGGCCCGCGAGCGCGCGATCGACGTCATCGAAGGCCCTCTCATGGACGGGATGAACGAGGTCGGCGACCTCTTCGGCGCCGGGCGCATGTTCCTTCCCCAGGTGGTGAAGAGCGCGCGCGTGATGAAGAAGGCGGTGGCGCACCTGGTGCCCTTCCTCGAGGCGGAAAAAGCCCGCAACGGCGAGGCGCGCAACGCCGGGCGGGTCGTGCTCGCCACCGTCAAGGGCGACGTGCACGACATCGGCAAGAACATCGTCGGGGTGGTGCTCCAGTGTAACAACTACGTGGTCGTGGACCTGGGCGTGATGGTGCCGGCGGAGCTCATTCTGGAGACCGCGCGCCGCGAGGGGGCGGACGTCATCGGGCTCTCGGGGCTCATCACGCCGTCTCTGGAGGAGATGGTGCACGTGGCCTCGGAGATGGAGAGGCTGGGCTTCCGCCTGCCGCTGCTGATCGGGGGAGCGACCACCTCGCGCATGCACACGGCGGTCAAGATCGAGCCGCAGTATTCGGGTCCGGCCGTCCATGTGCTCGACGCTTCGCGAGCCGTGGGCGTGATGAGCCAGCTGCTCAGCGAGCGCGAGGCGCCCGCGTTCCGGCGCCGGACGCGCGACAGCTACGAGAAACTGCGCGCCCTGTACGCCCGCAAGCGGACCCGGGCCCGCATTCTTCCCCTGGAGCAGGCCCGCGCGCGAAAGCTCGCCATCGACTGGGCCGCCGACCCGCCGGTGCCGCCGCGGTCACTCGGAATCCAGGTGTTCGCCCCCTACTCCATCGCGGAGTTGATCCCGTATATCGACTGGACGCCCTTCTTCAGCGCCTGGGAGATCGCGGGCGCCTTCCCGGCGGTGCTCGACGATGCGGTTGTGGGCGAGCAGGCTAGCACGCTCTACGCGGACGCGCGCGCTCTGCTGGACGAAATCGTGCGCGACGGCCTGCTGGAGGCAAGCGGAGTGGCGGGCATCTTCCCGGCCAACGCCGCGGGCGACGACGTGGAAATCTACGCCGGCGAGAGCCGGGACCGGACGCTCGCGGTGGCGCACGGGCTGCGCCAGCAGTTCGAGAAGGCGCCGGGACGCGCCAGCTCCTGCCTGAGCGACTTCGTGGCTCCGCGCGACACCGGGACGGCCGACTACCTGGGGGCCTTCGCGGTCACCGCCGGCACCGGCCTGGAAGCGCTCTGCCGTCGCTTCGAGCGCGACCACGACGACTACTCGAGCATCATGGCCAAGGCCCTTGCCGACCGCCTGGCGGAGGCGTTCGCGGAGCGATTGCACGAACGCGTGCGCAGGGAGCTCTGGGGGTATGCGACGGAAGAGAGCCTGAACGGCGAGGCGCTGATCGCGGAGTCGTACACGGGCATCCGCCCGGCGCCCGGCTACCCGGCCTGTCCCGACCACACCGCGAAGCACACCCTCTTCGAGCTGCTGGACGCCACCCGGCACACCGGGATCCGGCTTACGGAGAGCTACGCCATGAGCCCTGCGGCCAGCGTGGCCGGCTGGTACTTCGCGCACCCCCGCGCCCACTACTTCGGGGTGGGCCGCATCGGCCGCGACCAGGTCGAGGACTACGCGCGCCGCCGTGGGATGGATGTGCGCAAAACGGAGCGGTGGCTGGCCCCCAACCTGGCGTACGACCCGTGAGCGTCACGCTGCGCGACCTGATCGGCGACGGCCGTGCCCACGTCGTGGACGGCGCCATGGGCACCATGCTGTACGGGCGGGGCGTGTTCGTGAACGTCTGCTACGACGAGCTCAACCTGCAGGAGCCGGAAATGGTGCGGGAGGTGCACGAGAAGTATGTGCACGCCGGGGCCGAGATCCTGGAGACCAACACCTTCGGCGCCAATCCGGTGAAGCTGTCCGGCTTCGGGCTGGACGGGCGCACCGAGGCCATCAACCGGGCGGGCGGCGAGCTGGCGCGCGCGGCGGCGGCGGGACGGGCCAGCGTGGTGGGCGCGGTGGGTCCGCTCGGCATACGCATCGAGCCCTGGGGCGCGACGGCCTTCGAGGAGGCGGTGGACTTCTTCCGGCGACAGGTCGATGGGCTGCTGGAGGGCGGCGTGGACGGGTTCTGCCTCGAGACCTTCAGCGACTTGAGCGAGCTGGAGGCGGCCTTCCGGGCGGTGCGCTCGCTCACCGACCTGCCGGTGCTGGCCCAGGTCACCATCGGCGAGAACGGCCTTACCCCGGGGGGCACGACCATGGAGACCGCGGGCACCGCCATGGCCGCGTGGGGGGTGGAGGTGGCGGGGATCAACTGCTCGGTCGGGCCGGCCATCATGCTGGACGCCGTGGAGCGAGTGGCTGCGAGTTCCGGGCTACCCGCCTCGGCCCAGCCCAACGCGGGGCTGCCCCGGGTGGTGGAAAACCGCCAGATCTACATGGCGAGCCCGGAGTACATGGGCCAGTACGCCCGCCGCCTGATCGCGGTCGGGGCGCGCTTCGTGGGGGGATGCTGCGGGACCACCCCCTCCCACGTGCGCAGGATCCGCGACCACGTGGCCAGCGTGCAGCCGGCGCGGGTGTCTGTCTCCGCGCGCGCGGAGCCCGCCGAACTGCCGGGCCGGGCCGAGGCACCGCTTGGCGAGCGCTCGGCGTGGGGACGGAAGCTCGCCACGGGGCAGTTCGTCACCACCGTGCAGGTCGCCGCTCCGCGCGGGTGGCGGATGGACGAGACCACCCGGCGGGCGCGCGAGCTGGCCCGTGACGGAGTGGACGCGGTCTTCGTGGTGGCAGGCGCCCGCGGACAGGCGCACATGGACGCACTCACCACCGCCGTGCTGCTCGGCGCCCGGGCGGGCATCGAGCCGCTGGTGCGCTACACCTGCCGCGACCGCGACATGCACGGGATGATCAGCGATCTGCTGGGGGCTTCCGCGGCGGGCATCCGCAACCTCCTGATCGTGAGCGGCGAGTCCACCAGCCTGGGCCCCTACGCCGACTCTACCGCGATCTCCGACATCGACTCCATCGGCCTGGTGAACGTGGTGCAGCGCCTGAACCGCGGCCTGGACGCGGGAGGCAACGACATCGGCGCGCCCACCGAACTGGTGGCGGGGGTGGCGCTCGACCAGGCGGCGGTCGATCAGGCGCTGGAGCTCAGCCGCTTCGCCTGGAAGGTGGACGCGGGCGCGGACTTCGCGGTCACGCGGCCGATCTTCGACCCGGAGCGCCTGGAGGACTTCCTCGAGCGCGCCGACACGGGCATCCCGGTGATCGCGACGCTGCTCCCGCTCGCCTCCCTGCGCAACGCCGAGTTCATGGCCAACGAAGTCCCGGGAGTCGAGGTGCCGGAGCGGATCGTGCGCCGCATGCGGACGGCCGAGCGGAGGAGCCCGGCGCACGCCCGCGCCGAGGGGCTGGCGATCGCCCGGGAGGCATTCGCGGGGGTGCGGCACCTGGTGCGGGGCGTGCGCATCCGCCTGCCCGACGACGATCTGACCCGGGTGCCGGAGCTGCTGGGCTCACTTGAGGTGCAGCGGGGGTAGACGGGCTACTTTCCGACGGGCAGAGGGAACCGGAACTGCCCGGCCAGCCGCGTGCTGCAGGCTCCGCGGGCGGAGGCGGGCCGTATTGACGAGAAGGGCGGACCCGAAACCATTTCCGGGCCGGTCGTTAGAGGGAGGATGCGGTGCAGGTTCAGGAACGCCACATGGGGTTGTTCGGCGCCACCGTCCTGGGGGTGGGCGCCATCGTGGGCGGGGTCATCCTCGCGCTCGCAGGCACCGCCTTCGCGGTCGCGGGGCCGGGCGCGATGGTCGCCTTCGCCGTGAACGGCGGCATCGCCCTGCTCACCGCGGCCAGCTTCGCCCGCCTGGCCCGGCGCTTCCCGGAGTCCGGCGGCACCTACACCTACGCCAAGAACGTCCTCTCCATCGAGTTCGCCTTCGTGGTGGGATGGGTGGTGTGGTTCGCCTCGATCGTGGCCGGGGTGCTCTACGCGCTCGGGTTCGCGGCGTTCTTCATGGAGGGGCTGCTGCGCGCCCTGCCTCAGCTGGCCGCGACCCGGCTGGGCGGGGACATCGCCCGCCTGGCCGTGGCCGCGCTCGCCATCGGCGCGTACATGCTGGCGCTGGTGCGCCGGGCGGCCGGGGGCGGCACCGCGGAAACCATCGGCAAGGTCGTGGTGTTCGCCGTGGTGATTGGCGGCGGGGCGTGGGCGTGGGTCACCGGGTCGCCGGGCGAGCTGGCCGACCGGCTGAACCCGTTCCTGACGTCGGGGCCGGGCGGGGTGGTGCGGGCGATGGGCTACACCTTCATCGCGCTGCAGGGGTTCGACCTGATCGCCGCGGTGGGGGGGGAGGTGCGCGACCCCACGCGGAACATCCCGCGCGCCATGTACCTCTCGCTGGGCATCGCGCTCGCCCTCTACCTGCCCATGCTCTTCCTGATCGCGACGGTGGGGACACCGGCGGGGGCGGGCGGGGTGGCGGCGGTGGCGACGGCCAACCCGGAGGGGCTGGTGGCGGCCGCGGTCGAGGAGTACATGGGGGTGACGGGGTACTGGCTGGTGATCGGTGCGGGCATCCTGGCGATGCTCTCGGCGCTCCAGGCCAACCTGCTGGGCGCATCGCGGGTGGCCTTTGCCATGGCGCGCGACCGCACCCTGCCCCGCCAGCTGGCGCGCATGCGCGGGTCGAGCGGCACCCCCGCGACGGCGGTCGTGGTCACGGGTGGGGTGGTGGCGGTGATCGCACTCGCCGTCGGCGAGGTGCCGGCCGCCGGCGCCGCATCCAGCCTGATCTTCCTGATCTCCTTCGCGATGGTGCACCTCGCGGCCATCCTGGTCGAATACCGCTCGGGAGGCCGGCGGAGCATCCCTGCGCTGCCCATCATCGGAGGCGTTGCCTGCGCATCACTCGCGGCCTTCCAGATCTTTGCCGTGCCGTTTGCGGGCAGCATCGTAATGACCTGGATCGCCCTCGGCACCGCGCTCTACCTGACCCTCCTGGCCCCCGCCGCGCGCCTCACCGACGTCTCGGCAGAAGCCACTCAACCTCACCTTGCCCTTCTCAGAGGCCGGAGCCCCCTGGTGCTGGCCCCCATCGCCAACCCGGCCAACGCCGCCAGCCTGGTGGGCATCGCCGGCACCCTCAGGGCACCGGGATCGGGAAGGGTCCTGCTCCTCACCGTTCTCTCTCAGCCGGACTCGGCGTCCGTGGCGGGATCACCGGTCATCGATGCACAGAGCATCCTGGGCAAGTCACTGATGCACAGTCTGGAGCACTCGCTGATCGCCGAAGTCCTCTTCACCATCGCCCCCGATCCCTGGGTCGAGATCGCGCGCGTCGCCGAGGAACACCGCTGCGAGACTGTGCTGCTCGGTCTTCCCAACCTTTCGGATCCGATCGTGGAATCCGCGCTGGAGCGGCGTATTTCGAGGATCGCCTGCGACGTAGTCGTTGCGCGCACCCCGCCGGGCTGGTGCATGGACGACGCAGAAAAGGTTCTGATACCTCTGGGGGGACAACGTGACCACAGCCGCACCCGGGTTCGCCTGCTCGCCAGCCTGGCGCGTAGCCGGGGCCGATCGATCCGCTACCTCTCGACGCTGTTGCCCTCAGCCTCGCCAGAGACCCGCCGGCGCTTCGAGCGCGACATCCACCGGATGGTCCGGGACGAGGCCAGCGGCCCGTACGACGTGGTCGTTGAGACCGCAGCGTTCCCCGAGGATGCCATCATCCGGCACGCGGCTTCCGCCGATCTCGTGGTCATGGGGATGCGCACGGAACCCAATGGGAAGCGGAGCTTGCGCGGCATCCCGCACACGGTCGCGGTCGGATCGAAAACCCCCCTGATCCTGATCGGCCGCCGGCCCAAGTCCGCTCTGGTGCGCACCGGACAGGATCTGCTGGCGGCTCCGCGCCGGGGCGGGCCCCGTCGGAACCGGCCCGGCGGCGCGGAGTCGCGGCCTCCGGCGTCGTAGGCGCGCAGAGCCCAGCAGGCGCCTGGCTTCGCTACCGCCGCCTGAGCACCCTCCCCGGCAGCGCTCCCGTCACCGCCCCCTCCTCGTAGACGACCGTTCCCGCCACCCACACACGCTCGATCCCGACCGAAGTCAGATGCGGCTCGGCCGTGGTCGACCGGTCGATCACGGTGGCCGGGTCGAAGAGGACGAGGTCGGCGGGCGCGCCGGCTCGGAGCGTGCCCCTGTCCGACAGTCCCATGTGGGCCGCGGCCAGCCCGGTCATCTTGTGGATCGCCTCCTCGAGGCTGAGCCGCCCTTCTTCGCGCACATAGCGCCCCAGCACCCTCGGGTAGGTGCCGAAACCGCGCGGGTGCGCGCCGCGCAGCCCCCCGTCCGAAGAGACGTTGGTGTGCGGCCAGGACATCAGCGTGGCGATGTCGTCGAAGGTCATGCTGGTCGCGACGATGCTTGCGCCGGCGTCCAGCCCGCCGCCCGCTCTCGCGGCCTGTGACACCTCGATGAGGTCGAGATAGGTCGTGACGGGATCCGTCCCCCGCTCGGCAGAGATCTCCGCCAGGGTCTTCCCTTCCAGGGTGGGGTCGGGCCCGTAGCGACCGATCAGCATCCCCTCGGGGGCGACCAGCTCCTCCAGGGCGTAGCGGGCCGCCTCCCGGTCGGTGAAGTCGCGCTCCGGGAACAGGACCGTCATGCCGGACTGCCAGTACTCGTACGGGTACACGTCCGCAGTGATGTCGAGGCCGTCGGCGCGCGCCTCGTCGAGCCGCTCCAGCACCTCCGCGGCCTGCCCCCAGAGCCCCCGCGCGGCGAGCTTGAAATGGGAGATCTGCACGGGGAGACGGGCGCGCTCCGCGATCTCGATCGCCTCCCCGATCGCTCCGTGCAGGGCGCGGTCCTCGCTGCGCATGTGCGATATGTAGCGGCCGCCGCTCGCCGCGGCCGTCATCGCGAGCGCGACCACTTCGTCCGTGTTCGAGTAGATTCCGGGGTCGTACTCCAGTCCCGTCGAGAGACCCAGGACACCGTTCGCGAGTTCGGTCTCGAGCAGCGCCTGCATCGCCGCGATCTCTTCATCGCTGGCCTCGCGGCGGAAGTCGTCGCCCATGACCTGCCGCCGCAGCGTGCCGTGCCCGGTGTAGGACGCCACATTGACCGCGGGCGGGGTCTCTTCCAGCGCCGCGAAGAAGTCGCCGATCGGGAACCGCGAACCCCCGTCCTGTCCGGCGACGATGGTCGTGATCCCCTGGCTCACCACCGCCAGCGCCGTGAGCTCGTCCAGCAGGCCGCCGTCGTGGTGGCTGTGCGTGTCGATGAACCCGGGGGCGAGGACGAGGCCGCCGGCATCGTAGACCGGCTCGCCGCTTGTGGGCGAGAGGGCGTCGCCCCCGTCGTCGCCGGCCATTTCCGCGATCACTCCCTCGACCACACGCAGAGAACCGATGAAGCCGGGACTCCCCGTGCCGTCCACGATCGTGGCGCCACGGACGAGGAAGGATTCCGCGCCCGAAGAGGTGGTGGTGTCGTCGCAGCCGGAGAGCCATGGAACCAGGGCCACCAGACCGATCGCTGCGCCAACTCGGCATTCCCGTGTCAGCATGTAGAGTTTCCGCTTCATCACTCGTCCTCGTCAGTCCAGTTGTCGTCGTCGGACGGTCGCGCGGCGAATCAGACTGCGCAACAAGGTCCGTTGCGCGTCCCCCTCAACCCCCCATCCCCTCCAGCGCCCGCACGATCGCCCGGTAGCGCCGGTCCACGCTCCGGAAGCCCAGATTCGCCAGGTAGATGTTGGGGGCGCCCGCCGTCTGCAGCGCCCGGACGCTGCGCGCGCAGACCTCCGCGGCGCTCGCGGCGGCGGCGAACTCGCGCGTGATCTCCTCTGCGGGAATCGGCAGGAACCGGCTCAGCCGGCGCAGGGTCGCCGGATTCGCGCTGCGGTAGAAGAAGACGCCGAAGATGACGGGGATGCCGACGCCTCGGCGATCCAGTTCCTCCAGAAAGCGCTCCACCGCGGGCAGCGAGTGGTGCGACACGATCTGGGTCAGGAAGAAGTCGGCCTCGAAGTCGCCGCGCGCAATGTAGTCGACCTGGACGGCCGGGTCCTCATGCGGGTTCGCCCATCCCCCCAGCGTAAGCGACGGGAACTCGCACCGGATGAGGTCGCGCAGCTGGTACCCGTGGTCGACGCAACGCGGCGGCGGGCCGCTCGTGTCTCCTCCCACCACGGCGAGCGCTTCACACCCATTCGAGACCGCCCGCCGGGCGAACATCATGCAGTAGTCCAGCGAGTGCTTGGCTGTCAGGAAGGGGATGATGCGCGAAGCCGGCACGCCGCGGGCCAGGTTGGCGGCGACGTGGCCGAGGCTCTCCTCCTCCGAGGCATCGACCGCGTTGTCGGTCAGGAAGATGTAGCGGTCGTCGCGCGCCAGCCGCTCGAGGGTGTGGTACATGTCGATCCAGGCGTCCATCCCCAGGGCGTAGGAGAGCCCGCTCCTGGGGGGACGGAGCTCGACTGTGATGGTGGGCTGCGGAGCCCTCAGTCGGGCCAGCAGGTCTCCGCTCATCGAGCGCCCACCAGCGCCTCCACCGCCCCGGCCTCCGTCGGCAGATCCGCGGTGAGGTTCTCCACGCCGGTTGGCGTCACCAGCACATCATCCTCGATGCGGATGCCGATCCCGGCGAAGCGGGCGGCCGGCCCCTCGACATCCTCGCGGAAGTAGAGCCCCGGCTCTACCGTGAGGACCATCCCTTCTTCCAGTTCCCGCGACTCGCCGTCGACCGCGTAGTCCGCCACGTCGTGGGTGTCGAGCCCCAGCCAGTGCGAGGTCTGGTGGGGGAAGTAGCGGCGAAGCGCTCCGCTCTCCTCGCCCGAGACCTCGCCTTCCGCCAGGACGCCCAGCGCAACCAGCCCGTCGGCCAGCACGGCGCACGCCGCCTGATGGACCGCTGCCACCGAGACGCCCGGCCCCACGGCGGCGATCGCGGCCGCCCGTGCCTCGTCGACGATATCGTAGACGGCCCGCTGCTCCGCGGTGAAGCGCCCGTCCACCGGATAGGTGCGGGTCACATCGGCGCAGTAGCGGCCCACCTCCGCGGCCGCGTCCACCAGCACCAGCTCACCCACCTGCGCCCGGCGGCCGTTCTCGGCGTAGTGCAGCACGCACGCGTTCGCGCCCGAGGCGACTATGGACGGGTAGGCGGGGGTGGAGCCTTCGTGCCGGCGGAACACCGCTTCGATGGCGGCCTGGAGCTCCCACTCCCCGACCCCGGGCCGCAGCTCGCGGGCCAGGGCACGGTGTCCGGCGATGGAAAGCGAGGTCGCCCTCCGCAGCGACTCCACCTCGCCCGCGTCCTTGCACAACCGCATCTCGTCCAGAATCTCACCCGGATCGATGATGCCGCGCGGCCCCGACCCGGTCCGGGCGCCGCGGGCACGCGCAAGGGCCAGCGCGCCGCGCACCAGCCGATTCACCCATGGATCCGCCCCCAGCCGGAAGAAAACGTGGCTGGCTCCCGCCAGCAGCGGGCCCAACTGCGCCTCGAGCTCCGGCAGCGGATAGCACGCATCCGCGCCCAATTGCTCGCACGCTCTTTCGGGACCGAGCCGCGGCCCGCCCCACAACTCCGCAGTGGCGTCGCGCGGGCGAACGAAGAGAACCAAACGCCGTTCATCGGCGAAGCCCCGCAGGACCGCCACGGCACCGGGCTCGGTGAAACCGGTCAGATAGAAGAACTCCGAGTCTGGCCGATGCGGAGAGGGATCCTCGCCTCTGTGGCAGGCGTCCGCCGCCGCCGACAGCACCATCGCCGCGCTCCCGAGTTCGTCGAGCGCAATCGACCGGCGCTCTCCGAAGATGTCGCGTCCGAGGTCCAGCGCGTTTCCCGTCATTCGCCGCTCCGCACCAACCGCGATCCGCTGCCGGCGACAGTCTCCAGCCCCGCGGCAATCAGCGTCCATTGCAGCTTCATCTGGTGCTCCACCGGCATGGGCCGGATGCCGAGGCGGGCACCCTCGCGGGTGACCTCGGCGGGTGAGGTGCGGCCGCTCGCGAGATCCACCTTCCACCTCTCGATGCGGGCTTTCCACCGCTCTGCCGCCGGATCCGGAGGACCGAGGGTCGCGCCCACCCCGGGGGTGATGAAGAGGGGCATCTCGGTCACCAGCGTGAGCGTGTCGCCCCCCAGCGAGCGCACCGCCTCCATCGAGCTGGGGCGGAAGCGGCCGGCGGTGGCCTGGTCCCCCAGCGCCAGGAAGTGCTCGCGCATGGCGTTGTGGTTGGGGCGCGTGCAGAACCCCGGAGCGATGCGCACGAAGCCCTTCTCCCCTTCCCTCTCCACGTCGTGCAACCGGTAGCCCATGTCGCGCACGGCCTGCGCGCAGCGGTCGCGCAGGGGCTGGGTACGCTCGATCCAGTGGGGGTCGATGAGGAACCAGGGACCCGACGAGAACCCCATCCCGTGAAGGGAAACGTGCAGGTCGAATGCGCCGCGGGTGCTCCGCCACCAGTCGAACGCCGCGCGATTCTCCGGCCGCGCGCCATCGTCTTCAGGCTGCGAGGGAAATCCGAACTCGATGTCGTCCCCGGGGAGTTCTCGCACGACGTGCGCCATGTACTCCCCGAGCTCGAAGGCGAGCCCGTTCGCCTGCCACGGACGATTGCGCGCCTCGCCGTCGGGGTTCACGTGCGGCACGATCCACCACTCGAAACGTTCGAGCATCGGATGATCCGGAGAAAGCCCGTCCAGCCAGCCGCACAGCCGCCGGAGTAGCGCCGGCCCCACGGGCTCATCGGCGTGGCATCCCCCGAGCAGGCTCACGCGCAAGGGTCCGGAGCCGAAGCGGAAGGCGTGGATGGGGCGCCCCTCCCTCGACGCGCCGATGCGCAGCCCGGCGTCGGGACCCGTCGGAAGCGCTTCGAGTATGCGGGCCGGATCCGCGCGCAGGCCTCTCCCGGACTCGCGCATTCCCCTCCGGCGCTACCTGCGCTGGCTGGTCACGGTCTCCCCTTCCTCGATCAGCCAGTGCACCATCCAGCTGCGGATGCGCTCCAGCCTGTCCACCAGCAGCCAGGGCTCGCCCGTGCGCGAAAGGCCGTGGTCGGAGCGGGGATAGCGCACCAGCTCCACCGGGACCTGCAGCTTCTTGAGCGACATGAACCACTGCTCGGCGTCGGGCATGGGCGTGCGCCAGTCCTGTTCCGAGTGGATGAGCAGGGTGGGCGCGGTCACGTTCTCGACATAGGAGATGGGCGACAGGCGCCGGTACAGATCGCGCTCTTCCCAGGGCGTTCCGCCGAACTCGTACTCGGTGAGCCCCTGGGCGTCCGAGGTGCCCCACCAGCTCTCCCAGTTGGTGATGGAGCGGCTCGACGCCGAGGCCGCGAAGCGGTCGGTGGTGGCGGTCAGCCAGTTGGACATGAATCCGCCGTAGCTTCCGCCCGAGACACCCAGGCGCTCCGGGTCGATGGCGGGGTACGCCGCCAGCGTCGCATCCACCCCGGCGAGGTAGTCCTCGCGGTCGAGGATGCCCCACTGCTCGACGGTCGCGTACTGGAAGTCGTGCCCGTAGCCGGAGGAGCCGCGCGGGTTGGTGTAGAGGACGTAGAAGCCCGCCGCGGAGAGCACGTGGAAGGTCGGGAAGAAGGTATTTCCGTAGGCGCCGTGCGGCCCCCCGTGGACCTTTAGAATCATGGGATAGCTGCGTCCCGAGGTTTCGCCGACGGGCCGGACCACCCAGCCCTCGACCTCGGTGCCGTCGTCCATCGTCCAGGCGATGCGCTCGGCCGGCATGAGAATGATGTCTGAGAGCCAGCCGTCGTTGAAGCCGGTCGCCTTCTGCTCGGTGGAGCCGTCGCCGGCCGCCACGTAGAGCTCGCGCGGCGTAACCGGGTCGGTGGCGGTGAACGCCATCACGCGATCGTCCGCGGAGAAGGAAAAGCCGGCCAACTGCCGCTCGCCGGCGGTAACCTGCCCCATCTCACCCCCCTCCACCGCGATGGCGAGCAAGTGGGAGTTGCCTCCGATCCCGGCGGAGAAGCGGATCTGGCCGCCGTCCGCGGACCAGGAGGGCGCGCCCGGCTGAAGATCCCACTCCGCGGTGAGGTTCACGGCCACGCCGCGAAAGCTGCCGTCCGACCCCACTTCCTGCACCAGGATATCGGACTGCTCGCCGCGTGCCGAGCTCGACAGGAATGCGATGGAGCCCCCGTCGGGCGAAAGCGCCGGCGCGGACTCGCTGCCCGGGTTGGTGGTGAGCCGGCGCACCGACCCGCCCGCGACCGCCACCGACCAGATGTCGTTGGTGTTTTCGGAGTTGTACTCGTCGTCCTGGCGCTCGTCGCCGGTGAAGTAGATGCGCCGTCCGTCGGGCGACCACTCGATCCCGCCCACATCGAAGTCCAGATCGGTGAGCCGGCGCGGGGTGCCGCCGTCGTCGGACACCACGTACAGCTGGGTCTTGTCGCTCAGCGAGTAGTGCGGGAGCAGGGTGTGCACGCCGTTGCGCTTGTAGCGCATGGCGGTGATGACGTGGCCATCGAAGCGCTCCGCGTCCAGCGTGGCGGTGACTGCGTCGGGCGCGATGTGGATGTTGCCATCTTCGCCCTCATCGTCATCCTCCTCCCCGCCCCGGGTGAAGGCGATGCTCTGGCCGTTCGGCGACCACACCGGTGCGCCGTCGACACCGTCGATGTGGAAGGCCTCCCCGCCCGGCCCGTCCACCCGCAGGAACCAGATGGGGTTGGGGTCGTCACCACGGCGGGAGCGAAACGAGAGCAGGCTGCCGTCCGGCGACCATCCCGGAGAACTCGACTCCGACGTCGGATCCGAGAAACGGATCGCTTCGCCGTCGGGCCTCATCCCGGAAAGTGGCTGCAGCCACACCTCGCGGTGGCGCCGGTTTTCCTCCTCGATCACGCGCGTGATCGTGTAGGCGACGTACGCACCGGTGGGAGACATCGCGGTCTCCGAAACGTCCACGATGCGGTAGTAGTCGGTAGCGAGGAAGCCGCGTTCCTGCCCGGCGAGCGGCCACGCGGCCACGGCCAGCCAGGCCGCCAGCAACCTCACCGAGTGGACAGGCGAGCGGGAATAGTGTAGCGATCCATGGGGTAGGCCAGACATTCCGGACCTCCTGCGCTCAACGAAACAACCGGCGATTTCACTCAATATAGTGTGGGACCGGGGTCACGGTACCGCGAAAGGCGGGAGGGTCAGGCGATGGCGACACACAAAACACGGAATCGCGCTTGCAGCACGTTGCTCGCGTCCGCGGTCTGGCTCGCTCTGGCCTGCGCCACCGCTTCCGGCACCGCCGCCCAGATCGTGCGAGGGCGCGTGCTGGAGGAGGGCAGCGGCGCGCCCCTCGCCGGAGCCATGATCGTGCTCACCGACGCGGCCGGCACACAGGCGGGACGCGTCCTCACCAACGATCTGGGCGCCTTCGTGCTGCGCGCCCCGCGGGCCGGCACCTACACGCTGCGCGCGGACCGGATCGGCTACGCGAGCGCGACCTCCCCCCCGCTGGAGCTGGCCTCCGGGGCGGCAGTCTCCCACGACCTGGTGGTCCCGGTGCAGGCCATCGTGCTGGCCAACATCACCGTCGAGGGCGAGCGCCGTTGCGTGCTGCGCCCGGAAGGCGGGCTGGACGTGGCGCGGGTGTGGGAAGAGGCGCGCAAGGCACTGGCGGCGGCAGCCTTCACCGACGAGACATCCGTCTACCGCTACCACACCATGAAGTACGAGCGGGATATGGACCCCGAAGCCCGCACCGTGAAGAACGAGCAGCGCATCTTCAGCGATCTCATGCAGCGGCAGACCTTCGTATCGCGGCCTGTCGAGGAGCTCATGACGGACGGCTTCGTGCAGGAGGAGGAGTCCGGCACCTTCTACTACGCCCCCGACGCCAACGTGCTGCTCGCGGACGCCTTCCTCGACAGCCATTGCCTGCGCGTGCGCGAGGGAGAGGACGAGACCGAGGGGCTTATCGGGCTCGCCTTCGAACCCGTGGGGCGGCGGAGCCGCGGCCACATCGACATCCGCGGGGTCATGTGGCTGGAGCCCGAGTCCTCCGAGCTCCAGTGGATGGAGTATCGCTACGCGGATCTGGACGCCGACGTGCGCTCTCGCCACCTGGGAGGCAAGGTCGTGTTCACCGGGCTGCCGAACGGGACATGGGTGGTGCGCGAGTGGTACATCCGCATGCCCCGGGCCGGCGTCCGGCCCAATCCGTTCACCCACATCCCCCAGCGCTTCCTGGCCGGGATCCGGGAGACCGGCGCCCTGGTCATGCGCATCCTCACCCCGGAAGGGGAGACGCTCCTCGAATCCGAGACCGGCGTGATCGAGGGCACCGTCCTGGACTCGCTGCACACCCGCCCCCTCGAGGGAGCGCGCGTGTTCGCCGACGGGACCGACCACTCCGCCGTGACCGGGCCGGACGGGCGATACCGCCTTACCGGCCTCACCGAGGGCGTCTACCGGATCGCCTACCTGCATCCGGCGCTCGACGAGATCGGCTACGCGGCGCCACCCATCGAGGTGGAGGTCCGGCGCGGGGAGGTTGCGGCGCTCCGGCTGCTCACACCCTCCCGGCGGGAGGTGCTGCGGGCTGCATGCGCGGAGGAAGAAGCGGTGGACGGCACAGGTTTCCTGGGGGGACGCGTGGTGAACGCCGTCTCCGGAGTCCCCGTGGGAGGCGCCACCGTCACCGGTACCTGGACGGGGTGGAACGCCTATTCCTCCGGCGCCGGCACAGGGTCGAGCCCGCGCGGGGGAGGAGACCCGGCGGCGGGCCTGGTGACGGTGGAGGAGCGTGTCCGCCAGTACGAGGAAGTCACCGGCACGGACGGGCGTTTCCTCTTCTGCCGGGTCCCCGTCGGCCCCAACGTGGTCGTGGAAGCCATCGCGGCACAGGGGACCGCCCAGCCTCAGACCTTCGTCCTCGAGGAAGCGGGACAAGGCATGTTCGTGACCGTGCACATCCCCGAATAGGCGCCAGACTCCCCCTTCCCGCGTGACGCAGGCCCGGGACAGGAGGCCGGCGGACGCCCGGAAAGCGCGGGGCGCCGAGTCTGCGGACCGTGCGGCAATCCGGGCGCCACCTTGGCGTTCGTGACCGTGTACATCCGCGAACACGGTGGTATCATTAGCGAAAGGCACGGGCCGATCGCGAGAACGGCTGAGGCCCGCCCGAAGTCCCCTGTCACCGAACCGGGTGCCCGATGACGACACATCCTCTGCACGACGACTCTGCGCAGCTGCGGCCTTGCCTGCCCGGCTCGTCCCGCCAGTGGATCTCCGCTCGCGGACTCACCTTCGCGAGTCTCGTCCTGGCGCTCGCGCTGGCACATGTTCCCGGACCACTCTCGGCGCAGGAGCCCGACTCGACCGCGGTGGTTCCGCTCGATGAAATCGAGGTCACGGTCCTGCGAACGCCGATCCTTCTGGGCGAGGTTCCGTTCTCCGTTTCGGTGCTGGGACAGTCCGCGCTCACCCGGGGGAAGGCCGGGCTCTCCATCGAAGAGGCGCTCCAGGGCCTCCCGGGCGTACAGGTGCAGAACCGCTACAACTCGGCCATGGGTGAGCGCATCTCCATTCGAGGATTCGGCGCCCGCTCACAGTTCGGCGTGCGCGGGGTGACGGTGCTGGTGGACGGTATTCCCGCCACGCTCCCCGACGGACAGTCGACCCTGGACCATCTCGACATCGGCACCCTCGGGCGGGTGGAGGCGCTGCGCGGTCCCGGTTCATCCGCCTACGGCAACGGCGCGGGCGGGGTGCTGCGCTTCGAGACCCGGCGGGCGGCCGACCAGCCGTTCCGCCAGGATTTGCTGGCCGTTAGCGGCAGCAACGGCATGAGCCGGCTGCAGGCAACCGCCAGCGGCGTGAGCGGGGATCGGGAATACCTCCTCAGCGCCTCCCGCTTCAAATACGAGGGCTTCCGCCGAAACCCGATCGCCGACGACGGCTCGCTCTACGGGAGCGCGCGCCGGCTGCACCTCAACGGCCAGCTGCGCTCTCCGCTGGCCGACGGGAACCTCGTTGTGACCGCGAATCTGGCCAACCTGGACGGCGAGAACCCCGGCTCGCTCAACGATTCGCTGATGGCGCTCGGTGACCGGCGGTCGCATACGGGCAGCATCTTCCAGCAAACCAACAAAAAGATGACCCAGGGCCAGTTGGGCGTCGCCTGGACCGGACCCGCCGCCGCGGGGGAGGCGGACATCTCCGCCTGGGGGCTCTTCCGCAACCTGGACAACCCCATTCCCTCCGCGGTCATCGACCTGAAGCGCAACGCGGCCGGCGTGCGCGGCGCGCTCCGGGGACAGGCGGGTGAATCCGAGCAGTTCACCTGGAACTTCGGCGGGGAGTACGCCCTGCAGCGCGACGACCGACAGAACCACGGGAACGATGGAGGCGAGCAGGCAGACCTGAGGCTGGACCAGCTGGAAAACGTCCGCACGCTGGCCTTTTTCGGCCAGGGCGACCTGCGGCTGGCTGAGCGCGCCCGGCTGGTCGGCGGCGTGCGCTACGACCGCCTGAGCTTCTCGGTGGAGGATCGCTTTCTCTCCAACGCCGACGACTCGGGGAACCGCCTGATGGACGCCATCAGCCCGTCGCTCGGATTGCACGTCGCCGCCGGCGCCAGCGCCGGACTGTTCGTGGCCGTCGGCACCTCCTTCGAGAGCCCCACCACCACGGAACTGGCCAACGACCCCAGCGGCCGTGGGGGCTTCAACCCGGAACTGGAGCCGCAGCGCAGCGTCAGCTTCGAAGTCGGCACGCGCGGTGTCTCCGGGAACCGCTTCGCCTACGAGCTCAGCGTCTTCCGGACCAGCATCACCGACGCGCTGGTGCCTATCGAGGTACCCGACATCGACCGCACCTTCTACGCCAACGCCGGCTCGGCGAGCCACCAGGGCTTCGAGGCCGCATTCACGCTGGCCCCAGGGGGAGGGGCCTCCCTGCGCGCGACCTACAGCTACACCGACGCGGTCTTCGACGACTATGTGGTGGACGGCAACGACTACGGCGGCAACCAGATTCCCGGACTCGCTCCCCATCGGGCCGAAGCCATCGCCTCGCTGCGGGTCCCGGAGGGGTTCTGGGGGGGACACTGGGAGCTGCGTGCAACCCATGTGTCGGCCATTGCCGTCAACGACCGCAACACGGCAGAAACCGACGCCTACCAGCTTCTGGATGCGCGCTTCGAGTCCAATCCCGGGAGGGCCTTTGGCGTGTTGGACGTCACCGGGTTCATGGGTGTGACCAATATCTTCGACACGCTGTACACCGCTTCGGTGATCGTGAACGCATTCGGAGGCCGCTTCAACGAGCCCGGCCCCGGCCGGAGTTTCTACTTCGGCACGCGTTGGGGCGTGCCGTGAGCCAAAGCCTGGCCGGGTTGGCGCTGCTCGGCTGCCTCGGGTTCGTCCCCGGCAACTCGCTGCACGCGCTGTCCCCGGCCACTGAGGTGGAAGGGGCGGTCAGCCCCGCCGGACGCGCGAGCCCGGAAGCACCCGACACGGCCGACGATCCACCGGTCTACCGCTACGGCCTGACCCTTGGTGGCACCAGCTTCGTCTCTCTGGTCTTCGAATACGAGTCCAACAACCGGGCGCTGGAATTCGCGCTCGGGACCTTCTCGGGACGAGACCTGTCGCTGGCGGTCACCGGCAAGCAATACGTCGGCGGAGGCGATCTGCGCGCTTTCGCGGGCGCCGGGTTCTGGGGCGTCGCCGCCTTCCCCGCCGACCAGCGAGCAGGATTCGCTCTCATCGCGCGGGCGCCGATCGGGGTGGACTGGCACGCAGCCGAAAAGCACGCAGCCGGGTTCGAACTCGCCTTCAACCGGGCGCTGGCCATGCGCCGCCCCGACCCGCTGGACGAGCGCCCGCCCCGGACCCGCATCATCCCCCTGCCGGCGTTCTACTACCGCTTCGCGGATCCCCGCTGAAGACGCGGCCAGCCAGCGGCTCCCAGGGACCAACATACCCGCGCAGCTCCGGCCATTGGCGCCTCTGGTCGCCCGGCCGAGCGCCCGACCTCACTTCACAGGCGTCATCCCCACGTACTTGAGGCCGCTCCCGGTGTTGAACAGCACCGTTTCGTCGTCCTCGGACAGCAACCCCATGTCCATCAGCTCCGTGACCGACGCCAGCACCGCACCTCCCTCAGGGCACGCGAAGATGCCGGTGCACGCCCCCATGGCGCGCACCGCTTCCGCCATCGCCGCGTCCTCGATCGCGACCGCGCCGCCCCCGGATTCCCTGATCGCGCGCAGCATCAGGAAGTCCCCGACCGCCGCCGGGACCCGCAGGCCCGCCGCGTAGGTCTCGGCGCCCTCCCAGTATCCCGCGTCTTCGGCGCCTTCCTCCCAGGCGCGCACCACCGGGGCGCACCCCGTCGCCTGCACGGAGAACATCTTCGGGCGCTCGTCCCCGATCCAACCCATCTGCTCCATCTCGTCGAACGCCTTCCACATGCCGATCAGACCCGTGCCCCCGCCCGTCGGGTAGATCACGGCGTCGGGGAGCCGGAACCCCAGCTGCTCGAAGAGCTCGTACCCCATGGTCTTCTTGCCCTCCACCCGGTACGGCTCCTTGAGGGTGGAGAGATCCCACCATCCCATGAAGTCCGCTCCCTCGCGCACCACCCGGCCACAGTCGGTAATGAGCCCGTCCATCAGCACCAGGTCCGCGCCCAGTCCGCGGATCTCCTCGATAATCGGCGTCGGGGTGTCGTTTGGCGCGACAACGTGGACCGGGAGCCCGGCCGCGGCCCCATAGGCGGCCGCAGCGCTGCCGGCGTTGCCAGCCGAAGGGATCGCCAGCTCCTTCGCCCCCAGCTCCTTGGCGCGCGACACCGCCAGCGACAGCCCGCGGTCCTTGAAGCTCCCGGTCGGGTTCATGCCCTCGTTCTTCACCCACAGGCGCCGCATGCCGTAGCGCTTCGCCAGCCGGGGCGCGTCCGTCAGCGGTGTCCATCCCTCTCCAAGGGAAAGCTGGCATTCCGGCACACGCACCGGGAGAACCTCCTCGTAGCGCCACAGATCCGGCCGCCGTCCCGCCAGGTCTCCGGGCCGGAAGTGGCGCCGGATGGTGTCGAGGTCATAGCGGGCGAAGAGGGGCTTGCCGGCGGGCGAGAGGCCGATCAGCTGCTCGCTCTCAAAGGTCTCGCCGGTCCAGGTGCACTCCAGATGGGTGGCACCCCGCGCCTTCCAGGGAATCGCGTTCATTCAGTGGTCTTCCGGGTTGCAGTGGTCTTCCAGCACCGGCACCGTTCCGGCACTCGAGGTTTGCGATACGTCAGCCGTGGTGTAGGCTGATAAATGCGCGCGCGCAAGGGCCCGGGGCAACCTTCCGCTGCCGCCACGAGTCCAAGTCACGTTACTCCGGGATGTCGGAACGGATCCGGACACACCCGGATGAATCGCGCACAACGGGTATTCGCGCGTCGCGTCAAGCGGAATATCACCGGATGAAGGGATGACTGAATCCCAGCTGATCCGCAGAGCGAGCGAAGGCGACGCTCGGGCGGTGCGGTCACTCTACGACCGCTACAACCCTCGCGTGTACGCCGTGGTGCGCAGAATCGCCGGTGACGATCACACCGCCCAGGATTACGCGCAGGAGACGTGGCTGCGCGTCATCCGGGCCCTCCCCCGGTTCCGGGGCGAATCGAAGTTCTCGACCTGGCTGCATCGTATCGCCGTGAACGCGGCGCTTCAGGCGAGGCGCAGGGACAACACCCGGCAGGATCGGGAAGTACCGATGCCCGATACGATCGCGGCGCGGTCAACAATCGGCGATCCGCTCCTCACGCAGCGACTGGAGGAGGCTCTGGACCGGCTTCCGGAAGGCATGCGGCGCGTGCTGATCCTTCACGATGTGGAGGGTTACACGCACCAGGATATCGGAGAGCTGATAGGGGTGGTCCCGGGCACATCCAAGTCCCAGCTCTTCAAGGCACGGGCGAAAATGAGGCAATGGATGGGGTCGATTCACGATTCCCACTACGAACAGGAGCAAGAAGCATGGAGCATCTGAGTCTGGAAGCTCTGGCTCGCCTGGTGGACGAGACACCCTTCAGGAGCGAGAGGCAGCATTTGGCGCGCTGCCAAGCCTGTTCCCAGGAGCTGGAGCTGCTGCGTGAGCAGACGGAGGCACTGGGGTCGCTGCCGGACCTGCGTCCGGCGCCCGGAGGCTGGTCGGCGCTGGAAGCGCGCCTGGAGAGCGAGGGGCTGCTGCTCAGGAGCAACTCGGCGGCCGCGGGTATCCGCCTCATCGAGAGAAGGCGCGGCTGGATGCAGGTCGCCGCGGCCCTGGTGCTCTTCGTCGCGGGTGGTCTCTCGGGAGCCGCGCTGGCGCCGGCGGGGTCAGCACAGGAAGCCGGGTCGGGCGTCGAGATCGCGGCATCGGAGGCGGCAACCCCCGAGGAAGCGGCGGAGATCGTCCGCCTCACCGAACAGCAGTACCGGGACGCCGTGCTGCGCTACCGGGTGCTGTCCCGCAGCCTCGAAGCCGAGCTGCCGATGGATGTGCGCCACATCGCCGCGCTCGAGACGCTGGTGGCCGCCAGTCAGGCAGCGGTTCAGGAGGCGCCGGACGACCCGTATCTGAACGGGTTCCTGGTGAGCGCGGTCGCCGAGCGTGATGCGGCGCTCAACTCCTTCTTCGCTTCGGCCGACCGGTATTAGCGATGGTCTCCCACCGCCTTCGCGTTGCCGCGATTCTGCTGCTGTCGACCCTGCCCGCGGGGGCGGCGGCCCAGGCCGACGAGGCCCCGGAGGAGCGCGGATGGATCGGCATCCAGGTCGAGGGGGGCTCGCTGCCCGACGGCTCGTTGCGGGTCATGATCGTGCGCGTCGAGCCTGGCAGCCCGGCCCGGCAAGCCGGCCTGCGCCCGTTCGATGTCCTGCTGCGCCTGGACGGCGAGGATGTCTCGGAGGAGACGTTGCGCGGCATGGGCGACCGCCTCCGTCCGGGAACGGCGTTTCAGTTTACGGTGCTTCGCGAAAACCGGGAACACCGCATGCGCGTGACCGCCGGGAGGCAGCCGGAGCGCATGGGACCCGCCGCGATGGAGGAACTCGCGGCACGCGTCGACTCGGCTCGGAGCCGCATCCTGCAGGTGGTGGATTCGCTCCTGGCCGATAGCACCTGGGCCCTCGCCCCCAGACAGATGGAAGCCGCGCGCCGAGCCCTGGATGCGGAGGCGGAGGCCGTCCGCCAGGTCATGGACCGGACCCGTCAGGTGATGCGCTCCATGCGTTTCCGTGGCCCGCCCCCGCAGGTCGATGGCCCCCCGGCGCGCGGACGGGTCACGGTCGGCGACCCCCGCTTCGGCGAGCGTCCAGACCCGGATGGGCGGTCCGTGCGGGTACGGGTCACGGTCGGTAACACCGGGTTCGACGAGCGCAGGGGCCCAGGTGGACGAGGGGAACCGCCGCCGGGGGTTCGCTCCCGATCTCCCTACCTTCTGGGCGAGCGGGTCGTGGCGGGAGCCGAGCTGGAGGAGATGGAGCCGGACGCCAGCGCCGATGCCGGCGCCGACGGGAGAAGGCTTCAGGTCGTGCGGGTCGTGGAGGGTAGCCCCGCCGAGCGCGCCGGCCTCGCCCCCTCCGATGTGATCGTGAGCATCGGCGGCGAACCGGTGGGCAACCTGAGGGAATTCCGGATCCGCCTTCGCCGGCTGGGCATTCAGGGCCGCCCGGAGATGCAGGTGGTACGCGGCGATACGACCCTGGTGGTCGTCCTGCCGCGATAGGCAGGTCTCCCCCGGGCTGCCTGGATCCGGAATCCCTCCGCCCGGGAATTCCCCCCCCTACTCGTACCGGAGCGCGTCGATCGGATCGAGCAGCGCCGCCCGGCGCGCGGGCCAGATCCCGAAGAAGAGTCCGATGCCCGCCGAGAAGAGGAGCGCGACGGCCACGGCCGCGGGCGCCACCGCCGTTTCCCAGCCGGCCGTCCGCGAGAGCAGCTCCGCGCTTCCAACCCCTGCCCCCACACCCAGAATGCCGCCCAGCGTGCACAGCGCGAGCGATTCGATGATGAACTGGAGCAGGATGTTCAGGCGCGTCGCCCCCATGGCCTTGCGGATGCCGATCTCGCGGGTGCGCTCGGTGACGCTCACCAGCATGATGTTCATGATGCCGATGCCCCCCACCAGCAGGCTGATCGCCGCGATGCCGCCGAGCAGATAGGTGAAGGTCTGCTGGGTCTCGTTGAACGACTCCAGAAGCTGCGCCGAATTGCGAATGGAGAAGTCGGCATCCTCACCCGGCGGGATGCGGTGCTCGCGCCGCAGGATGCGGTCGATGTCGGCGTACGCGCCGTCCATCGCTTCTTCGTTGAGGACCTTGACACTGATGGAGTTGAGCCGGTCGCGCCCCCCGAAGACCCGGTACTGGGCCGTGCTCAGCGGAATGTAGACACGCTCGTCCGGCTGCGACCACGGGCTGGCCTCGCCCTGCTCGTCGAGGACGCCGATGACTTCGAAGGGGATTCCCCGCACCTGGATGGTGCGGCCAAGCAGAAGACCCGCAGGGGTTTCCAGCTCGTTGGGGACCTGCCATCCGACGACGGCTACTCGGCGACGGCCCTGTACCTCGCCCTCATCGAACATCCTTCCCAACGCCAGCTCGATGTTCTGGACTTCCAGATACTCGGGCCAGGTGCCCAGTACCTCGTGGCTCGAGTTCCAGCGCAGATAGGAGATCTGCTGGCGCTGCTGAATCTCGGGCGCGATCAGGAGCGTTCCGAGCGTCTGGTCGTGTAGTGCCTCCGCGTCTTCATCGTAGAGCCGCGCGCGTGCGCCGCCGTCGCGGATGCCGCCGAACATGCTCTGCCCGGGGCGGATCGTGAGCACGTTGGTGCCCATGGCCTGAATCTGCTCTTCCACGCGCCGCTGTGCGCCCTCCCCAAGGGACACCATTGCGATCACGGCGCCAACGCCGATGATGATCCCAAGGGTAGTGAGGAAGGAACGCAGCGCGTTCACCCTGATGGCTTGCAACGCGACGACGAGGATTTCCTTGATCAGCATTTAGAGCCTCCGGATGGCGTCAGCGCCGTCCCCCACGCGGTGCACCGCCCCCGAACGGGCTTCCTCCGCCCATCCGCTCGCGCATGCGGTCCACGAATTCCTGCTGCTGGGCCTGCAGCTGCGCCGCGCCGATCAGCGCAACCTCCTCTCCCTCTTCCAGACCGGCGACCACTTCGGTGTTGTCCCAGTCGTTCAAACCGATCAGGATGGGGCGCGGCTCGATGGTTCCGTCCGCCGATACGACGAACGTGATCGCCGGACGGGGCGGCGCGTCGTCCCGGCGTCGGTCTCCGCCACCCGCGAACGCGTCACCCAGGTCATCCATCATGTCCTGACCTCCTCCACGTCCCATCCCCATCATTCCGGCGCCGCCGTCAGCGCCCCTTCCGGGACGCCCAGCGGCCATACCGGGGGCGTCGCCGTTGGCGGCCCGGGCCTGTCTCATCTGCCCGCGCATCTCCTCGCGTGAGATCTCGCCGTTCGCCAACTGCTCGCGAAGTTGCTCCAGGCGCGCGTTCCCTTCACCGTCTCCCATGGGTCCCCCGCCCGCCATCATGCCGCCGGGCGCACCCATCATGGCGCCCGCCGGAGCGGAGGCACCCCGCAACGAGGCCTGAAGCTCCGCGAAGACCGATCGATCCATCTCGATCGCGTCCGGGTCCATCCCCAGCACCATCGCCGCGGGCGCCATCTCCTGGAACTGCACCAGCGCGTTGTTGGGGATCAGCAGGGCGTTGGGGCGCTCGGCGACCAGAACTTCCACCTCGGCGTTCATTCCCGGCTTGAGAAGCCCGCCGCGGTTGTCGATGGTGACGATCACCGCAAACATGGTCACGTTCTGCTGGACCTCGGCCTGCGGCTCGATCTTGTCGACGATCCCCTGGAAGGTGCGCCCGGGGAACGCCTCGACCGTGACCATGGCGGTCAGGTCGTCGGAGATCTGCCCGACATCGGTCTCGTCCACGAGGGTGCGCACCTGCATCTGGGCCAGATCGGCCATCATGAAGAGCGTGGTCCCTCCAGACACGTTCTGGGACGCCGACTGGATGACCTGTCCCTCCTCGACGCTCTTCTGGATGATGGTGCCGGACATCGGTGCGCGGATGGTCACGTCGCTCAGGCGAAGCTCGGCCAGGTCCTTGTTGGTGTTCGCCTTGACCAGAGTCGCCTGAGCGTTGGCGTAGTCCAGGTTGGCCGACTCGTGCTCCTGCTCGGTGATGACCCCGGCTTCGAGAAGCGCCCGCGATCGTTCAAGCTGGGCGCTGGAGATGTCAACCCGCGCCACGGCCACGTTCATATCGGCCTCAGCCTGGTTGTAGGCGTTGCGCACGTCGCGCGGATCGATCTCGGCGAGGAGCGCCCCGGGGTCGAGTTCGTCTCCGGTGTCTACATGTAGCCGCAGGACCTCTCCGGAGGCCTTGGACTTGACCTCGACGGTGCGCACGGGCTCGACCAGCCCCGTGGCTTCGACCACCAAGCGCAGATCGTAGCGCAGGGCCGGCATCGTGGTGATGCCGGGCGCCTCCGCCACTTCCGCGGTTTCGCAGGCCCCGATCGCGATCAGTGCGAGGAGCCCGACGCCCCGGTGTCTCCATATCTTCGTGCTGGCTCTCATTCTCTTCTCCAAAGAATCCCGCTTCGCAATGTCGCGAACAGTCTGGTTCAAGATTCAAACAGTCGCCGCCATCATGCGTTCGTTCTTGAAATCGCGTTCGACAAGGCCGTCCCGCAGGTGTATCTGGCGCTGCGCGTATCGGGCGATGTCACGCTCGTGGGTAACCACGAGGATGGTCTGTCCCCGCCGGTTCAACTCCACCAGGACGGACATGATCTCCTCGCTGGTGGTCGAATCCAGGTTTCCAGTCGGCTCATCGGCGAGCAGGATGGCAGGCTCGTTCACCAAAGCGCGCGCGACCGCCACACGCTGCCGCTGCCCACCGGACAGCTCGGGAGGCCGGTGCTCCATGCGCAGGCCCAATCCCACGGTCTCAAGGGCTTCCCGGGCCCGCTTGCGGCGTTCGCGGGCGGCCACGCCGGCGTAGATCAGCGGCAGCTCCACGTTGTGCAGCGCCGTGGCCCGCGGCAGCAGGTTGAAGGTCTGGAACACGAAACCGATCTCGCGGTTGCGGACCCGGGCGAGCTGGTCGTCGCTCAACTCGCTCACCAGCTGACCGTTCAGCCAGTACTGACCTCTGGTGGGCGTGTCCAGGCAGCCGATCAGGTTCATGAATGTGGACTTGCCGCTGCCGGAAGGTCCCATGATGGCGACGAAATCGCCGCGGGAGATCTCGATGTCAACACGGCGCAGCGCGCGTACGGTCTCGGCTCCGAGAACGTAGTGTTTGGTCAAGTCCTTTGTCTCTATGACACGCTTGTTCACAGCTCCCTCCCCAGAATGGCTTCCAGTTGCGCGCGAGCGACCGCGTAGTCGTATCGCGCAGTTACCAGGCCGGACTCCGCCTGGTCGAGCGCGATCTGACTGGTGATCAGGTCGAGAATCGTCGCAGCTGAGAGGTCGAAGCGCTGTTGCACGACCCGCAGATCCTCCGCGGCCACGTCTCGCGCTTCCCTGGCGAGGAGGATGGCTTGCTCGGAAGTCCGTAGCGCGTACAGCGCTCCGTCCGCTTGCGCACGGGCGAAGCGTCTGGCGTCTTCCTCCTGTACGAACGAAACCCGCTCCTGGTTCTCCGCGCGCTCGATGTTCTGGTCGCGGTTGAAGCCGTCGAAGATGTTGTAGCTCCCGGAGACCCGCACATTCCACGCCGTGCGCCCCCCGTCGAAGGCGGCCTGGTTGTTCGACCAGTCGTAGCCCGAGGAAAGACGGAGCGACGGCAGGCGAGTACTCCGTGAGGAGCTAGCGGCAGCGGAAGCTGCCCTGGCGGCGGCGCGGGCGCTGCGTACGGCCGGGGAGCGTTCCTCGGCGATGGCCAGAATCTCGGCCTCGCCGAGGGACAGCGGGCTCGGATCAAGATTGTCCGGGAACCCGGGCACGACCGGCTCCGACAGCCCCACCTGCCGTCCCAGGGAGAAACGGGCCGCGCGCGTGGCGGCCTCCCCGGCGAGCACGGCCTGGAGGGCATTCGCACGCTCCAGACGCGCCCGAAGGGTGTCGGAGCGGGTCCCTGACCCGAGCTGCGTGCGGCGGCGCGTGTTGGCAAGGCTCTCCTCGGCTCGAGCCACGCTCGCGCGCGATACTTCCAGCAGGTCCGCCTGGCGCAGCGCGGCGAAGAAAAGATCCTTGGTCTGCAACGTGACCCCGAAGCGCTGGTCTTCCATGCTTGCTTCGGCCGCGGCGATGTCCGCCCGCGCCCGGTCGACCTCGGAGAAACGCTGCCCTCCGCTAAACAGGCTGTAGGAGAGCGACAGGCCCGCGTTGTAGCTCTCGCTCGCGCCCACGACGGTCCGCTGGGTGGCCGCGTCGAAACGCTGGCTGCTGTTGGTCGAGGCCCCGGAGCTGACGCTCAGGCTCGGAAGAAAGCTTCCCCAGGCGGCCCGGTGGGAGACGCCCGCGTTGTCCAGACCGGCCTGGGACTGTGCCATCGCCGGGTGAACCTGGAGGGATCGGGCGATCGCCTCGTCCAGGGTCAGCACCTGCTGCGCTGAAAGGCTGCTCGCCAGCGCGAGCGCGGTTATCGGCAGAGCGGCCAGAGCGGCCAGGCGCCGGCCACTCCTCAATAGCTGTATGACCATTGTCCCCTGTCCCGTTCGCTCCGGTCCGGCTCCTCGCTCTGTCGTGGAGTGTCGCCCGGGCTACGCGGCTCGCTTCGGCGCTCGCGAGTCTCCGGCCGCTCGCCGTCTCGACCTCCATCTCTCGCCCGGCGGCGGTCGAAGTCGGCCAGCAGCGCCTCGTATTCGGCGGCCTGCTCGGAGGTGAGAACGTCCTTGATGGAAGAACGTGTGGACTCGATCAACTCTCCGTATCCGTTCCGGTAGTCCTCCCGCAGCTGCCGCATCATCCCGCGTGCATGGCCCACCACGGAGTCCACCTGGATCTGCTGCTCCGCGCTGAGGCCTACGCGTTCGACCATCAGGCCGCGGCGGCGGCTCTCCCTTCCGCGGTCCTCCTCCGCCCCCTCCGCCGCCACGGCCGTAGACGCAACCGGTTCCGGCGCGTCCGGCGATCTCCTTGCCCAAACCACGCCGAGCAGCACTCCGGCGGCCAGGGTGAAACCGAGGACACCGGCGGCGGCCGCGCGCGTGTTGCGTGTAGTCATCTTCAGGCTCCTTCGAGAGCGACCAGGAAGGCTACTTCATCCACCTGGTCGGCGACGAGGACAGCCGGAAGGGGTTCATCGTCGAACCCCGACACCAATGCCTCCTCGAGAGCGATATCCGGCCCGATCGTGGCCTCGGCAGGCATCAAGAGGGTGGCCATGGCCACGGCCGCCACCGCCGACGCCGGGATCAGCAGCCTCCACCAGGACGCCAGCACATCGCCAATCGAAGGCTGGCGCGCCGCTCGCCTCCTCGCGAGTTCCGGCACGGCGAGATACATCACGCGCGCCTGGAATCGAGTCCAGTAGTCCGGATCCGCGTGCCCGGGATCGAGTACGTCCAAGGTGATTCTGTCGCTGCGGACCGCATCCTGATGCCTGTTCGGCTTAGCTCGATTGCTCATGTGCCTGATTTGCCTATCTCGTTGCTAGTTAGTGCCTTAATATGCATCACTTGAGAGCGTCTCAACCTATCTGTCCTGCTTCAGCAGCTGGCGCAGCGCCTTGCGCGCGTAGTGGAGATGGGAGCGCACCGTTCCCGCGGGAAGCTTGAGCCGCTGCGCGATCTCTCTATGTTTCCATCCCTCCAGGTCATGGAGGAGCACGATCTCCCGTTGCACTTCCGGCAGCTCCCCGAGTGCCGCGGCGATCTCGCTGCGCAGCTCGGACAACTGAGCCTCCCTTTCCGGCGTCGGGATGCTTGAGCGGGCGCTGAACGGTATCTGGTCCGTCACCCGCAGCGCCTCCCGACGCACGAGGTTGCTCGACCGGTTTCGCACGATCGTCATCAGCCAGCCCGCGAACCGGCTCGGGCGGCGACAATCGTTGAGCCGCTCAAGGGCGACCAGGAATGCTTCCTGGGCCGCGTCCTCGGCATCCTCCGGCCTCCCGATCACCGAGAGAGCCACCAGATAAGCTGCCCTCCGATACCGAGTGACGAGTTGCCCGAAAGCTTCGCCGTCTCCGGACCGGGCCAGTTCAACCAGCGTGGCGTCGTCCAAGTGATCGTCACCTCAACGAGAATGACACGTGGATCGCGAACGTTGTTGAATCGCTAGCGCCGGCGGCGGCGCCGTCCACCGTGTCTACGGCGCATCTTGCCACGCTCGGAACGCATGTGCGTGGCCTCCGCCAGCAACGCCCGCCACTCTTCAGGATAGAGTTCTCCCAGATTGCGGGCGGCCATCAGAATCTCGCCATGGGGTTCCTCGGACTCGTCGGCTTCCGGAAAAAACCGCACCAGCATCAGCGCGGCCCCGGAATCCGCGACCCCCCCGCTTCGTGAAGTGCCTGCGACCTGTGCCGTCCAAGCCACGCCTTCGGCGTCAGCAAAGCTCCACTCAGTGGACGCGGCCGAGGGGGGGAGGGTTGCCTGGTCCGCAGGGACGTCACGACGGGCTCCTCGTTCACCGGCCGGCGTGGGCGGCGGAGTGCCAGCGGGATTCGCGCGAGCCGGCGGCGGCGGCGGCGACCCGGAAGCGGATCTAGGAGGCGGGGGATTCGGAGACGAAGGCGGCTGCGGACGAGCCGGCGGCGGGGACGGCGCCTTCACTCGCCGGTCGCCGGCGACACGCTGGACAGGGAAAGCGCCTCCAGGATCTCGTCTCCGTAGAACATGCGCACGTACTTTGCCTGGACGGGGGTTACGCTGCGCACGGCCCAGACCAGGTGCACGTAGTTGGGCTCGTCGGGTGCGGAGAGAAGCCGCATGCCCGCCTCGGCGGGGGTATGATTCCCCTTGCGGTTGTTACACGGTGAGCAGGCGGACACGACGTTCGTCCAGTCGTTGCTGCCCCCCCTGGAGATCGGCAGGACATGGTCGCGGGTCAGGAACTCGCGACCCCGCAAGCGGTCCCGGTGGCGGCCGCAGTACTGGCAGGAGTATTGGTCGCGCGCGAACAGGAAGGTGTTGGTGACCTGCCGGCGGAAGCGACGCGGAACGTGCACGAAGCGCACAAGGCGGATGACCGCCGGAAACGGGACGTTGCGGTGCTCCGAGCGGAACGCACGGGCCTCCTCCGCCTCGAGAATTTCCGCCTTGCTGTCCAGCACCAGGCGCACCGCGCGACGGGCGGGTACGATGGTCAACGGCTCGTAGGAGGCGTTCAGTGCGAGGCAGTTCATCGGAGAATCGGTTGTCGGGAGGTTGCCGGCCTCCGGCGGCCCCGGTCCGGCTTTCTCCCTGGGGGCTCACCCGGATTGCGCCCGCGGAAACGGCGCAACGCCGCATCCCCGGGCGACCTGAGGCCGCTCAGCGCCGCAAAGTACCGGGGATCGGGGGAAGGAGCAACCGTGGCGGGGGCGTGAGGCCGTGGCGGATGTGGCACGCCCGCCGGGTTACAGCAACGCCATCGGATCCCGGTCGATCAGAACGCGGGCGCCGGAGCGTGGCCGGAAGTTCTCCGCGAACGCGCGCGTGAGGCTCCCCAGTGCGCCTGGGGAGCGGCTGCGCAGGAGAAAGTGCCAGCGCCACCTCTCCTGTAGCCGTTCGATGGGGGCGGGAGCCGGGCCGGTCAGCTCGACAGGCGTTCGGCGCAGGCGACGCTCCAACCAGGTGGCGGCTTCCTCGGCCTCCGCCGCGGCGGTCTCGGGGTCGCGGCTCGTAACGATCACGTTGACCATGCGCGCGTGGGGCGGATAGCCCGGCCCCGCGCGCTCCTTCAGTTCGCGTTCGGCGAATCCCTCGTAGTCGTGTCGCCGCGCCGCCTCGATGGCGTAGTGGGACGGCATGCGGGTCTGGATGAGAACCTCCCCGCCCAGAGGCCCGCGCCCGGCTCGTCCGGCGACCTGGCTGAGGAGCTGGAAGGTGCGCTCGCTGGCGCGGAAGTCCGGCAGATGGATGCCGACATCGGCATCGATGACTCCGACCAGGGTCACGCGCGGGAAGTCGAGCCCCTTGGCGATCATCTGGGTCCCCAGCAGGATGTCGACCTCGCCCCGGCCCACACGTCCCAGAATCTCGCTGTGCGCCCATTTGCGGGAGGTGGTGTCCACGTCCATGCGCGCGATGCGGGCTCCGGGGAAGGACTCGGCGACGACCCGCTCCACCTGCTCGGTGCCCAGTCCCCGCCGCGAAAGCGCCTCGGCTCCGCAGCGCCGGCAGCTCTTCGGCACCGGTTCCTCGTACCGGCAGTGATGACACAGCAGGCGCCCGGTGACGCGGTGGTAGGTCAGCGATACCGAGCAGGACACGCACGCCGGCACATCGCCGCACTCGCGGCACTGGAAGAAGCTGGAGTATCCCCGACGGTTGAGCAGCAGAATCGACTGTTCACTCCGTTCCAGGCGGGTGCGGATGGCGCCCGTCAGCTCCGGGGAGAGCACGGTCCGGCCCGTGACCGAGGGGCGAGCGGGAGGGCCGCCGTTGCGCGGCGCTGCTCCGTCGGCCGGGGCCTCGCGAAGGTCCACGGTGCGCACGGGAGGCAGCGAGCCCCCGGTGGCCCGCTCGGGGAGGCGCAGCAGCTCGAACTTGCCGCTGGCCTGGTTCAACCAGCTCTCGAGCGAGGGGGTCGCGCTCCCCAGCAGGCATACCGCGCCCTCCTGCCGGGCGCGCATGATGGCCACGTCGCGGGCGTGATAGCGGGGCGCGTCGGACTGCTTGTAGCTGGCCTCGTGTTCCTCGTCCACGATGATCGCGCCCACATCGGTGAGGGGCGCGAAGATGGCCGATCGGGCGCCGATTGCGACGCGGCGGGCTCCCGATCGCAACTGCCGCCAGGCATCGTAGCGTTCTCCGTCGGAGAGCCTCGAGTGAAGCACGGCGACGCGGTCGCCGAAGTGGGCCCGGAAGCGGGTGACGGTCTGGGGCGTGAGCGCTATCTCCGGGACCAGCACGATGCCGCACCGGCCCCGTTTTTCCACGACCTCCTTCAGCAACTCGATGTAGACGAGGGTCTTGCCGGAGGCGGTGACCCCGTGGAGCAGGAAGGGGGCGGGGGCGGGCCCGTCAAGCCGGGAGACCAGATGCCGCAGGGCAGAAGCCTGGGCGGGGTTGGGCACCAGCGGCGGAGGCGGTTCCGTCCCGGTGGCGGCGAACGGGTCACGCACCACCTCCTGGTCCCGCGTTTCCACGATGCCCTTCCCTTCCAGAGCCTTCACCACGCCCCGGCTGAAGCCCTGCTCGATGAGTGAGGCCAGGGGCATGGAGCCCGCCGCTCCCTCCAGGGCTTCGTAGGCCGCCCTTTGCCGCGGGGCCCGCGCGAAAGCGGCATCCCGTGCGGCGAGCGACTCCAGCCACCGCGAGATGAGCGCGACCTTCTGGGTGCGCACTCCCGGTTGAGCCCCCCGGGCCGTCCCGCACAGAACCGACGGAAGAGCCGCGCGCAGTACGAGGCCGAGCGGGGCCACGTAGTAGTCGGCGATCCAGCGAGTCAGTTCGAGGAGCCTGGGTGGCAGCGATGGCTCCTCTTCGAGGACCGCGGACACCCGGCGCAGACGCAGGGACTCGGATCCCGGACGTCCGGGGCCCACCACCCATCCGACCCGCTTCCTCCTGTGGAAGGGAACCAGGACGCGTGTTCCCGGCACGGGAATGCGCGCGCCCGGACCGAGCGCGTAGGTGAAGGTCTGGTCAACGGGAAGCGGCAGGGCGACTTCGACGCGGGTCGTCAATGCGGGCGCCGACCGGTAAACCCCTCGGGGGCCATCAGCGGTCGAGCAGGAGGAAGACCTCCTCCTGGGGATCGGGCGTGGTCACCTCGGGCCCGTCCTCGCCCAGATACACGTCGATTTCGCTGCGTATGCCGATGTCGTCCGGAAGGTAGATGCCCGGCTCGATCGAGAAGCCGACGCCCGGCAGGAGCAGACGGGTGTCGCGGGTCTCCAGGTTGTCGATGTTGGGGCCGCTGCCGTGAAGGTCCACATCGATGGAATGGCCGGTGCGGTGCACGAATCGGTCGCCGTAGCCGCGCTTGCGGATGAGCTGGCGGCAGACGTCGTCCACCTCGTAGCCGCACACCTCGTCGCCGGCGGCGGCGCGCTCGCGCAGGAAGTCGACTGCGGCGTCGCGGGCATCGCGCACGGCTTCCCAGATCTTCCGGGTGCGCCGGGGGAGCTTGTGGCCCAGGTAGCCCATCCAGGTCTGGTCGGCGGGAACGTCGCCGGCCGTGGGCTTGCCCCACAGGTCGATGAGGAGGAGGTCGCCGCGCTGGATCGGCTCGCCGGCGCCCTGCGGAGCATAGTGCGGGTCGGCGGCGCGCGGGCCGATGGCGACGATGCAGTCCACCTCCTCGGCGAGGCCGGCCGCATTCATGCGGGCGCGGATCCAGTCCGAGAGCGCTCCCTCGGTGGTGGGCTCCCCGGCCTCCACGGCAGCGGCGGCGTGCTCGAAGGCTTCGCGCGCGACGCGGGCCGCAATGGTCGCGGAGCGGCGGTGGGTGGCCAGCTGTTCGTCGGACCAGCGCGAGTGGAACATCGACACCAGGTCGCCCGAGCTCACGGGATCCACCCCCACCGCGCGCAGCAGCTCCACCATCCCGGCGGGCACCCGGTCCAGGTACGGGATGGCCGAACCGGGCGAGGTCTCGAGGGCGAGACGCGGCCGGCCGCGTACCAGATCGGCCAGCGCCGACTCCATCTCGCGCCAGGACGAGTACATGCGCTTGCGCCAGGGCCAGTGTCGCCACGAAGACCCCTCGATGGCGTGAATCAGCGCCACCGGATCTCCGCGGTCGGGGACCAGGGTGAAGGAGCGGCGCGTGTTCCACCCGAGCCCCACCATGGAGGCGGCGATCGGGTTCTGGCCGTGAAACTCGAAGAGCAGCCAGCCGTGCAGCCTCATCTCGGCTAGCGCAGACTGGACCTGCTCGACGCCTTCTCGCGGCTGAGAAGCGGACTATCGGCCAAAGGATCCTCCTGTTCCGGGAGTGATTCCGGCCGGGTCGACCGGGCCGCGAATAGTAGGAACGGCGCGCGGGCGATTCAACAGATGCGGGCGACTTGCGCAGCCCGACCGAAGACGCAGCGCTAGGATATCTCCAACCCGGCCAGCGCCTGAATGACAGCGACAGCCCCGGCCCCGGTGCGCGCGGGATCATAGCCTCCCTCCAGCAGCGCCACGACCCGGCCCCGGGCACGTTCCCTGGCGAGATCCATGACCCGCCGCGTCATCCGGTGTAGATCCTCCGGCTCCAGCAGCATGCCGCCCAGCGGATCGCCCGCCATCACATCGAACCCCGAGGAGATGAAGACGAAGTCGGGCTCGAAGCCGGCCACGACCTTCGCCAGCGCCTCATCGAACACCTCCAGGTAGGCCGCTCGGGGGGTGCCCCCTCGCAGGGGCAGGTTCAGGGTGGCTCCGGCGCCTGCGCCGCTGCCCCGCTCCTCGAAGGAACCCGAGCCCGGGTAGTGCGGCGACTGGTGCAGGGACAGGTAGAAAACGGATCCGTCTTCGTAGAAGATGTCCTGGGTGCCGTTCCCGTGGTGCACGTCCCAATCCACGATCAGCACCCGCTCGGCGAGCCCGCTGGCCTGCAGGTGGCGCGCGCCGATGGCGACATGGTTGAACAGGCAGAAGCCCATCGCGCGGTCGGCAGTGGCGTGGTGGCCGGGCGGGCGGGTGGCCACGAACGCGTTGGCGGCCGTCCCGCCGGCAACCGCCTCCGCGGCCGTGATCACCGCGCCCGCGCTCCCCGCCGCCGCCCCCCACGAGGCGGGTGAGACCACCGTATCGGGGTCCAGCCGCACCAGCCCCTCCTCGCGCGAGCGCGCCACCGCCCGCCGGATGTGCTCCACATGGTCGGCGGTGTGCACCCGGAGCAGCTCCGCCTCGGTGGCCGGGCGGGCATCGCGCTGTTCCACCCGGTCGTGGAGGGTGAGCAGGCTCTGGCCCACCGTGGAGGCCAGGGCGCGCAAGCGGCCCTGGTGCTCGGGGTGTCCCCAACCGGTGTCGTGCAGGGCGGCGTCGGGATGCAGATAGAAAGCGGTGGGTGCCCGGCCCTCCATCAGCCGGCCGGGTCCGGAACTGCGGCGACCAAGTCGCCGGGGGCGGCCACCGGGGGGACCGCAGCCCCGCTTCCGGGGCGCGCCAGCCGCTCCTGCAGGCTTCTCACCTCCGGAGTGCGCGAGCGCAGCGCGATCACGCCGTCGCAGGCGGCGGTCATCGCCGACATGGTGGTCAGGTACGGCACCCCGCAGGTGATGGCGGCCCGTCGCATGGTGTAGTCGTCGTACTGCGATCTCTTGCCCAGCGGCGTGTTCACCAGCAGGTCGGCGCCTCCGCTCACGATCACGTCCACGATGTTGGGACGGCCTTCGTTCACCTTGAAGATGTGCTCCGCGGGCACGCCCAGGCGGTTCAGGTAGGCGAAGGTGCCCGAAGTGGCCAGGATGCGGAATCCCAGGTCGTGGAAGCGGCGCGCGAGGGGGGTGACCGTCGATTTGTCGGCGTCATTGACGGTGATGATCAGCGTGCCGCCGCCCTCAGGCAGGTGATTCCCGGCGGAGGTCTGGGCCTTGGCGAAGGCCATGCCGAAAGAGTCGTCGAACCCCATGACCTCGCCGGTCGAGCGCATCTCGGGACCGAGCAGGATGTCGACGTCAAAGCGGTTGAAGGGGAACACCGCCTCCTTCACCGCAACGCCGGGCACGGCGGGCTGCTCCGGCACATCCAGGTCGGCCAGCCGTTCGCCCGCCATCACGCGGGCGGCCAGGCGCGCCAGGGGGACTCCGGTCGCCTTCCCCACGAACGGCACCGTGCGGGAGGCGCGCGGGTTCACTTCCAGCACGTAGACCCTGCCGTCGCGGATCGCGTACTGCACGTTCATGACCCCGACCACGCCCAGCTCGAGCGCGAAGCGCCGGGTGAGTTCACGCATCTCGTCGAGTTCGGCGCCCGTCAGCAGGTAGGGAGGCAGGACGCACGCGGAGTCCCCGGAGTGGATGCCCGCCTCCTCGATGTGCTGCATGATGCCGCCGATCACGACATCGGTGCCGTCGCACAGGGCGTCGACATCCGCCTCGAAGGCATCCTCCAGAAAGCGATCGATCAGGACGGGGTGCTCGGGCGCGGCCGCTATCGCCCGGCCGAAGTAGCCTCGCAGCGCAGCCTCGTCATAGGCGATCTGCATGGCCCGCCCGCCCAGCACGTAGCTCGGCCGGACAAGCACCGGATACCCCACCCGACGCCCGACCTCCACAGCTTCCTCGACGCTGGTGGCCACCCCGTTGGGCGGCACGGCGGCGCCGATCCTCCGGCACAGGCGCTCGAAGCGCTCGCGATTCTCGGCCCGGTCGATGGCGTCCACCGAGGTGCCCAGGATGGGGGCCCCGGCTTCCTCCAGCCCCTGCGCCAGCGCGAGCGGGGTCTGCCCGCCAAGCTGCACCACGACGCCCTTCGGCTTCTCGCGCTCGACGATTTCCAGGACGTCCTCCAGGGTCAGCGGCTCGAAATAGAGCTTGTCGGAGACGTCGAAGTCGGTGGAGACGGTTTCCGGATTGGAGTTGACCATGATGGTCTCGAACCCGGCCTCGCGCAGCGCGAACACGGCCTGAACGCAGCAGTAGTCGAACTCGATGCCCTGCCCGATGCGGTTCGGGCCACTCCCCAGGATCAGTATCTTGTCGCGGTCCGAGGGGTTGGATTCATCCTCGTCCTCGTAGGACGAATAGTAGTAGGGCGTGGCGGCCGGGAACTCCCCCGCGCAGGTATCCACCACGTTGTAGGTGGGCCGGATGTCCCACGCATGGCGGCGGGCGCGCACCTCGGCTTCCGTCTCGGAGCGGAGCCGGGCCAACTGCCGGTCCGAGAAGCCGTCGCGCTTCATGGCGCGCAGGTGCGCCGGCGTCACGTCGGAGACGGTGGCATACTCCTGCTCGTCTTCGATCACCTGCATCAGCTGGTCGAGGAACCAGGGGTCGATACCGGTGGCTTCATAGACGTCTGCGAGCGTCAGCGGCGCCTCTCCCCCGCCATGCAGCACCGCCTCGAGCGCCCGTTTCAGCTGGAAGGGGCGCTCCGCCGTGGGGATGCGCAGCGCCGCCAGCAGGCGGTCGCGATCCTCGCTCTCGAGCCCGTCGTCGGACAGGGACTTGCCGGTCGTCCACCCGGGACGGCCGACCTCGAGGCCGCGCAGCCCCTTCTGCCACGCGGAGCGGAAGGTGCGCCCGATAGCCATGGTTTCGCCCACCGCCTGCATCTGGACGCCAAGCACGCCGTCGGTCTCCGGGAACTTCTCGAAGGCGAAGCGCGGAAACTTCGCCACGACGTAGTCCAGAACCGGTTCGAAGGACGCAGGCGTGGTCCGCGTGATGTCGTTGGGGAGCTCCGAAAGGAGAAAGCCCACCGCCAGCTTGGCCCCCACGCGCGCGATGGGGAAACCGGTCGCCTTGGACGCGAGCGCGGAGGAGCGCGAAACCCGCGGATTCATCTCCACCACGAGTAGTTGGCCGTCCTCCGGATTGACCGCGAACTGGACGTTGCATCCCCCGGCTTCGACCCCGATTTCGCGGATCACGGCGATGGCCGCGTCGCGCATCGTCTGGTATTCGACGTCGGTCAGGGTCTGGGCGGGCGCCACCGTGATGGAATCGCCGGTGTGGATGCCCATCGGGTCGAAGTTCTCGATCGAGCACACCACGATCACGTTGTCGGAGCCGTCGCGCACCACCTCCAGCTCGTATTCCTTCCAGCCGATCACGCTGCGGTCGATGAGCACCTGGGTGATGGGCGAGGCGTCCAGTCCGCGGCGCACCAGGCCCTCGAACTCCTCCGCGTTGTAGGCGATGCCGCCCCCGGTGCCGCCAAGGGTGAAGCTGGGCCGGATGATGGCCGGATAGCCTGTATCGCGCACCAGCTCGCGGGCCTCGGCCAGCGAGCTCGCGACGCCGCCGGCGGGCACCTCCAGCCCGATGCGCTGCATGGCCCGGGTGAACTCCTCCCGGTCCTCGCACATGGCGATGGAGCGGGCGTTGGCCCCGATCAGCTCGACACCGTAGCGCTCCAGGACCCCGGCCTGTGCCAGCTCCACGGCGAGGTTGACGGCGGTCTGCCCGCCCATGGTGGGAAGCAGCGCGTCCGGGCGTTCGCGCGCGATCACGCGTTCCACCCATTCGAGGGTGAGAGGTTCGATGTAGGTGCGGTCGGCCAGCTCCGGATCGGTCATGATGGTCGCCGGATTGGAATTGACCAGCACGACCCGGTAGCCCTCTTCCTTCAGGGCGCGAACCGCCTGCGTTCCGGAGTAGTCGAACTCGCAGGCCTGACCGATGATGATCGGCCCGGATCCCAGGATGAGGATGTTTTCGAGGTCGGTCCTTTTAGGCACGTTCGGCTTCTGACTTCTCCGATTCCGTGCGCACGGCCTTGGTGAGAACCAAGGCAAAGCCGCCCCAAACAAACGCGGTGATCACGATCATGGTGACCCAGGTAGCCGTCGTCAAAGAGTGGGCTCCATCGATGGGGTACGGGTGGTGAGATCGGGTCGTTGTAAAGTGACCGCCCGCTCTGGCGGAATCAACCCGGCGGGGCCCGGTTCGCTCCGCGCCCCTGGGTTCAGCCGGCCCCGCGCGGCCCGGATCAGTTGGCTTTCCTCCGCGCCGCCAGGTCCTCCCCACGAATCTCCAGCACGTCCGCGGCCGTCTTCAGCCCGTCGATCACGTTCTGGATGTGATCGGGACGGGGGATCCCGATGAGTTCGACCCCGCGCGCCACCTCGTCGCGGTGAACGCCCGCAGCGAACGACTTGTCTTTCAGCTTCTTGGCCACCGACCTGGGCTTGAGGTCGTCGATGCCGTTGGGGCGAACCAGGCAACAGGCATAGACGAGGCCGCTCAGCTCGTCGCAGGCGCAAAGGACCTTGTCGAGGTCGGTCTCCGGGGGGACGTCGGTGAGATCCGGGTATCCGTGCGCGAGCACGGCGCGAATCACCTCTTCCGAATAGCCGTCCTCACGCAGGCGGGCGACACCACGGTGCGGGTGCTCCTCCGGGTATTTCTCCCAGTCCAGGTCGTGCAGGAGGCCGGCGAGGCCCCACGTTTCCTCATCCCCGCCGAGCTTGCGGGCGTAGAAGCGCACGGCGGCCTCGACCGCGTACATGTGCTTCCTCAGCCCTTCGTTGTCGACCCACTCGTGCAGCAGAGCTACCGCGTCCTGGCGGCTGGGCATGGGCATCGTCCTTGGCTGGGTGGGTTCAAACGCTCGAAGACGGGCAAAGACGCGACATCGCGCATTCCTCGCAGCGAGGCTTGCGGGCCGCGCACACCTGGCGCCCGTGGAAGATCAGGAGATGGGCCAGCAGTGTCCAGCTTTCGCGCGGGAAGAGCTTCATCAGGTCGCGCTCGATGCGGATGGGATCGGGATAGCGGGTGAAAGCCATGCGTCCGGAGAGGCGCTTGATGTGGGTATCCACCACGACGCCCTCATCGAGGCCGAAGGCGTTTCCGAGGATGACGTTGGCGGTCTTGCGGCCGATCCCCGGCAGCGCAACCAGCTCCTTCATCGTGCGCGGCAGCTCGTTGCCGTGCTTCTCCGTAACCGCCGTCGCCATGCCGATCAGATTCCTGGCCTTGTTGCGGAAGAAGCCGGTGGAGTGGATGAGTTCCTCGACGTCGCTCTGGCGCGCCCCGGCCAGATCCTCCGCCTCCGGATATCGCTCGAAGAGGGCCGGCGTGACCTTGTTCACGCGCTCGTCGGTGCACTGGGCGGAGAGGATGGTGGCGACCGCCAGCTCGTAGGGGTTGCGGTGATGCAGCGCGCAGTGGGCCGCGGGATAGCATTCGACGAGCAGTTCATAGATCCTGGCGGCTCGCTCCCTGCGCGCCTTCGCCGATTCCCTCATGGCGCCTCCGCTGGTGCGACCGGCCGGTAGGACAAGGTGCTGGCGAGGGGGTCGCTGCCCGGCCCGCTGGCTCGTGTCCCCTGCCCCGGCCGGGAGCCGGCCGGATCGCCGGGCAGTGGGGCTCCGGCTTGCAGCAACCCCTGTTCGAGCTGCCAGAAGAGGCGGCTGGCGAGCTTCACCACCTCCCCGAGCGTCTCGACCGAGCACAGCTCTTCGCCGCCGGGCAAGGTACTCGCAAAGTCTTCGCCCTGCTCGCGCACCGTTCCCGCGGCCCAGCGGGCGGCTTCCTCGCCGGAAACTCCCGGAACCGGCATCACGCCGAATCCGGGGCGGTCGGCACGCATCCCGCTCGCGACCATGAGATGCAGACGATCCGCGGGCGCGAGCGTCCAGAAGAAGCCGTCGAGCGGCTCCGCCGGGCCGTCCGCCTCGGGCCTCGCCCAGAAGAGGTGATGGGGGAGCTGCAGGTACCCGGCTCGGGACGGCGCCGCGAAGGCCCAGTCGGCCGGTCCGTCGAGCATCCCGGCGCGTACCAGCTGTTGAGCCGCCTCGGTCCTCAGCAGATACAGGGGCTCGCCGGCGCTCCAGAAATGGAACGCATGGAACAGGATGACCCCGTGCTGAACGAAGAGGACGGGATCTTCGTCTTCGCCGCGAATGTCACGCACCGCCTCTCCCGCCTGACCGAGCATGGTGAACGCGCCGGGATCCCAGATGTCGGCACCGCGCTGGGCCGCCTCCTCCTGGATCAACGCGAAGCGCTCCTCCGCAAACGCCCGCCCCGGAACGGCGACCTCGTACGGCGTGACCCGAGCGTAGCGGTCGTGAATCCTCATGATGGATCGCCTCTCCCGCCGGACCCCGATGGTACGTCGTCCTGGCCGGATGTCGGAGCGCCTTCAACCCGACGCGCCAGCGCCTCCGATTCCCAGAGTTCCCGCGCGGGCCGGTTCAGGAAGGCCTCCCACCACTTGCGCTTGCGCACCAGCACGAGCTGAAGCTCGCCCGGTCCGGTGTCGACTCCATCGATCCAGATGAAATGCACGTCCCCGAGGCGCTCGGGCGCCTCGATGCGAAACGCCTCCCCTCGCCACTGGAAGCGCACCTCCCCGGCCCGGGCCAGCCCCTCCTCCGTCCAGGCGTGCTCGACATAGAAATCGGTCTCGACCCGGAAGACACCCTGCGCGATCTCGTCGCCCGACTGATAGTAGCAGGGATCGAAATCGAGCCCTTCGCTCCGCTTGAACGACTCCTCCATGGCGTAGTCGACGCCCCCCAGCCCGTCCTGATCCGCCAGCGACTCGAGGTGGTGGCGAAGCTCGTGGGTGAGCGTCTCCCACAGTTCGCCGTCCCAGTCGAAGCCGGGGTCGAGCCGGGCCAGCTCGCGAAACGAACCGTGATAGAGCGCGACGACCGAGCGGGTCGTCTCCGGTCCCTGCCAGTCCGACGGGTAGGACTCCGTCGAGCACATCCCCAACGTGTAGATGTCGGGGAAGACCGGATGCGGAAGCGCCTCGCGGCGGACCGAAAGCCCGTCCACTCCGCTGCGGTACTCCTCGGGGATCTCGCGGAACGCGCGCCTGGCGGCCCGTTCGAACTGGCGAAAGATCATCCTTACGCCGAGGGACCGCCGCTCCCGCCCAGGGTGGCACGCGTGATCCGGCGGTTCAGCGCCAACAGGATGACAATCACCACCGACCCCTGGATGATCACGCTCCCCACGTTGTAGGGGCTGAACAGAGTCCAGGTCTCGGCAAAGCTCTCGCCGCGCGCTCCCCAGAGGAACCACACCATGAGCACCACCGCCTCCACCATCACGAGGCGAATCGCCCAGTCCCACCAAGCCCCGATGCGGATGTCGGAATCGCCCGTGTTGATGAACTTCTGGCGCCACTCGGTCACGCCGTAGCGCAAGACCGCGAAGGCGAAGAAGAAGCCCGAGAGCATCAGTCCCACCCCCCACACCCAGTCCTGGTTGTGGAAGAAGTCCATGTTGAGCGCGCTCGGGACGCCGCACAGCAGCGCCGCGATGCCGACGATGCCCACGGCGCGCCCGCGCGCGACCCCGGCGTCGCGCAGGACGCGGCTTGCAAGCTCGATCATGGCCACCAGGCTCGTCCACGCCGCAAACACCAGCGCCATGAAGAAGAGGATCATGAAGAACTGACCGCCGGGCATGCGCGCGAAGAGCTGCGGCACCCAGATGAAGGTGATGCCCTCGTTCCCCGCCCCGACGATCTGGCTGGCCGCGTCGGGCATCACCGAGAAGACCGTGCACAGCACCATGATGCCCGCCAGCAACGACATGGAGTTGTTGCCGAAGCCGATCACGAAGGCATTGAGCGCGGTGTCTTCCCGCTTTCTCATATAGATGGCGTACGTGAGCACCAAGCCCCATCCGGCACCCGTATCCCACGCGTTCTGGGTCAGCGCCTCGAGCCAGATGCGGTAGTCGGCCAGCTCGCTGAAGTTCGGGGTGAAGAGGAACGCGAGGCCAGCGGAGGCGCCCGGGAGCGTCACGGCCCGGATGGCCAGCACGATCACCAGCACGATCAGGCTGGGAATCAGGAAGCGGGCGGCGGTCTCGATGCCCTTCACGCCCCTGGACACCACGAACACCCCCAGTGCCAGCGCGATGGCGTGCGTGATCACCGCCGAGGGCGAGGCGGCGAACGAATTCCAGAAGGCGTCGGGCACTTCCGTCGGGATCTCGCGCGTGATGGACGCCCACAGGAAGCGCAGCGTCCATCCCATCACGACGCTGTAGTAGAAGGTGATCGCGGTCGCTACCCAGGCGACCCACGCGCCCATCCAGGCGAACTTCGGCCCCAGGGTCTTGGCGAAGGCTCCTACCGGCCCCCTGCGCACGGCCTTCCCCATCCCGAACTCGAGGATGAGGAGCGGGATCGACCACAGGAGCAGGAAGCACGCCCAGGCGACCAGGAAGTTGCCCCCGCCGTTGGAGGCGGCGACGCGCGGGAAGCGCCAGATGTTTCCCGTTCCGACCGCCATGCCCAGCATCGCGAGCAGCATGCCCCAGCGCGAGGTGAATACTTCCGACCTGGATGTCATCAGCGTTCCTCCCGTGACCCCCGCGGTGATTCCGCCCGCTCCGATATGGTGTGGATTCCCGGCGCTCAGCGCGCCAGGCGCTCCCGCAGGTAGTCTATCACGCCGTCCGCGTTCACGCGCACCTGCTCCAGGGTGTCGCGGTCGCGCACCGTGACCGTCCCGTCCTCGGCGGTCTGGCCGTCCACGGTCACGCACCAGGGCGTGCCGGCCTCATCCTGCCGGCGATAGCGGCGTCCGATGGATCCGGCGGCATCGTAGAAGCTGGGGAGCGCCGCCGCCTTGAAGGCGTCGTTCAGCCGGGTCGCGATCTCGGGCAGGCCGCCCTTGCGCATCAGCGGGAAGATCGCCGCCTTCACCGGCGCCAGCCTCGGATGGATGCGGAGCACCGTGCGCCGCTCGCGCCCCACCTGCTCCTCGTGGTAGGCGTCGCACAGAACCATGAGGAGCATGCGGTCCACGCCCGCGGCGGTCTCTATGACGTAGGGGACGTACCGGCCCCCGCCCCCGGGCTCCACGTAGAGCATCTTCTTGCCCGAGTACTGCTGGTGCCGCGAGAGGTCGAAGTCGGTGCGGTTGTGGATGCCCTCCAGCTCCTTCCAGCCGATGGGAAACTCGTACTGGATGTCCACGGCCCGCTTCGCGTAGTGCGCCAGCTCGTCGGGCCCGTGCTCGCTGAAGCGGAGCGATTCGGCCCGGATCCCGAGCGTCTCCTGATGAAACTGCATGCGCGCCTCGCGCCAGTGCTCGAACCAGTCCTCGTCGCTCCCGGGCGTCACGAAGAACTGCATCTCGGCCTGCTCGAACTCGCGCGTTCGGAAGATGAAGTTCCCCGGCGTAATCTCGTTGCGGAACGCCTTGCCGATCTGGGCCACGCCGAAGGGGATCCTCTGGCGCGCGGTCGTCTGCACGTTGAGGAAGTTGACGTACGAGCCCTGCGCCGTCTCGGGACGCAGATAGACGGTGGCGGCGGCCTCCTCCACCGGTCCCATGAAGGTCTTGAACATGAGGTTGAAGAGCCTCGGCTCCCCGAGTTCGCAGGCCTTGAAGTCGCCAGGCGCCTTGCTCGGCTTCCTGCCGCAGCGGGCACCCTCCATGGCGTCGGCGCGATAGCGCTTCTTGCACATCTTGCACTCGACTAGCGGATCGGTGAAGCCGTCGACGTGGCCCGAGGCCTCCCACACGCGCGGATGCATGAGGATGGCCGCGTCGACCCCCTCGACGTCGTCGCGCTGGTGCACCATCGCGCTCCACCAGGCTTCCTTCACGTTGCGCTTGAGTTCGACACCCAGCGGCCCGTAGTCCCACACCGATCCGGTGCCGCCGTAGATCTCCGAAGACTGGAACACGTACCCGCGCCGCTTGGTGAGCGAGACGAGTTTGTCCATACTATCTAGCTCGGGCATAACAACTTGCACCTTGTTGAATCACGCTATCCGCGAGTCTTGCGCTGTGGCCCGGTCCGGAATCCGCCCAGAAACGCGCCCCGACCGGGCGGGAATATCGGCAAGGCATGGCTCGCCAGCAACCGACGGGCTGTTGCTTCCAGGTGGCACCGGGCCATATTTTCTGGTTGGCCGCACGAGGGCGGGACACGACGCGCATGCGCGTACAACCCGCGTCCAGCGGTCCATGAACGCACAAGAACCCCGAAGGCCGCGAGGCCTGCACGCAAGGACGAATCGATGCTGACCTTCACGGACAAAGCCCGCGAAATGGTGCTTTCCTTCATGGGAGACGATCCCGACGGAGAGCAGGCCCTGCGCGTAAAGATGGAAGGAAGCCCCTTCTCGCCTCACTTCGAGCTGACGCTGGTCGGAACCGCTGACAGCGGCGACGACGATGTGACGCTGGACGGAGACGGATTCACAGTGTTGGTCGACAGCGCCAGCGCCCCCCGGCTGAAAGGAGCCACGGTCGACTTCGTGGACCAGCTGAACCAGAGCGGCTTCGAGGTGAAGACCGTTCCGGAAGCGGACGGGCGTGACTCGACGGCGCCCTCCGGTCCGCTGGCCGACCGGGTCACCGAGCTTCTGAATCGTCAGGTGAACCCTTCCATCGCGGCCCACGGGGGGGAAATTCGCCTCGCCGGCGTACAGGACACCGAGATCTATCTCGAGATGATGGGCGGGTGCCAGGGATGTGCCATGTCGCGGCTCACCCTGCGTCAGGGCGTGGAAAAGATGATCCACCAGTCCATCCCGGAGGTGACGGCAATCCACGACGTCACCGACCATCAGGCCGGGGAGAATCCGTTCTTCAGCTAGGCGACGCGGCGCCATGAGCCCGGCTTCTCCCGCCGCCGCCTCGCTGCTGGCCGCCGCGGCCGTCCTGCTGTCCTCCTGCGCCGAGGCGCCCGGGGAGACGGAGCGTCTGCGCTTCGCCGTCGCGGCCTTCCAGCATGAGACCTGCACCTTCTGCCCGGGCGGCGACACCGAAGTCGAGGACTGGCTGCGCTACAGCGAGCCGCTCTCGGGGGAGGCGCTGCTGGCGTCGGGGGACTACGTCGGCGGCTTCACGAAGAGGGCGCGCGAATTCGGGGACGTCGAGCTGGTGCCGCTGACCTCGCCGGTCGGAGTCTTCGGCGGATCGTCCCGGAGCTGGAACACGAAGGAGACCTTCGACCACTTCATGGACGCCATGCTTGCCGAGTTGCGGGAACAGCTGCCCGTCGACGCGGTCTACCTCGCACTGCATGGCGCCATGGCGGTGCGGGACGTGCCCCGCCCCGAGGCGGAGATCGCGCGGCGCTTCCGCGAGGTGGTCGGCCCCGGGGTGCCCATCGCCGGGACGTTCGACCTGCACGGCAACGAGGACGGCGAGTTCCTGGAGCACGCCGACTTCGCCTTCGTCACCAAGCGCTTTCCCCACTACGACGCCTATATCCAAGGCGAGCGCGCGGCGCGGGCGCTGCGGCTGGCGGCCCGCGACGAGTACCGGTCCACGACCGCGACCCGCAGACCGGGGATCATCACCGCGACCGTCCTGCAGTGGACCGGCCAGTCGCCCTCGATGGACATCATGGAGCGGGCCCGGCGCTGGGAGTCGCGCGAGGACGACGCCTACGTGAGCGTGTTCTACGGGTTCCCCTGGTCGGACGTGCCCGACGTGGGCGCCACCGTACACGTCATGACCAACGGCGACCAGGCGCTGGCGGACGAGATCGCCGGCGACATGGAGGAATTCATGTGGCGGGTGCGGGAGGAGTTCGCCGTGGGCGGCTACCCCGGGCCCGACGAGGCGGCGGTGACCGTGGCGGAGGCGGTTGCGCGCGGGGAGGTGGCGGTGGCGGTGGGCGACTACAGCGACCGTCCCGGCGACGCGACCCACATTCTGAACGCCTTCGAGTCGGCCGGGATCGGCAAGGTGCTCTACGGAACGATCACCTCCCCCGACGCCCTGGAAGCGCTGGCGGCGTCCGGAGCAACCTCCGGCGACGCCTTCGACATGGAGATCGGCGGATTCACGCCCTCGGGAGGCGCGCCGCGGCGGATCACCGGCACCATCGCCTACATCGGTGAGGGCTTCAGCTACGACCTGATCGCCGCGGTCTCGTTCGGCGACGGCAACCTGGTCTTCCTCACCCCGGCATACGAACAGGTGCTCTACCCCGACGCCTTCCGGTACGGCGATATCGACCCCGACGACTACGAGGTGTTCGTCGTCAAGTCACGCGTGCACTTCCGCCGCGGCTTCGACGAGACCGGTTACGCGCCCACGATCGTGTTGGTGCAGGCGCCGGAGCCCTTCGTGGGCACGACCTTCCTGGATGCGCTCCCCTACGAGAACGTGGACCTGAGCGAGTTCTATCCGTACGGGACACCGGCCAGCCGCAGATAGGCAGCAGGCCGGTCCATCGCCCGGATCCGATCAGCTTTCCCCGCCGAGCCCCGCTGGATCGTAGCGCAACGGCTCGACCTCTATTTCGGCCCGGTCCACGGCCAGCGCGGCCTCCGCGCCCTCCGCGCAGCGGACCCCGCCGATGTACCAGCGCGCAGGATCCTCCGGCAGATCCTCGACGTGCAGGAGTCCCCGCTCCGCGCCAGGCGAAGGATCTACCGAGAACGACCTCAGCGGGTGCGTCAGCCCAAAGCCGAGCGCCTTGAGGAACGCCTCCTTGCGGGTCCAGATCCGGAAGAAGAGTTCCTGGCGCTCGTCCGCGGGGGCCGTGTGCATACGGGCCGCCTCGTCGGGGGCGAAGTTCTTGTCGGCGATGCCGAGCATCAGGCGCACCCGCCGCAACTCCTCGATATCCACGCCCAGGCGCCCGGAGGCGGCCACCGCGATCATCAGCCGATCTTCCGAATGCGATTGGTTGAAGGACGGGCCGCCGGTCACAAAGGGCTTCCCCTTTTCCTCGTAGTGAAAGCGGATTCTGTCGGGGAGGGTGCCGGTCAGCTGCCCCAGAACCCGGCGCAGGTGGGCCTGCGCGACGGTGTAGCGGCGGCGGTGGCGGTCGTACACGAAGCGGTCGGCCCGCTTGCGTTCTCTCCCGGAGAGGAGCGTGCGGGCGGCGGCCGTGACGCGGTCGGGCACATCCAGCCGTCCTTCCCAGATGTACACGACGCCGGGCCGCAGTTCGGGAAGTTCGAAGCTCATGTGCAGTGGGTGTTGGAGGGTCGCAGGGCCACTCGAGGTCCGCAGTCTTCCAGGCCAGGGACAAGTCCTGGCCGGGACGGGAGGAACGGCGCCGGCTTTGGTGGCTCGAGCCGCACTACGTATGGCGCGAGAACGGTTACGCATCAAGAATAGACCAAGCCCTCGGGCCAAGTTCACCGACACCCAAGGAGCCGTCCCGATGTTCGCCACGCCAATGTCTCGCTCGTCCAGGTGCGCCGCCACCTTCGCTTTCGTCATCCCGCTGGCCCTGGCGTCCTGCCAGAGCGAGTCCGCCCCGGGGGAGCAATCCGGCCAGGCGCCGTCCGCCGCCGCCGAGACTCCGGCCCCCGAGTACACGCTCGGCTCCGAGAACAGCCACAACCGCTGGAGCGCTACCATCCCACCCCAGCTGACGGTGCCCTCGGGAACGGTCGTCGAAGCATTCACCAAGGAGGCCTCCGACGGCCAGATCACGGAATCCACGACGGCGGAGGACCTGGTCAGTGTCGACTTCGGCCTCATCCATGCCCTGACCGGGCCGATCTACGTCGAGGGCGCCAGCCCCGGCGACATTCTGGCGGTGACGCTGCACGAGATCGAGGTCCAGGGCTGGGGATGGGCAGGCATCTTCCCCGGCTTCGGCTTCCTGCCGGAAGACTTCCCCGGGCCCTGGATCCGGGGCTTCCCGATGGAGGCGGGGGCGACGGAAGTCCGCTTCAACGACGACATCACCATTCCGCTCGCGCCGTTCGCGGGGGTCATGGGGGTCGCGCCCGCTACCGACTCCATGCTGGTGACCATCCCGCCGCGCACCAACGGCGGCAACATGGACAACCGCCACATGATCGCCGGGACGACCGTCTACTTCCCGGTGCAGGTCGAGGGCGCCCTGTTCTCCATCGGCGACACGCACGCGGCCCAGGGCGACGGCGAGGTGTCCGGTTCGGCCATCGAGACGCCCATGCGCATCGTCTTCGAAGTCGAGGTCATGGAGAACACACGCGGGATGGTCGAGCCCCAGTACGAGACCGACGACTACTACGCCGTGACCGGCTTCGCCACCACCATCGACGAAGCCGCCCGCAAGGCGACCCGCTACATGATCGACTACCTGGTCGCCGAGCACGGCCTCACGCCCGAGGAAGCCTACGTGCTCTGCTCGATCGCCGGCGACATGAAGATCTCCGAGACGGTGGACGTGCCGCACATGCTGGTCAGCATGCACATGCCGAAGTCGATCTTCTGAGGTCTCGGGAGGTTTCAGGATGTCTTATGTGCCATCCTAATTCCCTGCAATTCATCGCAATAGGTACACAGACATCCCCGCGCCAAGAAGCCAACCGCAGCCGAAGTCGGCAACCGTGATCGCTGACCACACTCTCGCGCAGATCGTCCGGGACCTGATCGGTCGCCGCAGCGAAGGCGTCTACTGGGACTTCAAGCTCAAGCACCACGCCAACAAAGGGGATCTAGTCCACGACGTGCTCTGCCTCGCGAACGCGGAGCACGATGGTCCCCGATTCCTCGTTTTTGGTGTGGAGGACGGCGGTGCGTCGGTGCAGACGATCGAGGACGACGAAGGGCGCCTGACCCAGGCTGAAATCGCCGGCCTGTTCCGGGACAACGCGGACAAGTTCTTCCAGTCGAGATTCCCGACATTCCACCTCCGCACGATAGAGATAGACGCCAAGCAGGTGGACGTGCTGATCATCGAGGACGAGCCGAAGAAGCCGTACTACCTTGTCAAGAGGATCCAGAAGGTCTGCGCGCATCACATCTACACGCGCGTCTGTGACACCAACACGCCAGTCAACCGCGCCGCCCAGCCCCACGAGATCGAGCGAATGTGGCGGCAGCGGTTCGGCTTGGACGCGCCCGCGCTGGAGAAAGCCAAACGGTTGCTCGCCGAACCGGCGGCCTGGACCCTGCGTGAAGAGGCCGGATTCATCTGCTGCCACCACGATGTCTTTCCCGAATTCACGCTGAAGGCGGCGAGTGCGGCACACGACCACTTGGACAGTGCTCAGGAGTGGACGCGGGGCGAGGTCCGAACCGACGACAATCACGCCGGCTGGTACGAACTCCGTTGCCACCAAACGCTGTTGAGACGCATCCACTACGTGAGCTTCGACAACCGCAAGAAGGACATGGTCGCTCCTCACTGGGAGCCGGTCGGGCGAGGGCGTTTCTACTTCTACAGGGCCGACAGCATTCGCTACGCGGTCCAGCGGTTCTGGACCGCGCTCCAAGGCCGTGACGACTCGAAGGGCTTACTGGCACGCGGAGAAGGCGAATCTGCTACTGAGGCGCGGTCGCGATGGGACGGGAGACTCGACATTCCGGTGCTGAATCCCGGCGAACTGGAAGCTTTCCTGGAAGGTCGTCAGGCGAACACCACCTTTGCCGATAGACCAACTACTGACCCGAGCGAGCAGTACGAACTCTTCCTCCGCAATCTGCTCGACTTCGACGACTGGCGGCGAGCCCAAACGGCGTGATGGAGGAGAACCGGCGTAGATACCGGTGTTACCCACCGCCGACACGCCCCGGTAGTCGGATCGAGTACTTTGGGGGCGGGGAATCTCCCCGAATTAGCGACCCGCCTGAGCAAGGTGTACGGCGGCACGTCAAATGTCGTATCTTGGGCTCCGATCCGGCTCTGGAAGTTCGCCCAGGGCGATGGCGAGCATGAAGGCAGCGAGGATGATGGCAAGAAAGAAGACCGACAGCGGCGCCACGACCGGCTACGAGGCCGAGCTGTGGGCGATGGCGGATACGCTCCGCGGCTCCATGGATGCGTCCGAGTACAAGCACGTCGTGCTCGGCTTGATCTTCCTCAAGTACATCTCGGACGCGTTCGAGGAGCGGCACGCGACGGTGCTGGCCGAGTGGGGAGAGGAGGCCGCAGAGGATCGCGACGAGTACATCGCCGAGAACATTTTCTGGGTGCCGCAGGAAGCCCGCTGGGCACACCTGAAGGCCCGGGCGCGGCAGCCCACCATCGGCCAGACCGTAGACCGGGCCATGACCGCGATCGAACGCGACAACCCGGCGCTGAAGGAAGTGCTGCCCAAGGACTACGCGCGACCTGCCTTGGACAAGCAACGTCTCGGCCAACTCATCGACATGATCGGAAACATCCGTGTCGGGGATGCCGAAGCCCGCTCCCGGGACGTGCTCGGCCGCGTATACGAGTACTTCCTCTCGCAGTTCGCGAGTGCCGAGGGGAAGCGGGGTGGCGAGTTCTACACCCCACGCTGCCTTGTCAAGCTCCTCGTCGAGATGCTCGAACCCTACCGGGGGCGGGTCTATGATCCCTGCTGCGGGTCCTCGGGAATGTTCGTGCAGTCGGTCGAGTTCATTCACGCCCACGCCAGCGGCAACGGTAACGGCGGCAAGGGGCAAGGTGACATCTCGATCTACGGCCAGGAGTCGAACTACACGACGTGGCGGCTCGCCAGGATGAATCTGGCCATTCGCGGGATCGGCGGGCAGATCGCCCATGGCGACAGCTTCCACAACGATCGCCATCCGGACCTGAAGGCTGATTTCATCCTCGCCAACCCGCCGTTCAATGTCTCGGACTGGGGCGGCGAGCGGCTGGTCGAGGACAAGCGCTGGCGCTACGGCATCCCGCCCAAGGGCAACGCGAACTTCGCCTGGGTGCAGCACATGGTCCACCACCTCGCCCCGAAGGGGGTGGCGGGGTTCGTGCTGGCCAACGGGTCGATGTCGTCGAATCAGTCCGGAGAGGGCGAGATTCGGAAGAACCTGATCGAGGCGGAGCTGGTCGACTGCATGGTCGCTCTGCCGGGCCAGCTTTTCTATTCGACCCAGATCCCAGCCTGCCTGTGGTTCCTGGCGCGTGGGTGCCGGCGGCGCGGAGAGATCCTGTTCATCGACGCGAGGAAGCTCGGCCGGATGGTGGACAGGACGCACCGGGAACTGACCGACGAGGACATCGCACGGATCGCGGATACCTACCACGCTTGGCGGACGGGAGCGGAGGGGGACGGTTACGCCGATGTTCCCGGATTCTGCAAGAGTGTTGTGCTGGACGAGGTACGCAAGCACGGCCATGTGCTGACGCCGGGCCGGTACGTCGGTGTGGAGCCGCAGGAGGACGACGGCGAGCCGTTCGAGGACAAGATGAAGCGGCTGGTTGCCGAGCTTCGGCAGCAGCAGGCCGAAGGCGCCCGGCTCGACGCCGCGATCACCAAGAACCTGGAGGCGCTGGGATTCGGGGGGAAGGGACCGTGAGCAATTCGGACGAGCGGCGCTGGCAGCAGCGACTCGATACTTTCGGGACGGCGCTCGCGCAACTCACAAATGCCTGTGACCGGGAACGGTACGACTACCTGGAACTAGCCGGACTGATCAAGACGTTCGAGTTCAGTTTCGAGCTGTCCTGGAAGGTGCTCAAGGATCTCCTCTTCTACGAGGGCTATGACGTGAAGGCCCCGCGCGCGGTGATCCGCAAGAGCTTCGAGGTGGACTACATCGACGAGAGCGACTGCGAGACCCTGCTCGACGCGCTGGACAAGCGCAACCTATTGAGCCATGCCTATTTGCTCGACGTGGCGCAGGAGGCGGAGACGCTGATCAAGGAACGCTACCACCCTGCGCTGCTACGACTCCACCAGGCTCTGGACGCCAGGCGAACGAGATGACGGACGGCCTCAAGGACGCTCATCGCGAGGCGATCATCGCTGTGATCGCAGCCAATGATCGGGTAGAACGGGCCGTGTTGTTCGGATCCCGAGCGACCGAGACGAATACCGTGACGTCCGACGTCGACATCGCGTTGTTTGGGGACCGGCTTACGTGGACGGATCAGGCGCGCCTGGCTGCGGCGATCGACAAGATTCCGATGGCGCAGTCGGTCGATCTGCTGCTGTACAATTCAATACGAGACCGGACGCTGCGAGAACATATCCGGCGGCAGGGTATCGCCTGGTACGAACGGCCGACTCATGAAGGGTACGATTCCTCCTCAACGCTCGGTTGTCCGGGCGACTGGGTGTCGCTCAGTCTCGGTGCGGTTTGCACCAAGATCGGCAGTGGCGCGACGCCGCGCGGTGGCAAAGATGTCTACTTGCCGGGCGGGCCGTACGCATTCATCCGAAGCCAGAACGTATTCAATGACGGTTTTCGTCACGACGGGCTTGCGTACATCGGCGAGCAGCACGCCTCAGACCTCGCAGGAGTGGAGGTTCTGGACCGAGACGTTCTACTCAACATTACCGGGGATTCAGTCGCGCGCGCATGTCAGGTGGACCCGCACATCCTGCCCGCCCGCGTCAACCAGCATGTAGCGATCATTCGCCCTGATCCGACCCAGCTCGATCCTGGCTTTCTACGGTATTTCCTGGTCTGTCCCGAGACGCAGGCCAAGCTATTGTCTTGGGCCGGGTCTGGCGGAACACGGAACGCCCTGACGAAAGCTATGGTCGCAGCCTTCGATGTGGAGGCCCCGGACGACCTGTCCGAGCAACGCGCCATCGCCCACATCCTCGGGACGTTGGACGACAAGATCGATGTGAACCGTCGGATGAACGAAACGCTGGAAGCGATAGCGCGGGCGTTGTTCAAGTCTTGGTTCGTCGATTTCGATCCGGTGCAGGCCAAGGTGGAGGGCCGAGACACGGGGTTGCCGCAGGACATCGCCGACCTGTTCCCCGACCGCCTTGTGGATGCTGAGATGGGGGAGATACCGGAGGGGTGGGAGGTCGCGAGGTTGGGGACGGTGATTGAGCTCCACGACCGCAAGCGGATTCCCCTCAACAAGCGCCAGCGAGCCGACCGACAGGGCTCATATCCGTACTACGGTGCGGCTGGCATCATGGACTACGTGGACGGTTATCTCTTTGACGGAGTCCACATACTGACGGGCGAAGATGGCTCGGTGGTCGACGCTCACGGCCATCCGGTCGTGCAGTACGTCTGGGGCAGATTCTGGGTCAACAATCACGCACACGTGATCAAGGGCACCAAGGGAATCAGCGACGAGCATCTGTACCTTCACCTAAAGAGCACCAACATCACTGCGTTCGTTACCGGTGCCGTCCAGCCCAAACTCAACCAGAAGAACCTGAAAGCGATTCCTCTGGTCGTACCAGCGAACTCGACGAGTAGAGCCTTTTCCCGCTTGATCGCTCCTCTCTTCGCCATGGTTAGGCACAACGCGGACCAATCTCGGCTACTCGCCGCCCTGCGTGACGGCCTCCTTCCCAAGCTCATGTCCGGGGAAACTCAATTGGCCATGGCCGCCCTAGCGATCGAGGCCGAGGCATGAGTTCTCTGACGGATATTGAGAAACGCTATTTCGAGAAGTTGCTCGGCATGAGCAGCGGCTATGTGCTTGACTTCACCGACGCCACTTTTGGCGAGTTCTTCCGACGACACAACGTCGATATCCACGGCCGCAGGTACCAGACCTTCGGCACCTCCAAGGCGAAGAAGCTTCGCGCCTTCTGGCAATTGGAACCCGATCAGCTGGTTGGGGCCGCGCTCTCCGAGATGCTGGATTCCTATGAGACCGACTGCGAACTCAATGGCAAGGACATCGACGGGGTCTTGCTGGAAAGGGCACGAGGTATCGTTGGCCGTATGACCGGTCGACCAGTGGTCCTCAACTCTGCCAGTAAGGAGAGCGAGTTCCTGAACCGCGAGTTCACCATTCCAAACATCCACAAGTTGCCGATCGACACGCAGGTCGCGCCGATCGTCGAAGCACGGTTGAACGAGGCCCGCGTAGCGCTCGGCGCCGGTGCTCATCTGTCTGTGATCTTCCTTTGCGGCAGCGTCCTGGAAGCCGTCCTGCTTGGCGCAGCGCAACAGGATCCAGCGAGCTTCAATCAGGCGAAGGCGACGCCGAAGACAGAGAATGGGTCGCCGAAACGCTTTCACGAGTGGAGCCTCGCCCAGCTAATCAACGTCTCCTGCGAGGTCGGGGTCCTGAAGCTTGACATCAAGAAGTTCAGCCACGGGTTGCGCGACTTCCGAAACTACATCCACCCGTATCAACAATTGATCTCGGGTTTCACGCCGGACGAACACACCGCCAAGGTCTGCTTCCAGGTTCTCAAGGCGGCGCTGGCAAGCTTGGCCGGCGAGCGCCAATGATCCCCGTCCCTGCAAATGCCGGCCTCGCGCTAAGGGCTGTGCTCTCCCGGTGGAGGAGCTTCATCATTCACCGCTTGATGCTCCCGTGGTTGAAGTCGAGCGGATCTGTGCGGAGTGGGAAGGCTCCGGTACTGGTGGTGATGAGGAGCGGTACAAGTGACTGACACCCACGAACCCCGCCCGCGCGGCGAGGTCGTCGTCTATGAAGCCCCGGACGGCGAAGTCGCGCTGGACGTGCGGCTGGAGCAGGAGACCGTCTGGCTGACGCTTCACCAGATGGCCGAGCTCTTCGAACGCGATCTTTCCGTCGTGAGCCGACACATCCGCAACGCCTACCGCGAGGGGGAGCTCGAGCGCGAGGCAACCTTTGCAAAATATGCAACAGTTCGGCGCGAGGGCGGGCGAAGGGTGGTTCGGCAGATCGACCACTTCAATCTCGACGTTATCATCTCCGTCGGGTATCGCGTCAAGTCCCTGCGGGGCACGCAGTTCCGCCAGTGGGCCACCGGCACGCTTCGCGAGCACTTGGTCCGGGGCTACACCCTGAACGAACGCCGCCTCGCCGAGCGCGGTTTGCAGGAGGCCCGCGAGACGCTCGACCTGCTCGCGCGCACCCTGCGCAGCCAGTCGCTGGTGAGCGGCGCCGGAGAGGCCGTCCTGGAGCTGGTCACAAGCTACGCCGATACATGGCGGCTGCTGCTCGAATACGACGAGGATCGCCTCAGGGCTCCGGCAGTCAACCTGCTGGCGGAGCCGCCGGGGTGAGCCTCGTATCGGAGGCTACCGTCGAGCACGCCGCGCTCGCTTGGCTCAAGAGCCTCGGCTGGCGCGTGGCATACGGACCGGACATCGGGCCCGATACCGTTGTTGCCGAGCGTGCCGCCTTCCTGCAGGTGGTTCTGGAACAACGGCTACGCGACGCCCTACAGCGGCTGAACCCGGCCCTGCCCGCCGAAGCCCTTGAGGACGCGTTCCGCAAGCTCATCCGGCCCGACGGCTCCACGCTGGAAGCCTGCAACCGCGCGTTGCACCGGATGCTCGTGGACGGCGTGACGGTCGAATACCGTACAGTCGGCGGCGCCATGCGCGGAGCCCAGGTCTCCGCCCTCGACTTCCAAACCCCCTCGAACAACGACTGGCTCGCGGTCAACCAGTTCACCGTCGTCGAAGGCGAGCACGAGCGGCGGCCGGATGTCGTGCTCTTCGTCAACGGCCTTCCGCTGGGTCTGATCGAGCTCAAGAACCCGGCGGACGAGAAGGCCACGGTGTGGACGGCCTGGTCGCAGATCCAGACCTACAAGGCCGAGCTCTCGAACCTGTTCGCCTTCAACGCGGCGCTCATTGCTTCCGACGGAGTCGAGGCGCGCCTGGGCACGCTCACCGCGGGGCGGGAGTGGTTCAAGCCGTGGCGCACGATCGACGGGGCTACGCTGGCGGACCCGAATCTGCTTCAGTTGCAGGTGATGCTCGAAGGGATGTGCGAACGGGAGCGGTTCCTGACGCTGGTCCGGGACTTCATCGTCTTCGAGGATGACGGCGGAGGCAAGCTGGCCAAGAAGATGGCCGGGTACCACCAGTTCCACGCCGTGGAGACGGCGGTGCTGGAGACGCTGCGCGCGGCGGCGCTCCGGCAGGAACTGAGGTGGGTCGCCGAGCCGGGGGGCCGGTACGAGAACGGAAGACAGCCGGGCGGCGATCCCGGTGACCGGCGCATCGGTGTCGTCTGGCACACCCAGGGGTCGGGCAAGAGCCTGACCATGGCCTTCTACGCCGGACGGATCATCCGGGAGCCGGCGATGGAGAACCCGACGATCGTCGTGCTGACGGATCGCAATGACCTCGACGATCAACTCTTCGGCACGTTCTCCCGCTGCCAGGACCTGCTGCGGCAGCCGCCGACCCAGGCCCTGAGCCGTGCCGACCTGCGCTCCAAGCTGGCGGTCGAGTCGGGCGGCGTGGTGTTCACCACAATCCAGAAGTTCTTTCCGGAAGAGAAGGGCGACCGGATGCCTGAGTTGTCGAGGCGCCGGAACATCGTGGTGATCGCCGACGAGGCGCACCGCAGCCAGTACGACTTCATCGACGGCTACGCCCGCCATATGCGGGACGCGCTCCCCAACGCCTCGTTCATCGGCTTCACCGGCACGCCCATCGAGCTGGAGGACGCCAACACGCGAGCGGTGTTCGGCGACTACATCAGCGTCTACGACATCGAGCGGGCCGTCGAGGACCGTGCAACCGTGCCGATCTACTACGAGAGCCGGCTGGCGAAGCTCGCGCTGGACGAGGCCGAGCGGCCGAAGATCGATCCCGAATTCGAGGAGGTCACGGAAGGCGAGGAAATCGAGCGCAGGGAGAAGCTGAAGACCAAGTGGGCGCAGCTCGAGGCCGTCGCAGGAGCCGGACCGCGGCTCAAGCTCATCGCCCAGGACATCGTCTCGCATTTCGACCGGCGCACCGAGGCAATGGACGGCAAAGCGATGATCGTCTGTATGAGCCGCCGCATCTGCATCGACCTCTACCGCGAGCTGATTCGCCTCCGTCCAGACTGGCATCACGAGGATGACGACGGGGGCCGTATCAAAGTCGTGATGACCGGGAGCGCATCCGATCCGCCCGACTGGCAGCCGCACATCCGCAACAAGGCGCGCCGCGAGATGCTGGCGAAACGGTTCCGAGATCCCGGCGATCCCCTTCAGGTCGTACTCGTGCGCGACATGTGGCTCACCGGCTTCGATGCGCCGAGCCTGCACACCATGTACGTGGACAAGCCGATGCGCGGACACGGGCTCATGCAGGCGATCGCACGGGTGAACCGGGTCTTCCGGGACAAGCCGGGCGGCCTGATCGTCGACTACCTCGGGCTCGCACACGAGCTCAAGCGGGCTCTCGCGACCTATACCGAGAACGGAGGCACGGGCAAGACCACAGTAGATCAAGCCGAAGCGGTGTCGGTGATGCTGGAAAAGTACGAGGTGTGTTGCGGCCTGTTCCACGGCTTCGACTACTCCCGGTGGGTCGACGGCACGCCGGCTGAACGCGTGAGCCTGCTGCCGGGGGCGCAGGAACACATCCTCGCGCAGGAGAACGGTAAGGAGCGCTGTCTGCGGGCCGTGCGTGAGCTCTCGCAGGCGTTCGCCCTCGCCGTGCCCCACGAGGAGGCGATCCGGATCCGCGACGACGTGGCATTCTTCCAGGCCGTCCGGTCGGTGCTGGCCAAGCGCGCCACGGGGGAAGCGCGTCCCGAGGAAGAACTGGACTACGCCATTCGGCAGATTGTGTCGCGGTCCGTCGCGTCGGAAGGCGTCGTCGACATCTTCGCCGCGGCAGGCCTCGAAAAGCCCGACATCTCGATCCTGTCCGAGGAGTTCCTGGCTGAGGTGCGGGGCATGAAACAGCGCAACCTTGCGGTCGAACTGCTGCAGAAGCTGCTCAAGGGCGAACTGGCGGTCCGCAAGCGAAGGAACGTCGTCCAGGCGCGATCGTTCGCCGAGATGCTTGAGCAGACGGTCCATCGCTACGCGAACCGGGCCATCGAGGCCGCGCAGGTCATCGAGGAACTGATTCAGCTTGCCCGCGACATGCGCGAAGCGAATGCCCGCGGCGAGGCGTTGGGGCTCTCCGAGGACGAGCTGGCTTTCTACGATGCGCTTGAGGCGAACGACAGCGCAGTGAAGATTTTGGGCGACGAGACGCTACGGGACATCGCTCGCGAGTTGGTCGAGACGGTTCGGAACAACGTCAGGATCGACTGGACACTTCGGGAGAACGTTCGCGCCAACCTGCGGCGGTTGGTCAAGCGGATCCTGCGGCAGCACGGCTACCCGCCCGACAAGCAGGAGAAGGCAACGCGGACTGTGCTTGAGCAGGCGGAGGCGCTGTCGGCGGGGTGGGCGGTGTGACACGGAACCAGTTGCCACGAATACTTGGGACGCCGCCGACGTACCCTTCAACGGACCAGATTATCGAGAAATGACCGCCATACTCTCCAAGCCTATCGACCAGATCACCACCGCTGATATCAGATCACTGGTGACTTCGGGGGTTCCCGAGGGTGAGCGAATAGAGTTCAAGAGGGAGCTGCCTGCGAAAGGGACGAGCAACCGAGATCCGTGGATGATTGGTCAGATGAAGATCGGCCGTCACGCCAAAAACCAGATCCTCAAGGAGGTAGTCTCTTTCGCCAACGCATACGGTGGTGTGCTCGTCCTGGGCATTGAGGAGGATAAGAACGCGACGCCGCCGGTGGCCAAGGCCATCTGCGCGATTCCCAAGTGTGAGGAGTTGGCTGAACGATTCCGGATCATCTTCCGTGACCGGGTGGAGCTGAAACTGCCTTCGTGTGACATTCTCGCAGTGGTCACAAGCGGAGCGGATGATGGGGTCGTAGTGTTCCGGGTCCCTGGCGGGTCGCGGCTAGCGCCGCATCGCGTCAAAGGAACGTGGATATGTCCCGTCCGTCGATGGGACCGAAGCGAGGAAATGTCGATGCGTGAGATCCAAGACATGACGCTGAACGTAACCCGGGGCCTCGAACGGTTAGAACCTATCTCAAAAATGTTTTAGCAACATACATAGAGCCGCGGTCTGGACGAAGCCGAGAAAGTTCTCCATATGATATTCCCAGCGGACCAGGACCCGGCGGCTCCACTGAAGCCACGCGAAGAACCGTTCCACGATCCAGCGGCGCTTGTACCGCCGCAGCCGGCGCCCGTCCTGCGTCTTGGGCCGCGTCCGGTTGCGCCGGTGCGGCGCGATCATCTCCACCCCCCGTGCGCGCAGTTCCGCGTCCAGGGGATCGCTGTCGTACGCCTTGTCGCCGATCAGGTTCGCGGGCTCCCCGCAGAGGCAGAGGTCGAGGCTCAGCTGCGCGAGCTTCGTCTCGTGATGGTTGGCCGCGTGAACGCTGACCGAAAGCGGTAGCCCGCTCCGGTCCGCTATCGCCATGATTTTCACGCCCTTGCCGACTTTCGTGAGCCCGACGCCCGGCCCTCCGCCCTTCGCCCGCGCGAAGGAGGCGTCGATGAAGGCTTCCGACCCGTCGATCCTCCCGGAGTCCCGGAGTTCGCCGGCCAGATCCCTCAGCGCTCGATCCAGCACCCCCGTCCGGCACCACTTCTGGAACCGCCGGTGCACGGTCTTGTAATTCGGATGGCATTGCGGCATCATGTGCCACTGGGCACCGGTCTTCAGGATCCACAAAACGGCCTCGAAAACCCTCCGGGCCGGCACCGGCGGCCGCCCACGCCTCTTTCCCCTTCGCTCCTCGGGAAAGTGGTGGCGGATCCGCCTCCATTGGTCGTCGGTCAGCTTAGTCATAAGGAAATCTATAGTGCATCCACAGTCAGCGAAAGGTCATGGGGAATTTTGAGATAGCTTCTAGACAAGAAGCTGCGAGAACGAGCGGCCAAGTTTGAGCATGAGTTCGAGCGGCTCACGTCACCGGACGATGCTTATGGAATACGTATCACGGCTGTGCCTGTTGGAAACGACATCCGTCTCCCGACGATATGTCGTCCGTACTTCAAACTCGTTGAAGGGCTCAATACACCACGCGTTACGGTCACTCGACAATTGCCAGACCGGGAACCGACGGTGGTTCATGGACTAGGAGACCTCCACAGCGTTGGCCATTCTGGGTGGAACCCTCAGCTTCGCGCAGCAAGAAGTCGCCCACGATACGACTTCACTGAGTTCACATACCAATCCTATCTTGAACTTCATTGCGATGGACTGGTGGAGTTCGGCTGGTTGGCCGTGATCGAGGACTTGAACAAGGAGCCCCTGTATTCGGACTACGCCGTTCGGGAGCTTGCGAACGTGATCTGCTGGGCCGACACACTCCGGCGTTACGCTGACGCTGGGAGGGCAGAGTATGCCGTGCAGGTAGCCATTCACGTCACAGGCGAGAAGGTCTTCGTGCTGCCACGATCGAATAGCGGCTGGGGCGCGAGTGCCGTTAGGCGAGGCCATTTCGCGGGAGAGCTCTCGCGCGGCGTGACTCAGATGCCAAGATACGCGTTAGATGACGTTTCGGGCGCTGGAACTCTCCTGTCCATGCTTGAACACGATCTGTGTAACGGAACCTGTCAACGAATTTGAGACACGTTGCTGATTCAGTGTAGTGAGCCCTCCTTTCCGTCGTCACCCTCACCATCCGCTGTCCGATCTTCACCGTCAACTGCGCTGACGGGGAGTGGGGGGTTGATCCAGACCTGCGCGGGGAGTTCCGAGGCCCGGGGCGGGCCGGCCACAAAGCGCTCCGGACGGGCGGCGTAGGCGGCGGCGAGAACGTCCTGCCTCTGGCGGATCACCTCGGGGGCATCGCCGAAGTGGACCTGGGCGGGGGTGAGCAGGCCGATGCCGCCATGCCGGTGCTCGGTGTTGTACCACGGGAAGAACGACCGGCAGAACTCCTTCGCCTCCTCGATGTTGGAGAACCGGCCGGGGAAGCCGGGGTGGTACTTGACGGTCTTGAACTGCGCCTCCGAGTAGGGGTTGTCGTTCGAGACCCGGGGACGGCTCAGCGATTGCGTGACGCCCAGGTCGGCCAGCAGTTGCGCCGTGCACTTGGCCGTCATGGGAGATCCCCGATCCGAATGAAGGGTAAGCACTTGGGGCCGGACGCCGTGCTTAAGGCAGCTTGCCTCGATCAGGCGTCCGGCCAGGCCTGCGGTTTCGCGGTCCGCCACCATCCATCCGGTGACGTAGCGGCTGAAGATGTCCAGGATCACGTAGAGGTGGAAGTACTGCCCCTTCCGCGGTCCAAGAAGCCGGGTGACGTCCCAGGACCACGCCTCGTTGGGCCCGCGGGCCACGACCTCGGGCTTCGGATGGTTCGGGTGGCTGCGCTGGGCGCGGCGCTCACGGACCGCCCGGTTCTCGGCCAGAATCCGGTACATCGTGCGCTCGGAGCACAGGTAGACGCCTTCGTCCAGCAGCGTCGCGTACACTTCCGCGGGAGCGCGGTCCGCGAAGCGCGACGAGCACAGCACCTCGAACACCTCCGTCCGCTCCGCTTCGCTCAAGGCCCGGGCAGGCGTCGGCCGGGGCTGCCGCTGCCCGGTCTTCTTCGGCCTCCGGCGACGGTAGTACGTCGAGTGCGCAACCCGCAGCGCCTTGCACGCGGCTCTCACGCCCACATGCCCGGCAAGCTCTCCGGCCGCGCTCAAGAGGACTTCCCGTCCCCGAGGCTCAACCCCAGCAGCCCCGATACTTTTCCCTGCACCTCGATGACGATCCGCGCCTTGCGGAGCTCCTCACGCAGGCGCGCGTTCTCACGCTCGAGCCTTCGCAGGTTCTTCAAATCCCGCTTCCCGGCCGAAGGCTTCGGGCCGCGCTTCCTGGCCAGCTCCCGCAGCGACCCTTCCCGCGCCGCCTTCCGCCACGCCGACAGATGCGAGCTGTACAGCCCCTCGCGCCGCAGCAGACGACCCATCTCGCCCGGTGTCCCGCACTGGTCGGCCTGCTCGATGATCGACAGCTTGTACCCCGCCGTGAAGCGCCGCCGCTTCGCCTTCGCCGAAACCTCCGGGTCCGGCGGGACCGCCGCGCCTCGCTTCCTCTCCCCCGCAGCAGGGGGGACTCCGTTCGATTTCATTCCTTCTCCTCGTCCCATCCTCCAACTCTCCACCTCGCCCTACTCTAAGCGTTTGCTCCTCTCGTGTCTCATGCTGCGTTGGCAGAGAGGGCTCATCAGTTCTTCCCTTTTCCTGTGCTTGTCATGCGAGCCTCGATGCTCATGTATCCATTCAGGACGTAGGGAAGGACGGTGGCGACCAAAACTCCCGTGCGGCCCATTACGGCCAAGCGACCCCGCGGTCCGACCACCGTCCCTGTTTGGGCACCCACTCCGGCTCGCTACGCTCGCCTTTGCGGGTGCCCACCAGCCGGGCCTTCCCCGTGACCCGGACCTGCAAAGCAAGCGGACATACCCAAGAATGGAAAAGACAAGCGACCCCGCCGGGGCGGGGGCAGGGGTGTGCAAACACACCTGGCCCCGAACCCGTACCAGGCCCTCGGACTGGGGGGTCGCTCCCGTCACCGCCCGAGCGGCCCGTGCGGCACCGGCCGGCTGGGCCGCGGAGGCACAAGACGTTGCCGCGCCGGCCGATAGGCGGCTAGTGCAGTGTGCATCGCCGTAGCGTCAGAGTGTGCAATGACCCCCCACGTCGTTTGCACATTCTAGTCCGGCCGTAAGTGGCGATCCGGGCATCGGTAGCCGCCCCGGCGGGCGCTCGACCAGCTCATCCGCCCCGCCAGCGAACCGACAGTCCCGTTCAACGCTCAGGCCATGGATCCGGCCGCCAGTTCCGCCATAGGGATTCGTTCGACGCGCGTTCATTCGAGCCTGGAGCGCGTGGTACTGTCGCTCGCAGCCTCTGGCTGGATTCCAGTCCTGGTCCCGCGCTCTCAGCGGCACCCAAGTCGCGCGCTTACCCACAGTTCCTATACGTTGGCCGCTTGAGTCCGCACCCGCTGGAACTGCTGGCCGTCAAACGGACGGTCAAAAGACAATCTTGGTGAACGACCAGCCCGATTTCATGGACCAACCTCCCCTCGATTTCAACGGCAACCCCGACCGCCTGTCCCTCTTCGTCGAATGCCTTCGCCTCACCCACGGCTACCAGTTCAACCCGGCCTTCGCGAGCGAAATCTCCCGGATCGACCCTCTGCCACACCAGCGCATCGCAGTCTACGACCACATGCTGCGCGAAGACCCGCTCCGCTTCCTGCTGGCCGACGACGCTGGCGCCGGCAAGACCATCATGACCGGGCTGTACGTTCGCGAGATGCTCATGCGCGGACGGATTCGGCGCGTGCTCGTCATCCCGCCCGCCGGGCTGGTGGGCAACTGGGAGCGCGAGCTTCGCACCCTGTTCCGTCTTCAATTCCGCATCGTCTCGGGGTCGGACGTGCGGACGCACAATCCGTTCGCGGGGCCGGGCAGCGAGCTCGCGATCGTCTCGCTGGACACGATTCGGGGAGAATCCGCCTTCGCGGCGCTGGCCGATCCCGAGGCCGCCCCGTACGACCTCGTCGTGTTCGACGAGGCTCACAAGCTGAGCGCCTCCGCGCACAGAGGGCGTGTGCGAAAGACCCAGCGCTACAAGCTCGCCGAGGCGCTGGCGGGTTGCCCGGCCACCGCGGAGTACGCGCCGCTCACATGGTCGGCCCGCCACCTGCTGCTTCTGACCGCGACGCCGCACATGGGGAAGGACTCCCCCTACCACCATTTGTGGCGCCTGCTCGACCATCGGGTCTTCGGGGCCGAAGAGGCATTCCGGCGATTCTCGCGTGGCGACCGATCCCGGCACTTCATCCGTCGCACCAAGGAGGAGATGGTCGACTTCGAAGGACGGCCCATCTTCCGCGAACGGCGCTGCGACACCTTCGGGTACGACCTCACGCCGGGACCTGACGGCGAGCGGGCGCTCTACGACCGCACCACGTCGTATCTGCTGCATTCCTACAACTTGGCGACGGGCAACCAGCAGGCGGCCATGCTCTCACACGCAAGCTCAAATGAGTTCGACGAGATCCTGCCGCAGGGGATGGAGTCTATAGCAGCACTGGTCAAGAGGGCGGACGCTCACCGAGCCTTAGGATTGATAGCGGACGCGCTCTTGGGTGATGCAGACCCCATGGAGAGGGACGCTTGGATCTACGACCAGATTGGAACTGCCAAGGAAGTGGTCTAGCGGTCGGTCTCGAGGTATTCCGCCCAATCCGCCATGAGCCGTCGTCGCCGCTCGAACATCGTGCCGCGGGCGTAGGCGGCCTCGGTCGCATTGGGGACGATGTGCGCCAGCGCGGCCTCGGCCAGTTCGCGGGGCTGGCCGCTGTCCCCGCACCACGTCCGGAAGCTCGTCCGTAGCCCGTGGAGGGTAGTCTGGATACCCTGCCGCCGGAGCATCGAATAGATGCTGGCGGAGTGTGTGATCTGCCCTCGGGGTCCAGGAAACAGAAGACCTTCGCCTCCGAACAGGTCTGCCGCCTCCCGCAGAATCGCCTCCGCCCGGTCCGCGAGTGGGACCCGGTGCTGCCTACCGGCCTTCATGCGGGACGCGGGTACGGTCCACGTCGCGCTCTCAAGGTCGATCTCGTCCCACGTAGCTAGCCGGACCTCGGCCGTGCGGGCGGCAGTCAAGACCAGAAACTCGAACGCCAGCTTGATCCCGGCCCAAGAGCCGCCCCCGCGTACCTGGGTGATCGCCTGGGAGACCTCCGCGTGGGGGAGGGCCCTATAGTGTCTCTTGCGCCCGTTGTGCTTGGGGAGCGCTGCACCGATGGCATCCCCGGCCGGGTTGTCCCCCCGGTGTCGCTGAGCGATCGCCCACTTCATCACCGCACCGATTCGCTGGCGGAGACGCTTGGCAATCGTTGGCCTCCTGGTCCAGAGGTGATCCGTCGTCAGAACAGCCATCACGTCGCCGGTTGCAATCTCATCCACCTGCTTCGGCCCGAGACGGGGAATGGCGTGCGTCCCGAGTTCGCTTCGCCATTGTTGCTCCGACCCTCCGCCCGGCTTCCACGTCCTGCTGTGGAGCGCGATTACCGTCTCGAGGGCATCGGCGAATGTGGGGCAGCCGCGGTTCGCACGCGGATCCTGGCCGGCTTTGGACAGCTTGCGGTATTGGAAGGCGATGTCCCGGGCCTCGGCCAGCGAGACGTACGGATAGGTGCCGACGCCGAGATCGGTTCTCTTGCCTCGCACCGTTCCGCGCCAGAACCAGTACTTGGACCCGGAAGGGCGAACGGTTAGGATCAGGCCATGCTCGTCGTAGTGCTTGCCCGGCTTGGCGTGCTCGACCGACTTCTGGGTCAGCCTCTTCTTCATTTCGCCTCCCGTCCAGCAACGATGATACCACGATCCATCCCACGAAAGGAGCGGGATTTCATCGATCTGCGCAAGATTGGGCCGGACGCGGCGCGACGCGGTAGCGTGCCTGAAATGCCCATGGTTACGTGGTTTACGGGCTTATCCGGGACGGTTTGGAATCAAGTGGGATTGATGTATCGCAAGAAGAGGGAGGGGTACTTCTGATGCCCCCTCCCCTGCGCTTCGTCCTGTGCGGCAGCGTGGACGACGGAAAAAGCACACTCATCGGCCGCCTCCTGTACGACTGCCGGCAGGTCTTCGCCGATCAGATGCGAAGAGTGGAGGAGGATTCCCGGCGCTGGGGCACGCAGGGCGACGCGACCGACCTGGCGCTGCTCGTCGACGGCCTGCGCGACGAACGGGAACAGGGCATCACCATCGACGTGGCCTACCGCAGCTTCGAGACGCCGCGCCGCCGGTTCATCGTCGCGGATGCGCCCGGCCACGAGCAGTACACCCGCAACATGGCGACCGGCGCCTCCAACTCGGATCTGGCGGTCGTGCTCGTCGACGCCCGCAGGGGCGTCCTGCCCCAGACCGCACGGCACACTCGCATCGCGGCCATGTTCGGGGTCCGGCATGTGGTGCTCGCGGTCAACAAGATGGACCTGGTGGACTGGGATCGGACCACGTTCGAGACCATCGCGAATGCCTACCGGACGCTGGCGAAAGAGGTCGGGGTTCAACACTTACAGATTATTCCCGTTTCATCACTTACTGGAGACAATCTCACACGTCGAAGCAAGTCGATGAAGTGGTATCCGGGCCCTACGCTGCTCCACCATCTGGAGACGGTGGATGTCGAGCGGTCCATCGAGAGGGAGTCGTTTCGCATGGCGGTGCAGTACGTCAACCGGCCGAACCTGGACTTCCGCGGCTACTGCGGACGCATCGCCGCCGGCCGGGTATCAGTGGGAGACCGGGTGCACATCGCGCCCGCGGGAACGGAAACCTTCGTCGAGTCGATCGTGGCCTGGCAGAGAACCCGGGAGCAGGCCGAGCGAGGGGACTCGGTGACCCTGACGCTGACGAACGAGGTGGATGTGGCGCGCGGTGACGTGATCGCGGAAGCCTTCAATCCGGTGGGTGAGACCGACCAGTTCCAGGCGCGCATCATCTGGATGGGCGACCGACCGTTGGTCGTCGGCCGTCCCTACCTTCTCAAGATCCATGCGCGGGAAGTGAGCGCGACCGTCACCCGCATCAAGCACCGACTCGATGTCTCCCGGGGGAGCGAGCTGGCGGGGGCCACGCTGAACCTCAACGACATGGGCACGGTCAATATCGCAACCAGCAGACCGATACCCTACGCTCCCTTCGAACGGTATCCGGCGCTGGGCAGCTTCATCATGATCGACCGCGCCACCAACGCGACCGTGGGTGCCGGCACCATCAGCTTCGCGCTCATGCGCGCGTCGAACATCAGCTGGCAGAACTTCCACGTCACGCGCGAGGCCCGCCAGGAGTTGAAGCTGCAGCGGGCGTGCTGCCTCTGGCTCACCGGCCTCTCGGCGTCGGGCAAGTCCACGATCGCCAACCTGCTCGAGAAGCGCCTCCATTTCGAGGGACGCCATACGTATCTGCTGGACGGCGACAACGTCCGCCACGGCCTCAGCCGAGACCTCGGATTCACCGAGGCGGACCGGGTGGAAAACATCCGCAGAATGGCCGAGGTGGCGCGCCTCATGGTCGACGCCGGGCTGATCGTCATCGCGTCCTTCATCAGTCCCTTCCAGTCCGAGCGCGACTTCGCCCGCAGCCTCCTGGAGCCCGGCGACTTCAAGGAGATTTTCGTGGACGCTTCGATCGAGGCCTGCGCGGCGCGCGATCCGAAGGGACTTTACGCCAGGGCGATGAGGGGCGAGATCAGGAACTTCACCGGCATCGACAGCCCCTACGAGAGGCCCGAGCAGCCCGATCTTCGCCTGGACACCGAGGTGCTTTCTCCCGAGGCGTGCGTGGAACTCGTCATGCGGCACCTGGTGTGAGTGGGCAATAGCCCGGCTACCTGTCCTGTTTTCCCGGACTGCATCGCGTGTCTCACCCTGAATCGGTTCGGCGGAACGAGTGCGGGCATCGCGAGTATAGCCACCGGCACTTGAAGCGGGAACATGCGTCGGAAGGGGCGTTCGCCATGGGAGGGGATTTTTCTCCGTGAGAGCAACCAGGCACATCGAACCCGGTCAGGCACATCGAACCATTGGAGTGGACGCCTTGCCGAGCCGAGCAACGACCTGTCCCCGAAGGCGTTTGCGGGCGGCTCCTGCACTCGTGGCCGCCGTCCTTCTGATCGTGCCGCCGCTCACACCACGCACGGCATCCCTCGCCGCGCAGGTGTCCCCCGAAATCCTGCAAGCCCTACAGCAGGGCGGCGCGTGGGTGAATCTGGAAATCCGGGACGGGGTCGGCTCTTTCCGGAGCACGCCTGTACCGACCCTGGGCATCCAGCTGCGCGGTCATCTGAGGATCTGGGAGGAGCACACCGGCAGCTGGGATGTCACCATGCGCGACCTGGCCCGCGGCGAAGACTTCGTGATCCTCGAGGGCGAAATGACGCCCGGAGAGCGCCTCGACTTCGACTACCAGACAGGCATGCTGGGGCAACTCCGGATCGACGTGCGCTGGAGCGAAGCACGTGATACGACGCTGCGCGTTTGGGTGGGGACGGAGCTGACGCCGGGCGCGGGGGACTACCGGCGAGACGCGACGGACTCCGCGAGCAGGCAGAGAATCTCGTACATCAGCGATGCGCCGACGAGCGCGGTGCCCCCGCTCTGATCTAGAGGTGGGGAGACCTCCACCACGTCACCCCCCACGAGGTTCAGGCCGCGCAAGCCGTGCAGGAGCGAGATCGTCTCCCGGGTGGTCAATCCGCCGATCTCCGGTGTGCCGGTTCCCGGCGTGAAGGCGGGGTCGAGCCCGTCTACGTCCAGGGTCACGTAGGTCGGGCCGTCGCCAACCACCCGGCGGGCCTCCTCCACCACCGCCTTCACCCCCAGCTCCTGAAACTCGTCGATCTGCACGACCCGCATGCCGTGCGCCATCGAGAACTCGAAACCGTCGAGAAAATTCTGGTAGCCGCGGATGCCGATCTGGATGCAGCGTTCGGGATCGAGCACCCCCGCCTCCACGGCGCGGCGGAAGGGAGCGCCGTGGTGGTACTTCGAACCGCCGATGGCATCCCAGGTATCGAGATGCGCGTCGATCTGCACCATGCCGAGCGGCCGTCCGGTTCCCAGCGCCTTCATGATCGGATAGGTGATGGAATGGTCTCCCCCCGCGCTCAGGGGCACCGGCCCCGCCGCGTGGAGACGGGTGAAGAGAGATTCGATCTGGGCAACCACCTCGTCGAGATGATAGATGGTGTCGAATCGCACGTCACCGACGTCGGCGATCCGGCACAGCGAAAAGGGATCGACCCTCGTAAGCACGTTCACCTTGCGGACCACGTTCGACCTGTTGCGGATCTCCCGTGGCCCGTGCCGCGCTCCCGGCTGAAAGGTCACGCCGTGGTCGGTCGGCACTCCGACGAGTGCGATGTCGAGACCCTCGAGCGTAGTGGCGAGCGGTGCGCGCATGAGGGTGGTTCCGCCCATGAAGCGCAGATCCTCGAGCGGTTGGTAGGCTTCACCGGTAACCGGCGAAACAACGTCGTAGAAGTCGTTCACTGCCGCCTCTCCGCAAAACGAAAGGCCGGCCCCCGCAGGGACCGGCCCCCTTTCGCTCTATTTGTCCTGCGCTCTGGCGTCAGCCGCGAGCGGCCGTGGTGACGGCCTTGGGCGGCATGATCTCCTTCCACGCGGTCATGAAGCGCGCCATCTCCTCCTCGCTGCCGACCGAGACCCGCAGGTAGTCGAGCATCGGCGGGAAGTCGCGGCCCACGAGCACGCCTCTCTCCCGGAACGCCGCCCGCACTTCGGCCGCGGGCCGTCCGGTGTTCACCATGAAGAAGTTGGTCTCCGAAGGAATGACGTCGTAGCCCATGGCTTCGAGCTGAGCCACGGTCTCCCTGCGCAGCCGAAGCGTCGTCTCACGCACCCATGTCTCCGATTCCACATCCTCGAGCGCGGCGACGCCACCCCACTTCACCAGGGCGTTCACGCTGCCGGTGCTGCGGACCCGCATCTCGCGGATCATCTCGGCCGGGGCGATGCCGTAGCCGAGGCGCAGGCCGGCCATGCCGTAGATCTTGGAGAAGGTGCGCGCGACAATGACCTTGCGCCCTTCCAGCACGTACGGGACCGCTGTCTCGTAGCCGGAATCGTCGACGAAGTGATGGTAGGCCTCGTCAATGAGTACGGGGATGTCCTCGGGGATGCCGTCCAGCAGCTGCCGGGTCTCGGCCGCGCTGACGACCATGCCCGTCGGGTTGTTGGGGTTGCACAGGTAGACGAGCCCCACATCCCGGTAGTTCTTGCGGGTGGCCTCGATCATCCCAGGGATGTCCTGCGAGAAGTCCTCCAGCAGCGGCAGCATGATGCCGTCCGCGTCCACGCCGGAAGCGACCCCGAAGACGGTCAGGTAGGTCGGCTCCACGCCGATCACCTTGTCGTTGTGCCCGAGGTAGGTGAGCCCCACCACCTTGAGGGTCTCTCCCGAGCCCGCGCCCAGCAGGATGTTCTCCGGCTCGACGCCGTGGTGCTCGGCGATGCGCTCCTGGATGTCGCCGTCCGGATAGCCGTACCGGTTCGCGTACTTCCAGGCGCCGTTCATCGCCTCCAACATCCGCTCGGAGGGTCCGTAGGGATTCTCATTGGAGGAGAGCTTGGCGAAGGAATCGTAGTCGTACTCCTGCGGGACGAGATGCAGCGGCGATGAGGGCGCGTCCAGCCCCCACAGGCCGGCGGCGGGCCTCAGCCCGGCGTACCCCAGTGCCGCGGCCGCTCCTCCCATGAAGCGACGGCGAGTAACGGAATTCCTCGAGTGCATGGCAACCTCCTCAGGCATGTTGGCGCGGCGAAAGCGAAAGGAACGTCATCCTGCGTATAAATTGGCTGTACGAGACCGGGAGCGCAAACCCGGAGCGGAGGCCGGAAAGCGGCTCATCATCCGGCCCCGGCGGCGCGTGACGAGTAGTGCCTGCGCAGGAATCGGCCGATGTCATCGACCACCTGGTACATCACCGGCACCACGATGAGGGTGAGGAAGGTCGCGAAGATGATCCCCGCGATGACGGCAATCGCCATGGGGCCCCACCAGGCAGCCTGGTCTCCTCCCCAGTAGAGGTCGGGAGAGAGGCTTCCGTAGAGTCCGAAGAAGTCGAAGTTGAGCCCGATGGCGAGGGGAACCAGCCCCAGCGCAGTGGTCACCGCAGTCAGCACCACCGGCCGGAAGCGGGTCATGCCGCCCAGCACCAGCGCATCTCGCCGGCCCACCCCGTCGCGCGCGCGCAGGATGTCGATGTAGTCGATGAGCACGATGGCGTTGTTCACGACAATTCCCGCGAGCGAGATGATACCCACACCGGTCATGATGATGCCGAAGGGCATGCGGAACACCATCAGCCCCAGCAGCACGCCGACGGTGGACATGAGGACGGAGGTGAGGATGATGAAGGGCTTCATCAGCGAGTTGAATTGCGAGATCAGGATGAAGCCGATGAGAAACAGCGCCATCGCAAGGGCGGCGGTGAGGAAGGCCTGCGCCTCCGCCTGCTCCTCGTTCTCGCCTGTGTAGCGAATCTGGTATCCCGGGGCAAGATCTTCGGCAAAGCCGGCCAGAGCCTGCTGCACCTCCGCCAGCACCGCGTTGGAGTTGTAGCCGGCGCGCACTTCGGACGAAACGGTCACGGACCGGTCCATGTCGAGCCGCTGGATCGAGCCGGCACCCTGCCCTACCTCCCACGAGGCGACCGAGAGCAGCGGGATGGGATCGCCGTCCGACATCACCGTAAGTTCGGTAAGCGCGCTCAGCTCGTCCCGGTCCTCCTTGGCCAGGCGCACGATGATGTCGTATTCGTCGTTCCCGGTGCGGTACTTGGCCGCTTCAATGCCCTGGATGGCGCCGCGGATGGCCTGGCCCACGCGAAGGGTCGAGAGGCCGTAGAGCGCCGCCTTCTCCCTGTCCACGCGCACGCCCAGCTCGGGGCGGGCGTCGTCCAGATTGCTGTTGAGGCGCACCAGCTTGGCGTAGACCGGGTCCGACTGCAGCGTGGCGATCATCTCGTCGGCGAGGTCGCTCAGCAGATCCGGGTCGGAACCCACCAGTTCCACATTGACGGGCGGGCCGGTGGCGGGTCCCTCCTCGGCCTTGTCCACCGAGATATCGGCTCCGGCGATGTCGTTGGCGATGGTCTCCTGCAGGATGGCCAGGGTCTCGAAGCCATCCAGCTGCTGGTCCTGGAACTCCACGAACGAGATGGTGACCAGCCCGGCTTCAGGCCCGCCCGGGCCGCCGCCCATGGGGTTTCCGCCTCCACCTCCGCCACCCACGGTGGCGACCACGGACTCGCCGTCGATCGCGACCCCGTCGTAGGCGGGCAGCTTGGCCTCGATGCGGCGCACCAGCCGGTCGGTGAAACCCGCGCGCGTGCCGGTCGGAGCGTCCACGTTGACCATGATCTGCCGGGGCGGGATAGCCTCGGGGAAGTACTCCACGCCCGCATTGAACCGCCCGAAGAGGATCACGGTCCCGATCAGCAGCGCCACACAACTTCCCAGCACGAGCACCGGGTGGTTGAGCGCCCTGACCAGCTGGGTCTCATAGAAGACCATCGCACGCTCCAGCCACCAGTACTGGAAGACCGTGGACGCCCTCTTCAGAGCGAAGTGGTAGAGCCCCCACAGGATGGCGGCGGTCGCAACCAGCAACACCGCCGTGAGTGGGTTGGCGGCCGCGAGGCCGAGGACGACTCCGGCGCTCACCCCGATCAGGGTGAAGCGAGCGGCCCGTGTCAGAGGCGGGGGCTCCTCGTCGTCCCGCAGGATGAACATCGCGCACAGCGTCGGGATGATCACCAGGGCCACGAAGAGCGAACTGGAGAGCGTGACGATGAGGGTCGTGGGGAGGTAGCTCATGAACTCGCCGGAGATACCCGGCCAGAACAGGAGCGGCGCGAAGGCCGCCAAGGTGGTGAGGGTTGCCGCGATCACGGGCCCCGCGACTTCGCCGGTCGCCTTCTTGGCGGCCAGCTTCCGGTCCCATCCCCGCTCCACATAGCGGTAGATGTTCTCCACCACGACGATCGCGTTGTCGACGAGCATCCCGAGCGCGAGGATGAGCGAGAACAGCACGACCATGTTCATGGACACGCCCATCAGCCGCAGCACTCCGAAGGAGAGGAGTATCGACGAGGGAATCGAGACGGCGACAAAGAGCGAGGTGCGGAGGCCGAGGAAGAAGAGCAGCACGCTCACGATCAGGATGAGCCCGGAGATGATGTTGTTCTCGAGCGAACTCACCATTGAGAAGATATCCCGGGACATATCGCCGGTGACCTTCACCGTCATGGTCGCCGGGAAGAGCGGCCTCATCTCCTCGATGACGGCCTTCACCCTGTCCGCCGTCTCGATGATGTTCTCTCCCGAACGCTTGACGATGTCCAGCGTCACGACCGGCGAGCCGTCGAGGCGAGCGTAGCTTTCGCGCTCGCTGAACCCGAATTCCACGTCGGCCAGGTCGCGGACGTAGATCGGGCCCGCGTCATCGGCGGTGATGACCAGATCCTCGATCACCTCGGGATCGTCGAACTCGCCGTCGACCCGCACCAGGAACTTCTGGTCGCCCACATCGATGGACCCACCCGGGATGTTGACGTTCTCCGAGGCAATGGCGTCGATGACGTCCTGGAGCGACAGATTGTAGAACTGGAGCCGGGACAGGTGGACATCCACCTTCACCTCCTGCTCCAGGCCGCCCCGGATATCCACGCGCAGAATCTCGGGGATGCTCTCCAGTTCGTCCTGCAGGTCCTCCGCAATGTCCTTGAGGTAGACCAGCCCGAAGTCGCCCGCGAGGTTCACCTGCATGATGGGCAGCTCGGAGAAGCTGAACTCGACGATGCTCGGCTCTTCCGCGTCCTCGGGCAGCTCGGGCTTTGCGAGGTCGACTTTCTCGCGCATCTGCTGAAGCGCCTCTTCGAGGTCGACGGTGGTCTCGAACTCGGCGACGACGTTGGAAAACCCTTCGATCGAGGTCGACGAGAGCTCCTTGATGTCGGAGATGGCGCTGAGTTCCTCCTCGATCGGGCGGGTGACCAGCGTCTCGATATCCGCGGGCGACACACCCGGATAGATGGTGTTCACCGCGATCATCGGGATTTCGATCTCCGGGAACGACTCCTTCGGGATGACCTGGTAGGAAGTCAGACCGGTGATCGTGATAAGGAGGAGCAGCACGACCGAACTGGTACGGTGCTCGATGGCGAAGCTCGTGACCCGGAATTCCTTGAAGCGCGCGAGGTAGCCCGCGTCGGCGCGCGGTCGGGCGGCGCCGTGGTCGGCTCCCGCGTCCCCGCTTGCCCGATCGTCCCTGAACTCAGACATATCTATCTCTCTACAAATGATTCAGTTGGTGGAACCCGGCCCCGGCCCGGATCTGGACTGCTCCCGAATCTCAGTTGACCACCCGCACCCGGTCGCCATCGGCGATCTGCTGCTGGCCGATCACGATCAGCCGGTCCCCCACCTTCAGTCCTTCCTCGATGACCACGCGGTTGCGCTGGGCCGGACCCAGGCGAACTGAGCGCGAGCGCGCCAATCCGTCGTTGCCGGGGGGGCCTTCGACCACGTACGCCACGTAGCCTTCCTCCACCCTCACCAGCACTTCGCGGGGCACCACCACCACATCGGCGCGGGTCTCGCGCACGATCTCGATGCTGGCCACCATCTCCGGCTTGATCAGACCGCCCGGATTGGCGAGGGTGAGCTCGACCGGGAAGGTGCGGTCCTGGGGATCGACCGCCGAGCCCACATAGGTGATGTCACCCTCGAAGGCCTCGTCCTCCTGCACCTGAAAGATCACGGTCGCCTTGGAGCCGGGCCGCACGTCGAGCGCATACCGCTCGGGAACGCCTCCGCGAATCCGCACCGGGTCGAGATCCACCACACGTGCCACGGGCGTCCCGGGCATGATCATGCTGCCGATTTCGACTTCCCTGGAGTCGAGCACGCCCTCGAAGGGCGCTCGGATGATGGTCGCGTCCAGCCGCGCGGAGAGAGCGGACAGGCTGGCCGCGGATTGTTCAGCGGCGTAGCGGGCTTCGAGGTACTGGATCTCGGAGCCCACCTGATCTTCCTCGTAGAGGCGCTTGCGCCGCTCCCAAGTCTCGCGCGCCAGCTCGGCCCGGGCGCGTGACTCCTCCACCTGCGCCGTCAATTCCGTGTCGTCGATGCGGAAGACAGCCTGGCCCGCTCTGACGGGGCTCCCCTTGTCCACCAGGATCGCAGACACGAGCCCCGCTTCGGTGGCCGAGATGACCACATCCCGGTTCGCGAGCACCGTCCCCGTGAGACGGATCAACTCGGTGAAGTCGGTCGTCGCGATCTGCTCGATCTCGACGTTGATCACCCTCGTGGAAGTCTCGATGGCGGGCGGAACCGTGTCCCCCGCCTCCGCGCTGCTGCTACAGGCTGCCACGACCCCAACCAGTCCCAGCAGGACTCCTTTCCTCAACCGCACTAGTGCTCGATTCATCATCGTGTCCCTGAATACTCCGTTCGCTTGCCTGGATCGTGGGGGGTGCCGGCGACCGGCCAACCCCCTCCAGGGTCCCGCTATTGTCCGTCGGTGTCCGTAAACTCCGAATCCACCATGGGCACCGCGCCCGTCGCTTCGTCGAGCTGGGCCCATGCCACCAGGTAGTCGTATACCGCCTGCGCGTAGTTGAACTCGCTCTGCCGGAGCGCCACCTCCGCGTCCGTCAGCTGAAGCTGGTCGCTGAGGCCTTCCCGGTACTGGGCGGAGGCGATTTCGAAACCTCGCTGGGCCTGCTCGACCGCCAGCCTCTGCCCGCTCGCCCGCGCCCGCGCCTCCTCGGTCAGCTCGACCAGCGACTTCACCTGGCTCGCCGCCTGGTCGCGCGCCAGCCGGGTCTGAGTCTCGGCCTGACGCCACGCCGCCCTGCGCTGGTCGACGCGCGCGTCTTTGCGAAAGCCCTCGAAGACCGGCACGCTCACAGTGATGCCCACCGCCAGCGCGGACGCCCGCGACATCGGGTCTCCGAAGAAGTCCGGAGCCCCGTTCTGCTGGGACTGGATTACGTAGTCGCCGAAGAAGGAAATGGTCGGCAGGTACTGCATCTGCTCCAGGCGCATCTCGGCATGACGCAGTCGCTCCGTCAGTTCCAGCTGGCGAAGGTCGGACCTCTGCTCCCAGGCCGCGGCGACTCTTTCCCCGGCATCGTCTTCCAGCGGCCCGGAACTCGCGAACGCCAGGATCGACTGGTTGGCGGGGCTGTTGGCCGCGGGATCATCGAGGTCCATCGAGGCCAGCGACCCGGCCACCTGCAGGCTTTCCTGGTCCTCCACGGCGAGCTCCACGGCCAGCACCCGGCGGAACTGGGTTGCGGCATTCTCGGCGCGCCGCAGGTTCGGCTCCAGGTTGGCCAGCTCGACCTCGATCCGGAGCATGTCGTAGTCCGACGCGAGCCCGGCCCGGTTCATCGCTTGCGTCTCCTTGAGGGATTGGCGCACCCGCATGACCGAATTGAGGGTGAGGCGCTCCTGCTCCTGGGCCAGAAGCAAGTCGTAGTAGGCCAGCCGCACCCGCGTGACGACGTTCTGGGTCCGGCCGCGCACCGATTCCTCCTGGATCGAGGCCAGGCGCCCGGCGGCCCCCAGCCCGACGAACACCCTCGCGTCGAATAGCGGCTGCTCCAGGCTGAGGCTCGTATTCCAGCTGTTGTCTGCTCCGAACTGGACCTGGATCAAGTCGTTCGGATCCGCCTCCGGATTGAAAAGAAACGCGGGCAGGAAGGACTTGGCGGGCGAAATGTTGCGCGTATAGTCCGCGTTCAGGCTGATCGTGGGCAGGATGCCGCCCCAGGCCTCGGACACCTGCTCCCTCGCCAATTCAAGGCCGAACCGCGCTTCACGCACGTCCCGGCTGCGGCGGAGCGCCAGGGAGACCGCCTCCGGCAGCGTGATCGCCTCCCCGGACGGCATCTGAGCCGCTTCCGGGACCGGCTGCTGAGCCCGAAGGGGAAGTGCGGGCAACATCGCCGCCGCGGCGAGGACCACCCGGAGAACAGCGTTCACGGCGACCCCCTTTCCCGGTACGTGTCCCGGGCCTCCCTGCCACCCTCGTCCTGCATCGTTTGTCATCCGTATGCCTCGCTATGCGTGGTTGCCGGTGTTTCGTCTGTCTTCTCCGCGCCGCTCTGCCTCTCCTGCTCGCGCGCAAGAGCTTCTCTCCGCAGCTTCCTGGTGCCGAGACCGAGCAGCATCCGTCTGGCCGATGCCTCATAGGCTTTCCGGAACTCGTCCTCGCTCAGGGTGAGCAAGCCTCTCAGATAGATCGTGATCAGTCCGTGCGAATGGGCCCACATGGTCATGCCCACGTCCTTGAAGTCCGTCTCGGCCCGCAGATACCCGGCATCGACGCACTCCCGCACCCGATCCATCCAGAACTGGTGGGTGCCATGAGCGTGGGAGGCCACTTCGGGGGGATAGTCCGTCCAGCCGAAGCGATCGGGAGAAAGGTACATCATCTCGTACCAGCGCGGGTGCTTCAGGGCGAAGTCGAGGTTTTCCTGCCCGGCCCGCCGGAATCGTTCCAGAGGCGTATCGGCTGAGAGAGCCCGGTAGATGTACGCGGCTGATTGCCGGTAGGCTTCGCGGACGATGTCGCGCAGGACTTCTTCCTTGCTGCCGTAGTAGCGGTAGAGCGCGGGCGCGGTCACGCCCAGCCTCCCGGCCAGCTTGCGCATGGACAGCGCTTCGAGCCCTCCGGAAACGTAGAGTTCGGTGGCCTGACTCCTGATGTCGCTTCGTTGAATTGCCATGTGAACAGCGTAAACAAATCGAGTGGGGGGGTCAACGGGCCCGGTCAGCTTCGCGGGTTCGCCCCCGGAACCCCTCTCGAGCCTCCCGGGAGCCAGCCGGGGCGTCTGGAAACGTGGCATGCGTCCTCGCGGTTCTCTACTTTTTGGGGCTCCCGTCGTTTTCGAAGACCCCTGCCCCATCGGGCATGCTGCCGGAGATCCACATGCAACGTTCTGATTCCCTTCTCCGCCTCTCGCTTCTTCTCGGTCCACTCGCCCTGGCCGCCTGCTCGCTCGGACGCGCTCCGGACCCGGGGGCCAGCCCGCCTCCTGCAGGGACCGAGCGGGACGACGACGCCATGGAGTCGTATGCGGAGGTGATCACCGACGAAGCCGTCAGCGACGACGGGCTGTTCGCCGTGCATCAAGTCGACACGGACTTCTTCTACGAGATTCCCATCGAGCAGTTCGAGCGCGAGATGCTGGTGGTGTCGAGGATCTCCCGCACCGCGGAGAACGCCGGCTGGGGCGGCGCCAAGGAGGGAACCACGGTGGTGCGCTGGCAGCGGCGGGGCGACCAGGTGCTCCTGCGCCAGGTGAGCCACGAGAACTATGCCGACCCGGAGAGCACCATCTATCAGTCGGTGCTCAACTCCAACTTCGAACCGGTGATCCACGTCTTCGACATCGCCACCCTGTCCGAGGACTCGACGGCGGTCGTCATCCAGGTGAACGACCTGTTCGAGAGCGACGTGCCGCTGCTCGGTCTTCGTCCCGGCCGGCGCGAAGCCTACGAAGTTCGCAGCCTCGACGACGACCGCACCTTCATCGAGTCGGTGCGCAGCTTCCCGCGCAACGTCGAGGTGCGGCGGGTGGTCACCTATCAGGCCAACGAGGCCCCTTCGGACGCGGAGTCCAGCACGCTGTCGCTGGAGATGAACCACTCCATGCTGCTGCTGCCGGACGAGCCCATGCAGCCGCGCCTCTGGGATGAGCGCGTCGGCTACTTCTCGGTGAGCCGCACCAACTACGGGCTGGACGAACAGCGCGCCGAGCAGGAACGCTTCATCAGCCGCTGGCGCCTGGAGCCGTCCGACCCGGAGGCCTGGGCGAGCGGCGAGCTGGTGGATCCGGTCAAGCCGATCGTCTACTACGTGGACCCGGCGACGCCGGAGAAGTGGCGCCCGTACATCATCCAGGGCGTGAACGACTGGCAGGTGGCGTTCGAAGCCGCGGGATTCAGCAACGCCATCCAGGGGCGGGAGCCGCCTTCACCGGAGGAGGATCCCGACTGGAGCCCCGAGGACGCGCGTTACTCCGTCATCCGCTACCTGGCCTCGCCGGTCCAGAACGCCTCGGGACCGCACGTCCACGACCCGAGGACGGGGGAGATCCTCGAGAGCGACATCCAGTGGTACCACAACGTGATGAACCTGCTGCGCAACTGGTATCTGGTGCAGACCGCGGCCCGCGAAGAGAACGCGCGCGGGGTGAAGTTCGAGGACGAGGTCATGGGCGAACTGATCCGTTTCGTCTCCGCGCACGAGGTCGGGCATACGCTGGGGCTGCCGCACAACATGAAGTCGTCGGCCGCCTATCCGGTGGACTCACTGCGCACCAGCTTCACCTGCTCGATGGGGACGGCGCCGTCGATCATGGACTACGCCCGTTTCAACTACGTGGCGCAGCCGGGGGATGACGCGTGCGTGTTGCCGCGCCTGGGTCCGTACGACATCTACTCGATCCGCTGGGGCTACCGGCCCATCCCCGACGCCGCTTCGCCGGAGGATGAGAAGACCGTGCTGCACCAGTGGATTCTGGACACGGGCGACGATCCCGTGTACCGCTTCGGCGATCCCAGCCAAGCCGATCCCGAGTCGCTCACCGAGGCCATCGGCGACGACGCCATGCGCGCCTCCGAGCTGGGCATCGCCAACCTCAAGCGCATCGCTTCGTCTCTGCGCGACTGGACCTACCAGGAGGGCAAGGACTACTCGCAGCTGCGCGAGCTGCACCAGCAGATCGGCGGGCAGTGGAACCGCTATTCGGGGCATGTGGTCACTAACGTCGGCGGGGTCCGCTGGAACCGGAAGAGCCAGGACCAGGACGGCTACCCCTACGAGCGCGTGGAGCGGGAGGCGCAGGAGCGCGCCATGGCGTATCTGGACGAGCAGGTCTTCCGGACCCCGTCGTGGCTCATCGACCCTGACATCCTCGACCGCGTTCAGGGATCCGGCGCCCCGGACCTGCTCGGCGGCTGGCAGGCCTCCGCTCTGAATCGCCTGCTCGCCGTGGACCGGATGAAGCGGCTGATCGAGCAGGAGGCGTTCGACGGCACGGACGCCTACGGGCTGAACGAGATGCTCGACGACCTGCGCGCCTCGGTCTGGCGCGAGACGGGCAGCGGCGACGCGACGGACGCGTACCGACGCAACCTGCAGCGGGTGTATCTCGAGCGCTTCGCGGAGCTGATGGAGGACGAGGACGCCCTCGCCACCGACATCGTGCCCGCGGTGCGCGGCCAGCTCACGACCCTGGTGGGCGAGGTGCGCGCCGGGATGGGGCGCACCCGGGACCGTTCGACCCGGCTACACTACGACGACGCGCTGGCGCGCATCGAGCAGATTCTGGACCCGGGCCGGGAGGGTTGACGCCTACCCCAGCGGAAGTTCCGTGCCCAGGCGCAGGAACGCGACGGTGAAGGAGGTCAGGATTCCGATCCAGATGGCGACGTAGACAGGGATGAACTTCTGACGGGTTCCAAGCATCGCCGGGTGGGTGATCGGCTTGCCCGCGAACTTCCCGCGCGGTTTGGAGGGGAAGAAGAAGGTCTTCCAGGTCTCGAGCGTGGCGACCGTGTAGCCGATCGCGCAGAGGGTGATGAGGACGTAGCTCGTCGTGAAGTACGAGACCATGAAGCCGTACAGCATCGCGGTAACGGGGCTGCGGAAGAACTTGAACCACTCGAATCCCTCTATGGGGGCGTCCTTGAAGGCGCCCCCGCAGGCGGAATACCAGCCGCCGATGCTGGCCACGAGCAGGACCTGCCAGAGCGAGCCTTCGACCCCCGAAGCAGGCTGCATTGTCTGCACCAGGCGAAGCAGGCCGACGGCAATGGCGACATAGCCCAGCCCGACCAGCAACCGCGTGAGCCGGTTGCGGGGAACGTGGCCAAAGACGTGGAATTGCATGGGGATGAAGTACTTGGACTGGTCCTCGTCCCGGATGAACGTTTTCCAGAACTCGGTTGTGGCCCGCTCCAGGGCGTAGGTGACGCCGAAGAGGATCACGATTCCCGCGGCGGTGGTGGCGTCGATGCCGACGACGCGCGCAGCCACCGGAGCCCAGCAGAGACCGACGAAGGCGCTGCGCAGATAGCGCGGCACCGTAAACCCTTCGTGGATCGAGTCCTTGTACATGCCCCACGTCGAAATATGTCCGCCGGCCGCGAGACCCACGAGAAGTTCGCAGACGAGATTCATGGACGTTACTCCCTGGTCAGTGTCGTATAGGTACCCTGGATCAGCTCGACACATCTGCGAGCATCGGCGATCGTGAACTCGGGCTCCGCTCCCCGCGTCAGAACCCTGATGAAATCGGCGAGCATGGCCCGGTATCCCTGAATATCGGACAATCCCGGAAACCAGAGCCTGCGATGGCTCCGTAGCAGGAAGAGCCCGTTGGACTCGAAGAGAAGGGAGCCTCGGGTTCCATAGATCCGGGACAGGCGCAGACCCCTCAGGAGTCCCGGGATTTCCCAGGAGTGGGTCAGCACCCCGACGGCGCCTTCCTCGTATTCGGCCACAAAGACCGCGCTTCGCTCCTGTCCCCCCGGAGCATCCGGAAAGAACGCCGTTGCACGCCGGATGGAAAGCCCAAGGCTGTCCATGAAGGCCACCCAGTGGATTCCGCCTTCAAAGAGGGCGCCTCCGCCGGCGCGGGCCGGATCGGCGCGCCACCCGTCCGCGGCCTGGCGCTTTACCGCGTTGATGGCGACGAAGCGGACCTGACCCAGCACGCCCGAGCCAATCTCCTCGCGAATGGCGCGTAGCAGCGGTTTGTACAGGTAGTTCTCCGCCACGAGGACCTGGCGCCCATGCCGGGCGGCCGCCGCCTCCACCGCATCGAACTCGGCGGCGGTGAGGAAGGCGGGCTTCTCGACAATCACGTGATTGCCGGCCTCCAGCGCCGCGACTGACATCTCCCGGTGCGTGTCCGGCGGCGTCGTGATGAAGACGGCATCGACGCGCGGGTCGCTGACGGCCTCGTTCCAGCTGCCTTCAATCCGCTCTCCTCCGTACCGGGCCGCGAGCGCGAGCGTGGGCTCCGTGGAACGCCCCCAATGGAGGCGCGAGACATTCGGATGGTGCTTCGCCAGGAGCCTGGCGTGACACCTGGCCGCCTGCCCGGAGCCCAGGATGAGCATGCGCAGGCCGGTCTCGGACGCCCTCATGCTCCGTTGCCCGCGGCGAGCCGCGCGGTGGCGCCACCGACCCGCCGTCCCACGATCCGTTCGGCGGCACGCAGCGCGTTAGCCGCGATCGTCAGGCTCGGGTTTACCGCGCCCGAGCGAGGCATCAAGCTGCCGTCCATGACCCACAGATTGTCGAGGCCCCGGAAGCGGCACCACTTGTCCAGCGGCGCCGTTTCGGGATCGTCGCCCATGCGTAGCGTCCCCACCACGTGTGAATAGGTATGGATGCGGAAGCTCGGGGTCGCCCAGGCCCCCGCGGCCCGGAGCACCGACTTTGCCACTCTGACCAGGTGCCGGCGAGCCGCGCGGTCGCGGCGCGTGTACCGGTGCGTGATCGTCGCCCGGGGTATGCCGTAGCGGTCGCTGCGGGTCCGGCTCACCTCGATGCGGTTTCGCCGGCGGGGTTCGTCCTCGGCGATCGAGAGGAGGCCGGTGCACCGGCCGATGACCGGGTCCGCGGAGTGCGACATGAAGGGCGGCAGCCGTTCGGCGATCAATCCCGGCGGGGGCGCGTGAATCGACTGGATCAGGCCCAGCATCGGACCGTCGCGTCCGTTGCCATAGTGATCGAAGATGGCGATCTGCTTGTGGAAGACCCGCCCGCCGGCCAGGCGGCGAGGGAAAACACCGTAGGCGATTGCGCTGCAGTGGCGCATCAGGCATCGACCCACCCAGTCACCGGCTGGAGAAGCGCCTTCGAACCCCGACGCCAACACGAGATGAGGCGACGCCAGAGCCCCGGCGGCGAGAACATAGCGCTTCCCCGTGAACACCGTGCGACGGCCGTTCGCCCGATCGACCCCGACGACGCCAACGACACGCCGCCCTCGCCTCAGAAGGCGCACGGCAACTGTGTTGGAGACGACACTCAGCCCCTTCGCAGCCAGCTCGGGCAGGACCGCGGTGCTGGGCTCACGCTTGGCGCCCACCGCGCAGGGATAGCCGTCGCAGGTACCGCACCGAACGCACGATCCCCGTCCACCGCCAGCTCCGTTGAAGTCGATCGCAAGCGGCAGATAGGATGGATGCAGGCCCAGTCTGGCGGCCGCGTCCCAGATCAGCCGCGCGGGGCCCTGGACAGCAGGAGCCACACAGGGATAGTCCACTCCTTCAACGGGCTCGCCCGGGTGCCGCGTGTTGCGCCCGGCGACGTTCAGGATCTGCTCCACGGCGTGGTAATAGGGAGCCAGGTCCGGGTAGGACAGGGGCCAGTCTGCCCCTGTGCCGCTCACGATCTGCCTCCTGTTGCCGAAGTCCGAGCTCCAGAGCCGCAACGCGACGCCTCCGTAGAATACAGAGGGTCCGCCGACACACTGGAAGGTGCCTATCCGGCCCCGATTCTCGCCCCGCAAACGGTAGTGGCTCGCCATCGTGAAATAGGGGCTCAGCTCGAAGGCTGCCCCGCGGGCCCAGTTGTGCTCGCCGCGCTCGACGTGCTCGCCGCGCTCGACCATCACCACGTTCAAGCCCGCCCCGACCAGCGCGTGGGCGGCCATGCTTCCTCCCACCCCGCTCCCGATCACGACCGCGTCCGCTTCCCGTGTCGATGGCAACGGGCGGACAGTGGAGGATGAAGGCAGAAACAATTCGATGGCTGGTCAGGAGGTGGGAACCGGATCACGGCGAGGGGTAGGATCTCCCTAGCCTTATCACGCCGGACCGAAGCGCGCAACTTCGCCCACCCCGCAGCATGGTGGGCGTTGCCGCAGCTCCACACCCGACCCGCTCGCGGCCGCCGGAGACACTGCCCTTGAACGAAACCGACGCGGCTGCGCCCCCCGCCGTCACGCGCGCCACCGTCGAGCTGACGCCCTCAGAGCCCTGGGGGACCTCAATCCCATCCACCTTCGACCACGGTGAGCCGGAAGTTTCGGCCGATGCGGACGGGGTCGGCTCGCAGGTCACGCGGTTCCGCCCCACGCAGTACCGGCCTCCGTGGTGGCTGCGGAATGCGCACGCCCAGACGTTGGCTGGCATTTTCCTGCGCCCGCGCGGCTGGTGTCCTTTGGAGCGCCATCGCCTGGAGACCCCCGACGGCGACTTCCTCGACCTCGATCTCACCCCCGAGCCCGCGCCGGGGGCTCCCCTCGCGCTGGTGCTGCACGGCCTCGAGGGATTCATCCGGCGCCCCTACGCGTCGGGCGTGCTGAGCCGCCTGTTCGACCGCGGCGTTCAGGGCGTGGGAATGAACTTCCGCGGCTGCGGGGGCGAGCCGAACCGAACACCCCGCTTCTACCACGCCGGAGATACGGGCGATCTGGCCTTCGTGACCGAGTATCTGGCGCGCCGCTTTCCCGGACGTCCTATCGGCGCGATCGGCTTCAGCCTGGGGGGAAACGTCATCCTGAAGTACCTCGGGGAGCGGGGTCCGCACAGCCCGATCTCGGCGGCCGCGACCATCTGCGTGCCCTTCGACCTGGCCAAGTCCTGCGATCAGCTCGGCGGCGGCTTCATGGGCGGCTTCTATACGTCGTACTTCCTGCGTTCGCTTCGGAACAAGGTGCGGGCCAAGCAGGCGATGCTGAAGGGAATCATCGACACGGAGCGCGCCCTCCACGCGCGCACCCTGCGCGAATTCGACGAAGCCTTGACCGCGCCGCTGCACGGCTTCGCGGATGCTGCCGACTACTACGCCCGGTCCGATGCGCGTGCCTTCCTCGGGCGCATCCGGGTTCCGGTCCTGGTCATTCAGGGACGCGACGACCCGTTCCTGGGGCCCGGCGCGCTCCCCGAAGCGGAAATGCAGGCCAACCCCCACCTGGTGGCGGCGTTCGCGCCGGGCGGCGGCCACGTCGGCTTCGTCGCGGGCAAGGTCCCCTGGCGAGCGTCGGCCTGGGCCGACCCGGAGGCAGTCCGCTTCCTCGTGCACCACTTGCGCCCGGTTGCCTGACGCCGAGCGCCGCGGAACGCGCCTTGCGGGTCGAAATCGGGTCGCATCCCTTGACGGCTCGGCCATCTGCCTTTAGCGTAGGCACACTTACCGCAACTTGCAGGTTCGATTTTCCGGATTGCTCTGCCGTACGAAATATCTGCCGTAATCATCCGCCGCACAGGCTCTTTTGCATAGTCTTTACCACCGCATTGTCTCACCACCGTCGGGATTTTGCCGCTCGTGGCGCCTTTTTCGCCGCCAGCCGGTCCCGCGTCATCAGGAGGAAGAAGTAGAATGAGAACGACTGGAACCGTGAAATGGTTCAACGACGCCAAGGGGTTTGGATTCCTGGATCCGGAGGGAGGGAATCAGGATTGCTTCGTCCACTACTCCGCCATCTCCGGTGATGGCTTCCGCTCGCTGGCCGAGGGCGACCGCGTCGAGTTTGACATCGTAGACGGCCCGAAGGGCCCCGCAGCGGAGAACGTGGTACGGTTGGAGTCCTGACACTGAAGAGAGGCGGGGCCGCTCCCGGTCCCCGCCTCTTTTAAACAGACCCCGGCCCCGGGGAGGATTTGGAACCAGGGCCGGTCACACTCGGAAGAAGGCTCGGCCCTGCCAGCTGTGGCGGGCCGGGCCTTCCCATTTCCCTCCCCTGAACTCCCGCAGCTGCGTGATCGTGTTGTTGAACACGTGGGTGTCGGGAGTCACCTCGCCGGCATCCGCCAGCTGCTTGAACCGCCCCCGAGTCACCCGTTCAACGCCCCGGGCCGAGCGGTAGTATACCGGCGTGTTGTCCACCAGGCTGGACCCGATCTCGCTCTCGAGCCCCTTCAGCATGCGCACCAGCGCGTCGATCGAGCAGCCCGAGGGAGGCGTCACGTTCTCATCCACGGCAACCGCCAGAAAGCGGTCGTGGAGCCAGGCCCGACCCGCCGCCAGTGGCGCTCCGTGGGCCTTCCACCGGGCCAGGAATTCATCCACGCGCGCGAGAAGCGCGGCGCGCTCGCCACCGGCCAGGGGGCGGTCGCTCGCGAAAACCCACAGCCGCGCCTCATCGGGCAGACGCTCGAACACGGAATCGGTCTGGTCGGCTTGAATCACGGGTTGGCTCTCAGTTGGTTGGTGACGTGGCCTCCCGGGAACGATCCCGGTGAGAATCCTGTTCTTCAGACAAGACGGAGTCCCTTGCCCCCTTCCCGAGGAGCACAGCCATCCATCGCAGGTCGGGAGTGTTCTCGAGGAGGATCTTGGTAATCATCGTCAGGGGAATCGACAGGAACATCCCCAGCGGGCCCCAGACCCATCCCCAGAAGATAAGGGAGAGCACCACCACGAGCGTCGACAGCCCCAGACGGCGCCCCATCAGATTCGGCTCGATGATGTTGCCGAACACGGTGTTGATGCCCAGATACACGACACCCACGCCGATCACCGAGCCCACGCCGTACATGATGAGCGCCAGGAGCATGGCGGGGATCGAGGCGATGACCGAACCGATGGTCGGGATGAAGTTGAGCACGAAGCCGATGAGACCCAGCAGCACTGGGAAATCGAGGCCCATCGCCGCGGCGAAGAGACCGATCGTGAGCCCGGTAGCCAGGGAAACCAGGGTCTTGATGGTCAGGTAGGTCTGGACTTCGCCCACGATCTTGGTGAGCCTCATGGAGGCGCTCCCACCTTCTCCGAGCGCAGCCCGCAGTTTGCGGGGGAACACGGCCGCCTCGGCCAGAATGAAGACCAGGATCAGCATGACCAGGAAAGTATCGGTCAGCAGCGCAAGCACTCTCTGAACCGTGCTGGCGGCGAAGTCGAATGCGGCGCTCAGCGAAAACATGTCGGTGAGTTCCGCGAACACGTTGCCCACGACGGGCAGCTCGATCTCGGCGAGCCGGGCCGCCCAGGTCTCCCAGATCAGCAGCAGGCGGATTTCGTACGCCGGGTAGCGGGCCTGGAACTCGGCGAACGCCTGGCTCGCGAGCAGGAGCAGGGCTCCCACCGCGGCGGCCACGAGAAGGACGGAAATCAGAATCGCGATCGGCGAAGGTACGCGGTAGCGGCGCAGCCACATCATCACCGGAAGGGTGAGGATTGCGAGGACCAGTGCGAGAAAGAAGAGCGACAGGATGCTGCCCGCCAGCTTCAATCCGGCGACGACAACTACGCCCGACGCGAGGACGCCCAGAACCCTGGCGCCTCGATTGTCTTCGCTGCGTTCCAGCATCTGTTCCCGTGCCCCGGCCCAGGTCCCGCGGTCGTCGTGCCGCTCCACGATCGTGCGCCTTTCAACCACGGGGACGTGCGTATGTTCCCGCTGCGGGTAGCCCCCGCAGGGTGTTTCCGTGATGGACGCCGCAGGTTCGCCGCCTTTCTTCGTCCCCGAGTCCGATGAAGAGCTCCTGCGTCAATGCAGGGTCGACACGCTGCGCGCAGGAGGCAAGGGCGGACAGCACCAGAACGTGACCGACAGCGCCGTCCGCCTCACCCACCTCCCTACCGGAATCGTGGTCGTGGCCCGGGAGCGGCGCAGCCAGCACCGCAACCGGCAGGTTGCCCTGCACAGGCTGCGGCGGAAGCTCGAGCAGCGCCTCGCGAAGAAGCCGAAGCGGATTCCCACGCGCGTGCCCCGGTCGCAGAAGCGCGCCCGGCTGGACTCGAAGCGGAAGCACTCGCGCGTGAAGCGGTTGCGGAGGAGGCCGGACGAGGAGGATGGGTAGGCTGCTCCCCTACCCCCTGTTGGCCCGACTCTTGCTCATCGATTGCGACTGTCGTTTGGCCATACAGACTCGCTTTTTCGCTTTCCAATAGGAGCATCCCATGAAATGGTCTTCCACCCTCCTTGTCGCAGTGTCTCTCCTTCCTACAACTCCTGTTTCCGCTCAGACCACGATATCGCTGATGGGCGGCCTGAACACGGCATCGATAGACTTGGAGACCGATGCCCATCCGGCTTCGAGTATTCAGCCGGTGACGAGGATGTCCGTCGGCTTGGCCGCCACATTTCCAACCTCGGAGCGATTCGGGATCCAGCTTGGCGGCACATACTCCCAAAAGGGAGGAGGTCTGGAAGCACAAGAGGACGGCGCGACCATCTCGTCGAGCATAAAGTTCGACTACATCGAGGTGACCCTGCTTGCGAGGATGCGAGTCCCGTTGTCCGGGGAGCGCGTGACCGCCCACCTGCTGGCCGGACCGGCCCTGGGCCTGCAGTCATCCTGCCAATTGGCCATGTCGGGCCGCCAGGGCACAGTGGAAGTCACAAGCAGCATCAGTTGCGACGAGCACGACCTGGTCGCGAAGGACTACGACATCGGCCTTGCCGGGGGCGGAGGAATCGGGATCGGGCTGACCGACCAGCTGCAAATGACCCTGGGGCTGCTTTACACCTATGGGCTGTCCAACATCGTCGATACGGGCAGTGCCGACACGCTCAGGAACCGGGCGCTGACGCTTCGGGCTGGTTTCGACTTCCCGATCGGCTGAAGCCAGGACCGCCGGTGAGGCGCCCGGACCACTGTGTCCATGATGGGCGGCCTGAACATGGCGTCGCTGGACCTCGATGTCGATGACGCCTGGCTCCGGTTTCTCCAGAGATGGACTACATCGAGCTGACGGTGGCCGAGATGCGCTTCCCGTTGTCGGGGGAGCGTGTCTCGGCTTACCTGTTGGCCGGTCCGGCCCTGGGCTTGCGATCGTCCTGCCGAACGGCCATCAGCGCGCAACAAAGTACGTTGCGCGGCGTGACTAGCGCTTAGCGCCACGTCCGTTCGATCCGCCACACCTCGACATGGTCCAGGTCGAGGCTGTCCTGGCGGATCGTCACCAGATGGTCGCCGCGGAATGCGGGGGCTGCGCGCTCCTTGCGCGAGGGGGCGGGAACGCTGCCGAGCAGGTGCCCTTCGCGATCGAAGAACTCCCATCGGTTGCCGGCCGTGCGAATCACTTCCACCCACAGCCTGCCGTCGGGCGCAACAAAGATGTCTTCAATGAAGGACTTGGTCTCCGGTTGGCTGGGTCGCCGAGGATCGCAGGCGGCATCCGGCCGTTCGGCGCGGAGTTCCTCGAATTCCCGATTTCCGGTTGCCCATTCCTCGTCCGAAATCGGCTCGGGCGCAAGGGTGCGTTCGATCACGCGCAGGGTATCACCGGTACGCCGAGTGACGGCGATTCGGTAGGCATTCGTCATCGCCGAGTACATCACTACGGCGGGACCCGGATGCTGGACCAGCTGCGGACCAAACGGGATATCGAAGAAGCTGATCCCCCCTTCGTATTCGCAGAAGATACCGGCAGGCGGACCCGGCGGGGCTTGGAGCGGCGGTAACGAGTCGCCGGTCTCTCCGCGGCTGTCGTGGCCCACGAACACGGACTCGATCCCGGTCGGGCGTCTCTGAAGTCCAAGTCGGAAGATCCGGTCCGGGCCAACAGGGCTGAAACGAATGTCAGCGGGCGAGCCGCTGTAGCCTCCCTCGATCCTCTGCTGGCCCAGCCACTCGCCCTGGGCCGAGAACTCCCCGATGCGGCCCAGACTGGGATCCAGAGTCAGGAGCCGGTCACCCACCCACGCGACCGAATACAGGCTACGGAACTCGCCCGGCCCTGCGCCGTTCCGGCCGAAGGTGCGCAGATGAACTCCGTCCAGACCGAAGACCCGGACTTCCCGGTTGAGGCCATCGGCCACGAACACGGCGCCATCGGGCCCGAGGGTGGCGCTGTTGACCTGGCCGAACTCCTCCGGGGCGCCCGTTTCCGCCAGGGACTTCGGCCCAATGGAGACCACCGGGACGAGTTGCCATTTGGGTGGGGTGCCCGTGTTGGTCACCCGTATGATGCCGCCGACGGTGTCGATCGCGACCGTGAGGTCTCCGTCACCCGCCGGAGATTCCCGGTCGCAGCCCGTGGCCACGCCAGCAGGGAGCAGAAGGGCAAGGAGAAGGCCCAAGGTGGACGATCCGCTCGCCCGGCCCGTTGCCAGGCTGTTCATGGCCTCTCCTACGTCATGCGAGTCGCGACAAGATTCTTGCGTGAGCATGGAACATGGGGGCCGAGGGGTTGCCTCGGGAAGGGTCATGAGGCATTCGTCAGCAGAGCCCGCCGCGGTCGGCAGGGACTGTACCAACCACACCAATCCAGCAACCACGACAGGAGCCGATAGCCTGATGCAGGAGTTTCCGGGAAGACCGAGGACGGACGAGTACGCCGGCTATTACGGCAGTTACATCGCGGCAGTCGAGGAACCGCTTCTACCGGCGCTGGAGCGGGAGACCGGGAAGTGGCGCGCTCTGCTCGCTGCCGTGCCACCCGACAAGGAGGGATACCGCTACGCGCCCGGGAAGTGGTCCATCCGAGAGGTGGTGGGACACGTCATCGACGCCGAGCGGATGTTCAGCGTCCGTGCGATGGCCTTTGCCCGCGGAGACCGGTCGCACTACCCCTCATTCGACGAGAACGCTTACGCGGCCGCATCAGAGGCGGACCGCCGGACCCTCGCCGATTTGTCCGAGGAGCTCGTCGCCGTCCGCAGGGCGACCGTCCTGCTGCTGCGCAGCTTGCCGCAGGAAGCGTGGGGGCGGCGAGGTTTGGCCAGCGGGAACGAGTTCACCGTCAGGAGCCTGGGGTGGATCATCGCCGGCCACTCGCGGCATCACCGGAAGGTGGTGATGGAGAGGTACCTCGGGCAGTTGTGATGAGGCGATTCGCCCTGATATCCACCGTCGCCCTCTCGCTGCTGGCGGGGAGTCGACCCGCCAGCGCCATGCAGGAGAACTTCGCCCTGGGGGCGCGCCTGGGGACGCTGGGCATCGGCGCCGACGCCGTGGTCGCGCTGAACGAACGCTTCGCGGTCCGGGGCGGAGCCGGCTTTCTCGGGTTCGGCGTGGACCTCACCGGCAGGTTCGGGCTTGCCGACAACCGCACCGCCGAACTGTCTCTGCCGAGCGCGCTGTACACGATCGGCGCAGAGATGTCGTTCGGCGCCCTGCGGGCAGGCGCGGGCGTGCTGATCAGGTCCGGCGATCCGAGCTACGAGATCACGTACGGCAGCGGTGCCACCATCGACATCGGGGGAGGCTTCTACAGGCAGCCGGAGGTCCGCACGGTGACCACCACGGTCGTCTCCAGATCGGCCGCGCCCTATGTACTTTTCGGATTCGGGTCGAATGCGCCGAGTGGGCTCGGTTTCTTCGTGGACCTCGGTACGGTCTTTACCCTGGACGCCGGGCTCGACATGACGGCCACCGGCGATCCGGCGGTGCTGAGTTCGCCCGAGTTCCGTGACGACCTGGAAGCCGAGCGGCGACAGGCCGAGGACGATGCCGGAGGGTTCGTCAGCTACTGGCCCATCGTCAGCATCGGACTGCGCTACGGACTCAGGTGAGGGGCCGAGGCTCGGACGATGACTCGCGACGAATACGCGGGACGGGACGATCGGCGCAGCCCTCTTATTCTCGTCTCCATTCCGCCTCGCGCGGGATGCCCCTGCTCAGCACGACCTCAAGGCCCGCTCCAGCCGGCAGCCCGGTCACTGCCCCGTCCCGGGACAGGACGGCGGGAGACGGGTCGTGGAGGATGCCGCGGATCTGGCCGCTGGCGGGATCGCGCAGGATGGCCATCGGCTGGTCGGTCGTCTGATCCATCGTTGTGGAGCCCCCGGGTCCCGACAGCGTCAGGCTCGCAAGAGCACCGGCCCAATCTGCGCGCGCCGGCACCGCGAAGACGAAGGATGAGCTCCCGTCGCCGTCGGCCATTTCGGGCATGTCGAAACTCAGCGAGAAGAGTTCGCCGCCCGCCGCGGTTCGGCCGACCAGTTCGTATTCGCCGGCGGACGTGGGAACAGTCGGTGGGGCATCCGCCACGAAGGCGGGCTCGAGGAACGGATTGCCCAGGTCGTCGACACCGCCCCAGACGAGAATCGTCTTCGTACGATCGTCGGCGGACGCCTGCGCGGCCGTGGTGGCGCCGCTTCCCCGCTCGCTTCTGAGGCGATAGTTCAGGGCTTTGGTGAAAGCTGTAGTCGCTGACCCAGCGCGGGGGGCCGCAATAGGACATGAAATCCCGCGTATGCGGCGGCACCAGCACGACATCGTCGCGGAAGTCGTATCCCCAGGCACCGATGGATGCATCCAGCTGGGGGAACGCCGGATCCGGACCGCCAGCGCCTCCGCACGGCGCATGGCGAAGATTCATGTTGTGTCCGAGTTCGTGGGCTACCACGTAGGAGTTGGCCACGGCGAAGCCAACCCGGCCCCCAATTGACGCTACTCCCGACTGGCCGCCAACAACTTCTTCCGGCAAGAGGCCCATGTAGTGACCGGTCGCGCCTTCCATGGCGCGGATCAAGAGAGTCTGCCTCCCCAGAGAAGAGATATTGGTAGTTGAGGTCAACACAGGTTCATGAGCCTTCACGTCGAGTTCGCGAACCGGGAGCAGCGCGCGGGTATCCGATAGCATTTCGTGTTCCTGCGAATCTGCGGCCATACCCCTGGCGATGTCCACAAGCGAAGAATCGGAACCCTGCGCCCACAGGAACGGGACGAACGTCACGTCGAACGCGGGCATCGCCTCAACGCGCACCGGCATCCGGCCCGTCTCGGGAATCCGCTTGGTCACTCCCAGTCCGGGATCCAGCGTGTTCGCCGGGTCTATCTCGATCACCATCTCCAATTCCGGCTGTATCACGGATCCCGGAATCTCGACGTTGGTCGACTTTTCGAGCGCGCTTTCGGCGTCGCCGAGCTCGGTGGGGATAGAGGTTGCCGATCCCGGGATGTCGACCATGTGGATCTCCACACCGTCGACGTAGAAGGTCGCCCGCACCGGCGGAATGCCTTCGCTGGTAGCACGCGAGGCTGTCACGAACACCCGGAGCAGGGCTGGCTCGCCCGCGACCAGCGGAACCGGGTATGCCAGCGACTGAACGGACTGAGTCAGGTACGCCGCCGAGCCCTCGTCCATCTCGCAACGCGGCACCCTTGCAAGCTCGATGCGCCTCAGCCAGTTCTGGATGGCGGCGTCCGCGGGCGCACACAGACCCGTGCCACTCAGCTGAAGTTCGTTCAGCCGGGCGAGAGCTGTCAGGCTCGGAGGCAGGGCACCCGACATTTCGGTATTGTGGTTCAGCAGGAGCTGCCTCAAACCGGTCAGACTGCCCAGCTCCGGCGGGATTGGCCCGGTCAGATCATTGGAATTGAGGTACAGCGCGGCCAAGCTGGACAGGTTGCCCAGTTCCGGCGGAATCGGCCCTGTCAGACCACTGGAATTGAGGTCCAGCGTCCTCAGGCTGGACAGACTGCCCAGCTCCGGCGGGATCGGCCCGGTCAGATCATTGGAATAGAGGTACAGCGCGGCCAAGCTGGACAGGTTGCCCAGTTCCGGCAACTGGCATGCGTAGTGCTAACCTGCAATATGACAACGAGTTATATCACACTATGTCAATCCATGTATCACATAAAGTATGCAGATATGAGCAGGATCTCATGCGACCGTATCGGAAATCTTTGGACCGAGCTTCGAGCGATAGACCAAGGCCTGATGGCCCGCTTGGAGTTCAGCGCACGTTCACCGGCAGCCTCCGCACAACGACACTGGCAACCTCCAGTTCGTCCAACTCGACGAACGCCGCCAGTCCGTCCGGGCCGAAGGCGTCCGGCATCTTGGTCGCGGCGGTCGGATACGTTCCGACGTACTCACCCCCAGCGGTGAGGATGTCGATCGGTCCGTCGCCGATCAATTCGTCTCCCTGACGCATCACCCAGATCCGGCCCTCCCAAGTGGTGACAAGCTTCTGAATGACCGGGATTACGGGGTAGAAGCGAGGCTCGCCGAGCGAAAATGAGACAGACCCCCCGCCCGTCTCGCTGGTCTGGCCAAGCGTCTCTTCCCTCTTCCGCTTGTATTCCGCTTCGATCCTCGGCGTCACCGGCTCGGGGCGGAACGGTCGCGTGATCGTCCGGACCAGCCCGCCGCCGTCCCCACCAACCACCTTGAGCGCGTACACCGAGGAGTCGGAGAAGACAATGCCACCGTCCGGGAGCACTCCCATGTGGATACCCGGTTCGAGGGTGCGGGGGAGGGTCAGGTCGCTGAACACGTTCTGCAGACGCGTCGTCCGACCGTCCGGACTACTTATGAGCGGGACGTTGCCGGAGAGCTTGATCGCGTCCTCCCTTGGGTCGTGGGGAGGCCGCCAAGCCCGGACCACTGTTTCCGTCCGGGCCTCCGCGCCGCCGAGGATGTGACGGTCGATCGGGCGGTAGTCGGATGGCACCACCGAACTGCCTAGGCTCGATACGAGCATCAGCGGGACTTCCGTCGAATACACTGCCCCGCCGCGGGGATCCACCTGTATTTCGTGTAGAACCGCCGCGCCGACGGTCGTCGTGGCACCTGCACTCCCGCTGCCTCGCGATTCCCAGCCCACCGCGGACCATGCGCAGGAACCGGCCCGAAGCGTCGAACACATGGTAGGCCCGATGCCCCATGTCACCCACGATCGTGGTCCCGTCGCGCATGACCCCGTAGGTCGTGGGCATTCTGAATTCGCCCGGTCCCTCGCCTGCAGAACCGAACGTGCGCAAAAACGCGCCCGTGCGGTCGAAGACCACGATGCGTAGATTCGGGCCTGTCCCCTGGTCGGTGGAATCGAACACATAGAGGTTGCCGGTGGCGTCGAAAGCCACCTTCGGGATCCTCGTGAACATCTCCCAGTCCGCGCCGTCGACAACCCCGACGCGGAAGACCTCCTCGAAGTCGAACTCCAGCCGCTGGTCCCGCCCCGTGACTTCAACGACCTCCTGAGCGCGGACGGTGGCGGGCACGGCCAAGACGGCCACAAGGAAGGCCGACGAGATGGAGACGCACCTGCTGGCGTTCATCGGGGTTTCTCCGGCAAGTCGAACGTGGGAGTTGCGGCTAAGTCGGGTGCTGGGTCCATCGGGTTAGACGCCTCGCCCCGGCAAGCGGGTTGTCCAACACAAGTACGGTGGAGACGTGAGGACGAGGTGAACCGACTCGGGGGGCAGAACTGCCCGGCGTGCGTCCCCCAGCAACACCTGATGGTGTGACGGCACCTGTTCGACGGCGCCGGCGATCAACGCCATGCTCGGCGGGTCCTTTGCGATCCGCGGCAGGTCTCGGGCGGGATCCTCGAGAGCCCGCAGGGGTTCGGGAACCAGTTCGTCGAGCGGCAGCGTGACGCTCATCTGCCTCTTGGCCATGGAACCATCTTTCATCCTCACACTTCAAGACTAATCTGGACGGCCGGGACCTGTCGATGGCCACGGGGTTCCGCGCGGAGCCATCGGTAGACCGGGGCATGGGCTTGACGAATAGCCCGCGCATGAACGTAAGTTATTGCAATGCAACGACAAGACTCGGCCACATTACCGGCGAGGAGAAGGGATGACCAAGGCCGACCTCGTTGAGCAGGTCGCCGAAGCGATCGGGCCAGGAGTCACCAAGAGAGACTATGCGCTGGTGATCGACGGCTTTCTCGCCGCCGTGAAGGAGGCGCTCGCCCGAGGCGATAGTATAGAGATCCGGGGATTCGGCACCTTCAAGGTGCGACACCGCAAGGCCCGCAAGGCCCGCAACCCCAAGACGGGCGAGCCGGTCGAAGTTCCGGCCCGCGCCGCGCCGGTCTTCCAACCCTCGATCCTCTTCCGTGCCCGGGTGGACCGAGAGGCTACGGGTGGACCTGCGGAAGACGGCGAAAGGGGGTAGCGCGTAGCCGATCCTCCTCGCTGAACGATTACCGGCTTGGCCCAGAATCGCGCTCTGGCCCGCGACGACGGGTCAGATCCAGCGGCCGCGCGACCCGGCGCCGAACGTCCCGTAGTATTCGGTCAAGTGCGTCACCTGTTCGCTCAGCCGCTCGACTTGCCGTTGCAAGGCTTCGACCTGCTGCCGCAAGGCTTCGACTTGCTCGGAGTGCCGCCGCTGTTCGGTCTCGCACTGCGCGGACGACCTCTCCAAGGCCGCCGTCAACTGCCGTTCCAACTCGGTCATGCAGCTCCCTCACTCTCTCGACAGCTTCATGTAAGGCCGTCCGTCCATGGTGAAGGACGGACGGCCCGGAGTGCCGGCGGGCAGCGCCACGTACCGCTCCCCGCTGATCTCCCGCAGCGTCACGCCCCAGGTCGTCTCTTCCATCTCCGCCAAGGTCTCGCGCGCCCGCTCGATCCGCACGCTCACCTCCGCCAAGGTCTCGATCCGGTAGTCGATGCTCCTCGACAACCAGCGCATCGTCACCCAGCTGCCGCCGCAGATACCGAGAAAAAGGCTCAGGCCGACCACCAGGGGCCTGAGCCAAGCTCTCAGCAGTAGCGCGCGCATCCGCTCGGTCGCCTCTGCCGTATCGGCCTCGATGGAACGCAGCGCGCCGCTTGCGACGGCGCTCAAGCTCGCGCCAAGCCGCGCGAGCTCGCGCGCGGCCATCTCTTCGGTCTGCCGCGGTCGGTCTCCATCCGTTGGCGCAGCCGCGAAGTCAAGTCGTTCGGGGTGGAAGTCGTGCTCATACAACGCTCCTCTCAGCCGCCACCGCTTGCCGCTGTCCGGATCGCGGGCGGTCAGGTAGTCCTTGCCCTGGCGCGGCACTTCGAGGCCGACCTCCTCCAGGGCGGAGACCACGTCGGCGCGGCTCTGCACCGCGCCGTGCTCGACCCGCTGCACCAGGTAGTCGCGAATCAGTTTGCGCGGGTCGGCTTCGTGTTCGAGCCCGGCCCGCAGCTTCGACGACTCGATGTAGGCCAAGTGGCCCGGCCGCTGCGCCCTGGCCCGCGCCGGGTCGTCCGGACGGCTCCAGCCGTGCTCGTGGTTGAAAGCGTCACGCAGCGGGTCGAACGTCCTCTGCCAGCCGGGCGGCGCGATGTTCAGGCTCCGGCCCGTCTCGAGGTCGCACTGCGCGGCGAGGATGTGCGCATGGACGCCGCCGCCGCTCTCGCGGTGCAGAACCGCCGTCCACGCGTAGCGGTCCGGCTCCAGTCCCGCCCACGCCGTCCTCTCGAACTCGTCGAGGACGGCTTCGATCCGTTCGTCCGTCGGCCGGTCCTCCGGCGCCCACGCGATCACGGCCGACGTGTATTTGCGCTCGAAGTCGAGCGAGTCGGCCGCGGCGGCCACCATGTCTGGATTCCCGCGCAGAACCTCGACACCCTCGCGCTTCTGTCCTGCGGCGTCCCGCTCCCCGACGAGATATTCGACAGCCGCTCGGGCCGAGCCCTTGCCGTGCGGCAGGAACTTAAGGTGCATCGCCGCCGTCCTCGTCGAAGCGGGCCACGTCGAGCAGCGACCGCTCGAAGGCCACCAGGTGGGCGATCACGGAGACGGCCTCCGCCGCCGAGGCGTGGGTGTTCGCCCAGCGCGCGAGCTGGTTCAGGTTGTTGCCGATGCGCGCGATCTGGCGGGTGCGCTCGCGCTCAATGGCCCGTGCCGGCGCGGTCCACGCCCGCGTCCGCGCCATCGCTGCTCGCGCAGCGGCGCGACAGGCTGGGGGTTCGAAGGGGGGCGCGGCCCCCCTTGCCAGACCGCCGTGTTCAACACGGCGTGGGCTGGCTTAGACACCTTAAGGGTGCCAGACAGCCCCCGGGCAAGCGGGCCGGACGGCTTGTGGCGCTGGGAATCTTGGGTCGGCAGCGTCTCCATACCGTACACGGAGAAGCCCGATTCCGACCGTGTCAACCGCCCGAATCAAGGCGGTTTCCCAAGGCTTCCAGCAGCGTCCCGGAGGCGCATCGGGCTCCGCCAGCGGCACCTCCATCGCCTCCGGCCCGCCCTATAGCCGCGTGACGTACTCGCTCCACTCCTGGAGGACTCCGACGCGGCGCTCCAGCAGGTCGGATCGCTGGTAGGCCTGAACGACCTGGCTCCTCGGCACGTGGGCCAAGCAGGCCTCCGCGACCTCCGCCGGGACCCCCGACTCGGCCATCCACGACCGGGCGCTCGACCGAAAGCCGTGCAGCGTCGAGTCGACCCCGGCACGCCGAAGCACCCTGAGCGGAGCCTTCGACGGAAGCGGCCCGCCGGTTCGCGAGGGGAACACCAGCGACGACCTGCCCGACAGCTTGCGTGCCCGTTCGAGTACGTCCAGCGCGCCCGTGCTCAGCGGGACGGCGAACTCGCGGCCCGCCTTCATCCTCGAAGCGGGAATCGTCAATCTGGCCGCGTCCATGTCGATCTCGTCCCAAAGCGCGCCCCGGGCCTCGCCGGGGCGAACCGCCGTCAGCACGATCAGTTCGACGCACGGAACCGCCGAGGGGTGTGTATCGGTGGTCCGGCGGACCGCCCGCAGCGCGGCCGCGACCTCTCCGTGCGGCAGCGCGCGATGGTGGCTTGTGGTGTTCCCGTTGACCTTCGGCAGCGCCTCGACCGCCCGGTCGACCGGGTTGTCCGGGCGGTAGTTCCGACCCATGCACCAGCGGAACACGGCGGCGATCCGGTGCCGGGCCTTCCGCGCGGCGGCCGGCTTCGAGTTCCAGATCGGCGCGAGACACCGGAGCACATGCGCGCTCGTGATCCGGTCCACCGGCTTGTCGAGGAGCGGGGCGGCATGCAGGCGGAACGTTGACTCCCACTGCTCGGGAAGGGGACTCCCCGCCTTCCACGCCTCGCGGTGAAGCTCGATGGTCCGCTCGGCGGCCTCAGCGAACGTCGAGACGCCACGCCCGCGCGGGTCCTGGCCCAAGCGGACGCCACGGCTGTTGTCCAGCGCCTTCTGGCGGGCTTCGGCGAGCGTCACCTCGGGATACGGCCCGAGTCCGATCGAGGTGAGCCGCCCTTCGATCCTGACGCGTTGCCGCCACGTCTTGGTGATCCGGCCATCCAGTGTCCGGTGAACCCGAAGGCTCAGCCCGCGCCCACCGCGCCCGTCGCCGTAGACTCCGGGTCGGTTGACCGTTCGCACGAACGCGGCGCTCAGCGTCCTCGGCCGCTTGGTCATGGGGTCTCCTTCCTTGTGGTGTATCACTTATTGCAGCACTACACAGGGAAGAATACACTGGATTGCGATGGACGGCAAGAGACGATCAGACGCTGGGGATCCTACTGAAAACATTGTCTAGTACCGTGTTATGACCGACACGGTAGACCTTAGCGGACTACACCGGAAGATGTGTGGCGAGTTCCGGCGGGATCGGTCCTGTCAGACCACTGGAATTGAGGTCCAGCGTCCTCAGGCTGGACAGACTGCCCAGCTCCGGCGGGATCGGCCCGGTCAGATCATTGGAATAGAGGTACAGCGTCCTCAGGTTGGACAGCCTTCCGATTTCCGTCGGGATCGGTCCCGTCAGACTATTGGAAAGGAGGTACAGCGTCCTCAGGTTGGCCAGACTGCCCAGCTCCGGCGGGATCTGCCCCGTCAGATCATTGCCATAGAGGGACAGCGTCTCAAGGCCCGACAGACTGCCCAGCTCCGGCGGGATCGGCCCCGTCAAGGCATTCCCATCAAGAGACAGTATCGCAAGGCCCGACAGGCTGCCCAGCTCGGACGGGATCGGCCCCGTCAAGTTGTTTCGAAGGAGCTCTATCGAGACTACGCGGCTATCGCCTCCCGTCGTGACTCCCCTCCATTCACCGAGGGGTCGGTCGGACAGCCAGTTCTCGTCGTCGGTCCAGTCGGGTCCGCCGGTTGCTTCGTACAACAGGACGAGGACTTCACGCTCTGAGAGCGGTGTGCATTCCGCGTTCGTGCCTTCGTGAGATGGAATGGAAGCGAGCCATTCGCTGAACGATGCGTGGGGCGGGACGCATAGCTCGGTGTCCGTGTAGTTGAGCTCCTGAAGAGAAAGTTCGGAGAGCGACAGCGGCAGCGCCCCGGTCAGGGCGGTGTTGTCGTCGATTCGCAGAGAGATCATGCTCGTCAGTTGTCCGAGCGACACGGGAATGCGGCCCGCCAGTCCGTTGCCGGACAAATCGAGCCCGGTGACCCAACCGACGGAATCAGCGCCAACGCCATGCCAGTCCTCCAGCGCGGCGTCGCCAAGCCACCCGTCGGAGCGGGCCCAGTTCATTCCCCCTGTGGCCTCGTACAGCGACGTGAGCACCGCTCTGTCGCGCTCGTTGCACAGCGGCCCGACATACACTTCAAGCTGCGCGAGCCACGCCGCGAAGTCCGCCGATCCGGAGACGCAAAGCCCCTCGTTGTCCGCGAAGTGGAACGAGCGAAGCCGCTCGAGTCCCAGGAAACCCGGGGGGACCTGTCCCGCCAGGTCGTTTCTATCGAGCCCCAGTCGGGTCAGGTTGCGCAGGTTGGTCAGTTCGGGCGGGATCGGCCCCGCCAGGTCGTTTCGCCGCAGTCGCAGGACCTCCAGGTTGGGCAGATTGCCCAGCTCCGGAGGGATCTGGCCGGTCAGGTCGTTGACGCCGAGGATCAAGGTCCTGAGGTTGGACAGCATACCCAGTTCGGGGGGAATCGGCCCCGCCAGTTCGTTTCGCTCGAAATCCAGGGTCTCCAGGCTTGACAGGTAGCTCAGCTCCGGCGGAATCGACCCGACCAGGTTGCTCGCGGAGAGCCTCAGCGCGGTGACGCGACCATCCGGTCCCGTTGTCACTCCGTGCCAGTCGCCGAGCGGTCGATCCGACAGCCAGCCCCTGTTCTCGATCCAGCCCGGACCGTTGGTGGATTCGTACAGCGCAACCAGCGCCGCCCGGTCCGGGCTGGCCACCGTAATGTGCGCGGTGCCGAGCGCGCTTCCCGCCGTTGCGGTGATCGTGGCCTCGCCTTCGGCAACCCCCGTCACCAGGCCGGACGCATCCACCACCGCCACCGAAGTATCGCTGCTCGCCCACGAGAACTCCGCGTCCGCCACGGCGTGGCCGTTCGCGTCGGTGGCTTCCGCCGACAAACGCACGGTGTCGCCTGCCACCACCGTGTCAGCAACGGGAGACACCGTGACCGCGCTCACCTCCTGGGCCACCGTCACCGTCGCGCTCCCCGACACCCCTCCCGCAGTCGCCGTGATCGTGGCCGTTCCGTTACTCGCCGCCGTCACCAGACCGGACGCGTTCACGGTCGCAACCCCAGCGGCTCCGCTCGCCCAGGTCACCGTAGCTCCCGCCATCGCCTGTCCGTTCTGGTCGCGCACCTGCGCGCCGAGCTGTTCGGTCGCGCCCAATGCGGTCAACCGGGCAGTGGCCGAGCTCACCGTGACCGCTGCCGGGCGGGGTGGCTCGGGGGGCGGCGGCTCGGGAGGCAGCGGCTCCGTGGCACCGTCGCCGCAGCCGGAGGCCCAGGCGACGCCGCCCAGCACGATCAACGCCAGGATGAAGATCCGTTTACGGTTCATTTCTATTCTCACTCGCTCGGTGCCGGAAGTGATTGGTGGCCCATTCGAGTGGCGGGACCGCGATATCGACTCCGCATGTGGCTACAACGCGAGGACCTGGTCCGCTTTCACGGGTTTCCGAGGTTGACAGTATTTGATATGGGTACCGTTGGCCCTACCCAATTGGGGGGACGCCGCGGGCCTTGGTCGCTCCGACGCCGCAAGGTTCGCGTCAGGCGGCACGGTTGGCTCACAGCTTGCGTCGGGAGCGCCGCGATTGTCCTCGGTCGGGATCCTGGCGGCTCAAGCCGACGAGAAAGGCGCTCTCAGCAGAACTCCCGCGCGCTCCGCGTCGGCGGGCGTGTTCACGTTGAAGAAGACGCGCTCGAGATCCGCGACGAGTGCGAGCTGGTCGCGGGTCACCACGACCGGGCTGGCCGCGCGCACGAACTTCCCCATGCCGAACCGGCCCTCCCCCAGCGATTCCTCCACGGCGGAGACCAGGCTCACCGGATAGCAGGCGCACAGCGGCTCGATACCCAGAGGGCCGCCACTCGCGGGCACGGTGGGGCGGGCGGGGTCGAAGCTGCGGGCGATGCGGCGCACCAGATGCGGGAGCACCAGCGGCAGGTCGCATCCGAGCAGGAAAACGCCCTCGTCCCCGCGCTCGCGCGCCCAGCAGAGCGCCGCATGCAGTCCTCCCAGGGGGCCGGCACCGGCCTTCAGGTCCGCGCGCACGGGAACGGCCACCGAGGGCTGGCCATCCGTCCGCGCCCCATCGCGGCGGGGTGGGTGGGCGGCGCCATCGGTGTGGGTCGTACCTCCGAGCTCGACGTCTCGGTCGAGCGCATCGCCGAGGAGCGGCAGGTCGGCGGCCCGATTGGCGATGACCCCGGTTTCCAGGCCGGCTTCCCGCAGGATGCCCAGCGCGCGCTCCAGCAAGGTGCGTCCGGCCACCCGGACACGGGCCTTGGGGCTGCCGAAGCGGCGGCTTCGTCCCCCGGCCAGCACCACCCCGAAGAGGCGGGGGCGGGGTTGGTCCATCCCGCTCAGTCCCGCACCCGGGCGTGCCCCGCGTACACGTTGAAGCCGGAGGCGCGCGTGAATCCCACCAGGGTGACGTTGAAGCGCCGGGCCAACTCCACCGCGAGCGACGAGGGCGCACCCACTGCCACCACCACCGGCACCCCGGCCATCGCGGCCTTCTGCAGGAGCTCGAAGGAAGTGCGCCCGCTCACCAGCACGATCCGGTCGGCCAGCGGCAGCCGCCCGGCCAGGAACTCCTGCCCGATCAGCTTGTCCAGCGCGTTGTGCCGCCCCACGTCCTCGCGCAACGCGAGCAACCGGCCCTCCTCGTCGAAGAGCCCGCTCGCGTGGATTCCACCCGTCTTCTCGAACACGGGCTGGGCCGCACGCAGTGTATCGGGCAGCCCCGTCAACACATCGGCGCGCACCGACAGGGTGCCATCGGCGACGGGCGCGCAGCCCTGCACTTCGATGGCGTCGAGCGAAGCCTTGCCGCAGACCCCGCAGCTGGAGGTCATGTAGAAGTTGCGGTTCAGCAGGCCGGCATCGAACGAGGCGTCGGGCGCCAGTCGCACCTCGAGCAGGTTGTACTCCTGCTGCTCGTCGCCTGAGCAGTAGCTGATCTCGTGGATGTCGCGCCGATGGGAGACCAGCCCCTCGGCGAACAGAAATCCCGCCGCGAGTTCGAAGTCGTCTCCCGGGGTGCGCATGGTCACGGATACGCTACGCGTCTGCCAGACCTCGCCCTCGACGAAGCGGACCCGGATTTCCATCGGTTCCTCGACCGCCACGACGTCCTGGCGCGTACTCCGGCCCCCATCGCGCAGGCGGGTGACCTTGAGGCGCGTGATGCGGCGGCGCGGAATGATCATGACGAGACGGGAGGGATCATGCCCATATAGTCAGCCGCGGCGATGGGGACGGTCAAGAAGCAAACGATTCGGGCTTGCGAGATACCGGTGCAGCCGGTCAGGTTGAACAGTGTCTGACCAGGACACGCAGCCGTCCTCCGACCAAGGAGCCGCACCATGAAGAATCTGACTCCATCCTGGCGCGCGATCGCACTTCCAGTCCTCATTCTCGCAGCCACTTCGGCGATCGGCGGTGTCGTGCTCGCCGGCATCTCCAGCTCGGCGGACGAGGTGGCCAGCGCCGCCACCAGCTTCGTCGCCACCCTCGACGCCGAGAGCCGTGACCAAGCCGTTTTCCCGCTCGGGGACGCGGAGCAGTTCAACTGGCACTTCATCCCCAAGGAGCGCAACGGGCTCCCGCTGAAGGCGATGACGCTCGCGCAGCGCACCGCCGCCCACCAGCTGCTGAAGTCGGCGCTGAGCACCCAGGGGTATCTCAAGGCCAACAGCATCCTCGAACTCGAGCGCATTCTCGGGATCATGGAGGGGCGCGAGGAGCGCCGGGATCCGGAGGACTACTACTTCGCCATCTTCGGATCTCCCTCGGCGGACGGAGCCTGGGCCTGGCGATTCGAGGGACACCACGTGTCGCTCAGCTTCTCCGCGACGGGAGATGAAACGCTGGTTACCGGCCCAGCCTTCATGGGAACCAACCCGGCGACCGTCCCCTCCGGACCCAAGGCGGGGCTGCGCGTGCTGGGTGCCGAAGAAGACCTGGCCCGCGCGCTGGTGACGATGCTCTCCTCGAGCCAGCGGGGGTCCGCGGTTATCGCCACCGAGGCCTTCGACGACATCATCACCGGAGCCGAGCGCACGGTGAACCTCGACCATGCTGGAATCCGGGCCTCCGCGCTCAGCGACGCCCAGCGGGCTCAGCTCGACCGGCTCATCGGCGAATACGTGCACAACATGGACGACGAGTCCGCGCACCGCTGGATGGAGCGCATCGCCGCCGGATCCGACGACGAACTCTACTTCGCGTGGGCGGGCACGACCGAGCCGGGACAGGGTCATTATTACCGCGTCCACTCCCCCGAATTCCTCATCGAGTACGACAACACCCAGAACGACGCGAACCACGTGCACTCGGTTTGGCGCGACCTCAGGAACGACTTCGGCGGGGACGTGCTGCGGCAGCACTACGAGCAGGCGCCGCACCATCATCACGACCGCTAGCCACGGCGAGGTCCCCGCAGCAGAACGCTGACTGCGGAAAAGGAAGACCCACTACCGGTAGGGGGAAGCCCCCATCGGTAGTGGGTTTGCTTCCTCACTCCCCTCCCGGCGGCGGCACCTCCACGGCGGCGAAGTCGGCCAGGTCTTCCGGCCCGCGGGGGCCGATGGTGCCCTTGACGGATGTCATCAGCTCAGCGGGGTCGTAGGCGACTCCGTCCTTGAACACCACGCGAGCGTTGCGGGTGTTGCGGATGTCTTCCAGCGGATTCCCCCTCAGGATCACCAGGTCCGCGATCTTGCCCGCCTCGATGCTGCCCAGCTCGCCGTCCACCTTGAGGGCCCGAGCCGCGTTGGCGGTGGCGAACCTGAGCGCGGCCGCCTCGGGGATCCCGGACTTCACGAAGAGCGCCAGCTCCCGATGCGCCGAGAAGGGCGAGAAGAACTCGCCGGTGGACGGGTGGTCGGTTCCCAAAGTGATCAGGTGCCCGCCGCCCATGTCAAAGAAGCGCTTGACAAGCTTCTGCTTGACCTGGTAGATGCGCTCGAACTGCTCGCTCACCCGGGGGGGTTGCGCGGCGAGGCGCTCCTCGATGAGCTGGCGGGCGTACGGGGTCAGGTAGCTCGCCTCGTCCGCGAATGATTCGAAGATCTCCGGGTCGCGCCCCCCGGAGTAGCCGTACGCGCTCATGGTGGCATCGTAGTTGACGCCCTCGTCCAGATAGAGCTGCACGATGCGCTCGAACTCCGGCATGTCGGGGGTCATCTCCTCGAAGGAGTCGTAGGCGGAGCGCTCGGCCGGCATCGCGTCCCCGCCCATGAAGTGCTCGATGCGGTCGATGCCCATGTGGATGGCGTCGCGCGGGTTGACCGAGTTGCGGAAGCCCGAGCCCAGGTGGCCGGTCACGGAGAGGCCGTGGTAGTGCGCCCGCTCGATCAGCGCTTGCAGGTGAGGGGGCGTGATGGTCTTGGCCTTGAATCCCGCCACCCCCTCCGCGACCAGAGCATCGACCTGACGGTGGATGTCCTCCGCGGTGAAGTCGGGGTCCCACCCCACCCGGGCCGTGCCGAAGTAGGGCCCCGAGCGGTGCAGCCGGGCGCCCACCTGCTCGCCCGAGCGCAGCCTCTCCTGCAGGGCGCGCATCTTGTCCGGGCTCGCCTCGCCGTTGGGGAAGGTGTTGGTCACCCCGTTGGCCAGGAAGAGCGCCGGGTACGCGCCCGTCTCGTCCACGCGGCCCTCCCCCAGCAGGTCCAGGTGAAAGTGGGCGTGCAGGTCGAAGAGGCCGGGCAGGATCACCTCCCCCTCCCCGACCTCCACCACCGCGGCGCCGGCGGCCACCGCCTCCGCAGCCGCCTGCGCGTCCACGGCCCGGAAGCGCCCCTCCGCCACCACGATCCCCGGGTTGGGCACCACGGCGTCCCCGGTTCCGTCGAAGAGACCGCCCCCCTGCACGACGGTCACATCCGACAATACGGGTGCCCCCTCCTGCCCCGCCGAACATCCTGCTAAGACGAGGACGGCGATTGCCGCGAGCGCGCGGCCCGCGGCGATTCTGTGATCCTTGAACCCGATCATGGTAGTGTGCTCCTGATGACTTGTCCGCATTGCTTGCGTTCGACTCGAGGACGTTGGCGTTCCAGCTTCCGGCCCTCAGCCCGGGTACCCGGCGCTTAGCCCGAGATGTTGGTGTTGTTGTTGACCTCGATGTCGGGCAGCGGCATGCAGCTGTACGGCTGGAAGCTGTTGCCCTTGTGGTTCACACCCTGCGGGAACGGGATATTGTGGCGAAGCATGTCGCTGTGCCAGTGACCCTCCAGGAAGAACGTGCGCTTCCGCTCCTCCAGAATGGTCTCCAGCATGTTGCTGACCTCGCTCATCTGGATATGGGGGATCCCGTAGACGTCCCGCACCCTGTTGAGCGCGTCGAGCGCAGCCTGCCCCATGCGTGCCTCGGCGATGATGAACTGCGCCTCCCGCCATGAGGCGATGGGAATGGGATCGTTGCGCGCGGTGTATTTGAGCTGGTCCCACTGGTCGGTTTCGCCGTCCTGGCCCTTGCGCCCGGTGTTCACGACCGGGACCCTGGGATCCGGCATCCCGGCAACCGTCAGATCGCGCCAGGCGAAGCCCACCGACAGGTAGTCGGTCTCGGTGCGGTTGTAGGTGCTGTTCTCGCGCCGGATCTGCGAGGTCGAGTACTCCGCGTTGCGCGCGAACCCCGCGGGAACCTGCTCCGCGTCGGCAGCTGCCTCCGCCAGATTCCCCAGATCCAGGTTCACCCGCGCCCGTCCCACCCTCGCCATGTTGACGATTGAGGCGTCCGAGGCCTGGCTGATCGCGGTGGTGAAGCGCTCCACCGCCAGCGCGAGAACTTCGCGGGGCTGCATCAGCGGCCCGTTGTCGAGCGCCATCTCGCAGAAGTTCTCGCCCAGATGGACCAGGCTGTAGCCCGCGTACGCGTTCAGCGTACCCAGTATGTTGGACTTGTCGGGAACGTCCGCGTCACTGAATTCCGTGATGCGACGCACGGCGTCCTCCGCCAGGAAGCGCGACCTCTGGAAGGGCGTGTAGTAGCCGTAGTTGGTGGCCGCCCGGCCCGTCGAACAGGCGCCCGAGGTGGCCCGGATCTCCGCTTCCCCGCGCCAGCCCCAGACGTTGGAGCTCAGGAAGAAGTTGGAGGCGATGAACTCGCCGGTGAGAAACGCGTTGGTGGGGACGAGGGTGTTGAGCGCGCACTCGAACTCGCCCAGCGCGCTGACCAGCATCGTGCCGGCCAGGGCGGGGTCGTCGAGGGCCGCGTCCTCCACCTGTCCCGGGATCTCCACTTCGAGGAGGGATTCGCAGGCCAACGTCCCCGCGAGCAGAATGCCGCTCAGGATCGTCAGCGCCCGGGAACCCCTTGCCCGCCGGCGACCGCTCGGCCGCCGTCCGATGTACTTGCTGCACCGTCTCATTTGCGTCACCTCGTGGCCCTGCGGATTCGATTCGCTGCTTCGAAGGTCGATCATCGTTCCACCTCCCCTCAGAAGCTCAGGCGCACGCTCGCCGTCAAGCTGGCGAACGGCGGCATGACGGTCTGCTGGTCCGAGCGGATGTTGCCGGTGCTGCGCAGCTCCGCGTCCCAGGACCATCTTCCTCCGAATCCTCCGGGGGGCATCACCCGGCCGTCGCGCCAGGTGCCCCACCCGTGGGCCTTCGTCCAGAGCATGGCCATGTTGCGCGCGGACACGCTGATGACACCGCGGGAAGCCCCGATGTGGGTGAGCAGGTCCCCGGAGATGGTGTGGCTCGCGCCGACCTCGCGAAGGCGCAGGAACCCGCCCTCGTGGAAGCCCATGGTGTTGTTCTCGTACTGGCGCCTGGCCTGGACCTCGGGAATGCAACGGCAAATTACGGCCTCGGTCACGCCGATGTTGTGCGCGGCGCGCAGCTCGGAGTTGAAGTTCCAGTGGCCGCCGTTGCCCTCGACGCGCGCGAATAGCCGCAGGCTGTTGATGCTGATGGTGTTGGTGATGCCGACCTGCCATGTGGGCGTGGACGGAGCCCAGTGCACGTCGGGCGCGCCGGCACAGTCCACCGGGGAGCCGCCCGAGTCGATGCCGCCGACCCCGGTTCCGCCGTCGCACATCGCTGAAGTCACGAAGCCGCCGGCGTCGATCTGCGCGGAGACCACCCGCTTGGCGAAGAAGGCGCCGATGGAGTAGCCCTCGTAATGCGACTGCTGGCCGCCCGCCGGCACGAAGGAGAGCCCGCCGAGGTCCTGGATCTTGTTGTTCATGGTGGCGAACTGGCCGCTGATGTCCCAGTTGAAGACCGGGCCTTCGATGGCTCTGAAGTCGATGCCGAGCTCGTTCCCCCAGGCCTTCACCTCGCCCAGGTTCACGATCTGGCTCCCGGAGAAGCCTGTGGAGGTGGGGACCGGACGCTGGACGATGGCGTCCTTGATGGTCCGGGCGTAGCGGCTGAAGATGATGTCCAGCCGTCCCCCGAAAAGGCTCACGTCGAAGCCGTACTCCAGCTCCTCGCCGCGCTCCGGCTTGAGCTGCGGGTTGCCGAACGAGCCGGGAAGCAGTCCGGGCTGATCCTGGTAGCCCACCCCGGGGACGTAGAGGCGGGCGGCGTCGAAGGTGCCGGGCTGCTGTCCGGCGGCGCCCCAGGCCGAGCGGAGCCGCAGCTGATCCACCCAGCCCAGGTCGAAGAAGTCCTCTTCGCTGACGACCCAGGTGGCGCTGAACTTGGGGTAGATGGCGGCGTCGAAGTCGGCCCCGAAGGCGCTGTTGTCGTCGCCCCGGACCGCCGCGGTCAGGAAGACGCGGTTGTTCCAGTCGAGCTGTTCCTGCACATAGGCGCCGAGGGTGACGTTCTCGGTGAAGTTCTCGCCGCCGTCGCGGTCCGCGCCGCCGCTCACTGTCGTGATGGGCACGGCCGGAAACTCGGAGCCCTCCGCCTCGATGACGGAGGTCTGCCGCTGATAGTACTGCACCCCCACCGAGCTCGTGAGCCGCAGGCCGGGACGCACGTCCAGGAAGGCCGATCCGCTGTAGTCCAGGGTGGTGAAGCGGTTCGTGATGCGGGCGACGTCCTTCACCCCGAGAGCCCTGCCTCCCCAGAAGTGCGAGCGGCCCTCGGGCTGGCGCGGAATCAGCACCCAGTCGACGGCCTCGCCGCGGTCCATGCCGACGGAGAGCCTGTGGGTCGTCCAGTCCGCCGGGTTGTACCCCAGCTCCAGACTCGTGGTGATGCGGTCGTTGTCGGCCCGCGTCGTGTGCTTCGACCACTCCTCGGGCGGCGACACCATGAACCCGCGCTGGGGCGTCTCGATCGTGCTCGGGAAGCCCCAGATGATCCCGCTGAAGGGCTCCGCGCCGAACCCGCCCCGGTTCTGCGCAAGCCGGACCCGGTTCTGCATGTACCCGGTGCTGGTCTTGAGCGACACATCCTCGGACAGCACCAGATCCAGGTTCACCCGGGCGTTGAGGCGGGTGGCGTAGTCGTAGCCCACGATGCCCTCGTCGTCGTCCCAGGCGAGCGACGTGTAGTAGCGCACGTCCTCGGTGCCTCCCCTCAGGCCCAGGCTGTAGCCCTGTTGAAGGCCCGTTCTGAAGATGGGCGGGCGGCCCGCGTCGATTTCCTGCTGAACGAGATTGAAGCCCTCGAGCTGCCCTGTGTTCGCGTTTCTGCGCCACTGGCGGCCGTTCGCGCATGCGAGGGCATCCAGCGAAGCCGGGTTCTGGTAGCAGGAGTTCGAATCCCCGCCGGCACGGCCCGCCGCGTTCTGGAGCCAGTTGGCCCCGCTGCGCACGCTGATGTCGAAGCGGGGCTCCCCTGCGGCGCCGCGCTTGGTGATGATCTGGATCACGCCGTTGGAGGCCTCGGTGCCATAGAGCGTGGCTGCCGAGGGCCCCTTGATGATCTCGATGATCTCGATGTCGTCGGGGCTCAGATCGTTCAGGCGGCTGACGCGTGCCCCGCCGCGCACGCGGGGCCCGCCGCGCGGATTGCTGTCCATGCGGATGCCGTCGATGTAGACGATGGGGTCGTTGCCGAGCGACATGCTGGTGGTGCCGCGGATGCGGATCGGGGACCCGGTGCCGACCTGGCCGGACGACGGCAGCATGATCATGCCGGCGGTGCGCTGGGCCAGCAGGGTCTGGACGTTGGTGACCGGGGAGACCTCCAGAATGGCGGCTGCGTCCACGGTCTCCACCACGTTGCCGATGGCCCGGCGCTGAGTCCCTCCGGCGGTGCCGGTGACCACGATTTCGTCGAGTGCGAGCGCCTCCTCGCGCAGGGTTACGTCGATCTCGGTCGCCTGGTCGGCGGTGATGGTGACGGTGCGGGTCTCGGTGCCGTAGCCGAGGCTCTCGAAGGTGACCTCATGGCTTCCGGCGGGGACGCTCAGCACATAGCGCCCGCTCTGGTTGGTGGCGGTGCCCATGTCGAGCCCCGAGATGTAGACCTGAACTCCGGCGAGAGGTTGGAGGGTTCCGGCGTTGACTACCTGACCGACCAGGTTGCCTGTCTGGGCACTCGCGGGCGCGCTAGCGGCGAGTGCCATGGCAAGCGCTACGGTCAGGTAGGCAAGTGCCCGTGCGGACGGACGAAACTTACCCATGGGTGCTCCTTTGGAGGCGCGTCTTGCTGAAATGAACCGCCAGGGAGTGGACCCGTCCGAGGAGGAAGGGGTTGCGAAGAACGGCTGCCTGGCGGGGGGTCCTGCGACTACCTACATGCCTCTACGGTCATAGTACGGCGCGTGACCGGCGTCGGCCAGTAACCGGCCCGCCCGCACCACCGGGATACCCGCCCGGGTGAGTCGCCGGAGCCGCCGAAAGGACATCCTCCCTTCAGGATGGTCGTCTCTTCGCGGCGGTCTCCCCCCTTGCGCCAACTGGACACACCCGTGACGCCCGGTCACAATGAGAGAGGCGGTCCCTGTGGATCCGCCAGCACATTCATCCCGACCGGGGAGGTAGCCGGTGGTCGCAGGGGTTGGGAGCAGGGGCCGTTGGCTACGCCGGCCGGTCATCGGTCTGGCGAGCTTCCTCACGGTCGCCTGCGCTCCGGGGGACGCACCCGGCGGCGAGCAGGCCGGTGCCACATCCGGGACGCCCGGCGCCACAGCCGAAGCGCCTCGCGGCGGACCCGCGGCGCAGGGGGGCGGACCCGGCACCTCCGCCCGCCAGATCCTCCTCGACCCCACCCTGCCGGCGTGGAGCGAACCAGCCCCGGACACCTTCCTGGCCCGCTTCGAAACCAGCGCGGGCGAGTTTGCGATCGAGGTGGTGCGGGCGTGGGCCCCCATCGGGGCCGACCGGTTCTACAACCTGGTCCGGTACGGCTACTACGACGACTCGCGCTTCCACCGCACTGTTCCCGACTTCATCGTCCAGTGGGGGCTGGCCGGGGATCGGGAGGTCACGGCCGCCTGGGTCGACCAGACCATCCCGGACGACGACGCCGTAGTGGCCAGCAACGTGCGCGGCACCATCGCCTTCGCCTTCACCGAGCCGCACACCCGCACGACACAGGTGTACATCAACCTGGTGGACAACAGCCGCCTGGACGCCCAGGGCTTCCCGCCCTTCGGCCGGGTGGTGGAGGGGATGGAGGTGGTGGACCGCATCTACCCGGGGTACGGCGAGAACTCCGGGGGCGGGCTGCGACGCGGCGACCAGAGCGCGATTGCCGCGGGCGGCAACGAATATCTCGACCGCGAGTTTCCGATGCTCGACCGGCTCTTGAGAGCCACGGTCGAGCCGGGAGGAGGATACTAGCAGTGCGATCCCTACAGGTAGAGGCCGGACCAATCGCGCCGGCAATGGCCGCAGGCAACGGGAAGACAGTTCGATGGTGGTGGCACCAGGCTCCACTGATTCTGGTGGCGATCAGTTCCGCCTGCATCGTCGGCAATCCGGGCCCGACCCGCGGAAGCTTCCAGGGCGACATCACGCGCCCTGAACTGGAGCAGGTCCTTTCCGAGAGCGCCTACGGAGCCGTTGAACAACTGCGGCCCTCCTGGCTCTTCTACAGGCGCACGCCCACGCTCACGAATCCCAACCCGGAGCCGGCCGCCTACGTGGACCAGGCGAAGCTCATAGTGCTGGATGATCTGCGCACCATCCCCGTGCAGGACGTGGAGCGCATCCGGTTCCTCTCCGCGACAGATGCGACCACGGTCTACGGAACCGGGCACATGTGGGGCGCGATCGTGGTCGTTACCCGACGCCCCGGCGGGTGAGCGATACCTGATCCGGAGGCCCTCGCCGGGTCACAATCAAAATGGCCCCCGCAACGTGACCGGTCCCGAACCGGGTGGTTGCGTCGGTAGCCGAGAGCACCGAAATCCCTTCCACGACCTCGGGGCTGATGCGGTACAGCTCGTCAATGGAGCCCACCCGAACGCCATCCACATAGACGGAAGGCCGGGGATCGGGGTTGCTCGGTGTGCGGGCGCCCCGACGACGCAGCCAACTGCGGCGGAGCCTCTCGATGGCGTGGTAGGCGCTGGTGAATGCCTCCGTGTCCAACTCGGCTCTGGTGATGTCCCCGGTTCCGCGCGACGTGGGACGGACGCCTTCGGGACGCTGCACACAGCCGACGAGAAAGAGCAGGCCCGCAAGTGCCAGCGTCCAGCGCCACGGGGCCGCACTTCTCCGACCCGTGCCCGGGGAGGCCCCTTGCAGGACCCCCCTGGGCGGGGGAAAGGCCCTGTGACTCGGCCTCAGCCGCTCGTGTTGGGGTTCAACTCGAGTTCGGTCTCGTCGATCGGCAAGCACGTAGTCGGCCCGTAGGCCACTCCCTTGTGGTTGAAGTTCTGGCCGCGCGGGAACCAGGATCAACTGGGCCTCGGCCCAGTCAGCGAGCGGAATGTCATACCCCTGATCGCGGTATTCGGTCTGAACCCAGTGCGAGGTGACCCCGTCCTGTCCGACCTGGCCGGTGTTCTCCACCGGGACACGCGGATCGGGCAGACCGGCCCGGACCCGCTCCCGCTACCAGCGGACCTGTTGCGGAACTAGCGACTTATCCTGCGGACCCGGCTCCGGCACCCACGGTTTGGCCTACCAGATCACCCGCCCGCGGATCTCGCCGGCGACCTGCTCGGCGAACGCCTCCCGCTCCATGACCGCCTGCTTGCGCCCGGCGCCGCGCTTGCGCACCGCGACCGTTCCCCCTTCCGCCTCGCGCTTCCCCACCACCCCCATGTAGGGCACCTTCTTCATCTCGGCATCGCGGATGCGATAGCCCAGGGTGTCCTGGTCCTCCAGGCGCGCGCGCACCCCCTTCGCGCGCAGGCTGTCCACCAGCTCGCGGGCGCTTTCGCTCCAGAGCTCGGAAACCGGGAGGATGCGCACCTGCTCGGGCGCCAGCCAGACCGGGAACGCGCCCCCGTAGTGCTCCACCAGCCCGCCGATGAAGCGCTCCATCGACCCGAGCATGGTGCGGTGGATGACGACCACGTTGTGGCGGCGGTTGTCGCTCCCCACGTAGTCGAGGCCGAAGCGCTCCGGCATCAGGTAGTCCAGCTGGAAGGTCGGTCCCTGCCACTTCCGGCCCAGCGTGTCCACCAGCCCGACATCCACCTTGGGGCCGTAGAAGGCGCCCCCTCCCTCGTCGACCTCGTATTCGACCCCGCGCTCCTCGAGCACCCGGGCGAGGGTGTCCACCGCGGCGTCGTAGACCGCGGGATCACCGATGGCCTTCTCGGGACGGGTGGAGAGCGACACCTCGGAGTCGTAGCCGAACACCCCGAGCAGGTACTCCAGAAGGTCCAGCAGGCGATGATACTCGGCGCTGATCTGGTCCTCGCGCACGAAGATGTGGGCGTCGTCCTGCGTGAATCCCCTCACGCGTAGCATGCCGTGCAGCGTCCCGGTGCGCTCGTAGCGGTAGCAGGTGCCGAGTTCCGCGAAACGCAGGGGAAGATCGCGGTAGGATCGGTTGCGCGAGCGATAGATCATGAAGTGATGCGGGCAGTTCATCGGCTTCATGCGGAAGCGGTTGCCCTCGTCTTCCATCGCCGGGAACATGTCGTCGCTGAAGACCTCCAGATGCCCGGAGATGCGGTACAGCTCCTCTCGGGCAACGTGCGGGCTGTAGACGAGTTCGTAGCCGTGCTCCAGCAGCGTCGACTTGAGGAACTCCTCGATGGTGTGGCGCAGGATGCCGCCGTTCGGGTGCCAGAGGATGAACCCGGATCCCACCTCCTCCTGGACACTGAACAGGTCCAGCTCCTTGCCGAGCACGCGATGATCGCGCCGGCGGGCCTCCTCGAGTCGCTCCAGCTGCTCGTCCAGCGCCTTCCTGCTGAAGAAGGCGGTGCCGTAGATGCGCTGCAGCATCTGCCGCTTCTCGTCGCCTCTCCAGTACGCGCCCGCGCTGGAGAGCAGCTTGAAGTGCTTCACCTCTCCGGTCGAGGGCACGTGCGGCCCGCGGCACAGGTCGAGGAAGGGACCGTCCTCGTAGACCGTGATCACCTCGTCGTCGCCCAGTTCCTCCAGCCGCTCAAGCTTGAGAGGATCGTCGGCGAACAGCTCCCTGCCCTCCTCCTTGGTGATACGGCGGCGCTCGAAAGGATGATCGGCCGCGGCCACTTCCCGCATGCGGGCTTCGAAAACCGCCAGGTCCTCGGGCGTGAAGGGTTCGTCGACTTCGAAGTCGTAGTAGAAGCCGCTGTCGATGGCGGGGCCGAAGCCGATGCCCGCCCCCGGACGCAGTTCGCGCACCGCGGTGGCGAGGACGTGGGCGGCGGAGTGGCGCAGCACCGGCAGCGCGTCCTTGTCCCTCCGGGTCAGGATGCGCACTTCCGCGTCCGGGCGGACGGGGCGGGCCAGGTCGACGACTTCGCCGTCGACGACGGCGGCCAGGGCGGCACTGGCCAGTCCGGGACCGATGCTCGCGGCGACATCGCCGGCGCTGCTTCCGCGCGGCGTCTCGACGGACCGGCCGTCGGGGAGTCGCACCTGGATGAGATCGTTGGCCATCGGAGTATCGCGGTTATGGGTGTCTCGGTGTTACGGAGCGCGGCCGGCCGAGTTCCGCGGCTACGGGCGTGCCGGATTCCGGCGGGGTCCGGACGGCGGAACATATACGGCAGATCGCCGATTGTGAACGGCTCGCCGGCACAGGATTGACCGCGCGCCCTGTCCCGAAGGGGCGGACGGAGGCGTCGGGGGCATACAGCAAGGAGCCCGGACGACCGTGGCCGCCCGGGCTCCCGGGGTTCGCGCGACCGGAGAACCTCCGGCCGGCAAGGTGAGGGCTAGTACATGCCGCCGCCGCCCATGCCGCCACCCATGCCTTCCATGCCGCCGGCGCCGCCCGCCTTCTCCTCCTCGGGCCGCTCGACCACCACGGCCTCGGTGGTCAACATCAGACCGGCGATCGAGGCGGCGTTCTGGAGCGCGGTGCGCACCACCTTGGTGGGGTCGATCACGCCGGCCATCACCAGATCCTCGTAGACTTCGTTCTCGGCGTTGTAGCCCCAGTTGGGATTGTCGGAGTTGCGGATATGCTCGACCACGATCGAGCCTTCGGCGCCGGCGTTCTCCGCGATCTGGCGCAGAGGCGACTCAAGCGCGCGGCGCAGAATCTGAACGCCCACCTGCTCGTCGTGCCGATCCAGCTCCAGGCCGTTGAGCGCGCTCTGGGCCCGCAGCAGCGCCACGCCACCACCCGGAACGATGCCTTCCTCGACCGCCGCGCGAGTGGCGTGCAGGGCGTCCTCGACCAAGGCCTTCTTCTCCTTCATCTCGGTCTCGGTCGCCGCGCCCACATTGATGACGGCCACGCCGCCGGCCAGCTTCGCCAGCCGCTCCTGGAGCTTCTCGCGGTCGTAGTCGGAGGTGGACTTGTCGATGGCCACCTTGATCTCCTCGATGCGGCCCCGGATTCGGTCCTGGTCACCGGCCCCGTCGATCATCGTGGTGTTGTCCTTGTCGATCACGACACGCTTGGCGCTGCCGAGATCCGACGACACCGCGTTCTCGAGCTTGAAGCCGACTTCCTCGGAGATCACCTGGCCGCCCGTCAGAACGGAGATGTCCTGGAGCATCGCCTTGCGCCGGTCGCCGAAGCCGGGAGCCTTGACCGAGCACACCTTGAGGGTGCCACGCAGCTTGTTGACCACCAGCGTGGCCAGCGCCTCGCCTTCCACGTCCTCCGCGACGATCAGGAGGGGCTTGCCCATCTGCGCGACCTTCTCGAGGATCGGCAGCAGGTCCTTCATCGACGAAATCTTCTTGTCGTGGATGAGGATCATGACGTCCTCCATGACCGCCTCCATCCTCTCCGGATCGGTCACGAAGTAGGGCGAGAGGTAGCCGCGGTCGAACTGCATGCCCTCGACCGTTTCGAGCGTGGTTTCGAGGCCCCTAGCCTCCTCGACCGTGATGACGCCGTCCTTGCCGACCTTCTCCATCGCGTCGGCGATCAATTCGCCGATCTCCGCGTCGTTGTTCGCGGAGATGGAGCCGACCTGGGAGATCTCGCGCTTGCCCTGCGTCTCGACGGACAGGCCCTCGAGCTCCCGCACCACGGCCTCGACGGCCCGCTCGATGCCGCGACGGATGCCCATCGGGTTGGTGCCGGCGGTCACGTTCTTGAGCCCCTCGCTGAAGATGGCCTGGGCGAGCACGGTGGCGGTGGTGGTGCCGTCACCCGCGACATCGGACGTCTTGGTGGCGACTTCCTTCACCATCTGGGCGCCCATGTTCTCGACGGCGTCCTCGAGCTCGACTTCCTTCGCCACCGAGACGCCGTCCTTGGTGACGACGGGGGAGCCGAACTTGCGGTCCAGCACCACGTTGCGGCCCTTGGGGCCCAAGGTGACCTTCACGGCCTTCGCCAGCTTGTCGACGCCGGACTTGAGGCGCGCGCGGGCATCCACATCGAATCTGAGATCCTTGACTGCCATACTTTCTTCTCCTCTGTTTAGAGCCGGTCGCGGCGTTTGGCTGCCCGCCGGCTCGTCGTTTTCTGCGTCAGCTCGTGGGAATGGAGCGGTCAGCCGTTGATGATGGCGAGGATGTCCGACTCGCGGAGGATCAGGTATTCCTCATCGTCGACCGTGACCTCGGTGCCGCTGTACTTGCCGTACAGGACGGTGTCGCCCGCGGACACGTCCGGCGCGATGCGCGCGCCCTCGTCGGAGAGCCTGCCGGGGCCGACAGAGACCACGGTTCCCTGCTGGGGCTTCTCTTTCTGCGCGGTGTCCGGGATGTAGAGGCCGCCGCGAGTCTTCTCCGTCTCCTCGGCCGCCTGTACGACGACCCGGTCGGCCAACGGCTGGATTCTGTTCGCTGCAGTCGCTGCCATGCGTGGCTTCTCCTAATGAAGAGGTTTTCGGGATACATTCTGGTTGCCGGATGTCCGGCTCGGTGTTGTTAGCACTCAACCGCGAGGAGTGCTAACAACCATCAGAAGGTACTTCGGGAAGGAGGGATGTCAACCCCGGTAGCCCGAATGGGTGTGGGTCGGTCACGCAGGTCTACAGCGATTTCGTAGGCTCCTAAATCCCTAATGGGCAGAAACATAAGGGGGTAGAGGGTTCGGTTCGGCGTGGGGCCGGCTTTGTCGATGGCCGCCGGGCTTCCAGGCGCGCGCTCATTTTGGCCGGCCAGGCACCGCCGACTCCTGGGCAGCACATCGGGCGCCGAGGAGTCGGATCTCACCGAAGTCCGAGGAACTTGTGGCCGCCGGTCCGGCGATCGCGCCGGAGGCCGTGTTCCGAACGGAAAGCGCATCACTGTTTGGCCGCCTCACGGCCGCGCAATCAGGTGTACCCGTCGTCGGAGCTACGCTGGAGGCGTCGTCCATCGGGGTGGGGACGCGCACCAACTCCGCAGGGGAGTTCTTGATGCTGGGCGTCCCTGCTGACTCTCCTGTCCAGGTCCGGATCCGACACCCCTGCTTCTACTCGGTAATAGTAGAAGTAACTCCACAAGAAGATTCTGCACCGTTGCTCCTCGGGCTGCCCCCTCGGACTCAGAGGATTGAGGATTCCGACTGCTACCGATATAGGCCGAGAGAAGGGGCCGGAGAGGGCGACAGTTGACCCGAAGCAGATTGGGCTCGTCGTTCTTCGAAGGGCTTCCGATCAATTTCTGGGAAAGGAGGCTGGTCAAGACCGGCGGATCGGATACACATGCACCGTCTGCACTCCATACTCATCCGAAAAGACCCCATACGCTCGACCACGAGCTAGCCCATGCAAACTGAAGCCTTCCGGTAACTGCACTGGCCCGAGCCACACCCCGCCCGAACCAATTACGGTCCACACCTCGGCACCCGCCGTACCGTATTCGAACGGAGGACGCATATCCTCCCCTCCCAAACTATGCGACGGATAGTGGCGAGCCCAAATGTTCCCCATCTCGTCAACAAGAACGTTGTCGAAGACCGGCTTTAACGATGGAATGCGCGGGAAATCGCGGAGTGACGGGAACGACTGAAGTGCTTCGGTGACGCCTCCATACGTTTCGATGAATGCGGACCGCTTGTCGCTGTATCTCCGATGATCCGCCGCGGTGACCGGCACGCGCTCCGCTCGCCATCGGAGGACGCGCTGGAGCTTCCCATCTGATCCGTAGACGCGCATTTCAGGCCAACGACCAAATCCCAACACAACATTGTCCCCGACCACCTGCGGCCTGGAATCCAAAGGAGTCCACGGGACGAAGAACATCCTTCCGTTCCACGGTGCTGTGTACATCTCACCAGCTACCGTCGAGGCCATGGTGTCATGTTGGGACAGCCGTCTATCCGTGCGCACCATTAGATGATGGATAAACCCCTCTTCGCCACGCGGCGGTTCCCGCGATCGCAGTGCCGCGACGAAATGATCACAGTCACCATATACGGCGTCGATTGCCAAGGGGATGACGCCATCCGACATGCCTACGCGCTCAACAAATCGCCCCTGACCATCAAAAACACTCAGCTCCGAACGAAAGCTGACCATCACGGTGTCGGCCGCGCACGCGAAGAGATCCCATATGCCGTCGAATTCGCCGGGCCCCTGACCGGGGCCGCCAAAGCTGTGAAGGAAGACGCCTGTGGTGTCAAACACCGAGACCGTCGCGGAGTGCTGGTCCGCGACCGCCACGCGACCGCTGGACAACACCTCCATGTTCGTGATCGACCCAAAGAGTATACCCTGCTGTTCAAGCCCGGATGCCCCGATAGTGAATTCCGGCTCAGTCGCCACAGTCCAACCATACTGCGACGGCCATTGCGGGTGCGAACTCTCGATCACGACGACGCCCGCACTATCGGTCGTCGTGACAAGCTGTGTGTGATCAGCACGTGGTGAAACCTGGTCACAGGCCAGGGCAACAAGCGGGAAGAACAGCCAAGTCCCCAGGTGCCACGGCACCTTAAGCACCTGGTTCCTCACGAGTCTGGAGATGAGGCATGGACGGCACGGTTGATGGAAGGCCCTATCGAGGTCGGCGCAGCAGTTCCGGCACGTCGTACACGGTTCCTCCCAGGACGACCGTGCTCACGGTGCGGGTAGCCGCGATATCGCGCAAGGGATCCCGGTCGATCACGATGAGGTCTGCGAGCGCTCCCGGGGCAATGACGCCGAGCTGGTCTGCGTAGCCGAGAGCTCGGCCCGATTCCGAGGTGGTTGCGCGCAGGACATCGACGGGGCGCAGCTGGCCGTAGCGCACGAGGGCTTCCATCTCGGCGTGCAGGCTCAGGCCGCGCGGGATCAGCGGCGAGTCGGTGCCCATCACGATGCGGCCGCCACCCTCGAGGACTCGGCGCGGGAGGGAGGCCATGCCTTCCACCAAGCGCCGGGCCAGCTCCCGGTCCGGGGGGACGGGGGCGTCGGCGGCCGCGTCCGGGAAGAAGACCGGTACGCGCGGGTCGTCGAACAGGGCGGGATTCTCGGCGGCGAGCAGCCCATAGCCGCCGTAGATGCCGATGGTGGGCGTGAGGGTCATGCCGGAGGCGGCCAGGAGGTCCACCGCGTCGGCGTAGATGCCGTTGGTCTGGGATATCTTGGTGGAGTAGCCGCGCCGGCTGGTGCCGCGCACGTGCTCGACGCCATCGGCGCCGTACGCCACCGCCGGATACAGTTCGTGGGAGGTGACCGGGATCCCCAGGGCGTGCGCTTCGGCGATGGCCCGGCGCTGCATTGGATCGGAGAGGCGCACGTAGGTCTTGATCATGTCGTGGCCCAGGGCCGCGGCGCGTCCCATCTGCAGCTCGACCTGGGCGCTGGCACCCAGCGCGGGGGCGTTCGGATAGTAGATGCGGCTGCCATCGATGGTCCCACCGGTTCCGAACGTGCGCGGCGCGACGCGCCGGCCGGACTCGCCGGCTTCCTTGGCTTCCGCGAGCTCGTAGCCGTCGCAGGCGGGGCAGCGGGTCGCGGTCACCCCGTAGGAGAGCCACAGGCGTCCCAGCGCCTCGCCGTCGGCCAGGCCGCCGTGGGTATGCATCTCGATCAGGCCGGGCATGACCACCTGGCCACGCGCGTCCACGACCTGGTCGGCGGTGCGCGCGGGGTCACGGTCGGCCACCTCGGTGATGACGCCGTCCTCGATGACGATGTCCACGTTGCGGCGGAGCGTCTCGGAGCGGCCGTCGAAGAGGGCGCCGGCGCGCACGAGCACCGATGCGGCGGGCGCCGCGCGCGTCCAGGTGAGGCGGGGGGTGATGTCCTCGACCGCGCCGGTGAGCGCGTCGATCCGGCGCAGGCGGTTGTTGCTCAGGTAGACGATGGAGCGCGAGTCACCGCTCCAGGTGGGGTCGTCGGCCGCCTCGTTGGTGAGGCGGCGGGGGGCGTCGGCAGGGTCGCCCCCGGGGGTCATGGCGACCGTCCAGAGCACGCCGTCGGACACGTAGGCGAGGGAGCGGCCGTCCGGCGACCCTACCGGCCCGTCGGCGGCGCGGCTGCCGACCGATCCGTGGATGGGCAGGTCGAGGTAGCGGTCGGCCGCTTGGAGGGGCGGGGCGGTGGACGCGGGGTCCCAACCTGCCCAGGCCGGGAGGTCGTGGGTGTGGCCCCGGTCGCCGGGGGCGGGGCGGGTGGCGGCCGCGTCCGCGGTGCGCAGGGGGCGGGCGGGCACCACCAGCGCGCGGTTCACCCCCTCCCGGAAGCGCCCCGAATACGGGGAGTGCGCGGAGACCAGCACGGAGACTCCGTCGGGCGACCACGAGGGCCGCCCCGCCCCGTTCAGCCCCGCGCGCAGGGTCTCCACAACACCGGTCGCCAGGTCGACCGCCTGCACCGCGGTGCCGTCCGCCGACCCCACGAAGGCAATGCGGCTCACGTCCGGCGACCACGCCGGCAGGGTCGCGGCGGCCCCCTCGGTCACCCTGCGGTCGCTCCCCGCCCGCAGGTCGCGCACATAGAGGTCGAGCGACCCGTCCCGGTCGGAGGCGAAGGCGAGGCGGCCGCCGTCCGGCGACCACGCCGGATCGGTCTCGATCCAGGGATCGTCGGTCAGCCGCTCGGTGGCCCCGCCGATGGTGTGGATCCAGAGGTCGCCCAGCGCCGAGAAAGCCACCTGCCGCCCGTCGGGCGACACTGCCGGCGAGACGATGCCGCGCACCTCGAACGGCCCCTCGGACCGCAAGTCGCGCGGGCGCCGCTGGTAGCCATCCCGGTTCAGGGCGACAGTCGCGGAAAACGGCACGTCACGGAACCCGCTGCCATCGGCCCGGCGCCTTCGCACCAGGCCGTCAGCGGTATGGTAGAAATCCCCGCCGGCGGTCCAGGCGGCCCGGAAGGGAAAGACATCCTCCTCCTCTTCAGTCAGCGTGCGAACCGCCCCGCCCTCGGCCGGGACGGCGAGCAGGCGCGAGCGCCCCGCGCCTATGGAGTTGAAGGAGAGCGTGGCGCCGTCCGCGCTCCACGAGGGCGCGTTCAACTCACCTCCGTCCCCTTCCGTCAGCCTGCGCGGCTCCGCGCCCCCGCCGAGGACCCAGATCCCGGCCGCATCCTCGTCCGCCGCGAAGGCGATGCCGGCGCCATCGGGAGAAAACGCGGGCCCGTACTCGCTCCCCGCCCAGTCGGTCCGCTGCTCCGGCCCGCCCCCGTCCAGGGCCAGAACCCATATGTCGTAGCTCCCGCCCCGGTCGGACGAGAACGCGATCCGGCCTCCATCGGGCGACCAATGGGGCTCCCGATGATCGAAGGGGCCGCGCGTGTGCTGTCGCAGCCCGGTCCCGTCCGCCGCCACGCTCCAGATGTGGTAGTTGCCGTCCCAGTAGGCCTGGAAGGCGATGCGGCTCCCGTCCGGCGACCACGCGGGCTGGCGCGCATCCCCCACGGGATCGGTGAGCGCCGTGGCAACTCCCCCGTCCGCGGGCATCACCCAGATGCGGCCCAGAAGGTCCAGCGCGAGCGTGCTCTCGTCCGGCGAAAGCGCCAGCGCCACATTCGTGCCCTCCGTGATCGTGACCTGGATTCCTCCCTCCGGCTCGCCCGGGGACGGAACCTGGGCTCCCACGGGGGCAGCAACGACCGCGGCTGCAGCTGCCACACGGACAGCGACCGCGGCAGCCGCGCGAAACGCGCCAGCTCCAGGAGCCACGGCGGCGAAGGATCTCGACAGCGAGTGCGGCGCAATGCTGATGGTTCTGGACACTGTATTATCTCCGGGCTGATCGATGTCTCATGTCTATAACGGCCGCACCCGGGCCGCGCGCAGCTCGGACAGCGGAATGGGAAGGCCACCCCAGGCCAAGCCTCGGCGGAGGGTGACGATCACCGAGCGCCACCAACTGTAGACTATCACCGCACTGGCCACCGGAAGCAGGAGGCCCGTCCACCAGGGGAAGCGGGAGGCCCGGGCGATGTAGATGGCGAACCCCCACGCGACCATCGCGCAAGCAGCAAACAGAGCGGCGGCCGCAGCGTCCACGGGGGCAAGCGCGACGCCCAGCACGACCGGCGCGACCGCGGTCCACAACAGTCCGGCGGTCTGCACGAGGACGGCCGTAATCCGGTAGCCCGTGAAGGCGAAGAGGTTCTTCTCCGTCCCCCGGACCAGACCCCGGACCGAGCGATACCACTCGCATCGCAGACTGGATTCGGCTCGCACCAGATCCGAGCGCTTGCCGGACAACTTCACCAGCCGGCCCAGCTGGTAGTCCTCGTCGGGGCGCAGGGCAACCTGCCTGTGCCCGCCGATGGCGTGGTACGAATCCGCCCGGAACAGGTTATGGGCGCCGACCCCGAAGGAGGCCGTACTCCCGGGGTCGCGAATCTTCCACAGCCTCCCCGTGACGTGGGCGCCCCAATGGAACACGATCACGCAGGCCTGCAGCAGAGGGCTCGTCATCGCCAGCACGGGCACGGCACCGACATGGTCCAGCCTGTTCCTCAGGAGGTGGCGCACCCCCCGCGCGACGGCCTCACGCCCGAACACCACGTCCCCGTCGGTGAAGAGCAGCAGTTCCCCGCTCGCCGCCAGCGCGCCGCGCCAGGACGCGTGGTTCTTCCCGAACCATCCCGCGGGCAGCTCCTTCACGTGAATCACCTTGAGCCGGTCGTTCTCCGCGCTCAGTCGGTCCGCGATCTCACCGGTGCGGTCGTCGGAGCGGTCGTCGACGAAGATCACCTCATAGTCCGGATACTCCAGTCCGAGCAGTGACCGGAGCGCCTGCTCCACGCCACGCTCCTCGTTCCTGGCGGCGACCACCACCGACAGGCGCGGCAGCGGCGGATCGCCGGCGCGGGGCGCCCCGATCTCCTCGAGGCGGAAGACGTGCCGGAAGCTGTAGAGGGTGATCAGGGTCATGGCAACCCAGACCATCAGCGTGAAGATGGCGGCGATTACCATGAACGGGATCACAGCGCCGCCCGGAGCGCCCGGCCCCTGGCAGTCAGCCGGTACTTCTGCCGGCCGCTCGTCGGCTTGTCCGGGATCGTCATCTCGATCAGGCCGGCGTCGAGCGCGGGTCGCAGATAGTTGGCCGCCAGGTTGCTCCGGTTCCGAAGGCCCAGGCTCTCGAGGATTTCCACGCGGGACCGATCGCTATCCAGCACCCGGACGAGCTCCCTTACTTGTATGGTAAGCGCCGTGTCTTGTATGGTGATCGCCCGGTCTTGCATGTATCTTGTATGTCTCTTGTATGACGGCCGCTCTGCTCGCTCGCCAGCCCACAGGAGGGTCTGCTCGTTACCCTGCTCCGCAGCCCGGTCGCCCACCCGGATCGCGCGCTCCCCGCCAACGTGGATGAAGGGAGGTTCATCCTGTATGGCGGGCGGCTGAACCTGTATGGCGGACGGGCGCTTGAAGGTCGTCGTGATCCGATTGCCCGACACCTCGATCCGAGGTTCCTCCACCCCGTGCTCCCGGCACAGCGAGCTCATGCGCCGGATGCCTGAACCGATCCTCCCCACCACATCCATCCGGACCAGCATGCCATACAGCAACGGATTGCGAGGCACGCTCTTGGTCCCGAGGTCGGCTTCCGTCATGCCTTCGGGCAGGCCGCCGGGGCTGACGATCTCCAGCCGGTCCCTGAAGAGGCGCACCTGAACGCTCTCGCGGGACCGGTAGTCGCGGTGTGCAACCGCGTTGGCGATCGCCTCGCGCAGGGCCTCTTCGGGCAATTCCGGACGCCCCTCCCCTTCCTCCTGCCAGATCATCAGCTGAACGTTGATCCTGGTCAGAATCCACTTCAGCGCGTCGCTCACCATCGTCGGGATGGAGCTGTGGAAGTCCCGGGGCTCGCGACCTGCGGCTTCGTCGGTTCCCTCGAAGAGCGTGCAGGAGACGAAGGCGCCCGGGGTGAAGCGGCGGATGTCGTCCGCGAGCAGCCAGACCCCGGTGTGCGTCATCCGGTCCTCCGCGTCGACCAGCCCCAGTCTGCGCAGAGCCAGGATCATGTGCATGCCCGCGGGAATCTTCGCCCGGCGGATGAACCGGTCCCAGTCATCGGTATCGAGGCGGTCTTGCAGAGAGAAGTTCTCGCACGGCTCCTTGTCGAAGTGAGCGCGGCCCACCGCGTAGAAGAGATCCTTGATTTCAGCGTTCGAGAGCCGCCTGCTGATCGTCCCTTCGCGCACGAAGGCGCGCCACCCGATGGAGTAGGGCTTGTATCTCTGCGGCGGCACGACGACGCGGAGCACGTCGCCCACGCTGTCCACCTCGACCACGATCGGCGGATCCGCGGAGCGGGCGGTGGTCAACACCCTGGCCCTCGCGCGGCTCCTGTTGCCGACGCCGGCGATCTCGCCGGACTTGGACACGCCGAGCAGGAGCGTACCGCCGTCCCCGTTTGCGAAGGCGCACAACTCCTTGCCCAGCTCCCTCCCCAGCGAGCGCCTGAACCCGATGTCCGGGCCCTCGCCCTGGGCGACGAGGTCGAAGAGTTCGTCCTTGGTCACGGTGGTGCCTTCATGTCGATCGAGTCGGCGAGCTCGAGCTTCCCCAGGCGCGTGAGCTGTGACTTGGCCTCATGTATGTCTACTTGGGTCACGAACATCCCTTTGGTTCGGCATGGCTGATGGTTGAGATCGGGCAGAGGGGTTGTCAAGGTGGTAGCCCGACCCCTCCGCGCTTCGGAGAAACTTCCTTTGCGACCCGTATGGCCCGGACGTCATCTGCTTCCAGTACCTCGAGCAGCCGGGGAAACCTCAGCACGGCCGAGCGCCTTCCCTTTGCGGGGGCGGCATCCTCCAGCACGCCCTGGTCCCGCAGCCGCGTCAGCAGCCTGCGCGCGGTGCGGGATGGGATATCGCCGGCGGACACGAAGTCGCTGGCCCGGAAGACGGGGCGCTCGAAGAGGCGGTCCAGCGCCGGGGCCACATGGCGGGGACGGGTGCGGTTCGCCAGCTCCGCCTCCACCTCGGCCCTCAGTTCCAGGATCGCTTCGATGGCGGCCGTGCCCTCCCGCGCCTGGTTCCGCATCGCGTCGAGCGCGTACAGGCACCACCCCGTCCAGTCGTCGTCGCGGGAAACGCCGAGCAGGCCGTCGTAGTAAAAGCTGCGGCGCGCGGCGATGCGGGCGCTGAGCCCGAAGACGGGTGTGCGGATGAGGCCGTGCTGGTGCATCAGGAGGGGGATCAGCATGCGGCCCAGGCGCCCGTTGCCGTCCAGGAAGGGATGGATCGCCTCGAACTGGGCGTGCTGGACGGCGATCTGGACGAGCCGGTCGGGGGCGCCGGCGTGGATGTACCGTTCCCAGGCGCTCATCGCGTCCGGGACCTGGCTCGCGGGGGCGGGGACGAAGGTGGCGGTTTCCGGAGTCGAGCCCGGTCCTCCGATCCAGACGGGCGCGCGGCGGAATGCGCCGGGAGATTTGCCCTGGCCTCCGTCACCTGCGAGGAGGAGGGCGTGCGCCTCCCGGATCACCCGCAGCGACAGCGGCAGCTCGGCAAGCATCTCCCTCGCATGCCGTTCGGCCGCCAGGTAGTTGAGCACTTCGCGGGCGTCGGCGCGGGCGTACGGGTTGCCGGGTGCCAGCCAGGCGCCCATCTCGAGCACTTCGGTCACGCTCGTGAAGATGTTCTCGATGCGCGACGAGCAGACGGCTTCCCGGACGCGGAGCCCGGCCAGCAGGGCGCGCGGGTTGGGTACGGTGGCGAGCAGGCAGTCGTATCTGGCCACGGCGGCGGCCGTCGGCCCGATCAGGGGTGCCAGTCGGCGCCAGTCCAGGCGGTCTTCGGGGGGAAAGCCGTCGCTCCGGTAGTGGACGGGGGG